>NZ_CP199296.1:0-20000 GCF_052497835.1 Robiginitalea insularis
ATGAATGTTACTGCTAATTCCGTATGGAAAAATTGTCTGGCTTTTATCAAAGATAATATCCAACCGCAGGCATTCAAAACTTGGTTTGAGCCTATAAAACCCGTTAAGCTTTCCGAAAAAGCGCTCAGCATACAAGTTCCCTCAAAATTTTTCTACGAGTGGCTGGAAGAGCACTACGTTAAGTTATTGAAAGTTGCACTTACAAGGGAATTAGGAGAAGGGGCCAAACTGGTGTATGTAATTAAGATGGAAAACACCTACGGAAACCGGGAACCTTTTACTGAAAAAATACCATCTTCAAACAGAGGTCAAATGGCGGCACAGGAGATGGATGTACCGATCAAATCCAAGAACCCTGAGCTTAAAAATCCATTTGTCATTCCGGGTATCCGAAACATTAAAATAGAATCACAACTCAACCCCAGCTATAATTTTGATAATTTCCTGGAAGGGGATTCCAACCGTTTGGCCCGTTCGGCCGGAATGGCCGTTGCCAACAAACCCGGAGGCACCTCTTTCAACCCGCTCCTGGTTTTCGGGGGGGTCGGCCTTGGGAAAACACATTTGGCACATGCCATCGGGGTCGAGATAAAAGACAAATACCCGGAGCGAACGGTCTTGTATATTTCCGCTGAGAAATTTACGCAGCAGTACATTGAATCGGTCAAAAAGAACACCAGGAACGACTTTATACATTTCTATCAATTAATTGATGTCCTGATCATAGACGATGTGCAATTCCTGTCCGGAAAATCCGGGACGCAGGATGTGTTTTTCCACATCTTCAATCACCTCCACCAAAATGGGAAACAGGTGATCCTCACTTCGGATAAGGCACCCGTAGATATGCAGGATATCGAACAACGGTTGCTGTCGCGGTTTAAATGGGGGCTTTCTGCAGAACTGCAAAACCCTGACTACGAAACGCGAATCTCTATCCTTAAGAATAAACTCTACAGGGATGGCGTTGAAATGCCGGAAGATATTATTGAGTATGTTGCCAAGCATATAAAAACAAATATCCGGGAGTTGGAAGGAGCCATCATTTCACTTATCGCCCAGTCCTCCTTTAATAAAAAGGAAGTAACCCTGGACCTGGCCCAACAGGTGGTTGAGAAATTTGTAAAGAACACGAAACGGGAGGTCTCCATAGACTATATACAGAAAGTGGTATCCGATTATTTCGAAATGGATGTGGCTACCCTTCAATCCAAGACCCGCAAGCGACATATCGTACAGGCCCGCCAACTGGCCATGTTCTTTGCTAAAAAGTTTACCAAGGCCTCACTGGCCAGTATCGGTTCCCAAATTGGAAAACGCGACCACGCAACGGTACTGCACGCCTGCAAAACGGTTGATAACCTGGCTGAGACCGATAAGCAATTCCGAAAGTACATCGACGATTTAACCAAGAAATTTTCCTGATCCCCCATGCCGGTACGCGTACTGATGGTTTGTCTGGGCAATATCTGCAGATCTCCCCTGGCAGAAGGGATCCTGGCCTCAAAAACGACACCGGAATCAGTTATTGTGGATTCCGCCGGAACGGCAGGTTACCACGTAGGTAATCCGCCAGACCCGAGATCTATTGCGGTTGCTTTGGAAAACGGTATTGACATCAGCACCCAACGATGCCGAAGATTCCGCCAAAGCGATTTTGAAAATTTTGACTATATTTTTGCCATGGACCGGTCCAACTTATCGGACCTGCAGGCGCAGGCACGAAACCGGGAAGAACTTTCAAAACTTTCACTCATACTGGATCGGTCCGGGATGCAAACCAAAGAAGTACCGGATCCCTATTATGGCGGGGAAGACGGGTTTAAAAAGGTCTTTGACCTCCTCGATCAGGCCTGCGAGGAAATAAAAAAGCAACTGCAAGGGTAATTCCGATTATGGAAACAGACGAAATTCCAAAAGGAAAATTATATATGATCCCCACCATTCTGGGGGAAACGGAACCACTGGAGGTTTTACCCCTGGCAATTAAACGGGCGATAGAAGAAATAGATAGCTACATTGTTGAAAATGAGCGGTCTGCTCGCAGGTTCATCAAAAAGATTACTCCTCGTAAATCGCAGGATCAGTTACAGATATTTCTTTTAAATAAATATACCGAAGAGACCCTGCTGCCGGAATACCTTGAACCTTGCCTGGAAGGCCGGTCCGTAGGCCTGCTCTCAGAAGCAGGCTGCCCGGCTGTTGCAGATCCCGGGGCTGTCATCGTAAGGCTGGCACACACCAAAGGGATAAAGGTGGTACCCCTGGTAGGGCCCTCATCCATATTATTGGCACTTATGGCTGGCGGTCTGAACGGTCAGAATTTTGCATTCAACGGCTACCTCCCGATAGACCCTGCTGAACGCAGGAAAGCCATAAAAACTCTTGAAAAAAGATCGCGGGATCTCGGACAGACCCAACTCTTTATGGAGACCCCTTACCGCAATGAAAAATTATTAGAAGAGCTTCTTAAAATTCTGCACCCCGATACACTGCTAAGCATTGCCACGGACCTTACACTAAGAACGGAGGAAATACATACATACCCCGTTGCTCAATGGCAGTCCGGGAAAACCGACCTTAACAAGCGGCCTACTATTTTCAGTTTGCTGGCCTGATAATTTCACCAGCGCCTTAATCCACTTTTGGATTTTTTATTGGGGGTACTCCTGAGGTATCATAACCCTTGAAGCGCTTAAGGTAGTGGGTAATACTGGTGCCATAGGCGTCCAGAACTTCCCTTGACCCGTTAGAACGAAGGTACTTTTTTACATTTCCAGGGCCGGCCAGGTGTGCAGCCGCTAAAATGCCTGACTCTGTTATTTCGACTCCATTGATGCGCTTGCCGGTAAACCTGGGAATATCTTTACGCAGTATCCATTTATTACGGGCCAGATTAGTGGTAAAAACCTTTTCCTGCAGTGCCGGGTTTTTAAGGAATTTGGTGGCATTGTAAACGCCCATCAACTGAAGGGTTCCAATTCCAAACTGATATTTCCCCAGGTAGCCAAGCGTATTGATACTGAAATAATTTCCGCTGGATTCCTTAAAGGCTAATGCCTCCCTGAAACCTGTAAGTGAGGCTCCTAAAAAGGGCGGGCTGATTTGATGATTTTGTTGTTCTTCCCGTGGAGTCGGGTAATGAACAGAAGTAGGTATTGTCATTTTAAGCGATTCCGGAACCTTTACTTCCCTGTTTTCATAGGATTTAAGTCCAAAACTCGCTAAAAAAAAGATCATGACAAGAGGACCGAAAAAGCTAATCCATCTTTTCATATAAGTGTTTTCTTAAGACTCACAGGACCCGGAAGTCCCTGCTTAAAGTTCTCGGGTCAAAGATACTTCCGAAATAATCCGGGAATCTGAAGATTTTCATAAAATGACCTATTTCATGGATGAATGGTCAAAATCGGGGGGAGAATTACCTATCTGCGGATATCTTTAGAATTGATCCATCGGATGTACTGCGCCTTATTCCGGTTATGCTGCGCAAGAGTCTCCGCAAAAATGTGGTATCCGAAGTTGGATGTGTCTGCTACAAAATAGAGGTAATTGTGCTTTTCCGGGTTTAACACGGCTTCGATTGCTGAAAGGTCAGGCATACATATAGGTCCAGGAGGAATTCCCTTGTATTTATAGGTGTTGAAGGGGGAATCCAGTTCCAGGTCGCGATAAAGGACCCTTTTGATAATGGTGTCGTAGTTGCCGCTAACCTTTTTGATGGCAAAGATAACAGTAGGATCGGCCTGCAAAGGTATCCCCTTCCTGATCCGGTTCAGGTAGACTCCAGCCACCCTCGGACGCTCATCGGTTTTTACCGTTTCCTTGTGCACAATAGCGGCAAGGGCAACAACCTCCTCCGGGCTCAGACCCAGGGCTTTCGCCTTTTCCTTGCGGGAATCGGTCCAAAAACGGTTATATTCCTGCAGCATTCGCTCCCGGAAATCCTCTGCATCCGTATTCCAGAAAAACTCATAGCTATTTGGGAGATACGGGACCAGGGCCTCTTCTTTTGACAAACCGTTTTCCTTTAAGAACTCCCTGTCTGTAATAGCCCGCAGCAGCGACTGACTGTCTGCCTCAATTTGAAAGGCGATTCGGCCCGCGAGATCTTCCGGGGTTTCCTGATTGTTGAAGGAGACCAGTACCGGGGTGTTACGACTCCGAAGAGCATTGATGATATCATTGTTACTCATCCCCTTATCTATTGGGAATTTACCGCCCCTTATATTATCGGTATACTGCTTGCGTTTGGCCACAATCTCAAAAGCATCCACATTTTTTAGCAAGGGCGTGAGTTGTTCTTTGACCTCCGCAAAAGTGGCATCGGAGCGGATGTAAACAAATGCTCGTTCATTTTCAAATACGGTATTGGGAGACAGAAAGGTCCGATACACCATAGCCGCGAAAAGGCCTCCGATTAACAGCCCGAGAATTACCAGCAATAATAGAATCCTTTTAATGTACATCTTGCTTTATTTTCTGTAAAAACAGTTCATCTTCAAAGCCTCCGCTTATTCGCAGCCAGTCCTTTTTCCGTCCGCTTTCCAAAAACCCCAGTTTTTTAAAGAGATGCAGACTTCGCTTATTGGATGCCGCTACCCCTGCATAGATCTGATGCAGCCCCAGTTGCCCAAATCCGTATTTGCAAATGAGCTCAATTGCTTCCCCCCCATAGCCTTTATTCCGCGAACGTTCCTCGGCAATAATTATTCCAACACCCGCTCTTGCGTTTGAGGGATCAAAATTATAGAGGTCAACCAGGCCAACCAACTCTTTCTGCTGGGTACAGACTCCCAGGCGAAGTTGTTTCGCCTCATAGATATCCCGTCCCGAGGCTTCCAGATATTTTTTCAGAATATGTTTGGAATAGGGTTGCAAGGTGCCACTGATCTCCCAGATGGAGGCGTCGTTTTCAATACGATACAAAAAATCCAGGTCATCGGGTTCCAGAGCCCTGAGGTAAATAAGATCTCCTGTCAGTTCCTTCATGGCCAGACCCCTTTAAAGACCTCAACAGCGGGTCCGGTTAACCAGATATTCCCGTATGCTCCCTTTTCTGTATTTGAGAATTGCACGGTTAGCTGTCCTCCCACTGTTTCTATATGCGCTTCTTCAGTGGAATACATGCCCTTATGGTGCATGGCCAGCGCTACTGCCGTCACCCCTGTTCCGCAGGAATAGGTTTCGTCTTCAACCCCTCGTTCATAGGTTCGAACCTTAAAACGATTATCCTGCAACGGTTGTACAAAATTAATATTACTACCTTTTTTACCGTACAGGCCATAACGCAAACGAGCTCCTTCTTTTTTTACATCCAGCTCATCCAGGTCATGAACGATTTGTACATGGTGCGGAGAACCCGTATCCAGGAAACTATAAGCTTCTTTTTCACGGATTTCGGTTACCTTCTGCATTTGAATCGAAACAATCTGTTCCTGTATACGCACCGGATGCGGCCCGTCCGAGGCCATAAATTCACCGGTGTTTTCAAGGATACCCAACTGCTTTGCAAAAGCTGTGATACACCTGCCGCCGTTGCCGCACATACTCCCCGGTTTCCCGTCTGAATTGAAATAGACCATCCTGAAATCTGCCGAATTGTCAGTTTCAAGCAGGATCAGTCCATCTGCTCCCACCCCAAAGCGTCTATGGCACATTCTGGCAATGGTTTTGGTATCATTTTTGGGAAAATGATTCTGACGATTATCGATAAGGATAAAGTCATTTCCGGTTGCCTGATATTTTGAAAAGGAGATACTCATACCAAATAAAGCGTATAAAGATACATCATAAATAGCGGGTGCCGGCCGTTAAAATGACGTTAAACCAAAATTTTATACTTCCAAAAATCTTAGTTTTATAGTGTAAAAATATGAAGAAAATGAAGCGATTTACAGGATTATTTCTAGTTGCGGTGATGGCCGGAGGCCTCACCCTTGGGACTTATAAATTATTTTTTGAAAAATCAGATTACGCCCTTGTCAGCCAGAATGATTCGCTTCCGGTTTTTACTACCAGTTCTGCCGTGGCATCTGCCAAAGGAGCTGGTATCAATGAGGTGGATTTTACCATGGCTGCAGAAAGTACCGTTAACGCTGTAGTCCATGTAAAAAACGTTACCGTCAGCCGGGGGCCCAGCAGCCTGCTGGAATTTTGGTATGGCTATGAAGAACGACCCAGGGTTCAAATGGGTACGGGATCAGGGGTGATTATTTCGCCTGACGGCTATATCGTAACCAATAACCATGTGATTGCGAATGCCACCGAATTAATGGTCACCCTTAATAACAACAAAACCTACGAAGCAACCGTCATAGGTACCGATCCCAATACGGATATCGCCCTGCTGAAAATCGAGGAAAGAGGTTTGCCATACCTGGCTTTCGGCGATTCCGACAATGTTCGCATCGGGCAATGGGTGCTGGCAGTGGGTAATCCGTTTAACCTTACCTCTACGGTAACGGCCGGTATCGTAAGTGCAAAAGCGAGAGACCTCGGGCGCAACCAGTCTTTTATCCAGACCGATGCGGCAGTGAATCCGGGAAACAGCGGAGGAGCACTGGTCAATACCAATGGTGACCTTATCGGGATCAACACAGCCATTACTTCTCAGACCGGCTCCTACATAGGGTACTCCTTTGCAGTGCCCAGTAATATTGCGAGAAAAATAGTGGAAGATATCCTGGAATATGGAAATGTACAGAAAGGAATACTGGGAGTACAATCTCCACGTTTAGATTCCCCTTATGCCAGGGAAAATGGTTTTGATGAAATTGAAGGGGTTTATGTAGACGGAGTAGAAGAGGATTCAGGTGCTGAGGATGCCGAAATACTGCGGGGTGACATCATTAAAAGAATAGATGATATCAAGGTGCGTAAATTCGCTGATCTGGTGGGATATATCTCTACCAAACGCCCCGGCGACCAGGTGGAAGTTACCCTGGAGCGCGACGGGGAAGAATTAATGCTTCCGGTAACACTAAAAGAACGGCAAACCATAAACTTACCCGCCTTGGGGCTTACCGTAAAAAACCTGTCCGAAGCGGACAAAAAGGAATACAAAGTCAAAAAGGGCGTAAAAATAGTTGGAGTTCCCGAAACCTACAGAGGGTATGACCTTATGGGGAAAATTATTCTTCAGGTAGATGACAAGGAAATTACAGATATACAAAAGGCCAAAGAGCTTTTTGGAGACATTTCCCGCTATCGCAAGAGCAGCATCACCTTACTGGATAAAAAAGGTGAAAAAGAACGGATTATTTTTCAATAAAGCGTTTTAATGGAAAAACACCTGCTCTTTTAAAGCAGGTGTTTTTTTATGCACAAAACCTTATGCGAAAACGTTTGAAAAAGCTAATTTTGCCGAGATTTCAAACAACTGATTCATGAAAAAATCCAACTCTTACGAGAAGGAACTTGCCTTTCAGGCAGATCGGAGAAAAGCTACCACCGAATTTATCAAAATTATCAGCGATCTATGGTATGACAAGGCTATTGAAGTAGTCCTTTTTAAAAACCAGATTATCGATAAAAATGTCAGTGAAATCATCAACCTGCACGAGTATGCAGGGCAGTTTGTACAAAAACCGATCTCCATTTTTGATTCGGTTGAACTGCTTAGGGCGATCAATGACATTGCCCTGCCCCCATCGAAACTGGATATCGGGAAGCTCACCTACGAATACCATTCGGACAGCCATAGTAAATACCACAATGTCAAGGCCTTTGTGCTGGATAAATTAAAAGACGCCCAGAGCTATCCGGAGATTGCTCCCAAAGATGTGGTCCTATATGGTTTTGGACGCATTGGGCGGCTTCTGGCCAGAGAACTGATGACCAAAACCGGGAAGGGCAGCCAGTTGCGCCTTAGAGCTATCGTGACTAGAGGTTCGATAAATGCCGAAAAGTTGGAAAAAAGGGCAATGCTGCTACGCACTGATTCGGTACACGGCGAATTCAAGGGTACCGTGGAAGCAGATGCCGAAAACAGCATCTTATATATAAATGGCACCACAGTACATATGATCAGCGCTGAGGCCCCTGAGGATATTGATTATACCCAATACGGCATTACCGAAGCTTTAATTATAGACAATACCGGGGCTTTCAGGGACAGGGAATCCCTGGGGAGGCACCTCAAGGCCAAGGGAGCAGCCAAAGTGTTGCTGACGGCACCCGGAAAGGATGTTCCAAACATCGTACACGGTGTAAACCAGAACGATTTTGACCCGGATGCTGTGGATATTTATTCGGCCGCATCCTGCACGACCAATGCGATAACCCCTGTTTTAAAAGTAATTGAAGATTCCCTGGAAATCGAAAAGGGACATCTTGAAACCATTCACGCCTATACAAATGACCAAAACCTGGTGGATAACATCCACGGAAAGTACCGGCGGGGCAGGGCGGCTGCTTTAAACATGGTTATAACCGAAACCGGGGCCGGAAAGGCGGTAGCAAAAGCGCTTCCATCCCTGGAAGGAAAACTGACTTCCAATGCCATTCGTGTTCCCGTACCCAACGGTTCCCTGGCAATACTTAATTTACAGTTGAAAAATAAAACGAGCCTGGAAAGCGTCAATACCATTTTGAAGAAATACGCCCTGGAAGGAGATTTGGTGGAACAGATAAAGTATTCTATGAGCAATGAACTGGTTTCTTCAGATATCATAGGCACTTCG
Organism: Robiginitalea insularis; assembly: GCF_052497835.1. NCBI lineage: Bacteria > Pseudomonadati > Bacteroidota > Flavobacteriia > Flavobacteriales > Flavobacteriaceae > Robiginitalea > Robiginitalea insularis. Next base: position 8,685 of record NZ_CP199296.1, read on the forward strand.
GCTCCCGCCATTTATGACAGTCGTGCCACCATTGTAACGGATAACGGAAAAAACCTGATCCTGTATATCTGGTACGACAATGAATACGGCTATGCACATCAGGTAATCCGCCTGTCCAAATATATCGCCAAAGTCCGGAGGTATACCTATTATTAACGGCTTCTGTATGCGTCTGTCCGAAGCGATTGGCAACTCCTTCTCTGTAGGGAGGAAATAGGGCTTTTTTTTTCCTTTTTCAGAATATTGAACTACTTTAGCCCCACCTTAAATCGTGTTAACTACTTAGAACAAACTGAAATGAAGTCTTTTAAGCTATCCCTCTTGTTCCTTGCCCTATTCAGCTGTGGCCTGCAGTTCGCTCAGGATTCCGGGGATGAGGGCTCCCTGGATGCCGGAACCATCGAAAGCCAGTTCGAATACGTTTTCAAAAAATCGGGAAATTACAATGCCGATGGACGCAGGTACGAAGTGGTGCGAGCCATCAATCTCGACAAACTCCGCTCCAATGTCCTGGACAGCCTTAAAGCAGCGCGCTCAAAGGCCAGTGAACTGAACACAACCATCTCAAGGCAGGAAGCCACCATTGCCAGTTTGAATACCAAGTTAGAGGAAACCACGGCTCAACTGAATTCAGTTACTGAGGAAAAAGACAGTATGTCTTTGTTCGGCGCACTGGTTTCCAAAGCTACCTACAATATCGTTTTATGGACTATAATACTAGGGCTTTCATTGCTTTTACTGTTATTTATTTACCGTTTCAGAAGAAGTAATATTTTGACTCAGGAAGCAAAGGTTAAACTTTCAGACCTGGAAACAGAATATGAAGATCATCGCAGAAAGGCTCTGGAACGCGAGCAACGAATAAGCCGGCAATTGCAGGATGAAATCAATAAATACAGAAAATCCAAATAATTGAACAGGCCCCCAAGGGGCCTTTTTTTTGATCCATGGAAATTATACGTGCCGATCTATCCCACCTGCAAGACCTGATCTTGCTACTTGATGGCTACCGTATGTTTTACGAGCAACCTTCCGATCCGCAAGCTGCAAAGAAATTTTTGTATCAGCGCCTTTCCCTGAAAGATTCGGTAATCTTTATGGGCCGGATAGCGAGTCGTCCAACAGGATTTGTACAGCTATACCCTTCCTTTTCAACGGTACGGTTAAAGCGTATCTACATACTAAATGATCTTTTTGTTGCCCCGGCCCAAAGAAAATCAGGCATGGGTACCGCCCTCTTGGAGAATGCAAAGACCTTTTGCATGGAACAAAAAGCCGGGGGGCTGGCCCTGGAGACTGCAAGAGATAACCCTGCGCAATTTCTATATGAACGTTTGGGATGGAAAAAAGACTCTCATTGTTTTCATTACTTTTGGAGCGTTGAAGGTTCCTGAAATTAAAATCCGTCAATAATGCGAATCGATATTATCACGGTCCTGCCAGAGCTTTTAAAAAGCCCCTTTGAAGCCTCCATCCTGAAAAGGGCCATAGAAAAAGGGCTGGTGGAAGTGCATATGCACAACCTGCGGGATTACGCCTCAAACAAATACAAACAGGTAGACGATTACCAGTTTGGAGGCGGTGCTGGGATGGTACTGATGCCCGAACCTATCGATAAGTGCATGCAGCAGCTGAGTTCTGAGCGCTCCTACGACGAGATCATCTACATGACCCCTGACGGCAGCACCCTGAATCAGCAAACGGCTAATACGCTCTCGCTGAAGGAAAACATGATAATACTATGCGGACATTATAAGGGCGTCGATCAGCGGATTCGGGATCTTTGGATTACCCGTGAGGTATCTATCGGGGATTATGTCCTTTCCGGAGGGGAACTCGGAGCCGCCGTATTATGCGATGCAATCATCCGGTTGATTCCGGGTGTCCTGAACGATGAAACCTCTGCCCTGACGGACAGCTTTCAGGATCAGTTACTGGCGCCTCCGGTATATACCCGACCCAGGGAATTTAAGGGAATGAAAGTCCCGGAAGTACTGACCAGCGGGAATTTTGAGAAAATTGAAGCCTGGCGGGAAGCAGAAGCCTACAGGCGAACCGCTGAGCGCAGACCAGACCTCCTGGACCGTTCTTAGGGTTTTATTTTTACGTAAAAATATTGTCAGTTGCAATTATTGCGTTATTTTTGCAAACGATTTTGGATCAACCTCTGACGAAGTCCGTGAACGTTGGTCTGAAGAAACTTAAATCAAAACGATGGAATCGTTAGTCAAATTTGTAGAAAACGAATTTATAAGCAAAAAGGACTTCCCGGAATTCTCTGCCGGGGACACCATTACGGTATATTATGAAATCAAGGAAGGTGAGAAGACCCGTACCCAGTTCTTTAAGGGTGTTGTTATTCAGCGCAGGGGAAGCGGAGCAACCGAAACCTTCACAATCCGTAAAATGAGCGGTACTGTTGGCGTTGAACGGATTTTCCCGATGAACATGCCGGCTTTGCAAAAAATTGAGATCAATAAGCGTGGAAAAGTACGCAGAGCGCGAATTTTCTATTTCCGTGGCCTTACAGGTAAGAAGGCGCGAATTAAGGAAGTGCGTTCCTAAAGGATCTAAAAAAAAGACCCGGAGTAATACTCCGGGTTTTTTTTGTCTATTTCCTAAAGGAATCCAGTGTTTTCCGTATTATCTGGATGCAGTCTAGAAGTTGTTCCTCCGTCATAACAAGAGGTGGTGCAAAACGGATGATATTCCCGTGAGTAGGTTTAGCCAGCAGTCCGTTTTCGGCAAGGGCCATGCAAATATCCCAGGCAGTGGAACTGTCCTCTGTATCATTTATTACAATCGCATTGAGCAGACCTTTACCCCTTACCAGCGTAACCAGATCGCTTTCATCAATTATTTCCTGCATTTTTTCCCGGAAAATGCGACCCAGCCGATCAGCTCTATTGGCGAGATTCTCTTCTCGTACCACATCCAATGCAGCCATAGCAACAACACAGGCCAGGGGGTTTCCCCCAAAAGTAGATCCGTGGTTTCCGGGTCTGATCACCTCCATGATATGATTGTCTGCCAGAACTGCCGAAACCGGAAAAACGCCGCCTGAAATAGCTTTTCCAAGAATCAGCACATCGGGTTTGACCTCCGGTTTCCCGCTGCAGTTTTTATCCGGACAACTGCAGTTACCACAACTGGCCAGCAGGCGGCCTGTTCTGGCAATCCCGGTCTGTACTTCATCGGCAATAAACAGGACATTGGCCTCCCGGCATATCTCGTAAGCCTGCTTCAGGTAGTTTTCATCCGGAACATATACCCCTGCTTCCCCCTGAATGGGTTCAACCAGAAATGCTGCTGTCTTATCGTCTATTGCTTCCCTTAAGGCGGCAATATCGTTGTAACGGATACTGACAATCCCGGGTGTAAACGGCCCGAAATTCTCTGTTGCCACCGGATCGTTGGATGCCGATATTATAGTGACCGTTCGTCCGTGGAAATTGTTCTGGCATACGATAATCTTAGCCTGGTTTGCCGGAATCCCTTTTTTCTCATACCCCCATTTCCGCGCCAGTTTGATTGCCGTCTCAACAGCCTCAGCCCCTGTGTTCATAGGCAGGACTTTATCAAAACCAAAATATTCGGTAATGTACTTTTCGTATGGTCCCAATTGGTCGTTGTAAAAAGCCCTGGAGGTAAGGGTTAGCTGATCTGCCTGAGATTTCAGGGCTTCCGTGATTTTTGGGTGACAATGCCCCTGGTTTACTGCTGAATAGGCAGAAAGGAAATCGTAATAGCGCTTCCCCTCTACGTCCCATACATAGACCCCTTCTCCTTTTTTAAGGACAACAGGCAGCGGATGGTAGTTCTGAGCCCCGTATTTCGCCTCCAGCTCAATAGCCTCGGCCGAGCTCATGTGTTCTAAAACTGACATGACTTAGAAATTTAGCTTAAACAAATACAATTCCTTCTTAGGGAGAGAAATCATCCGATTGCAGAGCATAAATGTATTAAATATTAACGTATTCCCCAGTTTTAACAAGGCTTATTTGGACGCTTTAGAGCTCAGTGCAGCAATTTGCAATTCAATCCGTTTCAGTTCTCGCTTTATATCATTTTTATCCATCTGCATCCAGAAATACAACTTCAAAATGCCCACCGAGCTCATACATAAAAATCCGGCAGCGGCCCAGCGAATCAGGTCTTCTATACCCTCTGAATTGATGAAAGCATATAAACTATATACAAAGCCCGCAAACAGTACCACAATAAGAAAGTTCATCAGGATTGCAAGCCACCCCAGGCTTCCCCTGTATACCTCTCCCAGTTTACTTAAGATTGGAAGCTCATTTAATTCATCATAGAAAGCCGCTTCCTCCGCTGAAAGGGCCTCTTTAATCATTTTGTCTATTTCCTCTAGATCTTTTTTCATCTTTTTTTATTTAAAATGGTTTTTAATTTTTCCCTTGCATGAAACAACCTGGATTTCACTGTACCAACGGAAACTCCGGTAATCTCAGCAATCTCATAAAGAGAGTAAGTCTCCGTATAAAATAACTTCAGTACAATCTGATGATCCATTTTCAGTGATTCAATTGCATGCCGCAGGCTGTTTATAATCTCGGGACCATAGCTATTTTCTGTATCCACTTGTTGCTTTTTGACATATTGGAATTCCTTTAGTCCCTGGCGCTCCCTGCCCTTTTTAGTCAGATAATCCAGTGATTTCCGGGTAACGATTGTCATAATCCAGCTACCGAAGGTATTGGGTTCTCTGAGTTTACTTATTCCATGAATAGCCCGCTTCCAGCTTTCCTGTACCACATCCCTGGCTGTATCCTTATCCCTTGTATATCGGTAGGCGTGTCTGCAGAGTTTTTTGTGATACCGGCGGATGAGTAAATCCAACGCACGCTTATCCCCTGCCCTGTACTGGAGTACCAGTAATCCGTCAACAACCTTGCTGATTTTTTCCATGCTTCTACTCTTTAGACAGCGATTTTGCTTTCAGGTTCAAAAAAACTCTACAGGGCAGCATTTATAAGATACATATTAAGTAAAATATAATTGGCTGGGATTAGTACATTTGCCTCATGCGTAAAAAGAACAACAGAAAAATCTTTGAAGAGGTGGAAGTGCTTCGGGCCGGAGCGAAAGGCAAATCGATCGCCCAAGCCCCGGATGGCCGGGTAATATTCCTGTCCAATGCGATACCGGGAGATGTAGTCCGGGTTCAAACCACCCGTAAAAGGAGGGCGTATTACGAAGGAGTGGCAACGGACATTCTCAGCCCCTCCAAAGATCGGATTGAACCTGAATGCACTCATTTCGGGACTTGTGGGGGATGTAAATGGCAACATATGGCCTACTCCGCACAATTGCACCATAAGCAGGAAGAAGTCCTTTCAAACCTGCAAAGGATTGGCAAAGTCACAATTGGGAAAGTATACCCCATTCTGGCGGCTCCCAGCCCCTATTTCTACCGCAATAAAATGGAATTTTCCTTCTCGAACAACCGCTGGCTGGACAGCAGCGAAATTGAGTCTGAGCAGGAAGTCAAAGACAAAAATGCCCTGGGGCTTCATATTCCGGGCATGTGGGACAAGGTGCTTGACCTGAAGGAGTGCCATTTGCAGGCAGCCCCCTCCAATGCTATAAGACTTGGGATCCGGGCTTATGCCACGGAGCACGGACTTTCATTTTTTGACCCCAAAAAACAAAAAGGTCTATTAAGAACCCTGATGATCCGAAATACCGCAGCAGGTGCGGTAATGCTGCTGTTGCAATTTTTTGAAGACAGAAAGCAGCAACGCGAAGGATTACTGGATTACCTCAAAGAATCCTTTCCGCAGATTCAGTCTTTGTATTATGTAATAAATACCAAGGCGAACGATACTCTCTACGACCAGGAGTTGCATTGTTATGCGGGGGAACCTTATATTACCGAACAGATGGAGGACCTGCAGTTCAGGATTACGCCAAAATCTTTTTATCAGACCAATTCGGAGCAGGCCTATAATTTATATAAAAAGGTAAGGGAGTTTGCAGATCTGAAGGGGACTGAACTCGTATATGACCTGTACACCGGCCTGGGTACCATTGCACAGTTTATAGCCCGGCAGGCAGACAGGGTTGTCGGGATCGAAGCCGTACCGGAAGCCGTGGAGGCTGCAAAAACGAATGCAAAGGAAAACGGCATTGATAATATTGCCTTCTATGCGGGGGATATGAAGCAATTGTTTACGGACGATTTCCTGAATGAGCACGGACATCCGGACCTGATTATCACGGATCCGCCAAGGGACGGCATGCACAAGCAGGTGGTGGAACAAATCCTGAAAATTGCACCTGAGAAGATTGTCTATGTCAGCTGTAACAGCGCGACCCAGGCCAGGGACCTTGCGCTGATGTCTGAACAATACGAACTGGTTTGCTCACAGGCAGTGGATATGTTCCCACAGACACACCATGTGGAAAATATCGTACTTTTAAAAGCCCGCTCTAATGCGTAATTTAAGGCCTTGAAAAATTATCAATTACTTATCATCCGGCTGATCCGCCATTTAGGGCTCCTTGTCTTTATGGCCGCACTTATTGCTGTACAGGCATGTGAAAAAGACGATATATGCGTGGATGGGGATACGCCCCTGTTGCTTATCAGGTTCTATGATATCGCAGCTCCAGAAAGTCCAAAAACCGTGAATAGTCTTCGGATTATCGGACTCGGACAGGAGGAAGTGGTAAATACTATCGCAGACCGGTCGAATTTAGATTCTATAAGTCTTCCCCTTCGAATAGGTGAAGGCGAAACCCGATATGTTTTTATACTGAATTCTGACGGGGACCCGGGAGCAGAGACCGGAAATCCGGATACACTTACCTTCAGTTATTCCAACAGAGAAGAATTTATATCCCGCGCCTGCGGTTTTGTGGCTACTTTTGTGGACTTACAGGTCTCTGTACAGGCCGATTCTGAAAACTGGATACAGGATTTTAATATCATAAATGGAATCATTCGAAAACAAGACAGCGCCCATGTTTCGATTTTTCATTAGTCTTCTAATCATTACAGCCATTGGCCAGCCGGCAGAGTTGTACGGACAGGCAGGGGGAAATGTCACTCGAGACAGCATCCGTAAATCCGAAGAGTACGGCCTGAGGGTGGGGGTTGATCTGAGCAGGCCCCTTATCGCAACTTTGAATGAGGATTATTCCGGTATAGAATTGGTCGGGGATTACCGATTGAGTTATAAATTCTACCTGGCGGCTGAATTGGGAAATGAATCCAGAAATACCAGGGAACTCCTGGATAATGAAGAAGATATAAATATCATTTCCCTCTATGATTATGAAGCTTCCGGAAGCTACCTTAAGGTAGGAGTTGATTACAATACCTATGAGAACTGGTATGGAATGAACAACAGCCTTTTTGTGGGTGCACGCTATGCCTTCAGCACTTTCAGCAATACCTTAAATTCCTATTCGCTATATGATAGTAACCGCTACTGGAGCCCTGGAGGCTTTGTTACAGGCTCAGACCAGCCCCGGGAATTCAGCGGGTTGAATGCCTCCTGGCTGGAGCTTTTGCTGGGGGTCAAGGCCGAAATTATTGCCAACTTTTATCTCGGGGCATCGGTTCGCCTGGGCCTTTTGATTACCAACAAGGAATCCGAAGTTTTACCGAACCTTTGGATCCCCGGATTTAACCGGGTTACAGATGGAAGTAGTTTTGGGGTCGGCTTTAACTATACCCTCACCTATTTTCTCCCCTTATACAAAAAAACAAGGGTTGCCCCCAAACCCCGGGAAGAGGAATAAACCAAGAAAGTTTTGTTTACTCACACAGATATAACTTATTGATATTTAGCTTTTTTGCTGCCTTCGTAGACCTCGAAGAGCGCCAGCCGGGACTCTATACCTCCATTGAATAACTTGATCTTCCGGGAAGCCCTCAGACCGACCTTCTTTAATGCTTCCAGATTCCCCAGCAGTAACCAGGCCCGGGTATTTTTATAGTGCTGCTTCAGGCAGTCACCTATCTGTTTGTAAAAATTTTCAAGGGAAACCGGCAGGCGTTCCCCGTAAGGCGGATTGGTTACCAGCAGCAAAGGCCCTTTTGTTTCCTTTTCGGTTTCAAAAAAATTCTTCTGGTCTACCCGAATGAATTCCGCAAGGTTTGCATTCTCAATGTTTTCCCTTGCTTTGCGAACCGCGGAAGGAGCTTTATCATAACCGCGTATGCTGAAGTGAAACTCTCTTGTTTTATCAAGCGCGGCAGAGCGTATAATCTGATACAGCTCCGTATCGAAATCCTTCCAGCGCTCAAAGCCAAATGACGGTCTGTTTATATTTGCCGGGATATTACAGGCAATCATGGCACCTTCAATTAGCAAAGTACCACTTCCGCACATGGGGTCCAACAGATCCGAATGCCCGTTCCACCCGCTTAATAGCAGTACTCCCGCAGCCAGAACCTCATTTAAAGGCGCAATATTGGTCTCTTTGCGATAACCCCTGAGGTGCAGCGAACTGCCGGAGCTGTCAAGGGATAAATGTGCCACGGTACCCTGCAGGTGCAGATGCAGGCGCAAATCGGGATCGGTTACGGATACCCCGGGTCGGCTGCCGTGTTTCTTTCTGAACTGGTCCACTATGGCATCCTTGACTTTTTGAGAAACGAAAAGGGAATGGGAAAAATGCTCGCTATTGAGTACAGTATCCACCACAAAAGTATTACTGGCATCCATGAATTGGCTCCAGTCTATTTGCTGAATTTCCCGATAGAGGTCTTCGGGGCCCTTTACTTTAAAAGTCCTGACAGGTTTAAGTATGCGAAGGGCCGTTCGCAGGCAAAGATTGGCTTTGTACATAAACCCCTTGTCTCCCTCAAAAAAAACACAGCGAACCCCTTCTTTAACGTTTCCTGCTCCCAGCCTTAATAATTCTTTTGCCAATACAGGCTCCAGGCCGTACAGGGTTTTGGCAACCATTTCAAAATTTCCTGACATCAATAATGAACTTTATAGCCCAAAAATACACTAATTTTACGGCGGAACTGATTTTATGAATACAGACACCTTCCCTTTGTTTCAAATTGTGCTCCCTGCCCTGTCCGTTATAAGCAGTTTTGCTGTCTTGTATTTTTTCAGGTCGCTTCAAAACCGAAATTACAATCTGCTTTTGGCTTTTAGCGGCGCCTTTTTACTGGCACTAACCCTTTTTGAGTTGCTTCCTTCGGCCTATTCCATCCAAAATGACCGTATCGCCGGAATATTTATAGCAATTGGTATTTTACTCCAAATCCTTCTGGAATTCTTTTCGAAAGGAGCCGAACACGGGCATGTACACGGGTTTAAAGAAGATCTGAACTTTCCCTGGCTACTATTTATCAGCCTCTGTATTCATGCCTTCCTGGAGGGGATCCCCCTGGATGACAACCGGGATTTCGTTTGGGCCATAATCGTACATAAAGTACCTGTTGTACTGATCCTGGGGAGCTTTCTATTAAAATCTTCCTTAAGCATTCGCTACATCTGGTTTTTTATAATTCTCTTTGCCCTGATGACCCCTTTGGGAACCGTCTTAAGTCAATATGCACCGGTACGCGAATATTACCCTTATCTCCTTTCACTGGTTATTGGTGTTGTTTTACACGTATCGACCATTATCCTTTTTGAAAGCTCCAAAGACCACTCCTTTAACAGACGAAAGCTGGCCGTGATTATTTTGGGAATGGTCCTGGCATTTTTACTTTAAGCAGCACTTAAGCAGCACTTAAGCAGTTGTTATGTAGTAGATAAATATCCAATGCGAGATAGCCCCTCCCAGAACAAAAAAATGCCAAATCATGTGGTTGAAGGGAATCCTCCTCATGGCATAAAAGAATATGCCCAGGGTATAAAAGGCACCCCCGGTAGCAAGCCAGAACATTTCAATATTGGAAATGTTATCGGAAAGGACTCTGAAATCAAAGGCGATCAACCATCCCATTAAGAGATACAAAAGGAGCGAGAAGAGCTCAAACTTTCCCGTAAAAAAAAGTTTTAAGACGGTACCAAACAGGGCCATTCCCCAAACAGCCCAAAGTATGAGTTGCCCCCTGCTGCCTTCCAGAACCGAAAGGCAGACAGGGGTATAGGTCCCCGCAATCAAATAATAAATACTAATATGATCCAGGATTCGAAGTTTTCGCTTAATCCCCGGATTTGCAACAGCGTGGTAAACCGTGGAAGCGCTAAAAAGCAGGATCACGGATAGACTGTAAATCCAGAGTCCAGCTTTAAGATTGCTGCTGGCTTCTCTGCCATTTGAAAGCAGATATATCATCCCAGCGATTCCCAGCAATATTCCCAGGGCGTGCGTTCCTGTATTCCAATGCTCTTCGTCCCGATAACTAATATTCATTTTGGCTGGATTCTGCTGTTTGTGACTTCAGATCGATAAAATTTGAGGATTTTATTAATTAATCCGGGTAATACCAAAAAGGTATTCTGATGATGGTACGGGTATACACAGTGTCCGCACGGAAATCCTTTCGGGTTACGTTTAATACATGTTTTCCCCTCTGAAAATCCTGCAAGTCCAGGGTTGTTTCAAAACCGATCTGCTTTTGAGCGTTTTCGACGAATAGGAAAGTAGGCTTGAAAGGGATACTGTCAACTTTTAAGGTATACATATCTTCAAGGGTTTCCAGATAATCATCGAGTTTCTCAAAACGCTGCCTGTTTGGAACCGTGCCATCACCGAATATGGAATGGATTCCCCGCATGTCTTCGGATGGCTTCAATTCTTCATTAAACCGGAATACATCGTTTTCTATGGATTTTCCGTAAACCACAAATACAGGCAGGGCACTCTTGTAGATGACGCGGGAAGGGATGGATGCCCGGTTGGTAAAAACAGCCTTATCCCTCATTAAATCTTCATAATTGGCCTGATTGGCTGTAAAGGAATTGGAACTCATGTCCTGGGTCAGGTAATTTGAAGTGCTGAATCCGGTCCCGACGATCAGGGTCCCTGCGAGATAAATAGGAACCACAAAGAAACTCAGCCGTTTCCCAAACCGGGTATCCAGAAAATTATAAACCATGGGTCGGTAAAGTATGGAGAGGGTCAGGAATTTAAAAACCCAATAAACCGGATAATAAAAAAATGTGGTCCATTTCTTTCTTTTTAACCAACCCTGGGTGGCAAAATCAATAAATGTCAACAAAGTACCGATTGCTATAAAAATGATCGAGGGGATTATAATCCAGTTTCGGACCCAGTCCGGGGTTTCGGGCTTATCAAGGAATAAACCAAGCATGGCGAAACAAAAGGTTATCATCAGTAAACCAAGCAGGTAAAAAACGAGCAAAAAGGTAA
>NZ_CP199296.1:25000-2027500 GCF_052497835.1 Robiginitalea insularis
CCCATCTTTACATGCTGGCAACTAACGGTAGGGGTTGCGCTCGTTATAGGACTTAACCTGACACCTCACGGCACGAGCTGACGACAACCATGCAGCACCTTGTAATGAGTCCGAAGAAGGGTCCATCTCTGGACCTGTCCCACTACATTTAAGCCCTGGTAAGGTTCCTCGCGTATCATCGAATTAAACCACATGCTCCACCGCTTGTGCGGGCCCCCGTCAATTCCTTTGAGTTTCATTCTTGCGAACGTACTCCCCAGGTGGGATACTTATCACTTTCGCTTGGCCGCCGAGACCGAAGTCCCGACAGCTAGTATCCATCGTTTACGGCGTGGACTACCGGGGTATCTAATCCCGTTCGCTCCCCACGCTTTCGTCCATCAGCGTCAGTGTGTGGTTAGTGACCTGCCTTCGCAATCGGTGTTCTATGTGATATCTATGCATTTCACCGCTACACCACATATTCCGGCCACTTCACCACAACTCAAGACTAACAGTATCAAAGGCAATTTTACGGTTGAGCCGCAAACTTTCACCCCTGACTTATTAGCCCGCCTGCGGACCCTTTAAACCCAATGATTCCGGATAACGCTCGGACCCTCCGTATTACCGCGGCTGCTGGCACGGAGTTAGCCGGTCCTTATTCTTACGGTACCGTCATCTACCCACACGTGGGTATTATTCTTCCCGTATAAAAGCAGTTTACAACCCGTAGGGCCGTCTTCCTGCACGCGGCATGGCTGGATCAGTCTCTCGACCATTGTCCAATATTCCTCACTGCTGCCTCCCGTAGGAGTCTGGTCCGTGTCTCAGTACCAGTGTGGGGGATCCCCCTCTCAGGGCCCCTACCTATCGTAGCAATGGTGAGCCGTTACCTCACCATCTAGCTAATAGGACGCATGGCCATCCTCTACCGTTAAAAACTTTAACTACTAATAAGATGCCTTAAAGTAGTACTATGGGGTATTAATCCGGATTTCTCCGGGCTATCCCCCTGTAAAGGGTAGGTTCCATACGCGTTACGCACCCGTGCGCCACTCGTCAGCGGAAAAGCAAGCTTTTCCCTGTTACCGTTCGACTTGCATGTGTTAGGCCTGCCGCTAGCGTTCATCCTGAGCCAGGATCAAACTCTTCATCGTAGATTCTTAAATATTGTACTTATCAATAAAATGCAATACCAAAATATCTCACCAGAAACAGTCCTCCCAACTCGGTCCAGGTTGTTATATAATTCCTTGACGGATGTTGTTTATTTGTACAAAATGCTTTCCTCATATAAGCCCCGGTCTGTCAAAACCAAAACCCAAAAAAAAAGCGTACGCTGTCTGTCAATATGTCAATGAACTTTCTCTTACTCTCTTCGCCCCCTCAAACGAACCTCTTAAAGTTCGCCTCAAAAGCGGGTGCAAATATAAAATGGTTTTTTTGAAAAACAACTAATATCTGAGGTTATTTTTTTCTTTTTTTTGAAGCAAAATCCTAATGTGCTTATAACTAGAAAATTGCTGCATAACACCTCAAAAAAAGGACCTAAAATTTACGAAAAAAAATATACAGCTGCAACTATTCCCCAGTCTTTTTTACCTGCTTCCATTTATTAGTGAGTGCGGCAAAATCATATTCCAGTACGGAGGCCTGCCGCTGCAGTTGTCCGGAAGCAAAAGCGCGCTGCAGTATGTCTTCAATTAGATAATCTTCATGAATGCTTTCGGGATGATATTCCTCCTTGATGCTGATCTTGAACATCTTTGCAGTGGTCTGATACCAAAAGGCCCGCCAGCCGCTCCGCAATTCTTTCACCAGATCAAATGCCGTTACCCCTGTTTGCCGGTAAATCAGTTTTACCAGGATCTGCCCCTCTGTGCGGGTAAGCTTCTTCAATTCGGCCGAAAACTCCTCTTCAATGTAACGCTGCACCACCTTGGTATATCGCTTCCGCTTACGCTTGGATTTAATCTTTGAAAGACGCTCGTTCAGCGAAACCAATCTCTCGGAGGCCAGCTTTGCATACGGATATACTTTAAGGGTCTTTCGCCTGAGTATATAATACCGCAGCTTATCCTTATAGCTGTCAAATTGCAGTTTCCCGAAAATATACACCTCATCCAGCTCAATGGAGCTTTTAAAGATGGAATCACCTTCAATGATGATGAGTTTTTCGGTAAGCGAATCAATGGGCTCCTCCGGAATTTGTGCCAGGGCAGACAAAGGGAGTCCTAACAGGGTAATACCCCAAAGCAGGTTTGGAATTTTCAGTTCTCTCATAAGCCGGGTCAAAAGTACATATAAAGGGCATGTCTTTCTATTAAATAAACGTGAATATTAGTAAGTTTGCAGCAAACACATTCCTATGAAAATCGAATCCATCCTGAATGCTGAATCGCTTGAATTTTTTGAAAAATACCTGAATAATGCCTCCCCTACCGGCTACGAATGGGAAGGCCAGAAAATCTGGATGAATTACCTGAAGCCCTATGTGGATACTTTTATTACGGATACCTATGGGACGGCCGTGGGGGTGATTAACCCGGATGCCCCGTACAAAGTGGTTATTGAAGGGCATTCTGACGAAATTTCATGGTATGTTAACTACATCACAGACAACGGCCTTATCTATGTGATTCGCAACGGGGGAAGTGACCACCAGATCGCCCCTTCCAAATGGGTAGACATCCATACCAAAAAAGGGATCGTTAAGGGTATCTTTGGGTGGCCCGCCATCCACACCCGTGACAAATCCAAAGAGGAACCTCCGAAAATTGAAAATATTTTCATAGATGTCGGAGCAAAGGATAAAGAGGAGGTAGAAAAATTAGGGGTGCATGTGGGGTGTGTTATCACCTACCCCGATACTTTTCACATCCTGAATAAGGATAAATTTGTCTGCCGGGCAATTGACAACCGGGCAGGTGGCTTTATGATCGCACAGGTGGCCAGGCTGTTGCATGAAAACAAAAAGAAACTCCCTTTCGGCTTATACATTACCAATTCCGTACAGGAAGAAATTGGTCTGAGAGGAGCTGAAATGATCACCCAGCGCATCCGTCCGAATGCAGCCATAATTACGGATGTTTGTCACGATACCACCACCCCCATGATCGACCAGAAGAAAGAGGGTAAAACTGAGATCGGGGCCGGCCCGGTGATTTCTTATGCTCCGGCCGTTCAGAATAAATTGCGGGAACGCATCCTGGAAACTGCCGAAACAAAGAAAATACCCTTTCAGCGGATGGCGGCCTCCAGAAGTACCGGAACGGATACCGATGCCTTCGCCTATAGCAACGGAGGAGTTGCCTCCGCACTGATTTCCCTTCCTTTGCGCTACATGCATACTACTGTGGAAACGGTACACCGGGAAGACGTGGCCAATGTAATCCGACTGATTTACGAAACACTGCTGACCATTAAGGAGGGGGAAACCTTCAGTTATTTTGACTGATGTGCAAACCGCTATCCCATGGACGAACGGATCGACATCTGGAATAAGAACGGCACTCCGACAGGAAAAAGCACCCTGAAATCTGAGGCGCACTTAAAAGGACTCTTTCATCCTACAGTACATATATGGATATATAACGGCCGCGGGCAGGTCTTGCTCCAAAAACGCTCTGAGACCAAAAAAACCTTCCCGGGTTTATGGGATGTTTCCGTTGCCGGCCATGTGGCTGCAGGGGAAGCCATAGAAGAAGCTGCACTAAGGGAGGCCAAGGAAGAGCTGGGCCTGGAAATGCATATTGCAGATCTTTATTTTTACCGGATCTTCAAATCCGTACAAGAACATTCAAACGGTATCCGTGATTGTGAGTTTCACCATTGCTATCTGAGCCGTCTCGATCTCCCGGTTGAGGCTTTTCAATTGCAGGCATCGGAAGTTGCAGAAGTCCGTTGGGAATCGCTTATCGCTTTTGCAGATAAGGTATGGGGCCTTTCAATGAGCCAGGCCTACGTACCCCACGAGCGATCCTATTACGGCAGCGTGATCAAGCAAATAAGGTCAATGCTTTAGGGTTGCAGTAAATTCCTCCCATTTGTCCAGCCGGTAATTGGTCTGACTTCCATTTCGCATATTGCGCACGGTAAATTCGCCGGATTGCAATTCTTCTTCCCCAATAAGGACAACCAGGGGAATATCTCGCTTGTCAGCATATTTAAATTGCTTGCCCACCTTGGTATCCGTGGGATAAATATCGGCCCGAACCCCTTTACTTCGAACTTGCATAAGGAGCTTTAAGGCAGCTTCGCCTTCCTTTTTACCAAAATTCACAAAGAATACATCCAGGGCCTGATCCAGTTGTTCAGGGAATAAACCCAGCTGTTCCAGTACCAGGTAAATCCGGTCCAGACCAAATGAAATACCTACTCCGCTAACGTCATTAAGGCCAAATATCCCGGTGAGGTCATCATAACGTCCCCCTCCTCCTATGGAACCCATATCCACCCCCTGTGGCGCGGAAACTTCAAAAATAGTCCCGGTGTAGTAATTCAGGCCCCGGGCAAGGGTCACATCCAGCTGCAGGCGGGTACTTTGCAGCCCCAGGGAAGCTGTCTGGGCCAGCAGGTATTTGAGCTCAGCAACGCCTTCACTTCCAGTTACCGAATTTTTCAGCAGGTCTTCCAGGGCAGAAAGGGGTTCTGCCGCATCATTTAAATCAAAAAGAGGCGCGGCTTGTTCAATAGCTTGAGCTGAAATACCTTTTTCCAGCATTTCAGCTTTTACCTTCTCCTGTCCGATCTTGTCCAGTTTGTCCAGGGCGACCGTAAAATCTACCAGTTTGTCAGAGGCTCCTATAAGTTCTGCAATTCCCGACAACACTTTGCGGTGGTTCAGTTTTATGGTAACCCCCTGCAACCCCAGGTCAGAGAATACCCGGTCATATAATTGTATGAATTCCAGTTCCTGTAACAGGCCGGCGGTGCCCACCACATCGGCATCGCATTGGTAAAATTCCCGGAAGCGGCCTTTCTGAGGCCGGTCGGCCCGCCATACGGGCTGGATCTGGTAGCGTTTGAAGGGGAAGTCAATTTCGTTCTGGTGCATCACCACATAACGGGCAAAAGGCACCGTAAGGTCGTAGCGCAGGGCTTTCTCACTTAACTGAGGCGTCAGTTTTTGAATGTCCTTTTGGGCGTAGTCTTCAGGATTGACCTTTTTCAGGTAATCCCCTGAATTCAGAATCTTAAAAATCAAGCGGTCTCCTTCCTCCCCGTATTTCCCCGTCAGGGTATCGTAGTTTTCAAAGGAGGGGGTTTCAATCGGCTGAAAGCCAAACTGTTCAAATTGCTGCCGGATAATGCTGATAATATAATTGCGACGGCTGACTTCTGCCGGAGAAAAATCGCGCGTACCCTTTGGTATGGATGGTTTCTGTCCCATAATGCGTTTCAGTGATGCAAATATAAGCGAAAGCCGTTTTAGGCTCGGTAAACCTCCGGCTTAGTTTTGAATGATTTGATCAAACCAGCGGAACAACTCCCCCTTTGTGATCACAGCCCCCTGCTGTATCAGATCAAACTTATCTTTACTGGGGTCTGCGGTATACGCCCTGGAAGCCGTCAAATATTCAACAAAGTCAGACTGCCAGTTTTTACGGAACCAGGAAAACCCTTCCTGGGTTTGCAGGTCGATATTCGGGTTCATCACTTTTACTGAAATGAGCCTGATTTCCTTTTCGGCCGTTTCAAACAAATGCATGTGCTGGGCACTGATATTTTCGAGATAGGCTACTTTGGCCAGCACTCCTTCCCAAATGAGATCCGAAAAAATGTCTATTTCCTCCTCCGCAACTTGGGGTTTATCCCTTTTAATGGCCTCCCATTCACTGCCTGTTATGGATTGGGTGGCCAGGAAATTGATGAATTCCGGGTGCAACTCTTCCAGTTGCTCTTTGCTCAACCTTGTGTATTTCATAAAATCTCCGGATATAAAAAAATCCACTCTCCCGGCTGGCAGAGTGGACTTACAGTTAATGCTTTGAGAACTATTTCTTCTCTCCAATCACCTCAAAGGGGAATTCAAGCTGTACCTCGCGGTGCAGACGAATTTCAGCCTCGTAGGGTCCGGCCCTCTTAATAGCGCCTCCTTTGATACTGATATATTTCTTGTCAATTGAGTGGCCTTCCTTCTCAAGGGCAGCGGCCAGGTCGATATTGGTAACCGAACCAAATAATTTATCTGCTTCGCCAACCTTTGCCGGGATTTTGATCTCCAGCGCCTTCAGGGATTCTGAAAGCTTTTCGGCCTCTTCAATTGCCTGCTTTTCTTTATGCGCCTTTTGTCTCAGGTTCTCGGCCAATACCTTCTTTGCTGAAGGTGTAGCCAGTACTGCTTTTCCCTGAGGGATGAGATAGTTGCGCCCGTAACCGTTTTTTACAGTTACCAAATCGTCCTTGAAACCAAGGTTCTCAACGTCTTGCTTAAGTATTAATTCCATGATCCCTCTGACTTTATTTTAATAGATCTCCTACATACGGCATTAGCGCCAGGTGGCGTGCCCTTTTGATTGCCTGAGCAACTTTTCGCTGGTATTTTAATGAAGTACCGGTAAGCCGGCGGGGAAGAATTTTCCCTTGTTCATTAACCAGTTTCATCAGAAAATCCGGATCCTTGTAATCAATATACTTAATGCCTGATTTCTTGAACCGGCAATATTTCTTTTGCTTGCTGGTTTCGATGTTCAATGGGGTCAGATACCGTATCTCCCCATCCTTCTTACCTTTTGCCTGTTGTTGTAAAGTGGCCATATCCTTACGCTTTAGCTTTTAATTTTGTTCGTCTTTTTTCCGCCCACTCAATGGCGTGCTTGTCCAGTTTTACGGTCAAAAAACGCATAATGCGCTCATCGCGTTTAAATTCCTGCTCGTAAGGAGTTAAAACCTCCCCGGGAGCGGTGAATTCAAAAAGATGGTAAAAACCACTTTTTTTGTGCTGAATCGGGTATGCCAGTTTTTTCAGGCCCCAATTTTCTTTAGACACCATTTTGGCGCCATTTTTTGTCAAGAAATCTTCAAATTTCTTCACTGTTTCCTCTATCTGGGTCTCAGACAGAACGGGATTTAAAATGAAAACAGTTTCGTAATGGTTCATATAATTAAATTATTTAAAAGGAGCGCAAAAGTAAGAATTCTTCCAAGCATTTACAAGAAATAGAAAAAAACTTCGTTATAGGTAGAAGAATCTTAAAATTTCAAGCTTAACCTAAAACCCAAAATTTAAACTATGGTCATTGTCAATCGTACAGTTTTCCGTGCAATGTTTACAACTTTTGTTGCACTTAAGCGTGTATTTTATGTAATTTGTCGATGATTTAACCCCACAAATCAACCATTTATGAAATTAAGAAGTATCGTCGTTGATGACTCATCAATGCAGCGTATGGCAGTTGCAAAGTTGGTGAACAATCATCCGAATTTAGCCCTCGTTGCGGAGTACAGCAACGCTATTGAGGCCAAAAACGGCATCAAGAACAACGAAATTGATCTGATTTTTCTGGATGTGGAAATGCCAATAATCAACGGATTCGACCTTTTGGAGTCCCTTGAGAACCCGCCACAGGTAATTCTGATCACCGGAAAGCCGGATTATGCACTCAAGGCTTTTGATTATGATGTAACCGATTATTTGCACAAGCCCATTACAATGGCGCGCTTTGATGCCTCCGTAAAACGGGCGGTATCCAAGTACGAGCAAATGCACAAGGTTACCGAGGATGAGGAGCATATCTTTGTAAAGAGCAATCTGAAGAAAAGGAAAGTAATCCTGAATGACATTAAGTGGATTGAAGCCCTCGGAGACTACATCAAATTAGTAACCGATGAAGCCAATATCGTGATCCTTTCTACAATGAAGGCTTTCGAGAAACAATTGCCATCGGAGAAATTCTTGCGGATTCACAAATCCTATATCGTTAATCTGGAGAAGATTGAGAAATTCAACAGTAAGAACGTTGAAGTGAGCGGGCGCTCTATACCGCTGAGCCGGAACAAAAAAACCGAGCTGGCCGAGGCCCTGAGCAATGTTTAATTAAATATAGTCCACATTATAGATCACACGAATACTTCTGTATTGTGAAATAGCATTAAAGGAACGTTCAATTCTTTTAATGCTATTTTTTGTTTGTGAAAGGGATTGTCCGGATGGAATCTTCAATAATATGTTTTTATGGTACTGATTACGGATTCGGGCTATGGGCGGGAATTCAGGACCTAAAACCTGCTCCCCGAACAGCTGTCGCATAAATTTTGCAAACCAGGCTGCCCCCTCCCCTACCCGGTTGTATTCTTTGTGCCTGAAGGTAATTTTGATTATCCGGACAGCGGGAGGGTAATGGAATTGTTCCCGCTCATAGAGCTGATCCCTGAACATGCCCTCGAAATCGTCTGCTGCTATCTGCTTTAATATCTGATGGTAGGGGTTGTAGGTTTGTATAATCACCTTTCCCCGCTCGGCTGTCCTGCCAGCGCGGCCCGCCACCTGAGTCAGCAATTGAAAACAACGTTCGTGCGCCCGGAAATGCGGAAAATTCAAAAGGGAGTCAGCATTCATTACCCCAACAAGGGCTACATTTCTGAAATCCAATCCTTTGCTCAGCATTTGCGTCCCTACCAGGATATCAATTTCGCCTGCCTCAAACTCTGAAATGATCTGCTGATAAGCATATTTTCCCCGGGTGGTATCCAGGTCCATACGGGCCAAATTAGCCTCCGGAAACAACTCCGAAAGCTCGGTTTCAACCTGTTCCGTCCCGAGGCCTTTGGTGTCCAGGGTTGGGTTGCCACAAGCCTCACAGGCAGGATCCAGGGCTTTGTGAAAGCCACAGTAATGACAACGCAATTCATTACGTCTTTGATGAAACGTCAGGCTAACATCACAGTTAGGGCATTGCGGGGCATGCCCGCAGGTTTTGCACTCCACTACCGGGGCAAAACCCCTGCGGTTCTGGAACAGTATGATTTGCCGGTGCGCCTGCAGGGCCAGGCGAATCTCCTCCAGCAAGCGTTCCGAAAAATGGCCTGTCATTCGTTTTTTGCGGTACTGCACGGCCAGGTCCACCAATTCCATTTCCGGCAAGAGTACCTCAGAGTATCTCCTGGATAAGCGGGCGTAACCATATTTTCCATTTTGCGCATTATGGAAACTTTCTATGCTGGGAGTGGCAGAGCCCAGCAAAACGGACGCCCCCGCACTTTTGGCCAGTACAATTGCTGCATCCCTGGCATGGTAACGCGGGGCAGGATCAAACTGTTTATACGTGTTTTCATGTTCCTCATCTACAATGACCAACCCGAGTTCACTGAAAGGCAGGAACAGCGCCGATCGGGCACCAAGAATAACGGAGGCCTTTTCCCCGGCCTGCCTTACATGGTACCATATCTCAGCTCTTTCCTGCTGGTTTTGCCTGGAATGAAAAACCACTACCCGCTGCCCGAAAACCAATTGCAGCCGAGAAGTCAGCTGGGCGGTCAGGGCGATTTCAGGTACCAGGTACAATACCTGCTTCCCTTTACGCAGGAATTCCCTGATCAATTCAATATACACCTCGGTTTTCCCTGAAGCCGTAACCCCGTGCAGGAGCGTAACCCGGTCTGTAGCAAATGCAGACCGGATAACAGCAAAAGCCTGCTGCTGCTCCTCATTGAGCTGGATATTGGCATTTCCGGGTGCGCTTCCATCAAAAATGACCCGGTCTTCTTCAAGGTAATACTCCTGTAGTATGTCTTTATCGAGCAAGGTTCGGACAACGGACCTGGAACTTTGCGCCCGCTCTTCCAGTTCTTTGCTTTTTACAGGTTTTTCCCTTCCCTGCTGCAGCTGGAAAAGTTGTAAAATAAGGCGGCTCTGGGCCGGCGCACGACTCATGGAATCCAGAAGTGCCTGCAGGGATGATTCTTCCCTGTAGTCGGGATGGAGGCGCAGATACCTTACTCTTTTGGGAGTATAACCTTTCTGCAGGCGTTCTTCCATTCGAATAGCCCCCCTCCCCAGCATGCGGTTTAAAAGGGGCAAGACCTGTTTGCGGTCGATGATCTCACTAATTTCAGTAACCGATAAAACTTCCTGGTGGTCCAGGGCTTCGAGTATCAGGTATTCAGAATCGTTCAGGGGCTCTTGCCGAACCTCTGCTGCCTCCCCTTTCCGTACCCTGGTTTCACTTTCCAGCAAAAAAACAGAAGGAACTGCTGACCGGAACACCTCGCCCAGGGTGCACATATAATAATGGGCAATCCAATTCCAGTGCTCCAATTGCGCAGCAGATACCAAAGGGCTCTCATCCAGGATGCGGTAAATTTCTTTTGCCTCGTAGGCCTCAGGAGCCCGCTGGTGTACTTCCAGGACAATCCCTGTATACAATTTGGATTTTCCAAAGGGGACCGCTATGCGCATTCCCGGTTCGAGCAGTTGCTTTTCCTCAGCGTTTACGGAATAAGTAAAATTCCTTTCGAGCGGAATGGGAAGCAAGACATCGACAAAATAACCCATAGCTATTGGTTTTCGGCCCTGACCCAGGTCTGAGTCCGATATAAGAAGGCCAGGTATCCGCGAACCTTTAATTGCTGAGGGTTGTCCGGGTCCCACCAGATTTTGGCGCGAAAGGTCATCCCCTGTTCAGGATCAAACAAATACTTTCCCCTCCATTCATGGTTGCCGGACTTATCTAATCCGGTAATGATGGTCATCCCCACAATGGGCTTGTCTTTGCGCTTCCCATCACATTTTTCGCAGCGGGCATCCGCTTTTCCCTCCTCCAGAATCTTACGGACTTTCCCATAAAGCTTATTTTCCTTGGTATAAACCTCCACAAGGGCCTTGGGCTTCCCTGTCCTGTCGTCAATTGTCTTCCAGAAACCTGTAACACTCTGGCTACAGGCTAACAAGGGCAACAAGCAGATTATAATACTGAGCACAGACCTTTTATTCATTCTTTTCAAGATTTTTTCGGAGATAATTTAAAGTGGCATTTAACTCAAAGCCAAGCAGCAGAATATTGCTGTTCAGCCAAATATAGACCATGAGGATCAACAGACCTCCCAGGGCCCCGTAAAGTTCATTATAGGTTGCAAATTCATCTATATATATTCCAAACAGGTAGGAGGTGAGCAGGATCAGCAGGGTGGTCATCAGGGCCCCGTAGGAAAAAAAGCGGGCACTTTTGCCCTCCCTTGTCCCAAAATAATAGAGGATTGCCGTTGTAAAATACGTGAGCAATATAAAAAACAGCACTTTCCCGATCTGAGCCCCTAAAATTTCACCTTCATCCAGAACCACACCGCTGGTCTTTGCCGTGAAATTGGAGAGGTACCCCAATACGTAAAATTCGAAATACACATAGACCACTGCCCCGAGAATGAGCAGCAGGGACAGGATCAGGCCCACCATTAATGCGTAGGCGTATTGCTTGAAGAAATTCCGGGTGAGTTCTATGTGATAACTGGTCTCAAAGCCACTGAAAATTGAATTTACGCCATTGGCCATCAGAAAAATGGAAATCAGGAAGGTGGAAGACAAAAGGCCTCCTCTTTTCTGATCCTTTAACTGTTGATAGATTTCAGTAAAATATTCGCCTGTGGCCGTAGGCAGGAAAGACTCCAGAAAACTCAAAAACTGTGTGTCAAAATCGCTGTTCCCCACGCTCACAAACGGAATAACAAAAGGGACCAGTGTCAGCAAAAACAGCACCAGCGGGAAAAGGGCCATAAACAGGCTGAATGCAATGGCGCTTGCCCGGGTGGAAAGCGCCCCGCGAATGATCCCACGGGTGTACATAACCGTCAGGTCAAAAAGGGAGAGGCCCTCAAATGCCTTGAGGCGTACTCTTTTAAGTACAAACACCAGCCAGCGTACAAGAGGGATTCTTTCAAGTTTTTCAGCCCGGTTATTCGCCATCTAAACCGCCTTTAAACTAAAGTCCATATTGGATACGGAATGGGTCAGGGCCCCGCTGGAAATATAATCAACCCCGCATTCTGCATATTTCCGCAGTGTTTTTTCATTGATCCCTCCGGAAGATTCGCTCTGGCAGCGGCCCGCTATAAGTTCTACCGCCTTGCGGGTATCCTCGTAATTGAAATTATCCAGGAGGATACGGTAGATGCCTTCTGAGCTTAGAATTTCCGATACCTCATCCAAATTCCGGGCTTCGACAATAATTTTGAGGTTTTTTGAATGTTTTTTGAGATAGTCCTTTGTCTGCAGTATGGCCTGGGTAATACCCCCGGCAAAATCGATATGGTTGTCTTTGAGCATGATCATATCATAAAGGGCAAATCGATGATTTTCGCCCCCACCGATTTTTACGGCCCATTTTTCAAGGGCCCTGATCCCCGGCGTGGTTTTCCGGGTATCCAGGATTTTAGTACCGGTTCCTTCCAGTAGTTTGGCGTATTTCGATGTCTTGGTGGCAATGGCACTCATCCGTTGCATGGCATTGAGGACCAATCTTTCGGCCTGCAGAATATTCCTGGAAGAGCCGCTGATGTAGAAGGCCGTGTCTCCGTAAGTAACCGGACTGCCATCTTGCATCAGCACCTCCATTTCCATGGAAGGATCCACTTTCTCAAAAACCTGCCGGGCAAAATCGACTCCGGCCAAAAGCCCTTCATCCTTTACCAGAAGACGGGCTTTTCCACGGGCAGAAGCCGGAATACAGGCCAGGGAGCTGTGGTCACCATCCCCTATATCTTCGCGAAGGGCATTGGCTATTATCAACTCTAATTCTTCCTGAAATTTAGCGGCTGAAATCATGCAATTTTATTGTACTGCTAAAGTAGTAAATAGTTTGCGGAAAGTTCAGAAGACTGCAGACCCAGACCCTTTGTCCTAACAAATTCCCGGGAAACATGCATCCCATGAGCAGAAGTTCAATGGATATCTTACTTTTACCCTGTGAAAATTGTACTACTCGCAACAGGAAAAACTGATTCGCCGGCCTTGCAGCAGCTCATAGATTTATACGCGCAACGGCTTAAGCGCTATATCCCCTTCGAAATCATTTACCTCCCGGATATCAAAGGCGCCGGGGGTATGGATCAGGCTAAATTAAAAGAAAAAGAGGGTGCGCAGCTGGAGAAGCAATTACTTCCCGGAGACCGGCTTTGGCTTTTGGATGAGAAAGGAAAACAATTCAGCTCCAGGGGGTTTGCACGGCATATTCAGAAAAGCATGAACTCCGGCCCCAAGCGACTGTTAGTGGTCATCGGCGGAGCCTATGGGTTTACAGACGAAATACGGGAAAAGGCCCATGACCTTATCAGCCTTTCCAAAATGACTTTTAACCATCAACAGGTCCGTATGATTGCAGTAGAGCAGCTCTACAGGGCCTTCAGCATTCTGAAAGGTGACCCCTACCACAATGATTAAGCCATTGGCATACCACCCACGCCCGGGGAGGGATATACATTAAAACAGTGCCTGAAAAGACTATCTATTAATAGAGGACCCGGAACTTGATGGTGTGCTCAATCCCTTTAAGGGCTTTAATCACCTCCTTGTTATAGTCCTTGTCCAGGTCGGAGATCACGTAGCCCACCTCGCTGTCTGTGGAGAGATACTGCCCTGTAATATTCATATCATAATTTGCCAATACCTGGTTGATATGAGCCATAATTCCCGGCACATTCTTGTGGATATGCAGAAATCGATGGGCATTCTGCTGCTTGGGCAGGCGGATATTAGGGAAATTCACAGCATCTACTGTGCTGCCTGAATTGATATACTCCATGATCTTATTGGGGACGAAATCCGCAATATCCCGTTGTGCCTCTTCAGTACTCCCTCCAATATGAGGGGTTAAGATCACATTTTGATGCGTGCTGAGCAGGGTTTCAAAGGGGCCGTTGGCTGCAGGTTCTTCCGGGTACACATCGATGGCGGCCCCCGAGAGTTTTCCATCTTTAAGCGCAGCGTCCAGGGCCGCTATATCTACAACAAAGCCCCTTGACAGATTAATGAGATAGGCTCCCCTGCGCATTTGGTTTATTTCCCTGGTGCTGATGAAATTTTTGTTGGCAGGGTTGTCATCCACATGAAGGGTAACCACATCGGATACATTCAGTAAGTCTTCCAAAGTATCGCATTTGGTGGCATTCCCCAGCGCGAGCCTGTCGTTAATATCGTAGTAGTATACGCGCATCCCCATGGCTTCCGCCAAAACGGAGAGTTGCTTTCCGATATTCCCGTAACCGACTATTCCAAGGTTCTTGCCTCTTATTTCTTTAGAATTCGCAGCCGTTTTATTCCATTGGCCGTTGTGCAATTCAGTACTTCTTGGAAATATGCTCCGCATCAGCATGATGATTTCCCCTATGGCCAGTTCTACGACCGAACGGGTATTGCTGTAGGGCGCATTAAAAACCACCACCCCTTTCTGCTTGGCATATTCAAGTTCAATCTGCGTGGTCCCGATGCAAAAAGCACCTACCACCAGCAATTTATTTGCTGCATCCAGTACTTTTTTGGTCACGCGGGTTTTCGAGCGGATCCCCAGTACATGCACCCCTTTGATTTTTTCAATAAGTTCCTGCTCTGAAAGGCTGTGTTTTATCAATTCCACTGAGAACCCGTCTTCGGACAGGTTCTCAAAAGCTGCCGGATGTACATTCTCCAACAGCAATATTTTAATTCGGTTCTTGGGATACGAGAGGTTTCTTGGCAAATCGTTTATGTATAAAAATTCATCCAGGTTCGGTGTAATATGGTCGGCATGTGCAGCTGCCTTCTGGCGGTGGACATTTTCCGTATATGCAAAAAATTTATGGGCGATCCCCGCCTCACGCATTACATAATCGCTGTAGCCATCCCCGATAACCTGTACTTCGCCGGGCAGGTCCAGGGCCTTCAGGCAGGCAATTTTGCCATTGTGCGAAGCCAGCACATTCGCAGTGTCGAAACCAACTATCTTCCCGTTTTCATCAAACTCGAAATTGTTGGCGTAAACCCGTTCTGCCGGGATATCATAGGCCTGTACGATCGGATCTATAAATTCTTTAAAGCCACAGGATATCACGTAAATATCGGAGGCATACTTCTGGAAAAACTCCTTGTTACTGCTGATGGAACGGGAGATACGGTTTTTTAATTCAGCTATGAGTTCCTGCAGGTCTTCCCGTGTGGCATTGAGCAGTTTGATGCGCCTCTCCAGAGATTCCGTAAAGGAGATATCCCCATCGATCCCAAGATTGGTTATCTCCTGAATCTCCCGGATTATTTCATCCCTGTCTGCCCGGTCGCGCAGGCTGATTTCGGCCAGGATATCCAGGGCTTCCACCTGGGTTAGGGTACTGTCAAAATCAAAAACGTATTTCCTGCCCACAACTGATATCTTTTCTATAACAGGCTGTGAAGATAAAAAGAATTTGAAAGGCCTCCAGAGCTACAGGCCGAAAAAAGATTCCCGTTAAATGTGGCGACCTTCCTTTGAATTTTTGTAGCTATGAAGGCCTATCTATTGAGAATTGTGCAAAAGCGATCGAACCGTCAGCAGACAAAACGCACAGCGAGGCCGGCCAGAATAGCCAGGCCGAAACTCAGCAGCGTTCCAATGAGTATGTATTCGGTCCACTTTCGATTATTGCTTTCTTTCAGATCGTTGAAACGAAAGACGGACTTTGCTGCAATCAACAGGCCAATAGCCTCCCAGCGGTCCAGTAAAATAAAGAGGAATACGAGCAGCCTTTCGATGATCCCGATATATTTTCCGGCATTTGGCAGCGATTTATGGTCTGTAGGGATCCTTTCGGAAAATCCCTCCAGAATTTTGGTCATTATGATGGCCGCGGGGTAGGTTACAAAAACAAGGCCGGTTATCAGGGGCCAGTCCAGATTTTCCACTAAACGCAAAAATGCCTGCCGGGTATCCGGATAGGAAGCCAATGCGAACAATACGAGCAGATGGGCTGCCTGGTCCAGGAAAAAAGGAAAGCTTTTGAATTTGTACCAGTGCCGGGTATAGAGGGTAATCAGATCTATAACCCCATGGGAAAGAGCCAATACCAGGGCCAGTTTCCAGTAACTCAGGTCCCAGAGCAATAGTAGCGGCAGCCCGAAGTGGATGAGCAGGTGCAGGTATAAATACCAGGAAGCGGCCCTGTTAGCTTCTTTATGTACTACTCCCTTATTGGTTTGCAGGATAAAATCTCCGATAAGGTGCGCCAGCAGGAGTTTTAAAAATATCATCGTATGGATTTTAGGTATTGATCAGTGTAATAGGATAACAATTCTTCCAGGAGGTCCAGGCGCGCCCTGCTTAAGCGCTGGCTCACGGCCGATTGCTGTATCCCGAGTTCGCAGGCCATCTGTTCCTGGGAGACCCCGGGGGATTGCAATACTTTTAGAACGGCCTCCGCTGAAACGGGGCTCCAGTCATCCATGAAGTGTGACGCCAATTTCAGGATCAGGTTCATACCGGTGTCTGCCGCAGCATTTCCGCTGGAAAGCTGTAAGTGCAGCTTTTCATCCCTGAGGCGATCAAAAACCCCGCCCGATGCCTGGTATGCCGGGCCGTTGGATTCACTTACTTTTGGAGCCCGGTACGATTCTGCTCCCAATCCAATGCCAATTCGTACATCCATCCCTTTCCTGCATTTGAGCTGTGCCTTTATACAGATGGCGGTTTCCAGAGCCTTTGATACGTTCATGCGGACCTGAAACTCATCACCCCTATAAATTTCCCAGTCTTCCGGATTACTTCCAAGACTTCCTAACAGAGATTTGAGATCGACCAGCCAGCTTTCAGGGGGATGGCCAGCCGAATTGATGACATCCCCGGTAAGTATAGCTATCATAATATTAGTTTAAAAGCTAATATATTACTTTATTAGTAAAATACCTAATATTTTGAAATATTAAGGAAAGAGCCAATCAAAACCATCGGCGTACCAGGCTGCAATACCGCTTGTATTCCGATCCGAATTTTTCTGCAAGCGCCCTTTCTTCCGGAACGATCTGGAAGCGGTTCATATACCCTACAAAAGCTGCAGCCAGCAGCGTGTTAAAGGCATTGCCCAGGTGAATTCCCCAGGCCAGCAGTACCAGCAGCAAAGCCAGATACATCGGGTTGCGGCTATAATTGTAAATTCCGGAAACCACCAGGGTACTGGCCTTATCCGGCTGCATGGGGTTGGAAGAAGTCTTTTTGAACAAAAAGGCCAGTACAGCCATACACCCGATCAGCAATGCCAATCCGGCAAGTACCCTCTTAAGGGTTTTGCGACCAAAAAAATCGAATTCTCCAAATGGCAGTATCAGGTCCAGCAAATACATGGCCCCTCCAAAAATCAAAAAAACCACTACCGGGGGCAGGGCGAGTTCCAGTTTCTTCATAAGTCAGTTTAGGGCTATAAAAGTAGTATTTTTGAGGCTCTATAGCCGACTAAGAAAAAATACCCATGAAAGAATTGGTTTTTGCCACGCACAACAAACATAAGTTTGCAGAAGTGCAGCAAATGCTCCCCGAAAACTTCCTGCTGCGCTCACTCAGCGATATTGGATGCCACGAGCCTATAGCCGAAACTGCGGAAACCCTGGAAGGGAACTCACGGATAAAAGCGGCCTATGTAAAGCATACCTACGGCCTGGATTGTTTTGCAGACGATACCGGCCTGGAAGTTGAAGCGCTCAACGGGGCTCCTGGAGTTTATTCAGCCCGGTATGCCGGAGAAACAGCAGATGCTGAAAAAAATATGCAGAAACTCCTGCAACAATTACAGGGAGTCACTGACCGGAGGGCTCAGTTCAGGACCGTTATAACGCTGGTAATGGGCGAAACCTACAGAACCTTTGAAGGTCGGGTTACCGGATGGATAACAAATAAGCCCGAAGGAAGCGGGGGCTTTGGCTATGACCCGGTCTTCCGGCCGGAGGGATACCGTGAAACCTTTGCGGAGCTATCCCTGGCTGAAAAGAACCGCATCAGTCACAGGGGTCGGGCTTTTGAAAGCCTGTATGCCTTTTTGAAAACAATTGTATAAAGGGAGTGATCCCCGGGCACTCTGAATTTCTATTCTTTTTGTCAATAATTCCTTAAAAAGCAGATTGTTCGGGAATTAAAAGTATCTTTGCGCCCTTATTAGTCGGCTGGTATAGCAAGTGTTGCCGTGTGTCCCAAAAATTTAGGGGGAATAAACGCGAACGCAACATCCTACTTCGCGATTATTTCACTTAAATTAAACTATGACAACATTTGATTCTTTAGGGCTAAACAAGCCCCTTTTGGACGCCGTACAGGATATGGGGTTCGAAAAACCCTCGCAGATCCAGGAACAAACCATCCCGGTTTTACTTGAACGGGAAACTGACCTGGTAGCCCTGGCGCAAACCGGTACTGGAAAAACGGCGGCCTTTGGCTTCCCGCTAATCCAAAAAATTAATGCGGACAGCCGCACAACCCAGGGGTTGATCCTCTCCCCCACCCGGGAACTCTGCCTGCAGATTACCAATGAACTGAAATTGTATTCCAAATATGTAAAAGGCCTGAGTGTTACGGCCGTTTACGGAGGTGCCAGCATAACTGACCAGGCCCGGCAGATCAAAAAGGGCTCGCAGATAATCGTGGCCACTCCCGGACGCATAAAGGATATGATCGGCAGGGGGATGATAGATATCACCAAGATCGAGTATTGCGTACTGGATGAGGCAGATGAAATGCTCAATATGGGATTCTTTGAGGATATCAAAGACATCCTTTCCAACACCCCGAAGGATAAATCTACCTGGTTGTTTTCGGCAACCATGCCAAGGGAAGTTGCGCAGATTGCCAAAAAATTTATGAACCAGCCGGTAGAAATTACGGTAGGGGCCAAAAATACGGCCATTGATTCTGTGCGTCACGAATACTACACCGTCGGAGGACGGGATCGTTATGCTGCCCTGAGAAGGCTGGCAGACGCCAATCCCGATATTTTTTCCGTCATATTTTGCCGGACCAAAAGGGATACGCAAAAGGTAGCCGAAAAATTAATAGAAGACGGTTACAATGCAGGGGCCCTGCACGGGGACCTGAGTCAGAACCAGCGCGATCTGGTGATGACGGCATTCCGCAAGAACCAGTTACAACTTTTGGTTGCCACAGATGTGGCTGCCCGGGGTATTGATGTAGACGATGTAACCCATGTGATACACTACCAGTTGCCAGACGAGACCGAAACCTATACCCACCGGAGTGGTCGTACCGGAAGAGCCGGGAAATCTGGCGTTTCCATGGTTATTCTGACCCGTTCGGAAGAGCGGCGTATCCGCAGTATTGAAAAAATAATCGGTCAGTCTTTCGAAAAAAAATCCCTTCCCGAGGGGATGGAGATTTGCGAAATCCAACTGTACCACCTGGCCAATAAAATCCGGAATACAGATGTAAACCCGGAGATCAAAGGCTACCTTCCGGCTATTCAGGACGTATTTGAAGACCTGGACCGGGAAACGCTCATTCAAAAAATGGTCTCTGTGGAATTCAGCAGGTTTTATGATTTCTACAGCAAAACCAGGGATCTGAGTGCAGCAGGAGAACCACAGGGGAACGCAGCCAGAAATGACTCTGATGGCTCTACCCGCTTTTTTATAAACATAGGGGAAAAGGACGGCCTGGACTGGATGAGCCTCAAGGACCTCCTTAAAGCAACCCTTAACCTGGGGAAAGAAGATGTCTACAAGGTAGATACCAAAGACACTTTTTCCTTTTTCAATACCGATTCCAGCCTGGCACCATTGGTGTTAGAGACCTTCAAGGAGCTGGAATTCCAGGGGCGAAGAGTGCATGTTGAAATCTCAAGCAATCCTTACGGCAAGGGAGGCGGAGGCCGTTCCAGCAAAGGCCGTGGGGGGAAGAAATCCGGGAAAGGCAAGTTTTCCCATAAAGGCAAATCCGGAAAAAAGAAAGGTAAAAAAAGCGGGAAGCCGGCTTCACGGAAGGCAGGATATTATTAGTTAAGCCTATCCTAAAAATTGGTAATCCCCTTATTTTTTTGTTTTCTTCGTAAATCATTTTCAGGATGGGAGTATGAAGTATGTTTTGCTGAGCATTTTAGTTGGATTTTCAACCCTGGGCCTGCATGGGCAGGAGACGGGCAATGATTCCCCTGAAGGGGTTTTCAGCGCTGTTGTACTGAATGCGCAGACGCAGACCCCGCTCGAGAGCGTACACGTTGTCAACCTCAATCAGGTAATAGGGACCATCACCAATGCCAAGGGGGAATTTTCCATCCGGGCTGCCGTAAACGACACCCTGTATTTCTCTTATCTGGGGTTTAAATCGCAGAAAATAAGGGTGACCAATGATATGTTCCGCTTCAGCGACACCAAGATCTCACTGACGGAACTGGCCTACGCCCTGGAAGAAGTTATTGTCCAGCCCTATCAGCTAACCGGTTTTTTGGAAATCGACGTAAAAAACCTGCCGATAAATACGGCCTACCAGTACAGTATCTCCGGCCTGCCGGTAAGCTATGAAGCGGGCAGCAAAAGCCCCTCTGCGGTTACCAAGGTTCTGGGGGCTATACTGAATCCGGCAGATCTGCTTCGTAATTTATTTGGGAAACAGCCCCGGCAGATGCGGAAACTCAGGCAAATGAAAGAAGACGACCAGATTCGGGACCTGCTGGCTTCGAAATTCGACCGGGAAACACTTATGGAGTTGTTGCAACTGGAAAAAGTGGATATAGAAGATATCCTGACCAACTGCAATTATTCGAGTTCCTTTATCCGCACGGCGAACGACCTGCAGATACTGGATGCGTTAAGCAGTTGCTATGAGGAATACAAAGTGCTGAATCGCCAAAAATAAATTTTCTATTTACCCCTGCATTTTTTAGTTTTAGGCCAAAACCCGTCTGATGAACAAACTGTGGCCCTTCCTGCTGCTCAGCTTTCTTTTCCTGGCCTGTAAACCCAAAGCCGAAACCCAAGAAAAAACAATACAACCTGAAACAGCACCCACAGAAGACCTGGCTTCGGCCACCCCTTTTTACTGGGAGGGTGCCAACGTTTATTTCCTGCTTACAGATCGGTTTTACAACGCCAATCCGGAAAACGACCTGAATTACGACCGATCCAACGACACCGGTGTTTTAAGAGGTTTTATGGGCGGGGATCTGGCAGGAATAACGGCAAAAATCGAAGCGGGGTATTTTACGGATTTGGGGATTAACGCCATATGGTTCACCCCTGTGGTGGAACAGGTCCACGCAGACACAGATGAGGGCACGGGCAACACCTACGCATACCACGGTTACTGGGCAAAAGACTGGACTGCCCTCGACCCGAATTTCGGAACCCGCAAGGAGCTTGAAACCCTGGTTCAGACAGCGCACCAAAAGGGTATACGTATCCTGATGGATGTGGTCCTAAACCACACCGGCCCGGTTACCGAAGCAGATCCTGCATGGCCTGAAGATTGGGTCCGACTGGAACCCACCTGTACCTTTTCCGATTACGAAACCACCACTGCCTGTACTCTGGTCGAAAACTTACCCGATATCTATACCGAATCGGATGCCGCGGTGGAAATCCCGGATGCGCTGCTGGCCAAATGGAAATCTGAAGGCCGCCTGAGCATTGAATTGGACGAATTACAGAGCTTTTTTGACAGGACTGGTTATCCCAGGGCGCCAAGGTTTTACATCATCAAGTGGCTTACGGATTATGTAAATGACCTGGGAATTGACGGCTTCCGCGTAGATACCGTTAAGCATGCCGATGAAAAGGCGTGGGCCGAATTGTATAAGGAAGCAGCCTTTGCATTTGAGGCCTGGAAAAAGAGAAACCCCGATAAGGTCCTGGATGACAATCCTTTTTATATGGTTGGGGAAGTATATAACTATGGGGCCTCAGGCGGGCGCCTTTACGACTTTGGGGACAAAAAGGTAGATTATTTTGACCACGGGTTTCACAGCCTGATTAATTTTGAACTGAAGACAGACGCCAATAAGGACTACGAGAGCATCTTTTCCAAGTACAGCAGTTTGCTGCATTCCAAGCTAAAAGGGAAGGGTGTGCTGAATTACCTGACTTCTCATGATGACGGCAGCCCTTTTGACAAGGAGCGGGCAAAACCCTTTCGGGCGGCCAATGTACTGCTGTTAAGCCCGGGAACCTCTCAGGTCTATTACGGGGATGAATCGGCCCGGTCTCTTGTAATTGAGGGCACCCAGGGGGACGCAACCCTGCGCTCCTTTATGAACTGGGAGGAGATAGACAGCCTGCCCCGGACACGGGAAATTCTGGAGCACTGGCAAAAACTGGGTCAGTTCAGGAGTAACCATCCGGCCGTGGGAGCCGGAAAACACAAGCGGTTATCCCGAAAACCTTATGTGTTCAGCCGTTCTCTGACAGACGAGGAGTTCAGGGATAAGGTAGTTGTAGGCCTGGACCTTCCAAAAGGAAAGAAATCGCTCTGGGTAAAGGGGTTTTTCGGCGACGGAACGCTCCTGTACGACACGTATTCGGGTACCTCGGTTACCGTTTCCGGAGGCAAGGTGACCCTGGATAACGATTATGAGATAGCTTTACTGGAACTCGCAGATTAGACCGTTTATTTGGCAGAATTCAGGGCAATGCGGTTGCCTTCAGAGTCGATAAACACCCCCATAAAGCCATGCTCGGGGCTGATTTGCCTTTTATCCACAACAATTTTCCCGCCGGCCTGCTCTACCCGGCCTAATTCATTGCTTACATCTTCCGAAGAAAAATAGAGCAGGGGCCCCATGGTCTCACTGGGAAAATACCAGTCCGGATGCCGGATGAGCGTCCCGGAAGCCCCGCTTTTCCCTTCTGCTGAAGGGAACCATCCCATCTGCAGTTCATTCATCTGGTGAACAGCAATATTTACCTTAAAAACTGCTTCATAAAACTTTTTAGCCCGTTCCATGTCGGTAACAGGGATCTCAAACCAGGCTACCATGTTTTGTTCCATTTCCTTTGGTTTTGTTTTTCAGTTAATCTTTACGAACCCTTTTCGAGTTGACGCTTTAAATTGGACAGCCCTTCCTCAAAGTCCTTCCCTACCATTTTATCCATACTCATAAAGAGCATCATAAGTCGCATTGGGAAACCATTGGTCCCGGTAAAACCCCATCGTACCTGGGTACTCTCTTTTTCAAGGGCCTCTACCTCCATATAGGCGTCTGAAACCGATTTGAATGGTTTGAGAAAGCGCAGTTCCGTTTCAACACGCCTGTCCGGGTGTACCGCTGTAATCTCCTGTTCCCCGGAGCCTACTTCTCGGTTCCCTTCCCAGAAACTAATGGCTCCCACCGAGCCGTCTTCTCCTTTGAGTTCTTTTTTCATATTCGGGTCCTTGCGGGCCCATGGAGACCATTCATCCTGGTTTTTCAGGAATTTGAGGTATTCGAAGACCTCAGCAGCAGGCCTTGAGATCTCAATAGTCCTTGAAATATCGTATTTGGATGGGGCGATTAAATAAAGTGCCGTTATGATTACCAGTACTCCGATTACTATATACAAAGCAGTCATTTGTACTATAATGGATTGGTTAGGCTTAACAAAATACAAAAAATTAAGTCTGCTTGCTGTACCTTTCAATGATTTGGTCTACCCCATTTATGGATTTGCAAGTCCAGTCTAAGCGCTTTTCCAGTATATCGTCTTCTGATAAACCCCAGGGAATACCAGAAGCCCGCAACCGGCTGCTGAGCTGCTGAATGATAATGGCCGCTGCCACCGAAATATTGAGGCTCTCGCTAAACCCGTACATCGGGATCTTTAACCGCATATCTGCACAACTCAGTATTTCCTGGCTCAGGCCTTCTTTTTCAGTGCCAAAAAACAAAGCCAATGGTCTGTCCAGGGGGATGTTCTCAGGGCTATAACATTCACCGTGAGGGGTGGTGGCTACAATGCTGAAACCCCTGTTTTTCAAAGTCTCCAAACAGGCCTCAGGGCCTGTGTAGCGACTTATATCTACCCATTTCTGAGCTCCAAGGGCTATATTTTTATCCAGACGTTTTCCAAAACGCTTTTCGATCAGATGTGCCTCCTGCAGGCCGAATACATCACAGGAACGGACTACCGCACTGGCATTGTGCATTTGGAATACATCTTCCAGGGCCACTGTAAGATAGCGTGTACGCTTTTTGAGAATCTGCTCAAAACGCTTGCTCCGTTCAGGACTGATAAAGCCCTCCAGATATTCCAGCAATTCTATTTTATGGTCAGAAGGCGAATACATGTGGCCGGTCAGTTGTAGGTGATTTAAAATTACTAATTTGATGCTTGGTTTAAGCCTTTAAAATAACGCATTCTTCTGCAGATGGAAAAACTGGTAGTATTGAGCGGGGCAGGCATGAGCGCCGATTCCGGAATTAAAACCTTCAGGGATGCCGATGGCCTGTGGGAAGGCCATGATGTGATGCAAGTAGCCTCTCCGGAAGGCTTTGCTGCCAATCCTGAGCTGGTGCTTGAGTTTTACAATCAGCGCAGAAGACAGCTCAAAGAGGTACTGCCCAACCCGGGGCATATTGCCATTGCCAGCCTGCAGGAATATTTCGATGTACAGGTGATTACACAAAACATTGACGACCTGCATGAAAGGGCTGGCAGCCGCAAAGTGGTCCATCTGCACGGGGAACTGCTGAAAGCACGGAGCACCGGGCCTGAAATGGAAATTCTGAACTGGGAAGGCGACCTGGTATGGGGCGATCTATGCTCTGCCGGGTACCAGCTAAGGCCGCATATTGTTTGGTTTGGGGAAGCCGTGCCGGAATTGGAGTTTGCGGCCCATTTAACGGCAGAAGCCGATATTCTGATGGTAGTGGGGACTTCCCTGCAGGTTTACCCTGCAGCCGGGCTGTTACACTACAAAGCTTCCGGCATACCCCTGTATTTAATTGATCCGAGACCGGCCCTGTTGGAAAACGCCATGGATTCCCTGGAGATTATTAAGGCCCGTGCTGCGGAAGGGGTCCCTATTCTGGCCGAGCGTTTAATCGATAGAGTACGCGGGTAGCTTCTGCCCATTCGATTACAGCCTGTCTTTCCGTATCGGTAAGCCGTGCATGCGTCCAGGTATATTCGTTTAAGGGCATCTCCCCTGACTCTACCGTTTCTACTACCTCCTCCAGCTTATGATCTTTCTTTTTGGCATCATAGGCTTGCCAGGCGGAAAAGTTCAGATGTCTTTTCCCCTCATTCACATGGTCTGCCAACCAATAGGATACCGGTGCAATGTTATTATACCAGGGATATTCGGTGTGGTTGCTATGGCAATCAAAGCAACTGGTTTTCATAAGAAGTTTTACGTTTTCCGGAGGGTTGGTTTCTGTCAGGAAAGGTGACAAATGATCCGAGTTATCCATATTTCTTTCCGGCCTCACAAACTGCATTCCAACCAGAACAATCAGCAATAGGAGGGCGAATTTTTTTAGTACTTTCACGTGTGATCTTTGAGTTTAAATTTAAGTGATAATTTTGGTCTCCCAACTAAAAAAACGGTTGGTAAAGGTAAGCGCACTAAGGGAAAGCCGTCAACAGATGGCCCGTGAGGTAATTGCACGACCGGAATGGTTCGAACCACTGCTGGAAATCTGCCTGCTTGAAAATGACTCCACCGGCAGTCGCGCCTGCTGGGTTCTCGAATTTGTATGTAAAGAACAGCTATGGGAATTGTATCCACATCTGGACCGCTTCACCTCCGGGCTTATGAGCGTTACCCCACAATCCTCTATCAGACCGCTTGCCAAGATTTGTGAATTACTGACAGAAGCCTGTTACAAAGCCTCTGATCCGCCTTATACCCCGCCCCTGACGATGCTTCATAAGCAACGTATTGCCGAAGCCTGTTTTGGATGGCTTATCGGCCCCTGCAAGGTTGCCCCCAAAGCCTACAGTATGCAGAGCCTCTTTCTGCTCGGAACAGAAATCCATTGGATTCACGACGAACTGGCAGCTATTACAGCCCGCTTTTACAGCCAGGAAAGCCCGGCTTACCAGGCGCGTACCCGGCAGGTTATGGCGCGGATCAAAAAATTCAGAAAGTCGGGTCACATAAAACGGGGTATAGGGTAAGAGCCCAAATATGAGTATCTTTGCACTTTCCTAAAAACGAGCATGCTATGGCATCTTCCCATTTACAGGCAATTTCACCTATAGACGGACGCTATTTCAGCAAGGTGGAAGGCCTGAGTAACTACTTCTCCGAAGCCGCCCTGATCCGCTATAGAATCCGGGTGGAGGTGGAGTATTTTATCGCCCTTTGTGAATTGCCGCTGCCGCAATTAAAAGGCTTTGATCCGACTCATTTTAAAGCCCTCAGGGAACTCTATAAAAACTTTAAGCCTGCGGATGCGCAGGCCGTTAAAAGCATCGAGAAAACTACCAACCACGATGTGAAGGCTGTAGAATATTTTATAAAACAGCAATTCGATGCGCTGGGCCTGCAGGACTTTAAGGAATTTATTCATTTCGGGCTCACTTCGCAAGACATCAATAATACAGCCATCCCGCTTTCCCTGAAAGAAGTACTGCAGGAAGAATACCTGCCGGGATTTACTTCCCTGACCGAAAAAATCGAGAAATTATCCGGGGAGTGGCAGGATATACCCATGCTGGCCCGCACGCACGGTCAGCCGGCCTCCCCCACCCGACTCGGAAAGGAATTACAGGTATTTTCTGAGAGGCTCGGGCAACAACTGAGCACCCTTAAGGGAATCCCCATGGCCGCTAAATTTGGAGGGGCAACAGGAAACTTCAATGCACACCAGATAGCTTATCCGGAAATAGACTGGAAAGGTTTTGGCCGCCGTTTTGTTGAGAAACAATTGGGGCTGCATTATTCCTTTCCCACCACCCAGATTGAGCATTATGACCATATGGCAGCCCTTTTTGACAGCCTCAAACGCATCAATACCATCCTGATTGATCTGGACCGGGATTTCTGGACCTATATCTCCATGGATTACTTCAAGCAGCAGATCAAAGCCGGAGAAGTGGGTTCGTCGGCCATGCCTCATAAGGTAAACCCGATTGACTTTGAAAATTCAGAAGGGAACCTGGGAATTGCCAATGCCCTGTTCGAACACCTGGCTGCCAAATTACCGGTTTCCAGGCTGCAGCGAGATCTTACCGACAGTACGGTGCT
The DNA here is from genome assembly GCF_052497835.1 of Robiginitalea insularis. Lineage (NCBI taxonomy): Bacteria > Pseudomonadati > Bacteroidota > Flavobacteriia > Flavobacteriales > Flavobacteriaceae > Robiginitalea > Robiginitalea insularis. Next base: position 52,075 of record NZ_CP199296.1, read on the forward strand.
GAGGAATATAGGGGTTCCCTTTGCCCATACCCTCATCGCCTTTCAGGCCACCTTAAAAGGCCTGGGTAAATTGCTCTTAAATGCAGACAAAATTGCTGCTGACCTGGAGCAGAACTGGGCCGTGGTTGCAGAAGCTATACAAACCATCCTCAGACGGGAAGGCTACCCCAATCCGTATGAAGCGCTAAAAGGACTGACCCGAACCAACGAAGCAATTACGCGAGAGACCATCGCCCGGTTTATTGATACCCTGGACGTGAGTCAGGACATCAAAAAGGAACTCAAAAATATCAGCCCGTCTAAATATACCGGGATTTAAGAGGTATTCAAAGGAAATCGTTTATTTCTGGACCTGTACGCGATGTGGGTACGGGATCTCAATACCGGCGGCATCCAGGGCCAGTTTACAGCCTTCATAGGTGTCAAAATAAACCTGCCAGTAATCTTCGGGTTTACAATACGGCCTTACTGCAAAATTTACAGAACTATCCGCGAGTTCCATCACATTTACAGTAGGGGCCGGCTCCTTGAGGACCTTGGGGTTTGAGGTGAGCACTTCCATCAGCACTTTTTTGGTCTGGGCGATGTCCGAGGCGTAATCTACCCCAATGACCGTGTCTACCCGGATTTGTCCCAGGGCTGTGTAATTAATGATATTGCCATTGGCCATCGCCCCATTCGGGACAATAGCAAGTTTGTTCTGAGGAGTGGCCAGTTTGGTGGTGAAAATATCGATTAGCCGCACCGTACCTATTGTTCCCTGCGCCTCAATAAGATCTCCTATCTTATACGGTTTAAATACCAGAATAAGCACTCCTCCGGCAAAGTTTGAAAGCGACCCCTGCAGTGCCAGGCCAACAGCCAGACCAGCCGCGGCTATCACAGCCGCAAAAGTAGTGACATCTACCCCCAGCTGATCCACAACCACCAGGATAAGCAGAATGCGCAGGGCCCATGTGAGCAAGCGCATCAGGAAGCGTTTCAGGGATTCCTCGTAGTTGCTTTTTTCCATGACCTTGCGAAGGCCCCCGATTAACTTTTTAATGACCCAGGAACCGATGATATAGATGAGGATGGCCCCGATTACCCGGGGGCCGAAGGTTACAATAAAGTCAATCCCTTTTTCGATCCAGATCTGTGCGTCTTCCATATTCTTTCAGATTTAGAGAATGATCGTTTTATCCGTTGCTGTCAAGATAATGCAATCGGACAAAAAAAAGAAATCCCGAAAACCAGTTGGTCTCCGGGATCTGAAAAGTAATCTGTTTGCAATTAACCCTTAAGCAGGCCGGTAAGCTCCGAAAAGCCTTCTCCCTGAAGGTCCGAACTTTCAATACTCTGTATGAGTTGTACAATATAAGCCGGGTTCATATCCTTTCCCAGGACACGGATCAGCGCAAATCCATTTTCACTGCTGTTCCCGTAAATGATCACCTCATCAATGGCATCCCCCTCGCCCAGGTATTTGATCACTCCTTTCCCATATTTGGAATTCAGTTTCATAAGCTCTTTGTAATCGGATTGTTTCAGGATTGCCTTTACCTTTGAACTTTCTTCCTGGAAGGCCGCTTCATTTTCAGGGGTCTTCATAAAAGCCAGGATGTTAAACTTGCGAAAAGAGCCAAGGGCTTTCTGTTCCTGCTCGCTTAAATCCATTTGATCCAGTTTGAGAATATTAGCCGGTACGTCAAGCGATCGGAAATTCGGGTTTTCCGCATTATCCACATAGTATTCCTGGAGGCTCTGGGTACTGGAACAGCTAAGGGCCAGCAGTATGATGGCAAAACTGCCAAAGAGTACTGTTAAACGGTATGTACTTTTCATCGATGTTGGTTTAAATGCCAAAAATGGGGCAGGATACCCTACCCCATCATTACTGGCTAATTTGTTTTACTTGGATTTCTTCTTCTCCGCCTTATTCAATTCGGAAGGCAGATTCATTTTTTTGGTGAGCGAACCAATTTTAGTAAGATCAATATCCCCGGTAAGGGTCAATAATACGGTTTCGATCTTACGGTCATTCACTTCCATATCCACGTTCTTGATTCCGGTTACGAACATCAGCAATTCACTGACGTGGTCGGCATCCTTGCCATTTCGCACGTAGAACTTCACATTGGCATCCTTGTCCTTAACCCGCATCAGTTCCTCCAGGGAGGCTGATTTCAGGTAGCGGTCCACTGTAGACTTCATATCTGCAGACACACCTTTATCTTCAGTAATGAAGACCTTTACTCCGCTCAGGCTCTTGGCTATTTCCATAAACTCTTTAGCCTCGGGGTCGTCCACATCCACATCCATCTTGATCAGCAGATCGAACATATTTTTATTTACTATCACTGAACTCACCTCATCCATATCCTCGTATTTGTCAAAAATGGACTGGGCGCTTCCCAACAGGGGAGTAATCAGCAATAATGCAATAGCTACTAGTTTTTTCATCGTTTTCGTTTTTTAATTGTTTTTGTAAATTTTTTGTTTTGTTTCTTCAAATTCATTCAGATAGGCAACCTTTTCGGTTCCCCGGTCTAAATTTTGTGCAATCAGGCCAAAGGCCTTCCGCGTTTCCTGGTAAGCGTACTCCGCTTCCCGCTGGTCGTGAACCTGCTTACCAAAATATAAGCCAAGCATCAGAACGGCTACCGCTGCAATGGATATCCACTGGTAATAACTCCTTCTGGTTTTTAATGGAACCTGCCTGTTAAACTGTTCGGTCCTGGCTTCGGAGAAGAAGGCAAACATCGGTTTGTATTGTTCCAGGTGCGGGGCTACCCCCTCTTTGGTAAAATACTCCTTCAGTTTTTCCTCCTCGGCTACCGTAGTGGTGGCCTCAAAGTACTTCTCCATTAATTTTTCAATTCTATCCAATTCCATGGCGATGTTTTTCTAAAAGTTTTTCTCTAACGGCTTTTCGGGCCCTGGATAAGTTTACACGTACTGCTGTAGGTTTCATATCCAGTAATTTTTCAATCTCTTCGTATTCATAGGACTCTACGTCACGGAGCTGTAAAATCATTCGCTGCTGCTCCGGCAACTCATCCATAATTCTCTCCACCCAATTTACGCTGTCCCTTGCTTCCAGTTGTTTCTGCAGGGAGGCCTGGCCATCTGCATAATTACTGTGGACTAGTTTCAGGTTGCCCGATTGTTTTGACTTCAATCGGTCCAGGCAGAAATTTTTAGTCATTGTCATGGCAAATGCCTCTACATTCTTATAGGTTTGCATCCGCTTTTTCCCTGCCCAGAGTTTCATCAGGATTTCCTGGGTAGCATCCTCTGCCTCCTCTGAGGAAATCAACAGCCGCTTTGCCAGACGGTATAACTTATCTTTAAAAGGCATCACGGTTTCTAAGAACTCAGTCTGCGTCATTACAATAGGTTGGGTCGTTGTAGTCACCTTTTCTTAATGGGTTACACAAGCAAGACGACACTAATCGAATTTTGTTACAAAAAATTTTTTTTTCCTTGGTTTGTCCCTATTTTAGGGCATATAAAACTAAGAAATATTGTCCTGAAAAGGCTGATATTCACCACTTTTGCCGAAATAGTTCCCCTCTGCAAAGGCCTGGAATGATCTTTGGTGAAAGTTTTATAAAAAATGCAATGAAAAAGTATCTTATCCTCTTTGCTGGCCTGGTTATAGCGGGCTGCAGCAAAAACGACGATGGCCTGGATCCGAATGGTCCTTCTGTGGTCCTTGAAGATGTTGTAACGCAAAACTTTATGTGGCGCTCTTCCAACCTCTGGTATTTCTGGCAGGCAGAGGTCCCCAACCTGGCAGACGAACGCTTAACAAACGATTTTGAAGAATATTTAGAATTCCTGGACTCGGAGGCAGATCCCGGTGCTTTTTTTGACAACCAGCTTCGTTTTGCCGAAGACCGCTTCACCTATTACAGTGCTGATTATAAAGAGCTCACCAATAGCCTGGGCGGAATTGAGCAGAACAATGGGATGGAGTTTAAGATTAGCTATAACGATGCCAATGGAAACAACACTTTTGACGGGTCCGACCCGGGCTTTGGCTATGTAATTTATGTATTGCCGGGCTCCAATGCCGCCACCACCAGCATACAACGCGGGGATCTCTTCACCGCCGTAGACGGGCAGAATATTACCGGGGCCAATTACCGCGACCTGCTTTTCGGCCAGAACGCCACCTATACGCTCACCATGGCTGATCTTGTAAATGGGACCCTTACTCCCAATGGTACGGAAATTACCCTTACCAAGGAAGAGAATTTCCAGGAAGATCCACTTCATGTAGTCACTACCCTGGATGTGAACGGTCAGAAAATCGGATACCTGATGTACAACCGTTTCCTGAATGAATACGACGAAGAATTGAATGCCGCTTTTGGTAATTTTCTTGCAGACGGGATAACGGACCTCGTAATAGACTTGCGCTATAATCCGGGTGGTTCCGTAAACACTTCCCGCCTGCTGGCCAGTATGATCTACGGTACCAACACCAATGATCTGTACCTGAGGGAACGCTGGAATCCTAAAATAGAAGAGGCCTTTACTTCCGGCAATCCCAACGCCCTGGAACAATATTTTGCGAACCAAACCGGAGCCGGGACCAGTCTGAATACCCTGAACCTGAACAGGGTTTATATAATCACAACCGGTTTCAGCGCCTCGGCCAGTGAGCTGCTGATCAACTGCCTGGACCCGTATATGGAAGTCATCACCATAGGCCGGACCACCCGTGGAAAAAATGAATTCTCTCTGACCATGGTAGATGATGAGGACAGAAGCGGAGCACCCTTTGTATATACCCCCAGCAGGGAAGGAAATATCAACCCGGACAACCCCTGGGCTATACAACTTATACTGGGGCGAAACGAAAACGCAGCCGGATTTTCAGATTATACCGCCGGGCTGCCTCCGGATATCTCCCAGTCAGAAGACCTCGAGAATATGGGGGTACTGGGAGATGTCAATGAACCCTTGCTGGCACGTGCCCTTTCAGAAATTACAGGCATTTCTGGAAAGCGGTCGTTTGAGGTGATGCGGCCGGCCAATCCGGTTTATTCTTCGAGAATCGCCAAACCCATGCGGGACATTATGCTGCTGGACCGCGAGATTCAGCTACCGGAAATTCCAAAACAATAAAAAAAGCCTCCCTGTCGGGAGGTTTTTTTGTCATAACTTAAATTGTAACCCCAGGGCCAGGTTTCGGCCGGGGGTCGTAAACCCCAGTACCTCGGTATAGGATTCGTTCAGGATATTTGTTAGGGCCAGGTTCGCGCGCAAACGCTCTTTTACAAGCTGCTGTGAAAAGCGCAGCCCCAGCAGTGAAAAAGCCTGTAATTCCACATTGGCTGCAGTTGCAAAATCAGTATCCCGACGCTTCCCGGTATAGCTGTATTCCACAGTGAGGTTTGAACCCTGAGCAACTTCCGCCGACAGTAATACATTCGCCTTATGTTTCGGAATGCGTATGGCATTATCTCCCTTTCGCTCGGTATAGGTGTAATTTGCGCTCAGCTGCAAATGCGCACTTAGCCCCCATTGCAGTTCCGTCTCCAGCCCCTGCACTGAAATAGGGTTGGCCGCATTGAAATACAGGAAGGCATTATTGTCAAAAAGTACGGTCTGGTCTTCCTCCCGGTCAAAGAACAACAGGCTCAGCCTGGGGCCTTTGACCCACTGGCTCTCCAATCCGATTTCAAAGGTCCGGTTGGTCTCTGGCTGCAGATCCGGGTTGGCCCCAAAGGCACCAAAGAGTTGGGTAAGACTGGGCGTAATATAGGCTGTGGCCCAGGAGGCCAGTAACTTGAGTGAACCGTACCCGTATTTTTGGATAAAAGAAGGGTTGATCGTATATACTGCCTGAGAGCCGTATTCCGAATGCAGGTTTAGCCGAGCCCCTGTATTCAGGTTAAACCCACCAGGACTTGTCCAGACCAAATTGAGATACGGATCTAACAAACTAAAACGTTTATCCTGCTCCAGTTCGGCCCGGTCTTCCACATACATCAATCCGGCCAGGGCCTGGAAATTAGCTCCAAACGTCCTTTTTAAGGCAATATCTCCAAACCAGTTATTTCCTTTAAAAAGAGATGGGAAATTGGAGCGGTTCTCTGAATCGAAAACGGTATAGGCCGTTTTGGCCTCAATACTCCCAAAAGTCCCTTTACGGATGTAAGACAGTCCCAAACGCTCCTGATCCGTCACAAACAAATAGGGTGCATCCTGTTGCAGAAAGGAATCGTCATAGGCAGACCGCAAACGGGTTTGATTGGCAAAAACACGAATTTCATTTTTTCCGAATATTTCAAATCCCAGGTTCAGGTCTGCACTGGAGTTCGTATTCGGGTCCGGTTCCCCGGCAGTGTCTGCGAGGGACGAGAGGCCATTGGAAAAACTATTGGAAAAGCTCAATCGGTAATCAAATCCCTGCAGGCTTCCACTCAGCAGCGCGTTCTGAGTAAAATTGCCTAAATCCAAATCCGATTCCTCAGAGGTATTCTGAGTTCCGAAAGTAGTTCCCGCAAGGACTTCAAACGACTTCTTACCTGCCTTTCTGGTTTTAATGTTAATAACAGCTGTTGCAGCATTGGTGCCGTACAAAACGGAAGAAGCCCCCTTTACTATTTCGATAGACTCTACCGCATCGGCATTTAAAAGCCGTAAGTCATATTCCTGTGAAAAGGAAGAGGGGTCTGAAACCCGGATTCCATCTATCAGAACCAGGACCTGACGACCCCGTCCCCCACGTGCAAAAACCCCTAAAACCTCGCCCGGGCGTCCTCTGCTTCCTGAAATCTCGAAACCGCTTTGATTGTTGAGGATACGGGCTACACTGACCCCTGGAAACTGATCGAGATAATCCCTTTGGAGGCTGATAACCGTCTTTCCACTTTGCCCTCGCTCCAGCGGGAAACGACTGTCGCTCACTACCACCCCTTCCAATTGCTGGACCGGTACAGAGTCCTGGGTTTGTTGCGCGCGGACCAAAATCCCCATAAGGAGTGCCACGGCAGCCAATAACTGCTTGATTTTCATAAATGTGTTTGTAACACGGGAATACGCCTGGCGTATGACAGCGTATAAACTTTTTTCCCGAAAGTTTAACTTCTTACGTTTGAATACGGCAGGTCTCCTGACTTGCGTCCTGTGGCCAACCTTCCCATCCTGCAAATTCTGCGGACAGTGGTTTTGTAGCGGGCAACAGGCATTTCCCTTAAAGGAAACAAAGCTTACAGTTGCGGGAACAGTTCCGGATTCACACCAGATTCCCTTTTAATGCCCCATACTCGATAAAGTATAGTGCAACCATTATTCGGCATAAAGGTATTCAAAATCTGTATGCTTTGCCCGCTGATATTTTAAAAGTATTTTTGAAGGCTTAAGATGCAGGGATGAAAGTACTTCCGGGTTTTTTTATAATAGTCTTGTGTTGCCTGGGTTGCAGGGATCAGCCGGCTCAGTCTTCAAAAACTTCAGCGGATGGGCTAAATCCCTTATCAGTGAGACATGCCAGCGGTTTCCGCGCCGAAAGAGATGCCGCCGGGAGGATTACCCTGACCGTTTTAAGTCCCTGGCCTCAGGCCGAAAAGAACTACACCTATTTACTGGTTCCCAAAGAGCAGCTATCCTATTCGAGCTTTGACCGGGATGCCTATGATGCCATTATCGGTACTCCTGTAAGCAGCATTGTGCTCACCTCCACTACTCATATTCCTGCCCTGGAATCTTTGAAGCAGATCCCAAGCCTGGTTGGTTTTCCAGGTTTGGACTATATCTCCTCAGAACAAACCAGAAGCCGGATTGCCGCCGGGAAGGTAAAAGAACTGGGGGCAAACGACCGCCTCAACACAGAAATGGTGTTGAATCTGCAGCCAGAACTGGTTGTGGGCTTCGGGGTTACGGGTATTCCGGAGGCCTATCTGACATTAGAAAATTCGGGTATCCCCCTGGCATTGAACGGGGACTGGATGGAGCAAAACCCGCTGGGGAAGGCAGAGTGGATTAAGTTCTTCGGACTGCTCTTCGACCAATGGGAAGAGGCAGAAGAAATTTTCACACAAATTGAAACCGATTACGTGGCGGCCCGGGAACTGGCTGCCTCTGCCAAAAACCGTCCTTCCGTCATCAGCGGGGCCCTTTACAGGGATATCTGGTACCTTCCGGGGGGCGGAAGCTGGGCCGCCAAATTTCTCGAAGATGCCAATGCTACCTATATATGGGCAGACAACACTGAAACAGGAAGTCTGTCCCTCAGCCTGGAAAGTGTTCTTGAAAAAGGGAGTTCAGCCGACTACTGGATATCGCCTTCGGAATTCACCACCTACCAGGCTATGCAGGAGGCTGATGTGCATTATGAGCGGTTTAAGGCATTTAAAGAAAAGCAGGTTTACACCTATGCCGCAACACGGGGGGCGGGTTCCGGGCTTTTGTATTTTGAATTGGGCCCCAACCGCCCGGACCTGATTCTAAAGGATTTGATTTATTTCCTGCATCCGGGCCTGATACCTGAATACGAACCCGTATTTTACAAACCCCTTCAATGAATTCATTTTCAGCTACATATAGCGTGAAATTTTCCTTGCTGCTGCTACTGCTGGCGGCAGTATTTTTCCTGAACATCGGACTGGGCTCTGTGGCCATCCCTTTTGGAGAGACCTTTAAAAGCCTGATCGGTTCGGAACTGCAAAACGAAAACTGGGGGTATATCATCAGAAACTATCGGCTGCCGAAATCCCTTACCGCTATTCTTGTTGGGGCGGGGCTTTCCCTTAGCGGGCTTCTGATGCAAACCCTTTTCCGCAACCCCCTGGCCGGACCCTTTGTGCTGGGGATCAGTTCCGGGGCAAGCCTGGGCGCAGCTTTGCTGATTCTGGGTGCAGCCCTGCTCGGACCTGTGGGTGCCACCCTGGCACTCTCTGATGCGTCCATTGCAGTGGCAAGCAGTCTGGGGAGCTTCCTGGTTTTACTGGTGGTGCTTTTGGTATCGGTCCGCCTGAAGGATGCCATGGCGCTGTTGATTGTGGGGCTGATGTTTGGTAGTATTACCGCTGCCCTGGTCACTGTCCTCTCTTATTTCTCCAGCGCAGAGCAGTTACAGCAATTTATATTCTGGTCTTTTGGCAGTATGGGGAACCTCAGCTGGTCGCAACTCGGTATCCTCGGGTTGATGTGTTTGTCTGGCATACTGCTGAGCCTCGCCCTGTCCAAGGCTCTCAACGCTTTTCTACTGGGGGAAAAATATGCTCACAGCCTGGGGATTTCGGTTAGTCGTGTCCGACGCTGGATTATCCTTGCAACCGGAATTCTGGCCGGTGGCATAACGGCCTTTGCCGGGCCTATTGCCTTTATCGGGCTAGCTGTACCCCATCTTACCCGGCAATTGCTGGGAACTTCGGATCACCGGCTGCTGATCCCGGGCGTGCTGGTCTACGGGGCCATCCTGATGCTGGTCTGCGATACTGTGGCCCAGCTGCCTTTTTCTTCTTATGTTCTGCCCATCAATGCGATCACCTCCATAGTGGGCGCGCCTGTAGTGATCTGGCTTTTGCTTCGTAAAAACCGTATGATTTTTTAATTACCCCTTATTAGGAAATTCCTTTTACAGCCGTTACTTTCGCATGAATACCGTAGCCTGAAAGCCAGAAAATGTCTGTTGCCCAGTCCGAAAACGAGCTTGAAGTAAGTGACCTGTCCATTGGATATAAATCTCGTTTGGAACCCCTCGTCCTTGCCTCCGGGATTCATTTCAGCCTTCCTTCCGGAAGCCTTACTGCAGTGGTAGGTGCCAATGGTATCGGCAAATCCACCCTGTTGCGCTGCCTTTCGGGAATGCATCCGCCCTTAAAGGGAAGCGTTCTCCTGCGGGGAATCGGTCTGGACCGGTTAAAACCAGAAAAAAGGGCACAATTACTCAGCGTGGTGTTGACAGACCCCCCGGCTTCGGGAAACCTGACAGTCTCCGAACTGGTACGCCTGGGACGGTATCCGTATACGAACTGGTTGGGTAAGCTCCGGAGGGAAGACCACGACCATATTGAGGGGGCCCTTGAACAAATGGAACTGAATCATATTGCCAATCAGCCCTGCCATACTTTAAGTGACGGACAGTTACAACGGGTGCTAATTGCCCGCGCACTGGCTCAGGATACACCCCTGATGGTACTGGACGAACCCACCACCCACCTGGACCTCTACCACAAAGTAAAAATCCTTAAACTCCTCGGCGAGATAGCGCATAAAAGAAATAAAACGATTCTGTTTTCGACCCATGAAATCGATCTCGCCATACAGCTGTGCGACTATATGCTTATCCTGCATCAGGGCCAGGCCTTTTTTGGGCAGCCCTGCCAGCTGATCGAAACCGGTCGGTTTGAGCAATTATTTCCGGAGCAAACCATTCGGTTCGACCGGGCTTCCGGTTCGTTCAGAGTTAATAAGTAATAGGTGCCCCTGTATTTATTTTTCAGGCATCTTGCTATCTTTACCAAAAGCTTTCCATCTTATGAATGAACTTTGGACTTACCTGTTATTTGGCCTGATTTTTTTAGGGATAGGAGCCCTTATCGGAACCTACATCATGCGGCTGAAACAACAATCTCTTCAAAGTGCGCTGCTGGAAAGGGAAGCGCAATCCGAAAAAAATATCCGTGTCCTCGAGGAGGAACTAAGCCGTAGTCGTGAAAAATTAGAGGAGCTGCAAGATCATAAGGAGCAGCTTGGCCAGGACCTGGTCCGCCGTGATTCGGAAGTGGAACAACTCCGGGAGAAACTGGTGGAGCAAAAAAAGGAAGTGGCGGAGTTGCAGGAAACCTTTGGAAAGGAATTCGAAAATCTGGCCAATAAGATCCTGGACGAGAAAAGTGTCAAATTCACGGAGCAAAACCAAAAAAATATCCGAAATATTCTGCAGCCCCTGCAAGAAAAAATCCAGCTTTTTGAGAAAAAGGTTGAAGAAACCAGAAAGGAAAATTACGGCATTCACCAGGTGCTCAAAGAACAGCTTTCCAATTTGCAGAACCAGAACCTGAAAATCACCCAGGAAGCCGAAAACCTGACGCGGGCCTTAAAAGGAGACAGCAAAATGCAGGGGAACTGGGGGGAATTGGTTTTGGAAAGGGTCCTGGAAAAATCCGGTCTGGAAAAGGACCGGGAGTATTCGGTACAGCAGAGTTTTCAAAGGGAGGATGGAAGCCGGGTAATGCCCGATGTGATCATACACCTGCCCAATGGCAACAAAATGGTTGTGGATTCAAAGGTATCCCTGACCGATTACGAACGCTATGTAAACGCAGAGGAAGAAGGGCGCGAAGGCTTCCTGAAGGAGCATGTGAATTCTCTTAAGCGGCATGTTGAACAGCTTTCCGCCAAGAAATACGAAGATTTATACGAAATGGAAAGCCCGGACTTTGTTTTGATGTTTGTCCCTATAGAAACTGCCTTTTCCATCGCCATTAATTATGACAATGCGCTCTATAACAAGGCCTTTGAACGCAATATTGTAATAGTGACGCCCTCTACCCTTTTGGCCACGCTCAGAACTATCGACAGTATGTGGAGCAATGAAAAACAAAGGCGCAATGCGATAGAGATCGCCAGGCAGGCCGGGGCGCTTTACGATAAATTTGAAGGCTTTGTGGGGGACCTCACCAAAGTTGGCAAGAAAATGGATGAAGCCAAAACAGAATACCGGGGAGCCATGAATAAGCTGGTCGAAGGCCGGGGCAACATTATCACCAGTATTGAAAAGCTCAAAAAAATGGGTGCCAAGGCCAAGAAGTCCATCCCGGATTCCCTGCTCAAAAGAGCCGGAGAGACCGAAAGCAACGCAGAACTGGAATTGTAATGCCCCTCTGACTAAAGTCCGGAGGCAGCCTCTTCATCCAGCATCCAGATAAGCTTCCCATCTGTGGGATTTACCCGTGAGGCGGGATAGGACTTGTATTTTCCTTCCTTTTTCAAAATCTCAGCAACCGGCCCGGCCTTGGATTTCCCGGTAACCAGAAAAATAACCAGGGCGGCATTGTTGATAACCTTTCCAGTCAGGCTGATGCGCTTTTGCCCGCTTTCGGGATGTGTGGCCACCTCACACAGGGCGGGTGAATCCCAGAGCTCCATCTGGTGGGGAAATATGGAGGCAGTATGCCCATCATCACCCATTCCCAGAATAACCAGATCAAAACAAGGTAAGCCTTCTTTAGCATGCAGACGTCTCCGAAGCTCAGCCGCATACCGAATGGCCTCTTTTTCGGGAGGATCCTCCCCCCTGACCCTATGGACATTCCCTTCAGGAACAGGGACCTTCTCCAAAAGCAGGGAACGGGTCATCCCGTAATTGCTTTCGGAATCTTCAGGTGGCACACAGCGCTCGTCCCCCCAATACCATTCCAGTTGCTGCCAGGGCATTTTTTGCCCGTATGCTTTTGCCAGTAAATCAAAAAGGACTTTAGGGGTACTGCCCCCGGATAAGGCAATGGTCCGGAAGCTACTGTCCTTACTGAGGCTGAGCAGTTTTTCTGCCAGGGCTTCGGCCACAGCCATGTTATCTTTATATACCTGTTTTTGCATGCTATAATTTAAGAGATTACACAAAAGCCCGGATCGTCTGCCAGGTGCTCCCCCGGGTTCCTCCATCCGAAAGCACCTTCAATGAGGTCGTCCGCATTCTTTGGTCCCCACATCCCTGCAGAATACCCGTAGGTAACTACATCCTTCCCGTTTTGCCAGTAATTGAGAATAGGGTCTACAAACTCCCAGGCTGCTTCTACCTCATCGGCCCGTGCATAAAGGGTAGCATCTCCCTGCATGGCGTCGAGTAAGAGGCGTTCATATGCCTGCATTACCTTTACGTCATTCAGGTCTGAGTAGTAAAAGTCCAGGTTGGCGCGCTCTACCTGAAAACCCTGACCAGGGACCTTTACCCCGAATTTTACCAAAATCCCTTCGTTAGGCTGTATCCTGATAATCAATTTATTGTCTTTATTATCCATCCCTGCATCTTTAAAGATCTGATGGTGGGGCGTTTTGAAATGAATCACTACTTCGGTTACCTTGGTGGGCATCCTTTTGGCGGTGCGAACGTAAAACGGCACATCGGCCCAGCGCCAGTTGTCTACATAAAATTTAATGGCTGCATAAGTCTCCGTGGTGGAATTGGGGTCTACCCCTTCCTCTTCACGATACCCCTTTACGGCTTCCCCATTATACGTTCCTGCCAGATATTGCCCCCGGATGGTATTGTTGTACAATTCATGATCATCTTTCATGATCCTGAGTGATTTGAGGGCCTTGACCTTCTCATTTCGTATCTCTTCTGGCTCCGGCCCGATCGGGGGCTCCATAACCACCAAAGAAATAATCTGTAAGAGATGGTTCTGAAACATATCCCTTAAAGCTCCGGAACTGTCATAATAGCCACCCCGTTTGCCGACTCCTACACTTTCTGCGTTGGTTATTTCTATATGCCGGATATAATTGCGGTTCCACAAAGGTTCAAATATGCTGTTGGCAAAGCGCGTAACCAGCAGGTTCTGAACGGTTTCCTTCCCGAGATAATGATCAATCCTGTATATCTGCTTTTCCTGAAAATATTTCTGAAGGCTGTGATTCAGTTCTTTTGCACTTTTGAGGTCGTAGCCGAAGGGTTTCTCAACAATCAGTCTTTTCCAGCCGTCCTTTTCCGAGGTCAGCCCAACCGAATGCAGGTTTTTGGAAATGGTTTCATACAATTTGGGGGGTGTGGAGAGATAAAAGATATAGTTTCCGTCCGTCTTTTCAGAAACATTTAAATCCCGGATCCTGTCTTTAAGGCCTGAATAATCCCCATCGTAAGAATTACCCAGGTCGTGGTAAAATAATTTACCTGAAAACTCCTTTCTAAGTTGCTGCTGCCCTTCTGAAGATTCAATATGCGGGTTTTCCAGAGCCAGGCGCTTACGAAAGGCCTCATCTGTACTGTCGCTGCGGCTCACACCCAAAACGGCAAAGTGCTGTGGCAAATGCCTGCCTTTGAAAAGGCTGAAAAGGGCCGGGATCAGTTTGCGTTCCGTTAAATCTCCGGAAGCACCGAAAATAATCAGCAATTGATTGGGTGTTTTACTCATAATGTGGCGGTTTATAAGTGCGTTAAACGGCAGCTGTACCCAAAGCGGATATCAAATAAATAATTTACCCTATTTTTGACAGGCACTGACGAATATACTGCTAATTTGGGGAGTGTAAAAATCAGCGGATCATGTCATCCGGCGATTAAAAAATCATTTATATGCACAGCAAAACCACATTTGACTTTGGACTGATTGGCCTGGGAGTAATGGGCCGAAACTTTATACTGAACGTTGCAGATAACGGCTTTAAAGCCATCGGATACGACCTCAGCCAGGACCAGGTAAATGCCCTCAGGGAAGAGGGTGGCAATCCGGAGCAGGTGAATGCCACCACTAATCTGAAGGAGTTTGTGGATAGCCTTTCACTCCCCAGAAAAATCATGTTATTGGTGCCGGCCGGGCCCATTGTAGACAAAGTTATTGAGCAGCTGCTGGCACATATCTCCGAAGGGGATATAATTGTAGACGGTGGTAATTCATTCTTTGAGGACACCGACCGCCGCGAGGCCTATCTGAGGGAAAAGAAAATAAATTTCTTCGGGGCCGGGGTATCTGGTGGCGCCGAGGGAGCCCGTAAAGGCCCGAGCATCATGCCGGGTGGTTCCACGGAGGCCTACAAGGAAATTCAGCCGGTATTTGAGGCCGTAGCAGCCAAATACAAAGGCGCTCCCTGTGTGGCTTATCTGGGGCCCAAATCGGCCGGGAATTATGTAAAAATGGTGCACAATGGCATCGAATATGGCCTAATGCAGCTTACGGCTGAGTTCTATGACCTGCTGCAAAGGATAGGAGGCTTTTCGAATGATCAGCTGGCCGAGACCTATAACCGTTGGAACCAGGGCCGGCTGCAGTCTTTCCTGGTGGAAATCAGCTCTGAAATCTTTCAAAAGGAGGACGAATTGGGAAGTGGAAGGCTCCTGGACCAGATCCTGGACAAGGGAAAACAAAAAGGAACGGGCAAATGGACCTCCCAGAATGCCATGGACCTCGGAATCCCGGTACCTACTATTGATATTGCCGTAAGTATGCGGGCCATTTCAGCCCTTAAACAGGAGCGACTGAAAGCAGACTCACTTTATTCCCGTCCGACAATTCAAAAAAAAGACGCGGCGGAATTGGTGGATATGTGTGAAGCTTCCCTGTACTTCGCTTTTGTCATCACCTATGCCCAGGGGCTCCACCAATTAGCGGAAGCCTCACGGGAATACGGATACCAGCTGAACCTGGCTGTCGTATCGAGGATCTGGAGGGCTGGTTGCATTATCCGTGCGGGGATGCTGGAGGATATTGCAAATGCTTTTGAAAAAGAACCCGGGCTTCCAAACTTAATCCTCTCAGAACATTTTATAGGGGAACTGCAGAAAGCTGTACCGTCTGTAAGGCAACTGGTGGCACTGGCTGCAACTTCAGGAGTACCCATGCCGGCACTGAGCAGTACCCTTTCTTATTTTGATTCCTATACAGACGGTCGTTTACCTATGAACCTGGTACAGGCACAACGCGATTATTTTGGCTCACATACCTACGAACGCCTGGACCGGGAAGGCACCTTCCATACGGAATGGTAATCCAAAATTGACGAATTAAAAAAAGCCTTTCCCCGATTGGAAAGGCTTTGCTGTTATGTCCCCATAGTACCCGAAAGCTCGTTGGCTGGGTTTACTTACTCAGGTACATGCTCCGACGGGCATATAATTCATAGAACGCATCGTCCTTCAGGCTGTCGATAAATAAAATACTTTCCCCGGTACTTTTCATTTCCGGCCCCAGATTTTTGTTCACTTTGGGGAACTTATTGAAACTAAATACCGGCTGCTTGATCGCATACCCTTCCAATTGTGGGTTGAAGGTAAAATCCTTCAGGGTGTTATGCCCCAGCATGATCTTGGTCGCATAATTTACATAGGGTTCCCCGTAGGCTTTGGCTATAAAGGGGACCGTACGGGAGGCCCTTGGGTTAGCCTCTATCACATAAACTTTATCGTCCTTGATTGCGAACTGTATGTTGATCAGCCCTACTGTATTGAGTGCCAGGGCTATTTTTCGTGTATGGTCCTTTATCTGTTGCATAACAAATTCCCCCAGGTTAAAGGGAGGCAGGGTCGCATTGGAATCCCCGGAATGAATCCCGCAGGGTTCGATATGTTCCATGATCCCGATGATATATACATCCTCCCCGTCACAGATGGCGTCGGCCTCGGCTTCAATAGCCCCATCCAGATAGTGGTCCAGTAAAAGCTTATTATTCGGGATTTTTCGCAGCAGGTCTACAACATGCGACTCGAGTTCCTGTTTGTTAATCACAATTTTCATCCCCTGTCCCCCAAGGACATAAGAAGGCCTTACCAATAAAGGAAAATTCAATTCATCTGCCAGTGCCAGGGCCTCATCGGCGCTCTCAGCCACCCCAAACTGCGGATAGGGAATGTCGTTCTTTTTCAGCAGCGTGGAGAAACTGCCCCGATCTTCGGCCAAATCCAGGGACTGAAAGGGGGTACCGATGATCCGGATACCGTACTTATCAAGTTTTTCTGCCAGCTTCAGGGCAGTTTGGCCGCCCAACTGTACGATGACCCCTTCCGGTTTTTCATGCAGGATGATGTCGTAGATATGCTCCCAGAATACCGGCTCGAAGTACAGCTTGTCTGCCGTGTCAAAATCGGTAGAGACCGTCTCGGGATTACAATTGATCATTATGGTCTCATACCCGCACTCAGCCGCTGCCAGTACACCGTGGACACAACAATAGTCAAATTCAATCCCCTGCCCGATACGATTGGGGCCCGAACCCAGGACCACAATTTTTTTACGGTCTGTTACGACACTGTCATTGGCCACATAGCGCTCTCCTGAAGGGGTTTCTACTTCCTCCTCAAAGGTGGAATAGTAATAAGGTGTCATCGCCACAAATTCGGCCGCACAGGTATCTACCAGCTTATATACCCGGTTGATCCGCATCTCGGTTCGTTTTTTGTGGACTTCACTCTCCAGGCAATCCAGCATATGGGCAATTTGCCGGTCTGCAAACCCTTTTTGTTTGGCCTCCAGCATCAATTCTTTAGGAAGCGTCTCCACCTCAAACTTGCTGATTTCCTTTTCGAGTTGATAGAGCTCCTCGTATTGTTTGAGAAACCACATATCGATTTTCGTTATTTCATGAATCCGGCTCAGGGGAATGCCCAGTTGAATGGCATCATATATGACAAAAACCCTGTCCCAACTGGCATTGGTAAGCTTTGAGATTATTTGGTCGTAGTCTGTGTATCCCTTGCCATCCGCCCCAAGGCCATTGCGTTTGATTTCCAATGACTGTGTGGCTTTATGCAGGGCCTCCTGAAAGGACCTGCCGATCCCCATGACCTCTCCCACTGCCTTCATTGCAAGGCCCAGCGTCCTGTCCGCTCCCTCGAACTTGTCGAAATTCCAACGGGGAATCTTGACGATTACATAGTCAAGGGTAGGCTCAAAGAGCGCCGAGGTCGATTTCGTGATCTGATTTTCGAGTTCGTCAAGGTGATAGCCAATCGCCAGCTTGGCCGCCACTTTGGCAATGGGATATCCTGTGGCCTTGGAGGCCAGAGCGGAAGATCGCGAAACCCTCGGGTTGATTTCTATGGCGATAATGTCTTCCTTTTCGTCGGGGCTTACAGCGAACTGAACGTTACATCCCCCGGCAAAATCCCCAATACTGCGCATCATGTGGATGGCCATATCCCGCATCCGCTGAAAAGTCTTGTCTGACAGGGTCATCGCAGGTGCCACGGTGATGGAATCTCCCGTATGTATCCCCATGGGGTCCATATTTTCAATGGTACAGATAATGACTACGTTGTCATTTTTGTCCCTGAGTAGCTCCAGTTCGTATTCCTTCCACCCCATCATGGCCTTGTCGATCATGACCTCATGGATGGGCGAGATCTCCAGTCCGCGTTCCAGCATTTCGTCAAAGTCATCCGGATCATAGACAATAGAAGCTCCGGCGCCCCCAAGGGTATAGCTGGCGCGAATCACCAGTGGAAAACCAAATTCCTGAGCGATTTCCTTCCCCTTTAAAAAGGAGGTAGCGGTCGCCTGTGGCGCCATGGGAACACCAATCTGGCCCATTAGTTCCCGGAATTTCTCACGGTCTTCAGTAATATTTATTGCATCAATATCTACTCCAATTATCTTTATACCAAAATCCTCCCAGATTCCTTTTTCCCCTGCCTCTATACAAAGGTTCAGGGCGGTCTGCCCTCCCATAGTGGGTAAAACCGCATCGATGTTCGGGTGATTTTTCAACACCTTGATTATCGATTTGGTGTTCAATGGCAGGAGGTAGACATGATCTGCCATGGATGGGTCCGTCATAATGGTTGCCGGATTGCTGTTGATCAGGATAGTTTCTATCCCGTCTTCGCGTAGTGATCGCAGCGCTTGCGATCCGGAGTAGTCAAATTCGCAGGCCTGCCCGATAACTATAGGACCGGAACCGATAATCAGGATAGATTTGATGTCTTTTCTTTTGGGCATTTTGGAAGCTTTACTGGATTATTGCATAAAAAAAAGGTGTTACTTACGGAAAGTAACACCTCACTATTTGATTATAAAGTATATCATTATTTTTTGTGACGCGGCTCAGAAGAAACACTCAGTTTTTTTCTACCCTTAGCTCTCCTTCGGGAGAGTACCTTTCTACCGTTAGCGGAGGCCATACGCTCGCGAAAGCCGTGCTTATTTCTTCTTTTTCTCTTAGAAGGCTGAAATGTTCTTTTCATTCTGAATTTTTTTACCGGTCTCTGCAGCGGGTCAAAACCTCTGCAAAATCTGGGCGCAAATATACAAAGAGTTTTGGCAATCCCAAATGCAAATAAATTTTTTTTAGGATTGTTTTTAGTACTTTTGCGCCAACTGCAATTGGAGCTGCAATTCAATGTATAAATCGTGTATTTTCCTATGGCTGCTGGCCCTTATTACTCCCGTCCTGAACGGACAGGAAAGCCTGGGCTATCGTTTGGACACTGGAGATGTATTTACCGTACAGCAGCAAGCCGAACAAAAAGTAGTTCGGGATTTCGAATGGGGTCTTCAGGAAATAACCAACCGGCTCAACGGGATTCTGCAATTCAGGGTAGTAGAAAAAAATAGGGAAGGATATCTGCTCGAATTCTCCTTCAAAGAATTATCCCTGCACATAAAGAGCAACACCGATGGTGACTTGTTAGTTGTCAATACTTCCCGGCCTGACAATGAGGATATACAATCGAAGATCTACAGAAGTCTTTTAAATTATCCGATACGGATGAAACTGCATCCATCAGGGGCCATCCTTTCTGTTGAAGGCGGAAACAGACTGGTTCAAAAATTAATAAAAGTGGCAGGTATATCGGATGAATCCCTCAGACTCGAAATGGAAAACGGACTCATGCAGGACTACAGTTCCGAAGCACTGGCGGCCAGTTATGAACCCCTGACCCATTTCTACCCGACCACAGCTGTTCGCGTAGGGGAAAGCTGGGAAAATCAATTCAGGGGAAACCAGCCAACTGAGAATTGCTGGACCCTGGATAGCCTTGGCCCGGTTAAAATACTTATCAGCGGTGTTTCCAAAACGCAGACGCAAACCGAAAACCACCTGTGGGGCACGCATCTCGAAGGGACTCAGACTACTTCCATTGTTTGCGATGCAGCAACTGGTTTTATTCGGGAAATGCTGACCAAGGGTTATGCAACAGGATTTTCAACCCAAACGCAATCGGGAAATTCCAAAATACCAACCACCATAGAATCGAAAATAAGCTACACTTTAATAGATCACAAGCATGTTCAATAAAAACCTAAAACTCGTTCTGGCCTTTTTGATAATCGCCTTTGCAGGCTACCAGTTTGCAGAAGGGGAAATCGGAAATGGTATTTTCCTGATATTATTCTCACTCATATTTGTTTTTCTTTATTTCAGGAATGAAATGATCCTGATGGCATTCCTGAGGATGCGGAAACAGGATTTGGAAGGCACCGAAAAATGGCTGGGGCGCATTAAAAAGCCAGAGGCCGCACTCACTACAAAACAACAGGGGTATTACAACTATCTTCACGGGATCATTTACTCCCAGAAAAATTTAAGCCAGGCAGAGAAGTATTTTAGAAAAGCCCTGAAACTCGGTCTGAACATGGATTATGATGTAGCCATGGCAAAGCTGAGCCTGGCGGGTATATCCATGCAAAAGCGCAGAAAGCGGGAAGCTACCACCCTGCTGCAGGAAGCCAAGAAATTGGATAAAAACAATATGCTGGGCGAACAGATTAAAATGATGCAGCAGCAGTTAAAAAAGATTTAAGCACTGCGGCTTTCTGACCGGCGAGCATTACATCCCTACTTTATAATATCCTTTGAGGGGGATGGAAATCTGATACATCTTCCCGGAGGCATTGTTCAGGTGTGGTTCCCTTAGCCAGGGATTATGCCTTTTCAGAATTTTGTAGTTAATCTCGTACTGAGCGGCAAAATCTGCAAAATTGCTTACAGCCGTATCGACCGATACCTGGAAGGTAGGTACATTTTCATACAGGTCTTTCTTTTCGATCTGGAAACCATATTTGTCAGGATTACTGAGGATTTCCTTGATGGCCATTATACGGAAAACATAGCGGCCGGTCTCCTGACCCAGCAACAGGTCATAGTAGCCCTCGGCCTTCTGAATATTCATATATTTATCGATGGAACCAGTGCCTGCGTTGTAAGCTGCGGCTGCAAGGGTCCAGCTTCCGTATTTATTTTTATACCGGCTCAGGTATCTGGCCGCCACCTCAGTGGCTTTTTCCAGGTGGTAGCGCTCATCTACATTATCGTTGATTTCTAACCCGTACTCTTTTCCTGTAGCTTTCATGATTTGCCAAAATCCGGTTGCCCCTGCCGGGGACACAACATTCTGAAGCCCGCTCTCGGCAACGGCCAGATATTTGAAGTCGTCCGGAATTCCATTTTTGGCAAGGATGGGTTCGATTACCGGGAAATATTTGTGGGCCCGCTTCATCAAAAGAAGCGCATTGGATTGCCAGTAGGTATTCACCAAAAACTCCCGGTCTATGCGTTCCATGATTTCAGGATCCTCCTGAGGGACCTTTTCACCTGCGAAATTCAAATCTGCCGGAATATCGATTGCCGAAATACGATAGGCAGGGCTCACATTGGTATCGGCCGCCGGAGCAGGGCCCGATTTTTCCTCTTCATCACTCTGTAATTCCTGTTGTACCGCAAATACCAGGGTACTCAGCACGCACACCAACCCCAGGACCATCAGCCCGTTTTTTAACAATCGCATGGAAATGTAATTTAAGTTATAACTCAAAGGTATTAAATAGAACTCTGTTCCTGTAAAATAATTGCAGGCAATCGCTCATTAAACCATTTATAGCGATGAATAATCATGGTATGGGTACCTCCCCGTACGCGAATACAACCCTCTATATACTGAATTGGGAAAATAGCATCCTTATCTCCGTGAATATGAACCAGGCCCGCTGTGGCCTCATCCCTTTCCCAGTTTACAATTTTGTCTATCGCCCAGTCCAGATAGCGCGTATCCCGAACGGCCAGATATTTTTCATACAATTTCAGGCGTTTGTTTACCGGATCCCCAAAGGCATAGCGGGAAAGTACCTCTACATTGTTGAGTAAGGATGTTGGTAACAGCTTGTGAAGCTTAGTGTAGCGCGCAACCAAGAGCCTGCGGGGCATTTCCTTTCTGGTCTTGATACTGGAGATGATTATAACTTTCCTGGGCTTCAGAAAAGCGGCCATCTCCTGAACCAGCATCCCTCCAAAGGAAACGCCGATTAGAACAGGAGCAGTATGGGTCACTTTTTGAGCCATTTCCCTGGCGTACTGCTGCAGGCTGGTTCCTGCTTCCGGAATGTGCCATTGCAGGAATACGGACTCAAAATCCGCTTCCGGAAGCTGCAGGTTTTCAAAAATATCAGGGCTGGCAGCCAGGCCCGGCATGAAATAGACGGCAATTTTGGATGCTTTACCCTTGCTCATATAGTCATAATACCTAGGATTATAGCAATTTTTTACGTACTTTTGCCTTCCGCCTGTAGATCTTTTTAAACTTCAGGGTTTATGTTCCTCTTAAGGAGCCTTTAATCGCGACATAGTTCGTGAATTTTTATCTGAAACCAAAACTAAATCAAACTATATGAGCGAAGTGGTTATCAAGGACAACAGTTTTTTGCGCCAATTTGAAACCCGCGTTGACGGGCATTTGGCCAAGATTGAGTATTCTTCCCAGGAGCGTAAGGTTTTTTTAACCAAGCTCGTTATCCCGGAAGAAATAAGTCAGAAAGGCTTTAAAGAAGAATTTATCAAAGCCGTTTTAAACCACATCCAGGAGCAAAACCTCAGGGTTGTGCCCACCAGTCCGCAAATAGCAGGCTTTCTGAGAAAAAACAGGCAATACAAGGAGATGCTTCCGGTTGGAATTCGCATTTGAGCCACAAAATTACAGATAGAAAAAATCCGGGTCAGTTGACCCGGATTTTTTTATGCTTCCACCCCTGCCGCCACAAAATCGAAACGCACAAGGCCGTCCGGATCGATTTCCTTTAAACGAACCGGCAGCATTTGGTTTACCAGGGCAGGGTCCCATGGAGTTTTTACTTTAACGTAGTTTTCGGTAAATCCGTGGATATACCCTTTTTTGTTTTCCCCTTCAAAAAGCACCTTTCGTTCAGTTCCTAACTGCCTGTTGTAAAAAGCCCTGCGCTTTTTCTGTGACAGGCTTCGCAGCATCTTGCTCCTCCTTTTGCGTTCCGGCTGCGCAACTACTGCTCCCATCTCAGCTGCCGGGGTATTTGGGCGTTCCGAATAGGTAAATACATGCAGGTAGGAAATATCAAGGCCGTGAAGGTAATTGTAGGTTTCCATAAACAATTCCTCTGTTTCCCCCGGGAACCCCACAATTACATCTACCCCAATACAGGCGTCGGGCAGTACCTGTCTGATCCGTTCGATCCTTTCCGTGTATAATTCCCGTAAATACCTTCTGCGCATTGCCTTCAGTATGGTGTTGCTCCCGCTCTGCAGCGGAATATGAAAATGCGGTACAAAGTTCCGGCTGGCGGCTACGAAATCAATCGTTTCATTTCGCAGCAGATTGGGTTCTATGGAAGAAATCCGCAGCCTGGAAATATCCTCTACCTTATCCAGATGCTGAATAAGGTCCAGAAAAGTGTGTTCGTGCTTCTTGTTGCCAAATTCCCCTTTTCCGTAATCCCCGATATTAACCCCGGTTAGCACTATTTCGCGTATCCCCTGGGTTGCAATTTCCCTGGCGTTGCGGATCACATTTTCAAGGCGGTCGCTGCGGGATATTCCGCGGGCCAGCGGGATAGTGCAATACGTACATTTATAATCGCAGCCATCCTGCACTTTTAGAAAAGCCCTTGTCCGGTCTCCAATGGCGTAGCTCCCTTCATAGAAGTCCGCATCCTGTATCTCGCAGGAATGGACTGTACCCATATCCCGTTTCTTCAGGTCCTGCAGGTACTGGCTTACTTTAAACTTTTCGGTGGCCCCCAAAACCAGGTCCACTCCGGGAATAGCGGCTATCTCATCTGGTTTCAATTGGGCATAGCAACCCACCACCACCACAAAGGCCTCCGGATTCCGCTGCTGTACCTGCCTGACTATGGCACGGCAGCGTTTATCGGCATTATCGGTAACCGAACAGGTGTTTATTACACAAATATCGGCAGCTTCCTCAAAGGGGACTTTTTGATAGCCCTCTTCCTGAAGGCTCCTGGCGATTGTGGAAGTCTCCGAAAAATTGAGTTTACAACCCAGGGTGTAAAAAGATACTTTTTTGGACATGGATGCCGGTGAAAACTTTTAAGGCCGCAAAGATACTAATAATTAAATATACCTGAAGTATGCTAAGAGTCTGTAGGCAGCCCAAAAATCAGGTGCTCCGGTACTTTTCGGTTTGCTTATATATCGTTTCCAGCAGTCGGGCATCTGCCTCGGTAAAGGAAATACCCCGGCGGGACATAACAACCTGTGCAGCTTCAAATGCCTTCTGAAGCGGATAGGTCGCAAAACTGTTTCCCTTGCCCCAGCTAAAACTCGGAACAAAATTGCGGGGAAAGCCGGTAGCATAAATATTGCTGTTAACGCCAATAACCGTACCGGTGTTGAACATGGTATTGATTGCCGTTTTACTGTGGTCTCCCATTATCAGGCCGCAAAATTGAAGCCCGGTCGGATCAAACCGGCCGCTTTCATAATTCCACAATCGCACTTTGGCATAGTTGTTTTTCAGGTTGGAATTGTTGGTGTCTGCTCCCAGGTTGCACCACTGCCCCAATACGGAGTTGCCCAGGAAGCCATCATGGCCTTTGCTGGAATAACCAAAGATTACGGAATTATTGATCTCGCCTCCGGCTTTGCCATAGGGTCCAATGGTAGTACCCCCATATATTTTTGCACCCATCTTTACCACCCCGTGATCGCAGAGGGCAAAACTCCCGCGAATCATACAACCCTCCATAACAAGGGCTTCCCGGCCTATATAGATTGGTCCTTCACTCGCATTTAAAATACTGAATTCCACCGAGGCCCCGGGCTCTATAAAAATACGCTCGGGATGCAACACCCGGTTGGTCGCTGAGATCGGGGCTGATTTCCTTCCCTTGCACAACAATTCAAAATCTGCCTTTATAGCCATATCATTCAAACTGAAGATATCCCAGGTATTGCGAACCTGTAGCAGTTCACCGGAAAACGCTTTGCGCTGTAGTGAAGCGGGCTGCTCAAAACCGGTTGTGGCCGATGTCCGGCAGGCGATTAAAATTTCTTCCTTCCATAGAGCCTCGCCTGTCTTCAGGGCTCGTATTTGATCAAGTAATTCCGCAGATGGCAGGACCGATGCCTGAATCCAGAGATTATCCGCTCCTGTTTGCAGGGGAAATTTTTCCTCCAAATACTCTTCTGTCACGAAACTTGCTTTCAGGTTCAGGTGACGCTCCCATTTTTCTCTGATAGTCAGAATCCCAATACGGATGTTGGCCACAGGCCTGGTATAGGTAAGCGGCAATAAGGCATTCCTCCGGTTGCCATCGAACAAGATCAGGTGCATATCAGCGATTTTTAGTAAAAATACAAATACTCCTTCTTGTGCGTGCGAAAGAAATCGTCAAGAAACAAAAAAGGCAGTCAACCGGGGTTGCTGCCTTATATTGTATGGGTGAAAAAGAATTATTTCTTCTTCTTGAATTTGTCGTACTTGTTCTTGAATTTATCAATCCTACCGGCGGTATCCACCAATTTGGCTTTTCCGGTATAATAGGGATGAGAAGTTCTGGAGATCTCCAGTTTTACAAGGGGGTACTCCACACCATCCACTTCAAGTGTTTCCTTGGTCTCTGCAGTAGACTTGGTTATAAACACGTCCTCATTAGACATATCTTTGAAGGCTACTAATCTGTAATTATCGGGATGAATATCTTTTCTCATCTTCTGTACTACTATTTTTTCAGGCTGCAAATGTAATGAATTTTGTAAAAACTACAAGATGCCTTTTTATATTTTTGAAATTATTATTTGTAACTTTCAAGTGTAACAAATCCGCTGGATTTGTTACTAAACCTATGACTAAATTAAAAACCAACTAAATTATGGAAACCCAAGAACCAAAAACTTCCAAGTACGCCATCAGGTTTGGCTTAATCCTCGGAGGAATCAGCGTTGTATTCGGGATCATGCTTTATTCCCTGGACATGCAGTATGAACAGGGTTGGCAAATAGGTCTGGTTAACATTATTATTATGATAGCCGTAATTATTATGGCAATCATAGCTTTCCGGAAAGACAACAGTGGCCTGCTGTCCCTGGGACAGGCCCTCAAAGTTGGGATTGGGGCCGCACTAATCGCAGGAATTATCGGAATTATTTATCAAATGGTATTGATGAATGTTCTGGACCCGGATTTTATGGCCAATATGATGGAGATCCGCAAAGGGGAGATGATCGCTCAGAACCCGAATATGACACAGGATGAGATAAACGCAGCATCTGAAATGATGCAAAGGTTTTCTGGCCCGGGCATAACTATTGCTTTCGGTCTGATCGGAAGCCTGTTCTTTGGATTCATTTTCTCCCTTATCGGAGGGTTGATTCTGAAGCGTTCCGAGGTCAATTCCTAAATTAAAATACTATTTTTGGGGGGAATTAAGCGTATTAAATGAAACTCTCCATTGTAATTCCCTTACTGAACGAAGAAGAATCCCTGGAGGAACTTTATCATTGGATTGCATCTGTGATGCAATCCAATGATTTTGTTTACGAGCTTATCTTTATAGACGACGGCAGTACAGATAACAGCTGGAAGGTCATAGAATCCCTTGCTTCCGGGGACACTTCGGTAAAAGGTATTCGCTTCCTGAAAAATTTCGGCAAGTCTCAGGCACTGCACGCTGGCTTCAAAGCAGCAGGCGGCGATGTAGTAATAACCATGGATGCCGATCTCCAGGACAATCCTGAAGAGATTCCGGCAATGGTCAATCGTATACGGGAAGACGGCTATGATATGGTCTCCGGATGGAAGAAAAAACGCTACGATTCGGTTTTGATGAAGAACCTGCCCTCAAAGTTATTCAACTGGGCGGCCAGGAAAACCTCCGGAGTGCGCCTGCATGATTTTAATTGCGGACTAAAGGCTTTTCGAAAAGAAGTGATTAAAAACATTGAGGTTTCCGGGGAAATGCATCGCTACATCCCGGTTTTGGCCAAAAATGCAGGCTTTTCAAAAATCGGGGAACAGATTGTGCAGCACCAGGCCCGGAAATACGGTAAAACTAAATTTGGAGCCGAACGATTTATCAATGGCTTTCTGGACCTGATCACCATTTGGTTCGTTTCCAAGTTCGGGAAAAGACCTATGCACCTTTTCGGTGCCCTGGGGGTGCTTATGTTTATCATCGGTTCTGCTTTTACGCTTTATTTGGGGATTGACAAACTCTTTTTAAATCCCTTTGGGCGGCTGCTAACGGAACGCCCGCAATTTTTTGTAGCCCTGACCTCCATGATCATCGGAACACAATTCTTTCTGGCCGGTTTCCTGGGAGAAATCCTGGTCCGCTCGCGCAAGCAGGAAGGACGCTACAGCATATCCGGAGAAATAAACCTGCACAAAACCGAGAAGGAATATTCTTCGTAATTTTAACTCACTAAACATAACGCCAACCCATCTATGGACCCAATTCTGGCCAAAGCAAAAAGCTGGTTAACTGATTTCTTCGATCCTAAGGTTAAAGCTGAAATTCAGGAGTTAATAAACAAAAACCCCGAAGAGCTGAAAGACCGTTTTTATAAAAACCTGGAATTCGGTACCGGGGGAATGCGCGGAGTCATGGGGGCTGGCACCAACCGGATCAATAAATACACCCTCGGGAAGAGCACACAGGGATTGAGTCAGTACCTCCACAAAAGATACTCGGACGAAAAGATAAAAGTGGTGATCGCTTATGACTGCCGCCACAACAGCCAATCCCTGGCAAGGGTTGTGGCAGAGGTATTCTCGGCAAACGATATTCAGGTGTACCTTTTTTCCGAACTCCGGACTACCCCTGAGCTTTCTTTTGCCGTCAGGCATTTGTCCTGCCATGCAGGGGTGGTCCTTACTGCCTCACATAACCCTCCCGAATACAATGGATATAAGGTTTATTGGACGGACGGGGGTCAAATTGTTCCGCCGGAGGACAAAGAAATAATAGCTGAGATTAACAGCCTTCAGTTTGAAGATGTCCGCTTTAAACCAAAACCGGAACTGATACAAACCATAGATACGGCAGTTGATGAAGCCTTTATCAATGCTTCTGTGGCCAACGGGAGTTTTGAGGCAGCCGGAAAAGAAAATTTCTCAATAGTCTTTACCAGCCTGCACGGGACCTCCATAACCGCAATCCCTGAAGTTTTAAAACGTGCCGGTTACCCCCTGGTGACTATCATTGAAGAACAGGCAACACCCGACGGGGATTTCCCAACCGTGGAATCCCCCAATCCTGAAGAACCCGAGGCCCTTGAAATGGCTTTGAAAAAAGGAGAGGCCATAGGGGCAGATATGGTAGTGGGTACCGATCCGGATAGCGATCGCCTGGGGATAGCAGTCCGCAACAGCGAGGGCAAACTGCAACTCCTGAACGGGAACCAGACCATGATCCTGATGACTCGTTTCCTCCTGGACCAGCAGCGCAAAAAAGGCTTTAAGGGCAATGAATTTATCGCGAGCACTATTGTTTCCACCCCCATGATGCAATCTATGGCAGACGCCTATGGGGTTGAATGCAAGACTTCGCTTACAGGCTTCAAGTGGATTGCCAAGATGATCAAGGATTTTCCAAAGCAACATTTTGTAGGAGGAGGGGAAGAAAGCTATGGCTATATGGTAGGGGATTTTGTCCGGGACAAGGATGCCGTTACCGCTACCCTGCTCGCCTGTGAAATTGCTGCTCAGGCAAAAGCCGAAGGCAGTAGTTTTTATGAACAATTGATTCAGTGTTACAAAGATTTTGGCTGTTACCGCGAACGCCTGGTTTCATTGACCAAAAAAGGGATGGACGGAGCGCAGGAAATCAAAAATATGATGCGTGAATTCCGGGAGAACCCGCCGGCATCACTGGACGGATCTAAAGTTATTCGCATGGATGACTATAACGAGTCGCT
Source organism: Robiginitalea insularis (assembly GCF_052497835.1). Classification (NCBI taxonomy): domain Bacteria; kingdom Pseudomonadati; phylum Bacteroidota; class Flavobacteriia; order Flavobacteriales; family Flavobacteriaceae; genus Robiginitalea; species Robiginitalea insularis. The sequence goes on from NZ_CP199296.1 coordinate 80,854, forward strand.
AAGCCGGGACCTGGAAAATAACAGCCACTCCCCTATCCAACTCCCTAAATCCAATGTGCTGATATATACCACTGCAGACGGAACGCGCCTGGCAGCGCGCCCCAGCGGGACCGAACCCAAAATTAAGTTCTATATCAGCACCAATACCCAGCTACAGGAGCTGGAATCCTATACAAAGGTAAATGCCAGTTTGGAGGCCAAAATAGACCGCATACTGGATGAACTCAAACTCAGCTAATGAGATACTTTAAAAAAATCCTCCGTTTTGCCCTCCCATACAGGCGATACGGATTCCTGAATATATTTTTCAATATCCTTTACGCACTGTTCAGTGCGCTTTCTTTTGCCGCCCTGATCCCCATGCTGGACGTTTTATTCCAGCAGAATGAACCCGTTACCAGTCCTCCGGTATATGAAGGGATCGGCAGTTTGCAGGCTTACCTGAAACAGTCGCTTTACTATCAGGTCAGTGAGGTGGCCGGGGATGATAAAATGATGGCACTGGTCTGGGTAATCGGGCTGGTATTGATCTTGTTTTTCTTAAAAAACATATTCAATTACCTCGCCATGTATTTCATTACCTTTTTAAGGAATGGGGTTTTAAAGGACCTCAGGAATGCCATGTACGAAAAAATAGTGACGCTTCCGGTCTCCTTTTACTCAGAAAAGAAAAAAGGAGATGTTATCGCGCGAATAACCTCTGATGTCCTGGAAATACAGCATTCGTTCCTATCCATCCTGGAACTGATTATACGCGAACCCCTGACTATCCTTTTTACCATTGCGGTTATGTTTTTTATCAGTGTGAAGCTTACACTGTTTGTCTTTATATTCATTCCCCTGGCTGGTTTAATCATCTCAAGAATCGGCAAATCCCTGAAACGAAAAAGCGACAGGGTGCAGGAGGAACAGGGTGCCTTCCTGTCCATTGTGGAAGAGACCCTGGGGGGGCTGCGGGTTATCAAGGCCTTTAATGCAGAATCCCGTTTCAGGAAGGTATTCGAAACCTCAACCACCCGATTTTTTCATTTCTCGAATAGTTTGCTCAACCGACAGAACCTGGCATCGCCTACGGGAGAATTCCTGGGAATACTCGTAATAGGGGTGCTATTATGGTTCGGGGGGAAGATGGTCCTTGTTGAAGAAAGCCTGGATGCTGCCTCCTTCATTGCCTACATGGGTTTGGCCTATAACATCCTAACCCCCGCCAAGGCGATCAGCAAGGCTTCCTACGGGGTGCGCAAGGGAAATGCTGCCGCCGAACGTGTGCTGCACATCCTGGAAACGGAAAACCCTTTAAAAGATCCGGAAGACGGCAGGGAAATCAATGAATTCAGGGAGTCCATATCTTTATCAGAAGTCTGTTTCAGCTATGAGGCTGAGCAGGTTCTGGACCATTTCAGCCTGACGGTAAAAAAAGGGCAGACCGTGGCCCTGGTCGGGCAATCGGGCAGTGGAAAAAGCACCATCGCGAATCTGGTAACCCGTTTTTACGATGTGAATTCCGGCAGTATTCAGATTGATGGCACAGACATCCGATCAGTCAGCAAGGCCTCTCTCCGTCAACTGATGGGCCTGGTTACCCAGGACTCCATTCTATTTAACGATACTGTCCGGAATAATATCCTGCTTGGAAAAGAGGGGGCGAGCCAGGAAGAAGTTGAAGAAGCAGCCAGGATTGCCAATGCGCACGATTTTATCATGCAGCTTCCCAGGGGTTACGACACCAACATCGGAGATAGCGGTAATAAGTTGAGCGGCGGGCAGAAACAGCGCTTGTCAATAGCCCGTGCCGTACTTAAAAACCCTCCAATTATGATATTGGATGAAGCGACCTCTGCCCTGGACACAGAGAGTGAAAGACTGGTACAGGACGCCCTGGAGAAAATGATGCAGAACAGGACCTCCCTGGTCATTGCCCACCGGTTGAGTACCATACAGAATGCGGATTTGATTGTGGTCCTTCAGAAAGGTAAGATTGTTGAACAGGGGACCCATCAGGAACTGATTAACCGGAAAGGAATCTACCACAAACTGGTAAATATGCAACAACTGGCATAAAAATGAGAACCGGCAAAAAGGAGGTGTTGGACCACTCATTTAAACCTTTTCGCAATCTTTCTGTCTAAAACGTAATTCGCGTATATGTCTTCAGAAACGATTTTGGTCAGCCAATTACAGGACAGGCACTCCAAGGAAGCAGCCTTTCGTTCTCTGGTAGCCCAATACCAGGAACGCTTGTACTGGCATATTCGCAGAATGGTCCTGTGCCATGAAGATGCAGACGACGTATTGCAAAATACCTTTATCAAGGTTTTCAAGAATATTGATCAATTCAAAGGGGAGAGTAAATTATATTCATGGATGTACCGGATTGCCACCAACGAGGCGCTGAGTTTTATGAAGAAAAGATCGAAAATCCAGGGGGTGAGTGATGCCGAAATCGGACAGCTCATGGTAGACCAGCTGGAGGCTGACCCTTATTTTGACGGGGAAGCAGCACAGCTGCAACTGCAGCGGGCCCTGGCGACGCTGCCCGAGAAACAACGGCTGGTCTTCAATATGAAATATTTTGAAGAAATGAAATACGATGAGATTTCGGAGGTACTCGAAACCTCTGTTGGAGCCCTGAAGGCATCGTACCACCTGGCTGTAAAAAAAATAGAGAGTTATTTAAAAAAGAAACCTTTGGAATAAATTCTGACAGGGGGTATTAAACCTTTTGCAAGAAAAAGTATCTAATAAGAGATGAAACCGACATCTAAACATAAGGGCTTTAATGTGCCGGAGGGTTATTTTGACGCTCTGACAGACCGGGTATTGGAACAGGTCAAAAAAGAGCATATCCCTAAAACAACTGAAGATCAGGGTTTTAAATTGCCAGAAGGGTATTTTGAAAACTTTGGTCAGCGATTGGAAAGCAGGATGCACCGGCCCGAAGGAAAGGTCCGCAGGCTTTGGGGACCCCGAATGGCACTGGCCATGTCTGCCGCGGCAGCTATAGTGTTGATGCTGGTTTACTATCCTTTCAAAGCGGATCAAGGATTGCAATTTGATGATCTCGGCAAAAGCGAGATACAGGCCTATTTGGAATCTGAAGAAATGGATATGAGCACCTTTGAACTGGCAGAAGTCCTTCCCCTGGACGGAATCGGAATGGACGATGTACTGGAGGCAGGGCCTAAAGAAGAACAAATTCTGGACTATCTGGATGACAATATGGAAGGTCTGGATGAAATATACTGGGAAACAGATGAGTAAGATATACCTACAATGGGTTCTGGTTATCCCGTTTGTGCTTTTTAGCATGATGGGTCATACTCAGGACAAGCCGAACCAGCAGAAGATAAAAGCATTAAAAATTGCTTTTTTTACAGAACGACTGGAACTAAGCCCCGAGGAAGCTTCGGTTTTTTGGCCTATTTACAATAAATACGAGCAGGAAAAAGAACGCTTGAGAAATTTGGAAATCAAGGAAGTCCGAAACCGGATTGCCGCCGCAAATTCCTTTTCAGAAAGCCAGGCAAAACAAATCCTGAACCGGTATATCGCCATCGAGGAAGAACAGGAAGAGCTGGACAAAAATTTTTACCGGGAAATGGCCGCTTCGCTTTCGGCCTCCAAAACGCTTCAATTATTCCGGGCAGAACACGAATTCAGGCGTCGCCTCTTAAAGGAATTCCGTAAACGGCAGGGGGATTAATCTTATCGAAAGGTAAGCTTTGCTATCCTTCCTTTTCCGGAGGCATAGGCCACTGAATCATTTATAAAGCGGATACTGTAAAAGGATTCCTCTGAGAGCTGGACCCAACTGCTTCCCTGGTCGGCCGAATAGACCACTCCTGTAAAACCTACAGCAGCCAGGTCCATTCCACTGGAGCCGGGTATGAATTGCACGCAACTCTTGTATCCCGGATCTGCCCCATCCCCTACTAGTTCCCACTGCCTGCCACCATCGCGGCTGAGGGCTTTGTTAGCTCTGTTGATTTCGGGCTCCGTATAATCACCTCCTATTGCAAAACCCAGTTTTTCGTCATGAAAATCAATACTGTAAATGCCCTGGGTTTGTAAACTGTTTACGATGGGGGACTGAAAAACTTCCCAGGTGCTTCCCAAGTCCGGGGAATAATAGATTCTCCCGGCAGTAGTCCCTATCCAACAATGCGTACCAAATAGGGCCACATTGGTGTCGCTGGCCGCAAAGGCACCTTCTCCTTCCAAGGCCGGCGGAAGGGACTCACAGGGTAATTTCTTCCAGCTGCTGCCCCCGTCACGGGTAAGCAATACGCTTAGGCAACCGCTAAGGGCATCGCCAACCACTATCCCATATGTATCATCCCAGAAAGCCATGGAATCGTAAAAAACCCCAGGGCCACTCTCGGTATAAACCAGTTCCATCTGACCGCGGTCTCCCGTTTTAAAAAGCAAGGCCGGATCTCCGGCGGAGAGCATGAAAAAATCAGTATTTGTATGCCCCACAGCGCGGAAATCGGGAAAAAGGCCCTGATATTGCTGCCTGGATACCCGTACCCGGTCTGTTCCGGTTTCAACATTCCCGAAAACACCTCCGCTTCCGGCAAAAGCAACCACACCGGGCATTACTTCCAGGGCACGGATGGAGACACTGTCTTCAAAAACCGTTTTGATTTCAACCGATGAAAAACGATGGGAAGGATTTTTTTCTTCACAGGAACAGGCAATTAACAGGCCTGCCAGGAATAGTACTTTTTTCATTGGTTTCTTTTTCCCTAAAGATACTTTTATTCTCCTCAAAATGATACCTTTGACGCCCAATTCAATTCGATGCGATTTCATAGAAACCTCGTGTACGCCGTAGTGGACGGTATGGACCAGATCTTCAACCAGGACGAGTATGCAGATAAGGTAGTGGAGCGCCTGCTCAAAAGGGATAAGCGCTGGGGCAGTCGTGACCGCGGATTTATAGCGGAAACCCTTTATGATATTGTGCGCTGGAAACGCCTCTATAGCGAAATCGCGGAGGTTAAGCCTCCTTATAGCAGGACAGATTGTTTTCGGCTGTTTGCCGTCTGGTCCGTACTCCGGGGCCATCCCCTGCCCGACTGGAAAGAATTTGTACAGGTGCCCGAACGCCGTATTAAGGGGCGGTTTGATGAGCTGAGTAAAATCAGGAAATTCAGGGAATCAGTACCAGACTGGATAGATAAACTGATGTCGGAACAGCTGGGGGAAGCCAAATGGGAAAAGGAAATTCACGCTTTAAACGAGCCTGCCCCGGTCATTTTAAGAGCCAATGCACTGCTTAACAGCAGGGAAGAATTGGCAGAATCCCTGGCTGCAGAAGGGATTAAATGTCGCTTTATAGCAGCCTGCCCGGATGCCCTGGAGCTGGAGGAACGAGCAAATGTCTTTACCACTGAGGCCTTTAAAAAGGGTTCTTTTGAGGTTCAGGATGCAGCCTCCCAACTGGTGGGGCCGTTTCTGGAGGCAGCCCCGGGCATGCGTATTATTGACGCTTGTGCAGGAGCCGGTGGCAAAACGCTGCACCTGGCCGCCCTGATGCAAAATAAAGGGCAATTGCTGGCCCTGGATATCTATCCCAATAAATTAAAAGAACTTAAAAGAAGGGCTTCACGGGCAAAGGCTTTCAATATTGAGACCCGGCCCATCACCTCTGCAAAGACCATAAAACGTCTGGAACGATCGGCCGACCGGGTATTGATTGATGCCCCCTGTACCGGTTTGGGGGTGCTGCGCCGGAATCCGGATGCAAAATGGAAATTAAAGGAGGGCTTTGTAAATGAAGTCTGCGGCCTGCAACAGTCATTGCTTTCTGATTACAGCAAAATGGTAAAACCCGGCGGGAAGCTGGTCTACGCCACCTGTTCCATCCTTCCGCTCGAAAACCAACTGCAGGTCTCGGAATTTCTGAAGTCCGAAGCCGGCCTTGAATTTACACTGGAAGAAGAGCGCACTATCTCTGTATCGGAAACCGGTTTTGACGGTTTCTATATGGCCCGTCTCAGTCGAAAAGCGCTTTAAGGCCATTTAAAAGGTATTTTGAGATTAATCAACAAAAACCAGCAAGGCTGTTGATTAATATCTCGCGGAATTTCAGCGATAAAATGGTACCTTTGAGGCTTTTAATTCACTTAACAGGCTTTTCATGATTCATTTCTTCGGAGATCCGCAAAAAACCGTTTATGCCCTGGATAGCGGAGGGGATCTAGACCCGGAAACCATTGCAAAACTTTCCTGGCTCTTTGGAAATCAACCCATGCTGCAGGGGGCGTCCGTAGACGCCTTTTTTGTTGGCCCGCGTTCGGCCATGATTACTCCCTGGAGTACCAATGCCACGGAAATTACCCAGAACATGGGGATCAGCGGGATCAATCGTATTGAACGATTTCAGGCTGCGGAAAAGGATGCTCAGGACTATGACCCTATGCTCTACCAGAAATACGAGAGCCTTACCCAGGATATCTTTACCATTGAGCATGAGCCAGAGGCCATCCGTGAAATACATGATATAGCTGCATACAACCGCGAAGAAGGCCTTGCCCTGAGTGATGAGGAGATTGCTTACCTGCAGGAGTTGAGCCAGCGGCTGCAGCGGCCCTTAACCGATTCTGAAGTATTTGGGTTCAGCCAGGTAAATTCTGAGCATTGCCGCCACAAGATCTTTAACGGCACGTTTATTATCGATCATCTGGAAATGCCGGAATCTCTTTTTAAACTCATCAAAAAAACATCGGTTGAACATCCTAATGATATCGTTTCTGCCTATAAAGACAATGTTGCCTTTGTAAAAGGCCCTGAAGTGGTACAATTTGCCCCGCGAACGGCAGATCGGCCCGATTTTTATGAGGAGCAGCCTTTTGAATCAGTACTTTCCCTTAAGGCTGAAACACATAATTTCCCTACTACTGTGGAGCCGTTCAATGGAGCGGCCACCGGATCGGGAGGGGAGATCAGAGACCGTCTGGCGGGTGGAAAAGGCGCCCTGCCGCTGGCGGGAACAGCCGTCTATATGACCGCTTACTCCCGGCTTGAAAAAAACCGGCCCTGGGAAAATAACATGGAGGAACGCAAATGGCTCTATCAAACCCCCATCGATATCCTTATAAAGGCCTCTAACGGGGCTTCGGACTTTGGGAATAAATTTGGACAGCCGCTTATAAGTGGTTCCGTGCTAACTTTTGAGCACAGGGAAGCTGATCGTTACCTTGGCTACGATAAGGTAATAATGCTGGCAGGGGGTATTGGTTACGGAAAGGCTAACCAGGCCCTGAAAGACAAACCCTCTAAAGGAGACCGCATTGTGGTGATGGGCGGGGATAATTACCGTATCGGGATGGGTGGTGCAGCTGTTTCCAGTGCGGATACGGGCGAATTCAGTTCTGCCATCGAACTCAATGCCGTGCAGCGATCCAACCCCGAAATGCAGAAAAGGGCAGCCAATGCTATCCGTGGCCTGGTAGAAGGCGGGCACAACCCGGTTGTTTCCATTCATGACCATGGAGCAGGAGGCCATTTGAACTGCCTCTCAGAGTTGGTTGAGGAAACCGGTGGACGCATTGATCTGGATAAGCTGCCGGTTGGCGACCCCACCCTCTCTGCCAAAGAACTTATAGGGAACGAATCCCAGGAAAGGATGGGCCTGGTAATGGCGCCAAAAGATATGGACCTGCTAAAAAGGATAGCCGCCCGGGAACGCGCCCCCTTATACGATGTGGGCGAGGTTACCGGAGACAACCGTTTTACAATAGCTTCCGCCACCGAAAAACCAATGGACCTGGCACTTGCTGACATGTTCGGCAGTTCTCCCAAGACCATTATGGAGGATAGCAGGATTGAGCGGTCTTACCAGGAATTAGAATATAATCTGGAAGCCTTCCATCAGTATCTGGATCAGGTGCTGCAGTTGGAGGCCGTTGCCTGTAAAGACTGGCTCACCAACAAGGTAGACCGCTGCGTGGGGGGGCGGGTGGCCAAACAGCAATGTGCCGGACCCCTGCAACTACCCCTGAATAATTGTGGGGTAATGGCCCTAGATTTCAAGGGAAAAGAAGGGATGGCCACCTCCCTGGGGCATTCGCCTGTCTCCGCCTTAATTGATCCGCGGGCCGGTAGTCAGAACAGTATTGCCGAGGCGCTAACCAATCTGGTCTGGGCTCCTTTAAAAAAGGGTATCAAATCCGTATCGCTTTCGGCCAACTGGATGTGGCCCTGTAACAACCCGGGAGAAGATGCCCGCCTGTATGAGGCTGTTGCTGCTGCCTCTGAGTTTGCCATTGCCCTGGGGATCAATATTCCAACCGGCAAGGATTCCCTCTCCATGAAACAGAAGTACCCGGATAAGGAAGTCCTTGCTCCGGGGACCGTCATCATTTCGGCAGCCGGACATTGCAAGGATATAAAAAAGGTGGTAGAACCTGTTTTTAAGAAAAAAGGTGGGCCTATCTATTACCTGAACCTTTCCGGTGATGCTTTTAAACTGGGCGGTTCCTCTTTTGCACAGGTTCTTGGCAGCATTGGAAATGAGGCCCCGCATATTACAGACGCTGCCTATTTTGCCAAAGCTTTTAATACCATTCAGAGGCTGATTGAAAATGGTGACATTCTCGCCGGGCATGATATTGCCTCGGGAGGACTTATCACCACCTTGCTTGAAATGTGCTTTGCCGATACAGACCTGGGGGCCGACCTGGACCTGACTGCCCTGGGGGAGGAAGACCTTCTGAAGGTGTTATTCGCCGAAAATGCAGGGGTAGTGATCCAGGCCCGCAATACCAAAGTGGAAGCTTTCCTGGAAAAAGCTGGGGTGGCTTTCTGCAGGATTGGTACCGTAACGGAAGGAAAAAGTATACAGCTGAAAAATTATCGGCTGACCATGGAACTGGATGTCCCAAAACTGCGGGATTGCTGGTATAAAACCTCTTATTTGCTGGACCGCCGGCAAACGGCAGGAGATCTGGCAAAGGTCCGTTTTGAGCAATACAAAAAACAACCGCTTTCTTTTGCGTTCCCCAAAAAATTTAAGGGTCGCCTGCCTGAGGGTAGCACAAAGGCCTCAGAACGACCAAAGGCAGCCATATTAAGGGAAAAAGGAAGCAATTCGGAGCGGGAAATGGCCCATGCGATGTACCTGGCCGGTTTCGATGTAAAGGATGTACACATGACCGACCTGATCTCAGGGCGCGAAACCCTTGAGGATATTCGGTTTATAGGGGCCGTGGGCGGTTTCTCCAATTCCGATGTACTGGGGAGTGCCAAAGGCTGGGCAGGGGCATTCAAGTATAACGAGAAGGCCCGAAAAGCCCTGGACCGCTTTTTTAACCGTCCCGATACGCTTTCTGTAGGCATCTGCAATGGCTGCCAGCTTTTTATGGAGTTGGAACTCATACATCCCGATCACGACAACCACGGGAAAATGACCTATAACGATTCCCGGAAACACGAAAGCAGTTTTACCTCCGTAACCATTGGGAAAAACCACTCGGTAATGTTATCTGATCTGGAAGGGGCCACCCTCGGGGTCTGGATTTCACATGGGGAGGGGAAATTCAGCTTGCCATACGAGGCGGGCAGGTACAATATCGTTGCTACTTACGGATATAAGGCCTACCCTTCCAATCCGAATGGCAGCGACTATAATACCGCCATGCTTTGTGATGACAGCGGCAGGCACCTGGTTACCATGCCACACATAGAACGCTCTGTTTTCCCGTGGAACTGGGCCTGTTACCCGGAGGATCGTGACGATGCCGTTTCACCCTGGCTTCAGGCCTTTGTAAATGCACGGAAATGGATTGAGTCACATTAAGACCTGACGGAGAATATCCTGAAAAGACGAGTGAATGAGCTATTTTACGAGCTTTGATTAAACAACTTCTGTGAAAACAACCGAGGATCCGGTAGTGCTTGAGGCGGATTTTAATCATCCCCTCCCAAGGCTATGGAAAGCCCTGACAGACCGGGAAGAAATGGTTCAGTGGTTTTTTGAAAATATCCCGGAATTTAAGGCGCAAAAGGGGTTTAAAACCAGGTTTTCAGTCCTTTCAGGGGGTCGGACTTTCGAGCATATCTGGCATATCAGTGAAGTTGTCCCTTTAGAGAAAATCGTTTATGACTGGTCGTATAGCGGTTATCCGGGACAGTCACAGGTTCTGTTTGAAATATCAGGAGATGCTGCTTCTTCCCGGCTGAAACTCACCCATTCTGTACTTGAAGATTTTCCTGATGCCATCCCCGAGTTTCAGCGGAAGAGCTGTCTGCAGGGATGGGAATATTTTATTGGAGACCGGCTTAAAGCCTTCCTGGGGTAAATCTCCGGCTAAAAGTCCGCTAATTACTTCGATCATTTTTGTTTAACTTCCGGGAAAGAATTAAGCCGCTAAACTTCCAAATCGGCAATAACCCTTTTAATAGCCCTATGAATAAACCTGTAATAATCCTTCTGATGTGCATCTGCTTTATCGGATGCTCGGAACCCAATGCAAAAAAGGCTGACACCCAGGATACTTTTGAAACCGATGAATACAAGGACCTGGTCCTTCTTTTTCAGGACTGGCGTCAATTTGAAAACCCGCCTCTCTTTGAGGGAGCCCCCGATTACCGTCAGCAGACTTTCGATAAAAGACGCCCGGAATTTCAAGCCTTGCGCAGCAGGCTGCAGCAAATAGACACTGCCAACTGGGATATTCCACAACAGGTAGACTGGATGATCGTATGGGCAGAAATGAACGGATACGATTTTAATGAGCGAATCCTGAAACCCTGGCAAAGGGATCCCGCTTTTTATAAATCCGTCTGGACAGCTCGAAGCGATGTTCCTGCGCACGAAGGCCCCACAAACCACGGAACCACGGAATTGTGGACGTACCAGTTTCCATTGACCCCTGAAGAAAAAACAAGATTGGAGGCAGACCTTAAGCGAATTCCTGCTTTAAACCGTCAGGCACAAACCAACCTGGTTGGCAATGCAAAAGAGTTATGGGTTGCCGGAATACGGGATATTAAAGAACAGAGCGAGGTATTATCATCCCTGGCAAATGATCCGCATATCTCTGAAGACCCCGAACTTAGCCGTCTCGTGGCTGAAGCAAAAACCGCCACGGACGAACTGGTTTCCTGGTTACAGGCAGAAGCCGGCAACAAAACAGGCCCCTCTGGCATCGGAAAAGAAAACTATAGCTGGTATCTGCAAAATGTACATCTGGTTCCTCTTAGCTGGGAAGACGAGGTACTGCTACTGAAGCGGGAACTGGCAAGAGCCTGGACCGCGCTGAAATTTGAGGAACACAAAAACCGGGATCTTGCCGAGCTGGAAGATGCCAACTCTGTGGAAGCCTATAATGCGATGGCAGACAGGGCTGCCAGCAGTCTTATTTCCTTTTTGCAAGAGCAGCAGATCGTTACCGTAAAACCCTATTTTGAACCTGCCTTGAGGGAACATCTGGGGAGTTATATTCCCAGGGAGAAGCGCAATTTTTTTGTAATCGGGGAGCATCTGGATCCCAGGCCCTTATACTCGCATTTTTACCATTGGTTTGAACTGGCCCGTATGGATACCGAACCGAATCAGAGTGAGATAAGAAGGGGCCCTTTACTCTATAATATATTTGATTCCCGCAATGAGGGTACGGCAACCGCTGTGGAGGAGATGTTCCTGCAGGCCGGTTTGTATGAAGACAGTCCCCGAAGCCGGGAAATAGTATATATCATGATCGCGCAGCGGGCGGCCAGGGGCCTGGGCTCCCTTTATGCCCACGCCAACCTGATGAGTATGGAAGAAGCCGGAGGGATACATTCGGAATATACGCCCAGGGGTTGGATGAAAACCGAAAAGGAATTGTTACTCTTTGAGCAGCACCTCTATATGCGGCAACCCGGATATGGCAGCAGTTATATCAGCGGGAAATATTTGCTTGAAAATGCTTTGGCAGATTATGCCCTGCAGCTTGAAAATTCCGGAGAGCCGTTTGTTCCCAAAAACTTTTTCGATCAGCTGAATAAAATAGGCAATATTCCGGTTAGTCTTGCCCAATGGGAGTTGACGGGATCTAAAAAAGCCTTATCCCCAATCATTTCTCAAAAATAATCCACTGGCCTCTTGTAAAAAACCAATTGCTCAGGCCGCGATCCAAAAAAGACTAATCCACTTCAATCATCAGGTTTTTACGAAAGATTGATTTTTATTGAAATATGTAAGACCCTGACTAAAAGCTTTTATGGAACGTGAGAATATCGTAAATTTATAGAAGCTGGGTACACTATATCGGCCAGCATAACGGATTTATTCCATGATTGAAAAACTAATTGCATTTTTTAAAAAGGACCGCAGCGAAAACGCCGGGAAAAGCCCGGAAGGAGTTTGTCCGAATTGCTGGGGGAAGCAGGAATACGATCAGCAGATCCGGGAACTCTATAAGGATAAGCAGATCGACGTCAACAATCATATGGCTCACTACTCTTTTATAAAGGATTTCGTAATAAAGCATATTGACGGGATACGGCTGAAAAAAGGAAGCAATAGCCTGGAATGTCCTACCTGCAAGGTTAAGTTTGACAAGCAGTCCTAGTCCCTGTCCATTTCCTTTGGTAAACTACTTTAAGTGTTTAGAAATAGGGGGTATTCCTCTTAAACCGCTCAGAGAATCTTAATGAAGCAGCATCTTTTTAAATTTTTCCTTTTAGCTACCCCATTTTTTATTCTCCTGGCCTCTTGCAGAACTGCAACCCATAAAGGTATAGTGATCGCTTCGGCTTCTAATATGCAGTATGCTCTTGAGGATATCTCCGCTGCTTTTACCGCAGAAACGGGTATTACCTGCCAACTGGTGCTCGGTTCTACAGGAAAACTCACGGCGCAAATACGGGAAGGGGCGCCTTACGACATTTTCCTGGCGGCAGATATGAAATACCCTCAGGATCTTTACAACAAAGGGTTTTCAAAAAAAGCGCCAGAAGTGTACGCCCTGGGAAGTCTGGTTTTATTAAGCCTGAAAGACAGTATCAATCCCTCTTTTGAAGTCTTACAACTTCCTTCCATATCCCACATTGCAATTGCCAATCCGGTTACAGCCCCCTACGGCCGGGCTGCAAAAGAGGTATTGGAGCAAAAAGGCCTCTACCGGCCCTTACAATCCAAGCTGGTTTATGGGGAAAATATCGGACAGACCACTCAATATATTTATTCCGGGGCCGCCGAGCTTGGTTTTACAGCACGCTCCGCCCTGTTTGCCCCTGAATTGCAGGGAAAAGGCAGATGGATGGCGGTTAATCCGAAACTGCACAAACCTATTCGTCAGGGGATTTTACTGCTTCATCCTGAAAATGGCTTGAAAAAGGGCGTTCAGGAATTTTATCAGTATCTTTTTTCCCGACAGGCCAGGGAAATCCTGAAATCTTATGGGTATTTAATTAATGAATAAGTTAAAGGGACATATCAGTTCGGTCGTCAGCCATGGAAACCTCAGCCGGGTAGTGGTAAGTGTTTCAGAGAACCTAGACCTTCAGGCAGTGGTTATTGATAAGCCCGGGACGGCAGACTATCTGAATGAAGGTTCCGCGGTAAACCTGATATTTAAAGAAACTGAAGTGATTCTGTGTCAGGCAGGAAGCCCACTTATGAGTGTGGCAAACCGCATTTCCGGGGTTGTCTCCCAAGTGCAGGAAGGAAAGATTCTCAGCCGTATAGATGTACAATGGGATGGTGGATCAATATCAGCTATCGCAGATACAAAGGCTATTGAGGCTATGTCCCTTGAAAAAGGGATAGATTTACTGATGGTAATCCCTTTTAATCAAATAATGTTGCAGCCGGCATGAACTGGAACCCGCTTGTTCTGACTTTTGAACTGGCCTTGGCCACTACGCTGCTATTACTGTTTCTTGGGCTTCCCCTGGCTTACTGGCTGGCACATACCCGTTCGCGAATCAAACCTGTGGTGGAAACCCTGGTCAGTATGCCGCTGGTATTGCCACCAACCGTGCTGGGTTTTTATTTCCTGATTGCCTTCAGTCCGGGCAACAGTTTTGGGGCCTGGCTGGACCAGTGGCTGGGCCTGCAATTGGTCTTCTCCTTCGAAGGCCTGGTTCTGGCTTCCCTAATTTACAGTCTCCCTTTTATGGTACATCCCGTACAGGCAGGGTTTTCCGGGCTCCCTCCCTCCCTGCGGGAAGCGGCATTCGTTTTGGGAAAATCCAAATGGCAGACCTTGCTGAAAGTACAGCTACCCAACATCAGGGCTTCCCTTTTAACAGGGGTTGTACTTTCCTTTGCCCATACCGTTGGAGAGTTTGGGGTGGTTTTGATGATAGGTGGGAATATCCCGGGAGAAACCAGGGTGGCCTCCATTGCGATTTATGAGGAAGTAGAGGCCATGAATTACGGGATGGCCAATTTTTATTCACTCATCCTGTTTGCGATAACTTTCTTTATACTCCTGACCGTCTATCTTGCTAATGGGAACTACCTGAACCGCTTCTGGAAATGATTGTACTGAATCTTCATAAAAAGCTGGACGGACCTGAGGAATCCTTTTCCCTTGATGTGGAAATGGAAGTGCTGCAGGGTAAATGCATTGCCCTGTACGGACCATCCGGCGCTGGGAAGACTTCCCTGCTGCGGATCTTATCGGGCTTGTTAAAGCCGGACTCCGGACAAATCCGGATAGGGGAAAAATACTGGTATGAGGCTTCCAAAAAGATTAATCTTAGTCCCCAAAAACGAAATACGGGCTATGTCTTCCAGGACTATGCCCTCTTTCCGAATATGACGGTTTTGGAAAATATACAGTTCGCGGAGGCCGGAAAGGATCGTGGACGAAAAACCAACTCAATTATTGAATTGATGGAATTGGGTGCACTATGCCAGCGAAAACCCGCAACCCTGTCCGGAGGTCAGAAACAAAGGGTTGCACTGGCCAGGGCTCTGGTCCGGCAACCGGAGATGCTGTTACTCGATGAACCCTTATCTGCCCTGGATGGAAAAACGCGGAACAAATTGCAGGATTATATTCTTAAAATACAACGGGAGTTTAAACCAACCACTTTTCTGGTTAGCCACGATATATCTGAAATTATGAAACTGGCCGGGGAAGTCTGGGTGATGAACAATGGAAAAATAACCCGTCACGGTCCGCCACCCAAAGTATTCTCTAACAATACCCTTAGTGGGAAATTCACATTTACCGGAGATATTGTAAACATTATGGAAGAAGAGGTAGTTTCTGTCATTACCGTCCTGGTGGGAAACGATCTTGTAAAAGTAATTGTTGAATCGTCAGAGGCCGGAGCATTTCAAATCGGAAACAAAGTACTTCTGGCATCCAAGGCATTTAACCCTGTAATACAGAAAATCAACCCTGCAGAATAAACAGTAGCTCTTTTCGTCGATACAGGCTTGCAAGTATCCATGCATATTTTGCAAAAAAAAGATCAGGATGAGCCGTTTAAAATGTAAATCCCACGGATCTTGTTTGTCACCATAGCTCCCAGCGGCTTCACTTACTGCGAATTCCTAGCACCCTATCCAAAAATGCCTTATCTTATACCAAACTTAATAACTAACTGAAATGAAGACTACCAAACAAATAGTATTACTTGCCATTGGAGCTAGCTGTTTTTTTATGCAATGGGGGCATGCCCAGACAGAACGTATTATTACGCTGTATGTTAATACTGCTGAAATACAAAACCCAGATGTTAACGCCTCTTGTAATTTCGGGCAGACGGACGGTAGTAGTAATGAAGATTATACCATCAGCGCCAACGTGGATGATATTATTGTCTGGAAGGGAGTGGCACTTGGGGCTACTGAAACAAGTAGTGTGGAAATTGTGGCGATCAACCACCAGGGGGCCAATGGGGGGAGAGATGTATTTGGAGGGGATAATCGCCTGACTGCGGACGACGGAGAAGTAAGGGGCACCATTGTAACCACAACGGAACCCGGGACAGATTACAAATACAAAATATCCTTTCGGGTAATTCACGAAGGTGAAAGTAAAGGAGGTATTTTTCAGATAGACCCGAAGATTAAGGTAAACTAAAAGATAGTAGCAGCTGCTTTTTATGTCTGCACCAAATAAAATCTTATTTAAAGTAAGGAAAACATTGGCCCGGATATGCCTGGGCTTTTTTTTTAGTTGTGGCCTTTCGCAGCTATGTGCCCAGCAACAGCTTCCCCAATCCGCAGACAGCCTGGAAGCGTATTATCTGAATGGCCCGTTTGAGCCGGCAGACAGTATTGCAATCCTTGGGGAACTTACTTATGCTTTGCAGGATCCCCAAAAAATGCTTCAGTATAGCAACGCCTACATCGAGATGGCGATCCGAATGGATTCCCCGGAAGCCCTCTATAATGGCTATTTTCGGAAAGGAACAGCGTATCGGATGACGGGAGATTTTGCAGAGGCGCTGAAAAACTATTTTTATGCAGCCAACCTGGCAATTGAGCGTGAAAACGACAAGGATTTAGGTCAGGCCTACATCACCATTGCAGATTCCTATTCTTTGATGGGCAATACCCAAAATGCCAGTGATTACTATAACCGGGCCATCAGGATACTGAAGACCACCGGCGATTCACTCTCTGTAGCCATGGCACTTTCCAATGCAGGTGATGAGTATTTCAATCAGGGAAAATTGGATTCCGCCCTGATCTATTTTGAGGAATCGGGTGCGTTATTCAAAGCTGTTGATTTTAATTTGGGCAAAGGGTATTATCTGGGCTCAGTTGGCATGGTACTCGGAAAACAGGGAAAAGACTCCCTGGCCCTATTAAAACTAAATCAGGGTCTGGAAATTCTGCGTGAGGAAAAGGACTTTTATGGAATTGCTGCCTTTCTCCCTTATGTGGCAGATATCTACCAAAATCAGAACAATCTGGATGCTGCCTTGCGTTATACACACCGTGGTCTCGCCATTGCCGAAGAATACGGGCTGAAAGAACAAATTAGCGATGCCAATCTGAAACTTTCCGAATTGTATGAGGCCAAAGGACTAACGACCCGGGCACTGGGATATTACAAAACCTATACCGCATATAAAGACAGTATCAATAATGTTGATCTCGTTCAACAAATGGCCAAAATGCGAAACGATTTTGAAATTTCCCAGAAACAGGCCGAGGTAGATTTACTGGAAAAAGAGGCTGAAATTCAATCGCTTAGGGATCGTAAACAAAAATCCATCCTCTATGTAAGTATTGGAATTACCGGCCTGGTGTTTCTGCTTGCCCTGGGCATGTATTACCGCTATCGCTATATTAAAAAGACTTCCCGCATCATTCAGGATGAAAAGATGCGCTCAGATAATCTGTTGAAGAATATCCTGCCGGACGAAACGGCGGAAGAGCTCAAGCGCAGCGGAAGGGTAAAGGCTAAAAAATTCGATTCTGCCACGGTTATGTTTGCAGATTTTGTGGGCTTTACCCACCACTCCGAAAATATGGGCCCTGAGGCCCTGGTTCAGAATGTGGATTTCTATTTCTCAAAATTTGATGAAATCATTGGAAAGTATGAGCTGGAAAAAATAAAAAGTATAGGAGATTGCTATATGTGTGCCTCGGGATTGCCTTTCACTTCTTCAGACCATGCCGTTAGAATGGTTAAGGCCGCTATGGATATCATCCGGTTTGTAGGGGAAGTAGAGGCAGATAATACTCCCGGAGGCCAAAAATTTGAAATCCGTATCGGTATTAACAGCGGGCCGATAGTGGCCGGAGTGGTGGGAACCAAAAAATTTGCCTACGACATTTGGGGAGATACCGTTAACACGGCTGCAAGGATGGAAGCGAACTCTTCCACCAGCAAGGTCAATATCTCTGAGAACACCTTTAAACTGGTTCAGGATCATTTTCAGTGCGAGTACAGGGGAATGATTTCGGCAAAAAATAAAGGAATGCTTAAAATGTATTTTGTGACTTCTGAAAAAGTAAAGGAACATCAGGATAATTCAGAACTTGAAAATGTAAAGTCGTGATTGCTGTGCTGTATTCAAAGTCTGCTACTAAAACCAAATACAATGGATACTAATAGAATAATCTCAAAAACATTACTAATCGCGCTCCTAATGACCGGAGCAACAGCCTTTCCCCAGACCCAACTTGAAAATATGCTTGCAGGGCCCTATGCCCAAACCATTGAGGGTACTGCAGACGGAAAGGCGATTGCATGGATTGTCAACAAAGAGGGCGTCCGCAACATCTGGCACAGCCTGGTTTCGGAGCCTGCTCCTGTCCAACTCACTAATTACCGGGAAGACGATGGCCTGGATCTTGGAAATCTGATCCTTACCGCAGATTTTCTGATCTATACAAAAGGTAATGGCAACAACCGTCAGGGTTATCCCGCAAATCCGGCCAGCCTGCCAAGTACTCCGCAGCGTATTTTATTGCGAATGCGACTTTCTGATAAACAAACCGATACCCTGGCCACTGCCAGTTCCGCTGTCCTTTCCCCGGATGGAAAATCTCTTATTTACCCTTCAAAACAGGGGGTATACCTTATCCCTGACCTTTCCGTTGCCCGTGCGAAACCGAAAAAACTATTTGAGGTTCGAAGTGGGGCCGGTTCCCTTACCTGGTCCCCCGACGGCAAGGCCATCGCCTTTGTGAGTTCCCGGGGTGATCACAGTTTTATCGGACAGTATCAGATCAATCAGCAAAAAATTCAATGGGTAGCCCCCTCTCTGTATTTTGATGAACATCCGGCATGGTCTCCAGATGGAAAAAAAATAGCCTATATCCGCAGGCCTGGACAGGGTAAAGACGAACTGCGAAATATTATGGGCGGGAACCCTTTTACAATCATGGTTGCAGATGCCGATGGCAATAATGTAAAGGCCATCTGGGCATCGCCAGGAGATGATGGTGGTTTTGCTCAATATTATCCCAACGATCCGCTCAGATGGACCCGCAGTGGGAAAATTCTCTTCAGTTCGGAACACCAGGGATGGAATCACTTGTATGCCATCAACCCGGACGGGAGCGGGTTAACAGACCTGAGTCCCGGACAATGTGAAATTGAGAACAGCACGCTGTCTCTGGATGAAACTTCGGTAATAATCTCCACGAATTGCGGAGACACACACAGAAGGCACCTGTGGAGGAGCAATGTCCAAAACGGGCAAACAGAAAGGATCACTTCAGGCAAGGGCATAGAGACAGATCCCGTTGCCCTTGAAGGGGATGCTTTTGCCTTTCGGGAGGGCCTTTACGACCTTCCCACGGGAGTTGTTCTTCAAAACGGGAATGGGAAACATCGGCTAACACAAATCGAGGACGATTTTCCAAGGGATGCCTTTACTGAACCCGTTCCGGTTCAGTTCACCGCTGCCGATGGCCTTACCATCCACGGACAGTTGTTCTTACCCGATACCGCAAAAAAAGACAGGAAACCAGGGTTGATTTTCATGCATGGAGGGCCCATCAGGCAAATGCTGCTGGGCTTTCATTACAGTGGTTATTACGCAAATGCCTATGCGATGAATCAATATCTGGCCTCTCAGGGTTATGTGGTACTGGCAGTGAATTTCCGTACCGGGATTGGCTATGGCAGGGATTTCAGAAGGGCTGATAAACAGGGTCCCAGAGGCGCATCCGAATACCAGGATATCCTGGCTGCAGCCCGTTATCTGCAATCACGGCCAGAGGTAAACCCAGACAAAATAGGACTCTGGGGCGGTTCCTACGGAGGTTTCCTCACCGCTATGGGGCTGGCCAGGAATTCAGACATCTTTAAGGCAGGGGTGGATTTACACGGGGTTCACGACTGGTCCTGGCGCGCCCGTGACTTCTCTCCAGGAGGCGCCTGGGGAATCGGAAAAGATCTGATGGAACTGGCGTTGGAATCTTCGCCTGTTAACGATTTAAGCAAATGGCAATCTCCTGTTTTGCTTATTAGCGGAGATGATGATCGCAACGTAATGTTCGGACAGTCAATAGATTTAAAGAATCGGCTGGATGCGCTTGGGGTTTATAATGAAGCCCTGGTTTTCCCTGATGAAGTTCATGGCTTTCTCCGCCATGAAAGCTGGCTAAAAGCCTATGAGGCCTCTGCAGACTTTTTTAACCGACATCTAAAAGATTAGCGGGCTCATTCCAGCTGCATTATGAAAACACCCTTTTCACTTGAGTTTTTGGATCACGTTGCCCTCAGGGTGAGCGATATGGAGCGCTCGGCTACTTGGTACCAGCAGGTACTCGGGCTAAAGCGCTATCAGCTTCCTGAATGGGGGGATTTCCCTATTTTTATGTTATATGGAAAAAGTGGAATTGCCCTCTTTCCGGTTAAGGATGGCGCATCCAATACACCTGATATTTCAGGAATTTGCATTGATCACTTTGCATTTCAGGTGACCCGCGAAAACTACGACAAAGCGCTGGGGCACTTCAGGCAGCTGGGTATTGAATTTAAAGAACAGGATCATCACTATTTCCATTCGGTTTACATTCAGGATCCGGATGGACATGTAGTGGAACTGACCACTCTGCTGGGAGAGGCGGACGATTTTTATAAATAAGTCCGCACTAGAGGCTCAGGCCTGCATTTATGACGGGGGCGTTTCTCTCAATCCGGAGAAATATCGGACCGGGGGGGTATCCCCCCCCCTCCAACAATTTAAAACAGGAAACTGCAGCTGGCCATCATAAAACCAATCTTCAACTTAAAAATGGGTACATGACCATTGGCTCATTGTGCACTATTTTGCCAATTACGCAAAAATACAGTGCAGATATTATCAGCCTTCTTGTAAAATACCACTCCCTTTTCTTATTTTGCAATGCACTAAGCAGCTAAACAAAATGCAAGAAGTAAAACGCCTCTTCGAATTCCCCTACTATCAACAAGCCAACTGCGCCCTGGAAAAATCCATGGTAACCAAATACGGAGACCAGTGGAGAGCGGTTTCTACAGCAGAATACCTCAACCAAGCCAATGCAATAAGCAGGGGATTATTGCGCCTTGGGGTTCAGGCAAATGATAAAATTGCCCTGATCTCTATGACCAATCGCACCGAATGGAGTATTATGGATACAGGAATCCTTCAGGTTGGGGCCCAGGACGTACCGATCTACCCTACCATCTCAGAAGCCGATTATTCGTATATCCTGAATCATTCGGAAGCGGTCTTTTGTTTTGTCTCCTGTGAGGAAGTGCTTGAGAAAGTGGAGGCTATCCGGTCTGAAGTTCCCAGTTTAAAAGGGGTATACAGTTTTGATGAGATTCCGGGCTGTAAGCATTGGAGTGAAGTAAAGGAGTTGGGGAAAGACGAATCCAACCAGAAGGAAGTACAGGCGCGGATGGACTCAGTAAGGCCCGAAGACCTGGCGACCCTTATTTACACCTCCGGGACCACCGGAAAACCAAAAGGGGTTATGTTGTCGCACCACAATATCGTCTCTAATGTGCTGGCCAGCCAGAAACGGGTTCCTTTTGACTATGGACACAGTGCTCTTAGTTTTTTACCGGTTTGTCACATTTTCGAACGGATGATCCTCTACCTGTACCAGTATTGCGGGATCAGTGTTTACTATGCCGAAGGACTGGACAAAATCAGTGATAACCTAAAGGAGGTCAAACCCAATGTCATGACGGTGGTTCCCAGGTTGCTGGAAAAGGTCTATGACAAAATTATCGCCAGGGGTGCAGATCTTACAGGAATTAAAAAAGCCTTGTTTTTCTGGGCGGTGGAATTGGGATTACAATACAAACCATACGGGGCTAATGGCTGGTGGTATGAGAAAAAGCTAGGGCTGGCACGCAAATTGATTTTTAAAAAATGGCAGGAAGCCCTGGGCGGTAATTTGGAAACCATGGTCTCCGGAAGTGCTGCCCTGCAACAGCGCCTTGCCAGGATCTTTGCTGCTGCAGGCATCCCTGTTATGGAGGGATATGGTCTTACGGAGACTTCGCCTGTTATTTCTGTAAACGACCAGCGAAATCGCGGATGGAAAATCGGCTCCGTTGGAAAGATTATAGAGGGGGTCGAAATAAAGATTGCCGAAGACGGGGAAATTCTCTGCAAAGGCCCCAATGTAATGATGGGCTATTACAAGGATCCGGAAAAAACTGCCGAGGTACTAAAAAACGGCTACTTCCACACCGGGGATATCGGAGAGGTCGATTCGGAAGGCTTTTTAAAGATCACCGATCGCAAGAAGGAGATGTTCAAAACCTCCGGCGGCAAGTATGTGGCCCCGCAACTGCTGGAAAACCGTTTTAAACAATCGCGCTTTATAGAACAAATCATGGTGTTGGGAGAAGGCGAAAAGATGCCTGCTGCCCTGATACAACCCAATTTTGAGTTCCTGAGCGAATGGGCCAAAAGGCATAAGATTGAATTGTCCAGCAATCAACAAATTGTGGATCACCCGCAAGTGGTGGCGCGCTATCAGGAAGAAGTTGATCTGGCCAACGCGCAATTCGCCAAGTGGGAAAAGGTGAAGGACTTCCGCCTGACCCCGGATATCTGGACTGTGGAAGAAGGTCACCTCACCCCTACCATGAAACTGAAACGCAAAATTATCCTGCAGAAATACGCTTCCCTCTACAGTGATATTTACGGGCATCCCGCCGAAAAAATATAGTTCTCCACTTAAAAGGCGCTACAACTGATTTTTATAAATTTATTATGCATGCATAATAAATTTTATTATATTTGAAGTGCTTATTACTGCATATGAAGGATATCACAATTGATTATGCCCTTCGGGCTACATGGCAGGCCGTGGCCCGCATGTACAATGAAGAGGCAAAAAATTTCGACAGTACCATGGCCGTGGGTTTTACGCTATTGAGTATTGACCCGAAAACGGGAACGCCTTCTACTGCTTTGGGGCCTAAGATGGGTATGGAAGCAACCAGCCTCTCCCGTATCCTGAAAAGCATGGAAGAAAAAGGGCTTATCTGCCGCAAACCCAACCCTGAAGACGGAAGGGGCGTACTTATACATCTTACGGATTTCGGACTTGAAAAACGCAAGGATTCCAAAGACGTGGTACTTCGCTTTAATGAGGCGGTAAAATGTGAACTGAAAGACGAAGATCTGAAGGGGTTCTATGCAGTTGTGCAAACCATCAATCAATTGATCAGCGAAAAAAAAATCTATCTGAAATCAGACCAATCAAAATCCAAATAGAAGGGATCCATGAAAAAACACATTAAAAAAGTTGCCGTAATTGGCTCAGGGATAATGGGCAGTGGGATAGCCTGCCACTTTGCCAATATAGGAGTGGAGGTATTACTGCTGGATATTGTCCCCCGGGAACTTACAGATGCTGAAAAGGCGAAAGGCCTCAGTCTTAAGGATGCGGTAGTACGCAACAGATTAGTAAACAATTCCTTAACTAACGCCCTGAAATCCAGGCCCTCCCCTATTTATCACAAAGATTTTGCTTCCAGGATTCAAACCGGAAACCTGGAGGATGATATCAGCAAAGTCGGCAGTGCAGACTGGATTATCGAGGTGGTTGTGGAGCGACTGGATATCAAAAAACAGGTATTTGAAAAACTGGAAGCACATCGCGAGCCGGGCACCCTTATTACCTCGAATACCTCAGGGATTCCAATTCACTTTATGAGTGAAGGGCGGAGTGAAGATTTTCAGCAGCATTTCTGCGGAACGCATTTCTTTAATCCCGCCCGCTACCTGAAATTATTTGAAATCATCCCGGGGCCCAAAACCAAGCCGGAAGTCCTGGATTTCCTCAATAGTTACGGGGAACAATTTTTGGGAAAAACTTCGGTAGTTGCCAAGGATACCCCGGCCTTTATCGGCAACAGGATTGGGATTTTCAGTATCATGAGCCTCTTCCATACGGTTAAGGAAATGGGAATGACCGTGGAAGAAGTAGACAAGCTTACCGGCCCGGTTATCGGGAGACCAAAATCTGCCACTTTCCGTACTGTGGATGTTGTGGGACTGGATACCCTGGTACATGTAGCCAATGGGATTGCCGAAAATTGTCCGGATGACGAACGCAAAGACCTGTTCAAGCTGCCCGATTTTATCAAAACCATGGTAGACAATAAATGGCTGGGTAGCAAAAGCGGACAGGGATTCTATAAAAAAGTCAAGAACAAGGACGGCTCCAGTGAAATCCTGAGCCTGGACCTCGATACGCTGGAATACCGCTCAAAAAAACGAGCCCAGTTTGCCACCCTGGAAAACACCAAAACTATCGATACGGTTATTGATCGTTTTAAGGTACTGGTGGCTGGAAAAGACAAGGCAGGCGAATTTTATCGCAATAGTTTCGGGGCTTTATTTGCCTATGTCTCCCACCGTATCCCTGAAATCACAGATGCGCTTTATAAAATTGATGATGCGATGAAGGCCGGGTTTGGCTGGGAACACGGTCCCTTTCAGATCTGGGATGCCATCGGCCTGGAGCAGGGGATTGAGCTTGCCAAAGCCAACGGGCAAGAGGTAGCCCCCTGGGTCATGGAAATGAAGGCAGCCGGATCAGAGCAGTTTTATACTGTCAAGGACGGGGCCAGCTGGTACTACGATATCCCTGAAAAAGCACAGCGCAAAATACCCGGGCAGGATGCCTTTATTATTCTGGATAACATCCGGGAATCCAAAGAAGTCTTTAAAAATACCGGAGTGGTAGTGGAAGACCTTGGGGACGGAATTTTAAATGTGGAGTTCCGCTCCAAAATGAATACCATTGGTGCCGATGTCCTGGCGGGTCTCAATAAGGCGGTAGACCTTGCCGAGAAGGACTTTCAGGGCCTGGTAGTCGGAAACCAGGCTGCAAACTTTTCAGTAGGGGCCAATATTGGAATGATCTTTATGATGGCCGTTGAACAGGAATATGACGAGCTTAATATGGCTGTAAAATATTTCCAGGATACAATGATGCGCATGAGGTATTCGGCTATCCCTGTAATCGCAGCACCCCACGGTATGTGCCTGGGTGGTGGATGTGAACTTAGTTTACATGCAGATAAGGTTGTAGCGGCGGCTGAAACCTATATAGGTCTGGTCGAATTCGGTGTTGGGGTAATCCCCGGGGGCGGAGGATCCAAAGAAATGGCCCTGCGCGCTTCGGATACCTTTAGGAAAAACGATGTGGAGCTCAATGTACTCCAGGAATATTTCCTCACCATTGGGATGGCGAAAGTCTCCACTTCTGCCTATGAAGCCTTTGATACCGGGATCCTTCAGAAAGGGAAAGACATCATTGTCGTAAATAAAGACCGGCAGATTGCCACAGCTAAGCAGTATGCCCGTATTATGGCTGAAAGCGGTTATTCACAGCCTATACGAAGGAAAGATGTAAAAGTCCTTGGGAAACAGGCCCTGGGAATGTTCCTGGTGGGCACGGATTCAATGGAAGCCGGGCATTATATTTCAGAACACGATAAAAAGATTGCCGACAAACTCGCTTATGTAATGGCGGGAGGCGACCTTTCAGAAGCCTCCTATGTAACTGAACAATACCTCTTAGACCTGGAAAGGGAGGCTTTCCTCTCCCTGTGTACCGAACGCAAAACGCTGGAACGCATCCAGCACATGCTTAAAACCGGAAAACCCTTAAGAAACTAATTATAAATAGAGATCCAAAAAAGATCATGAAAACAGCATATATCGTTAAAGCATATCGCACCGCTGTGGGCAAAGCCCCGAGAGGCAAATTCAGGTTCAAGCGACCTGATGAACTGGCAGCTGAAACCATCGCCCATATGATGGCGGAATTACCAGGGCTGGACAAAAAGCGTATAGATGACGTGATTGTAGGGAACGCCATGCCGGAAGCCGAACAGGGCCTTAATATGGCCCGACTGATCTCCCTGATGGGCCTGCAGATCGAAGACGTGCCCGGGGTTACCGTTAACCGTTACTGTGCCTCAGGTTTGGAAACCATAGGGATTGCCACCGCAAAGATACAGGCCGGGATGGCAGACTGTATTATCGCCGGAGGGGCCGAAAGCATGAGTTATATTCCCATGGGCGGATACAAACCCACCCCGGATTATAAAATAGCAAAAGCCGGGCACGAAGACTACTACTGGGGTATGGGGCTTACTGCCGAAGCGGTGGCAGAACAATTCAAGGTTAGCCGGGAAGACCAGGATGCCTTCGCCTATGCATCCCACCAAAAAGCATTGAAGGCACAGGAAGAAGGGAAATTTGATTCCCAGATTGTGCCCATTGAGGTTTCACATACCTATGTAAATACCGCCGGCAAAAAAACGACAGATTCCTACACCGTATCCAAAGATGAGGGTCCGCGTGCAGACACTTCCCTGGAAGTACTCGCCAAGCTTCGGCCTGTATTTGCAGAAGGGGGCAGCGTAACGGCAGGAAACAGCTCACAAATGAGTGACGGGGCTGCTTTTGTACTGGTTATGAGCGAGGAAATGGTGAAGGAATTGAAACTGGAACCCATTGCCCGACTGGTAAACTATGCAGCAGCCGGGGTAGAACCCAGGATCATGGGAATCGGACCTGTTAAGGCCATCCCTAAAGCACTTTCCCAGGCCGGATTAAAGTTGGCAGATATCGGTCTGATCGAATTGAACGAGGCATTTGCTTCCCAGTCCCTGGCAGTGATCCGGGAACTGGGCTTAAACCAGGAAATCGTAAACGTAAACGGAGGAGCAATTGCATTAGGACACCCGCTGGGATGTACCGGTGCCAAACTCTCTGTCCAGCTTTTTGACGAAATGCGCCGGCGAAATATGAAAGGGCAATACGGCATGGTAACCATGTGCGTGGGTACCGGACAGGGAGCTGCCGGTATTTTTGAATTCCTTGCCTGATAATAAAATTGGATAAACAGATTTAAATAAAAAAACTATGAACACCGAAACCAAAGAAAAAGATATCCTGCGCGGGGGGCAGTTTCTCGTAAAGGAGACAGACTGCGATGATATTTTCACCCTAGAAGACCTCGATGAGGAACAAAAAATGATGCGTGAGAGCACCATTGAATTCGTAGACCGCGAGCTTTGGGCCCATTGGGAGCGATTTGAGAAAAAAGACTACGCCTATACGGAAGCCTGCATGAAAAAGGCGGGGGAGCTGGGGCTGTTGAGTATTGCTGTACCTGAAGCCTATGGCGGAATGGGGATGGGCTTTGTCTCCACCATGCTGGTCTGTGATTATATTTCCGGCGCCACCGGCTCCTTCAGCACTGCTTTCGGTGCCCATACGGGGATTGGCACGCTGCCCATAACCCTTTATGGAACAGAAGAACAAAAACAAAAATACGTGCCCAAACTGGCCAGCGGGGAATGGTTCGGGGCATATTGCCTTACCGAGCCGGGAGCCGGCTCCGACGCCAATTCCGGGAAAACCAAGGCAGTTCTTTCCGAGGATGGTAAATACTATTCCATTACAGGACAGAAGATGTGGATTTCAAACGCCGGATTTTGCCAGCTTTTCATTGTTTTCGCAAGGATAGAAGACGATAAGAACATAACCGGTTTTATTGTTGAAAACGATCCGAAGAACGGGATCAGCCTTGGGGATGAAGAAAAGAAACTCGGGATCCACTCCTCCTCTACCCGTCAGGTTTTTTTCAACGAAACCAAAGTGCCGGTTGAAAATATGCTTTCCGAACGTGGAAATGGGTTTAAAATCGCCATGAATGCCCTGAATGTGGGGCGGATCAAACTGGCTGCAGCCTGCCTGGAAGCCCAGCGACGGGTAACAGACGAAGCTGTCCGCTATGCTGCGGAACGGGTTCAGTTTAAAACCCCTATTATCAATTTCGGAGCCATCAAGGCCAAAATTGCCACGATGGCTACCAATGCCTATGTGGGTGAAGCTGCCTGTTACCGGGCTGCAAAAAATATTGAAGATCGTATTGCGCTGCGTGTAGCTGCCGGAAACTCGCACCAGGAAGCAGAATTAAAAGGTGTTGAAGAATACGCCATAGAGTGTTCGATCCTGAAAGTTGCCGTTTCCGAAGATGTACAGCAAACCACGGACGAAGGGATTCAGATCTTCGGGGGAATGGGCTTTAGCGCTGATACGCCTATGGAAAAGGCCTGGAGAGACGCACGGATCTCCAGAATATATGAGGGAACCAATGAAATCAACCGGATGCTATCGGTGGGAATGCTCATTAAAAAGGCCATGAAAGGCCACGTGGACATGCTGGGCCCGGCAACGGCCGTGGGAGAAGAGTTAATGGGAATCCCTTCCTTTGACATCCCCGATTTTTCCGGCCTGCTTGCTGAGGAAAAAGACATGATCGCCCGATTGAAAAAGGTTTTTCTGATGGTAGCAGGAAAGGCCGTACAGACGTATGGCCCAGACCTGGAAAAACATCAGCAACTCCTTATGGCTGCTGCTGACATCCTGATCCAAATCTATATGGCAGAATCAGCAATCCTAAGGGCTGAGAAAAATGCCAAGCGTTCTGGTCCGGAAGCCCAGGCAACCCAGATTGCCATGGCAAGGCTCAACCTGTACGAAGCGGTAGATATCGTAATCAAACAAGGAAAAGAAGCCATAGTATCCTTTACCTCCGGGGACGAACAGAAAATGATGCTGATGGGTCTGAAGCGATTTACCAAGTATACCAATCAGCCCAATGTGGCGGCACTTCGCGAGCAGATTGCCGATAAGGTTGCAGCCGACGGCGGGTACAAGTTCGACTGATCTTTTAATAAAGTATACAATTAAAGCCGCCCGTTTCGGGCGGTTTTTTTCTTCCCGCCCCTGACGTACCTTTAGCCATAATTTGGCTGATAGTACCATACCCTTACAACCATGGATCAAAACCTGTTACAAAAAGCTTTCAATCCTGATCATTTTCTGGCTGCAGGGAACATGCTGATGGAACAGCTTCATGCACATCTGCAACTGTCTACAAAGGGGGTTGCCCCGCAGGTATTGCAGTGGGAAGATCCGGATAAACAACTCGCGTACTGGAAGGAATTTATGACCTCGGGTAATCCGGAACAATTCTTTTCCGAAGTAATTAAACGGACAACCCATACCCACCACCCCCGTTACATGGGGCATCAGGTTTCTGCAACGGCCCCCCTTACAGCCCTGAGCGGGATGGTCAGTGCGCTGCTGAACAATGGGATGGCCGTGTATGAAATGGGGATGGCCCCTTCCGCTATTGAACAGTGTGTTATTGAAGCACTAGCCGAAAACATGGGCTTTCGGAAAGCTGCCGGCGGCCTGCTTACCTCCGGTGGTACATTGGCCAATTTGACAGCACTGTTGTCTGCCCGAAAGGCGAAAGCCAGCCATGATGTCTGGAATGAAGGGTTGCAAAAACCCCTTGCTATCATGGTAAGCGAAGAAGCCCACTACTGTATTGATCGCGCTGCAAAAATTATGGGGCTTGGAAATAAGGGAATAATCAAAATCCCTGTAAATAAGAATTTTGCGCTGGACCCATCCCAGCTGGAAATATACTATGAACAGGCTCAGTCCGAAGGCCTGGAGGTTTTTGCCATAGTCGGAAGTGCCCCCTGCACAGCAACCGGGGCTTATGATGACCTGCAGGCAATCGCCCGCTTCGCCAAATCAAAAAACCTGTGGTTCCATGTAGACGGGGCCCATGGAGGGGCTGCTATCTTTTCGGGTAAATACCGTCAGTTGCTTCAGGGGATTGAACAGGCAGATTCCGTTGTCATTGATGGGCATAAAATGATGTTGATGCCCACTATTACCACAGCCCTTATTTATCGCAATGGGAGGCATGCCCTGCACACCTTTAGTCAGAAAGCAGACTACCTCCTCAGTGAGGTGGAAGAAGCGGGATGGATCAATAGCGGGAAGAAAACCTTTGAATGTACCAAGACCATGATGAGCCTGCATTGGTATTTGTTATTCAAGGTTTACGGGACAGCCCTTTTTGACCAGTTCCTTACCCGTCAGTACGACCTTGCTGCCGATTTCTGGCGTATCCTGGAAGATGCAGACGATTTTGAAGTTGCAGTCCGTCCCATGTCAAACATTGTGTGCTTCCGGTATGTTCAACCGGGAATGTCCCTGGAGGCTCTGGATCAGTTAAATGCATTCACAAGGGCGGAAAGCCTGAAAGCGGGCCGCTATTATATTGTGCAGACCAGGCTTAAAGGGAGGTTATACCTGAGGACCAGCCTGATGAATCCTTTTACGAGCCTCCAAGACCTGAAAAACCTGCTCAGTTACCTGAGGGATTTGGCGAAAAGCCAGCAGAGATAAGGAGTCTCCGTTCAGGAAACCTCTGAATACAGGGTAAATGGAATGCAGAATCAGGCATTTTAAATACTCCGCCTTCATTTTCCGGGGGCCCCACCCCCTTTTTTTAAATCTAATCCCTATCCCCGCAAATACCTTTCATTCCATTAAAAACGCCAAGGAAATCCCAGCCGGGCTTCTGCCCTTAATTCTGCATAGATTTCAGTATCTGAGCCTCGTGGGCCTTGTTGGAAAAATTCACAGCACACTCTATCAATGCCAGATGGGAATACGCCTGAGGGAAATTCCCCAGCAGGCGTTTGGTTTTAAAATCGATATCCTCACTGAAAAGGCCTAAATGGTTGCTGTAACTCAATAAGCGGTCAAAGAGCTCCTGGGCCCGGTCTTCCTCCCCTATTTTAAACAGGCTGTTGATAAACCAAAAGGTACATATGGTAAAAGATGAGGAGGGAAGTCCAAAATCATCTTCGTTCTTATAGCGGTACAACAAACCGTCATTACTCAATTCCCTTTCAATGGCGTACACCGTACTGACAAATTTGGGGTCCTTGGCATCAATAAAATCATAGCTTTCCATCAGCAGAACAGAGGCGTCCAGATTTTTGGATCCATAGGATTGGGTAAAGGCCTGAACCTCCTCATTCCACGCATTCTGATGGATATCTTCGCGTATCTCCTGTTCCAGAAGGTTCCATTTCTCAATTTTACGCTGTTTCCTGAATATTCGCGCAACTTTTATAGCCCTGTCGATGGCCACCCAGCAAAGGACCTTGGAAAAGGTAAAATGACGGTCTTCGGTCCGGAATTCCCAGATGCCTTTATCGGCTTCCCGCCAGTGACGTTGTACAATCCAGACGATCCCCTTGGTAAGGGTCCAGAGCTCTTCCCCGTTCTCGATGTCGTTCTCAAAGCGCACCAGTTGCGCATAGATTACATCCATGAGGATGCCGTAAATATCGTTTTGGCGCTGTTTGTAAGCGGCATTGCCAATCCGCACGGGTTTAGACCCTTTATAACCGGCCAGGTGGTCCAGGGTGGTTTCGGTTAGTTGTTTCTCTTTATTGATCCCGTACATGATCTGCAATTTCTCGTCTTTGTCGGGAATCAGGTCTACAATAAACCTCAGATACCTCCGGGCCACATTTTTATGCCCCAGGTCGGAGACCACCTTGACTACCATAGAGGCATCCCGTATCCAGCAAAATCGATAATCCCAATTCCGCACCTCCCCTATGGTTTCGGGAAGGGAAGTAGTTGCAGCAGCCAGCACGGCCCCTGACTTGTCGTAACTCAGCAGTTTCAGCGTTATGGCTGATCGGTGTATCTGGGCGTTGTATTGTTTATAAACCGGGGTGCGGGCACTCCAGTTTAACCAATATACCTTGGTTCGCTCCAATTCCAGGTACATTTTTTTTGTAGTGGGCTTAAACAACTTCTCATTATACCCCAGCAGGAAAAAACCATCCTCCGTCAGTTCGATGGGCCTGCCTTCAACCACCGCATTCTTGTTAAAGGAGGTATACAGGAAAACGGTATCGTACTTCTCCCCATGATTCAGGCTCACCACAAAATTGTGCTTCACAAAGGTTTCGGTATGCCCCTGGGCGTATTCCAGGCGCGGGTCGTACTGTACTCTGAAGACCGGTTTCCCGCTTATATAGCGAATGTAACGCACAATTTCAGGCGGGGCCTGGTATTGCCGGTCTTCCTTGTAGTAGCGGGGCATAAAATCCCGTACCTCAAAAATATTTTCCCCATCTGAAAAGCGGGTAACCAAAAGGGCTGTATTCTTTTTGTATCGTTGGGTGATGGTATAGGAGTCGTCTGTAAGGATAGCGAAACTCCCTCCTTTCTCCTGGTCCAGCAATTTGGCAAAAACAGAAGAGGAATCGAACTCAGGCAGACAACACCAGTCCAGGGAGCCCGTTTTGGAAATCAGGGCCGCCGACCGGCAATTCCCTATAATTCCATAATCCAGATTATCCATAAGCTATATTTTCTTTAAAATTTTCGAATTAATTGGCTTTGCGCCTCAATTTGACGAAATTTAGGCAAAATGAATTCAAAATCCACGAATAAATCCCGTTTCATGAGCAAAACTATCATTATCTCAAACAGACTTCCCGTTCAATTGCAAATCAGCGATGGGGGGCTGCAGGCCATTCCCAGTGTGGGCGGGCTGGCTACGGGGATGAAATCGGTACACAGTGACGGGGAAAGTCTTTGGATTGGATGGAGCGGACTAACGGATGAAGAAATTCCGGATGGCCTGGAAGGAGAAATAGATAAAGCGCTGGAAGCACATGGATGTTCCAAGGTACGGCTCACGAAAAAAGAAGTGAATGGTTTCTATTTTGGATTCAGCAACCGAACGGTCTGGCCCCTTTTCCATTATTTTATGGAATACTCCGAATTTGAGCTCTCAAACTGGGAAATTTACGAAGCGGTTAACCAGAAGTTTGCCAATGCCATTTTGGAGGTGGCCGAAGAGGATGATGTAATTTGGGTACACGATTACCAGCTGATGCTTGTTCCCGAAATGGTCCGCAAACAACGTCCAGAAGTTTCCATTGGCTTTTTCCTGCATATCCCCTTCCCCTCCTATGAAATATTCAGAACCCTGCCCTGGAGGAGGGAGGTCCTCAGGGGCCTGCTGGGCTCGGACCTGATCGGCTTCCACACCTATGATTACGAGCGACATTTTTTGAGTTCGGTACGCCGGCTGCTGGGGCTGGAAGTGAGTTTTAACGAAATCCACCTGGAAGAGCGTATCGTAAAGGTAGACTCCTTTCCCATGGGCATCGACTACAAAAAATTCCATCAGGCCGCCCTGGACCACAGCAAGTTAAAGGCGGGCGAAGAATCAGACCTGAAACGCCGCCTCAACACTCATAAGGCCTCTACCCCTAATGCCAAATTCTTCTTGTCCATAGACCGGCTGGATTACACCAAGGGGATTGCCAAACGCATCAATGCCTTCGAGTACTTCCTGCAGAAATACCCGGAGTATAAGGAAAAAGTACGCCTGATTATCCTGGCGGTTCCCTCCCGCTCCAAGGTTCCCCAATACCAAAAACTCAAAAAAGAAATAGACGAACTGGTTGGGCGAATCAACGGCGAGTTATCTACGGTCAGCTGGACCCCTATCTGGTATTTCTACCGTTCGCTCCCCTTTGACAACCTCATAGACTTATACACCAGTTGTGACATTGCCTGGTTAACCCCTATCCGCGACGGGATGAACCTGGTAGCCAAGGAGTACATCGCCACACGTACAGACCAGAGCGGGGTACTCATCTTAAGTGAAATGGCGGGATCGGCCAATGAAATGAATGAAGCCCTGCTGATCAACCCCAATAACTTTGAACAGATAGCCGATGCGCTGCACCAGGCCATCAATATGCCCAAAGAAGAACAGGTAGCCAGGAATGTGCCCATGCAAAAACGCCTGGAGCGCTATAATGTTGAAAAATGGGCCAATGATTTTATGGACTCCCTCAAAGTACAGAAGAAGCAGGATTTCAGTTTTGTGGCCAGGCGCCTATCGGTGGACCAGACCAATACCCTGATGAAAGATTATCGGAAAGCCGGAAACCGCATCCTCTTCCTGGATTACGACGGTACCCTGGCCGGCTTTAAAAATGATCCGCAAAAAGCCAGTCCGGATAGCGAGTTACTGGATCTTTTGGATGAACTCCACAAGCAGACCCGTACAGACATCTTCCTGATCAGCGGCCGTGACAAGGATACCTTCACGAGGTGGTTTGAAGGGAAGCAATATTCCATGATCGTAGAGCACGGCGTCTGGATCGCTGAAAAAGGGGAGCCTTTCCAGCTGCTGGAGAATGTCAAGAATGACTGGATGGCCAAAATCCGACCGGTACTGGAGTCCTTCGTGGATCGTACCCCGGGCTCATTTATTGAGGATAAAAATTACTCCCTGGCCTGGCACTACCGCAGTACAGATCCTGATTTCGGGCAGAAAAGGGCTTCTGAGCTCAATACGGTGCTGACCTCCCTGATTGCCAATGACGACCTCAGCGTACTCAATGGCAATAAGGTGGTAGAAATCAAAAGCAGTAATGTAAATAAGGGCCGTGCGGCATTGCGGATGATCTCCCGCAAGTCCTATGACTTTATTTTTGCCATCGGGGATGACTGGACAGATGAATTTATGTTCCAGGATTTACCAAAGGAGGCCATTACGGTAAAAGTGGGGCGCATGAAGACCCAGGCGCGATACTATGTGGACGGGATTGGAAATGTACGCGAATTATTAAAGCGTTTTACGAGTATTTAAATTATTTCCGGGGACCCTGATCCAATGAAAAATAAATATTATACTCATGATATCTTTCAGATAAACCAGCTTTATGCCGCACATATCAGATCATTAAGCATTCCTTATGACTACATTAAGCAAAACCCTTATTTTCCAGGCCCTTCGGGGGGTTATCCTCTTGAGCTTTTTGGGCAGCCTGCATGCTCAAACGGAATCGGAAATATACCTGGCCGGACTTGAAATCCGGGAGGGGGTAATCCGTCTGGATAAACCCATAAACATCTCGAATAACGCTGGCTATGATAACCAGCCCTCCTTCTTAAACGAGGGTGAATTACTGTATTCCCGTACACGAAACGGACAGACAGATATTGCCCGCTACACCATCAGTGACAGCCTGCTGAGCTGGGTTACCAACACCCCTGTCGGGAGCGAATACTCCCCCTTGAAAATCCCGCATCGGAATGCTGTTTCGGCCATTCGCCTGGATACAAGCGGGCTGCAGAGGCTCTACAGTTATAAGCTGTCTTCCGGAAAATCAAAAGTGCTGCTTGAGGATCAGAAAGTGGGGTACCACCTGTGGTACTCCAAAGACCTGCTGGTCTGTACCGTTTTAACCGGAGAGGGGATGAACCTGGTGGTTGCGAATCTGAAAGATCATACCGTCTACACTTTTCAGAAAGGAGTGGGGCGCTCCCTGCAGCGGATTCCCGGCTCTGACCGTATCAGTTATACAGCGGTTGAAAACGGGCAGTTGCTTTTAAAATCCATGGACCCGCGTTCAGGAGCCACGGACCCGATTGTCCAACTACCGGAAGGAAGCCAGGATATTTGCTGGTTACCGGACGGGCAGTTGCTTTGCGGGTATCAGAATATGCTGCTTTCCTGCAGGCCCGGGAAAGATATGGAATGGCAACCCTTACAGGAATTTCCTGAAGCATGGGGAACCATCAGCCGTATGGCCCTGAGCCCGGCAGCCGATAAGCTGGCCTTTGTGGTGTCTCCAAAAAATTAACCCTATGAAATTTCCGCATAACAGCAACCGATTGGAAGCCTTCAGCGATGGAGTTTTCGCCTTTGCAGCCACGCTGATGGTAGTCTCTCTGGACCTGAACCAGAGTTTTATGACCTTAAGTACAAAAGGCAGCAGCCTGATCACCATTGGTGTTAGTTTTTTTGTACTAGCCGCCCTTTGGGTGGTGCATTACAATTATTTTAAAAGAAGCGGGTATGTTGATAATTGGATTATCACCTTTAATACGGTTTTGCTTTTTGTAATCCTCTATTATGTTTTTCCCATGAAGTCCCTGATCCGCACCTGGATGGGACAGGAAGAAATCAATATGCAGGGGCTGGCAGACCTGTTTCAATGGTACAGCCTTGGCTTTATGCTAATTTTCCTCTGTTACGCGCTGATGTATTACCGGGCCTACCGGAAAACCCGCTCCCTGTCAAACTCCATTGTCCTGTATTTTTACGCCCGGCACTTTTCGATATATGTGTTTGTTGGCCTGATATCAATAGCCCTGTCTACCCTGAAAATTGGAATAACCTATGGATTGCCAGGTTTTATATACGTACTTTTAAGGCCGTTTTGTTATGCACATTCCCAATGGTTCGAAAAAAAATTTAAAACCCCCGAATTATGAAGAGATTAGTACTCCTGTTCACTGCTATTAGCAGCCTCAGTTTATCGGCACAAACCGATGCCCGTATTTACGAGATTATCGAGAAGGTTTCTGCGGATCGCATCGAAAATGACATTACCACCCTGGTAGGTTTTGGTACCCGCCACACCCTGAGCGATACGCTTTCGGAAAGCCGCGGAATTGGAGCGGCCCGCCGATGGATTAAAAAAGAATTTGAGAAGATCTCTGCAGATTGCGGGGGATGCCTGGAGGTGTTCTATCAGAAAAATTTGGTGAAGGCCGCCGAAAACCAGCGTATTCCCAAAGATGTCTGGGTCGTAAATGTGGTTGCTATACAACGCGGAACCGAACACCCGAACCGCTATATAATGATGAGCGGAGACATTGATTCCAGGGTAAGTGACCCAAACAATGCCACCGATGATTCCCCCGGGGCCAATGACAACGCCAGTGGGATGGCGGGAACCATAGAGGCAGCCCGGGCACTTACCGGTTATAAGTTCAATAACTCCATTGTTTATGTAGGGCTTTCCGGGGAAGAACAGGGCTTATTTGGGGGAAAAGGGCTGGCCGAATACGCCAAAGAAAATAGCTGGGATATCATCGGTATCCTCAATAACGACATGATCGGAAACATCCGCGGGGTTGACGGGGTTGTCAGCAACCGGGATTTCCGGATTTTCTCTGAACCTGTACCTCCCACAGAAACCGAGCGGGAACGCAGAGGGCGCCGCTTTTACGGCGGGGAAGTAGACGGTCTCTCCAGGCAACTGGCGCGATATGTACACAAAACCACCCGAACCTATATGCCGGAAATGAACCCCATGCTCATTTACCGCCTGGATCGTTTTGGACGTGGCGGGCACCACCGGCCCTTTAACGATATGGGGTTTGCAGGAATCCGCATTATGGAAGCACATGAAAACTACACCCAGCAACATCAGGATATCCGCATGGAAGGGGGTATTCAGTACGGGGATTTGCTTCGTTTTGTGAATTTTGACTATGCTGCAAAACTGACCGCTGTTAATGCAATAAGCCTTGCTTCCCTCGCATGGGCACCGCAGGCACCCGAAGAGGTGGAAATTGGCGGGATTGTGGAACCCTCCGCACGGTTGCGCTGGAAAGCTGTTCCCGGGGCCGTTAAATACAAAGTTTACTGGAGGGATACCACCTCCCCTACCTGGGACTATTTTAAAGTAGTGGAGGAAGGGACTGAAATTACCCTGGATGGCATTGTAATTGATAATTACTTTTTTGGAGTAGCAGCCGTTGGAGCCAATGGACATGAAAGTGAAGTAGTTTTCCCGACCGGAGTCTTTCGTTAATCCCAACCCGTTTCTTCACTATAATTTGAGTTGCCAATGAAAAATCTTCTTTTGTGCGCGCTGTTGTGCCTGGGGCTGGCCTGTGCGGATAAAAAAGACGAGCCCATAGATTATGAGGCCTTGTACCTGCCAGAAATGGAGCAGCTCTTTGAGCGTTACAACAAACTTGAAAGTTCCGGTTCCTATCTTGCCCTTGCGCAGATACTGCAAGATGCCAACCGGGATCTGCAGGCCTCGGAGTTATATGTACAGGCGGCTTATATGTACCAGGAGGCCGGGATTACAGATTCAGTCGTTCTACAGCTGCAGCGGGCTATTGACCACGGCATGTCAAACCCTAAGATACTGGATAAGTTTCCAGGGCAGCCCATGGATTTACGAGCGGAAGACTATCCTGAATTAGCCAGGCGCCTGGATTCCATAGCCGGCGCCCTGGGGTCTGTTTCCAATTTTTCACTGGAGACAGGGGCTATGAATGCGTTCTGGCCCTATTTTGAAAAAGCCCTGGCAGACACTTCCCAGGCCCGAAAATTGCTCAGGGAATTTATTTTTACTGGTCCGAGGGAGCTCCGGGATTTTTATGTGGTACGATATGGGAGTATTGATCTGATGTACGGTCAGATGATCAACGCCGCCCCGAACTATTACCGTTACCTGAAAACGCAGTTTGATCCGGATAGCCTCGCCCTTGCCAAAGAAAAAGCGGCGGATTGGATGCAGAACTTCAAAGGCATTTATCCGGAAGCCGTCTTTCCTAAAATCTATATCGTTCCGGGAATTCTCAATAGTGGGGGAACAGCGACCGAAATGGGAATGTTTATAGGAGGTGACATGTACGGAAGGTCTGAAAAAATGCCGGTGGAGGAGCTTACCGAATGGCAACAAAATGCCATCATGAACTTTAAAGACCTCCCGGGACTCACCATCCATGAACTCATGCACTTCCAGCAAAATTACGGGGATACCGAAAATGCAGAAAATGTGCTTGGAGCGGTCATACAGGAAGGCGTATGCGATTTCCTGGTGGAAATCGCATCAGGCGAGCCCCTGCAGCATCCGAACTTGGTGTTCCTGAGCGAGCCGGAAAACCATCGCTGGATTTTCGGGGAGTTGCGGGCCGATCTGCTGCAGGATGACTACTCCAAATGGTTGTATAACGGGGAGAATGTAAATGACAGGCCCCACGACCTGGGCTATAGTGTGGGGTATCTCATCAGCAAATCGTATTACGAGCTGCATCCCGATAAAAAAGAAGCCGTATATCAATTACTCAACACCTCAGATTTTACCGAAATCGTCAGGCAAAGCACTTATAAATGGCTGCTGGAGCCCGAAATATTCTGATTTAAAAACCTTATTTTATCCCCATGAAATATCTTGTTTTCCTAATCTTTTTTCTCCCGATGCTCACAGCAGCCCAATTGCTGCAACCACCTGCGGAAAACTTTACCCGGGCCGACACCCTCAGGGGCAGCATTACCCCGGAACGCTCCTGGTGGGACCTGAAATATTACAAGCTGGATATTGCCGTAAATCCGGAGCAAAAATCGATTGGCGGAAGCAATACAGTGGGATATGAAGTAATCGAAGCGGGAAAACGGATGCAAATCGATTTACAGCCCCCCTTGAAAATAGAGTCCGTTTCCCAGAATGGCGAAACCCTGTCCTTTACCAGTGAAGGGAATGCCCATTTTATCAGCCTGAAGGCACCTCAAAAACCCGGGTCCTACCAGGAATTGCAGATCACTTATTCCGGACAACCCAAAGTTGCGGTGCGGGCCCCGTGGGATGGTGGATTTTCCTGGGAAACAGACAGCAATGGCCTGCCCTTTGCAGCCACTTCCTGCCAGGGGCTGGGCGCCAGTGTATGGTGGCCTAACAAAGACCATATGTACGATGAGCCGGATAGTATGGCCATACGGGTACAGGTCCCCAAACCGCTTGTGAATGTTTCCAATGGCAGGCTTCGGGAAGTGGTGGAAAACGAACATTCCCGCACTTATGAATGGTTTGTGTCCAATCCGATCAACAATTATGGCGTAAATGTCAATATCGGGGATTATGTGCATTTTGGGGAAACCTACGAGGGAGAAAAGGGTACGCTGGATCTGGATTATTACGTGTTGCGTGAAAATCTGGAAAAAGCCAAAAAGCAGTTTGAGCAGGTACCCATGATGATGAAAGCCTTTGAACACTGGTTTGGCCCCTACCCTTTTTATGAGGACAGTTTTAAATTGGTGGAAGTGCCTTACCTGGGGATGGAACACCAGAGTTCGGTTACCTACGGCAACGGCTATCAGAATGGGTACAGGGGCTACGACCTTTCCGGGAGCGGCTGGGGCCTG
This sequence comes from Robiginitalea insularis, assembly GCF_052497835.1. Taxonomy (NCBI): domain Bacteria; kingdom Pseudomonadati; phylum Bacteroidota; class Flavobacteriia; order Flavobacteriales; family Flavobacteriaceae; genus Robiginitalea; species Robiginitalea insularis. Next base: position 120,611 of record NZ_CP199296.1, read on the forward strand.
AAATTTGATTTTATCATCATCCACGAGGCCGGCCATGAATGGTTTGCCAATAACATAACCTATCGGGATGCTGCGGATATGTGGATACACGAAGGATTTACAGCTTATTCGGAAAACCTCTACCTGGATTACCACTACGGGCCCAAGGCTGCTTCCGAATACGTTATTGGGACCCGGAACAATATCAGAAACGATCGTCCTGTAATCGGCCCTTACGGAGTCAATAAGGAAGGATCCGGGGATATGTACTACAAAGGGGCCAATATGCTGCACACGCTGCGGCAGCTGCTGGAGGACGATGCCCTCTGGCGCAATATCCTCAGGGGGCTGAATGAAACCTTCTATCATCAGACGGTTACTACGGCGCAAATAGAAAACTATCTCTCGGAGCGAAGCGGGAAGGACCTTTCGGCTTTCTTCAATCAATACCTGCGTACTACCCTTATTCCAAAGCTGCAATACCGCTGGAACGGAGACCAACTGGAATACAGGTATCTGGATATAGTAGAGGACTTCGATATGCCGGTACGCGTCTTTCTGGATGAAAAGGAGCACTGGCTCTTTCCGGAAGCCGAATGGAAATCCGAAGAAATGGGCAGGCAGCCCGGCACCTTTGAGATAGATCCGAACTTCTACATCGAAATCGAAGCGCTTTAGAGAGTTAAAACGCGCTTCAGGCTTTGCTTTTTGCCCAGGAGGTTTCATACCCAAATTTATTGGCGTATTTTTAAAGGACCTCCCTTTTTGGCAGGGGACCTAAACAACCGGATATGAAACCAATTACAAACGGGCTTGCCCTGTTGCTGCTACTGGCAATGGCAGCCTGCGGACAAAGAGAAGCAGTCTTCAGCCCTGCTGCCCAACTACTCAGCAATGTCAATATTGTGGATGTGGAAACAGGTGAAATCCTGTACAACCGGCAGGTGGTGGTAGACTCCGGAAAAATTATCCGTATTGACAGCACCCTTACTGATGTGGCAGGGTTCCGCAAAAATATAGACGGAGCGGGTGGTTACCTAATTCCTGGGCTGACGGAAATGCACGCCCACATCCCAAGCCCGCCCACATCTCAACAGCGGATTAAGGAAACGCTTTTCCTGTACTTATCCAATGGAATCACTACAATTCGTGGAATGCTGGGCCATCCCTATCACCTGGACCTCCGCTCGCGAATCCTTTCAGATTCCTTATCGGCACCGAGGGTTTTTACTTCCAGCCCCTCCCTTAACGGGAACACGCTTCCCAGCCCGGAAGAAGCACGGGCAAAGGTTACCCAATACGCAGAAGAAGGATATGATTTCCTAAAGATCCACCCGGGTATTAAACGGGATGTTTTTGATACACTGGTGAAAACAGCCAGGGAAAAGGGAATACCCTTCTCCGGCCATGTTCCTGTAGAAGTGGGCATTCGCCATGCCCTGCAGAGCGGGTATGCGACCATAGACCACGTTGATGGGTACCTAGAAGGCCTGGTACCGGAAGAAGCAGGCGTGGCACCTAATGAAAACGGGTTTTTTGGTTATAATTTCACCCCTTTGGCCGATACCAACAAAATTGATGAACTGCTGGCCCTAACCAGGGAAAACGGAGTTTGGGTAGTACCAACCCAGAGTTTGTTTGAGCGCTGGTTTTCCCCTGCAGCTGCAGACAGTTTACTACAACAACCGGAAATGCAATATATGCCACAGGCTACCCTTGAAAACTGGAAACGGGTAAAAGAACAGTACCTGAATGATCCGGCCTGGGACCCCGAACAATGGAAACGCTTTGACAGCATCCGGCTGACCCTTATCCAAAAACTGCAACAGGAGGGAAAAGGACTGCTTTTAGGTTCGGATGCCCCGCAATTATTCAATGTGCCGGGCTTTTCCATCCACCATGAGATTGACGGGATGCTGCGGGCCGGGATATCCCCTTTGGAAATCCTGCGGATGGGCAGCCTTTACCCAGCAAGGTTTTTCGGGCAGGAAAAAGAATGGGGCAGCATTGCCGAGGGTAAAATTGCCGATTTCGTGCTTATCCGGGCCAATCCGCTGGAAGATCTGGACGCCCTGAAAGACCCGGAGGGGGTAATGCTGCGCGGAAAATGGCATTCCAGGGAAATGATTACAGCCCGACTGGAACAAATAGCGGAGAATCAGAAAGCAAAATGATTTCTTATGGAGCGAAAAGAATTTCTAAAAACTACTGCCCTGGCCACTGCTTCAGGTCTGCTGGGGGCAGCACCGCTATGGTCACGAGCCATACCCCTGCCTGTTAATAAAAAATTAGATGCATTGGGACTATCCCTGTTTTCGGTCCCGAAAATGCTGGAGAAGGACCTTGGGGCAGGCCTGGAGTTACTCTGGGAAATAGGCTTCCGGGAATTGGAACTATACGGACCCTATCCCTTTAGTGCTCCTTCCAATAAAGAATTCTGGAAGCAAACGACCCCCATGCTCGGCTTTGAGGGGAGTGGCTTTTTTGGTAAATCAGAAGATGAGTTTGCCCAAATAGCGAGTGAAATTGGCTTTAGTATACCCTCATTGCATACCGATCTGGATACGCTCCTGGAAAGGATGCCCTTTTTGGCAACAGCAGCGCACAAGCTGGGAGCGACCTATCTGACCCTGCCCTCTATCCCGCCAGCAAGAAGGAAGGATATGGCTGGTTATAAAAGAATGGCAGATACATTCAATAAAATAGGGGCTGCTGCAAAAGAGCAGGGGCTGCGCTTTGCCTACCACAACCACGGATATGGGTTACAGCCCGTTTCAGGGATCGTGCCCTTCGAAATGATGATAGAGGCCACGGATCCTGAATTGGTCTACCTCGAGATGGATATCTTCTGGACCACTGCGGGGCGCGTCAACCCTATCGACTACCTGAAAAAATATACGGGCCGCTACAAGATGCTTCATTTAAAGGACATGAAAGAATTAAGGTTTTTTTCGGGTGATGGCGGGGACCCCTCACAGTGGATACCTCTCTTCCCGTATATGACCGCTGCAGGAGACGGGGTTTTGGCCCTGGCACCCCTGGTTGATGTAGCCCTGAAGACCGGGGTGGACCATTTTTTTGTAGAACAGGATATGGTTGCCGATCCGGAAACCGCTCTTGGCAGGAGCTATACCTATCTGAAAGGACTTAACTAAGGAGTAATGATGAAAGTATTAAATATTGGACAAAAAAACAGCCACAGGAGTACAGCCCATGTAAAACGCAATCTTATATGGGTTTTACTGATCTTTACAGCACACATGATTCAGGGGCAAATACTGCTGGTCCCGGAACGTGTTTTCGATGGCGAAAGCATGCAGCAAAACTGGGTGGTGCTGGTACAGGACTCCATTATACAGTATGCAGGGCCTGAGACCGGGTTACGGCCGCCTGCAAGCACCCAAAAGATTACACTGCAGGGGATGACCCTGATGCCTGGCCTTATTGAAGGGCATTCCCATCTGTTATTGCACCCGTATAATGAAACCCCCTGGAATGATCAGGTACTGAAAGAATCTCCTGCAGAGCGAGCCCTGAGGGGGTCTGTTCATGCCCGACGGAGCCTGATGGCAGGGGTAACCTCTATGAGGGACCTCGGATCGGAAGGGGCAGGATATACTGATGTAGCCCTAAAAAAGTCTATAGACCAGGGCATCATACAGGGACCGCGCCTGCTGGTTGCCGGGCCGGCCATTGTCGCTACAGGGGCCTACGGACCCAAAGGCTTCCATGATGGGGTGAGGGTACCCCTGGGAGCAGAAGCCGTAAGCGGTGTCCCGGAAGCCATCCGGGAGGTACGCACACAACTGGGCAATGGGGCAGATTTTATCAAAGTGTATGCAGATTACCGCTGGACCCCCGGAGCGGCATCCCAGCCAACCTTCCTGCAGGAAGAACTGGATGCGATGGTAGCCACGGCCCAATCTGCAGGCAAATATGTGGTGGCTCACGCCAGTACACCGGAGGGGATGCGCAGAGCGGTCCTGGCCGGGGTAGAAACCATTGAACACGGGGATGGCGGAACCCCTGAAATTTTTGAATTGATGAAAGCCCGGGGCACCGTACTCTACCCTACCCTTGCGGCCGGGGATGCCATAGCGCAGTACAATGGTTGGCTTAAGGGACAAAATCCTGCCCCTGAGCGGATCCAAAAGAAAAAGGCCAGTTTTCAGGACGCCCTCCAATCCGGGGTGCTGATCGGCTTCGGAGGGGATGTAGGGGTTTATCCCCATGGAGAGAATTATCGGGAATTAGAATTAATGGCAGCCTACGGCATGCCCGCTTTAGAGGTATTAAAAGCTGCAACTTCCCTCAATGCCCGAATCTTCCATCTCCCCTCCCTTGGTAGTATAGAAAGGGGGTTTCTTGCCGATCTGATTGCTGTTCCGGGAGACCCCGCAAAAGACATACGAGCCCTAAGGGAAGTCGCATTTGTAATGCTGAACGGGTCTATTGTAAAGCAGCCTTAGCCTCCGACCTGCCTTTGAAGTTCCTGCAGTTGCTGGTCCAGGGCTTTGAATTGTTCCAGGGCGTCCCTCCCGGGAAGCTGGTCGGCCTGCCCCATCATATAATACAAATATTCCCATTGATCGGCCAGCATCGGCTTCATGTAAATCCCGTCTTCGGTGCGGATTTGGGCGAGCAGGGCTTCTAATTGCGTCTGCTTCTCCTTTTCTGCCTGCGTTTGTGACTCTCCTTTGTTTAAATCCGCTATTTGGCTTTCAAGCTTTGCCTGCAATTGCCGGGTCTGGCTGAGCTTCTCCCGTATCTCCAGCTGGAATTCCACCTGTTTTTCAATATGCGAGGGGCGCACCCCGGCGACCATCACCCGTAGATCCATCACTATTTCAAATTCCTGGATTTGTTCCTGCTGCCCCATCCTCAATACAGCCGTATAGGTTCCGGGAGCCACCAGGGGACCATTGTGGTACCTCCTGTTTTTATTGCTGTCCCAGGGACCCGCCTGGCTCATATCCCACTTAAAACGGTTCAAACCTTTCTTCTTTGTCAGGGAAGTATTGATTCGGGTCCGGGTGTAATTGGTAGCCATATCCCGCTCACTCCCATCGGTCATCTCCGGGATGCTGTCACTACTAAAGGAAGTGAGGATCTTTCCGCTGGTGTCCAGAATGTTCAACTGCAGGGGTTCCTCTGTAGCTTCCGGCAGGAAATAATCCAGGGCTACCGCAGGCCTTGGATAGTCTGGGCTATCACTGCCTCGGGCACCCGAGGGCAGTCGGTACCGCATAGTGGGACCCGGCTTAAAAAGGTGTAACCCTGTATAACCGGAAAGTTCAAACTGCCTTAGAACAGCGATCTCATCCAGGATCCAGAAACCCCGCCCCATAGTGGAAAGGACCAGATCACCCCTATGTATCTTGAGATCTGTAACCGGGGTAATGGGTAAGTTATGCTGCAGGGAATGCCAGTTCCTGCCATCATCCAGGGAGTAATACATCCCGTATTCCGTACCCGCGAAAAGCAGGCCTTCTCGAACCGGGTCTTCCCGAACTACCCGGGTAGGAGTATCAGCAGGGATTCCATTGGAACCACTGGTGAGGAGTTTCCAGCTCTGGCCGTAATTCTCCGTTTTGTAGATATAGGGTTTTGAATCACCCAACTGGTATCTTAAAACCGCAATATAGGCCTTGGCCGGGTTGTGCGGGGAGGGTTCCACCGCATCCACACGCCCGCCGGGAGGTAGGTTTTTGGGGGTAACATTCTTCCAGCTCTCACCTCCGTCGCGGCTAAGGTACACCGGGCCGTCATTGGCTCCAGTCCAGAGGACCCCCTGCACAACAGGAGACTCCCCAATGGCATAAATGGTACTGTAAAACTCTTCCCCGGTAATATCGCGGGTTATCGGTGAACCAGAAATGACCTGTTTGTCTGCCTCAAAGGCAGTAAGGTCCGGGGAAATGGTTTCCCAGTTCCGGCCTTCGTCTGTTGTTTTATGTACATATTGGGAGGTGTGATAGATGATGTTGGGATCGTGGGGTGAAATAAGGATGGGGGATACCCGTTGAAAGCGGTATTTCAAATTCTTCGGGTTATGGCCGTACATATTGGAGGCCCCAACATAATACGATTGTTCGGTGCCGGTCCATTTATTGTAAACCGTAAAGCGCCCTTTGCAGTTGGAGTATACGATATTCGCGTCCTTGCGACTAGGAACGGCCGGTCCGGTTTCACATCCCCCCGTATTCTGAATATATCCAATTCCGGGTACCTGAACTCCATAAGGCGGAAAGCTGGGGACGGATACGGTTGAATAATTATCCTGCTGCCCGCCATAAAGCCAGTAAGGATATTGATTATCTACGGCAACCTGGTAGATTTCAGCTGTTGGCTGATTGAATTGGGTAGACCAGGTCTCGCCTCCGTTATGGGTCACGTTGGCACCCCCGTCATTGCTTTGTATAAAAAGGCTGGTATTATGAGGGTTGATCCACATATCATGGTTATCACCGTGTGGCGGGCGCATGCGCTTCCAGTTCTTGCCTCCGTCTTCGGATTTGTAATACCCGGTCGCCATCGCATACAGCACCTCACTGTTTTGCGGGTCTACTTTGATATTGGTGTAGTAAAAGGGCCTGGTGCGAATCCCGTCATGAGAAGAAACCTGTATAAAGCTCTCCCCCTGATCGGTGGATTTGTAGAGGCCGCCTTCCTCCCCGGGTGCCTCTACCAGAGCATAAACGATACGGGAATCCGAGGGGCATACCTCAATGTCAATTTTACCTATAAGTTCCGAGGGAAGCCCTTTCTCAATTTTGGTCCAGCTTTCCCCGCCATCTACACTTTTATAAATGCCGCCCTCTTCAGGGGTACCTCCGCTGATGATCGTCCAGGGGGTCCTCCTGCCTTTCCAGGCAGCGGCGAAGACAATATTGGGGTTGGAGGGTAATAATTCCACATCCGAAATCCCGGATTCTTCGGAAATATAAAGGACCTTTTTCCACTGCTTACCCCCATTGGTAGTCTTATACAGGCCGCGCTCCGGATTAGACTGGAAGGCCTTTCCGATGGCCGCCACAAAGACTGTATTATGGTCTGTGGGGTCAATACGGACACCCCCAATCTGTCCTGTTCCTTCCAGGCCAATAGCGGTCCAGTTGGCTCCCGCATCTATGGATTTGTACATCCCGCGTCCTTCAATAACATTACTTCTCAACCCGTCAGAACCCGTCCCTACATAGATGATATTGGCATCGTTTTGGGCCACTGAGATCGCACCTATCGAAGGGGTTTTAAAAAACCCGTCAGAAATGTTTTTCCAGCTTTGTCCGTAATCCTCTGATTTCCAGACACCTCCTCCGGTTGCCCCAAAATAAAAGGTTCCCGGAAGGGAAGCGATCCCGGCCACGGCCGTCACCCGGCCTCCCCTGTAAGGCCCCACATTCCGGTATTCGAGGGAAGACAAATCCTGGGCAGGCAAGGCCTGGCTAAGCAGGCAACTGGCCACAAATAAGAAAAAAGATCTGTTCATTGGTGAAGTGTATTAACTGCCGTTCGGCAATAGTGTGCATTAAAAAAATAACAAGGGAGAACTGTGTTGCGGGAAGCCCCCTGAACTTTCTGATTAAATAAGTTGCTCAATATTAGTTTGAAGTCTGGTCTATAAAGGCATCCACATCTGTCTTGAATTGCTCCATAGACGGGGGATGCGTATACATCATATGCCCGGCCTCGTAGTATTTCATAATGATATTTTGCTTTAACTCGGGCTTTAGACCCATGTGATTTATGGAGTGTTCCACCCCATAAAAGACCGTTGCCAGGTCATAATATCCGTTCAATATGAGGATTTTCAGGTTCGGGTTGCGGTTCATGGCAGAGGTCATATCCGGCAGTGTGCTTACGGCAACCTGTGCATTCCAGCTAATATTTCCCTGGTGCTTCCAGTCCCACTTAAAACCTTCCCGCTGCCCGGCGGTGGTAACATAACTAAGGTCCTTTCGCACCCCCAGGTCCTCGTAGAGATAATTTTTAAAAGCCGCTATATAGGGCGAGGAAATGGCGTCGGATTGCGGATCGGTTTGGGCGAACTGCCCCAGCAGGTCTTCGTTAACCCCTGTAAATCGGGAATCCAGCCGTCCTACCGTTTCCCCCTCATCCCGTAATAATTCCTGAAAATACTCTCCATTGGTGACCCGTAAATCTGCCTTGAGCCAGAAATCAGCACTAAGGCCTGAATACATAGCCAGCTTTGAGGCAATGCTGTTTTTTTCCTGATTGCTGAGCTGATCGCCCTTCAGAAGGGCCGGGGCGTATTCAGATTCAGCAAAGGCCCTTACTTCCTGCAGAAAGGATTCCAGCCCTTTGCTTTTATCTGCAATTTTATTGTGGTACCAGGCGGTTGCCGCATAGGTCGGGAAATGGACCAGGTAGGCAATATCGTCACCCGGACCAAACAAAAGGTGCTGCAATTCAAAAACGGCAGAAACCATTATGACCCCGTTCATTGCAATGCCCTTGTCTTGCAGGTATTTTACAAGGCCGGCATTACGGAAGGTGCCATAACTTTCCCCCAACAGGTATTTGGGGGCATTCAATTTGCCGGATTTGATCAGGAATTGTTCGATAAAGAGACCAATGCTGCGGATATCCTGGTCTACTCCCCAGAAATCAGACCATTTCGCTTCCCCTACCGGCCTGCTGAAACCCACGCCAACAGGGTCGATCATTACCAAATCTGCCTTATCGAGTATCGAATAATTGTTGTTTACTACTTCATAAGGAGCCGGGCCGGTGTAGTCCGGATCGTTTACGACGATCCGTTTAGGGCCCAGTATCCCGAAATGCAGCCAGAAAGAGGCAGAAAGCGGTCCCCCGTTAAAGGCGAATACAATCGGCCTGCTTTTAGCGCCTTTAAGCGCATAGTGCGTATATCCGAACAGGGCAATGGGTTTATCATCCTCATCCCTGAGCAGGTGTGTCCCGGTTTCGGCATTCAGGGCCAGGGATTTTCCATTTATGGTTACCGATTGGCTCGACCGAAAGGTTTCGGCTTTTGGAATTTCTTTTTTGTCTGTTTCTTTTTTATCCTGCGCTACAATCGCAAAAGAACATATCAGAAACAAGAGGGTCAGTTTTTTCATCTCAGTGTGGTTTGCCCTGAAGATAAATGTTTTTGCTGAAATAAAGCTGAGGGATTTTTAAAAAGGCAACTGTATGGTTCTTACAACCCAACAGGGCTTTTGCTCCTTGCCTACTGCTCAATCCGGTTAAAGCGGAACCGGTTGTTCCAGAGGATTGACAGACCTGCCGAATCCCTTTCGAACTGAACCTCGTCTCCTTTCTCTATATCGATGAAGGTTAAGGAATCCATATGCTTTAAGATATTGGTGTCCCCGTTATTAGGGTCGTTTACAAAGAGGTTGCCGTCCTGCAGGCTAACCTCTATTATATAGTCTCCAATATCCGGGACCTGAAAATCCAGAATATAGTTTCCGGTTAGCCCCTGAATAACCCCTGCTTCAGTAGCCGTTAATACAACCTCTCTGGGGCTGGCCATTTCCCATTGATAATAATCGGAAATTCCCCGGGTGATTTCCCCCATCAAAGAAGTACCCTGGTCTGCATTGGTCATCACTATAATACCATTTCCATGATGGGCCGAGGCGATCATATTGTTACTGAAACCGGCATTTTTACCCCCATGTCCAAATAAAAGTGAATCCCCTTCTTTTAGGAGGGCAGGGCCCAGTCCCCATTCTCCCATATGCTTGTTGAGCATTTCGGAAACCATCTCCCCGGAAAGCACCCCATCCCTTTTTCCTGCAGCGATTTCCTGGATTTCGATGATGTATCGCCCCAGGTCAGAAGGGGTTGTCCACAATCCGGCAGCAGCCTGCTCCGGATAATTATGCCAAAGCCCTTCTATGATCTTTCCTTCCGAATCATAAGCCGCACTGGCCCTGTCAGTGAAATCGGGCCCCAGGGGTTGCTGGTAAGTGCTGTTTTCCATTCCTAATTCCGGAAGGATATGTTTTCCCATATACGCTTCCAGGACTAAACCACTTATGTCCTCCACCATTTTTTCCATAATGGTATACCCGCCGCCCGAATAGCGCCACATACTTCCGGGGATGGTATCAACCCGAATGGGCGGAGTGTTGCCTTTTCCGTCCAAAACCGCAATGATATCCGGAAAGGTATCCTTTTGCATATACCCGGGGAAACCATGTACGGTAACCCCTGCGGTATGTGTTAGCAACCTGCGGAGGGTAACTTTTTCGGTTTTGGTATAATCCGTTTCGGGTATTTGCCAGTCCCGGAGGTAGTCGTTTACATCTGTGTCCAGTTCCAGGATTCCCTGATCAACAAGATGTAGAGCCGCCAGAGCAGCTACGGGCTTACTGATAGAACCTGCCTGGAACAGGGTTGCTACTGTAACTTTTTCACCCGTTTGGGTGTTGGCCAGCCCGTATCCTTTGGCCCACTTTAATTTTCCAGCTGCCACCACGGCTATACTGATTCCGGGGACCTTATAGAATTGCATCCTGTCGTAAATATTATAATGTGCCGCGCTGTCACCGGCTACCTTAATAGCCGGTAAGAGGGAATTTTCGATAGCAGCTATTTCGCTGGATAGATCTTCCGGGGAATTTTGCCGGCAGGCTATAAATAAAATACAACAGCTAAAAAAGAGAAAAACGGATTTCATTTTAAAAGGTATAGGTTGATTAACTAAATGTACAAATTGTCAAATGAACCGACTTTATGAGCTCGCTACAGGTTTCCTATTAACAGACTTTTAAGACTTGCCGGAGGGCTTTTTAATATCTTTAGGCGACTAATCCAACACACCAAAATGAGAAAAATTTTACACCTCTGGATGCTGCTGGCATCTCTTACCCTTTCTTCACAGGAATTCAATATGAAACTCGCCGGGGACCTAAAGCCCCGAAACATCGGCCCTGGTGGAATGAGCGGGCGGGTCACCGCAATTGATGTGGTCAATTCCAATCCGGATATTATGTACGTAGGGACGGCTTCCGGAGGGCTGTGGAAATCCAACTCGGGCGGAATCAAGTGGGAGCCCATTTTCGACAAGCAGGTTACTGCTTCCATTGGGGCGGTAGCCATACAGCAATCCAACCCTTCCGTGATATGGGTCGGAACCGGAGAAGGAAACCCAAGAAATAGTTTAAATGGAGGTTTTGGGGTATTCAGAAGCCTGGATGGTGGAAAACACTGGCAGCGGATGGGCCTTGAAAACACCCGGCATATCCACCGTATTATTATCGACCCGGACAATCCCAATACCGTTTACGTAGGTGCAATCGGCTCCCCATGGGGCGAACACCCGGAACGGGGTTTATACAAGACAACAGATGGAGGGGAGACCTGGCAGAAAATCCTCTTTGTCAACAACAGAACAGGAGTAGCCGATATGGTAATGGACCCGTCCAACCCCAATAAAATTCTGGTGGCCATGTGGGAACATAAACGGGATCCCTGGTTTTTTAAATCAGGCGGGGCCGGAAGTGGTTTGTATATGACCCATGACGGGGGTAAAAACTGGAAACAATTAACTGAAAAAGAGGGTTTGCCTGCCGGGGACCTGGGCAGGATCGGGATTGCCATTTCAACTAACAAGCCAGATGTAATTTACGCCCTGGTGGAAGCTAAAAAGAATGCCCTGTACAAGTCCGAAGATGGCGGCTTTCACTGGAAAAAAATCAATGACAAAAATGATATCGGGAACCGGCCTTTTTATTACTCTGATATTTTTGTGGACCCCGAAAACGAGAACCGCGTATACTCTGTCTTTACATATGTGAATGTTTCAGAGGACGGTGGAAAATCATTTAAAGAGCTGATGCCGGCTTACGGAGTGGATAATGGGGTGCACCCAGACCATCATGCCTGGTGGATTCATCCGCAAAACGGGCAATTTATGATCGATGGGAACGACGGGGGGATGAACATTACCAAGGATGGCGGAAAGACCTGGAGGTTTATTGGAAATTTACCCGTGGGTCAATTCTACCATATTAGTGTGGATGAAGAATTCCCATACAATGTTTACGGGGGGATGCAGGATAACGGTTCCTGGAGGGGGCCGGCCTATGTATGGCGCGCCCAGGGTATACGAAATTCGTACTGGCAGGAGATTGCCTTTGGCGATGGCTTTGATGTGGTCCCGGACCGGGATAATTCGCAATATGGCTATGCGATGAGCCAGCAGGGTAACGTCCGCCGTTACGACTGGAAAACCGGAAACGACTATTCTGTCCGCCCCACCCCTCCTGATGACACCACCGAATTGCGGTTTAACTGGAATGCCGGAATCGGGCAGGACCCTTTTGATAACAGTACGGTATATTTCGGGAGCCAGTTCGTACACAAGAGTACGGATAAGGGCCTTACCTGGACCGTCATCTCACCGGACCTGACTACCAATGATCCGGAAAAACAAAAGCAAAAAGATAGTGGGGGCCTTACCATGGATGCAACCGGGGCTGAAAACCACTGTACGATATTGGTTATAGAACCTTCCCCTCTTGAAAAAGACATGTTATGGGTGGGGACAGACGATGGCCGCGTCCATATTACCAAAAACGGGGGAGCCTCCTGGACAGAGGTGACCCAGAATATAAAAGGACTTCCCAAAGGGAGCTGGATACCTCAGATCAGGGCCAGTACCCGGAGCAAAGGAGAGGCCCTGCTTATCGCCAACGATTACAGGAGGTATAACTATACCCCCTACGCCTACCGCACACGCGATTATGGTAAAAGTTGGGAACGTATTGTAGATGGCAAAGATGTTGCCAGTTATACCCTTTCTATAATTGAAGACCCGCAAAATCCCAAACTGCTCTTCCTGGGGACAGACGACGGGCTGTATATTTCCATGGACGGAGCAAATAGCTGGAAGAAATGGACCAATGGTTATCCAACGGTTTCCACCAAAGACCTCGCTATTCATCCAAGGGAACAGGATCTGGTAATCGGGACTTTCGGGCGCGCAGCCTGGGTATTGGATGATATCCGGCCCTTACGCGCTATTGCGGGGAACCCTGCCGTTTTATCAAAAGAGATCAGTCTCTTTCCAAGCCCGACAGCCTACCTTGCCGCATACCAGCAACCCTCTGGCATGCGTTTCGGCGGGGATGCAACCTTTAACGCGGAAAACCGCAAACCCGGGGCTATGATAACCTATTACCTGCGAGAAGGTAAACAGGAAGCCAGCGGGAAAAAACAGGAAGACTCAGAACAGCAGTCCCAGGAAGAAGAACAGGATTCCACTGATACCAAAAAAACAACCCGGGACTCTGTATTTCTTAAAATTTATGACGGTGAACGGCTGATCCGTACCCTGAAATACAAGACCCCGGATTCTGCAGGACTGCATCGGGTCTATTGGGGGCTAGACGAAGCGGGGCCGGACAGGCCTTCCCGCACAATTCGCAAACGCAATCGGGAACCGGGAGGCACCAATGTAAAACCGGGCAGCTACCGTGCGGTTATCCATTTGGGCGAGCAAACGGACGAAACAACTATTGAGGTTGCCCCGGATCCTCGTCTCGAAGGGAATCCCGCTGCCATTGAGGCTGCCTATAATGCCTCTAAAAAGCTGGAAGGATTTACGCAGACTGCCGCCGATGCCGTAAAACAGCTGGTGGAAAGCAAAAATATTGCTCAAAAATTCCAGAAGGACTTAAAGGAAAAAGACAAGGAGCAGTACAAAGAGCAAATAAAAGCCTCTGGGGAGATCGTAAAACAAATTGATTCCCTCATAGCCGATTATCTGGGAGTGGAAGATAAACGACAGGGTATTACCCGAAATCCTGAAATGACAGTACTTACGCGTATTCGAAATGCTTCCCGATATGCCGCAAGCAGGCCGGCAGGTTTAACAGCTACCGAGAATAATCTTATGGCGTATGCCGAAAAAGACCTGAAAACTGCCCTTTCAAAAACCAATGCCTTCTTTGCCGGGACCTGGAAAGAATACAGGGAAAAGATGCAGGCACTGGATCTTTCTCCCTTTAAAGAGACTGAAACCTTTAACGTGAATTAAACGTCTGATAGTACCTAACCTTAAATTAATAAAATGAAACATTACACGCTTATTATTGCCCTGATGGTTTTTCTGGGCTGCAAAGAGGAAGCCAAGGAGCCTTCTGTTGCAGAAAGCCTGAAATCCTATACCATCCAGCAGATGATGGATAACGAAAGTATCGGGGGAGGAAGTTTTTCTCCGGACAAATCCAAATTACTGATTTCCAGCAACCGTTCCGGTATCTACAATATGTATACCGTGGATGCTGCAGATGGAACCTTGTTGCCGGTAACAGCCTCCGATAGTTCTTCGGTTTTTGCCATCTCCTACTTCCCGGAAGACGAGCGCAAATTATTCCGTATGGATAATAACGGGGACGAAATCTACCATATCTATTTGATGGATCAGGAGGGTTCGTTCAAGGACCTAACCCCGGCCGAGGGAGCTAGGGCACTGTTTTATCGCTGGGCTCAGGATGATAAAAGTTTCTTTTATGCTTCCAATGAGCGGGATGGCCGTTATAATGACCTGTATGAAATGGATTTGGAAACCTTGCAGCCTGAATTGCTTTATCAAAACGAAGAGGGCTACAATCTGGAGGCTATTTCTCACGATAAGGCCTACCTGGCAGTTTCAAAGTCCATCAATACCAATGACAGCGATTTATTCCTTTACAGCTTTGAGGATGATGCCCTTATCAAAATCAATGAAAACCAGTCCGCCAATTCGGCTGAGGATTTTTCCCTTGATAATTCATCATTTTATTATACCACAGATGACGGAGCAGAATTTGCATACCTGATGAGGTACAATCTTGAGGATGGCAGCCGGGAAAAGGTGCTCGAAAAAGACTGGGACATCACAGGGACTTCGTTTACCAAAAATGGCAAATACAGGGTAACATATATTAACGAAGATGCCAAAAACACTATCGAAGTGATGGATACCGAAAGCGGGGAACTGCTGGAGTTGCCTTCCATGGATAATATGGACATAAGCAGTGTTGGCTTTTCTGATGACGAGACTGTGATGCGGTTTTATGCCGGTGGCTCCCACACTCCGTCTAACCTGTTTATTTACAACCTGGAAACCAAGGAAATGAAGCAACTTACGGATGTACTGAATCCGGAAATTGAGGCCAGCCATCTGGTACAGGCAGAAGTAGTGCGGTTTACTTCTTTTGACGGCCTGGAAATCCCGGCTATCTACTACAAGCCCCACCAGGCTTCTGCTGAAAATAAGGTGCCCGCCCTGGTCTGGGTACACGGGGGGCCCGGCGGACAGTCCCGCCAGAATTTCAGTTCTTTTTTGCAATATCTCGTAAACCATGGCTATGCGGTATTAGCAGTAAACAACCGCGGGAGCTCGGGTTATGGAAAGAGTTTCTATCAGATGGACGACCTGAACCACGGGGATAAGGACCTTAAGGATTGCGTGGCAGGTAAGGACTGGCTGGCCACACAAGCAGAAATCGATGGTGAAAAAATAGGGATCCTGGGAGGATCTTATGGAGGTTATATGACCATGGCTGCCCTTACTTATACGCCTGAGGAATTTGCTGTAGGCGTTAATCTTTTTGGGGTGACCAACTGGATCCGTACCCTCAGGAGCATTCCGCCCTGGTGGGAATCATTTAAAGACGCATTATACAAGGAGTTGGGTGATCCGAACAGTGCCGACTCCGTAAGGCTTCGGGCGATCTCCCCGCTGTTCCACACAGACAAGGTAACCAAACCGCTTATCGTTTTACAGGGGGCACAGGATCCGAGAGTTTTACAGGTTGAATCCGATGAGATTGTGGCCGGAGTTCGCAAAAATGGGGTTCCCGTGGAATACGTCCTTTTTGAGGACGAAGGACATGGATTTGTTAAAAAGGAAAACCAGATTAAGGCGTACAGTAAGGTACTGGATTTTCTGGATACCTACCTTAAGAAAGATCCGGGCACGCCTATACAGGACGATGCCCTGGAAGGTGAAATTGAATCAGAATAAGGCAAGCTTATCCATGATAACATCGGGTATTGATTACAATCATTTAAAGAAAGCAGGCCGTACATACGGCCTGCTTCTTATCCTGTTTTTTTGTTCTTTCCAATTACCCGCGCAACAAACCGGAGAAGACAAGTGGGGAGCCTGGTACATGTATTTCGGAACCAATCAGGTTGCCGATCGCTGGAGTATCCATTCAGAGGCGCAGTTCCGATATTATGAAACCCTCGGGAATTTTAATCAGATGCTGCTGCGAACCGGCCTGAACTATCACATAAGGCCAGATGCCTTAGCTACTATTGGATATGCCTATATCGATACCGATCCGAGCTTTGAGGATAGAGCGTTGGCTGATGCAGGTTTTGCGGGTAATAAAATTCTGGAGCACCGAATTTTCCAGCAATTCATACTCCGGGACCAGGTATGGGAGGTTTTGATTGAACACCGGTATCGGCTGGAACAACGTTTTCTGGAATTTGAGGATTTTAGTGAAACCCAGCACCGTGCGCGCTACCGCCTGCAACTCACCCTGCCACTGACCAGTACTTTTTTTATAAATTTCTACGACGAAGTATTCCTGAACCTACAGGATGAAATTTTCGGGCAAAACCGTTTATACGGCGCCTTTGGAGTACATATAACAGAAAAAAGCAGTCTGCAGCTGGGATACCTCAAAAACCATTTTAACGGGATTAATTTTGACCGCCTGCAAATAGGAGTCTTCTTCAACCCTGACCTGCGTAAAAAATAAGACCAATGCGATCTGAAAAAGTACATTTTCCATCTTATGAACAGGAACAGCTCACCGGTCGCCTGGAATTGCCGGTAGATCAACACCCGCATAATTATGCCCTTTTCGCTCATTGTTTTACCTGTTCCAAAAACCTGAATGCAGTCAAAAAAATCAGCAGGGCCCTGACCGGATTGGGTTACGGGGTTCTGCGGTTTGACTTTACCGGATTGGGAGAAAGTGAGGGATCCTTTACGGATACCAATTTTTCAGGAAACGTGGAAGATCTGCTTGCTGCTGCGCAGTTTTTAGAAGAAAATTACAAGGCTCCCCAACTACTCGTTGGTCATTCCCTCGGGGGTGCCGCCTGCCTTAAAGCAGCCTTTAAGCTTCCGGATATAAAGGCAGTTGCAACTGTGGGGGCCCCGGCCAATCCGGACCATGTTACCCACGTTTTTAGTTCAAAATTAGATGAAATTAAGGCCAATGGGAAGGCTGAAGTAAATATCGGAGGTCGCTCCTTTACCCTGAAGCAGCAGTTTGTTGAAGATCTCAGGCAACATCAGCTGAAGGATCAGCTTCAGGAGCTCGGAAAGGCACTTCTCATTATGCATTCCCCTCAGGACACGACAGTATCCATTAGCAATGCGGAAGTCCTTTACAAAGCAGCCAGACACCCCAAGAGTTTTGTTTCGCTGGACGGGGCGGATCACCTGCTCAGCAATCCGGCAGATGCAGAATATGCCGGAAAGGTAATTGCACAGTGGGCAGGGCGGTATGTTGGCATTCCGGAAGAACCGGACCTCAAAACCGCAGACCAGGTAATGGCCCGTCTGGATTCAGATGCAGGCTTTACCACCGATATGAAGCTTGGAAAACATTATATGCTTGCGGATGAACCTCGTGATTTTGGGGGCAATGATTACGGTCCTTCTCCATACGAGCTGGTTTCTGCAGGTCTGGCCGCCTGTACGGCCATGACGCTGCAGATGTACGCCCGGCGCAAAAAATGGGACCTGCAGCATGTTGAAGTTCATATCTCCTACAGCAAAAAACACGCGGAAGACTGTAAAGCCTGCGAGGCCAAAGATTCCAAAATAGACACCTTTGAAAGGAGTGTAAAGTTGGTTGGCGACCTGGATGATTCCCAGATCAACAAATTATTGGAAATTGCAGATAAATGCCCTGTACACAGGACATTGCACAATGAAATACAGGTCAAAACCCGTTTGGAAGAGCCATAACAGGCCGGCCAGATAGCCTGCAGCAGCCTATCTTCCAGCACCTCGTGATTACCAAAGGCAAACCATCACGACCCAAATAGGTTGACAACAATCCCAATTATGCTTACCTTTAAGAATAAACAAATGTCAAAAATCATGAAAAAAATAAGCCTACTGCTAATCGGACTGATACTAATGAGTTCATATAGCTGTAAAGAAGCCAAAAAAGAGGCCGAAGAAGCCTCAGAAGCAGTTGAAGAAAGCATGGAAATGGTACAGGAAGAGGTTATGGAAGAATCCATAGCTTTTAAAATGGAGCCCAAAAGCGATAGTAATGTAAGCGGGGAAGTTAGTTTTACCCAAAATGACGGGATGGTATCCATGTCTGCCACTTTCTCAGGCCTTACCCCAGGAGAACACGCCATCCATATACACGAAAAGGCAGATTGTTCTGCTGCGGACGGGACCTCAACCGGGGGGCACTGGAACCCGACTGCAGAGCCGCATGGCAAATGGGGAGATGAAGGCGGATACCATAAAGGAGATATCGGAAACTTTACGGCAGATGCAGATGGCAATGCCACTGTCAGTTTTGAAACGGATCAATGGTGTATAGGCTGTGAAGATCCAAATAAAAACATTGTGGGTAAGGCTGTAATTGTACACCAGGGTGTGGATGATTTCGTGTCACAACCAAGTGGTGCAGCCGGGGCTCGCATAAGCTGTACCGGAATTATTGAGTAGCTAAAATATATTTATTAAGTTCATTTTCTGAATAACAATACTGAATGGTTACAAACCCCCGGACGGAAACATATCGTTTTTGCCCGGGGTTCCTTTTTTTTTTGATCCCCCAGTTTAACCAAAATCAGGTCCTGTAATTCATTTTTTTAAAGACTGATGGGCTGCGTATACCTTAAGGGCAATTATTACCATTGCCGCCGCCCAGATGCAAAACAAAAATATTTCCATAACATATAGTTTAAGGTTTGGTTCAAGCTTTAACAGTACGGCTCTCCCGGTACAGTAAGCATTTGTGTTCTGTAGCGTTTCGATTTGGACCCATAAAGATAGTCTATTCGGTTTCTTACAGACTATTAATAATTAATAGCTTTTGAGAAGCTGCCCTCCTTAACACAGGGGTCATACCTTTTTTTAATTACTTTTGAATTTGAAAATTTACGGACATGAACCCGTCAGCATCCGGTTGGATCGATAAATTCGGTCACCTTACTGAAAAAACGATATCGCCCTATCCGGACCTCCCCTCGCTGGACAGGGATCTAAAATCCTGTGGCTTTACTTATGGGATCAATATCGGAATCCCTACCTATGTTGAGCCTACCCACCCTTTATCGCAGGACGAAAATGCCAAGGTCAACTTACTGGCCGGACTTTACTTCAGTTACAGGATTATCACCGGGGACAACAAGTACAAGGAGTTTTTAAGAAGTGTACTGTCCTTCTATAAAGGTCTGGAACTCGGTCAGCCCAATTTATTGCAAAAGATTTTCAGCGGAGGAAAACCTTCTTCCCAGTTGGAGAAATTACTGGATTCCAGGGTTTATTTGGGGGAATCCATTTTAAGCAGAACTTTTAATAGCTTGATTACCAATTCCCTGCTGGCGGTTGACCTGCTTACCTACCGGTCCTATTTAAAAGGCACCCATGATTTGAAATCCACTGCGCACCAGATGGAAGCTATGGTGATTAATCTGGTTTACCACTCCCTGGAATATCGCAAGCCGGGTAAAAGCACCCAAAAGCTAAGGGAGGTTTTTGAGGCATCACGCTCCTTTCTCGATGCCCAGAAACCATGTAATACAGAGGATTTTAAAAAGCTGCTTGCGGCTTACAGGAATACGGATGTGGCCCAGTATTTTCTGGACATCATTTGTTTGACCGTTTGGGAAGACGAATCTATTGAGTTGGTGGAACACAGCTTTGCAATTCGGCAGGGGAACATTCTTGGTTTTGAGGAATCGCAGGTGGTTTCTGCACTGAAAGATGTACAGACATTTTTTAAGTTGCATGCCAACCAGGCTTTTTACCTTAAACAGTCCAATACTGGCGGGCAACTTTATGAAAGCATGTCCAGACTGGTGGATAAACTGATCAGCAGGAATAGCAAGCGACTTAGAAAAGAATTACAACAAAGTGGTGAATTGATGCTATTGTTATCCAAATCGACCCTTCGGGAACTGAGCGCTGAGGAGAAAAAAAAGGTGCAGAATCAATTGCTGGATATCTTTAAAAGCATTCCTTCCCTGGCCATCTTTTTGTTGCCAGGAGGAGCCGTGCTACTTCCTATTTTTATAAAACTGATCCCAAAGCTCCTTCCCTCCTCTTTTGATGAAAATCGGGTTGAAAATAAAGAGAAAAATAAACTATAAGAAAATTCTATAGTAGCAATTAGTTTACTACAATCCAGTGTTTTAAACCTCTTTACTCTAACCAAAGCTTAAAATCTTTTACGCGTTCCCGACTTACAATGATTTCCTGTTCACTGTACCGATTTAATTTGATTTTTAGACGGGAATTGGAGTAAGAAATGATATCGCTGATATGATTGATATGGATGTAGAATTTTCGACTGACCCTGAAAAAGGTGTCCGGGGATAATTCGCTTTCGAGTTGCTCCAGGGTAGTGTCCAGCAGGTAATTTCTCCCGTCTGCGGTGGCCGCATAGGTTCCCTTGTTTTCACTGTAGAAACACTCAATATCCTCGGCGTTGATGATCTTAATATGCTGCCCTACTTTGGCTGTAAATCGTTTTTTAAACTCCCGCTCCAATGGATTTACCAACATGTTTCGAATATCCTCAAAGTCTATCTTCAGGCCTTCTTTTGAAGGAGTGTGTTTTCTGTATTGTTCAATGGCAGACTGAAGCTCTTCTTCATCTATTGGTTTTAGCAGATAATCAATACTATTAAGTTTGAATGCCTGCAGGGCGTATTCGTCATATGCGGTTGTGAAAATGATGGGACTCCGTATTTCCACTGCATCAAATATTTCAAAAGAAAGGCCGTCCGATAATTGAATATCCAGAAAGATCAGGTCGGGGTGCGAATGTGAATTAAACCAATTGATAGATTCTTCCACGGAATGCAACATATGCGAAACGCTAACCCCGCATACTTCCAGTAAACGTGCCAACCTCCTTGCTGCCGGCTTTTCGTCTTCAATAATCAATACTTCCATGGGCGAACACTCAAACGTATTATCGGTTTTTAAACTTTTCTGCCTCCCGCTTGTCCTCTTCTATAAATTTCTGGATCTGACGCTGCTCCCACTCCTTTCCAAAAAAAGGATTGAACCGAAATACCCGGATCCCATGTATGGCCAGGCCAATTCCCCAGAAAAAGCCCGTTCCGAGGTTGGGCCAGGTAAGTACGAAGCGGTCTTCGCCTCCCTGTACATATCCCAGAAGGACAATAATAAAGATATTGATTATAAGGTAAATGGTCAGGTGGATATAGAATCCCTTGATCTCCTCTACCCGCTTTTTGGCGCGCTGCAGTTTACTCTGCTGCTCAACCTGTGTGCCTTTGTATTCCATTATTTCCATTTTTTCTCATAGGAATCTTCTTCCCGCATTAGTTCTTGCATTTTACGAGCCTCCCAGCCGGGTCCCAGAAAGGGCAGGAGGTTAAAAACACGAAGGGCCTGGAAAACCAATACGATCCCCCAAATGGCTATTACGAATAATACCCACATCTCGCGCCACATATTATCGTAATAATTGATGACCAATAAAATACCATTTACAATAATGTAGGCAGCCAGGTTATTGTAGAACTTTTTTAATTCCTCCAGGCGCTCTTTTGCCCTGAGATATTTTTGGTGTTGTTGTGAATCTTCCATGATCTTTTTATTTATTGCTGGCAGCTTATGCCTTGTAACTTTATTCCCAGCGATTGGCAGGTTTATCATCTTCATTCAGGAATTCCTTGATCTTGCGCTCCTCCCATTCCTTTCCGAAAAAAGGATTGAGGTTAAAGGTCCTCAAGGCATGGAAAAACAAGCCGATACCCCATCCAAAAGCAGCCCAAAGGAACCACATGTAGCGCCATTCATTGGTAAGGTAATTTATGACGGCCAGCAAAATCATCACCATAATGTAAGAGGTGAGATTTCCGTAGAATTTCTTCAATTCTTCCACTCGCTCCTTGGCTCGTAAGTATTTGTTTTCTTTACTAAAATCTTCCATGGTTATGTTTTAATAATGATCAGTGTTTAAAAATCATCCTGGGACATCAATTCCCTTATTTTGCGTTGTTCCCAGTTCTTCCCCAGAAAAGGGCTGTATCCGTAGGCACACATCCCATTGATGATAAGACCCAGCCCCCAAGCGACGGCCGGAATTAGAGCCCAAAGAAAACTTGAGGTACGGGAGTTAAGCCAGAATAAAAAAGGGATGACAATCAGGTAGGCCAGTAAATTGGAGTAAAATCCCTTAATACAAGCTACTCTTTTTCTGGCCCTTTCGTATTTTTCCTGTTCTTCAAAAGTTTTCATGACTATTCGTTTATTGATTTGAATCAAAAGTCGGAACTGTTGTTTGCAAATTGAATTATTGTTTTCCGAATTGTCATAAAAGGGACCTGAATTGTAAAATCAGCACAGAGTGGGATCAGAAGTCTTCCCGGTCCATCAACTCCTGTATCTTGCGCTCCTCCCATCTCTTGCCCCAAAGCGGGTTGTATCCATAGGCCTTCATCCCATGCATTACCAGGCCAAAACCCCACCCCAGGGCCGGGAAAACTGCCCAGAGAAAGTCTGTAGTTCTGAAATTCAACCAGAATAAAAACGGGATAACAAGTAAATAGGATCCGAGATTGCTGTAAAATTCCTTAATGGCCTCTACCCGCTCCCTGGCTTTTTCATAGCGCTTGTCAGAAATATAATCTTCCTGTGTTTGCTGAACGCTTACCTGCCGCGTAAGCATAGGAATTGCAACACTAAAGGTATCTGCCGTTTTATGGATAAGGGGCTGCCGCTCGGACAAGAGGGAATAACGCTGCAGAATATTTTGCAGGCCCACCCCACTGGATTTACGGACCACCTGCTTTTCCTGTAAATTATTGGAAACTACAATAAAGCCATCGTCCTCCCTGACCACGATTCGCAAGGGATTACCAGCATTTACAACATTGTGTTTTACGGCATTTTCGAGCAATAATTGCAGGGACAAGGGTACTATTTTGGCCTGCGGATCCGAACATTGCTGGGGGATTTCAAAAACAATGCTGTCTTCAAAACGCATCTTGAGCAGTTTTATATACGTGTTCGCAAAGGCGTATTCCTCATCTACCGGAACCAATTCTTTGTTTTTTTGTTCCAGGACATATCGGTATACCTTGGATAGGGCCGTAGTAAACCGCTGAGCCTGCTCCGGGTCTTCCTCTATCAGGCTGGTGAGTACATTCAGGCTGTTAAAGAGGAAATGCGGATCGAGCTGGTTTTTTAAGGCATCAAACTGGGCCGAGGCTGTTCCGGCAATGATCTTTTGTTCCTTTACACGGTGTTCCTGCCGGTGTTTGTAGTAAAAAAAGGCATAAAAGATGCCGGCAATGATCAGTGCCAGAAATATAGAATTATAGTAATACTCCGGCACTTCCTGCGCAATGAATTCCTGGAATCCAATCCCGAGGCTCACAGATATAATTAAATACCGGGCAATAAAAACAGCAACCAGAGACACCAGGGTATGGATTGAAATGGCATAGGCCAGGCGTTTCCAATGGAACATGGCAGGGCCCCATTTGATAAACTGAAACCTGAAAACGTAGAAATTAGCCATGTAAATGATCCAGTTAAAGACCATATGCCTGGAGAAGTCCTTCCAGAGCTCAGCATCAAATGCAATCTGATATCCGTTAAAAAAACGTATTCCGGTGAAAAGCAGAAAGAGGATTACTCCTATAAGGGTAGCTCTTACAAATTCTTTAATGACGGTCTTCATGTAGTACGTGCCTTCTTTCTGTGGGCGGAATTGCACTGAAAGAACAATTGTCTTTCCGGTGCCCTGCCATAAAGTTATAAAAAATACGCCCAGCTCTTTGTTAGAAACCAGCCGGGCCCGGGTTTAAAGATAGCTCACCGGGGCGCGCTGCGCAGGATATTATTTACCGAATTGCCAAATATGGCGGACCAACTGTAACAGATGGGGTATAATATGTATTTTCGTTTAGGTCTGCGAAAATTAGTTAGTATGTACATCCCACCCGTTTATAAGAACACCAATGCGGAACAGGTAAGAACCTTTATCCGGGAAAATGCTTTTGGAATTTTGATATCCGCTGAAAAGGAAGGAGCCGCCCCCCTGGCAACTCATCTGCCGCTGGAACTGGAAAAAGAATCAGGCCCTGAATTGTACCTTTACGGGCATTTTGCACGGGCCAACCCGCATTGGAAAAACCTGAAGGAGGGTCAGGAGGTATTGTGCATCTTTAATGGTCCTCATTCCTACGTTTCCTCTTCCTGGTATCAGGATGAAGAAGTACCCACCTGGAATTATATTTCGGTTCAGGTGCGCGGGGTGTACCAACAACTCGATGAAGAAGCCCTTCTGGCTTCATTACACCGCATGGTTGACAAATACGAAAAAGGGTCTGCCGAACCTGTTTCCCTTCATGACATGTCTGAAAAGACCATGAGACAGATACGCGGTATTGTTGGGTTTCGAATCCGCATAACTCAAATTGAAGCAGCGTATAAGCTATCCCAGGGACGCGAAGCAGACCACCCGCGAATTGTGGAAGAACTGAACAAAAGGGGGTCAAATTCCCGGGCAATCGCCAGAGCAATGGGCAAAAAAAATCTTGATTGAATCCGTTAATATGGGTATCTTTATAAGAAAGACCTAACCCATGCTCAACAATAAATTCTGGCAGGGCTTTTTTGCCCTGGCCCCGCTAATAAGCGTATTCCTTTTACTCATTACCTATTTGTCCTTTATTTTTGAAATTATCCGGCGGGAAGGCGATTTTGGCCACTATTCATCCGAACCCCCTATGGCCATCCTCGGAGGCCTGGGTATCTTCTTTATCGTTATTTTCCTGGTTATCCTGATTTCACTGGGGTCCCTGGTTTTTTATATAGTACATGCAGCCAAAAACCCGGATTTGCAGCAAAACAACCTGTTATTAGTCTGGATATTGTTATTTGTTTTTGCCAACGGCATTGGGCAATTAATTTACTGGATTGTGGAAATTTTGGGCAAACCGGATAAATCAGTGCCTGCTAGCGGTAGCTGATATTCACGCAACCATGTCTGTATCTGCTGGCAAAGAACTTGTGCTTGAACCTTTCAGGGAGGAGCATGCCAGCGCCTTTCGCTCTTTAAATGAGGCCTGGATCCGCACCTATTTCAAAATGGAACAGCCCGATTACCTTTCTCTGGGCAATCCAAAAGGGTACATTCTGGATAAAGGGGGACATATCCTCGTAGGAGTGCTTGGCAAAGAAGTAGTGGCCGTTGGTGCGCTTTTGATAAGCCCCTACCCTCAATACTCTTATGAACTTGCAAAAATGGCCGTTGCTCCCGATTTCCAGGGAAAGGGCTTTGGACAACAACTACTCTCCGGACTTCTCGATTTGGCAAGGAAGAAAGGGGCTCAGCGAATTTATCTGGAAAGCAGTACGCTGTTGGTTCCTGCCCTGTCCCTGTATCGAAAATTAGGGTTCCGCGAAGTAAATTTACCCACTTCTCCCTACGAGCGCAGTGATATCCGAATGGAGTTTGACCTGCGGGAGCCCTAAGGGTTACCTATTAGGCCCTATCGCCGGTCCCCAGAAAGAAGCTCCCGACAATTCAGCAGCCTTTTTTACAGTTGGGTTGATCGGATTACGATTGGCAAAGAGGATCCCGCAACTTTGATCCGTATTAATCAAAAAACAACAACCATGAGATCATTATTGCTTATTAGTATTTACATTGTGATTTACATTGTGGGTATCTTTACTTCCAATGCACAGCAAAACACAGGTGCAACCATAAGAGTTGTACTTGAAAACCTCCTGAACGAAAAAGGGGAAATTAAATTATCCTACCAATCCTGGGAAGGACAATCTCTGAAGCCTGGTGTTTGTACTTTCCAAGGTCTTGTTTTGTTGTAACATTAGATTAATTACCTCGTCTTGTTTTCTAAAAGCAATAAGAGATGAAGAAATTACTCAGAAGCCTCCTTTTGATTATTCCGGTCTCATGGATTTTTTCCTGTAATCCTGATTCGAAGCACACCACTACAGCGAATGTGGAGGTTATTTTCCAGGAAGACTCCTTGAAATTTTCGACACAAAAAAAAGCATTTATCCAAAAGGCTGTATCCCATGCAGAAAAAGAAGTAAGAGAGCTGATACCAAACCTTCCGGACAGCATACGGGTTATAATTGAACAGGTAGACTGGAATTTGGACTTAGTGGATGGTGTTACCGGCAGGACGGAGCGCAACTCACCTCCCCTTGTGCTGATTCAAGTATCCAACAATTTCCAGGGAGGCATTGCTGATTCACTGGCAACCGGGTTGCGATCCACAATTTTCCACGAATTCCACCATTTATACCGCGGCTGGGCCATACAGGATAACAAGTTTGGACCGGGGATTCCCAACGCCATGGTCAATGAAGGATTGGCCGTTGTTTTTTCAGAGGTATACACAGGAGATATAAATACAGTAAATGCATACACCGATGAGACCGATACCTGGGTAAAGGAAATTTTGGATCTTCCACTTAATGCAAGTTACTCAGATTGGGTAATGGGGGAACACCCTGATGGTAGAACCTACATAGGATATCGGGCGGGGAATTACCTTATCAGGCGGGCTATGGAAAAGTCAGGAAAAAATGTCCTGGAGCTGAGTAAGCTAGCGCCAGGTGAAATACTTAACCTGGCTGGATACAAGGATCTCAGGTAGTTGACAAAAATCCGGTAGCAGCTCATTTAAACACAGAGGATCTGCCAGGGGTTTCGTAACTATTACAAAAAGTACGCTTCGATTCCTGATACAGGCTGTGATTCGAACAGAGGAAACACCAGCACCGGCGAGTAGTTTTAATTCCGGCTAAACTTTCTCGGCCAGCCGGGCCTTCAACACTCTGACGGTTTTTTCCGGTTTGGTGATATAATCACTCATCATGGCATTGGCACCTTCGTCATCTGCTTTTACAGAGGCCGGTAGATTCCAATGTATCCCCCTGAGGTTCTGATAATTGGTCTGAAAATTAGCCAGCCTCGTATTCAGATCTGCTGGAAGGGCCTTAGCCTGCCCAGTAGGTAACCATATACGGTTTATTTCCATAATGCTTAAGGCTTTGCATAAAAAAATTGAATATTGAATAGCTTAACAATCAGTTTTTTCAATACATTTTTTAATTTTAATGTAGAAAAGGATCCGTCTATGACCATCACCCAGCTTCAATACGTACTTGCGGTAGCCGAATACCGGAATTTTACGGTTGCAGCTGAGAAGAGCTTTGTAACCCAGCCTACCCTCAGCATGCAGGTCCAAAAATTAGAGGACGAACTGGATATACAAATTTTTGACCGCAGCAAGAAACCCATTTCCATAACCGAAGCCGGGCAGAAAATTGTGGATCAGGCACGTAACATTGTAAATGAGGCAGCCCGCATAAAGGATATCGTCGATCAGGAAAAAGGATTTATTGGCGGAACCTATACCCTGGGTATTATTCCAACAGTAATGCCTACACTACTGCCCATGTTCCTGAAAACATTTATCAATACCTATCCAAAGGTGCAGTTGATGATCAAAGAACAAAGCACGGAAAGCCTGATTAAAAATCTCAGAGAAGGGCACCTGGATGCGGCCATCGCAGCAACCCCTCTGGGAGTTGATGATTTGGTAGAGCGACCATTGTATTACGAACCCTTTGTGGCCTATGTTCCGGATTCACACAGGCTTTCGCAGTCGGGCAAATTAAAGCCGGAAGACCTGGATATTAACGATATCCTGCTGCTGGAAGACGGGCATTGCTTCCGGGACGGGGTGATCAATCTCTGTAAAGCGGGATTTAATCCCAGTCAGGACCATTTTCAACTGCAAAGCGGCAGTTTTGAAACCTTGCTGAACCTTGCTGATGAGCAAATGGGAATGACGCTACTCCCCTATTTGCACACTTTGGGGCTGGACGATAAGCGCAGGAACCGGCTGAAATATTTTCAGGAGCCGCCCCCCGCCCGGGAAGTTAGCCTGATTTATCATAAAAAAGAACTCAAGCAGCAAATAACCGCTGCAATCAGGGAAACCATTGCCGCTGTAGTCAGGGGGGCAATAGTCTTTCAGGACGTACGCATCATCAATCCGTCCAAAAAGATGAATACCTGAATTTTACCCGATCGGTTTCTCCAAAAAAGAAAAAGTCCCCACAGCTGAGGGGACCTTATTTTTAAACCGGTAGATAAACCAGGCTTTGCTGTAATTCTGGCTTATCTGTTGTAAACTGCAAAAGCCATTTTTTTAACTCTTCTAATTCTTTTGGTAAGAGCCGATCGATTGCTTTTTTCAGTTCTCTACTAAATAAGCGTGCATCAAAACTTACCTTCTGGAGTACCATTTTGGTATACTCCAACATCGCTTGAGCCATGTTTCAGAATGTTTAGTTAGACTGTTGTTACTTCAAAATTAACCAAAAAAATGATTTTATTATTGTTCGGCTCCCGTTAAAAATTAAATAATTTCTTGTTAATTTCGTTGAATAGCATCAAACCCCTTGCAAATTCACCCTCTCTCTAAAAACTTCTTTCTCCCGTTTTTACTGGGCCTTTCAATTGTTGTAAGCAGTTGTTCCACCAATCGGAAAATTAACCGTTTCGTAAGCAATCAGGTGGGTGATCAGGTAGTGGCCGATCAGTTTACCGGGCTCTTAATAATAGATGCCAGCAACCGGGATACCATTTACTCCCAAAACGCAAAAAGACTTTTCACTCCGGCCAGCAATCAGAAGCTATTTACCCTGTATGCTGCGCTCAAAACACTCCCCGAAAAGCTGCCGGCACTGAAATACCAATACGAAGGAGATTTGCTGTATATACTGGGAACCGGTTATCCTGCCACCCTTCATCCCTTCTTTCAGGACAGTACGGCAATACATTTTTTAAAGGAACAAAGCGGCACCATCCTGACCCGGCAAAACCTGGAGGAACCCTACTGGGCCCCGGGATGGGCCTGGGAGGACTTTGACCGTGGGTATATGCCCGAAAAAACCGCCTTACCCATTTATGGCAATGTGCTGCGGCTACAGCAAAGCAGTCAGGGGCTTGAGATCCTCCCCCGAATTTTCAAAGACAGCATCGTAGTAACTGAAGGCAAAAGACGCCGGGATTTGACCCGGAACCGTTTTTACATCAAGGGAAACATCCCCGATACCCTGCACGTCCCATTGCGACTGGACTTTGACCTGCAATTGAGCCTCTGGGGTGAAGCCACAGGGAAGGAATTGAATCAGGGGGCTGATCCCTCAGGCGAAGATTTCCTTGTGCTTGAGGGTATCCCTACCGATAGCCTTTTGCGGCGCATGATGCAGCAAAGCGATAACTTCCTGGCCGAACAGACTTTCCTTATGGTGTCTTCCACCCTTGGGGATGAACTGAGTTTTGAAATCGCCAGGGATTATATTTTGAAAGAGCATTTAGCCAGCTTACCTCAGAAAGGGCGCTGGGTGGATGCTTCCGGCCTCTCCCGCTATAACCTCACTTCCCCGGAATCCCTGGTTTACCTCTTAAACAGGATGTACCGGGAGGTACCACGGCAACGGCTGTTTGGTTTATTGGCACAGGGAGGAGCAGATGGCACACTGAAAGATTACTTCAGGGACGAAGCCGGCCCCTATATTTTTGGAAAAACAGGAACCCTCAGCAATAACCATAGCCTCAGCGGATATCTGCTCTGTAAATCCGGCAAGACTGTGATCTTCAGTTTTATGAACAACCACTACATCCAACCTACCCGTCTGATCCGTGATCGAATGCAGCGAGTACTGAATTGGGTACGGGAACACTACTAGAATTTTTCAAACGTCGCTTTTAGGGGGCCGTAGAGCGCTGCATATTGCAGTAGTAAGAGGGTTTTGGCATCCCTGATTTGGTTATTTTCCATTGCCTGTAATGCCTCTTTATAAGTCCACTCCAAAAGTTCAATGTCTTCTGATTCGGCAGCAAGCCCTCCCCCTTCGTTCTGTTTCATTGCTGCATTATACCGTGCAACAAAAAGGAACATCCTCTCCGTCACGGCTCCCGGGGAGGTATATACCTCCATCACTTGTTCCACACCCGCGACGCTGTATCCGGTTTCCTCAAGGATTTCCCTTTGAATACAAATCTCCGGTTCTGCCTGATCAAGTACCCCAGCGCAGGCCTCAGTAAGGAAACCCGTCGGATTCCCGTTAATATAAGTTGGCATCCGGAACTGTGAAGTTAGCAGGATGGTCTCCGCCTGCGGATTATACAATAATACGGCTGCCCCGTTTCCTCTGTCATAGGCTTCGCGCTGCTGTCGGTCCCAACTACCGTCGCTCCGCAAATAGTCAAAGGTATAACGGTACAGTTTGTACCAGGCATCCGATAAGATTTCCTTTTGAATGTTTCGCAGTCTCTGGTTTAAGGGCATCTGTGTTTTTCTTTGGTTTTTAGGTTGCCACAGACAGGGCTTTATTGAGATAACGTCTGAAAGGGAGCATTTCAAAATAGGTTTCAAAGATCTTTTTCTCAAAATCGGGACTAAATATCGCCTCTTCGGGCAAATTCCGCACCACTGCAAATGTTTTCTGTTTTAACAGGTCTGCCTGCGGATGATTGGCAGGATAGCCTTTGGGCATGCCCTGCAGCATTTCATCCTTATAGAGGCTTCCAAACATTTTATTAAAGGATGGCTTTTGCAAAATAGCTTGCAAGACTTCCCCGTCATAGTCGATTGCAGCCCTGACCCTGTTGAGTCGTTCAGGATCCGGGCGCCAGAGGCCACCCGCCAGAAAAGATCCTTTCAATCCTATTTCAATGTAGAAATCAGCAGTTTTTGGAGCCTTATCCAGACCGGCTCCGAAATGGTCCTTGTAAACAGGCTTGTTCGGGTGAAACATCAGGTTATTGTTTATCCTGTTGATCCCCCTTTTACCAGGTGTCGGGTAATAATCAGGATCCATTTGTGCCAGTTCAGAATCCAGCCCGTCCAGCCACCGGATAAATTCATGGCGCAAAGCCTTATAGCGGCTACGGTGGCGATCCATCCAATCCTTGGAATTGTTTTGGTTGAGTTCTTCTAAAAACGCAAGTAATGCTTTAAAATCCATAAATCTTTTCGGGAAAATGAAACATTGCGGGGACAGGGCCCTCCCCTCCCCGGTTTAAATATAAACAAAGCCCCTGAATTGAATTTTCAGGGGCTTTGCATCCCTTATTTCGATATCAGATGGCGTTTTTCTAATGCCATCGGGGAATTAAAACCGGTTATCCCCGTCAATAAGGTCTCCCAGTCCGCCCAGAATACTGCCTTCGCCTTTGTCCTTTCCCCCACCTTTGGGAGCCGCCGCCCAGATACGGTCGGCCAGTCTGCTGAAGGGAAGGGATTGGATATAGACCACACCCGGTCCCGTTAAGGTCGCAAAAAACAGGCCTTCTCCCCCGAAAAGGGTATTGCGGATCCCGCCTATAAATTCAATATCGTAATCCACTGTCTGGGAAAAACCTACCAGGCAACCGGTATCTACGCGAAGTTTCTCTCCGGGCTGCAACTCCCTTCGGGCCATGGTCCCCCCTGCATGTACAAAAGCCATTCCGTCACCTTCCAGTTTTTGCATGATAAAACCTTCCCCGCCAAAAAAACCACGCCCCAGGCGCTTTGAAAATTCTATCCCTACAGATACCCCTTTGGCGGCGCAGAGGAAAGCGTCTTTCTGGCAGATAAACTTTCCTCCTTTTTCTGAAAGGTCTATAGGAACAATTTTTCCCGGGTAAGGCGAAGCAAAACTAACAGACCTTTTGGCCTGCCCGTCGTTGTAAAAAGCCGTCATAAAAAGGCTCTCCCCTGTCAAAATCCGCTTTCCGGCAGAAAAGATTTTGCCCAGGACCCCCGTATCCTTCTTGGAGCCGTCCCCGAAAATGGTTTCCATCCGGATGTTGGGATCCATCATCATAAAGGATCCGGCCTCGGCGACTACAGCTTCCATAGGATCGAGTTCAACCGATACATACTGCATCTCTTCGCCGTGGATTTCAAAGTCTATTTCGTGTGCATTCATAGGTTTTTTGTCTTAAGGTTAGTTGTGTTTTTATGTTATCGATAGCTGTCTTCCGGATATATCCGTGAAACCAGCCTTTTAAAATTACAGCTATTTGGCGTTGCCAGCCATCTCGTGGCTGATCAGTAGCTTTAGTTTGGTTTTTGTTACACCTGTGCGTTAGCCCAGCAACCACTTGCGACCTTTGCGCGGGTTTTTGAACAACTTCATTTGATATCCCATGTTGTCCATAGCTGTTTGCGTAAACAGCATCTCAGCATACTGTTGGTCATTTTGGACTACTACAGCCAATCGATAGCCGGGATCCCATCCAAAGCCCGAAGCCTTTTTTACCAGGTTGAACTTGGTTTCTGCTCCGTAGAAGCCATCGAATTCCATAATGGCCAGGATCTTATCCAATTGGTGCTCCTTGCATAATTCGGATATTTTCGTCCATCGTGCTACGGCTTCTTTCAGTTCTTTTCCCTTCTCTATCTGTATTTGGATGACTACCTCAAGATGCTGTGGATTTACTTTAAATTCCATAGAGTAGCCCATACCCAAACTATTTGAATTTAAAATAACTAAAATTTCAGATTCCGGGAAATACTTGCAGAAATACCTCTGTTAACCGATGGCCCACCCTGAGTGCCCTATTCCAAATTCATTTCAACTTGAGGGTCCATTCAAAGGAAAAAGTACTCACTACCTGCCCGTCCCTGTCCGTGCCAACGGCTTCCAGCCAAACGGTCTGCCCCTCCCCTGTGGATAGGGTACGGGTAACGGCATCACTAACCTTGTCACCACCATTACAGACAAACTGAATCCGTCCGGTGGCCTTCTTGCTAAAGTTTGCTTTGTTATTTAAGACGAGCATGGAGACCGGCTTGCCACTTTTACGAATTTCCTGGATGACCAGGGCCCCAGTACTGAATTCAGCTGCCATCCCCTGTACCGCCCAGAACATGGACTTAAATGGGTTCTGGTTCACCCAGCGGTGTTTTACAGAAGTAATGGCCTTTTGAGTGTCGATTTCTTTTAACCGTACCCCACACCACCAGGCCGAGGGGAGTTTAAAAAACATAAAACGATTGAACTGAGCGGGTGAAAGGGCCATTAACAGATTTATTAGAACATAAATGTATCAAAAAAAGTGGATCACTAAATTGTTAATTATATGTTAAATTATAGTACTATGTTTTGCATAATACCTTCTTTAGTATATATATTTGCATAAGAAATAACTATGCCATGACAGAAACATTGTCAAAACACGAACGAAATCTGGCCGCGATCATTCACGGTTCCACCTTTAGCAGGTTCTTTATTCCCTTTGGAAACTTCCTGGTACCCCTGGTATTGTGGATGGCTAACCGCAAGCAATACGAATTTGTAGACTACCACGGGAAACAGGCACTTAATTTTCAAATCAGCCTGCTGCTTTACAGTGTTATCCTGGGAATGATTTCCATCCCGTTTTTTCTTGGCTTTCTCCCCAATATTTTTGACGGGGGCTTCCTGGAATGGAATGATTTTGATCACGCCTGGCCCTTCAGTTTCCATTTTGATGGTAACTTTTTTGATTTTCCAGGTTTGTGGGTTCCGGCAGGAATCGGCGGCATCCTGAGTCTGGGGATTTTTGTAGTCAATATCACCTACACCATTCTGGCTACTATCCGAACCAATGAAGGGGAATACTTCAGGTATCCCATTACCATAAAATTCATCAAATGAAAAAGCTGCTGAACTATTTGTCCGTAATCACTTTGCTCTGTGCCGGTACGCTGTCAGCCCAGCTTGAAAGGGATTCGGATCTATTCCAGACCATCCTGAAACAGGACCAGGTGTATTTCGATGCTTACAACGATTGTGATCTGGACACCCAGGCTGCCTTACTTAGCGATGACCTCGAGTTTTATCACGATCAGGGAGGGCTGAGCCTTTCAAAATCAGATATTCTCAGCAGTATTAAAACCAACATTTGTGGCAAGGTAAGGCGGGAACTGATTGCGGCAAGTGTTGAAGTCCATGAGATCAAAGGCTTTGGGGCCGTCGAAATCGGCCTGCATAAGTTTTATAACAGGGAAGAACCCGATGCCATATCCAAACCCAGTCGCTTTATTACCCTTTGGAAAAACGAGGGGGACAGCTGGAAGATGCATCGAATTGTCAGCCTGCATTGAAGTAGTTAAAGTTTATTCATCAATCATCATAATCATGAACCCACAAAAAACGAACAGTTAACAAGCTTCGGACCCCAGGCCCGAAGGAAAAGAAAACAAATTATGAACATCGAAAATACAAAAGCACAAATGCGAAAGGGCGTCCTGGAGTATTGCATTCTTTCGATCCTCAGTGGAGAGGACAAGTATGCGTCCGAGATCCTGGAGACCCTTAAAGATGCAAAAATGCTCGTAGTGGAGGGGACCATTTACCCACTGCTGACCCGGCTAAAAAATGCCGGCCTGCTCAATTACCGCTGGGAAGAATCCAGCTCTGGCCCCCCAAGGAAATATTACGCACTAACAGAGACCGGCAAGGTTTTTCTGAAGGAATTGAACACCACCTGGGATGAACTTCGCTCAGCCGTGAATGTAGTAACCAAGGTAAAAAACAAGTAAAATGAACAAGACTGTAAATATAAATCTAGCTAATATGCTTTTTCATATTGATGAAAATGCATACCAGAAGCTCCAGCGCTACCTTGAGGCCATTAAACGCTCCTTTGCCGGAACCACAGGAAGCGATGAGATCATAGCGGACATTGAAGCCCGGATCGCGGAGCTGTTCTTTGAAAAAATGGAAAATGAACGGCAGGTCATCACCCAGAAAGAAGTGGATGAGGTTATCACCATCATGGGGCAGCCGGAAGACTACCATATAGACGAAGAGATCTTTGAAGACCAGCCCTCCTCAGGTACTAGGAGGACTTCCTCCTCCCGCGCCAAAAAATTATACCGCGATATCGATCGCAAGTATATTGGAGGAGTTTGTGCCGGCCTGGAACATTACCTGGGCATAGATGCCCTGTGGATCAGGCTGATCTTTTTATTCCTGGCCATCTTTGCAGGAGGCTTTGGCTTTATAGCTTACCTGATCCTGTGGATACTGGTCCCGGAAGCGGCCACGACCTCTCAAAAGCTTGATATGACCGGGGAGCCGGTCAATATCAGCAATATTGAACGCAAGGTAAAAGAGGGGTTCGACGATGTGGCCGATAAAGTAAGAAGCGTTGATTATGAAAAAGTAGGTTCCAAGGTAAAGGAAACCGGGAAGACTTTTTTCGATACCCTGGGAGATATCATCATGTTTCTCTTTAAGGTAATCGGGAAGTTTATCGGGATCCTGCTGATCATCATAGGGGCCAGCACCCTCATTGGCCTGTTTGTTGGGCTCTTTACCGTGGGGATAGTAGATATAGTACACATCCCGGGAGTCGATTTTATAGGAATGGTCAATTCCACCGATGCGCCGGTCTGGGTGGTTTCCCTCTTATTGTTTTTTGCAGTGGGAATCCCATTTTTCTTCCTGATGTACCTCGGGATCCGCATCCTGGTTACTAACCTGAAGTCCATAGGGAATATTGCGAAATTCTCCCTGCTGGGGCTTTGGCTGATGTCGATTATTACTCTGGCAGTCCTGGGGATCAAACAAGCCTCGGCCCATGCCTTCACCGGTAGCGTAACCGAGCGGGACACCCTTGCCATACAGGAGCCCGACACCTTACGGATTCAGTTCCGGGAGGGGGACTTCTCCGATTATCGCACGGCAACTATTGGGGGCATGAAAATCAGGTATGATGACAATGACAACCCCATGCTTTATTCGGATGACCTGCTGGTGGATATCCGCAAGGCGGAAGATTCTGTTTCCTATATCAGGATAAGAAAGGATGCCGACGGGAACTCCTATGAAAATGCTCGGGAGCGGGCCGGTAATATCATCTATTCCTATGCCCTGTCGGGTAAAACCCTGATGCTGGACAATTACTTCAGCACGGAAGCGGAAAACAAGCTGCGGGACCAGGAAATGCGCATCGCGGTCTACGTCCCTGCGGGAACCATCCTGGAATTTGACTCCAATGCCCGGAATTATATCGGGCGCCGAACCCGCACCGACCGGGACCTGTACCGGAGGGAAATAGTGAAATACCAGTGGCAGATGGATGAAAACGGCGAGCTCGTTTGCCTGGACTGCCCCGATGAAGTTGAATACGAGAGGGGAAACGGCAGAATCATCCTGGATGAGAACGGCCTGGATGTAGACCTGAAAGACGAACAGGATTCCTTTAAGATGAAGATCGATGAGGATGGCATTCAGATAAAAGCGGAAGAAAACTAATAGAAATTGCAATTCAGTAGGCGAATTGCACAGTTCAGCAGGAATTACTGCCGCAAGGCAGCGCCAATTGAGATATTTGAAAATAAATTAAACAATTAGACAAGCGTAACACTGATCAATCAAAAAACGACGAAAATGGCAACACTAGCAAGATTTACAATCGCAATTATTTTAGCCCTGCTCAGCACTTCCTGCATGCTGGACGTAAACTGGGGCTCCGGAATAAAAGGAAACGGGGTGGTAGAAGAGGAAACCAGGGATATTACCGAAGATTTCTCAGCCATCAGCGCCTCAGAAGGCATAGATGTCTTTGTGACCCAGGGGTCCCGCCATAGCATTCGGGTTGAAGCCGATGAGAATGTAATCGAACTGATCGGCACGGATATTAGAGATGGTAAATTAAAGGTGCATGCCATTGAAAATATCGGAAGGGCAACCAAAAAAGTATATGTTACCCTGCCGGAAGTTAGCAGCCTT
Source organism: Robiginitalea insularis (assembly GCF_052497835.1). Lineage (NCBI taxonomy): Bacteria > Pseudomonadati > Bacteroidota > Flavobacteriia > Flavobacteriales > Flavobacteriaceae > Robiginitalea > Robiginitalea insularis. The sequence continues at coordinate 157,602 of NZ_CP199296.1, forward strand.
TCCGCCTCCAGCGGAGCAGATCTGGTGGTGAATGGCACCCTGGAAGCCGGGAAATTAAGACTGCATTCCAGCAGTGGGGCAGAACTGGAATTAGAGGTACTTGCCGATGAAATAGAGGCCGACGCCAGCAGCGGGGCGGACATTCGTCTTACAGGACGGGCAAACCTGTTCTACGCAGATGCCAGCAGTGGCTCTGATATCAAGGCCCGGGACCTGGAAGTTAAGGTTTGCCACGCCGACGCGAGCAGCGGAGCCGGTATCAAGATACAGGTATCCGAATCCCTGACCGCCGATGCAAGCAGTGGGGGGGACATTTCCTATAGCGGGAACCCCAATGTACAGAGCAACAAATCAGTGTCCGGAAGCGTACACAAGTATTGAAGCATTTCTTTGTTATTATCAGTCAAAAAAAGAAGCAGTCATCTAAACCAGCCCCCGGGAAGTTCCCGGGGGTTTTGTTTTATAAAAGCCTGAATTCCTTACTTTAGGGATGTAAAACTATAAACGTGGAGCTTCAAATACGCGCTTACGACCTGAAACTCAAACACTCTTTTGGTATTTCCCGTGAACGATATGACCATCAGGAATGTCTGATTGTTTCGCTCGCACAAGACGGCAAAACCGGTTATGGTGAAGCAGCCGCCAAACCTTATTACGGAATTACCATTGCCGGGATGAAAAGGGAAATCGAAGCTGTGCGCGCGCATATAAGCACTTATAAGCTACAGAGCCCGGAAGCATTTTACCAGTGGATGGACCAGCAGGAACTTTCGAATTTCAGCAAATGCGCCCTGGACCAGGCCGCCCATGACCTTTACGGGAAATTAATGGGCAAGCCGCTTTATGAAATATGGGGGACTGAGCCCTTAAATTACCCGGTCACCAATTACACTATTGGTTTGGATTCCATCGAAAAAATGCGATCTAAAATGCTGGAAAAACCCTGGCCGGTTTACAAAATTAAATTGGGGACCACAGAAGACGTTTCGATTATAAGAGAATTGCGAAACCATACAGATGCCGTTTTCAGGGTGGATGCAAATTGTGCCTGGACAGCCCGGGAAACAATCGAAAATGCCATCGCTCTTAAACCTCTGGGGGTGGAATTTATTGAACAACCCCTGGCCGCAGACAACTGGCAAGGGATGGAACAGGTGATTCATCAGAGTGTATTGCCTGTAATAGCGGACGAAAGTTGTATCCGGGAAGAAGATGTGGACAAATGTGCACTGCATTTTAACGGTATCAACATAAAACTCACCAAGTGCGGCGGGCTGATCCCCGCCCGCCGGATGATCTCCAGGGCCCGAGAACTGGGCCTGAAGGTGATGGTTGGCTGCATGACTGAATCTTCCGTTGGGATATCAGCCATTGCACAGCTGCTTCCCGAACTGGATTATGTGGATATGGATGGAGCCATGCTTTTAAGGGAAGATATTGCCAGGGGAGTTGAAATAGGGCAGGACGGAAAAGTCTTTTTCCCTGCAACTGGCGGAAGCGGCGTTTCCCTGCTCCTGTGAACAGGTGTTTAATTTCCAAGGAAACCGCTGCAACTTACTCGTGAGGATCCTGTCGTTTCCCTTGTTTTTTATTTTACAGCCTCCCGGAGGCTATCCAATCTGCACAGGGCAATGCACAACTACATACAGGGTAGTACCGTATTTCAGTATGTTTAAACGGACAGCTGTATTGCTGTAAATACGTCGTAATTTTAGGATATTATTTGTTGGAATACCAAATAATATTGTATCTTATTAACATAATTTTAATACAACACCTACCATGAAAAAAATTCTCGGACTAGTCGTATTGGCGCTCATTCTAATTACCGCAACAGCCCTTACCTCAGCGAGACCGGACAACATGCATTCCATTGAGGGCACCTGGGAACTTCAAAGCTTCTATAATTACAATGGACAGCAGGTGGTCGATACCACAGCTTTGGTTGAAGGATACCGGCAAATAAAAATGTTTTACAACGGGAAAGTGATGTGGTCCCGAACGGATCCCAATGATACCGTTGGCCGTTTTGGATATGGAAGTTATTATATCACCGACACTGAATTGGTGGAAACCATCGAATTCGGGGATTACCAAATGTTACAGGCCCTGGATACCATGCGGCAGTTCACATTTGAATTAATCATTGACGGTGATACCTACAGTCAGATTAATTTTGATGAAGACGGTAACCGCTCATTTTCAGAAAACTACAAAAAAATTAAGTAGTACATCTCCTTACATCAACGCAAAAAACCGCAAAGGCTACCCCTTGCGGTTTTTTATTTTTCATTTAGGTGCAGGTCCTTTCAGGTAGTGGTTTCTTCTGGCGTTTCAACCTCAGCCAGGTAGCGTTCCGCATCCAGGGCCGCCATACAGCCCGTACCCGCTGCCGTAACCGCCTGACGGTATTCCTTATCCTGAACATCCCCGCTGGCAAAGACTCCGGGCTTATTGGTTTTGGTGGATTTCCCCCTGGTAATAATATATCCGGTCTGGTCCATCTCCAGTTGTCCCTTAAAAATTTCTGTATTGGGCTTGTGCCCGATGGCTACAAAAAATCCGGTTATCTCAATTTCCTCCTTTTCGCCCGTCTGGTTATTCACCATCCGCAGGCCTTCCACCACCTGCTCTCCCAAAAGCTCATCCACTTCTGTATTAAAGCGGATGTCAAGGTTGGGTATGTTCATAATACGGTTTTGCATAGCCTTTGAGGCCCGAAGGTAATCCTTGCGGACCAGCATGGTAACCTTGTTGCATATCTTGGACAGATAGGATGCCTCTTCCGCAGCGGTATCCCCTCCTCCAACGATGGCTACGTCCTGGCCCTTGTAAAAGAAGCCGTCACAAACGGCACAGGCAGAAACACCACCTCCGCGCAGGCGCTGTTCACTGGGAATATTCAGATATTTTGCTGTGGCCCCGGTGGAGATGATCACAGACTCGGCTTCCACCACTTTATTATTGTCTATTGTAACCTCGTGGATACCCCCGGGCTCGTCTGAAAAATTAACGGCCGTTGCCATCCCGATGCGTACATCCGTTCCAAAACGCTCAGCCTGTTTTTGCAAATCCACCATCATGGCAGGTCCGTCAATGCCTTCCGGATAACCGGGAAAATTCTCCACTTCTGTAGTTGTAGTCAACTGGCCGCCGGGCTCCATCCCTGTATAGATTACAGGTTTCAGGTCTGCCCGTGCTGCATAAATAGCAGCTGTATATCCGGCCGGACCGGAACCCAGTATCAAAGTTTTTATTCTTTCTTTTGTTTCCGACATAATGCTCTCATTTAAAAAAATCCGATGTAAAAGTAGGATTTTAGTGCTTTTTCTTACACCGAAAGTTATTAAAAGTTATTGGACCTGTTAAAAAGCGATTCCCGGGAGCGATTGGTGGTACTTACACCCGGGAATCTACAAGAGGAGTACTGCCCTAACTGCCCAATTCTTCAAGGATTTCTCCACAACTCATCATTTTATCCCCGTAATAGGGATTCCTGATCTCTTTTTCTGTACTCAACCAAACCGCTCCCTTGTTATTATTAGCCATGGGACAACGCTGTACGTAAAGGGTATTTTCCAAGGAGCTAAGGCTTTCGGCCACAGCGACCATATGCTCATTAAGGGAAACAAAATGTTCCCGTTGTGCTTCCAAATTCTCCGTTGCCGATATTGCCTCGAGCTTTTCCCGAATTTGTGCAAGGTGAATTTTTCCCTTTTGCTGCTGCTCGCTGACATCCGCTTTATTCAGGGCTTCCATTGATGCTTTTGCATACTGCGCTGTCTGATTGGCATCGCTGGCCACCAAAGCATTTTTCATTCTGAGATAGGAGGCTATCACCGCGCCGAATTGCCTTTGAAAGGCTTCCGTAAATTCCATTTTCCCAGCCTGGCCCATGTCCTTGCTATCCGGTCCTGGTTCTGACCCCAAATGCCCTTCATGCCCGGTCATGGATGGTCCTCCCGAGCGGTTCATCATACTTTTCTTGCCCTGTAACTGGGCAGCGGCATCTACCGTAAAGGTGCCATGGGTAACAATTTCCTCCCCGGCCTTCAACCCGGAGACTATTTCAACCTCTTCCCCCTTTCGGGCACCCAGGACTACTTCCCGCATTTCAAAAACGGCTTCATCCGGTTTTACTTTAACGTAAACCAGGGAACGTTCGCCTGTCCACATTACGGCTGAGGAGGGAATCCAGAATGTTGAATCTGCTTCCCCTTCTGCATCCAGGGCTATGCTCCCGTTTATAAACATCCCGGGTTTAAACAGGCCGTCCGCATTGTTCAGGGTAGCCCGGACCGTGACGGTCCGGGTGGTCGTATTCAGAACAGGATCTATATAGGAAATAGTACCTTCAAATGTTTTGCCCGGGTAGGCGTTGGTGGTAATACGGACCACTTGTCCCCTTTTGAATAAGGCCAGCTGGCTCTCATAGGCATCAAACGCAGCCCAAACGGTATTCAAGTTGCTTACCTTTACAATAGGTTGCCCTTTTTTTACGTAATCCCCCTCCGCACTCATTACTTCTGAGACAGTACCGGAGACAGTGGCGTACACCGGGAAGTTTTCAGTGATTTCTCCGCTACTCTCAATTTTGTCAATCTGATTTTCAGAAAGCTTCCAGAGCTTCATTTTGTTCCGGACGGCCCCATACAGTTGCGGCTGTGACTCCTTGAGGGAAACAGCAGTCAGCAATTCCTGCTGGGCTGCCACCAGCTCGGGCGAATAGATAGTAGCCAGCATTTGCCCCTTCCGTACCTGCTGCCCTTCATAGTTAACATTTAACCGCTCTATTCTGCCATCGAAATAACTGGCCTGTACGGCAATGGATTCCTCATTAACGGCAATTTTTCCGGATACGGTTACATCAGAAACATCCCCTGCCCTACCGGACCCCGCCAGGGTTGTTTGCACATTAGCCAGTGCCAGGGCATTCTCGGTCATCGCGAACTGCTCGGGCGACAAGCCCTGCTCCCCGGACTCAGCCGGTATCAGGTCCATCCCACAAATAGGGCAATCCCCCGGCTCGGGTTGCATAATCTGAGGATGCATGGAACAGGTCCACATCTGGTTCTCAACAGCCGTGGAATGATCATGGGTGGTGTTATCCCCATTGCTGGTACCGGCATCCCCAAAGAGCAGGTAACCAATACCCAACCCGGCAATTGCTGCAATTGCGATATAAATAATGCGCTGTTTCATTTTTTTATGTTTAATCGTTTTTTCAGTTTAATGATGGATGGGGAGCTGATATACCAAAGCAGGAACCCACTTAAGACGGTTATCAATCCCATTAAAGAAAATGCCCGGAGTACCGTGGTATTAAAATCGTCCCGGCCCTCATAATCCATGGTATGCGTCATCCAGAGGAAATCAAAGATGCGCCAATCCCTGTGGCGTACCGTCTGGAATTTTCCGTCCACTGCAGAAACATAAGCCTTCAGATTATCCGCCCCCTCATAGGTAATAACAAAGGCGGGCAGGAGTTTCTCCCGATACTCATGGTGGGAGTCAGTTTTCTCAATAAGCCTTACGTCAGTTACTTCCAGCCCTTCCTTCATATACTGCCTGGCTACGTATAAGGCTTCGTCCTGGTTGATGGATTGTTTTGGTGTTCCATCGGTGGCGTTGTACAAATAGCTGTTATTTATCCAGTAATACGGGGCATTTGCGATATCCCTGATTTCAATGGAATGTATGCCACCGACTACATCCAGCTCCGAAGGAGCAATTAAGCCAACAAATTCAGGCGGTTGATATTCCATATTCCTAAAATGGTCCCCGTGGATTTCATCAATGTCAGTCCAGCTGAAGTAAATGCCGCTGAGGGTCCACATCAGGAACTGCAACCCCAGGAAAATCCCGAGGTACCGATGCGATTTTCGAATCCATTTTGCCGTACGCCTTTTTACCATATTTTACTGTTTAACTGTAAACGGAATCTCGATTTTTACCTGCTCCCATGACATTGAAATGATTCCTGAGGAAGGTCCGGTTTCCCGTACCTGGTAGGTCAATTGCTCGGTTATATTATCTGTTTTCTCAGGTAAAACATCTATTCTGATAACATCATCGGTTTCGGAATATTCATCCTTCCCATGCTGGTCCCAATTTTTATTGAATATCCATGTCCACTTTTCCCGGGAGGGAATGGCAAACATTCCGTACTTCCCAGCTTCAAGGGTTTCGCCTTTAATTATCAAATCTTTGTTGGTCTCTATCCAGGTAGCCATGTGTGCACCTGCCTGCCAGACCTCGTCATAGGCCAATAACCCACCAAATATTATTCGGTTGCGCACGCCGGGGGAAGAGTAATCGATATGCACATGTGCACCTCCCACCATGGCCATGGCAGAAGTATGCGGACTTAAAGCCTTAGCGCCGCCTGTTACCGGCTTCTCGCTAGTATGTTGGTGTTCTTCGGCGCTTTCTTTCTTTTCTTCCTTGCAGCCCGAGAATACGAGGAAAAAGATTAGTAAATAGGGTATTGGTCTCATATACGTAGCATTTAAATTTTAGAATTCCTTAAGCGGAGGGCATTGGCAATTACTGAAACCGAGCTAAAGCTCATGGCTGCAGCCGCAATCATAGGGGAGAGCAGGATACCGAAAAATGGATAGAGCACCCCCGCCGCGACCGGCACTCCCAACGTATTGTATATCAATGCGAAAAACAGGTTTTGCCTTATATTCCTCATTACTGATTCGCTCAGCTTCCGGGCCCTTACAATGCCCTGAAGGTCCCCTTTGACCAGGGTAATGGCAGCGCTCTCAATAGCCACGTCCGTGCCCGTACCCATGGCGATACCCACGTCGCTTTTGGCAAGTGCAGGAGCGTCATTGATGCCATCGCCGGCCATCGCTACAGCTTTCCCCTCAGATTTAAGCCGTTCAACTTCCTTTAGTTTGTCTTCCGGAAGCATTCCCGCCCTGAAATCGGCGAGGTTTAACTCATCTGCCACCGCCTGTGCTGTATCCTTGTTATCCCCGGTGAGCATCATTACCGATACCCCTTTGTTTTGTAAGGCTTTAATTGCACGGGCACTGCTTTCTTTGATTTTATCGCCTATAACAACATAGCCCGCAACCTGGCCATCAACCGTTAAATAGGAGACGGTTTTACCCTTTTTTTGAAATTCCTTTGCCGTGGTCTTGTGATGATCCAACAGCTTAGCCCCAGCATATTCCATCATTTTTGGGTTGCCCAGTGCCAGCTGCTTCCCGTTAAGGTTTCCCTCCACTCCTTTTCCGGTAACCGCATTGAAGTTTTCAGCCTTATCTGCCGATACTGATTGTTCTTTGGCATATTCGAGGGTAGCTTCTGCCAGCGGGTGCTCACTATGGGTATTCAAGGATACTATATATTCAAGGATTTGCTTTTGATCCAAACCATCGTCAAAAGAACCAACTTTTTCAACAGTTGGTTTTCCTTCCGTAAGGGTTCCCGTTTTATCGACAATTAGGATGTCTATCCCGGCCATCTTTTCAAGGGCCTCCGCATTTTTGATCAGCACCCCGCTTTGCGCCCCTTTTCCCACGCCCACCATTACGGACATGGGCGTTGCCAGCCCCAGGGCACAGGGGCAGGCGATAATCAGGACGGCAATGGCATTGACCAGGGCATAGACGTAGGCAGGTTCCGGACCCCACACAGCCCAAACAATGAACGTTATAATGGCTATAAACACCACTGCGGGAACGAAATAGGCCGAAACCGTATCGGCCAGGTTTTGAATGGGTGCGCGGCTGCGGCTGGCCTCATTGACCATGGTAATAATCTGTGAAAGCAAGGTATCGCTTCCCACTTTTTCGGCCTTCATCAGGAAGGATTGATTTCCATTGATGGTCCCGCTGCTCACCTTATCACCTTCTTTTTTATCCACGGGGATAGGCTCCCCGGTGATCATGGACTCATCTATAGCACTGTGTCCTTCTGTAATGATACCATCCACAGGAATTTTATCGCCTGGTTTTACCTTTAAGATATCCCCGATTTCGATTTCATCAATACGCACTTCCACTTCTTCTCCCCCTACCACTTTGATGGCCTTATTCGGGGCTAGTTTCAGCAGCTCTTTTACGGCGGAATTGGTTTTGCTGTGTGCCCGGGCTTCCAGGACCTGGCCTAACAAGACCAGGGTTAAAATAACGGTGGCAGCCTCGAAATAAACATGAACCGCTCCTGATTCAGTTTTGAACTGCTCAGGGAAGAAATCCGGAACCAGCAAGCCAAAAACACTGAATAGCCAGGCCACCCCGGCTCCAATCCCGATAAGGGTGAACATATTGAGGTTCCAGGTCTTTATACTGCGATACGCCCTTTCAAAGAACATCCAGGTAGCGTAAAAAACAACCGGAATGGAAAGTACAAATTGCACCCAGTTCCAATATTTCTGAGCCAACAGATCATACAGCGGGTTATTTGGTATCATCTCGCTCATGGCGATCAGGAAAATGGGCAGGGTAAAGGCCGCTGCAATCCACAGTTTTTTAAGTAATTTTTTATACGTCTTCGCCTCTGCCGATTCTTCGGGCTCCATAGGAACTAAATCCATCCCGCAAATGGGGCAGCTGCCCGGCTCATCCTTGACCACCTCAGGATGCATGGGGCAGGTCCATTGACCAGCCGAGGCAGCAGAAGCTGTGTTTTGCTCTTCTACCAGGTCCATCCCGCATACCGGGCAATCCCCGGGCTTATCATACGTCTTGTCTCCCTCACAATGCATCGGGCAATAAAAGGTTCCGCTACCTTTTCCTTTCGCTTTCCGCGGCTCCGCTTTTTTGGATGGATGCGGATGATCCCCGGGTGAATGGATACTATAATGGCCTCCAGCTTGTTCCAGGGCCTTTTGAAATGTCTTTAGTTCAATGTGATGCTCCATTTCAATAACGGCTTCCTCCTTTTCCAAACTGACCGAGGCACTATTCACTCCATCGACCGAATTGAGCACTTCTTCAACATGCTTTTTGCATCCGGTGCAGGTCATCCCGTGTATGTGGTAGGTGTGTTTCATTTTTTTGCCTTTTATGGTTTTATAGCAAAATTAGGCAGCGTAAATCCCTTCGGCTTTAAAAATTGTGGTTCAGGCTTATAAAATTTTGTCGTAATTCTTCCGGTTCCATTGCTGTAATTTTTTATACTCCGTCATAGACATGCCTGTAATACTTTTAAATTGTTTCGCAAGATGGCTGCCTGCGCTGAATCCCAAAGTGTAAGCGATTTCAGAAAAGCTCTGGCGGTCCATTTGCAATAATTCTTTGGCTTTTTCAACCTTCAAACGAAGGAGGTACTTCTCTATGGTCATGCCCGTTGAAAGGCTGAAGGATTTACTAATTATCGAATAATCCGTATGGAGCTCGCCGGAAAGGTATTCAGAGATCTTTTCCTTATTTAGATCCTGGTCTTCTACCTTCCTTATTAAAAGTGACTTTACTTTTTCAACTAATATTGTGGTTTGGTCATCTATGATTTCAAAGCCATTTCGTTCAATAATTTCTCTAATGATTCCTGCATCAGCAGAGACCTCATCCGGGACAACCAATTCGCCTAATTCCAGGGATATCACTTTTATTCCGGCCCGCTGCAATTCCTGGTACAGGACTTTTCGGCATCGCTCGCATACCATATTTTTAATCTTAACCTTCACCCTATAGTTCTATTATAATTATTCTATTTACAAGCTGTCATACCCAATTGTACATAAAATTGATCCATTGTTTGAGATTTAGGCTCCCATAGATCAGTGGCCCGGATACAACTAGATCCCTAAGGTGTATCCCGGCCAAAGACCTTGCAACCTACTTATTTTGAAATCTCTTCTGCAACCTTCCCGCACTTCAGCATTTTATCTCCGAAATACGGATTGCGGATTTCCCCGGCATCGCTTAGCCAATAACCGCCTTCATTGTTGAATGCCATGGGACAAAATTGTTTGTATATGGTCCCTCCACTCAGGTTTTCCCTAAGTAATGTTTCTACCTGCTCACCCAGGGCAGAAAACAATTGTCGTTGTTTTTCGATGTCAGTGGCCCGTGAAATTTCCGTCGCCATTTCATTAATAGTCTTGTTCCCTTCTGCCGTGCTCCCGGCCAGTTTATCGGCGGCTGCCTGAGCTTCATTTACATTGCTGTTCACCAGTGCAGTTTTCAGCTCGAGGTAGTTACTCCATACAGATTCAGTTGCTTCATCCATAAAGGAAGCCATGGCCATCTCACTGTTATTAGCTTCTTCCTGCTTTTCTAATTTAACCTCAGGCGCCGGGACTTCCTCCGCTTTCTTGTTTTCCTTGCAGCCAACAACGAATAATATTCCAATGGCTGCGATTACGGTTTTCATGTTTCTGTTCATAGTCTTGATTTTAATTAATTAAATAGTTGATAATTGCTGCTTGTTCATAATATAGCTGGACGGCCTGGATAGAATTTAATTGAAATTTTAACTGCAGTTCCTGTATGTCCAGTACATCATTGAAGTCTATAGTTCCCGTTTCATAGCTTTTTACCAGGATTTCCGATGCTTCTTCCGCCTGTTTTAAGTTCCTGGTCTGGGTATTAAAAGCTATTCGGGCTTCGTTACGCCTGGACAGGGCATTTGAGAATGCCGTTTCCAGTATATTTAACCGCTCCTGCTTTTGAAAGTTTATTTCCTGTTTGCGCAGTTCGTTTTGCCGGGTCCTTGAATTGTATTGCGAATTGAAAATTGGGATAGAAAGGGAAACCATGGGCATCACTATATCTTTCCCGTTATCGTCAAAACTCATGTTGGGCCGTTCGGCTACCGGAATATAATCCAGCCCGACCCCGAACATGGGGGCGCTTTCTTTTTGGTTGAGCAACTCGGCCTGTACCACGGACTCGTACATTTTATCGAAGCGTATGAGTTCTGGGTTCAGCCTGATGCTATCAGCCGGAACCGGATCTGCCTCGGGCAATGGTATTTCCCCAGGAAGTTTGATGGCTATTCCCGGGTCACGGTTCAACAATGCATTGAATGTTGCCTGTTCTGCCCGGAATTGCTGCTGCAGTATTTCCTTTTGTTGCTGCAGATCATTCTGGCGTATCTGCAGTTTCAGTACATCAACGGCACTTGCCTTTCCCACCTCCACTGATGTAAGTGCCAGTTCTTCATAGGTTCTGAGCAATTCCAGGTTTTCCTCCAAAACTGCCTCCCTTGCCTGTAGCGCATTCAGGCGGTAATAGGATTGGGCCACCGAAAGGGTCAGTTTTCGCGTGGCAACCAGATAATCCAAATAGTCCGTTTCCGCCATGGCAGAGGCATAGCCCTCCCGGGTAGAAACCGTTCCGAACCAGGGGAGCATCTGCCGGGCTGAAAACCTTGCTTTCTGGGCTCCGGTACGTGTTTCTGGCTCACTTACAAAATAACCCGCACTAATTTCTGTGCCGGGAAACCAATTTGCTTCATTTATCTTTTCCTCCGATATGTTGTACCGCAATTTATAGGCCTGCACGCCGGGGTTATTCTCAAGTGCCTGTTGTATATAAGATTGCAGCTCCTGGGCTCTGGGAACAGCGGAAACAAATACTATTAGCAGTAAAAGCAGTCTATTTTTCATTTATGTACTCTTTTGAGTTGATATTCTTCACGCCAGCAATACAAAACCGGCAAGAGAAAATAAGAGGTAACATCGATAAGCATCCCACCAATAATCGGTATTGCCATAGGAACCATAATATCGCTTCCTTTTCCTGTGGAGGTTAGAACGGGCAGCAATGCCAATACCGTGGTTACCGTTGTCATCAGGCAGGGGCGGATCCGCTTTCCGGCCGCTTCACGGGTAGCCTGACGTACACCGATCTTATCAGCCGGGCGATCCTTTTCAAAGGTCTGGCCCAGATATGTGGCCATGACCACCCCGTCATCTGTGGCGATTCCAAAAAGGGCTATAAAACCAACCCAGACCGCTACACTGAGATTGATTGTTTTCATGTTAAACAAGTCTCGCAGGTTTTCACCAAAGAGATTGAAGTTTAAAAACCAATCCTGGCCGTAGAGCCAGATCATTACAAAGCCTCCGGAAAAAGCAATAGCGATTCCTGTAAATACCATTAATGAGGTAGATACGGACTTAAACTGGAAATACAGGATCAGGAAAATAATGAACAGGCATAAAGGAACCACTATAGACAAAGTTTTCTCTGCGCGTAACTGGTTCTCATAGGTGCCCGTAAACCGATAACTGATCCCCTCGGGTACGATCAACTCTCCACTTTCAATTCTTTCTTTGATGAGCGCCTGGGCATTTTCAACTACATCCACCTCTGCGAAACCATCGCGTTTATCAAAGAGGACGTAGCCCACTAAAAAGGTATCCTCGCTTTTGATAACCTGCGGTCCCTGTTCATATCGGATATCGACCAGTTCCCCCAGAGGAACAGGTTTGCCCTTCTCCACCGGCACATAGATGTTTTTAAGGTCCGAAGGGTTCTCCCGAAGTTCACGGGGGTAGCGAACGCGCACGGCATAGCGCTCCCGGCCCTCAACCGTTTGGGTTAAAGGCATACCTCCAACGGCAACGGATAGTACTTGCTGCACATCTGCTATGGTAATTCCGTAACGGACAAGGCGATCGCGTTTAATATCGATCAGCAGATAGGGTTTCCCTACAATCCGGTCTGCAAATACGGCCTGCTCTTTAACTCCTTCTGTCTGCCTGAGAATTTCTTCCAGCCGCAATCCGAAGGCTTCAATTTCCTTCAGGTCCGGGCCTTTTACCTTGATGCCCATAGGCGCCCGCATGCCTGTTTGCAGCATTACCAGACGGGTCTCTATCGGTTGTAACTTGGGTGCCGATGTGACCCCGGGCAGTTTGGTAACCCGTACTATTTCATTCCAGATATCATCAGGCGATTGTATTTCCGGCCGCCAGTTCCGGAAATATTCCCCGTCAGTATCTTCAATTAGCAGGTTTCGGTCAAAGCGGAAAGGATTTGAAAGTACACCACCACTTGTATTGGTAGCTTTCCCGGCATCTGTATTTGGGTTGGCCAGCAACTGGCCGTTTTTCAGTTCGAAGAATCCGTCTGTATTGACCCGGTAGCGCTGGCGCTTGCCTTCAGCATTGGTCTGGTATTCAGCCCTGTATTGGATTACGTTCTCATACATGGACAAAGGTGCCGGATCCAATGCAGATTCCGTTCGGCCTGCCTTGCCAACTACCGTTTCTACTTCAGGTATACTGGCTACGGCCATATCCAGCTGTTGCAGTACCCGCTTGTTTTCTTCCACGCCCGCATGCGGTAAAGAGGTAGGCATCAGCAGAAAAGAACCTTCGTTCAGCGCGGGCATAAATTCCTTGCCGGTATTGCGCATAATTACAATTCCGAGAAGGAGTAAGGTGGCTGGGATGGACAAAAACAATACTCTGTTCTCAAGAGCCCAGCGTAAAATACGATCGTAATAACGCTTGAGTAATGAAAACAAGCCCAGTACCCCAAAGCAAGTGATAAGAACAAAAAGCAGGTTCATCAGCAAGCTCCTGTCAAACCCCAGGGGTCGCCAGTACTCGGCCAGCAGAAAAACGATTGTAACCACCGTAATGATCAGGTTAACCAATGCCGTGGATAGGACATAGTGGTATGAGGCAAAAGAGAGTTGATATTCCTTCTTACCGAAATAAGTGCTAACCAGCCCATTTATAGCAAATGCAAGCAATACGAGCCCCAGCCAATATCCGAAAGCAATGGCGACAAGGCCAAAAAGCAGCAGCATTGCATTCAGACCCAGGGCCGTCTGCTTGCGCAAATTCCTGTTTTTAAAGATCTGAGCTGCTAAAGGAGGGATAATGAATAATGCTATGACCAGAGATGCGGCCAGCGCCATCGTTTTTGTAAAAGCCAGGGGACGAAACAACTTCCCCTCTGCTCCAATCATCGTAAAGACTGGTAAAAAACTGATAATCGTAGTGAGTACTGCGGTAAGGATGGCGCCAGAAACTTCAGCAGTTGCATTGTATATCAATTCGTTTACCGAATAGGGCGTTCCGTCTTCACGAAACCGCAATTGCTCATCTTCCAGGTGTCGGATCATGTTTTCAGCCAGGATGACCCCCACATCCACCATCGTACCTATGGCAATGGCTATTCCTGATAGTGCCACAATGTTTGCATCTACATTGAACAGTTTCATGGTTATAAAAACCATCAAAACCGCCACTGGCAATAGTCCTGTAATCAAAATGGAGGCCCTCAGGTTGAATACCATTACCACAATTACCAGGATGGTTATCAATATTTCCAGGGTCAGGGCCTCGTTAAGGGTCCCCAGGGTTTCCTGAATCAATTCGGTACGGTCGTAAAAGGGCACTATGGTCAGCTGGGAACTCCGGCCATCTGCCAACACTTTTGAAGGTAAACCGGCACTTAATTCTGCAATTTGTTCTTTTACATTATTGATGACCTGCAGGGGGTTGGCGCCATAACGGGCAACCACAACACCTCCAACAACCTCAGCACCTTCCTTGTCCAGGATCCCACGCCGTACAGCAGGCCCCAAATGCACCCGGCCCACGTCTTTGACACGGATAGCCGTATAGTTTTCAGAAGAAACGACGGCGTTTTCAATATCCGCAACGGATTTTACAAAGCCCAGGCCGCGAACCAGGTACTCGGCCTTATTCAATTCCAGCGTTTGTGCACCAATTTCCTGATTGCTTTCCTTAACCGCTTTTACAATATCGGCCAGGCTTATATTGTATTGCCGCATCTTTTCCGGATCAACATCAACCTGGTATTCCTGAACGTAGCCCCCGATAGAGGCTACTTCCGATACCCCACTGGCAGCGGAAAGCCCATACCTTACGTAATAATCCTGAATGCTGCGGAGCTCCTGCAGATCCCATCCACCCGTTACATTTCCATCCTTGTCGCGTCCTTCCAGGGTATACCAGAAAATTTGTCCAAGAGCTGTGGCATCCGGTCCCAGGGTTGGGCTTACCCCATCCGGCAACAGGCCCGAGGGAAGGGAATTCAGTTTTTCAAGAATACGGCTGCGCGACCAGTAGAATTCGATATCCTCTTCAAAAATGATGTAGATACTTGAGAACCCGAACATAGAGGAGCTGCGTATAGTCTTTACCCCGGGGATCCCTAAAAGTGAAGAGGTAAGCGGATAGCTGATTTGGTCCTCAATATCCTGCGGACTGCGTCCAGGCCATTTGGTAAAGACGATCTGCTGATTTTCCCCAATATCCGGGATGGCATCAACCGCCACGGGATCGCTTGGCAAAAAGCCAGTATCCCATTTGAAGGGGGCATGAACAATACCCCAGCCTACAAAGAGGATCAGCAGCAATATGGCCACCAATTTATTTTCGATAAGGTATTTTATGACTTTATTTAGCATAAAACTTTGATTATTAGCAAACTAAATTATGTTTAAGAAAAGGGTATAAACAACTTCTGCCCATTACAGCAAACTGCAGGGCAAATTTGTATTCGCTAATAAATCAAATCAGGAAAGTCTCGTTGAGCAGATAGAGGTCTTCAACGAGTTTGGGAGGTGGATGCCTGAGCGCATCTATGGGCTGTTCTTTTGAAAGCTCCGGTTGCAACACAAATGTGTAAGCAAATGAAATCAGGAAAACCTGTTGCTGGAGGCTAAGCGACTCAAAGGAGGCATTCAGGTCCTCCTGCCCTTCAACGACCAGTTGTATTTCCGAGCAGCAGTCCATCATCTCTTCTTCTGTTGAAGAGATGCCATCCACATGCGGCATGTTATCCTGCATCATACAGGTGCTGGCTTTTCGAAAAATACCAAGGTCTACGAGATGATCCCCGCAATAATGCATTTCCACCGCAAAGGACAGGGTGGAAAATAGCAGCAAAAGGGCAAGTGAAACGGCCCCTGTTTTTTGTTTAACGGATCTCATTTGTTTACCAAAACTACAAATTATTCCTGTTTATTGTACTCTTTAAGAGAATATTAGCAGACAAAACAGCTATGAAGCAATCAGATTACCTGAAACCCTTCGAAATACGGGCTATCTGTATCCAGGGTAATGGAATTATGCCCGAAGACCCAGGCAGACCCCTTTATTTCGGGGATTATGGTGTTGAGCGTACCGTATTGGCCATGGCCTACAATCCGGCCTTCGAACAGGGATCCGATAAAACTTTCATGAATGAATACCTCCCTATCCGACAACAACCCTTTGGCATGCCATTGTGCCATGCGGGCAGATGTACCCGTACCGCATGGCGACCGGTCTATGGCTTTGTCCCCGTAAAAAACCGCATTCCGTGCCGTGGCCTCTGGAGCAAGGGTTTTGCCCGTCCAGAGCAGGTGGGACACATCCCGGATATTGGGGTCTAACGGATGTATAAAAGAATCCGGATATGCCCTGTTGATTCTCGGGCGCAGGTCCTGACTGAATCGGATCAGGTCCGAGGCATTATAGTGTTCGAGACCCTTAAAATTCTCCTGAGGATCTACAATGGCGTAGTAATTGCCCCCAAAGGCTACATCTATTTTCAGGGTTCCCAGGAACTCACTTTCGACTTTCAGCCCTTCTGCAGCCAGGAAGGAAGGAACATTGGTAATGGCAACCCACTCCACTTTGGGCCCTTGCTGTTTATACCGAACCAGGACCAGCCCGGCCGGGGTTTCCAGGCGTACTTGCCCCGGAACCTTGGGCTGAATGATGCCTTCTTCTATGCCTATAGTGATGCTGCCAATGGTTCCGTGCCCGCACATGGGGAGGCAACCACTGGTTTCAATAAAGAGGATCCCCAGGTCATTTTCGGGATTTGCCGGAGGATACAGGATACTCCCGCTCATCATATCGTGTCCCCGGGGCTCAAACATCAGCCCTTTACGGATCCAGTCAAACTCCCTCAGAAAATGCAGCCGCTTCTCCGCCATGGTATTCCCTTGCAGATCCGGACCGCCGCTGGCTACCAAACGAACCGGATTCCCGGCCGTATGCCCGTCAATACATCTAAAAACGTGTTTCCCCATAGGATTAATCAGCTGGTTGGTTTTCAGAAATATACTGTTCCACCCTCCTTTTCAGGATAGGCAGGGTTACTGTACCCTCCCCGAGGATACACTCGTGGAAACTCCGGATATCAAATGCTTCTCCAAGCGCTTTCTCGGCCGTTCCACGCAATTCCCGGATCGCGATTTCCCCCATCTTATAGGAGAGGGCCTGGCCGGGCCAGGCAATATAGCGGTCTGTTTCCGTATTGATTTCGTGCAGGGAAAGGGCCGTATTGTCGCGCATAAAGGCGACTGCCTCGTCACGCGTCCATCCCTTGGCATGAATGCCGGTATCCACCACCAGGCGGCAGGCGCGCCACATTTCATAGGTAAGTTGCCCGAATTTTTCATAAGGGGTACGGTAGATGCCCATTTCAGCCGCCAGGTATTCCGAGTACAGGCCCCAGCCCTCACCAAAAGCCGACAGGTATAACCTGCGCCTGAAAGCTGGGATTTCCTCTGAGAGTTCACGGTTCAGGGAACCCTGAAGGTGGTGGCCGGGTACCGCTTCATGGGCCGTAAGGGCCGGCAGGGTATACAGGGGGCGACTATCCAGTTTATAGGTATTGACCAGATAGGTGCCGGAGGTTGTCTCCCCCCGGGGTCCGGAATAACGACCCCCTGTATACTTGGGGGCAATCGCATCCGGCACGGGTTCTACCCCATAGGGCCTTCGCGGCAGGATTTTGAAAAATCGTGGCAGTTCCCCATCTATGCGCTTGGCAATATCCCTGGCATGCATCAGCAGGGCATCAGGGGTATCCACATAAAATTGGGGGTCGGTCCTTAAAAAATCCAGGAATGCCTTAAAATCCCCCTTAAAACCCAGGTTTTCGATAATTTCCTGCATTTCCCCTCGGATACGGGCCACTTCTTCCAGGCCTATCTGATGGATTTTATCTGCCGTATAGGCTTTTGAAGTGGTGAAGTAATCAATTCGGTTCTGATAAAATTCAGGTCCGTTGGATATATTTGAAACCCCTATGGCGTTTCGGGTAGCCGGCAGGTATTCCTGCTCAAAGAACGCTTTGATTTTCTCAAAGCTGGGAACGACACTTTGCTGAATAGCCTGGCGGGCAGCCTCCAAAACGGAGTCCTTCTGTGGTTGTGGGATACCATCCTGCAGCTCCTTGAAAGGCCCGTAAAAAGCGCTTTCCGTATAATCTTCGACAATATGGTCGTTGTAGGTGGCTTCATAGCCTTTAAAAATCACCTTGGGTTGGGAGATGCCCAGTTCAAGGCCTTCCCGCATCAGCGCTAAATGCTGGTCCACAAAGGCGGGGATGGCCTTTAGCACCTGCAGGTACCTCCGGGCATCTGCGTAATTCCGGATAGGCCGGATACGGTAATTCAGATTCAGATGAAAGCCCTGATCCGCCTGAATGGGGTTCAGATACGTTTTAAAACGCAGGCGGTCTATGGGCTCCTGCAAGGTAAACTTTAGCAGTTCCCAGGAAATCTGGTCCCTTTCCGACAGGTTTTGGGGCTGAATCTGTGCAAGGGCCTTTAGTTGCTCCCGGGCAAAACGGGCCTCCTCTTCGTATCGCGATTTTGTATACAGCCCAAGCGGATACTGATCCCGGTCTACGGGTTCAAAATCATCGAGTCGCTGCATCAGCTGTTGCAGGAGGAGCGAATCGCTTTTCTGCTCCTGGGCGATCACCCCACCCGAGAGGGTAATCAATAACAGGAATACGATTTTTTTCATGAGCTGATCTTTTTACGGGAATACTCCCCATCCACAAACCTGAGGATCCCGCGGGGGTTTCCGTTTTTCAATTCCTCCGGGAGCAGCGCCTCCGGACAGTCCTGAAAGGCCAGCGGGCGTACCCAGCGCCGAATGGCGTCCAGGCCAACCGATGTAAAACGGCTGTCTGTGGTAGCCGGAAACGGGCCGCCATGCTGCATGGCCCCACATACCTCAACCCCGGTCGGGACCCCATTGAAGAGGATGCGGCCTGCCTTTTCGCGCAATTGCCCGATAGCTGAGGCAGCCTTTACCATTTCTGCTTCCGAGCCCAATACCGTGGCGGTGAGTTGCCCCTCCAGGCAGGCGATGACCTTTTCTACCATTTCGATGTCCCGGCAGCTTACCAGGAGGGTAAAAGGCCCGAATACTTCTTCCTGAAGGGATTTATCCTTTATAAAATCTTCCCCGCTCACAGCTGCTACGGTTGCATTTACTTGTGTACCCTCTACTTCCCCAAGATCGCCAGAGCGTTTTGAAACAGCTGGTTTAGCCAGGAGGACGTCCCTTTGTTTGCGAAAATTCTTTGAAAGATTGGAATGAAGCATACAGGCATTCTGGCTTTTGTCCATCTCCTGGACCAACACCTCTGTGAAAGTCTCCCAGTCGGTTCCCGTTACCCCAATCAAAATCCCCGGATTGGTGCAAAACTGACCCACTCCGAGAGTAACAGATGCCGCATAGGCCTGTGCCCAGGTTTCGGCTTTTTTAAGGGCAGAAGGAAGTAGTAATACAGGATTAACACTACCCATCTCCGCAAAAATTGGGATGGGTTCTTCCCGTTTACTATTCAATGCTGAAAGGGCGGTGCCCCCATTACGGCTGCCCGTAAATCCTACAGCCTTTGTCCCGGGGTGCAGTACCAGGGCCTCCCCTACTTCATGCGCTTCCCCCTGTAAGTGTGAAAATATTCCTTCCGGCATCTCAGTTAGTAGTGCTGCCTTTTGGATCAGCCGGGCCACCAGTTCCCCGGTGCCTGCGTGCAAGGGATGACCCTTGACCACAACCGGGCAGCCTGCCGCAAAAGCAGAAGCCGTATCCCCTCCCGCCGTGGAAAACGCAAAGGGAAAATTACTGGCACCAAAAACCACTACCGGACCCAGTGGTACTAAACATTTTCGTATATCTGGTTTTGGTACAGGTTTTCTTTCCGGTTGGGCAGTATCAATGCGTGCCTCTACCCAATCCCCCCTGGTGATCAGTTCTGCAAAAAGTCTTAATTGATTGGTTGTGCGACCCAATTCTCCCTGGGCGCGCCCTTCCGGCAAGCCTGATTCCAATTGATAAACTTCTGTCAGGCTTGCTTTTTCAGCTTCCAGGGCATCCGCAATGGCAGAAAGGAAAGTGGCCCTGCGGGATGCCGGCAGTTTTTTCAATGCCATAAAAGCCCTTGAGGCCTTGTCCATAGCCTGGTTGATTTCCTCAGAAGTTGCCGTCTTAAAGGACCAGGGCGTGGGATTCCCGCTTTTGGGATCATAACTCTTAAAGTGTATGTCTCCCGCTCCGCTTTCCGAGTTTCCGATAAGTTGGTTTCCTGTGATGGTTTGTTGCATGGAGTCGTCTTAAATTTTAACCGGGGTGGGGAGGGGTACTCCCTACCCTATCATCATCCTTCAAATTAAATTCAATCGAGTAGATCTTTGTATGGGGGTACCTCAGGCCTTTCCCTCAAACCCCTCTCAATAATACCGAGCACCCGTTTTCGTTCTGCTCCCTCCAGGGGTAACCTTGGGGGCCGAACCGCTTCGGATCCCAGCCCGGTTGCGACCTCGGCCAGTTTGATATTTTGCACCAGCTGTGGGTTTATATCCAGTTCCAGCAGGGGCAGGAACCAGCGATAAAGTTCAACGGCCTCAGCAACTTTCCCGGCCCTGGCCAAAGCGTAAATCGCAACCGTTTCCACAGGGAAGGCGCAAACCAGCCCGGCCACCCAGCCATCTGCGCCCATCAGCAGGCTCTCCAGTGCAAGGGTGTCTACACCGGTCAGTATTTTCAAACGGTCCCCAAAACGGTTTTTTATCCGTGTTACATTAGAGATGTCCCGGGTAGATTCCTTAACGGCACCAATATTGGGACAGCTTTTCAGCAGTTCCTCAAACATATCCAGGGTTACTTCGATCCCGTAATCGACAGGGTTGTTATAAATGAGGATGGGCAGATCTGTAGCGGCAGCAACTGCCTTGAAGTAGGCTACCGTTTCACGGGAGGTAGCCTTGTACCGCATCGGGGGCAGTAACATTAGCCCGCTGGCCCCCGATTGCTTTGCTGTCCTGGCAGCTGTTACAGCTCCTTTGGTACTTTGTTCCGCAATATTCATGATTACCGGAACCTTGCCCTCTGCACAGGTAGTGGCAGTTTTGATCAGCGTAATTTTTTCGTCATTGGTTAGCGTACTGGCCTCGCCAAGGGTTCCACCCAGGATTAACCCACTGACTCCGGCTTGTAATTGGGCCGCAATATTTTTTTCGAAATACTCGAGATCAAGGGTATCATCTCCCTTAAATTTTGTGGTAAGTGCTGGCATCACGCCCTGCCATTTGAATTCCATGCGTTTGATTTTTAAGAATTAAAGATAACGAACCCATTTGAATCCTGATTCGTTTTCAAATTCGGGTTTCTGAAATTTTCATATTTGGGTATATCGGACGGAAAAATGTAATTTTCAGCTTCCTAAAACTGACGCTACCTATGGATTACTTCCTGATCACTTCAATCCTGGTCTTTATCTCAGCCATTTTTGGCTATGTGAACGTAAAATATATCCGCCTTCCCAATACGATCGGGCTAATGGTTATCAGCATCGTCTTTACCCTGGGGGCCTTTGCCCTGAGCTATGTAGACGATTCCCTCCTGCAGGCAGAACGCTATATTATCTCCCAGATCGATTTTAAAACCGTATTGCTGGACCTGATGCTCGGATTTCTGCTGTTTGCGGGTGCCCTTCATACAGACCTCGACAAAATCAGGGAACAGCGCTGGCCCATTCTGGCCTTTGCGACCTTCGGGGTACTGGTCTCCACCTTCCTGATCGGAACGGCCACCTATTTCCTGCTTCCACTTGCAGGCCAGAGTGTGGACTTTGTCTATTGTCTCTTATTCGGGGCCCTTATTTCCCCAACGGATCCTATAGCAGTCCTGGGGATTCTCAAAAAAGTGGGTGCCCCTAAAAAGCTGGAAACCAAAATCGTGGGAGAATCCCTGTTCAATGATGGCGTTGGAGTTGTGGTCTTCCTGACCATTTTTGGTCTGGCCAGCGGAGGCGGAACGGATTTCTCCTTGTGGGAAGTGGTGAAGTTATTTGTCCATGAAGTGGGCGGAGGCCTTATTTTGGGTATTTTGCTCGGTTGGATCAGTTTCAGGATGATGCGGGGAATAAACGATTACTCCATTGAGGTGATCATAACCCTGGCCGTTGTCATGATCGGGATTACCTCGGCCCAATACCTGCATGTTTCCGGACCACTAGCCATGGTTGCGGCAGGATTGATGATAGGGGGGCCGGAGGTGCGCAATGCCGCCATGTCTGAAACCACAGAGGTTTATGTGGATAAATTCTGGGAACTTATAGACATCCTCCTGAACACCATCTTATTTGTCCTGATCGGGATGGAGATGCTGGTGCTGGACCTGGAAACCGAATTTATACTGGCCGGCCTCATTATCATCCCGGTTACCTTGCTGTGTCGTTACCTGTCCCTCCTGATACCTGTAAATTTCTTCGCAAAACGGCTGGATTTTGTCCCCAACACCAACCTGATCATGACCTGGGGAGGCCTCAGGGGAGCCATCTCCATTGCACTGGCCCTGGGCCTTTCCGAGGAAATGTCCCGGGAACTCTTTCTGGTGATCACCTATGTAGTGGTCATTTTTTCCATAGTGGTGCAGGGGCTGACGGTAGATAAATTGATCGCCGGGCTTAAAAAACGCTGGTAAGACAGGTCTGAAAATGCCTATGGACCCAAACCTCATTAACAATATCGAAAGCCGGTTCAGGAGTGCATTCAATTTGGAACCGGTCATAATCGGCTCCCCGGGCCGGATAAATCTGATCGGGGAACATGTGGATTACAATGAAGGTTTGGTCCTGCCTGCAGCCATTGATAAAGGTGTTGTTGTAGCGCTGCAGCGAGCAGTGAACAACCCTGTAGGCCTTAGCAAAGTGATCGCTTCGGATCCGGGGGAATCCTTCGAATTTGACCTCAATCACGCGCTTTATCCCCTTGAAAAAGGAGGTTGGCGTAACTATGTAATCGGAGTAGTTGCGGAAATGCAAAAGCTGGGCTGCCCCCTTGGCCCGTTCAATCTCGTTTTTGGCGGTAACCTGCCACAGGGCGCCGGCCTTTCTTCTTCTGCGGCGCTGGAGAACGGAATTGTTTTTGGTCTGAATGAATTATTCTGTTGTAACCTCAGCAAGGAAGAAATGATTCTGGTTTCCCAGCGGGCGGAACAAAACTATGCCGGGGTACAATGTGGGATTATGGACCAATTCGCCAGCATGTTCGGGAAGGCGGAACATTTTCTATTTCTGGATTGCAGGAGCATGGAATACACCGCGGTTAACGGAACCCTGAATGGGTATCACTGGGTACTGCTCAATTCAAAAGTTAGCCATGCCCTGGCGGATTCTGCCTATAATCAGCGGCGCGCGCTTTGTGAAAAAACAGCTGCCTTATTAGGGAAAAAATCCCTGCGAGACTGCAGCCTGCATGAACTGCAAGGCCTTAAAAAGAAAGGGACATTATCTGAGGATGCTTTTCAGAAAGCATCTTATGTCGTAAAAGAGATCGAACGGGTAAGGAGGGCCTATGAAGCCCTGAAAAACAAGGATGCCCAATCTTTAGGTGATTATCTTTTTGAAACCCACCAGGGCCTATCACAGGCATATCAGGTAAGCTGCCCGGAGCTGAATTTTCTGGTGGCGGTTGCACAGGCACATACCGGGGTTCTCGGCGCCAGGATGATCGGAGGCGGATTTGGCGGCTGCACCCTGAATCTGGTAAAAGAAGAGCTTGTAACCGATTTTACGGAACAAAGCCTGGAGGCCTACCATCGGGAATTCGGTATTAAATGTGAGGTAATCCCCATCCACTTATCCGAGGGTACACATTTAATTGGCAGGGCCTGATTTCAACTGTATTTTCCATAACCATGGGCCCGGAAATCAGCCGGATTTTTCGTACTTTCATAACTCATAGCGCACGATTATTTTAGATCCCGATCAGCAAGACATGGAACTTAAACTTAATGTAAATAGTACGGTTCAGACCTTTACAATATCTGATGAAAACAGCCCGCTTTTATGGGTCTTACGGGATATCCTGGACCTGAAGGGAACCAAGTTTGGCTGCGGGAAGGCAGCTTGTGGTGCCTGTACGGTACTTATCGATGGCGAGGCCCTCCGGTCTTGCGTGTATCCTGCCCGGCTGGCTGTTGATAAAGAAATAACCACCATTGAAGGCCTGGGGACTGAAACCGAACCCCATCCGGTACAACAGGCCTGGAGTGAGGAAATTGTACCCCAGTGCGGGTATTGCCAGCCCGGCTTTATGATGGCCACGGCCGGCCTGCTAAACCAAAACCCCGAACCCAGCGACGCAGACATTGACCGTGCTATTACCAATATCTGTCGCTGCGGCACCTATTACCGCATGCGAAAGGCGATTCACCGGGCTGTAGCCATACAGGCTGAAAACAAGCCCCAACAAGCCACTGAAAATTCCTAGATGGCTGAGAAAAAAAACATATCGAGGCGAAAATTCATTATCCGCGGCGGCCTGGGGACCATTGGGGTGGTAGCTGTCGGGTCCTATATCTTTCGAAACCCGATCAGGCGATCAATTCTGGAAATGGCCAACTCCATGGAGATGGCCTATGTGGGCCCTACTGACGACCCCATGATCTGGTTTGAAATCGATCAGAACAACCATATTATTTTGCATTCCCCCAAGGTTGAAATGGGCCAGGGCACCTTTACGGGCATGGTACAACTGGCTTCCGAAGAACTGGAAATAAATCCGGAAGAACTCCGGGTAGTGCATGCGGCCAGTGCTACTGGTAATGTGGATGGTATAAGCACAGGCGGAAGTACATCCATTGCCAGCATGTGGGTTCCGCTTCGCGAACTCGCGGCCACCTTCCGCGAAATGCTGAAAGGGGTGGCAGCCCAAAAGCTGGATACTTCTAAGGAACAGATCCAAATCCGGGGTGGGCAGATAGGCTTTGATAAGAACTGGTTGCCCCTCTCAGAGGTTGCGAGTGCACTGCAGGATACAGATATCCCGGAAGCCCCTTCTCTTAAGCCAATCGGGGAACACCGGGTGATTGGCAAGGACATCCCCAGGGTAGACCTGCACCCCAAAATTTTCGGGCATCCCATTTTCGGAATGGATGCCGCCTTACCCGATATGCTCTACGGAGCAGTGGTGCGGCCCACTAAAATTGGAGCACGCTTTGTAAGTGCCGACTACGCAGCAGCCGAAAAGATGCTGGGGGTAGTTAAAATCGTCCGTGAAGAAGACTTTATAGGTGTAGTAGCGGAGACCTATACACAGGCCGAAAACGCCAAGAACGCCGTCTCAGTTACCTGGGAGGCCCCGGCTGATCTGAATACGGCCGACATCCTTGAACAAATTCAGGTCGGGAACGGAAAAAGTTCCATCATCCAAAAGGAAGGCAGGGCCCTGGCCGAAGAGGATGAGCCGGTTGAAATGGAGTTCCGGAGCCCCCTTGGGGCGCATGCCCAACTGGAACCCAATGGGGTCGTCGCCTCAGTGGAAGGAGACAAAGTAACCCTCATGATTTCAACCCAGGTGGTGGCCCTGACCCGGAAGGAAGTAGCCGCCCGCCTGGACTTCGATGAGGAAAATGTAAACGTGATCCCTACTTACCTGGGGGGAGGTTTCGGACGCAGGCTGCATACCCCACATGCCATACAGGCCGCTTTGATGTCCAGGGCAGTGGGGCGGCCCGTAAAATATTTCTTTAGCCGGAAAGAAGAATTCCAGCACGACATGTTCCGACCCCCTACCCATCATGTGATGAAGGGCAGCCTGAATGCGGATGGCAAACTCATGCACCTCGAACATCATTTTGTAAGCGGGGCCGTAGGCAATAATTCGCCTTTGATGCCGGCTGGGCTGCCAACCATCCTTGGGGCAGACATTGGTGCCATCAGGGGCGGCTTTCTGCAGTACACTGCCGTTCCAAACCTGCGCAGCACCTACTGGCATGTAGAACTGCCCTTTGCCACCAGCTGGTGGCGCAGCCTGGGGCTGCTGGCGAACACCTTTGCCATTGAAAGTTTTATGGATGTGATGGCCCAAAAAAGCGGGATGAATGCAGCCGAATTCCGCCTGGCACATATCCCGGAAGATGCGGCTGGTATTCGTTTAAAAAATGTCATCCGGGCAGCGGTTGAGACCTCAGGCTACACTGAAGAATTAAAGGAAGGCCGGGCCATGGGCTTTGCGGCCTCTACAGACGCCGGCACCCCCTGCGCCCAGGTGGCGGAGGTATCGGTTGAAAACAATGAGATTAGGGTGCATAAATTTACTGTAGCCATGGACCCCGGTATAGCCGTAAACCCGGACCAGGTACGGGCGCAATGCGAGGGTTCTGTCATTATGGGTATGAGCGCCGCCATGTTTGAGGAAATGACCATAGAAAACGGGGAGTTACAACCCGAAATATACGGGCCCTACAAGATGGCCCTGATGAAACACGCCCCCAAAGAAATCGAGGTGGTCCTGCTACAGGGTATCGACCGGCCCGGCCCGGTAGGGGAACCGCCTCTGGGACCAGTTGCGGCGGCCATTGCCAATGCAGTCTTCCGACTTACAGGACAACGACTAACGGAGATGCCCTTCAGGCTCGGTTAATTATTAAAATGGTTTAGCTCCTCCAGAAGTAAATCCACACGAATTTTGGCATACCAGCCAGGCATAATTGATCCCGGTATAAATCAGCACCTGATCCCTTATTTTTAAGCCTTTACATTTATATTAAAGATATTGCTTCTTTAATGAGTTATTATTAAATAAATAAGTCATTCTTGACTTTTTAAAAGCTTTATCTGTTAAAATAAAATTTATTTGATAAATTTAATTTACATACCAGTTATTGAACAATTAACTTCTTGAATCGTTTACTCCCCCTAAAACGTACTTCAAGAAGGGGGAATACGTAATCAACCTAACCAATACGACCTTCCGGGCTTCGGAGCCGTATTTTCAATTTTACTGCATTATGCCAACTGCTCCCAGGATAATTTTGGCAATACTCCTATTGCTTACCAATTGGTCCCTGTCTGCCCAGCAGAAAACCATCAACGGAACAGTAAGGGATAACTTTAACGAACCCCTGCTGGGAGCCAACGTGTTGGTTGAGGGTACCCAGCGAGGGACTATCACCGGCCCGGACGGGACCTACCAGATCCAGGCCGCTGAAGGGGAAACCATCCTTTTTTCTTATGTGGGCTATATCACGGGGAGCGTTATAGTGGATAATCGGAATACCTACAACATTAATCTGATGCCCGGCAATGACCTGCAGGAGGTGGTTGTGGTCGGGTACGGAACCACCAGCCGCAAAAACCTGACAGATAACATTGCCTCCATCAGTAGCGAACAGATTGAGGAAATACCTGTCCCCTCCCTGCAGGGTGCCCTGGTGGGCAAGGCTGCCGGGGTACAGATCAGCCAGGTGGGCGGCCGGGCAGAAGGAGGCTTTAAGATTCGCGTCCGGGGTGTGGCAACCATTACAGGAAACCAGGAACCCCTCTATGTTATAGATGGGGTTCCCCTCTATAAAAATGATTTCAGCACCAATGGGTCCCCTATTAATGACCTGATTGCCCTGAACCCGGCTGACATTGAATCCATAGAAATCCTGAAGGACGCCTCTGCAGCAGCTATTTATGGCTCCCGGGGGACCAATGGGGTGGTCCTGATCAATACCAAAAAAGGGCGTCAGGGGAGAACCCGTTTCTCCTTTAACTCTTCCTATGGCTGGAGTGAACCCTCCAATACCAGGGAATGGCTTAATACGGAAGAATACGTAGAACTGTATACGGAGGCAGCCCTCAATTCCGGCTTTACGGAAGAAGACGCCGCCTTCTTTTTTAACCTCTTTGCAGAGGAAGAAGCCGACTGGCGCGAAGGGGCTGTAGATACAGACTGGCAATCCCTGGGCCTGGGCTCCGGCTCGGTACAGGATATCAGCTTCAGTGCCAGCGGGGGAAGCGAGAAAACGACCTTTTTCCTGTCTACAGGCTATAATAAAACAGAGGCCATCCTCAGAGGGAACGTTCTGGAGCGCTATTCCCTGCGTGCCAATATCGAGCATCAGGCCAATGACTGGCTAACCATAGGGCTTAACTCCAACCTGAGTAAATCCCAACTGGCCCGGATTGCCAATGACGGGCAGTTTGCAAACCCCATACAGGCCATTGCCCAGATCCCTTTTTCGCGGCCGTATTTGGAAGACGGGATTACCCCGAACACCAATACGCTCTATTACAACTTCCTGATGAATGAATTCAACGCAGAACACGAAACCAATATCTGGAGGGCTTTTGCAAAATTTTACGGACAAATCGATTTTACGGATAATCTCTACCTGCGGTCCGAATTTGGATACGATATTACGGACCAGCTGGAAGAACGCTTTTTTGGCAGCCTTACTGAATCTGCCTCCACCAATGGCTATGCAGATGCCTATGATGATAAAGAAGAGAAATTCGTCATCAACAATTACCTGCAATACCAGCTAAATAAAGAGAGGCTGCAACTGGAAGCCACCCTGGGGATGTCTTATGAAGATTTACTCATTAAGGGATTACGCATTGAAGGCCAGGATTTCCCTTCGGACCAACTCCGAAAACTGGGGAGTGCGGGGGAAATTACCGGGGGTACCTCCTATGAATGGCGCTCCACCCTGGTCTCTTACTTTGCACGGGCCAGCGCCACCCTCTTTGACAGTTGGCTTTTAAAAGCGAGTATGCGGGTAGACGGTTCCTCTGTTTTCGGGGCCAATTCCCAGTATGGTACTTTCCCGGCAGCATCGGTTGGCTGGCTGGCCTCCAATGAACCCTTCCTGCAAAACAGCAATACCATTTCAAACCTGAAACTGCGGGCCAGCTGGGGCATTACCGGGAACTCCAATACCAACCCCTTTGCCAGCCGGACCCAATTCAACACCAATACCTATAATTTAAGGCCGGGTTTTTTTCTGCAGCGCCTCGGGGACTCGGATTTAAGCTGGGAAGAAACGGAACAATACAATATTGGCATGGATCTCGGGTTTTTTAGCGACCGGGTAAACACTTCCATTGACTATTACGACAAGTATACCAAAGGCCTCCTTTTTGCTGTGCCAATCCCCGCCACCAATGGGATTCGAACAGTACAACAAAACCTGGGGGAAATTCAGAACAAAGGCCTGGAGTGGGTGCTGGATACCAAAAACGTCGTAACTGAAAATTTTAGCTGGGGTACCAACCTGAACCTGGCCTGGAATAAAAATGAGGTCAAAGCCCTTCGGAACGGGGACGATGTTTCAGGCGGGACAACTATTGTGAGGGAAGGAGAAGCCGTTACCTCTTTTTACCTTGTAGAATATGCCGGGGTAGACCCGGCCAACGGGGACGCCCTCTATTACCTGAATACAGATCTGCCGGACGGCAGCCTGGACCGGAGTACCACCAACAATTATAATGAAGCCAGCCGGAAGATCCTGGGCAACCCATTTCCTGACGTTATTGCAGGAATGACACATAATTTGCGCTACAAGGGCATTGATTTCTCTTTTACCTTCCAGGGACAATGGGGGGCGCAGCTTTATAATGGCGGTGGTATTTACCAGTCTTCCAATGCCGATTTTTTCGACAACCAGACTCGCGACCAGCTGGGTCGGTGGCAGCAACCCGGGGATATTACCAATATACCCCAGGCACGGCTCTTTGGGGGAAACGGTTCCCAGGTTTCTTCTCGTTACCTGGAAGACGCAGATTTTATCCGCCTCAGAAACCTGACCCTGGGATACACCCTGCCGGTTGACATTACCCAAAACCTGGGCATGGACCGGATCCGTTTCTATTTTACCGGGGTCAATCTGCTAACCATAACGGATTATACGGGCTGGGACCCTGAATCCATTGCAGACTTCGCTTCCGGGATTTCTGCAAATTCCGGCTTCGTATTCTATTCACCGCCCCAGGCGCGTACGCTCACCTTTGGGATCAATGTAGATTTTTAAAAAGCCTATCATGAAAAATAAACATATCATCCTTAGTCTTCTATTTTTGTTGTTTTTGGGTTGCGATAACAACCTGGACACCCAGCCTACAGATAGCCTGACGCCTGAACAGCTCCTGGAAAATCCGGAGAACCTGGATAAAACCCTATTGGGCGCTTATGCCACTTCTCTAATGTATGCCGGGAATTACCAGACCGCAACGGAGCTTCTGGTCAATGAAGGGCAACTGGCCTACCGGGGCACTTTCCCGGATTTCTTCGAATTTGACCGCAAACAAGTAACGACTTCTGGCAATTTTTATATCAATTTTACCTGGTTCAATTCCTACAGTAGCATTAACCTTTGCAACCTGGTGCTTGACAATTTGGAATTGCAGGAGGATGATGAAATCCGTTCCCGCCTGGAAGGAGAAGCCAAATTCCTTCGGGCCTTACATTATTTTGAACTGGTACGCTTTTACGCCCTGCCCTTTGAAACAGGTGAATCCAATGGACAATTGGGCGTCCCGCTGGTATTCGAGGCCGTTACCAACCTGAGCCAGGTTACCTACCCGTCGCGCAGTTCCGTAGGGGAGGTATATGCCCAGATCCTTTCAGATTTACAGGATGCCTATACCCTGCTACCACCAGACAATGCCGAACGGGCAGACCGCTTTGCCGCCCGTGCGCTCCAGGCCCGGGTGTACCTGCAACAGGGAAATTACGCAGCCGCCCGGGACGCGGCCCATGATGTGCTAGTCAATAGCGGTCACAGCCTGGCACCAACCCTGGCCGCTGCCTTTAATAATGAAGCAGATGGCATTGAAGATATTTTTGCCTGGCAGGTAACCACTCAGGATGGATTTAATGACTTCAACAACTACTGGGCCACCCTGCAGTTCGGGGGACGTTCCCAAACAGCCGATGTTACTATTGAGCCTCCTTTTTTTAACCTCTTTACCGGACCGGATGACCGCTCTGATTTTTTCTATAGTGGCAATGGGACCACAGTTACGGGGAAATGGCAGGGCCAGTTTGCCAATGTACCCTATATGCGCATTGCGGAAATGCATCTGATCCGGGCCGAATCCAATTTCCGGGAAGGTAGCAGCCTCGGGCTGACCCCTGAACAGGAGATTAACGCCCTGCGAGGACGTTCCAATGCCGGCCCGCTATCAGGGATAGGCTTACAGGACATTCTGGAAGAACGGCAGCGCGAACTGGCTTTTGAAGGGTTCCGCCTGCATGATGCCAAAAGGCTGCAGCAAACCATTGACGGCCTTCCATATAATGCAGCTGTTTTGGTAATGCCTCTGCCCCAACGTGAAATTGACGTAAACCCCAACCTGGTTCAGAACCCCGGTTATGAGAATTGAGGGTGATGGAAAGTTGGCAGTGGGCAGTGGCAGTTTTCAGTAGGCAGTGGCAGTTAGCAGTGGCAGTTTTCAGTAGGCAGTGGCAGTTAGCAGTTAGCAGTTTTCGGTTCAAGGTTCAAGGTTCAAGGTTTAAAAACCCGCTTACTGCAACTGCATACTGCGAACTTAGATACAGTTGAATTAGAAGTTAAATGATGCAAACAACCCAAAAAGACCATTAATTAACATTAGTATTTAGTATCATGAGCAACTTCTTCAACGAACTCAAAAACCGCAACGTCTACAAAGTAGCTACCGCCTATGTAGTGACCAGCTGGCTGATATTGCAGGCCGTGGAAACCCTGGGGAACAACCTGGGATGGCCTTCCGCCATTGCATACTGGACTACCCTGTTGCTTATTGTGGGCTTTCCCATCGCACTGGTGTTGACCTGGCTCTATGAGTTTACTCCTCAGGGCCTGAAACGTACAGGTACGGTCCAGCAAGACACAGCAGATAACCGCAAAGCGGGCAGGCGCTTAAACCATATTATCATTGGGGTGCTGGCCGTGGCCCTTTGCTTTATGCTGGTGGAGCGGGTCTTTTTTGCGGGGAATACGAGTATCAATAAAAAACAGGAGGCAAGTATTGCGGTGTTGCCTTTTGAGAATATAAGCGTACTGGAAAACAGCGAAAATTTTGCCAAAGGCCTGACGGAACAAATTTTAAACGATTTGGCCCTATTAAGTGGTTTAAAAGTAATTGCCCCGAACTCTTCATTCTATTTGCAAGATAAAAACATGGACGACCTG
This sequence comes from Robiginitalea insularis, assembly GCF_052497835.1. NCBI lineage: Bacteria > Pseudomonadati > Bacteroidota > Flavobacteriia > Flavobacteriales > Flavobacteriaceae > Robiginitalea > Robiginitalea insularis. Next base: position 189,742 of record NZ_CP199296.1, read on the forward strand.
GAAATTGCCAAACAACTAGACGTGAACTATTTACTTAAAGGCAGTTTACAATATGATGAAAGTAGTAATCGGATAAAAGTAATAACCAGACTGGTTAATGCCAACAATGGGTACTATTTATGGTCGGATGCCTATGAGGCTGATTTCATTGAAATCTTTGATATACAGGAAGATGTGAGCAGGAATGTTGCTTCTCAACTACGGGTACAACTACAACCACAGGAAGACAAGGCACTGGGAGCTAAACTAACTGAAAATTCTAAAGCTTTAAAACTTTACCTCGAGTCAAAAAATTATACGAAGAAAAGAACAGATCGAGATCTTAGAGAAGCCATTGACCTTTTAAATCAGGCCGTTAAATTAGAGCCTGATTTTGCAGAGGCACATGCTGAATTAAGCTGGTTGTATAGCCTGTTATATGCGTATGGAAGTCTTACAAAAGAGGAAAGGAATAAAGCCAAGAAAATTCACTTATCCAGAGCATTGGAATTAGCTCCAGAAAAACCTGAAGTACTTCATGCCAAGGCCGAGTACAATATGGTTATACTAGGAGAGGATTCTACACAGGTTATAGCAGATTTGAGAAAAGCTATTGAATTGAAACCCAATTATGCAGATGCCTATTATTCACTGAATCGAGCGTTGGGATGGGCAGGCAATCCTGAAATAGCCATTAAGTATTTAGAAAAAGCCTTAGAACTAGATCCTTATAACGAATTCTTTGCCAGTATGCTCGCAGGTCGATATTTCTATGTGAAAAATGATCACACACGCGCTTTCGATATCTTAGATAAAATAATAGAATCTGATTCTTCACTGACTGCGGCCAGAACAAAAGGAGTAATGGTACTTGGCGAACCCTATGGTGATCTTGTTCAGGCGTATAAACTATTTCATACTGCAGGTAAAAGTTATCCAAATGAACAGTGGAATCTTAACTATCATCTGCATTTATCAAACAATCTTGATCTTATACCTGTGGCCAAAGAATATGGCCGAAGGTCCCAAATGCGGTATCCCGATGCGATGTATATGTTTAATTCCTTATGTACACTGTATGCGCTAACAGAAGAATACGACAAATGGCTTGAACTGGTTGATTTCTGGGTTGCCGACAAAGGCATTGACAAGGAAATTGAAGCTTTAAACAGGGCAGCATTGCAGAAAGGTCTTGGAAATTATGACAAAGCAAAGGTTTTACTTGAAGAAACCTTTCCATACCTAACTAAAACGATTAGTGGTGACGAAATCGCCAACCTTCAACCGTTCAGTGCATTTTATGATTCCTTTAGTCCTTTGTTACTTTATATAGAAGTCTTGCGGCTACAAAATGATGCATCATTAGCTGATTCATTTGCCGCTGCATTTTGCGAATTCGCAGATTTAGAATTAAAAGAAGACCCTTCCCAACATCAATTATTGATTTCTTGCCTCTATGCTTCAAACGACACCTTAAGCTTTGTCAAGAAATTGGGTGAAAAGTACTTTGTTAAAAACGATCGAGGGAACATGTTTACAGATATAAAAATGGGTTCCTACAGACGCTTTGAGAAGAATCGGAAAGTTCGTGATCTTTTTAATCGCATAACCGAAGATACCCACCGCATGCGAGCCGAAGTCATTGCATACCTGAAGGAGGAAGGGGACTGGGACCCGGCCTGGGATAAGGAACTGGGACTGGAGTAGGCAGTTGGCAGTGGCAGTGGGCAGTGGCAGTTTTCAGTTGGCAGTGGCAGTGGGCAGCTGGTAGTGGCAGCTGGTAGTGGCAGTGAGCGGTAGGCAGTTATCGGTTCAAGGACTTGCATACTGCAACTGAATACTGCCTACTAAGAAACTTTTAAATTAGAAGACAAATGATGAAAACAATTCGTAAAGCCCAATAAGGAACATTAGCACCATGACCAACTTCTTCAACGAACTCAAAAACAGGAACGTCTACAAGGTAGCTACCGCCTATGTGGTCACCAGCTGGTTGATTTTGCAGGCCGTGGAAACCCTGGGAAACAACCTGGGATGGCCGCCCGCCATCGCCTACTGGACTACCCTGTTGCTTATAGTGGGCTTCCCCATCGCCCTGGTTTTAACCTGGCTCTATGAATTTACCCCGCAAGGGCTGAAACGAACAGGCAGCGTACAGCAAGACACGGCAGACAACAGAAAGGCGGGCCGGCGCCTGAACCATATTATTATTGGAGTGCTTGCCGTGGCCCTTTGCTTTCTGCTGGTGGAGCGGGTCTTTTTTGCAGGGGCAACCGGTATCAATAAAAAGCAGGAGGCAAGTATTGCGGTGTTGCCTTTTGACTTCCAAAGTACAGATAAAAGTCTGGCTTTTATGTCTGACGCATTTAGCGGAGCCATAAGCGACAGGCTTGGACAGGTAGCCGGTTTAACTGTTACCTCCAAAACATCAAGTTCCCAGTTTAAGGAAAATGGGAGTGATCCTCGGGAAATAGGAAGGAACCTCAATGTAAATTACCTTATTGAAGGCGACCTTCAATTTGAAAACAATCGAATTCGATTAAGGGCCAGGCTCATTAATGCCTCCAATGGATATGTACGATGGAATATACAGTACGATGAGGAGTTTAGCTCAATAATGGACATCGAAGAGGATCTGGCCAAGAAGGTGGTAAACGAACTGCGTATAGAAGTATTTCCAAACGAATCCCTGCAACTATCTAAAAAAATCAGTGAAAGTTCCGAAGCCTATAAATTATATCTGAGGGCTTTGGAACTTGGGAAGCAACGCACAGATGAGACAATGGGTAAAGCTATTGACCTGATTCAGGAAGCATTGATATTAGAACCCAATTTTGCCAAAGCACATGCAGAATTGGTAACATTATATTTGAATCGCCACGCTTACGGTGAAATGCCAGAAGATGAGATGCTGGAGAAAATGAAGTATCACTTTCAAAAGGCAAAAGACATAGATTCTGAACTTCCTGAAGTTTATTACGCTGAATCCAGGGTAGCAGAGATCATTCAAAAAGATACGAGTAAAGCTATATCCAGTGTGCGTAAAGCTGTTGAACTTAAGCCAAGTTATTCCGAAGCCTACTACGCACTATCCCGATGGATGTGGAGTATTGATAAGGAAGCAGGGATGAATTTGAGGATCAAGGCGTATGAGTTGGATCCTTACAATGAGTTCCTTGCGGCGATGATAGCGCAGAATTATAAGGGTTTGAGGAAGGATGAGAAAAAAGCTATGGAGATTTTAAATAAAGTCCTGGAAAAAGATCCATCCGCAAATTGGTGCTCCAGAATCAAAAGTGCTTTTTTGGCAGCAGCACCAAATGGTGATTTTAGCAGTGCCTTTATAACGCTTCATAAAGCGATGAAGGATGATCAATACGAGGCTGTTCACTTGGGATGGGCAATTGATTATTGCATAGAATTGGATTTGAAACCCCTAGCAGAGAAATACCTAAATCTTCGCGATTTAAAATATCCCAATAATCGAAATTCCTTTTACAAAAGATACTATTTTAATTCGTTCAGGAAAGATTATCAGTCCAATGTTGATTTGATTAATATATGGTCTTCGGAAAGGGGTTTACCCGAGAGCGAACGGGTCCTTTATCTGTCCTTTACATACTTTGATTTAGGACAATTGGAACGTGCAAAGAAAATATTAGAAGAAGGGCATCCCCAATTAGCACGACAAATTGCAAATTTGAAACCCACTGATAGCCTGCCTTTCAGAGAATTTGAAGATGAAATCGCATTTTACATAGATATCTATAGAGCTTTGGGAAATGATATAATTGCCGATATACTAGCAGATAAATCATGCGAATACTACGATAAATTGATCGTCGAAAGATCAATAGTTGATGACTATCCAAAAGATAATTTTAAAATGTTTTGTTACTACAACAAAAATGATGTAGACGGCGTCATAACTCTTTTAAACAAGATTTACTTTACGGATAAGGCGAGGCTTCCAGCTTTTGTTTTTAGTCAGATTCAGCAGAATTATTTTAAACCTTTCGAAGAAGACCAAAGATTTAAACTATTCGCTGAAAAAGTAACTGAGGAAACCCACCGTATGCGGGCTGAGGTAATTGAATATCTAAAGTCAGCAGGCGACTGGAACCCGGTCTGGGATGAAGAACTTGGTTTGGAGTAGATAGTTGGCAGTGGCGGTTTTCAGTAGGCAGTGACAGTGGGCATTGGGCAGTTATCGGTTCAAGGTTCAAGGTTTAAAAACCCGCTTACTGCAACTGCATACTGCCTACTAAGAAATAGTTGAATTAGAAGTCAAATGATGCAAACGATTCGAAAAGCCCATTAAGTAAAAACAGTACCATGAACAACTTCTGGGACGAACTCAAACGCCGCAACGTGATCCGGGAAACCCTGGGGTACCTGGCTGTGGCCTGGGTTTTGCTGCAGGTGGCGGACATTGTGCTGGAGGCCTTCGATGCCCCGGACTGGATCTCCCAGACCCTTATCATTATTCTGGCGGCAGGGCTACCCATCTGGGTGCTGGTTTCCTGGGCCTACAAGATTACGCTCAAGGGGTTCGAAAAAGTCTCTGCCTCCGGCGAAGATACCCCATCACGGGCTTCCCGAAGAAACCTGCTGATCATGTTTGCCTTTGCGGTGGTGGCTGCAGTAGTGCTGGTCTTTGCCTTTAAGGGGATTGGGTTCAACTTACGGAAAAATGCTGTTTACAGAGTCGCCGTACTACCGCTTCGGGACATCAGCCAGGAAAAGGACAATGCTACTTTCTGTTACGGCCTGTCTAGCAGCATCCACAGTAAGATCTCCGGAGTTAAAAACCTGGAGACTTTAGCTTTCAATTCCTCCAACCACTTCATGGATTCAAACAAAAGAACCCGGGAAATAGCGGAAGAACTCAAGGCAGATTACGTTCTGGAAGGGGAGGTCATACGGTTTGAAGACAACCCGAATCTTATGCTGATTTCTGTAAATCTCGTAGATGAGGACGAAAGGGTTATCTGGTCTGAGCGCTATGAAGAGACGGCTGAAAATCATGGGAAAATAACAGAAACCGTCTCCAAAGAAGTTGTCGAGCAATTAGATGTCCGAATCTCCAAAGAGGAAACAGGCTATATTGAAAAGACGGGTACCGATAATCTAAAGGCGTGGGAAGAGTTCATCAAGGGAAAAAGAATCGTTGAAGAGGATCATTGGCTACCTGCTTATCAACAAGCAGCTGATCATTTTAAGGAAGCTATTCGGTTAGATCCTTTTTACGCAGAGGCTTATGCGTATCTGGCCTATTGCCAGGAATATGAATACGTACATACCTGGGAAAATAAAGAACTCCTTGACCAGGCCTATAAAAATGGAGAAAAAGCCTTACGCCTGGACTCCACCTCGGTCCGGGCCCACAATTTCTTTGGGAATTATTATCATTTCCCTGGAAAAAATCAAGCGATTAAAAAATCTGAATACCATTACCAGAAAGCATTATCTATTGAGCCAAATGACTTGTTGACGAACTGGGACTATGCATGGACTTTGTCCGCAAGTTGGCCACAGGATCTTAACAAAGCTTTGAAATTAATAAACCAAGCCAGGGAAATAGCGCCCTACTCAAATAAGGTACAATGGCTGCGGCCACGAATTTTATTTCGGTTTAAAGATCCCGACCTGATCGAGGAGCTAACAAAAGAAGAAATACTTCTCGGGGCGGATACTACGGGTTTATGGTATTTACATCGGAAAGGGGATATTGAAGCATTCAGGAGAGGAAACATGCGCAGAAAATTGGAAATGTTCCTTAAGGCCTCGGAAATTGATACATTAAACAATTGGCTCTATTCGAGTATTGCGATAATGTATGACGAGTTTTATAATGATGACCAAAAGATGGTGGAGTATCTGGAAAAAGCTTATAAAATTGATAAAGGGCATTTATTCCATTTGCTGAGTGCTCTAAATGAAGCGGGGCTGTTCAAGAGGTCCTTAGAGCTGATGCAAACTCCGGAATTCCGCTACGGAAGAAACCGCTTTCATCGTTCTCTTAGATGGTTCTTTTACCATTACTACCAAAATTCGTATGAAACTGCACTGAATATTGTTCAGGATAGCATAGGAAATACAGCTGAAGGCAGGTATATGAAGTGCCTGGCGCTGGCCGGCTTGGGAAGGGTAGATGAAGTGCATGATATTCTGGATAATTTTTGGGGAGAGGGGGAATTGATACGAATTCCTGAATTGGTTACCATGTATGCGGTGCTTGGACAGCGGGATTCCATGTACCATTACCTGAACCATCCCGAAGCCTATTTGAGATTAAACAGTCGTTCCATGCTCGATCCCTACCGCACCGAGCCCCGCTACCGGGAATGGCTGCGCAAAAATTACCTGCCGCAACCCGAAGAAACCCCTCCTGTATTGAATAATTGAGGGGTTGGATTTTAATTGACTCCTCGGAATAATATAATAGGGATCAGACTGTTGAAGCCACCGCTTCTTCCTGGTCAGCTTCTGCACTATGCAATTTGGGAAGCATCACTTCCTTCTTATCATGATATGCTTCCATATCTGAAAGGATCATATGTAACAACCGAATGGCAGACAGGATGTAAGGGCCTTTGTTGAGCATCACGCACTCGGCCTGCATGGCGGCAACTGCATCCGTGATTTCCGACCGGGATGGCAACCCTTTCTTGGCCAGGTTTTCCAGGACCTGGGTAGCCCAGACCACGGGAATATGTGCAGCTCCACACAGGGTGAGGATCTCCTGTTGTACCCTTCCTATGGAATCCCATCCGGTCTCCACGGCCAGATCTCCCCGGGCGATCATCACCCCTATGGGCTTGGACTTCATGGCGGCCAGCAATATCTCCCTGAGGTGCTCCAAAGCGTATTTGGTTTCAATTTTCAGGATCACCCCCAGCTGGTGCAAGACCCCCAGTTTGTCGAGCGCTGCATACAATTGCTCCACATCCTCCCTGCGTTTTACAAACGAGAAATTGACAATGTCCGCGTGGCGGGCAACAAATTCCAGGTCCGTTTTATCCTTGGCTGTCAGGCCATTTATCTTTAGGGCCGTGTCAGGAAAATTTATGCCCTTCCCGGACCTGAGTTTGGAACCCTCATCCCTGGCGGAGGTAATCCGGACATCCCACTCCCCTTTTCGTATCGCTTCCACCCTGCCTTCTATTTTACCATCGTCAAAGAGGATCCGTTCCCCGGATTTGACATAATCGAATGCCTCGGGTAACTGGCAGGAAATCCGGGCGTTTTGGACAAGTCCGCCTTTTTCATCCATCTGAGCCGGCTGGCCTTTGATAGCTTCTTTCGCTACCGTCAAAATATCCCCCTTATATAATATGATGGGTTGTTCGACCGGCGGCAATTCTCCAACTACAAGGGGCTTCCCTTTTCTGTTGAAAAACTCAAGGGTCATCCCTGTTTCGATATAGGAGGTTTTGGCACAGTGCGCCAGCCCTATGTGCTCATTCAATGCCACAATTTTTAATTTCCGGCTTTTACCGCGGGTATCCGTAAAGCTGAGAACATCTTTGGTTTTCAACCTGGCCAGATCTTCAGTACTGATCGATAAAGCGTTTGAAGGGGAAGCATCGGTAAGCATAGGTGTAAGGACGATTTCTGCCGGCTTAATAGTATTCCCGCGCACATCCCGGGAAGGTTTGAATTTCCTTACTTTCGGCCCTGGGGCTAAGCCCCCGGTCCTGATTTTTGGTCCGGCAAGGTCCATGGCGATTTTGATATTACGGCCGGTCCCTTTGGCCGCTTTGCGTACGTTATCGATGATCCTTTTCCAGATATCAGGGTTGTCATGGGCGCAATTGATTCGCGCACAGTTCATCCCTGCCTGTACCATTTCCAGTACCATTTGATAGTTGTAAGCAGCCTCGGTGGGTTGGGTAACCATAATGCGTACCCGCCTGCCCTTCGATCGGTAGCCCAAAAGTGCCTTGGTATTTTTAGCCAGCAAACGCTTGCCCTTCTTGATGGATAGACCAGACTTGGTATGCGGTAACTCCGGGTTATCCAACAAACGGTTTAAAATAAAGCGGGTATTATTCAGGCTGGCCATAACATGGCCCTCCGCATTGGCAAAACGGGTCAGGCCCAGGTTCCGGAGTTTTTTTTGGGTACTGCACAGGTCAAATTTCCTGAATGCCGTATAATGGATCAGGTTTCGGGCGCTCCGAATATGTCCTTCATGGACACTATGCCATACTTTGGCATGCTGTTCTTCTTCCTGCGCTACAGCCTCTGCCACCTGGTCCAGGGTCTCTAGGACCTCTGCTATCTTTTCCTTTTTGATTTTCATTCCAGAGTTTTAAGGTTTCATCATCCCACTATCTGCCTAAGGTCTCCTGGAGCAGGAAGACGAGAAGACGGATAAAAATTATAAAAGCCCTCATTTTAATGACTTTTACACTAAGCTAGGACAGCTGCTTTTTTAAACCAATGATAAGGATCAGATAGGCCGGCATTAAGTTGAAATTAAAACTGGAATTTGGCCCCGATAGCTATCGGGATGGTGCTTGGAATTTGGTGCTTGGCACTTGGAATTTCCCGGATTACGCCTTCGGCGTGATCCAGAGGTGGGGGTGTTGCTCAAGTAAAGCCAAGCCGGCCAAAACGGCCGGCGGTCTTTTTCATTTCTTATAAATCTATCATTAACCTGAAACAAAACCGAAGGTTAAGATTTGGCGCTTGGGATTTGGCCCCGATAGCTATCGGGGTGGAATTTTCTGGATTACCTCACTTCGTTCGGTGATCCAGAGCTGGGGATGTTGCTCAAGTAAAGCCAAGCCGGCCAAAGCGGCCGGCGGTCTTTTTCATTTCCTCGCCGCTTACAAAAGCTCGCTTTTGTCGCGCTCCGGAAATGAAAAAGCCAAGCGATTACTCGCTTGGCTTTACTTGGTCGGGATGACTGGATTCGAACCAGCGACCACGCGCACCCCATGCGCGTACGCTACCAGACTGCGCCACATCCCGATTTAATTTTCATCTAGGTATCTTTTAATTCCCCTGGCTTTGATTTTTCTTTCTAAGCGGATAGCTTCTAATGCTGTTGCACATTCAAAAGTCTTTACCAACTCCCAGGGTGCACCCTTCGAGGTGTATTTACTCCTCCCGCTATTATGCCTACGGATTCTTTCATCCAGGTTTCTGGTAAAACCTGCATAATAACGTTTCAATTTTTTACTATAAAGAACGTATACTGTATACATCAATGTTTAGGCGACCATCCCGCCCAAGGCGGGATACGCTACCAGCCTGTCCCGCTCTGCGGGAACGCGCCACATCCCGAATTAACTTTCATCAAGATATCTTTTAATTCCTCTGGATTTGATTTTCTTTTCCAGTCGAACCGCTTCTATTGCGGATTCACATTCAAAAGTTTTTATCAATATCCAGGGTATACCTTTTGATGTATATTTACTTCTTCCACTATTATGCCTTTGGATTCTATCATCCAGATTTCTGGTATAACCAGCATAATAGCTTCTGAGCTTATTACTGTAAAGGACGTAAACCCTATATTTCATTTTCAAGGCGACCATCCCGCCCACTGGCGGGATACGCTACCAGCCTGTCCCGCTTTGCGGGAACAAGCCACATCCCGAAATTCAGTGGGCAAAAGTAATAAAGTTTCTTTTAAATCTTCTTCGTTGACCGGATTAAATATATCCAAAACATGATATTTATCATAAAACAAAAAATTTCTTCTTCATAGATTCAAGGAATTCTAGTAACCGCTAAATTCTGTGCATTATGAAAAATATTAAACTGCCGGGCTTTTTGTTATTCCTGGCCATGGGATTTTTTTTAATTGGCTGTACCAGTGATCCCATTGTTGGCCCTCCGGGTGCTGACGGAATTAATGGACTTGACGGTGCAGACGGGGTGGATGGAGTAGACGGGACCACCTCCTGTGTTTCATGCCACTCCAATTCCTTCCGGGAACCCATTCGAATGGCCTATGTAAGTTCCGGGAAGAACAGGGTAAGGTCTTTCGGGACCAGTACGCGATGTGCACGTTGCCATAACAATGAAGGGTTTATTGATTTGCTTTCCAACCTGTATATTGATTCTCTTGGGTTTGCTATTGTCAATCCGGATGGATATGGAGTCTCCAACCCTATAAGTTGTACTGGATGCCACGACAGTCACCGTTCCTTCGATTTTGAGAATGACGGCAACGACAAAGCAGTCCGGTCCATTGCAGCAGTAGATCTTTTACTCGATCCTAATATTCAGATAGACATCCGCAACAATTCAGACGAATTGGGCCTGAGTAATTTATGTGTGAATTGTCACCAGCCGCTTAATAGTTACGACATTCCGGGGCCGACCGCTGATTATGAAATAACCTCCAGCCGGTTCGGGCCGCATCACGGGCCACAGTCTACCATGTTGGAAGGAATCATGGGTGCTCCCATTGCAGGGTCTGTGGCGTATCCCGGTCGTGGTTCCGCAGGACACCGGCAGGGATCTTCCTGTATAGCCTGCCACATGGGCCCAACTACCGATGGCACGGACGGAGGTCACACATGGGTACCTACTGAAAATACTTGTATCCAGTGCCACACTTCTGGTCCTCCCTCCGAAGTAACCGATCTAGAAGAGGACATGAACCGATTACACCAATTACTACTGGCTGCCGGTTCTATCGATGTGGACACTAATCGTGTTCGCGGAACATATTCTGCCGCCGTTGCACAGGCCACCTGGAATTTTATGACCATCCTTGAGGATAACTCTGATGGGGTACATAATCCAAATTACGCCAAAGCACTCATTAAGAACTCTATTGAAGCTTTGGAAAATTAGCGGAATAATACCAGCCCCAGATCTTACAAGACTGGGGTTGGATTTCATTTATCAAACTGAGTAAATATGTTTCGATACTTAAAAATACTACTCCTCCTTGGCCTTTTCGGTTTGGCAATGAATTCTTGTTATTACGATGAAGCCCTGCCACCAGAACCGATCCCGGATGTGGATCCGGATGTTGAGATTTCTTTCAGGGAGGATATAGAACCCCTGTTTTCCAGAGAGGAAACCAATTGTACCCAATGTCATAACGGGGTTAGTCAAGATCCGGATTTAAGGGTTGGAAACGCCTTTAATGCCATTGTACCCACCTATGTGAATGCCGGGGATGCCGAAGGGAGTTTGTTTTACCAACGCCTTCCTGGCAGGGGGCACAGGGCTGAAACGGACTTTGTACTGAGTATTTCTGATATATCCCAGATTAAAAGCTGGATAGACCGGGGTGCTGAAAATAATTAACGGACCAACAGACCTGACATGATAAAAAAAGGAATTTTATTAGTAATAAGCTCTCTGATTTTTAACTTTTTAAGTTTTGGGCAGGAAAAATCAAAAGACACCATTCCGGACAAACCAGAACGGCCAGCCTTTGAGAGCTCTTATATTATAGACAACCCCACCAATATCCTCTATAATAAAAAGACGCTGGAGATAATGATGTCCCACCGGTTCGGGTTAATAAACGGAGGTACAAACGACCTGGCGGGGATTTGGGGATCTGCCAACATCAGGATCGGGGCGACCTATGCAGTACACGACAGACTGACTGTAGGGTTTGGAACCACAAAATTTAAGAGGTTTCAGGATTTTAACTGGAAAGCCGCCCTAATAGAGCAAACCCGGTCCGGTAAAATTCCCGTTAGTGTAACTTACTATGGAAATTTTGCTATTGATGCCCGCAAAAAGGGAAATAACCGCTTTCCAACCGTGCAAGCCAGGTATTCCTATTTTCATCAATTGATAATTGCACGCCGCTTTAGCCGAAATTTCTCCATGCAGGTTGCTCCCAGTGTCTCTCACTTTAACTATGTACAGCACAGGATGCGTAATGATGTTATAGCAGTGAGTTTGGGAGGCAGATATAAAATCAGTCCGCAGACAGCAATCCTTATAGATTATTCCAAGCCTTTCGTACACCATTTGGACGGGGCGGAATTACCTACGGATCCCAAACCCGGATTTAGTATTGGGGCAGAATTTGGTACTTCCGGACATGCATTTCAACTATTTATATCCAATCTGAGTGGCATTCTTCCACAGGAAAACAACATGTTCAACACGAACGACTTTTTCAAAGGGGATTTTTTAATCGGCTTCAATATTACACGCAAGTATAATTTCTGATCCCTACCGGGCTTAATACGCATTTCCAGTTAAAAATTGACTTCTTATGGACAAACACTCATTTGATAAAAAAGGCTTCACAAGGAGGAAGTTATTGCCAGTTATACTCGGGGGTTTTTTATTGCCGTACCTCGGTTTTGGCAAGGAGAAACAGGAAGCGGACAGTAACAAGTATGAGGATAATGAAACATACGACACCTTCCTGAAAGCCGATGGGAGCATTGTAAGAGTCAAAAGAAAGGCCACCAGAAACGCGAGGGTTGTAAGCAAAAGGGTAAACAACAAAACCCTTTTGAATTGGCTGGGAAAATCAAATTCATAAAAGATTCATGGAAGAAAAAACCACAAATGGCCGTCGCGATTTTCTGGACAAAGGTCTAAAAGCGGGGATTCTGGGAGCTGTGGCTGCAGGAGCATTAAAATCTTTGAATGCCTGCCGGGATACCAATAGCGAAGAAACTATTGAGGTTATGTCCACCGATGGGACCCTTATCCGGGTACCTTCCGATATGGTGGAGGAAGTGCCCGGGTTAAAGGATGACAACTACAAGGTGCGGGAGGGGTTTCCCAATCGCAAATTTGTAATGGTAGTAGACCTTGCTCGCTGTAAGAACGCAAAGAAATGCGTTAGCGCCTGTAATAAGTCACACTTTGTTACCGGGGAGAATGCCTGGATAAAAGTCTACAAAATGCAGGATTCTCCTGAATCTTCACCTTATTGGCAGCCAACCCTCTGCATGCACTGCGACAAACCGCCCTGTGTAAAGGTCTGCCCGGTGGATGCCACCTTTAAAAGAAGGGACGGCCTGGTTTTGATTGACAATGACCGATGTATCGGGTGCCGTTTCTGTATGGCTGCCTGTCCCTATTCTACCCGGGTATTTAACTGGGAGGAACCGGCACAGGGAGAAACCACCGAAATTAACCTGCATCTGGAGCATATCTCGCACTCCCCGGATTACGCGGGCTTACCCAGCCAGAAGGGAACGGTGGATAAATGTGATTTTTGTCCGCATATGATTGACCAGAATGAATTACCACATTGTGTAACGGCTTGTCCTAACGGGGTTTTCTTTTTTGGAGACGCTTATGAGGATACCGTAACCAACGGAGATGAAACATTCAGGCTCACAGAACTGTTAAAAGAAAAGGCAGGGTACAGGATGATGGAAAATTTCGGAACCGAACCCAGTGTCTACTACCTGCCGCCTGCAGACCGCCTGGTAGATTTTGAAGAAGGGCTGGAAAACTACACTCCGTATAAATCTGTGGATAAAACTGAATAGCCATGGATAAAAAAGATCAAATCATAGCAGACCTTTTGCCTAAAAAGTTCGGAAAACTGGGCAGGTTATGGCTGGTAGTCCTGGGTGTTTTGATCCTCTCTGCCTTGGTAGCCTATGGCATACAGCTTAAAGAAGGACTCATTATCACGGATATGCGGGATTATACCCTCTGGGGGATATACATTTCCAATTTCGTTTTTTTTGTTGCCATCAGTTTGGTAGGATCGCTCATTACAGCAATATTGAGGCTTTCCGGGGCCCACTGGAGAACCCCTTTGGTCAGGATAGCCGAAATTATAGCAGTGGCGGCAATCATTATGGCAGGGTTGACCATCATCGTTGATATGGGTCGCCCGGATCGTCTTTTGAACTTGTTTTTACATGGGAGACTCCAATCTCCTATAATTTGGGATGTAATTGTTATTTCCACCTATCTGGTTATCAGTATTTTACTGTTATATTATCCTTTATTGCCGGATTTTGCAATTCTAAAGAACCAGCATCCGGAAGGATCCAGGGCGCACAAATGGTACGGGCGTCTATCGCTGAACTGGAAAGGTACTGCGGATCAAAAAAACAGATATAAAAGAGCTATACGAATCCTGAGTGTACTGATTATCCCGGTAGCCTTCGGGATACACACGGTTACCGCCTGGCTGTTTGCAACCACCTACAGACCGGGATGGGATAGTTCCAATTTTGGCCCATACTTTATTGCCGGGGCATTTGTGGCTGGGGCAGGGGCTGTTGTAGTAGTTATGTTTATCCTTAGGAAAACCCATCATCTGAAGGAGTATATCACAGAGTTACATTTTGATAAAATGGCAAAATTACTGGTATTGCTCTGCCTGGTCTATATCTATTTCAACATAAATGAATACCTCGTTCCGGCCTATAAGAATACGACCGATGAAGCCTTACACTTGCAGGAATTGTTTGTTGGGGAATACGCCCTTCTTTTCTGGCTGGTTATAATCGGAAGTTTGTTTGTTCCGGTGCTGGTCATGGTTTTCAAGAAAGGAAGGAAGCCCTTACCGGTTTTTTACATGGGGATCCTAATAGTTCTGGGAGCCTGGTGGAAAAGGTACCTTATTGTTACCCCTACGCTTTTGCACCCCTTTGTCCCAATTGAAGGGGTACCGGAATCCTGGCATCATTATTTTCCCTCAGCCCTGGAATGGCTGATTACTATTGGCACTTTAGCGATGGCTTTGTTCATTATGACGCTTTTGGTGCGGTTTTTGCCAATAATTCCAATAGAAAAGACACTGGAAAATGAAATGATTCAAAACGCGGAAAAAACAAAAGTAAAATGAACAGGCTTCGGTTTCAATATAGTCTTTTAGCCCTGCTTTGTTTGGTACAGCTACCAGACACTGGTGGTGTCTATGCTCAGGAGTCCAAAAGTCGTCCCAGGGTATCGCTGAATTACACAAAGCTGATGCCGGAAACCTCCACCCTGTCTATTCAAGCCAGGTACAGAAGTGAGGATGGCATGCAACCAGCCTCTGGCCTCAACTTTGAGGTTTTCACTCAAGCTCCAAATGACAGCCTAATCCCATTGGGAATTGCCCTTACGAACCAGGAAGGCAAAGCGGAGTTTAGCCTGGGAGCCTTGGTTACTGAAAACGCGGATAGTACCGGTTTATACACTTTTCTGGTGAAATCCACAGAACATCCGGCTTTCCGGGAAGTATCCAAATCTTTGGCTGTCCGGGACGCCCAATTAAGCCTCCATTTCTCCAAGGATCAGGATATTTCCTATCTCGAGGCCACCCTTACAGATTCCCATACCGGGGAAGCGCTGGCAGATCTCCCTCTGATTCTGCAGGTACAACGATTGTTCAGGCCGCTTCGGATTGGAGATGATTTCAATATGACAGATGCCAGTGGCAGGGTAAAAATTCCAATAGAATCAGATATTCCGGGTATAAATGGTAAGTTATCCTTTGAAGTCCTGCTTTCCGACAGTGATCAATATGGCACGGTGAAATCAACGGCGCAGGCTTCCCTCGGGGTTCCCATAACGGATCAATCAACATTTGATGAAAGGACCATGTGGTCCCCCCCTTCCAAAACACCGTTGTTCCTGCTTGTGGTTCCGAACATTCTGATATTGGGGGTATGGGCCATCTTGCTTTACTTAATAGTGAATCTATTCTTTATATATAAACCGAAAAATCAATGACCATGAAAAACATTTTAATAATTGTATTGTTAGGAATATTTTGCCTGGGGATTCATTCCTTTTCCAGTGATTATCAGGAAAAATGGGTAGTCCCTGCCGAATACAGCTCCAAAAAAAACCCAACTGATGCCTCAGACTCTGAAAACAAGGCAATTGGCAAAAACCTGTACTCCAAACACTGCAAATCATGTCATGGTGCAGAAGGTTATGGAGACGGGCCCAAGGCGGACGATTTAAGTGGGGACCTGGGGGATTTCTCCACCGCAGCGTTCCAGGCCCAGACCGATGGGGAGCTCTTCTATAAAACAACCTTTGGTAGGGATGATATGCCTGAATTCACAAAAAAGATCCCGGATGACGAAGACCGGTGGCTCATTATAAACCATTTACGGACGCTTAAGGAATAGGTATCCAGATACGGGGATTGCGCACTTCATGACAAATGTCATAGGGAAGGGGCCACTATATTACTTTATTAGTAAAACCAAATATGAGTAAATCCGTTCATTTTATAAGTATTTCTCACAAAACGGCCGGCATCAGCGAGCGGGAGCAATTCTTTGTACCCGAGGAGGAAAAGCTAGATCTGATGAGGCTTATCCAAGAGCAGTTTCGGGATATTTCCGGGCTCTTCCTGTTGGTAACCTGCAACCGCATTGAGATTTATTTTGAATCCAAGACTACCCAAGCAGCGGAAGTCCGTGATTTTTTTGTCCATTTAAAGGATGTTTCAGACCCTGAATACGCAAAACGACTTTTTGAAAAAAGCGATCATACCCTTACTGTAGTCAGGCACCTGCTTGAAGTATCCTCCGGACTTTCTTCTCAGGTTTTGGGAGATACGGAAATTTTAAACCAGATCAAAAAAGCATTTCAATTGAGTATGACCCTGGGCCTGCAGGGTTCCCTTCTGGAGCGGGCAATGCAATCTGTCTTTAAGTGCCATAAACGCATCAGCAATGAAACCACCTTCAGAAACGGTACAACCTCCATGGCTTATAAATCGCTCAAAGTCATAAGAAATCATTTCGCTCACGGGCCGGTTCGTATATTGCTAATCGGAACGGGGGATATTGCCAGGCAAATTCTGAAGTACAATAACAGTTTTGGGTACAGCGAAATTTATTTGAGCAACCGGACCCGCAAAAATGCGGTTACATTATCTGATAAATACAATTTAAAGCTCTATAGCTGGGAAAAGGTTCTTAATAATTCATTTGATGATTTCGATGTCATCATCAGTGCTGCTGGTAACCGGCACCACCTAATTCGCAAAATAGAACCTCAGGCAAAAAAGCGTCTGCTTATCGATCTGGCTTTGCCTGCAAACATTGACAATACACTTAAAAAAGCACCGGGCATTACCCTTTATGATCTGGATTCTCTCTCTGCGGACCTGCAGCAGACAAAGAATAAACGCAGGGCGGCAATTAGATCGGTTGAAGAGATTATTGAAGGTGCTCTGCGGGAATATGGTGACTGGTTGCAGCAAGCCCCGCTAAGGGCAGTTTTGGGCCAGTATAAATTAATGCTGGAAAACAAGCTAGGCGAATATTTAAACGCCGGGGAGGAACATCGGAACATGGAAAAAATTTCCGCCGTATCTGACCGCTTAATGCGTAAACTCATAAAATACCCTCACAAAAAAGTGCACTTAAAACTGATCGATCAACTAATAGAAAATGAAGTTGAATTGTAGTGGTAGTTAAACCGGCCACTTTTCCATCCTTTAAACCTTTGAAAGCCTGTTATGTGCAATAATCAATTAAGAATAATTTTACTTATCCTGCCAGTGGCGTTCCTTATGGCCTGCAATGACAAACCTAAAGAAGCTGGCCCTTTTCCCGTAAAATCCAAGGTTGCACATATCTCCCTGGATGGCCTTAGTAATGAATTACATAAAGTGGTTATTAAAGAGACCATACCCACGGACAAATACATATACCTGCTGGTCACCGAAGAAGACAGGGAGTTCTGGATTTCAACCGGATACCGGGAAGTAGCCCCGGGTGAAGAGTATTACTACAGGGAAGCACTATTGAAAACCGAATTTAAAAGCAAAGAGTTCGGAAAGACTTTTGACACCATCTATCTGGTTACCCGTCTTTTAGATGAGAAGGAAATGCTTGAAGTGCATGGTAACTAAAATTAGTTCCTTCTCAGAGCATCTATTTCAAATCAGGGATTGCCATCAAAAAAGAACCGGCCCGTTGAAGGTTGCAACAGACCGGCTCTAACACATGCTCCGCTTGTTATACCCTTATCGATAAAGGGTAAAATGCCCTACATACTGTTGATTTTCGTTGTCGTTGGCGTTAACCACATACCAGTAATCCCCGGTGGGTACTTCTTTCCCGTTGTAGGTACCATCCCATTTCGTTACCTGGTCCAGGCGGGCAACCACCCTTCCGTAACGGTCGTAGATAATTACTTCTATATTCGGGAAGAATTCGCGGTTTCTGGGGAACCACTCATCGTTCATCCCATCGCCATCCGGGGTAAAGAAGTTCGGGAAGTCTACCATCCCGTCAAAGTCAAATGGAAATGCGATAACTACCTCACATCCCTGCTGGTCTACCACCCTGATATTTACAGTGGCGTCATAGTTGATATTAAACACATTGTTGGCACCATATGATTCATCCTGGAAGAAGAACTCGTATCCTCCGAAGCCTCCGGTAGCCGTAGCCGTAATTTCATCCGGCCCGGTTTGCATGGCATCCAAAACCAATGGCTGGTAATCATCTATGGTAAATTCAACAAATGACGTACAACCATTGGAGTGATACAGGTATACGGTATGGTCTCCGGCCGGCAGATCGCCCCAGTTACGGACCGTATCGGCCTGGGCAGTGATCGCATCTGTCGGATCTACCGGATCCAGTGCAAAGAGCACCTCCGGCAGTACGTTGTTATCCTGCAGGTCAATACGCACTGTATTGAATGGGAAAATTCCCTCACATCCATACTCTACCACGGGCTCTGCTGCCAGTTCCACACCAATATCGATCGGAATCACCACATTAGAGGTACAGCCGTTGGCATCACGGATAAAGACTACATAAGATTGTCCACCCGAGAGGTTATCGTAGAATAAAGCGTCATTGCGAACGTAATCCGTATCTGCAGAGGAATCCAGACTGGTTTCATAATAGGGCACCCCTACTCCATCCACAAAGGGCGTACCCCCGGTAATGGTAACCTGGGCAGATCCATCTGCAAAACCAAGACAGGTCTCGGGGCTGGCAGTAAAACTAGCCTCTAGAGGCTGTGGCTCTACCACAGCAATGGTAGTAACCTCTGAACATCCCTGCTCATCCTGAATAAGGATGTCATACTCCCTTCCCGGGAAAGGTGCTCCTTCCAGGTCCGTAAAGGTGTACTGCCCGGGAGTGGTCGGGTCACTAAAGAATTCGTTGAAATTCGGCTCTATGGCAAACTGCAACAGTCCCTGTCCGCCACTGGTAACCTCAATGGTAATGCTTCCATCCGTTTCCCCGGCACAGGATACAGGGGTTGCTGTAGCAGTAAACAGGATAGGGTCTGGCCTGACGATGGTAAAAGGTCCTTCCACATCCCCACAGGTACTGCCACTGGTTACAGTTACATAGTATTGATTCCCATCTGAGAGCCCTTCAAAAGTTCCGTCAGGCTGTGGTCCGCGCACTATAGTGGCCGTTGCCAGCGGGTTAAAAGGATCTGCTCCCGGATCTCCGTCAAAGAGCATAAAACTATTATTCCCAACCCCACCTGAGGCAAAGGACTCAATCCGTCCGTCCAGTTCGTTGGAACAGGAAATATCATCCGGCAGGTTTACTACCAGGTCCAGGTTTTGGGCATCGATCAGGGTAAGTCCGTTGGAGTTTACCACATCACAGGTATTGGTCGCATTAATTTTGCGGACCTCAAACTGATAGAAGCCAGGGCCTCCTGAAATCAGTACCGAAGTAGCGCCAGGTCCCATTGATATAAAGGGATCTGCAGGCAGGGAACCAACCGGACGGTACTCGTAATCAAAACCGGGTTCCGGATTTTGTATACTCAGGCGCATCTCTCCCATACCGCCACAACCGGGCGCCTGCACCTGTACCAAAGTAGGGTTAATTGGCGGAGGCGGATCTACGAAATAAGGCGCGGTTACGCCTACACAGGAATAGCTGGAAGAAACCTCTATGGCATACCAGCCCGTACTGATGTACCCCGCACCGGAACTACCGATAAAGGTAGGGGTGTCCTGTAAACCACTTCGGGATAATTCATCCGCAATATTGTTGCTGCCCAAATAAATAAGCTGGTACTTGTAACCGGCTCCCGGCACCCCTCCGGATGCTCCCGGAAGACCCGTAATGGCATCTCCAGTGGCAGGGTCGTAAGCTTCCAGAACCGCATTGTTACCTCCGGGGCAAACCAGGGCCACAGGCTCCCGTATCCCAACCAGAATTGGATCTATAGGGTTCAGGTTAATGTCTACGGTTTGCGTACAGCCTTCAATATCCCGCACTTCCACACGGTAATCGCCGCTGCTCAGATTCTGGAAACGATCTGCGTTGGAGAAGGCCACAATTTCAATGAAGGTACCACTGCCGTCATCCTGCAACAATCGATATTCATATGGGGCAGTGTCCCAACCGCCTGTAGCGGAAGCTACAATAATTCCCATATTGTCATTACAACTTACATTTCCTTCTTCAACGGCCGTCGGTACTAACGGACCGTTAGGCGCTCTTACAGTAGCCACATTACTTTCCGCCGGACAACCCGGGCTGTCTGCAGATACGATGTCTACTATAAAGTTTCCACCTGTAAGACCGGTGATCCGGGCAGGATCCCCGTTAACATCCGGGTAATTATTCGTGTCAAAACTACCACTGCTCACAGCAGGCATAATGCGGTTTCCTGAACTGTCTACCTGATAGACCTGATAATTGTATACTCCGGTATAATCAGTTACTTCTATAAAGAGTGCTCCGTCGTTTCCGGGTACTGCACAACTTACGGGGTTGGCCTCGCTGATCGTAACCACAGGGTATACTGGGTCTACTACCTCATGCAAGGGCAACGGATAGCTACAACCCTCAATGTTATCTGTAATTTCCAGTAAATAACCACCGGCAACAGGAAGATCAACTGTAACAAAAGAGTTGCCGGGGGTATTGGTAACCGGTGCCAGGGCAACCGGGCCGTTTACCAGGGAAACCGTAAAGTCGGTAGTCCCAACCACATCAATTCGTACGCGCTCGTCCAGCGTACAGGTAAGTAGTTGCTCCACCGTTAAGGTCGGCACCACATCGGTTGGGGGGTTGATGGTAGGCAGCGTAAACTGGTCCTGGCAGCCATTGCCGTCAATGGCATATACCGTAATATTCTGGGGCGATCCATTATCGATTATTTCAAAGGTGTTAGAACTCTGATAATTCGAAAAACCGGTTATACTATACTGGTACCCGCCCACTGCCGTTCCCGGGTCTACAATAGAAACAGTAATAATAGTGGAGCTATAGCGGTTTGCACCCGGCTCGCAGGCAAAATCCGGAGCGCTGGCCGTAATGGAAAACGGCGCAGGTTCCGATATTTCGATATTATCCTGTCGGTCCTCACAATTTCGGCTGCTAACCACGGTTACATCGTAGAAACCAGGGGCCAGGTTGGCGAAGGATCCGGAGTTATTCTGTTGAACGATATTCGCCGTTCCTGCATCGTAAAGGGTATATACCAGGGGGTTATCCACATCGGTACCTGCCTGCAACAGCACGTCAATACTGCCATCATTTGCCCCGAAACAGGAGATATCGGCATCCAGTACGGTATTGATCACGGGAGGTACTGGAGGATCCAGGGTAATGTTATCTACCAGGAAGGTACAGTTCCCTGAAAGGTCTGCCACCAGGTTATCTGTGACCAATACTTCGTAATCGCCTGCGGGGTATCCGCTAAAGATCCCGCTGGTATTGTCTGTAATATAGGCTCCTGCCCCGGTGCGCAGTTCAAAGGTGAAATCTCCACTTCCCCCTATTGTACTGATGGTGATTTCCCCGTCACTGTTCAAACAGTTGGGTTGCGTAGTGAAATCTCCTGATGCCGTCAGGAATTCATATACTGTTGCAATTCCCTGGCTGGTACAGCCGTTGGCGTCTATTACATCAATGGTATAATCTCCCGGAGAACTTACAGTAAAGGTGGCCGGGTTGGTCAGCAATGTCACCCCACCGAGCGTAAAGCGGGGGGTATCTACGGTAGCCGGCATACTTACGGTGATCTGGAAAGAAGTGGCTGTAATATCACACTGGTTATCCACCAAAATGGTAGGAGGCGGAAGATCCGGATCCAGGTTAATGATCTGGGCGATAGCAAATGAGGTACAGCCGCTGCTGTCCATCACATAGACATCGTAAGCCCCGGCTGCTCCCACAAAGGTGGTTTCCGAGTCATAGTCGCCAGGGGTCGGAGACACGCCACTATCCATAAAGGCGTACATATACGGGCCACCATCCCCTCCGGAACCACGTACGGTAAACTGCCCAAAGGCGTTACAATTCGCTGGTTCTTCGGCGAGAATATCGATTGAAGGCGTATTCTGGTCTATGGTAACGGCTACTGCATCTGTACAGTCATTCGAGAGGTCTGTGACAATTACCTGGTAATTGGCAGGCAGGGACTCATAGGTATTGGAATAGGGTACCGCCCCGGGGGTTATCGTTTCAAGCGGGATCCGGGTACCGTCATCGTTATTCAGCAATTCCACAAAGAGGGTGGCCCCGAGGGTAAAGCCATCAATGGTATAGAGAATTTGTCCGTTTCGGTTTACATCGCAGAAGCCGGGGGTTGAACTGGCGGTAATATCCAACGGATTGGGTCCATCCACAGGAGGGATTTCATCCAGGTATACACATCCGGTTCCCAAATCCGTAACCTCAACAGTATAAGTCACCCCAAATTGCAACCCATTGAAGGTATGCCTCCTTGGGGGTATGTTCGGGCTAACCGGCGGACTGGGATCCGTGGCAAGACGTATCAGAAAAGGTCCCACCCCTCCTACGATCTCAACGGTGTTGGTAAAGCCTCCTGCGGCACAAACCGGCGCCACTACCGGATCCGGAACCACATCCAGAGTTGTCTGGTCTAAAGTAACTGTATCCACATCGCGGCAACCCAGAGCATCCAGGGTTACTACAGTATATATCCCGGGTGCCAGGTTGTCAAAACTCTCAGAAGTACTGGAGGTTGGCCCGATCCTGCTCAGTTCGTTGCCAAACTGGTCTTGCAGGATATAGGTGAAATCTGCCGTTCCCCCGGCCACGGCCGTAACCTGTACGCTTCCCTCCACTACCCCCAGGGAGCAGGTGGCTGTAAGCGGGCTTACGGTAGCATCCGGCGGTGGGGTGGCATCCAACGGGATCGTGACATCGGCCGGAATCGTTTCACATCCCCTGGCATCCCGTACAATATAGGAATAGGTCTGCCCGGCGATCAGGTTTGAAAATACGCTCTGGTCGCCAAAAGGCCCTCCGTCAAAACTTATTTCATAGGGTGGAATACCGCTGGTGGCATCCGGTGTTATGGTTACAATAGCATTATCGGTTTCCCCGCAACTGGCCGGAACCACACTGATGCTGGCCGGGTCAATATTCGCCGGTGGGTTAAGGGTGATAGGAGAAGACTCCGCCACACAACCCTGATTGTCCGTAACCCTGAAGATATAATCTCCGGGTACATTTGTGCTGTATACAAATGAATTTGCCCCCAGGGGGATTGCCGCGCCAAAAGTGCTCCCGTTGTCGGAACTCACCTCGTATTGTTTGGGGCCTGCCCCTGCCAGATACCCTCCGGTGACCTGTACACTGATCCCTCCGTCTGCCCCGCCACAGGGAATTTCGGAATCAATATTGGTGGTAACCCGTAATTGCGGGTTTACAGTAACGTTTACAAAATCGGTACACCCATTGCCGTCTTCCACTTCAATGCTGTAATTGCCCGGGGTCAATCCGCTAAATACAGGGCTGCCCTGTAGTGGCCCGCCATTAATACGATATTGGTGGCTGCCCAGGGGCGCCGTTCCGGCGGTGGAAGTTACTTGCAGGGTCGCCCCGGTTCCGGGAACATAACAAAAATCAGATGCCGCTGCATCCAGGCTCACGCTTGGCGAATCTATGGGCGTGAGGCTAAAGTTAAAAGTAGCCGTACAGCCTTCCGCGTCTTCCACAGAAAGGATATAGTTCCCGGCCAGACCCAGGTTTCCGAAGGTACGCCCGCTTCTGGGGCCAATAGTGGACCCGTTGGGGAGTTCCAGGGTATACCGGTAGGTACCCCATCCGCCGGAGGCAGTAGAAACAACCCGTCCGAGGTTGCCATTGGCACAACTCATGGCCGTAACATTACCTGTGAGGGTAAGCGGGCTGGGCGGTTCTTCGATCAAAATGCTGGCTGTATCCGTACAACCCGTATCTGCATCGGTTACAGTAATGATATAGTTTCCGGCACCGGAGGGGGGAAGGTCCACTTCCGGGGCACTTTGCGGAGCGCTTTCAGGACCCCCGTTAATATTATAGGTATAGGCGTTATCGAAGCCATCGATAATAAAGGTACCCGTACCATCAGTGGCTCCGGTACACACCCTTGTATCGCTTCCGGATTTAACCCGGGCGCGAATGGTACTGAGCACAGCCGGGGTAAAGCTCTCCGTATACATACAGCCATTGGCGTCGGTAACACGGAAGGTATAGGCCGTGTTCACCGCCAGGCCTGCAAAAGTATCGCTTCCCCCGTTGTTGATAC
Organism: Robiginitalea insularis; assembly: GCF_052497835.1. Lineage (NCBI taxonomy): Bacteria > Pseudomonadati > Bacteroidota > Flavobacteriia > Flavobacteriales > Flavobacteriaceae > Robiginitalea > Robiginitalea insularis. Next base: position 214,135 of record NZ_CP199296.1, read on the forward strand.
TTACCGGGCTGATCACTTCATATAAAACGATGGCCGCATTGCTGGTAACGCTTAATTGAACATCCGATGTCCCTGCTGCACAATTGATAGCACTTTGGGCAAAACTGATGTCCGTAGGCGGATCCACATCGTTGATGGTAATGGTAGTCAGGTCCAGGCGACATCCTCCTGCATCCCTTATAATAGGGGAATAATCTCCGGGTGCCAGGTTGTTATAGGTGAGTTGGGAACTGAAATTGATCCCGTCAATACTGAATTCGTAGCCGCTCCCGAAACCACCTGAAAAAGGCCCCTGGAATTCGATGATCCCGCCGTCAACCCCTCCGGCACCATTACAAACGCGATCCTGTATTTTCACCGCGCTTCCATTGATGGCACCAATATTGGTAACGGTAATGCTGGCAGGCAATGTATAGATACAGCTAAAACTGCCCTGCTCATAGCGTACCTGAATATTATTGTAAGTCCCGTCAGGAACCGTCAGTACGGGGTTGGAAGACCAGGGGTCAGAGGGGTCTGCCCTGAAAAAGAGGTTATACCCCTTGGCATCTATAATATTGATATCGATACGGGCCCCGCTGTTACAGTCTCCGTCGGTCCCTGTTGCCGTCACCACGGGTGGGGTGAGTTCTTCCACGCTGGCTGTTGCGGTAATCACACAGCCATTGGCATCGGTAATAGTAAAGTCATAAGTCCCTGCAGTGGTCACATTATAAGTGGTCTGGCTGGCATACGTTCCCCCGGAATTCCCGCCGTCACTGACCGTGAAACTGTAGGGAGGTGCCCCGCCCGAAGTCCGGACGATGATATCCGCATCATTGGCCCCACATGCCGGGTCTGAGCTAAGGCTTTCATTCACCTCAGTGGAAGCGGAAAGGGCCACCAGCCCGTTTCCTATACTGATCGGGTTCCCATTGATATCCAGGTCCTGCCGCGGAGGCGGAATGCCGTTCCCGGGATCTCCCGCACATTGCTGTGTTTCTACTTGTATGCTGTAGTTGCCAAAGCCCACTGCAGCAAACGTATAGGGATTGTTCGGAATAAAGGTGGTAAACTCCTGAGGGACCCCGCTTGAATCGAGCAGGGTGTATTTGTAAGGGCCAGGCACGTTGTTCACGGTTACCGTAATACTACCGGTTTCCCCGAAACACTGGGCATCTACGAACTCCACATCGATATCGATGTCGAGCTGGTTAATCGTTATGGGGGCGTAGGGATACTCACAGGTGTTGGGTGTGTTTCGCAGGCGGGCCTTTACGATATAAGTTCCGGGGGCCAGTCCGTCAAAAATGGGAGAAGACTGCCAGGGTCCAAATCCGCTGCCGCTGTCCATACTGAATTCGTAGGCACTGGAAAGGTTGGTAATCTGTATCCGCCCGTCTACACCGCAAATAAAATCACGTTTTACAAAGGTTTGGGTAATGGTACTCTTTTTAACCTTAAAATAGTAGTAGGCACCACCATCGACCCGCACCCGGAATTCTGCTCCACTGGAAGCCGGGATACCCGCTGCATTCAGAGTAAGGGTGGAAGCCCCTGAAATAGTTTGCCAGGATGTGTTACACTCGCTCCCGATAATGGGCGGACAATCTTCATTGATGTCGAAGGTACATGCCCCGGACGGGACCAGTTGCTGCCACTGATAGGTGCTGTGGCTCCCAGCAACGCTGATGATACGGTCGTCAAAATCCCCACAGAGGTTAAAGCGGGCAATAGTAAAGCCATTGTCGCTACAAACCACTTCCTCATCCGCATTCTGGATGATAGTCATAAACATAGGCGCCGAAGCCGTCAATGCGTCGGCCCCGGAAGTTTGTATTCCAAAAGGATCCTGGGTTTCGGCATCAGGCCGGGAAGCATCCTTATCAGTACTCTCAGGAAGCAGATAGTGAAACCCCCTGATCAGGCTCTGAATAGGACCATTCGCAATTGCCGAAGTACTGATGACAGCAACAGCTGTCAGCAGCAGGGCATACCATAGATGCCTGGTTCGTTTCGGGAGCATAGGTTAAACTTGTGGTAAGAATAATCGGGATTTGGGGACCCGACTAGTCTTCGGTGTAATTATATATACTTATAAAAACTCTTTATCTTTAGGGGGTTAAACCCCGTAATCATTATAAATCTTAACGATGTGATATGCTAAATAGTATGGTATGTACCTGTTTTTTCGTTGTAATGACATTCATTTCATGCGCCCAGGATCCGGAAAATCGTGCCCATTCACCGGAAAAACAGGTCGTTTCAGCCGAATTGGTTGTCGATGGCCTGCAAATTCCGTGGGGAATGGTATTCCTGCCCGATGGCAGCCTGCTGATAACGGAAAAATCAGGCGAATTGATCCAGTTCCGGGAAGGTGTAAAAACCAGCATCGGCAATCTTCCTGAAATATACAATCGCGGGCAGGGGGGCCTGATGGACCTTGAACTTCACCCTGATTTCGCGGAAAACGGCTGGATCTACATGAGTTACGCCTCTCCCGAGGGCGCAGAAAAAGGCGGGAACACTGCCATAGCCAGGGCCCGTTTGCAGGGTAATCAGTTAGCGGACCTGGAGGTGCTCTACAAGGCAGGGCCCAATACCACCCGGGGGCAGCACTTTGGTTCCCGGATTGAATTTGACCGGGATGGGTATCTGTATTTCTCCATAGGGGAACGTGGAGAACGGGATGTAAACCCACAGGATATTAGCCGGGACTGCGGAAAAATATACCGCCTGCACGACGATGGGCGAATCCCTGCGGACAACCCTTTTGTTGATAGTCCGGGAGCCCGGCCTGCCATCTTTACCTACGGCAACCGGAATCCGCAGGGGATGGCCAGGCACCCGCAAACCGGGGAAATCTGGATACATGAGCACGGCCCAAGGGGTGGGGACGAGATCAATATTGTCAAAAAAGGCGCAAATTACGGCTGGCCGCTGGTGACCTATGGTATCAATTACAGCGGGACTCCCATCACGGATCAGACCGAAATGGAAGGAACCGAACAGCCTATTCACTACTGGGTCCCCTCTATTGCCCCCAGCGGAATGTGTTTTGTTACCTCTGAACGGTATCCAAACTGGGACGGAAATTTACTGGTCGGTTCCCTTTCTTTCCAATATCTGGAACGCCTGGAACTCAACGGAAACACGGTGGTAAAAAGGGAAAAGCTGCTGGAGGGGATGGGCCGTGTGCGCAACGTTCGCCAGGGCCCGGATGGTTTTATCTACGCGGCTATAGAAGGGAAGGGCATTTACCGCCTGGTGCCTCAAAGCTAAATGGCATCTATGTTTAAAAAACTGCTTTTTTTTATTTTCGGTACCGGAATTTTTGCTGCGCTTTACGGGCAGGATAAAACCCTGTCGGAAAGCATTGAAAGGGGTGCGGCAGTCTACCAGGACTTTTGCGTAACCTGCCATTTGCCGGATGGCAAAGGGGTTGAGGGGGTATATCCGCCTCTTGCCGGATCAGATTATCTCATGTCCAAAAGGGCAGCCAGTATAAGGGGAATCAAATTTGGACAAAGGGGTCCTCTTAAAGTGAACGGCATCACCTATGACAATACCATGATGCCCATGGGCCTGGAAGACCAGGAAGTTGCTGATGTCATGAATTATATCCGTAACCGGCTTGGAAACAAAACCGAAGAGGCCATGGTAACCGAGGCTGAAGTCGCCCAAATTGGTCGTAATTAAGCTATTTGCCCAGAGAACTTAGGGCCGCCTGCACCGAACCGTATTTTTTAAGGGCTTTTCCGGCTGCTTCATAATTTAACCCCAGGCTATCCATCAGATAACGAGTGCCCCGGTCAATAAGCTTGTTATTGCTCAATTGCATATGTACCATCCGGTTACCCTGTACTCGTCCTATCCGGACCATCAGGGCTGTGGAAATCATGTTCAGTACCAGTTTTTGGGAGGTGCCGCTCTTCATACGGGTACTCCCGCTCACAAATTCCGGCCCCACGGCTACCGCTATCGGGATCTCTGCCGCCAAAGCCAGGGGAGAACCCGGGTTATTGGTAATCCCTGCGGTCAGCAAACCCTCAGAACGAGCCCGTTGTACCCCTCCAAGGACATATGGGGTAGTGCCCGAAGCGGCAATCCCCACTACTGTATCCATAGGTCCGATATTAAATGCCATTAAATCTTTCCAGGCCTGTTCCCGGTCATCTTCGGCATGTTCCACCGCCTTCCGGATGGCTGAATCCCCGCCGGCAATCAGGCCAATAACGCGGTCATGCGGCATCCCGTAAGTGGGCGGAATTTCGGAGGCATCCAGTATCCCCAACCGGCCACTGGTGCCTGCCCCTATATAAAACAGCCTCCCTCCACTGAGGAACCTGGGGACCAGGGCTTCTACCAGCTTCCCGATTTGTGGGATACAGGCTTCCACGGCCAGGGCTACTTTCTGGTCTTCCGTATTTATTTTTTCGAGCAGGCTCTGTACGGATTCATTTTCAAGATTGTCGTAGAGGGAAGATTGCTCTGTAATTTTTTTAAAGTCTGACATCCTATAATATATGTATTTGATGGTCCCTGAAAGGATTCAGGCGGTTGTGATCCGGGGGGAGTTCTGTAACCATGGTATTAACGGCAGCTATGTCGCAACTTTTGTAGCGATGCTGAGAATTCAATTTTTCGGAGATACACAGTAAAACGGTTTTTCGGGAGGCCTGAACCACCGCTTTTTTGACCTGCACTACCTCCCAGTCAAACTCGGTAAGCCCATGCAGGGAGTCCACATAACCCGTGCCGATAAAGCCATAATCTACCTGTATGCCCGAAAGTCCGTGAATGGCAGAGGCCCCGGAGGTGATCTGTGCCTCGCGTGAGAGGGTGCCTCCTATCAGGATGACCTCTACCCTGGGTTTGGACAGCAGCAACATGGCTACCGGCAGGCTGATTGTAAAGCAAGTTAAGGAAAGGCGTTCCGGGATAATACGGGCCAGTTCCTGACAGGTAGTCCCACCATCTAAAAAGATTACGCCCCCATCCTTGATCAGGTTTAAGGCCTTGGCAGCAATAAGCCGTTTTTCTTCCAGGGCATAAACATTATTGTTTACAGCCGGCAGTGAGGTAAAGCCCAAAGACACTGCCCCACCGTGTACCTTGCGCAGCTTCTGTTCTGTATCCAGTTCCTTTACATCCCTCCTGACCGTATCGACCGAAACCTCAAGGGTGTCTGCCAGATCGGTGAGCAGGACCCGGTTGTGCAATTCTACCTCGGAAAGTATCAGCCGCTGGCGTTCTTCCTTAAGCATGGATGTTAAATTTTGACAAAGATAGTGAATTCCATTATCTGCCATAAATTGCTTATGCAAAGATAATATATTCTTATTACTGCAATATATTGCATTTAATATTGCAATAAACTGCAATTATTAAATTTTATATGTAGTTTTGCAGCACTAATCTTTAATTATTGCCCTATGCTCAGTCAAGCAGACCCTCAGCTAATCCCAACCGAAGAAGAAGCCCGTAAATTTGAGCGTATTCCCACCCGTATTTACGAACAGTCCGATGCGGCTTCCTTCTTTGTGGCAAACGAAATCGCAGCGCTTATCCGACAACGTCAAAAGCAGGGAAAGAAAGCCGTTCTCGGGCTGGCCACCGGCTCTACTCCTACCCGTGTCTACGAATATCTGGTAAGGTTTCACAAAGAGGAAGGCCTTAGCTTCAAGAATGTCATAACCTTCAACCTGGACGAATACTACCCCATGGCACCCCAATCCATCCATAGCTATGTCCGCTTTATGAAGGAACACCTTTTCGACCATATAGACATCCCGAAATCACAAATTCATATCCCCGATGGTACTCTTGAAAAAGAAGATGTTAAAAAATACTGCAGCGATTACGAGGCAAAAATCAGTAAAGTCGGAGGGCTGGATATTCAAATCCTGGGGATCGGCCGTACCGGGCATATCGGCTTTAATGAGCCCGGGTCTTCCCTGAGCAGTGTCACCCGAATGGTCCGCCTGGATCGCGTGACCCGCCTGGACGCGGCAAGCGACTTCTTTGGCCTGGAAAATGTTCCCTCCAAGGCCCTTACCATGGGCGTAGGGACCATCCTGGCTGCCAGGCGAATTATCCTGATGGCCTGGGGCGAGGGAAAGGCTGATATTATAAAGCAAGCCGTGGAAGGGAAGGTACGGGAATCCGTTCCGGCTACCTTTCTGCAGAGACACCCGCATTGTGAGGTTATTACGGATCGTGCAGCAGCCTCCTCCCTGACAAGGGTTGCCACACCCTGGCTGGTTTCCGAATGCCAGTGGGATGACCGGCTGATCAAAAAGGCAACTATCTGGCTTTCACAGAAGCTCAGTACAGCCATTCTGAAACTCACCAACGAACACTACAATGAATACGGAATGGGGAACCTGGTTGCAGAGATCGGGTCTGCAGAACATATCAACCTGAAGGTTTTTAACAATCTGCAACGGACCATTACCGGCTGGCCGGGTGGCAAACCCAATGCAGATGACAGCCAGCGACCTGAACGAAAAGACCCCTATCCAAAAACCTCCCTCATTTTCAGCCCGCATCCGGATGACGATGTCATTTCCATGGGCGGCACCCTGCTGCGCCTGGTCGATCAGGGTCACCAGGTGCATGTCGCCTATCAAACCTCTGGTAATATTGCGGTTTTTGATGATGAGGTGATCCGTTTTCTGGACTTCGCCACAGACATCCAAAAAGACAATAAAACCCTGCAGAAACAGTTCCGGGAGGTGCGTGAATTTCTGAGCCAGAAAAGCCCGGGAGCCGTAGACAGTCCTGAAATCCAGAATTTCAAAGGCCTGATCCGCAAAGGGGAAGCCCTTGCTGCCTGCCGGTATTGCGGGGTTTCCGAAAAAAATGCTCACTTTTTAAACCTTCCCTTCTACGAAACGGGTACTGTAAAGAAAAAGCCCTATTCCGAGGCGGACATCGAAATTACCTACAAGCTTCTGCAAGAATTACAGCCACAGCAGATTTTCGCAGCAGGAGATCTCTCGGACCCGCATGGAACCCACCGGGTATGCCTGGAAATCATATACAAGGCACTGGACCGGTTGAAAAAAGAACAGGCGGCCTGGCTGGAGGATTGCTATGTATGGCTGTATCGCGGCGCCTGGCAGGAATGGGACATTGCCGATATGGAGATGACCGTCCCAATTGGTCCGAAAGACATGGAGCGGAAAAAGAATGCGATTTTCAAGCATCAGTCGCAAAAGGACAGCGCCATGTTCCCGGGCAACGACGAACGGGAATTCTGGCAACGGGCAGAACAGCGCAACAAGGAAACCGCCGCCCATTACAATGACCTGGGGATGGCCGAATACGAAGCCATGGAGGGTTTTGTGCGCTACCATCTGTAGCTTTTAGGGCACAGGGCAGATACTCACATCCGGTTTTTGGAAAAGCTGCAGCAAGGAATCCGAGGAACTACGCCCCTATTTTTATACTTTTAGGTCAAAAATCCTGAATGATCCCAAAAGATACCCGGGCCTGGTGGTGGGTGCCCACGCTTTACTTCACCCAGGGCCTCCCTTATATAATGGTGGTTACTGTTTCGGTAATCATGTACAAGCAACTTGGGATCAGCAATGCGGAAATCGGTTTATATACCTCCTGGCTCTACCTGCCATGGGTATTAAAACCCCTGTGGAGCCCACTGGTTGATCTGAAAAGCAGCAAACGCAAATGGTTCCTTTCCATGCAATTACTGATTTGCGTAGCCCTGCTGGCTGCCGGCCTGAGCCTGCCCACCAACCTTTTCCTGACAACATCCCTGGCTTGTTTCTGGATGGCTGCCTTTGCCTCGGCCACCAATGATATTGCTTCAGACGGCTATTATATGATCGCGCTTAGCGAGAAGAAACAGGCCTTTTTTGTGGGTGTACGCAGTACCTTTTACAGACTGGCCATGATTACCGGGCAGGGCCTTATCGTTATCCTTGCCGGTTTTCTTGAAAACTATTATGGTGATAATGCAAAGGCTTGGTCTGTAACCCTCTCGGCCACGGCTTTTCTGATGCTTTTGCTGACCTTGGCCAACTGGCTTAGTTGCCCTGATTATGAAGAGGTGCGCGTTGCCGATCAAAATACCGGCTTTCTTACCGTCTTCCGGAAATTCTTTGAAAAACCGGGTATGGCACTGGCCCTCGCCTTTATCCTGACCTATCGGCTGGGTGAATCCCAACTGGTGAAAATGGCCTCTCCCTTCCTGCTGGACAGCCGATCGGAAGGAGGGCTCGAATACGCCACAGAAGCGGTGGGGACCATTTATGGTACAGCCGGAGTTATTTTCCTCTCCCTGGGCGGAATCTTAGGCGGGATTCTCATTTCACGGGATGGCCTTAAAAAATGGATGTTGCCCATGATCCTGGCCCTGAATGCCCCCAATGTCCTCTATGCCCTGCTGGCAGCCTTTCAGTGGGATCAGACCTGGGCCGTAGTTACAACGGTAGTGATAGAACAATTTGGTTACGGCTTTGGGTTTGCAGCTTTTCTTATGTACCTGATTTATATAGCCGACGGAGCCTATAAAACTGCTCATTACGCCATTGCCACGGGCTTTATGGCCCTGGGAATGATGCTGCCCGGGATGATCAGCGGGTATGTACAGCAGTGGCTGGGGTATACCGGCTTTTTCATCTGGGTTGTGGCTGCTGCCATCCCGGTACTACTGCTGTCAAAGGCCATAACCTACCCCGCCGATTACGGTAAAAAAAGCAGTGCAGATGTCTGAATTTCCAGAATATCGGATAGCGACCACCCAATTGTCTTTAGAAAGAAAACTGGGGCAGCTATTCATGCCCGCTGCCTTTGTAAACGATACGGAAGCGGCCCACAGTGAATTGGAGGCACTCATACGGGACTACCATATTGGAGCCATTTGTTTTTTCCACAGCCGGGCCAGCGCGGCGGCCAATTTTGAAGGCCCTAAAAAGGTACACTTTAACGCTTCTAGTAAAGAGGTATTAAAAAAACTGATCCGGCGGTTCCGGAAAGCGGCCTCCTACCCGCTGCTGGTGGCCATCGACGCAGAATGGGGCCTGGCCATGCGCCTGGAAAACAGCACGGCCTATCCCTATGCTCTAACCCTGGGAGCTCTCTCCGACAGCGACCCCTTGCTTTATCAGACGGGCCTGCGCATGGCAGAAGACTGCCGGGAACTGGGAATTGACTGGAACCTGGCTCCTGTTGTGGATGTAAATACCAATCCCGAAAATCCGGTCATTGGCTATCGTTCCTTCGGGGCCCGGCCTGAAAGCGTGGCCCTTAAAGCACTGCAAATACACAGAGGCCTTATGGACGGTGGCGTCCTTAGCTGCCTGAAACACTTTCCCGGCCATGGCGACACGGCAACGGATTCGCACCTGTCCCTGCCACTGATCCAAAAGGAAGTTGCAACCCTGGAACAAGAAGAACTTATCCCCTACATAAAATTGATCCCGGAGGGTGTTCCTTCTATTATGACCGGGCATCTTGCAGTCCCTTCCCTTGATCCTTCAGGGAATCCGGCCAGTTTGTCCCGGGAACTTATAGAAACGCTACTGCGTCAGAAACTGGGCTTCCAGGGGGTTGTAATAACCGATGCCCTCAATATGCATGCAGTCAGTAAATTATTTTCCGAGCCGGGAATGCTGGAGCTTAGAGCCCTGGAAGCAGGCAATGACCTGCTGTGTTTTGCCGAAGACATCCCACAGGCTATAACACAAATCAAAAAATGGCTGCCAGCAGAATCTGTGGAGGATCATTTTAAAAGGGTCTGGAATCTGAAAAAAACGCATTTTGACCCTCAAAAAACAGTAATATCGCCAGCTTTTGCTCCGGATGAATTGCTAGCGAAACTCGCCAGGCAATGCCTCAGCCCGGTTCACAAAAAGGGCGAAAATCCAAAAACAACTGGCGAGGGGCCCTATTATCTGATCGTAGCAGGGAAAACCCTGCCGGTTTTTGAAAAGGCAATACAGGGATCAAAGCTCCAGGAGCAATTCTTCCTGCCGGCTGATGCCGGTGCCAATCCGTTTGAATGGCCTCCTCCCGGCAGTAAGGTATTACTCGCTCTTAACCCTGTGAGTTACAAGCCCAAAGAAAATTTTGGTTTTTCTGATTTGGCCTTCAAAATCCTTGAAGAAACCCTTGAGAAATACGAGGTGCTGCTGTACCATTTCGGCAATCCTTATCTGCTGGAAAAAATAGGTATTTCTAAGACCTCAGAGCTTGTGCTGGTCTATCAGGATCTGCAAGCCTTTCAGGAGCAGGCAGCCAGGCATTTCCAGGGGCGGGCGCCCTTAAACGGGAAACTGGCCGTACCCTTACATCTGAAATAAATTAGTATATAATCATCCCGGGAATCAGAGTGGAATATTTCCGTGTTTGCGACGGGGTTGTTCCACTTTCTTATTTTTCAGGGAAGCGAAGCCCTTGATGAGTTTCCTCCTGCTTTGCTCCGGGAGGATCACCTCATCGATAAAACCTCTTCGGGCCGCGCGATACGGATTGGCAAACTTGGCGGCATATTCGGCTTCCTTCTCAGCCAGCTTAGCCTCAGGATCGGCAGCCTCTTTGATTTCTTTACGGAAAATAATCTCGCTGGCCCCCTTGGCTCCCATTACTGCAATTTCTGCACTGGGCCAGGCAAAATTCAGGTCTGCCCCTATATGCTTGGAATTCATAACATCATAGGCACCCCCGTATGCCTTACGGGTAATCAGGGTGATGCGGGGCACCGTAGCTTCGCTCAGGGCGTAAAGTAGTTTTGCACCATGCATAATAATTCCAGACCACTCCTGGTCGGTTCCCGGCAGAAAACCAGGGACGTCCACAAGGACCAGCAAAGGGATATTGAAGCTGTCGCAAAAGCGTGTGAAACGCGCTGCCTTGCGGGAACTGTCACTGTCCAGAACTCCAGCGAGGAAGAGCGGCTGGTTGGCTATAATGCCAATGGATTCACCGCCCATACGGGCAAAACCCGTAATGATATTTTCAGCAAAGTCTTTCTGTATCTCAAAAAAAGAATCCCTGTCAATAAGCCCCTGAATTACCGAATGCATATCATAGGGCTTATTGGGGTTGTCCGGCACAATATCCTGCAGTTCACTGCGTAGCTCATCTCCCAGGATATAATGCAGTACAGGAGGTTTTTCCGTGTTATTCTGAGGCAGGTAAGACAAGAGCATTTTCAGGTCATCCAGACAGGCCACATCATTGGGGGAAGTGTAATGGGCCACCCCGGATTTTACTGCATGGGTGCTGGCCCCTCCCAACTCTTCAGAGCTTACCGTTTCGTTGGTTACGGTCTTGACCACATTAGGACCGGTCACAAACATATAACTGCTTTCTTCCACCATCAGGATAAAATCCGTCATTGCCGGAGAGTAAACCGCTCCCCCAGCGCAAGGACCCATTATGGCTGAAAGTTGCGGGACCACACCCGAGGCCTGTACATTGCGGTAAAAAATATCGGCATATCCTCCCAGGGAGCGGACCCCTTCCTGAATACGGGCACCCCCTGAGTCATTAAGGCCTATGATAGGTGCACCAACTTTTACGGCCAAATCCATCACCTTGCAAATTTTCTCGGCATGTGTTTCAGACAGGGAACCCCCAAAAACCGTAAAATCCTGAGCGTACACATACACCAGCCTGCCATTGATTGTTCCGTAGCCGGTTACCACCCCGTCCCCGTAGAATTGCTGGTCTTCCATCCCAAAATCTGTGGTCCTGTGGGTTACCAGCACCCCCATCTCTTCAAAAGACTCGTCGTCCAGCAAATAAGCAATACGCTCCCGTGCCGTCAGTTTTTTCTGTTCATGCTGGCGTGCAATCCGCTTTTGGCCCCCTCCCAAATGAGCCGCTTTCAGGCGTTCCTGCAGGTCTTCAATTTTCTTTTTCATCCTTTATGGGTTTGGTATTCTCAGCTTATTTTTTTCCTCCAGATATATCTTCAGGGCTACAGCAGCCGCAATTTTTGCTTCTTTGGCCCGCTGTTCCATCAGGGTTTCAGGATTGTAGTGTTCTTTAACGAAATGTGTATTAAAATTTCCGGAACGGAAGGCAGGATGCCTGCAAACGAAGGCTCCGAAGTCCAGAGTAGTGGAAACGCCTTTAACCTCATAGGCTGCAATGGCCTCCAGCATGCGCTGTATGGCTTCATCCCGGTCGCGTCCATAGGTTATCAGTTTGGACAACATGGGGTCGTAATAGATAGGTACCTGCATCCCCTCTTCAAATCCGTTGTCTACCCGGATACCCTCTCCGACAGGGAGGCGGTAACGTTCGAGCGTCCCTACTGACGGGAGGAACTCGTTTAGCGGGTCTTCAGCATAAACGCGCAATTCAAGGGCATGTCCCCGGATCTGCAGGTCTTCCTGAGCCATGCTTAGCGGCTCTCCCCTGGCGATCCGGATCTGCCATTCCACCAGATCCTGCCCTGTAATCCATTCGGTTACAGGATGTTCCACCTGCAGGCGCGTATTCATTTCCAGAAAATAAAAATTGTGTTCATCATCCAAAAGGAATTCGACGGTTCCCGCCCCAACATAATCACAGGAGCGGGCCACATTAACGGCCGCTACCCCCATTCGCTCGCGAAGTTCAGGGCTCAGTACAGAGGAAGGGGCCTCTTCCACCACCTTCTGATGGCGGCGCTGTATACTGCATTCCCGCTCAAAAAAGTGAAGGATATTCCCATGGGTGTCTGCCATGATCTGCACTTCTATATGTCTGGGGGAACTCACATACTTTTCGATAAAGACAGAGCCGTCCCCAAAGGCGGACTGGGCCTCACTCATGGCCCGTTCAATTTGCTGCTTCAGTTCTGATTCCCGGTTTACAATACGCATGCCCTTTCCCCCACCCCCGGCTGCTGCCTTTATCAGGATTGGAAAGCCTATGGATTTGGCAATTTCCAGGGCCGAGGTGGCATCTTTAAGGGCGTAGTCCGTTCCGGGTACCATGGGGATGTTATAAGATTTAACCGCTTCTTTTGCCGCCAGCTTGTCGCCCATGGTTTGGATAGCCTCCGGTCCGGGGCCTATAAAAATCAATCCGGACTTATTTACAGCCCTGGCAAACCCGGCATTCTCACTTAAAAATCCGTAACCCGGGTGAATGGCCTCTGCGCCCAACTGCAAGGCCTTTTCTATGATATGATCTCCCCTCAGATAGGATTTGGCAGAGGGGGCTTCCCCCACACATACAGCCTCGTCTGCAAAGCGTACGTGGGGGGCGTCCCGGTCTGCTTCTGAATAAATGGCAATGGTACCTATCCCCATCCGACGTGCTGTGCGCATTACCCGTATGGCAATTTCCCCCCTGTTGGCTACTAAAATTTTCTTCATGCCTGATGGTATTATTCGAATTCAAGCAAGAGCTCCTTCTTATCCACGGCAGCCCCCTTGATTACACATATTTTTTTGATGACTCCCTCCCTTGGGGAGCTAATCACATTTTCCATTTTCATAGCCCCCAGGATCACTAAAGGATCGCCTTCCATAACTGTTGCTCCAGCCGAGGTCGGAATATCCAGGATCAGCCCGGGCATGGGGGCTCGTATTTCGGAAATGTCTTTATTGCTCCCGCTACGAAAGCCCATACTGCTAATTTGCTGATCAAGTGCATCTGCAATCCGTACGGTATAGGTCTTTCCTCTTATCTCAATTTCATATGATTTGGCCAAGAAATCGGTATTTCGTATCGCCACGGCAATAGACTGGTTCCCATCTACTAAATGGAAGCGGCCTGCTTCCGTTTGAATCAGGTCCAACCCGTCGGCATCTTCCGGATGCAAGTCAAAATTCCAGTTATCATCAACGGCTACGGAAAAATTCTCAGACATGGCTTAACATTTGAAATGACCTTAAAAATAAGGTTTCGGGCAGAATTTGAGTTCGCAATCCGGATTTATTTTATCAACAGTACTGACAGACGAGCCCTTATATGCATACAAATGGCAAGGGATGCCAGCCTCGCCAATGGCCCGATCCAATTCATTCCGGCTAAAAACCCCTCAGGGCAATACTCCTTACCTCTTGTATGGCTTTGCGGTTAATCGGGAATTAATACGGCCGGATTCGAATTCAGGTCGATCTAAATTTTTATTTTTGATCCAAAAAGACCTGGCATGTTAATAATAGGCATTGGAGGAGGTACCGGATGTGGAAAAACAACCGTAGTAAACCAAATCGTCAATGAACTTCCCGATACCGAAGTGGGTGTGATCTCGCAGGATTCCTACTATAATGACCTGTCCGGGCTTAGCTATGAGGAACGGGCTAAAATAAATTTTGATCATCCCAGGGCCATCGATTTTGAACTGCTGGGGGAACACCTGCGTCAGTTAAAAGCCGGGGTACCCATAGAACAGCCCGTGTATTCTTTTAAAGAGCACAACCGTACAACAGAGACCGTACTGACCCCTCCCAGGAAGGTCATGATCGTGGAAGGAATTCTGATCCTGACCCATCCGGAAATACGAGAGATGTTCGACATCAAAATCTTTGTTCATGCAGACTCTGATGAGCGACTGATCAGAAGGCTTAAGCGCGATATCACAGAAAGGGGAAGGGACCTGGACGAGGTGCTGGACCGCTATCAGAATACGCTCAAACCTATGCACAACCAATTTATTGAGCCTACAAAGGAGTTTGCAGATATCATCATCCCCAATAACCGCTACAATACGGTTGCCATAGATATAGTACGAACGATCATAGCCGACAAACTCATCTGAATATGGGCCTGAAATCTTTAAGGAAGAAAAAGTGGTTTGCAGTGGTCAGCAATATTTATGTGCTCGTTTTGACCGTATTCGCCATTTGGATGCTTTTTTTTGACACCAATTCCCTGTTGATTCACATGGAATTGCAAAAAGAAATCCGTAAACTGGAAAAACAGCAGGAATTCCTGAAAGAAGAAATATCCAAAGACAGGGCGCTTATCGAAAAACTTTCAGACCCCGCAGAACTGGAAAAGTTTGCCAGGGAACAGTACTACCTGAAGAAGAAGAATGAGGAAATCTTCATCATAGATTTTGAAGACAGCCTGGAACGTAAAAAAAATGAAGACTAACGAGCTATTAAAAGATTTTGATCCTGTTTCGGCCAAACAATGGAAACAAAAATTGCAGGCCGACTTAAAAGGAGGCGACTACAATGAATTACTGAGCTGGACCAGCCCGGAAGGTATCCAGGTTAAACCTTTCTATTCGGAGGATGACCTGCCGGAAGACCCGGGGATACCCGCCACCGGGACCGGGAACTGGAAAATTGGCTACCGGATTGGCAATGAAACCCCTTCTGAGCAGATTTCAGAAGCGCTGCAAGCCGATATAGAACATTTTGTGGTTGGGACGCCTGAATCGTTTTCTGCAGCATTTCAGCATAAAGCGGTCTTGGGTGAGTTGCAGCAGCCTGTCTACCTCGATTTTCCCGGGACAGACGTGCTCCTGGCAGATTGGATCAGCCAATCTAATCTTAAGCATCCGGTTATCCTGGTGGATCCAATAGGTCATTTAGCAGCCACGGGAAACTGGCACAGCCGGGAAACCAATGACGCAGGTTCCCTCTTAAAAGCATTATCCCATCCGGCTGCGACCGAAGCTGAATTCCGTTTCGCAGTACACGCAGATCTGTATCAGAACGCCGGGGCCAACCGGGTACAGGAACTGGCTTACGCCCTTTCCCACGCCCTGGAATATCTGCTTTGGTCTGCTGAGGAAAAATCCCTGCGGCCCTTATTGCAGCAACCGGTTTTCCACCTTGCAGTGGGAGGGGATTATTTCTTTGAAATAGCCAAGTTCAGGGCACTTAGAAAATTATGGGCCAGAGTTGCCCCGGAATATGGGTTCAGTGGGGATTGCCTCATTTTTGCATCTCCTTCCCTGAGAAATAAAACCATTTACGATTACAACACCAACATGCTGCGTACCACAACTGAATGCATGGCCGCTATCCTGGGAGGAGCTGACCTTGTCTGCAACCTTCCCTATGACCAGATCTACCAGTATCCGAATACCTTCGCAGACCGAGTAGCGAGAAACCAGCTGCAATTACTGAGGCATGAAAGTTACTTTTCGCAGGTACACAATCCGGCTGATGGAACCTACTATATTGAGTCGCTAACGGACCAACTGGGTTCAAAAGCCCTGGAGCTGTTAAAACAACTGGAAAAAGGCGGGGGTTTCTTAAAGCAGTTAAGAGAGCATAACATTCAGCAAAAGATAAGAGAATCTGCCACGAAGCAGCAACAGGCATTCGATTCCGGCAGCAAAGTCCTGGTAGGGAGCAACAAATACCCCAATGCGGATGACAGGATGCAGGAGGTACTTCAAAAATCCATCCAGCTCGCCAAAAAAAGCAGAAAGACCCTGCTGGAACCCATAATCCCCTCCAGGCTTGCAACCAATCATGAACTAAAGAGACTGCAGGATGAACCGAGATAAGATACAACAGCTGCAATGGAAAAACGGCTCCGGTATCTCTCAGGACCCCGGTCCGGATGCCGCTAAAGCAATCACCACAGCTGAGGGCATTGAGCTGAAAACCCGTTATACTCAAGCGGATATCAAAGAATTGAAGCACCCCGGTTTCGGGGCCGGTATCCCCCCTTATTTGAGAGGGCCTTACAGCAGTATGTATGTACAGCGCCCCTGGACCATCCGCCAATATGCAGGCTTTTCTACAGCTGAAGAGAGCAATGCCTTTTACAAGCGGAATCTGGCTGCCGGACAGAAAGGCCTGTCCGTTGCCTTTGATCTGCCCACCCACAGAGGGTATGACAGTGACCACCCCAGGGTGGTAGGGGATGTCGGGAAGGCCGGGGTAGCGATAGACTCCGTGGAGGATATGAAATTGCTGTTTGCCGGGATTCCGCTCGAAAAGATGTCGGTTTCCATGACCATGAACGGGGCCGTTATCCCGATAATGGCTTTTTATATTGTAGCCGCCGAGGAACAGGGGGTTGCTCCCGAGCAGCTCTCAGGGACCATTCAGAATGATATTCTGAAGGAATTTATGGTACGCAATACATATATATACCCCCCTACCCCTTCCATGCAGATCGTGGCTGATATTTTTGAATTTACCAGTAAGTATATGCCGCGCTTCAACAGTATCAGTATTTCCGGCTACCATATGCATGAAGCGGGAGCACCGGCTCATATGGAATTGGCCTACACCCTGGCCGATGGCCTTGAATATATCCGTACCGGGCTCAAAGCTGGCTTAAAAATAGATGCATTTGCACCTCGTTTATCTTTTTTCTGGGGTATTGGCATGAATCACTTTATGGAAATAGCCAAGCTGCGGGCCGGTCGCTTGCTATGGGCCAGGCTGGTACAGGGCTTTGATCCCCAAAACCCCAAATCCATGGCCTTGCGAACCCACAGCCAGACCAGTGGCTGGAGCCTGACCGAGCAGGATCCTTTTAACAATGTGGCCCGTACCATGATAGAGGCTTCTGCGGCAGCCTTTGGCGGTACACAGAGTTTGCATACCAACGCCCTTGACGAGGCCATTGCCCTTCCCACAGACTTTTCTGCCCGTATTGCCAGGAATACGCAGTTAATCCTGCAGGAAGAAACCGGGATCACCCGCACGGTGGATCCATGGGGCGGCAGTTATTACGTGGAAAAACTGACGGCCGAACTGGTAGAGAAAGCCTGGGAACTCATAGAAGAAACCGAGGCCCTTGGAGGCATGACCAAGGCCATTGAGGCCGGGGTCCCCAAGCTGCGAATAGAGGAGGCAGCAGCGCGAAAACAGGCCCGGATAGACAGTGAAAAAGATATTATTGTGGGCCTGAATAAATACCAAAGCCCGGACGAAGATCTATTGAGTATTCTGGAAGTAGACAACAGCAAGGTGCGCAAACAGCAGATTAAACGGCTGGAAGCTTTAAGGGCCGGGCGGGATAACACAGCTGTAAAAAACAGTCTGAAGGCCCTGGAGGCAGCTGCACAGAAAAAGGCCAGAAGAGATGGGGACCAGCCTGCCGAAAATTTATTAGCTTTAGCTGTGGAGGCCGCCAGGCTACGTGCCACCTTAGGTGAAATCAGCGATGCCATGGAAGAGGCCTTCGGTCGCCATCGCGCCCAGGTTCAAACAATCAGCGGAGTGTATTCAAAAGAAATCAAGGAAGATCCTTCATTCAAAAAAGCCAGGGAACTGTCTGATGCCTTCGCGGCACAGCAGGGCCGAAGGCCCCGTATCATGATCGCTAAAATGGGGCAGGACGGGCATGACAGGGGTGCAAAGGTAGTGGCTACCGCCTATGCAGACCTCGGCTTTGATGTGGATATCGGGCCCCTTTTCCAGACCCCGGCGGAAGCGGCCAAACAGGCAGCCGAAAACGACGTACATATCCTGGGAGTTTCCTCTTTGGCTGCCGGGCATAAAACCCTGGTACCGGAGCTGCTGAAGGAACTGAAAGCCTTAAACCGGGAAGACATCCTGGTAGTGGTTGGGGGCGTTATTCCAAAACAGGATTATACGTTTCTTTTCGAGGCAGGCGTCTCCGGTATTTTCGGGCCGGGATCGCGCATCAGCGAAGCAGCTATAGAGATTCTTGAGCTGTTGTTAACGCCCTGAGCCTTTGTTCAAAGCGCTGATCGGTGAACGGTTGCCGTTCCCTTAACGAACTTTAACGCAAAGTGGTGGACTTATTCACTTCCTGTTAACAATTTACGTTTTCTCGGTAGCCAAATAATCGTATTTTTAACCCCTAACTTAACTTCATAATGGGCAAAATAATTGCTATCGCAAATCAGAAAGGCGGGGTTGGTAAAACCACTACAACGGTTAACCTTGCGGCCTCTCTGGGGGTATTGGAAAAAAAAGTGCTACTTATCGACGCAGATCCTCAGGCTAATGCCACCTCCGGACTGGGGGTGGATGTGGACTCAATTGAACTGGGAAGCTACCAACTGCTGGAACATACCCGTTCTGCAGAACAGACTATAATAGGAACGAACTCTCCCAATGTTGACCTCATCCCGGCGCACATAGACCTGGTTGCTATTGAAATTGAATTGGTAGACAAGGACCAGCGCGAATACATGCTCAAAAAAGCTGTTGAAAGTATCCGGGATAAGTATGACTATATCCTGATCGATTGCGCCCCTTCGCTGGGTCTGCTTACCCTGAATGCCCTTACGGCAGCCGACTCGGTAATCATCCCGATTCAGTGCGAATACTTTGCCCTGGAAGGACTGGGCAAATTGCTCAACACTATCAAAAGTGTGCAACGGATCCACAATCCCGACCTCGATATAGAGGGCATGTTGCTTACCATGTACGATTCCCGGTTGAGGCTATCCAACCAGGTAGTGGAGGAAGTAAAGAAACATTTTGCAGACATGGTATTCGATACAATTATTCAGCGAAATGTCCGCCTGGGGGAAGCCCCCAGTTACGGGGAAAGTATAATCAAGTACGATGCCAGCAGCAAGGGAGCGACCAACTACCTGAATATGGCGCATGAATTGCTTCAAAAGAACAAGCAAGTTGTATAATGGCGAAAGCAACCAAAAAACAGGCTCTGGGACGCGGACTTTCCGCCCTGCTCAACGATCCTGACAACGACATTAAATCCGTTTCCGACAAGAATGCTGACAAGGTTGTGGGCAGTATTGTGGAACTGGATATTGACCGTATTGAAGTAAACCCCTTTCAGCCGCGTACAAACTTTAGTGATGAGGCCCTGGATGAACTGGCCTCTTCCATCAGGGAGTTAGGTCTGATCCAGCCCATTACGGTGCGGAAACTTGATTTTAACCGGTACCAGCTGGTTTCCGGTGAGCGCCGATACCGCGCTTCCAAAAAAGTGGGCCTTAAAAGTGTTCCGGCTTACATCCGTATTGCCAATGATCAGGAAGCCCTTGAAATGGCCCTGGTTGAAAATATACAGCGCCAGGATCTGGACCCTGTTGAAATTGCCCTTTCCTACCAACGGCTGATCGATGAAATTGGCCTTACCCAGGAAAAATTGAGCGAACGGGTCGGCAAGAAAAGAAGTACTATCACCAACTATCTGCGATTGCTGCGGCTGGATCCGATAATCCAGACCGGAATGCGAGATGGATTCATCAGTATGGGGCATGGCAGATCTTTGGTAAACATAGAAAGCCGGGAAGACCAGATAGCGATTTATGAAAAGGTGGTCGGTGGCAGTCTTTCCGTACGGGAAACCGAATCCCTGGTGCGATCCTATCACCAGAAAGAAACCGAAAAACCTAAGGAATCCAAAACAGCTCCCAAAAAAATACTGCCCGAATTTGCAGAAGACGGGATGGAGGTTTTAAAGGCGTTTCTGGACACAGCTTTGGAAGTACAGGCCAATGAAAAGGGAAAAGGGAAAATAACCATCCCATTCAACAGCCGGGAGGAATTCCGAAGGCTGAAAAAAAGAATTACAGGTGCGTAAGAAAGCCATCGGATGTATACTTTTCTTCTCCTGCCTTTGTTGCTGGGCACAAGAGCCCAATGATACGCAACCACAGGCAGATTCTTTGAAGGAGCGTATGGCTTCTGAAGGCGTTCAATTCGAAAAAATTGAAAAGCGGCCAATCAACCCTCTGGCTCCTTCCAAAGCAGCCTTTTATTCCGCAGTCCTTCCCGGGCTTGGGCAGGCCTATAACAGGCGCTATTGGAAAGTGCCGCTGGTATGGGGGGCAATCGGGACGGGTGTGGCGGTATACATCTACAATGACAACCTCTATGATCGGTTCCGGACGGCTTTTAAGCGACGACGGGCTGGTTTTACGGATGATGAATTCTTTGACCTGAACAAGGAAGACGACTTTACTCCTACCAATCCTGATTTATCTGAACAGGCCCTGCAGGACGCCCAGGAACGCTATCAGCGGGACAGAGACCTGAGCCTGCTCATTACCATCGCCCTCTACGCTCTAAATATCATAGATGCCAATGTGGATGCCCACCTGAAACAATACAATGTGGATGAAGATCTGAGCCTGCAAATACAGCCCTATCTGGATTACCACCCCATTACGAGTGATCCCAATTACGGGCTGGCACTTAGCATACGATTTTAATAAGAAGTATGAAAATAGGATTATTCGGTTACGGGAAGATGGGTAGGATGATTGAGCAGCTTGCTCTGAAACGGGATCATGAAATTGTAGCCCGGATCGACAGCCCGGATGATAGGGTGCCATACAAAAATTTGGATGTAGCGATCGATTTCAGTAGTCCGGATGCTGCTTTTGAAAACATCAGCAATTGTTTTAAGAACGGGGTTCCGGTGGTTTGCGGGACAACCGGATGGCTCAGTCGATATGATGAAGCAGTAAGCCTTTGTAAAAAGGAAGGTGCTGCTTTCATTTATGCCTCGAACTTCAGCCTGGGAGTCAATTTGTTTTTCCAGCTCAACGAAACCCTTGCAAGACTCATAAACGGGGTAAGCGGGTACCAGGCAGAGATGAAAGAAATCCATCATACGCAGAAATTGGATGCCCCCAGTGGAACAGCCATTACCCTGGCAGAGGGAATTATCAACAACAGCGCATATACCGCCTGGACCTCCGGGAAGGTGGAAAAAGACAGCTTGCCAATTTACTCAGAACGGACCGGGGAAGTGCCCGGCACCCATAAAATTAAATACGAATCAGCTGTAGACAGCATCGAAATCATACATACTGCCCACAACCGCAAAGGCTTTGCCCTGGGCGCGCTAATAGCGGCCGAATGGATAGTTGGGAAAGAAGGAGTTTTTAATATGAAGGATGTTCTGGACATCCCTAAAAAGTAATGGGGAAGGGAATTATTCCTCTTTAAGCTATTGAAACATGAATTACACTCAGTGGATCATCTTTATTTTAGCAGTGCAGGTCATCCATTTTGCGGGTACCTGGAAATTGTACCTTAAAGCTGGCAGAAAAGCCTGGGAAGCGGCTATTCCCGTCTATAATGCGATTGTCCTGATGCAAATCATCCGGCGGCCAAGGTGGTGGGTCTTCCTTTTATTTATTCCTATCATTAACCTGTTGATGTTCCCGGTGGTCTGGGTGGAAACCATCCGCAGTTTTGGGAAGAACAGCCTGAAAGACACCTGGCTGGTGTTACTTACGCTGGGGTTCTACATATATTACGTTAACTATGCCGAGGACGTAAATTATATTGAAGACCGCAGCCTGCATCCGAAAAGTGCCTCAGGGGAATGGGTCAGTTCCATTGTTTTTGCAGTGGTAGCGGCCACCTTGGTCCACACTTACTTTATACAGCCCTTCGTAATCCCTACCGGCTCCCTGGAACGTACCCTCAGGATTGGAGACTTGTTATTTGTAAGTAAGTTCCATTATGGGGCCCGGGTTCCTATGACTACCGTTGCTGCTCCCATGGTGCACGATACCCTTCCCGGACTGGGGGTTCGTTCCTACCTTAAAAAGCCACAGCTTCCCTATATGCGGCTCCCGGGTTTTCAAAAAGTTAAGAGGAACGACCTGGTGGTATTCAGCTGGCCTGCAGACACCGTACGGCAGTTCTTTAAGGCAGAGGAAGGGGTAGATAAACCCATAGACAAGAAGTCCAATTATGTAAAACGATGTGTGGGCGTCCCCGGGGATTCCCTGGAAGTGAAAGACGGGATTGTTTACAGTAACGGCAAGCCGTTGGAGCTCCCGGACCGGGCCAAACCCATGTATGATTATACCGTTTACTCACAGCAAGGGGTCTCTTCCAAAACCTTTGAAAATGTTGGGGCTGACGATTTCCTGAGGACCTATGTAAGTGCACCCCTGAACCAGCAACAGCTCAATATATTGTCCCAATACCTGTACCGCTATGACGGCCTTGAGAATGGGCAGGTAGCCCTGGTTACCCCAGCCCGGGGGATCCCTATTGAAGCCATCCGGCAGGCCCGTGTAACCAATATCCGGGAGGTATCCTCCAGGGAACGGACAGCAACCCTGACCGCTGAGATGGTGAGCTCCCTTAAAGCGGTCTCATCTATAGACTCTGTTATCAAATTAGTAGAAACCGAAGGAATACGCGGTGATAATATTTTCCCGCAGGATCCCCGCTACCCATGGAATTACGATCAGTTGGGACCCATCTATATCCCGGCCAGGGGTGATAAGGTTGCCATCAGCCCTGAAACCCTGCCACTCTATAAAAAAATCATTCGCGATTACGAGCACAATACGGTCGGTATTTCCGGTAATCAGGTTTTAATTAACGGGGAACCCAGCACCTCTTATACTTTCCAGCAGGATTATTACTGGATGATGGGGGACAACCGGGACCATTCCGAAGACAGCAGGGCCTGGGGCTATGTCCCTGCCAATCATATAGTGGGGAAGCCCATTTTTATCTGGATGAGTTTTGACAACTTCAATGAGGGAATGGCCAACTGGAGGCCCAGATGGGATCGAATCTTTACAACCGTAGGTGGTGAAGGAAAACCCCGTTCCTATTTTCGATATTTCCTGCTTGCCCTGGCTGCTTATTTCGTTCTGGACTTCCTGTACCGAAGAAAGAAAAAAGCTTCCAAAAAAGGCTGATCCGAAAATGACCATTCTGCTGCATCCGGCCTATTTTCCCAATTGCGTGACCATGGCGGTACTCGCCCGGGGACAGGTGATCTGGGAAGGCTGGGACAATTATCAGAAGCAGACCTATCGCAACCGTTGTTATATTTGTACGGACCGCGGGGCACAGATGCTCAGCATCCCTATTAAACACGTGGGGGGAAAAACCGGGAGGCAACCTTACCGGGATGTTCGCATAGACAATAATTATCTTTGGCAAAGACAGCACTGGAGGGGACTACAGACGGCATACCGTTCTTCCCCTTTTTTTGAGTTTTACGAGGCAGACCTCAGGCCTCTTTTTGAAAAGCCCTTTACGTATCTGATGGACCTCAACCTCCACACCATTGAGGTATTCTGTAATTTACTGGGAGTGGATTTTCCAACTGAAAGCACCCAAAGTTACGAGCCTGAACCACAGCAGCACACGGATGCAAGGGAGCTGGTGATTGCAAAAGGATCAAAAATCAAAGACCTGCCGCCCTATCCACAGGTTTTTCAGGAGCGCCATGGTTTTGTGGCCAACCTCAGTTGCCTGGACCTGCTCTTTAACGAGGGTAACCGGGCGCTACAGTATTTGCAAAACCTGCACACCCCCTTTTCTAAATGATGGATATACTGCATTACGGTTTGCATTTCGGGGCACCTCCCCTGCTTGCCTGGATTTTTTTCAGGAAGCACTGGTTAAAAGCGGCGCTGATCCTGTGGGCGGGCATCCTGATCGATCTGGACCACTTGCTGGCTACTCCTGTATTTGACCCGGATCGTTGCAGCATAGGGTTCCATCCCCTGCACAGCTATTGGGCAATGAGCGCTTATGTATTGCTACTGCTTCCTGCCAAAACCCGACTGATCGGGATTGCACTCTGCCTGCATCTGCTGGCAGATGGGGTAGCCTGTATAGGGATATAAGCTAGTTTGGGAATTAGTTTTCCTTTCCGGCTTTAAAGAGGAAGTCCTTCTCAGCCTTGGTCAGGCTTTCGTAACCGGACTTGCTTATTTTATCGAGGATCTGATCTACTTTCCGCTGCCGGGCCTCTTTGTCGTAAGCTTCTTTGGACTGGGCAGGCTTATCTTTTTTACGGTATACGGTTTTAAGCGGGCCTTTGCGCTGTTTCTTTTCAAACAGGCTCCCGAGGCCTTCGAGCATACGGGAAAAGCCGGCTCCCAAATCCTTGCCCTGTAATGCCTGGCTTGCATACATATAGCCGAGCAGGGCTCCTCCCAGGTGGGCAATCCTGCCGCCCGGATTATCATTCAATGGGATTAATGCCAAATCCATCAGCACAAAAAAGGCTCCTATATACCAAAGTTTGAGGTTGAAGAAAAACACCCTTACCATCTGGTTGGGGGTATACGTACAGATAAATATAAGTACCGCCATAACCCCTGCCGAAGCTCCTATTAACGGAGACTGGCTTGCAGCAAAGGCCGGAAAGATATTATAGGCAGCCAGAAAGAAGGCACCCCCGAGAATGACACCTAAAAAATATACGTTTATAAATCTTTTGGGTCCGAAAAGGTTAAAGAACATGCGGGAAATATAATAGAGCAGCAGCATGTTGAATAGTATATGCCAGATCCCGCCGTGTAAAAAAGAATAGGTTACAATAGACCAGGGCTGCAACAAAAAATCAAAAAAGTCCTTGGGGAGCTCAAACCATCTCTCCAGTGCCCCTGCAGGCATACGGAAAAGGAAGCCTGCCAGGCCGAACAGGATAAAGACAGCCACGTTGATTACGATTAACTTCTCAGCAATGGTAAGGCGGGCAAATTGATATTTCAGGTTTCCGTTATTCATCTATACATCCCATCGGTTATTGTTAAACTGATTTTTCTTCCAGTACCACATCATCAGGAAGCCGAAGAGTGCGCCGCCCACATGTGCAAAATGCGCAATTCCGGACCCAAAGATAGAATATCCTGTAACACCAGAGAAAAGGTCCAGGGCAATAAGCACGGGGATAAAGTATTTCGCCTTAATGGGGATTGGCAGAAAAATAAGGAAAAGTTCGCTGTTGGGATAGGACATCCCGAAGGCAACCAAAATCCCGTAAATGGCTCCGGAAGCACCCACGGCAGGGGTAAAGTAAGATTCCAGCATGCCGGAAATCAGGCCGGGATCCGCTATTTGGTTCCACTCTGTATTGTATTGGCCCTGAGTAAGCAGCGCATAGATATCTGTTTCAGCCACCCCCGCACTCACAAGGGCATCCACTCCCTGTTGCACGTGATAAAAGTTCACCCCGGAATGGATGAGGGCGGCCCCCAGGCCAGCTGAAAAATAAAAAAACATAAACTTTTTGGTGCCCCACATTCGCTCGAGGGGAGAACCAAAAGCCCAAAGGGCATACATATTGAAAAAAATATGGCCAAACCCCCCATGCATAAACATATGGGAAACTGCCTGCCAGACCCCAAAGTTGGAGTTCCCGGGATACCAGAGTGAAAACCATTGGTAAAGCTGGTCTCCGTACAAGCTGGTCGCAACAAAAAACAGGATGTTGATCAGCAGTAAATGCTTAATTCCATCGGTAAGTCTTCCCATTTATTTCAATTTATTTTCAAGTTCTTCCATAGACAGGGTTGTATGGATACGTTTATTGAACGGGCTCAGCGCAGATTCCTTACATCCGAACAGATCATTTATCAGTGCCATCTGTGAAACATGGTCCAGAACCACGCCGGGTTTTACAGCCAGGGCCTGACACAGACTTTTGGCAATCCGGTCTCCCTGTGAGAAGGCACCGGTATCCTCATGCTGCTGCCACTGGGCGATCAGGCTGTCCAGCAATTCAGGCACTTCCTGCTCTTTGATCAAAAAAGGGAGCGCCTGTACTTCAA
The DNA here is from genome assembly GCF_052497835.1 of Robiginitalea insularis. Taxonomy (NCBI): domain Bacteria; kingdom Pseudomonadati; phylum Bacteroidota; class Flavobacteriia; order Flavobacteriales; family Flavobacteriaceae; genus Robiginitalea; species Robiginitalea insularis. The sequence continues at coordinate 240,503 of NZ_CP199296.1, forward strand.
ATTCGGCCTCCATTTCTTCCCCGAACCGAAACCCCATTCCTTCCAGGGGTTCGCGAATGGTTTTCAAAATACTCATTTCGGCCGGGCTGAAAGAAAGCTTCAGGGGAAACAAAAGCACCTGTGAAGCCGGTTTGGAACTGGTAATATTTTCAAGGAAGCCTTCGTAGAGGACCCTCTGGTGTGCCCTGTGCTGGTCAATCAGCAACAAACCTGACTTAACGCGGGTCAATATATATTTCCTGCCCAACTGAAAGGTACTACTATCCGAGCTGGAAGAATCTGCCGATTCCTCAAAAAGATCCCTGGGCCGTTCTTCGGATTCCACAACCCATTCGGTAGAATCTTTCCCTGTTTGCTCAGCTGTGTTCAGGCCTTCATAAAGGGCCTCCCAGTGTGCCGAACTTGCCGTGGCTTTGGTATATTTTTTACCACCCCCGGTTTCCCCTGCAAATGGGTTAAAACTCCTGTCTACCGTAATCTGAGGTATTTCGGCACCCTTATTTCGATAGGCATAAGGGGTTTCCAGGTTCTGGTCTTTCTCGAAGTCCAGTACAGGATGAATGTTAAACTGTCCGAGACTATGCTTGATGGCTGCACGTAAAATAGCGTAGAGGCTTTGCTCGTCTTCAAACTTGATCTCGGTCTTGGAGGGATGGATATTGATATCTATGGATTCTGGCGGGACGTCCAGGAAAATAAAATACCCGGGGTAGGTATCTGTTTTAAGAAGCCCCTCATAAGCAGCCATAACGGCATGATGGAGGTAGGAACTTTTTATAAAGCGGTTATTGACAAAGAAAAACTGCTCCCCCCGGCTCTTCTTGGCAAATTCAGGCTTGCACACAAAGCCGCCAATAGCAGCGATCTGGGTTTCTTCCCGTACTGGTACCAGCCGCGAATTCATGCGGTCGCCAAAGAGATACCCCAGGCGTTTGCGCAAGGGGCTGTCCGGCAGGTTGAAAAGTTCCTGGTCATTATGGAGCATTTTAAAACGGATTCCCGGATGTGCCAGTGCCACCCGATGGAACTCATCCAGTACATGGCGCAGCTCCACCCTGTCGGATTTTAAAAAGTTCCGGCGGGCAGGTATATTAAAAAACAGGTTTTTGACCTGAATGGAGGTTCCTGCCGGGGCAACAGCCTCTTCCTCTGAAAGCTGTTTCCCGCCGGCAATCTTCAGACGGGTTCCGGTTTCGGCTTCCGCTGTTCGGGTGGTCATTTCAACCTGGGCAATGGCTGCAATGGAAGCCAGGGCTTCTCCCCGAAATCCTTTGGTGTGCAGCTCAAACAGATCTGTAGCTTTGCGGATTTTTGAGGTGGCATGACGCTCAAAACTCATCCTGGCATCTGCCGGGCTCATTCCGCAGCCGTCGTCTGCAATATGAACCAGGGTCTTGCCGCCGTCCCTGATAATGAGCTCTATACTGCTTGCACCGGCATCGATGGCATTTTCAAGCAATTCCTTTACTACCGAAGCGGGCCGCTGTACCACTTCCCCGGCTGCAATCTGATTGGCCACATGTTCCGGCAGGATTTGAATTCTGTCTGCCATCATTGTGGAAAAAATATTGAAAGGTCAAAGTCCAGAATATACAGGACGATCAGTAGCAGTATCAACAGTATTACGATCAAACGGATTCTGAGGTTTCGGTCGCCGGCCCGCCTGCGGTCTGCCAGCGCAGATTTCCACCTCGATTTGATACCGCCAGGCGCGTCAACCGTGGTTCGGTAACGATCCAGCTTGTGTTTGATCTTAAAGGGATTACCCTCGCCATTATCCTCATAATAACGGGGTTTATAACCGTATTTTTTATTCTTTCGAAGTTTCGAAAATCGTCCCATATCCGCAACCTCAAAAGTACAGAAAATCAAAAAGAGAGCCTTGGTATCCGTCCCAAAAATTGTTAACAGAAAGGTTAAATCAGGGCTTTTTTTACCGGAGAGCCAGACTTTAGAGGGCAGCCATCTTAATGGCGGCAATGGCAGCTTCTGTTCCCTTGTTGCCGTGGCGGCCACCGGATCGGTCCTGTGCCTGGGCAAGGGTATCATCCGTAAGTACACAAAATATTACAGGAACCGGGCCCTGTGCATTGAGGTCTTTTATCCCCTGAGCAGCTGCTGCACATACAAAATCAAAATGGGCAGTCTCCCCCCGGATGACACTGCCAATCGCGATTACAGCATCCGGTTTTTCCTGTTCTATCATGCGCTTGCAGCCAAAGACCAGTTCAAAACTTCCGGGCACGCTCCACCTTTTGATATGGTTGGGTTTTACACCGCAATCCAGCAAGGCCATTTCAGCCCCCTTGTAAAGGGCTTCGGTAATCTCCCCGTTCCATTCGGATACCACCAGGCCAATACGCATGGCTGAAGCATCCGGTAATTCAGATTTAGTGTAGTCGGAAAGGTTCTTTCCTGAAGTAGCCATTATTCCGCCTTTTGGGCCATTCCGAGCAGGGCATCCACACCGGAAGCCTGTGAAGACTGCGGAAATTCCTCTTTGATCCGTTTGAAATATTGCTCTGCCTTGGCAAATTGCTCCAGCTTCATGGCCGCAATCCCGGCCTTGTGCAGATATACAGGAGTTGTAAAGTTATTGGTATTGTGTTTAAAGGCTTTTTCGTAGTATCCCAGGGCATCATCTGTTTGTCCCAACTGCATAAAAGCATCTCCGATTGCACCAAGTCCTACCGGCCCAAGCATGGCTTCATCGGTTTTAAAGTCTTCAAGATAATCGATGGCTTCATCGTACTGGTTCAGGTTCAGATAGGAAACACCGGCAGCATAGGTCGCCAGGTTTGCCGCTTCCGTTCCCGAATATTCGCTGATGATATCGAGCAGCCCGTATTTACCTTCCGCCCCGTTCAGGGCCAGGTTGTAGAGCGAATCGGCCTGTACAGCATCCTGCTGTGCCTGCCGGAAATACTGCATTGGGAAAAATAATTCGTTGCTGGCAGTAGCCTCCCGCGGTTGTTGAATAAACTGCTGATAGCCCAGATAACCCAGTACCCCAACAGCAATGATCCCGATTATACCCAGAATGTAGGTCTGGTTACGCGCCACCCATTGTTCGGTTTTGGAGGCTGAGGTATCAAGAGTGTTGAAAACTTCCGCTGTGGTACTTCCCTGTTGGTCTAAACCCTGTTGTTCAGCTGTGGTTTTCGGTTTGTGTCCCCGCTTTTTATATGTCGCCATTTTTTGTATTATTGGTCGCGCAAAAATAAAGGTTTTATCCAAAACCCTAAGGCAATTTATTCGTTATTTTTCAATAATTTGCGAGGACCTTCCTGAACTATTCGCGGCTTGAGCAATATGCACCTAAAACACTTATCCTTACTCAATTATAAGAATTTCGAATCCAGTGAGTTCGCATTTGATTCCAAGATTAATTGTATTGTAGGGGCAAACGGGAAGGGTAAAACAAATATTCTGGATGCCATTTACCACCTGGCTTTCGGCAAAAGCTATTTCAATCCCATTACCACTCAGAATATCCGCCATGGAGCTGAATTCTTTGTCATTGAGGGACAATTTTTAAAAAAAGGAAAAGAAGAGCAGATTGTTTGCAGTTATAAAAAGGGCGTTAAAAAAGTAATCAAACGGAATGGAAAAATTTACGATCGAATTTCCGAACACATAGGGGAAGTACCGCTGGTCATTGTTTCCCCTTCGGACCGTGACCTGATCCTTGAGGGAAGCGAAACCCGCAGAAAATTTATGGATGGTGTGGTTTCCCAGTCAGACAAGGCCTATCTGCAGGATGTGCTGGACTACCATAAAATTCTATCCCAGCGTAATGCGCTGTTAAAATATTTTGCAGCCAACCACACTTTCGACCGCGGCACCCTGGAGGTCTACAACCAGCAAATGCACAGCCTGGGAAGCCGCATTCACCTCCGGCGCGAGCAGTTTATGGAAGCTTTTCAACCTATTTTTCAGGAACAATACCAGGCTATTTCGGGTGGGGATGAGGCCGTAAGCCTGCACTATGACAGCCAATTGTCAGAAATGCCCCTGCTGGATTTACTGCAGAAATTTGAGGAGAAGGACCGGGTGTTTCAGTACAGTACGCAGGGAATACACAAAGATGACCTCAATATGCAGATCGGAGGGCATCCCATAAAAAAATTCGGAAGCCAGGGGCAGCAGAAGTCGTTTCTGATTGCACTTAAATTTGCACAATTTCAGTTTATGAAAGCAAAATTAACGGAGACCCCGCTGCTCTTGCTGGATGATATTTTTGACAAACTGGATGCCCGCCGGGTGGCACATATTATAAGCCTGGTTAACCAGGACCTTTTCGGGCAAATTTTTATCAGTGACACCCATGCAGACCGTACCGAGGAGATCGTTAAGGAAATACACCAGAGTTATGCGTTTATTAAGCTGTAGATATATCCCCTTTATGTCCCTTTTAATATTCTTGCTGACGGCCTGCGGGGGAGTGCAGGAATCAGACCTGAATCAATTAGCGGGTTACTGGGAAATCAAGGAAGTGGTTTTCCCGGATGGGCAGTCCAAGCAATACACGATAAACAGCACAATAGACTTTTATCAATTACAGGCCCGGGAAGGCTTCCTTAAAAAGATGCAACCCCGTTTGGACGGAACCTACGAGACCTCTGACGATGCCCTGCCATTTGAAATCCATGAGCGGGAAGGCCGTTATTTTCTTACTTTTAAAGGAATGGATGCTTTCTGGGAAGAAGAATTGCTGAAATTGGATTCGGACCAATTACAAATCAGGCATTCCAATGGACTTGTCTATGATTATGTACGATACAAACCCCTGAATATCCCCACTGCCAATGAGTAAATCTGACAATCAGCAGTCTATGAGCGAAGCCCTGAAGTCCTTCCTCAAAAAAAACAACCTGCAAAAAGGAATAGACCAGGTATCCGTAGCCGAAACCTGGAACGAGGTAATGGGGCCGGGAGTGGCCAATTACACCCGTTCAGTGCGATTACAGGGGGATACCCTTTACGTTTACCTTACCTCTTCTGTACTGAGGGAGGAATTAAGTCTTGGCAATTCCAAAATAATCAGCCTGCTCAATGAGCAGCTCGGTCGGGAGATCGTCAGGACCCTGGTACTGCAATAAAAAACCCCGGGCAGAACCGGGGGTTTTTAATTCAATAAGATGCTTTCCTAGGCGTATATTTCCCTTCCGGAGAAATGAAAACTCCCTTCTATGGCCGCATTTTCATCACTATCAGATCCGTGAATGGCATTTTCACCTATATCCTTGGCATACAATTTACGGATGGTCCCTTCTGCCGCTTCGGCAGGGTTTGTAGCGCCAATTAAGGCACGAAAATCCTCTACTGCATTGTCTTTTTCGAGAATGGCCGAGACTATAGGGCCCCTGGTCATAAATTGAACCAGTTCATCGAAAAATGGACGGTCTTTGTGTATGGCGTAGAATTCCCGGGCGTCCCTGCGGCTTAGCTGTGTATATTTCATGGCTATGATTTTGAATCCGGCTGCAGTTATTTTTTCAAGAATGGCGCCAATATGTCCATTCTCTACCGCGTCCGGCTTAATCATAGTAAAGGTTCTGTTTCCTGTCATTTTGAAAAATTTTCGGCAAAAATACACTTTCTTGCACCAACCCGCAACATTAATACTGCTCACTTAAGCGCCCGAGCACTGCCCCGCCATCCCCGATAATTTCAAATTGGGCCCGGCGCGTTTTTAAATTAAGTCGCAGTGCGCCAAAATTTATTTCGGAAATCACCTCCCCTACCCGGAACGGATTTGGTTCTCCCGAAAAAGAATCATAAACATGGGTTAGGCCGCTGCTGGTAAAATCAATTAAAGGATAGCCCAGCTTCTCCGAGGGGTATTTTGAAAATTCTGAAATATGCCGGTCCCCGGACAAAACAATGACTCCCGGGAGCTGCACTTTTTCAAGCAGGGCCAAAAAACGGTCGCGCTCCATCGGGAAATTGAGCCAGCTTTCAAAACCATGTTCCCCGGACAACAGCTGTATACTGCTGACAATAATGGTGAAGTCTGCCCTGTCCTTACGCAACTCAGCCTCCAGCCATTGCCACTGACTTTCTCCCAGCAGGGTGGCATCCGGATCTGGGTTAGGCAGGTAGCGTTTTACGCCACTGGGGTCCTTTCGCAGTCCGGACCGCTGGAAACGGGTATCCAGCACTATAATTTTTACACTATGCCTGCCCCTTGTAAAAGTTTGGGAGTAATACACTCCCTGGCGGTTGCGGCGTGGGCTTTCCGCGGGGACCTCAAAGAAATCCAGAAAAACCTGCTTGCTCTGCTCCCGGGCCTGAAACTCCCGGCCACCATCGTTAAGGCCGTAATCGTGGTCATCCCATGTTCCCATAACGGGCACGGCTTTCTTTAAGGTCGAATATCCGGGATTTGCAGAAAGCAAATCGTATTCAGCTTTCAGCTTGCGCATGTCATCGGTGTCTGCATATACATTGTCTCCTCCCCAGATCCAGAGATCCGGCTTTTCAGCCAAAATATCATCCCAAAGGTCATTGGGCAGGTCGTTGCGGTTACAGGATCCGAATGCGATCAGGAAATTTTCCTGCTCATTTTGGAGGCCCGCCGGGGCAGCATTCCGCGTAGTTTTACAACCAGCAACAAGGATAAGTAATGCGCAAAGGGTAAACAGGTTTTTCACAGCACGAAATTTAAGTAGCTAAATTTAGGACTTTTGGATGGTCTTTCATTTAAATCGTATCTTTGCGCGCATGAATTCAGCTGATGTCCGGCAAATGCGCGAATGGCTTTCCACTCCGCAACGCATCGTACTTATCCCGCACAAGAACCCCGATGGCGACGCAATCGGGTCCTCCCTGGCGCTTTATCATTTTTTCAAGGCTGGAGGGCACCATGTGGATGTTATTTCTCCCAATGATTTTCCGGAATTTTTAAAATGGATGCCCGGGGCTGAAGCGGTTATTAACTACGAGAAAAAATCGCATCAGGCAAAGGAACGGATCGGGCTGGCCAGCCTTATTTTCACCCTGGATTTCAATTCCCTGGACCGGATCGGAAGCCTTTCGGATGCCCTGCGGGATCTGCAGGCCGATTTTATTATGATCGACCACCACCAGAGCCCGGAAAATTATGCCAGGGTTTGCTATTCGGATGTACAGATGAGTTCAACCTGTGAAATGGTCTACCATTTCCTGGCATCACTGGATGCCCTGGACCAGATTGACGACCGAATTGCCAACTGCCTGTATACCGGTATTATGACCGATACGGGTTCTTTCAAATATGCAGCCACCACCGCCACTACTATGCGGGTTGTGGCCCACCTTATGGAACAAGGAGCCGCTCATACCGAAATCCATCGACATATTTACGATACCAACCGGCCCGAGCGCCTGCAATTACTGGGTTGTGCCCTGCAAAACCTGACCATCCTTCCCGCCTATCGAACGGCCTATATTACCTTGTCACAGGAAGAACTGGATCGCTACCATTTTCAAAAGGGAGACACGGAGGGTTTTGTGAACTACGGGCTCTCCCTGAAGGATGTGGTATTGGCGGCCATTTTTATAGAAAACCGGGATGAGAAAATCATCAAAATTTCCCTCAGGTCACAGGGCTCATTTTCCGTGAATGAATTTTCACGGGCCCATTTTAACGGAGGCGGTCATATAAATGCTGCGGGAGGCCGCAGCGAGCTGTCTTTGGAAGAAACTACAAAAAAATTCGAAGGGCTTTTGCCCGGCTACCAAAAGGAATTGAATGTATGAGAAAAATTGTGGGCCTGCTGTGCCTTATTATCACAATTATCGCCTGTGAGGGACCGCAACCCAGACGGCCCGTTGAAGTGAAAGGCGGGAGTTTTTTAAAACAATCTGCGGAGCGGAATAAAGACCTTCTGGCAAAAGAGGAGGCTTTTCTGCAGGAGCTCATCACAAAGGACAGTTTGCACAGCTATGTAAATACCGCCAGTGGTTCCATTTACTATTACGAGATACAGCAAGACAGTGCTTCCTACAAGCCCCGCCCTGACGATTTGGTGACCCTAACCTATAATATAATGAGTTGGAATAACGATACCATCTACCGGAAATCGGAGATTGGGGAATTGCGTTATAAGGTAGACAAACAGGAGCTATTCCCAGGCCTGCGCAATAGCGTAAAGTTACTGGCAGAAGGGGAAAAGGCCACCTTTTTATTTCCCTCATCCCTGGCTTATGGTTACCATGGTGACAATGACCGCATTGGCCCTAATGTTCCGATCAAAAGCACCATTGAAATATTGAAAATCGAGAAAAACACTGAATCCAAATAAATTATGTTTCCTATGAAAAATACCCTGATTGTACTATTGCTTGCACTGGGCCTCTTTAGCGCCTGTAAGTCTAAGCACTATGCCGAAATGAGCGATGGTATTTACGCTGAATTACAAACCAATAAAGGGGATATTGTTATCCGCCTGGAGCACGACAAAACTCCGGTGACCGTGGCTAATTTTGTAAGTCTTGCAGAAGGCAACAATCCTTTTGTGAGTGAAGAATTTAAGGACAAACCTTACTATAATGGCCTGACCTTCCACAGGGTCATGAAGGATTTTATGATACAGGGCGGTGACCCGCTTGCAAATGGCAGTGGGAACCCCGGCTATCGTTTTAAGGATGAATTTGTAGACTCCCTGACCCATTCCGGAAAAGGAATTGTTTCCATGGCCAACGGCGGGCCAAAGACCAACGGGAGTCAATTCTTTATTACCCATACCGAAACGCCATGGCTGGACGGTCGGCATACCGTATTCGGAGAAGTGGTTGAAGGTATTGACGTAGTGGATAGCATCGCGGCAGTACCCGTTGGTGAGGGTAATAAACCGCTGGAACCAGTAGTTATGGAGGAAGTAGAAATTGTCCGAAAAGGAAAAGAAGCTAAAAATTTCGACGCTGTACAGATCATGAAGGACTATTTTGCCGAGGAAGAGGCCCTTGAAGCCGAACGGCAGAAAATGATGAGTGCCTTTGTCGCTGAACTGCAATCGCAAAAAGAGCAGGCCACGGCTTTGCCCTCCGGTTTGAAATACCTGACATTGCAGGAAGGAAGCGGTCCCAAACCGGCCATTGGGGATAAAGTGATTGTCAATTACGCCGGCTGGCTTGAGAACGGAACCCTGTTTGACACCAGTGTCGATTCCATTGCAAGGACCTCCGAAAATTACTCCCAATTATTGCAAATGCACAGGGGTGTATTTCAGCCTTCCCTGATGGACTACAGTACAGAGTCCAGGCTGATCGCTGGTTTTAAAGAGGGCCTGCTCAACATGAAAGTAGGAGACAAATACCGTTTGTTCATCCCGCCGCATCTGGGGTATGGGGAACAGGGCTCCGGACCGATCCCGCCCAACAGCACCATGGTATTTGATGTGGAAATACTGGAAATCCAGGAATAATTTTAAGACCCCGGGAATTCCCGGGGTTTTTTATGCTTTCTTCGGAATGTTTTGCAGTACATCACAGAGCCATTTCCAGAACTTCAGACTGGAGCTGACAGATGCCCTTTCATCAGGGGAATGGGCCCCATGGATGGTAGGACCGAAACTGATCATGTCCATTTCAGGGTAGTGGTCTTTCAGGATGCCGCATTCCAGGCCCCCGTGCCCCGCTACTTTGCGCGGTGTTTCCCCGAATAAATGCTCATATCTCCGGGAGACAAGTTGCAGAATTTCAGATTCCGGTTCCGGCAGCCATCCCGGATAATCCCCACTCATTTCAACACTGTACCCCGCCAGCGCAAAAGTTGCCTCTAATTGCATGGAAAGGCTTTTTTTGGCACTCTCACGGGAAGAACGGCACAGGCAACCTGCCCGGATACTCCCTTCCCCTACCCTTACCTGCGCCAGGTTGTTGGAGGTTTCTGTCATTTCAGGGAACTCATGGCTCATGGCAAATACCCCATTGTGAACACTGTACAGGCATCTTAACAAGAGAGTTTGATCTGCAGGGGACATCAGCTGTTTAGGCAGCTCAACCGCTTCCATTTCAATTGTAATATTGGGGTCGCGTGAAAGGTATTCAGAAAGGATGGCTTCTCTTTCGTTTTGAAAAGCTTTTTCGAAATTTTTTAAACCGGAATTTTCAACCGCAAGGATAACTACACTCTCCCTGGGGATTGCATTGCGGAGATTCCCCCCCTGAAAACTATTCAGGCCGAAGGGCTGTTCGGCCTGGCAGGCATACAGCAGCCGGGTCATCAGCTTATTGGCATTTCCGAGTCCTTTATGGATATCCATCCCGCTATGCCCGCCGCTCAATCCTTTTATCTGCAGGCGGATTCCGGACATCCCATTTCCTGAAGCTATGGGCTGATACATGCCGCTTGCGGTAATATCCACCCCGCCGGCACATCCTATCCCAAGTTCATCGTCCTCCTCGGTATCCAGGTTGAGCAGTATTTCTCCCTTTAACCAGTCTTTACTGAGGTTTTTGGCCCCGGTCATCCCGGTTTCCTCATCTATTGTAAAAAGGGCTTCAAGCGGAGGGTGGATAAGGGCGCTGGATTCGAGAATGCCCATTATGGCTGCCACCCCAAGGCCGTTATCTGCCCCAAGAGTGGTGCCTTTTGCGCGTACCCAGTCCCCATCGGTATACATCTGTATCCCCTGAGTATCAAAATTAAATTCGGTATTGTTGTTTTTTTGATGGACCATGTCCAGGTGGGCCTGTAAAACCACAGTTTTCCTGTCTTCCATACCAGCAGTGGCCGGTTTACGGATCAGCACATTACCGGAAGCATCCCTTTCGGTTTCCAGGCCCAGAGAAGTCCCGAATGCCATCATAAACTGTATGACTTTCTCTTCTTTTTTGGAAGGTCTGGGAACCGCGTTAAGGGCTGCGAAATTTTTCCAGATTTGCATCGGTTTCAGTTCCGCTATTGAATTACTCATAGTCTTCGGTCTTTTAAAAGTCCTTAAAAGTACATATTGCAATTCAAGTCTGAATGATTAATGGCTATTTTTGAGCTTGTGAAAAGCAAATTAAAAAATGGGATTGCCCTGAGCCTGCCCATTCAGATACTACTGATACAGTGGGCGGCTGCACATCCGGGCTGGGTTGAGAAATATTACAGTCAGGGCGTTTACCCCTATATTTCGGTTTTTTTCCGTTACCTCTACGGGTGGGTCCCATTTTCAGTGGGAGATATGCTATATGCATGCCTGGGACTGCTGGCTCTGTGGTACCTGATCAGAAAGCGGCATAAAATCCGCGCAAAACCCCTTCCTTTTCTGCGCGATTTAATCATGTCCCTTGCCATTCTGCATTTTACCTTTTACAGCCTCTGGGGGCTGAATTATTTCAGGATGCCCCTGGGGCAGCAATTGGGGCTCAAAGAATCTTATTCAGAACAGCAATTGATCACGCTTACCGAATTTCTGCTGAAAGAAGCCAACAGGCAACAACTGCAATTGGCCGGAGACAGTCTGCAGGCGGTGAGATTTAATTTTACAAAACCGGAAAGTTTTCAGAAAACCCGGCAAGGCTACCAGCTGCTGAAAGCAGATTACCCTGAATTTGAATACTACCCGGCCAGCCTGAAAAACTCTATCTTCAGCAGCCTGCTTTCCTATATGGGGTACGGGGGCTACCTGAACCCCTTTACAGGGGAAGCGCAGGTTAACGGCCTACTGCCACTCTTTCGGTTTCCGGTGGTTTGCGGGCATGAGGTAGCCCACCAGTTAGGTTATTCTGCAGAAAATGAAACGAATTTTATCGGGTGGCTGGTCAGTTCCCGAAATAAAGATCCATATATTCAATACAGCTCAACTGCCTATGCGCTTTCCTACTGCCTTAGTTCTCTGGACCAGCTAAATCCTGAGGCCCGCAAATCACTGAGCGGAAAAATGAATCCGGGTCTGAAGCGGAACTTTGAAGAAGTCCGGCGTTTTTGGGAGCAGTATAAAAACCCCCTCGAACCGGTCTTCAAATATATCTTTAACAGCTATCTGCAGGCCAACGGACAACGGGATGGAATAAGGAGTTACAGCCGCGTGGTTTCCCTGCTGATTGCATACCACCACAAAGAAGGGCTTACACCGGCTTTAGCGGATTAGCAGTGATTTAAAGAAATGTTAAAAATTCAGGGGAAATTCCTGCTTCCCTTGTGATTACCCTATTTTTAGTTCGACTAATTCAAAAAGACACACCCAGATGAAATGGAAACTACTAATCCCGGCCATCTTATGGCTGGGCGCCCTGGTGCATGCTCAGGAATACTTCCCTGAAAATGAAGGCGTTAAATCTGCCAACAACAATTATACGGCATTTACCAATGCCAGAATCTTTGTAAGTCCTACCGAACAGATAGCCAACGGTACGCTGCTCATACAAAAAGGAAAGGTGGTTCAGGTTGGGACCAATGTGCGGATTCCCGCTAATAGCATTGTGATAGACCTTGAAGGTAAATATGTATATCCTTCTTTTATCGATGTCTTTTCTTCTTTTGGAGTGGAACAGGCCAAAAGGGCCCAGCGCTCCGGCCGGTCTGCCCAATATGAACCCAGCAGAGAGGGCTTTTACTGGAACGACCATGTGATGCCTGAGAAACAGGCGGTAGACGCTTACAAGTTCGATACAAAGAAGGCTAAAGAACTTCAGGCTATCGGCTTTGGAGCCGTAAACAGCCATGTACAGGACGGGATCGCCCGGGGTACAGGTTCCTTTATTGCCCTGGATCCGGAAGGTACCGATTCCCAGCGCCTGCTGAAAGGGGTATCAGGGCAGTACTTTTCATTTGACAGGAGCATTGCTGCGCTGCAGAGTTACCCCAGCTCCCTGATGGGTTCCATGGCACTGCTCCGGCAAATGTATTACGATGCAGACTGGTATTCCAAAGGGAATGTAAGTACCACAGACCTTTCCCTTGAAGCACTGCTGGCAAACCGGAATTTAGTACAGTTTTTTGCCGCCGGGGACAAAGGGAACATCCTCAGGGCAGACGGGATTGGCGATGCCTTTGGTGTTCAGTATATAATGCTGGCCGGCGGACAGGAATATGAAAATATTGCTGATATCAAGGCAACCAACGCCTCCCTGGTGGTGCCGCTGAATTTTCCGGAAGCCTTTGACGTTTCCAATCCCTATCAGGCGGCCTATATCAGCCTGGAGGAGATGAAGCACTGGAATCAGGCCCCTTCCAACCCGGCCGTCCTGGAAAAGAACGGCATCAACTTTGCCTTTACCCTTGAAGGATTGAAATCCATGAAGGATTTCCACACCAATATCCGCAAGGCCATTAAATATGGTTTATCAGAGAGCAGGGCATTACAGGCCCTGACCACTGTCCCGGCTCAGTTACTCGGGCAGGGTGACAAGATCGGTGCCCTGAAACCCGGCTACCTGGCAAATTTCCTGATCAGTTCAGGACCAGTCTTTGATGAAGAAACCACAATGTATGAAAATTGGGTGCTGGGACGCCGTAATGTGCTCTCCGACATGACCCAAAAAGACATTCGTGGAGATTACAGCCTTATGCTTAACAGACAGCCCTTTAGCCTGGAAGTTTCCGGAAAGGCAGGTTCTCCAAAACTTAAGGTAAGTAAAGACAGTACCGAACTTAAATCCAAATTAAGTTACAGCGGTGACTGGCTGGACCTCTCCTTTACAGACGGGGAGGATCGCTACCGGCTGACTGCCAGGGTATCAGAACCCAGCCAGATTAAAGGCAAAGTAGTACTTCCTAATGGTACTGAAGACCGCTTTACAGCTACCCGAAGCGCTACTTATAAGGAAAAAACCACTGAAAAGGATGCGGAGGTTTCAGCTACTCCGGAGCTGGTACCCATCAGCTATCCGAATGTCGGATACGGCTATCGCAGCCTGCCCGTACAACAAGATATATTATTCCGCAATGCAACGGTCTGGACCGGAGAGGCGGCCGGAATACTGGAAAATACCGATGTACTGGTTCGCAATGGAAAAATATCCAAAATAGGAAAAGGCCTTAGCCCTGGGAACGCCAAAGTGATAGACGCAACGGGGAAACACCTCACAGCGGGCATCATTGACGAGCACAGTCATATTGCCGGTCTGGCCATCAATGAATCGGGCCACAATTCATCTGCCGAGGTAAAAATGACAGATGTGGTGGATCCTGAGGATATTGATATTTACCGAAACCTGGCCGGAGGGGTTACCTCCATACAGCTGCTGCATGGGTCTGCAAATCCCATCGGGGGGCGATCCGCCATCCTGAAACTGAAATGGGGAAAAAGTGCTTCTGAAATGATTTACAAAGACATGCCGAAGTTTATAAAATTTGCTTTGGGTGAAAATGTCAAGCAGAGCAACTGGCAAAGTTATAGTCGTTTTCCGCAAACACGGATGGGGGTTGAACAGGTGTTTATGAATTACTTTCAACGCGCCAAAGAATACCAGGCTTTAAAGGATTCGGGAAAACCGTTCCGATATGATGAGGAAATGGAAACCCTGGCGGAAATCCTCAGGGGCGAACGCTTTATCAGCTGTCATTCCTACGTGCAGAGCGAAATCAACATGCTTATGAAGGTGGCCGAGAAAATGGGCTTTAGGGTTAACACCTTTACCCATATCCTTGAAGGGTATAAGGTTGCTGATAAAATGGCGGAACACGGTGTGGGCGGATCCACTTTCAGCGACTGGTGGGCTTATAAATACGAGGTTAAGGACGCCATTCCTTACAATGCTGCAATCATGCACAGCGAAGGAGTAACCGTGGCCATCAACAGCGATGATGCCGAGATGTCCAGAAGATTGAACCAGGAGGCTGCCAAAACCGTTAAATACGGGGGGCTGTCAGAAGAGGAAGCCTGGAAGATGGTTACCCTGAACCCCGCCAAATTATTGCACCTGGACGACCGGGTTGGTAGTATTAAAGAAGGAAAGGATGCAGACCTGGTATTGTGGACGGACCATCCGCTTTCCGTTGTGGCCAAAGCCGAAAAGACCTTTATAGAAGGGGTTCCTTATTTCGATATGGAAACAGATGCCCTTCTGCGCAGCCAGTTGGCCGAAGAACGCAACCAGCTCATTAATATGATGCTGCAGGAGAAAGACGGTTCCGGCAACCTGAGAACTCCCCGTCAGAAGCAAAAGGAAAAATTTCACTGTGACAGCCTGTAGTATGAATCCATATAAAACACGAAACATGAAAAAATACAACGGAATTCTTTGGGCAATTATGCTGATAGCCTCCCTCTCTATGGCCCAGCAGACCCCTGCTCTGCCTCAGTCAGAGGTGATCAGCATCAGCGGGGCAACCCTGCACCTTGGCGATGGGAGCGTTATTGAAAACGGCACCCTGGTTTTTGAGAAGGGCCTCATCACCGAAATTGGTGCAAATGTCAGCCCAAGGGGAAGAGTAATCAATGCCAGCGGAAAACATGTCTATCCGGGTTTCATTGCCCCGGGAAAGTCTTTGGGCCTTATTGAAATTAACGCAGTAAGGGCCTCCGATGACGAGGACGAGATCGGGGACATGATCCCGCATGTAAGAAGTATCATCGCGTATAACGCGGAATCGCAGGTAGTGGAAAGCATGCGGCCAAACGGGGTGCTCCTTGGGCAGATAACCCCTCAGGGAGGACGTATCTCCGGTACCTCCTCCATAGTACAATTTGATGCCTGGAACTGGGAAGATGCTATCGTCAGGGAAGACGACGGGATTCATTTAAACTGGCCCAGCACCTTTAGAAGGGGCAGATGGTGGCTTGGAGAAGAAAGAGGCTACCGACCCAACAAAGACTACAGCGAGCAACAGCAGGAGGTTGCGGATTTTGTAAAAAACGCAAAGGCATACGGCTCCGGAAGCAACAGCCCGCTGAATCCTGCCTTCAAGGCCATGCAGGGCCTGTTTGACGGTAGTAAAACCCTGTACGTATACGCAGACGGGGAACGCGAAATCATCGATGGGATAAGTGCCATGAAGACCGCCGGGGTTCAGAAGGTAGTACTGGTTGGAGGGTATCAGGCGCATAAGATCACTGATTTCCTGAAAGATCAGCAGATCCCGGTCCTGGTTAACTATACCCATACCCTGCCGAACCTCAACGACGATCCGTATGACCATACCTACAAATTACCCAAATTACTGGTTGATGCAGGCCTGCTGGTAGGCATACAGAATGCGGATGCATCCAATTTCCAGACCCGTAACCTTCCCTTCTATGCCGGGCAGGTTGCCGGACAGGGCCTGGAATTTGAAAAAGCGCTGCAGCTCATCAGTAGCAATACTGCAAAAATTCTGGGTATTGATGACAAATACGGGAGCCTGGCCAGCGGAAAAAGTGCAACCCTTTTCATATCGGAGGGCAACGCCCTTGAAATGAGGGGCAACCGGCTGACCCATGCCTTTATAGATGGCAGGGAAATTTCCCTTGAAACGCATCAAACAGAGCTTTGGAAGCGCTATATGGAAAAATATGAAGGGCAATAAGCCTCAGCCATAAACAAAAAAAGAACGGAACAGGCGGCTAAGCCTGTTCCGTTTTTTCTTTAATATTGCCTTATGACCGAACCCAAATATATCAGCAGCTTTCAAAACCCTGAAGTTCGGCAGCTCATCAGCCTGAGGGAGAAATCCCGGGAGCGGCGTAAAACAGGGCATTTTCTGCTCGAGGGAAAAAGGGAGCTGCAACTGGCTCTGCAGGGAGGGTATCGGCTGGTCCGGCTTTATTTCTGTCCGGATATAACCCCACTGGAGGAGGCCCGGGAACTGTCCGGTATTTCCGATGTAAGGGAATTAGTAGCCCTTAGTGCGGAAGTCTATAAAAAAACGGCCTACCGTGAGGGTACAGAGGGGGTACTCGCCCTTATGGAGTCCCAGAATCATGATTTGAAATCCCTGGCTTTTGCCAATAAGAAACCTCTTATCCTTTTAGCCGAGGCTCCTGAAAAGCCTGGAAATATCGGGGCTTTATTTCGAACAGCAGACGCAGCAGCCCTGGATGCCGTTATCATTGTCAACCCCCGTGGGGATCTATACAATCCCAATATAATACGCTCCAGTGTGGGATGTCTTTTTACCGTACCGGTAGCTGTTGGAAGCGTGGAGGAAGTCTCTGATTTTTTAAAACTACACGGGATTCAGGTATTAGCTGCAGCGCTTGGGGCCCCTACCCGTTACGACCAGGCAGATTACAGCGGAGCAACTGCAATTGCAGTGGGAACGGAGGCAACCGGGTTGAGCCCGTTTTGGAGTGAACGTGCCGATCTCAATATAGAGATCCCTATGCGGGGCAGCATAGATTCCATGAATGTTTCGGTCGCGGCATCCATCATTATATTTGAAGCACTGCGCCAGCGCAATTTTGGAAATGTAAAACCGTAGCATGCCAAAAGAAAGGTCAGTTGTCTAATAAATTACTGGCGTACAAAAATTTATTAGTATTTTTCCCACCGCTCAAACCAATCCCATGTCTTCAGAAAGTCTGTATTACCTTATTATCGGAATCCTGATACTGCAATTTGCGGTAGAAACCTTGCTGGATTACCTGAACGCCCGCAAGTTTGGCGATCCCCTGCCAGAAGAGGTGGCCAATGTATATTCATCTGAGGCCTATGAACGATCCATGGCTTATAAAAAAGCTAATTACCGCTTTGGCCTGTTTTCAGGGAGTTTTTCCCTGGCCCTTACCCTGGCCTTTTTGATTTTCGGTGGTTTTGAATGGGTAGACCAACTCGCGATGGGTATCAGTGAAAATCCAATCAGCAAGGGCTTGTTATTCTTCGGGATTATATTGCTGGGAAGCGGCTTACTGTCTTTGCCTTTCAGTTATTACCATACCTTCGTGATTGAAGAAGCCTTTGGTTTTAATACCAGTAGCCCGGCCTTATGGCTTACAGACCGGTTAAAGAGTACTTTTTTGATGGTGTTTCTCGGTGGTGGCTTACTGTTGCTGGTAATATGGTTTTACAGGTGGGCCGGAAACGGGTTCTGGATATATGCCTGGGGGGCCATCAGTTTTTTCACCCTTTTTATGAACCTTTTTTACAGCCGCCTGATTGTTCCCCTGTTCAACAAGCAGGTGCCGCTGGAAGATAGCAGTTTAAAGTCTCGTATTGAAGCCTATAGCCGCAAGGTGGGCTTTGAATTAAAAAATATTTTTGTGATAGATGGCTCGAAGCGGTCTACCAAGGCCAACGCTTATTTTTCAGGTTTTGGCAAGGAAAAGCGCATTACGCTATACGACACGCTTATCAAAGACCTGGATGAATCTGAAATAGTGGCCGTACTGGCACATGAAGTGGGTCATTACAAGAAAAAACACATCGTCTTTAACCTGATTGTTTCCATTTTGCTCACAGGATTTACCCTTTATCTCCTGTCTGTCTTTATCAACCATCCTGAACTTTCCCAGGCTATTGGGGTGAGTACGCCCAGTTTCCATGCAGCCTTGCTGAGTTTCGGGCTTTTGTACAGCCCTATCAGCGAGATTACCGGACTGGTAATGAACTATATCTCACGGCGCTTTGAATACCAGGCAGATAATTTTGCGAGGGAAACCTTTGCTGCGGAACCGCTGATCAGCTCGCTAAAAAAGCTCTCCAGGAATAATCTGAGCAATCTCACGCCGCATCCTGCCTATGTTTTTGTACATTACTCCCACCCCCCGCTAAGCCGCCGGATCGGGAACCTGAAGGCCCGAAAGTACGGGGTTTAATTTTTAATTAGATTAATGATGACTCTTGCCGACTGGACCGGCGCCACAGGCGTCTTTCTCATTCTGAGCGCCTATATCCTGAATATCAGCGGGGTCTTAAAAACGAACCAGCTTTCTTTTAAGCTGCTGAACCTGATCGGGGCTTCTCTTGCCTGCCTGGCCTCGGTATTGCTGGATTACATCCCCTTTATTATTCTGGAAGCCACCTGGGCACTGGCATCCCTGATGGCTATCTTCCTGCCTCTCAAAAAATAACTGGTTCCCCACCATTCATGAGTTCGCAAGCAGCCTGAAAAAAATTATCTTAAATTATACCAAATTTTATGTCCGTTTACGGACACGGATTTGAAGTAATATCAAAAATATGACAACATGAAAAAACTAATTATCGTCAATGCCCTTATATGGGCAGCCGTAATATTTATCGCCTCATATTTGTACAACGGATCAGAAAATTACCAGTATTTATTAGGCGCCCTTGCCGTTGGTGCCATCCTCTCCAATGGTTTTATTTACAATTTACTGCAATCCAAAAAATGAACCCCCGGGCAATCTTCAAATAAGTCATACCTCTTTCATGTCATTGCTTTCTTAGCGCTAAAGTGGCCCATTACTGCCATAACGGCTCCTTTAGTCGCGGGCACGATTTTTGTTGTTGATCATACAGATTTATGCTATTTTTAAGGTTATGCCTACGGAGACCTACATAGAAAAGGAAAACAAGGAGATCGCCAAGCAATACAAGGAATTGCTGCGGGTGAGTTATCAGACGCTTTCGAATGAAGACAAAAAGCTGATTCGCCAGGCGTTTGATGTGGCTGTAGACGCACATAAAGACCAAAGGCGTAAGTCAGGGGAAGCCTATATCTTTCATCCAATAGCAGTTGCAAAGATCGTTGCTTCGGAAATAGGCCTGGATGCGGTTTCAATAGCCTCTGCACTTTTGCACGATGTGGTGGAAGACACTCCCTACACCCTGGACGATATTGAACAGATGTTCGGGGAAACCGTGGCCCGGATTGTGGATGGCCTCACCAAGATCGCCCACATGAAAAAGGACATGAATATCTCCCAGCAGGCGGAGAATTTCAGGAAAATGCTGCTTACCCTGCACGATGATATCCGGGTGATCATCATAAAAATTGCGGACCGTTACCACAACCTGCTCACCATGGATTCCATGCCGGAAAACAAACAGGTTAAAATTGCTTCGGAAACACTGTATATCTATGCCCCCCTGGCACACCGGATTGGCCTGTATAATATAAAAACAGAACTGGAGGACCTCAGCATAAAATATACCGAGCCGGAAGTCTACCAGGACATTCAGAGCAAGATAGAGGACTCCAAGGAAGACCAGCAACAGTATATTGATGATTTTACCAAGGTTATAAAAGATTCCCTCGACCAGGAAGGCCTGAATTACGATATCAAGGGACGGTCAAAGTCCATTTATTCCATCCGCCGTAAAATGGTGACACAGAATGTGAACTTTGACGAGATCTACGACAAATTCGCCATCCGGATTATATACAAATCAGACCGCAGGAATGAAAAATTCCTGGCCTGGAAAATTTATTCGATCGTAACGGACCATTTTACCCCCAACCCGGTCAGGCTTCGCGATTGGATCTCCTCCCCAAAAAGTACCGGATACGAGGCTTTGCATATTACGGTAATGGGCCCTAAGGGGCGGTGGGTGGAAGTACAGATCCGATCAGAACGTATGCATGAAATTGCCGAAAAAGGTTATGCGGCTCATTTTAAATACAAACACGGCGATCAGAAGGAACAGGGTATCGAAGTCTGGTTGAACCGGCTACAGGAGGCCCTGGAGTCTTCCAATGGAAGTGCGGTGGATTTTGTGGAGGAATTCAAACTAAACCTCTATTCCAAGGAAATCTTTGTCTTTACTCCACAGGGGGAATTAAAATCGCTCCCAAAAGGAGCAACCCCACTGGATTTCGCGTTTCACATCCATACCGAGGTGGGCATGCATACCAGGGGGGCCAAGGTAAATGGTAAACTGGTGCCTTTAAATACGGTTCTCAAGAGTGGGGACCAGGTGGAAATTATTACCTCTGATAATGCCAAGCCCAATCAGAACTGGCTGGATTACGCCACCACTGGCCGGGCCCGCTCCAAGATCCGCTCCTCCCTGAAAGAAGAGAAAAAAATAATTGCGGAAGATGGAAAAGAAGTCCTCAGGAGAAAATTAAAATCCCTGAAAATTACGCTCACAGAAGACGTGGTTAACAAAATGGTGGCTTACTTCCGTCTTAAAACCAGCCTGGATTTATTTTTCAGGGTTGGTAACGGTACCATTGAGAACCAGCAAATCAGGGATTTTGCGGCCTCCTACAACAATGCTTTTATCAGTTTCTTTAAAAATAAGATCCGAAGGAAACCTGCACAGGATGAGATCAACCGGGACGAGATCACTGCCAAATACGACATGCTGGTCTTCGGCAAGGAAGAAGAAAAACTCAATTACACCCTTGCCCAGTGCTGTAATCCCATTCCCGGCGATGATGTGTTCGGCTTTGTAACCGTCAACGAGGGTATTAAGGTTCATAAGAAAAACTGCCCTAATTCTATTTCCCTCCAATCGAATTACGCCTACCGGATTATCGCCGCGAAGTGGGTAGATTCCACTCAGGAGGAATTTACTGCCGAATTGCAACTGAGCGGAATAGACAATATGGGGCTGATCAATGATATAACCGATATCATTTCAGATGAGATGCATGTAAATATGCGCAATCTGAATTTCGGAACGGATGGCGGTACTTTCAGCGGACGTATAACGGTGGTTGTAAAAAATAATACGATCCTGAAAAAACTGATGGCGAACCTCAAAAAAATAAACGGTATCGACAAAGTGAGCCGGGTGTGATCCTTCAAGGCTCGCTAAAATCAGCTTTCAAATTCCCGCTATTCTTATTTTTAACTGTATTTTTGTAGCCGGATTGAGCTGACATTCAGATGGGAAATAAAGACCAGGAAATCGTAAAAAACGTATTCACCTCCTTTCTAGAGGAAAACGGGCACAGGAAGACACCTGAGCGTTATGCCATTCTGCAGGAAATCTATGATTCCGAGGAGCATTTTGACATAGAGTCCCTCTATATCAAAATGAAAAACAAGAATTATCGTGTAAGCAGGGCCACCCTGTACAATACCATAGAATTACTGCTGGAGTGCAAACTGGTCCGAAAGCATCAGTTTGGCAAGAACCAGGCGCAATACGAAAAATCTTATTTTGACCGGCAGCACGACCACGTAATCCTTACCGATACCGGGGAGGTAGTGGAATTCTGTGACCCGCGTATTCAATCCATCAAGAAAACCATTGAAGAGGTTTTCGACATAAAAATCAACAATCACTCGCTTTACTTTTACGGGACCCGAAACCCCAAGGAAGAAGCTTCTAAATAACCGAATCGGACGCATGAAGGCAGATCTCTTGCTCGGACTCCAGTGGGGGGATGAAGGAAAAGGAAAAATAGTTGATGTATTAACTGGCAACTACGATATCATAGCGCGGTTCCAGGGAGGGCCGAATGCCGGACACACCCTGGAATTCGACGGGATCAAACATGTTCTGCATACCATTCCTTCCGGGATATTTCACAAAAAGGCATTGAACATTGTAGGAAACGGAGTAGTCATAGACCCGGTTATCTTCCGCAGGGAACTGGAGAATTTATCCAGGTTTCCCATCGATATTCAAAAGAGCCTGCTTATCTCCAGGAAAGCACACCTGATCCTGCCCACACACCGGCTGCTGGATGCCGCTTCTGAAGCATCCAAGGGGAAGGCTAAAATTGGGAGCACTCTCAAGGGAATAGGTCCCACCTATATGGATAAAACGGGACGCAACGGGCTGCGGGTTGGAGACCTGGAACTGGCAGACTGGAAAGATAAGTACCGCACCCTTGCCGACAAGCACGAGGCTATGATCCATTTTTACAATGTGGACATTCAATACAACCTTCAGGAACTGGAAGCGGAATTTTTCAGTGCAGTGGAAAACCTCAAATCGCTACAATTCATCGATAGCGAGGAGTATGTGCACCAGGCGCTGAAATCCGGAAAGAAAATTTTAGCCGAAGGCGCTCAGGGCTCCCTGCTGGATATCGATTTCGGAACCTATCCTTATGTTACTTCTTCCAATACTACAGCGGCCGGAGCCTGCACAGGGCTGGGTATTGCCCCTGGAAATATCGGGGAGGTCTACGGGATCTTCAAGGCCTACACCACCCGGGTGGGCAGCGGGCCCTTCCCTACCGAATTATTTGATGAGGATGGAAAAACCATGGGACGGGTCGGAAACGAGTTTGGTGCCACTACCGGCAGGCCCAGGAGGTGCGGGTGGCTTGATTTGGTGGCCCTGAAATACGCGGTGCAAATTAATGGCGTTAGCCAGCTGATGATGATGAAGGCAGATGTGCTGAGTGGTTTTGAAACCATCAAAGTATGTACGGCCTATCACTACAAAGGAGAAAAAATAACCCATTTGCCCTATACCATAGAAGCCGAACACCTGACGCCGGTTTATACCGAATTACCGGGCTGGAAAGAAGACCTTACCCGTATGACCGAAGCGGCCCAGTTACCTGAGAATCTAAAAAAATACATCGATTATCTGGAGGAAGCCCTGGAAACTCCCATTAAAATTGTTTCCGTGGGGCCGGATCGGACCCAGACCATCCACCGCCTCAAAAGCTAATTCCTAAAAGCTTCCCAAATCTTTCTGCTACGCGCTATTTTGTGCTATTTTTGGCTAAAATTTAAGCTTGAAAGCCTGTATTACCTTTATTTTGGCATGCCTTTGCTGTATGCCGCTGTTAGCCCAGCAAGCTTCCCAGGCCGGTACTAAAATCACTATTGTTTACGGGGGAAGCTTTACCAAGGACGAGTCCTTGCGGCCCGGGGCCTCCATCTTCAGTAAAGACCAGCGTCAGGTGCAGTTTGAGCATCAGGGGGCAGACCTCTGGTGCGATTATGCCTTCCTGTATCAGAAGGAAAACCGGCTGGAAGCCATAGGAAACGTTCGCCTGAAACAGGGTGATTCTGTTTTGATGACCAGCGGGTATGTGGAATACGATGGCAATGTTAAACTGGCCAAGGCGTATGAGAAGGTACGGCTAACCAACCGCTCCATGACCCTGACCACCGATACGCTTTATTTTGACCGCCAAAAGCAGGAGTCCTACTACCGGGATCACGGAAAGGTAGTGGACTCAGTCAATACGCTTACCAGTGAGGTAGGTCGCTATTATATGATCTCTAAGAAATACCAGTTTCTGGACAGTGTCTATATAGAAAACCCGGATTATACCCTGGAATCACGTCGGCTGGACTACTACACCACTTCTAAAAACGCATATATGTACGGTCCCTCCACCATTACGGGCGACACTTACGAGATCTATTGCGAACGCGGGTTTTACGACACCCAGACCGAGACGGGTTATGGCATAAAAAATACGGAGATCCATTATTCCAACCGGATCATTGAAGGGGACAGCGTGTACTTTAATAAAGCCGCCGAGTTTGCCTCGGCCACCAACAATATAAAAGTTACGGATACCATTAACCAGGGGGTGATCCGGGCCCACTATGCGGAGGTCCATAAGGGGCGGGATTCAGTCTTTGCAACCCGCAGGGCGGTATCTATTAGCCTTGTGGAACAGGATTCTCTGTATATGCACGGAGATACACTGATGGTTACCGGAAAACCGGATGCCCGTATATTAAGGGCCTTCCGAAATGCAAAATTTTACAAGACCGACATGAGTGGTAAATGCGATTCCATTCATTTCGAAGAAAGTAAAGGCCTGACCCAAATGATCCGAAGGCCTGTCCTCTGGAACCTGGAAAACCAAATGACCGGAGACAGTATTCACCTGATCAGCAATAAGGAAACCGAAAAAATGGATTCCCTCAAAGTGCTAGGCAATGCCTTTATTATTTCTGAAGACAGTATCGGGCAGCGCGGATATAACCAGGCCAAGGGAAAGGATCTTTTCGGGAAATTCATGGAAAATGAATTAAAAATAGTAGACCTGGTCAAAAATACGGAGGTGATTTACTGGATGTACGACGATGATGATCAGTTACTCGGCATCAACAAGACCATATGCAGCAAGATCCGGTTGGAACTCGAAAACAGCGATATTGAACAAATAACGTTTTATACAGACCCGGATGGTAATATTTTTCCGGAAAAGGACCTGCCGGAAGCCAGTCGTATCCTGAAAGGTTTCGTCTGGAGGGGCGATGAGCGCATCAGGCGCATGGAAGATATTTTTGACGAAGACGACAATAATCTGGTCCTGCCCTTGATAAGAGGGTTGGACAACCCAATAGACCAGGAAGGAAGCGAATCTGAACAGGAAAGTACTTCTTCGGCAACCAAGCCACTTACAGACCGTCCGAAAAAAACGGCTAAATCAGGGGCAGAATCCCTTAAAAAGAAGAATTGATCCATGCTGACGGACTTTCTGAAATATCAGGCGCAAACAACCGGACATCCGCTCGGGTTAGAAGTGGCCCGTGCTTCGGGTTCCTACATATTTGATACTGCCGGGAAAGCATATCTCGATTTTGTGGCCGGGGTATCTGCCTGCACCCTGGGGCACTGCCACCCGGGAGTAGTGGGTGCGGCACAGCAGCAGCTTGCCCAGTATATGCATGTTATGGTTTACGGTGAGTTTGTTCAACAACCAGCTGTGGATCTTTGCCGCCTCCTGGCATCACAACTCCCCCACCCCCTGGAACGCACTTATTTGGTTAATTCGGGTACTGAGGCCATGGAAGGGGCCCTCAAACTGGCCCGAAGGGTTACCGGCCGTTTCGAATTGATAGCTGCACATACCGCCTACCACGGCAACACTATGGGAAGCCTCTCGCTGATGGACTACGAAAACCGGAAGGCTCCTTTCCGGCCATTGTTGCCCGGGGTCAGACATATTGCTTTCAATGCCCTGGAAGATCTCGATAAAATTACCAGCAAAACGGCAGCCGTAATCCTGGAAACCATTCAGGGGGGTGCCGGCTTTATCGAGCCCGAACCAGGGTATCTGAGTGCTGTTAAAAAGCGTTGCCAGGATACCGGGAGCCTGCTGATCTTAGATGAAATTCAACCCGGTTTCGGGCGAACCGGGAAGCTTTTTGCATTTGAGCACTACAATTGTATTCCGGATATACTCGTAATAGGCAAGGGAATGGCCTCCGGACTACCCATAGGGGCGTTTACTGCTTCTGCTGACCATATGGCACTGCTGGAACGGGATCCTGCCCTGGGCCATATAACGACCTTCGGAGGCAACCCGGTAATTGCCGCTGCAGCTCACAAAACGCTTCAGGTATTGCTGGAAGGAGACCTGATCCCTGCAACCACAGAAAAGGAATTACTGTTCCGTGAGCTATTGAAACACCCCTTAATTAGAGAAATCAGGGGAAAAGGACTGATGCTGGCCTTAATCCTGAAAGAGGCAGCAATAGCACAGTTTTTAGTCCTGGAAGCCATGCGGGAAGGCCTGCTGCTTTTCTGGTTATTATTCGAAACGCGGGCCGTGCGTATCAGCCCCCCACTGACCATTTCAAATGAAGAAATCCAAAAGGGTTGCCAGCAGATTCTGGAAGTCCTCAATCGTTATCCCAAAGCGGGTGTTAACTAAATTGTTAATAAGAAAGCCTTGAACCTACCCTTTTGTTGCCCTCAAAAAAATATTTTTAAGTCCATACGGAAACCAAACAGGCATATATGGCGTTAGATCCGAATGAACAACCCAACCAACCCATAGTGAAATTTGAATCCATGCTCAAGACAGACGACGTCTATTTCTTTGATGCAGAGGACTTTGAAGACATTATCCACCACTATCTGAACAACGGAAAAATCTCCCTGGCAAAGAAAGCCATCCGAATGGGTCTGGAACAACATCCGGATTCCATGGATATCCGCCTGCTGAACGTGGAGGTACTGGTGTTTGAAAACCAGTTCGAGAAAGCCGAGAAGATCCTCGATCAGATTCAGCTTATAGACGGGACCAATGAGGAAATCTATATTCAGCGCGCCAATATTTTTTCTAAAAAGGACAATCACGAAGCGGCCATAGAACTGCTGGAAAGGGCACTGAGCCTTTCAGACAACCAATTTGATATCTATTCGCTTCTTGGGATGGAATACCTGTTCCTGGACGACTACCTGCAGGCCAAGAAATGGTTTTTGAAATGCCTGACAGAAGACCCGGAAGATTATGCTTCGCTGTACAATGTGGTTTACTGCTTTGAATTTCTAGAGGACCATGAAGGAGCCATTAAGTTTCTGAATGAATACCTGGAAAACCAACCCTATTGCCAGGTTGCCTGGCATCAACTGGGCAAGCAGTATTACAGTTTAAAGATGTACCCGGAGGCCCTTGGTGCCTTTGAATTCGCCATTATCTCCGACGACCATTTCATTGGGGCTTACTTTGAGAAAGGTAAGGTCCTGGAGAAATTGGGAAAATACGAAGAAGCCATTATCAATTACACCACCACTATCGAAATGGATGACCCCACTTCCCATGCTTATTTGCGGATTGGGAAATGCCATGAAAAGTTGGGGATGGAGGATGAAGCCCGATATTATTATTATCTCACCGTACATGAAGACCCCTTGCTGGATAAGGGCTGGCTGGCTATTACCGACCACTACCACCGCCTCGGGGAGTACGGCAAGGCTAAGGAATATATTGATAAAGCCATTAATATAGACGGGGAGAACCCGACCTACTGGAAGCGGTGCGGACTGATCCACAAGGCACTCGGGCAAATGGACGAGGCAGATTTTGCCTTTAAACAAGCCGTTGACCTGGGCAATTACGAACTGGATACCTGGCTGCAGTGGGCAGAGGTCCTTCACAAAAACCGGGAAGTTGCCGCCGCCGCCGAGGTATTGAAGCAGGGCGCGGAATTTTATCCCGAAGCGGCGGAAATTCATTTCTTTCTTGCCGGAACCTACCGAACGCTCCAACAGGCCGATCAGGCCGAAAAGGAGCTCAAAACCGCCATTGAACAAGACCCTGAGAAGTTAGAATTTTTCGAAAAAGTCTGCCCGCAATTTTCTGCTGCCTCCTGGGTGAAACGCATTGTAAAAGAGTGCCGGAAAGCTTCCGAATAAATAAGCTATTTTTGCTTTTTTATTATCTATGGGAGACCGAAACCTGTTACACTACATCTGGATTTTATTAAAAGGCATGGCCATGGGGGCTGCCGACGTGGTACCCGGTGTTTCCGGGGGTACCATAGCCTTCATTTCCGGGATCTATGAAGAACTTATAAATTCCATCAATGCCATTGGCCCCGGCCTGCTGAAAACGTTGCGAAAGGATGGATTAGCCTCCTGCTGGAAGGCAATTAACGGCAATTTTCTGCTGTCCCTGTTCCTGGGTATCGGCATCAGTGTTGTTTCCTTATCGAAGGGGATCAGCTGGCTGCTGGAAAACGAACCAGTACTTCTCTGGGCGTTCTTTTTCGGTCTGGTGCTTGCCAGTATCTTCTATGTTGGCAAAGCCATCAGCCAGTGGAAAGCAGTAGTACTTTTCACAATGATCCTTGGAGCGGTTCTGGCTTACCTGGTCGTTTCCCTTCCCGTATCCGAACAAAACGAAAGCCTCCCCTATCTGTTTCTTTCTGGTGCGTTGGCCGTTTGCGCCATGATTCTGCCCGGGATATCCGGAGCCTTTATTTTAGTATTGCTGGGATCCTATAAAACGGTCCTGGACGCGGTTCACGAAAGGGATTTGCAAATATTGGGAATTGTAGCCCTGGGAGCGGTATTCGGGTTGCTGAGCTTTTCAAAGTTACTCAAGTGGATGTTTTCAAAATTCAAGGATGCCACCCTGGCCCTGCTTACGGGTTTCATCATTGGTTCCCTGCCCAAAATCTGGCCCTGGAAACAGGTACTGGAAACCCGTCAAATCAATGATAAAATCATTCCTATACGGGAAGCCAATGTGACCCCCTGGGGATATGAAGGAGAGCCACAATTGTATTGGGCCCTGGCGCTGGCTGCTCTCGGATTTTGCCTTATTTTTATCCTGGAACACTTTGCATCCAAAAAACACTCCTGAAAGCGATGTACCACCCCAGAACCATTACGGACAAAATCCTGCTGTTTATCAAAGGGCTCGCCATGGGTGCCGCCAACAAGGTTCCCGGAGTTTCCGGGGGGATCGTGGCCTTTGTGGTCGGTTTTTACGAGGAATTCATTTACTCCCTCCAAAAGTTCAATCTCAAGGCGTTCAAGTTATTTTTCAACGGGCGTTTTAAGAGCTTTTACCGCTATGTGAACGGGCCGTTTCTCTCCTTGTTGATCCTTGGGATGCTCTTCAGTTATTTCAGTGTTTCAAGGGTTTTGGATTACTTCCTGGAGCGGAAGGAATTGTTTGTGTGGGCCCTGTTTTTCGGGATGATCATCGGTTCGATATATTTTATTTCCAAGGATTTTGAGCATTGGAATAAAAGAACCCTTCCGGCAGGCATTCTGGGCTTGATACTGGGCATCTCAATCAGTTTTCTCAGCCCGGCCCGGGAAAACGACAATCTGTTGTTTATTTTCCTTTGCGGGATCATCAGTGTATCCGGAATGACGCTTCCCGGCCTTTCGGGTTCGTTTATCCTGATCTTACTGGGCAATTATGTATTGTTGTTGGTGGATGCTGTAAACGGGCTCTACGACACCCTTGCGGAAATGGTGGTTGGAGATTTCAGCTTCCTTAAAAATCAGGAACGGCTAACAACCCTGAAAATACTCGCCGTTTTTACGGCGGGATCCGCAACCGGACTGGTCACGCTCTCCCATTTGCTGGGCTACGTGCTAAAGCACTTCCGGTATATGACCACAGCGGTGATCATCGGATTTATCACGGGGTCCCTGGGGGTTGTATGGCCCTGGAAGCGAAAGGTATACCTCCTGGATGCCTCAGGGAATATTATGCAGGATTCCAACGGGGACAACATTATCATTAACTATCAGCGCTATATGCCGGACATGGCACTGTCCGATACCTGGTGGGCCGTATTCTACATAGCCATGGGTGTAGTTGTTTTAATCGCCCTGGAGTGGTACGGAAAAAATCGCCGGAAAAATGCATAGGTACGGGCTTATAGGAAAAAACATCTCCTACTCCTTTTCAAGAGGTTATTTCAGGGAAAAATTTGAGGCCCTGGGGCTGAGTGACCATCTATATGAAAATTTTGACCTGCCAGGTCTGACGGAATTTCCATTGCTGCTCGAAAAATATCCCGATCTCAAAGGGCTAAATGTTACCATTCCGTACAAAGAACAAATTATTGACTATTTGGATGAGCTGCATCCTACGGCTGAAGCCATAGGGGCAGTCAACACCATTGCCTTTGGCCCGGGCGGTCTGAAAGGCTTTAATACAGATGTAACCGGGTTTAAGGAATCCCTTAAACCGCTGTTAACCCAAATGGACCGGGAAGCACTTATCCTGGGCACTGGCGGGGCTTCAAAGGCCGTATTTCACGGATTGGAAGCGCTCGGACTTAAGGCCACTTACGTATCGCGCAAAGCGGGAAAGAACCAACTGACCTACTCTGAACTCACGCCAGAGAAGCTCAGCCAGTACCAACTCATTGTAAATTGCACTCCGGTAGGAACCCATCCGCACACAGCGCATGCACCCGAACTGCCTTATAGCGGGCTAAAGCCAACACAATTACTCTACGACCTGATTTACAATCCTGCCGAAACCCGATTTCTCCTTGAGGGAAAACGAAAGGGCTGCCGAATAAAAAACGGACTGGAAATGCTTCAGATCCAGGCTGAGGAAGCCTGGAAAATCTGGAATAGTTAGGGAAGCTACCTTCCCTTGTCCGGGCAAAGCGGACTCCTTAAAAAGATCGGGGATTACCTTTGTTTAAAGGCCACTTGTTAGTATCTTGGAATCGATATAGCGCAGACACTGAAAATATTTCATTATGTCGGAAGAGGAAAAAAAAGAACTGCAGCCTGCTGCAGGGGGGGATCAGCCATCAGTATCCAAGGAGTCCAATGCTGAGGATACGTCTGAAGAAGTTGATAAAGATGAACTAAAGCCAAAATCCGGGGAGGACGCGGATGCAGGACAAGACAAGCCGGAATCTGCAGATCCGGATGAAGAAATAGACGAATCCAATGCCGAAGACGCCGAAGATTCGGAAAACGAGCGCAGACACCACATTCCTTTTCTGGACTACCACTCCCTTAGCATGGAAAATCTGGTTGGGGAATTACAAAGGCTGTTGCGAACCGAAAAAGTTCAGGCAATCCGCAGGCATGTAGAGCAGATCAAATCAGAATTTGACCTGAAATTCCAGGACTTTATAGAAACTAAAAAGGAGGAATTTGTAGAACGGGGCGGCGCAGAATCAGATTTTCATTACAATTCCGTCAATAAACGGCAGTTCAATGAGTTGTATTCTGAGTACCGCAATAAGCGAAATCAGTACTATCGCGACCTGGAACATCGTCTGAAAGAAAACCTGGCGAATCGCCTGGCCATAATAGAGGATTTAAAGGGGCTGGTCAATATGGAAGAAGACATGACCACCACCTACAATACCTTTAAGGAATTACAGCAAAAATGGCGGAACGCCGGCCCGGTGCCGCGAACACAGTACAACGATGTATGGCGAACCTATCAGCACCATGTGGAAATCTTCTACGATTTCCTGCATCTGAACCGGGAATTACGCGATCTCGATTTTAAGCACAACCTGGAGGAAAAGCTAAAGCTGATAAAGCGGGCAGAGGCCCTTGCCAATGAGGAAGACCTCAATAAAGCTTTCAGGGAACTGCAGACTTTACATAAATTATGGAAAGAAGAAATCGGACCGGTCTCAAAAGATCACAGGGAAGAAATATGGAAGCGATTCAGTGATGCCACAAAGGTTGTGCACCAGCGCCGACAGGAACATTTCCAGGAGCTCGAAGCTCAATACGAGACAAACCTGGCAAATAAACAACAGATCATTTCGGATATAGAGAAAATTGCCTCCTCCGTTGCAGATAACCACAGGGGTATTCAGAAACAGATAAAGGATATTGAAAAGCTGAGGGACGCTTTCTTTAAGGCGGGAAAAGTGCCGCATAAAGTAAATGAACAAACCTGGACTGCCTTTAAAAATGCAGTTCGCAGCTTTAACCGAACCAAAAATGCCTTTTATAAAAATCTAAAAAAAGATCAGCAGGAAAACCTGGACAAAAAAAGGGAACTGTTAGAGCGTGCCTTAAGCCTGAAGGACAGTGAAGACTGGGAAAGCACCACTCCGGAAATGAAACAGATCCAGCAGCAGTGGAAACAGATTGGACATGTCCCCAGAAAATATTCGGATAAAATCTGGAAGCAGTTTAAAGAAGCCTGCAACCATTATTTCAATCGGCTGCATGCACAGAAAGATTCTGCCAATGCAGGGGAACGCGAGAATTTAAAAGAGAAACTGAGCCTGATGGACCAGTTAAAGGAATTTAAACTGAGCGGTAAAAAAGAAAAGGATCTAAAGGTTATCCAGGAGTTTGTTACAAAATGGAAAGAGATTGGCCATATCCCACATTCCAAAAGGCATGTGAACAGCAAGTTTTATAAGATACTGGATGCCCTGTTCAAAAAAATGGGAATCAGCAGGCAGGAAGCTGAAATCATTAAATACGGCAACAAAATACAGCAGCTTTCGAAAGAAGACGATGCAAGGGCCATTTTGCAGGAAAGACAGTTTGTAAAACGCAAAATTGAAGAAAACAAAAACGAAATACGGCAGCTGGAAAACAACCTGGAGTTTTTCTCTGATACATCAGAAGAAAACCCAATGGTGAAAAAGGTCATCAAGGACCTTGAAAAACAAAAGGAAGCCCTGGGCAACTGGAAAGCCAAATTGAAAAAGCTCAATATTCTCAGGAATTCACTGATTCGTGAAGAAGCAGCTGCAGCCGAAAAGCAGGAGGAAGAAAACGGGGAGGAATAATGGGGCGCCTGTCCTGTCCTTTATTCTGATTCCACCGGAACGGCAAATAAGTCAAATTCCGTGGCTGACTGTATTTTTAAGTCCGCAAAACTGCCCAGGGAAAGAAAATGTTCCCTTGCATCCACCAGAACTTCATTATCCACGTCAGGTGAGTCAAATTCTGTGCGTCCTATAAAGTAATTCCCTTCCTTACGATCGATCATACATCGGAATACCCGGCCTACCAGTTCCTGATTCAGTTCCCATGAAATCTGGGATTGAATTTCCATGATCTGGTTCACCCGATCTTGTTTGACCTCCTCGGGCACATCGTCCGTAAGGTTGTAGGCATGTGTATTCTCTTCATGGCTGTAAGTAAAACAACCCAGGCGCTCAAAACGCATCTGTTTTACCCAGTTTTTAAGCAACAGAAAGTCTTCTTCCGTTTCCCCGGGGTATCCGACAATAAGCGTGGTTCTAATGGCCATGCCCGGAACACTTTCCCGAAAGCTTTTCAGCAGGGCATTCGTTTTTGCATAGGTGGTGCCCCTGCGCATACTCTTCAGAATGGAATCCGAAATATGCTGCAGCGGGATATCGATGTAATTACAAATTTTGGGTTCGTTTCGCATCACCTCCAGAACATCCAAGGGGAAACCGGTAGGGAAGGCATAGTGCAGGCGGATCCACTCAATCCCCTCTACCTTTACAAGGGCGCGCAAAAGATCCGCCAGCCTCCTTTTCTTATACAGGTCCAGCCCGTAATAGGTGAGGTCCTGAGCGATCAGAATGAGTTCCTTCACCCCTTTTGCTGCCAGGTTTTCCGCCTCCTTTACCAGGGCTTCTATAGGCTGGCTCCTGTGGCCTCCCCGCATCAGCGGAATGGCACAGAAAGAACAGGGGCGGTCACAACCCTCGGCAATTTTCAGGTAGGCGTAATTTACAGGAGTAGTACTAACCCTCTCCCCTATCAATTCGTGTTTGTAATCGGCCCCCAGGGCCTGTAATAGCTGGGGCAGGTCGCGCGTACCAAAGTAGGCGTCCACATCAGGGATTTCTTTGGCCAGATCCGGTTTGTAGCGCTCGCTTAAGCAGCCGGTTACAAAGACCTTATCTACCATCCCATCCTGTTTCTGCTGCACATACTCCAGAATGGTATTAACGCTTTCCTCCTTGGCATTGGCAATAAACCCGCAGGTGTTGATTACCACTATGTTCCCCTCTCCTTCGTGGACAACGGCCTTCTGGCTCCCTTTAAGTTGCCCCATGAGGACTTCTGAATCATAGAGGTTCTTGGAGCACCCAAGGGTGACCACATTGATCACGTTCTTCTTGTGAGATTTGGTTCGCATATGCCAAATTAGGGCGCAAAAATACGATATCCGGGGGTATTATGTGGCAAATTAGACGATTTCAGGTGAAAAAGCGTTTTAATAGTATGATCGCAGCGGGAAAAATACCCGGTTTCAGGCAGTTTCTCTTCTGCTCCCTTATGCTGCTTGCCTGTATGGCTTGCTCAACGGAACCCCTTGTAACTGAAAATCCCGGGCCAGATCCAACCAATCTCTATTTTCCGGAACCCCAGCGCTTCGCTGACTGGGAAACCGTAAGCCCTGAATCTCTGGGATGGGATAGCCAGCAACAAAATCTCCTTGAAACCTTTCTGGAAACAAATGATACCAAAGCCTTTATCATCCTTAAAGACGGAAAGATTGCCATGGAACGGTATTTCGGGACATTCACCAGAGATAGCCTCTGGTACTGGGCTTCTGCCGGAAAAACCCTGACGGCCTATACCGTTGGCCTGGCCAGAGAGGAAGGCTTGCTCAACCTTGAGGATCCAACTTCTGCTTACCTCGGCCCCGGGTGGACTTCTGCCCCCTCAGAAAAAGAATTGAACATCAGCATACGCAATCAGCTGAGCATGACCAGCGGGCTGGACGAACTTTCCTTTGATTGTGTGCTTCCGGAATGCCTTAATTTCACGGCCGATGCAGGCAGTCGCTGGGCCTATCACAATGGTCCCTATACCTTATTACAAGATGTTGTTTCCAACGCAGCAGGGATGGGGTTTTCCGAATATTTTAATAACCGCCTGCGCAATAAAATAGGAATGGATGGTTTCTGGATCAGCTCCAATGGCTCCAACAGTATTTATTACAGTACCCCACGGAGTATGGCCCGTTTCGGCCTGTTGGTTCTGAACAACGGCAGCTGGGGTGATTTAACGGTTATGAGCGATGCATCTTATCATTCGGCTATGCTGCAGCCCTCCCAGGACTTAAACAAAGCCTATGGCTATCTGTGGTGGCTCAATGGAAAGCAAAGCTATATGGCCCCTGCTTCGCAAATAGTATTCCCCGGAAAACTGATTCCGGAGGCGCCTTCAGACCTGGTTGCCGGCCTGGGCAAAAATGACCAGAAACTGTACATCGTACCTTCCCAAAAACTCGTTATTGTCCGTATGGGTCAGGACAGCGGAGAAAACCTGTTGGGCCCTTCCAGCTTCGATAACCAGTTATGGCAACAGCTCGGGGCTTTTATCAAATGATCGCTTATTCGGTATACCCTGCTGGTGGCCGGCGCATGGGCCCCAGTTGTTCGTAGGCGTGTCCCAGGTCAAGCAGTTTATCTTCCTCAAAGGGTTTTGCAATAAAGGTCATATTGGTGGGC
The DNA here is from genome assembly GCF_052497835.1 of Robiginitalea insularis. NCBI lineage: Bacteria > Pseudomonadati > Bacteroidota > Flavobacteriia > Flavobacteriales > Flavobacteriaceae > Robiginitalea > Robiginitalea insularis. The sequence goes on from NZ_CP199296.1 coordinate 275,830, forward strand.
TCCCCGTCATCCCGGTAACCCATGGGAACGGTAAGAGCCGGGTACTTGGCAACCGCTGCGTAGCCTGCGTGATAGTTATTGACAGAAAGTACCGCATCCAGCTGGTGTTCTTCCCATGGGGTATCGAAATACCGGCGTCCATTCTCCTCCAGCTGCATCCTGATCCCTTCTAATTCATCCATATTGGTACTATCCACTACAATGCCTTCCAGCAAGGCCTGTCCGTAAGGAACCCTTAGCAGGCTGTCTTCCCGGTTAAAGGCCACAACATCAGCTACTGAACTGACTCGAACGGCATCCCTGTCCCGGATTTGATTTTTCAGGTACATGGGCAAATCGTGCTTCATATCAATGTTCAGCAGGGTAATAAAACCATCCAGGTTCACCTCAGGAGGATCAAAAGGGATTATTTCAGACCCGGCCTGTCGTATCCGTTCCACCTGTTCCCGGTACAGGCTGTCTCGTTCCAGAAGGCCCTTAAAAACACCAAGTCTTTTCCCCTGCAGCCCCTTTTGTTCAGGTTGGTACCACATTCCGGACATGCCTGTCTCAACCGATTTTGCATCTGCAGCATCCCTTCCCTTCATTGCGTCCAGCAGAATCCCGGCATCTGCTACATTACGGGTCATTGGACCAGGGGTATCCAGCGTACTGGAAATAGGAACAATCCCGCTTCGGCTCAGAAAACCGATTGTTGGTTTAATCCCTACAACCGAATTCTGGCTGCTGGGCGATAAAATGGAGCCCGAGGTCTCTGTACCTACTGCCGCTACAGCATAATTGGCCGCAATTGCGGTACCGCTTCCGGAACTGGAGCCACCACTTTCAAATATCCTGCGGCCATATGGGTTCAGGGTCTGTCCCCCAACAGCGCTATACCCAACCGGACATCCCCGGCACATAAAATAGGCCCATTCGCTAAGGTTTACTTTCCCCAGAATTATGGCCCCGTTGCTGCGTAGACGTTCCGCAATAAAGCTGTCCCCTGTCGTATTATCCTTCAGGGCTATCGCACCGGCAGTCGTAGGCATGCCTGCAGTATTGATATTGTCTTTCAGCAAAATGGGCATTCCGAAGATGGGATGCCTTGAGGCATCAGGTTCCCTGGCAGCCAGGCGATCCTTTTCCTGGGCCTCTTGCAGGCAGCTGGGGTTGAGCGCCAAAATGGTGTTCAGGGTAGTTTCGTTGTCCAGTTCGTAAGTATATATTCGATACAGGTAAAAAAGGGTGAGCTCCTCATAGCTAAGGTCACCTGCTTTAATATGTTTTTGTATAGCTGCAATAGGCTGTTCAAATACCATGGGCTTCAGGCGCAGGTATTCTTCCCGGCTGAATGTTTTTACTTCTTCATATAAGGGCAGGAATACATCGTTTTTATCCAGTATTTTGGATTGTATAAGCTTATACCGCATTCGTTCCACCGGATGGTCCTGGTTTCCGGCAACTTCCAGAGAATCATTGTAGGGCTCCCAGATACGCGCCTGAGGTTCCTTTTCCTGCCGGCATCCACTGGCTATGAACAGTATTGTTAAAGCCAAAGCGTAAAAAACCGCTTTTACTTTTCTTTGAATTGCTTCCATTTCTCAATATTTTTTTCATTCATGCGCACAAATTCGTCTTTGCCCTCTGCATGGGCAAGCTCCCGGGATATACTGGCAGCGGCTATCGCCTCCCGGAAACGTCCGAGATTGGCCAGCAGCAGCGAGCGCACTCTGTGGAAATAATAGGTATCACCTCCCTTGGCCAGGGCCTGCTCCACATATCCCAGGGCCCTTTGCGGATCTTTATTTTGTTCATGAAGATAGCGGGCTGCTTCGTACCAGCTCTGCGCACTTGCGTTTTCTGTTAGGGCCTTACGCAATTGGGCTTCCATAACGGCCTCCGTGTTGACACTTATGGGGATTTGCAGACGCAGCTTGTCCCAATGCCAGATCATCAGCATGCCGTTGTGGGTAATCTCATCAAAACTGATCTGAAAATTTTCCTGAAACACCGGAGAGATTTCCGGCTTAAGGCGCAGTCTGAACTGATCCTCTTCCGGCCTGTATGCATCCCGGCCGTCCCCCCAGTGCTCGGTATTTTTATGAAAAACCACGTCCCAGTAATCCTTATAGGGAAAGGCATAAAGGGCATAAGTCCCGTGAGGCAGGGTATAGGGGCCAACCTGTATGGTATCACTAACAGAAAATTTAGTGGATTCATTGGCTCCCACCCGCCAGATGCGGCCATAGGGTACCAGGTCTCCGAAGATAGTCCTGCCCCGTACCGCCGGCCGGCTGTAGACAACTTTCACCCTTGTAAGGCCTATCTGTTGCACAAGTTCCTGCAGCGGGCTCGCTTTGGGATGTTCCAACTGCCCAACCAAGAGACAGCAATGGAAGAAAAAGAAAAATAGGATTGTTCCCGTTTTCAAGATTCCAGTTTAAAGAATGAATCTACAAATTCAAATTTGTTGAATACCTGCAGGTCCTCTATCCCTTCTCCTACCCCAATATATTTGACGGGTATGCGGAACTGGTCCGATATCCCGATAACCACTCCGCCTTTTGCAGTACCGTCGAGCTTGGTTACCGCCAGTGAACTGACCTCGGTTGCCTTGGTGAACTGCCGGGCCTGCTCAAAAGCATTCTGCCCGGTAGACCCATCGAGTACCAGCAATACCTCATGAGGGGCCTGTGGAATAACTTTTTGCATCACCCGTTTGACCTTGGACAATTCATTCATCAGGTTTACCTTGTTGTGAAGCCTGCCAGCCGTATCGATGAGTACTACATCGGCCTGTTGGGTGACGGCAGAACTGAGGGTGTCAAAAGCCACTGAAGCCGGGTCGCTTCCCATTTGTTGTTTTACCAGTGGCACCCCCACCCGGTCTGCCCATACCTGCAACTGGTCTATGGCCGCAGCACGGAAGGTATCTGCTGCCCCGATCACGACTTTTTTCCCTTTTGATTTGAATTTGTGAGCCAGCTTTCCAATAGTGGTGGTCTTCCCAACACCATTAACGCCAACAACCATGATCACGTAAGGTTCGGAGATCTCCGGGAGATGTATTTCTGTTTCGGCTCCGGTTTGTGTTTCGGAGAGGAGTCCTGCAATTTCCTCCCGCAGAATACGGTCTAACTCCTCTGTCCCTACATATTTATCCCTGGCAACCCTGGCCTCAATTCTTTCGATGATCTTCAGGGTAGTGTCTACCCCTACGTCCGATGTTACCAGTACTTCTTCCAGTTGGTCGAGCACTTCGTCATCCACCCTGGATTTACCCACTACCGCTTTGGAAAGCTTGGAAAAAAATGTAGTCTTAGATTTCTCAAGCCCTTTGTCCAGGGTCTCCTTCTTTTCTGTTGAAAAAAGTTTTTTGAATAAGCTCATAGAATCAGCTGATGGATCACAAATATAGTACAATATCAGATACAGATGCCGGGGTATTCCCGCTGGCGAGGACGGGCCCGGGGGGAATAAAAAAAGCCGCTTCTCAGATGAGAGCGGCTTTTTACAGCTTTACTGTTATCTTATTTGCTTGCCAGCCATTCGTTTACGGATTCTGGCGGCATAACTGCCTCAACAAAGGTGTAGGCTCCACTTTTTGGAGATTTCACCATTTTTATCGCTTTGGTCAGCCTTTTTGAGGATGATTGTAGGGTTGCAACCGTTTTCTTAGCCATAGCTTTTTATTTTATCTCTTTATGTACTGTCATTCTTTTCAGAATGGGATTAAATTTCTTTAATTCCATTCGATCTGGTGTATTCTTCTTATTCTTGGTAGTGATATACCTGGAGGTTCCGGGCATTCCAGACTCCTTGTGCTCGGTACATTCCAAAATTACCTGAACTCTGTTTCCTTTCTTTGCCATAATGCTTTCGCTTTAGGGGATTACTTATTCAGAATCCCTTTTTGTCTTGCTTCTTTCATAACCGCAGCAATTCCCTTCTTGTTGATAGCCTTCAGGGCCCTGGATGAAACCTTTAGGGTGATCCAGCGATCTTCTTCCGGGATATAGAAACGCTTTTTCGAAAGATTTACGTCAAATCTTCTTTTGGTTTTATTGATCGAAAAGGAGACGTTATTACCAGACATCGCCTTTTTTCCCGTAAGTTCGCAGACTTTTGACATTGCGCTTGAATTTCTTGATTAAAATCAGGCTGCAAATTTACATCTTTTTTGCCGTATGCCCAAAATTCTTTTTTTAATATTTTAGAATTTCTTTCTGAAGCAGTTCAAAGGCTTTGTGGACGGATTTTTGAACAATGCGATCGCGGTGGTTCCCCATGGTATATTTTTCGGCCCACACCCCATTCTCAGTAGCAATGGCAATGTATACCGTACCTATGGGTGCCTCTGAATCTCCTTTGGTCGGACCTGCGTTTCCGGTAGTGGCCACTGCAATATCCGAATGCATCAGCTTTCTGGCATTTTCTGCCATGGCACAGGCCACAGCCTCGCTGACTACCGAATGCTCCTTGATCAGCGCCTTCGAAACCCCCAGAAGACCAGACTTCACTGAAGTGGCGTAACTTACCAGGCTCCCCTTGAAATATTGCGAAGCTCCCGGAACAGCGGTCAGCTGAGCGGCTATTTTGCCACCTGTAAAACTCTCTGCTGCCGCCAGGCTCCTGCCTTTTGTGCGAAAGAGTTTCCCAAGGGTAACTTCCAGGGGTTCCCCGTCTTCCTCAGCATACAAAATATCGCTGATAAGCTTTTTAAGTTCCCCGAGTTGCTGCTGCAGTTCGTCCTCCAGTGCCTCGGGATCTGTCCCCTTGATCGATACGCGCAGGCGAACCTTCCCGAGATTAGGGAGATAGGCCAGCTTCATATGGATGGGGAGAGAATCTTCCCAGTGGGCTATGCGTTCGGCTATGGCACTTTCGCCCAATCCATAAGTAATAAGGGTTTTATGCAGCAGGACGGGTCTTGTAAATTCTGAAATGATTTTAGGGACCAAGTGGTCCTGAAACAACTGTTTCATTTCAAAAGGGACGCCCGGCAAGGAAACAAAAACGGCTGCCTTCCCTTTGATCCACATCCCCGGGGCCGTCCCGTAGGCATTGTGCAAAATGTGGGCCCTTGACGGGACCATGGCCTGTCTTCGGTTCAGGTCGGAAATAGGGGTTGATATATATTTTTCAAACAGGAATTCGATATGCTGCAGAACCTTCTGGTTCTCAACCAGCTGGTCTTCAAAATATTCGGTTAAAGTGTGTTTGGTGATATCATCCTTGGTGGGTCCCAGCCCCCCCGTAATAAGGACCAGCTGAGCCCTGGATTCTGCATCATGAAGCGCTTTGAGGATGTGTTCGCGATCGTCCTGTACAGAAGTAATCTGATATACGGCTACCCCCAATTTCTGTAATTCCGAGGCGATATAGGCAGAATTGGTATCGACAATTTGCCCTATGAGAATTTCGTCCCCGATGGTAATGATCTCAGCAACCATTACATATTGAAATCATTACGGAGCTCGCCGATTACCTGGATTACGTCCTTTTTTAATACCGGAAACCGCTCTTTAATCGTTTCCATATTCGCCTCGCTTTTACCAAGGGTTTCAATCTCCAGGGCGATAGCTCTGGTTTGTTCCATTCCCAGGAGGTCCACATTGGGCTTAATCTTATGTGCCATCTTATATACCTGCTCGTAATTCCCGGCAGCTATAGCAGTTTCAAGCTCTTCGAGGTCCACAGGAACCTCTTCCAGAAAAACGGAAACTACCGATAGGATAAAATCCGTATCTCCCTCTGCCATCTCATTGATTTTATCCAGGCTATAGATCATTTATTTGATTTTTAAAGTAAATAATTCGCGACCCGCCAAACTACCTGAAAGGTAGTCATTTGGGGCCACCTGACCAACTCCCTCAGGGGTGCCGGTGAAAATAATATCGCCCTTTTTTAGTGTAAAAAAAGTCGAAATATAGCTGATTAATTCGTCTATTTTCCAAAGCATTCTCCCGGTATTTCCCTGCTGTACCTGCCGCCCGTTTTTAGTAAGGCTGAAATTCAGGTCCGTCAGATCCCCTAAATCGGTTTTGGGCACCCACTTGCCTATAACGGCAGCCCCGTCAAAACCTTTGGCCTTTTCCCATGGCAGGCCTTTTTCCTTCAATTGCTGCTGCAGGTCCCGCGCGGTAAAATCAATCCCGACACTAAGCTCATCGTAATAAGTTGGTGCAAACTCCGGGCTTATATGCTTCCCGACCTTTTTGATCTTAACCAGCAATTCCACTTCATAATGTATGGAATTGGAAAATTCAGGAATATAAAAATCCTGTTCTTTCGGAAGAATGGCAGAATCCGGCTTCATAAACAGTACCGGGGATTCAGGGCGCTCATTTTTCAGTTCCTCAATGTGCCCTGCATAATTCCGACCCACACAGATCAACTTCATTTCGGGGTACTTTAATAGTTTTATTATGTGTTAACAGCTTAGTCTAACAGGTTTCAGCCCAATTTATTGTTCAATTTACTCAATTTGATCTGGGTAAGTACCTTTTTGGTATACAACGGAAAGTCTGCATTGAGAATCCATCCGAAATAACCGGGCTCCTGTTCAAGGACCTCCGCAACTTTTTTTCCTTTGTGCTTGCCAAAAGAGAAAACTTCATTGCCCTCTTCATCTTCGATGATAAAACCAGCGAGGTCAACTGCCTGATTATGGGTGGAGAAAGCCGCGAGCTTCTTTATATCGTTTTCCAGGTCCGGATAACGCTCAAGCTGCGAGAGCAAAACCTCATAGGTTGCCTGTGTGTCTGCCGCCGCTCCATGGGCACCCTCCAGGGGTTTGTTGCAGTAAAATTTGTAGGCTGCTTCAAGGGTGCGTTTTTCCATCTTGTGGAAAATGGTTTGCACATCCACCGCAGCTGTATTTTTCATGTCAAAATCCAAACCTGCCCGCAATAATTCCTCAGCAAGCAAGGGGATATCAAAACGATTGGAATTGAAACCGGCCAAATCACAGCCTTGTATCATCTTGTTTATATCCCGGGACAATTCTTTAAAGGTTGGTTCTCCGGCCACCTGTTCGTCTGTAATGCCATGGATGGCTGAGGCTTCCTCGGGTATGGGGATTTCAGGATTTACCCGCCAGGTTCTCCCTTCTTTATTGCCGTTTGGAAAAATTTTAAGGATGGCGATCTCAACAATCCGGTCCTTTGCGACATTGGTCCCCGTGGTTTCCAGGTCAAAAAAACAGATTGGCCTTTTTAAATTTAATTGCATGCGTTTTGTTTAAAACAAAGTATTTCCAGGTTCAAAAGGAACCTTTTCTTTATTGCAACTGTAAAGAACGCTCTAAAACTCGCGCTCCGGATCCCAGGCTTCCAGGTAATCGGCCACAGCCTTAACGAACATTCCGCCCAAAGCCCCGTTGACCACCCGGTGGTCATAACTGTGGGACAAATACATTTTTGAACGGATGCCGATAAAGTCGCCCTCGGCGGTCTCTATCACGGCGGGCATCTTGCGGATGGCACCAAGGGCAAGGATTCCCACCTGTGGCTGGTTGATGATGGGGGTACCGAAAACACTGCCAAAACTCCCTACGTTGGTTACCGTATAGGTCCCATCCTGTATCTCATCCGGTTTCAGGGCGTTGTTGCGGGCACGTGTAGCCAGGTCATTAACCGCCTTTGCCATCCCGACCAAATTGAGCTGGTCTGCGTTGCGGATAACCGGTACGATCAAATTGCCATCCGGTAAGGCAGCTGCCATCCCGATATTTATCTGCCTCCTTTTAATGACAGTATCTCCATCCAGGGAAATATTCATCATCGGGTATTTCTTCAGGGCTTTTGCGACTGCTTCCATGAATATCGGGGTGTAGGTTAATTTTTCACCTTCCCGCTTTTCAAAAGCATTCTTATTCTTTTCCCTCCATTTTACCACCTCGGTGACGTCCACCTCCACAAAACTCTGTACATGGGCCGAAGTGGTCACGCTTTCCGCCATGTGTTTGGCAATTAATTTCCCCATACGGCTCAGGGGAATGCGTTCATCCCCTCCCGCCATGGACAGCGGGGCTTTTTCGGGTTTATCCTCACTTTTAACGGCTTGAGATGGCTTCCCGGCAACAGTTGCGGGGGCCTCCGGACTGGCCGCAGGCTTCACTTTGGCACCTCCTTTTCGGCTTTCTATATAGGCCAGCATATCGTCTTTAGTAACCCGGCCTCCCTGTCCGGAACCGTTTATGCTGTCCAGTTCTTGCTGGGAAATCCCTTCTTCCCGCGCCATATTGCGCACCAGCGGGGAGTAGAAGCGTTCGGAATGCGAAACCACTTCTGTTGGTTTATGTATGGTTTCCACCGCTTTTTCAACGGACTCCTCCACAGCCTGCACCGCTTCATCCGGCGCAGGTTCTGCCACAGCGGGGTTTTCTGCAACAGTGCCTCCCGTGTTTTCATCGCCCTCTGTTTCAATTACTGCCACGGTCTGGCCCACTTTTATAACATCGTCTACCTCGAATAGTTTTTCGAGCAGTACCCCTTCTACTTCGCTAGGCACTTCAGAATCCACCTTGTCTGTTGCTATTTCGAAAACCGCCTCATCTGCTTCAATGCTTTCTCCCACCTCCTTAAGCCATGAAGTAAGGGTAGCCTCGGCCACACTCTCCCCCATCTGCGGTAATTTCAATTCAAATTTTGCCATATTCCTATATTGATCGCCTGTAGCGGACTATTTTTTGCAAAAATAATAAAATAGCGTCCTTATTTTAATGTATTTTATAATATCTCCTATCGATTAAGGGATCCTTCAAAGGGAATCCGTTGCAGGATAGACCTTCCGAGGGTAACCTCATCTGCATACTCCAACTCATCCCCCACGGGGATTCCACGAGCAATAGTACTCAAACGTAAAGCGGTTTCACCCAACTGCTTGAAAATATAAAAATTGGTGGTGTCCCCTTCCATAGTTGCACTAAGGGCAAAAATGAGCTCTTTGACTTCCCCGTTCTTAGCCTTCTTAATCAAGGTATCTATATGAAGGTCTTGCGGCCCTACCCCTTCCATAGGCGATATCTTACCCCCAAGAACATGGTAAATCCCCCTGTAATGCCCTGTATTCTCAATGGCCATCACATCCCGGATGTCTTCCACCACACAAACGATGCTATGATCTCTTTTAGGATTGCTGCAAATATCACAAACCTCCCTGTCGGAAAGGTTATGGCACTGCCTGCATTGCTGAATCTGGGTTCGCAGCGTTCTGAGGGCCTCAGATAAGCGCTCGGTCTGCTCGGCGGGCTGTTTGAGCAGGTGCAATACCAGCCTGAGGGCCGTTCTCTTTCCGATTCCCGGCAAGCGCGAGACTTCATCTACCGCCTCTTCCAATAATCTGGACGAAATTTCCATACCCACAAAATTACGTATCTATTTTAAGTTTTGTACTTTGGCCTCCAATTTTATTAAACCCTGTTAAGGACAAGCAATCGCCGTTTCCCAAACGGCCGCGGTCTGCAAGAGCAAGAAATATTACGAGAAGAAAAAGATGTCCCCATCCTTTATTTTATCCCTGATCGGCCTGTATTTCATCCTCCTGCTTACCATTTCCTATTTTACCGGAAGGAATGATTCCAATGAGGACTTTTTTCAGGCAGGCCGTCAGTCTCCCTGGTATGTGGTCGCCTTTGGAATGATTGGGGCTTCCTTATCCGGAGTTACCTTTATTTCAGTCCCCGGATGGGTTCAGGATGCTTCTTTCAGCTATATGCAGGTGGTTTTCGGCTATCTGGCAGGATACCTTGTTATCGCCTTTGTATTACTGCCTATTTACTACCGACTCGGTCTTACTTCCATTTACGAATACCTGGAACAACGCTTCGGCTGGATGAGCTATAAAGTGGGTGCTATCTCATTTTTTGTTTCCCGGGTACTCGGTGCCTCTTTCAGGCTTTTCCTGGTTGCCATAGTACTGCAGCAATTTGTCTTCGATGCCTGGGGTGTGCCTTTTGAAGTTACCGTAGTACTTTCAATTTTACTGATCTGGATCTATACGTTCCGCGGCGGGATCAAGACCATTGTGTGGACCGACACCTTACAGACCCTGTTTATGCTGCTATCGGTAGGGTTTTCCATATATTTCATCAATGAGCGGATTGGCTGGTCCTTCAGTGAGTTCCTGCAGTCCCCTGCCCTGGACTCCTTTGATCAAATCTGGTTTACAGAATCCATAGCAGACAAGAACCACCTTGTAAAATCATTTTTAGGCGGGATGTTCATCACTATTTGTATGACCGGCCTGGACCAGGACATGATGCAGAAAAACCTCAGCTGCCGTTCCCTTAAGGATGCCCGAAAGAATATGATCAGTTTCAGCATTGTATTGATCCTGGTCAACTTTGTATTCCTGTTGCTGGGGGCATTGTTGTTTATCTACGCCGAAAAATTTCAAATCGGTATCCCGCTGATGGATGGGAGCCCCAAGACGGATTTACTCTTTCCTGAAATAGCCCTGAATTCGGGCCTGGGGAATGTGGTGGGAATTACCTTTATGCTGGGCCTGATTGCCGCGGCGTACAGCAGTGCGGACAGTGCGCTAACTTCCCTTACCACTTCCTTTTGCGTAGATTTTATGGGAATTTCCTCCCGACCTGCCGCACTTCAAAAAAGACTCCGCAAACAGGTACACGTGGGCATGAGTGTGTTGCTAATTTTGGTGGTCATCCTTTTTAAATATGTACTGGACCGCAATGTGATCGATAGCCTGCTAACGGTTGCAACCTATACGTACGGACCCTTACTTGGCCTGTTCGCCTTCGGTATTTTTACGCCCTACCACCTTAAAGACCGCTGGGTATGGGTGGTTGCCCTGGCCGTAATTGGCCTGATCAGCCTGCTGGCGAATTTTTCGGAGAGCTTGCTGGGCGATTATCAGATCGGTTACGAACTGCTGCCCCTCAACGGGCTGCTTACTTTCCTGGGCTTATTGCTGATTCGCAGACCAGCAGGGCCCAAACAGCAAGCCTAGTACTGCCCCATTGAAAGCATTACCAGTGTACAGCCTATTTCTAAGGATATTCCTTCCCTTTTTAGCAAAGCGTAGAGTTCGGGGTTTTCAGTCCCGGGATTAAAAATTACCCTCCTGGGTCGGATTTCTAAAATCTTTTGATAAAAAGCTTCCTGCCGCCTGGGGTTCATGTAAAGCGTTATGGTGTCAATATCACCTATGTTTTCCAGGCTGGTCCTGACCGGAATTCCATGGGCTGTCCCGGAACGGAGTCCAAAAGCGACCACCTCATAACCGTGCTGAACCAGGCGTTTTATCGCGATATTACTGTAGCGTCCGGGATTTAAGGAAGCTCCAAATACCAAAGTTTTTACCATTCTCTTTGTTTGCTGTTAAAGTATGTTAAGCGGTGTAACGAAGGTACTTTTCTTTCGTCTATTATACATATTGCAAAAATATCATCATTGATACTGCTATATTTTTTGTAGTTAATGGTTAGTGTTTAGTGTAGCATGTCAATGAAAGAAACCCCGAAGGTAAAATATACCCCGGGGTTTCTCCTTTTAAGAAGCTCATTAGTAAGGGATAAGCCGCAACAATTTTTCAATTTCCGGGATTTCTAAAATGTTAAAATAGATTCAATCCGTAACATTTTCCAGGGGGAGTCGTCAAGTTAGTATCATCAATCAATTAATCAATCAATCAATAAACGAACAGTTATGTATAAGCGCATACTGGTGCTGGCCTGTTTCCTTTCGGGCCTCTTAAGCACCGCAGCCACCACCTTGCCGGACCCCGAACCCGATCTGAAAATTGGAAGCGTCAGCGGTACCGTAATTGACCAAACCCTGCAGCAACCGGTTCCCTATGCCGCGATTGTAATTAAGCGGATCTCAGATAACAATACTGTCACCGGAGGGATTACTCTGGAATCGGGGGCTTTTACAATCGAAAAACTGGAAGAAGGCGACTATTTGCTCGAAGTACAGTTTATCGGATACCGGACCTTCAGCCGGAAATTCACCATAACCAAAAAAGACCGGAAAATATCCCTGGGTACCATCTCTTTGGAGGAGGAAACCACTGAATTGAATGAGGTGGAACTGGTGGCGGAACGCACCACTATTGAACAGAAAATTGACCGGAAGGTAATCAACGTAGGGAAAGACCTGACCACTACCGGGGCCACCGCATCCGATATCATGAACAATATCCCTTCCCTTAATGTAGACCAGCAAACCGGTGACCTGAGTCTTAGGGGAAATTCCAATGTGCGGGTAATGGTAGACGGGAAATTATCCAACATCCCGGTAGCCCAATTGCTAAAGCAAATCCCCTCAAATGCTATAAAATCGATTGAACTGATAACCAACCCTTCAGCCAAGTACAACCCTGAAGGCATGAGTGGGATTGTCAATATTGTACTGCACAAGAACGCCAATATTGGTTTTAACGGAAATATCAATATGGGTTTAACCAAAGGGATAGAGGCGAAATTCAACAATTCCCTGGACCTGAATTACCGAAACGGAAAATTCAATTTTTATGGGAACGGGAGTACCAACATCGGCAAATATGTCAATGATGGCCAGATAAACCGGACGGAGGAAGATTCCCGTCAAATTTTTGACATCCTTAGCAACAACAAATCCTATCTGTATAAGCTTGGGTTCGATTTCTACCTGAACGAAAAAAATACCTTGTCCTTTTTTACCAATCAAAACTACTTTGACGGGGGAACCGATGCCAATACGGATGTGATCTATAATGCGAACACAGCCCTGAACACCTCTCAGTTATTCCTGAACCAGCAGGATAACCACAGTGAACAGTACAATTTTGATTATAAGCTTGAATTCGCAAAAGAAGGGCATAACCTGGAACTGGAAGTGGATTACAACCGCTATAACAGCGATGAGGTAGCCGATTTTGAAATAACCGGGAACTCCCCCTTCCCCGATTATACAGATTTTGTGGACACCGAAAGGGACCAGACTATTGCTAACCTGGATTATGTAAACCCACTGGATTCCATTTCCAAACTGGAACTGGGAGTAGAGGCGCGAATTTTTGAAACAAATGTGGGTTACAATTCCACGGGGTTTTCCTTTAATTCTCAGGGGCAAATCGTCCCCACCCCAAATACAGACTTTATATATGGGATGGATATTTATTCTGCCTATGCTACCTATGGGCGGAACTACGAGAAATGGTCCTACCAGCTGGGCTTCAGGGTGGAAGACGTAGAAGTAAAAGCAGACACCAACCAGGTGCGCGCCTTTACAGACAGTTACACACAAGTGTATCCTTCTGCCTTTCTGACCTATTCCCCTTCAGAAAAAAACCAGTACCAGCTCAGTATGAGTCGGAGGGTAGACCGACCCGGTTTGGGCCAGGTAAATCCAGTCAGGGAATGGGCCTCCGCCCTTATTTCTTCCTTCGGGAACCCGAATCTGGTACCGCAGTTTACGACCTCCTATGAGGCGAATTATACCCGGAGGTTAAAAGCGGGGAGCCTGACAGCCGGGGTTTTTTATCGTACCATTAAAGACCAGATCAACCGGGCCGTGTTTGTAGACCGCCTGGATTTAAACCGCATCATCCTCACCTATGACAATTTCGATGACAACGATGCCTACGGGATTGAATTATCGACTAACCTCAAACCGGCAAAATGGTGGAATATCAACGGCAGTTTTGACCTGTATACTCAAACACAACGGGGTATTACAGAACGCCTGCTCACGGACAATTTAACGGCCACAGAGGATGATATTGTACAGGAAACCGTAGAAGTAGACAACACCGCCTGGAACCTCAGGATGAATAACAGTTTTACGGCAAGCAAAAGCCTTACCTTCCAGTTATTCGGATTTTACAGGGGGCAAAACCGTACCATACAGTTTACCATGAAGCCCATGTATTTTGTAAACGTGGGGGCCCGATACAGCTTCGCCCAGGGTAAAGGTACCCTGAGCCTGAACTTTAATGACGTCTTTAATACCATGCGCTTTGCCTTTGACGGGGATCAGCCCTTCGTGCAGAATGGTGAATTCAACTGGGAGAGCCAGAACCTCTTTGTTGGAATGTCATACCGCTTTGGAAGCGGCAAAAACCGGGCTGGTAAACGCAAAAGAAGGGATAGTAACACCAAGGAAGGCAGTGGTGGACTTTTCTAGGTGAATTAAAAGCGCGCCCGTGGAGGATTGGTTGGTTAGCTTTCCGGGTGCTGCTTTAAAAGGACCCCGGACCGTTTGGTCCGGGGTTCCTTATTTTTCAGGGGGGAGGCCCGTATCCAGGCCATCCAGACTCTGGCTGTTTTTATTTTTCCGGTATTCCCTGAGGCCTTCCGTTCCCAGGTTTCTGGCCCAGGGTTCCAGCATGTCACGCTCGCCCTTGTATTCCAGATAGGGCACTCCCATCCCGCAGGAAGTTTGGACCAGGTTAACACTTACATCGAAAAGCTGACGGCTACCGGCGAAATCCTCAAAATGACCGTAAAGCTCTTCCCAGTCGGGATCGTTTTTGTGCAGCGTCCGCGCCGTCCCGTAAAGCCTTAAAATCAGGGGAGGCCCCTCAAAGGCACAAAACATCAGGGTTATTCTGGGATGTTTCTGTAAATGGGCAGCCGTTTCATTTCCACTACCGGTCAGATTAAGCCAGACAACCCGGTTATTTCCCAATACCTTTAGGGTATCCATCCCCTTGGGTGAGAGGTTAATTTTCCCATCCTCCATGGCCGTAGCCACAAAAAATAAAGGTTGGGCTTCAATGAATTCGATCAGTTTGGTGTTGAGTCCGGGCAATTGTTTTCCCATAGTTATGCTATTAGGGGGCCCTTTGTTTACCAGCGGATAATTACACTTCCCCAGGTAAAGCCACTGCCAAAAGCAGCCAGTACAACCAGGTCCCCTTCCTTGATTTTGCCGGATTCCCAGGCTTCGGTAAGGGCAATGGGGATGCTGGCAGCAGTGGTATTCCCGTATTTCATGATATTGTTATACACCTGTTCATCGGAAAGTCCGAATTTCTTCTGGATAAACTGAGAAATACGCAGGTTGGCCTGGTGGGGGATTAACATATCAATGTCCGAGGTCTGCAAATTATTTTGTTTTAGGCCTTCCATGATGACCTCGCTAAAACGCACTACGGCATTTTTAAACACAAACTGCCCGTTCATATAGGGGTAATACGACTCATCTTCAGGGTCGTTGTCCTCCAGGATGTCGGTTACCCATCTTTTACCCATTCCCGGGGCTATCAGGGATAATTCTTCGGCATGCTGCCCTTCCGAGTGCAGGTGTGTGGACAGGATGCCTTTGTCAGGGTCCTCTTCCCGGCTCAGTACGGCTGCGCCGGCCCCGTCACCGAAAATAACGGAGACCCCCCTGCCACGGGTAGTCATATCCAGCCCATGGGAATGCAATTCCGAACCGATAACCAGAACATTCTTGTACATCCCGGTTTTAATATACTGGTCTGCAAGCGAAATCCCGTAAACGAAACCGGAACACTGGTTCCGGATATCCACCGCTCCTACTGTGGGGAGCCCCAGGTCTCTCTGAACCAGAACTCCGGGTCCCGGAAAGTAATAGTCCGGACTGAGGGTCGCAAAAACAATAAAGTCTATGTCATCTTTGTCAATGCCCGCCCGTTCAATCGCAATGCGGGCTGCCTTTACCCCCATGGAAGTGGTGGTATCTTCGCCTTTTATGACATGCCGTCTTTCCTGTATACCTGTACGCTCCTGAATCCAGGCGTCATTGGTATCCATCCGTTTGGACAGGTCATCATTGGTCACTACGTTATCGGGCACAAAAAAGCCGAGCCCTTTAATCTTGGAGTTGTACATATTGAGTAGCGTTTGGTTTGAAAGCCCGCTAAAAAGCAAATTGCTGTTTTTCGGAGCCAAGAATAAAAATACCTATAAATGACCAACATACCTAAAAAACAAGATTCAAAATTACATTCGGGCGGAGTCGGGCCCGGAAGTTTGATTCGTGAAAAAGCAGTATCTTCCGGCTGATCATTTCGAATTGAAATTCTTATTAAATATCTCTTTTAAAATGAGCCTACGCTGCCTGTTTATCGCCTTTTTTATCAGTATCTATTCCCATGCCCAACCTGCAACGGAATATCAGAGCCCCCCGGAAGAAATACTCAAGCTGGTCAATGCACAACTTGCCCCATCTGTATGGATGACCGATTCAGGGGAACACATGCTTTTGTTATACCGGCCTGCGTATAAAACGATAGCGGAACTCTCAGAACCGGAATTGCGCCTGGCCGGCCTGCGCATCAATCCAAAAACCAATATTGGCAGCCGGACGACCTATTATAACGATATCCGGATCAAACGGCCCGGGGATAAAGACTCACGCCCCATAAGCGGTTTGCCTCAGCAACCCAGACTGGCCAATTTCAGTTTGTCTCCGGACCAGAGCAAACTGGCGCTGACCCACACCAGCCTTGAAGGCGTAGAGCTTTGGGTGGTAGATCTGGCCGGTGCTTCTGCCAAAAAATTATCCGGCCCGCGCCTGAACGCCAACCTAAGGGATGTGATCAACTGGTTCAAAGATGGGAAATCAGTCCTGGTTAAGATGCTGCCAACAGACCGCAAACCACTTATAAATAGGGATAACCAGATTCCGGCCGGACCGACTATCTCCACCAATGACGGCAAAAAGGCCCAGAACCGCACCTATCAGGACCTGCTGAAAAACCCGGATGACAGCTATAATTTCGAGCAACTGGCCCGTTCGGAACTGGTACAGGTATTTACCAATGGGGAAAGCAAACCCTGGAAAGAAGCCGATATGTACGGGAATATCAGTTTTTCCCCGGATGGAAAGTACCTGATGGTGGTTACCGTAGAAAAGCCTTTTTCATATCTGGTACCCTATTACCGGTTTCCGTCCAAAACAACGATTTATGATTCCCGCGGGCAATTGGTAAAAACAATCCTTGAGGTACCGCTTATTGAAGACCTTCCCAAAGGATTTATGGCGGAGCGAACCGGGATGCGGGACCTGAGCTGGCGCAGCGACCGGGCAGCCACCCTTACCTATGCTGAAGCCCTGGACGGGGGCGACCCGGCTAATGAGGTGGCTTTTCGGGATCAGGTATACCAGCTGGAAGCCCCCTTTGACGGGCCCGGAACTCCCCTGATCAAAACTCAAAACCGGTTTATGCGTATTATTTGGGGTAATGATCAAAAGGCCATCGCCTTGGACCGCTGGTGGAATAACCGCAATACGAAAACGTATTTGTTTAACCCCTCAGACCCCGGAGAGGAACCCGTAATATTATCAGACAGGAACTATCAGGACCGCTATAGCGACCCGGGGGATTTTGTGACCGAAAGGAATGCGTATAATATGCCCGTTCTGGCCCTTGATAAAAAAGGGAACGCCTTTCTTTTGGGGGATGGCTATACCGCTTCCGGTCAGTTTCCCTTTGTAGACCGCATGGATCTGAGCAAGCTGGAAAAAACCCGTTTATACGTTTCCCGGCTTGAAGACAAGATGGAGAACCTGATCGACTACAAACCTGAAAAAGACCAGCTGCTGGTTCAGATAGAATCTGCCTCTGAGCACCCCAATTACTATTACAAAAGCCTTGTCAGGAGAAAAGGTCCGCAGCAACTTACATTCTTTGAAAACCCCTTTAAGAGTATTCAGGAAGTTCACAAGGAGGTAATTACCTATAAGCGGGAAGACGGCCTCGAACTGAGTGCCACCCTGTATCTGCCCGTGGGCTACGAAATGGAAGCCAGGGAAAAGAGGCCCATGATCCTCTGGGCATATCCCAGGGAGTACAAGGATAAAAACAGTGCCTCCCAGAATACCCAAAACCCCAATGAGTTTACCTATCCGTACTGGGGCTCACCCGTTTATTGGGTTAGCCGCGGCTATGTGGTGCTGGATGACGCTGCTTTTCCAATTATAGGCGAAGGGGACGAACAGCCCAACGACAGTTTCCGAAAGCAATTGGTTGCGAATGCAAAAGCAGCAATAGATGCCGTAGATGCCCTGGGTTATATAGACAGGGAGAAGGTTGCGGTAGGCGGGCACAGCTATGGGGCCTTTATGGTTGCCAACCTTTTGTCCCATTCCGATTTGTTTGCCGCCGGTATCGCAAGGAGCGGTGCCTACAACCGTACCCTAACTCCATTTGGCTTCCAAAGTGAGGAACGCAATTACTGGGAGGCTCCCGAGGTTTATTACACAATGTCTCCCTTTATGCATGCCGATAAGATGAAGACGCCACTGCTCCTGATCCATGGGGAAGCCGATAATAATTCGGGTACCTATCCGATGCAAAGTGAGCGCTACTTTAATGCCCTTAAAGGTCTTGGGGCTACAGTACGCCTGGTTATGCTGCCCAAAGAAAGTCACGGTTACCGGGCAAAGGAAAGTATTTTACATATGCTCTGGGAGCAGGACCAATGGCTGGAAACCTATCTGAAAGGTCCGGCACAGGACGCCGCAAGTGGCAAAAAATAAGTTTAATCCAGGTATTTCCGGAACTCATTTACATTAACGGTCGCCTTCAGGTCATACAGCAGATTGTAAAGGCCGAAAAAAGTCCGGTTGATATACAGGAAGTGACGCGAGCCACGGTTGGCGTTCATTTTTCGGATTTGGTCGTCCTTGGAGAAACGCTCGCTGAGCGAAGCGATCTGGCCCCAGAATTCCGCGTTTGAAAAGTCAAAGGTCTCTGAGTTAAAGGGACGGGTAAAGAGTTCCAGCATTTCGTGGAACAGCGCCTTAAAAAACACTGTTTCCTCAGGGCTGTCGGTTGGTGTCAGGATTTCCAGTTCCTCTAACTTCCGGGTAAAAAAGGCATCATTATTAAAATTGGAACTGTTGGCCAGTTCAAAATATGGAGTGTAGAAAGACTCCGGGATTTCCTTGATACAACCAAAGTCTATGGCAATGAGCGCCCCATCCTCCCCTACCAGGAAATTCCCGGGGTGCGGGTCTGCATGTACCTTTCTAAGACCGTGAATCTGAAACATATAAAAGTCCCAGAGGGCCTGACCCAGACGGTCTCCCGTAGCAGGGTCAAAATCAGTTTTTGTGAATTCCCCCAGATGTAGTCCCTGCATCCAATCCATGGTGAGGATACGCTCAGAAGACAATTGGCGGTAATAATTGGGGAAACGCATTCCGGGCAGGTGGGCACAGGCCCTGGTAATGGTCTCGCTTTGTTCTAATTCAAGGATGTAATCGGTTTCTTCAATAAGTTTTTCTTCAACCTCCCTGAAATACTTTTCCGTATCCTTGCCTTTCAGGTTAAACATTTTACTGGCAACCGGTTTTACCAGGGCGAGATCGCTGCTGATGCTTTCCGAAACGCCGGGGTATTGAATTTTTACAGCCAGTTTCTTTCCGTCCTTTGTCGCCCGGTGTACTTGTCCGATACTGGCGGCATTAACGGACTCAGCCTCAAAAGAGTCAAAAAGCTCTTCTGGAAATTTGCCAAAGTATTTGCGAAAGGTCTTCCGAACCAGCGGGCCGGAAAGCGGCGGGACCGAGAATTGTGCCAGACTAAATCGCTCCACATAGGCCCGGGGCAGCAGGTTTTTTTCCATACTGAGCATTTGCGCAACCTTCAGCGCGCTGCCCTTGAGGCTTTTAAGACCGTCATAGACATCCCTGGCGTTTTGTTCATTCAGGTCTTCTTTATCAAGATCGGGCTGAATCAACTTTTTGCCGTAGTACTTAACATAATTACCTCCAAGTTTTACACCTGTTTGCACCAGTTTTCCGGCACGTTCAATTTTAGAGGTAGGTATGCGGTCTAATGATTTCATGTAGGGAGAATGGATATATTAATTAAAGCTGAAACGCTCCTGTAATAGAAATTTGCCAAAATCCACTACCCGCTCCAGTGGGGTATTATCGAAGACGTCGAAGATGGTATTGACTGATTTTTCGATGGCCACATCTGTTTTTTCAAAACCGGCAGAGTCATCTTTCATCCAAAAACGGATTAAAAACAAAAGCTGCAACCAGGCGCCCTCTGAAAATAACTGGGTGTTATACTGTGTAAGCCTTATTGACTTCTCACTGTTGGCGGTATCCAACAATTCCGTTGCGTACGATTTTATTCCGGCGCGCAGGTCTGAGAGTTGCTGCAATTGTTTCAGGTTGCCCTCAGATCCTTCCAGGGCAAACAGTACATAGGATCTGTTTAAATTCAGCAATTCAAAGAAAGTGAAGAAGAAACCCAGCATTTTTTCGCGGTTGCCATAGGTTTCATATTGCTTATCGGCCTGCAATGCATCCAGACTCTGGTCAAAAAAAGATTTCCAAATACCTTTTTTTAGGCCCTCCAGTGACCCGAAAAGGTTGTAGAAATCAGCTTCCTTGATTTTTTGTTCCTTACAAAATTTGTAGATACTCCTGGGGTACTGTTCGTGCTCCAGGGTATAGGTCATATAGGCAGTAAAAAGTGCTTTCCTGTCTGTTTTTGGAGTTGATTTTTTAGCACTCATAAAAATATATTTTTGTTTAAGCAAAGATATTTATTATTAAACATTATTAGTGTTAAAAAAGTATGAATTAATTGAAAATAAAAAGCGCGTTTTCGGGGGAAAACGCGCTTTCAAACAACCTAACCAATTAATAAACAAACTGATTACAAACTTCAAAATGCTTTTAGCTATCTTGAACTCGAATCGATACACAAATATAATATCGTTTAATTATTACACAAATTATATAAACAAAAAATATTGTTAAATTTTTATGGGCAGGCTTCGGGGCAGTCCTGCTATGTCAGTTTGTCACTCTCAGCGGTCTTGGTATTTTTTTTGAAGCAGAGCAGGCAAAAACAATAAATAGTTATGGCAACAGGTAAAATCAATGTCTCTGTAGACAACATATTCCCGCTGATAAAAAAATTCCTTTACAGCGATCACGAAATCTTTTTGAGAGAGCTTATCTCAAATGCCACAGATGCTACCCTGAAGTTGAAACACCTTACTGCTATAGGGGAAGCAAAAGTGGAATACGGCAATCCTCAGATCGAAGTAAGAATTGACAAAAAAGCCAAGACCCTTCATATTACGGACCAGGGAATTGGCATGAGCGAAGCCGAAGTTAAAAAATACATCAATGAAGTTGCCTTTTCCGGGGCGGAAGAATTTTTGGATAAATATAAGGACGCCGGAAAAGACGCCGGGATAATTGGTCATTTTGGCCTGGGCTTCTATTCTTCATTTATGGTAGCAGATAAAGTGGAAATCATTACCAAGAGCTACCTGGAAGACAGCCCTGCGGTTCACTGGAGTTGTGACGGCAGCCCGGAATTCACCATTAAAAAAGCCAAAAAGAAAGAGCGGGGAACCGAAATCATCCTGCATATGGCTGAGGACTCCACAGAATTCCTGGAAGAAGGCCGCATCGAAGAATTGCTGCGCAAGTACAACAAATTCATGCCAGTGCCTATTAAATTCGGTACCCGAACCGAAACGCTACCCAAACCGGAGGATGCAAAAGAGGAAGACCCTGCCCCAACAAAGGAGGTAGACAATATCATTAACAACCCAAACCCGGCATGGACCAAAAAACCAGCCGACCTGGAGGATGCAGATTATAAGAATTTTTACAGGGAGCTGTACCCCATGCAGTTTGAAGAGCCCCTCTTCCACATCCACCTCAATGTGGATTATCCCTTTAACCTAACCGGGATCCTGTATTTCCCCAAACTCACCAACGATCTCAACCTGCAGAAAGACCGCATTC
This sequence comes from Robiginitalea insularis, assembly GCF_052497835.1. Lineage (NCBI taxonomy): Bacteria > Pseudomonadati > Bacteroidota > Flavobacteriia > Flavobacteriales > Flavobacteriaceae > Robiginitalea > Robiginitalea insularis. The sequence continues at coordinate 297,522 of NZ_CP199296.1, forward strand.
AGTTGTATCAAAATCAGGTGTTCGTCACAGATAATGTAGAAGGGATTGTACCCGAGTTCCTTACCATGCTCAGAGGGGTTATCGACTCTCCGGATATCCCGCTAAACGTTTCCCGTTCCTACCTGCAGGCAGACGGGGCTGTTAAAAAGATATCCTCCTATATAACCCGGAAGGTTGCAGACAAGCTCAACAGCCTCTTTAAGGAAGACAGGGAAGGTTTTGAGAAGAAGTGGAACGATATTAAGATCGTCATCGAATACGGAATGCTGTCCGAAGATAAATTCTTCGAGAAAGCCGAGAATTTTGCTCTTTACCCAACCGTAGATGGCAATTATTACACCTTTGAGGAAGTACAGGAAAAGCTCAAGGCCCTGCAAACCGATAAGGATGATAAGCTGGTACTTCTTTACGCTTCCGACAAGGAAGCCCAGCACTCCTACATCGAAGCGGCAAAGGCCAAAGGATATGAAGTGCTTCTTATGGACAGCCCTATTGTAGCACATCTGATGCAAAAACTGGAGACATCGAAAGAGAAAATTTCATTTGCCAGGGTAGATGCTGACCATTTGGATAAACTCATTCAAAAAGAGGATACCCAGATCTCCAAACTTTCGGATGATGAAAAAGACAGCCTGAAAGAGCAGCTCAATACAGTGCTGGGAGAGGGCAGTCCCTATACCGTGCAGCTGGAGGCCATGGACAGCGATGCTGCTCCCTTTATGATCACCGAACCGGAATTCATGCGCCGCATGAAGGAAATGCAACAAACCGGAGGAGGTGGTATGTTCGGAATGGGCAATATGCCGGAAATGTATAACCTGGTGGTCAACACAAACCACCCACTGGTTGGAGAAATCCTGGGCACCAAAACGGAGAAAAAGCGCAAACGGCTTATCAATCAGTCCCTGGACCTGGCCAGGCTTTCTAAAGGCCTGCTAAAAGGGGAGGAACTTACCGCCTTTATAAAACGCAGTTATGAGATGGTTAAATAGTGCTTAATGTTTAGATAACTAAAAGCCGCCGCAGAGGCGGCTTTTTTTATGCCTCCCCCCTAATTACGTATGAATAAGCAGTATCTTTTCCGCATGGATACTTCTTGGAGTCTTTACCTGATGTCCGGTGTGTATATAGCTGCAGGGGTGGCTCATTTCCTGTTCCCCAGGATATACCTCCGCATCATGCCCCCCTTTATTCCTTTCCCGAGGGCGGCCGTATACCTCAGCGGAATATTGGAAATCGTTCTGGGTGCTGCATTGCTGATACCTGGCTCTAAAACGATAGCCCTTTACGGAATTATGGCTTTGCTGCTGTTATTCCTTCCGGTACATGCCCATATGCTGCAAGACAAAAAGGCTGCAAGCGGCCTGCCTCAGTGGGTTTTGATCCTGAGGATACCGCTACAGGGCCTGCTGATCTATTGGGCCTATTCCTATCTTTAGAATGGTACCGTCAATGACTGAAGCGCTTTTGTATGTATCCATTGATCCAGTAAAGGTGTAAAAGGGCAAAAACACTAAATGCCATTAATCCGTATGCCAGGTTTGCGGACACCTCAGGAAGGGATATGCCGGACAGGTCCGGGAGAGTCCAGCCCAAATCGAGCTGGCTGCCGAAAGTATTGTCGGGAATTTGCAGCACATCCGTCATTGAAAGGATTATCAGCAAACATGCGAGGCCGCCCAGCAGATACCAAACCCAGGCTGCTATCAGTGGCCTCTGTGGCACTGCTGTTTGTTCTTCTGCCAATAATTGCCTCATTACGGATTCCGTAAAGCCCGGTGGTGCCTCTTCCACAGATGCATTATTTAATAGCTTTTCAATAAATGCGTCCGTCCCTTTTTCCTGATTATCTTTCATATTCCTGTAGCATTTTTCCATTGATTTTGTTTGCCAAGGCCGCTTTAAGTCTCTTTCTGGCGCGATGCAGGCGTACTTTGACGGTTGCCTCCTTAAGGCCCGTAATCTCACCGATTTCCCGAATGCTTTGTTCCTGTAAATAATACAGGCTGATCAGCGAATTATCTTCAAACTGCAACAGAGCGAGTGCCTGATCCAACAGGTCTTTGCGCTCTGCTTCCAACATATTCCTCCACGGACTATCCTCACTTGCCAGTTGAAGGGATTCCGTTTGATGCAATTCATCAAAACGGACTTTCTTTTTTTGAGCCGATACAACATCCAGAATGCGGTAGTAAGCTACTTTATAGAGCCATGTTGAAAATTTGGCGGTTCCCCGGAAACCGGAAAGTCCCTGGAAAGCCTTAACAAAAGCATCCTGAGCTGTTTCCTCCGCCAGTTCTTTGTCCCGTAACATTTTCACAGCAAGGGTATAAACCATGTGCTTATAGCGATCCACCAGAAAGGCATAGGCCTGCTGGTTTCCCTGAAGCACCTGCTCAATCAGCTCCTGATCAGTTGGTCTGCGTTGGTTCATCTATTCGATAAGACGATGGTAATCCAGTAAAGGTTACAAATTTTTCCGGTTAATTGTAACCTCCTGCCAGAAATTGGCGTCCGATAGGGTGTGAATCAATTAAAAACTTTAAAATAAATCACATGGGAGGAGAAATAATTGTTTTTGTCGGGTTTTTCGGAGTCATCTTCGGGATTGCGTATCTGTACCTGTCTACCCGCAATAAGGAACGGCTGGCACTCATTGAAAAAGGGGCTGAAGCCAGTATTTTTGTGCGGGGTAAAAAAGGACATACCCAGCCTATCTGGAAAGTCCTGACCCTTAACCTGGCCCTGCTTTTAATGGGGATAGGCGCAGGAGTAATGCTTGGAGGCATGCTCAGTGAACTGCTTGGGCTGGACGAGGATTTCGTTATGCCCGGATCCATCTTCCTGCTTGCCGGGACGGGCCTACTTATCGGCTTTTTCCTGACCCGGAAAATGGACAGGGAAGACTGACAGACCAGCTGAACAGAAAAACAAGCCGCCTGCTGAGGGCGGTTTTTTTTTATCTTTAATTCATGAAAATAGCAAGCACCAATATCGCCAGCCCTGTTCAGCTAAGCTGGAAAGGCAAACAGCACCTTAGCGGTATATACAAAAAGGCCAAAGAGCAAGGTATTTTTCTGCAGCCCGAAGGTGTGGTTGGAGATACCATTGGCAACCCCAAAGTACACGGAGACCGGCAGAAAGCGGTTTATCTTTTTTCCACAGATACTTATGAGCACTGGAAAAAACAGTACCCCCGGCTGGATTGGTCCTATGGAATGTTCGGGGAAAATTTAAGCATAGAAGGCCTGGATGAAAAGGAACTGATTATGGGTTCAGAATTCAGCCTGGGGAAGGTGCGTATACGCATTACCACGCCCAGGGAGCCCTGCTTTAAGCTGGGGATCCGCTTCGGGGACCAGAAAATAATAGACCGTTTCGTAGCTTATGGCAGGCCCGGAAGCTATGCCGAAGTACTGCAGGGCGGCCCGGTACAGGCCGGAGATACCCTACGGCTGGAGTCCGAACCGGAACACGGTATTAGTATAGCTGATTTTTTTAGTCTCTGGTATGGAAAGGAAAAAGACCAGGATTTGCTGTTAAGAACCCTGAAACTGGAATGGCTCTCCGCATCAAAAAGAAAGAAATTGATGGGATGGGTGCAAACAAAAAAGGAGGCCTGAGCCTCCTTTTCCTGAATTAAACAAACCAAACTACCTGAGGACCCTCAGGGATTCCTTAATTGTCTTGTTTCCGTAAGACACTACAAGGCTATAGGTTCCCTCGTATGCCTTTTCAAAATTGAATGCCTTTTCCACGACCAGATCTTCACCCATCTTCTCTATATAAAGTAATCTGTTGGAACTGTCATATACCTTTACGGTAATTTTCTTAGCCTCCAGGTTCAGGTAGTTCAAAAAAAGTTTGTTACCCTCTTTGCGGATAAAAGGACTCTTTGGCTCTGTACGTTCAACCGCAAGTGAAAGGGCTTCAGTTTTTGCGGGAATGGCCATTGCCTGAGTGGATCCGGCCAGAAGTACTAGTGCTGCGGTAATTGTTAATACATTTTTCATGCGCTTGTTTTTAAATTAAACTTATCCCAAAAGTAGGGCCATACAGGCCGCTGCACTACCCCAGAATTGTCAAGTATGTATGCTATATTACCATGTAAAAGGGTTAAAATTATCTTAATTGTTAATATTGCATATATTATGGTTAATTTTGCAAACATCTATAATGTCTTCTGCACCGTATCTTTAATAAAAAAATGGCTGTAATGTCAAAAACAAAAGCTGCATTTGAAGCGATTAAACCGGATTTTGGACGTTCCTTTACCTATCAGAAGTTTGATGCGCGGAACACCAATAAAAATCAGGGATGGCATTATCATCCTGAGATTGAACTGGTATATGTAAATGGTGGAAATGGTAAAAGGCAGATTGGGAGCCATTTATCTTACTACCAGCAGGGAGACCTGATTTTAATCGGTTCTAACCTGCCGCATTGTGGGTTTACAGATGCCTGTACCGGGAATACGAGTGAATCTGTGGTACAGATGAAAACAGACTTCCTGGGATCCGACTTTTTCGAGATCCCCGAGATGAAGAACATACAGCGCTTATTTGAAAAAGCCAAAGGGGGTATTGCCTTTAGCGGAAATACCAAGAAGAAGATTGGGGAAAAAATTGAAATCCTTGAATACAAATCGGATTTTCAGAGGTTGCTCGCCATCTTAAATATCCTCAACGAACTGGCAGCTTCAAAGGAGTATCAGGTATTGAATGCAGACAGCCTTTCCATGGAAACACAGACCAAGGAGAACGATAGGATCAATACCATTTTCAACTATGTGAAAGAGCACTATCAGGAAGCCATCTCCCTGGATGAAATGGCTGAGCTGAGCCATATGACGGTCCCCTCCTTTTGCAGGTATTTCAAGAAGGTTACCAATAAGACATTTGTTCAGTTTGTGAATGAATACCGGATGATCCATGCTTCCACCCTGCTTTCGGAAACCACCAAAAGCATCACCGACATTTGCTTTGAGAGCGGTTTCAACAACTTCTCGCATTTCAATAAATCCTTTAAGGCGTTTACCGGGATGAGCCCTTCGGATTACCGAAATGAACAGCAAACGGTCCTTCGCTGATGAAAGACTCCCGCGAGCCGGAACTTATACAACTGCCCGATGCCGAACTGCTCTACCAGCCTGATTTCCTGGACCTGCAGGAGGCTGATGCGTTTTTTTCATATTTACGGAATGATGTACCCTGGCAACAGGATGACATTCGGGTATTCGGGAAGACCTATGCCCAACCCAGGCTCACTGCCCTCTTTGGCCTGGAGGGGAAACCCTACACCTATTCCGGAATTACCATGCTTCCCCATCCCTTTCCCGAACGCCTGAACAAACTTAAAGCTGCTGTTGAAAAACAGGCAGGCGTTGCTTTTACCAGCTGTTTATTAAACCTGTACCGGGATGGGAATGACAGCAATGGCTGGCATGCAGACAATGAAAAAGAACTGGGGCAGAACCCTGTGATCGCCTCTGTATCCCTTGGTGAAACCCGAAAGTTTAAAATGAAACACCGCAGAGATAAAAATTTAAAATACGATCTGGAACTGGTTGCCGGAAGCCTGCTCATCATGAAGGGAAGTACGCAGCACCACTGGCTCCACCAGGTGCCGAAAACGAAAAAACCGGTGGGGGAACGCATTAACCTGACCTTCCGTCGCATCTATTAAGCTTTAAGACCAGAAGGGGCCTTATTTTATTCTATAAATGCTCTTGTGTATCTTTGCCACATGAAAAAAATTGCCCTGACTCCCCGTGAAACAGACCGTGTGATAGAAATGGCCTGGGAAGACCGGACCCCTTTTGAGGCCATCGCCTACCAGTTTGGCCTGGAAGAACCGGATGTAATCAATTTGATGCGCAGGGAACTCAAGCCGGGCAGTTTTAAGAGATGGCGGAAAAGGGTTCAGGGAAGGGCTACGAAGCACCGGCTGCTCAGAAATTCAAAAATAAACCGCTTTAAGTGCAGCAGGCAGCGCGCCATTAGCCAAAACAGTATTTCCAAAAGGCGTTAAAGGCCAGGGATCAGGAAAATATTTCGTTCAAAACAGCTGCCAGGCGCAGCCCGCCCGTAAGCAATTGCTGTTCCACGGTATTCCACCAATCATAACTATATCTGTAGGAAAGCCGCTGTCCAACCTCAACCGACGCGTAAACCTTATTGGTAATTTGGTGTATTTCATCTACCCATTCCAGGACGGAACCCTGCTGCACCTGCCTGATTTTTTTTCGCGACCATCGCGGCAGGCTTGCGGCCAGTTCCGTATAGCTCATCCCATAGGAGTTGATTAGGTTGGCATCCCACACCCTGTGCAGGTTGGTACCGCTATCAAACCACTGCAGTTGAATATCATTGCCGCCGCGGTCTTCAGCCCTTCCTATGTGCATGGGCTGATGCAGGTCTCCCAGTAAATGGACCAGCATTTTTAAATGGAATACCTTGTCCTCCCTGCTGCTGTTTGCATCCATCAGCACCTTGCGGCAGCTTTCAATTCCCTGTATAATATCGCCTTCTGTACTGGGAGGGGAATCTCCATACCGCTCATTGGGCCCGAAATTCACATAATGCCAGGGACCGTAAGCCCTGTACTGGGAGTCAGACTTAATAGCATCCGCATAATTGGCCACCTCTGCCAGGCCTTCTCCTTCCAACAAGTCAGTAATGGCTTTGCGGGCCTTACGGGAGAGGTGTTGCTGGGCTACTTCGCCGACTACCCGATGACCCGTTTTGGACCAGAAAGGGGGATTTGCATGAATACAAAAAGGCAATATCAGTAAAAGCAGTACTATTTTTTTCATCGGTTCCTTATTGGCACCCAAAAGTATAAAAGAGGCTTTAATATATTGTTAATTTCGACCTCCAATTCCGATTAAAAGATAAACTTGCAACCGTGCAAAGAATCATAACATTATTCCGCCGGATTCGTCCGGTCTGGTTACGCTGGTTAATAGCAGGCCTCAGCTGTATTGGCCTGCTATCCGGGCTATTTGTTTTCAGCATCTACCTTGGCATGTGGGGGAAATTGCCTTCCTATGCAGAACTGCGTAATACAGAACAACCCAGGGCTTCAGAGGTATATACCTCAGACAGCGTTTTAATAGGGAAATATTATTTATACGACAGGCAGGTAGTAAGCGGGCAGGAAATACCCGCTTTTGTGCTGCAGGCTTTGGTAGCCATAGAGGACGAGCGATATTACAAGCATTCAGGAATAGATTACCCCAGTCTTTTCCGTGTTTTTTTTAAGACCATCTTACTTCAGGATGCCGGTTCCGGGGGCGGAAGTACCCTGAGTCAGCAACTTGCCAAAAACCTCTACCCCCGGTCGGGCAAAGGACGGATGGGAATTGTGGTGGACAAGGTCAAAGAGATGTTTACGGCCAGGCGCCTGGAACGCCTCTACGATAAAGACACCCTTTTGGTAAAATACCTTAATACAGTCTCCTTTGGGGATAACAGCTTCGGGATAGAAAGTGCCAGCAGGAAATTTTACAGCAAATCCACTTCCGGTTTAAAAATTGAAGAGGCTGCCACCCTGATTGGCATGTTAAAAGCTACCTATTCGTACAACCCGCGGGTATTTCCGGAGCGCAGCCTGGAGCGCCGCAATTTGGTGCTGGAATCCATGAAGCGAAATGACTTCCTTTCGGAACGGGAAGCAGACAGCCTGAAGCAGCTTCCCCTTGGAATCCAGTACAATTCCCTGACCCATAACACGGGGCCGGCTGCCTATTTCAGAGAGGCCGTCAGAAAGCAGTCCCAAAAAATCCTGGAAACACAAAAGGATACAGATAAGGCGTACAACCTCTATACCTCCGGTTTAAAAATCTATACCACTCTCGATTCCCGGATGCAGGAACTGGCCGAAGTACAAATGCGCCGGCATTTGAAATCCCTGCAGGCAGAAGTTGAACGCGCATATGGGAGAAAGGCGCCCTGGCTGACCGATCAAAAATTTATTAACAGGCTTTTGCGTAACTCCACCGTATGGGGAAAACTTGAGGCTGCCGGCTTATCTGATAAGCAGATACGCGACAGCCTTTCACAGGAAAAGCCCCTGCGACTTAAGGGCTGGGAGGGTTATATTGACAAAAAAGGCAGCACCCTGGACAGCCTTTTGCATTATGCGAAATTCCTCAATACAGGTGTTCTGGCAATGGAGCCTAAAAGCGGGGCCGTCAAGGTCTGGGTAGGTGGAATTGATTTCGAGACCTATAAATTCGATCATATCTCTCAGAGCAGGCGGCAGACGGGGTCTACCTTCAAGCCCTTGGTATACCTGACAGCACTTGAGCAAGGAGTGGACCCCTGTTCTTATTTTTCCGCCAGGGAAGTACGGTACGAAAACCTGGAAGACTGGACACCCTCTAATTCCGGAGATTCCGATGAAACCTATTTGAATTACAGCATGCAACACGCCCTGAAAAATTCCGTGAATACCGTAGCTGTTAAGGTTTTGGAAAAGACCGGCATCCCTCCGGTCATTGAATTGACCCGCAAATTGGGGATTACTGCTGATCTTCCGGAATTACCCTCCCTGGCCCTGGGAACCGGAGCAATAGGCATCCCGGAACTGGCTTCCGCCTACTCCAGCCTGTTGAATTCCGGCAGGCCCTCAAAAGCCTTTATGATCCAGGAAATACGCGATATGGACGATCAGCTAATATATCAGCATAAGCCAGAACCTTCAGATGAGGCTGCTTATTCAGAACAATCGCGGAAAATACTCCTGGAAATCCTAAAATCCGTGGTGGATTCCGGAACGGCTTCCAGGCTGCGCAGCCGCTACGGGATCAAAGGTGAACTGGCAGGCAAAACGGGTACGACCCAAAATAATAAAGATGCCTGGTTTGTAGCCCTTAGCCCAAAACTGGTTCATGTAAGCTGGGTAGGCTTTGACCAGCATGAAATAGGATTTCCCAACACGGCCATCGGGCAAGGGGCCAATGCGGCCCTGCCCCTGTTTGCCAACTGGTATAAATCCCTTGGCAGCCATAAAGAGCTTGCCACCTGGACAGGGGGCAGTTTTGGCCCCGTTCCTGAAGAGATCACAGAAATGCTGGATTGTCCGGGAATAAAACGCGACGGTTTCTTTAAAAGGCTTTTCAGCAATCCGGATAAGACGAAAAAAAGGAAATTCCGTTCCAAGTCATAATCAATTCCTCCTTTCGTTCGACCTTCAGTCCAGCAGTCAGGAATACACCTTGGCAGCCTACCCAAAGCAAAAAACACTCCGCAATGGTTAAAGGTTTTTTAAAATATGTTAAAAATATAGGGTCAATCGTTACATTTGCTTGCGACTAATCCCAAGGCTGATGAGATTCCAGTATCTGGTAATCTTCCTTTTCTTTTTTGCGACCACATACGCTCAACAAGAGGATAAATCATTTACGGTTAAATATATAAACCAGGAAATCAAACTCGATGGTATCCTGGATGAACCCGTTTGGTCCGAGGCTGAAGCAGCCGGCGATTTCTGGGAGTACTTTCCTGTAGACAGCATTCAGGCCCGGGAGCAATCCGAAATTAAAATGCTGTATGATGAAACGAATCTCTATGTTGGGATCACGGTTTATACGGCGGGCAGTAATTACGCCATTGAGTCCCTGAGAAGGGATTTCAGGGCCGGGAATTCAGATAATATCACCCTCCTATTCGATACCTTCAACGACGGAAATAATGCTTTCCTGTTCGGAACCAATCCTTATGGAGTAAGGCGGGAAGGACTGGTTTCAGGGGGAGGCCTTGACCTGAGGGGCTTTACCATTTCCTGGGATGTAAAATGGAGGGGAGAGTCCAAAATGTACGAGAATTACTATACCTCTGAGCTTATTATCCCTTTGACATCCTTTAAATTCAGGGAGGGGGAGCAAAAATGGCGATTTAACAGCTATCGTTTTGACACCCAGTCTAATGAAAGCAGTACCTGGGTTCAAATTCCGCAGAACCAGAACATTTACGGGCTGACCTTTATGGGGGATATGGTTTTTGAGAAACCCCTGGGAAAGTCCAGAACGCCTTTTGCTGTTATCCCTTATGTTACTACTGGCTGGTTTAATGACCGGGAAGCGAGCCTGCAGGAGTCGTCCGTGAAGGTAGGTGGAGATGCCAAAATCTCTATTGGTAACAGCATGAACCTTGATGTAACCTTAAACCCGGACTTTTCCCAGGTTGAAGTAGACGATCAGGTAACCAACTTATCGCGCTTTGAGGTATCCCTTCCGGAAAAGCGGCAGTTTTTTATTGACAACAACGACCTTTTTGCGAGTTACGGGGGTTCGCGGGATGCAAATCCTTTTTTCTCACGTCGCATCGGGATAGCGGAAGACCCTGACGGAAATACCATTGAGAACCCCATACTTGCGGGAGTGCGCTTAAGTGGAAAAGTAAATAAAGACCTTCGGCTCGGCTTTTTCAACATCCAGACGGAAAAAGATGCTCTTAATGAAATTCCATCCGTCAACAATTCCATGCTGGCCTTGCAACACCTGGTTTTCTCCCGTTCCAATATCGGTTTGTTCTTTATCAATAAACAGACCATGGGAGATGATGATTTTATAGCTGATGAAGAGCGATACAACCGGGTTTTGGGGATAGATTACAACCTGATTTCGGCTGATAATACCTGGAGTGGGAAATACTACCTGCATAAATCCTTTCAGCCCGAATCCAGCGGGAAAGATTTGTCTACAGGACTCAATACACAATACAATTCCAGAAACTGGAACATCTTTACGGACTGGGTTTACATAGGTGAAAACTACCGGTCTGACCTGGGGTTTATACGCCGTACAGATATAATCAAAGGGGGTACGGGTATCCGAAGAACCTTCTGGCCGGAAAATTCTATTTTCAATAACCACAGCTTTCGTATTTTTCCAACTTTTATTTGGAGGCCCAGCCAGGATATGCAGAATACGGATTACAGTATCCGTGCCAGCTGGGAAGCGCGTTTTCAGAATCAGTCTCGCGTGCAGGCCCAGTGGGTTAACCGCTATACTTATCTTTTCAACTCTTTCGATCCCACCCGTTCGGAAGGCGGACTGGAATTGCCCGCCGATTCGGATTATTACTATTCAAGTTATCAATTGGAATACAATTCAGACCGACGGCGGATATTTGCGTACGGACTGGAAGCTACCCTTGGGGACTTCTACAACGGGAATCGTTTTTCCCTGCAGGGAAGCCTCAATCTGCGAATCCAACCCAAAGCATTGGTTTCGGTACAGTTCAATTATGATCAAATAAGCCTGCCCGAGCCCTACTCCAGCGCTGACATCTGGCTGATCAGTCCACGCTTTGACCTTACCTTTTCGAAATCCCTCTTCTGGGCCACCCTGGTGCAGTACAGCAATCAGCGGGACAACCTCGGGATAAATTCTCGCCTCCAATGGCGGTTTGCTCCCTTGTCCGACTTGTTCCTGGTGTATACCGATAACTATTTTGTAGACCGCTTCAGTCCTAAATTCCGTTCGGTCAACCTGAAACTGACCTACTGGCTGAATATCTGACAGGCCAGAGGATATTTTATATAATTCCTGTATCTTTTCTGCGAACTGAGCAAACCTTTAAAATGGACGAACCGCTTATTACCGATGATACAGTAGTTTTCGGATTATTAGCCCTTTGCCTGGGGCTTATCTTTTACACCTCCGGAATCCAGAAGGGTTTCTGGAAACGATTTTACAACTGGGTACCTGCAATTTTGTTATGCTATATGCTGCCCGCCCTGCTGGCAAGCTTCGGACTGGTTTCAGATGAACACTCCAGGCTCTACTTTATGGCAAGCCGGTACCTGCTGCCGGCAGCACTGGTTCTGATGACCCTTAGCATTGATCTCAAAGCCATTTCCAACCTTGGCTCCAAAGCCCTTATCATGTTCCTGACCGGTACCGCAGGGATTATTATCGGGGGACCATTGGCAATCTTGCTGGTATCTGCAATTTCGCCGGAAACGGTTGGGGGGAATGATTTTGATGCCATCTGGAGGGGGCTTTCCACCATAGCCGGAAGCTGGATCGGAGGAGGCGCCAATCAGGCGGCCATGTTCGAAATTTTCAAGTTTAACCCGGACCGCTACGGGGAAATGATACTGGTAGATGTAGTATGTGCCAATATATGGATGGCAATACTTTTACTGGGGGTAGGCAAAACAAAACGTATTGACCGCTGGCTGAAAGCAGACGCCTCTGCCATTGATGAGTTGAGAATAAAGGTAACTGCATTTGCTGAACGCATTACCCGTGTTCCATCACTCAGGGATTACATAATGATGCTTTCACTGGCCTTTACCGCCGTGGGAGCAGCCCATTTTCTGGGTGAGATTTTTAGCAGTGGTTTGAGCGAGTCTTCAGAAGTGATTGCCGATCCCAAGAGTTTCCTTTCCTTTTTGGGGGGCAAGTTCTTTTGGATGATTGTCATTGCGACAATTTTGGGGGTTGCTATGTCCTTTACAAGGGCCAAAAATTACGAAGGAGCCGGGGCCAGTAAAATTGGCGGGGTTTTTCTTTATATTCTGGTGGCCACCATCGGAATGAAAATGGATCTGGGAAGGGTATTGGAAAATCCGGGCCTGATTCTTCTGGGGCTCATATGGATAGGCTTCCATGCCGGGTTACTTATTTTGGTCGCCAAACTGATCAAAGCGCCCTTTTTCTTCCTGGCGGTTGGCAGCCAGGCCAATGTGGGCGGGGCCGCCTCTGCACCCATTGTGGCAGCTGAGTTTCATCCTTCCCTGAGTTCAGTTGGTGTTTTATTGGCGGTTTTCGGATATGTGGTTGGAACGGGTGGGGCATTATTCTGCGCCTATTTGATGGAAGTGGCATCTTCCCTCTAAGAATTCACAAAAAAATATGATATTTGCCGCTTAAATCTTGATGATGAGAACAATTGTAAGGGCAGTCTCCTTTCTGGCGTTTGCAATGCTAATTTCCTGCAGTGCCGATACGGAGCGAATGGTGGTAAAAGGCGAAATAAAAGGGCTTAAAAAGGGAATGTTATATCTTCAGTACGTTCCCGATTCCACCCTGGTAAATCTGGATTCCGTGAAAGTTAACGGCAACGGGGCCTTTGAGATGGAAGTTGAGATTGAGCAACCGGATATTTTTTACTTATACCTGGACAAGGCAGACGGCAATGCCATAAATGACAGGGTCAGTTTTTATGGTGAAAGCGGGGTAGTTCAGATCAATAGTCCCTACGATGCCTTTCAAGCAAAGTCTGAAATAAAAGGTGGCCCGGGCCAGGAATTATACGAAGAGTATTTGCGCAACAAAACACGTTTTAATATCAGGGAACTGGAGCTGTTCCAGGCCAAGAATGAATTAAGCCTGCCTTCAGATTCCGCTAAACTGGATTCTCTGGAGGGTCTGGCTGTTCAAAATATCAGGCGTTCTTACCTCTACTCCATCAATTTTGCTATACGCAATAAGGACACCTATCTGGCGCCAATCATTGCCGTAAATGATGTGGCAGATGCCAATCCAAAGTTTCTGGATTCCATTTACAGTAATCTGAATCAGGAAATTGCTGCCTCCAAATACGGCCGCAAACTCAAAGAATTAATCGGGAAGGAATAGCCCCGGTTCAGGCCATCTTATTGATCTGATCCACCAGGGATCTCGCTTCTTTTTCCAGGGTTGCCCGAACGGTATTGAAGTGCTTCTTTTTATTTTCAATCTCCTTGCTGTTAACCTCAGCTATCAGAGAATCGAAGGTATCTATCGCCTTATCAATAATCGCCGAGCCTTCCTTGGAACCTTCCATATTATTAGTGCTCTCAACTATATATACAGCCTCTATAACATCACCGAGTACGTTATTGATATCCTTCTTTAGGTTTCGAATACTTGCCATAACCAATTTTATTTAGTGCAAAAATACAACTTCCAAGTGAATGGGCACTGTATATCAGATGGTCACTTCTAAAAGTTTGCAGGAATCAGCCTGTATATCAACCCTGTCTGCCGCAGCAGGAATCAATACAGATTCACCCCTCTTTATATTTACCTTCTCGCTGCCGGTTTGTATAGCAGCCTCACCTTCAACTGCTATCAGGATGGTGAATGCCTCCCTGTCTTCGAGCTGCCTCTTCAGGTTTCCAGCCACCTCCAGATAAGCTGTTGTAAAATACTGGCTTACCGCCATTGGGTTGGCCTGCCCTGGTTTTTGCTGGTAAGAGAGTACAAAATCATCCTTCCTGCTATAATCTATGGCGTCTACAGCCTGTTCGGTATGGAGTTCCCGCAGCTTTCCATCGGCATCCTTTCGGTTAAAGTCGAACACCCTGTAGGTAATATCCGAGGTTTGCTGAATTTCTGCCAGCAATATCCCCCCTCCAATAGCATGTATTTTGCCACTGTTGATAAAGTACCCCTCTCCGGCCGCTACAGGCTGGTAATGCAACAGCTTCGTTAAATCTCCTGCATCCAGCGCCTCCCTGTATTTCCCGGGGGTGGTATCTTCCTCAAATCCGATAATGAGTTGTGAACCGGGATCTGCATCCATGATGTACCACATCTCGGTTTTGCCAAATGAATTGTGTCGCTGTCGCGCAAGGGTGTCATCCGGATGGACCTGTATGGAAAGATCCCTGGCAGCGTCAATAAATTTTATCAGGATTGGAAATTCCTTTCCAAACCGCTCCAATACACTTTTACCGAGCAAAGCCTCAGGCTCTGCCGCTATCAGTTCATTCAGGTTTTTGCCTTTTAAGGGACCATTGCAGACCACCGATACATCGCCTGAAACTCCGGATATTTCCCAGCTTTCCCCGATACGATCGCCTTTGACATCTTTGCCGAGTACGGTGCGTAACTTTTCACCTCCCCAGAGTCTTTCCTTAAAAATTGGATAAAATTTAAGTGGATAGATTTTCATACTTCTTTCATTTGTCGCACTGCCTGCAAGGCTTTCGGAACGTGCTTCAGGGCATTGACGCTGTTAAATGCCATTGCAATTTTCCCGGATTTGTCCACAACAAAGGTTTCCCTCCCCGGCAACAGATTGTAAAAACTATTGCGGATGCCAAACATCTTTCTGACCTGATTTCCTGTATCTTCCAGCAATAAAAAAGGAAGCCTGAACCTTTTGGCAAATTTCTGATGTGAGCTTACCGAGTCTGAGCTGATCCCGGCCACTAAAATACCCTGTTCGGTAAAGGTTTCATAAGCATCCCTGAAAGCACAGGCTTCTGCCGTACAACCGGGGGTATTATCCTTTGGGTAAAAAAAAAGGACCATTGGCCTTTTTCCAAGATAGTCCTTAGAGTGAAACCAATTTCCATCCTGGTCCTGCAAAGAAAATTCAGGAACCTTGCTTCCTTTAGATAAACCCATGACTAGCCTGTATAGGTTACGAAATTCCGTGGCGTTTCAAATAACTGTACCTCCAACTCCAATGATTCATTCAAATGTGGTCGCAGTTTATTCCAAATAACCACAGCAATATTTTCAGCGGTTGGGTTCAGTTTTTTAAACTCCGCAACTTCTTCATTGAGGTTTTTATGGTCAAAGGCATCTTCTATTTCTTCACGGATAAGATCCTTGAGCACTTTCATATCCATCACAAAGCCTGTTTCAGGGTCAATTGGGCCGGTTACACTGACAATTAGCTCATAATTGTGGCCGTGGTACCTTGGATTATTGCATTTTCCGAAAACATCCTGATTGGTCTTATCGTCCCAGTCCTGCCGATATAAACGGTGTGCGGCATTGAAATGTGCCCTGCGGCTAACTTTTACTTTCATGGGGTCAGGAGTTTTTCGAGATGTGTTGATAGAAACGATCAAATATAATTTTGAACCAGGCTGTATACTCATCCGGATTTTGCTGCAGGTCTGTTTGAATGTCCTGCAGGGCCATCCATTTCCATGCATTGACCTCCTGCGGGTTAATGGCGGGCTCCCCTTCATAATATCCCAACATTACATGGTCAAGTTCATGTTCGGTAAGTCCGTTGTCAAAAGGGGCTTTATAGATAAAGGAAAACAATTCCTGCAGCTCGGTCTGGAACCCCATTTCTTCCTGTAAGCGGCGCTTACCCGCCTGAAGATTTGTTTCTCCAAGACGCTGGTGGCTGCAGCAGGTATTGGTCCATAAGAGTGGGGAATGATACTTGTGAGATGCGCGTTGCTGTAGCAGCGTTTCGCCTTTCTCATTTAAAACGAATACAGAAAATGCCCTGTGTAGCACTGCCTTTTCGTGGGCTTCCATTTTGGGCATGGTCCCAACAACGGTATCTTCAGGGGTAACTAAAATTACTTCTTCTTCTCTCACAGCCCAAAAATACGCCCTTTCCCTTATTTTTCGGTTAAGGCATTCTTAAAATTAGAGCCGGAATCCTATTTAAATAAAACCTCTTAGAAGAACCTCGGAGATTTTATATTCCCCACGGCCTTGATGAAATCGTATCGGAGAATAACCTCAAAAGAACCATCGTTAAAACGGGCGCTTCCAAGGGCTGTGGTCTCTTTGTCATAAGCGATCCCTATCAGGAAGGCCGGAGACATTTGAAAGCCAACCATCCCACTTATCGCTGCGTCCCAGCGATAGGCTGCACCCATGATCAATTTATCATTGTACATAAAGTTTGCCGACAGGTCCAGCTGCAGGGGGGCTCCGGCCGTTACCTTGGAAAGCAGGGCCGGCTTGAATTTCCAGAGTGGATTCAAATCCCAGACATAACCTGTTATCAGATAATAATTCATCTGTTCCCGGGCGGTTGAAAGGGAAGATTCTTCAAAATGCGACGTTTCCAAAAAACGAGGCACTGAAAGACCTGCATAGAATCTTTGGGTGTGGTAATAGATCCCTGCGCCCACATTAGGGGTAAGGCGGTTTTGAATATCCTGCTGCAGGGTAGCGTCGGGATTGCTGGGATCCTGGTTGAGTTCTGAAAATCGAATATCGAGTAAATTAAGGCTTCCTTTAAGTCCAAAACTCAGGCGCGCCTCCCGGGCGAGCTGGATTGTATAGGAGAGATCCAGGTCAAAATAGGTTTCAGAGGTTGGGCCAATCTGATCGTTCACCACGGAAATACCCATCCCAAGGCCGCGATACCCTATAGGAGAATGGATATTCAGGGTTTGTGTTTTAGGTGCGCCTTCCAGGCCAACCCATTGCGCCCTGTAAAGTGCAGCGATACTAAGGTGACCCCGGGAGCCCGCGTAACCAGGGTTTACACTTACCGTATTATACATGTACTGCGTGTACTGGGCATCTTGTTGTCCGTACAGGCCCATTGCCAAAAACAGTAAGAAGTAAAGAAGGTATTTATTAGCCTTAAGGCCCTTCTTTGTTGAAATTGGTTTATGTATTGGCATGGTTTTATCGGTTTAAGTAAATATATCCGGATCGGGTTTTCATTAGCCCGTTGTCGTTTTCATAATCCAGGATATAGAAATACGTACCCACCGGAAGCTTATTGTCCTGATCAATTGTAGCCCTGCCCTGTGAAGTTCCATCGAATACATTTCCGTTGCTGTTATAAGCCCGGGTAGTGTACACCAGTACTCCCCATCGGTTATAGATTTTAATGGTGTTGTTCGGGAAGTTCTCAATATTTTCAATCTTAAGCACGTCGTGAGAGCCATCATTATTAGGGGTAACCACATTATAAACGATCAATTCTTCCTCATTGTTGTTAGGTTCCAGATAATCCGGGATACCGTCTGCATCCATATCGTCATTGCTGAAATTTCCATCGCCGTCCGCATCTTCATCTGCAGTCATAATACTATCCGCATCATCGTCAACATCGCGGTAATCTGCCTCCCCGTCATTGTCGGTATGCGGCAGGTTCACATTTGGATCGTTTACCTCGTCATTCACGTCGATATCAATAGTGCTGCCACCTTCATAGCCATCATCCAGACCATCATTGTCCTTGTCAGATCCGATAAAAACTACATCCGCTATCCCATCCTGATTCCAGTCATGCGCTTCTATAGCATCCGGAACACCGTCATTATCGCTATCGGGATCTACATAATCCGGCAGCCCGTCTCCATCCGTATCTTCCGGAATCAAACCAACACCCCCGTTTTCATAGGCATCGTCCAGGCCGTTATTATTTGCATCCAAACCACTTGGCGGGATATATCCAGCTGTTGTCTGGGCTTCTACGTTATCAGGTATTCCATCATTATCGCTATCGATATCCAGGTAATCCGGGATGCCATCTCCATCCGTGTCGGTGGGATTGGTAGCCGGATCGTTATCCCCGTCCGGATTGAGGTCTTCAAAGGCATCAACAATTCCGTCGTTGTCCTGATCTATATCGATACCAACGCTGTTCACCAATATGGATACAGTGGCGATACTGCAGTTCCCCAGGCTGTCACAAAGGGTGTAGGTAAAACTGTCTGCTCCTGTAAAACCAGAATTTGGCGTATAGGTAACCACATCATCCGAAGGATCTGACGGGGTGCCATTATCATTTACAGTCAGGGAACCATTGGCCGGTAGGGTGGTGGTCAAACTGCCGTCAACTGGAATATCATTATCGTTTGCAGACCAGGGAACCACAACCGGAGTGTCTTCGGGGGTCGCAACAGCATCGTCAAAGGCATCCACAATTGGGATTACATCAACCGTTACCGTTGCCGTACTGCAATCCCCAGAGGTGTTGCAGACAGTGTAATCAAAACTGTCCGGCCCGTTATAATCGGGGTCCGGGGTATAAGTAAGGATATCATCCGTTGGATCGTTGGGTGTTCCGCTGTCGTTGATACTTACAGTACCATTTGCCGGATTGGTTGCCGTTAAAGAACCGCTTTGTGGCAACCTACTGTCGTTGCTGTAAATCGGTACTACAACAGGGGTGTCTTCATCGGTAGCTATCAGGTCATCAACCAGGACTGCTGCCTGTTGCATACAAACAACAGTAAAGGCAGGAAGGTCGATACTATTTCCCGCCTTGGTGAGTGTTGCCGTATACCTGACCACTGTCTGGGTTGCAATTACCGTGGGACGTAAAGGATCCCCGCCAATGGCAGGACTCCAGCTTACGGTTGCTGCCCCGCTCACATTGGCAGAAATATCCATGGTGACCTGGTTATCAGGAGTATTGCAATCCGTAAGGATAAAATAACCCGTGGCATTGGTACCACAGAGGGTACCGTCATAAGTCGCAAAATATACTCCGGGGCTGGTAGCCTCATAGAAAAAATCTGTACTTAAAACCGTACTGAGATCTGAGGCCTCATACCATTGATAGTTTGTTTCATCCCCTGAATTTGGAGCCTGTAATAAAAACTGAGCACTCATTTGGATACAACCAAGGCACAGAAAAAATAGTCCTGTCAGATAAGCTTTATGTATCAGTTTTGGCTTCAATTAGGGATGGTTAGGGATTAGGGGCCTATTTAACTACAAATACCACGTTGATAAGCGAGTTGTAATCCGCAGGTTGCCCGATAATATCATAGGTCAGCACTCCGTTGGCATCAATACTCATATTGGCAAATACAGACGGGTCAGCGTAGGTTACATAGTAATAGAGTTCTGCAGCTGTATAGGTTGGCAAGGCCGCAGGTGCTCCTGAGCTCGCTACCGCAGGTGTACCGTACTGGGCAATATACTGGGCATACAGGTCTACCGTAAATCCGGTGCCATTGGTTGAAGCATCAATTGCAATGGAGGGCGGATAAAAAATCCGTGCCGATTTGGATGTAATAGGCGCAATCGCATTGATCACTTCCTGAACAGTGGTTTCATTTGTAGGAGAGGCTTCACCCCCCTCGTCTACATCAATAGGGGTGCGCAATGGAACTTCATCATCAAACTGATCATCCGTGCTTCCGGCAACCACTTCATCAATGGCAGACTTTACATCTGAAGCGGTCAGGCCGGACGTCGTATTATCATAGGTTACTTCGGCAGCGGTTTGGTCATCCGTGCTAACTCCTGAGATATCCACAGATTGGGTACCCCCTGCATCGGTTACCGTAAGGTTGGTCCCGTCAAAACCGATCCCGGTGTTGTATTCGTTGGTTGGATCTGCATCCGCATCATCTACCAAAGCAGCCAGGTCTATTACTTCAGAGCCTCCGTTTTCAATGCCAATGGTCAGGTTGGTTCCGGTAAGGTTGGAGCCAGAGATATTCTGATCATCAGTACTTACTCCACTGATGTCTACCGACTGAGTTCCCCCTGCATCAGTTACCGTCAGGTTGGTACCGTCAAAACCGATACCGGTGTTGTATTCGTTGGTTGGATCTGCATCCGCATCATCTACCAAAGCAGCCAGGTCTATTACTTCTGAGCCTCCATTTTCGATTCCAATGGTCAGGTTGGTTCCGGTAAGGTTGGAGCCAGAGATATTCTGATCATCAGTACTTACTCCACTGATGTCTACTGATTGCGTACCTCCTGCGTCGGTTACCGTCAGGTTGGTCCCGTCAAAACCGATCCCGGTGTTGTATTCGTTGGTTGGGTCTGCATCCGCATCATCTACCAAAGCAGCCAGGTCTATTACTTCAGAGCCTCCGTTTTCAATGCCAATGGTCAGGTTGGTTCCGGTAAGGTTAGAGCCAGTGATATTCTGGTCATCCGTGCTAACTCCTGAGATATCCACAGATTGGGTTCCTCCTGCATCGGTTACCGTAAGGTTGGTGCCGTCAAAGCCGATACCGGTGTTGTATTCGTTGGTTGGATCTGCATCCGCATCATCTACCAAAGCAGCCAGGTCTATTACTTCTGAGCCTCCGTTTTCAATGCCAATGGTCAGGTTGGTTCCGGTAAGGTTGGAGCCAGAGATATTCTGATCATCAGTACTTACTCCACTGATGTCTACCGACTGAGTTCCCCCTGCATCAGTTACCGTCAGGTTGGTACCGTCAAAACCGATACCGGTGTTGTATTCGTTGGTTGGATCTGCATCCGCATCATCTACCAAAGCAGCCAGGTCTATTACTTCTGAGCCTCCATTTTCGATTCCAATGGTCAGGTTGGTTCCGGTAAGGTTGGAGCCAGAGATGTTCTGGTCATCCGTGCTAACTCCTGAGATATCCACAGATTGGGTACCCCCTGCATCGGTTACCGTCAGGTTGGTGCCGTCAAAGCCGATACCGGTGTTGTATTCGTTGGTTGGATCTGCATCCGCATCATCTACCAAAGCAGCCAGGTCTATTACTTCTGAGCCTCCGTTTTCAATGCCGATAGTCAGGTTGGTTCCGGTAAGATTGGAGCCAGTGATATTCTGGTCATCGGTGCTGCCGGCGGCTACTTCATCCAGGGCGGCCTGTACATCTGAAGCTGTCAGGCCAGAGGTGGTATTGTCATAGGTTACTTCAGCTGCGGTCTGGTCATCGGTGCTTACTCCTGAGATATCCACAGACTGGGTTCCCCCTGCATCGGTTACCGTCAGGTTGGTCCCGTCAAAACCGATCCCGGTGTTGTATTCGTTGGTTGGATCTGCATCCGCATCATCTACCAAAGCAGCCAGGTCTATTACTTCTGAGCCTCCGTTTTCAATGCCAATGGTCAGGTTGGTTCCGGTAAGGTTCGAGCCAGTGATATTCTGATCGTCCGTGCTAACTCCTGAGATATCCACAGATTGGGTTCCCCCTGCATCGGTTACCGTCAGGTTGGTCCCGTCAAAACCGATCCCGGTGTTGTATTCGTTGGTTGGATCTGCATCCGCATCATCTACCAAAGCAGCCAGGTCTATTACTTCTGAGCCTCCGTTTTCAATGCCAATGGTCAGGTTGGTTCCGGTAAGGTTCGAGCCAGTGATATTCTGATCGTCCGTGCTAACTCCTGAGATATCCACAGATTGGGTACCCCCTGCATCGGTTACCGTAAGGTTGGTCCCGTCAAAACCGATCCCGGTGTTGTATTCGTTGGTTGGATCTGCATCCGCATCATCTACCAGGGCAGCCAGGTCTATTACTTCAGAGCCTCCATTTTCGATTCCAATGGTCAGGTTGGTTCCGGTAAGGTTGGAGCCAGAGATATTCTGGTCATCAGTACTTACTCCACTGATGTCTACTGATTGCGTACCTCCTGCGTCGGTTACCGTCAGGTTGGTACCGTCAAAACCGATACCGGTGTTGTATTCGTTGGTTGGATCTGCATCCGCATCATCTACCAAAGCAGCCAGGTCTATTACTTCTGAGCCTCCATTTTCGATTCCAATGGTCAGGTTGGTTCCGGTAAGGTTGGAGCCAGAGATGTTCTGGTCATCCGTGCTAACTCCTGAGATATCCACAGATTGGGTACCCCCTGCATCGGTTACCGTCAGGTTGGTGCCGTCAAAGCCGATACCGGTGTTATATTCGTTGGTTGGATCTGCATCCGCATCATCTACCAGGGCAGAGAGGTCAACCGTTTCGTTGGTTCCGTTCTCAATTCCAATGGTCAGGTTGGTTCCGGTAAGGTTCGAGCCAGTGATATTCTGATCGTCAGTACTTACTCCACTGATGTCTACTGATTGCGTACCTCCTGCGTCGGTTACCGTCAGGTTGGTCCCGTCAAAACCGATCCCGGTGTTGTATTCGTTGGTTGGATCTGCATCGGCATCATCTACCAAAGCAGCCAGGTCTATTACTTCAGAGCCTCCGTTTTCAATGCCAATGGTCAGGTTGGTTCCGGTAAGGTTCGAGCCAGTGATATTCTGGTCGTCCGTGCTTACTCCTGAGATATCCACAGACTGGGTTCCCCCTGCATCGGTTACCGTCAGGTTGGTCCCGTCAAAACCGATCCCGGTGTTGTATTCGTTGGTTGGGTCTGCATCTGCATCGTTTACCAGGGCAGAGAGGTCCACAGTTTCGTTGGTTCCGTTCTCAATTCCGATAGTAAGAGTGGTTCCGGCCAGGTTGGAGCCAGAAATGTTCTGGTCATCGGTGCTGCCGGCGGCTACTTCATCCAGGGCGGCCTGTACATCTGAAGCGGTCAGACCAGAGGTGGTATTGTCATAGGTTACTTCAGCTGCGGTCTGGTCATCGGTGCTTACACCAGAGATATCTACAGACTGGGTACCTCCTGCGTCGGTTACCGTCAGGTTGGTCCCGTCAAAGCCGATCCCGGTGTTAAATTCGTTGGCTGGGTCCGCATCTGCATCGTTTACCAGGGCAGAGAGGTCAACAGTTTCGTTGGTTCCGTTCTCAATTCCGATGGTAAGGGTTGTCCCAGCTAAGTTGGAGCCAGAGATATTCTGGTCATCGGTGCTGCCGGCAGCTACTTCGTCCAGGGCTGCCTGAACGTCTGTAGCGGTAAGGCCAGAGGTGGTGTTGTCATATGAGTTTGATGCTGCCCGGGTATCCAGGGTTACATCAGAACCGTCATTGTTGGTAAAGGTATAGGTACCATTACCATTATCAGAAATATCTGATTTCGCAATTATTTGAGAAGCTCCATTTTCATTGACATAGGTAAATGTACCGTCTCCATTATCTGAAATATTGGTAATCGTTTCAGAAATCGTAACTGAGGCAACATTTAAATAAAGGGCTCCATCAGAACCTACAGCTATGTCGTTGTTGGCGTCTCCACTAATCAGGCCAGCGGACTGGGTTCCCCCTCCGTCTGTTACCTCGATGGCGCCACCGGCAACGGCAACTCCTGTATTGTATTCATTGGTTGGGTCTGCATCCGCATCGTCCACCAGGGTAGAAAGGTCTACGGTTTCATTGGTTCCGTTCTCAATTCCGATGGTAAGGGTGGTTCCGGTGAGGTTTGAGCCAGAGATATTTTGATCATCTGTACTGACACCAGAGATATCCACAGACTGGGTACCTCCCGCATCTGTTACCGTCAGGTTGGTGCCGTCAAAGCCGATCCCGGTGTTGTATTCGTTGGTTGGGTCTGCATCCGCATCATCTACCAGGGCGGAGAGGTCAACCGTTTCGTTGGTACCGTTCTCAATTCCGATAGTAAGGGTGGTTCCGGTGAGGTTGGAGCCAGAGATGTTCTGGTCATCGGTGCTGCCGGCTGCTACCTCGTCCAGGGCTGCCTGAACGTCTGAAGCGGTTAAGCCAGAGGTCGTATTGTCATAAGTTACTTCAGCAGCGGTCTGGTCATCTGTTCCTACCAGAGAAGAAAGATCTACTACTTCAGAACCTCCATTTTCAATACCAATGGTCAGGTCGGTTCCGGTAAGGTTGGAGCCAGATATATTCTGGTCATCGGTACTTACCCCTGAGATATCCACAGACTGGGTTCCCCCGGCATCGGTTACCGTCAGGTTGGTGCCATCAAAGCCGATCCCTGTGTTGTATTCGTTGGTTGGGTCTGCATCCGCATCATCTACTAAAGCAGCCAGGTCTATTACTTCTGAGCCTCCGTTTTCGATTCCGATGGTCAGGTTGGTTCCGGTAAGGTTCGAGCCAGTGATATTCTGATCGTCAGTACTTACTCCACTGATGTCTACTGATTGTGTACCTCCTGCGTCGGTTACCGTAAGGTTGGTCCCGTCAAAGCCGATCCCGGTGTTGTATTCGTTGGTTGGGTCTGCATCCGCATCATCTACCAAAGCAGCCAGGTCTATTACTTCAGAGCCTCCGTTTTCGATTCCAATGGTCAGGTTGGTTCCGGTAAGGTTAGAGCCAGTGATATTCTGATCGTCCGTTCCCACAAGGGAAGAAAGATCCACTACTTCAGAACCTCCGTTTTCAATACCAATGGTCAGGTCGGTTCCGGTAAGGTTGGAACCAGAGATGTTCTGGTCGTCCGTACTTACTCCGGAGATGTCTACTGATTGTGTACCTCCTGCGTCGGTTACCGTAAGGTTGGTCCCGTCAAAGCCGATCCCGGTGTTGTATTCGTTGGTTGGGTCTGCATCTGCATCGTTTACCAGGGCAGAGAGGTCCACAGTTTCGTTGGTTCCGTTCTCAATTCCGATGGTAAGGGTTGTCCCAGCTAAGTTGGAGCCAGAGATGTTCTGGTCATCGGTGCTGCCGGCCGCTACTTCATCCAGGGCGGCCTGTACATCTGAAGCGGTCAGGCCAGAGGTAGTATTGTCATAGGTTACTTCAGCAGCGGTTTGGTCATCTGTTCCTACCAGAGAAGAAAGATCTACTATCTCAGAGCCTCCGTTTTCAATACCAATGGTCAGGTCGGTTCCGGTGAGGTTAGAGCCAGAGATATTCTGATCATCCGTGCTTACACCAGAGATATCCACAGACTGGGTTCCCCCGGCGTCGGTTACCGTCAGGTTGGTGCCGTCAAAGCCGATCCCGGTATTGAATTCGTTGGCTGGGTCTGCATCTGCATCGTTTACCAGGGCAGAGAGGTCCACAGTTTCGTTGGTTCCGTTCTCAATTCCTATGGTAAGGGTGGTTCCGGCCAGGTTGGAGCCAGAGATATTCTGGTCATCGGTGCTGCCGGCAGCTACTTCGTCCAGGGCTGCCTGAACGTCTGTAGCGGTAAGGCCAGATGTTGTATTGTCATATGGGTTTGCTGCGGCCCTGGTATCCAGAGTTACATCAGAACCATCATTGTTAGTAAATGTATAAGTACCATTACCATTATCCGAAATATCAGATTTCGAAATGGTCTGGGAAACCCCATTTTCATTCACATAGGTAAAGGTACCATCTCCGTTATCCGAAATATTGGTAATAGTTTCGGAGACCGTTACTGATGCAACATTTAAATAAAGAGCTCCGTCAGAACCTACGGCTATGTCGTTGTTGGCATCCCCACTGATAAGGCCCGCAGACTGGGTTCCCCCGCCGTCTGTAACTTCGATGGCGCCACCGGTAACGGCAACTCCTGTGTTATATTCATTGGTCGGATCCGCATCGGCATCGTCTACCAATGAAGAAAGGTCTACCACTTCAGAGCCTCCGTTTTCGATCCCGATAGTGAGATCTGTACCGGAAAGATTGGACCCTGAGATGTTTTGATCATCCGTGCTTCCTGCAGCTACCTCATCCAGAGCCGCCTGCACATCAGTAGCGGTTAAACCGGAAGTGGTATTATCATAAGGATTTGAGGCTGCATTGGTATTAATAACCTGAGTTGCCCCTCCTTCATTTGTATAGGTATAAGTACCATCCAAGTTGTCTACCAGGGTGGTCACGGTGTTGTTCGTATCGATAGTCACCGAAGTACCGAAGTCATCGGTTACTGTAAAGGTGCCGTCCGTATTGTCTACTACCGTAGCGATCTTCGCATCAAAGGTGGTGGCTACCCCGTCCTCATCAGTATAGGTGAAAGTTCCGTTGGCGTTGTCTACCAGTGTAGAGGTAGTCTCTGCAAATGTGGTTACTGTCCCGTCCTCTGAGGTATAGGTAAAGCTGCCATTTCCGTTGTCTACCAGAGTAGTTACTGTGTTGTTCGTATCAATAGTCACCGAAGTACCAAAGTCATCGGTTACCGTAAAGGTGCCGTCCGTATTGTCTACTACCGTAGCGATCTTCGCATCAAAGGTAGTGGCTACCCCGTCCTCATCAGTATAGGTGAAAGTTCCGTTGGCGTTGTCTACCAGTGTAGAGGTAGTCTCTGCAAATGTGGTTACTGTCCCGTCCTCTGAGGTATAGGTAAAGCTGCCATCCAAGTTGTCTACCAGGGTAGTTACGGTGTTATTCGTATCGATAGTCACCGAAGTACCGAAGTCATCGGTTACTGTAAAGGTGCCGTCCGTATTGTCTACTACCGTAGCGATCTTCGCATCAAAGGTAGTGGCGACCCCGTCCTCATCCGTATAGGTGAACGTGCCGTTGGCGTTGTCTACCAGTGTGGAGGTGGTTTCAGCAAAAGTGGTTACTGTACCGTCCTCAGAGGTATAGGTAAAGCTGCCATTTCCGTTGTCTACCAGGGTAGTTACTGTGTTGTTCGTATCGATGGTCACCGAAGTACCGAAGTCATCGGTTACTGTAAAGGTGCCGTCCGTATTGTCTACTACCGTAGCGATCTTCGCATCAAAGGTAGTGGCGACCCCGTCCTCATCCGTATAGGTGAACGTGCCGTTGGCGTTGTCTACCAGTGTGGAGGTGGTTTCAGCAAAAGTGGTTACTGTACCGTCCTCAGAGGTATAGGTAAAGCTGCCATTTCCGTTGTCTACCAGGGTGGTCACGGTGTTGTTCGTATCGATAGTCACCGAAGTACCGAAGTCATCGGTTACTGTAAAGGTGCCGTCCGTATTGTCTACTACCGTAGCGATCTTCGCATCAAAGGTAGTGGCGACCCCGTCCTCATCAGTATAGGTGAAAGTTCCGTTGGCGTTGTCTACCAGTGTGGAGGTGGTTTCAGCAAAAGTGGTTACCGTACCATCTTCAGAGGTATAGGTAAAGCTGCCATTTCCGTTGTCTACCAGGGTAGTTACTGTGTTGTTCGTATCGATGGTCACCGAAGTACCGAAGTCATCGGTTACTGTAAAGGTGCCGTCCGTATTGTCTACTACCGTAGCGATCTTCGCATCAAAGGTGGTGGCTACCCCGTCCTCATCAGTATAGGTGAAAGTTCCGTTGGCGTTGTCTACCAGTGTAGAGGTAGTCTCTGCAAATGTGGTTACTGTCCCGTCCTCTGAGGTATAGGTAAAGCTGCCATTTCCGTTGTCTACCAGAGTAGTTACTGTGTTGTTCGTATCAATAGTCACCGAAGTACCAAAGTCATCGGTTACCGTAAAGGTGCCGTCCGTATTGTCTACTACCGTAGCGATCTTCGCATCAAAGGTAGTGGCTACCCCGTCCTCATCAGTATAGGTGAAAGTTCCGTTGGCGTTGTCTACCAGTGTAGAGGTAGTCTCTGCAAATGTGGTTACTGTCCCGTCCTCTGAGGTATAGGTAAAGCTGCCATCCAAGTTGTCTACCAGGGTAGTTACGGTGTTATTCGTATCGATAGTCACCGAAGTACCGAAGTCATCGGTTACTGTAAAGGTGCCGTCCGTATTGTCTACTACCGTAGCGATCTTCGCATCAAAGGTAGTGGCGACCCCGTCCTCATCCGTATAGGTGAAAGTGCCGTTGGCGTTGTCTACCAGTGTAGAGGTAGTCTCTGCAAATGTGGTTACTGTACCGTCCTCTGAGGTATAGGTAAAGCTGCCATTTCCGTTGTCTACCAGGGTAGTTACGGTGTTGTTCGTATCGATGGTCACCGAAGTACCGAAGTCATCGGTTACTGTAAAGGTGCCGTCCGTGTTGTCTACTACCGTAGCGATCTTCGCATCAAAGGTAGTGGCGACCCCGTCCTCATCCGTATAGGTGAACGTGCCGTTGGCGTTGTCTACCAGTGTGGAGGTGGTTTCAGCAAAAGTGGTTACTGTACCGTCCTCAGAGGTATAGGTAAAGCTGCCATTTCCGTTGTCTACCAGGGTGGTCACGGTGTTGTTCGTATCGATAGTCACCGAAGTACCGAAGTCATCGGTTACTGTAAAGGTGCCGTCCGTATTGTCTACTACCGTAGCGATCTTTGCATCAAAAGTAGTGGCTACCCCGTCCTCATCAGTATAGGTGAAAGTTCCGTTGGCGTTGTCTACCAAGGTAGAGGTAGTCTCTGCAAATGTGGTTACAGTACCGTCCTCTGAGGTATAGGTAAAACTGCCATTTCCGTTGTCCAACAGGGTGGTCACGGTGTTGTTCGTATCGATAGTCACCGAAGTACCGAAGTCATCGGTTACTGTAAAAGTACCGTCCGTATTGTCTACTACCGTAGCAATCTTGGCGTCAAAGGTGGTGGCGACCCCGTCCTCATCAGTATAGGTGAAAGTTCCGTTGGCGTTGTCTACCAGCGTGGAGGTGGTTTCAGCCACCGCAGCTATATCAGCAATAGGAACACTAACCGTATTTCCATCACTGTCGGTCATTACCAGGTCGGTTCCGACCACGGCAAAGGAAATATTGGTTGTATTGGTATCTATGGCTGTCAGTTCCCAGGAATCGCCATCCCAGAAATAAATGGTACCCGTATTCGTATTGACATAGATGTCACCGGTGTCCGCCCCGGATGGGGTGGTTGCTCCGGCAACCGTAACTGCGGTACCACTGAGTACCTCGCAATTACATTGATCTGCAAGGTTCACAGTCGTCTGTGAGTACCCTGCAACGGAAAGCAGCATAAAAAGGATCAGGAACCCGATCCTTTTGCTAACTCCACTGATATAAGCCCTTGTAAAATCCATATTCAAATACTTAAACACGTGTTTTGTAATTTCTTAGTGTCTCGACAACTGTTTATCTTATCCCAATCCAAGGAATGGTTTGAGGCTGTTCGGCTGGATTTCGAAATTCTGGTTCCCCGGTGAACCGTTCGAATTTTAATGTGCTGAAAAGTCTTATTTCCCTTGTCATTTTGGTCAGTTTGCTTCTACTGCTTCATTTACAGTATTTTAACACCCTACAAAATTAACCTGATCCCTAGGGGGGGAAAATAATTGTTGTGAAGGGTCAAAAATGTATTGTATAGGAGGGTTTTTTTGAGGTCATCCCTGAAAAAATGAGGTGTATTTTGTCGATTAGACCCGATAAAATGGTAGTTTACCGAAGGGGTATCTTGTAAGAAAAATCGTAAGAAACAAGTTTAACTGCGGAAGTTGCTAAGGTAAAAATGAATCAAAAGAACGGATGCTTTAAAAAACAATTTGTTAAGTTCAAGAAGTAAATCAGACCTTGATAATTGAATTTAAACAGACCCTATTGAAGGAGGGCAACAAGCCTGACGAACAGCGGACATACTAAAAATAAATTGTAAAATGTATTGGGGGTGACCTTTAATTCTTCTGTACCCTGTAGGTAATCCTCCTGTTGGTGATAACGCCGGTAACTTTCACACTTAATGTGGCTTCTGATGTAGTAACCGATCCGCATATGAAGGCGGAATTCAGACCGTAGAGCCTGTAACGCCTTCCATTATCGGCTGTTGTAACGTTTGTAAGGGACAAGGTTGGGGTATTTGTACCACTATAGATACCCGTATCCGTGAGATCTATCCATGAAACTCCGTCAAAAATCTGCCATTGATAGGTATCTGTATTGGCAAGGGTTGCAGATATTACCCCTGAACATCCTGGACAAAGGGTTAGATCCATGGGCTGTGTGGTAATGGATGGACTCGTGCCTGCCTCCCGGTAATCGGGAATAGAATTTCCATTGAGGTCTGCGGGCGCTGTATATCCCCCTTGTCCGGTAACCACTCCGTTTCCATCTACCGTTACGGGGGAAGAACCCAGGCGTCCGTCATCATCGGGGTCCGTGAACCCAGCTTCCAAAGCATCATTACAGCCATCCCCATCACTATCGGTTTCCAGATAGTCCGGGATAGTGTCCCCATCGGAGTCAGGTAAAGTACAATAAGAAAAATTATATACCTCTATGGTATTGTTTCCATTAGCTCCATCCGCTTTGCCTGAAGTTACACGAATGCGACTCACAGCCGATTCAATCGCAATACTAACTGTTTCATTAACAAAATTGGCTGAGGTATAGGACTGCAAGGGACCTACATAGGTATAATAGTTTCCACTGGCCACTACAGAGCCAGAAGCTGTAAAATTAGCTGAGGTGAGGGTTATCGGATCCCCGTTTTGGTCAAAAGCTTCAAAGATCAGGCGATCATCGTATTCCAAACCGCCAATTGTTATATTTTGAACAGACGCAATTTCCTGAAAAACAAATTCATAAATAGCCGATCCGTTTCCATCAGAAACATTGTTTGGCTGGAGATATAGTGTATTGGCACCTACTTCTCCCCCAATATCTTCCATCTGGATTCCTCCACTCCATCCTGCTGTTCCGGTAAGGGTATAATTCATGTTAATGAAATTGGACCCATTTGCTGCCAGCCCCGTCAGCGTACCAGAATTTCCAGTACTTAAATCTGTTGACAAGGGATAGGATGGACTATTTACTTCAGCATTTGTAATGCATTGATTCTCTGCGGTATCCAGAATCCCGTCATTATCGTCATCCAGGTCTACAACATCCGCATAACCATCTCCATCCGTATCACTCAGTACCAAAACCATAGCTGTTGCCGTATCGCAGTTGGAAGGGTAGGCCTTTTCACAAATCTGATAGGTAATGGAGTAAGCTCCAGCACTGCTTCCGGGAGGAACCAGGATCTCTCCCAGTGAATTAATCGTGACACCCGTCAGGCCTCCGTCGCTCTGAAGGGTGATATTAAAATCGGCATCCGTAATGCTTATCCCATCGCGTGTGTCATTCGAGGTTGCATCTCCGGCCGTACCCCCTGAGGCTTCAAGTAAAGGACTGTCGCTAAAGTCATCTGCAACAGCATTGACTACTGCATAGGGTAAACAGGTTTCCAGCTCAAACGTAATCGATTCCAGCATCAATTTTTTATCCCCAGCGACGCGAACATAACGCAAGCCTGCTTCCGTTACGGTAATGGAGATTATGTCGGTTGCAGGGTCCTGGGTGGAAGTACCTACCGCAACAGGATTGTTAGGGAATCCGGTAGTGCTCGCGGATGCGTCCACTGTACCGTTATAAGGGATTCCATCATCGCTGGCTATACGAAAATCAATGGTTGAGCCAATGAGAGCATTGCCCCCCAGATCCAGGATAATCCAACCGGTAGCATCGTCATCCGAAACGGAAAAATTTGTATCCGGACTTCCCAGGGCCCGGTCTGTGTTTTTCCATTTATTAAAACTAAAAACCGTGGCGGCATAGGAAGTTGTCCCGCTGGCGTATTCCCCCGGGCCACAACCGCTGGCCGCTACATTAATGGAAATCACCGCCGTATCACAGAAGGGGCCGCTCTGCTCTACCGGGGTATCATCACAAATGGAATAACTCAATGTTGCGGTACCCACAAATCCTGAGGTTGGATAAAAGGTAAGCTCCCCATTGCCCTCGTGGACAAAGGTACCCCCGGCAACAGTAAGTGGGGAAGTGGGCGTAAAGGAGGAGGGGTCGATATTGTTGTTGATGTCCGTATCGTTGTCCAGGGGGGTTAGTGCCACAGAATTGGTATTAGAGGTACCATATTGATCATCATTGGCTACCGGGGGGATTGGGGCCGGAAGGCATATAACCCTTTGATATTCCACAGATTCCACTCCGAAATTCTTTACACCTGTTATACGGACATATCGGATACCCGGTTCAACCACTTCATAGGAAATCACCTCCGTGGCAGGATCCTGGGTGGAAGTGCTAACGGCAACCGGGCTATTGGGAAAGCCTGTACCCGTAGTGGCCGCATCAATAGTACCCGAGTACGGGTTCCCATCGTCACTGTACACCCTGAAGTGTATTTCCGATCCCAGCAGGGCCTCATCTCCGAGGTCCAAAACAAGAACCGCACCAATATCATTGTCAGACCTGGAAAAGTTCGTATCCGGCGCGCCAAGAGCCCTCCCGGAATCTTTCCAGTTATTTTCGCTAAAGACAGAAGTGGCGTAATCCGTAACCCCGGAGACAGGTTCATTGGGGCCGCAAGGACTTGGTACAATAGTGACCGTGATCATCGCAGTATCGCAAAGAGGGCCTCCATCCCCGGCAGGAGTATTATCGCATATTTGGTACTGCAGCTGAGCGGTTCCCACAAATCCATCGGCAGGTTCAAAACGGATATTCCCATTTCCCAACAGCACAAAATCCCCTCCCGCCACAGATGTTGGTGTTAATGGGGAAAAGCTGCTTGGATCGATATTGAAGTTGATATCGGTATCGTTTGAAAGGGCATCAAAAGTGATATTGTTTTCCTGGTAGGTGTTTAGCAGGTCATCCTGGGCTTCGGGCGCAGTGGGGGGAGGTATTATAGTAATCCCATAAGCTTTAAAGCTTTGACGGCCGCAAAAATCGGTTACCGTAACGGTAATGATGCAATCTTCGGCGGTTAATACCGGAGTAGTATCGAAAGATATCTGTGTGTTATTCCCGGTATCGACCTGGCTACTAAAAGATCCTCCCGCACAAGTACTACTCCAACTAAAGGTATACGTATTCCCTGCCGTGGAGGAAGCATCCACATCAAATTGGATGGAATCCCCCCCTTCGACGATCGCAGGGATAGTTGTATTATCCGTAAGGATAGGGGCTTTTTTTGCCGGGGCGTCAAAGGAAAAGTTTAAAAAGGCCCTGATGGCTGCTACCCGTTCTGCCTCTGAACCGTTGAGCAGGCTGTGCCCCCCTTCATACATTACTTTACCCCTGTCCGGATCCCCGAAGGCGTGCCCATAAGCGATTTTGGCCGCCCGCCCGGGGGAATCCCCGTTCAGGACATCCGATTGGTTTGGGTCCCATACGGTCACCTGGGTGGAAGCCCGCCAGGAACCAGTTGGGTACGGCAAATAGATTTGTTCGGACCCCCCTTCTGTGGCCCCGTCCAGGCTCCCTATAAACTGCATAAAGGAATCCCCGGGATTGGAATAGGAATAAGGCCCGCCTGAACCATTGTCGTGATCTCCGAAATCAATCAGGGCGTACCCGTCCATTCCGGGATGCAGTGGATCCGGATAAGGAGACGGGTCATTGGCGAGGAAATTCATTCGTTCGGTAGGGTCCATTGGGTTGACCACGGCTTCAAAAACGCTGACCGCATGGCAGCCCGACCACAACCAGCCTTCGCTCCCCCCATCGGCAAAAGATTTATTCCATTCGTACAGGTAGCCATGGTCTTCCCAGGTTGGGTCGGCGTGCGGGAGAATAAAGAGGTCATCACAGGCATCGAGGTCTGAGGGCAGGCCAATGGCATAGGCAGAGGCCGGAATCTCGGCTAAGTCGAGGTAGGCAACAGCAATATTTCCATTGTCCTGATCCAGGACCCATTGTGGCCAGATATTCATTTCCCGGTATACTTCAACACTTACGTCACTCAAAGTAGTATAGGTCACAACCCCTTTGGCCTCCCAGGTGGCAATACTGCTTTGCACGTCCGGGTCTGATAAATACTGTTCCAGGATTATAAAAGGGCCTCCCCTGAAATCCCGGCCATCCACGGTAAAATCGATCCCGTCTTTGGCCTTCGAAGAGTTGATGGCCCAGGTTACCGGGACTTTACGGATATTAATGAGCTCATAGACCAATCCATAGGGCTTTAATCCATTTTCAATGGTCTGGGGGGAAACCCCCATGTCAATGATAAGGGAACCGGACGGGATAGGAGTTGTTTGTGCTGTTATTGAAGAATATGCCAAAAGGACACTTATCAGCCAGAAATACTGTAAAGTTTTTCTAAATCCCTTGTATAAGTTTACTATAAAGTGCACACTCCAATCAATTTCTGTTTACCCTGTAAGTAATTCGTCGGTTAGTGATCACGGAACCCAGTCGAACAGAAATGTTTACCACTGCCGAATCACATAGACCAAAAGAATCACAGACTTCATATGTAAAGGAATCTGTTCCTGTATATCCGGCATTTGGCGTATAGGTAAAACTTCCGTTTGCAGCCAGGCTAAGGACCCCATTCGAGACGTTTACTATGGGGACTGTATTTACCGTAAGCGTATCCCCAGGATCCAAATCGGTATCATTTCCAAGGACACCCGGAATACTGGCATTGAGTGTAATGCCAGGTGGTGTATTGTAAGTATCGGGAACAGCACAGGGGATCGCATTTATGGTAATAATATCCGAAGCTTCTGTTACGGGGGTACAACCCTCAAGGGGTGCAATGCCCAGCTGATAATCCCCGGGAGTGTCTATATCCACATTATCCATCCCCACCCCGGATATTTCGGAAAGACCATTGGCAGGAAAAACAACTCCCGGTGTCAGGGAGTACCAGATGTATTCGGCACTTGCCGATACAAACTCGGCCTGCAGGTTCAAAGTTTGTCCGGAATTGCATGAATCAAAATTTCCGGGATCCGTTATAGTTGTATTTACCTCAGTTCCTGAAGCACTGCCCAAAAAATCATAAGGCCCTGCAAAATCTTTAAGGATTGAAGTAAATGCAGCAGAGGTCCTGGACTTTGTAATCACCGAACTAAAAGGCGAATCACAGGCAGCTCCTGAACCAAATAACGCTCTTGGATCAAAACCCAATTGTGTAAAATTCAAACCAATTTCAGCTAAATAACCTCCATCATAATTGGTATTATAGCCACCGGTATCGGTCGTCCCCCAGGGGGGCGCCGCGGTGGAAAGCGTATTTACGTTACTGAAAAGGCTGCCCGCCGGGACCACAATTTGTGCATACCCGTATGTGCTGCCTCCATCAATACTACTGCCCCACACAAAGGTGGAAGTGCCACCCGGGGAAGAACCCGGGTTAAAGATGGAGCGGTCTATCCATAAACGCACTTCTACTCCGGTTACCCCTCCCCCGCTGTATGAAAAACCAATTACCATATCCCCTATCTGTACCACATTCCCACTGGCGTCGAACTCCCATGCAGTATGACCTTCCTGAGGGCCTGAGTTTGTAAAAGCACCCCCGGATGTAGCCAATTCCGAAACAAAAAGCTCAAAGTCAACAAAATGGTTCCCGGAAGAAGATAGTGTTGAAATCATCATTTGCACCCATAGATCATCCGTTACCTGGTCCCCATCTCTCCGCATATGTACCCCGGAATCTACAATATCTGTCTTCGAGGGTACAGAGGATGACCCATAACCCCAGGAAGTCATTGGGTTATCCCCGTTTTTCCCGGCTGTAAAAATTGTCAGGTCATTCCCGGACAGACTTACGTAATCCCTTCCATAACGGGCACTATACCAGATATATCCATTATTACTACCATAATTTGGAATACTTTGCCTCAGGTCAAAGGCTATATTGTTTCCGGCTGCCAATTGGGCAGCATAGCCCATAGCCGTTGCGGTGGCCTCATCAATGACGCCGGAACCTGAAATACCATTGTAAAACCAGTCATCCGTGGTTAAGCCAGACAAGGCATCTCCCGAATAGGCATCTGCTTCAATCCCAAAGTTGGCCCCAACACCCGTTTGGGCGGTAAGAGAAGAAAAGAAAACTCCTGCAAAAAAGATCAATGCAGAATAGCAGTACTTTTTAGTACCACTTTTATAAAATTTAGCCCCGAGGTTTAACATCAATTATGGTTATCTTCCCTGCCTTTGCCATAAATACTTGGAAATAAGCACAAAAGCAGCTATTCAGATAAACCAAATATATTCAGTGTACCCCCAATGAGGAAGTTTATGTTGTGAAAGGAGGATAATAGGGGGTATAGGTGCCTTAAATTGCTGTCAGGGGTTTTAAAAAACTGTTATTTTGACCTTACCACTCAACGATAAGCACCCGGTAAATCAAGGATTTGACTAGGATAGTCTGTAGGAAAAATCTACTGATTTATTCAAAAATAATAAACTCGGAACGGCGGTTTCGATCGTGCTTTTCGGCAGGGCATCTTACCCCGTCAGAGCATTCATTTATCAGCTGGGATTCCCCAAAGCCCTCACCTACCAATCGTTCGGCTGAAATCCCTTTGGAAATCATGTAGTTAACCGTAGCTTCTGCCCTTTTCTGGGACAGCCAAAGGTTGTAGGCAGCCGGGCCCCGGCTGTCTGTATGCGAATTGGCTTTGATCTTCAGACTGGGGTATTTTTCCATGGCGGCGATAATCTTCTGGATCTCCACCTCCGCATCCGGTCGGATATTGTATTTGTCAAAGTCAAAATAAATAGTGCTCAGTTGCAGGAGTTTGGCAAGGTCGTCCCCAAATCCGGCCACAACTGTCTCTGGTTCCAGGTAAAAATCGATGACCCTGGGTTTGCCGTCAGAGGGCGTCAGATATTCCTCAGCAGGGACATAGCCCTGCCTGGAGGCCCTTACAAAGTTCCCCTGGGTACAATCCAGGGTAATTTCGTAGTTCCCACTGGCATCCGTGATCGCACTTTCCAGTTCGGTATTGGACTCGTCAATTACCTTTACCGTGGCACCGGCAAGAACCTCATTGGTAATCTTGTCCCGAACGGTCCCGGAAATGGGTTGTATACAGTCAAATTGGAGTGGTCTTGTTTCTACAAAGGCATAGATATCATCACCACCTTTCCCTTCTTCCCTGCTGGAAGCAAAATAGCCCTCACGGCTATCTGCATCCATGATAAATGTAAAATCATCCTGGGTCGAGTTCACCGGGGCCCCTACATTCAAAACTTTTCCGGCAAAAGGCAATTGGGCCAGTTTTACTGCAAATATATCCAGGCCTCCCAGCCCCACGTGCCCGTCCGATGCGAAATAAAGGATATTATCTGCACTTACATAGGGGAAGGTTTCCCTGCCGCTCGTATTGATCTTGGATCCGAGATTTTCAGGTTTCCCATAGGTGCCATCACTGCGGATCGGCACCTTAAACAAATCGGATTGGCCCAGGGTACCAGGCATATCCGAGGCAAAGTACAAAGTTTTCCCATCAGGGCTGATGGCCGGATGCGCCACCGAATAGGCATCGCTGTTAAAAGGCAGGGGCTCAACATCGGTCCAGAGCCCATCAACCATTTTTGCTTTGTAAACCTTCAGGCGAACCACCCCCTGTTCGTCCTTCTTCGCTTCCCCTTCTGCATAATTATTGCGGGTAAAATAAAGGGTGCTCCCATCAGGGCTCAGTACAGAGCTTGACTCGTGGTAGCGCGAATTGATATTTTCAAGTTTGCTTACCTTCTCTTCAGAAATGCTGTCTGCATTTACCTTGTAGAGGTCCAGGAAGTCCATCGCATTCCAGCTGTGGCGGTAGCGGGCCAGGTTCCCGGTGTCCCGGTCTGACGAAAAGATCAGTCCCTTTTTGTAAAAAGCCGGGGCAAAATCCGAATACCTGGAATTGTATTTAAAATCTTTCAAATTGAAGCGGCCCGAATTTTCAGTGATTTCCTTCTGGAAATCCCTGTCCATCATGGTCTGTTGCAAATCCCCGCCCTGCTCCCTGGTAAGGGTGAAAAATTGTTGCATCATCTTATCTGCCTCACCATATGCATTTGCAGACCGAAGCGTTTGCGCATAGCGGAAATAATAGACAGGGGCAAAATCATTCGGGTACTCCGCTATCAGCCGCTTGTATATATCTCCAGCTTTTTGATAATCAGCATTGTAGTAATAGGTGTCCCCCAGTTTTTGCAATAAATCCGCTGAAACGTAGCCCCTTTCCAATACCCTGAGGTATATATCCTGTGCCGGTTTAAAGGCGAAAGCTCCGTACTGTTCATCTGCCTGATTCAGTAGCCGTTCCTGTCCAAAACCCAGCAGGGTTCCCAGGAAAATAAAACAAATGATCCGGATCAGGTTTTTCATTGGAGTTACTTTTTAAAAGAATCGCGGTGACACAAAACGCTGGTACGACTTAAAGAGTTCCCAGCGCAGGAACAATTCAAAGGAACCATCATTAAACTGAGTACCCCCCAGTTCAGTGGTTTCCCGGTCATAGGCCAGCCCAACCATGAGTTGTTCATTTAGTTGAAAACCAACCAGACCACTGATGGCCGCATCCCAGCGATAGGCCGCCCCAAAGGAAAATTTCTCGTTATAGAGGAAACTGGCCGAAAGATCCAATTGCAGCGGGGCCCCGCTCACCACTTTGGTAAGTACGGCAGGCTTGAATTTCATGTTCCAGTTCAGGTCAAAGACATAGCCCGCAATCCCGTAAAAATTCACCCGGTCGGTGGAGAGAAACTGCACCTGGTTCGCATCCTGCTGTGAATTGTCAAAATGCTCGGTCTGTAACAGGTTGGGAGCCGAAATACCGGCATAGAACTGCTCTGTATGATAGTATACCCCCAGGCCGAAATTAGGCGAAAACCGGTTCTCGATATTGTCGGCAGCAGTAGGTTCCGCATCAAAGTTTCGCAGCCCATTGAAATCCAGGTTCAGCAGATTCCCTCCTGCTTTCAGTCCGAAGGAAAGTTTGGCATCCCGGGAAACATCAATGGTATAGGAAACAACCGCATCCAGGTAGGTTTCCTGCACTACTCCATCCCCGATATTATCATGGACCACAGATACCCCATAACCAACTCGGCTGTCCCGGATGGGAGAATGTAAGTTAAGGGTAAAGGTCTCCGGAGCACCTTCCAGGCCAATCCACTGGGAACGGTAAAGGGCTGCAATACTCAGTTGCCCTCTGGATCCGGCATAGGCCGGGTTCACACTCATGGTGTTATACATATACTGGGTATACTGGGCATCCTGCTGCGCGAAGATACCTGTAGCCCATAATCCTAACCCCACAGTAATGAATAAACGAATGGTTTTGTGCATCTCAATTCAATAATTAATTACTGATATACAGATAGCCGCTATCTGTTATCCTTTCCTGCTCCAGGACATACTCAAAGATATAGAAATATATTCCCGCCGGCAGGTAGTCCTCCCCACTTATCGTTGACCTTCCTTTGGATCGGCCGTCGAACACATTGTTCTGATTGTTGTAGTTGGCCGCCTCAAACACCGCAACACCCCAGCGATTAAAAATCTTGATGGTATTGTCCGGCACCTTATCTACGTTCCGGATAAAAAGGAAGTCGTTTCGTCCGTCGTTGTTTGGAGTCACCAACTGGTTTACCTCTACCTTGAATTCTGTCGCAATTTCCACAACAAGAACCGTAACTGTTGCGGTATCACAATTATCCGGGTTGGCCACTTCACATATAGTGTAATCGATAGTGTACAGGCCGGGCTGCGTACCAGGAGCAACACTTACCGTACCATCTGTATTTACCGTCAGGGGACCCGTTGGGGTTGAACTGATGGTAACATCCTCAGGGTTCACAGGCAGGCCATCCAGGGTGTCATTGTCCAGAACGTTACTGTCGGGTACAGTACCTCCCGTTGCCCCATCTATAGCTATCCCGGTATAATCATCATCTACCGCATCAATTACAGGCATCCCCTCCATAACTTCCACGGTAACAGTTGCGGTATCGCAATTTTCAGGATTTGCCACCTCACAAATCGTGTAATCGATGGTATATGTACCCGGGGCTGTTCCCGGATCCACACTAACCGTACCGTCCTCATTAACTGTTAGCGGTCCTGTGGGGGTAGAAGTAATGACTACATCCGCAGGATCTACGGGCTGCCCGTTCAGTGTATCGTTATCCAGCACATTGCTGTCCGGAACTACACCTCCCGTATCTCCGGGAACCGGAGTGGAGGTGAAATCATCATCCACCGCATCTATTACGGGCATCCCCTCCATAACTTCCACGGTAACGGTAGCGGTATCGCAATTATCAGGGTTCGCCACCTCACAAATCGTGTAATCGATGGTATATGTACCCGGGGCTGTTCCCGGATCCACACTAACCGTACCGTCCTCATTAACCGTTAGCGGTCCTGTGGGGGTAGAAGTAATGACTACATCCGCAGGATCTACGGGCTGCCCGTTCAGTGTATCGTTATCCAGCACATTGCTGTCCGGAACTACACCTCCCGTATCTCCGGGAACCGGAGTGGAGGTGAAATCATCATCTACTGCATCAATACCAGGAACACCGGGGAGGGACGTCACTGTTGGGTCATCCGGATTGCCGTCACCGTCGCTGTCCACATCGGCCGGGTTATCCGGATCATCCGAAAGGCTGCTAACCGGGTCATCGCCTGGAACCAACCCACTAATGGTTGCGGTATTCTGGAAGCTTCCTGCAGCAATATCTTCTTCCGTAAGGGTGTAAACAGCCGTAAAAGTTTCCGAATCTGTGCTACCGGGTTCCAGGGTGGCTATGGGTCCTCCGCTTACCGTTACAAACGGATCGGTAAGGGTAATATTCACAAGGCGGACCTGCCCGTTGTTTATTACGGTAAAGCTGTAGCTGATTGTTTCCCCCGCCTGGGCAAAACCATCGCCGTTCTCATCATTAAAGGTATCTACTTTCAGGACAACCAGATTGGCCGTACCGGGTTCTGGATCTCCATCCGGATCCAGGTAATCGGGCGTGCCGTCATCATCGGTGTCGTCGTCGGTAGGGTCCTCATTGTTGTTAGGGTCCTCCTCCTCGGTGGGGATGCCGTCTCCGTCATCATCCACATCGCGGTAGTTCACATCTTCGGTCCCGTCCGTATCCGGAAGGTCGTTGGCCGGGTCGTTTATTTCGTCATTGACATCAAAGCCGTCGTTTACATCCGAGCCCTCATAGCCATCATCCAGTCCGTCCCCGTCACTGTCTGTGTTGGTAAAGGTCTGGTCGGGCTGCCCGTCAAAGTTAAAGTCGTTGCCTTCGTTGTTGTCCGGTACCAGATCGTTGTCTGAGTCATCGTCCAGGTAATCCGGGGCGTCGGTGCCATCGGTATTGACAGGGGTAATGCCCTCATCTCCGCTGCCTTCATAGGCGTCGTCCAAACCATCATTGTCCGAGTCATTGCCGCTGGGCGGGATATAACCGGCTGTGGTCTGCCCTTCTACATTATCCGGGATGCCGTCATTGTCTGAGTCGATATCCAGGTGGTCCGGATAGCCGTCCCCGTCGCTGTCCTGTGGGTTGGTCAGTGGGTCATTATCCCCGTCCGTATTCGGGTCTTCGGTAGTATCCAGTATCCCGTCATTGTCATCATCAATGTCGATCGGATCCGGTACCCCGTCTCCATCGGTATCCGGGCCCTGGTCATTATCAGGATCCAGGTAATCGGGCGTGCCGTCATCATCGGTGTCGTCGTCGGTAGGGTCCTCATTGTTGTTAGGGTCCTCCTCCTCGGTGGGGATGCCGTCTCCGTCATCATCCACATCGCGGTAGTTCACATCTTCGGTCCCGTCCGTATCCGGAAGGTCGTTGGCCGGGTCGTTTATTTCGTCATTGACGTCAAAGCCGTCATTTACATCCGAGCCCTCATAGCCATCATCCAGTCCGTCCCCGTCACTGTCTGTGTTGGTAAAGGTCTGGTCGGGCTGCCCGTCAAAGTTAAAGTCGTTGCCTTCGTTGTTGTCCGGTACCAGATCGTTGTCTGAGTCATCGTCCAGGTAATCCGGGGCGTCCGTGCCATCAGTATTGACAGGGGTAATGCCCTGGTCTCCGCTGCCTTCATAGGCATCGTCCAAACCATCATTGTCCGAGTCATTGCCGCTGGGCGGGATATAACCGGCTGTGGTCTGCCCTTCTACATTATCCGGGATGCCGTCATTGTCTGAGTCGATATCCAGGTGGTCCGGATAGCCGTCCCCGTCGCTGTCCTGTGGGTTGGTCAGTGGGTCATTATCCCCGTCCGTATTCGGGTCTTCGGTAGTATCCAGTATCCCGTCATTGTCATCATCAATGTCGATCGGATCCGGTACCCCGTCTCCATCGGTATCCGGGCCCTGGTCATTATCAGGATCCAGGTAATCGGGCGTGCCGTCATCATCGGTATCGTCGTCGGTAGGGTCCTCATTGTTGTTAGGGTCCTCCTCATCAGTGGGGATGCCGTCTCCGTCATCATCCACATCGCGGTAGTTCACATCTTCGGTCCCGTCCGTATCCGGAAGGTCGTTGGCCGGGTCGTTTATTTCGTCATTGACATCAAAGCCGTCGTTTACATCCGAGCCCTCATAGCCATCATCCAGTCCGTCCCCGTCACTGTCTGTGTTGGTAAAGGTCTGATCGGGCTGCCCGTCAAAGTTAAAGTCGTTGCCTTCGTTGTTGTCCGGTACCAGATCGTTGTCTGAGTCATCGTCCAGGTAATCCGGGGCGTCCGTGCCATCAGTATTAACAGGGGTGATTCCCTGGTCTCCGCTGCCTTCATAGGCGTCGTCCAAACCATCATTGTCCGAGTCATTGCCGCTGGGCGGGATATAACCGGCTGTGGTCTGGCCTTCTACATTATCCGGGATGCCGTCATTGTCTGAGTCGATGTCTCGGAAATCGGGAGCCGGGTCCGAATCAGAATTAACAGGGTCCAGGCCTTCACCGCTTCCTGGGGTGTCTTCGTAATGGTCGTCCAGGCCATTTTTGTCCTGGTCTTTTCCACAGGGTTCCTGATAGGAACCCGTGGGTTGAGCCTCCACATTGTCCAGGATCCCATCATTGTCAGAGTCGATATCCCGGTAATCTTTATTTCCGTCTCCGTCTGTGTCCACAGGATCCAGGCCATTTCGGATGCCGCATTTTTGGTCACAGGCCCCCAGGGTATCTCCATGGTTCAGGTGCGCCTGTACTGCGGCCGGTGCCACACTAATAGTGTGATAACCATTTTTAGGGCTGTTACCGGATTTTTCCTCCTTATGGCAAAGTAAAACTTTGTCTGCGCCTTTGTATTTGGTTTCCGGGCTGTTGAAATTACAAACGCCGTCTCCGGTTCTTTCATAAGCATCATCCAGGCCGTTATTATTGGAATCCTGACCTGAAGCAGCAATAAACCCAGGGGTGGACTGCGCTTCCACATTATCGAGGATACCATCGTTATCCGAGTCGATATCCAAATAATCTTTTACCTTGTCCTTATCCGTATCTACCGGGATTAACCCACCGCAGCTACCGGGGGTTTC
The DNA here is from genome assembly GCF_052497835.1 of Robiginitalea insularis. Classification (NCBI taxonomy): domain Bacteria; kingdom Pseudomonadati; phylum Bacteroidota; class Flavobacteriia; order Flavobacteriales; family Flavobacteriaceae; genus Robiginitalea; species Robiginitalea insularis. Next base: position 340,796 of record NZ_CP199296.1, read on the forward strand.
CTCATAGGCATCGTCCAGGCCATTACCGTCCGCATCTATCCCTGACGGACAGATATAGCCGGATGTTGTCTGGGCTTCCACATTGTCCAGAATGCCGTCATTGTCCGAGTCGATATCCAGGTAATCAGGGATTCCATCCCCATCGGTATCCGTCGGATTTGTATGTGGTTTATTGTCTTTGTCTTTATTGGCATCTTCAAGGGAATCGATAATTCCGTCATTGTCATCGTCTATATCTGAAGTATCCGGAACACCATCCCCATCCGTATCCGTATAGGGTGAAAGCATGATACCTGTATCAGTGGTTGCCGCACTGATTTCAGGCACACCTAAAAGGGAAAGGGACAGGAGTAAAATTCCTGCTCTTAACACTTTGAATATATAGGAAAAGTAGCTGTGTTCCATAAGCGATCGTTTTGGTGTAAACGGGTCACCATGGCATCTACGGTTAGGTTAAGGCGCAATTTGGGGCTGCGTCTATAACAGTGCAAGATATGTTTAAAAATAATAGCCGCAAATTGTAGCAAGGCCTAAAATTGTTATAATTCCTTCAATTACGGGGATTATCGATAAAGCGCTTAAAGGGCCCATAATCCGGGCCCGGGCAAAAGCTCTTTTCAGGGGTTGAAAAAATTTAAGTAAAACATAAATCGGGATTATTTGCGGTTTATCGATAGGTTAATCCCTCCTTAAATTACCAATATCAAAAAGAAGGATTTGGAGGAAATAGTTTTCCCGCTGCGGAAGGCCAGCCCGATCCTTTTTGGTATTTTTGCGCAAAATTTCTACTGTGAATTTTAAGAAGGAAATCGCCAGACGCAGGACATTTGGGATCATATCACATCCGGATGCAGGGAAGACCACCCTAACTGAAAAGTTATTGCTTTTTGGGGGAGCCATACAGGAGGCCGGGGCAGTGAAAAACAATAAAATCAAAAAGGCGGCTACCAGCGATTTCATGGAAATTGAACGCCAGCGTGGAATATCGGTTGCCACTTCTGTACTGGCTTTTTTATATAAAGACAAGAAGATAAACATCCTGGATACCCCGGGACACAAGGATTTTGCAGAAGATACCTTCAGAACCCTTACAGCCGTAGATTCAGTGATTGTGGTGATCGATGTGGCAAAGGGGGTTGAGGAACAGACGGAAAAATTGGTGAAGGTTTGCCTGATGCGCAATATCCCCATGATCGTTTTTATCAACAAGCTGGACCGGGAAGGAAAGGATGCCTTTGATCTGCTGGACGAGGTGGAACAAAAGCTCGGCCTGCAGGTTACTCCCCTGAGTTTTCCTATCGGGATGGGATATGACTTTAAAGGGATCTATAATATCTACGAACGCAATATCAACCTCTTTAGCGGGGACAGCAAAAAGAATATTGAAGAGACCATCGCCTTTGACAACCTTGAAAACCCTGAACTGGAAAGGCTTATAGGTGAAAAGGCTGCCGCGCAGCTCCGGGAGAACCTGGAACTTGTGGAGGGGGTTTATCCTCCCTTTGACCGCGAAAGCTACCTGAAAGGACAGCAACAGCCTGTCTTTTTCGGTTCTGCCCTTAATAATTTCGGAGTGCGGGAATTGCTGGATTGCTTTGTGGAAATCGCCCCGGCGCCACGTGCCAAAAAGGCTGAAGAACGGCTTGTGGAAGCGTCAGAGCCAAAAATGACCGGCTTTGTTTTTAAGATTCACGCCAACATGGACCCGAAGCACAGGGATCGCCTGGCCTTTGTAAAGGTGGTCTCCGGAACCTTCGAACGGAACAAGCCCTATTTGCATGTCCGCCTTGGGAAGTCTCTTAAATTTTCCAGCCCGAACGCCTTCTTTGCTGAAAAGAAAGAAATAGTGGACGAATCCTTCCCGGGTGACATTGTGGGCCTTCATGATACCGGAAACTTTAAAATTGGGGATACCCTTACAGAGGGGGAAGAGTTACATTACAAAGGTATCCCCTCCTTTTCCCCTGAACATTTCCGCTATATCAATAATGCCGACCCTATGAAATCCAAGCAATTGGCCAAGGGGATAGACCAGCTGATGGACGAAGGGGTGGCCCAGCTCTTTACCCTGGAACTAAACGGCAGGAAAGTGATCGGGACAGTGGGAGCGTTACAATACGAAGTCATACAATACCGACTGGAGCACGAATACGGTGCCAAATGCACCTATGAACCCTTTCCGGTCCACAAGGCCTGCTGGATTGACCCGGAAGACCCTGAAGGGGAAGAATACAAGGAATTTATCCGGGTAAAGCAAAAATACCTGGCTACGGACAAAAGAGGTCAATTGGTATTTCTGGCAGATTCCGCTTTCTCCCTGCAGATGGCCCAGCAAAAATATCCCAGTGTACGCCTGCACTTTACTTCAGAATTCGAATAACCCTGCAATCTTGGTTTTGGTTTGCTTTGTCAATACTGATCGGGATTTGTGTCGCAGCCAGGATGTTAATCTCCCTTTGCAGACAAATTCTTTCAAATCAATTGGCCTTCCCCAGAAATCCTTCCCAAAGGGCCGCCTGCATTGGGGTTTTCTCTGGCATATGGGTTAGGGTCAATTGTTTATCGGATGTATTTACCTCAACTCCGGCATACTTCAGATAAGGCTGCAGGTCGATGGGCTGTACCCCTTCAATATGTGCCTGTATAAATGCACTGAAATCTGTTCTGCCCCAGGCATTTGCGGCCGAAACGATCGCAGTGCGGTCAATAGTTCTGGATTTTCCGGCATAATCATTGTAGAATTGTCGCATTAAATCGTCCAGGCTGCTGGAATTCTCAGTATTATGGCGTATTTCCATATCCATGGCTATTGCTGCAAACAAACCACCTCCGTAGATCAGTCCCCAGTGATTGTCTTTGCTGAAGCCCGATGCGGCCTGTGAAGGAGGCAGGCTTCCGTATCCGGGGTCCTGAATATAGCGTTGATAAAAGAGATGGTTGAGCATTCCCAATATGGCCTCTTCGCTGACAAAACCGATACTGTGCAGTGCCTTTATAGTGTAGTAATTACTGAACCCCTCCTTAAACCATTCTGTACTGCTGTCTGAAAAACGCAGCGTCTTCCCGTTCCAGAGGTGGAAGAATTCATGGGTAAACATAAACCAGCCCATTAAGCGGCTCATGGTGTCGCCCTGTGGGTTCATAAACATGCTGATATGGTTTCCTATCACCTCTCCATCCATATTTTCGGAGGCGCCGATAATCACCATACTTTGACGCATGCTTCTGCCCGGTCCGGGTTTGGGGATCCCCCCCATCAAGCCGATATAATAATCCATCACTTCGGTGGCGACCCTAGTAAACTGTTGTTCCTGTGCCACTACCGCATCCCCACCCAGGACAAATTTAAGCGTAAACCCATCCCGGGTTATTAGGGTTTCCTTATGTGTGCCCGCGAACAGGAAACTTTCCTGAAGGTCGACCAAATCTCTCGCTATATAGGTCTCTTCCCCAGTGCCAGCAGCCTCCCAGGGAAGGGAGACCAGCCACTTCTCAGGTCTTGAAATGCGGACTTCTATAGCTTTTTTATCCTTTCCATTCATCAGGAACAGGGATCGACCCGATGCCATTATCCCCCAATCCCTTTTATAGGCAACCCCGTCTATGCCCCCGGGCCACGAAATTTCCTCGTGCTCCAGGACCATTTCATAGGTCAGATGTACTTGCTGACCAGCAACCGTTTCCTTCAAAATCCAGCCACTTCCGCTTTGGAAAAAAGGCAATGGCATGCCTTCTGTATTGGTCACCGTCAGGTTTCGGACATAATCGGGCCATCTTTCCGGCATGGGACCGTAAGGACTCATGTAAAGCAGGGAATCCTGGAGTTGCAGGCTTGCCTTAACCAGTATTTGGTCTGGATGCCCGGAATCAAAAATAAGTTGGTAGTGGTCAGCCCGTAGCGAATCCTTGGAATGGCAGTAGGCCTGGTTTGAAATAAAGAAAAGAAATGAAAAGTATAAAAGGGTTCGTTTCATGGATGTTGATATTACTATCCAAATGACGACCCTCAGCAGAGATTGTTACGGTAAACACATAAAATGAAGGATGATAGGAGGAAATGACAAAACCTATGCGGATGGTTGGGCATTCCGGCCATTATTTGAATCGGTTCAGTCCTGATTGTAACTTGCAGCCTGGGAGCTTAACTTTAATTGGGGCGGGGACGGGAGTCCCCCGGGCCACTATACTAGGCCGCCATGGCCGGAAACCCCTCGTGAATTCGAACTGGGTTCCTTTTCCATCAACACAATCTCAGGCCTCCCCCGTAGGTCCGAAATTCAGGGGAATTTGCGGCTGGTCGTAATCCTTAATAGTGCCGTGGGCCTGTTCAAAACGCTGTACGTTTTCATTGAGCGCCTTCAGGAATTTTTTGGCGTGCTGCGGGGTAAGCACAATTCGACTTTTCACTTTAGCCTTAGGCCTTCCGGGCATGATGCTGATAAAATCCACCACGAATTCTGAGACGGAATGATTGATTATGGCGAGGTTGGAATAGATACCTTCAGCCGTTTGTTCATCCAGCTCTATATTGATCTGCTTTTGTTGTTTGTTTTCTTTTTCTGCCATGACTGAATAAAAAACCCCGGCCAGGCCGGGGTTTGAATTGAGTTAGTGTTAGAATTTTAATTCTTCCTTGCGGGCCATGATCTCGTCGTATTCCTCCTTGGAACCGACAATGATGTTTTCGTAGTCCCTCATTCCGGTACCTGCCGGAATCTTGTGACCTACGATCACATTCTCTTTCAGGCCTTCCAGGTCGTCAACTTTTCCGCTTACCGCCGCCTCATTCAGTACTTTGGTCGTTTCCTGGAAGGAAGCCGCAGAAATGAAGGACTTGGTTTGCAGCGAAGCTCTTGTGATTCCCTGCAGTACCGGTGTTGCAGTGGCAGCAACCGCATCCCGTGCCGTTACCAGCGCCTTGTCTGCACGTCTGAGCAGGGAATTTTCATCCCTGAGCTCCCGGGAAGTTAGAATCTGACCGGGCTTCAGGTTTTCTGATTCTCCGGCATCCTCAACCACTTTCTTTCCGAAAATTTCGTCGTTTTCCGCGATGAAATCATCTTTGTGCACCAATTGGTTTTCAAGGAAAATGGTATCGCCCGGATCCTGAATCTGAACTTTGCGCATCATCTGGCGTACAACCACTTCAAAGTGCTTGTCGTTGATCTTTACACCCTGTAGGCGGTAAACCTCCTGCACTTCGTTAACGAGGTACTGCTGTACCGCTGAGGGCCCTTTAATAGCAAGGATGTCCTCAGGTGTAATAGACCCATCAGATAAAGGCATTCCGGCCCTGACGTAGTCATTCTCCTGAACCAGGATCTGGTTAGACAGTTTTACGAGGTATTTTTTTACCTCGCCCAGCTTGGATTCGATAATGATCTCGCGGTTACCCCTTTTGATTTTACCAAAAGATACCACCCCGTCGATCTCGGAAACAACAGCCGGGTTGGAAGGGTTACGGGCTTCAAACAGCTCGGTTACCCTTGGCAGACCTCCTGTAATATCCCCCGCCTTGGCAGATTTTCTCGGGATCTTAACCAGAATCTTACCTTCTTTGATCTTCTCCCCGTTATCCACCATAAGGTGGGAGCCAACAGGCAGGTTATAGGAACGCAATACTTCTCCTTTGGAATCCTTGATTAACAAGGTTGGGATCAGTTTTTTGTTACGGGATTCAGAGATAACTTTCTCCTGGAATCCGGTTTGTTCATCGATCTCTACCTGGTAGGTAACCCCTTGATCTATGTTCTCGTAATCGATCTGCCCGGGGAATTCGGAAACGATAACCCCGTTATACGGATCCCACTGACAAATAATATCTCCTTTTTTAACCTTGGCACCGTTTTTAATAAACAGTTGCGAGCCATAAGGGATGTTATTCGTGCTCAGGGTTATGCCGGTCTTGGCATCTACTATCTTGATTTCTGAAGTTCGTGAAATAACCACCTCAGAAGCTTTTCCTTCACCGTCTTTGCTTTTTACGGTCCTGAGGTCTTCAATTTCAGCGACCCCATCGTATTTGGCTTCCAGACGGCTTTCCTCAGAAATGTTTCCGGCAATACCTCCCACGTGGAAAGTACGCAGGGTAAGCTGTGTTCCGGGCTCTCCGATAGATTGCGCAGCCACAACACCTACAGCCTCTCCCCTTTGTACCATCTTGTTGGTTGCCAGGTTTCGGCCGTAACACTTGGCACAAATTCCCTTGGCAGCCTCACAGGTAAGGGGCGAACGCACTTCTACACGATCAATAGGAGAGGCTTCGATTTTCTGGATATGTGATTCCAGGATTTCCTCTCCGGCGGTAACCAGCAGTTCTTCGGAAATCGGGTCGTACACATCGTGCAGGGAAACCCGTCCTAAGATTCGCTCTCCAAGCGTCTCAACGATTTCTTCGTTTTTACGAAGCGCTTCAACTTCAATCCCCCTCAGGGTTTCACAGTCTTCAGTATTGATGATTACATCCTGGGATACATCCACCAGCCTTCGGGTAAGATACCCGGCATCAGCTGTTTTAAGTGCTGTATCCGCCAGACCCTTACGCGCCCCGTGAGTAGAGATAAAGTACTCCAGAATGGACAGTCCTTCCTTAAAATTGGAAAGAATGGGGTTTTCAATAATTTCACCCCCGCCAGCTGTGGATTTCTTTGGCTTCGCCATCAGACCCCGCATACCGGTTAACTGACGGATCTGTTCCTTGGAACCCCTCGCACCTGAATCCAGCATCATATAAACAGAGTTAAAGCCCTGCTGGTCTTCACGGATTCGTTTCATCGCCAACTCGGTAAGCATGGCGTTGGTAGAGGTCCATACATCGATCACCTGATTGTAGCGTTCGTTGTTGGTAATCAGACCCATGTTATAGTTCATCATGATCCCGTCTACCTGTTCGTTGGCATCCGCAATCATTTCGTGTTTCTCCTTTGGAATAATGATATCCCCAAGACTGAATGAAAGTCCTCCGCGGAAGGCGAAGTCATATCCCATGGTCTTGATCTTATCCAGGAAGTCTGCGGTGGCAGGAACGTTGGTAACTGCCAGTATCCTTCCGATAATATCCCTGAGCGACTTTTTATTCAGTACTTCATTGATATAGCCTGCCTCTTCCGGTACAACGGAATTAAACAAGACCCTACCCACAGTGGTTTCAAGAATTTTTGGTACTAATTCCCCTTCCTCATTGAAATCCTTTACGCGAACCTTAATGGAAGCATTCAGGGCAACTCGTCCTTCATTGTAGGCAATCTCGACCTCTTCAGGGCTATAGAAGGTAAGGCCTTCGCCTTTTACAGGTGCCTCCTTGGTGGATTTTCGCTCCTTGGTCATGTAGTACAGCCCCAGAACCATATCCTGAGAAGGTACGGTAATAGGCGAACCGTTTGCAGGGTTGAGGATATTGTGTGAAGCGAGCATCAATAGCTGTGCTTCGAGGATAGCCTCCGGCCCAAGCGGCAGGTGTACTGCCATCTGGTCCCCGTCAAAATCCGCATTAAAAGCGGTACAAACCAATGGGTGAAGCCGTATGGCTTTTCCTTCGATCAGCCTGGGCTGGAACGCCTGTATCCCCAGCCTGTGCAGGGTGGGAGCCCTGTTCAGCAACACAGGGTGGCCCTTGAGGACATTTTCGAGGATATCCCAAACCACCGGTTCTTTCTTATCGATAATCTTTTTGGCCGATTTGACCGTCTTTACAATTCCGCGCTCAATAAGCTTTCGGATGATAAAGGGTTTGTACAGCTCGGCCGCCATATCTTTCGGCAACCCGCACTCGTACAATTTCATTTCAGGACCCACAACAATTACAGAACGGGCAGAATAATCCACACGTTTTCCAAGCAGGTTCTGACGGAACCGACCCTGTTTTCCTTTCAGGGAATCCGAAAGGGATTTCAGTGGTCTGTTGGACTCGGTCTTCACTGCCGAAGCCTTGCGGGTGTTGTCAAAGAGGGAGTCTACCGCTTCCTGCAGCATCCGCTTCTCATTCCTCAGGATCACTTCAGGCGCCTTGATTTCCATCAGACGCTTCAGTCGGTTGTTACGGATAATTACCCTGCGGTACAGGTCATTGAGATCCGAAGTGGCAAAACGCCCACCGTCCAATGGCACCAAAGGCCTCAATTCCGGAGGTATAACCGGGACGACCTTCATGATCATCCACTCCGGCAGGTTTTCACGGTTGTCCTGTGATTCCCTCAGCGCTTCTACTACTTGCAGCCTTTTAAGGGCTTCAGTTTTACGCTGTTTGGAAGTCTCGGTATTCGCCTTGTGGCGCAACTCGTAGGAGAGTTGCTTTAAATCGATGCGCGAAAGCAGGTCAATCAGACATTCTGCACCCATTTTGGCGATAAACTTGTTAGGATCGCTGTCTTCCAGATATTGGTTTTCCGGCGGGATAGTTTCCAGGATGTTCAGGTATTCCTCCTCTGTGAGGAAGTCCATTTTCTGAATTTCTTCTCCATCAGGTCCGGTTGCAATTCCAGGTTGAATCACCACATAGCGCTCGTAATAGATGATCATGTCCAGCTTCTTGGAAGGAAGCCCCAACAGATAGCCTATTTTGTTTGGAAGGGACCTGAAATACCAGATATGTGCAACAGGCACTACCAGGTTGATGTGGCCCACGCGGTCGCGACGAACCTTTTTCTCGGTTACCTCCACGCCACAGCGGTCACAAACGATCCCGCGGTAACGGATGCGCTTATACTTTCCACAGGCGCATTCGTAATCCTTTACCGGACCGAAAATGCGCTCACAGAAGAGCCCATCCCTTTCGGGCTTATGGGTACGGTAATTAATGGTTTCCGGTTTTAAAACTTCCCCTCTTGATTCAGCCAGGATAGCTTCCGGAGAAGCCAGGCCTATGGAAATTTTATTGAACCTTTTTATTGGTGTATTATCCTTTAGTCGAGCCATTATAAGATGGTACTAAAAATTAAAATATGTTATAAAACAAGCTTATTCTTCAAGTCTGATATCCAAACCTAATCCCTTAAGTTCGTGCATCAGTACGTTGAAAGATTCTGGTAAACCAGGTTCTGGCATGGTTTCGCCCTTAACGATAGACTCATAGGTCTTGGCCCTTCCAATTACATCATCAGATTTAACGGTCAGGATTTCACGCAGCGTGGCGGATGCACCGTAAGCCTCCAGGGCCCACACCTCCATTTCCCCGAATCGCTGGCCTCCAAACTGGGCTTTTCCTCCCAGGGGTTGCTGTGTAATAAGCGAGTACGGTCCAATGGAACGGGCGTGCATCTTGTCGTCTACCATATGCCCCAATTTGAGCATGTAGATCACCCCTACCGTTGCAGGTTGGTGGAATCGCTCTCCGGTACCTCCATCGTAAAGATAGGTGTGTCCGAATCGCGGGATGCCGGCATCATCGGTATACTGGTTGATTTCATCCAGGGTAGCCCCATCGAAAATCGGGGTGGCAAACTTCTTGCCTGTATCCTGGCCTGCCCAGCCCAGTACGGTTTCATAGATCTGACCAATGTTCATACGAGAAGGTACTCCAAGCGGGTTGAGGACAATATCCACAGGCGTTCCGTCTTCCAGGAAAGGCATATCCTCCTGGCGTACGATTCGGGCAACAATACCTTTGTTCCCGTGGCGTCCTGCCATTTTATCTCCAACCTTCAACTTGCGTTTTTTCGCGATATATACTTTGGCCAGCTTCATAATCCCTGCGGGCAGTTCGTCTCCTACGGAGATGGTGAACTTGTCCCTTCTCAGGTTCCCCTGCAGGTCATTCAGCTTGATCTTGTAATTGTGCAACAGATCTGCCACCATTGCATTGGTGCCTTTATCTGTGGTCCAGCTGCCTCCCACCAGGTGAGCAAAGTCATCCACGGCGTTAAGCATCTTCAGGGTATATTTCTTGCCTTTTGGAAGCACTTCTTCCCCAAGGTCATTCATCACGCCCTGAGACGTCTTGCCATTGACCAACTGGAAGAGTTTTTCTACCAGCACATCTTTGAGCTCCTGGAACTTCACTTCGTATTCCAGTTCCAGCTTGGAAATAGCTTCCTTGTCCTCAGAACGCTTGCGCTTGTCTTTTATAGACCGCGAGAACAGCTTTTTATCAATTACCACCCCGTTAAGCGATGGTGGTGCTTTCATAGAAGCGTCTTTAACATCCCCGGCTTTGTCACCGAAAATGGCACGAAGCAGTTTCTCTTCAGGGGTTGGATCAGACTCTCCCTTAGGAGTGATCTTACCGATCAGGATATCGCCAGGCTTCACCTCGGCTCCGATACGGATCATTCCGTACTCATCCAGATCTTTGGTGGCCTCCTCTGAAACGTTGGGGATATCATTGGTGAGCTCTTCGGCCCCCAGTTTGGTATCCCGGACTTCCAGGGCGTATTCATCTATATGTATAGAAGTAAAGATATCTTCCCTTACTACCTTCTCAGAAATTACGATCGCATCCTCAAAATTGTATCCTTTCCATGGCATGAAGGCCACTTTCAGGTTACGTCCAAGGGCGAGTTCCCCTCCCTGGGTCGCATAACCTTCGCAGAGAACCTGACCTTTCTTCACCTTATCTCCTTTGCTGACAATAGGCTTCAGGTTGATGGATGTTCCCTGGTTGGTCTTGCGGAATTTCACCAGATTATAAGTCTTGGAATCCTCCTCGAAACTAACCAGGCGCTCTTCGTCCGTACGGTTGTAGCGGATAGTGATTTTTTGTGAATCCACATATTCGATCACCCCATCGCCTTCTGCATTGATCAGGACCCTGGAGTCAGTAGCTACCTGCCTTTCCAGCCCGGTCCCAACAATTGGGGATTCGGGTTTTAAAAGTGGTACCGCCTGCCGCATCATGTTCGATCCCATCAGGGCACGGTTTGCATCATCGTGCTCCAGGAACGGAATCAGTGATGCAGAGATCGAGGCGATCTGATTGGGGGCAACATCTGTATAATTGACCTCTTTAGGATCAACAACAGGGAAGTCACCTTCCTCACGTGCAATTACTTTTTCTGAATCTATGGTACCGTCCTTTTTCAGCGGAATATTCGCCTGTGCGATCTTCATGCCTTCCTCTTCTTCGGCACTCAGGAAGGTGTAATTGGCAGTATCTACCTTGCCATCTGCCACCTTGCGATAAGGGGTTTCCAGGAATCCCATCTGATTTACCTTGGCAAATACCGAAAGGGAGGAGATCAGACCAATATTGGGTCCTTCAGGCGTTTCTATTGGACAAAGCCTTCCGTAATGGGTATAGTGTACGTCACGAACCTCAAACCCGGCCCTTTCCCTGGACAAACCTCCCGGTCCGAGGGCGGAAAGCCGTCGTTTGTGGGTGATTTCGGCCAGTGGGTTGGTCTGGTCCATGAACTGAGAGAGCTGGTTGGTCCCAAAGAAGGAATTGATAACGGATGACAGTGTCTTGGCATTGATCAGGTCAATGGGTGTAAACACCTCATTATCCCTAACATTCATCCGCTCCCGAATGGTTCGCGCCATACGGGCAAGACCTACTCCGAACTGAGCAGATAACTGCTCCCCTACCGTACGCACGCGACGGTTGGAAAGGTGGTCGATGTCATCGATTTCCGCCTTGGAGTTGATCAGCTCAATCAGGTATTTTATAATGGTGATGATATCTTCTTTGGTAAGCACCTGCTTATCCATTCCGATATCCAGCCCCAGTTTTTTGTTCATTCTGTATCGACCCACCTCGCCCAGATTGTAGCGTTGGTCCGAAAAGAATAGTTTGTCTATAATACCCCGTGCTGTTTCCTCATCCGGTGGTTCTGCATTACGCAGCTGGCGATAGATATGCTCTACTGCCTCTTTCTCCGAGTTGGTAGGGTCTTTTTGCAGGGTATTGTGGATGATAGCATAATCGCTCTGCGCATTATTTTCTTTGTGCAGCAGGATTGTCTTAACATCCGTCTCGATAATTTGGTCTATGTGTTCCTTTTCAAGGACTGTATCCCGGTCAAGAACAATTTCATTCCGTTCGATGGAAACCACCTCGCCGGTATCCTCATCCACGAAATCTTCATGCCAGGTGTTCAGTACCCTGGCCGCGAGTTTGCGACCCAGTACTTTTTTCAGACCAGCCTTGGAAACTTTGATTTCCTCGGAAAGGTCAAAAATCTCCAGGATATCCTTGTCCCGCTCAAAACCGATGGCCCGGAACAGGGTGGTTACCGGTAGTTTCTTTTTCCTGTCGATATAAGCGTACATCACGCTGTTTATATCGGTAGCAAATTCAATCCAGGAGCCTTTGAAAGGGATTACACGGGCTGAGTACAGCTTGGTCCCGTTCGCGTGAAAAGATTGTCCAAAGAATACCCCGGGAGAACGGTGGAGTTGTGAAACCACTACGCGCTCTGCCCCGTTGATCACAAAAGTCCCGCTGGGGGTCATATAAGGGATGGTTCCCAGGTACACATCCTGCACTATGGTTTCAAAATCTTCGTGCTCCGGATCTGTACAGTATAATTTCAATCGTGCCTTCAGGGGCACGCTATAGGTAAGACCTCTTTCAATACATTCCTGAATGGAATATCTGGGAGGGTCTATAAAGTAATCCAGGAATTCCAGTACAAACTGGTTCCGGGTGTCTGTGATTGGAAAGTTTTCCATGAAGGTGTTGTACAAACCTTCATTGCCCCTTTCGTCAGATTTGGTTTCAAGCTGGAAAAAATCCTGAAACGATTTAATCTGAATGTCCAAGAAATCCGGGTATTCCGGTATGTTCTTAGCGGATGCAAAGCTTATTCTTTCAGTCTGTTTTGTGAACATCTATGGACAAATATTTTATCGTGAATACTCCTGCGGGTTGTATATACCTTTATATACAATGTATAAAAGGGTTTAGGTCTAGCCACCAAAAGGCGGAAAGACCTAAACCTAAACCATATGGTTGTCGCTGTTATTTAAGCTCAACTTCTGCTCCTGCTTCTTCCAATGATTTTTTGATACCTTCAGCTTCATCTTTAGAAACTGCTTCTTTGATCGCTTTAGGAGCGCTGTCTACGATGTCTTTTGCATCTTTCAGCCCCAGACCGGTCAGTTCCTTAACCAATTTTACAACTGCAAGCTTGGAAGCTCCAGCAGCGGTAAGGACTACATCAAACTCGGTCTTTTCCTCAGCAGCCTCACCAGCGTCTCCACCGGCAGCAGCACCTCCGGCTACTGCAACAGCTGCAGCAGCTGGCTCAATGCCATACTCCTCTTTTAAGATATCAGCTAATTCGTTAACCTCCTTTACGGTAAGGTTTACTAACTGTTCTGCGAATTCTTTTAAATCTGCCATTTTACTATCGTTTTAAAAACTGTTTTAATTTATACTTGAGTTTAGTGCGTACACATTTATTTTTCGGACAAGGTCTTCAGGATTCCGGCCAGTTTGCCTCCTCCGGATTTCAATCCGGAAATAACATTCTTGGCTGGAGACTGCAGTAAGCCAATAATATCCCCAATAACCTCTTCCTTTGATTTGATGCTTACAAGCGCATCCAGCTTATCGTCGCCAATGTAAACTGCCTCTTCGATGTAGGCGCCTTTCAGCAAAGGCCTGTCAGACTTTTTCCTGAAAGTCTTGATCAGCTTTGCAGGGGCGTTCCCTGTTTCTGAAAACATCAGCGAAGTATTTCCTTTAAGGACATCGGGCAATTCACCAAATTCCTTTTCGGAAGCTTCCATAGCCTTGGCAAGCAGTGTATTCTTTACTACCGCCAGCTTAATATTTGCTTTAAAACAAGCTCTCCGTAAATCTGAGGTCGTCCCGGCATCCAGCCCGGAGATATCCGCCAGATAAATGGTCGGATTATCTGCCAGCTGTGTGGTCAGATCCTTAATTACGGTTGCTTTTTCTTCTCTGGTCATGTTACGTGTTTTTTAAATCAGACCGCTTTGGGATCCAGTTGAACACTAGGACTCATGGTACTGGACATATATATGCTCTTCATATATACCCCCTTGGCCGCGGCTGGTTTCAGTTTCACCAGGGTTTCGAGCAATTCCTTGGCATTCCCGGCTATTTTGTCTGCAGAGAAAGATACCTTTCCTATTGCTGCATGTACAATACCGGTTTTATCTACCTTAAAATCAATCTTACCTGCCTTAACATCGGAAACCGCTTTTGCCACATCCATAGTAACCGTTCCGGTTTTTGGATTCGGCATAAGCCCCCTGGGTCCGAGGATACGACCTAATGGCCCCAGTTTTCCCATGACGCTGGGCATGGTGATAATTACATCAACATCTGTCCAGCCTCCTTTGATCTTGTCGAGATATTCGTCAAGACCTACGAAATCGGCTCCTGCCTCCTTCGCCTCTGCTTCCTTATCAGGAGTTACCAATGCGAGTACCTTCACATCCTTACCAGTTCCGTGGGGCAGTGTTACCACACCACGAACCATCTGGTTGGCTTTCCGGGGATCTACGCCCAAACGGACCGCCAGGTCTACGGATGCATCGAACTTAACTTTGGTGATTTCCTTTATAAGCGCAGAAGCCTCATCAATGGAGTACAGCCGGTCTCTTTCGATCTTGGCGCGTGCCTCTTTTTGCTTTTTTGTCAGTTTTGCCATCTTAAAAGTGGTTTTCTAAAATTAAAAAGGACGTTTTCCTGCTACCTTCAGGCCCATTGAACGGGCTGTTCCGGCAACCATACTCATGGCCGACTCGGTTGTGAAGGCGTTCAGATCGACCATCTTATCTTCTGCGATTGCCTTGATCTGATCCCAGGTAACACTTCCTGTCTTTACTCGGTTTGGTTCCCCGGACCCCTTTTTAACTTTAGCCGCTTCCAATAGCTGAACTGCCGCTGGCGGTGTCTTTACGACAAAGTCAAAAGACTTGTCTTTATACACGGTGATAACAACAGGCAATACCTTTCCAGGCTTGTCCTGAGTTCTAGCATTGAACTGCTTACAGAACTCCATGATGTTAACGCCGGCAGCACCTAAAGCGGGTCCAACCGGTGGCGACGGGTTCGCAGCACCTCCCCTAACTTGTAGTTTAACTACTTTACTTACTTCTTTTGCCATTGTTTATATTTAATTACATCTGTTAATCCGACATTCGGTCAGATGGTTTTCCGGGCCCCGAAGGAACCGGAAAAGGTAAAAGTGAGTTAATTGGAAGCAACTTCACTTTTAAGCGTAACACTTATATTCTTATACTTTTTCTACCTGCATATAACTCAGCTCAAGAGGGGTCTTCCGTCCAAAGATCTTCACCATCACCTCAAGCTTGCGCTTTTCTTCGTTGATTTTCTCAACTGTGCCATTAAATCCATTAAACGGACCATCGATTACTTTCACGGTTTCTCCCAGCACAAATGGTATTGCAACGGAATCTGTATTGACCGCGAGTTCGTCCACTTTTCCAAGCATGCGGTTCACCTCTGACTTCCTCAACGGAACAGGATCACCCCCTTTGGTTTCACCCAAAAAGCCTATAACATTGGTAATGGACCGGATAATGTGGATCATTTCCCCCACAAGGTTGGCCTTGACCATAATATATCCCGGGAAATACACCCGTTCCTTATTGATCTTTTTGCCATTCCGTATCTGTACAACTTTTTCAGTAGGGACCAGAACTTCCTCAAGATGGTCTCCGAAGCCGTGGCGTTCCACTTCGCTTTCGATATACCCCTTGATTTTGTTTTCCTGTCCGCTTACGGCGCGCACCACATACCATTTCTTCTCCAGTACTTCTGACATAGCCTCGCCTTAACCTATTAATGCATCAAAATACAGCTGGATAACATTTGAAAACAAAGAATCCACTCCCCAGGTTGCCAGGGCAAAAATGATAGAAAACACGGCAACGATAACCATCAAATTGGATGACTCTGACCGTGATGGAAGGGTTACGTTATTCCTTAATTCTTGATAGGATTCCCTGATATATGAAATCATGTTAGCTGCGTTTTATTCTGCGGAACATTCCGCTGTTTAATCCTGAGAAATCTTTATTAGTACTTTCTCATATTATCAGCACGGGAGGAGAGACTCGAACTCCCGACACCTGGTTTTGGAGACCAGTGCTCTACCAACTGAGCTACACCCGTAATTACAGTGAAAGGGTCGCTTCCCGATATGGATCAGGACGGGACCCCTCACTGCCGGATCAAACCTTTTGAGGCTTAATCTAAGATCTTGGTAACCTGACCGGCTCCAACAGTCCTACCACCTTCGCGGATCGCAAAACGAAGTCCGACGCTAAGGGCGATTGGCTGAAGCAAGTCTACAGTAATGGTAAGGTTATCACCTGGCATTACCATCTCAACACCGCTAGGCAGGTTGATTGTTCCGGTTACGTCAGTTGTACGTACGTAAAACTGAGGACGGTAGTTATTGTGGAATGGGGTGTGACGCCCGCCTTCTTCTTTTTTGAGGATATAGACCTCAGCTTCGAATTTGGCGTGAGGCTTAACAGAACCTGGCTTACAGATTACCATTCCTCTCTTAATATCTTTTTTCTCGATACCTCTCAACAGGATTCCCACGTTGTCTCCGGCTTCTCCTCGGTCGAGGATCTTACGGAACATCTCAACCCCTGTGATGGTGGAAGTAAGTTTCTCAGCTCCCATCCCGATGATATCTACAGGATCTCCGGTTTTGGCAACTCCGGTTTCAATACGTCCGGTGGCAACCGTTCCACGACCTGTAATAGTAAATACATCTTCTACTGGCATCAGGAAATCCTTGTCTACGTCACGCTTTGGCAACTCGATCCAGGAATCTACAGCATCCATAAGTTCCATAACAGTGTCTACCCATTTTTGCTCCCCGTTAAGGGCACCCAGGGCAGAACCGGAAATTACTGGAGAGTTATCTCCATCATACTCGTAGAAAGAAAGCAATTCACGTACTTCCATTTCAACCAGCTCCAGAAGCTCTTCATCATCAACCATGTCTACCTTGTTCAGGAAAACAACGATACGTGGAATACCTACCTGACGTCCGAGCAGGATGTGCTCACGAGTCTGAGGCATTGGCCCGTCGGTAGCAGCAACCACAAGGATAGCTCCGTCCATCTGAGCAGCACCGGTAACCATGTTCTTAACATAATCCGCGTGACCAGGACAGTCTACGTGAGCGTAGTGCCTGTTTGCTGTTTGATACTCAACGTGTGAAGTATTGATAGTAATACCTCTTTCTTTCTCCTCAGGAGCGTTATCGATGGAATCAAAGCTTCTCAATTCTGACAACCCTGCTTTTGCTAAAACAGTAGTGATGGCAGCTGTAAGTGTAGTTTTACCGTGATCGACGTGTCCAATAGTACCTATGTTTAAGTGCGGTTTGGAACGATCAAAAGTTTCCTTAGCCATTGTTAATGAATTTAATCTTAGTTTATATTAGTGTACAAATTTATTAGTGCTGAACCAACGGCGGATTTCGATTCCTCTCGGATACAACCCTTACCTGAATAAGGCAACGGATTGGAAGCCCGCTGAAGACTTCATTTTTTAGAGCCAACGACGGGCCCCGATAGCTATCGGGGGAACCCGTGACCTCTGAGAGGTTTCAGGTTCGAAGCCCGCTGAAGACTTCATTTTTTAGAGCCAACGACGGGCCCCGATAGCTATCGGGGGAACCCGTGACCTCTGAGAGGTTTCAGGTTCGAAGCCCGCTGAAGACTTCATTTTTTAGAGCCAACGACGGGAATTGAACCCGTGACCTCTTCCTTACCAAGGAAACGCTCTACCCCTGAGCTACGTCGGCTTATTGGGCGCAAGGTTCGGTATCCTGTGGATTCCCGGGGCATACCCCCTAAGCAATAAAATTGCAAACAAACGCTTGCCCAAGGTCTTAGAGCGGGAGACCGGGTTCGAACCGGCGACATTCAGCTTGGAAGGCTGACGCTCTACCAACTGAGCTACTCCCGCATTAATTAAAATTCCAATATTTCAAATTCCAAATTCCGGACCGAGCGTCCGCAAAACCTCCGGTGGATGTTTTGCAACGCGGGGCCAGACGGTGCGCTGGCGTCCTGATTCGGATCATTATTTCAAAAAATTCCAAACTACAGAGAGTTACCTCACTTCGTTCGGTGATCCTGGTTCTGTGAACCAGGACCAAAGTTTTTTCCCGTGGCCTTACAAGAGCAAGCTCTTGACACCCACTCAGAAAAAACTTTGTGGGGAGAGCAGGATTCGAACCTGCGAAGGTGAAAACCAACAGATTTACAGTCTGTCCTCGTTGGCCGCTTGAGTATCTCCCCCAACCTTTTATTTTAAGAACTTCCGAGCCGATGGAGGGACTCGAACCCACGACCCCGAGATTACAAATCACGTGCTCTAGCCAGCTGAGCTACATCGGCTTAATGGGCCTTTTTATCGCATAAAAAAGTCCGCTATTTCTAACGGACTGCAAATGTAGATAATTATTTATTTAAACAAAACAATTTTACAAAAATTTTAGTGAGGTATAAACCTTTGGCTTCTTTTTCTTTTTCAGCAGTTTGCGCTCCAGAGAACTACAGGCAGAATCGATTGCCTCTTCAAAGGATTTGCATTGCTTTTTCACCACAAAAACATCCTTAGGAATGTGCAGTTTAATGTCGACAATTTTGTTCTCCTTTGCACTGGTGTTTTCTACCTTAAGGAATACTTCAGCTTTGATTATTCGGTCGTAGAACAAATCCAGCTTATCGAGTCTTTTTTGAGCGAAGTCAAGTAATTTTCCATCTGCATTAAAATTGACGGATTGGGTGATTACATTCATAAGCCGTGAAATTTAAAAGTTACTATCAGCTTCTACTTTTTATTCCGCGGGTGTGCGGAACGGTGTATGCGTTTTAATTCGGCTATACTATTGTGTGTATATACCTGGGTGGATGCCAGCGAGGAGTGCCCGAGTATTTCCTTTACGGAATTCATATCTGCACCCTGGTTCAACATATGCGTAGCAAAGGTATGCCTTAGGATGTGGGGGCTTTTTTTCACCTTGGCCGACACCTCACTAAGATATTTATTTATAATTCTATAAACAAGAGTTTCATATAATTTATTGCCTGAATTGGAAAGGAAAAGATTGGGAATTTCACTCCCTTCAAAATGGACATTCCTCATCTCTATGTATTCGCGGATAAGGGGGAGGATACTGGGGGCAAGCGGGATGATGCGTTCTTTACTGCGTTTGCCCAAAACGCGTACGGTACCTTCGCTCAGATCCAGGTCTGAAATTTTAAGGCCAATTAATTCGGCCCGCCGCATTCCGGAGGTGTAAAGCATTTCCACCACCAGTTTATCCCTCAGGCCTTCAAAACCATCTTCGGCCGGCCAGTGCTCGAGCAATTGCTGCATTTCCTGAACCGAGAAGGGCACCTCCACTTTTTTTGAAGCCTTCAGTGGTTTATGCCCCGCCAGGGGGCTACTCTCAATAAGCCCGCTGCGCATCAGGTATTTATAATAGGACTTAAGGGAAGCCACTTTCCGGTTGATACTTCGGTTAGACAGACCGGTTTCCATGAGTTGAATGATCCAGGAACGGATGACCGAATACGGCAGGGTTTTCAGCTCTGCTCCTTCATGTTCTTCTGAGCAAAAGGCTTCAAATTGTTGCAGGTCCCTGAGATATGCCGTAACCGTATGGCTTGCGTATTTTTTTTCCAGGGAAAGGTACTTTGTGAATTGCTCTAAAGACATACAATAAAGATACGAAAGCCGGTATCAAAAAAAACAACCCGACTCGGAATTCCGAATCGGGTTGTTTTAATGAACATCAGCACGTATCAGATATCTTCCTGATCCCTCAGATGCTGGATATATTGAGCTTTTTGAATTTGCTGTCTTCGCTCTACAGAAGGCTTGGTAAACTGCTGCCGCTTACGCAACTGGCGCATCGTTCCGGTTTTATCAAACTTCCGCTTAAAACGCTTCAGTGCTCTGTCTATATTTTCTCCTTCTTTTACAGGTATAATTAACATTGGCTACAACCTCCTTTCTTTAAGATTTCAGGCTGCAAATATACGTTCAATCTTTAAAAGCCGGTAATTATTTTAAAATATTTTTGGCAATGACTACTTTCTGTATTTCAGAAGTCCCCTCCCCGATCGTACATAGCTTAGCATCCCTGTAGAATTTCTCGACCGGAAAATCCTTGGTATAACCGTATCCCCCGTGAATTTGAACGGCTTCATTGGCCACCCGGACACAAGCCTCAGAGGCATACATCTTGGCCATGGCGCTGAGCTGGGTAACGGGCCTGCCGGCATTCTTGTAAAAAGCAGCCTTATGAATCATCAGTTCTGAGGCTTCAATTTCGGTTACCATTTCGGCCAGTTTAAAGGAAATCCCCTGAAAGCTGCTGATGGGTTTGCCAAACTGAACGCGCTCCTTGGAATATTTTAAGGCAGCCTCATAGGCTCCTTTGGCAATTCCCAGGGAGAGGGCTCCAATTGAAATGCGTCCCCCGTCCAGAATTTTCATGGATTGGATAAATCCATCTCCAACCGGGCCCAGCCTGTTGGCATCCGGGATCCGGCAATTGTCAAAAACGAGTTCGGCGGTTTCACTGGCCCGCATCCCCAGTTTATCTTCTTTCTTACCACTGCTGAATCCGGGAGTGCCTTTTTCGATTACAAAAGCAGTCATCCCCCGGCTGTCCCCCTTCTCTCCAGTACGGGCAATAACTACGGCAATGTCTCCACTTTTTCCGTGTGTAATAAAGTTTTTTGCGCCGTTTAATATCCAGGAATCTCCATCCTTTTTGGCCGTTGTGTTCATCCCGCCTGCATCAGACCCGGTATTGTGCTCTGTAAGTCCCCAGGCTCCAATCCACTCGGCACTGGCCAGTTTCGGGATCCAGCGGGCCTTTTGTTCCGCATCCCCGAAAGAGAGGATGTGATTGGTGCAAAGGGAGTTGTGCGCGGCTACCGAAAGGCCGATTGATGGATCAACTTTGGAAATTTCCTCTATGATCGCGATATATTCATGATATCCCATCCCGGAGCCACCCAGTTCTGTTGGAACCAGTACCCCCATAAAACCGAGTTCTCCGGCTTTTTTCAATACTGAAACGGGCAGCGTCTGGCTTTCGTCCCACTCCATCACGTGGGGCCTGATATACTGTTCGGCAAAATCCCGGGCTGCATCGGCAACCATCCGTTGGGTTTCCGGGGGATCAAAATTAATGGTAGTTGTAGTTTCCGTCATCATAGCAAATGTTCTTTCAATAGCAATTTTTCTTTCAAAGGGTCAAATATAGTGCAATTCTCTCAATTTTTTCCGCAGTGATCCCTTCGAAGCGCTCGAGTTCCCCAAGACTTTTATAAGGCCCGTTCTTTGTTCTGTAGTTCGTAATCTTCCCGGCTAATTCTCCGCGGAGATAAGGGATTTGGCCTAACTCCACAGCAGTAGCCTTATTGAGCGATATCTTTTTATGGTTGAGACTATCCAGAACCTGAAAACGCTTCAAAACCCGATTGGCCACTTCTTCCTCCAGCCCATAAACATCGTAAAGCTGTATACCAGACCTGAAACCACCCAGAGCCATCCTGAAGTTGAGGATGCGCCGGGAGAGCACCGGTCCCACCCCATAAACCTTTTTAAGGTCTTCCGCACTGGCATCGTTAAGATTCTGGATCAAAGGTTTTTTGACTTTTTGCCTGTCTGATGCAAAAGGCCTGGGTTCAGGAAACTGCAACAAATGCCCATAGGCGTCAATAATGGAATCCGGTAATTGGCCCACCTCCTGCAATTCCTCCCATTTGGTAAACCAGCCCCCCGCTCGTCTGTGCGCATAAATGCGATTGAGGCTGTTCGGGCTGATGCCCAGTCTGTAGCCCCTGTAATCATTAAAAAAATTTGGGTTAAAAGGATACAGGGTTTGATCCCGGTCTTTTTGCCGGCTCACTTTCACACTATCAATCCATGCCTGTTCTTCAGCGTTCAGGCGGACCACAGTATCAGAGGCTGAATCAAAATTGAGACTGATCAGATAAATGAGCAATTGCAGGCTTACCAGTAACAAAAAAAAATAAAAAACCCCACTTCTTAGCCTTATGTTGTCGCTGAAGTGGGGTTTGGATCGCCTCATCCGCCTAAACTACGGATGCTTGCTGTTGTTACTTTGCAGTCTGCTTTTGGAACAGTTCTTTATTTTTTAGCTTCCTGAAATAATTTCTGAGGTCTTCCTTAACCTCGCCGGACATAATGTATAATCCTATAATGTTCGGGAAGGACATCGCCAGGATCATCATATCCGAAAAGTCCAGAACGGCCCCCAGGCTAACAGAAGCTCCAATTACCACAAAGACCAGGAAGAGCATTTTATAAACCATTTCTGAGCGGGTACTTTTACCGAACAAATAGGTCCAGGCCCGCATTCCGTAATACGACCAGGATATCATAGTTGAAAAGGCAAAGAGGAAAACTGCGATTCCCAGCACATAGGGGAACCAGGAGAAGACACTTCCAAAAGCATCTGAGGTAAGCTGTGCTCCGGCCATTCCTTCTACTTCGTGCATTCCGGTAAAGATCAATACCAGTGCGGTAAGGGTACAAACTACCACGGTATCAATAAAAGGCTCTAACAAGGCAACGAAGCCTTCCGATGGCGGATGATTGGTCTTGGCCGTACTGTGGGCAATGGCCGCAGATCCAACCCCTGCTTCATTGGAAAAGGCAGCTCGCTGAAAACCAACGACCAGTACGCCTATAATACCTCCTTTGATAGCCCCGGGATTAAAGGCTCCATCTACAATAGCGGAAAAAGCCGGACCGATATTCTGTATGTTCATAATAATCACCGCGAGGGCGGCAATTACATAAATAGATGCCATTAGCGGTACTACCCGGCCCGTAACTTTTGCGATACTTCGGATTCCCCCGATAATAACTACCCCGACAAGGATAGCCGTAACCACACCGAACCAGAAGCCATTGCCCTCAAGGGCAGAGAATTGCCCGGCGAGCTGCTCAAATGACTGATTGGCCTGGAACATGTTCCCACCGCCAAAAGAGGCACCTACGGCGAGTACGGCAAAAAGTCCTGCCAGCACTTTCCCGAGGCCCTTTAAATTTCTTTTTTCCAACCCATACCGAAGATAATTCATAGGCCCTCCGAAAACCCGTCCATCAGGCAGGATATCGCGGTATTTGACCCCCAGGGTACATTCAACAAACTTTGAGGACATCCCCAAAAGCCCGCAGACAATCATCCAGAAAGTTGCTCCAGCACCTCCTAAAGAGACTGCAACGGCAACCCCGGCTATATTACCCAACCCTACTGTACCGGATACGGCTGTGGCCAGTGCCTGGAAATGCGTTACCTGCCCGGGGGCCTGAGGGTCGTCGTATTTTCCTTTGGCAAGGGAGATGGAATGCCTAAAACCGCGAATGTTGATAAAGCCCATTCGTATGGTGAAAAAGGTAGCTCCCAGTACCAGCCAGATCACAATAAAGGGGATCGGTTTGGTAATTGGGTCTCCATTAGGGTGGGTCATAACCACCGGCTCATCGTATACGATATCTGCAAGGTAGTGAGCCCCCTGCTCAATAACATCTTCAGGATTGTCCGCATTGTAGATCACGCCCCCTTCAGCAACCAGGTGTTCCAGGGTTCCCGCAACAGTGGCATTTACCGTAACATCCATACCGTTTTGCCTAGAGATTACGGCTATTGCATCTCCTTTTTTAACCTTTTCCCCTTCAGCCTTGATCCATCGCTTCAATACAAATTTATCAGTCACCTCAGGGCTCCACCCTGGAATACCAATTTTTTTGACATCTGCATAAACCACAGGATCGTAAATACCGAGTGCATCAAAAGGGTCCCAAAAAAGTACCGAGCCCAGTGCACCAACCGCCGGGGTCATTGCCCCGTTGAAAACTTCGGTGATCGCTTCTGTGGGAACCGTATATTCCTTGGTAACAGAAGTCCCCCTGGCATCGATTATTACAACATCATAAGCAATCCCTTCGGTAAGTCCGGTAGACTTATTGGAGCTCAGTGGTGTTTCCTGATTGCTCCATCGAAAGGTATAGGGAGGACGGCCTCCGGAAACTTCCAACTTTATCACCCCGTCGTTGATGTTATTTGACGGGTTGCTGATGGTTTCTTTTACCTGCAGGTCTTGCGCTCCTGCCATTAATGAAAAAAACGCGAGTAAAACAGTATAGATATACTTCATTTGACTTAGATGGTTTTTGAGTTGAAAGTGCGGCAATATCCTAAAAATTAGCTTGCCAACCAAATATATTAGGGTAGCCGCCTACCCTATGTGGAACATTTCATTGAGCTTGCGGATCTGTTCCGGACGCCCCAAAACGATTACCTTACTTTTAGGCTGAAGGGGCATATCCGCCTCCGGATTTATTATGTAAGTGCCGTCGGGTTTAATGTACCCGATGATGGTACAACCCGTTTTTCGCCTGAGGTCCAGGTCGCGGAGGGAATTGCAGTCTACCTGGTCTGAAAAATCCTCAATGGCAACCTCTTCCAGGTTGGTGGTATCCCCTCCTTCCATTGAAAGCTTATCCATAAAGGTGATCAGGTCTGGTAGCACCACCAGGGAAGCCATGTGATCCCCTCCGATTTTATCTGGCATGATAACCTTGTCGGCCCCGGCCAGTTGCAATTTCTTCTGGGATGTAAGCTGGGAGGCGCGGGAAATGATAAACAGCTTTTTATTTAATTGCCGGGCAGAAAGCACCACAAAAAGATTTGCCGCATCATCCGGAAGGGCAGCAATAAGAAACTTGGCCCGTTTTACCCCCGCTTCCATCAGCACTTCATCTTCATTGGCATCACCCTCCACAAACAGTATTTCATCCTCATGCTTTTCGATTACTTCCCGATCCCGCTCGATGATCACAAAGGGTCGGTTGTAAGCATTGAGCCGCTGGGCGGCCTGGGCTCCGTTACGTCCATAGCCACAAACAATGACATGGTTTTCCAATTTGTCGATTCGCTGTTTCACTTTCTTCTTTTTTAAAAGTTGGAGGGAGTTTTTACTCAGAACATATTCGGTTACCACCGAGATGGCAAAGGCGAAAATAAAAACACTGGATATAATCAGGACAACGGTAAAAAGCTGTGCCTGCGTTCCCAGGGGGCGCACTTCCTGAAAACCGACCGTGGTTACGGTAATAATGGTCATGTAAAGGGCTTCCGTCCAGGAAAAGCCCGAAATATACCGATAGCCTGTAATACCGAAAAGCAGGACCGATCCCATAAGGAAGATGGCCAGATAGATTTTGGAACGGAAAAGCTTTAGCATAATTAAAGGTCGAAAACCGAGGTTCTTTTGGTGTATATCAAATCCTTAATCTTCAGCCAGAACGCGAGAAAGAGGTAAAGGGCGAAACCAAATCCGAGGGTTACGAAAGTAAGGTAAATAAAGGTAGTCCGCACCACCCTGGTCCGTATCCCCAATCGTTCGGCAATACGACGGGAAACCTCGAATCCTCTTTTCTGGAAATAATAGAGTATTCTGTAAAAAAGATTCATGTTCTCCATGCTGTTTCCAATTAATCAGGCCGTTGACATCCTGGCCCGGGCCATCGCTGATAAGCTTAAGGTTTAAACGGTTTAGCTCACTTCCCCTTCCCACTCGTTAAAACCGCCCATAAGATTATAGGTGACTTCAAATCCGCGCGCATTCATGAGGGCGCAGGCCTGCCCGCTCCTGTTGCCGGACCGGCAATAAATGTAATAATGTTTATCCTTGTCCAGTTTGTCAACCTCATCCAGGAAACCCTGGCCCATGTAAATATCTATATGCATGGCACCGGGGATGGCACCTTCTTCAATTTCCTCTTCCGTCCTGACATCCAAGATCACTGCTTTGTCGTCTTCTGCGAGTTTAGCCCGCCACTCTTCCTGAGTCAAATCTGCCATAAAATGCTTTTTAAACAAAAATACACAATCAATGTAAAGGCCGCCCATTTCAGCTATTTAAAAGTTGCTCAGCCTGAAAAAGGGACTTCCCGACTAATTAACAAAATTTTATCATATCCTGTTTATGATTAGGTATATAATTATATTACATTTGTATATACAATATTTGTATGGACATGAATGTTGAAGCAGCCATAAAAACTGAAAAAAAACTGCCCATAGGGCGGAGAACTATTATTCACTTAATGTTAATCAACAACAGGATTAACGAAGTGATAGTGAATGCCCTGAAGCCGTATGAAGTTTCGCTGCAACAGTTCAACGTGCTTAGAATATTGAGAGGTCAGCAGGGTATACCTGCAAACCTCGGTACGCTCAACGAACGGATGGTGTCCAAAATGAGTAACACCACCCGGCTGGTGGATAAACTGATCCTTAAAGGATATGTTGAGCGCAACATCTGTCCGAGCAACCGCAGGAAAGTTGAAATCTCAATCACATCATCCGGTTTTCAGGCCCTTGAAAAAATGGATAAGGCAGTAGAAGCTGCAGAGCAGGAGCTAATGCAACATTTCAGCAAGGAGGAATTATTATCACTTAACACACTTTTAGACAAAATTTAAACCCACGTATATGGAAACATCAACTCAAAGTATAAATGAAACGTATCTGTCTGATTTGCAATGGCGCTATGCCACAAAAAAGTTCGACAGCAGCAAAAAGCTGACAGAATCCCAGCTTTCTGAATTACTGGACGCCATTCGGCTGAGCGCTTCTTCTTATGGCCTGCAACCTTATGAAGTACTCGTTATATCCGATCCGGAAGTAAGGGAAAAGATGCTGCCAGCCTGCTGGAACCAAGCGCAAATAACCGATGCCTCTCAGGTTATTGTATTTGCCAGTCGCAGCAATTTTGATGACACCCTTGTTGACAACTATATTGAACACGTTTCAGAGGTCAGGGGAATCCCAGAGGCCGACTTAAAAGGTTATGGAGATTTTATGAAATCTAAGTTAACTCCGCTGCCAAAGGAGGTAAAAGCACAGTGGACGGCCAGACAAGCCTACATAGCACTAGGAAACCTGTTATCTGCTGCTGCTGCCATGAAAATTGACAGCTGCCCAATGGAAGGTTTTGAAGCCGATAAACTGGATGACATCCTGGGCCTGCCTGCCCGTGGCCTGCAAACCGCAGTTATAGCAACGGTGGGATATCGCTCTGAAGAAGATGAAACCCAGCACTATAAGAAAGTCAGGACACCAAAAGAAAAATTATTTACGCATATCTGATTATTAACCCATAATTAATTAAAACTTAAATCTCTAAAATTATCAACTATGAAAAGAAATGTATTAAGCCTTGCCCTGGCCATGGTATTTGGAACAGCCCTTGCCCATACGGAACCAGCTGAAGTGGAAAAAAAGGAAGTAAATGCTGATAAGAGCACAGTGTCCTGGAAAGCCTACAAAGTAACAGGTTCTCACAACGGGCTGGTAGAATTGCAATCCGGAGCTCTGATTTTCGAAGACGGTGCTTTAACCGGTGGAGAGTTTGTTGTGGATATGTCCTCCCTTATCGCCACCGACCTGGAAGGGGATTCAAAAGCTAAACTGGAAGGACACCTGAAATCTGACGATTTCTTTGGAGTAGCCAGCCACCCTACTTCAAAGCTGGTTTTTACAGAGGTAAAATCTACGGGTAAAAACTCCTATGAGGTTACCGGGGACCTTACCATAAAAGGAATCACCAAGCCCGTTACTTTTGATGTTTCCGTATACGGAAGCAAGGCCACAGCCACAATGAAAGTAGACCGCGCTCAATACGATGTGCGCTACGGTTCCGGAAGCTTCTTTGACAACCTGGGTGACAAGACCATCTACGATGAGTTCGACCTGGTAGTTGACCTAGAATTCTAGAAACCAGATTAAATTTGAAAGCGCCGGGAAATTCGGCGCTTTTTTTTTGGTTGCTGATTTGCAGAATAAAAATTGATAGCTATCTTTGAGCCTTATGCAATTGATATCAAACACAAACTGGTGGTGGAACTCTGAATACGAATTGTCGTGATCTGAGCCCCGCTTTATGTAAAATCCATATAAAGGCTTGTCAATCACGACAGGCCTTTTTTAGTTATCTGAAAACAATAAAATTACATGGTGTATCCTTTACAGACCCATTACAAGAAAATCCTGGCAGATACCATTACCCCGGTAAGCGTATACCTCAAGATCAGGGATCAGTTCCCCGGAAGCCTGTTGCTGGAGAGTAGTGACTACCATGCCAACGACAATTCCTTTTCCTACATCTGTTGCAATCCGATTGCCAGCATTTCTGTTCAAAATGAAGAAATCCAGCGGCATTTCCCTGACGGGAAAAAGGAAATTAACCCGATTACGGAAACTACCGACGTGGCTATGGAAATCCACCGGTTTGCCGGCATGTTCAAAGCCGAAAAGAACGATTTTAAATTCATTAACAATGGCCTGTTTGGATATATGTCTTATGATGCCGTCCGGTATTTTGAAGATATAGATATCCGCAAAAAAGACAATTCAACCCACATTCCGGACATTTATTATGCCGTATACCAAAATATCATTGCCATCAACCACTTTAAAAATGAGGCGTATTTGTTCTCGCATGCCTTTGGAGACGGTAATAATATTGCAGAGCTGGAACAAATCCTGTCCATTCAGACCTTTGCCTCTTACAACTTTGCAAAAGACGGGGAGCGGCTCTCCAACCTGACAGATGCGGAATTTTTAGAGCAGGTTGCCCGGGCCAAAAAGCACTGTGGGCGCGGGGATGTTTTTCAGTTGGTGCTCTCCAGGCGATTTGAACAGGGCTTTAAGGGAGACGAATTTAATGTGTATCGGGCCCTCAGATCCATAAACCCATCGCCTTACCTTTTCTATTTTGACTATGGAAATTTTAAAATATTCGGAAGTTCCCCGGAAGCGCAGCTGGTCGTAAAAGCCGGCAAAGCAGAGATACACCCCATCGCCGGGACGTTCAGGCGTACCGGGAATGACGAGGAAGATGCCAAACTGGCCAGGGAATTGGCTGCCGATGAAAAGGAAAATGCCGAGCATGTGATGCTGGTAGACCTGGCCAGGAATGATCTGAGTCGCAATGGGAATACCGTGCAGGTGGAGACCTACCGCGAGGTTCAGTACTTCTCGCATGTAATCCATCTGGTATCTAAGGTTAGCGGGCAGAAAAAAGCAGATATCCCCACCATGAAGATCGTTGCCGATACCTTTCCGGCCGGGACCCTCAGCGGGGCCCCGAAGCATATGGCCATGCAACTGATCGAGAAATATGAAAAGACCAGCCGGAATTATTACGGCGGTGCCATTGGCTTTATGGCCTTTGACGGGGATTTTAACCATGCCATTATGATCCGGACCTTCCTGAGTAAAGACCACAGGCTCTTCTACCAGGCTGGTGCCGGCCTGGTGGCGGCTTCCGATCCGGATGCGGAATTACAGGAAACCTACAATAAACTGGGGGCGCTGAACAAAGCCCTGGAAATAGCAGAATCCCTGTAAGATGAAGAAGGTATTAGTAATAGACAATTACGACAGTTTTACTTACAACCTGGTCCACTACCTGGAAGATCTGGACTGTGCAGTCACGGTCTGGAGAAATGACAGGCTGAACCTTGAGGAAGTGGCTGCTTTTGACCGTATTGTTCTTTCCCCGGGACCGGGGATACCGGATGAAGCCGGCTTGCTGAAAACAGTTATTGAGCGGTTTGCCCCTGAGAAATCCATATTCGGGGTGTGTCTCGGGCAACAAGCCATCGCTGAAGTATTTGGCGGTTCCCTGATCAATCTTCAGGAGGTCTATCACGGGGTGGCCACCAAAATTCGGGTGCAAACGGATGACCCGCTTTTTGAAGGGTTTCCGGAAGAAATAGAAGTGGGGAGATACCATTCCTGGGTGGTAAACCCCGATTTGCCGGACTGCCTGCAGGCCACCTCTTCGGATAAGAAGGGGCAGGTTATGTCTCTCAGACATAAAACCTATGATGTTTGTGCCGTCCAGTTTCACCCGGAATCCGTACTCACCCCCAGAGGCAAAGAAATGCTTGCGAACTGGTTAAACTCGAAAAAATGAAAGATATCCTCAATAAACTAATCGGACATCAGCTGCTTGGGCGGGAAGAAGCCCGCGAGGTATTGGTGAAAATTGCCGGGGGTTCATATAATCCCAGCCAGATCGCTGCTTTCCTGACAGTGTATATGATGCGAAGTATTACCACCGAAGAATTGGAGGGCTTTCGCGACGCCCTGCTGGATCTTTGCCATGCAGTGGACCTTTCGGAATTCAAGCCGATTGACCTTTGCGGAACCGGCGGGGATGGAAAAAACACCTTTAATATCTCTACCCTGGCCTCCTTCGTGACTGCCGGGGCAGGAGTACCGGTTGCCAAGCACGGGAATTACGGAGTCTCCTCCAACTGTGGCAGCAGCAATGTGCTGGAATTTCTCGGGATCCGATTTTCCAGTGAGGAGGCATTTTTGCGCAACTGTATGGAGCAGGCGGGAATTTGTATCATGCACGCCCCTCTTTTCCACCCTGCGATGAAAAATGTAGCCCCCATTCGAAGGGATTTAAGGGTCAAAACCTTTTTCAATATGCTTGGCCCCATGGTAAATCCGGCCTTTCCGGAACATCAGATGGTCGGGGTTTTTAATTTGGAACTCGCGCGGATCTACGGGTACCTGTATCAAAATACCGGGAAGAACTTTACCATTGTCCACGCCCTGGACGGCTATGATGAGATTTCGCTGACCGGGCCGGCCAAGATCATCAGTAACCGGTCTGAATCTATGCTGCGCCCTGAAGACCTCGGCCTTGAGGCCCTCACAGCCGAAGAAATCTATGGCGGGGAATCCGTGGAAGATGCGGCGCAGATTTTTCTGAATGTCCTGCAGGGAAGGGGAAGCCGGGCCCAGGAGGATGTTGTTTGTGCGAATGCAGCCCTGGCGATCGCAACTGCAAGCGGGGATTCCCTGCCCGACTCCCTGGTACGGGCACGGCGATCCCTAGAAGACGGCAATGCCCTCAAGGCCCTAAAAAAGTTACAGCAAATCAGCAGCTAAACCATGAATATATTAGATCGCATTGCAGCCGATAAAAAAGAAGAGGTCAGGCTTAAAAAGAAAGTAGTCCCTGTTGAATCCCTTCGGGAAACTGCATTATTCGTGCGTGATACCGTCTCTCTTAAAACCGCTTTGCAGGCCAAACGTTTTGGTATTGTAGCAGAGCACAAACGCCGCTCCCCTTCCCGGGCTGTGATCAATCAGGATTGCAGTGTGCAGAAGGTGGTTTCCGGATATGAAAAAGCTGGTGCAGCCGGAATTTCTGTACTTACGGATGGGAAATATTTTGGGGGTTCCCTGGAAGACCTGCTGCTGGCCAGGGCCACTACCGGCCTGCCAATTTTGCGGAAGGAATTTATGTTGGACGCCTATCAGCTCACTGAGGCACGGGCATATGGGGCAGACGCCATCCTGCTGATTGCCGCCCTGCTGTCTCCCGGCCAGATAGCGGAGCTGGCTGCTGAAGCACAAGCCCTGGGGCTGGAAGTTCTGGTGGAAATTCACAATGCTTTGGAACTGGAAGCTGCTTTACAGCCAGGGGTGGATATGATAGGGGTTAACAACCGCAATCTGAAGACCTTTGAAGTAAGTCTGGATACCAGTCGGAATCTGGCTTCGTCTATCCCCGACGCGTATCTCAAAATTTCAGAAAGCGGGCTGGGTTCTGCCCATCAGCTACAGGAGTTGAAAGCCTGTGGCTACCAGGGTTTTCTGATGGGAGAATCCTTTATGAAAGAACAGGACCCGGGCATAGCGCTCTCTGCCTTTTTAAAACCCCTGAACGGATGAAGATAAAAGTCTGTGGCATGAAATTCAATCCAGAGGCAGTGGCTGCCTTAGAGCCCGATTATATGGGATTTATTTTCTGGGATAAAAGCCCGCGCAACCTCAATCAACCCTTGCCTGAGAAGCTTGGCAGGCTTATTTCACGTATCGGGGTATTTGTCGATGCCCCAAAAGAATACGTAAGGAATAAATTTGAGGAACACCAACTGAGCGGAGTACAGCTACACGGTGCGGAAAGCCCGGCCTACTGCAGGAAACTACGGGAGGAATTAAACGAGTTCAGCACCAGCGAGGTATTTTTAATAAAGGCCTTTTCTGTGGGTGATACTTTCGATTTTGAGCATGTGGAGTCCTACCTTCCCATGTGCGATTATTTTTTGTTCGACACCAAGGGCAAGCTACCCGGGGGAACCGGCAGGGCATTTAACTGGGAACTGCTAAAGAGGTATCCCTTTGATAAACCCTTTTTCCTGAGCGGGGGAATCGGCCCGGATGACATCCCGAAAATCCGGGAATTCCTAAAAACGGAAAATGCTGTGTTCTGCCATGCGGTTGACCTGAATTCAAAATTTGAAATACAGGCGGGTGAAAAGGATGTGGAATCCCTGAAAACATTTATGGACCAAATACGCCGGCTGGACCATCAGTTTAAACAATAAAAAAAGAACCTATGCAATCATATCATGTAGATGAAAACGGTTTTTACGGAGAATTCGGAGGAGCTTATATCCCTGAAATGCTCTACCCAAACGTGGAGGAACTGCGCACCTCCTATCTGGAGATCATGTATTCGGAGGATTTTCAGAAGGAGTTTCGCAAACTGCTCCACGATTACGTGGGCAGGCCCACACCCCTTTATTACGCAAGCCGTCTTTCTCAGCGCTTTGGGTGTAAAATATATCTGAAACGGGAAGACCTCTGCCATACGGGAGCGCATAAAGTAAATAACACCATCGGTCAAATCCTGCTGGCTAAAAAATTGGGCAAAAAACGAATCATTGCCGAAACCGGAGCCGGGCAGCATGGCGTTGCCACAGCTACCGTCTGCGCCCTGATGGGGCTCCCCTGCGTGGTTTATATGGGGGAGGTAGATATAGCAAGGCAGGCCCCGAATGTCGCAAGGATGAAAATGCTGGGCGCTGAAGTGCGGGCTGCCGTATCTGGAAGCCGTACCCTGAAGGATGCCACTAATGAAGCGATCCGCGACTGGATAAACAACCCTGTAGACACCCATTACATTATCGGTTCAGTAGTAGGACCGCATCCGTATCCGGACATGGTGGCTCGCTTTCAGGCAGTGATATCAGAAGAGATACAATCGCAGCTGGCGGAAGCCGAGGGCCGGTCGGCACCAGATTATTTGATTGCCTGCGTGGGTGGAGGGAGCAATGCTGCCGGAACCTATTACCACTACCTGGACCAGCCTGAAGTTGGAATTATAGCTGTTGAGGCCGCAGGGAAAGGTATAGACACCGGTGCCAGTGCTGCTACTTCGGCCCTGGGAAAAGTAGGCGTGATCCATGCCAGTAAAACGCTGCTCATGCAGACACCGGACGGGCAGATAACGGAACCCTATTCCATCTCTGCAGGGCTGGATTATCCCGGAGTTGGACCCATGCATGCCAATTTATACACCAGCGGCAGGGCAGAATTCATCTCCATTACCGATGACGAGGCCATGCTGGCCGGAAGGCAGCTTGCCGAACTGGAGGGGATTATCCCGGCAATAGAAACCTCCCACGCCTTTGCAGTACTTGAAAAAAGGGCTTTCGAGCCGGAAGAAGTTGTGGTCATCAACCTCTCGGGCAGGGGTGATAAAGACCTGCAAACCTATATTGACTATTTTAAACTTGCTTAAGGAATCCCAATGATGATGCGTGAAAAGACCCAAACCCTGAATCGTATTGACAGCACCATGCAAAAAGATGGTAAACTGCTGTCAATTTATTTTACGGCCGGCTACCCTGAACTGCAGGATACCCTCCCGGTGCTGGAGCAATTACAGGAAAGCGGGGTGGATATGGTGGAAATAGGTCTCCCTTTCAGCGATCCGCTGGCAGACGGGCCCACCATCCAGCAAAGTTCCACTCAGGCGCTGAAAAATGGGATGGGAACGAGTAAACTGTTTGAGCAACTAAAAGACGTTCGCGATAGCATACACATCCCCCTGATCCTGATGGGCTATTTTAACCCGGTGCTGCAGTACGGGGTAGAGGCCTTTTGCAGCAAATGCCGGGAAGTAGGAATTGACGGGCTGATCCTCCCGGACCTGCCCCTTGATATTTACCAGAGGGAGTACCAGCCCATTCTGGAACGCTACGGCCTGAAAATGATATTTCTGATAACTCCACAGACCTCGGAGGAGCGTATCCGGCAAATCGATGCTGCTTCAGACGGATTCATTTATATGGTGAGTTCTGCCAGCACCACCGGGGTACAGGACTCGTTTGGGTCGGATAAGGAGGAATATTTCAAAAGGATTGCGGGAATGCAGCTCAAAAACCCTCAGGTGGTTGGATTCGGCATACACGACAGAGAGAGTTTTGAAGCAGCTGTGCGCTATGCTAAAGGCGCAATTATCGGCTCGGCTTTTATCAAATCGCTGGCTGCATCCGGAATTAATGGGATTACAGATTTTATCAAAAGAATTCGCTAGATTTAAAACAAATTATAAAGGCCCATGCGCAACTCCCTTTTACTCCTGTTATGTCTGGCAACGTTTCCGGTTTTCGGACAGGATAACGTCCAACTTAAAACCCAGGTCCGCCATACCATTGATGAATTAATTGATTTTATTTCCATTCCCAATGATGCCCTGGATCATGCAGACATCAACAGGAATATTAGCTGGCTCACTCAAAAGTTCAACGCCCGGGGATTCAATACCAGCGTCTTGCCCACCGAGGAGGAGTCCCTTTTTTTTGCAGCACTTCCCATGGAAACCGGGAAACCAACCCTCTTATGGTATATGCATTTTGACGGACAGTCTGTTGATCCCTCCAAATGGGACCAGCCAGATCCCTATAAGGTTGTTTTAAAAGCTGCCGGTGAAGAAGGAAGCTGGGAAACCAGACCCCTGTCCGAACTGAGCGAGGATATCGATTACTCATGGAGGCTTTTCGGAAGGTCTGTTTCCGATGACAAAGGGCCCATAGTCATGTTCCTGAATACTATTGACCTGCTCCAGAAAAATAAGGTGGAGCTTCCTTTTAATATTAAGGTTATTCTTGACGGACAGGAGGAGCGCAGCAGCAAACCGTTGCCCAAGGCCGTGGAAACCTATAAGGATCTGCTGGAAGCAGACTACCTGATTATCGGGGACGGGCCTATGCATTACTCGGGAAAACCCACTCTGGTTTATGGGTGCAGGGGCATTACCACCATGAGCCTCACCACCTATGGCCCCATAAGACCTCAACACAGCGGTCATTACGGAAACTACGCCCCCAATCCGGCCTTTCAATTGGCTGAGATCCTGGCCAGCATGAAAGATGCAGATGGCCGGGTAACGATCCCCGGGTATTACGATGGCATTGAACTGACCGATTCGGAACGCAGTATTTTGCAGGCAGTCCCGGACGATGCTGCAAATATTAATTCGGCCCTCCAAATAAGCGAGCCGGATAAGGTTGGAGGCTTTTATCAGGAAGCCCTGCAATATCCCTCACTGAATATTCGGGGGATGTCTTCCGCCTGGGTAGGCCCTCAGGCGAGGACCATTGTACCGGCATCCGCTACTGCGGAATTAGACTTGAGGCTGGTGCCGGAAACCAAAGGCGACCGGATGAAGTCTTTGGTTAAAAAACATATAGAGGGGCTGGGATACCGGATAACCGATACGGTTCCGGACGCCCAAATGCGGGCAGCTTATCCGAAATGGGTTACTATATCGGAGTCTGACGTCACTGATGCCTTCCGCACCCCACTTGATAATACCTTTGGGACGCATCTGGTAAAAACACTCAGCTCAACATTTGAAGATCAGGTGGTACAAATCCGAATCACAGGAGGTACGGTGCCCATCGCGCCATTTATAAATGCCCTTAAGGTACCGGCTTTTATCCTGCCTGTGGTTAATCCTGACAACAATCAGCATTCTCCAAACGAGAATCTGAAGATCGGTCAGATATCTTATGGGATCAGGGCGATGTATGCTATTCTCAGTTCCGCTCCTTAAGCTCTGAAAGTTCAATTCAGCTACGGTAGAATCCCTTCTCCTGAAAGAGGGAATAGACATTATACCAGAACACTTTAGTGGTGTGCCGGAATTTTCCGGAATGCGCATCTATTTCTGCTACGCTTGTGGCAATGGCCTGCTCTTTTTCGGTCTCGATTCCCCCGGATAAATTTACATAGGCCATCTCCCATTTGTCGAATAGACGTTCCTCTATTTCACCCTCAGAAAGTATTTCCACCAGGCTATGACGCGGATCCAGTTTTATGGTGGTGTAAACCTCCCTCACGTACTTCTCCGAACCTTCAAGGATCTGTATAAAATAACCCTGGTTAAATACCAGGCAGCCGGTTATCCCCCTAAGGCTGTTCTTCTTTTTGGATATCCGGAGAATTTCATCAATATCCTCTGGTCGGATATCTTTTTTTGCTAAAGAACGATAAGTAATTTGGTACGCCATCCCTTTGCAATTTATGTTAGGACTATATTATGTTGAACGCAGCTAAGTATAACTTATTTCAATCAGGCCGAATTCCGGCTCGCATTGATATTTCCGTAAAGCGAACGGGTAACAATCTTCTCGTACACTTCCTTGTTTTCAATGTCCTCCCCGATCTTCTGCAGGGCATATTGCTGGATCACCAGCAAGGGCAAAACTATATTTTCCCTGATCTTAATGGATTCCCTGGATACCGATTCATTTTCCATAAGCTCCTGGCTACCGGAGATCTGCAGAAGCATCCTCTTTGAAAGGCGGTACTCCTCGTACAGAATATTCCAGAATGCCCCGTACTTGGGATCGTCTTTCATATAACGGGTTAGCTCAAAATAACTCTTGCGCAAAGACATCATACTATTGAGCATCAGGGCCTTGAAAAATGGAACTTCCCTGTATAGTTTTTTTAAGTCTGACAACTTGCCGGCATCCTTCAGGCTTTTGAGGGCTGTTCCGATTCCAAAATACCCGGGCACATTTTGTTTTAACTGACTCCAGGAGCCCACAAAAGAAATGGCCCGCAGGTCACTTAATTCCAGTTTTTCCTTATTACCCCTTTTTCCGGGCCGGCTCCCGATATTGGCCTTGGTGTAAAACTTCAGTGTGCTCCGGTTTTCAAGATACGGAATAAACATGGGATGCTTTTTCAGGGCATCGTACTTTTCAAAACTGATCTTTGACAGCTTTTCTATTAACTGCCGCTGCTGGGCCGTTATAATATTTTCCTTCCCGAAAATGGTATTAGACAAGCCCGCTGTAAGCAACTGTTCGGAGTTGTGCATAAACAACTCCTTGGTACCAAAAGTTGAGGTTATAGTTTGCCCCTGTACAGTCAACTGTATTTCATGGTTTGCGATTTTCTTGGATTGAGCTGCATAAAAGCGATGCGTTTTCCCCCCGCCTCTGGCTGGCGGGCCACCGCGCCCGTCAAAGAAGATGGCTTTGATTTTATTCCTCCTGCAAACTTGTGAGAGCTGTTCCTTGGTCTTGAAAATAGACCAGTTGGCTTTCAGATAGCCCCCGTCTTTGGTGCCGTCGGAAAACCCGAGCATGATGGTCTGCACTTCCCCCCGGAAAGACACATGTCTTCGATATTCAGGAAGATCAAATAGTGACTGCATGGTAGCTTCCGAAGAATCCATCCCCTTCATAGTTTCAAAAAGCGGGATGATATCGAAGGTAATGTTGTCCGAATCCCAACCAGACCATCGAAACAAGGCATATACAAACAACACCGAATAGATGTCTTCCGAATTACTGATAATATACCTATTACAGCCATCCTCCCCGTTTATTTGCTGGATTTCCTTTAACTGGGCGATGTTTACCAGGGTATCCCTCACCAGCGGGTCCTCAAAAGCTGCCGGATCCGGGGCAAGTTTTTCTTTTATCAAAATCCGCGTTAATTCGCTGTCTGCAAGCTCTTCCAAACTTTCTTTGACAAAGCCCGCTTTTATAAGAATCTGGGTTACGGTTTTCAGGTGGATACTGTGGTCCTGCCGGATATCCAATGCTGCAAAATGGGTCTTGAAAAGATGTACCTTATCAATAAACCGATCCAACTCCTTAAGGTAAAGACTGTGGTAGTTATCCTTTAAAACTATCCGGGCGGCTTCCAATTGTTGCAGAATATCATTGTAGTCCATTGTTTTCTTCTTATCAAACATGGCTACATACACTTCGTTGCGCAATTGTTGCAACAATTCCTGCACCCCGTTAAAGGATATTCTCCTTTGCAGCAGTTTCAGGTCATTGTAATAACACTTCATCAGGGTCGTCCGCAACTCATCGGCAACGTCCCTTGTTATGGCCGCGGTTACAAAGGGATTCCCGTCCCGGTCTCCTCCGGGCCAGAAACCCAGTTTGATGATGTTCGGGTTATGGTAATTCCCTTTTTCAAAACTGCCTTTGATATAGTCATAGAGTTCGCCCACTGCATCGTAGTAGACATACCTGAGGATATAAATAATGTTTTTGGCTTCATCCAGGGGGGTGGGTTTACGGCGGTTGATCAGGGAAGTCAGCCCCAGTTGCTGAAGCGTTACGTCTATCTCGTCAATTTTATTCTCCAGGATCAAACTTCGCAGTTCTGAGATAATATCGAGCACCGCGGGGGTATAAAACTGCGTAGGGTGCGCGGTCAGGACGATACGGGCGCTGAATGATTCCAGTTTTTTTGAAACCCTGTCCCATCGCTTGTTTTTCCGGGCCAGCTGAAAATAATCCCTTATGGAAAGGGATTCTGTATGCGCGTGCAGCTTCGGGAAGGCGGCATCCTCCACACTGTCGTATAATACTACCTGCCGTTCCACATACTGGATAATACGGAACATAAAATCAATGCGCTCCTTTTCTGTTGTAAATCCTGGTAAACTGTCAAAGAAGGACTCTAATATTTCCTTGGGATTCTTTCCCGAATCCAGACCATGCTGGCATTGCCGGAACAAAAGCGGCACAAAAATACCAACATGCTCCATGTTTGTATAGGGCAAATTCAGGAACAGGCTGTTGTAGACATTGAATTTATTCCTTACTGACTTCTGAAATTCTTTTAATCGTTGCCCCTGGCTCATAAAGTAGTATCTCGTTTTTTAAACCCCGATCGCTTATTCGACTGGTTTAAGACAAATAAAGGTCCAATATTAGTTTGAATCTGCAAACAGTTGTTTGGCAGTGATAACAAAATAGGATAAGAAGACTACAAAACCAACAATCCGGGTTAGAAAAATGGTTTGTATTGATCCATTCTGAATTTCAAGGTATCATATCCCTGATCTTTTGCCTTACGCGCCTTGTATTCGGGCAGGCTGCCCACCGCCCGGTTGGCAGACCCGGAAGGAGCCGTGAGCGATACCGTCCTGATAATTCTTTTTTGAGCGGAAGAATCCCTTATTTCAAATTGGTGGATTCTGGGAATTTCATCACTTATGCGGGTGAATTTTATTCCTGTTTCCCTTAAGAGCCTGCGAAACAAATATTCCGGACCATTCTTACTGTTTCCCCCTGTAAACAAGAGCGTACCTATAGTAGGATATTTTCTGATATAGCCCAGCATATCCCTCAACTCAATATTTGACATCCCCAAATCCGAAGCATCTATTTTTTCCCGCTCTGCCCTGGCAACCACATCGCAAATCCCGATTTTACGCCTGCGCAAAAAGGTTTTTCGGGCCTCTACAGCACGCTGGCTGGTTTCAAAGGGTAAATCGAGATCAAACAGCTGATCAAGGATTTTCCATAGCTGTCCATCCCGGCTGCCATAGCAGAAATCCACATCCCCATCCTTCAGTAAACCCATACTGAAACGGGGCGGGGGAAGCGTCCCTACGATTAACTTGCCGACGCCTTCAAAGAGAAAGGGTTCGTATGGATGTTTGTGAAGAAACATGGAATTGCTCTTAGTACTGAAATAATAAGGGATTTACTTTGTCCTGCCTCTTATTTTTATTAATTTATTAGAACTGCCTAAGTGTATTAAATACAAATTGAAAAACCATGGGAAAAGGAGATAAAAAGACGAAAAGAGGGAAAATTCAGAATAAGTCATACGGGGCACGGCGGCCCCGGAAAATTCGAAAGCGAACCCGGGTTGAAGAAAAAATCAGCCCCAAGGGAAAAGCCTGAGCTGATTATGTATTTCCAGCGAATACCTGAAGTGCTTCTACTTGTGGGAAGAGCTGAAAATTGATCTTATCGTACAAAAACGGGCTGATCCGCTTTCAGGGTATGTTCCTTGCTGTATTGGTAGCCGTCATAGTCAAAAGCCAGCAAGTCTTCCAGGCTGTTCACGTCCTTATCCAGGATATAGCGGACCATAGAGCCTCTCGCCTTCTTGGCAAAGAAACTGATTATGCGCAATTTATCCTTGCTCCAGTCTTTGAATACAGGACTGATTACAGGCACTTTCAGCTTTTTTGCGTCAACTGCCTTAAAATATTCATTACTGGCCAGATTGATGAATAATTCCCCCTCTTCCAATTCCTCGTTCAGACTGTTTGTGATCGTTTGTTTCCAGAATTCGTAAAGATTCTTTTTCCTGCCAATTTTAATATCCGTTCCCATCTCCAGCCGATAGGGCTGAATAAGATCCAGCGGTTTCAGAACACCATAGAGACCGGAGAGAATCCGAAGGCGTTCCTGCATACTTGCAATTTGGTCTTCCTCAAGGCTGTAGGCGTCCAGCCCCTGATAAACATCCCCGTTAAATGCAAAAACAGCCGGTCTGGAGTTATCAGAGCTAAAAGGCAGGCTGAAATCCTGATTCCGCTGCCAGTTGAGTTCCGCAAGCTGTTCCGAAATGTTCTGAAGCTTTTTAAGGGCTCCGGGTTTCTTAGGTTTTAAGACCTTATTTATGCGCTGTGCTTCCTCGAGAAAAGCAGGAAGACTGTGTCTATTCGTCGGCAATGCCGTTTCGAAATCCAAAGATTTGGCAGGAGAAATTACAATTTTCATCTTTTCATTCAATTTATCAGGTAAAGGTACTAAGCGTCCTATTTAAGTCCGTCTCAGTTTAAAAAGACTTCTTTATAACATTATCAGCTCCGTTTATAAGTCTTGCTGGTGTTTGGCATAATGCCGCCATTTCTCAATACAGGCCTTCATATCTTCCGGCAATTCGGCCTTAAAGAAAAGCTGCTTTTTGCTTAAGGGATGCTCAAATCCGAGGGTATGCGCGTGAAGTGCCTGCCTGGGAAGCAATTTGAAGGCATTTTCAACAAATTGTTTGTATTTGGTAAAGGAAGTCCCTTTCAGGATTCTGTCTCCTCCATAACGGGCATCATTAAACAGCGTATGGCCTATATATTTCATATGGACCCGGATCTGATGCGTCCTGCCGGTTTCCAGCCTGCAGGAAACAAGGCTTACATACCCGAATCGCTCCAGTACCTGATAGTGGGTAACTGCATCTTTTCCCTGCTCTCCTTCCGGAAAAACCTGCATTTGTAAACGGTTCTTGGGATTGCGGCCAATAGCGCCTTCAATGCGCCCCGAATCGTCCTCCACATTTCCCCAGACCAAAGCCAGATATTCCCTTTGGGTAGTCTTGTCAAAAAACTGGCGGGAAAGTGAAGTCATGGCTTCTTCTGTTTTTGCAATAACCAGCAGCCCTGAGGTATCCTTATCGATGCGGTGGACCAGCCCGGGTCGCTTATCTGAATTCAGAGGGAGCGATTCAAAATGGTAAGCCAGGGCGTTGACCAGCGTGCCGGAATAATTCCCATGCCCAGGATGCACTACCATTCCGGCCGGTTTGTTTACCACTAACAGTTCCTCATCTTCATAAACGATATCAAGTGGGATATTCTCAGGGGTCAAAAGGAATTCGTAGGGCGGGTGCTCAAAGAGCACGCGGACCACATCCCCTGCCTTTACGCGGTAATTTTGCTTTACTATTTGTTCATTAACCCGAATATTTCCGGCCTTGGCCGCCTGCTGTATCTTATTGCGGGTGGCCTTTTCAATAAAGTTCATGAGGTATTTGTCTACCCGCAGTGGCTCCTGCCCCTGGGCAGCCGTAAAACTATAATGTTCGTACAGCTCGTCTTCTCCGTTTTCTTCCTGTTCGGCTGCCGTCATCACTAGTTGGAATCCGCTTTGATCCTGGCCTGATCAGGGATGGTCCCATTCCCGCAGATCAATTCAATTTTCGAAGTCTTGGGCAATTTTTCTCCCGGGTTGATATATTTTCCCTGGTAGCGGATGCGGTATACCATATCCTTACCGAGTTCGTCTATATAAGTTACCCGCTGCACGTCCAGCCCTACCGCCCTGAGCATGGAAGTGGCATTGCGCTGCGTCACCTGAATGATATCCGGGATGGTCACTTTTTTATATCCTGAAGGGTTTACGGTTACGTAAATTTTCCGGTTTGTCTTTACCTTGTTTCCCGCCGGCGGGTTTTGTTCAATAATAGAGAAACGCGGATATTCCGGGTCGAAATTTGCCGAATCCACCACCTCGTAGCGTAACTCAGCCTCCTCAATAACTTCCCGCATTTCCGGAACGGATAAACGGGCTAGATCCGGGACTACCACAAACTCTCCATGGCGTGTGGAGCTTTTCAACCATTGCAGGGCCAGAAAGCTACAAATAACAACAGCTACAAGGGCCAGAGCCAGTTGGGTCAAAAAAACTTTTGACCTCAAAAAATTCAGGAAGTTTCGCATACCTCATTTATTCAGTTCACAAATATAGGAAACCCACTCGTTTTTATTTATTTTGGTAACCACTATAACGGGGAATTAACGTATCCGAAACCAGCCAATGAAAAAGAAAATAGCCATTGTTATGGGAGGGTTTTCCAGCGAGTATGGCATCTCAATGCAAAGCGGACAGGTCGTTTATGAAACACTGGACCGCGATCGCTACGAGCCCTACCGGGTGGTGATAAACAAAGATAAATGGGTGTTGCTCGATGAAAAAGAGGCTGAAATCCCCATTGACCGGCATAATTTTTCCGCTGTACTTTCAGGTAATACCCTGCATTTCGATTGTGTTTTTAACGCCATTCACGGAAGCCCGGGAGAAGATGGCATGCTGCAGGCTTATTTTGAGCTGCTGCAGATGCCCCATACCTCTTGTGGTCATTATCAGGCCGCACTCACCTTCAATAAAAGGGACCTGCTGAGGGTCTTAAAAGCTTATGGAATCCCCTGCGCTCCCTCGTATTCCCTGGATATGGGACAGGAGGTCCGCGAAACCGAAATCCTCAGTGCAGTGGGCTTACCCTGTTTTGTAAAGGCCAATCGGGCCGGTAGCAGCTTTGGGATCAGCCTGGTCAGGAAGGCAGAAGAACTTGGGCCAGCCCTGGAAGTTGCCTTTAAGGAAGACCAGCAGGTCCTTATAGAAAAAGCCCTGGAGG
Organism: Robiginitalea insularis; assembly: GCF_052497835.1. NCBI lineage: Bacteria > Pseudomonadati > Bacteroidota > Flavobacteriia > Flavobacteriales > Flavobacteriaceae > Robiginitalea > Robiginitalea insularis. Next base: position 384,052 of record NZ_CP199296.1, read on the forward strand.
GAACCGAGGTTTCCGTTGGGGTAATCCGGTATCATGGGAAGACCACGGTTCTCCCCATTACTGAAATAGTCTCCGAAAATGATTTTTTTGACTATGCCGCCAAATATGAGGGAAAATCACAGGAAATAACCCCGGCCAGGATTAACGCTGAGGTTCACAAGAAGGTTGCCGATACGGCTGCATTTATCTACGATATCCTGAAAATGGAAGGCTACAGCCGAAGCGAATTTATTGTGGTGGATGGCATTCCGCATTTACTGGAAATGAATACTACCCCGGGCCTGACCCGGGCCAGTATCCTGCCTCAACAGGCCAGGGAAGCAGGAATTTCCCTGCCGGAACTCTTCGGGAGTGCCATTGAGGAAGCTTTGGGGAAAAAACCCTAATTTTAAGCTGTAAAGACAACAGACCAAATGAAGCGCGCAATCTTTCCGGGATCATTCGATCCAATCACCCTGGGCCATTACGATATCATTCAAAGGGGGATCTCTCTTTTTGACGAAGTAGTGATTGCCATTGGCGAAAATGCCGAAAAATCCTATATGTTCAGTCTGGAAGACCGGATGCGATTTATTAAAGAAGCCTTTAAAGATGAGCCGCAAATAAAGGTTAAAACCTATAGCGGACTCACAGTGGATTTTTGCAGGAAGGTGGATGCACAATTCATCCTGAGAGGCCTGCGGAATCCGGCAGATTTTGAATTTGAAAAAGCGATTGCACATACCAACCGGAAGCTTTCAGAAATCGAAACTGTCTTCCTGCTTACCTCTTCAGGAAAATCCTATATCAGTTCCTCCATTGTAAGGGACGTTATTCGGAATGGGGGAGATTATACCGGTTTAGTCCCGGACACCGTTAGAATCTGATCCCCTCAGCCCTGCTTTCTACAAAAAAGACTTTTTAGTATTTGTAGGATTTTTCTTGTTTTTTACATAATTTCGAACTACAACCGCTTAAAAAACAGGAATCACCACGTTTAACCGGGATTACACAACATTCCTTCACAAATGACGAATATTCCATTTACTTTGGTAGGAAATTACGACAATATGTTGAAGGGAACGGATACAACTACCCAGAATTATCTGATCAAACAGCTTCCCAGGCCTACCGTTTTTCTGAACACCAAATTAGAAGTGGTTCAGGTTTCGGATTCCTGGATTGAAGCCTTCGGTTTTGAAGGATCTGATGTTATGGGAGTATCTATTCTTTCCTTATTTCCGGATGCTTCCAAAGAGTGGCTGGAGGTCCTCAATTCCTGCCTGCGGGGTCGCAGGGGCACTACCGGCATAGACCGGCATATAGATACAGAAAAGAATGAGACCTGGTTTGAGTGGATCAATGAACCCTGGTTTGACGACAAGGAAAATATATGCGGAATCATCATACAGACCGACGATGTTACCCAACGGATAAAAAAAGAACTGGAACACGATAAAACGCGTATCCTGCTGGATACCAAGTCAGAAATTGCGGGTATCGGCAGCTGGGAATTCAATGCTCTTCACAATGAGCTCAGCTGGAGTGCAATGACCAAACAAATTCACGAAGTGCCCGAGGATTATGAGCCAAGCCTTGAGAGTGCCATAGAATTTTATAAGGAAGGCTACAGCAGGAATACCATCTCAATGATTGTATACAAAGCCATTGAAACAGGTACTTCCTGGAGCGAAAAACTACAAATCGTTACGGCCAGCGGGAAGGAAAAGTGGGTAATTGCAGCCGGGAAACCCCTCTACAAGAACGGGGAATACATCGGCCTGATCGGTACCATCCAGGATGTGACCAACATCAGCGAATCTGAAATTAAAACCAGGGAAAGTGAAAAATTACTACGGACAGTAGTCGACAACCTTCCCCTGAACTTGTATATAAAAGATCTGGAATCCCGGAAAATACTGGTAAACAAAGCGGAATGCTCTTATATGGGTTTTACCAACGCAGACCAACTCCTTGGAAAATCGGATTTTGATTTATACGACAGAAAAATAGCCCAGCTTTCCAGGGATGAGGATTTATACGTCATGAACAATGGGGCCTCCATTCTCGGAAAAGAGACTATTTCTGTACGTAAAGACGGCTCAGTCACTCATTTCCTGACTTCCAAAATCCCGCTATACGATCAGCATAATGAGGTTTACGGATTAATGGGAATCAGCCTTGATATTTCAGACCTCAAGCAGAAAGAGGCAGAACTCAGGGACCTGATTAACGTTACCTCCCAGCAGAACAAAAAACTGATCAATTTCGCTCATATTGTATCGCATAACCTGCGTTCCCACACTGCAAACTTCTCCATGTTGCTGGATTTCCTGGTTTCTGAGGAAGACCCCAAAGAGAAGAACCGCATCATCCACATGCTTACAGAAGCATCAGACAACCTGCTGGAGACCCTGGATAACCTCAACGAGGTCGTTGCCATTAACACCAATGTAAACATTGAAAAGGTCAGTGTCTGCCTGAATGAAAGGGTAAAGGCTGTAGAGAAGACGCTTTCCGCCTATCTGATCAACCACAATGCGAGCATAAAGAATGAAATTCCCGAAGGTACCCGGGTGAGGGTTGTGCCTGCTTATCTGGATAGCATCCTGATGAACTTCCTGACCAATGCTGTAAAATATAAGCATCCGGAGCGCGATCCGCTTATCCGGCTTACTGCCAGGAAAAATAAAAACTTCCTTGAACTGGCCATAGAAGACAATGGGCTGGGGATTGACCTTGATAAATACGGGGATAAGCTCTTTGGAATGTACAAGACCTTCCACTCACATAAAGATGCAAGAGGAATTGGGCTGTATATCACTAAAAATCAGATTGAAGCCATGAACGGGAAAATTACCGCCAGCAGTGAGGTGGGTAAGGGAACCATTTTCAAAATTTATTTTGATGACAAAAATTAATGCTGTTTGCATAATAGATGACGACCCGATTACTGTCTTTGGAATCAAAAAAATGCTGAAGGCATTTGATTTGAGTGAAACCATACACACTTACATAAACGGAAAGCTGGCCATTGATGGCCTGAGGGATATGATTGCCAAGAAGGAGGCCCTTCCCGAAGTGATCTTTCTGGACATCAACATGCCCATCATGGACGGCTGGCAATTCCTGGAAGAATTTATTACCCTTCCCACAAACCGGCGAATACGCATTAACATCGTTACTTCCTCTATTGATGCTTACGACCGGCAGCAGTGGGAATCCTTTAAATCCCGTACGCATCACACTATTGATTTCCGCAATAAACCCATTCGAAAGGAAGAAATGCTTGCCATAACCCAGGCAGCCTGAATCTTTTTTTTTGCGCTAACTTTGCCGCAGAAATGCGAAGGAAGTTACCAAATGTCTAAAATACTGTTGACCATTTTGTTAGGCTCCTTTTTGTTGCTTGGCTGCAACAAAACCATGGAGGAACAAAAAGCGGAGTTCCCGACTCCCTTTGAGAAAGGAGATGGCAATACAACTGCCACCTACAGGGAAGTTCTGGATTTTTATATGTCCCTTGCCAGGGAATTTCCCGAAATCAATATACAGACCATCGGAGAGACCGACAGTGATTTACCGCTGCATTTGGTAACCTATAATGCGGAAGGGAATTTTAATTTTCAACGATTCGGGAGGGAAAAGGGAATCTTGTTTATCCTGAACGGCATCCATCCGGGGGAAAGTGACGGCATAGACGCCAGTATGCAAATTTTCAGGGATCTGGCTGCCGGCACCTTGGAAGTTCCCGAAGATATAATCCTGGTTACCATCCCTGTATACAACGTAGGAGGAGCCCTGAACCGGAACAGCAATAGCCGGGCAAACCAGAATGGCCCGGAATCTTACGGATTCAGGGGAAATGCCCGGAATTTTGACCTCAACCGGGACTTCCTAAAGATGGATACCCGAAATGCCAGGACCTTTGCCGAAATATTCCACCTGGTCAAGCCCGATTTGTTCCTGGATACTCATGTTAGCAACGGGGCAGACTATACATATACGCTTACCCACCTTTTCAGCCAGCACAATAAACTGGGAGGTGCTCTGGGCGATTTTCAGGAAACCGTTTTACTGAAAGGCCTGGAAAACGACCTGAAAGGAAAGGGATGGGATATCACACCATATGTAAATGTGTTCAACCGTTCCCCGGAAACTGGCTTTTCTCAATTTATGGATTATCCGAGATATTCCACTGGCTATGTGGCGCTCTGGAATACCCCCGGCTTAATGCTCGAAACCCATATGCTAAAACCCTATGCGCAACGGGTGAAGGGGACCTATTCCGTAATCGAGAGCCTGATCGGGCTGTTGTCTGAGCAGAAAGACAGCCTGCAGGGAATACGGGAAAAGGCATCTGCAGCCTATGCTCCCGGAAGTTTTTATCCAACAAAATGGGCTGTAGATTCCACTGATTACAGGGAACTCGATTTCAAAGGGTTTGAACTGGACACTTTAACAAGCGAGGTAAGCGGGCAAGCCCGAATCAAATACGATCGCAACAGGCCCTACCAGAGGAGCGTTCCCTATTACAATCAATTTCGGACTGCCGATTCAGTGCGCATCCCGTCGGCATACCTCATTCCAAAAGCGTGGAAGGCCGTTCAGGAACGGCTTGACTGGAACAAAATAAAATACACTGAACTGGAAAAAGACAGTAGTATGCAGGTAACGGTTTATCATATAGACTCCTATAAAACGTTTAACCGGGCATATGAAGGACATTATCCGCACTACGACACAGAGGTGCGCTCAAGCGAGTTAACAGTGCAGGCGAAAGCCGGAGACCTGTTGGTCAGTACAGAACAGGACGGGGTCCGCTACCTGCTGGAAAGCCTTGAGCCTCAGGCCGTGGATTCGTTTTTCAACTGGAATTTTTTCGATACCGTTCTTCAGCGCAAAGAAGGATTTTCTCCTTATGTATTCGAAGAAGTGGCTTTAAAGCTACTGCAAAGTGACAGCCTGCTGCGGCAGGGTTTTGAAGCGAAGCGTTTGGATGATGCCGGTTTCAGTGCAAACGGATACAGGCAACTGGAATGGATTTACGAGAACAGCCCTTATTACGAAGAAGCGCACCTGAGGTATCCCATATTCAGGATTGAATAAGATTCAGGCTTCCGGCACCTCAAAAAGGATTCGGATGTTGATGTAGGAATTTTTCAGGGCCTTTCGAATTTTTTTGGGGCCCTTCCATTTTACGCGTTCGATACCTTCGCTCTTCTGCCCTTTCAGTTTGCCGGTATAGCTGGTCTTCATCGCATACCAGTGTACTTCCTTCAGCTTGAATTTCCCATTGCGCTTGAATACGTGATAAGTCGTTCGCAGGAAGTTTTCTATCTTCAACCCTTTAACCCCGGTTTCCTCTTCAACTTCCCGGATAGCGCACTCCTCCAGGGTTTCCTTTTTATTGATCTTTCCCTTGGGCAGATCCCATTTGTTGTTGCGGTAAATAAACAGCACCTTACCCTGATCATTAGTAACCACGCCCCCTGCGGCTATTACAAGCGGGATTTTCTTGGTGAATTTATTGAGGATTTCCTCCAGGTTCGGATGGTATATAAATGCCTGGTTCAGTTTTTTCTTGGAAAGTGCTTCAACTGCAGACTTTACTGCATCACCATTCATCATGAAGTATTCTCCATCCGCCTCATCCGATAATTTATCAGTTAGGATCAGTGGTCTTTCATTCACAAAAACTTTATACATTTACAGCATGGTTTTAGACAAAGACACCGCTCAGAAAACGGCAGAGCTATTGCTGCAAATTAATGCAATAAAATTAAAACCAGAAAATCCATTTACCTGGGCTTCTGGCTGGAATTCCCCAATATATTGCGATAACAGAATAGTACTGTCCTATCCGATGATCCGCAATTACATCCGCGAACAAATCGCCCGGCAGGTAGAGACCCTTTACGGCAAACCGGATTTAATAGTGGGGGTTGCCACAGGGGCCATTGGCATAGGAATCCTGGTTGCCGAGCAACTGGGACTGCCCTTTGCCTATGTGCGACCCGAGCCCAAAAGCCACGGCAGACAAAATCAAATTGAAGGCCAGGCTGAGGCCGGGCAGACAGTAGTAGTGATAGAAGACCTGATCAGTACGGGCAAGAGCAGCCTTAATGCCATAAAAGCCCTTGAAAATTCAGGGCTGCAGGTAAAAGGGATGCTGGCTATTTTTAGTTACGGCTTTAAGGTGGCAGACGATAGTTTTAAGGACCGGGACCTGCAGGTTCATACCCTTAGTGACTATGAACACCTCATTGCCCTGGCCTCTGAAACCGGTTACATTAAAGAAGATCAATTGGATACACTGCGCCAATGGCGTTCGGATCCTGAACATTGGAATCAATAATATATGCATTTAGAATCTCCCAGCAGCAGAATACAGAAATCTCAAAAGGACGTCTTTGAGTTTCTCACCGACCTCGGTAATTTCCGACAGTTAATGCCGGAAAACATTGAAACTTTCGAACTCATTGATGAGGACCAGTTCCGGTTTGCCCTTAAAGGAATGCCTGAAATAAAATTAAAGCGAAAAGAGGCAACGCCTTACGATAAAATAGTCCTGGGAGCCGCAAGCGACAAGCTTCCTTTTACCCTTACAGCCGATATTCGCGAAATTACCCCCGGGGAATCTGAGGTGGTACTCAGTTTTGAAGGGGAATTTAATGCCATGATGGCCATGATGGTAAAGGGACCCATCACAAATTTCCTGGGAACCCTGAGCGATAACATCGGTAAAATCGGTTAGTGGAATTTTTTTATTGATATAACAGTTGCACTTCCTTAAACCCGAAGTCGTATTGTTTTCCATCTTCGCCTGCTACGAGTAGTTTTCCTTCTGCTGTTACCCCCTTTATACTCCCGTTGAATATTTTCCCATCTTGCGTTTTGAATTTTGCATTAAAATTCCGGTAATACAGCTTTTCTTCATAATCCCGCAGTGCTATGGAGTAAAAATTAGGTCCTTCTGTTTTAAAATCGCTCCGCAATTGCTCCATCGCCAGCATCAATACCTCATCGAGATCGAATTGCTTCCCGGAGACGAGGGCCATTGACCCGGCCCTCGGCAGACCTGGAAAGGCCAGCTGATTTACATTTAACCCAATTCCGATTACCGAATGGACGATTTGGCTCCCCTGCCATACATTTTCTATCAGTATACCGCAAATCTTGAGAGTACCTGACATAATGTCGTTGGGCCATTTTACGCGAAGTTGCGGGATTTCAAGTTTGTCAAGGACTTTCAAAAGGGCCAGGGAAACCCAGATATTGAGATAAAAATGCTGCTGTCCTGACAGGCGAATATCCTTCTTTAAAATACTAAAAGTCAGGTTTTTACCTTTCTCGCTAACCCACTTGCTACCCCGCTGACCCCTTCCGGACTGCTGCTGCTCTGCTATAACTACTGAAAAATCGGGTAGGGTTGTTCCCGACTGAAGTTTCTTTAAATAGTCATTTGTGGAATCCGTGGCACTAAGTTTGATCACATGCATGCAGGCCGGTTCAATGAATAAGCTTATGTTAAAAACTGTGTCTAAAAAAACAAAAAAATAATAACTTTGTAGAAACTAATATTTTTGAATGCAGAAAAGGAAAGCAAGTGCAGATGAATTAATTGCCTTAATCTTAAATGGAATAGAAGAAGTAAAAGGATTAGACATTAACCTACTCGATTTACGAGCCATTGATAACACAGTTTGCGATTATTTTATTATTTGCAATGGCACCTCCAACACGCATGTAAATGCGATCGTAAATTCCATCCAAAAAACTGTTAGCAAAGCTATTAATGACAAACCCTGGCATGTGGAAGGTTCTGATAATGCCGAATGGGTACTAATGGATTATGTAAATGTTGTGGTACATGTATTTCAGAAGCATGTACGTGAATATTACGACATAGAGGGCCTTTGGGGAGACGCCAAAGTAACTCTGGTCGAAAGCAACTTCAATTAAAAAAATGGCAAAAGAAAATAAAACACCCCAAAAAAAGCCCCGCTTCAGTTCCTGGTGGATTTACGGCCTGATCATTATTTTTCTGATCGGGTTCCAGTTCTTCGGAAGCGACAGCCTTTCCCCCACGAATAAAACCACTACCTCAGAACTTCAGGAGTTCCTTAGGAACGGGGATATAAACAAGATCCTGATCATCACCAACACGCGTCAGGCCAAGGTCTTCCTTACTGAGGAAGCCCTTACCAAGGATGTGCATAAGGATGTGGCAGACCAGCCCTTTTCTATTACAGCAGGTTCTGTTCCTCAGTATGTATTGGATTATGGAGACCTTCAGAATTTTGAAAACGACATAAAGAAAATAAAGCAGGAGAACAACCTGGATACGGTCGTGGACTACGATACTGAATCCAATGTTTTCCTGGAATTGCTGATGACCATTCTGCCTTTTGTGCTGATTATTGGCATCTGGATCTACCTCATGCGACGTATGTCCGGAGGTGCTGGCGGAGGCGCCGGGGGTCAGATCTTCAATATCGGGAAGTCTAAGGCAAAACTATTTGACGAAAAGACCGATACCCGAACTTCCTTTAAAGATGTGGCAGGCCTGGAGGGCGCCAAGGAAGAAGTGGAAGAAATTGTTGAGTTCCTTAAAAATCCTGACAAATACACCTCACTTGGTGGAAAAATCCCAAAAGGGGCATTGCTGGTAGGACCTCCCGGAACGGGAAAAACACTCCTGGCCAAAGCGGTTGCAGGAGAGGCAAAAGTGCCCTTTTTCTCCCTTTCCGGTTCGGACTTTGTGGAAATGTTTGTAGGGGTTGGAGCCTCCCGGGTACGAGATCTCTTTAAGCAGGCCAAAGACAAATCGCCTTCTATCATCTTTATCGATGAAATTGATGCCATAGGCCGGGCCAGGGGGAAAAATAACTTTACAGGATCCAACGACGAAAGGGAAAATACGCTGAACCAGCTGTTGACCGAAATGGATGGGTTCGGAACAAACACCAATGTAATCGTACTGGCGGCAACCAACCGCGCAGATGTGCTGGATAAAGCACTGATGCGGGCAGGTCGCTTTGACCGGCAGATCTATGTAGACCTCCCGGATATCCGCGAAAGAAAAGAAATCTTTGAAGTGCACCTGCGGCCTATCAAAACAGCCGAAACGCTGGACCTGGATTTCCTGGCAAGACAAACCCCCGGTTTTTCCGGAGCAGATATAGCTAATGTCTGTAATGAGGCGGCCCTGATTGCAGCGCGAAAGGAAAAGAAAGCCGTGGGCAAACAAGACTTTCTGGACGCGGTAGACCGTATTGTTGGTGGTCTGGAAAAGAAAAATAAAATCATTACTCCGGAGGAAAAGAAGACCATTGCCTATCACGAGGCCGGGCATGCCACCGTAAGCTGGATGCTGGAGCACGCCGCCCCACTGGTAAAGGTCACTATTGTTCCCAGGGGACAATCCCTTGGAGCTGCCTGGTACCTTCCGGAAGAACGCCTGTTGGTACGGCCGGAACAGATGAAGGATGAAATGTGCGCTACCCTTGGCGGAAGGGCCGCAGAAAAAGTTATCTTTGATAAGATCTCTACCGGAGCATTAAGTGATCTGGAGAAGGTTACCAAACAGGCACGGGCAATGGTTACCATATATGGCCTGAATGACAAAATCGGAAATATTACCTATTACGATTCCTCAGGGCAGAATGAGTACGGCTTTACCAAACCTTACAGTGAGGAGACCGCCCTGACCATCGATAAGGAAATCTCCAAGATAATTGAAGAGCAGTATGCCAGAGCCGTAGATGTACTGCGGAAGAACAAGGACAAATTGACTGAGCTGGCGGAAAGGTTGCTTGAGAAAGAGGTTATCTTTAAAGAAGATCTGGAAAAGATTTTTGGGCAAAGGCCTTTTGAAAAGCAATTTGACAAACTAGGGCAGGAAAAGTCCATTCCTGAATCGGAAAAAGACAACAGTAAGGAAGAAAAAACAGTTGAGGAAAAAAATTGAGCAAAAGGCCCGGACGCCATTTTGCCGATAACAGTTAACAGATCCAATGGGGTTTTTTGATTTTCTTTTCGGCGGGGGCAAAAAGAAGCCCTCAAAAGAAACGGTGCAAACCCGGGGTGTTCACATGCCCGACCTGCGGATTCCGGTTGACGAGAAATTCACTATACAATTCAAAAAAAACGGGGGGAAATTCATTTATTGTGATTCCTTTGGAGAAGTACAGACCGCCCTGAGGAATATCATAGAAGAGAACGACTGGAAAGACCAGCCGTTTTTCAGCCTGAATCCCGCCCTGCAGGACCGCTTTAAATCAGAAGGCCTTCGCTTCACAGATAAAAACGGGAAAAGCGAGGTGTTCTTTACCACCTGCGAACACCTGGTAGCCCAAAATGGATCCATCCTGGTTAGCTCTAACCAGCTTTTGGAAAAAAAATTACATGAAATCCCTGAGAACATTATTGTTTTTGCCACAACCAGCCAGCTCGTGGAATCCATTGGGGAGGGATTGAAAATCATTAAAAAGAAATACAAAGACCATATACCTGCCAACATCACCACCTTAAAGCATTTTCAACCGACTACAGAAAATTCAAAGGACTTTTTAACATACGGCAGCAGCTCCAAACATCTTTACCTTTTATTACTGGAGGACCTGTAATTATGAAAGAAGTCCTCAGACGTCTGCTCACCGGTGCTTTATATGTACTCCTTTTGCTTTCCGCCATTTTCCTGAGCTCTGATGCTTTCGACTTTTTATTTATGGTTTTTGGCCTGGCCTGTTTATACGAATACAAGCAACTGGTGCGGCTAAGGGGGTATTACGTATTTTTGGCTTATCTGACCCTCTGGTGGGTTTTTATTTATCTGACCCGGAATCAGGCGCTGATCCAGTTACTGCTCTTCCTTACCATTGCTGTCAATATCAGTTTGATGGCATACCTGTTTACCAACCAGAAAAAACCCTTTAATTCCTTTCAGAAATTCCTTATCGGGCTATTTTATCTTGGCGGGGGATGTATTTTTTTGACAATGATTCCCTACAAAGACGATACCTTTGCCAAATATCTGATCATGGGTATCTTTATTATGATCTGGGTCAATGATTCTTTTGCCTATCTGGTCGGTAAAACGCTGGGGCGGCACAAACTTTTTCCTTCGGTATCACCGAAGAAAACCATTGAAGGAACTCTGGGCGGGTTGGTTTTTACCCTCCTGAGCGCAGTGCTCCTGGGAAAATATACGCCGGTGCTGGCCACCATTGAATGGCTAGCCCTGGCACTGGTATTGGTAAGTATGGGAAGCCTTGGGGATTTGATTGAATCCAAATTCAAAAGGGATGCCGGAATAAAAGACAGCGGGGCGATCCTTCCGGGTCACGGCGGGATGCTGGACCGTCTGGATAGCCTGGTATTTGCCGCGCCATTTGCATATTTGACGCTATTAATCTTTAGCTATGTTTCATAAAGAGGGACAACGAATTATTTTAATCAGTTTTTTCCTGGCTGCGGCCATAATCCTGCTCGCAGACCGCTTTGTAGCAATCGGCTGGTTGCAGATCGGGATTCAGATCCTGGCCCTGGTATTTTTGATACTCATCCTGCAATTCTTCCGAAACCCCAAACGGGTTACCCCGAAAAATTTCAATGAAATCCTGGCACCGGTAGACGGGAAGGTTGTGGCAATTGAAGAGGTGGAAGAGACGGAGTATTTTAAAGACAAACGGATACAGGTCTCTATCTTTATGTCCCCTATTAATGTGCACGTTACACGCTATCCGGCCAGCGGGGTCATTACTTTTTCCAAATACCACCCCGGGAAGTACCTGGTGGCCTGGCATCCTAAATCCAGTGAGGAAAACGAGCGGACAACGGTGGTGATCCGCACTCCAAAATTCGGGGAGATCCTCTATCGACAAATCGCCGGGGCAATGGCGCGCAGGATTGTAAACTACGCAGAAGAAGGCGATAGTGTTCAGCAGGGTGAGGATTCCGGGTTTATCAAATTTGGTTCGCGGGTAGATTTGTTCTTACCTTTAAACAGCCTGGTCACCGTTAAATTGAATCAGAAAGTAAAAGGGGCAATAACCTGTGTGGCCAGTTCCCCTGCAAAAGATGAAGACTGACGATTTATATACGGAGTTTGAAAAGGCGGTTGCCGTTATTAACAATTATACCAGCCCCATTCCGGCAGACCTCCTGCTGAAATTATACGCCTACTATAAAATCGCCAATCAGAACTTCAGTAATCCGGGAAGCAAAACCCCATTGATTAATGCCTTTAAAGCCAATGCGCTGATACAGGCTCAGGATATTTCTCCGGAGGAGGCTATGCGGGCCTATGTGGATCTGGTTAAAAAGGAAGTATCCAAATTACGCTGACAGCTTTGCTCTTACTTTGCAGTACATAAACCCGTAATCTTAAAGGGCTACAGAGGCCTTGCCGGAAGCAGCATCGTATTTGGTGAAGTAAATTCCCGCAAGTAGTGAGATTATAAAATATCCGAGCAGTAATTTGCTGGCACCACTCCAATACCCTTCAATCCCAAACCAGTCTCCGGTCCACAGAATGATTGCAATCCCGCAAAGCGATCGGATGGCTTCAATCCACATGGCGTAATTTTTCCGATCCATCAGGCTGGTATACCCGTAAATCCCTACAAAATTAAAGGCACCTAGAAACAGTAAGCCATCAAATCCTATTTGCCCGTAATTGTAGAACATAAACAAAATCTGGCCGAGATGTGCTGTGACCTGGAAAATAGCATACCCCTTCAAAGCATATGAAGCCGGGGTATTGTAACGTTCAAAATTATAAACATCCACGATGGTTTTTCTGGGATACTTATCGGCCACATCCCCGGGGCGCCAGCCTGTGGGCATAAACCAAATTCGAAGTTTATCCCGAAAGCTATTGGTCCTCCAGGCATCCGTTATCAGGCCCCAAAGGTGCTGAAAGTTAATATGGATGGGATTCCAGGTAGCTGCAGGTTTCAACACTCCGTATTGGGGCGGTACTTCTTTTAGTTCTTCCTGAAAGGTCCCGAACATCCGGTCCCAGATACACAAAACCTGCCCCAGATTCTTATCGATGTATTCAGGGTTAATAGCATGGTGTACACGATGTTGGGAAGGGGTCACAAAAACGTACTCCAACCACCCCATCCTGCCAATGTGCTGGGTATGGTACCAGAACTGGGCGAACAAATGTATGGGGGCCAGAATGGCGATAACCTCCTGTGGGATTCCCAGCATCGCAGCCGGGATCAGTAAGAGGGGGAAGTACCCGATAACATTCGAAATTGGTTGCCGCAGCGCACAGGCGAGATTAAATCTTTCGCTGCTGTGATGGATCACATGCTGGTTCCAGAATATATTGATATGATGGCTCAGCCGGTGGTTCCAATAGCCCGCAAAATCAATAAAGATAAAGGCCAGCAGCCAGACCAGCCAGCTGGATTCAATGCTTGTAAGGGCCAGGTGATCCCGGAGAAAGGGATAGCTGACTACGATAAGTGCCAGCCCCAGGGAGTCTTTTATAATATTGGTAAGCCCTGAACTGATACTGCTTACCGTATCCAGGGTAGTGTATTTTATATTTTTCCCAAGGAAACCGTAAGCCATTTCTATCCCCATCAGAAGGATAAAAAATGGAATGGCGTATAAAAGGGCTGTGGCGTAGGCTTCCATCTATAGCAGTAAACAGTTCAAAGATAAAAAAACAGCAGCATCCGGATCAAATCCCTTTTCCTGTATCAGCTTTTATTGATTTTAAGGATAAACCCCTGACCGTGTATGTTGTCGATCCTGATGGATGGATCCGCTTTCAGGTACTTGCGCAAATGCGTAATAAACACATTCAGGCTTTTTTTCTTAAAGTAGTCATTCTGCCCCCATAGCGCCTTCAGAATTTCGGAATGAGGACAAAGCCGGTTTTCCCGAATAGCCAGGAACTGTAATAATTCACTTTCCCTGGAGGTGAGGTGGGTTTCTTCCCCGTTCCGTTTCAGCATTTGCTTTTCTATATCGAAGAAGTACTCCCCTATCTGCAGGGATTTGGGTTGGGCCGGCCTCTCTGTCTTTTGAATACGGGAAAGCAGGGCTTCTATCCTCACAACCAGTTCCTCCTCATCTATTGGCTTTTTTAAATAGTCTGTAGCCCCTACCGAGAATCCTTTCAGGACATCCACCTTAAGCGATTTGGCGGTCAGGAAAATAAAAGGTAATTCAGGAAATTCAGCCTTTATTTCCCTGCCAAGACTAAAGCCATCCATGCCGGGCATCATAACATCCAGAATTACAAGGTTGAAAGCCCTGGTCCGCATTACTTGAAGTGCTTCCACCGGTTTCTGTATCCAGGTTACTTCAAAGCCCTTCATACCAAGGTATTCCCTGAGCAAATACCCAAGCGAGCGGTCGTCCTCAACAATCAGTATGTTTTTAGGAATTTCCATAATTATCTAACGGTAATCTGAGTTCCACAAGGGTTCCCCCCTGCTCCCTGTTCGCAATTTTAATCTTCCCCCGGTGCCGGTCCATTATGTTCTTAACATAGCTCAGGCCTAATCCATATCCCGTTACCTCATGCCGGTCGCCCCTGGCGATGCGATAATATTTTTTTAAAACTTTATCCATTTCATCCGCCGCTATCCCTGTCCCCTCATCTGTAATGAGAATCTTTAAATATTTTGCGGTGGGAGTGGCCTGCAGGTGTATCTTCCCTTTATCTGAATACTTTTTAGCATTGTCCAGGATGTTGAAGACAGCGCTTTCCAAATGGAAAGCAGAACCCTTTACCGGATAGGTTTCTCCATCTAACTCAAAACTAAAGGGTACACCCTCCAAATTACAAAGCTTTTTGAATTCCTCGCAACTCTGCTGCAAGACCGGCTTGAAATCGAAAGGAATACTGGGGATCACGGTTCCGGATTCTTCCAGGCTGCCCAATTCCAGAACTTTGTCTATATGTCCTGAGAGTTTATTCGTTTGATCAGAGATAATATCCGTAAGGGAAAGCAGGTCTCCGGATAATTTCTGCTTCAGAATTTTATTGGCCAGGCTGATGGAAAAAACAGGCGTCCGTAATTCATGGGTGAGGTTATTGATAAAATCGTTGGTGGTGGTGATGATATTGCGTTGCCAGTAATACGTGCGCAATACCCAGAATACGGTGATAAGGATTCCTGCCATAAACAGAAGCCCGGGCAGAATCAATCCGTTTAGCTGGAAAAGGAAATAGGTTGTGAGGTCCCTGAAACGCAACTGCAGGATAACGCGCTTCCCGATAAGGTCGGGCAGATAGCCCTCTAGTTCAATCGGGTATTTAAGGACTTCATCATCAGCAACTTCCTCCCGGGGAGATTTAAGGTAAAAGGAGGTATCCCGGCCGGTTAGTTCGTAAGTAAAATCTGCCTCAATTTTATGATCGAGCAGTTTTCCCCTGATAAAATCATCCAGAAAAAAACGGGAGGCATCCGTGATGTTCTCCATGCTGGAGGTAAAGTAGGAACTGTCTTTCTGCATGGCATTCCCTACTAAAAAGGAAAGCTGGTTACGGGTATAAAGGCCGCTTTTGATATCATTTGCCGCCAGGCCGATGTTCTGGTCAAATTGGGTTTTGGCCAGACTCAGGCCGATCCGCAGGTATTGGTATTGAACAAATGCCAGACCAACTACGGATATCACAAACAATACGATATAAATAGTCCGTTTGTTCAATATGTCGCAATTAACCTACCCATAAAAAGCGCATAATGCAGCATTAATAAGCCTTTATCAGAATTAACCTTTCATTAATATAAATTAATAAGGTGATAACCCTTGCGCATGGATAAAGATGCTACATTCACATCGGTTAAAGATATAGGTTTATCCCCAATACAAGTTTAGTTAATTCAAGATGCAAAAGTTAGCCCGTGAGCTAACTTTTGCTCATTTTATGTACTCCCTGTTTCTTCCCAAAACCTAAAGCAAGGAAGATACAAAGAGCCCGCAAAATGGCAAAGATGAAGGTTTTTCAAGCTTTGGATTAAATATCGCAGTTCAGGCTGTACTGATCTTCCGCATCCTTTGTCCATAGCGCAGGAATGGCATCCAGTTGCTCCTGGCTCACCTGTATACAACTGAGCGGGTTCCCCTCTGCAGAAAAAGTGTTCAGGTCCGGACTGCCCGAAACATTGATTCGGTTCACATCATTATCTGCCAGGGTGAGCAATTGCAGGCGGTCATAAGCACTTACATCTATCTGGGTGATCTGATTTCCGGACAGGCCTATTTTTTCTATCGCATCATTTCCGATAGTAATTTGGGTAAGCGCATTGTTTTCGGCCCAGACAAAAAGTAATTGGGTATTGGAGGCCAGGTTCAGCTGGCTGAGCTGGTTGCCCCGAACATTCAAATTGACCAGGGCCGTAAAATCTGCAATCCCGCTGAGGTTCTGAATGCCTTTGTCCTCGATAATCAGGTCGGTCACTATCCGGATTCTGCTGGTAAGAACCGAGCCATCCACCTCATCGTCCAGGTTTAATTCGACCAGGGCCGTTTCAAAATTGGAGTCAGCTATTACGGTTCGCTCAGCTTCCGGGGGAAGCGGGCTCGGGCTCTCCTTTTCATCGTTCATGCCGTCTGTGGAACAGGAACCCAGAGTCAATAAAAAAACCAGTAAAAGCAAGGGGAACTTTTTCATAGCAAATATTTCTAATTGAGATTATACTTTATAATAAACTGGTCAGGCTTTTTTGCAAGGTATCGATTTTTGCCTCGGCATCAGCAGCTTTTTTGCGTTCCAGGGCCACCACCTGTTCCGGGGCATTGTTTACAAAGCGTTCGTTTTCAAGTTTTTTGCGGACAGATGCAAGGAAGCCCTGAGTATAATCCAGCTCTTCCTTTAATTTCTGAATTTCGGACTCCACATCCAGGCTGCCCTGCAACGGGATAAAGTATTCATTACTGCGCACCCGAAAGGAAATGGCGCCTTCAGTACCCTTATCCACATAGCTAATGTCCTGAATATTCCCGAGTTTGGAAATAATCAGATCCCATTTGCTATCGATACTGGTATCTTTAAGAACGTCCATATTGAGGGTGTCCTTAAATGGGATGTTTTTCTCTTTGCGAATGGTACGTACCCCCGCTACCACCTCTTTTGTGAATTCAAATTCCTTTAAAAGTTCAGTGTCAAATGCTTTCATCTTCGGCCAGGAGGAAATAATCAGCGCCGATTCGGGATTGCGCTCAGCAATGTGTTGCCAAACTTCTTCGGATAAAAAGGGCATAAAGGGATGCAGAATCCGCAGGTTATCTTCAAACAAGCCGATGACTTCCCCGTAGGTAACCGCATCTATGGGTTGCTGATAGCCCGGTTTCACGATCTCCAGCAACCAGGAACAAAAGTCTTCCCAAATCAGTTTATAGGTAGCCATCAGGGCATCCGAGATCCTGTATTTGCTGAAATGGTCTTCTATTTCCTTGAGGGTTGCATTGAATTTAGCGCGATACCAGTTAATCCCAAGCCTGGCGTGCTCCGGCTGGCTATCGGTTGCAACCTCCCAGCCTTTAACCAGTCTGAAAGCATTCCATACCTTGTTGGCAAAGTTCTTGCCCTGCTGGCAGAGCGCTTCATCAAACAACAGGTCATTGCCTGCAGCAGAACTCAGTAGCAGGCCTGCCCGTACCCCGTCCGCCCCGAATTTTTCAATCAGTTCCAGGGCATCGGGCGAATTGCCGAGGGATTTGGACATTTTGCGGCGTTGTTTGTCGCGAACCAGGCCAGTGAGGTAAACGGTTTCAAAGGGTTTCTCTCCCCTTAATTCATATCCGGCCATAATCATACGGGCCACCCAGAAAAACAGGATATCAGGCGCCGTGATCAGGTCGTTGGTTGGATAGTAATAGGAAACCTCCGGATTGTCGGGCTCCAGGATGCCACCAAAAACGCTGATCGGCCACAGCCAGGAAGAAAACCAGGTATCCAGCACGTCCTCGTCCTGTCTGAGGTCGCCCGACTGCAAGCCGGGGTTGCCTGATTGCTCCCGTGCCTTTACAAGAGCCTGTTCTGCAGTTTCCGCAACCACAAAATCGCTTTTTCCGGGGCCGTAATAATAGGCCGGGATACGCTGTCCCCACCAGAGTTGGCGTGAAATATTCCAGTCCCTGATATTCTCCATCCAGTGCCGATACGTATTTTCAAATTTTGAGGGTACCAGCCTGATGTCCCCGTTTTCCAAAACAGCCTTGATTGCCGGTTCAGCCATCGCTTCCATTTTGAGGAACCACTGGTCTGATAAGCGGGGTTCTATAACTGCATGTGTGCGTTCAGAGGTCCCGACACTATTGGAATAGGGTTCCTTCTTAAGTAAGAGTCCCTGCTGCTCCAATTCCTTTACCACAGCTTTCCGGGCCTCAAAACGGTCCATTCCTTCAAATTGCAGGCCGTTTTCGTTCAGGCTTGCATCTGCATTGAAAATATCGATAATGTCCAGCCCGTGCTTTTCCCCCAGGACGTAGTCGTTCTGGTCGTGGGCAGGGGTTATTTTCAGGCAACCCGTACCAAATTCCCTGCTTACGTATTCGTCCGGAATAACCGGCACCAGGCGGTTGGCAATCGGAACCCGCACCTGTTTTCCATGGAATTCTGAATATCTCTCGTCTTCCGGGTGCACACATACTGCGGTATCGCCCAGCAGGGTCTCAGGACGCGTGGTAGCGATAATTAATCGCTGATCCGACCCCTCTACAGCATAGGCAATATGGTACAGAAAACCCTGTTTTTCCTCATAATTAACCTCTTCATCGGAAAGGGTAGTCTGGGCTACGGGATCCCAGTTAACCATGCGGTAACCCCTGTAAATCAGTCCTTTTTCGAACAAATCCACAAACACGCGAATAACGGAGGCTTCCATATCCGGGTCCATTGTGAATTTAGTGCGCTCCCAGTCACAGGAGCAACCGAGTTTTTTGAGCTGTTGAAGGATAACCCCACCATATTTATGGGTCCAGTCCCAGGCGTGTTCCAAAAACGCTTCCCTGCCTATTTCTGTCTTTGAGACACCCTCCTCCCGGAGTTTTGCCACCACTTTGGCTTCTGTGGCAATAGAGGCATGGTCCGTGCCGGGGACCCAGCAGGCATTTTTCCCAAGCATCCGTGCCCTTCGGGTAAGGACATCCTGAATGGTATTGTTAAGCATATGGCCCATATGGAGTACCCCTGTAACATTGGGTGGCGGGATGACGATGGTATACGGTTCCCTTTCATCCGGGACTGAGTGGAAGTACCCGTGTTCTGTCCAATAAGTATACCATTGGCTTTCAACCCTTTTAGGATCGTACTTGGATGGAATATCCATATTTTGGTATGGTTTTTGAAATTGATACCTGGCTGAAAAATAATTACGGGACCTTAAGCGAAAATTGCACCCGGAGCCATTTTTTATGCCCTGTTGTAATACGAAACAAAAATAAGTAACGTTAGTAGATAACAAAAGAATTTTGGATGTTCCTAGCGCTTTAGTTACATTTGAGATTCACCCAAAACCTTTAGCAATGAAAAAAATAGTCGTTCTGCTGTTTGTTGGCCTACTGTCATGGAGCGTTTCTGCTCAGGAAAAGACGGCAAAAATTGAATTTAAAACAGAAACCGTTGACTACGGGGAAATCGCCAAGGGAAGCGATGGTGTACGCGTTTTTGAATTTACCAACACCGGCAACATGCCGCTGATCATTACAAAGGTAAGTTCGAGCTGTGGCTGTACCATTCCTAAGAAACCGGAAGCGCCTATTCAACCTGGGCAAACCGGGGAGATTCAGGTGAAATATGACACTAATCGCCCGGGTCCGATCCGAAAAGCGATTACGGTCATTTCCAATGCAGATACTCCTACCAAGATCCTGAAGATCAAGGGTATGGTCAAGGAAATCGACGGAAAATAATATAGATTAAGTGAATGAAATCCCTGCCAGACCGGCGGGGATTTTTTTTATTCCTTAAACAGCTCGTCTACCACAAAAGAAAATAGCAAATCCTTGTTGTACCGTTCAATCAGCAGTCTTACCCGCTTTCCTTTTTTTGAATTAATAAGGCCCATAACTTCCTGAAGCTGGTACCTGTGGACAGGCTTTCCATTTACAGCAAGGATTACATCGCCTTCCTTTAATCCCACTTCTTCGGCCGGGCTGCCGGCACGGATTGCAGATACTACTATTTCCGGGACCAGGCTTACCCGCGTCTGATCTCCCAGCATAATCTGTACGTTGCCGAATGCACTGTCATCTTTGCGAACCACTCCACTCACATTGGTTATGCGTTCTGCAACATAGCGCACCCCGGCATGTTCGAGTTCAATGCCTGCCAGGTTAAACTGAAAAGGTTCATTAAACAGTGCATTCTTGGAGAGGGTGATCTGCTGGCCCGGATAATCAATTACCATATTGAACCGCTTGAGTACTTCCCCTCCCAGGCTGCCATCCCGGTCTCCAATATTCAAAAGGGCCTGGAATGATCCAATATCGGGGAATGCGGCCTTGGCATCCTTTAATACGAAATCACCGATCCTGACTTGTTCTATGCGGGTCCTTTTCCCGAAAATGTTGCCACTAAGTCCCTTTCCGAGATAGTCCTCGTAATTCTGTTCGGGTACCCATAAGCCTTCCTCTTCTTTGGAAAACAACCATATGGCGTCACTGCTCCCTGTATCCATCAGCAGTTTTACCGGGATTTCCTCCTGACCCTGCAAGACCACTCCTCCCTTGATATAGGCTTTAAAGTTTTCGATCTCCAGCGGCAGGATGACTGTTTTGTTGCTGGTTTTTGGCTGATAGTAATCCGGATGGTGGAATCTGATAAAAGTGCGGTTATAATTGATTTCCACCACGTAATCCTTAAAGATATCATATCCGATGATCCCATGTATCGGAACTCCCAGGCTGGATGAAAAATTCATGTCCTTGTCCATCACAACATAGAGTTGCTGGTCTGTATTGGTAAGGTTCCCTATTCTAAAGGTATTCCCCACGGAACTCAGGGCTTCTATCGGTTTTCCTTCCCCAAGGCCTTTGATGCTGATCTGGGTTACATCCCGAAGCTCTATGGAGTCCTGATCATACAAATTGAATAAAATAGGTTTGCTCACTCCCGAATCCAGGATAAAACTAAGCTCTACCCCATTTACTTCCACCGGCACAATCATCAGGTTATTAATGAGCTTAAACGGCAATTTATTGCTTCGCTCCCTGGCGTTGGCAAGCACGTAATCCTGTCCCGAAACGGTTCCCGGGAAACAGAAAAACGCCAAGGCTAAAAGGCAAAATAAAATCGTTAAACGCTTCATAACTAATCACCTGTCTTTTAAAGTTAAGGAATTTTGCGGGTGGTTTTATTTTTTTAACATTCTGTTGGGGGCAATGGCAGGCTGAGTTCAACTGGTTTTAAGTTGTTTTGTCCGCAATCATTTCTCATTTTTGTCTAATAATTCAACACCATGCCGATCGTATCGAAAAAAGGCCAGTCAATGCCGGCCTCACCTATCCGTAAACTGGTGCCATTTGCCGAGGCTGCAAGGGCCAAAGGCATAGAGGTAATTCACCTGAATATTGGCCAGCCAGACATCAAGACGCCTCAAAATGCCCTGGACGCCGTAAAACATCACTCCCTGGAGGTGCTGGAGTACAGCAGGAGTGAAGGTTCGGAGAGTTACCGCAAAAAATTGGCGGCCTATTACAAAAAACACGGGATTCAGGTAGATGCCTCCGAAATAATTATAACCACGGGAGGGTCAGAAGCCCTCTCCTTTACGATGGCAACCATTGCGGACCCTGGGGACGAGATCATAATCCCGGAACCTTTCTACGCCAATTACAACGGCTTTGCCACGGCCATGGGAATTAAGGTAGTGCCTGTAGTTTCAGGTATTGAAGACAATTTTGCCCTGCCCCCTATCGAAGATTTTGAAAGTTATATCGGGCCAAGGACCCGTGCCATCCTGCTGTGTAATCCCGGGAACCCTACCGGATACCTGTATACCCGGGAAGAAATACAAAAACTGGCCAAACTGGTCAAAAAATATGACCTGTTCCTGATCGCAGACGAGGTTTACCGGGAATTTGCCTACGACGGGATGCAACACCATTCCATTCTGGCCGAACCAGACCTGCAGGCCCACGCCATAGTTGTGGATTCCGTCTCCAAAAGGTACAGCATGTGCGGGGCGCGGATCGGTTGTATGATCAGCCGCAACCGGGACATTATGCAAACAGCGCTGAAATTTGCCCAGGCAAGGCTCTCACCTCCCACCTTCGCACAAATTGCCAGTGAAGCCGCCCTGGATACCCCGCAGGAGTACTTCGATGAAGTGATCCGGGAATACACTGAGCGCCGCGACCTGCTGCTGGAAGAATTAAAGAGCATCCCGGGAATTAAAGTTGCCAAACCCCAGGGTGCTTTTTACTGCATGGTAGAATTACCCATTGCAGATGCGGACCATTTTGCACAGTGGCTGCTGGAAGACTTTCAGGTTGATGGGCATACGGTTATGGTGGCCCCCGCAGCCGGCTTTTATGCTACTCCCGGACTGGGTAAAAATCAGGTCCGTATTGCCTATGTCCTGGAGCAGTCCCTTTTGAGAAAAGCCGTTCAGATTCTGAAAGAAGCATTGTCAAAATACCCCGGTTGATGCAGAATGCCCCCCATGTTAGCCTGAAACCTTATAATACCTTTGGTATAGATGTAAAGGCTGCAAAATTCAGCTCGGCCCGGACTGCAGAAGAACTAAAGCGCCTCCTGGCACAGAAGGAATCCCTTCCCTTATTTATCCTCAGCGGTGGCAGTAATATCCTGCTTACCCAGGATCTTCAGGCACATGTGATCCACATAAACCTGCAGGGAAAGGAAGTCCTCGAAGAAAGGGAGGACAAAGTGATCATTCGTGTTATGGCGGGCGAAAACTGGCACCAATTGGTTTTATGGACCCTGAAAGAGGGTTACGGTGGAATTGAAAACCTGGCCCTTATCCCCGGAAAAACTGGCACGGCACCCATACAGAATATTGGTGCATACGGCGTGGAATTAAAGGACGTTTTTCAGGGCTGCCAGGCTATGGAGATCAGTTCAGGGGAGGTCCGGTATTTTGACAGGGAAGCCTGTCAGTTCGGTTACAGGGATTCGGTGTTCAAAAACGAATTGAAAGGAAAATACATCATCATTTCCGTTGACCTTGCCCTGAGCCTTAAAAACCACCAGTTGCGGACGGCCTACGGGGATATTGAATCAGAACTACAGGGGGTTCCGGCCGATTCACTTACCCCTGAACAGGTTGCAAATGCCGTTATTGCCATTCGCAGGCGTAAACTGCCTGACCCCGCCAAACTGGGAAACAGTGGCAGTTTTTTTAAAAACCCGGTTATAAGCGCTGCCCAATACGCAACTTTAAAAGAAAAATATTCAGACCTTCCGGGGTATTCACAGCCAGATGACCTCATAAAAGTTCCAGCCGGGTGGCTGATCGAAAAATGTGGCTTTAAAGGAGTGCGCAGGGGGGATGCAGGGGTACACTCCAGGCAGGCCCTTGTTTTGGTTAACTACGGGAATGCCAGCGGCTCAGAAATACTGGGGCTTGCCCGGGAAATACAACAAAAAGTCAGGGAAGACTACGGGATCGATTTGGTTCCCGAAGTAAATATCCTCTGAAAAAAGTAACCTTTCAGAAAAAATAACCCCCGGACCTTTAAGAGTTCCAGGGGTTATACCAAACCAAACTAACCAAAACAAAGCGCGCAGTTGGCAGCTGCACACTTAACTAATTAAAACTTGAGAATATCGGGTTGTAACAATCTATTTTCTAACTTTACGTTTCCCTATATACGGTAGAAACCGAGGTCCTGGATGCCGGAGAAAGGAATATTTCGGGTATCCCTCCAAATGATGAGCACACTTCTAGAAAAACATATTGTCGAACTTCTGGCAGAAGGTAATGAAAAAGCCATATCCCTGCTATATGAACACTACGGGGATACCCTATACGGCGTTGCCTACAAAGTGGTGAGGGATGAAGCCCTTGCCCAGGATGTACTTCAGGAAAGTTTTATCAAGATTTGGAAAAAATCTGACCGCTATGATGCTTCCAAAGCCAAGCTCTTTACCTGGCTCTTCAGGATTACCAGGAATACGGCCATTGACAAACTAAGAAGCCTGAGCACAAAATCGGATAAGGAAATCCAAATAGATGTTTCAAACGTATATAAGCTAGGTGAGGATGCCCTTAAGCCAGAGCTGATGGATATTCAGCGTCATCTGGGCAGTATTGAACCTAAATATCAGGTAGTGCTGGAAGCCCTGTTTTTTCAGGGGATGACACAGCAGGAAGCCAGTGATGAACTCGATATTCCCCTGGGGACCATCAAGTCACGCCTGAAGATCGGTTTAAGGGAGCTCAAAAAAATCTATGGCCCGGCAATGGGCCTGATTGCAGTTTTAATGCCATTGTCATGAAAGATAAAATACGCTTATTTCTCGAATCGGACCTGCTGGAGCAGTATTTGCTTGGGACGACCACAACAGAGCAGTCGCTCCAGGTAGAGCGGTATATCGCCATGTACCCCGAAGTCAGGGAGAATTACATGGAACTTCAGGAAAACCTGGAGGCCTATGCAAAATTGCACGCCCTGAAAGCGCCCGAAGGACTGAAAGAAAAAATATTGCAGAAAATCCGTGCGCAGCGCAGTGCGCGCAGAAAATTCCTGCGCTACGCCGTAGCTGCGAGTTTTGCTGCCCTCTTCTTTGCAGGTTCATCTTATTTTTTCTGGAACCAAAACCAGAACCTGCAACAGGAAAATGCCATTGTAAATAATAAAATCAGAACCCTGGAGGCAGATATGCGCGAGCAACTGGAAGACGTGCGCAACCAGTTTATTGTTCTGAATAACCCACAGACGCGAAAATACCTGGTCAATGGCAATAAAAAAGCCAGTGATCTAAAGGCAATCGCCTATATTAACCCGGTAAAGAAACTATCTTACATAAACGTGCGCAACCTGCCCAACCTGCCTGAAAACCAGTGCTATCAGATGTGGGCAGAAGTAAACGGGGAAATGGTGAATCTGGGCGTACTCAGGGATATAGACGATAAAGATAAATTACTGGCGCTGCCATATGCGGAAAAGGCCCTTGGGTATATTACCATTGAGCCAAAAGGGGGGAATTCAACTCCAACCGTTCAAAATATCGTGGCCAATATCCGATATTGATCCGGCCGAAGCCTTTACAAGAAATGGCCCCTGAAAACAGGGGCTTTTTTTATATCTTTGTCAAAATATCTGTATGAAACTAATACTGCTCACCATTGGTCTTCTCGCCCTTGCATTTGCTGGGATAGCCATTAAAATCTGGTCAAAAAAGGACGGGGAATTTTCCGGTACCTGTGCCAGCCAGAATCCTTATTTGAATAAGGACGGTGCTGCTTGTGGTATTTGCGGAAAATTGCCTTCCGAACAGGATTGCAGACAGGAAACCGCAGCCTGATTAAGGCCAATACCCTGTTTGGGGTACCATTATGTTCACCATAGTTTTATTTATTGTCTTCCGATAACGACATATTGCTTGAAACCATTGAAAAAGCCAAAGCCGGCGGACAGGTAGCCTATAGTCAGTTGCTGGATCAGTACTGGCCTGAGGTTTACGGGTTTCAGCTCAAAAGGACAAAGAATGAAAACGACGCAGAGGATATTACCATTCAGACCTTTGCAAAGGCTTTTGACAAACTGGGTACTTATGATTCGCAATACAATTTTAAGACCTGGCTCATTGCCATTTCCAAAAATCTGCACGTAGACCTGCTGCGCAAGCGCAAAAGGAATGTCCTGGAAAACACAGACCACCATACTTCAGAGGCTGTAAAACTGGTTTTGGATGATAGCCCCAGCGCTGAAGACCAACTCATTATCGAACAGAACCTCAAAACGCTGTTGCAGCATATCAAAGAGTTAAAACCCTCTTACCAGCAGGTTATCAACCTTCGCTATTTTCACGAATACAGTTATGCCAAAATAGCGGAAACACTTGATGAACCTGTCAATAACATCAAAGTCAAATTGCTGAGGGCCAAAAAGTTGCTTGCCCAGATGATCTCACAAAAGCCAAAGAACCCTTCTTAAGGATCCATAAGGTGTTTTTTCAGTAGTTTATCAGGCCTGAATTAGTTTGTATATTTGCGTAAAAATGAGCTATGAGCATTACCGCAGTTAAAGAAGCCGGCCCGGCAAAAGGAAAACCCAAATGGCTTCGGGTTAAATTGCCGACAGGGAAGAAGTACACCCAGCTTAGAAAACTGGTAGACACTTATAACCTGCATACCATTTGCACCTCAGGGAGTTGCCCTAACATGGGTGAATGCTGGGGGGAAGGCACGGCTACCTTTATGATCCTAGGGAATGTCTGTACGCGGTCTTGCGGATTTTGCGGTGTAAAAACCGGCAGGCCTGAAGACCTTGACTGGGCAGAACCGGAAAAAGTGGCCCGTTCCATCAAAATAATGGGGATCAGGCATGCGGTCATTACTTCGGTAGACCGGGATGACCTGAAAGACATGGGTTCAATTATGTGGGCGGAGACGGTTAAGGCTATAAGGAGAATGAACCCGGACACCACCCTTGAAACCCTGATTCCCGATTTTCAAGGTATTGAAACCCATTTAGACAGAATACTGGCTGTTGCACCAGAGGTTATTTCCCATAATATGGAAACGGTCAGAAGGCTTACCAGGGAAGTCCGAATTCAGGCAAAATATGAAAGAAGCCTGGGGGTACTGAAATATCTGAAGGAGCAGGGCGCCAGAAGGACTAAATCCGGCATCATGCTCGGCCTGGGGGAAACGGAAGAAGAAGTAGTTCAAACCCTTAAAGACCTCAGGGAGGCCGATGTGGATATTGTTACCATTGGCCAGTATCTGCAGCCCTCAAAGAAGCACCTTCCCGTTAAGGATTTTGTGACCCCGGAACAATTTGATGCCTATCGCGAAATAGGTTTGGAAATGGGCTTTCGCCATGTGGAAAGCGGTGCCCTGGTCCGTTCTTCGTATAAGGCTCACAAGCATATCGACTAACCTCCTTATCACTCCTTTGCTTTATGAAAAAAACCATTGCCGTAGGAATCAACGGTTTCGGTAGAATCGGGCGTACCCTGTACCGCCTGCTTTTGGATGTACCCCATATTAAAGTGGTTATGGTCAACGATCCGGCAGACACCCCTGCCCTTGCCCATTTGTTGAAATACGACAGTATTCACGGGGTGCTGTCTCATCCCATATCTGTGGAGGGTGACGATCTTCAGGCCGGCCCGCAGCGTACGCAGTTCACCCATTTCGATACACCGGAACAGATCCCCTGGGAAGCAGCAGGCGTAGACCTGGTAGTAGATTCCAGCGGGAAGTTTAAAACCAAAACTGCTCTTGAGGGGCATTTAAAAGGCGGGGCCAAACGGGTAATCCTGTCTGCTCCCCCATCCGATGAGGATATCCCCATGATTGTTTACGGGGTAAATGAAGAGGAGCTACAGGCTACCGATACCATCATCAGCAATGCCTCCTGCACCACCAATAATGCGGCGCCCATGCTAATGGTACTGGATCAGTTGTGCGGCATCGAACAGGCCTATATCACAACCATTCATTCGTATACCTCAGACCAGAGCCTGCATGACCAGCCCCACAAGGACCTTCGGCGGGCAAGGGCAGCAGGGCAATCCATTGTGCCCACCACAACCGGAGCAGCCAAGGCCCTGACACGGATATTTCCGCACCTGGCGCCGGTTATAGGGGGTTGCGGGATCCGCGTCCCGGTTCCGAATGGTTCCCTGACCGATATCACGGTTAACGTGCGTAAACCCACTAGTATTCAGGAAATTAATGCTACTTTTAAGAGGTTTTCTGAAAATGAGCTAAAAAACGTCTTATTTTATACGAAAGATCCTATAGTTTCTGTCGATATAAACAATAGTTGCCATTCCTGTACGTTTGATTCTCAGATGACTTCTGTTATCGGAAAGATGGTAAAAGTTATTGGTTGGTATGACAATGAAACTGGCTACAGCAGCCGGATAATCGATACGATAAATCTGATCTTGGATAAACAATATATTTGATTAGCTGCAGACGACATATCACCTTTGGAATTTTCCTGTTGTTGGGGCTGTTTATCGGCAGTTCTTTGTATGCCCAGGAATCCGCACAGATAAGGGCAGAATTTGATGCCCATATTGCCGCAGCCCGGTCTTACCGGAACCAGGACAAAATTGTTTTGGCCCTGGAAGCCCTGGATAAAGCAGCCGCCTGGGCCGAGGACAACCTGAAAGAAAAAGCCCTGATCGATTCCTATCATCACCTGGCCCTGCTGAACCTGGAAATAGGGAAAATTGAGGCGGCCATGCTTTACTGGGAACGGGTTACCCCCTTGCTTTCCAAGGTGGAATACCCTTACGGGATTGCCGTTTACAAATTCATAGAGGCCAAGTTACGGTTCCTGGAAGGAAACAATTTCCAGGCTATCAATAAATTGCTGGAGGCCAAAAAGGAGAGTAATGACAGGAACCTGTTAAACCTGATCACCCTTTTGGAGGGCGACATCTACCGGGTTATCGGGAAGTTTGATACCGCCAAGACCAACTATAATTCCCTTTTGGTCAATACGGATCCTTATGAAAAGGATTACCTCAAAACCAAGGCATATCTGGGCCTGAGCCTGCTGAACAGGGAGGAAGAAGACCTTAAAAGCAGTATTGAAAATGCCCGCAGTGCCCTGGAAATAGCGAGGACCAATGAGTTTTCAAAAGAAGTACTGCAGGCAAATGAATTACTCACTGAACTCTACGAGCGCAGCGGTCAGTATTCGCAAGCCTTGATCCATATTCAAAATATACAGCGCCTGCGGGATTCTCTGTATACTGTTTCCAAATTGGAGGTGGAGACTTCGAAATCGGACAGCATACAAATTAACTTCATGACAGAACAGCTCAAGCAGCAGGATGAACAGATCCTTCGCCTGAGTGAATCTGCCAACCGTTCTGAAATAACAGCTATCCTCACCTCGGCCTTCCTGACCATCATCTCTTTACTGGCCGTATCGCTTTACCGCAATAATCAGATAAAACTGAAGACCAACGACCTGCTCCAAACCAAGAACAGGGAATTACAGGCCGCCAGGGATTCTGCCGTTATGGCTATGGAGGCCAAAACCAACTTCCTGTCAACGGTTAGTCACGAATTGCGAACACCCCTGTACGCAGTTACGGGCCTGACGCACCTCTTGCTGGAAGAAAACCCAAGTGAGGCACAGAAAGAACACCTCAAGGCCCTGAAGTTCTCAGGAGACTACCTGCTGAACTTTATCAACGATATACTCCAGATCAATAAAATTGATGCGGATAAGCTGGAGCCTATGGAAGTGGAATTCAACCTTAAAAAGGTGCTGACAGAGGTAATGAACTCCCTGCAGCAGACCGCGAAGGAAAACCAGACGGAACTGATCCTGGATTACGACCCCCAAATACCAGGGCCGCTAATGAGCGATCCTTTAAAATTATCACAGATCTTTATGAACCTGGTGGGCAATGCCCTGAAATTCACCAAACAGGGAGAAGTTCTGGTACTGGCTAAACTGATTAAACTGGAAGATGACGTAGCCCACCTGTATTTTGAAGTACGGGATGACGGGATTGGTATCGATAAAGAGCAACAGGAGCATATTTTCGACAGTTTTGAGCAGGGGTCCATTCAAATCAACCGCGAATACGGTGGAACCGGCCTGGGACTTACCATCGTAAAGAGCCTGTTGGGGCTTTTTGGCAGCCAGATCAAACTGGAAAGCGAGCCCGGAAAGGGAAGCTCCTTCTTTTTTGAATTGCAGCTTAAATGCAAAGACACCCTTGTAGATGATATCCCCTTTGAAATCTCCGAAAAGGAATACGAGTTTGACGGGCTCAATGTGCTGGTGGTTGAAGACAACAAGATCAACCAGGTGATTACCAAGAAAATGCTGGCAAAGAAAAATATCAGCTGTGATATCGCGAATAACGGGACGGAGGCGATCTCGCTTGCCAAAACCAATGCCTATGACGGGATATTAATGGACATCCATATGCCGGGAATCAGCGGGGTGGAAGCCACTGCGGCCATACGGGAGTTTGACCCGGACACCCCCATTATTGCGCTAACAGCTATCTCCCTGGATGACAGTCTGGAAACCTTCTATGCAGCCGGATGTAACGATGTGGTCACCAAACCCTTTAAACCTGAATTGTTTTATCGGAAAATCGGGGAAAATATCGTGGAGCACAAAATGAAAAAAACCCTGAGTTAAAGGCCTGATAAAAAACCTTTGAAAAGTATCTCATCCTCTGGGGCAAAATGGTGTTTAACCCCTATTGTGATCATTGCATCCAGCTGTCCCCTGAGCCGTACTGCATCCTTCTCTGTAGTAATTACACACTTTTCCTTTTGCAGTTGTTTAATCTCCCCCGGGCTGAAATGGTGGTGGTCTGCAAATCGCAGATGCCGAAATTGCAGCCCAACCGACCTCAGATAGTTCAACAGGGGTTCCGGGCGGGCAATTCCGGTTACCACGGTCAAAGCGGTATCTCTTAAAGTATCGAGCTCTATGGTTTTCCCCCCAGGAGTCCTGGCCTGCTCATACGCGAGGCTGGCAAATAACAGCAACTGCTCTGAATGCAGCTTTAGTCTGTTGCGAATACGCTCACGGCTGGCATCACTGAGTTGTTCCGGAGATTTGGTAACCACCACCACATCGGCGCGGGATGCCTGCGATTTATGGTCGCGCAGGCTCCCTGATGGGAGGTAAAAGTCCTCCGTATACAGACTGTCATAGGTGGTAAGCAGGATACTGCCTCTGGGCTGAACACGCCTGTGTTGAAAACCGTCATCCAGGATAATCAGGTCAGGAGCCACCATCTCCTGAAGTTTTCGTATACCCCTTCTGCGGTTACCGTCAACAGCTATGGTAACCCTGGGGAATTTCAGGTAAAGCTGAGCTGGTTCATCTCCCAGATCGGCAGCAGTTTTGTCTTTTGCAGCCATTAAAAAACCTTTTGTTTTACGTCCATATCCCCTGCTGAGCACTGCTACTTTCTTTTTACCATCAAATTCGCGAAGCAGCCATTCTACCATTGGCGTTTTCCCGGTCCCGCCCACACTGAGGTTTCCCACACACAGAACAGGCGTGGAAAAAGAGATCGAGGTGAACCATCCCCAGTCATAGCATTTGTTGCGCAGGTAAACTACCAGGCCATAGATCAAAGACACAGGAAGCGCCAATTTTCGTATGAAGTTCATAAGAGCGAAAATAGTTTATTTATCTTTGAGAGGCTTGAAAATACAGACAGGATGACTATTAAAGACGTAACCAATCAGCTGGAAGAACTCGCACCATTGTCTTATGCTGAGGATTTTGACAATGTTGGCCTGCTGGTGGGTCAGTATAACAAAGAAGTAACAGGTATACTGGTTACCCTGGATACCCTGGAAGCAGTTGTTGACGAAGCTGTGCAGAAACAATGCAACCTGATTGTGAGTTTTCATCCGATCATTTTCAGGGGCCTTAAAAAACTCAGGGGAGACACCTATGTTGAACGGGTTATACTGAAAGCCATTAAAAACAATATTGCCATTTACAGTATGCATACGGCCCTGGATAATGTCAGGGAAGGCGTTAACGGCAAGATCTGCGAGGTCCTCGGCCTGAAAAACAAAAGCATCCTCATTCCCAAAAAAGGAGTGATTCGAAAGCTGGTTACCTATGTGCCGGAATCCCACACCGATTCGCTGCTGGAAGCATTGTTTGATGCCGGGGCCGGGAATATCGGCAATTACTCCAATTGCAGTTTCCGGTCTGCAGGGCAGGGTAGTTTTACCCCCGGGCCTTCTGCCCGCCCCGCCGTGGGTAAACCCGGTATTCCGCAACTGGAAAATGAAATCAGGCTGGACCTCACCTTTTCATCTGATCGTCAAAATGAAGTTTTACAGGCCTTATTCAGCCATCACCCCTATGAGGAGGTAGCCTATGAGCTATATACCCTTAACAACGCCCACCAACTCCTGGGGATGGGAATGCTGGGTGAGCTTGAAAAACCCCTTGAAACAGCGAAATTTCTGGAACTGCTTAAAAAACGGATGAATGTTTCTGTCATACGGCATTCAAAATTACTTTCTGAGACGGTCCGGAAAGTAGCCGTTCTGGGTGGCAGCGGAGCCTTTGCCATCGGGCCCGCCCTGGCGGCCGGGGCAGATATACTGGTCACCTCAGACCTGAAGTATCACGACTTCTTCACCGCTGAAGGAAAAATAGTGCTGGCCGATATCGGGCACTATGAAACTGAGCAGTTTACAAAAAACCTTTTGGTTGATTATCTTAGGAAAAAAATTCCTAATTTTGCCATCTCTTTATCCGAGACGAAAACGAATCCCATCAATTATTTTTAGATATGGCATCAAAGACAGAAGCTACAGTAGAAGAAAAATTAAGGGCCCTGTACGACCTGCAGTTAATTGACTCCCGTGTGGATGAAATCCGCAACGTTCGCGGGGAACTGCCACTGGAAGTCCAGGATCTTGAAGATGAAGTACTGGGACTTAAAACCCGCGTAGACAAGCTCAAGACGGATGTCGAAACCATTAACTACGAGATTACGGCCAAAAAGAATATGATCGAAGATGCGAAAGCTTTGATCAAGAAATACAGCGAGCAGCAAAAAAATGTCCGTAACAGCCGGGAGTTTAACTCACTTTCCAAAGAAGTTGAATTCCAGGAACTGGAAATACAGCTGGCAGAAAAGCACATCAAGGAATTCAAGGCCCAGATAGAACAGAAAAAAGAGGTTATTTCTGAAACCAAGGAGAAGCTCAGCGAAAGGGAAACGCACCTGAAGCACAAGAAAAGTGAACTGGATGCGATTCTGGCAGAAACCGAAAAAGAGGAAAAAGCCCTTTTGAAGAAATCCGAGGAATACGAAAAGCAAATTGAAGAACGACTGGTGAACGCCTATAAACGCATTCGCCACAATGTTAAAAACGGACTGGCGGTAGTTCCGATTGAGCGGGGAGCCTCAGGAGGTTCTTTCTTTACTATCCCCCCTCAGGTTCAGGTGGAAATTGCCTCGCGCAAAAAGATCATTACCGATGAGCACAGCGGCAGGATTTTGGTAGATCCTGTACTGGCGGAAGAAGAACAAGGAAAAATGCAGCAATTGTTTGAGAAGATCAAATAATAACTGACCTTTTTAAAACATTAAAAACCACCTCAGCAGAGGTGGTTTTTTTATGGGGTCTTAACCGGGTTTTCCAAAAGTAAGTCCAGGATACGCTGGGTGACTTCCTCAGAATCCCAACGTTCCTCCAGATCCGGCATTTTCATGATTTCTTTCATAATCCGCTCTTGCTGGTCTCCTAATTCCAGGGCCTCTGTATAAGGCCGATCGGAAAAAGTAACCCTGGAATAGGCAGGGACCCATTTGTCCGGGTAAAGCGCGGCAAAATGCTTTTCTATCTTTTTTTGCAATAAGAATTCCGGGTTGGCGGTTTTACTGCTCATTTCTACGAAATTCCGGTAACTCAATTCGGCGATGGCATCAGCATTGGGTTTTCGTCTTTCCTGATACTCTGAAAAAATCTGTTCCCAATCATCGCCATGGGTTTGCATAAGATCATTCAGTTCCGAAATATCCTCAAAACCCGCATTCATGCCCTGTCCGAAAAAGGGTACCACCGCGTGGGCCGAATCGCCCACCAGGGCAACTTTGTCCCAATAGGTCCAGGGATAGCATTTTATCGTGACCAGGGCCGAAGTGGGGTTCTTGAAAAAATCCTCAGTCAGGTTCTCAATATCCTGCATGACATTCGGAAAATGAGTAGCGAAAAACTTTCTGGCATCAGGCTTGGTCCGGATGCTCTCGAAGGATTCCCTGCCTTCAAATGGCAGGAAGAGCGTACAGGTAAAACTGCCGTCCAGGTTGGGCATGGCTATAAACATAAAGGCTCCCCTGGGCCAGATATGGAAAGAATGCTTGTCCAGCTTGTGGGTCCCATCCGGGTTTGGCGGAATGGTCAGTTCTTTATAACCTAAATCAATAAACTCCTGTGAGTAATTAAAACGGCTTCGTCGCTGCATCTTATGGCGCACCCTGGAAAAGGCCCCGTCGCATCCGAAAACATGATCAAACTGATAGGCTGTCCATTCGCTTTTCTCCGTCTCTCCGGTATAAATTTGCGCGGTTGGCAGGTCAATATCCCAGACCTTTTCTTCGAATCGGAATACTACTCCGGCCTCCTCGGCCAGGTCTATCATTTTGCGGTTGAGTACCCCCCTTGAAATAGACCAGATGGCTTCACCTTGTTTCCCGTATTTCTGGTAATATAAGGGGGTGTCCTTAACGTGCAGGGCACGCTGGTATAAGGGGATGGCGATTTCCCTGATCGCCTTTTCAATCCCCGCTCCCCTAAGTGCCTTCCAGCCACGATTACTCATGGCCAGATTGATGGAGCGTCCTGAAAATACCACATTGCGTATGTCCGGCCTGCGATCAAAAACCGTTACCTGATGGCCTGCCTTTTTGAGATATATGGCAAGCAGGGATCCCACCAGTCCCGAACCGACTATTGCAATGTTCTTTGAACTTTGTTTCATATTAGGGCTAGCCATAAAATCTTAAAGGTACTAAAACTTGAATGTTCTTGATACCCTAAAAGCATTGATCCCTTCATTTAGGGAATCCCTAACAGTTTTTTGTTTAATTATTATTTATTTTTGATAAACAATATGCATATAAAAAGCCATTTGCCTGAAAAGATTTGTCCGGTCTGCAGCCGTCCCTTCAGCTGGCGGAAAAAATGGGCGAAAGACTGGGAAAACGTCAAATATTGCAGTAAACGCTGCAGGAATTCCAAAAATGATTAAAGATCCATAAGCGGCTTGCCTGCTGGTGGGCACGATTCGATTTAGTTTTATGAAGACAGCTCTTTATTGGTTTCGAAATGATTTGAGAATTCTGGATAATACAGGCCTATGCCAGGCAGGCTCGGCAGATCGTTGCCTGGCCGTATACTGTTTTGATCCACGCCAATTTTCAAAAACAGCTTTCGGCTTTCCGAAAACCGGAAAATTCAGGGCTAAATTCCTTTTGGAAACCGTTGCAGAACTTAAGACCGCTTTAAAAGAGTATAATATAAGCTTGCTGGTTTACTGGGGGAAGCCAGAAGAAATAATACCTGAAATCTGCAAGGAACAGCAGGTTACCCATATTTTCAGCCAGACTGAATGGACAACGGAAGAAGTAGCTGTTTACAAGGGGGTGGAAGCCGCCCTTCCCGGGGGGATAGAAATGATAACATCTTTCGAGCAATTCCTTTTTCACCCGGATGACATTCCCTACCCTTCTTACTCAAAGATTCCGGAGGTATTTACCCAGTTTCGAAAAGCATGCGAAAAACAGGCCTCTGTCCGGACACTCGCACAACCCCTGGCTCCCAAATCCATTGAAAACCTCATCGATTTGGATACAGGCCTGCCCAGTCCTGAACAACTCGGCTTTGAACCCTTTGAACCCGACCCACGGTCTGCTTTTCCCTTCCGAGGTGGAGAAAAGGCTGCCAAAGAGCGTTTAAACCATTATTTCTGGGAAAGTAAAAAGTTGAGCTTCTATAAAAAAACTCGTAATGGCCTGCTAGGAACAGATTACAGCTCAAAATTCTCCCCCTGGCTGGCCAATGGTTCAATTTCCGCGCGAACCATCTATTGGGAAGTGAAAAAGTATGAGCGGGAAATAAAGAAAAACCAGGATACCTACTGGCTGATCTTTGAACTCATCTGGAGAGATTATTTTAAATATATTTCCCTGAAACACGGTTCTAAGATCTTCTTTGTCGGGGGCATAAAAAACCGCGACTACCCCTGGGGGCAGGCCAGCGAGCTGCTGCAAAGATGGACGGAGGGCCGTACCGACTGCGATTTTGTAAACGCCAATATGCTGGAACTGGCCCATACGGGCTGGATGAGTAACCGCGGACGGCAGAATGTAGCCAGCTACTGGGCCAAGGAATGGGAACAGGACTGGCGCATCGGGGCATCCTATTTTGAAAGTTTATTGCTGGACTACGATGTGCACAGCAACTGGGGAAACTGGATGTATAATTCGGGGGTTGGAAATGATCCCAGAGATCGAAAATTCAATACTTCCTTGCAGGCTGATCGCTATGACCCCTCCGGGAAATTCAGACGAACCTGGCTGCAGGATACCTTATTTTAAAATTTGCAAATGAAAACACTTCGCCTAATCCTCGGTGACCAGCTCAACACAAAGCACAGCTGGTTTCAATCAGCAGATGAAGAAGTGGTGTACCTGATGGCCGAAATGCGGCAGGAAACGGATTATGTAACCCACCATATTCAAAAAGTGGTTGCCTTTTTCAAAGCTATGCGGATGTTCGCACAATCCCTTGAAGAGCAGGGCCATAAAGTACACTATATTAAAATTTCAGATAAGGAGTCTTCAGAAAATTTGAATATCCTGATTAAAAAGGTAATTGCGGAACTACAGGCAGAACGCTTTGAATATCTGCTCCCTGACGAATATCGCCTGGACGAGCAGCTGAAAGAACTCGTAAAAGAGCTTGAAATACCTGCAGAAGCTTGTGATACTGAACATTTCTACACCTCAAGGGAGGAGCTGAGCTTATTTTTTGAAGGCAAGAAACAACTCCTGATGGAATCTTTTTATCGCATGATGCGCAAAAAGCATCAGGTGCTGATGCAAGGGGAACAGCCCCTGGGAGGGCAGTGGAATTTCGACCAGCAAAACCGCAAGAAATGGAAGGGGGAACCGGCTATCCCAGCTGAATTAAATTTTGATAAGGACGTAAGCGGGTTGGCCGGAGAAATTGCTGATGCGGGTGTCAAAACCATCGGGGAGCTGGAGCCGGAGCATTTTCCCTGGCCGGTTACCCGAGACGAATCGCTGTCGCTTCTCGATTATTTTTGCGAGCATTTGCTGGTGCATTTCGGTGACTTCCAGGATGCACTGCACACCGAACAAAAGTATCTGTTTCATTCCCGTCTCTCCTTTGCGATGAACAGCAAGCTTATTTCTCCCCGGGAAGTGGTGGAAGGTGTTGAATCCTACTACCTTGAAAACAGGGAGGCCATAGATATCTCACAAGTGGAAGGTTTTATCCGCCAAATCCTGGGATGGCGCGAATATATGCGCGGCATTTACTGGAAGGAAATGCCCGAATACGAAACGTTTAACAAACTGGAAAACAAGAATCCGCTGCCCGACTTTTTCTGGACTGGTAAGACTAAGATGAATTGCCTGAAGCACGCCATTTCCCAAAGCCTGGAGACGGCTTATGCCCACCATATTCAACGCCTGATGATCACGGGGAATTTTGCCTTACTCGCACAGGTAGCCCCGGAAGAAGTAGATAAGTGGTATCTGGGTATCTATATAGACGCCATCCAATGGGTTGAACTTCCCAATACGCGAGGGATGAGCCAGTTTGCGGACGGAGGTATAGTTGCGACAAAACCCTATGTGAGCAGCGCGAACTACATTGATAAAATGGGTAATTATTGCAGTAGCTGCCACTACAGCAAAACCGTCAAAACCGGCGAAAAGGCCTGCCCCTTCAATGCGCTTTACTGGAATTTCCTGGATGACAAGAAACCGTATTTAAAAGACAACCCCAGGATGGGGATGATGTACAGCCTGCTAGAAAAGAAATCGGCTGAAGAGCTCAGTGAATTAAAAGAACGGGCTGCGGCCATTATTGCTAATCCCGACCGTTTCTGAACCATTTAAGCTTTTGATATGCTGAGAGAAGATCCGAAAAAGCAGCCTTTACGTAAATAAAGTATACGTATTTCCCGCTTCGGCGTCTATATATATCAAAAGACCTTCTTCTGCCACGGCAGAGAAGGTCTTTTCTCTTGATTTGTTTTCTAATATCCTACTCCAGGATGCCGTCCACAATTCCGTATTCAACAGATTCTGCAGCGTCCATCCAATAATCCCTGTTAAAATCCTTCATGATCTTTTCATAGGGCTGGCCACAATTTTCGGCAAGGATCTTTGCTCCTATCTCGCGGGTTTTAAGGATCTCCTTTGCCTGAATCTCTATGTTGGAAGCCTGCCCCCTGGCTCCACCGCTGGGCTGGTGAATCATGACCCGGGCATGCGGTTGTATAAATCTGCGCCCCTTTTTTCCAACGGATAGCAGGATAGAACCCATGGATGCAGCCAGGCCTGTACAAACCGTGGAAACCGGGCTTTTAAGGGCCTTTATGGTATCGTATATGGCAAATCCGGAAGTAACATAACCACCGGGGCTGTTTATCATCAATTGGATTTCTTTATGATTTTGCAGATCCAGGTACAGCAAACGGTCGATTACATGCTTGGCGGAATCATCGTCTACCGCTCCCCATAAAAACACCTTTCGTTCCTCCAGTAACCGACTGTCAATGGCTTCCTGTACTTTTCCTTTTTTTGCGCTCATGCTACGTTTTTGGTTAAAGGTCAAAAATAATCAAATTATAAGAATTTGCGTGCCAATAAAGTAAAGTTCTCCTCCTTTAAATTCCTTCCCGGGACCTCCCGTGGCAGCCTTATAAATTCTGCAAAAGGGCTGTTCCCCGGGCTCTGAAAAATCTGCTGCAGCGTATTTTAAAAGATGGTATCTTTGAAATAAAATAAAGATCATGCACCAACGTATACTCCAAATAGTTCTCTGCCTGTTAGCTGTAGTTGCCTGCAAGGATAACGCCAAAGAAACCGAACAACAGCAAATAGCAGAACCGCTTCAGGAACAACCACTTCTGGAAAAACTGGCCGGAGCCCATGGTTATGACAACTGGAAGGATATTTCAGAAATCCGTTTTACCTTCAATATTGATCGCGGCGATCAGCATTCGGAGCGCTCCTGGATCTGGAACGTAAAAAATAACCGCGTAAGCCTGATGATGGAAGGCGACACCCTCACCTATCTGCGTTCAGAGGTAGATTCTACTCTTATGGGGGCGGATGCCCGGTTTATCAATGACAAATACTGGTTGCTTGCGCCTTATCAGTGGGTCTGGGACCAGAAAAGTTTTGAATATACCATGGAATCCAAACAACCTGCTCCTATCTCCGGGGACAGTCTGGAAAAACTAACCGTGGTTTATACCGGCCCAGGGGGCTATACCCCCGGCGACGCTTATGATTTCTATCTGGACAAAGATTCACTGGTAAGGGAATGGGTTTTCAGGAGGGGTAATCAGGAGGAACCTTCTATGATAACCACCTGGGAAGGGTATGACGATTATAACGGCCTGAAAATTTCCAGTATGCACACTAATGCCGAAGGCTCTTTCAAACTTTATTTCACTGGGATTCAGGTAAATTAATGCCAGCAGATCAGTTCTTCCTGTGGAGAGTGTAAGTGGCCAAAAGGACCAGTACGGCACAGGCCAGAAGCACCCAAAAGCTGGTTTTCAGGCTGAAATTTTCCGCGAGATAGCCCAGAACAGGAGGAGCTGTAAGGAAACCCGAATAGCCCGCCCCTGCGATAAAGGCGATTCCCTGTGCAGAGTCTACCCCTTTTACCTTTCCGCCAATACGAAACAATTCGGGGATGATTACTGAAAATCCCAGGCCGATTAGCCCGAAACCTGCAATAACCGCATAAATAGCAGTAGAGAGTACCGCCAGATAGCCCAGTACGGCAATGGCGCTTCCCAGGGCCACAATTTTAACGGAACCTATTCGCGCACTGATGGCGTCCCCCATAAAACGTCCCAGGGTCATGGTTACGGAAAAGGCAAGGAAACCGCTACCGATCAGGAATTCGGGGGCATTCGCAATCTCCTGCAGGTATAAACCGGACCAGTCTACCACAGCGCCTTCACCCCCCATTACCATAAAGGAAACTATTCCGAGGATCAACAGAGGTCTGAACAATTTCAAACTGAATCCTTCTTTTTCCACAGGGGCAGCCTTTAGGTGGACATAATGATTCCTGAAGTACAAGTTAATCCCGAAAACCAGCACAATAACCCCAAGCATGTGCCAGGCCGGGTTCCCTATCAGCAGGATCAGAAAACTGCCCATCCCCGCAAGCACACCCCCCAGGCTGAAAAATCCATGGGCTGCGGACATGAAATGCTGCTGATCCTCCTTCTCTATTTCTGTAACCAGCGTATTCATGGAGATATCCGTAAATCCATTAGAAGCACCAAAAAAGAACAGTGCTATAATCAGGCTCAGGTAATTGGGAGCAATCAATGGAAAAAACGCAAAGAAACTGCTGCTGACCACTCCGTACCAGGTTGCCCTGCCCACTCCTAAATAGTTGATAATTCTGGTAGCCAGGGGGAAGATGGTAAAAACCCCGAGGGAGAGGAAAAAAATGGCAATACCCAGGCTGGCCTTGTCAATTTCCAGACGTTCTTTAACAGATGGAATGTAAATGGCCCAGGTACCGAACCAGATGTTCAGGCTGGCAAAGACCCAGGCCGGAGCAAAATAACGGGGGTTGGATAAAATGAGCCTCAGAGATTTCAACGGAATAGTCTGCTGTTATAGAGATACATCAGTTATTGGTTTATTGGGGTTTTGCAAGCGATTGTAT
This sequence comes from Robiginitalea insularis, assembly GCF_052497835.1. Taxonomy (NCBI): domain Bacteria; kingdom Pseudomonadati; phylum Bacteroidota; class Flavobacteriia; order Flavobacteriales; family Flavobacteriaceae; genus Robiginitalea; species Robiginitalea insularis. The sequence goes on from NZ_CP199296.1 coordinate 424,650, forward strand.
GCCCTGCTTTAAAATCTGCCCGAAGCGGTACATATCTTCATAGGAACAATAAAAAGGGGCCGGAGCCAGGCGGATGACATTGGGTTCCCGCCAATCGGTAATCACTCCGTTTTGCATCAGATAATCGAACAGGGGCCTACCCTGCCCATGCAGGAAAACCGAGAGCTGGCACCCTCTGGATGCCGGAGTGATGATCTCAAAACGGCTATTTACTTCCGCATCAATTTCATGAAGGATAAATTCCAGGTAGGCGGTGATCTGCTTACGTTTCGCAATAAGGGCTTCCATTCCCACGGCTTCGAAAAGCTTTAAAGAAGCCAGGAAAGGGGCCAGGGAAAGAATTGGCGGATTACTGAGTTGCCAGGCATCCGCGGTTTCCATAGGGTCGAATTGGGGGTTCATCATAAAACGGCTTTCCTTCTTATTTCCCCACCAGCCCTCAAATCTCTGGATATCATTTTTACCCAGGTGTTTTTTATGAATAAAAACCCCCGAAGCATTGCCGGGGCCGCTGTTTAAATATTTATAACTGCACCAGGAAGCAAAATCTACCTCCCAGTCATGCAAAGAAAGCCTGACATTCCCGGCCGCATGGGCCAGGTCCCAGCCCACCATGCAGCCATTTTCCTTACCAACGCGGGTGATGGTCTGCATATCGAGCACCTGCCCGTTGTAGTAATTAACCCCGCCCATCAATACCAGGGCAATTTCATCTGAATGAGCTTCTATGGCATCTGTAAAATCATCTGTGGTCCAATGGTGTTGCCCGGGCTTTTTGACCACCTCAATAAGGGCGTCATCAGGATCGTATCCGTGAAATTCCAATTGGCTTTTGAGCATATACTGATCCGAGGGAAATGCCTTCTCCTCACAGAGGATTTTGTACCGTTTTCCCTCAGGCCGGTAAAAGGAAACCATGAGCAGATGCAGGTTTACTGTAAGCGTATTCATAACGGTTACCTCTTCTGCAGAGGCTCCTACAATCTCAGAAAGCGGGCCTGCCAGCAATTCGTGGTATTCCCACCAGGGTTTCTCGGCATAAAAATGGCCCTCTACAGCCAGTTCTTTCCAATCCTGCATGACCTCATTGACATACTGTGAGGCACTTTTGGGTTGTAACCCCAGCGAATTACCTGTAAAATAAATTACTTCTTTGCCATTAACTTTTGGGAAAAAGAATGATTCGCGGTGATCGCGCAAGGGGTCAGCCGCATCCAGACTACGGGCATATTCAAGGGTATTTTCAAAATTCATAGAGCCATTTTGTGTAAAAATACAACGAAGCGTTCAATATGTGGTTCTGATCCATAAAAAGACCCCTGCCCTACTCTTCCCGATAACGCATCTCTATCAGGTGCCGGGAAAAGCCAACTTTTTGGTAGGCCCGGATGGCGGGCAGGTTGTTTTCATAAACGGTGAGACGGAATTCCTTTAAACCATGCTCCCGGGCCCATTTCTTTAAATCGGAAATCAACAGGCCGTTAATCCCTTTACCGCGTTGTTCGGGCACCGTGTACATAAATCCTAAATAAGCATAGAATTCGTGATCCAGATAGTGCCTGGGGGTTTTTTTCTGTACATATCCAGTACTGACAAGCTTTTGGTTCGCTTCCGCAACCAGGAAATAACAATCCGGGTCTGCTATCAGGGCAGGCAGGTCGTAATAGTGGACCGGATCCTGGCGAATGGTAGGGTCATAAGGACGCTCATCCCGGATTATTCCCTGTTCCATTTCACGTAAGGCGGGCAGATCGGAAAGCGTTGCCGGGCGGATTTTTATCTTCATAACAGACGGTCTTACTAAAACTAAGGTAGCAAGGATTTCAGTAATTTTGCAAAAACAAACAGCATGCATTTTCTCTCTCCCGATCTGGAACAGTATATAGAAGCGCATAGCGAAGCGGAACCAGCTCTTTTAGCTGCCCTGAGCCGCGAAACCCACCTTAAGGTCCTGCGCCCAAGGATGATTACCGGACATTATCAGGGAAGGGTGCTAAGCCTGCTCTCCCGCCTGGTGCATCCCTTGCATATCCTCGAAATTGGGACCTACACAGGCTATTCTGCCCTTTGCCTTGCCGAAGGACTGCAAAGCGGTGGCAGCCTTCATACCATTGACGTTAACCCGGAACTGCGGGCTATACAACAGAAGTATTTTCAAAAAAGTGACTACGCCGATCAGATTACCAGCCATCTTGGGGAAGCCCTGGATGTTATTCCGGGCCTTAAGCAAACTTTTGACCTGGCCTTTATCGATGCCGACAAGGCCGAGTACCCGGACTATTTTGAAGCCGTTTACCCTAAAATGAACAAAGGGGGGATGATTTTACTGGATAATGTATTATGGTCCGGAAAAGTTGTGGAGCCGCTGGATGTAAAAGACAAACCCACCCATATACTGCTGTCATTGAATAAGAAATTACAACAAGACCCCAGGGTGCGAACGGTAGTATTACCTGTTCGGGATGGTCTTACTGTATGTACAGTGCTCTGAGGCGGGCGAACCCCTTATAGAACAAAATGGACAGGAGTATTCCCACCAGCGCCCCGACCAGGATATCCAGCGGGTAATGTACCCCTACGTAAATCCGGCTGAAGGCAAACAGTAAAGGCCATAAAAAAAACAGGAAGGCCCATTTAAACTTAGGCCTCAGGAACAGAAACACCAGCGTGGTGAGCGAGAATGAAGAAGAAGCATGGCCTGAGAAAAAACTGAAACTCACAGGATTGCGAAGTATTCGTATCAGGGTATTGACCTGCTGATCATTATTGGGCCTCAGTCGGGCTACCATTTCCTTTGTAAAATCAGTGAACCAGAGCACAAAAAGCAACAGCAATACCGAGGTAATTACCATGGCCAGCCCCTCCCGGATTGGATATTTCAAAAGCAGCAATGCAAAAAATAAAAGGAATAAAGGAATCCAGGTTGTGATATCGGTAACGGCGGTCCAGAAACCGTCATACTTTTCTATACCCAGGCTGTTGAGATAGATAAACGCCTCCCGGTCCCAATGAAGCAAGCGTTCCAGCATAACAACTATTTACGGCGAATGGTACCCCCTACGTCGTCCAGGTTCTTTTTGACTTCCTTCAGATCTTTCTCAATATCTTCTGTAAAGGAGGTATCGATACCCTGCTTCTCAGCGCTTTTGTGTATTTCCCGTTTGATGTCTTCGGTGGCGTCTTTGAGTTGCCGCATCCCCTTGCCCAGGCCTTTGGCTATACCCGGGATCTTATCCGCACCAAACACCATCACCACTATAAAGAGGATAAAAAATATTTCCGCCCCGCTGATAAACAAAAACATCATACTCATGGCACAAATATACATAAGAATCTATCGCCAAATAAAAAGTCCCGAAGGAGCTTCGGGACTTTTTTTTACTTAAGTTGGCTTTATTTGCCCTTTATGTTCTCCTTAAACTGATCAAATTCTGAAGGCTGATCTTTCTTCGGCCAGCTGTTGTTGGTAGTATCGATATCGGCAGTTTCAGCTTTCGGATCTACCACGATCCCTACCAGTTCCTTCTGGGAAGAAATCACACGGCTTACCTCATCATCGTTCTTCCTCCAAATTTCAGGAGGATAAGTTACTTGCTCGGTAGTGCCATCTGCATAGGTGTATTCAACAATCAGCGGCATAGGGATGCCACCCGGCTTATCGAAAGTAACCTGATAGAAATACTTGGGTTCCTGCACCTGTGCGCGCTCCTGCTCGGTCATATTATCCATCATAAAGGCCTTGAGTGGCTGAGATATTTCTGTAGGTGATTTCCCCTTCAGTTCGGGATCGAAATCCTCGCTATCCTCTTCTGCCAAATATACCAGCGGAGGCAGTTGATCCTCAGTGATATTATTTGCAGCCATGTACTCCCGCATTTCTGCGGTTGGCTTGTCTGAAACGTAATACTTCTTAACGCCCTTAACCCCAATATCCACATAGTCGGTTGTATAGAACCAGGACCTCCAGAACCAATCCAGATCTACAGCAGAAGCGTCTTCCATGGTGCGGAAGAAATCCTCGGGGGTAGGGTGCTTAAATTTCCAGCGCTGAGCATAGGTCTTAAAGGCGTGGTCGAACAACTCCCGACCCATGACGGTTTCCCTGAGGATATTCAATGCCGTTGCCGGTTTGGCATAGGCATTAGGCCCCAGCTGATAAACGTTTTCGGGGTTGGACATGATCGGTGAGATGGTCGATTGATCTCCTGCCATGTAGGGAACTATTTTGGAAGGATCTCCCCTTCTGGAAGGGTATTTCTCGTCCGGGCTGATAGCTTCCGGGAAGGTTTCCCCGAATTCCTGCTCAGCCAGGTACTGCATAAAGGTATCCAAACCTTCATCCATCCATCCCCACTGACGCTCGTCCGAATTGACGATCATAGGGAAGAAATTATGACCTACTTCGTGGATAATTACAGAGATCATCCCATATTTAACCCGGTCCGAATAGGTTCCGTCTTCATTGGGGCGGCCATAGTTCCAGCATATCATCGGGTATTCCATCCCCTGGTTTTTAGCGTGTACGGAGATGGCCTTGTGGTAAGGGTAATCAAAAGTGTGGGATGAGTAGGTTTTCAAAGTGCTGGCAACGGCCTTGGTGGAATACTCCTCCCAAAGCGGGTTTCCTTCCTTGGGGTAAAGGGAAACAGCCATAACGTCTTTTCCGCCAATCTTAACCGCCTGCATATCCCAGATAAACTTCCTGGAAGTTGCAAAACCGTAATCGCGTACATTTTCCGCCCGGAACTTCCAGGTCTTGGTCTTCTCCGAAAATCCTTTCTCGGCTGCCTCGGCCTCCTCCTGGGTTACGATGATCACTGGCTTGTCATAAGACTTCTTCGCCTGCTCGTAACGCTTCATCATTTCCTTTGAAAAAACTTCCTTGCGGTTCTGCAACACTCCGGTGGCATCCAGCACGTGATCGGCAGGTACTGTGATGTTCACGTCGTAATTCCCGAAGGGCAGGGCAAATTCCCCACTGCCCCAGAACTGGTGGTTTTGCCAGCCTTCAACGTCGCTGTAAACAGCCATTCTCGGAAAGAACTGTGCAATCACATAGGCCCTGTTCCCGTCTTTTGGAAAGTACTCGAAACCGGAACGTGCCCGGTTTACGGTATGATCCGGGATATTGTACCACCATTTGATAGAAAAGGAAATCGAAGACCCGCTCTTCAGGGGTTCTGCGATATTCACGCGCATCATGGTCTGATTGATGGTGTAAGGGATCGGCTTCCCGGAAGCATCTCTTACATACTCAATATTGAAACCGCCATCAAAAGGTTCTGTCATGTATTCGCCCGTAAAACTTCCTGTACGGTAGGCTAAGGGAACTCCTCCGCCATTCCTCAAAGGAGATTTGGAGTCTTTGGCCCTTACATTCTGGTCCAGCTGGACCCAGAGGTATTCCAGGTCGTCCGGGGAATTATTGTAATAGGTAATGGTTTCCTCTCCATAGATACGCGCATTGCGGTCATCCAGAGTGATGTCCATTTTATAATCTGCCTGCTGTTGGTAGTAATCCGGTCCGGGGGTTCCGGAGGCCGAACGATAGGTGTTGGGGGTGGCAAATTCCTGATATAATTGCCGGAACTTGCTCTGGTTGGTATGCCCGGGCTCTTTTTTGGTCTCGGTTTCCTGCGCAAAAACAAGGGCGGAAGAAACAAAAAAGAGTGCGGCAAAAACGTACTTTATCTTCATCATTATAATTTGGTTTTTAAGGTGGCCTAAAATATAAATTTCAGCTGGTTTTCAGGGTTTCCTGCTTAGAAGTTTAACATTCCTTTATTATTCCCGCGGATCAGGACTACACTTTTCTTGCTTCCCAGGATGTTGAAGTGTACCAGATTCTTTTGTTCCTCGAAAAGGTCGGTCAAAACCTCATTTTCAATCCCCACCGATTCCAGGGCCGTTTTTTCAATCCCGCTTACTTCCATATAGCAAATCAGCAGGTCATTTTCGTATCGGGTACCCAGGAACTTGTAATCTTTTACTTTTCCATTTACCGTAAGCTTGAATTTAGCCTTAAAGTACTTTTCAATGTAGTCGTTTGCCTGGGCGGATTCATTTGGAGTTGCCAGGCGGGCCCTGAAATCGTATCGCTCTAAGAGCACCGCTTCCATATCGTCTATGAATACCCGACTGATCATTTGGATAGCCTGGTCTTTTTCTGAGTAATCTACATTGGTAACGCTTACATAAAACTTGTGCAGGCCGCTCAAGACGGAAACTGCCACCAGCAGCGCAAAAAATCCACTTTTTAGGGTTGTTATCATCACGTATCTTTTTCAGTCTTTAAGTTAACAAAAGCTATGCCAGGACTCTTATCATTTCTTTTTCCCCCTACCTCAATCCAGGGCATTGAATTTTCGATAATCCTGGCTTTTCCGTCGGAAAAATGCCCACAGTTTTAGCTGATCGCCATTATCAGTCAGGGTTTCAAAAGCGGGATCCACCTCGCAAAAATATTTGAAATCTTCCAGGCGGTCATCGGGAATTACCAGCTGTTTTAATAAGAGGCTGTCCGGATAGAGCAGCCAGGTACGCCTGGCTTTTTCATAAGACCTGTCGCGAGCCAGCCTTTTTTTAAGCATTTTGGTCCTCCCGCTGATGCCATTGATTATCGGATTTAATGGGATAAGGCCACTTCCGGTGGTCGCTTCAAACAATTTTCGTTCGGTTTGAGTCTTCACCTTTACATAGGCATTCGGCAATCCCAGGGATATTGAAGAAACAGTCTCCTCCACAGGCAGGTTCTCAAGGTCTTTATCCAAATCCCCACTGAGATTATAAGGCCTCAGGACTACTTCATCCAGTTCATTTACAAAGGGTTCCACAGGCACAAGCAATAAACCTGCCTCGAGATGTTCCTGCCTAATAATCAGCATTTTCCGCTTATATTGAACGGCAGAGAAGAGTAAGGTATCCAAAAGGCTTGCGTCAATAGAGAAATAACCGCCGGCATTTGAGATGGTGGCATCCCCGGAGGTAAGATTGATAATGTGCATATCGGGAATCCCTTCCTCCTGCTCTGTGACCCGTCCTGAGAGTTGTCTGGCGGGCAGAGGGGATTCCTGTGCGTATACCTTTCCCTGGAGGCTTAGTGTAAACAGAAGCAGGATGCAGAGAGCAGATCTAATCCTGAAGGCTGTTGCGGAAGGACTCACTGTTACTTACAAGGAAATCTATAAGTTGGAATTCGTTCTCTTTGCGGAGCAAGGTTCTGGGTGGCAACTGCTTATCACAATAGACCAGGAAGGCATCAATCTGCTCCTGGGGAATACCCAAATCCTGAACAAAAAAGCTGTCATCGTATACCTGCCGCAGCACCTCACTTACCTTCAGAGGTTCCGGTGACTGGTTTTTATCGCCAGCAATTCCCTTCGCCAGCAACTTGAAGATGCTGACAAAATTCAGTCCGTACTGCATGCCCCTGACCGTTTGGTCTTCAGCAATATTGACCACTTCGGTGGTTTGGTCCGTTTCGTAGTCGTATTCTTTGAAATCTTCATTTTTGAGCTGTAAAAAGGCCTCCTGGTTTTCGGGACTTACCACCACCTCATCCAGCTCTGTCACCTTCTCATTGACCTCAACCACCAGGCGGTTATTTTTAATAATTTCCTCTGTAATGGTAATAATTTCAAGTTGAAAATTAAGGGCCATAAAAATCAACTCGTCCCCGGCCTTAACCTCAATGGCGTAGTGGCCATCATCATCGGTAATGGTAGCCGTTTCGGCAGTAGAATTAATCACATTCTCATTGGGAACACCCCCGCCCCTGTACAAGACCGTCCCCCTGAGCAGTTTGCGGGAATCCTGAGCGGAAAGCTGCAAACACACAAGCAGAAGGCCGGTTATCAAAACAAATTTCCTCATTAGTGTTCGGAATATTACAATACTATAAATTAAGAACATCCCGACCGAAAAAAAAATACCTGCCCCTTAAACTTATGTTAATCCTGAAATATACATGCCTGTGGTTATTGGGATTAGAACCGTTTCGCCTAATTGAGAAGGATTTAGGGCTGTAACCGGTGTGCCAGCAGGCCATTATACTGTTTTCAACCACAAAAGGCGCTAATTCACAACAAATACTGGGCACCTTGAGACCATAATCTTATTTTTGTTTACAATGGAAATTCTAAATTTCCGTTAGAAATCCGGTTACCAGCCGGAGGGGTCCCTGCCAGGACCCCAACCAAATCAAACTTTGCCGTATGAAACTTAAAAGCTGTTTAATTCTGTCCATGATCTTTTTGGGAACGCTGATGCAGGCCCAGGTAAAAATCGGGGACAACCCCCAGACCATTGACCCCGCCTCCCTGCTGGAGCTGGAAAGCCGGGATAAGGTGCTGGTCATCAGCCGGCTAACCACTGCCGAAATGAATGCGCTGGTCCCGCTGCCAGGAGCCTTTATTTACAATACGGACGAAGCCTGTATCCATTACTACGACGGCGTAGAATGGATCAATGTATGCGATGCCTTTCCGCTGATCTTTTCCACGGCCCCGGTAGTAAACCCGGATACCACCATGGTACTGACCCAAATAGGCGATACCCTGCATTTTGAAGTAGGGCAGATAACCGGAAACAACATAGTGGATTTCAGTATTAACGGGATCGATATACAGAATAACTCCATCAACATCGACAAACTTGCAGACAGCTCGGTGGGGACGGATGAACTCTCAGACAATGCAGTAACCGACGAAAAAATAGACCTGATTGATGTAACCCTGGCCGATTTTATCAATGATGCCGGATACCTGATCAGTGCAGATCTCGTAAGTACGGATGCCGGAAACGACATTGTACTGGGCACTGACAATGGGGTTTACTACGATGCAGAACCCCTGGAAACGGCTATCGCAGCGCTACAGACCCAGACGGCAACCATTAACCTGACCGATAACGGGGACGGCACCTACGATTTTACCGATCCGGATGGGAATGTACAGCAGATCAATACCAACAACCTGACCGTTACGGACCTGGTGACGGGAAATGTGATTGCCACGCTGAGCCTTGCTGACGGGACCAGCTTTACGATAAATGAAACCGTGACCAGCCTGACCGATAACGGGGATGGCTTTGTCACCTATACCACCGAGGCCGGAACTACTGAAACGGTTGCCAAGGCTGCCATTACAGACAACCTGGACGGCACCTATACCTTTACCCGAAACGACGGGGCAGATGTAACCATCACAACCAACGGCCTGACCATTACCGATACCGTTGCCGGAAACCTGATTGCCACCCTAACCCAGGCAGATGGAACGACGGCCACCATCAATGAAACCATTACAAGCCTGACGGATAATGCAGACGGTTTTGTGACCTTCACCAAGGAAGATGGAACTACTGAAACGGTTGCCAAGGCTGCCATTACAGACAACCTGGATGGCACCTATACCTTTACCCGAAACGACGGGGCAGATGTAACCATCACAACCAACGGCCTGACCATTACCGATACCGTTGCCGGAAACCTGATTGCCACCCTAACCCAGGCAGATGGAACGACGGCCACCATCAATGAAACCATTACAAGCCTGACAGATAATGCAGACGGTTTTGTGACCTTTACCAAGGAAGATGGAACTTCAGAGACCGTTGCCAAGGCTGCCATTACAGACAACCTGGACGGCACCTACACCTTTACCCGAAACGACGGGGCAGATGTAACCCTGGACCTGAATGCTCTGGCCCTTCCCTATGATAATTCCACCTCAGGTTTTACAGCCACCAATGTTCAGGACGCTATTGATGAAATTGCAGGGGGCAGCAGCGATAATCAAAACCTCATTACAGACGGTACACCCGGGAATATTGAAATCGAAAGAGGGAATATCGTTACAATTAATACGGATGACGCAGACCCGGATCCCACCAATGAACTAAATACAAGTTTCCAAATAACGAATGGAATTCTGGAAATTGTTGATAACGGTGGTTCCCTGCAGGAAAATCTAATCAGCATAGACCCAAATAACAACCTCATTGCCGGAACTGATGGGCGACTTTATCTCAATGTGGATGCAGCTGCCAGTGGGGAAACTATTACTACCTTAACCGATAATACCGATGGTACATTTACCTATGTCAATGAGAACGGCGTTCCCGTCAGTTTTGACTCCAGAAGATCAACAGTTGTAGATAATTTAGACGGAACGTTTACCATTACAGATGATTCAGGAACTGCTGTTACAATTAACTCCAATGAAACTACCACTACATTAACAGATAATACCGACGGTACTTTTACGTACATAAGCGAAGATGGTACGCCAACTACTTTTGACTCCAAAAGAACAACCATAGTTGACAATTTGGATGGTACGTTTACAATTACTGATGATTCGGGAAATATTGAGACGCTTACGGGAACAGATGACCAGCAGCTAGATGATCCCAACACTACCTTTAATGCCGGTACCAACGAACTCACCATCGCTCTTGAAGATGGCGGGACTGCCACAGCTGATTTGAGCGCTCTGAATAATCCAGGTACTGATGATCAAATCGCCTCAGAAGTAAACATTACGGATGCAGGGGGAAACTTCACTGCTACGGAAGTGGAAGGCGCCTTAGCCGAACTGGCAGCAATAAGTACTGATGATCAACAACTGGACGATCCCAATACAATCTTTAATGCCGGTACCAACCAGCTCACAATAGCGCTGGAAGATGGCGGGACGGCCACTGCCGATCTGAGCGCCCTGAATAATCCAGGTACAGATGATCAAATCGCCTCAGAAGTGAACATTACCGATGCAGGGGGAAACTTCACCGCTACCGAAGTAGAAGGAGCCTTAGCCGAACTGGCAGCTAACAGTACGGATGATCAACAACTGGACGACCCCAATACTACCTTTAATGTCGGTACCAACCAGCTCACCATCGCTTTGGAAGATGGCGGAACTGCAACTGCCGATCTGAGCGCCCTGAATAATCCCGGAACTGATGATCAGACCGCATCAGAGGTGAACATTACCGATGCAGGGGGAAACTTCACCGCTACCGAAGTAGAAGGAGCCTTAGCCGAACTATCAGCTAACAGTACGGATGATCAACAACTGGACGACCCCAATACTATCTTTAATGCCGGTACCAACCAACTCACAATTGCTCTTGAGGATGGCGGGACGGCAACTGCTGATTTGAGCGCACTGGATAATCCAGGTACGGATGATCAACAGCTAGATGATCCCAATACTCTCTTTAATGCTGGCACCAACCAGCTCACCATTGCCCTGGAAGACGGTGGGACGGCTACTGCTGATTTGAGTGTACTGAATAATCCGGGTACTGATGACCAACAGCTAGATGATCCTAATACTACATTTAATGCCGGTACCAACCAACTCACAATTGCTCTTGAGGATGGCGGGACGGCCACAGCTGATTTGAGCGCTCTGAATAATCCAGGTACCGATGATCAAATCGCCTCAGAAGTAAACATTACCGATGCAGGGGGAAACTTCACTGCTACACAAGTGGAAGGCGCCTTAGCTGAACTGGCAGCTGGCAGTACTGATGATCAACAATTGGATGATCCTAATACAATCTTTAATGCCGGTACCAACCAGCTCACCATTGCTCTGGAAGATGGAGGGACCGCTACAGCCGATTTAAGCGCCCTGAATAATCCCGGAACTGACGATCAGCAATTGGACGACCCCAACACTACCTTTAATGCCGGTACCAACCAGCTCACTATTGCTCTGGAAGATGGAGGGACGGCCACAGCTGATTTGAGCGCCCTGAATAATCCAGGGACTGATGATCAAATCGCCTCAGAAGTGAATATTACCGATGCAGGGGGAAACTTCACTGCCACCGAAGTAGAAGGAGCCTTAGCTGAACTGGCAGCTAACAGTACTGATGATCAACAATTAGACGATCCCAACACTACATTTAATGCCGGTACCAACCAGCTCACTATCGCCCTCGAGGATGGCGGGACGGCTACAGCTGATTTGAGTGCCCTGAATAATCCCGGTACCGATGATCAGACCGCAACCGAAGTGAACATTGTTGATGCCGGAGGAAACTTCACCGCTACTGAAGTAGAAGGAGCCTTAGCTGAACTAGCCGCTATTGCCGGCACCAATCTGGCCAATACGGATTTAACCCAGACTGCCACTACTTATCGTACCTATGATATAAATGGTGGCGATTTGGTTTTTGCAGGTGGCATTGACGAGAATTTTGGAATTGGATCTGTTTTTAGCTTGGTAAGCCCTCCCGCAGAGAAATTGGATGTTGACGGGAATGTAAGGGCTAGACTGCGTTTTGTTTCCGGTTTCGGATCCCAAAGTGATCCAAACTTTGGATTTACTCAGGAAACCACCCGAAATACCGGTATGTTTCGTTTGGGCGAAAATCGTATTGGCTTTGCTACGGGGAGTACCCTGGCAGTTTCTATTAATGATCGTTCCGCTGAAACGACCAATACTAATTCTACCTTGGAAATAAACGGATCTTTTGCCCCTACCCTGACGACTACTACAGGTGTTTTGACCTTGAGCGATGCACACCACACAATTGTGATCGCAAGTAGTTCACATACGATAACCCTTCCAGCCGCAGGAACAGCAAACAACAGGATGTACATTATTAAAAATCCAAATGGAGCGGCTACCAGCATAAGCTCCTATATTAATGAGACTGGAGCCTCTGACAGTCAAGTAGATGCCCAATCTGTCTTATGGTTACAATCCGACGGTACCAACTGGCAGCAAATCAACTAACCCATGCAAAAACTGGCCTACATACTGTTTTTTAGCGTTGTCATGGGAATGGCACAACCCGCCCTGCAGCACTACGGCAATATGCAGCTGCACGACGGGGCCAATGTGGGCTTTCACACCAACTTTATCAATGAAGGCCCTTTTGCGGCCAATCCGTCCCTGGTAGGCTTTTATGGGGATATCCCGCTCTTTGTGGGCGGTTCGCTCTCCCCTATGGTCTACGACCTGGAGATTGCCAACCTCTTTGGGGTGGATCTTGAAACCGCTCTGACCGTTGAGAATAACGTCAATTTTATAGATGGTGATTTTCGTACCACCCGTTCCCTTTCCGACCAGTATCTTGGACTACTGCAGGATGCCTTTACGGTAGGGGCCGGGGATAACTCCAAAGTGAACGGTTTTGCGCTGGCCATCAATAAACAGGAAATCATTTTCCCCGTGGGGGATGGGACAGAATACAAGGGGCTGACCCTGCAGGGGGAAAGCGTGTATTCCCTCTCCAGATGTGCCTATTTCCGGGAAGATCCGAATAACCCCAGCATCTACCCCGCTTTTCGTACAGACCTGAGACCCAGGACCGTGGGCGCAGTGAGCACCTTCGAATTCTGGCGGCTGGAAGGCAGCAGCCCGGGTACCATAACCCTGTCCTGGACGCCTACCTCTAACATTGCGGCCCTCACCCCCAACTGGGAGGATGTGGTGCTGATGGGCTGGAACAAGCAGGGAGGACGCTGGCTGGAACTGGGCACTGCCACCGTTTCCGGTGACCTTAACAATGGTTTTGCGATTTCAGAGACCTTTGTGCCGGATGAATATGAAATTATAACCTTTGGCAGCCGGGCCCAGCCCGAGGAATTGCTTACCATCCCAAACTTCTTTATGAGTCCTGACGGGGATGGCATCAATGATTTCCTGTATATAGAAGAGCTGGAACAATCCCCGAACAACAACCTGCAGATCTACGACCGAAACGGCTTAAAGGTGTTCGAAATGGATAATTACACCAATGAATTTGTAGGTGTTGCCAATGTGGACGGTATCATCATAAACAGGGAAAAAGGCCTGCCCGAAGGGGTGTATTTTTACCTGATCCGTATGCTGGACCTGGGTCTGGAATATCAGGGTTTCCTGTATCTTGACCGATAATATCCTTTCTGTTTTTAGTCGTTCAATAACATCTTTTATCGGTATTTTACCAGGTCTTATCATTTCACCACAACCTGAGCTGCGTTCACAACATTTCCCCTTTAAACCCCTTTAGTAGCGGTATTTTTGAGTAAGAAAGAATTGACCCGCATGCTCCCAAATTCGATAAGGAAACTTCTCCTGCTTATTACCAGCCTTTTTTTGGTTGTGGCCGCCGAGGCGCAATTAAAAGTAGGCTCCAACCCAGACCGGATTGACCTGGCTTCCCTGCTGGAACTCGAAAGCAAGGATAAAGCCCTGGTCCTGACCCGGGTCAACACCCAGGAAATGAATGCCATGCAGCCTTTGCAAGGCGCCCTGGTTTACAACACGGAAGTAAAATGCCTTTATTTTTTCAATGCCACTGAATGGCGTAACCTTTGCGAAGGAGGAAGCGGTGCCGGGGACTTCCGTTTTATCGATAACAATGACGGAACTTTTACCATCATCTATCCGGACGGAAAGACTTTTACTTCTCAAGACCTTACAGGACCACAGGGACCTGCCGGAGCAGATGGTGCTGATGGTACGGTAGGACCTCAAGGACCACAGGGACCTGCCGGAGTGGATGGAGCAGTCGGACCTCAGGGACCCGCTGGACCGCAAGGGCCTGCCGGAGCGGATGGGGCTGTTGGACCGCAAGGACCTGCAGGACCACAGGGACCCGCCGGAGCTGATGGAGCTGATGGAGCTATCGGGCCGCAAGGACCTGCCGGAGAAGACGGTGCTATCGGACCGCAAGGACCCAAAGGAGACAAAGGCGACCAGGGCGACGTTGGACCGCAAGGACCCGCCGGGGCTGATGGAGCTGTTGGACCACAGGGACCCGCAGGGCCGCAAGGACCTGCCGGAGCAGATGGTGCAATGGGACCGCAGGGACCCAAAGGAGATAAAGGAGATCAGGGGGATGTTGGAGCACAAGGACCTATTGGACCCGCAGGAGTGAATGGTGCTGATGGTGCTGATGGCGCAATGGGACCTCAGGGACCAAAAGGTGATCAAGGAGATATTGGACCACAGGGACCTGCCGGAGCAGACGGAGCTGTTGGACCACAGGGACCCGCAGGGCCTCAAGGACCTGCCGGAGCTGATGGCGCAGTTGGTCCGCAAGGACCCAAAGGAGACAAAGGCGACCAGGGTGACATAGGACCGCAAGGACCCGCAGGACCACAAGGACCCGCTGGACCACAAGGACCTGCTGGAGCAGATGGAGTTGTCGGACCTCAGGGACCCAAAGGACCACAAGGACCAGCAGGAGCAGATGGCGCTATTGGACCTCAGGGACCCAAAGGAGACAAAGGTGACCAGGGAGATGCTGGACCGCAGGGACCCGTTGGCCCCGCCGGAGCTGTCGGACCTCAGGGACCAAAAGGAGATAAGGGTGACAAGGGAGACGTTGGGCCAATAGGACCTGCAGGAGCAGATGGCGCCGTGGGACCGCAAGGACCCGCAGGACCACAAGGACCAGCAGGAGCAGATGGCGCTATTGGACCTCAGGGACCCAAAGGAGACAAAGGTGACCAGGGAGATGCTGGACCGCAGGGACCCGTTGGCCCCGCCGGAGCTGTCGGACCTCAGGGACCCAAAGGAGATAAGGGTAACCAGGGAGACGTTGGGCCAATAGGACCGCAAGGACCCGTTGGACCCGCCGGAGCTGTTGGGCCGCAAGGACCTGCCGGGGCAGATGGCGCAGTTGGACCTCAGGGACCAAAAGGTAATCAGGGAGATATAGGACCGCAAGGACCCGCAGGACCACAAGGACCCGCTGGGGCAGATGGAACTGTTGGACCGCAGGGACCTACCGGACCCAAAGGAGATAAAGGAGATCAGGGTGACGTCGGGCCACAAGGACCCGCCGGAGCAGATGGAGCTGTTGGGCCTCAAGGACCTGCCGGGGCAGATGGTGCTATTGGACCTCAGGGACCCAAAGGTGACAAAGGTGACAAGGGTGACGTGGGACCACAAGGACCCGCCGGAGCAGATGGAGCTGTCGGGCCACAAGGACCCAAAGGAGACAAAGGTGACAAGGGTGATCAGGGTGACGTGGGACCACAAGGACCCGCCGGTGCAGATGGAGCCGTTGGACCGCAAGGACCCGCAGGACCACAAGGGCCAGCAGGAGCAGATGGTGCGGTTGGACCACAAGGGCCTGCCGGACCGATGGGACCTGAAAAGAACCTTGCAACAGATGATTTGACCCAGGATCCCGAAACACGGACCTACAACCTGAATAATCAGAATTTAGGATTTACCGGAGGCAAGGTCGGTATGGGCACTAATACGCCCAACTCCACCCTGCAGGTAGCAGGATCTTTTTCTTCTCCAATCCGTGCGACTTCAGTAAACACCAGTTTGACCTTAAACGATTTTACGCTGATCATGAATACCAAAGATCTCTTGATTACTATACCTGCAGCCAGCAGTTGTCAGGGAAGGATTTATATTCTCAAAAATATGTCAAATGGAGATAATTTTCTGAACATCAACTATTTGAAAGATGATGGAAGCACAGAAAATAAATTGCAAAAAAGCAAAATCTATTGGTTGCAGAGTGACGGAACCAACTGGCATCAAATATCTAGGGATTAAATTTATTCGATCGGCACTTAACTTTCAGGCTATCAGACAGCAGTATTTTGAATAGAAACAGACCCATAAAGCCAGACATTATTTTCGCCCTAATAATTATGGGGTTGGGAAGCGCATTGTACTCCCAGGAAGCGGTTCAGAATTACGGAAATGTAAAACTACATGCCACCGGGCAACTGGGTTTTCATTCAGACCTGATCAACAACGCCCGGTTTGAAAATGAAGACAACCTGGTTGGTTTCTATAGTCAAACCCGTCCGATCACCATTTCAGGCACCTTTAGTCCAATGCTGCACGATGCCGAATTTGACGCCAAACCGGGACTAATTCTTCAAGTACCCGTAGAGGTCATCAATAACGGGAATTTGATCTCCGGGGACATCCAAACCTCCAGGGAAATTAGCATTCAGTTCCTTTCCTTTACAAATGATTCTTTTTATACCGGAGAAAGCAGCGTTTCCAAAATAGATGGGTACGGAGCAGTTCGCAACAAGCAGGATTTTACATTTCCGGTTGGGGATGCCAGCCGCATCCGGCCTCTCAGTATCACCTCCATGGCTATACAACCTCAAGTCAAATGTGCCTATTTCCCAGAAGATCCCAATAGTCCGAAAAGCCTCAGCAGTAGCTTTGAGACCTCAAAAACTTCGGGGGCCCATTTACAGGTCAGCGATAAGGAATTCTGGCGCCTGGAAGGGAGTATCCCGGCTAAGGTTACCTTAAACTGGGATGTATATAGCAACGTGGCCGGCCTTGCAGAATTTCTGACGGAACTCAAGGTAGTTGGCTGGAGCAAAGCAGCACAGCAATGGGTTAATCTTGGAAATACCGAAGTTACCGGGGGCCGCGATTACGGCAGCATTACTTCTGACTATTTTGTGGCAGACGAGTATGAAATTCTGACCATAGGCGGAAACGACGATGCCATGGCAACCTATAAAACCTTTGAGCTGGATAATTACTATCTCTCTCCTAACGGGGACGGAAACAACGAAACCCTGGTAATAGAACCGGTCTTGGATGCCCCCAATAACACGCTTCAGATCTACAATCGATACGGGCTGCTGGTTTACAAAAAAGACCGTTACAACAATGATTTTGACGGAAAATCAAATTCAGATCTTGCGGTTAACAAAGATGCCGGACTGAAAGACGGTATCTATTTCTACATTATCACCTTCCACGACTTACAGGAACGACACCAGGGGTACTTTTACCTGACCAATTAAATGGCTATATGAAAGCCAGCCCTCTTTTTTTATTACCTTAGTATTGGAAAGGCTTCTCATCTATTGGAGCCAGTCAAAACAAGAGGAATGGATAGAAGAAAGTTCGTAAAGAGAACCGGGTTATGCAGCCTGGCCCTGAGCCTGCCCCAATTGCCCTTATGGAGCCAGGATAGGGAATTCAGCACAGATGAATTAACAGGAAAAGCCGTTTTGGACCTATACGGGGAAGGAATCAACCTCAGGAAGGAAGCCCATGATGCCTTTGTACGTATGAAAAAAGATGCCTATCAGGATGGCATCGATATTAAGGTAGTGAGCAGCTACCGCAGCTATGAACGGCAGCGAAGTATTTTTGAGCGCAAATACGTATCCTTTACCGAAGATATATCGGTAAGCCCCATAGAAGCCATTGATAAAATTGTGGAATATTCAACCATCCCGGGAACCAGCCGTCACCATTGGGGAACGGACGTAGACCTCATTGATGCCTCCAAACCGAGTACGGGAGATGTTTTGGTCCCAGGCAAATTTGAAGCAGGCGGGCCTTTTGAGGATTTTAAAAACTGGATGGATTTGCATAGTGAGTCTTATGGTTTTTATTTGGTTTATACCGAAAACCCAAGGCGCAGAGGCTTCAAATACGAACCCTGGCATTACAGTTATGCCCCGCTATCCGTCCCGATGCTGGCCGCAATGCGACGGTTGAATCTTCTCCGAATGCTGAAAAACGATGATTTCCTGGGAAGTGAACACCTTACCACGGGTTTTATCCAAACCTATATCCGGGACAATATCCTGGACATCAATCCTGAACTTCTATAAGAACTTATGTTTCATAAATTTTTCTAAGGGGAAATGCGAAGAGGCAGCTGGAAAATCCGCATCCTGATTGGGGTATTGATCATTGGCTTTGCCTATGTCCAAAGATGCAGCAACCAGGAAGAAAACCCTTTTACGGGCAGAGTGCAGACTATCAATATGGATTCCGAGCAGGAAATCGCCATCGGCCTGCAGGCAGCTCCTGAAATTGCCGGGCAGCACGGAGGCCTCTACCCGGATGAGCGTTTGCAGGCCGTGGTAGATGCCGTGGGAAAACGCCTGGTACAGAACAGTGTAGCCCGGGAAACTCCATATAGATATGAATTTCATCTGCTTGCCGATGAACGCACCATTAACGCTTTTGCACTGCCCGGAGGTCAGGTATTCATCACCTATGCCCTGTTTTCGAAATTAAATGAAGCGCAACTGGCCGGGGTGCTCGGACATGAGATTGGCCATGTAATCGGGCGGCATTCCGCTGAACGCATTGCAGAAACGGATTACTGGAAAACCGTTGCCATGGGTGCCTCAGTAGGAGCCGATATGGGAAGTGTGGTAGCCAGTTACGGGCAGAATACACTGCTGCAGAATGGCAGGGAAGACGAGTTGGAAAGCGATGAATTAGGCGTTTTGTGTATGATACAGGCAAATTACCCTCCGGAAGAACTCATAGCAGTTATGCAAATTCTTAAAAAAGCTGCCGGCCCGGATCGCCCGCCGGAATTTCAGAGTACCCATCCGGACCCTGACAACCGCATCCGAAGGATTAGAGATGCCATTGCCAAATACCGCTCTTAACAATTAAACTCCCTGGGCGAGATTGCTGTCATTTTTTTTGTATCTTGGCAGCATTCCCAAACTTATTATTACCTCCAATTTAACCCTTATAGCTTTGTTTTAATTCATTAAAAGAAACTATATGGGAACACTATTACACTTTAAACACGTCTATTTACACGCCTTTGATGATTGCAAACCAGCTTATCTGGTGATTTTATTGAAAGCGTATTCTATTTTTTGTGCCCTCATGCTCGTGATGGCGCTTTATGCCTTTATATACAGGGCTGCTACAGGATTTGAATTTTAACGCCTGATATCTGGCATCCAAAAACTCAATAAATCACTAAAAAAAGAAACCCCGACATACAGTCAGGGTTTTTTGATTGATGAGTAAACTCCTTCCGATTTCACAGCTTTTTTTGGATTCTTATACGATACTGAGCGACTATTAACAGTTTACTCAATATTCAATATACTCGAACCTTACATAAATATAGACCATTACGACGGCCATAAGTTCCCTCCTTAACACTTAAATAACGAAACTTTAACAGCCAAAGCAGCACATACCTTTCATTGAACCCGCTTACCCGCAGCCCGTTTCCCAATTTCCAAAAAGTATCCCAAATTACTGGCTTTTCGCTCTAATTACCAGTATTTTTGAGTATTGCAAATATTATGCAGCATGAATAAAAAAGTAATTTTAATGATACTGGATGGCTGGGGCATTTCCCCGGACCCTGAAGTATCGGCCATAGCCAGAGCTAATACACCCTTTGTAGACTCCCTTTATAAAAAATACCCCAATGCCACCCTTCAAACAGATGGGATGAATGTCGGACTGCCGGAAGGGCAAATGGGAAATTCCGAGGTGGGCCATATGAATCTTGGAGCAGGGAGGATAGTATATCAGGACCTGGCCAAGATCAATCTGGCCGTAGAAAAGAATGAGCTTGCCAAAGAACCTGTCCTGAAGGAGGCCTTTGAATATGCAAAAGCAAACCAGAAGGCTGTACACTTCCTGGGTCTTTTAAGTGATGGTGGGGTTCATTCACATATCAATCATTTAAAAGGACTCATCCGTGCTGCCGAGGATGCCGGCGTTCCTGCTTCGTTTGTACACGCCTTTACCGATGGCAGGGATGTAGACCCGAAAAGCGGAATATCATATTTTTCCGAGCTGCTGGATTTTATAAAAAACACTCATACAAAACTGGCCTCTGTGGTTGGGCGTTATTACGCTATGGACCGTGATAAACGCTGGGAACGGGTAAAAGAAGCTTATGACCTGCTGGTTAATGGAAAGGGCTCCCCTTCAAATAACATTGTTGAAAGCCTTAAAAAAAGCTATTCAGAGGAGGTAACCGATGAATTTATCAAACCCATTGTAATGATTGATGCAGACGGGGCTCCCGTAAGCACTGTCAAGGATGGGGATGTAGTGATCTTTTTCAATTTTCGCACCGACCGGGGCAGGGAACTTACTGAGGTATTGAGCCAGCAGGCCCACCATGAGCAAAATATGCACCCTTTAAAGCTTCATTATGTCACCCTTACCAATTATGACGATTCCTATAAAGGAGTCCGGGTGGTATACAATAAGGAAAATATCAGGGACACCCTGGGTGAAGTCCTTTCAAAGGCGGGTAAAAAACAGATCCGTATCGCCGAAACGGAAAAGTATCCGCATGTTACCTTTTTCTTTAACGGGGGCCGTGAAGTTCCTTTTGAAGGTGAAGAGCGCATCCTTTGTCCTTCCCCAAAAGTGGCCACCTATGACCTTAAGCCTGAAATGAGTGCCTACGAAATAAAAGATGCCATTATTCCTGAATTGAAAAAAGGAGACGCAGATTTTGTTTGCCTTAATTTTGCCAATCCGGATATGGTGGGTCATACCGGGGTGATGTCTGCCGCTATTAAAGCCTGTGAAACGGTAGACAGTTGTGCCGAAGCAGTCATTGGCGCTGGCCTTGAAAACGGCTACAGCACACTGGTGATAGCAGACCACGGAAATTGCGATACCATGATAAACCCTGATGGCAGCCCGAATACCGCGCATACAACCAATCCGGTTCCGTTGATACTGGTGGATCCGGACAGAAAAGCCATACATTCGGGGGTACTGGGAGACCTGGCACCTACCATCCTGAAAATAATAGGCATTGACCAGCCTGAATTAATGACTCAAAAGCCTTTGATATAGTATGAACCGCAGCCTTTATGCACCCATCATCCTTCTTCTCAGTATTATCCTGATCAATTGCAAGGCCCAGCCCAAAAACACTGCTGTCCGCCAGCCCGATGGGAATTCGCAGATACTGGTAGGCACAGCCAACATTGACTCCCTGCTAACCAGGCCATTTGCAGGCTGGTTTGTGCCCAACCTGGAAGATTACCAGCCCAATCCTGAAAAGATCGAAGCCCTGGAGCCCCTGCTGGAGGATGTAGATATTCTCTTATTTATGGGTACCTGGTGCAAGGACAGCAAAAGGGAGGTGCCAAGGTTTGTCAAAATCCTGCAGGAAGCAGACTATCCTGTAGAAAAAGTCAGGGTTATCATGATGACACGTGATAAAACGACTCCCCAGAACTATGAAAAAGGCTATGGGATAACTAATGTCCCAACTATAATTTTTTCAAGAGAGGGTACCGAAATCAATCGAATTGTGGAATATCCGCTTGAAGACATGGAAACGGATATGCTTAAAATCTTAAGCGGGCAAGCCTATCGCCATGCTTATGACTGGGACTGATCTTTCCTGTAGCCAAAGTGCTTACAGGCCAAAGATGTTGATTATCTTTGCCAACTATGATTATCGTTAAGACAGCTGAAGAAATTGAACTGATGCGGGAGAGCGCCCTGCTGGTTTCCAAAACCCTTGGAATGATAGCGGCGGAGATCAAACCCGGAGCCTCTGGCCTGCACCTGGATAAACTTGCCGAGGCTTTCATCCGGGACCATGGCGGTGTACCCGGTTTTTTAGGGATGTATGATTTCCCCAACACCTTGAATATAAGCCCGAATGCTCAGGTAGTACACGGCATCCCCACCGATGAACCTTTTCAGGAAGGAGATATTATCTCTGTTGATTGCGGTGTTTTAAAAAATGGTTTTTACGGGGACCATGCCTATACTTTTGAAATAGGCGAAGTGGCAACTGAAACTAAAAAGCTACTGCAGGTAACCAAAGAATCCCTGTATATAGGTATTGAAGCTTTAAAGATAGGTAACCGTGTAGGGGATGTTGGCTATGCTATACAGAATTACTGTGAGAGCCACGGGTATGGAGTGGTACGGGAATTGGTGGGCCACGGGCTTGGCAGAGATCTGCACGAATCCCCTGAAATGCCAAACTACGGCAAAAGAGGCCGTGGGAAAAAATTTGTTGAGGGGATGGTAGTGGCTATTGAACCCATGATCAACATGGGGACCCGGCGTATCAAACAACTAAAGGATGGCTGGACCATTTTAACGGCGGACGGCAAACCCAGCGCACATTTTGAGCATGATATCGCCCTGATTGACGGCAAACCCCAACTGCTCTCAACTTTTGATTACATATATGAAGCCCTGGGTATCCAATCGGATGAAGAGAATCCTTACCGGCGGGTTCAAACCGAATAATCGCCTTGTTTATTTACTTCTGTGAAGAAATTATTTAAATGGATTTTGAGCTGGGTTCCCCGGCCTCTGCTGATCCGTATGAGTTATGCGGTCAGGCCGCTGCTATCGGTTTGGCTCAGGGGAAGCACCTATCAGGATCCCATTGACGGAAAATCCTTCAGGACCTTTCTGCCGTATGGCTATGAAAACCCAAGGGAAAATGTCTTATCCCCCTCTACCCTTTCCCTGGAACGCCACCGCCTGCTCTGGCTGTACCTGAAATCGGAAACCCCTTTCTTTGAATCTGAGTTAAAGGTTTTGCATTTTGCCCCGGAACAAGCCTTTTATAAGCGTTTTAGAAAACAGAAAAACCTGGATTATATTACAACTGACCTCAATTCTCCTTTGGCTGACGTAAAGGCAGACATTTGCGATTTACCCTTTGAAGACAACAGTTTTGACGTCATCCTTTGCAATCATGTACTGGAACATATTCCGGAGCAGGAAAAGGCCCTTTCCGAACTCTACAGGGTAATGAAACCGGGGGGTTGGGGTATTTTCCAGGTGCCCCAGGACCTGAATCGGGAAAAAACCTTCGAAGATGCTTCCATAACGGATAGAAAAGAGCGGCAAAGGGTTTTTGGGCAATACGACCATGTCCGGGTATATGGGCAGGATTATTTCGATATCCTGAAGTCTGCCGGATTTAAGGTAGAGGCGGTAGACTTTAGCCGCAGCCTTAAGCCGGAACTAATTGACCGCTACCGACTCGCTCAGGGAGAGCTTATTCCCCTGGTTCGGAAGCAGCCTCTCCAAGTACCTTCATAAAACCCGGAGTCATGAACTCCCGGGTATTCCCCTCCTGATCCAGGTAGATGATATAGCCTTCCAGTTCCGGGCTGTCAGCCAGAATCATTTTGGACCGTTTCAAATCCATAGCCATGAAGGCTGTTGCATAGGCATCAGCTACCATACATTCGGGGGCCAGCACGGAAGTAGCAAGGATATTGGAATTCCGGGTGTAGCCGGTAAGCGGATCTATGGTATGAACGTACTTCTGCCCGCTTACCGAGTCAATGCGGAACTTTCTGTAATTCCCGGAGGACGCCATGGACTGGTCTGTTAGGCGGACAATCTGCTTAATGGCCCTCCCCTGCAAAACCTGGGGATCATCAATCCCTACCAGCCAGGGCTGCTTCTTGGCCTGGTTCATCCCCCGGCTGCGCAATTCGCCGCCCACTTCTATAAGGTAGTCTGAAATTCCCTGATCCTCCAGAAACACGGCTAATCTGTCAATGGCGTAGCCTTTTGCTATAGCATTGAAATCGAATCGAATGGCCGGATCAGCCTTCTCAATACGGTTATCCGGCCTGAGGGATACCTTTTTAAAGCCCACATAGCGCAACAGGCTATCGACCACCACGCTATCCATTTCCAGAGAATTCCCCGGGCCAAATCCCCAGGCATCTACGAGGATGCCTACAGTGGGATCAAAATAACCCCCGGTCTTCTTATATATGGTTTTCGAGGTATTGAATACTTCCCTGAACTGTTCATCTACTGCCACGGTTGTATCGCCATTGTTGATCCGGCTGATATCCGAATCCGGCCAGTAGGTAGACATGGACTGATTTATCACCCGGAAAACAGAATCGATCCCGGGCTGCAAGTCTGCTTGTTCTGCAGAAAACAGCTTAACAGCATAAGAAGTTCCCAGGGCTGCCCCCTGATAGGTTTGTTCCGCCAGGGGATCTGATGAACAGCTGCTAAAACATAGCCACAAGCAGCTAATTACGGTACTATATTTCCACAAGACCTTCATATTCCACCAAGTATTCTTCATTGAGATAAACCGGCAGTTTCCGGTCTGTAGCATTGGAAAGCCGAACCCCGGCATAATAGGTTTTAGCTTCAAATTTTAAAGCGTGATCCTTAACCTTTTGAAGCAATTTTAGGTCATAATCCCTTGGGTCGTCCGGAAAGGCAACCGGCCGGACTACAATAAAATGCAATTCCTTTGCTTTAAGGCATACGAACTGGGGGTTTTTACCCGGTTTACTGTTTACGGCCATAAATTCAAAACCGTCGCTTTCCAGCTCCCGCCCCACTATATTCATGGCCAGATTATGTAATTCCTGACTGCTTAATGGTTTCATGCTACTATTTAGAGTAAAAAAAACCGATATTCAGGAATATCGGTTTGGTATATGGTTTGCAGAAATCAGCCTCCGAAATCGTCAAATCGGATGTGCTCATCCGGGATGCCAAAATCTTCTCCCATTTTCTGTACGGCCTTGTTCATCAGTGGCGGTCCACAGAAATACAGCTCGATATCTTCAGGGGTTTCATGATGATTCAAATAATGTTCAATCACACAATTGTGGATAAAGCCCACAAAGCCGTCTCCTGGAGCATCCAGATTTTCCTTAACCTTCCAGTTGTCTTCCTCCAGGGGTTCTGACAAGGCCATGTAAAACTTAAAGTTCGGAAATTCTTTTTCCAGGCGTTTAAAATGGTCTATGTAGAATAATTCCCGTTTGGAGCGACCCCCATACCAATAGGTCACTTTCCGGTTGGTTTTCAGGGTCTTGAACAAATGGTACAAATGAGACCGCATTGGGGCCATCCCGGCTCCACCGCCCACGTAGAGCATTTCGGATTCCGACTCATTGATAAAGAATTCTCCGTAAGGCCCGGATATAGTTACCTTATCACCTGGTTTGCAGGCAAAAATATAGGACGAGGCAACCCCGGGATTAACGTCCATCCAGCCGTTCCTGGAACGGTCCCATGGCGGTGTTGCGATACGAACGTTCAACATGATCTCCCTTCCCTCAGCAGGGTAAGAGGCCATGGAATAGGCACGCTCAACGGTTTCCGGATTCTTCATTACCAGTGGCCATAAATTGAATTTATCCCACTCTGCCTGAAATTTGTCCGGTGTTTCGTGTTCTTCGGGGTGGGCCGTAATGTCAATATCCTTATAAGGTACTTCACAGGGCGGGATTTCAATTTGAATATACCCTCCTGCCTTGTAATTCATATCTTCCGGAATCTCCACTACGAACTCCTTGATAAAGGAAGCTACGTTAAAGTTTCTCACTACCGTTGCTTCCCATTTCTTGATCCCGAAAACCTCTTCAGGAATGGTGATCTCCATATCCTGCTTAACCTTTACCTGACAGGCAAGGCGAGCACCCTCAGTAAGTTCTCTTTTTGAAAAATGCGGGGTTTCAGTAGGCAGAGCCTCTCCTCCACCTGAAAGTACATGGCATTCACATTGAATGCAGGTTCCCCCTCCCCCGCAGGCTGAGGGGAGAAATATCTTCTTGTTTCCAAGGGTAGACAGCAGGGAACTCCCAGAAGCCACCTCCAATTGTTTCTCACCATTTATGGTAATGGTCACAGGTCCTGAAGGCGATAGCTTTTCCTTGGTAAAAAGTAAAAGAGCAACAAGGGCCATTACCAGAATCAGAAATGCGATAATGGTGATCGTTATAGTTCCAACAGTGCTTGTAGCTAATATCATTGCTTGTTGATTGTTACGTCGTTATAGGATACGGCGTCTTGTTCTGCCGTTTCCGCATCATTTTCAGTTTTTGTCAATTCCGCCTCAGGAGCCTTCTGCTCGGTTTGTACGGTTTCTTCCACTTCACCAACACCTTCATCTCCGCCTGTAAGCATCCCTCCAAAACTCTGGAAGCCAATCCCCATCAGACCGGTGATAATAAAAGTGATCCCCAGACCGCGAAGCGGAGCCGGAACATTGGAATACCGGATTTTCTCACGAATGGCCGCAATGGCAAGGATAGCCAAGAACCATCCAATACCCGAACTTACGCCGTAATTGAAGGCAAGAGCCAGATTAGGGATTTCCCGGGCCTGCATAAACAGGGAGCCTCCAAGGATTGCACAGTTTACTGCGATCAGCGGGAGGAAAATACCCAGGGAGTTGTACAGGGAAGGTGAGAATTTTTCCACTACTATCTCTACCAGCTGCACCATGGTAGCAATGGTTGCGATAAATAAGATAAAGGAAAGAAAACTCAGGTCGTATTCTGCGTACTCCGGTCCCAGCCAACTCAGGGCGCCTTCCTGCAGCAAGTACTGATCCAGTAACCAGTTCAACGGAACGGTTACCGCAAGTACGAATATTACAGCTGCACCCAGGCCAACCGCAGTTGCCACCTTCTTGGAAACAGCCAGGTAAGAGCACATTCCAAGGAATACGGCAAAGACCATATTATCTATAAAAATGGACTTAAAAAATAATTCTACATGTTCTAACATAATAGCTTTTTATAAGATTTCAGACCGCTTAGTTCTCTTCTATCAGGGCAGGGTTTCGCGACCGCTGTACCCATATAATGATCCCAACCACTATCAGGGCAGCCGGGGGGATAATCATAAAGCCGTTGTTTTCATATCCGGTGGCGTAAAGCCCGGTTTTCGCAATAGGATCTCCAAGGACGGGGAAGCCGAAAAGCGTTCCGGATCCCAGCAATTCGCGGAAAAATCCTACTATGATCAAGATAACCCCGTATCCAAGGGCATTTCCGATCCCATCCAGAAAAGACTTCCAGGGCCCGTTACCCAGGGCAAAGGCTTCAAAGCGTCCCATGATGATACAGTTGGTGATAATCAATCCGACGAAAACCGCAAGGGTTTTACTCAGTTCATAGGCAAATGCCTTGAGGACCTGGTCCACCACAATTACGAGGGTAGCTACCACTATAAGCTGCACAATGATCCGGATCTTGGACGGTATGATATTCCGCATCAGGGAAATAACCACATTCCCAGCACCCAGCACGAAGATTACCGAGAGGGCCATTACCACGGATGCTTTTAACTCAGCAGTAATCGCCAGGGCAGAACAAATTCCCAGCACCTGTATAGTAATAGGGTTGTTGTCCGCCAGGGGATCTAAAATAAGATTTGCATCTTTTTTGGAAAGCAGTGCCATATTATTGTTTTCTAATGGTTTCTAAATAATCCTTATAAAGGTTTACGCTTTGGGAAATCATTGCTGAAACCCCGTTACCGGTAATGGTTGCCCCGGCAAGGGCGTCTACTTCATTGTCTGTCTTATCTTCATTTACCGGGTCATTGTTTCCTTTGGCCACATTAATGCCTGCATAGCGTGTTCCATCCAGAATAGATTCTCCCTTGAAGTCATCCATAAAGTAGCGCTGCTTGATATTGGCTCCCAGGCCGGGTGTTTCCCCCTTGTGGTCAAAATAAACCCCCTGTACCACCATTTCATCATCCAGGGCAATAAAGCCCCAGATAGCATCCCAGAGGCCCTTTCCGTACATCGGAATGATATAAAAGGTCTCCCCGTCTTTTTCTCCTATAAACAAGGGGAGTTGCGGAGTTTCACCTGCCTTGGCGGCAGCAACCTGTTTTTTCATGTCGATCAGGTAGGCCTCATCGTTCTGGGTGATCTGATCCCCACTGATGATCAGCTGCTCCTTTATGTACTGTCCGAAGGTTTCTTCTACCCTGTCGGTAGGGACAAAGTTTACGGAACCTTCATCGACATTCTCGTTCACGCCCATGGCATAGAGGATGTTCTGCTGCTTTTCAAAGCGCTCGTTTTCCTGTATCCTGCCTTTAAGGGCAGATGCCAGGTACGCCAGCAGCGAACCTACAACTACCACCATCAGGGCTGCAAATAGAACTGTGTAGACGTTTTTGTCTGTATTTACCGCCATAATTATACTGTTTCTGCTTTAAGTTCCTGGGCCTTGCCATCCGTGGTCTTAGGCAGGATGGTGGCCGTTTTAAGTCGTTTCAGTCGTTTTTTAACGTTTGCCCGAATCACGTAATGATCAATGGTTGGTGCAAAGACGTTCATCAGGAGAATGGCCAGGAATACTCCTTCAGGATAGGCAGGGTTGAAGACCCGGATCATTACGGAAATAAACCCGATCAAAAAACCATATATCCATTTCCCGCGGTTGGTCTGAGAACCGGTAACCGGGTCGGTTGCCATATAAACAATTCCAAAAGCCAAACCACCCACAATGAGGTGCTTCCAGAAATCAAAACTCATTAATCCATAAAACCGGCTGGTTTCTGTTATCCATCCCTGGTCTACTACGCCATTGAAGATCAGCCCCATAGCCAAGGCGCCCAAAACAGCGCTGACCATAATCCTCCAGCTAGCAATTTTGCTGAAAATCAGGAACAAACCACCCAGCAAGATCAGAAAAGCCGAAGTCTCTCCCACAGAACCCGGGATAAAGCCAAAGAACATATCAGACACGCTGTAATCGTAACTGCTATTCTGTGCCAGATATCCTAAAATGGTTTCGCCTGAGATCGCATCCGGGGTGCCGGCCCGATCGACGGCCTGGTGTACCCAGACCTTATCCCCGCTCATCCAGGTAGGATAGGCGAAGAATAAAAAGGCCCGTATGGTAAGGGCAGGGTTGAGGATGTTCATTCCGGTACCCCCGAAAACCTCTTTTCCAATAACCACTCCGAATACCACGGCCACGGCAAGCATCCATAGTGGGGTATCTACCGGTACGATAAGGGGTACCAGCATCCCTGTAACCAGGTAGCCTTCCTCCACCTCATGACCCTTGATCATCGCAAAGATAAACTCAACCAAAAGCCCTACTCCATAAGATATAATTACCAGGGGCATCACCTGTATAAAGCCCAACCAGAAATTCTCCCAGGTAAGGAAATTTTCCCATAGTGCCAGTTCCCTTGGCATTCCATTAGCTGCGTCTATGGCTGCATAATGCTGATATCCGGTGTTGAAAAAGGAAAACAACAGCACCGGCAAAAGCGCCATTATTACAGTGTTCATTGTTCGTTTCAAATCGTCTGCCCCACGGATATGCGACCCTGAATGAGTTGTTTCATCCGGGGTAAACAAAAACGTATGGAAAGCATTAAATGCTGGGGCAACTTTTTTACCCCTCAGTCGATGCTTGATAATGTGCAGGCGTTTTTTAAACGTAAGTCTCTTATCGCTCATATTTATCCTATTTCTTTATAAAGTAAATCCAATCCTTCACGGATTATTTGCTGGTGAGGTTGTTTGGATATACATATGAATTCAGTGAGGGAAAAATCCTCAGGGATCACTTCGTACAACCCTAACTGTTCCATTTCGTCCAGGTCTTTAACCATACAGGCCTTCAACAATTGCATCGGGTAAATATCCAGAGGAAAAACCTCCTCGTATTTCCCGGTAACCACAAAGGCGCGGTGTTCCCCGTTGGTATTGGTAGTCAGGTCGTATTTCTTTTTGGGCTGCAGCCATGAGAAGGTAAGCGCACGGGTGGTGGAAATCTTGTCAAAGACGGGTTTATTCCATCCGAAGAACTCGTAATCATCCCCTTCCGGGATAGCTGTAACTGTATTGTTGTAATACCCAAGGTGGCCTTCCGGGCGGGTCTTACGGCCCGTAAGCACGTCCCCGTTGATCAGCCTGAAATGTTCATTGCTCACTCCGCTGGCATAAAGGAAGGTGGAAATTTCAGCTCCTATTTTTGTTTTGTAATACTGAGGAGACTTGACGCAGGAACCTGCCAGGGCTACAATACGCTCTGCATTATATTTTCCACTCAGTAAGGTTTCTCCTATCAGTACCAGATCTTGCGGGCTCAGCGTCCAGACAACCTCCCCCTTGTTGATAGGGTCGATCTTATTGATCTGGGTCCCGACCAAACCAGCTGGGTGCGGCCCACTTACGCGATGCTCCACAATACCCTGTAGTCCTGAAAACGGAGAATCTTCTCCTTTGCCCATACTCACGTGCAAACTTCCCGGACTGAGTTTCCCAAGGGCCGTTATGGCCGCCTGTAATTCTTTTTCTTTTCCTTTCAGGGTATAATTGATGTCGGCTGCAAGGGGAGCCGTCACATATGCCGATACAAAGATAGCCTTGGGAGTAGCTTCCGGATCTGCTATGCGATCGTATGGGCGTTGCTTGATAAAAGGCCAGCATCCCGTATTTAACAGGTATTCGCGAATGCTTGCAGCATCCGCTTTCTGAATATCAAGTGGCTTGTGTTCCAGATACTTCTGCTCCTTGTCCGCAAGAATTTTCACGTTTAAGATCCGCCTGCGCGCACCCCGTTCTATTTCGATCAGCTCACCGCTCACCGGGGATGCAAAAAGCATCTTTTCGTTATCCTTGCTGTAAAAAAGTGCTTCACCCGCCTTTACTTCTCCACCTTCCTTGAACAACATTTTCGGGGTGATCCCGTGAAAATCGTCCATGTTGATGGCATATACATTGCTGGAAACAGCTTTGGAAGTAGAAGGTTCTGCAGCACCGACAAGATTGATGTTCAATCCTTTTTTTATTCGGATGTCAGTTGACATATTATCGTAGACCTTAGGTTAGAAAAATACCGCCCAAAAATAGCACATCTAACAACGTTTTCATAATTATTAACCCTTTTTTTAGGCTTTATACCGGTCGGAATTTCAGGGGCATGGTTTTTGTTTACCTTTAAGCCGAAAAAAGGCTTTTAATGCGCCCAGATCTTAAACATTTTTTACTGCTTCTCTGCAGCCTGACTTCTTTCGCACAGGTACAGCTGGAAGTTGATCCTCCCGAAAACATCAAGAGCATCATTTTCAGAGGCCCCACTGAAGACCAGTTTCCCATTGTCCAGTTAGGAGAATCCATCTACCTTGAATTTGACGATTTATCGGCCAGCGAACAGGATTACTATTTCCGCCTGCAGCATTGCGACTACGACTGGCAGCCTTCGCAACTGCTGAAGTCACAGTACTTAAGCGGGGTAGATAATCAAAGGATTATCTACTATGAAAACAGCTACACCACCCTGCAGCCCTATTCCAATTATCAGCTCACCATCCCAAATAATCAGGTAAGCCTCAGGGTCAGCGGGAATTATATCCTTGAAATCTACAATGCCAACAATGTCTTACAGTTTTCGAGGCGCTTTGTGGTATATCAGGACCAGGTAAAAGTTCCCGCCATTGTCCGCCGCTCCAGGGATTTCGAATACCTGATGGAAAAACAATCGGTACAGTTTAGCGTAATTCCTGCAGGCATTCAGCTAATCAACCCCAAGAAAGAGGTTAAAATTGCCATCCTGCAAAATTATCACTGGCCCACAGCCCGGTACAACATTCCCCCTCAGTTTACCATAGGAAGTGAACTGGTATACAAGTACGACAAGGAAACAGCCTTTTTCGGCGGAAACGAATACCTGAATTTTGACAGCAGCGATCTGAGGGCCCCCACGGCCGCCATTTCCAGCATCGGGTTTAAAGACCTTTACCATCACTATCTCTTTCCAAACCGGTGGCGCTTTGACCAGGAGTACACCTATTTTCCGGATATCAACGGGGATTTTGTAATTAGAACGCTTCAGGGCCGGGACCCCTCCCGGGAAGCGGAGTATACCTGGGTACATTTCAGCCTGCCCTATACCGATGAAATCGGTTTTGATCAGGTCTACATTTTTGGAAAATACAACAATTATGCCCTTGAAGACCTCAACCGGATGGAGTACAATCCGGATACGGGATATATGGAAGCTAGCCTTTTGCTGAAGCAGGGGTTTTACAATTTCAAATACGTTATCGCCAGGGAAGATGGCCCCGTAGCCCTCAATGAAGTTTGCGGGAATTTCCATTTCACGGAAAACACTTACACCATATTGGTTTATTACCGGAATTTTGGGGATATTTACGACAGCGTTATCGGAATTGGCAGTACCAATTCCAGGAACATCAGCAACTAATCCATCTCTCCAATGGAGACCAAACCAGCCAAAACCGCGGGTCGTTACCAACTGCGTTTCAGGGGTACGGAATGCCTTAATTGTGGCCATCCCCTGGACATGAGTGACAAGTATTGCCCGAACTGTTCCCAGGCCAACAGTACCAAGAAATTAACGATGAAGGATTTCATGGACGAATTTCTCTCCAGCCTGATCGATTATGACTCAAGACTTTGGAAATCCCTTGTATCCCTTCTCACCCGCCCGGGACGTATTTCTCTGGACTACATAGCCGGCAAACGGGTATCCTATTCCAACCCTTTTCGCTTCCTTCTGAGCCTAGCTTTTATTTATTTTTTGTTGATTGGATTTGCCGGCAACTTAGGGGATCTGGACAATGTGAACCTGGACAGTAAACTCAACTCCGACCCGGACAGCGAATTCACCTGGGGTTTAGGCACAGATCAGTTCTCCGATGCCGCTCAACAAGTAATGGATTCCCTCGAAACAGAAGGAAAGATTGATTCCAAGAATCTGGCCAATTCAATTGTTGAGGCACAACGCAAAAAAGACTCCGCCATGATCGCAGACCCTAAGGGGTACCTCAGCAATTTATCAGGAAAGGGTTTTACAGAGCGGTTTATTGAAAAAAGCACCCTTTTTTTCAAGCTGATCCATGAAGACACCCTTTTCAGCTACGATGATGCCGCGAAGAAATACGAATTGGATGACAAGAACGAAAACCGCGTTGCCTTTGATATGGCCAAAAGTGTACAACGTGCCCTGCAAAGGCCGGGATCATTTCTGTCTGACTTTATGACGAAGCTGCCCTTTGCAACTTTTTTCTTCCTTCCCCTGTTTACAGTCTTTGTCTGGGGGGTGTATATCAGAAAAAACTACACCTACACCGATAATCTGATTTTTAGTTTCCACAATCAGTCGCTATTATTTATCTTGCTCATTATTAGTTTTTTAATCGACCTCTTACTGAAGATTGACAGCTCGGGGATCTTCCTGCTTGTTTTTGGATTTTACCTGTATAAAGCCATGCGGAATTTTTATAAACAGGGTCGTTTTAAAACTATCTTAAAGTTTCTCATACTGAACACAATTTTTTTTATTTTAGCCTTGATGGCCGGGGTAGCATTTTTTGTGGGCAGCGCCATTACCTATTAACAGCAAATGATCACACAGGTAACCAAAGGGATAAAAATTTCGGTAGATACCAGTTTTGAAGGGACGTTCTTCAAGAACTATAAAATGCATTTTGCTTTCGGTTATACCATTACCATTGAAAACCAGAGCAAAGACTCGGTGCAGCTCACCTCCCGACACTGGAAAATATTCGATTCCCTGAATGATTTTGAAGTACTTGACGGGGAAGGGGTTATCGGGAAAAAACCGGTCATCAAACCCGGGGAATCTCATACCTACAGCTCCGGTTGCCTGCTTGCTTCACCTATAGGAGCCATGAAAGGGCACTACAATATGGTGAACTTTTCTTCAACCGAGAAATTCAGGGTATACGTCCCCACTTTTAAATTCAGCGCGCCCTTTGCCCTGAATTAATCCCGCTTTTAAACTTCTTTTCCTTTTAAAAGGAAGACCCTTTTCGTACCTTTGATGGAATTTTTAATCAAAGAAAAAAACGCATTATGGGTAAAGGATTTTTTCAGGTCCCAACGGCGATAAACGAACCGGTTAATGAGTATGCTCCGGGTTCTCCCGAACGGGAAGCTGTACTGAAACAATACAAGGAATACTTCAACGGAAATGCAGATATCCCCATGTATATCAATGGGAAAGAAGTCCGCACCAACCAAACTAGAAAAATTGCGCCTCCACACGATCACCAGCACCAGGTAGGGCAATATCACCTGGCTTCTCAAAAGGAAGTAGATCAGGCCGTCTCCACAGCACTCGAAGCCCGTAAAAAATGGGCGGCACTTTCCTGGGAGCAACGGGCAGCCATTTTTCTAAGAGCAGCCGACCTGATTGCAGGGCCTTACCGGGCAAAAATCAATGCAGCGACCATGATCGCGCAATCCAAGACCATCCACCAGGCTGAGATTGATGCAGCCTGTGAACTGATAGATTTCCTTCGCTTTAACGTGGAGTTTATGTCCCAGATATACCAGGAGCAGCCTGAATCTGCCGAAGGCATCTGGAACCGGGTTGAATACAGGCCGCTTGAAGGCTTTGTATATGCTATTACCCCTTTTAATTTTACAGCCATCGCCGGAAACCTGCCGGCCAGTGCTGCCATGATGGGAAATGTTGTAGTCTGGAAACCCAGTGACCATCAGATTTTCTCGGCCCAGGTAATTATTGAGGTGTTCCGGGAGGCTGGCCTGCCGGATGGCGTTATCAATGTGGTTTTTGGAGATCCTGTTATGATTACCAATACGCTGCTTGCGCACCCCGATTTTTCAGGCCTGCATTTTACAGGTTCGACTCAGATTTTCCAGTCGCTCTGGAAACAAATAGGAAATAATATACACAACTATAAAACCTATCCGCGCATAGTTGGAGAAACCGGGGGAAAGGACTTTATTATTGCCCATCCTTCTGCCGTACCTCAGCAGGTTGCTACTGCTATCACCAGGGGAGCCTTTGAATTCCAGGGTCAGAAGTGCAGCGCTGCCTCCAGAGTTTATCTTCCGAAATCTTCGGCTGAAACGATTCTGGAATTGGTTAAAAAAGACATCGAGTCCCTTAAAAAACCCGGTTCTCCTGAGGATATGACTCATTTCGTTACCGCTGTAATTCACGAAGGCTCATTTGACAAACTGGCCTCATATATAGACCGGGCCAAGGAGCATCCGAGTGCCGAAATCATTGCAGGGGGATCTTACGACAAGAGCAAGGGATATTTTGTGGACCCAACGGTGATCCTCACCACCGATCCGCATTACGAAACCATGGAAACCGAATTATTCGGGCCGGTGGTTACCGTTTATGTATATGAAGACAAGAACTGGAGCAGCACCCTGGAGCTGATAGACCAAACCTCTATCTACGCCCTCACTGGGGCTGTTATTTCAAGGGACCGTTATGCCATTGAAGAGGCTACACGGGTACTTGAAAATTGTGCGGGTAACTTCTATATCAATGACAAGCCCACAGGGGCGGTTGTCGGACAACAACCCTTTGGAGGGGCCCGGGCTTCCGGAACAAATGACAAAGCCGGCTCTGCCCAGAACCTGATGCGCTGGGTTTCTCCGAGACTGATCAAAGAAACTTTTGTAAGTCCTGAAGATTACCGGTATCCTTTTTTAGGATAAGATAAAAAAGCCCCGGAAGTTCCGGGGCTTTTTTATTTATTGGGATGCCTGGGGGAGGTAAACTACTTTTTTGGTTTCAAAAAAGGGCTCCTTGAAATAGCGACTCAATTCAGTAACCTCTGCCTGGGGGAACCCTGATAATTCCTCACTGAGATCACCTCCCTTAAGGTATAGGATTCCATTGGGCACTGAATGCACAGATTTTGACTTGATTTTGCCTTCGGTCCAACGTACAAAGGTGGGCATAGCCGCCACGGCGCGGCTCACTATAAAGTCGAATTGCTCATGCAGTTGCTCCACCCGGATTTGCCTGGCCTCTGCATTTTCGAGACCCAGCCCGGCAATGACCTCCTCTACCACCCGGATTTTTTTCCCGATGGCATCCACAAGGGTAAAATGAGTTTGCGGAAAAAGAATGGCCAGGGGGATTCCGGGAAAACCCCCGCCCGTACCTACGTCCAGTACGGAAGCACCCGGCTCAAAACGCAGTACCTTGGCAATTCCAAGGGAATGCAGTACATGGCGCAGGTAAAGTTCATCGATATCCTTACGGGAAACCACATTGATCTTTGCATTCCAATCATGATATAATGCTGCCAAAGCTTCAAAGCGGGCTTTTTGGGTATCGGATAAATTGGGAAAATATTGGAATACTGTTTGGGCTGTCATGCGTATCTTTGTCCTTTAGCGGCAAAAATACTATTTTAGTTCAGGTATTAAAGTCGAAAATAAATCGTTATTACTTTATAATCAGTACGTTTACAATATGCAATCCAAAACTATCCGGTTTTCACGAACCGACTCCGCCCAATTTTTCAGAACCCTGAATAAGCGGGTGAACACCTATTTCAAAGAAAATAAACTCAAAAAAACAGGCAACTGGAAACTGTATGCGAAGACGGCAGTTATGTTTGCGCTTTTCCTCGCCCCATACTTTCTGATCCTCACCCTAAATATGCCCAACTGGGCGAATCTGCTGCTAACCATGCTAATGGGAGTAGGAATGGCAGGTGTTGGGATGAATGTGATGCACGACGGGAACCACGGCTCCTATTCGTCTAAAAAGTGGGTCAACAAACTCATGGGAAGTTCCATTTACATCCTGGCGGGAAATGTTTATAACTGGCAGGTACAGCACAATGTACTGCACCATACCTATACCAACATCCACAACCACGATGAAGATCTGGAGGCAGGAAGGATTCTTCGTTTTTCCAAACACGCCAAATGGCATCGCTTCCACAAATTCCAGCACTACTATTCCGTATTGTTATATGGCCTGCTCACTTTTAACTGGGCCATTACTACAGATTTTATGCAGATGTACCGTTATACCAAACGAAAACTGGCTTATGGGAAATTTCCTAACCCGGTTGTTAACTGGAGCGTACTGCTGATCACAAAGCTTATCTATATAACCATCTGGATTGTCATCCCCATGCTGGTGCTCGATATTGCCTGGTGGAAGGTATTATTGGGCTTCTTTATCATGCATTATGTTGCCGGGGTGATCCTTTCGGTTGTCTTTCAGTTAGCCCATGTGGTAGACCATGCCGAGACCCCCCTTCCCCAGGAGGATGGAAGTATGAAAAATACCTGGGCAATACACCAGTTACTCACTACTGTGAATTTCGGGACGAAAAACAAGATCGTTAACTGGTTTACGGGCGGGCTGAACCACCAGGTGGAACATCATATCTTTCCGAATATTTCTCATATTCACTACACAAAAATCTCCAAAATTGTGAAACAAACGGCAAAGGAGTTTAATTTGCCCTACAATGAGTATAAAACTACCCGGAAAGCTATAATTTCGCATTTTAAACATCTGAAGGAACTGGGGAAAGAACCCAACCTGCAAATACAATAACGCCTCCATTGTTATGAAGCACTATTTGTCTGACCGGATAAACAACATGTCTACTTCGGCCACCCTCGCTATGGCTGCCAAAGCCAGGGAACTCAGGCAGGCCGGTAAAGATATTATTGGCCTTAGTCTGGGAGAACCAGATTTTAACATTCCGGATTTTATTAAAGAAGCTGCCAAGAAAGCCATAGATGATAACTACAGCAGCTATTCTCCTGTAGATGGCTATGGGGATTTAAAGGATGCGATATCAAAGAAATTCAGCCGGGATAACGGGCTGGACTACGGGTTGGATCAAATCGTGGTCTCTACCGGAGCAAAACAATCCCTGGCCAACGTGGCCATGGTAATGCTCAACAAAGGGGATGAGGTCATTTTACCAGCCCCCTACTGGGTAAGTTACAGCGACATTGTAAAGCTGGCGGAAGGTGTACCGGTTGAAGTGCCGACCAGCATAGATACGGATTTTAAAATGACACCCGAACAGCTGCGCAAGGCCATAGGGCCCAAAACCAAAATGCTTTGGTTCAGCTCCCCCTGCAACCCCAGCGGATCCGTTTACAGCAAAAAGGAACTGGAAGGCCTGGCTGAAGTACTGCGCGAATACCCGGATATTTTTATCGTTTCAGATGAGATCTATGAGCATATTAATTTCAGGGAAGGTCATGTGAGCATTGCAGGTATCCCCGGCATGTATGAGCGGACCATTACGGTGAACGGGGTTTCCAAAGCCTTTGCCATGACCGGATGGCGTATCGGCTATATTGGAGCAGCCAGCTGGATCGCCAAGGCCTGTACCAAATTTCAGGGGCAGATTACCAGCGGGGCCAATGCCATCGGACAGCGAGCAACTATAGCTGCCCTGCAAGCCCCTGTTGAAAAGATCCGCTTTATGATAGATGAGTTCCACAAGCGGAGGGATATTATCCTGCAATTGCTGAGGGAAATAGAGGGGTTTCAGGTGAATGTGCCCGAAGGAGCGTTTTACGTGTTTCCGGATATCTCAGATTTCTTTGGGAAGACGCTCAGGGGCAAAACCATTAACAATGCGTCTGATTTTGCCTTGTATCTGCTGGAAGAAGCCAATGTGGCAACGGTAACCGGGGAAGCCTTCGGCAATCCGAATTGTATACGTATTTCCTACGCGGCTTCAGAAGCTGAAATTCGCGAGGCCATAGCACGCATTCGCAAAGCGGTAAATTCCTGAATCCAGGGTAACCAAAAGGCCTCAGGTGCGTTTCCAGAAGTAAGGGGTAATCAGTATCAGGACTGTAAATAATTCCAGCCGGCCAGCCAGCATCAGAAACCCACACCACCATTTTCCCAAAGCCGGAAGGCCACTGAAGTTGTTTAGCGGGCTAAGGGTTCCAAAAGCTGGCCCGACATTTCCAAGGGAAGAGGCAGCCCCTCCTATAGCCGTAACAAAATCCAGACCCAGAAAACCTAAGACCAGTGCGCCGATTATAAAGAGCAGCATGTACAGCACGAAAAATGCAATGATGTTGTAAACAATATGTTCTGTTACGGTTTTATCGTTGTAACGCACGGGAATAATAGCGCTTGGATGCAGTGTGCGTTTAAACTCCAGCAAGCCGTTTTTAATGATCAGGATATGCCGCATGATCTTTATTCCACCTGCTGTGGACCCTGCGGAGCCCCCGGCAAACATCAAACCGAAAAAACAGACGGTAAGGAAAGGGGTCCATGCGGTAAAATCAGCTGTTACAAAGCCGGTAGTGGTAACCACGGCGATCACCTGAAAGAGCGCATGCCTGAAAGAGCTCTCCAAATCCCCCAGCACCTGCGGATGGTAGGCAGATACAGCAACGTCGGCCTGAAAATAGACTACCACAGCTGCCAATAAGGCAAATAAGGCAATAAATAATGAGTAAAACCGAAACTCTTCATCCTTCAGGATTTTCTGAACCCTGCCCTTAAATGCAAAATAACTCAGTACGAAGTTGGTCCCTGCCAGGAACATAAAAAGAATGATGATGTATTGTATCACAGGCTGGTCATTCCAGAAGGCGATACTGGCATTCTTAGTTGAGAACCCCCCGGTGGAAAGGGTTGCCAGGGAATGGTTTATCGCATCGAAGAAAGACATTCCAGCCAGCCTCAAAAGCAGTGTTTCGGCAAGCGTATAACCCACGTAGATAAACCAAAGTCTTTTAGCAGTATCCGTTATCCGGGGGTGTAGTTTATCGCCGCCCGGCCCGGGGGCCTCAGCTGCAAATAATTGCATTCCCCCTATCCCCAGTAAAGGCAGAATGGCTATAGCCAGTACAATAATACCCATCCCCCCTATCCAGTGGGTAAGGCTCCTCCAGAACAGTATCCCTTTGGGCATCACTTCTATATCATTCAGTATAGAAGCCCCTGTAGTAGTATAGCCCGACATGGTTTCGAAGAAGGCATCGGTTATATTGGGGATGGCACCGGTAATTAAGTACGGCAGTACGCCTGAAGCCGCCATGATGATCCACCCGAAGGTAACAATGATATAACCTTCCTTCCGCTTAACCTCCTTCTTATGGCCACGGGTAAAGAACATGGCAATGATCCCGACAAACATTGTGGTTACTGCGGCCAGCGTAATTCCCAGGGTGGCGCCGTCTTTGTATATTCCACTGACCAGTGCCGCCAGGAGCATAAACCCCCCGTTAAAGAGCAAAAGCAGCCCCATCAGGTGAAAGATAATTCTGGAGTTCAGTCCCATACTACAGGAATAATTTTTCAACCTTTGGAATGGCCGATGGCAGGCAGCACACCACTACACGGTCTCCCTCCCTGATCTTAAAATTCCCCAGTGCAATTATACCTTCCTCCTCACGGATGACCCCTCCAATAATGGCAGACCTAGGGAAATCCAATTCTTTGATCAACTCTCCATTGACCTCAGAGGAAGCCTTTACCACAAATTCGAGTATTTCAGCATTCAGGTTGTTCAGGCGTGTAAGCGCAACTACTTCTCCCTTGCGGATGTGCCTGAATATATTATTGGCTGCCAGTAGTTTTTTATTGATAAGCGTATCGATTCCAATGGACTGGGAAAGCTGGAAATAATCCATATTCTCCACCAGGGCTATTGTTTTTTTAATGTGTTTGGACTTTGCCACCAGGCAGGACATGATATTGGTTTCGGAATTTCCGGTAACCGCAATAAAGGCATCCATGGATTCCAGGCTCTCTTCCTCAAGCAACTCCACATTGCGACAATCCCCGTTAATTACCAAAGCATTGGGCAATTGGTCTGCAATTTCAAAGGCCTTGTTTTTATCCTTTTCAATGATTTTTACATTAAACCTGCTTTCGCACAAATCCCGGGCCGCTTTGGTTCCCACCTTGCTCCCCCCGAGAATCATGACGTTTTTAATTTCCTCCCGCTTCTTACCGGTTAGCTTGTATAACTCCTCTACCCCTTTCTTATCTGTAATAAAGTAGACCTGGTCTGCTTCCATAAATACAGTATCACCCCTTGGGATGAGCGTAAACTGTGTCCCTTTGCGCTGCATGGCTATGGGCATAAAATGGAATTCAGGGAATATCTGGGCAGCCTGCTGAACTGTCTTTCCAATGAAAGGGGCTCCTTTTGGAAGGGAAACACCAACCATAATCAACAATCCCTGTTCAAACTCATAGGTGTCGTTAAAAGCAGACTGGTTTAACAATAGCTTAATTTCAACTGCCGCCAGTTCTTCCGGGGATATCAATTCGTCAATACCCAGCTCAGAGAATTCAATAGTGTCCTTATGGTCTATAAATTCGGTATTGCTGATCCTGGCAATGGTACGCTTCGAGCCCAGCTGCTTGGCCAGCATGCAAAGCGTAATGTTGGTAGTCTCTGAAGAAGTAACCCCAATTACCAGGTCCGAACTGGAAACCTTGGCCTCCGTCAACACAGAAATACTGGTGGCATCGCCTCTGAGAACACGGATATCTAGATGTCCTTCCGCATAGGAAAGGCTTTCCTTATTCGTGTCAATCAGTGTGATGTCCTGTGATTCGTATGAAAGTAATTTTGCGAGATGAAAGCCGACTTCCCCTGCTCCTGCAATAATAATCTTCATTCAGTACGTAATTGGGTTACGATAGGCGGGAAACTTTAAAAGATGTTCCCCACGCCGTTTTCAGGTCTGGATATGGGAACCAAAAACGTAGCAAAATTACGCAATTTTATGATTCCCGGGCATGTCTTTGCCAAATACTCATATCGGCAAGCTCAATACAAAACCCCTGTTTAATCCTGTCTGTTATAGTATCTTTGCGCTCAAAATCATACCCAATGGGCAAGGAGGTTCTCCCGTATAA
The DNA here is from genome assembly GCF_052497835.1 of Robiginitalea insularis. Lineage (NCBI taxonomy): Bacteria > Pseudomonadati > Bacteroidota > Flavobacteriia > Flavobacteriales > Flavobacteriaceae > Robiginitalea > Robiginitalea insularis. Next base: position 466,798 of record NZ_CP199296.1, read on the forward strand.
AGATTCAGAGCTGAGCAAAAAGGAACAGGTTCGTCAAATGTTTGATACCATTTCCGGCAAATATGATGGTCTGAACCGCATCATTACCTTTGGAATTGACATCCGCTGGCGTAAAAAGGTCGTTCGTCTGGTAGGAGCAAAAAAGCCTGATTCCGTTCTGGATATAGCAACCGGTACCGGGGATCTGGCCATCGCGTTGGCCAAAACCGGGGCCAGCAGGATCGTTGGCCTGGATATCGCTAAAGGAATGCTGCAGGTAGGAGAACAAAAAATACAAAAACGCCATCTCCAAAAAACCATTGAAATGGTTGTGGGAGACAGCGAGGCTCTGGAGTTCCCGGACTCCAGCTTCGATGCCATAACAGTAGCTTTTGGCGTCCGCAATTTTGAAAGTCTCGAAAAAGGCCTATCTGAGATATACCGGGTGCTGAAACCGGGAGGCATATTGGCCATTCTGGAAACTTCAGTGCCTGAAAAACAACCCTTTAAGTGGGGTTATGGAATCTACAGCAAATACCTGCTACCGGCTTTTGGCAAACTCTTTTCAAAAGAAGCTTCTGCCTATTCCTACTTATCCGAATCTGCAGCTGTCTTTCCACATGGACAGGCTTTCAACAATATTTTGGGTAAAATAGGGTTTATAGGTATGAAACACAGGCCCCAGACTTTTGGAGTTGCCACCATATACACCGCCACAAAATAAAGGTATGAAACAGTTCCGGTTGCTTTTCATCGCGCTTGTCCTTAGCCAGCTTGCCCAGGGGCAATTCAATGAAAAGCCTATAATGAACCTGGAGAACGAAGACAAAAGGTTCCTGAACTGGGGGTATTATCTTGGTTTTAACCAGTATGATTTTAAATTTGAATACCGCAATGATCTGCCGGACGTGCTGGTAGACAAATCTTTGGGGTTTAATGTTGGCCTGATCGGGGAAATGCGCATCAATGAGTTTCTGGACCTAAGATTTGAACCCGGTCTTTTCTACTCTTCCCGTATTCTTGGGTTTCCCGGTTTTACCGAAGAATCGGATGCCTTGCGCGAGGTCAAATCTACTTATATCAGTTTTCCACTGTTGCTCAAAGCATCTACCAGAAGGATAGGAAACTGGAAGCCCTTTATTATTGGAGGCGCAGGGATGGCTCTCAACCTCGGCAGCAATGAAACGGCCCTTGATGATAATAGCAGTGGCACCTTTCGAATGAAAAAGCAGGTTTTTAATTACGAACTGGGCTTTGGTATTGATTTCTACCTGGAGTACTTTAAGTTTTCTCCCTCGATCAGAGGGGTATTTGCCATTTCGGATGAACTAGTACCCGACCGGGACCCTGCCAGCCCCTGGACCGGAAATATCCTGGCAATGAGAACCCGGGGGGTTTTTGTGAATTTTACTTTTGAGTAGCGCTCTGGTTGCCGTTTTGTATCGCATACAGGAAAATAGCTGTGGCTGTAGCCACATTAAGGCTCTCAGCCGAGCCGCCCGCGGCAGACGGAATAGATAATACTGTATTTACCTCCTTTTTAAGCTTTTCTGAAATTCCATGTGATTCACTTCCCATGACCAGGATTCCTGATTCTGGTAAAATCTCCGAAGGCAGGGGCCTCCCTTCCATACTGGCCCCGAATACAGGAATATCGATCCCTTTGAGGATAGCATCCAGTGGGCCATAAGAAACCCGGACCCGGGCAATACTCCCCATGGTTGCCTGCAGTACTTTAGGGTTATAGCAATCTACCGTATCGGGAGAACAAAGGAGTTCCGGAATCCCGAACCAATCACACAGACGGATAATCGTTCCCAGGTTCCCGGGATCCCTGACCCCATCCAGCACTACCGTCCAGCCCTGGAAACGCGGTGGTTCCGCTTCAGGGATTTTAAACACTCCCAAGACCTTGTTGGGTTGCACCAGACTGCTCATTTTTTTAAGCTGCGATTCTGAAATTTGTTCAAAATCCCCCTCGAGCAGTTCACTTTCAGTCGTAAAAAGGCGGTATGGCCTGATTTTGGATTGCAGTACCTCCGAAACGAGTTTGATTCCCTCGGCAACAAAGAGGCCTTCTCGCTGCCGATTCTTTTTTAACTGCAGGCTTCTTATAAACTTGATTTCGCTTTTAGCAACCATTCAAAAAATGTAATTTTGGATTCTATGAGAGCCCGACGGCAAGTTGTATTACCCACTGCTAAAATAGGATTATTATTTCTGGGGATTTGTATGTGTTCATGCAATGCCCTAAAACGAGTGGAAGACGACCAACTGCTGTTAAGCGATTACGAAATTCTGGCGGATGGGGAAAAGATAGGGGATCCGGCCATAAACAGCCTGGTCATTCAAAAACCCAACAGCAGGGTTTTAGGCTTCCCGCTGCGATTACACCTGTTCAACCTGGCCAAAAAAGATCCGGATTCTTCCTTTCAGAACTGGTTGAACAAAAAGGAAAAACGACAACAACGGCTGGAATCTTTGCTTTCTCGCAAACAGGTTGAAAGACTGGGGGAATCTTTCCTGGTAAAGGGGTACAGTGAATGGCTTAAGAATGTAGGAGAGCCCCCGGTGATCATTGACAGCTCCAAAGTAGAAAAGACCCTGGGGCGTTTGAGCAATTACTACAATACCCAGGGGTATTTCAACAATACGGGCCACTTTAGTATCGATAGTGTTGGAAGAAAACGGGCTGAAACACGTTACAGCCTGGACCTGGGAAAGCCCTACATTATAGACAGTTTAACCCAGGACATCGCATCTGCGGCCATAGATTCCCTGTATCAACTTAACAGGGATAATTCCCTGGTCAGGGAAGGGGAGCAATTTAATCTGGACAATTTTACCCGGGAGCGGGAGAGGCTTACTACTGTATTCCGTAATTCGGGAATCTGGAATTTTCAGGAAAGCTCCATCAGCTATGACATTATCCGGGATACGGTTAAGACCCGCGAAGATCAGCAGATGAACGTGGAACTCAATATCGATAACCTGCGATCCAGGCAAGACAGTGCCGCAAACGGCACAGAGTACAGGGTACATCGTATGGGGAACATTAACATTTTTGCAGATCATAACTTTACGGATACAACAGATAGCCTGCAAACCCTTGAATATAATAATTATACGATTTACTATAAAAATCGCTTACGGTATAAACCCAAGGCCCTGACAGATGCCATTTTCCTGCAAAAAGACAGTGTTTACCGGGATATCGACCGCCTGCGGACCTACCGGCAGATCAGCAATCTGAATACTTTCCGCTATCCGAATATTGAATTGCTGGACCGGGAAAACGATCGCCTGGATGCAAATGTCTACCTGGCGGCGCGGCCGCGGAACTCACTAAGCCTGGATTTCGATATCACCCACTCGAATATACAAAGGTTGGGGATAGGATTAGGGGCCGCCCTGATTACCCGAAACATATTCGGGGGCGCCGAAACCCTGAGTCTTTCTGCCCGCGGGAATTTTGGCCTGCTAAGCGACGAGTCCCTGCCTGAAGATTATTTTTCAGAGGTTGGGGGAGATATAAACCTGACCTTCCCCCGGATTTGGTTTCCCGGATTCGCAGCCCTTAATCCCGGCCGGCTGATCCCCTTTTACATGTTGCCGCAAACCCGGGTTTCCCTGGGTACCACCTTTCAGAAAAACCTGGGGCTGGATAAGCAGACCTTTAACAATGTACTGGCCTATAACTGGTCGCCCACAGACCATTCAAAACATCAGATAGAATTACTCAATGTACAGTTCGTTCGAAATGTGAACCCGGATCGTTTTTTTAATGTATACCAAAGTACATACCGCCGCCTGGATGACATTGCCGATAATTACGAGGCGGTTCCGGGCCTTGAAAACCTGTTTGTAACAACTGGAGATCCTGCAGACCCCCTGCGGCTCTCCATCCCGGAAGGCACAAATGGTTTTATTGACTCCGTGCTGGCCAATAACCTGATTCCTCCTTCGGATCCTGATTATGTGGATGTTTCCCGAATTGCAGAAAGGCAGGACCGCCTAACTGAAAACAACCTGATTTTCACCACCAATTATACGTATACCCGAGACAGCAAAACCGATATCAACGACAATAGTTTCTATAGTTTTCGCTGGAAAATAGAAAGCGCTGGAAATTTATTGTCCGGGATATCGCGCATTATCCCTTTTGAAGAAGATACAGACGGGAATAAACTGGTTTTTGGCGTCCCCTACTCCCAATATGTTAAAACGGAATTCGACTATATCAAGCACTGGGAGTTGTCCACTACAGATGTATTGGCTTTCCACTCTTTTATCGGGATTGCCATCCCCTACGGAAATGCTAATGACATCCCGTTTCTCAGGAGTTATTTTGCGGGAGGCTCTAACGATAACCGCGCCTGGTTCCCTTATTCTCTTGGTCCGGGAAGCAGCCAGAACATCAATGACTTCAATGAAGCAAATTTTAAAATAGCCATGAACCTGGAGTATCGTTTTCCGCTTTTTGGAAATTTCAGGGGCGCTCTTTTTGCTGACCTTGGAAATATTTGGAATATCTGGGACCGGGAAGACGACCCGGCCGCAACCTTTACAGGATTCAGCTCCCTGGCCGATATCGGACTGGGTACTGGCTTTGGACTTCGCTATGATTTTACCTATTTTGTCTTTCGGGCAGATATTGGGTTTAAGACCTACAATCCGGCCGAAATTCCATCCAAAAGATGGTTCAGGGATTACAATTTTGCAAATTCGGTACTCCAGATAGGGATTAATTATCCTTTTTAAAGGGTATTATTTATTACTTTTGCCTCATTACTAAAACTACTAACTAAGACCAGAAACATGCCCCATTCCATAAAAGCAGGAGTTGCCACAGGCGACCAGGTACAGGAAATATTTGCATACGCCAAAAAAAATAATTTTGCATTACCCGCTGTAAACGTCATCGGTTCCAATACCATTAATTCAGTACTGGAAACGGCTGCGGCCCTGAAATCGCCGGTTATCATTCAGTTTTCCAACGGAGGTGCGCAGTTCAATGCTGGTAAGGGACTTTCCAATGAGGGACAGCAGGCTGCCATACAGGGAGCTATTGCCGGTGCCAAGCACGTGCATCAGTTGGCTGAGGCCTACGGTGCCACCGTTATCCTGCATACAGACCACTGTGCCAAGAAACTGCTTCCCTGGATAGACGGACTGCTGGATGCCAGCGAGGCACATTTCATTGCGACCGGGAAATCGCTGTTCAGTTCACATATGATCGATCTTTCGGAAGAACCGCTGGAAGAGAATATCGAAATCTGCAAAGAATACCTGGCGCGAATGAGTAAAATGAACATGACCCTGGAAATTGAACTGGGTATTACCGGAGGGGAAGAAGATGGAGTGGACAATACGGATGTGGACGATTCCAAATTGTATACCCAGCCCGAAGAGGTGGCATATGCCTATGAGGAACTCTCTAAAGTGAGCCACCGCTTTACCATAGCAGCTGCCTTTGGAAATGTACACGGGGTTTATAAACCCGGAAACGTTAAGCTTACTCCCAAAATACTGAAGAATTCCCAGGAATACATCAGTAAAAAATATCAGGTGGAGGAAAACCACATCGATTTTGTTTTTCACGGTGGGTCCGGATCCACACTGGAGGAAATCCGTGAAGCTATCGGTTATGGGGTAATCAAAATGAATATCGATACGGACCTGCAGTATGCCTTTTTGGAAGGGGTGCGGGATTATATACAGGAGAAGAATGCCTACCTGCAATCCCAGATCGGGAATCCGGAAGGCGGGGATCAGCCCAATAAAAAATTCTACGACCCTCGGGTCTGGCTGCGCGAAGGGGAAAAAACCTTTGTTAGCCGTTTGAAAAAGGCCTTTGAAGATCTCAACAACGTAAACACGCTTTAGGCACTACACCATTTAAACTATAAAAGTTTTATTCTATGTCGTCTTGGTTTAAAAGAAAAGAGAAAGGAATTCAAACTGCCACGGAGGAAAAGAAAGACACCCCCAGGGGTCTTTGGTACAAATCTCCTACCGGGAAAATCGTTGAATCGGAAGAGCTTGCAAAAAATTTCTACGTAAGCCCGGAAGATGATTACCACGTCCGTATTGGCAGCAAGGAGTACTTCCAGATATTATTTGACGATAATAAATTCAAAGAGCTGGACGCCAACCTGAGTGCCAAGGACCCACTGAAGTTTGAGGACACCAAGAAATACGATGAACGCCTTAAGGCAGCCCAGAAAAAAACGGGTCTCAAAGATGCTGTTCGCACTGCGGTGGGAAAATCTATGGGCAAAGAGGTGGTGATAGCCTGTATGGATTTTAGCTTTATAGGCGGGTCTATGGGAAGCGTAGTTGGCGAGAAAATCGCAAGGGCTATAGACCATAGCATTGAGAATCAATTGCCCTTCGTCATGATTTCAAAGTCCGGAGGAGCCCGGATGATGGAAGCAGCCTTGTCTTTAATGCAACTGGCCAAAACATCTGCAAAACTTGCGCAGCTTGCAGAAGCAAAACTGCCTTATATTTCCCTTTGTACCGACCCCACCACTGGCGGTACCACGGCCTCATATGCCATGCTTGGAGATATCAATATTGCCGAACCTGGAGCACTGATAGGATTTGCAGGTCCTCGCGTGGTAAAGGAAGCTACCGGTAAGGAGTTGCCTCCCGGGTTCCAGACCTCTGAATTTGTTATGGAACATGGCTTTCTGGATTTTATCGTGCACCGCAGAGATCTGAAAAAGAAGATCAACCTCTATCTGGATCTGATTCAGAACAACCCTCTCAGAAAGTAAAACAACAAGGTATTTAATAACAAAACCCCGGATCGATCCGGGGTTTTTCGCGTACAACAATCTCCAAATTAAGGCCTGAACCTTCTTAGGGGTACTGTTTCCGTTGTACCATCAGGGTAGGTGAGCTCTCCAAAACCGTCGCAGTTTCCATCGCCAAAATCGAGGGATGCGCTGAGGTCGTTCCGGTTTATCTGCAATACACCGCTAACGATGAACCTGCAGGAAAGTTCCCTGCGCAGGGCTTCCAGGACGGTTCTGTTATAGGTATTCCCGGCACGGCTGATAAAGGTTTGGGATCCGGTAATCAAAAATACATTATCTCCCCAGAAACCACTTCCGTATCCTTCTATCCATTCCCGGGTGCGGTTACCTTCCCAGGAAGCCGTTTCCCCATCGGGCCAGGTCCCGTTAAACGCAGAACTGATATCCGATTGAGGGTTTCCGTTGGCGTTGGACCGCATGCGCAGTATTTGAGCGCCTCCCTCAACGGCGATCCCGTTGAATGTAAAATTGGAAAGGCTAAGGCTCAGGGTCTTGGTTGCCTGCTCCATGTCCTTGGAGTAGCTCAGGATTACAGCCCCGCTGATAAAATTCCCATTGGGGGTTTCACATCCTTCTCCAAAGTCAATTGTTTTTTCCACGGAAGTAGCAGTTTGAACCGTGGTAATGGTAACGCATTCAGGAATAAATCCGGATTTGGCCGTTAGTTTCCCGCTGGCAGCCAGTTCTTCGGCTGCGTAGACTTCCTCTGCCACATTAATGACTTCTTCGGAAACCCATTCGGATTCATCGGCTTGCTGCAGGGCAACTACTTCAAAGCTTTCCTGGGCATCCGGTTGCTGGAGTTCATCCTGATTTTTTTCACAGGAGGCAAGCAGGCCACCCATAAGCAGGGCGGCAATTGCGAATTGTTTGAATTGAGGCTTTTTCATAACTTGTTTTTTTTAATAGTTAACATTTCTTTGACAGCGGGCGGCCCCAAAAGGTTTAATCCATTAAAAACATTTTCGATAATCAGCAGGCGTTTTAAAATTATTTCTATCTTTGCAGCCTGATTGAAAATCAATCATATACATAAAAATCATTTACAACAATATTGGCATGTATTTAAGCAAAGAAGTAAAAGCCGAAATCTTTAAGAAACACGGCGGATCAGAGGGTAACACCGGTTCAACGGAAGGGCAGATCGCCCTTTTTACCCACAGGATTAACCACCTGACAGGACACCTTAAGAACAACCAGAAGGATTTCAACACAGAGCGATCCCTGGTGAAATTGGTAGGTAAGCGCCGTAGTCTGCTGGATTACCTTAAAAAGAAGGATATTGAAAAATATCGCGAGCTTATCAAAGAATTGAATATCCGTAAATAACAATTACAGGGAAGCCCAGGCTTCCCTGTTCTTTTTTGGGAAACCCTTTCGTTTCCCTTGCATACAAGTCCCATAATCTGGGCATCATAAAAAGCTTACTTCCGGTTTTTCATTGGTCGACCCAACACAACACACAGACCGTCCGGCGAGACGGCAGACCATTGTTTAATTTCGTCTGCAATCAATAGCAGGCAATAATTTCATTTTATGACACCAAAAATATTTAAAGAGGTCATCGACCTTGGTGACGGTAGGGAAATCTCTATCGAAACTGGAAAACTGGCCAAACAGGCCCATGGCTCCGTGGTTGTGCAATCCGGCAAATGCATGCTGCTTTGTACGGTGGTTTCCAACTACAAAGCCAGCGATGTGGATTTTCTGCCACTGACCGTAGACTATAGAGAAAAATTTGCCGCCTCCGGAAGGTATCCGGGCGGATTCTTTAAAAGGGAAGCACGTCCGAGCGACGGCGAGATCCTGACCATGCGTCTGGTAGACCGTGTGTTGCGACCCCTGTTCCCGAAAGATTACCATGCCGAGACGCAGGTAATGATACAGCTCATGTCTCACGACGATGATGTGATGCCGGATGCAATGGCCGGTCTGGCTGCTTCTGCAGCCATACAGCTTTCGGACTTTCCGTTCGAGTGTCCTATCTCTGAAGTACGCGTAGGACGCGTAGACGGAGAATTCGTCATCAACCCAACCCGGGCCCAGCTCGAAGTTTCAGATATCGATATGGTAATTGGTGCTTCTGCCGACTCCGTAATGATGGTAGAAGGCGAAATGGGAGAAATCTCAGAGGAAGACATGGTGGAAGCCATCAAGTTTGCCCATGAAGCCATAAAGGTACAGGTTGCCGCACAGGTGCGACTGGCTGAAGCTTTTGGAAGAAAAGAGGTACGGGAGTACGAAACGGAAACTGAAGACGAAGCCCTGGAGAAGAAAATCCACGACATGGCCTACGACAAGGTTTACGACATTGCCAGGGCTGGGTCTTCCAAACAGGAACGCAGTGCTGCATTCTCCGAACTGAAAGAGGAAATTCTGGCAAGTTTCAGTGAAGAAGAGCAGGAAACCCTGGGCGATCTGATCAAGAAATATTACTACAAGGCCGAAAAAGAAGCGGTCCGTAAGCTGACCCTGAAGGAAGGCTTGCGTCTGGATGGAAGAAAAACAGATGAAATACGTCCGATATGGTGCGAGGTAGACTATCTGCCATCAACCCATGGATCCTCCATCTTTACACGAGGGGAAACACAGGCCCTTGCAACGGTAACCCTGGGAACCTCCCGGGAAGCAAACCAGATAGATATGCCTTCTTATGAAGGTGAAGAAACCTTTTACCTGCATTATAACTTTCCTCCCTTTTCAACCGGAGAGGCAAGACCTATAAGAGGTACTTCCAGAAGGGAGATTGGACATGGAAACCTGGCGCAAAGGGCTCTAAAAGGGATGATCCCTAATGACTGCCCGTATACCGTACGAGTGGTTTCTGAAGTTCTGGAGAGTAACGGATCTTCCTCCATGGCCACTGTCTGTGCGGGAACCATGGCACTTATGGATGCCGGGGTACAATTAAAGAAGCCCGTTTCCGGGATCGCCATGGGCCTTATTTCCGACGGTGAAAGCGGAGATTACGCGGTACTTTCTGATATCCTGGGGGACGAAGACCACCTTGGTGACATGGACTTCAAGGTGACCGGTACAGCCGATGGGATTACAGCCTGTCAGATGGACATCAAGGTAAAGGGACTTTCCTATGAAATTCTGGTAAAGGCCCTGAAACAGGCACGCGAAGGAAGGCTTCATATCCTGGAAAAACTAATCGACACCATCAGCGAGCCTAATTCCGATGTGAAACCTCATGCCCCTAAAATGGTGAATACCACCATTCCGAATGATTACATTGGAGCATTAATTGGGCCTGGCGGAAAAGTGATTCAGGAACTCCAGAAGGAGACCAAGACTACTATTGTAATCAATGAAGATCCGGTTACCGGGGAAGGTCTTGTTGAGATTCTGGGAACTGACCAGCACGGTATTGACCAGGTTCTGGCTAAAATTGCATCCATAACGTTTACTCCGGATGAGGGTAGTGTTTACGAGGTTAAGGTGATCAAGATCCTGGACTTCGGGGCCGTAGTTGAATACATGGAAGCTCCGGGGAACGAAGTGCTGCTGCACGTGTCCGAACTGGCATGGGAGCGCACCGAAAACGTTACCGATGTTGTCAATATGGGTGACGTCTTTGACGTGAAATATCTGGGGATTGATCCCCGTACCAAAAAAGACAAGGTGTCCAGAAGGGCATTGTTGCCAAAACCGGAAGGATACGTTGAACGCCCGCCCCGCAGAAATGACCGTGGCGGCAGAAACGATCGCGGAGGAAGGAATGACAGAGGCCGTGGAGATCGCAGACAGAGTCGTTCCAGGGATTAAACAATCCTATGAAATACTAAAAACCCCTCACTGAGGGGTTTTTTTATGCCTTTTACCCGGAAAAACTAAATTTCTCCCCCCAAATGTAACATTTGAGTGATTTGTACGTATAACTTAATGCAGTAGTAGCATTACTACACTTTTATTAAGGAAGGATCGATGAGACAACTTAAGATTACAAAACAGGTAACGAACCGTGAAACCGCCTCTCTGGATAAATATCTTCAGGAGATCGGCAAGGTGGATCTGATCACCGCCGATGAAGAAGTGGAACTTGCCCAGCGGATTAAGGCCGGAGATCAGGCTGCTTTGGAAAAACTGACCAAAGCCAACCTGAGATTCGTGGTATCCGTTGCCAAACAATACCAAAACCAGGGGCTCACCCTCCCGGACCTTATCAATGAAGGAAACCTCGGACTGATTAAAGCCGCACAGCGATTTGATGAGACCCGTGGATTCAAGTTTATTTCCTATGCCGTTTGGTGGATTCGCCAGTCTATCCTGCAGGCCCTTGCGGAGCAGTCCAGGATTGTAAGGCTTCCGCTGAATAAAATCGGGTCTATCAATAAGATTAACAAGACTTTTGCTTTTCTTGAGCAGGCCCATGAACGGGTACCTTCCGCAGAAGAAATCGCGAAAGAACTGGACATGACGGTTGAAGACGTTAAACAATCCCTTAAGAACTCAGGCCGGCACGTATCCATGGATGCCCCCCTGATTGACGGGGAAGATTCCAACCTCTATGATGTTTTGCGAAGCGGGGAATCCCCCAATCCGGACAAAGAGTTGTTGCACGAGTCTTTGCGAACTGAAATCGAAAGGGCACTGGAGACACTAACCCCGAGGGAAGCGGATGTCATCCGCCTGTATTTCGGTCTTGCAGGTCAGCATTCCATGACCCTTGAAGAAATTGGAGAAACCTTTGATCTGACCCGTGAGCGCGTGCGTCAAATCAAGGAAAAAGCGATCCGGAGGCTGAAGCATACCTCCCGAAGCAAAATCCTGAAAACTTACCTCGGATAAGGAGGCGCGAATGCGGTCTTAGGCAAATTTTATATTGGAAATTTGGTATTAAAATCGTAATTTGTGAATCGCAACAGCAGTTTATCATGACTGTTCGTTTTTTGATTGATGAATAAACTCCGGCTGATTACCGGAGTTTTTTCTTTTGGGTAAACGGGAATTGAATTTTTAGAAAATTGTACGGCTCAGTCAGGCCAGACCCAGTTTAAAGTCTTTACAGGACATATTACAGGCCTGCCAAATTCTGGAAAAAAGCTACCTTTACGGATATCAAAACCCAAGCATTATGCACCGTCCGCTTATCGCCCCTTCTTTACTTGCCGCAGACTTCGGAAATCTGCAACGGGATGTTGAAATGGTCAATAACTCTGTGGCAGACTGGCATCATATAGATGTAATGGACGGGCTTTTTGTCCCCAATATTTCCTACGGAATGCCGGTGATCAAGGCAATTAAAAAACACGCCACCAAACCGCTGGATGTACATTTAATGATAGTAGACCCGGACCGCTACATACAGGCCTTTGCTGATTTAGGTGCAGACATCCTTTCAGTGCATTACGAAGCCTGTACCCACTTGCACAGAAGCCTGCAGGCCATTCATGCAGCAGGGATGAAAGCCGGTGTTGCCATAAACCCGCATACCCCGGTTTCCCTTTTGGCCGACACCCTTGAAAATATAGATCTGGTTTGTTTAATGAGTGTTAACCCCGGGTTTGGAGGACAGCGATTTATCCAGAACACCTACAGGAAAATCTCAGAACTGAAATCCATGATTGAGGAACGGAAATCTTCCACCCTCATTGAGGTGGATGGAGGGGTTACCCTCGAAAATGCCCCGGAGCTTGTTTCGGCAGGGGCAGATGTCCTTGTTGCAGGAAGTTCCGTCTTTGGCGCAGACAACCCCACAGATGCGATCCGCTCCCTGGCCGGCAATAAGTAATCAGTACTGAGCCAGTAAATATTTGATCAGGTCCGTGGTGGTAACGATCCCCACCAACTCATCATTATCCACTACCGGAAGGGCATGAAACTCCTCTTCCGAAAGTATTTTCGCAACCTCCCTTATGGTAGTATCGGAAGTGACCGTCTTTACATTCTTCGCCATGACCTGGGAAATGCTGAACATATCGTAGACAATAGACTCTATTTCCTCTTCTTCCTCATAGGCCCCGTCTGCAAAACTGATCCGCAGCAGGTCCGTCAGGCTCAGCATCCCCACAATTCCCTTGCCTTTAATAACCGGGATATGGCGGATATGGTGCTTTTTGAACAAATGCTCTGCCTTCTCCAGACCATCCGTGGTATTTAAAACGACTAACTGGGTGCTCATGATAGAGGAAATCGGAATGCGGTCCTGAACAGTCATAATCAATAGCTTTAATAATGTATTTAAAGTTCCTCCAAACTGTCTTTTAAAAAGATGATTTTTATCATAAGCATCCGCAATTTCAGGCGCCATTTAAAGATTCATGAATATTGGCTAGCTTTGCAGGGATTGCTGAAAGAAAATAAAGGAATATATGGAGCTGATCATTATTGGCGGAGGACCTATAGGAATAGCCTGTGGTCTGGAAGCCAAAAAAAAAGGAATACCCTATGTGATAATTGAAAAAGGTACGATTGTAAATTCCCTTTTTAATTATCCGGTCAACATGCAATTTTTCTCTTCCTCCGAGCGGTTGGAAATTGATGAAATCCCTTTTATAAGCAAGGAAGCCAAACCCAAACGCAACGAGGCCCTGGAATACTACAGGAGAATTGTGACCTCAAACAAGCTCAATATCCATCTTTTTGAGGAGGTTTCAGAAATCGCAAAGGAAGAGGACAGCTTTACGGTCCAAACAAACAAAGCCTCCTACAGGGCCAAAAATGTGATCATAGCTACCGGATTTTACGACCTTCCCAACCCCCTGGACGTCCCAGGAGAAGACCTGCCTAAAGTATCGCATTACTACAAAGACCCCCACTATTACGCCAGTCAGAAACTGGCAGTTATAGGGGCTAGCAATTCGGCTGTGGATGCCGCCCTTGAATGCTGGAGGAAAGGGGCTGAGGTGAGCATGATTATCAGGGGGCCTGAAGTAGGCCAGCGCGTTAAGTACTGGGTACGCCCGGACATCCTGAACCGGATTGAAGAAGGGAGTATTACCGCTTATTACAATAGTACGGTTGCCGAAATACGGGAAAATGAACTGCTGATCCGTACCCCTGAGGGCGAACAAACGCTTGAAAATGATTTCGTACTGGCCCTCACCGGCTATCAACCCAACTTTAAATTTCTGGAATCAGCCGGGATTCGCTTATCGGACGACCCCAGAAGATTACCTGACTATAATCCGGAAACAATGGAAACCAATATTAAGGGACTTTATCTGGCAGGTGTTATTTGTGGCGGTATGGAAACACATAAATGGTTTATAGAAAATTCCCGGGAGCACGCCCAATTGATTTTACAGCATATTGTAGCGAAGCATAAAGATCCGGCCTCGGTATAATGCACTTTCCATTTGCCCTTTGAAGGGTATCCGTTTAGATTTTCATTATCTACCCCTTAACAAGGACTTATGTACGAGATAAGTTACTTTTAAAATTTTGTTTAATCTTTAACAGTATTTATTAAACATTATAAGTAATTTGGATGCTCATTCAAATACTAAATAATGTACGGAATATTTAAAAAGAAGACTCCTCTCGAAAAATTACAGCAACGCTATGAGAAACTGCTGAAGGAAGCGCACAAGCTCTCACAGGTAAACCGCAGTAAAGGAGACTCGAAATATGCCGAAGCCGAGTCTTTACTCAATGAAATAAAACAACTGGAGGAACAAAATTAGGATCTCCGCCTTAACATAATTCAGTACTTAGAAACCCGAGGAAAATGCTTGATAATTTATTTAAAGAAAAGAAAGGGCTCAATGGGCATGCCCATGAGGAAATAGGCAATGAGCATCTCTTAACAGGGATGGAAACACCTATGACAGCGAATGCTTTTCAAATGAGCGATCCTGAAAAAAAGGAGCAAATCGCCTTTTACTTTGAAAAAATAATGGGGGTTCTGGGACTGGATCTTAAAGACGATTCCCTGAAGGGTACGCCGGAGCGGGTGGCTAAAATGTATGTAGAAGAAATATTCTCTGGCCTCAACCCTGCTAATAAGCCATCGATAACGCTATTTGAAAACAAATACCGCTACAACCAGATGCTGGTGGAAAAAAATATCACTTTTTATTCTAACTGCGAGCATCACTTTGTTCCCATATTTGGAAAGGCCCACGTAGCGTATATCTCATCAGGAAAGGTTATTGGCCTGTCAAAACTCAACAGGATAGTACAGTACTTCGCCAAACGCCCACAAGTTCAGGAGCGCCTCACCAACCAGATTGGTACAGAATTGCAGCAGATTTTACAGACAAAGGACGTGGCTGTAATAATGGATGCCAAACATATGTGCGTCTGCTCCCGGGGAATACAGGACGACAGCTCAACAACCGTAACAGCTTTCTATGGCGGAGTCTTTAACAAGCCGGAAAAATTAAACGAATTACACAACTATTTAAAAGATTATTCGTAACCACTAAAACGATGTAATCAGGCTATTGTAAACCCTGTCGCTCCGGCTTAAAAGCTATATAAAGCTCATGATACAACTTCTGGAGTTTGCAACCCTGCTAACTGACGCTGCAATGTGCTTACTCATCTGCTGCGTTCAGTTGATTATCTACCCGAGCTTCCTGTATTATTCCAAAGAGCAGTTGCAAAGCTGGCATTACAGCTATACGTTTCGCATCAGCTATCTGGTGGTGCCCCTGATGATCAGTCAATTGATCGGGTCACTCCTACGGGTATTCCAACTGGCAGACCTTCACAATCTGGTCTACTGCGGGGGAGTGCTCCTGAGCTGGTTACTTACATTTTCCATTTTTGTCCCCTTGCATAATAAGATCTCAAATGGGGAAGCACGGCTGACGGATCTTCAAAAGCTTGTAAAATGGAATGCCAGCAGGACTATTCTATGGACATTTCTGTTTTTATGGAACCTGGCCTTCTGGTTCTGGTAGATCGTATGGAAAATTGCCTGCAGAGGCAGGGCCAGACATAAAATCACCTCAGTTTTCAGCTGTTTTACAACAAAATCGGGATTGATCCACTAAATTCAGTCCTCTCAGCGTTTAAAAGCCAAACTTTAATTATGAAAAAACTATTCATCTGTTTGACTTTTGTACTTCTTTCAACTTCCTTATTTGCCCAGCAAGGGTTTAAACTCGGTTTACACGGAGCTCTGCCAATGAGCAGTGAGGCCAATGATGCAGTTAGTTTGGTCGTAGGACTGGATGCCGGTTATATGCATGCCCTGGGAGAAGTTGTGGATGTGGGAGTTGCAACCAGTTTTATTAATGGTTTTCCGGAAAAATTTGACAACCAGGTGGTTGGTGTAGATTTACCCAATGTACAATTCCTGCCCCTGGCCGTATCTTTTCGTATCTGGCTTTCCAATTCATTTTCATTTGGGGCAGATGGTGGTTATGCTGTGGGCATCAATGAAGGAAATGACGGAGGTCTGTATTACCGACCCCTGATCGGCTACCTGATGGGGGCCCAAACAGAGGTTAACATTTCTTATGTGGGAATAGACGTAGACGGGAGTCCCTGGGCCACCGTGAATCTGGGAATCCTCTATACCTTTCCTCAGAAAATCGGGAGATAATTTAATTTCAGGGATCTGCTAATCGACAGTCTTGTAAACCGACTCTATTAACTGAGCCGGGCCTATAAAGCCCTGGCCCTTTTCAGCATCCCATTCTGCGGATAAGCCCATTTGCAGTACTTCCTCAAGGCTTCCCCCCTCATCTTTGGCTTTTTTGACCCGCGTCCGGATGGTCATCAGCATATTGCGGTATGCCTCTATATCCGTGCGGCTAACCACAGGGCCGTGTCCGGGAATGATACGGGTCTCATAATTTACCATAAAGAGTACCATATTCAGATTTTTAATCAACCCGTCTATATCACCTCCTGAATTCAGGTCAATAAAGGGATATCCGTTTGTCATGTTGTCTCCCATATGAAGTACATTATCCTGCGGAAAATAGATATAGGAATCCCCATCGGTATGGGCATTGTTCACATGCATGATATACATAGCCCGCTCCGGGTCCAGGTGAAGGGTCATCCGGTCTGTATATGTTATTTCGGGTAATGCGCCAATGTTTCTGCCCCCTCCCCTGCCCTGGGGTTCCTTCATGCGGCTGTGCACGTTCTGATGTGCGATAATGATCCCTCCCCTGGCCGACAGGTTTTCATTTCCGCCCGTATGATCCCCGTGCAAATGCGTATTTACAATAAACTTTACGGGTTTGGTGGTAATGGAAGATATCGCTGCCAGGATTTTGTCTGTAAGCGGAGCGAACTGGTCATCAATCAGGTAAGCCGTATCATCGCCCACAGCCAATCCCATATTGCCGCCCGAACCAAAAAGCACATAGATTCCATCTGCCAGTTTTTCAGAAGTAATCTCAACCTTATCCCAGTCGCGTTGTCCATAGGCAAAGGGCAGACTTAAAATACAGATTAACAAAAGAGCGGTTCTCATAGCTTTCGGTTTGTGTTTGAACAGAATACCTAAGATACAAAATTAAATGCCTGGTGAGAGCACCGTAAAACTCACATTAAGTCCTTCAGGAGTCCTGACTGTAATGGAAAGGGGAACAGCAATTCCCCTCCCCGTTCATAAGTTAGCCCCCTGGGGTGAAAAGGGCTTGCAGCCTGCAACTATTTGATATACCGGCTTAAAAAATTAGGGAGGGTTTACCCTTCATTATTCAATACTGGCTTTAACAGAGAGGGGCCAGGTGGTGGGCGGGCATTGATTTTTATTTGCCCTCAAAAAAGCTTAGAATGCTTTATAGGATTACTCCCTCCGGTCGTGATCCTCAATGCAGCCGCTCCTGCAAATGCTAAGTCCACAACGCCTGTCGGCGTTGTGCTTTTTTTTCCTTCGAAACATAAACAAACTTAAAATGTTCTAGAGGATTATTCGCTTCGCTCCTGATCCTCAATACACTCACTACTGCAAATGCTAAGTCCACAACGCCTGTCGGCGTTGTGCCTTTTGTTTGTTTGAAATGCCAGAGCAAGCTCCGCATTTCCACAAAACAAAAAGTCCCACAATTTTCATTGTGGGACTTAGCGCTTGATGTGACCGCGGGAGGATTCGAACCCCCAACCCTCAGAGCCGAAATCTGATATTCTATCCAGTTGAACTACGCGGCCGGTGACATTAAATGCCTGATTATTTGAGGGCGCAATTTACGTAAAAACTACTTTCCGGAACTAATAAAATGTGCTCAATTGGTATTTCTTTTTAGCGCCCCCTTCAGTGTTCCAAAATTGGAGGTTCCCAGAAATACTAAATTCAGGACGTCAGTTGTGCCTTAACAATACCAGCAATGGTCTTGCCATCTGCCTTTCCGGCCAGTTCTTTGGAGACCATTCCCATCACCTTGCCCATATCCTTCATGCCATCTGCTCCCACTTTTTGGATCGTTGAGGCAACTACCGCTTCTATTTCGGCTTCGGATAATTGCTCTGGCAAGAATTTTTCAAGGACAGCAATCTGCGCCAATTCCGGGTCCGCCAGGTCTTTCCGCCCTTGTTGGGTATATATTTCCGCACTGTCTCTGCGTTGTTTTACCAATTTCTGCACCAGCGAAATCTCATCTGCCTCAGACAGTCCTGCTGCCCCGCCCTTTTCAGTTTTGGCAAGCAAAAGAGCAGATTTAATGGCCCTCAGGGATTCCAAAGTCACTGAATCCTTGGCTTTCATAGCAGCTTTCATCTCTGTCATTACCCGTGTTTCCAGACTCATATTCCTGTATTTTAAAGGACAGCAAAGATAAAAAAATAAACCCGAAAAGCGATAGCTTCCCGGGCTTGCATACATTAAGGCCTGTAGGACCCGCTGCTTCTAATCTACATTATCATGCAGGAAAGAGTTGTTAGATCGCAAACGCATTTCATCGTTACTGTCTTCACTTAAAGTCGTACGCGATACTTTCGCATCCTTATCTGTATTCTTATTAAGGTCTACTCCCTGTCTTTTGTAAGCTGGTTCCTTTTCAATTTCCTCTATACTGGAACGGTTATGCTGAAACTTGTAATTGAAATCCTTCAGCTTCCGACGTCTTTCATCGGCACGTTCCCGCAATATTTCATCAATGGGCCGGTCTGTAGGGTCTGCAGACTCGTCCTGGGCAGGGGTGGCCGGTTTGTCTATGGTTTTCTTCTCAAAAACCAGATCGTCTTCCACCAATTTAGGCTCGTATTGTTCAGCTTTGGAGGTGGCCCCTGTCAGCTTTCGCTCCAACTCCATATAGTCATCGAGGCTATACCGGGTCTCCCCCTCTTTTTTATATTCCAGAACAGGAGTAATTTCAATATGTTCCCTGACATTTAAATCGCGGATGTCATCATCATTCAGGTCAAAGGTGATCACATTTTCTGCTTCCTCGTTTTCGTCGCTTTCGGTTTCCTGATCAAGGGGCATATCAAAGCGGAGTGCGAACTGGTCTTCCTGCTCAGTAGCAGAAACGATCTGAGGGTCTATTACTTCAATATCGTTGATCAGATCTTTGGAATCAATAATGATAAAACCATCTTCTTCCACAGCTTCGGCTACCACTTCCTCGTAAAAAACATTGAAATTTTTAATATAGCTGGTAGTCGGGATCAGGTCCATTGCTGTTTGCTGAACCGGTTTTGCCTTTTCCTCGGGAAGCACTTCAGGGTCTTCACTCAGATCCAGGGTGTGCACCACCCGTGTATCCGTATTTTCCTCCTTGGGCTCCATCAGGTTTTGCTGGGCCTTTTGCTCATCCTCAAGGGTATGTATGATCTTTTTGGACTCGGTATTTACAATCTCGTCCTGCTGGTCCACATTAAAGCCAGTGGCAATAACCGTTACCGCTATGGCCTCACCAAGGTCCTGATCCTCGCCAACTCCCATAATGATATTCGCCCCATGGCCGGCTTCTATCTGAATATGGTCATTGATCTCCCCGATTTCATCAATGGTGATTTCCTGTGAACCAGAAACGATCAGCAGTAAGACATTTTTAGCCCCTGTAATCTTATTGTCGTTAAGCAAAGGAGAATCCAGTGCCTTCATAATGGCCTCCTGGGCCCGTGCGCCCCCGGTAGCAGTTGCAGAACCCATGATGGCAGTACCGGAATTGGAGAGTACTGTTTTGGCATCCCTCAGGTCAATGTTCTGAGTGTAGTGGTGGGTAATTACCTCCGCAATTCCGCGGGCTGCGGTTGCCAGAACCTCATCTGCCTTTGAAAAGCCGGCTTTAAATCCGAGGTTTCCGTAAACTTCCCTTAATTTATTATTATTGATAACAATCAACGAATCAACATTGCCGCGAAGTTTCTCAATACCCTTCTGGGCCTGCTGACAACGCATTTTCCCCTCAAACTGAAATGGAATGGTAACGATCCCAACGGTTAAAATGTCCATTTCCTTTGCCTGCTTGGCGATTACGGGGGCAGCTCCGGTGCCCGTGCCTCCGCCCATTCCGGCAGTGATAAATACCATCTTGGTAGTGGTGGACAGCATCCGCTTGATCTCCTCCATGCTTTCCAGGGCCGCCTGCTCCCCAACCTCCGGGTTTGCTCCGGCACCTAACCCCTCTGTAAGGGATACCCCGAGTTGTATTTTATTGGGTACCGAACTGTTTTGAAGCGCCTGGGCATCTGTATTGCAAATCACAAAGTCCACCCCATTGATTCCTGCCTGGAACATGTGGTTAATTGCGTTGCTACCTCCTCCGCCTACACCGATAACCTTGATCACATTGCTTTGATTTTTGGGCAGATCGAAGGTGATGTTATCCATTTCCATGTGTTTGTTTTTTCGTTGGGTTACTATATTCTGTTCGTTGTCGTTATCAATTTTAGCTATTCTGCATTGTCCAGAAATTCCTTCAGCTTGTCGGCCCATTTATCCAGAACCGATTTGCGTTCTTTTTTACGGCCATCAATTGGCTGGCCCGAGTTCTCAACTTCCTCCAATACCATTTCCGGGTCTTCCTGAAGCGTTTTTTCATCTCCACGGAAAGAATTGCGATGCTTGTTCTCCACTGCATTCATAAGCAGACCCACGGCTGTGGCATAGGTTGGGCTGGCGATCTCAGCCTCAGAATCACCGGCCAGATGTTCATTGGGGTAGCCAATACGCGTATCCATTCCGGTGATGTATTCCACCAGTTGCTTCAGGTGCTTTAACTGACTTCCACCTCCAGTGAGGACGATGCCTGCAATCAGCTTTTTCTTTTGTTCCTCGTGCCCGTAATTTTTTATTTCCAGGTATACCTGTTCGATAATTTCCACAACCCTGGCGTGGATGATCTTTGAAAGGTTTTTCAGGGTAATCTCTTTGGGCTCCCTTCCCCTAAGGCCAGGGATGGAAACAATCTCATTGTCTTTGTTCTCGCCGGGCCAGGCAGATCCAAATTTGATCTTGAGCAATTCAGCCTGCTTCTCGATTATAGAACAGCCCTCTTTGATGTCTTCAGTAATCACATTGCCCCCAAAAGGGATAACAGCTGTGTGACGTATGATCCCGTCCTTAAAGATGGCCAGGTCTGTAGTACCACCCCCTATATCGATCAGGGCAACCCCGGCTTCCTTTTCCTCCTGGCTCAACACAGCATTGGCAGAGGCCAGGGGCTCCAGGGTAATATTATCCAGATCCAGGCCGGCACTTTTTATACACCTTCCAATATTTTTGATGGAAGAGACCTGTCCGACCACTACATGGAAATTAGCTTCCAGGCGCCCGCCATACATCCCAATGGGTTGTTTGATTTCGGCCTGTCCGTCCACTTTGTACTCCTGCGGCAATACGTGGATAATCTCTTCTCCTGGCAGCATAACCAGTTTATAGACCTGGTTGCATAATTTTTCGAGATCTTCTTCCCCTATAACTTCTTCAGAATTGGCCCGGGTAATGTAGTCGCTGTGCTGCAGGGAACGGATATGCTGCCCTGCTATGCCAACGGTTACCGTATTGATCTTTAAGCCCGAATTTGCTTCTGCCTGTTCAACTGCCTGTTGTATGGATTGGATGGTTTGGGTAATGTTATTGACCACCCCGCGATGGACACCCAGGCTCCGGGACCGTCCGATGCCGAGCACCTCGATTTTTCCATACTCATTTTCTTTCCCGATGATCGCCACAATCTTTGTGGTTCCGATATCGAGGCCAACAGAATATTTCGTTTCTTCCATGATCATTTAAATTTTAGTGCACACTACCTGATTTTCAAATTCAAGGCTCACTACCTGATAGTGCGCCAGTGTTTTGTCCTGTACGGCTTTGGCGTAAAACGCCTTAAAGTTGCTGAATTTTGCAGGCAGGTCGGTGACGTCTCCCAGCCGCACCACAAAATTCTCAAGACGAAATTTCAAGCGATAATCCGAAACAGATTCTATGTGAATTCCGATTACGTTTTTGCTCAAAAAGGGATCTTCATTAATGTATTTCAAGATCACATAGACATCCTCCAGACTTTCGCCTGTTATATTACCCGTAATGATAGGAACGCGCGCAGAATGATTTCGGGAAAGTGGCATTTTCACACCTTCGTCATCCAGATAAAACTGGGTATTTCCCGCTACGCGCCCGATTGGCTGCCTTTGCTTTATTCTGGTGTTAAGTTTACCGTCAATCGTAAGATACACCTGGGCATTTTTCACCATATCATGGGTCTGAAGGACCGATTCTATAGTATTCAAAACTACTTCTTCTTTGGGTGCATTACGGAGGGGGCCATAATTTTGTATTAACAATTTATTAACCATACTCTCGGTCATATATAAATTGTCGGAACCCTCGAAATGAACTGCTACCTCGTTTATTTTTCGTTTTGTGCTCCTGTGCTCAGAAAAAGCGTACATGCTTATTATACAGACACTTAATCCGAATAATTTTAAACTATTCCAACTAACTCGCATGGCTTAATGCATTTTTTATAGCGTTTACTTCATTTCCTATATCACCCGCTCCCATGGTTATCAGGATTTGGGGTTTGAGCCTGTTGATTTCCGAAATCAATTCGGCTTTTTCAATTAATTTTTTGTTGGGGTTGGCAATGCGGTCTATCAGCCAGGCTGAATTAATTCCCTCTATTGGTTTTTCCCTTGCCGGATAGATTTCCAAGAGAAGGATCTGGTCAAAATGACCCAGGCTTTTACCAAAAGCTTCTCCAAAATCCCTGGTCCTGGAAAACAAATGCGGTTGGAAAACAGCTAGTACTTTTTTATCGGGATGCATTTCCCGGACTGCCTGGTGAACCGCGTCTATTTCCGAAGGATGATGGGCATAGTCATCTATAAATATGAGATCGTCCGTCTTGATCTGGTATGAAAAACGGCGTTGCACCCCTTTGAAACTCCCCAAAGCATTTACCAGGCGGTCCGTCTGATCCGTAACCTGAACCGCCATGGCAAAAGCAGCTAATCCATTCATTAAATTGTGCCTCCCGGGTTTTTGAAATCGGACGGCATCAAATCGTTCTGAGGGGGTATGCAGATCAAAAAGGTAAGCTCCCGATTCTATTCTCAGATTACGGATACAGAAATCCGAATCATCTTCTATTCCATAGGTAATTCCCTGTAGAGGCAATCCCTTCGGGACTATAAGTTTCCCTCCCGCTTTAAGTTGCCCGGCAAAGGCACGGAAAGTTTCCTCAAGCGCTTCCTTAGTCCCGTAAATATCCAAATGGTCTGCATCCATGGAGGTGATACAGGCTATCTCCGGCTTCAGCCACAAAAAGGAACGATCAAATTCATCTGCCTCCACCACAGAAAATTCCGTTCCGTTCATCACAAAGTTACTTCCGAGGTCTTCCGATACCCCTCCCAGAAAAGCCATAAGGGGCAGCCCTGCCTCTTGAAGCAGGTGTGCCAGAATACAACTGGTAGTGGTTTTTCCGTGGGTCCCGGCCACAGCCATACAGCGGGTGTGATTGCTGATCATCCCCAAAACTTCCGCTCTTTTCTTAAGGGTAAAACCATTTTCCCTGAAAAACTGCAATTCTCCCAGGTCGGCAGGTATGGCAGGAGTGTAGACAACCAGCGTCCCTTCCGGCCTTGAAAACGCCCCTGGGATTCCCTTGCCCAAATCCATAAAATGGACGGGGATTCCTTCTTTTTCCAAGGCATCGGTAACCGCTCCCCGGGTTCTGTCATAGCCGCGTACGTTTTTCCCCAATCTTTTGAAATACCGGGCCAGGGCAGACATTCCTATCCCCCCTATTCCAATAAAATATACCCGTTGTATCTCGTTCATCTCCATTATTTCCCGCCCAGTAATTCAGTTATTTCATCCACTATTTGCTCTGTTGCCTTTGGCCTGGCCAGTTTTTTAATGCGTTCCCCCATTAATTGCCTTTGTTCTTTGTTCTCCCAAAGCGCTTTAAAGGAGTCTTCAAATGCTGCCTCCAATTCCGCTTCTCTTATCAGTAGGGCTGCACCTTCGGCAGCAATGGCTTCTGCATTTTTTGTTTGATGGTCTTCTGCCACATTGGGGGAAGGAATAAAGATTACCGGTTTTCCAACCAGGCTTAATTCGGATACTGATCCGGCTCCTGCCCTTGAGATTATCAGGTCTGCTGCGGCATAGGCAGCCGGCATTTCACGAATAAAATCGCATACCCGAACCTGCTTATCATCATAGTGTTTGTATTTTTCAAAATATCCTTTGCCACATTGCCAGAGCAACTGTACCCCGCATGCTTTAAAAAATTCCAGTTCCGCTTCAATCAGTTGATTGATCCGCCGGGCTCCCAGGCTTCCACCCAGTATCAGCAGGGTCTGCCGCTGTGGGTTCAGTCCGAATTGCTTCAGGGCAGCCTCCTTTTCAGGCAATGCCTGTGAAAGGTTGCCCCGAACGGGGTTTCCTGTAAAAACCAGGCTTTCTTCAGGGAAAAAGCGCTGCATTCCCTTGTAGGCCACAAATATTTTTGCAGCCCTTTTTGCCAGCCACTTATTGGTGATACCCGCATAGGAATTCTGTTCCTGAAGCACCACGGGAATTTGTCTGGCAGCCGCCATCCTGAGGGTTGGACCACTGGCGAAGCCCCCTGTTCCTATTACCAGGTGCGGTTTAAATTCCCTTATGATTTTCCTCGCCTGCATCAGACTGCTTATTAGTTTTAATGGAAAAACCAGGTTCTTCCAGCTTAGTTTTCTCTCAAGGCCGCTGATCCAGAGACCTTTTATTTTATAACCGGCCTCCGGGACCCGTTGCATTTCCATCCGGTCTTTGGCTCCCACAAAAAGGAATTCTGCTCCCGGATACCGCTTTTTCAGCTCATCAGCAATCGCAATTGCCGGATATATATGTCCTCCGGTTCCTCCCCCGGAGAGTAAAAACCTATAGTTGTCCACTTAATACTTCCAAAGGATGTTCATCATTTTTTAGCTCCATTTCAGCAGATTCCTGCTGCTTCCTGCTTGCACTTAATACAACCCCTATTGCCAGGCATGTCATCCATATGGAAGTTCCGCCACTGCTTATCAGTGGTAGGGTCTGGCCTGTTACCGGGAATAATTCAACGGCTACCGCCATATTGATCAGGGCCTGAAATACAATAGGCAGACCCACGCCCATTACCACTAACTTTCCAAAGACACTGCTGCTTGCATTGGCAACCACCACAATCCTGAATAGCAACAACAGGTAAAAGAACATCAGGCTAAAACCGCCTACCAGTCCGTATTCCTCTATAATAATGGCGTATATAAAATCTGACGAGCTCTGTGGCAGGAAATTCTTCATAACGCTTTTACCAGCCCCGTTGCCGACCAGGCCTCCGCTCGCAATGGCTATTTTCGCTTTTTCGATCTGGTAATCTCCCTCACTGTCGGTTCCGTCCCAGAAACTCTCGATCCGGCTGGCCCAGGTATCTATCCGATTGGGGAAAACCCCTGGCATCGCTTTTGCCAGTAAAATAAATAGCAAGAGTGAAACCATTCCGGCCCCCACTATACCCGAAAGATATTTTAGCGGGTAACCTCCCAGAAAACACAGTATCAGCACCATGGCGAATAAAATAGCAGCCGTGGAAAAATTTGCAGGGAGAATCAGAATAAGTACCAGGAAAACAGGGAGCCAAAGGGGTATAAGGCTTTCGGAGAAGCGAATCTTCCTGTCTTTTATCTTGCTCAGGTACCTCGCGGTATATATCATCAGGACAACGGCAGCCAGATTGGAGGTCTGGAAGGTGATCCCTACCAGAGGCAGGCGAATCCATCTGCTGGCATTAGCCCCATCTATTGTTGTACCCTGTGCCAGGGTATAAATCAAAAGCAGCAATACCACCGGTAAAGCAATGATGGAAAGCCCCTTAAAAAAATGAGTGGGTATTTTATGAACCCCGTAAATAATCCCGAATCCAAGGAACAGCAGGAGTCCGTGCTTTAGCAGGTGGCCCATGGTGGTCCCATTGCCTACCACGTAAACCAGATTGCTGCTGGCGCTGTATACCGGCAGGAATGAAAACAGGGCGAGCAGGGCGGATACCGCCCAAATCGCCTTATCTCCTTCCAGGTTTTTCAGGATTGTTTTCACTGTTATAATGATTTTACACAGGCCTTAAACTGATCCCCGCGGTCTTCGTAATTTTTAAATAAATCAAAGCTCGCACAGGCAGGAGAAAGCAGCACGGTATCTCCCCGTTCCGCAATCTTATAGGCTACCTTTACGGCTTCGGACATGGCATAGGTTTCAACAACTAGGTCCACCGCATTACCAAAGGCTTCCACAATCTTGGAATTGTCCATCCCCAGGCAGACTATGGCCTTTACTTTTTCCCGTACCAGTGGCATTAATGGCTTGTAGTCATTTCCTTTATCGATGCCTCCCACAATCCAGACCGTAGGAGTGCTCATGCTGTCCAGGGCAAAATAAGTGGCATTCACATTGGTAGCCTTGGAATCGTTGATATACTGAACATGATGGATTTTCAGCACTTTTTCCAAGCGGTGCGGGGCACCCTGAAAGGTTGCCACACTCTGGCGAATACTTTCCTTTCGAATCCCCAACAGGCGGGCAACGGTAGCTGCCGCCATGGTATTCTTCAAATTGTGACGACCCTCTAGGGCAACGCTGTCCGTTTTCATTTTCATAGTTTCGTTATCTGTAATAATTTTTATTTTATTTCCTTCAAGACTGGCTCCTGCTTCCAGTGGTTTTTCCAGGGATCCGGGCCATAACCGGGACGGGATCTGCTCTCTATTGATCCGCTCCGCGAGGATAGGGTCATCCAGGTCGTAGACCATGTGATCCGTTGGCCGCTGGTTCTCAGCAATCCGCAACTTTGCGCGGATATAGTTTTCCATCTGGTATCCGTACCGATCCAGATGGTCTTCGGTTATATTGGTGATCACCGCAATATCCGGTCTGAAACAACAGATACCATCCAGCTGAAAACTGCTGATCTCCAGCACATAGCAGGCATGCTTTTCAGTAGCCACTACCCGGGCAAAACTATCCCCGATATTCCCTGCCAGTGCTACATCCAGGCCCCCTTCCTTTAAAAGGTGATAGGTAAGCATGGCAGTAGTGGTTTTTCCGTTGCTCCCTGTAATACCAATGAGTTTCGCATCGGTAAACCAGGAGGCAAATTCAATTTCGGATATTACGGGTATCCCTTTTTGCCGAAGCTGCACCACCAGGGGAACCGTATCTGGTATCCCCGGGCTTTTCACGCACAGGTCTGCCTCCAGAATACGCCCAACAGAGTGGCCGTTTTCTTCCCACTGTATTCCAGTCTTTGTAAGAACGTCTTTATACTTTGTTGCTACTTCGCCTTTGTCCGAGACAAAAACTTCGTATCCTTTTTTTTTCCCCAATAGGGCCGCACCTGCACCACTTTCTCCTGCTCCCAGTACTACCAGCCGGCCTCCTGCTTTCCACTGGGCTACCAGCTCTGGTCTGCACCGCATATCCCCAGTCTCCATTTTAGCGCACTTTTAAGGTTACAATGGTTACGATAGCCAGCAGGATTCCAACAATCCAGAAACGGGTTACGATTTTACTTTCATGGTATCCCTTCTTCTGGTAGTGGTGGTGCAATGGCGACATCAGAAATATGCGTTTTCCCTCTCCGTATTTGCGACGGGTATATTTGAAATAACTCACCTGCAGCATTACCGAAATGGATTCGGCGAAAAAGATGCCACACAGCAGGGGAATCAATAATTCTTTTCGAACGATAAGGGCGATAACCGCAATCACCCCGCCTATGGTGAGACTGCCGGTATCTCCCATAAATATTTGGGCCGGAAAGGCGTTGTACCATAGAAAACCTACCAAAGCTCCTACAAAGGCGGCTATAAAAATGACCATTTCCCCTGCACGCGGAATAAAGAATATGTCCAGGTAATCGGAGAAAATGACATTACCCGAGACCCAGGCAAATATCCCCAGGGTTAGTACGATAATCGCGGAAGTTCCGGCGGCCAGGCCGTCTACCCCATCGGTGAGGTTGGCTCCGTTGGAAACTGCGGTTACGATAAAGATTACAATGGGGATAAAAAGCAGCCAGGCGTACTTTTCGGCTCCCTCTCCAATCCAGGATACCCATCGGCTGTAATCCAGTTCATTATTTTTAAAAAAAGGAATGTTCGTTTTCAGGGACTTTACTTCCCTGCCTTCAACCTGTTCCACTTCATAAGACTGGGTAATGACCGTGGTACTCTTTTCCTTCATGGTAACCTCCGGGTGAAAATACAGTACTGCCCCGACCATCAGGCCCAGGACTACCTGGCCCAGGACTTTGAAGCGACCTTTGAGACCTTGTTTGTTCTTCCTGAAAATCTTGATATAATCATCAATAAACCCAATGGTCCCCATCCATAGTGTAGTGATAATCAGCAGGATTATATAGATGTTGTCCAACCGGGCAAAAAGCAGGGTGGGGATAAGCGTTGATAAGATGATGATAATGCCCCCCATGGTCGGGGTTCCTGTTTTTTCCTTCTGACCTTCCAGCCCAAGGTCCCGGACGGTCTCGCCAATTTGCTTGCGCCGGAGAAACAGGATAATGCGTTTTCCATAGACGGTTGCCAGGACAAGCGATAACAGCACTGACATGGCTGCCCGGAAAGTCAGGAACTGGAACAGACTCGCACCGGGAAACTGGTATTGCTTTTCCAGATATTCAAATAAGTAATACAACATTTTGTCTCTCTTATTCCTTGTTTATATATCTCCTTTTATCCCTTCAGACTTTTTCCGAAGACTGGCTGTCCAGAATACCTTTTACAATTTTGAAATCATCAAAATCCCTGCGCTCTCCCATTATCTCCTGATAGGTCTCGTGTCCCTTCCCGGCTACCAGAATAATATCATCGGGCCGGGCCAGTTTACAGGCGGTGCGAATGGCCTGTTCCCGATCCACTATGGAAAGCACTTTTTTTGTGTGCTGTGGTTCAACTCCAGCCTCCATATCCCGGATAATACCCTCAGCAGACTCCGTCCTCGGATTGTCTGAGGTGAAAATGGCGGTGTTGCTCAATTCGGTTGCGATATGCCCCATTACCGGACGCTTAGACTTGTCACGATCACCACCACACCCCACTACGGTGATGACGTTTTCATTTCCAGTCCTCAATGCACTGATTGTAACCAGTACATTTTTTAAGGCGTCCGGCGTATGGGCATAATCAACAATAGCTGTTATGCGTTGTTTTGAGATAAAATACTGAAAGCGGCCATCCACGGTTTGCAGGCTGCTGATCCCTTTCAGGATCTCTAATTTTTCAAGCCCCAGTAAACGGGCGGTGGCGTAGATAGCCAGTATATTGTAAGCGTTAAATTCCCCGATCAGTTTGGTCCAGACCTCCTGGTCCTCAATCTTCAGCAGTTGTCCGTCCAGCTGCTGTTCCATGATCTGGGCCCTGTAATCGGCATAGGTTTTCAGGGCGTAGGTATATTTTTTGGCAGCCGTATTTTGCAGCATAACCAGGCCGTTCTTATCATCTGTATTGACCAGTGCAAAAGCCTGCTTATGAAGCCCGTCAAAAAGCAATTTTTTGGTATCCCTGTAATTCGCAAAACTCCCATGGTAGTCCAGGTGGTCATGGGTCAGGTTTGTAAATACGGCCCCCGTAAATTCCAACCCAAGGCTTCTTTTCTGAGCTAGCCCGTGGGAACTCACTTCCATAAAACAATACTCCACCCCGGCCTCGTTCATTTTTGCGAGATACTTATTGATTGTCAGGGAATCTGGGGTAGTGTGCCGGGTTTGGTAAGACTGCTTGTCCACCATGATGCGGATTGTAGAGATAAGGCCTACCTTATATCCTGCTTTTTGAAACAACTGATATAAAAGACTGCAAACCGTGGTCTTTCCATTGGTACCCGTAACGCCAACCAGTTTGAGGTTTCGCGACGGCTTATTGTAAAAATTGGAAGCCATTATGGCCAGGGCTTCCTGGGCATCGGCCACTTCCACATAGGTTATCCCGTCTTCCAGGGTATCCGGAAGCTCTTCACAAATGATAGCCATGGCCCCTGATGCAATTGCCTGTCCGATAAAACGGTGTCCGTCAGAAATGGTACCCCGAATAGCCACAAAAACATCTCCATTACCTGCTTCTCTGGAGTCAAAACATATCCCGCCTACCGGGATAGCGGTTTGCCCGCTTACCGCCCGAAGGGAAACTCCAAACAAAAGGTCTTTCAATGGTCTCATGAGAGCTCCAGTATTATTTTCTTTACTTTTTTCAGGGCGGTTCCTTTCCCTACAGATTGTTTTTTCACTTTCCCATTTCCCCTTATTTCTACTTCGATCCCAAGGTTTTCAAGGATGGAAACCGCATCCATCCCACTCATTCCCCGTAAATCAGGAATGGCCTTGATATCGTCCCGGGAAACCTCAAAATAGGCCTCATAGTCCTGGCTTATATTGCCCTCTTCGATTTCGGTTGTTGCCAAATGCTCTACCATGGGCCGGTTAGCTAAAATTTTCTGCGCCACCGATTTGAAGACCGGTCCGGAAACATCGGCTCCGTAATAGCCCACGCTTTTATCCGGTTCATGGATCACTACAATACAGGAATATTCAGGCTTTTCTGCCGGGAAGTAGCCCGCAAATGTGGAGATGTACCCAAGCTTATCCGGGTCTTTTGAAGCGTAATTTTTCTGGGCGGTCCCGGTTTTCCCGGCCATCGAGAAATTGGGAGAATACAGGCGGTGGCCTGTACCGTGCTGCTCACTGACAACATTTCGCAGCAACGCCTGCACCTTGCTTACCGTTTGAGGGGAACAAATAGCAGGGTTCAGCACCTCTTTTTCAAAATGTTCAACGGTCTGGTCCCACTCCCGCACTTCTTTAATCAACCTGGGCCTCAGCAATTCGCCATTGTTGGCAATTGCATTATAGAAGGCCAGTGTCTGCAAAGGCGTAAGGGACACCTCATATCCGTGAGACATCCAGGCCAGAGAAATACCAGACCAGCCTTTGTCCCCGGGGCTTCGCAATACCGGCTTCCCTTCACCCTTTATGGGCATCCCCAGTTCTTTGTGAAGACCCATCTGCATCAGGCGGTTTACAAATTGCTGTGGGCGATCCTTGTAATTTTCATGGATGATTTTGGCAAAAGCTGTATTGGAGGACACCTCAAAGGCCCTTCCGACACTTATTTTCCCATATCCGCCGTGTTTGGAATCCCTCACTACCCGATCGTATATTTTCCAGCGCCCCTTTTCGGTATCCACTACGGTGCTGGTATCTACCAGCCCGTCTTCAAGGGCGGCAATTAAAGACATCAGCTTAAAGGTGGAGCCCGGTTCGTGCGATTCGCCAATGGCATAGTTCAGGCGTTCGTAATAGGTCCCTTCACTGGTGCGACCCAGGTTGCTGATCGCCTTGATCTCCCCGGTACTGCTCTCCATAACAATCACGGTCCCGTGTTCGGCCTTATAATGTTCCAGCTGCTTTAACAAGGCATGGTGGGCAATGTCCTGTATGTTGATATCTATAGTGGATATAACATCGTAACCGTCCTTGGGTTCAATAATATTATCCAGTCCGATAGGTTTCCATTGCCCTTTGGCAATCTTTTGTTTGAGCCGTTTGCCTTCAACCCCCCTTAAATAACTCCCGAAGGCACCTTCCAGACCTACCCGGGTGGCGTACCCTTCCTGGTCGAAACGTTCATAGCCCACGCTGCGTTCGGCAATCTTTCCCAGGGGGTGCTCCCGAACCGTGCGCTGCTCCACAATCATACCTCCTTTGTAGGGGCCTTTTTCAAAAAGCGGGAATTCCTTAACTGCCGTAAATGATGAATAATCCAGGTCTCGGGCTACCAGGGTATATCTGTTTTTGTTGATCCGCGCCTTTCTGAAGAGTCGCTCGTAATGGTCCGGGCTCTTATCCAGCAACTGGGCCAGGGACCTGGACAAGGGACCCACCCCTGCTTCAAAATCCTCTTCAGATACGGTCATAGCGTCAAAACGAATGGTATACCTGGAAACGGAAGTAGCCAGCAAACTCCCGTCATCGGAATAGAGGTTTCCGCGGTTTGGGGCAATGGTGAACATTTTTTCCGTCCGCTGCAGGGCCAGTTCGCGGTATTTATCCCCGTCCACAGTCTGTATATTGACAAGTTTAAACATCACCGCAACTGCAAAGAAGAACAGGCTTCCTGCAACTATATATAAACGGATCATGATGTTCTTTGGGGTGACGGCCATGTTTATTTATTTGCGGCTACAATTATTTTCCTTGGGGGTGTTTCCGCCGGAAGCAATCCGGCCTGCGCAACGGCTTCACGGATTGCAGATTCCAGTTTCAGGCGCTGTGCCTGTGAGCGTATCTCCACAAACTCACTCCTGAGCTGCTTTACTTCTTCACTAAGGGCGGCAATCTGATGCACTTTTCGGTCTGCTGCGTGCGAACTGGCAATCATTACGGTTGCCAGCAGGGAGAAAAACACGATAAGCATCCAATTGCGCGTGGCATCCCCGCTAACCAGGAAGGTCCCTTTCAAAATGGCTACTAATCCTTTTTTCATCTTTCTATTTGTCCTTTTTAATTACTTCTATCCGCTCGGCAATCCGAAGCTTGGCTGAACGCGATCTGGGATTGCGTTCTATTTCCTCAGGTGACGGAGTAATGAGCTTTCCGATACTCTTAAAAGGAGCCAGCGGATTGCCGTAAAAATCCTTTTCCACTTCCCCTTCAAATTTCCCGCTTCGCATATATCGCTTCACCAGCCGGTCTTCCAGGGAATGATAGCTGATCAAACTAAGCCTTCCTCCGATCCTCAATAACTGCTCGGCCTGCTGCAATAGTTCTTTCAGTGCCGGTAATTCCTGGTTTACTTCCATTCGAATCGCCTGGTATACCTGAGCAAGCCCTTTGAATTCCTTTCCCTTCTGCAGGTAATCCATGATTACTTCATTCAATTCAACCGTGCTTTCTATCGGGCGCTTGTCTCGCGCCCTTACGATTGCCCCTGCCATAGGACCTGCTTTGCGCAGTTCCCCGTATTCAGATAAAATCCTGCGCAAATCTTCAAAAGAATAGGAGTTTACCACTTCCCTGGCAGAAAGGGCATCTTTCCGTCGCATCCGCATATCCAGGGCCCCTTCGAAACGCGTGGAAAAACCACGCTCGGGCTGATCAAACTGGTGGGAAGACACTCCCAGGTCAGCCAATATTCCATCTACCTTCAAAATGCCATAGAACTTCAAAAACCGCTTTATAAACCGGAAGTTTTCTTCGATCAGCAAAAACCGATCGTCATCCGGTTGGTTGGCCCGGGCATCCTCATCCTGATCAAATGCGATCAGCCTGCCCCCGGGGCCCAGTTGTTTCAAAATTTCCCTGCTGTGTCCGCCACCTCCGAAGGTGACATCCACATAAACGCCGTCCTGGCGGATATTGAGCCCTGCTACGGACTCCTTTAAAAGGACGGGGCTATGATAATTCATCCCCGTCATCGCCCATCACCTCTTCTGCCAGATCGGCAAAGTCTACTGCTGTCTCTTCCAGCACTTCTTCATAGCTATCCTTATCCCATATCTCGACAATGTTGATGGCAGAACTGAGCACTACCTCCTTTTCTATACCGGCAACCGACATCAGGTTTTTTGGGATCAGCAAACGACCCGTTCCATCAATTTCAACCATCTTTACGCCGGCTGTGAACCGGCGGATAAAATCATTGTTTTTTTTGCGGAATCGATTCTTTTTGTGCATTTGCTGCATCAGCTGGTTCCATTCTGCCATTGGATATAATTCCAGGCAGGAACGGAAAACCGAACGCTTGATCACAAAACCATCTTTGAGGATAGGGACCATTTGGTTCTTGAGGGCCACAGGGATCATGATACGCCCCTTGGTATCGGCCTTACATTCATATGTCCCAATGAAACTAATCACAAAAAAAGCTGGTTGATTCTATTTATAAACTCAAATATATAGAAATTATTACCACAATTTACCACAAATTACCACTTTGTTGATAAAATGCTGCTCTTCACCAGTTAAATTGCCTTATAATTATTGGGCCTGTATGGGTTTGAAAGGTGGGAAGAAGTATTCCACAACCCCCAAAAAAGTAATTTATTCAGCCTGCATCAGTTAATTGAGATCTCTTAGGGTATTGGGTGGAATTACCTATATTTGCCAACTGATAAGCAGTATTACCTGTATGGAAGAGCATATCGTTACCGACGGAAAGTACCGGTATATAGAGAAAGGAGAGGGCACGCCCATGATCATCCTTCATGGATTAATGGGCGGATTGAGCAATTTTCAAGGGGTCACCAATTACTTCCCGGAAAAGGGTTATAAAGTACTGGTGCCGGAATTGCCCATTTACGATATGCCTCTGATCAAAACCAATGTCAAGAACTTTGCCAAATACCTGGAGGGTTTTATCGAATACAAGGGTTTTAAAGATGTTATTCTGCTTGGAAATTCGCTGGGGGGGCACATAGGTCTGCTACACACCAAACTATATCCCAAAATGGTACGGGCCCTTGTTATTACAGGCAGTTCAGGTCTGTATGAAAGTGCAATGGGGGACGGCTATCCCAAAAGGGGGGATTATGATTTCATAAAGAAAAAAGCCCAGGATGTTTTCTACGATCCGGAAGTGGCGACCAAGGAAATTGTGGATGAGGTTTTCGCCACGGTTAACGACCGTATGAAACTGGTAAAAACCCTGGCTATTGCCAAGAGTGCCATCCGACATAATATGTCCAAGGATCTGCCAAAAATGAAAACGCCTACCTGTATTATCTGGGGTGAGAACGATTCGGTGACCCCTCCGAAGGTAGCCAAGGAATTTCATGAATTATTGCCGGATTCCGATCTGTTCTGGATTCCAAAGTGCGGACATGCCCCAATGATGGAGCACCCCAACGATTTTAACAGCATCCTGGCTGCCTGGCTCGAAAAGCGGAAATTTTAAGCGTCACCGTTTCCTGCGGGTGACTACCTCATAGCATGAAAATAAAATCAGCTGAATTCATTACCAGCAACACCGATGTTTCGCGTTGCCCTTCCGAGCCCATCCCGGAATACGCCTTTATCGGGCGGTCGAATGTGGGGAAGTCTTCCCTTATCAATATGCTGACCGAACGCAAACATCTGGCGAAAATATCAGGCAGACCGGGCAAGACCCAGCTTATCAATCATTTTAAGATCAATAATAACTGGTATTTGGTAGACCTGCCGGG
This sequence comes from Robiginitalea insularis, assembly GCF_052497835.1. Lineage (NCBI taxonomy): Bacteria > Pseudomonadati > Bacteroidota > Flavobacteriia > Flavobacteriales > Flavobacteriaceae > Robiginitalea > Robiginitalea insularis. Next base: position 502,159 of record NZ_CP199296.1, read on the forward strand.
TTATGGGTATGCCAAGGTTTCCAAAAAGGATAAAAAAGAGTTTCAGGCCCTTATCCAAAAATATTTTACCAAAAGACAACAATTGATTTCTGCCTTTGTCCTGATCGACATCCGGCATAATCCTCAGCCAATAGATCTGGATTTTATGGCATGGCTGGTCGGCAAGGAGATTCCTTTCAGCATTGTTTTTACCAAGGCCGACAAACTCAAACCAAAAGCCCGTGAACATCAGGTGGAAAACTATCTGCAGGCGATGCTTGAGGAAGGCTGGCAAGCTGCCCCTCCTTATTTTATTACCTCCTCCTCCCACAGGTTGGGCAGGGAGGAACTGTTGACTTACATCGATTCGGTTAACGAGGCCTTCCGTCAGTCGCGGCCCAATGGGTAGCAACAGAACTTAGCTCTGGATTTTCGCCCGCAGGGACCGGATCAGCTCCTCAATATCTTTAAAGGAATTCAAAAGTTCCGGCCCCATAAGCAACTCGGCCTTACCCTGCCCTAAATGGTAAATTGCCGGCAGCTCCCGGGGCGCAGCAAGGCCTTCTGGTCCCTTTTGAGGCCATTCGTCCCGGTGGAGAAAGCGGACCGGCAAATCGAGTTCATCGATAAAATCCTGCCAGACTTTTCGGCTGCCGAAGGCCCCATGGGTGAGGCGGCAAAGACTACAGCTGTAGGTTTCCGGGCGTATCCATTTATGAAGGCTGTCCCAAAGGGCGTTTCCCCATCCTGAATCGGCATTGTAAATAAAGAGTAGTTCAGAAGATTTCATTATCCAGAAGATATACCCGCATTAATCAGTAGATAAGATAGTCATATCCTTACAGCTTACCAGGAGCCGCCGGAATAATTTCAATCCAGGCTTTAACCTTTCCTTAAAACCCAAAAGGGGCATTGTTTTGTATTTTCGTCAGGCCTTAAAAACGCTGAGGGTATGAAAAAAGAACTTCACCCTGCCACCTCCAGAGGGCGTGCAGACCACGGATGGCTGAAAAGCCATCACAGTTTCAGTTTTGCAAACTACTATAACCCGGAACGGATGCATTTTGGAGTGCTCCGGGTACTTAATGATGACTGGGTAGCCCCCGGCATGGGTTTTGGGACCCACCCCCACCAGAATATGGAAATCATTTCCATACCGCTTGAAGGGAACCTGGAGCACAAGGACAGCATGGGGAATACGGCTGTCATCAGACAGGGTGACGTACAGGTTATGAGTGCTGGTACAGGAGTACGCCACAGCGAATACAACAAGAACAGAGAAAAGGCAGTGGCTTTCCTCCAGATTTGGATCATCCCGGATACCGCTAATGTTAGCCCGCGATACGACCAGATAAGCCTGGACCCAAGCGACCTGAAAAACAATTGGCATACCCTGCTGGGGCCCAAAGACAAACATTCCGGATTGTGGATTCATCAGCAGGCCTGGTTCCATTTGGGGCAATTTGATGCGGATACGGAACATAGCTATTCGATAAGGGAATCCGGAAACGGCCTGTATGTTTTCGTTTTGAATGGAAATGTTCAGGTAGGCGGGGAACAACTCGGGAAACGTGATGCCCTGGGAATTTGGGAAACTTCCGAGGTTCTTTTTCAATTCGGTGAAAAAAGTGAGGTTTTACTGATGGAAGTACCCATGAGTAATTAAGTGATTTGCAATTGTTCAAATGGATTCATCCGGTTATTATATAAAGAATTAAGGCTTTTGACTGTGATTTTAAAGTTCTAGGATGTAGTTTTATGGGATGAATACTTAAATGCATTCCATGGAACGAATCGCTTCTATCCTAATTCCCTACAATTTTTCGGAACCCTCTGAAAAAGCACTGCAATACGCTTTTGAATTTGCCGGCAGGCACAGCAGCATGCACCTAAAAATCTGTTTTATCGGGGCCGATGAGAAACACCCGGATTTCGAGTTAGCCTTTACCGACATCAAAGCCTCTTTAAACAAGGCCTTTGTGGCTAAGCTCAGCTGGACCTCCCTTCCGGAACCCACCGTAGAGGCATTATTGCAGAAACAGCTGGAATTGAAAAGCGATCTCGTTATTATGGGCACTTCGGGCTCTGATGATCCCACGGCCACAACCCATACTTCCCAAATGGTATTGGAGGCAACCTGTCCTGTTCTGGTAATCCCGGGGGAAATAACGGAAGAATTCAGGCTTAAAAAGATAGCGCTGATCCTCGGCCAGAGAGAAATTGACGATAAGCGAGACCTGGCAACCCTCCTGGATGTCTGCCGGAAGTTTAATGCCGTGGTACACGTTCTTACAGTAGCCGGGCATGAAGGTGGCTACGGATACTCGGAGGAAGAAGAAACCAATGAGGAATTACTGGAATACTATCTGGAATCTTTTTACTCCAACCACGTATTTATCGAAAAAGATGATGTAGTGGCTGCCATTTTTGACTATGTTGAAGAACATGAAATGGATATAATCGCTATTTTCCCCAACAACCATACCCTCAAAGGAACCCCTTCTGAAGGCAGGCTTACCCGTATTCTGAGCCTGCAGTCCAAAACCCCGTTGCTGGCCATAGAAAACTAACCCCTGGCTTATGACGGTATTACTCCTCATCCTGGGCGGTACGATCCTGCTTTTTATTTGGGGCAAATGGCCCCCCGATGTAGTGGCCCTGATGGCCATGTTGTCATTATTTTTCAGTGGGATCCTGAATCTTGAGGAAACCCTTAGTGGGTTCAGCAACCCAACCGTTATCATGATTGCAGCCCTCTTTATCCTGGGCGAGGCGCTTTCCAGAACCGGATGGACTGCCCTGGCAGGACAGCTTTTTGTTTCCTGGGCCCGGAATAAGGTGAGGCGATTGCTGCTGATTGTCAGTGCCGGATCCAGCATCCTATCTGGTTTTGTAAGCAATACGGGTACAGTAGCCGCTTTATTGCCGGTAACAGTGGCAGCTGCCTGGAGTGCAGGGACCTTTCCCTCTAAACTGCTGATGCCACTGGCTTTTGGCTCCAATACCGGGGGATTGCTCACCCTGACCGGTACCCCTCCCAATATCATTGTGAGTAACGCTTTGCTGCAGGAAGGCCTGCCGGGCTTCTCCTTCTTCGAGTTTTCCCTTATCGGCCTGCCCCTGCTGATCATTTCACTGCTGTATTTCCGCTTTGTGGGGTTTCGCCTGTTACCGCAGCGGGAAACACGTAATAAGCCCGTTAATATTGATGCGGAGATGCACAGCTGGATCTCCGGTTACAGTATCGGCAACGATGTGTACCGACTCAGGATACGCTCTATGTCTCCCATGCTCAATACTACCCTTGGGCAATGGAAACTGGAAGGGAATTACGGGATTTCGGTCTTACGCCTGAGAAGGCGGCATCCCAAACTTACGGAACAAGCCTCCAGTTATGTGGAATTCCCAAAAAATGACACCGAACTGAGATATCACGACATTATTACGGTAAAGGGCAGTGCTGAGTCGGTAGATCGCCTTATTCTGGAATGTAAACTGGGGCTGATTCCACAGGAGTTCGATAAGGAAGAACTTAAAAAAGAATTTATTAACCAGGAGGTGGGAATGGCTCAAATCCTGATTTCTCCCAAATCTGATTTTGTGGGACGTACCCTGTCGATGGGAACCTACCTGGGCAATTACGGAATACAACTGCTTGGGGCTTCCCGGAATAACAAACCGCTTACAGACCACCAGATTAATGTTAAGGCAGGAGATGCTTTTATCATAAGGGGTTCCTGGGAAAATATGGAAAACCTTAAAAAGACCTACCGGAATATCGTAATTACCGGCAGCCCTGAAGCCATGTCTAAAGAAGTTACGCAACTAACCGCCAGGTCTTATATTGCCCTGGGCAGTCTGCTGCTGCTGATTTTATTGCTGGTATTCAACTGGCTCCCCGGAGCCATAGCTGCCCTGCTTTGTGCCGGCCTGGTTTTGCTCACGGGTTGTATCCCTATTTCCAAAGCGTATAACCGCATTAGCTGGGGTAGCGTAATTATGATCGCTGCCATGATCCCCATGGGCCTGGCGCTACAGAAAACAGGGCTGGCGGCAGCAACCGCCAATTCCCTGGTAACATACCTGGGTAACTGGCACCCTACCCTGCTGCTGGGGGGTATCTTTATCCTGACTACCGCCTTCAGCCAAACCATCAACAACTCTGCAACGGCAGTGTTGATGGCGCCAATAGCGTTGATGGCTGCACAGTCCCTGGGGCTGGATCCGAAACCCTTTATGATTGCCGTTGCGGTAAGCGCCTCCACGGCATTCCTGACGCCTGTTGGGACTACTACGAATGCCATGGTAATTTCGGCGGGCGGATATAGCTTTACAGACTACTTTAAAGTGGGTTTTCCCCTTTTGATCCTTTTCCTGCTGACCACCCTGCTGCTGGTTCCAATCATATGGACCTATTAACTGGTATTTTTACCGAGTAGCAATTAAAAACCAATATGCCGAACATATTAATCCGTATTTTCGGGACCTTATAATGCACACCAACAGATGAATATCGCTTCAAAATACGGTAGCTGGTACCATCCCTACCGCCCCGCAAAAAAATACAGTAAAAGGGTAGCCTATTTCAGTATGGAATTTGGGATACACCAGGGCCTGAAAATATACTCCGGTGGTCTGGGTTTTTTGGCCGGCTCACATATGCGGTCTGCTTATGATCTGCGTCAGAATATGATTGGAATCGGGATGCTTTGGAAGTACGGCTATTATGACCAATTCCGATATTCCGACCAGACCCTGAGGGTAGACTGGATTGAAAAGCAATACAGTTTTCTAGAAGACAGCGGCCTGGATATCCGGGTAAGGATAAATGACAATCCGGATATCCGGGTAAAGGCATATGTACTCAAGCCTGAAATTTTCGGGACCGTCCCAATCTATCTGTTGAGTACGGACCTGCCGGAAAACGACTATTTGTCCCGCACCATTACGGACAAACTGTATGACTCCAATGAGGAGACCCGAATTTCCCAGAATATTGTGCTGGGTATTGGAGGGGCCAAGGTGGTTGAAGCCCTGGGTGGAGCAGACATCTATCATCTGAACGAAGGACATGCGCTTCCGGCTTTTTACTACCTGAAGAATAAGGGGGTTTCCTCTTCCCAAATGGTCTTTACAACTCATACTCCTGAAGCCGGCGGGAATATGGTGCGTAACGGAGAAAATCTGAACAACAGAGGTTTTTTTGCGAGGACTTTGAACCATCAGGAATTACAACAAGAGTGCATCGATGGAAACCTCAACTATACAGTAGCTGGCCTGCGGGCTGTAAAAAAGGCCAATGCGGTTTCCAAATTACATGCCAGGGTGGCCAGGGAAATGTGGCGCCCCTATGGCCTGGACCACAAGATATTCCCAATAACCAATGCGCAGCATCCCGGTTTCTGGACAGATAAACCCCTGAGGGCTGCCTTTGAGAAAAAGCAGTCAAAGGCTTATTGGAAACGTAAAGAAACCCTTAAGAAAGAGTTATTTGAAGTAGTACTGGACCAGACCGGAAAACTATTTGACCCCAAAGTCCTGACCATAGTCTGGGCACGCCGATTTGCGGGTTACAAAAGAGCAGACCTGCTCCTCAGGGATTTTGAACGCTTTAGAAGACTTCTGGACAGACCGGATCAACCCCTGCAAATAATCTGGGCCGGAAAACCCTATCCGGAAGATTACCACGCCATCAATACATTTAACCAGCTGGTAGAAATCAGCCGGGAATTTCCAAACCTTGCGGTATTGACAGGCTATGAAATGGCCTTATCAGCCCTTTTGAAAAAGGGATCCGATGTTTGGCTGAATACCCCGAGAATTACAAGGGAAGCCTCAGGAACCAGTGGGATGACAGCTGCCATGAATGGCTCCGTTAACCTGTCGGTAAACGACGGGTGGATACCCGAGTTTGCCAGGCATGGTGAAAATGCCTTTGTGCTCCCCGAGGCAGATCACAACCAACCTCACAGTGTACAGGACGAGCGGGACAGCCAGGAATTATACCGTATTCTGGAAACAGAGGTAGTTCCAATCTATTATGAAAGCCCCGATCAATGGTTGCAAATCGTATTTAATGCTATGCAGGAAGTAGATCCTGCTTTCTCCAGCCATCGCATGGCTGAGGATTATTACCAGCAGCTTTTTCAGTCTTAGCCGATACGATAGGGTTGCCCGGTGCTTTGCAGCGCCGCAAACCAGAATTCGCCTTCCAGATCGATCTTTTTGCGTTGGTTGACCACCGTGTCTATCGGAAGGTATACCAGTTTATTGTGCAGCAATCCGACAACAAAACGCGTTTTGCCAGCCATCGCGCCATGAACGGCCTGATAAGCCAGTCTGTTGCAGAAAACACTGTCACTGGCATTGGCAGGAGCAGAGCGAATGATATAGCTGGGGTCTATATATTTGATGGTATGTTCTGTATTGCGTGATTCAAAATAGGATGATATCCGCTCTTTTAACAAGATACCGATATCCCTGTGTTTGATGTTCCCTGAGGCATCCTTCACCGATGAGCCTTCTTCAAAAAGGTGCTGGCCGGCTCCCTCAGCCACAACGATTACCGCATGGTGTTTTTGCGCAAGGCGCTTTTCCAGCAATTCTAAGAACCCGTTTTCCCCTTCGAGGGTAAAAGGCATCTCGGGGATAAGTACAAAATTGACCACAGGCATGGACATAGCGGCTGAAGCTGCTATAAAACCACTGTCCCTCCCCATGAGCTTTACAATCGCTATCCCGTTAAAGGCACCGGTAGCCTCGTTGTGGGCGTCACGAATAATCGGGGAAGCCACATCGAATGAAGTTTCAAAACCAAATGACTTATCGATCAGGTCAATATCATTGTCTATGGTTTTGGGAATTCCGATAACTGATATATTCAATCCCCGGCGGCCGATCTCTTTCCCGATGGCATCTGCCCCTTTCAGAGTACCGTCCCCTCCTATGGTAAAGAGCATATCTATTTTATGGGAAACCAAATAATCTACCATCTCCCCTACATCCTGGGCACCCCTGGACGATCCGAGGATGGTGCCGCCAAACTGGTGGATATCCCTTACTACATCAGGGGTAAGGTGATGGACCGGATGCGGGCAGTCCATCGTAAGACCTTCGTATCCGTAGGGAATACCATAAATGGTTTTTACTCCATAGAAATAATGGAGGCCCATGACCAGGCTGCGGATCACATTATTGATTCCAGGGCACAAGCCCCCGCAGGTAACAATGGCAGCGCGGGACTTTCCGGGTTCAAAAAATATATTTTGCCTGGGCCCGGCTTTTTCAAGGGCAAGCGGATATTTTTTCTGGTTCAGACAACGTGTGAATTCCCCAATGGAAGTGTCGAAAAGGATTTTTTCTGCCTCATCCACAAAATTGAATAACATATCGCCTTCCCTGCTGCCCAGGTGAAGCGGGGACGTTCTCTCCGGTTTTCCCAGTTGCGCTATGCTGAAAGGGTTATCTGAATTCATAAATAGTCTGTTTAGAAGTTAGCGGGACAGGCTTGGAATTTCCGTTCAGGCCCCTTAATCCCCTTTAAGTTCAAGCTTTTCTGCGAAATAATCGCAAAAATCTTTCATGGTCGCCGTCATCTTTTCGTCCTGAGTAGCTTTCATAAAGGTATCTGACAGGGCTACAAGGGTCTGGTGGAAAAATATTTTCATCTCCTCAACGGGCATGTCCTTGGTCCAGAGGTCAATCTTCAGGGATTCCCGGTTCTTACTGTCCCAGACTGAAAGCAACATTGCTTTGGCTTCCTCGTCCGAGATGCCCCCGTCTTCAGCCGACCAGTTCAGTTTTTCAGGTACCCGGTTTTCATCCAGGGTCACTTTCAGGGTAATTTCAGAAGTATGTGTTTTAGCCATTTATTTAGGGGGTTTGTAATTTGAATTCTTAAAAAGTTCCTCCCCGCTGAGCCTCAGCATTTTTTCCAGGGGAACCTCGTTTGCTTCCATATAGGACCGAACGATCTGCCAGCCCATATAGCGACCCAGCCTGCCCGGGGATTCATTGTCCAGCAACAATCGGAATTTACTGAAGGGCGCAGGGTCCAGAAAGCGGGGCGCCAGTTCCCGGTCTGTATTGTAGAGCAGTTCGCGCTCTATAAAATAGCGCCAGATTTGTCCTTCGTTATCCCGGGCCCATTGCAGTTCCGCATCCTCGTAGCCTATCTTTACAGCATCTGATGCAAGGGGGAGCAGCAGGTCCTTCAGGTACAGTATTTTCCCGTAATAAATCATTTGGGCAATAAAACTACGCTCTGCCGGAAAGGGAACCCGACGCCTGGCAAATGCTGAAGCCACATCGCTGCTCAGGTAACGGGGATCCAGTTCTTTGGCGATATAGCGATCCATATTGGCATAAAACCTGTGATCGGCTCCCAGGTAGTTATCCAGGCCAATAAGTAACAGGCTGTCTGTAAGGATCACCCGGTTCTGGTAGTCCACATCGTTGGTGAGGGTGGTTATTTCCGGCAGGCTTTCATCGGGAAAATAATAACGGAGATGTTTAAAGAGCAACTCCAGTTCTGCCGTTAGCGGTTTGAAATTGGAGAAGGCTTGCCGGACCTCTGCCCGGATTTCTCTTTGCAGGCTGTCCCTGTGTTTTGCCAACCAGATACTATCCGGGTACTGCTCAGGGAAAAGGTAAGGGTAATTGGCTTTCAGGACAGGCAGCTCTTCTGTCTCCATCTGGTCAAAGGCCACATCAAAGCGGTTGAGCCTGATTTCCACAGGGGTGTTTAATACCGCATCTGAAACCTGCTTCCCGTTTTCCTCACAACCTGCTGAAAGCACATAAATAAAAAGCAGTATCAGGGGTTTGCAGTCAAAATCAACTAATCTTCTCAAGGTTTCCTTATTACGGTTCAAGGTGCTATTTTTACGGGACAAAGTTAATGGTTTTCGAATTGATTCAGTATTGACATGCACACAGAAAAGGTAATTAATCATATAGTAAATTGGCTTAAGGATTACGCAACCGATGCAGAAATGAAAGGTTTTGTAGTCGGGGTTTCAGGGGGTATCGATTCTGCCCTGACCAGTACACTGTGCGCTATGACAGGGATGGAGGTACTCTGCCTGGAAATGCCCATACACCAATCCAAGAATCAGGTAACCCGTGCCGCCAATCATATTTTCTGGTTAAAACAGCAGTATCCCAATGTGCGTTCAGAGTGGATTGACCTTACTCCCGTATTTGACGAGCTGATTGAGGCTTTCCCGGATGTTGAGGATGAGGAAGACCGACTGATGTCCCTTGCCAATACGAGAGCCCGTGTACGCATGACATCCCTTTATTATTTTGCTGCTCTCAAAAGACTGCTGGTAGCAGGTACCGGCAATAAGGTTGAAGATTTCGGGGTAGGCTTTTACACTAAGTACGGGGACGGTGGTGTAGACCTCAGCCCAATCGCCGACCTTTTAAAGACTGAAGTTTATGCCCTGGCTGAACATCTGGGTATCAATGAAGAAATTCTCAAAGCACCCCCAACAGATGGGTTGTGGGGAGATGACCGGACGGATGAAGATCAGATAGGGGCATCCTACCCGGAACTGGAATGGGCCATGGATATGCATTCAAAAGGAAGAACCATTGATGATTTCAGTGGCAGGGAACAGGAGGTGTTTCGTATTTACAAACGCTACAATACCGTTAATCGACATAAAATGCTTCCCATCCCGGTGTGTGAAATTCCTTCGGATCTGAAATAAACCTCTTAGCTAACAATCAGGGTATTACCTCGAATAAATGTGTGGAAAATGCGCTTTCTACTGCAAAAATTGACAATTTTGTAACTTAACATTTCAAATTTAACCTTACATTGCATGTCAGTCTTTAGAGACAAGCGTGCTTTCAAGGCGAAAACCAACTAACAATGACAAAAGTTATTATTGCAGACAACCACCCCATTGTCAGGCTTGGAATTAATCAATTGTTAAATGAACATTCTGATTTCCAAATCATTTCAGATGTTGCAACTACCAATGAATTATTCCAGCAACTCAGCGCCCAGCAACCGGACGTTGTTATCCTTGAAATGGATATTCCTGAAATAAATGGGATAGCCACCTTAAGGAAAATGAAACAGGAGTATCCGGATGTAAAAGTATTGATATACAGCGGGCAATCTGAGGACGTTTACGCCCTGAGCACTATACGTGCGGGAGCCAGCGGCTATCTTTCCAAGAGTGCCAATCCGTCATACATTATTGATGCCATTGAAAAAATCAGTCAGGGAGGCATGTTTATTACCAACGAACTGGCACAACGCCTGGCCTTTGATGAAGGCAGCCAGAAACCCAGAAGGTTTTTCAGGAAATTATCTACAAGAGAGGTGGAAGTGCTTAAAATGCTTGCCAGTGGCAAACGAAACAAAGAAGTGGCCGAAGGCCTGCACCTGAATGAGAAAACCGTGAGTACTTATAAGGCCCGGTTGATGAAAAAACTCAATGTGGATAATATGGTGGATCTTTTGCAGCAGGCAAAAGCCCTTGAATTGTATTAAAACATTAACACTTTAAAGTAGTATAAACCACGCCAAAGCGTGGTTTTTTTCTTTTAAGAGAGGACCCGGTTCAGTTTCTTGTTGAGCAGTTTGTTCAGATGCAGGTAGCTCATAATTTCGTCCAGCAATTCAGGATTGCTCTCTGAAAGCTGTTCTCCGGTTTTTTCCTGAAGGGCAGCTATTCGCTTCTTGATCAGGAAACAGCGAAGTGACAGTATTGTTTCACTGACCAGCTGTGCTATGGAATGTTCTTTCCCTTTTGGGTAAATATCTTTTCGTTCCCAATGGTGCAGCTGGTATCTTTCCTCTTCCATCAGAATAGATGAAATTTCCTGTACCAGTTCCTGGTCCGGTTCGTTGAGCAGTTCCCGGATTTCAAAATCGGCTTCGGCATTTAAGCGCTCGATAAGCCGGTAATAAATATGCCTGAAGTGGCTGTTGGCCAGTTCTATTTCGTCATCCTGTAAATCCAGATAGACCTTCTCAAAAACCTTTACCTGAACCCGTTCGGGTTCCAATACCAGTTCGCCTGCCTCATTCTCCTTTAACACCAGGTCTTCAAACTCCTCAGACTGCTTTCCGTATAACAACAGCATTTCTATGATCTTCCGCTCCAGTTCGTATTGCACATCCACACGAGTCTCAGGTGGTTCCTTGTGCATTTGAACGCTTCCCTGCGGCAGTGTTTTTTTTGTGGCATCCCGCTGCTGCTTCCGATCCATCTGCGCCAGGGTATTATACAATACCGCCTCGGATATCCCCATCAGAGAGGCACATTGTTGTATGTAAATCTCCCTTTTAATGCGATCCGGGATTTTTGAAATGCTCCCGACTATATCCCTTACCGTTTCTGCTTTCTTAATTGGATCGTTGGCAGCTTCCTGCTGTAGCAGCGCTGTTTTGAATTGTATAAAATCCTGGGAGTGCTCTTTCAAATACGCCTCTATTGCGTCCCTGGAATTCTTTCGGGCAAAACTATCGGGGTCCTCCCCAGGCGGAAAGGTACATACCTTAACATTCATCCCTTCTTCCAGAATAAGGTCTATACCCCTGAGGGAAGCCCTCAATCCGGCAGCATCCCCATCAAAAAGGACTACGATATTTGAACTGAGCCTGCGGATCAGGCGGATCTGATCGGGGGTCAGGGCTGTCCCGCTGGATGCAACTACGTTTTCAATGCCTGCCTGATACATTTGTATGACATCCGTATAGCCTTCGACCAGATAACAAACATCTTCCCGGGCAATAGCTTTTTTAGCGTGGTAGATTCCATAAAGAACCTTGCTCTTGTGGTAGATATCACTTTCGGGGGAATTCAGGTACTTTGCCTGTTTCTTGTCGTTGCTGAGCGTCCTTCCCCCAAAGCCCAGCACCCGCCCGCTCATTGAATGAATCGGAAAAAGTACCCGGCCTTTAAAACGGTCGAACCTGCGCTCTTTTTCCCCCGGGCTTGCCGCGGGCTTTACGATTGTCAGCCCGGTGGCCTCAAGGTACTTTAACTGGTATCCTTTTTCCAGGGCAGCTTCTGTAAAGACGTCCCATTGATCCGGATTATACCCCAGCTTAAAGGTTTTGATGGTGTCTTCGCTAAACCCGCGTTCTTTAAAGTAGGACAGTCCTATCGCCTTTCCTTTTTCCGTGTTCCATAAACAATCCTCATAAAATTCACTGGCATACTCAGTAACAAGGAACATGCTCTCCCGTTCACTGGCCTTTTCCTTTTCTTCATCAGATTGCTGGGTCTCTTCAATTTCAATCTGATATTTCCGTGCCAGGTAACGGATAGCATCCGGATAGGAAAGGTGCTCGTGTTCCATTAAAAAGGCCACAACATTCCCGCCCTTCCCACTACTGAAATCCTTCCAGATCTGTTTTACGGGCGATACCATAAAACTGGGGGTGCGCTCATCCGTAAACGGACTCAGCCCCTTAAAATTAGAACCTGATTTTTTCAGGTTGACAAAATCCCCGATGACCTCCTCGACCCGGGCGGCTTCGTAAACTTTGTCTATTGTACTCCTGGCTATCAATTTAGTTGATTTGGTGTTGGGTAAAAATAAGAAAAGGATCTGCCCCGGAAAAGGGATATATGGATTAGGTCTTTATGAATGCATCTTTTTACCTTTGATATTGCAAACCACCGTTTCCGCAATGATTTTATTCTTCGGCACCCGAACCGGAAAGGAAAAACAGATGGCCCTGCAGGGCCTGAGTTGTCCTTTTTGTCATTGCAAAGGCACTCTCAAAGCATCTGTAATACCCCATTATGTCCATCTTTTCTGGCTGCCGGTGTACCGTCTGCAGCCCTTTAAACAAGTGAGCTGCAGCCATTGCAAAAAAGTGTATGCAGGCCAGGAACTCAATCCGGAAATGAACCAGGCCCTGGCAGAAATGGAATAGAAAAAGGCGCCGAAGCGCCTTTGTCGTATTTGCCATTTAGCTATTAAAGGTCTAATCGCAGGCCCAGCGATACATTGCGCTGTTCTACCAGGGCATCTTTAAAAATCGGATTCAGGTCATATTTGGCATATAAAAGGACTCCGTCCACCCCAATGTAAGCACTGAGGCCATAGATGAGATCACTGGCATTATATCCCCGCTTTAGCTTATCCTTTACGCTTTCCCCGTTTCTGTTGTACTTTAATTTCTGGCGGGTACCCAGGTTGAATCCGCCGTACCCCCCAAATCCGATACGAAACTGATTCCTGAGTGAATAACGGAATTTATCTGAATAGTCCCGCCTTTTGGAAGGCCCGAATTCCAGATGAACCGGAAAGACCAGATTATCCATGCGGAATTTGGATTTCTTCAGTTCAAATTCAAAATCCTGCAATTCGGTTTGTCCATTTTCGGTGACAAAATATTGGTTGCCTTCCGGCTTCAGACCGTTAAACTGAAAGGAGAAACCATAATTTAAACGCATAAAATTGGTGTTCTTAAAAACACGGGTCCTCCAGACCCAACCCAATTCAAAAAACCGGCTACCCCCTATTTTATAGGGTGAATCACTAAGGGAAGACCCTTCTATTATAGCATTGTTCAGGCCCACGGCAACCACCAGGTCAGAATAGGTGCGGCGGTCGTATTTTACAGGACGTTCCTCCCAGTTCTCGTCAAAACGAATTCCGAAAACCCGCATGTCATCTTCTTCCTGCCCCCACCCTACACGGATTCGGGTCTTGTAAGAAAGTGTATCCGACAGGGTGAGGGTATCCTCCCCATTGCGTTCCAGTAGCTCAATTTTATTATCTATTATCCGCTGGCGGTTTTCAATATTGAGCGCCCTCTTTTGAGCAGCAGCAGTTTTCAAATCCTTGGCCTCTTCAGCGGATATTTCCCCCTTTTGGAACCGCTCATCTATTTCAGCTACTTCCAATTTCAAAGCCTCCTTTTCCTGCTTTTCCACCAGCTCTCGTTGCGACTTTAATTTGGCAATTTCAGATGTGTAATTTTGCTCCTGTGCATTGACCTTGGTAATGCAGAGCACTAAAGTGAAGATGATGATTACTTTTGTAATGGTGTTCATTTGATTTGATTTTAATGATTGATGAATAAACCGCTCCCTCCTCCTTGTTCGGGAGTCCTTTAAAATTTCAATGGTTTTATGGGTTCCTTATTCGTTGCGATCCGCAACAGCAGTCCGCACTTTATTGAAGCCTTTCCTCAGTTTGTTGAATAGCTGCTCCCTGAAAGTCTGGTCCATTTCAGATTCCGCTTCACTGAGCAAGGCCATGGCATCCACAGAATCAGGCGCCATTTGGCTTTGCATGCTGATCAGGGCCTGTGCCTCGCGAAGTAGTGAGTCTATCTCAGTATCACTAACCTCCCCAGATGCAGCCTCCATGCCTTCCACCTGCAACAAAACGGCATCTAGCTGAAGGGCCACCAAGCCGTCCAGGCTATTCAAACCAACCGAATCCACGACTACTTTTGAACTGGGATCAGAAAGACTAGCCTCTTTAAAGGCCAGTGAACGGGAATGCTCCTGTAGCGGAATCGGCTCCGGTAAGGATTGCCTTAGGGGTGTTTCAGGTTCCTCATTTGGAGGTGCCGCTGCCCAGTCTTCTGAATACTGCCCGTTCAATGGTACTTCTGCAGCATTTTTCGGTTGCTCGCCTTTTATCTTTTCCACGGGGCTTTCCACTACGGCAGGTTCCTGGGAATTTTCGGAGAACAAGCCCCAATAAACCGGAAGTCCTATTAAAACAATTAGCGAGGCAGCTACCAACAGGATTCTGTAGGAGTTGTTTTGTCGCTTGCCCAGCCGCTCGGCGTCAAGCCTTGATTCCAGCCGTTCCCATGCAGCCTCGCTTGGCTGAATCTTACGGGAGCTCAGGGCTTTTTGTAGTTTCTTTTCAAATTCAACGGGTGCCATATCTGCTTAATTCATTTGCTTGTATCTGTTCCTGTAAAATCCTTCGCGCTTTAAACAGCTGCGATTTAGAAGTACCTTCAGTTATCTCCAGCATTTGAGCGATTTCCGCATGTTTGTAGCCTTCTATTGCATAAAGGACAAAAACCAGGCGGTAACCCTCCGGTAATTGATCTATCAGTTCTTCCAGATGCTCCAACTCAAAGGAGTCACCCGACTGATAGGAACTGCTCTGAAATGCATATTGTTCCTGATCGAAGACAACAAATTGTCGCTTTCTTAGAAAATCTATGGCCTCACGGATCATAATCCTCCGAATCCAACCCTCAAAACTGCCTTGCCAGCGAAAACTGTGGAGGTTCTGGAACACCTTTACAAACCCTTCAATCATTACGTCTTCGGCGAAATGAAGGTCTTTTATGTAGCGCCTGCAGGTTGCCAGCATCAGTGGCGCATACTGGTCATAAAGGGCCTTTTGCGCCTCCCTATTCCCGGATTTCGCCTTGCGTACCAATGCTTTTTCAGACTGAAACAATGAAATAATCTTCATTTTCATACAGGGTTCTATTATGCCAGACGGAATAAATCCTCAAAAGGTTGCCTGGGCCGGAAAATTTTTTTTCCGTATGCTCTAAAACTTCAAATTTTATGCCAGTAAAATGCAGGGGGGTCGATTATCTTGAAGCCGGGGTGGGGAGGGGTATTCCCCATTTAAGATACCTTTTCCACTGTCCAAAAGAGTTGTATTAGATAATAACGGCAAAACACAAATACCTGCGAAGCTTAAGCAAGAATTGTTTATTGCTTACGGTCCACAACGTAGTTTACCATCAACTCAAGGGCTTCCCGATAGTCCGAACGGGGATAAGACGCGAGTATCTCCAGGGCCTCATTTTTAAATTCCATCATTTTAGACTCGGCATATTCCAGGCCACCACTGTCTTTGACATAAGCGATTACCTCCTTAACACGCCCGCGGTTTTTATTGTAGTTCTTCACGGAATTAATGAGCCATTTGCGATCCCCGGGTTCTGCCTGGTTCAGGGCATAAATAAGGGGCAAAGTCATTTTTTGTTCTTTGATGTCAATTCCGGTGGGCTTCCCGATGCGATTTTCTCCATAATCAAACAGGTCATCTTTTATCTGAAAGGCCATCCCGCAGCGCTCCCCGAATTTTCTAAAAGTTTCAACATGTTCCGAGTCTGGCCGCACAGAGCAGGCTCCTAAACTGCAGCAGGCCGCAATAAGAGTGGCTGTCTTTTGTCTGATTATTTCATAATAGACATCTTCGGTTATATCCAGGCGCCTTGCCTTTTCAATCTGCAGTAACTCCCCTTCGCTTATTTCCCTCATGGCAACGGAAATAATCCGTAACAGGTCAAAGTCTCCATTGTCCACCGAGAGTAACATGCCGCGGGCCAGTAGGAAGTCTCCCACCAAAACAGCAATCTTGTTTTTCCAGAGGGCATTGATGGAAAAAAAACCTCTGCGCTTGTAGCTGTCATCTACCACATCATCATGTACCAGGCTTGCAGTGTGGATCAGTTCGATTACCGATGCCCCTCTGTAGGTTCGCTCGTTAACCTTCCCATCATTGAGTAGTTTGGCAGTCAGGAATACAAACATGGGGCGCATCTGTTTTCCCTTCCGATTTACTATGTAGTAAGTTATCCGATTGAGTAGCGGCACCTTAGAAGCCATGGATTCATGGAACTTCTTTTCAAAAAGTTCCATTTCCCGCTCGATAGGTTCCTTGATCAGGGAGGCTGTTTTCAAAAGTTAAGCGTTTATGGCCGTTGGTGTTCAGTAAATGTAAAAGTAACGAAAATGGGACTCTTTCACATCCTAATTACGCTGATTCTGACTGAATCCAAAAGTGACGATAATGACTTTTCAAACGGAATACGTACCTTATTGGTCATTCGCATAAAAACTAATCATTCCAACCTATTCGTAATGAAACACAGACTTATTTTGCTTTTATTGCCAATGGCCTTGCTTTTTTTAAACTGCAAACCAGCAGATAAAGGGCCTCAGGACACCGAAAAAGATGTAGCATCAGTTTATTGGGCCCACCGTTTTTCTTCCGCCCTGAATATACAATACGGTGAGCATCCCGAGCAACGCCTGGATATTTATAGCCAGGGTTCACGCGTTGGAGAGCCTGATTGGTGGATTCCCGATTCTGAGGTACATCCCACATTGGTATTTATCCACGGAGGCGGTTGGGTCGGAGGCCGTAAGGAAGGTAGTGTTCTGGACTTTATACCCTACCTCCAAAAGGGCTGGAATGTCGTTAACGTGGAATACCGCAAAGGAGAAAATACAGCCCCGGAGGCAGTGCAGGACGTACTCTGCGCCTTAAAATGGATTGGGGAACATCCTGACAGGTTTAATATTGATCTGGAAAACATTGTACTTAGCGGAGATTCCGCTGGCGGGCATCTGGCCCTGATTGTCGGACTACTTAACAGTAAACAGGATAATTTCCCGTGTTATGCCGGTGGGCTAATGACTGTAAAAGCCATTGTGAACTGGTATGGAATCACGGATATAAAAGAGGTGGAAAACTATCTGAAAACCTATAAGCCCGAATGGAACTACGCATCCAGCTGGTTACGGGATAGCTTGCAGACCGATAGCATCTCAAGGAAGTATTCTCCTGTAAACCATATTTCAAAAGCCTCACCTCCCATTATAAGTATTCATGGAAAACTGGATTCTGTGGTACCCTATTCTCAGGCTGTTGCCCTTCATGAACTACTGAATCAGCAGGGTGTTAAAAATATGCTGGTAACGGATCCCGAAGGTAAACATGTGGGGTTCAGTGAAACCCAGTACCAAAAGAATTACAATGAAATCTTTGATTTCCTTCAGGAGGTTGGCCTTCCTGATTAATCGTAGTGTAAATTAACCATATGGCTACCCATTCGGAATGAAATGAAGAAAGGAACAGGAAAAAACAACTGAAG
The DNA here is from genome assembly GCF_052497835.1 of Robiginitalea insularis. Taxonomy (NCBI): domain Bacteria; kingdom Pseudomonadati; phylum Bacteroidota; class Flavobacteriia; order Flavobacteriales; family Flavobacteriaceae; genus Robiginitalea; species Robiginitalea insularis. The sequence goes on from NZ_CP199296.1 coordinate 519,992, forward strand.
TTCCCATAGGCCTCCTGCCTGATCCGGCCCAATCAAATATTAAAAGATGGAAAAATTAAAATTAAACCGTACGGATTTACTGGCTGTTGAACGAACCCGCCTGGCAAACGAGCGCACCTTCCTGGCTTATTTCAGAACTTTTATCGTATTTCTTAGTTCTGGCTTTGCCATCCTGAAAATAGAAGTGTTACAGGAAATTGTGGCTGTGGGTTATTTCCTTACCGCCCTTTCACCAGTTATGCTAACCATAGGAATTGCCCGTTTTCTCTATGTTAAACGGCAGTTGCGCAAGCATTACTACCTCCCCGCAGAAGAGCTGTAACAGACTACTTTGCTTTTGCGCTATTCGCTAAAAGTAATTCAGGCGGTTTCCTTATTTGCAAGTTGTCCGCAGGCAGCATCTATATCCTTACCCCGGGACCTTCTTACCGTTACCGTAATCCCGGCAGCTTCCAGGTGGCGTATGTAGTTCTCCACGGCCGAATCTGAAGCCTGCTGGAATTCCCCGCCCTCAATTGGGTTGTATTCAATTAGATTGACTTTACAGGGGGCTGCCTTACAAAAATCCAGGAGGGCCTCTATGTCCTCGGGCCCATCATTGATCCCCTTCCAGACAACATATTCATAAGTAACCCTGCTTTTTGTTTTTTCATACCAGTAGGAAACCGCCTGACGGAGATCTTTAAGAGGAAAAGTGCTGTTAAAAGGCATAATGGAGGTGCGGGTTTCCTCTATTGCTGAATGCAAAGAAACGGCCAGCCTGAACCTGGGCTGTTCATTCGCCATTTTACGAATTATCTTGGGAACTCCCGATGTGGATACTGTTATGCGTTTGGGAGACATCCCCAGGCCATCCGGGGAGGTTATTTTATCGATGGCCTTCATCACGTTCGGGTAGTTCATCAAAGGCTCTCCCATCCCCATAAAAACTATATTACTCAGGGGTCTGTTAAAATAGAGCCGGCTCTGCCGGTCTATCACCATAACCTGGTCGTATATTTCATCTGCATTGAGGTTTCTCATCCGCTTCAAGCGGGCGGTTGCACAGAAACGGCAGTCAAGGCTGCAGCCCACCTGGCTGGAAACACAGGCAGTAGTTCTGTTTTCAGCAGGGATCAGAACAGACTCTACCACCAGGCCATCATGCAGTTTCACCGCATTTTTAACCGTGCCGTCCTTGCTTCGCTGCATCTTATCTACAGCAATATGGTTGATAGTAAAATGGGTATCGAGGTGCTGGCGGAGCTCCAGTGACAGGTTGGTCATATCGGAAAAAGAATGAGCCCCTTTCTGCCACAACCATTCGTAAACCTGATTTCCCCTGAAGGCCTTTTCCCCTACAGACACAAAAAAAGCACGCAGGTCTTCCCGGCTCATGGCCCTGATATCCCGCTTCTCACTTCCTTTCATATCCTTGGGTTCTTTTATGGGCTGCCCGGGCCCGGTTCGGGCGCTTAAAGGATCAGCATGGCATCCCCGTAGGAATAAAAGCGATACCCTTCCAGTATGGCCTCTTTATAAGCCCGCTTCATCAGGTCGTGCCCCATAAAGGCAGATACCATCATCAGCAGGGTAGATTTCGGCAGGTGGAAATTAGTCACCATAGCCGTTGCTATACTGAATTCGTAAGGGGGGAAAATAAATTTATTGGTCCAGCCTTCGTGCGTATTGAGCATATGCTCAGACGAGACTGCACTTTCCAACCCTCTCATAACGGTAGTTCCCACAGCTATTACATGTCTTTTTTCCCGTTTTGCCTTGTTTACGATCTCTGTTGCCTTCTCGTCAATGATCAGTTCCTCGCTATCCATCTTGTGTTTGGAAAGGTCTTCTACCTCTACCGGATTGAAGGTCCCCAGCCCCACATGCAGGGTGAGTTCCGCAAATTCCAGGCCCTTTATTTCAAGACGTTTCAGCAGGTGTTTGGAAAAATGCAGGCCAGCCGTCGGAGCGGCAACAGCCCCTTCGTGCTTGGCGTAGATGGTCTGGTAGCGCGATTCGTCTTCCGGCTCCACATCCCTTTTGATATATTTAGGCAGCGGGGTTTGCCCCAGCTCCCGTAGTTTCCTCCTGAAATCCGTATAGGAACCATCGTAGAGGAAACGCAGGGTACGCCCCCTTGAAGTGGTATTGTCGATTACCTCAGCCACCAGGGATTCATCCTCCCCAAAATATAATTTATTCCCGATACGGATCTTCCGCGCAGGGTCTACCAACACATCCCAAAGGCGCTGCTCTTCATTGAGTTCGCGGAGCAGGAATACTTCAATACGAGCCCCGGTCTTTTCCTTGTTCCCAAAAAGCCTGGCCGGAAATACCTTGGTATTATTGAGTACCATTACATCCCCCTCATCAAAATAATCGATCAGGTCCTTAAATAACTTGTGCTCAATTTTCCCTGTTTCACGGTGGATTACCATTAATTTGGATTCATCCCTGTTTTCTGCAGGATATTCAGCCAGTAATTCTTTAGGAAGTTCAAAATTAAAGTGGGATAGTTTCATGCGCGTATAGCTATTTTCTGGATTAGCAGCTGCAAATATACTACCCTGAAGGAGGGGAAGTCAAGTAAATGATGTAATTAGTTCCCTAAAAGCTTGTATGCCCGACTGCTGACCGCTTCCTGAAAAAGGCTTGTATACCCGTTTTCCCTTAGCATTGGCGAAGGTGCAGGCCAAGGCCCTCCATATCTTCCCAAAACCCCGGGTAGGACTTGGAAACGACCCCGGCATCCGCTATAATCAAACGGGTTTTCAGTGCCAGGGGAGCAAAAGCCATTGCCATACGGTGGTCGTTAAAGGTTTCTATTTGCTGACCTTCAAGAATGTTTGTAGCCGGTTCCAGGTGGAGCGAATGCGTTGTAACAGAAATTTCTGCGCCCAGTTTGGTCAATTCCGATTTCAAGGCCTCCAACCGATCCGTCTCTTTTATTTTCAAAGTGTGTAAGCCATCAAGGTCGCATCCTACCCCCAGGCCAAAACAACAAACAGCTATGGTTTGTGCGAGGTCCGGGCATTTTACCATGTTTAACTGAAAACGATCCTTATCTGCGGCCTGCGTATGCTTCAGGAAAATACCTCCTTCAGTAAATTCTGTAGCTACGCCCAGGTTTCTAAAGATTTCAGGCAGCACACTATCCCCCTGAAGGGAATCTTCCCGGAAAGCTGAAAGCCGGACACTGCTTCCCACTGCACTGAGCGCCATAAGGGAGTAGTAATAAGAAGCAGAGCTCCAGTCAGACTCCACCGTCAGCGCTATAGGGGAGAGCTGTTGTTTTGGCAACACTTCAACCGTGTTTCCGGTAAAACTATTCTGGATTCCCAGCCGGCTTAATAAGCCCAGTGTCATTTGAATATAAGGCACGGAGGTAATGGTGCCCTTTAAATGCAGCCTGAGTCCTTCAGGAAGGGAAGGGGCAATCAGTAATAAGGCAGATATATACTGGCTGCTGACATCGGCCGGCAAAGTGACTCTGGATTCTTTCAGTGCCACCCCTTTAATCCGAAGGGGCGGGCAACCCTCAGTCTCCAGATAGGAAATGTCTGCACCCATGGAGCGCAGTGCCTCCACTAAAACGTGAATGGGTCGTTCTTTCATACGAGCCGAGCCTGTAAGCACAACTTCTGTTCCTTCCCTGCTGGCAAAATATGCTGTCAGAAAGCGCATGGCGGTACCGGCATGATGAATATCCACCACACCCCCACTACTGGCCAATCCCTGCTGCATCGCCCGGGCATCGTCCGAATTGGAGATATTCTCAATTGTAATCTCCGGATAGAGCGCCTGCAGCAACAAAAGGCGGTTTGTTTCACTTTTGGAACCCGTAATTTGCACGGACTGCTGTATCCTCAGGTCGGTAGGGGCGGAAAGTTCTAAGTTCAAAATACCAGCAGATTACAGATAAAAGCCCAGGGGCAATTATTTTAGTTTTTGATTGTTCTGGTGCCGGCTGTGATCGCGCCGGGCCTTTAAATCCAGTTTTTTTCGAAAAGCCTCTTCCAGGTCAATCCCGGTCTGATTGGCCAGGCACAATACCACAAATACGACATCGGCCAATTCTTCCCCGAGATCCTTTTCCCGATCCGATTCCTTTTCGCTTTGCTCCCCGTACCGCCTCGCAATAATCCGGGCTACCTCCCCCACTTCTTCCGTTAGCTGTGCCATGTTGGTCAGCTCGTTGAAGTAACGGACCCCGTGTGCTTTAATCCATTTATCTACCTCCTCCTGGGCGTTGTGCAGATCCATCCGAAGTCGTTTTTGCCAAAACTACTTGTTCCGATCCTTTTTGCATAATATTTTTAAACAATTCTAAACAGCTAATACGGATTGCTGTTAGCTAATCACCTTTTACCTACTCCTTCCTTTTAGTGTCTATCCAGATGGTAACCGGGCCATCATTGAGCAGGGACACCTTCATATCTGCCCCAAAAATACCTGTTCCCACTTTCTTTTCCAGGCGGGTTTCCATCTGCTTCACAAAAGCCTCATACAGGGGAACGGCCTGCTCGGGCCTGGCTGCGCGAATATAGGACGGGCGATTGCCTTTTTTAGTTTGTGCATGCAGCGTAAACTGGCTCACTACAATAAGGCCGCCCTGAACATCCAGCAGGGAGCGATTCATTACGCCCTTGTCATCATTAAATATCCTCAGATTAGCAATCTTCGGGGCCAGCCAGGCTACATCGGAAGGGGAATCCTCCGTTTCCACCCCCAAAAACACAAGCAGCCCGGTCCCGATATGGGCCACTACTTTTCCTTCCACCGTAACGGAAGCTTCCGAAACCCTTTGAACGAGTGCCCTCATGATTCCTGATATGGGTCCATGCGGTAAGTGTCTTCCTCCCCGGTTACCATCTGCAGGTAAGAGCGATAACGGCTCCAGGAAATACGGTCTTCTTCCAAAGCCTTCTTAATGGCGCAGTTGGGCTCATCCAGGTGCAGGCAATTGTTGAATTTACACTCTGATTTAAGGGCGAAGAATTCCGGGAAATAATCTCCGATCTCTTCTTTTTCCATATCCACCAGGCCAAATCCCTTGATCCCCGGGGTATCTATGATACGGGCGCCAAAAGACAGGTCATACATCTGTGCAAAAGTGGTAGTATGCTGCCCCTGCCCGTGCTGCTCTGAAATTTCAGCCGTTTTTAAATCAAGTTCCGGGGCAATACGGTTGATAAGGGTAGACTTGCCTACCCCGGAATGACCGGCAAACATACAGGTTTTACCCTTCATTAATTCCCTTACTTTTTCCACGTTTTTGCCCTTCTTGGCTGAAATGCCCAGGCAGGTATAACCGATTTCCCGGTAAAGGGCAGCCAGGTATTTGGTTTCATCCAGCATATCAGGACCGTAAAGGTCTGTTTTATTGAAGAGTAGCACACAGGGCACTTCATAGGCCTCGGTTGTGGCCAGAAACCGGTCTATAAAGGTGGTGTAGGTTTTGGGGTTTTCCATGGTGATCATCAGAAAAACCAGGTCAATGTTTGCTGCAATTATATGGGTCTGCTTGGAGAGGTTCACCGATTTCCGAACCACGTAATTCCTGCGTTCCAGGATTTCATGTATCAAACCCACCGTTTCGTCCCCAAGAGTTTCCAGATCAAAAAGCACCTGGTCTCCCACGGCAATGGGATTGGTGCTTTTAATACCCTGAATGCGGAATTTGCCTTTGATACGGCATTCGTGAAAATGACCTGCTTCATCCTTTACCGTATACCAGCTTCCTGTGGATTTATAAACCGTTCCTTTCATAAAACATCTACTGCCTTGCAAAATAACAATTAAACAGTCACGTTGTATTGAAAGCAAAACATTAGTTTAACACGCAAATAAACCTATAACAGTATCTTATGAAAAACGTTCTATTAATTGCCATTTGCCTGCTGGCTTTCCAGCTGGACCTCAGTGCCCAGCAGTACCGAGTTGTAACCAGTGTTGAATCCATCGTGCCTAACGGACTGGGAAGGTCCCGAATCATCAACGCCCTGGAAGAAAAAGATTATCGTGAATTTACCAGTGTGCAGACCGAAGACGACAATACCCGGAACAAGTCCGACAGAAGTGAGATTCGCGTCAAGAACTTTGAAGAAACCAAACTGCTGAACTTCTACAACATCGGGGGAATCCGCTTTCAGAATATTGCTGCAAATGATGCTCTGATTACCTCTATGATCAATGACATGACCGCCAATGGCTGGGAACTGACATTTGTGAGCAGTGCTGTAGAAAGCGAAGGAGGTAAAGGAGACGGACAGGGGATTTTCATCACCCGCTATATTTTTAAGAAATAATACGGTTCCTTAACGGATATAAAAAACCCCTGAAATTTCAGGGGTTTTTTTATTTTAGAATTATATGGGGTTAATCCTGAATATAAATGCGTCCCCCCATCATTTTCTTCTTGTTTACCCGCTGCGGGTTGCCGTATACATAGACATCCCCACCGGCGCGGATCTGTATATCCACCTGGTCTGAGGCAAACAATTCTGCTTCTCCCCCGGCGGATATTTTTACACTGCTATAACCTGTTTTCAAGTCTCTTCCCTCGAAAATACCACCGGTATTCAGAACAACTACCTGGTTACTGGCCAGGCCGGATGCCCTGACTATACCCCCGGTCACTGCCCGGATATCCGCATCGGTTACCTCCAGGCCCACCTCTATCTGAGCCCCTTCCTGGGCCTTGAGTTCAATGCGGTCCTGGGAAATTAATTCATTTCCCACGATCCTGGCTCCTTCATTGGCGTCAATGGTACGGATATCAGTGTAATACACCTCTATAAAAGTGTCCTCCCCCTGAAATTTCTTCTCAAGAGCCATCCGAAGTTTCAGGACCCCGTCTCTGTTTACAAAGATGATATCATCTACGTGATCTCCCTTGATCAGGATCCGGTTCTGGTCTGATTTGATAAGATTGACTTCGATCAGGTCGAATACTTTCAGCTCGTGAAACGCTCCTACTTCACGGTCTACCATGTGCTGCGCCCAGGCCTGGGCAGAGCAAATTGCCAGGATTGCAATCAAAAATGTTCTCATAGTGTCTTGTTTAATGGAATATCTAAAAGACAAGACCCGGGCCGAATAGTTACAGTAGCCACCTATCTTTTTAACAAATTTGCAATATCAGATCAGGCATTGATGATTTTTTCCTGATGGTTGATGGATTCCTGGTGGATAGCCTTGAACATTTTCAACACAAATTCCTCACTCAAACCATGGGCCTCCCCTTCCAGGATCATTTTACCCAGGATGGCATTCCAGCGATTGGTCTGCAATACTGCCACATTTTTTTGTTTTTTCAGGGTTCCGATCGAATCTGCAACCTTCATCCGTTTGCCCAGGGTATCGATCAATTGGTTATCAATAATGTCGATTTGTGCCCTCAGATTACTCAGTTTAGAGGTGTATTCGGCCTCCTCATCGGTCTCCTTCCGAATCTTCAGGTCTTCCATAATTTTTATCAGGCGGGTTGGAGTAACCTGCTGGGCCGCATCAGACCAGGCGTTGTCCGGATCCCAGTGGGTTTCTATCATCAATCCATCAAAATTCAAATCCAGGGCCGTCTGGGATACGTCGAAGATCAGGTCCCTGCGACCACTGATATGGGAAGGATCATTGATCAGTGGAAGGTCCGGAAAACGGGTTTGCAACTCGATAGCCAATTGCCACTCCGGAATATTCCTGTATTTCGTCTTTTCATAGGTGGAAAACCCGCGGTGTATTACGCCAAGTTTTTCAATATTGGCAGAATACAGGCGCTCCACAGCCCCCAGCCATAAGGATAGGTCCGGGTTGACAGGGTTTTTTACCAGGACGATCTTATCCGTTCCTTCCAGGGCATCGGCAATTTCCTGAACGATAAAAGGGCTTACCGTAGAGCGGGCTCCGATCCACAGCAAATCGATATCGTGCTCCAGGGCCAGATCTACGTGGGCTCTGTTTGCCACCTCGGTCGCGGTTTTCAACCCGGTCTCAGATTTCACTTTTTGCAGCCATTTCAGCCCGATGGCCCCTACTCCCTCAAAATTTCCGGGTCGTGTTCTGGGTTTCCAGATGCCTGCCCGGTAATAATTTACATCGGTATCTTTCAGCTCATGTGCTATTTTCAATACCTGCTCTTCCGTTTCGGCACTACAGGGCCCGGCAATTACCAGCGGGTGTGGCAGTGCCATATCATCCAGCCATTTACGCATCTGTCTTGAATTTTCCATAGTCTATTCTGATATTTTATTGGGTTGTATTCCTTTTAAGATTTCTTTTATTCTGTTGGTATGATCCATCTCGGCATATAGTTCCGAATAGGCATCATTCTGTAATTTATCCCTGAAGTCCTTCAGGTTATTGATGTATTCATCCAGGGTTTCCAGCACATTCTCTTTGTTCTGTTCGAAAATGGGTGTCCACATATCCGGAGAGCTTTTGGCGAGCCGTACCGTACTTTCAAAGCCACTGCCGGCCATGTCAAAAATATCCCGTTCATTCTTTTCCTTTTCAATTACCGTTTTACCCAGCATAAAGGAGCTGATGTGGGACAGATGAGATACATAGGCGATGTGTTTATCATGGGCTACAGGGTTCATATAGCGTATACGCATCCCCAGGGTCCTGAACACCTCCAAAGCGCGCTCCTGAATTTTAAATGCCGTTTGTTCTACCTCGCATATGATATTGGTCTTTCCCTGATACAGCCCATTTACAGCTGCCGCAGGCCCTGTGAACTCGGTCCCGGCAATTGGGTGACAGGCCAGGAAATTGCGGCGCTTCGGATGGGCCTCAACGCTTTTGCAGATCAGGGATTTAGTGGATCCGGCATCCAGCACCAGGGCCTCATCGGCCACCTGTTCCAGAATGGCTGGGAGCTCAGTGATCAGTGCATTAACGGGAATACTAACCATAATTATATCGGCCTTTTTCAGGTCGGAATCACCCGCCTGAGCCGAGATCAGCCCCAGTTCCAGGGCCTGTTTTATATGATCCGGATTTTTGTCCATCCCCAGCACTTCCGCTTCGGGATAGTGTGCTTTAATATCCCTTGCAAAAGATCCTCCGATCAGGCCAATTCCCACTACAATTACTTTCATTCTGATCTCATTATTTGATTCCCGCCGGGCACATATTCCCGAACGCGTTCAATGGCTTCCCGTATCTTCTCTTCAGGGACGCAGAGCGAAAAGCGGATATAGCCCGCCCCCTGAGAGCCAAAAATGGTACCCGGTGCCACAAAAAGGTGTTTTTTATACAGCAGCTGGTCAATAAAAGTTTCTGAATCCGCACTCCCTTCCGGCAATTTGGCCCAAACGAACATTCCCACGGCTTCCCGGTCGAATGAACAGCCCAAAAGCCCGGCCAGTTCAAAAACGGCCTGCCGCCTCTTGCGATAGGTTGCATCCAGGGTATCAAACCACTGCTGTCCGCTTTTCAGGGCGGCAATAGCACCCTTTTGAATACCGTAGAACATTCCGGAATCCATATTGCTTTTGACCTTCAGAACCGCATTCAGCAAAGGGGCTGCCCCCAATAACATCCCCACGCGCCATCCGGCCATATTAAAGGTTTTGCTCAGGGAATTCAATTCCAGGGCATTACCTGCGGCTCCCCGGGCACTAAGGATGCTGAGGGGTTCCTTACTGAGCACAAAACTATAGGGGTTATCATTTACCACCAGAATTTGGTGGGCCCTTGCGAAAGCCAGTAATTCCTCGAACTGCTCAAGAGAGGCCATTGCTCCGGTTGGCATATGCGGATAGCTCACCCACATCAGCTTTACGCGGCTCAAATCAGAATTGCCAAGGGCTTCCAGGTCAGGGAACCAGTTTGCTTTGCCTTCTAGCTCATAAAACCTGGGGATAGCCCCAACAAGGCGGGTAACTGAGGCATAGGTAGGATAGCCCGGATTGGGAATCAATACCTCATCGCCCTCATTTAGAAAAGCCATGCTGATATGCATAATGCCCTCCTTGGACCCCATCAGTGGGAGCACCTCAGATTCCGGTTTCAGCTCCACACCGAATTTCTTCAGATAAAAGTCTGCAATTGTAGCGCGAAGTTCTGGCAAGCCCTGGTAACTCTGGTACTGGTGCGCGCCCGAATCCCTAACTGCCTCGGTAAGCATTTCCAGCACCGCATCCGAAGGAGCAAGGTCCGGACTGCCAATCCCCAGATTGATTACCGGATGGCCCTGTGCAACCAAACCCCGAACTTCCCTCAGTTTCCTGGAAAAATAATATTCCTGTACCTGCCCTAACCGATCTGCTTCCGGTATCATAATCTTGCGTTTTTATATTCCCCCAACACCCTGAAATCTTCGGTCATTATCTCAAGTAAAGACTTGGCCTTTTCAAAATGCACGTACTGCTCAAAGGTAACATCCACAAAAAAGGAATACTTCCAGGGAGTTTCAATAACGGGTAGTGACTGAATCTTCGTAAGGTTTAAATTGCAATCGCTCATAACGTTGAGCACCGTGGCCAGACTACCCCTTTTATGGTCTGTCAGAAACCGGATGGATGCCTTGTTGAAAGCTTCCCTGGGAATTGCCTTGTTTTTGGTTTTTACAATGATAAAACGGGTGGCGTTGTTCTTTATGGTTTGTATTTCGCTTGCCAGGATATCCAGGCCGTAGAGTTCGGCAGCCATAGCCGGGGCAATTGCTGCAAGCCCTTTTATCTTCCCATTCTGGATCCTCCTGGCGGTTTCGGCTGTGTCTACATCCTCCACCATTTTGATATGTGGCTGGGTTTTAAGGTATTCCCTGCATTGTAAAAGGGCCATTGGATGACTGTGGACTTCCGTAATATCAGCTATTTGCTGCCCGGGCCATGCCATTAAATGATGGTGTATATTCAGATAATGTTCCCCGATTATGTGCAGGCCGCTTTCACAAACCAGGGCATAGTTCGGAATAATAGAGCCGGCAATGGAATTTTCTATGGCCATCACCCCCTTATCTGCTACCCCTTCTGTGAGCTGGTCCACAAGGGCATGAAAGGACATACATTCGAGCAAATCAATCTCCTCCCCGAAATATTCCCTTGCCACCGCATGGTGATTGCTTCCTTTAATTCCCTGAATGGCGATTTTTAATGATTTCATATACAACTGATATCCCGGAGTTAAGACCAGGATAAACACTGGTTAAAAAAAAAGTCCCGTTTAGAACGGGACCTGTTTTGTACATTGACGTATGCCTAAAATGGTCCCTTTTCCCTTTTAAAAAAGAAGTAGAAATAAAAACCATTCCAGAAATAGGCCTGCATAACTTTAATTATATCGGCTAATGTAGCCATTCATTTTTGAATGCCTGAAAGATCAGTATATTTTTTTGTTTTATCCAACAATTTGCCGGAGTTGCTGTAATATCGATACGAATTATTATTTTTTTTTGCGAATACACTACAATTTAAACCAACCGGCTTCTTTTAACTGCTGCTATATTGTCTGCAGCAAATCTCCCGGCTTTGTGTATTTTTACGCAAAAACCGGTTCTATGTCCATTCTGGTTCAGGATATCACAAAAACATTTGGCAGTCAAAAGGCGCTTGATACTGTTAGCTTCACCATCAAGAAAGGGGAAATTGTCGGGTTTTTAGGGCCGAATGGGGCTGGAAAATCTACCCTGATGAAAATCCTGACCACCTATTACAAGGCAGATTCGGGCTCTGCTGCAGTAAATGGCTTTGATGTGGTTAAGCAAGCACCTCAGGTACAACGCAGCCTGGGTTATTTGCCGGAACACAATCCGCTTTATTTAGAACTTTATGTTAAGGAGTACCTCTCCTTTTGTGCATCTGTATACGGAATGCCAAAAGAAAGGATGGATTTGGTCATCGAACAGACCGGCCTGGGACCCGAGGCAGGTAAAAAAATCGGGCAACTTTCAAAAGGGTACAGACAACGGGTAGGCCTGGCAGCCGCCCTGATCCACGATCCTCCCGTATTGATCCTTGATGAGCCCACTACCGGGCTGGATCCCAATCAGCTGATGGAAATCAGAAGGCTGATCCGGCAGATCGGGGAAGAAAAAACCATCCTCTTATCTACCCACATCATGAAGGAAGTGGAGGCAGTATGTGACCGGGTCCTGATTATCAATAAAGGGAGACTGGTAGCTGACACCTCCCTTGAACGCCTGAGAAAGGACGATGTTCAGATCATTGAGGTGGAATTTGATTATCGTGTGGAAGAAGTACTGCTGCAACGGTTGCCCAACCTGGAATCTGTGCGCAATACCGGAGGATTTGTCTATGAACTGCAGTTTAGCACCTCCAAAGATATGCGACCTGCCGTTTTTGACTTTGCGCACGACAATCAATTGAAAACGCTGCAACTGAGCCGGAAAACCAAAAACCTGGAGAGTCTCTTTACAGAGTTAACGGCTTCCTGAGCTGCACACTACCGTCCTATTCCAGCAATTGAAATTCAAGGGTGGATACTACGCGAACCCGCTTAACCTGAGGCGTATTCGCATCCCGGTCCGCAACGGAAAACAGCCCCTGACGGGCGGTCCTGATCGCACCCACGCGGGCCTCTGAGTCCCTGGCGAATTTTTCTGCTACTTCCCTGGCATTTCGGGTGGCCTCCTCGACCATTTCCGGTTTGATTTCGTTCAATCCGGTGAAGATATATTCCACAGGTTGCCATTCATTTTTTGAACCCAGCAATATCCCCTTGGAAAGCAATTCCAGGGAAGCCCCTAAGGCTTTTTGCAGTTTGGGTATATTGGAGGTCCTTACGGTAAATTCAGATTTGGCCACATACCGGAATGCCGCGTACTGGGCGTTGCTGTTATATATATTGGCCCTCGCATCGCTAATGTTTACAGTACCCTGGGTGATCTCTGCCGCTTCAAAGCCCTGAGCTGTAAAAAAATTATAGACCTCCTGGTTCTGATCTGCAATTTTACGCTGGAGTTCTGCCAGGTCATTCCCGGTCAGCATAATATTGATAGGCCATACAGCCAGGTCTGCAGGTACTTCCCTTTCCGATAAGCCCTTTACACTTACAAACCGATCAAAACTCCTTCCCTTCAAATAGGTATTACCAATAAAATAACCGGCCAGGGCAAGGGCAAATGCGATTATTAAAGCAGGGAGTAAATTCTTGTTTTTCATATCCTATTGTTTATGTGTAAACTTCTCTCAACGCGGGGTATACTATTTACGGTTAAGAAGCGGGCTGCAGATGGGCTGTTTTGATCATTTATATTTTTTTTTAAGAGGCCAGCTCGGGGTAAACTACTTCTTCACTGATTCCGGGATGGTTCCCGCTGTATTCCTTTCCCCTGAGCCTGGAAACGGTGTGGGCCTGAAGCAAGTCTTCCGGAAAAGCGTGTATCAGCTCCTGCAACTGCTGCTGATCCAGTTCATCCTCAATGGGCTCAAGCCATTTTTCTTCCAGGGCCTCGGGAAGGATCAGTGGCATTCTCGGTCCCTTTAGTTTGGGGTTATTGTGAATTTTAGCCATCATGGGGTTGCCTTCAGTGGTTACAATTGAAAAAGTGGTAAGGGGCTGCCCGGATTCGGAATCCCTCCATTCACTGTACAAACAGGCCAGGGCCATGGGCTTGCCGTCTTTTCGATAGATAAAGTAAGGATAGGTCTTGCCTTTATGATGGTGGTGCTCGTAGAAGCCATCAATATATAAAAGGCAGCGATTGGAGCGGGCAGCCCGGCGAAAAGACGGTTTCTCAAAGATACTCTCCCCCCGCGCATTGAGGGTCTGGTTCCATAATTTCCGCCGCTGCTCCTGGTCTTTTACCCAGTGTGGTACCAGACCCCAGGTGGCTACCATGGGGAAATCCGGATCAAAATCCGGATAGATCAGCAGCCTGGGGTGGCTGAATCCGGATGCATGGTGTACAGGCAGGTCCGTAAAGGGAATCAACTGCTGTTCAATCTGCTCTGCAGCCTCAGCATCACCCCGGCGAAGCGCCCTTTTGAGCTGGGTTTCCAGGCTGGCTTTGATGTCGTAGCACATAATTTGATCTTAAGCACGTTTTTAGGGGAAATACCCCCAACTTTTCCCCTGTCAAACAAATTACAAACGCTCCCTGTAATAAGCAAGCGGTTTAATTTACCAGGCGTATAAACCAGCAATAACATCTACCTGCTAATACCGTCCTTTTTCTATTTCCCTCCTGCGCATGGGCATACTGTCTATAAGGGCAAACAACTCCTGTGGAGTGACCATTTTTTCAGAATACAGTTTCCGGCCGCCGTCCAGTCCGATCAGTTCAAGGGCGAAGACAGTTACCGGCCGGCTGCTGACCTGCTTTTTTTAGTTGACTGCAAACCTTTTATGTAATAATCGGGCAGCACTCTATATACCACCACCTTTCGCTCTGCAAGTCCTTTGGCTGCCTTGCTGACTTCCTCCAATTGCTGCAGGTAGCTTTTATTCTGTTGATCCGGGCTGTAAAGGATAAGCAGCCGCTCCTTCCAGCGGTGGCACTCCAGATCGTGGGCTATTGCATTAACAGTCATAAAACAGAGACAAATTAATATGGTTTTATGCATCTTTTCCCGCTTATTCCAAGAGGAACTTCAACTGTACAATTGCCTCCACCCGGATCTTTTTAAATTCAGAAGCTATAGGCGTGTAGGCTTCTTTGGTATTGGCCATTCCTGTCATAACTACTTCCTGCAGGCCTCTCTGCACATTGCCATAGATCATGGGCTCGTTATCCGAAATATAAATGGCCTTCCCAAGGGGTTGGCCAAGGGCATTTGTCATAACTTCAGCCTGTTGCCGGGCCCGGCTCACGGCCAGTGCCCTGAGGCTGAGTTTGAGCTCCTCCATTTTGGAATATTCTGTCTTAAACAGATTGATGTTAGATATCCCGATTTGCTCGAGCTCATATAAGGCCTGCCCTGCCTGGGCGGCAGTATAGACCACCAGTTGAAAAGCTTTTTCCTTGAGGATGTCCTGCTTGCGCAGAAAATACTTCCTGAAATCACTGGAGAGATCTGCCACCTCCAGTTGTTTTTGCAAATCAATCCCAATAGCCGTTAAGCGTTGTGCCATTTTTTGTTCCAGTTCTTCAAGGCTGACCCGCCCCTTGGTATCGCTTTCCTGAAGGAGGATTGAAAAATAGAGACGGTCCGGGGTAACCAGGCTGTCCTTTCGGGCCGATGTTTCCAGATAGGGCTGGTCCAGGAAATTCTTCTGCTGGGCATGAGTATAGGCTATTGTTGTCAACAAAAAAACTGAGATAAAAAGTGGTTTCATATCTTTTGAAATTTGAAATTAAAAGTAATAAGAAATGTCCGGGAACCTCTTTGAGATGCGTTAAAATTGGAGCTGCAATTAGGGAATCTGATATCCCACTGAGGGATCTCTGGTAATGAAATGCTTCATTGAATCAGGAGGATCCAGGAGGAGTCCACGGTATAAGCGTATCCGAATATCCCCAAATCTGTCCATGTTTGGGATTTCCTGAAGCAGAGAGCGAGCCCACATAGAAGGATTGCAGGCTGTAGGTGTCCAGAAAAACGTATACGGCTGTTTTCAGCTTCTCGTACTCCGCTTTCAGTCCAAGCGGAGGATTCCCCCAGGCCAGAATACCATAATCGGATGTCTTTATGGCATGTTCCACCCTTTTCATATTTTCTGTATCCTCAATTTTAAAAGGCAGCTTGCGCAGCTTCCTGGAATCGGTAAGATAGTAAGGGATCAGGTTAAGGAATACCAAATTACCAACCTCCTTTAGCTGTGGATACAAGTCTTTGTTTCGATTGCAATAATGAAGGACACGGTTAACGGTATGGTCAGAGATACTACTGTTGGCCCTGCTGGGGTTTTTCTGTATCACCAGGAGCTTTTTCTTTCCATTGCCCTTTAATCTAATTTGCAGTGCAAGGCGTTTATTGGGCACCTCATCAATTTGAATGCGAGTCACAAAATCAGGATAGGTATAGGGCATGCCGGCTGATCTTTACGCTTCCAAGATAGCACTTATACCGGATATGAAAGCCGATAATTCCGGGGGTTTTGAAAGATTATTCTGAATATAAAATATTTAACTAACTTAGTATGTGTAACTTAAACATTCAACGAGATGAAAAAATTACTGCTTTCCCTTCTTGCCATTGTGGCTTTCAACGGCCTGCAGGCACAGGGTGTATTTAAAATTGGCGCGGTAGCCGGTATCCCCACGGCCGATGCTGCAGACATCTCCAACTTCATGCTGGGGGCGGATGTGTACTACATGTTCGAAAGTGAAGATGCGATTGTGAACTTTGGGCCAACCGTAGGTATCCGCAATTATTTCGGGGATGAAATCTCTCCGGGCATTTCAATTGACGATGGTACTTTCCTTCCTATTGGGGGTGCTGCCCGTTTAACCCTTTTCGGGGTTCTGACCGGTGGGGTGGATGCCGGATATGCCGTTGGGATTTCTGATTTTCTCGACGGTGGTTTCTATTTTCGTCCCTTGGTGGGGATAGACATCCTGGATATCCTGGAGTTGAATGCCTCCTATGAAACGGTACTGGATGCCGCTACCTGGGGGAATATCAATGTTGGGCTGCTGCTGGCACTTTAGGTAAATAAAAGTTTTATTATAGGGGGCTAATAGGCCCCCTATTTTTTGTCATTTTCGGAATCCAGCTGGAGTACCGGAACGCGAACAATTTCAAAGGTAGCGGAGGCAAGGACCACCTTGCCGCCGGTCTGTTCAATGGCTTTTGCGATCAACTCATTGAGGCGGTGTTTGGTAATACGGCGCTTTTTATAATCTACAATATACCGGAGGTTAAACTGAATCCAGTTATCCGTAAGGGTTATAGCCAGGCTGGGAGCCACCTTTGCATCTTCTATATAATAGCGTCCAACTACCGCTTTCCATTGCTCTTCAGACTGATGTACATAAGAAGACAATTCCTCTGAAGCTATTTTGAGGATGAGTTTCTTGGCCAGTTCCCGGTCCGAACCATAACGTATGGGCAGGTTGAATTCATCCCAGATAAAGGGAAAATCGCGGGAATAGTTGTATACTGGACCGCGGAATACAAAGGCATTGCTGAGTTTTACGATCCGTCCACTGTAATTATCGCTGCTTACCCACTCCCCGATTTCCATCATGGTGGTGTAAATACTGTCGATATCAATCACATCTCCCTTTATTTTATTTATCTCAATACGGTCTCCGGGCTGGTATACCTTTACAAGGAAGATGTAAACCGAACCGGCAATACTGAGGATCAATTCCTGCAGGGTGATGGTGATGCCCGCTGTAAAAAGTCCTATAGCCAGGGCAACATCCTTAATGTTCCCCGTAAAATAAGAAACGGTCAGGATCAGGAGCAAGAGATATCCAAAAACCTCTACACCCTTCTGAGATTTATAACGGACATTGGAATCTGTTATATTTTTCCGCAGCAACATCCGTAAATACTGGATTAGACCGAGTACTACAACGACCCAAAAAACGTACTTGATCAGGGCTGCTGCAGTAGGATGCGATTCCATCCATTGAAAGAGGTATTCCAGGTTTTCCATTGTGAAGGGATTGCACTGCGTGTTAGGCAACTCTCTAAATTAGTCAATCCGCAACTTAGAAAAACTGATTAATGTTAGTTGGGGGCCGGCCGCATAAAAGCCTGTCCTCAAACGTGCTGGTCTATTAGGATGGTATTGCCATCGGGGTCCTGTATCGCAAAACTTCCCGGGCCTTGCGGGTTTTCCAGCTTTTCCTGTTGGGTCGGGATTCCGGCCTTTTTAAGATGTCCGTGAATTTCCCGGACATCCTCGAATTGTTTTAAGGCAGCCGCATCCTGGTCCCAGCCCGGGTTGAAGGTCAGTATATTTTGCTCAAACATGCCCTGAAACAAGCCTATTAGTGTCTGACCATTTTTCATGATCAGGTAATGGTGTTCTGCCTGCCCGGCAAATACGGAAAAACCCAGTTGTTCATAAAAGGCTTTTGAGGCCTGCAGGTCCGTTACCGCCAGGCTGATTTAAAATGCTCCCAGTTTCATTTTGATTTAATTTACGTTCCAATTAAATGTAGGTAATCCTTACAACTTATGGACCATCTTATCCTGACCAATGCCTGATACTCAATACCCCCTGTTAATTTTCCAGGCCAGTTCCTTGAGGAGTTTAACCGCCACATAAGCTGTTTGCATTCCGTTGTCCCTGTCCGGATTGTATTCCACTATGTCGGCTCCCACTACTTCGGCATCAAGGCCCTGAATCAGATTAATGAGTTGTCGGGAGGAGAATCCTCCCGGCTCCTGGTGGGAAACCCCGGGGGCGTATGCGGGGTCCAGGGCATCCAGGTCCAGGGAAATATAAAGCGGGTAATTAAACGGGCCTAATTTTCCCTGCATCCAGTCTTTCATCTCAATAATTTCTGTTCCGTATTTTACGGCCTGATTTCGTTGATGTGGGTTAAAACAGCGCAGGCCTACCTGAACCAAACGGGCACAGAGTTTATTTTCCATTATACGGGCAAAAGGGCAGGCGTGGGAATGCGGGTCGCCCTCGTAATGGTCGTAGAGGTCCGGATGCGCATCGATTTGCAATATGGCCAGTTTGGGATATTTTTCGGCGTAAGCCTTCATAATGGGATAAGTAATGGAATGGTCCCCTCCCAGAGTGATCAGCTTCTTCATCTTTTTGAGGTGTTCCGCCGTTCGGGTGTAAATATCCATGTAGTTTTTGGGATGCGTATCTCCGAGTTCCTCTATGCTGTTTGAGCCAAACTCAAATCCTTTTTCTGAATAATGGTTCATGGCACCAGACTGCAGGGCCTTCCTGATCAGCGGCGGTGCTTTGGCAGGCCCTTGCTGAAAGGAAGAACCCGCATCGTAGCAAATTCCCTGAATTCCGATTTTCTCCATATGCTGCTTTTGTTATTCCTTTCCGATTTCCCGGTCGATAATGCGGTTGATTTTTTCAATAACTTCCAGGCCGTTTTCCATATAATCGATACTCCCCTGATAATTGTCGATATTCATGATCAGTATATTCCTCAAATCCCCCGCTTCGGTAAACTCTTGCATGTCTTCCAAAACTAAATAATGCCCGAACTTAAAATCTACAATATCTTCTTTCATGACCGGTAACCAATCAATCTTAAAAGTGTATTTAATATCCTCATTGGCATCCCGGATAGCGTAAACCATATTATCGTAATAAGTCCCCAGGAGCAACCTAAGCTCCTTATTGGAGACCTGGTCCAGCCCTTTGGATTTTAGGACCTCATAGGCATTGGTCAGGGGAAGGAACCGACCAAACTGCGCAATCTCACCCAGCCAGTATTTAAGGCTGTCAGGGGGGTTGCTGTTGGGTTCAAGCGCCAGGATCTTGTTGCTGGAGCGGATAGCCCTTCGGGCATTTGTAATGATCCCGCTCAGGTTGTCCCGGTCTATGACGAGGTTGCTTCGGACCTGGGCCAGCATTTCCCTCTCAAATTCCCACGCTTTTCGGTCCTCGTTCCAATTGCTGATCCAAAGGGCGATCAGGATCCCGAAAACTACCAGGACTATCTCGCCAAGGGCGTAACCCAGATACTGTGTGGTTTTTTGGCCTTCCATAAGTTGTTTCCTGATATTTCTAAAAATCCTGAACATGCCTTTACCCTGGTCACTTGCTTATTTATTCTGCTGTTAAAAACTGGCGGATATCTATTATGAGCTTTTCAAAATCCGGCTGGTGGGTGTACATCATATGTCCGGCTTCATAATACCTCATCTCTACTTTTTCCGGGTCAATCCCATTACGGGAAAAGGTATACTCTGCGTCGAAAAAGGGGCAGATCAGATCATAGTACCCATTAGCCACCATAATCTTCATATCAGGATTACGCCGCATGGTCTCCCCCAATTGCGGGGCCACATTAACCATAGAAGGTTCCCAGTAGCGCCCTTCCGGTACCGGCCGCCATTTCCACTTCTGCCCGATCGCCCCATTGGAGGTAAGGTAGGGACGGTCCATTTCCACCCCTAACTCCTTTGCCAGATAGTGGTTCAGGGAAGCCGTATAGGCAGCTCCAATTTGGTAACTCGCCGGGTCCCCCAGATGCGGACCGTCTGAATAGGGGTCTATTTCCGGGCCCATAAAACGGCCATCCAGCCGGCCTACTGCCAGGTTTTGATCAGCCAGCAGGGCTTTCTGAAAACGCGGCATCAGGATACGGAGGTTTCCAGTTTCGATATAGCCGGCATCCAGACCGGTGAAATAAGCCAGTTTTTCCGCAACAGCCCTGGATTCTGCCTCGGAGAGCAGGGCTCCTTTGTACAGGGCCGGGATATAAGAGTTATAGGTAAAATCCCGGCATTCGGAAATAAATTCCTCCAGGCTTTTGCCAGAACCTGCCTTCTTATGGTACCAGGCCGTGGCAGCCATACTGGGCAGGTAGGTGATGTAGGAAGTAATATTATTATGGGTGGAGGTAGAGCCGCCGTAGTCCAGGGCCTGGGAAATTAAAACAAGCCCGTTGAGCGCCATATTTTGCCCGCCTCCTTCCAGAACATTGGCAACTGCCGCCGCCCGGGTAGTCCCAAAACTTTCACCTGCAATGTACTTGGGAGAAAACCACCTTTTATGGGTGGTGATCCACTGCCGCATAAAAGAGGCAATGGAACGCGCATCTTCCATCAGGCCCCAGTAATCCTCAACCTTTCCCTTTCCGATTACCCGGCTGTAACCGGTACCTACAGGATCGATAAAGACCAGGTCTGTCACGTCCAGGATCCCCATGGTATTCTCCACTACCGGATAGGGTGCAGCCCCGTCATCTTCGGAAGCGTCTGAAACTACTTTAACGAGTTTTGGCCCGAAAAGGCCCATATGCAACCATACCGAGGCAGAGCCCGGCCCGCCGTTGAAGATAAAGGTTACCGGGCGGGTGGAGGGATCGGTCACACCGGTTTTGGTATAAGCCACAGACCATATGGAGGCAACCGCCTCCCCTTTATCATCCTTCAGGTAGGTCTCCGCCGCCGTTGCTTTGTATCGGATGGTTTTTCCACCATTTACAATCTGGTGTTCCGTAATAAAGGATTT
The DNA here is from genome assembly GCF_052497835.1 of Robiginitalea insularis. NCBI lineage: Bacteria > Pseudomonadati > Bacteroidota > Flavobacteriia > Flavobacteriales > Flavobacteriaceae > Robiginitalea > Robiginitalea insularis. The sequence goes on from NZ_CP199296.1 coordinate 541,001, forward strand.
GGGGTCCGGGACCGGTGCAATTTCTTTTTCGGATTCCTGGGCTTGTAGCAGGAAAGACATTAAAAGGAGTAATACTAAAAATGCGCTTGATCTGTTGGCTTTCATCTTGGGTTGGTTTATAGAGAAAAAGATTCAAAGCCTTAATTTAGTACAATGCCTTTAAACCGTAATCAATTAAGGCTGAAAAGAATAAAAATCGTGCAAGGCCCCAATTGCTTCATTGAGTTCCGGCTGCACTTTGGGGTCTGTACAATTGATCAAAATACTCACCACCATTTTTTGTTGCGGATAGACAAAAAAATTGCTGTAGGCTCCTACCCCGTTGCCAATATGACCGTAATAGGGAGCCCCGGGGATATCCTCACCCAATTGCCAACCCAGGCCGTACCAGGTAGATTTTCCTTTTATCATTTGGGCTGAAGTAAACTTGCTTTGCAGCGCCTGCGGTACAATCCGCCCATTCAGACATGCCTCCCCCAGACGGCACAGATCCCCAACGGTGGAAAGGTATCCCCCTCCTGCCAGTTTATATCGGTTGTCTACAGGGGTAGCCTGTCGAAAGCCTCCGGCAAAACGGGTATAGCAAATGGCCTGCCCGGGAACGGGTTGCCCGGGGACCTCAACAAAAGTATTATCCATTCCGAGGGGTTGCAGCACTTCCCTTTCGACCAAAACGCCAAAGGACATACCGGCGGCCCGTTGCATAGCCAGAGACAGCAATACCGAGTCAAAACTGTTGTAGAGATACCCTTTTCCCGGCTTGAATACCAGCGGATCATTCAGGAACAATTGTATGCCCTCTTCTATATCCAGGGGTTTATTAAGCGCATATTCCTTCCCTTTATACCCCCGGATACCGGCCGTATGTGCTGCCAGGTGGCGGATTTGGATGCCTTTGTGGGGATATTCGGGCACGTATTTTTGTAAGGGGTCTTCCAAATCAATCAATCCGTTTGCCACCATCCGGGCCAGGGCCGTAGCCGTAATGGGTTTAGATACACTGGCAATCCGGAAAACAGTCTTTGCTGCCTCAACAGGGATTTTATTTTCCAGCTTGGCCATCCCGATCCCATAATTCAGAACAGGAGTTCCCTCCCGGTTTACCTGTATAGCGAGGCCGGGTATTTTCTGCTGCAGGTATAGTTGTTCTAAAATTTCCTCAGCCCGTTCCGGGCCAATAACTTTAGGGTTGCTACTAGTGGCCTTTTCGTTTTTAAAAAGTCGTTTAAGCAGTTTCTGAATGAAGTTCATGTTTAATCGACAAAAATGAGCCTTCCCCTGAAGGTTTCTTCAACTGAAATTTCAGGCGGACGCGAATAACTCAGCACATCCCCGTACCCACTGATAATCCCGGAAATCCGGTTTTGCGGATTTACCAGTATCTCGTTACTGCCCCGATGGTTAATACTTACATTGCCCGCCTCAAGGTTCTCTGCCTCCACCCTGGAGTCTCCTGCTGCAATGGTTACGTTCAGGGAGGCGGTTTGGCCGGATAAGTTGTAATAAGAAATGCCATTGGCCACGATGCTTACGGCCTCAGTATCCAGGGTTAACTCAAAAGAACCGTCAGTGGTCTCTGCCTCCGGTAAATTAAAACTCTCCGAAATCAGCCTGAGATCGGTAAACCCCAGTGCTCCTTCTGAGCGTATCGGCAAGCCCGAGCTGCTGCGAATCTCTGTCAAATCAGGGGTAGTGACGTAAAAGGTGGTCTGTCCGTATTTCCTGAACAGATTGCAACCATTCCTGTTGCGGAGTTCAAGGACCCCCGAATTAACAGCTGCGCTAACCTCTGCCCGGAGATTGCTGCCTGTTTCCAGGCGCACCAGCTGCTCCGGGCCCTGACGAATAACAAGTCTTACATTCTCAAAAACGATGATGCTGCTGAAAGCAGGCAATACCAGTTCTTCGCTAATACGGTCCCCGGTCGTTTGGAAGCAGTCCGGACTGTTTTCACCGCAACCCAGCAAGAACAAGGACATAAAAGCCGGAATAAGCCAAGAAATCTTTTTGCGCATTGTATTAACTTTTATCGACTCCATTACAATCTCACCCCTATCCCGAATTCAAGGGCTTCTGCCTTGGCTGCGTGCGACTTCAGGCTAACAGCGGCGAACCAGCGCGGCCCAAAATAGCGCTTCAGCCCAATACGGTTGTATACCCTTCCCTCAAAATCAAAGGGATAGTAAATATAATACCCCAACTGGGTCACAACGCTCAGGGAATTTATAAACAATTCATGGCCTGCAAACAGGCCTACCCTCTTAAAATCTGCCCCGGGATCCACACCTAATTCCGGAAAGGAATTACTCTGGAAACCAATAAGTTCTTTAAGAAAGTTGGAAAAAAATACGTCGGTCCCCAATTGAATGGCACTGACCCTGCCCAGGCGCTTATCTGCATAGGCAGAAAATATATAGAAAGGAAATTGTCCGGATCCCACTACGTCACTTTCATTGATACCCGAGCGAAAAACCCCGTTAAACCGTATGGGTTCCGTCACTTTTTTGGCTTCATATCCTATATATTCCGGGGAAATTTCCGGATCGAGATCGTAAAGCAATCCCGCTCCGATCGCAATGGTATTGGTTGAGGTGTTAGGGGCCCGGAAATTGGCATTTGAATAGTGCACCAGGTTGATTCCGGCCTGTATCCCAAGGCGTCCCAGAAGTCGCTCACGCTGATACTGTAACATCAAATAGGTGGAACTCAGCAAATGACTGCCATAGGCATTATTGCGGAAATTATCACGGGCATCGTACGGATTGGTATTGTAGGCAATTCCCTGACCAATCCTGAATTGCAGCTTGCGACTGAGAAAATAAAAATTGTAATGGGCGTAAATCCCCAGGTTTACTCCCAGGGTTGCATTGCGCATGTCCTGGTAAACAAAGGAAATACCCGTATCGGGATAATTATAGAGGGACTCCCAGTTTTCCTCCCCAAAGGTTTTTTTGTTCAGGCTGAAGACAAAGCCGGAAGGATGCGAAGCAATCAGGTGAGAAATATCGGTATTATGCAGCAGCACCGAACCATAGAAAGGACTAAAATCCAGGTACCTGGAGGTCTCCCGGACCTGAGCCGACGCTACATTCATCCACAACAGGCTTCCGACTAAGATCCAAATCCATCCCCTCATGGGGGCTAAAGGTAGTATTTTTGGGTCAAGTCTCAGGGCAAGGAAGGGTTGATATTAAAAGACTGCTTCTGCAATTGCCTTGATATTATCGGACTGGCCCATAGAATAATAATGGAGGACGGGCACCCCTGCATCTTTCAATTCCCGGGACTGTTCGATAGCCCATTCAATCCCTACCTGCCTTACTGCCTTGTTATCCCTGCAACCCTCCACGGCCTCTATCAGTAAATCCGGGAGTTCCGTTCGGAAAACCTGGGGTAAGAGCTGTAAGTGACGTTTAACTGCAATGGGCTTGATCCCTGGAATAATCGGAACTTTTATCCCCATTTCCCTGGCCAGTTCCACAAACTCAAAATACCTGCGGTTATCAAAAAACATCTGGGTAACCACATAGTCTGCACCCAGATCCACCTTGTGCTTCAGCCATTTTAAATCGGTTTTAAGGGAGGGGGATTCCAGGTGCTTTTCCGGATAGCCTGCCACCCCAATACAAAAATCCGGGCAATTGTCGGTTTCGATTACTTCGTGCAGATACCTGCCTTTGTTGAGCTTTACAATCTGCGCTACCAGATCTGAGGCATAGCTATGGCCTCCTGCAGTAGGCTCAAAATATTTCTCTTCCTTCATGGCATCCCCCCTCAGGGCCATGACGTTGTCCAGACCGAGGTAGTGACAATCTACCAGCAGGTATTCGGTTTCCTCTTTGGTAAAACCTCCGCAAAGTACGTGCGGGATGGCATCCACGTTGTATTTGTGTTTGATTGCCGCACAAATGCCGAGTGTTCCCGGCCGCATACGGGTGACTCGCTTGTCGTAAAGACCATCGCGGTCTATATACACGTATTCCTCACGGGAAGTGGTCACATCTATAAACGGAGGTTTGAATTCCATCAGCGGATCTATATTCCTGTAAAGCTCCTCTATATTCTTCCCCTTTACCGGAGGGATAATTTCAAAAGAGAACAGGGTTTCTCCTGCCTTTTTAATATGTTCTGTAACTTTCATTTTATCGGTATATATAAAATTTCTGTGCCCTTCATCGCTTCTTTCAGTCTTCCGCCAGATTCGGACTCAGCCATCGGGTAGCCTCCTCCAGGGAAATTCCCTTACGCGCTGCGTAATCTTCTAACTGGTCCTGCCCTATTTTTCCAAGGCCGAAATAACGGGCATGCGGATGTGCAAAATAATAGCCACTAACACTGGCTGCCGGCCACATGGCCAGACTTTCCGTTAGCTTCACCCCTAGGCGCTCTTCCACTTCCAGCAACTCCCAAATAGTAAGTTTTTCAAGGTGGTCCGGACAGGCGGGGTATCCGGGTGCAGGCCTTATTCCCGTATAGGATTCACGGATAAGGGCATCATTGTCCAGCTGTTCGCCCAGGGCGTAGCCCCAGTGACGGATCCGTACTTCCCGGTGAAGGTATTCCGCAAAGGCCTCTGCCAGCCGGTCTGCCAGGGCTTTCACCATTATGCTGTTGTAGTCATCGAGCTTCTCCTGATAGTCTGTGGCCAGCTCCTCAGCTCCCCAACCCGCTGTAACGCAAAAGCAACCCATGTAATCCTGCAACCCGCTGGAAGCTGGGGCTATGTAATCAGCAAGCGCCAGATTGGGAACACCTTGTCGCTTCTTTCCCTGTTGCCGCAGGGTCCGAAAAACAAAAGTTTCCTTTTCCCCGGCTGTAATTTCAATATCATCAGCCCCCTGTCGCCTGGCCGGAAACAGCCCGAACACCGCTTTGGCCACCAGCTTTTTCTGACTAATCAGTTCCCGAAGCATTTTTTGGGCATCGCTGTACAGGGCACTGGCCTGTTTTCCAACAAGTTCATCTTCCAGAATTTCCGGGAATTTTCCATGCAAGTCCCAGGCCCTGAAAAAAGGTGACCAGTCAATAAAGGGAACGAGTTTATGGAGTTCAAACTGATCGATTTGTTGAATCCCCAATTGCCTGGGCACCGTAATATCTTCCTTGCGCCAGCTAATATCAGCCGCATTCAGACGGGCCTCCTCCAAAGAAAGGTAGGTTTTCTGTTTTTTTCGCTGCAGGAACTTTTCCCGAAAGGACTCATAATCCAGTTTTACCGCCTTTTTGTAGCCGGTACCCTGTTCTTTCTGCAGCAGATCACCAACTACCGTAACTGCACGGCTGGCATCATTTACATGCACCACCGCAGCCTTGTATTCAGGGTCAATTTTTACTGCTGTATGGGCCTTGCTGGTAGTGGCTCCCCCAATCAGCAGGGGAAGTTCCAGGCCCTGCCGCTGCATTTCCTTTGCCAGGAAAACCATCTCGTCCAGGGAGGGGGTAATAAGCCCGCTCAAGCCTATGATATCTACCTGGTGCTCCCGGGCGGCCTGTATTATTTTCTCGGGTGGAACCATAACCCCCAGGTCAATGATCTCGTAATTATTGCAGGCCAATACAACGCTGACTATATTCTTCCCTATATCGTGAACGTCTCCCTTTACGGTAGCCATCAGGATCTTACCAGCTGCTTTAGGGGATTCCCCGCCTTTGGCATTGGCCTCTTCTATAAACGGCGTGAGGTAGGCAACAGCCTTCTTCATGACCCTTGCCGATTTCACTACCTGAGGCAGGAACATCTTCCCGCTGCCAAAAAGATCTCCCACCACGTTCATACCGTGCATGAGCGGGCCCTCAATAACCTCAATGGGCTGCTTAAAGGTTTGTCGGGCCTCCTCAACGTCCTGCTCTATATATTCGTCTATGCCTTTGACCAGGGCCCGGGTAATCCGTTCCTGCAGAGAGTCTTCCCGCCAGCTGAGATCTACTTTACGAGTTTTCTGGCTACCTGAAACCCCTTCGGCATATTCCAGCAGGCGCTCGGTTGCATCTTCCCTCCTGTTGAGCAGCACGTCCTCCACATGTTCCAGCAGCTCCCCGGGAATATCGTCATAGACCTCCAAAAGGGATGGATTCACAATACCCATATTCATCCCGGCCTTTATGGCATGGTACAGAAATGCAGAATGCATGGCTTCCCGTACCGGATTATTCCCCCTAAAACTAAACGAAACATTACTCACCCCTCCGCTTACGCTGCAATGTGGCAGGTTTTCCCGAACCCAGCGGGTAGCCTCTATAAAATCCAGGGCATTGCGCTTGTGCTCTTCCATCCCGGTTGCCACCGGAAAGATATTCAGGTCAAAGATGATATCCTCAGCAGGAAAACGGGCCTGGTTTATCAGTAAGTCGTAAGAACGGCGCGCGATTTCTATCCGCCGCTGCAGGGTATCTGCCTGTCCCTTTTCGTCAAAGGCCATCACAATTATGGCTGCCCCGTATCTGCGTATCAGCTTGGCCTGCCTGAGGAAGGTTTCCTCCCCTTCCTTCAGGCTGATGGAATTGACCACACACTTCCCCTGCACCACCTGCAGCCCGGCTTCAATTATTTCCCATTTGGAGCTGTCGATCATGATGGGAAGGCGGGCAATATCTGGTTCCGCCATCAGCAGGTTCAGGAAAGTTACCATGGCCCTTTTACCATCTATCAGACCATCATCCATATTCACATCAATGATCTGCGCCCCGCCCTCTACCTGATCGCGGGCAATTTCGACGGCTTCCTCGAAGCGATCTTCCTTGACCAACCGGAGGAATTTACGGGAACCGGCAACATTGGTACGCTCCCCTACATTGATAAAATTACTCTCGGGAGTAATCACAAGGGGTTCCAGTCCTGCTAATTTTAAATATTTCTTTTGTCCGTTATTCAACACAAATCAATTTTCATTCTATCATATAGGGTGGGAAGCACTTCAGGCGATTGTTTTAAAAAGGCTGTTTTGTATGTACGGGCCGCGGTTTGTAATCTGCGCACAGCCTGGCAATAGCAGAGATATGTTCGGGAGTGGTGCCGCAGCAACCCCCTACTATGTTCACCAGGCCCTTGTCAAGATATTCCCTGATCTGCCGTGCCATCTGCTGCGGGCTTTGGTCGTATTCCCCGAAAGCATTGGGCAGGCCGGCGTTGGGATGGGCAGATACCCCACCCTCCCATTTGGCAGCGAGGACCTCGAGGTGCGGTACCAACTGGCTGGCTCCAAGGGCACAGTTGAACCCAACCGTTAACAGGGGTATATGTGATATGGAAATCAGAAAAGCTTCGGCCGTCTGCCCTGATAAGGTCCTGCCGGAGGCATCCGTTATGGTTCCGCTTATCATAACCGGAATGTCGATGGCCCGTTCTTCCCGAACCTCTTCAATTGCAAAGAGGGCCGCCTTCGCATTGAGGGTGTCAAATACGGTTTCCACCAGTAGTATATCCACACCTCCATCCAGAAGACCGGTTATCTGTTCTTTATAAGATTCGCGCAACTCGTTAAAGCTGATGGCGCGATACCCGGGGTCGTTTACATCCGGGGACATACTCGCCGTTTTGTTGGTAGGTCCTATACTTCCGGCAACAAAACGGGGTTTATCGGGCTGCTTGCGGCTAAATCGATCGGCAGCCTCCCGGGCAATACCGGCAGCCGCCTTATTGATTTCATAAACCTGTTCCTGCATTCCGTAATCTGCCATGGCGATCGAGGTAGCCGAGAAAGTATTGGTTTCGATTATATCCGCACCCGCCTCCAGGTATTTGGAATGAATTTCCAGGATAGCCTCCGGTTGGGTCAGGGATAGGAGGTCGTTATTGCCTTGTAAGGGCTGGTCCCAATCCGTAAACCGGTTTCCCCGGAAATCTGCTTCCTTAAAGGAATACTGCTGCAGCATGGTCCCCATGGCACCATCAAGTACCAGGATCCTATTCTGTAATAATGATTCTATTTCTGACATATGTAATGTATCAGGCCTGTTGCAGGATTCCCTTTAGGAAATCAAAAATCAAGAAAAGGAAAGGTAATTAGAGGCCCGGATAAAATTGTTATCTGCCCCGGGTAGTGAATCGCTTCAGTGTTCCCCTCGGGATAGAATGTAGCACCTTCTTTGCCTGCTAGGAGCGGCAAAGGGTTGCTAAGGTATCAAAGGGTCTATTCCCTCCACCTTTCTTGATAACTTCGCAAAAAGGCAATGAACTGCAACAAAGTAACGGCAGTACATTGTCAAAAGCAAACAATATACCTGCTTTTTACTATTAAAAAATAAGGCCGGGAAATCCCTGAGGATTATTGACCCGGCCTTACCAACCAACTTTCTTAAAGCTCATCCAATAGCCTTTATTACATGATATTTAGGCTTTATTGAGTATCGTTCAAAATGAGAATCACCTCTGTCGCCGGGGCAAAAGGTTTTAACTGCGAGAATCAAAGCATTTTTTTTGTATAAACCATACCCCTTTTAATCAGTATTTCAGGTGTTTAAAAAACCTACTGCTGCCGTATGATGGGTTTGCGGATCGATCAGGATAAAGGTCCCGTTTTCTTTATTCCGTGTATAATCATCAAAATAGATCGGTTTTGCCAACTTGATTTGTACCTCCCCTATTTCATTTAACCCTAAAGCCTGTGGTGAGGACTCCTGACCCGAATAATCCGTGGCTATGGTATTATCCAGGCTGATGATCTTGGAAGCTACCTTGTTCGAATGATGCTGCAGGGTATAGCGGGCTCCTGCCCTCAGCGGTTTCTGGTCCATCCAGCAGATAGTTGCCCGCAAGTCCTTTTCGACTGCCGGCTTCTCCCCACTTCTGACGATCATATCCCCGCGTACCACATTTACATCATCTTCCAGGGTGATGGTGATGCTGCTCCCCGGCGCGGCTTCAGAAAGGGGTCGGTCAAAGAAAAACAGCTCCTTTATCCTGCTTCGGGTACCCGAAGGGAGAATGGTTACTTCATCATTAGGCTTAAGGGTTCCCCCGTACAGTTTCCCGGCGTAGCCCCGAAAATCGTGGAAATCGTTGGTTTTCGGGCGAATAACCAGTTGTACCGGAAAGCGAGCAGTACCGGAATCTTCACGTAACTGTGCCAAATCCAGGCCTTCCAGATACTGTAACAGGCTGGGGCCTATGTACCAGGACATTTTCCCTGATTTGCGCACCACATTATCCCCCTGCAGAGCACTTACCGGGATATAGGTAATCCGCTGCTGATCATAGTTGCTGTTTTCATTGAGAGCTTCAAAAGCCTCCCGGATGCTATCAAAAACTTCCTGCTCATAGTCTACCAGGTCCATTTTATTCACGGCAACGATCACTTCCTTTACCCGGAGCAGGTTGTTTATAAAGAAGTGCCGGTAGGTTTGCTCCACCACGCCCTTGCGGGCATCTATCAGGATAATTGCAGCTTGTGAAGTGGAGGCGCCCGTTACCATGTTTCGGGTATATTCCACGTGCCCCGGGGTATCCGCCACAATATAACTCCTGGTTGGGGTGGAAAAATAAATATGGGCCACGTCAATGGTAATACCCTGCTCCCGTTCGGCTACCAGTCCATCAGTGGCCAGTGAAAAATCCAGGTAATCAAACCCCTTTTTCCGGCTGCTTTCGGCTATGGCCTGCAATTTATCCTCCGTAAGTGAGTGGGTGTCATATAACAGCCTTCCGATAAGCGTACTTTTCCCGTCGTCTACGCTTCCAGCCGTTGCAATTTTTAATACGTTCATATCTGCCTCTTAAAAATATCCCTGTTGTTTTCTTTTTTCCATGGCCGCCTCGGACCGCTTGTCATCTATACGTGCCCCGCGTTCTGAAATCTTTGAGTCCCTGATCTCCGAAACCACTTTATCCAGTGTGTCTGCCTCGGAAAGTACTGCCGCTGTGCAGGACATATCGCCAACCGTCCGGAAGCGGACTTTACGCTTTTCCACCTCTTCCTCAGGCGCCCGGAATACTACCTCATCTTCAGCAGACCAGATTAGCCCGTCCCGGATAAAGGTCTCGCGTTCATGTGCAAAATAAATACTGGGCAGGTCTATCTGCTCCTCCCGGATATAGGACCAAACATCCAGTTCCGTCCAGTTGCTTATTGGAAAAACCCGGACGTTCTGGCCATGGTCAATCTCTCCGTTCAGATAATCAAACAATTCCGGGCGCTGGTTTTTCTCATCCCATTGACCGAAATCATCCCGCACCGAAAAAATCCGCTCCTTGGCCCTGGCCTTTTCTTCATCCCTGCGGGCCCCGCCAATACAGGCATCAAATTTGAATTCTTCAATGGCATCAAGCAGAGTGGTGGTCTGCAGTTGGTTTCGGCTGGCGTATTTTCCGGTTTCCTCTACTACCTTGCCCTGGTCTATGGAGTCCTGAACGTGCCGGACAATGAGTTCCAGCCCTAGTTCCCGGACCAGTGCATCGCGAAAGGCGATGGTTTCCGGAAAGTTGTGACCCGTATCGATGTGCAGCAGCGGAAACGGAATGCGCGCCGGATAAAATGCCTTCTGTGCCAGCCTTACAAGGGTAATCGAATCCTTCCCTCCCGAAAACAGCAACACGGGTCGTTCAAACTGTGCAACTACTTCGCGAATGATAAAGATTGCTTCATGTTCCAGTGCATTGTCCGGATATCCCCCGGAAACTTGGTATGAATCCAGGGCCTGCCGGCTTAAGGTTTCTGTTAGTGTATTCAAAATGAATAGGGTTTAATTGATATATAATTTATGGGGCATTTTAATGATGCAGGCCGCACTCCCTGTTGGCCAGTACTTTGGTTGGGTCAAAGTACTTCAGCTCATTTGGTAAACCGTGCATTTTCAGATAGGCATCCAGTTCTGCATCGGTATAATGGTAAAAAGGGCTCACCTTGAGTATCCCGTCGGATGAATAACTGAGGACATCCAGGGAATCGCGATGGGGGGTCTGTCCTTTGCGAAGGTTTGTAAACCATATTTTGGGCTGGTGTGTCCGCATCGCCCTCCGAAAGGGCTCTAATTTTACTTCTTCTGTAAAAGCTGCATGCCTGGAGTCGTCAATATCAGGAATGCCCATGATCACATCACGGTGCGCCTTCGTTTTTAACGGCACGTATAAACTAAGGTTCAGATCCAGGCTCTTAATGAGCGCTTCAGCGTGCCTGTAGGTCTGTGGGGTATTATAACCCGTATCGCACCAGATTATCTCAATGCCCGGATCAACACGGGTTACTGCATGCAGGATGGCTGCCTCATAGGGCCTGAAATTGGTGGTTACCACCGCTTTTTGCCTGAGATCCAATGCCCAGCCGATGATTTCGGAAGGTGGGATCCCCTTAAACTGCTGATTCAGATGTTCTATTTGTTCTGCTGAATATTTCATAAATCAGATGATGGGATTTATTAATGTTTTCCCCAGGAGATGGCATTCCAAACCCTTTCATGGAAAAAGTAAAGCATCATTTTTGTTATCAGTTCCACCAGGCCAATAGAAAAAGCCACAGAGAGGGTCCCTGTAATAATCCAGGAAATCACAATGGTATCCAGTGTGCCCACTACCCGCCAGCTCAAGGTCTTGGCAATGCTTCGCCAGGGATGATCCGATTTCCGGTCAGCCTTATACTGATTTGCTGTCTTGTTTGATCTGTTAAAGAGTAGCTGGTCTGCAATCATTAAATAACCTATAGTTTTAGTAGAGTAAGCAAACATAACACTCTTTTGGCAAGTGAACCTTAAGGCAGAGTGAAAATTATCCTTTTATCCTATAGTTTTAATAGATTTTTAATAATCAGCAGGAAATATTAAGAAATTCACACAGCAGGCCTATATGAACCTGAATACAATCAGTAAATTTTACAGAATATCGGCAAGGGAATTGTTTCGGTAAACCTCCAGGGCGCTGTCGCGAACCCACAGCATCAATTTATGTACCGAACACTTTTGTTCATCCGGGCAATCCTCACAGGCCTCATAAAAGTTGAGGCTTACGCAGGGAACCATGGCTATCGGTCCTTCCAGTACCCGCATGACTGCGGTTAAAGGAATAGCAGCGGGATCTTTGATCAGGTAGTAACCGCCCCCCTTTCCCTTTTTGGAACCCAGGAATCCGTTTTTCCTCAGGGTAAGCAGAATACTTTCCAGAAATTTCTGTGAGATATTCTCATGACGGGCAATCTCGGCTATCTGAACCGGTTTGCGGTCCTCCCGTGTTGCCAGATAGGTCAGGGCTTTGAGCCCATATTTGGTTTTCTTGGAAAGCATCGTACTAAGATAGGAAAAATAGACAGATGCCTTAGCCCAGTTTACCCAGGGCCTGCCCCAGATCCTTAACTATATCTTCCGGATGCTCCAGCCCAACAGATACGCGCACCATCCCGTCGCTAATCCCGGATTTTGCCCGCTCCTCCGGGCCGAGTTTGCTGTGGGTGGTTGAGGCCGGGTGGGTTACGATACTCCTTGTATCCCCAAGGTTTGCGGAAAGGGACAGCAACTGGATCTGGTCAAAGAATTTCCGTCCTGCCGCTACCCCGCCATCTACTTCAAAGGCCACAACACAGCCGCCTGCCTTCATTTGCTTTTTGGCCAGGGCATATTGGGGGTGTGAGGGCAGGAAGGGGTACTTTACCCAATTCACCCTGGGGTGCTGCTCCAGAAACTGTGCAACGGCCAGGGCATTTTCGCAGTGGCGGTCTACCCGTACCGCAAGGGTTTCCAGGCTTTTGGATAGCAGCCAGGCATTAAAAGGGGAAAGGGCCGGACCGGTTATTCGCGAAAAACGATAAACTTTATCTATAAGCTCACGGTTTCCAACGGTAATACCCCCCAAGACCCTGCCCTGCCCGTCCATGAGTTTGGTGCCCGAATGTATGACCAGGTCTGCTCCGAAACGGATGGGCTGTTGCAGGTAAGGCGTGGCGAAACAATTGTCTATGATCAGCAATAAGCCGTGTTCCCGGGCAATTTGAGAAAGCCGCTCCAAGTCCAGGATGTCCACCCCTGGATTGGTGGGGGATTCTGCGTACAAAATACGGGTTTCAGGCCGTATCAAAGCTGCTATTTCCTCGGGCTTATCAAAAGGAAAATAAGAATGGTCAATATTCCAGCGGGGGAAAAACTGGTTGAACAGGGTATGGGTAGAGCCGAAAACGGAACGGGAGGCTATTATATGGTCCCCGCTCTGCAATAGGGCTGCAAAGGTGGAGAAAACGGCTGACATCCCTGAGGCAAAGGCAAAACCAGCCTCCGCCCCTTCCATCCGGCAAACTTTTTCAATCAGCTCAGAGGTGTTGGGGTTTGAATAACGGGAGTAAATAATGCGGTCTTTCTCTTCGGCAAAGGATGCCCGCATGTCTTCCGCATCATCAAAAACAAAACTGGAGGTCAGGTACACAGGGGCTGAGTGCTCCTGAAAATCGCTGCGTTTTGCCTGTATTCTGATGGCATCTGTTTCGAATTTGTTCTTTTCCATTTCCTGAAACTTAAAAATTAATCCGCATAGCCCTTTTCCGCTATCCTGAGAATATCCCCGAAAACCCCCCGGGCAGTAACCGCTGCTCCGGCTCCTGCCCCCTGAATAACCAGGGGTTTATCGCCATAAGATTCGGTGAAAATTTCTATAAGGGAGTCTGCCCCCTGAACCTGCCCCAGTGTACTTTCTTTGGGGACCGCAACCAGCTTTACCTGCAGTACGCCTTTATCCTGCTGTAAATCCCCGGAAAGTTCACCCACATAACGCAACACAAAACCCGGAGGCAATGCTGCCTTTTTTGAACGGTAATGTCCATCCAGTGGGGCTGAAAGTTCCCCGAGATCCTTTTCTGAATGGGTGCGGAGGTCTTCCGGGATCAGGTTTTCAATCTGAATATCTTCAAATTCATTTTTAAGGTCCAGCTCCCGGGCCAGGATAAGCAATTTCCGGCCCACATCATTACCAGACAGGTCTTCACGAGGGTCCGGTTCGGTATACCCCTTCTCCCTCGCTTGCTGCAAGACCTCGGAAAAAGACAGGTTTTCCGCAGAGAAGGTATTAAAAATATAGCTCAGCGAACCTGAAAAGACACCCCTGATACCGGTTATATTTTCCCCGGACAAATGCAGCAATTTGATAGTGTCTATGAGCGGCAGTCCGGCACCCACATTGGTTTCGTACAAATAATTTTTCTGGTTATCCTTCAGCAATTTGCGCAATTCACGGTATGCTTCAAACCCAAGGGTGTTGGCAATCTTGTTTGAGGACACCAGATCGAAGCTGTTCCGGATCAATTCCGGGTAATGCCCCACAAAAGCCGTACTGGCTGTATTATCCACAGCTATCAGGTTTTCCAGATGGTGTTTTCGGGCATAGTTGAATAACTGTTGCAGGGAATATCCCGGCTCAAGATCCTGAAGTCGCTTTTGCCAGTCTTTACCGATTCCCTTGTGATCCAGTAACAACCTGCTGGAATTGGCAATGGCAAAAATATTGAAACGGATGCTTTTGCGGGATTCGATATTCTCGGCCGAATCCAGTAGTTGTTCAATCAGGGTTGCCCCCACATTTCCGATGCCAAAGAGCACCAGGTTTATTTTCTGGCTGATACCAAATATCTGACCGTGAATAACATTGATCGCCTTGAGCATATCCGCTTTTTTCACTACCAGGCTTACATTTTTTCCGGTTACCGTATTGTTGAAAAGCAGCGGTACAATCTGGTTGCGGATCAGGGCCGTGTAGGGTTTGTGAAAACTACTGAGATCCTGTCCTACAATGGAAATTACGGAGACATCTGAAACAATCTGAATTCTGTTTATATCCTGTCGCTTCAGATCATCTTCAAACTCCCTTTCCAGTGCCGTTTTGGCCTGTCCGGCCTGTTCTGCTTTCACCACCAGCCCTATCCCTCTTTCGGAGGAACCCTGGGAAATAATCCCTACGCTGATATCGCTTTGCCCCAGTGCCCTGAAGATCCGCGCATCGATCCCTACCCTCCCTAAAAGACCGCGCCCTTCCAGGTTTATAAGGGCTTCATTTTCAATTACGGAGAGAGACCGGATACCTTCCTTACTGGGCTCCGCACTGATAAGTGTGCCCTCGCTGTCTTCCTTAAAAGTATTGAGGATGCGAAGCGGGATATTCTTTTCCAAAAGGGGGATAATGGTTTTTGCATGCAAAATATTTGCCCCGAAATTGGCCAGTTCATTGGCTTCACTATACGATAACCGGCTGATTTTCTGCGCCTCCGGAACCAGGCCAGGGTCTGCAGTGAATATCCCGTCTACATGGGTATAGTTCTGCAATTCATCGGCATTGAGAAAATTCGCCAGCAGGGAAGCAGTGTAATTACTTCCATTCCTGCCCAGAGTGGTAGTTTCGTTTTTTTGGTTGGAAGCGATAAAACCGGTGATCACCGGTATGTCTCCAGGCTTCAGGGAATGGTAAAAGCGGATCACATTTTCTTCGGAAAGTGGGTAATCCACCTGGGCATCCCCAAAACGGGTATCGGTCTTGATCAGCTCACGGGCATCTACCCGAATGGCCTGCAAGCCCTCTTTAAGCAACAGCTCCGTTAAAACCCATGCCGATATGAGCTCCCCGAAAGCAAGGACCTGATCTTTTGTTTTCGGGCTGTAATCTCCAACCAGGCGGATCCCCTGCAGCAAACTAAAAAGTGCCTCAAAGGATTCGCGCAAGTCAATTTCCGAATAGGTGTACTGCTGGTAGTTTACAAAAGCCTGATACCCCTCTGAGAAATCCTCTCCCGAAGCTGCTGTATTGAGTAATTCAATCAACTGGTCTGTGGCTTTCTGACGGGCAGAAAGCACCACTACCAAACGATCCCCGGCAGCCGTCTGTTTCTTGATAATCTGCAGTACGCGTTCCACACCCTCTCCGTTTGCCAGGGATTTCCCCCCGAATTTAAGCACCTTCAGACGGCCCTCCTTTTCGGCTTCCCTGAAAATGGGGCGCAGCAACTGCTCCATTTGTTCGAACTCGATCAAGAACGCATCGTGCCCGTGAACGGACTGTATCTCGCCATAGGTGACATTATTGTTTGCCTGAGCCAGCTGTTTGTAGGTCTCCTTGTTTTCCGTAGCTGTAAAAAACAAATCCGAATCTACCCCAATGATATGGATATTCGTATCGCTTTGCTGTAAGGCTTCAAAGGCAGTATCCCCGTTTCGGGTTATGTCAATGGTCTTCAGGAGCTGGTTGGTTAATTTATAGGCGGCCAGCTGAAAGCGTTCCTGTAATTTCTTCCCATGGTGCAGCAGCCAGCTTTCCACGTTAAATCGCTGGAGGAGCTGGTCGGTAGATCGCTGAAATCGCTGTTTGAAGGATTCAGGGGTCCTGTAGCACAGCATGGCATGCATGCGGGCATCGTGAACCGGCTGTCTTGAATTGACCAGGAACTGTTCCTGTATCTGGCAATTGGCAATCAACCAGTCTGTGGATTTCCAGTCTGAGGCAACCGGGATCAGATGGGTAAAGAAACCCGGCCTGAGAGCTGCCATTTCCCAGGCAATCCCACCGCCAAGGGAACCGCCTATCAGGGCAAATACTTTTTGAATCTGAAGGGATTCCAGACCCATCAAAAAGATCCGCGCAATATCTGCTGCTACAAATTCCTTGTAACGTTCTATTAAAAACCCGTCGTAACCATTACCCGGAATATTAAAGCATAGCACCGTGTACCTGTTGGTATCTATACATTTATCAGGCCCCACAAGCGAAGCCCACCAGCCATCCGGACCGGCCACCAGTGAATTTCCGGTAAGGGCATGGTTGACAAGGACCACAGGAGCCGAATGCAATGGTTTACCAAAGGTCTGGTAAGAAAGGGAAATATCGATCACAGCCCCATTAAGGGTGGTAAAACCGGGAATACCCAAATACTGTAATCCCGGTATTTCCTCCCTGTCCGTACTTTTAGTGGTACTTCCTCCCATTTCTTTGTTTATGGCCATACCTCCCGGGTTAGGATGCGGTTAATACCGATGCGTCGATGCTTGCAAATGCCTGCTCAAGGTCTGCGGTCAGGTCCGTGAGATCCTCAAGGCCCACAGACAACCTTATAAGGTCCTTGGTGACTCCTGTGGCCTCTTGTGCGGCATCGTCCAGCTGCTGATGTGTGGTGCTGGCCGGATGGATGATCAGGGACTTTGTATCCCCTATATTGGCCAAAAGGGAGAACACCTGGGTATTATCTGCAATCTTTTTGGCCGATTCGTAACCGCCCTTTACCCCAAAAGAAAGAATTCCGCTCTGACCCTTGGGCAGGTAAGCCTGCGCAAGGCCAAAGTAAGGGCTGCTTTCCAGGCCTGGATAGTTGACCCAGCTCACCTCTTTGCGCTGCTGCAACCATTTCGCCAGGGCCAGGGCATTTTCACTGTGCTTTTTAATCCTAACCTCCAGGGTTTCCAATCCCTGCAGGATCTGGAAGGCGTTGAAAGGACTCAGGCACGCCCCGTGGTCGCGAAGGCCTTCAATGCGGACCTTGGCGATGAACGCAGCAGGGCCAAGGGCTTCATGGTATACCAGGCCGTGGTAGCCCGGGGAGGGTTCGGTGAACTCAGGAAATTTACCATTCGCCCAATCGAAGGTTCCCGCATCTATAATAGCACCTCCAAGCGCGGTACCATTCCCGTTGATGTATTTTGTGAGTGAGTGAATGACAATATTTGCCCCGTGCTCTAAGGGGTTCAGCAAGGCCGGCGTCGCCACGGTGTTATCGACAATAAATGGAACCCTGGCCTTTTTGGCCTCACTTGAAATAGCCTTCAGGTCTAGCACATCCAGTTTGGGGTTGCCCAGGGACTCAACAAAGAAGGCCCGGGTGTTTTCCTGAACAGCCTTTCCGAAATTGGCAGGGTCTTCCGGATCCACAAAGGTGGTTGTGATCCCCAGCCGGGGCAGGGTTACGCTCAGCAGGTTATAGGTCCCTCCGTAGAGACTGCTGGAGGCCACAATGTGATCCCCGGCCTTCAGCAGCACCAGCAGGGCTGTGTTGATAGCACCAGTGCCCGATGCGGTCACTACAGAAGCAATACCGCCCTCGAGGGCGGCAAGACGCTGTTCGAGGATGTCGTTGGTGGGATTGTTGATCCGGGTATAGATATTCCCGAATTCCGCCAGGGAAAACAAATTGGCTGCATGGTCCGAATTATTGAACACATAGGCTGTGCTCTGATAGATCGGGATTGCACGGGTTCCGCCGTGCGCATTGGTGTCGTGACCGGCGTGTAATGCTCTGGTCGAAAATTTCTGATCGCTCATGATTTTAGTTTTTTTATTTGTTGAACATGAAATAAAAAAGCCAAACCAAACGTCAGCCCTCCTGGCTGGCGCACAAATCAAAAAAGTTAAAAAGAAAGAAAATACCCGAAATTAATGGGTGTGTGTTATCTGTCCCGCCTAATACGGGATAGAATGTAGCACCTTCTTTGCTTCTGACACAAAGGGTTGCTAAGGCTTCAAAGGGTCTATTCCCTCCACCTTTCTTGATAACTATTCAATAAGAGTTTGAACTTTGGAATCCCAAATATAGGGATGGATTTTCGAAAAATCCTAATTATCCTACTAATTTTATATGTTAAAAGCTTCCTTTACGGCTTCCACCATATCCAGTTTTTCCCAGGTAAACAGTTCCACTTCCAGCTCCACCCTTCCATTGTAAGGGGATTCAAAGACTTTGGATACTGTGCGCGGGGTTTTTCCCATATGTCCATAGGCCGCTGTTTCCAGATAGATCGGGTTGCGCAATTTTAAGCGCTGTTCTATGGCAAAGGGCCGCATATCGAAAAGTTCAGCCACCTTTGACGCTATTTGCCCGTCGGTCAGTCCTGTTTTGGAAGTTCCATAGGTATTCACGTAAATGGAGGTGGGTTCTACCAGGCCGATCGCATAGCTTAACTGCACTAAAATTTCATCAGCAACCCCTGCAGCAACCAGGTTTTTGGCTGCATGCCGGGCGGCGTAAGCAGCGGAACGGTCTACCTTACTCGGGTCTTTTCCGCTAAAAGCGCCACCCCCATGGGCTCCCTTTCCACCATAGGTATCCACGATAATCTTTCGCCCGGTCAGGCCTGTATCCCCATGCGGGCCCCCGATTACAAATTTTCCCGTGGGGTTAATGTGATAGGTGATGTCCTTATTGAACAGGGCAGCGATACGGGCGGGCAATTTGGCAATGACCCTTGGTATCAGGATGGACAGCAGGTCTTTTTTAATTTGCCTCAGCATTAGGGCATCATCCTGGTCAAAGGGATCGTGCTGTGTGGAAATAACCACCGTGTCTATACGGATGGGTTCGTTCTGATCCGAATATTCGATGGTGACCTGCGCCTTGGCATCCGGACGAAGGTAGCCTATGGCATCCCCCTCCTTCCGCAACAGGGCCAGTTCAAAGAGGATCCTGTGGGCAATATCCTGGGCCAGGGGCATGAAATTGTCCGTCTCCCGTGTGGCGTAGCCAAACATCATCCCCTGGTCTCCGGCCCCCTGTTGTTCCTTTTCACCCCGGTCTACCCCCTGGTTGATGTCCTGGGACTGCTCATGTATGAGGGATATAATGCCGCAGGAATCCCCGCTAAACTGATACGCCCCTTTGGTATAGCCAATATTGTTGATCACCTCACGGGTAATTTGCTGCAGGTCTACATAGGTGTGGCTCTTTACTTCCCCCGCCAATACCACCTGCCCGGTTGTAACCAGGGTTTCACAGGCAACCTTGCTCTCCGGGTCAAAAGCCAGGAAATTATCGAGCAGGGCATCACTGATCTGATCGGCTATTTTATCGGGATGTCCTTCACTTACGGATTCTGAGGTAAATAAATAAGGCATACTTATCTGTTGTTTAAGGGACCGATAAAACTGAGATAATGCCTGAAAGGAAGATTGCATTCGCTTTTACCGCGATGCAAACTGCTTTAGCATTTTTATGGAGAATCTAAGCCCCGAGGTTGCAATCAGTCAAATCTATCCTCTGTAATGGAACGCAAAAATAACCGAATTCTTATTGTCGGCAAAATCGGAAAACAAAAAAGCTGCTTTTTTACCTACCCCTGTATATTCCAACCAGATTTCGTGCAGTTCTTTGGATGACAAAGTATAAAAGTTTCGCTTTTAAGCAGTGAAGGCCCTATTTATCTCTTGGTAATGAAAGAGATGCAGGCTACAAACTGATCTGTTGAGATTTCTCCCTTATTTCATCTAATTTTTTTCCCTTAGCAGGAGATACTTCGTATATTGCTCAACCCTATTTCAGACGACTAAACACAAATAAGATCAGCATGCATATTGCAGTTGCCGGTAACATTGGCGCCGGTAAAACAACCCTTACGAAACTCCTTTCCAAACACTACAGATGGGAAGCCCATTTTGAGGATGTGGTGGACAATCCGTATCTGGACGACTTCTACACCCAGATGGAACGCTGGAGTTTTAACCTGCAGATCTATTTCCTGAACAGCCGGTATCGGCAGATCCTGAAAATCCGTGAAAGCGGGAAAAATGTGATCCAGGATCGCACCATCTATGAAGATGCCCATATTTTCGCCCCAAACCTTCACGCCATGGGGCTGATGACCAATCGGGACTTTACCAATTACTCCAGTCTTTTTGAGCTGATGGAAAGCCTGGTCCTCCCTCCGGACCTGTTAATTTACCTGAGGTCTTCCATCCCTAACCTGGTCAATCAGATCCATAAAAGAGGTCGGGATTACGAAAACTCCATCTCAATTGATTACCTGAGCAGACTCAATGAGCGTTATGAGGCCTGGGTGCAGAGCTATGAAAAGGGAAAGTTACTGGTCATTGACGTAGACCGGCTCGATTTCGTGGACAACCCGGAACACCTTGGAGAGGTAATCAATAAAATTGATGCCGAGATCCACGGTCTGTTTTAAACCAGTCCTAATTTTCGGGCATGCGCCTGAAACTCCCAACTATCATCTACCAAAAATACCGGGGTCTGCTGCTCTTGTTTTATGAGTGCCCTTACCCGTCTCATCCGCCCGCGATGACGGACGGTGCGTAAGAATATTGCCTTGATCCGACCGGGAAATTTCCGGGTAATTTCCAGATAGATATCGGCATCCCGCTCCCCGCTGTCACCAATCAGGATAAAAGGCAGCTCCTTATAGGTCTGAAGGATGTTTTCAATGGCGAGCTGCTTGTGGGGCCCGGGCGTTTTTTTCCGGCCCAATAAGCTGGCCATGCTTCTTAGCAGGATGGGTCCTTTCGGAAAATGGTTTTTTTTAAGAAAGTATTCCAGGTAGCGGTATAGGTTCCAGGGGCTGTGGCTTACATAAAAAACCGGGTTAGCCTGTTTTCCGTCGGTTCCGGCATGCAGTTTCTGATAGAGTTCTGCCGCCCCGTGCAGGGGAATCCGGCTTTCCGCATGCTTAAAAAGGGTATTGATGATTACCTGCCATTTCATGTAGGAGGTCACCCCCGTATGCAGGATGGTGTCATCTATATCGCTTATAATACCAAAGCGGGCTGAGGGTGAAGGGATCAGGAAGGTTCCTGGGAAGCGGTTATCTCGCAGCACCCTGCGTTTGCCATCCGGGGCTGTGAAAGAGACCTCATAAGAGACCCATCCTTCAGAATCGGCCAAAGCCTTCAGGTTTTCGGCCCTGGCATCGAGCAGGAAATAACCCTGGGAGTCGGTTTGTGCTCCCAGGCTCCTGCCATCCGGCAGGCGTAGTTGCAACGGACAATTTCGGATCTGGTCCGTATCAAAGCGTTCCCAGCTGTTAAAAATGAGCCGGAACAAGCCCTTCTGCCCCAGGTCTATTTCAGGATCTTCCAGTGCCCTGCCACGTGCGAACAATTGGGTGTCCGTTCCATAACTCAGAAAGGAGATAAGTTGAAGTGGATCGTTTTTGCCACGGATAAACATACCTTAAAAGTACAAAAGAACACCCCTTCTCAAACGGTTGTCAAAAAAAAGCCCCGGAAGATCTCCCGGGGCTTTGAATAGGTATGAATAACGGTATGTTTATTCCGTTGTAATCTTAATTTCCTTTTCTACCTTTTTTGAAGCTCCTTTAGGGGCCAGGTTGTCCAGTTGGGCCTGTACATCTTCTTTGGTACCCTTAATGGTTTCTTCGGTAACAGAAGCTTCCCCGTTCTCAGTGGTGGTTGTCGTAACCAGGGCGGTATACATGCCTGCCTCGTCACTTTCCATTTTCACTTCCACACGGGTGCTGGTTTCCGATTTTTCGGCATAGGCCGTAATCGCGTCGGCTGAAAGGGCAATACTGGGTGCAATTACCAGGGCCACAACCGAAATAAGCTTCAACAGAATGTTAAGGGAAGGGCCGGAAGTATCCTTAAACGGATCCCCAACGGTATCCCCAACAACAGCAGCTTTATGGGCGTCTGTTCCCTTACGTCCCTGCTCTTCTATCATTTTCTTGGCGTTGTCCCATGCACCTCCGGCATTAGACTGGAAAATAGCCATCAGTACACCGGCAGTGGTAACCCCTGCCAGCAGCCCTCCGAGCATTTCGGCTCCGCCGATAAACCCGATTGCGACCGGCACAGCAATAGCCAGTAATCCCGGTAAAACCATTTCCTTAATAGAAGCCTGTGTGGAAATAGCCACACATTTCTCGTATTCTGCTACACCATCAGCCTCGTCAAATATCTTACGGTCTGCTTCTGAGGCTTTGGACATATCCGAATCGTACTTCCGCATCACTTCCAGAGCTGCTTTGAGCTGCGGAATATCCCGGAATTGGCGCCTCACCTCTTCGATCATCGCCATAGCAGCGCGTCCAACAGCGTTCATAGACAGTGCTGAGAATACAAAGGGAAGCATCCCTCCTAACAGCAAGCCAGCCATGATATCCGGACGGGATACGTCAATTGCGGTTACATTGGCAGTTTTCATAAAGGCAGCAAACAGCGCCAGGGCCGTTAAGGCTGCAGAGGCAATTGCAAATCCTTTTCCAATGGCTGCAGTGGTATTACCAACAGCATCCAGTTTATCGGTGCGCTCCCTTACTTCAGGGGGAAGTTCGGACATCTCTGCGATACCTCCTGCATTGTCCGAAATTGGACCATAAGCATCTACGGCCAGCTGTATTCCGGTATTGGCCAGCATCCCAACGGCTGCAATAGCAATCCCGTAGAGCCCGGCAAAATGATGGGATACCAGGATGGCCGCCGCAATCAAAATGATCGGGATAGCAGTAGACATCATCCCAACTCCCAATCCTGCAATAATATTGGTAGCAGCCCCTGTTTCGGACTGTCGGACTATAGACTTTACGGGTTTGGTACCGGTACCGGTATAATATTCAGTTACTTTTCCAACCAGCAAGCCGGCAACCAATCCTGCGATAGTTGCCCAGAAAACGCCTAGTGAAGAGAATTCCTTTCCGCCTTCAACCCAGCTGGAAGGCAGCATCAGGTCAATCAGGAAGTAAGAAGCTACCAGCATAAAGACTGCTGATACGATCTCTCCTGTATTGAGGGCTCTGTGCGGAGATCCTCCGTCCTTTACACGAACGAAGAAGGTTCCGAGAATGGACATCACAATCCCGACACCGGCCAGAACCAATGGAAGGTATACAGCTCCCAGGCCGTCAAAAGCTTCCTGGAATTCGGGCAGCACTACAAAGGAGGCTCCCAATACCATGGTTCCTATAATGGACCCTACATAGGATTCAAAAAGGTCAGCACCCATTCCGGCTACGTCCCCAACATTATCCCCTACGTTATCAGCAATGGTGGCAGGGTTAAGCGGGTGGTCTTCCGGAATCCCGGCCTCCACTTTTCCTACCAGGTCGGCTCCCACATCGGCAGCCTTGGTATAAATCCCCCCGCCCACACGGGCAAAAAGGGCGATGGACGAAGCTCCGAGCGAAAAACCGGAAAGTACGTTCAGTACTTCCGCTATTGCCCAGCCTTGTCCGCTGTAAAACGTGAACAGCCCGCTCAGTCCGAGAACGCCGAGGCCTACAACACCCATCCCCATAACGGAGCCTCCTGCAAAAGCAACCTCAAGGGCTTTTCCAAGAGAGGTACGGGCAGCATGCGTGGTTCGCACATTGGCCTTGGTAGCTACTTTCATTCCAATAAATCCGGCAAGGGCAGAACAGATTGCTCCTACAATAAAGGATACGGCAACCATTCCGTTTGACCCGGCCTCATTCTGTCCCTTAAAGAAAAGGAGGACAGCTACGGCGGCGACAAATACCATCAAAACTTTGTATTCAGCCTTGAGGAAAGACATCGCACCGTCGGCAATGTTTTTGGCGATACGAGCCATTTTAGGATCTCCTTCTTCCTGTTTGGATACCCATGCATTTTTAACAAATACAAAGACGAGTCCCAAAATTCCAAAGACCCATAAATAAT
The DNA here is from genome assembly GCF_052497835.1 of Robiginitalea insularis. Classification (NCBI taxonomy): domain Bacteria; kingdom Pseudomonadati; phylum Bacteroidota; class Flavobacteriia; order Flavobacteriales; family Flavobacteriaceae; genus Robiginitalea; species Robiginitalea insularis. The sequence goes on from NZ_CP199296.1 coordinate 565,296, forward strand.
TCACGATTTGTTCCATCATGTCAGTTATTTAGTTATTTAAAGCGGCTGCAAAAGTAGTAAAAGGGTTTAGAATATAAAAGCTATTTTTCCATCGCGAAACCGTCCTTAAAATCCAGACAAGCATCTGAATCCATATCAGAAATGTATCCCGAAGGCACCCGTAATACTAAATGCCCGGGCGTCCGGATTATCCAGGTAATTACCCCTGAAATTGAAGTCTATCCTGAAAATTTTAAAAATATTGCCCACTCCAAAAGAATACTCCCAGTAAATCTGGTCATCAGGGGCCTGCAGGGGTATATTGGCAGGGGCACTAAGGGCGATGTTGGCATCCGAAAGGGATCCCCAGGCCCCCCTAATCCCGACAATCTCACGCAGATTCCATTTCCGGATCAGGGGCAGGCGCGAAAACAGCCGACCGTTAAAATTGTGCTCCAGGTGCACCGAAGCATAGGTGTCTGTTACGAATTCATAAAAATCCAGGTTGGGGAAGGTGTTGTAAATAGAGAAGAGGGTTTGGTTTCCCGGGATCACATTGAGCAGTCCCAGAGGCACTTCCCCGAAGGTTTTCCCGACTTCCACAGTGCTGTACAGGCGTCCGAAACCCCCAACCTGCCAGGGTTGGTTATAGGAAAACTGCAGGCGCTGATAATCAAAATCACTTTCCAGAAACCCCCGCAGCCCCTGGGTATATTGCAAAAACAGGGTGCTGTAATCATTGTTGATGTCCCGTCTTTCCACCCCGTAGCCAATAGTGCGTTTCCCGGGGGAGTAAATCAGGGTGGTGGCCAGTTCGAATTGCTTGATCTCCGAAGAAATCCCTCCGGGGGCATCCGGGTCAATATAATCCAGGCTGAAAGCATCGGGCAGGGCGGAACGAAGCGTCCTGAAACTGCCCCCAAACCGCAACCTGAAATTGGTCAGGGGCTCCGCTTCAATATTCAGCGTACTCAGGTTGATATTGGTCAGGCGGTCATTTTGCCCAACTGTAAATACGGCACTGGAGGCTATACTCCTTCCCAGCACATCTGTGGTGGTCGTCAGACTGATGCCCAGTTGTTCCACATCGCGCCGGTTGCCCCCAGAAATGATCAGGCGGTTTTTGCGATCCAGCAACCATTTCCCCGAGATCCCATATTTAAAACGCTTGTCCATGAAACCATAGGCCATATATCCTTCCAGCCGCCAGGGGTCGTTCTGGCCAAAATAGGTTCGTGCTCCCCCCCTGAGGCGGATACCTTCAGCGTCATTATACCCGAAAATACTGTAGATGTCTCCTATATCCAGGTTCCATTTGTCAATTTCGATATAACCGGAACCCAGGATACTGGCAATATTGTAATAGGTCCTGAATTTGGGTACCGTCCGCAGGGTGTCCAGCAGTTTATAGATTCCCGTTTCATCTTTATTTAAAGCCTCCAGCCGGTTTTGCTCCCAGAAAATTGAATCCCGCTCAAATATCCTGGGATCAAACGGGTCAGATTCGTTTTTGTAAAAACTCCTGGGCAACTCCCTGTTAAATAAGTAGTTGTCATACACCGTGGTCCGTTTTCCGTAAACCCCCCTTGAGGATTCCTTTTTGCTAAAGGCAAAATCAGAAAGCATATAATCCCTTTTGAGCAGAAATACCGAATCAGAAAGGACCTCAAAATCCTGTTCGATATAAATCTCCTTGACCCAATTGATATTGGCACTCTTGGTTACTTGCAAGTTTATTTTTGAAATGGCAAAAGTGGTGTCGTTTACCCAGAAATCTCCCTTGAATGTGAGCTCGTTTTTCCGCCTGGGGTAATAAATAATGTTGTAACACCATTTATTGTCAATATAGGCGCTGTCCGAAAGCACATAATTATAGGTGTCAACCCCTGTTCGCGATAATGGGCTGGTAAAGCTTTTATCAAAGAACTTGAGGTAGTTGTTATAGATGTCATATTCGGAGTAGAGATCCTGCACAAAGGCGATAATTGCCTGGTTATTGCTGAAGCCCGAATTTTTATTACCAAGGACGTCCCGTCTTTCCAGGGCCATCTTGTTGTCTCCCTGTACCTTGGTAATTTTTTCATTGATGAAAATGGGCAGGTAGGTCTTTCCGGTAATCCGTGAGGTATCCAGGTCTTCAAACATAAATTCGAGCCCCCTGAAGACCTTGCTCTGCATCAGGGCACTGTCTATGGTATTAAGGTCAAATTCAACCTTTTCGTATTCGTCGTACTGATACTGATCGAACATTTTCAGGCCGTTGATGCGCTTTTTGGCCCATATTTTCCTGAGGATGTCGATCGCAGGATTGTTTTTTTTGGACTGCTTCCCTACATAAAGGATCACTTCGTCCAGTTGCTCCCCCTCCTCCAAAACAATTTCCATCTGCAGATTAACGCGCCTTTCCAGCACTATTTCCCGGGTGGCATACCCCACAAAGGAAACGAGCAGCGTATCGTAATCCGATTCTGATTCCAGGTAAAAACGGCCATTATCATTGGTAATAGTGCCTTCTGTGGAATTCTTGAACAAGACATTGGCGAAGGCAACCTCCTCTCCGTTGCTGTCGGTAACCAACCCGCCAACCTTGGTTTGGCCTAAAGCCAGAAAACCGGTTAGCAGGAAGAGCAAACAAAAGGATATACGCATGTACTTTAGACTTTGTTCAGCTTATGAAATCGGTCAAAAACAGTGCCGAAAATTCTTTATTACAAGAGTAAAGTACTGATCGGATAGCTTGTGGTTTTAATTAAAAAACTTCGCATACTTTTCATTCGTCTGCGAAGTTTACACAGCTTGTGTAAGCCGTTTCTATTTATACATCACCTTCTTTACGGCCTTTATAACGTCCTCATGGTTGGGAAGCCATTCCTCCAGGAGTACCGGAGAATAAGGGGCCGGGGTATCGGCTGTATTTATTTTGACAATAGGTGCATCCAGGTAATCGAAAGCTTTGTCCTGAACCTGATAGGTTATTTCCGTGGCTACATTTCCGAAAGGCCAGGCCTCTTCCAGTATGACCAGGCGGTTGGTCTTGCGGACAGATGTCAGCACAGTATCTATATCCAGCGGTCGTACAGTACGCAAATCAATGATTTCACAGGAAATGTCCTCTTCCTGCAGCTTTTCTGCAGCTGTATACGCATCCTTGATGATCTTGCCAAAGGAAACAATGGTCACATCTGTCCCTTCCCGGCCTATTTCGGCCACTCCAAGCGGGATGGTGAACTCTCCTTCGGGAACCTCCCCCTTGTCTCCGTACATCTGTTCGGATTCCATAAAAATAACGGGGTCATCGTCCCGGATGGCAGACTTGAGCAATCCCTTAGCATCCTTTGGATTGGAAGGAACCACTACCTTCAGACCCGGGCAATTGGCGAACCAGCTTTCAAAAGCCTGTGAATGCGTAGCAGCAAGTTGTCCTGCAGAAGCGGTCGGGCCCCTGAAAACGATCGGGATGTTGAATTGCCCGCCGGACATCTGCCGCATTTTTGCGGCATTATTGATTATCTGGTCTATCCCTACCAGGGAGAAATTAAAGGTCATGAATTCGATAATCGGACGATTCCCGATCATGGCAGAACCTACCCCGATCCCGGCAAAACCCAGTTCCGAAATAGGTGTGTCAATTACCCGCTCCGGACCAAATTCATCCAGCATCCCTTTTGAAGCTTTATAGGCCCCGTTGTATTCTGCAACTTCTTCTCCCATCAGGTAAATGGAATCGTCCCGGCGCATCTCCTCCGACATGGCTTCGGCAATGGCTTCTCTGAATTGTAATGTCTTCATTCCGTATTAATTCTGCCCCTCCGGGCTTTTATCATTAAAATGCCCGTAAAAATAGAAAATAATACGGCAAAACCAGATTCGAAAAAAGTAAAATTTGGAAGAATTTTATTATGCATGCATAGTATTTTAGAAAAATATTGGCTATCTTAGCAGCCGTCAAAAAAATTGAAAATAACGGTCATATGAAGATATTAGTCTGTATCAGCAGCGTTCCGGATACTACTTCAAAAATTAACTTTACAGCCGACAACACGGCCTTCGACACCAACGGGGTACAATTTGTAATCAATCCAAATGACGAGTTCGGCCTTACCCGTGCCATGTGGTTCAAAGAAAAACAAGGGGCTACCGTCCATATTGCAACCGTTGGCCTGGCCACCGTGGAGCCCGTTATGCGCAAGGCACTGGCAATAGGTGCCGACGAAGCAATCCGGGTTGACGCAGCACCCACCGACGGCCTTTTTGTGGCCAACCAATTAGCAGCAATTATTAAAGACGGGGGTTACGATCTGGTAATCGCAGGAAGGGAATCTATTGACTACAATGGCGGGATGGTACCCGGAATGATTGCTGCCATGCTGGGTATGAATTTTGTCAACACCTGTATCCAAATGGAAATTGAAGGAGACAAGGCGAAGGCGGTCCGGGAAATTGACGGAGGGAAGGAAACTCTGGAAACCAGCCTCCCGCTGATTATAGGGGGGCAAAAAGGCCTGGTGGAGGAAAGTGACCTGCGAATTCCTAACATGCGCGGGATCATGATGGCAAGGCAGAAAAAACTGGAAGTTATACCTGCTACCGATGCCGCAAAGGGTACCGAGGAAGTACGATATGAAAAACCGGCACCTAAAGGCCCTGTTAAACTGGTTGATCCCGATAAGCTGGATGAATTGATCTCCCTGCTCCATAACGAAGCCAAGGTCATTTAAAGACCCCAAAATCAAACAAAAAAATTAGTCTTATACAATATGTCAGTACTCGTATATACCGAAACAGAAAAAGGAAATTTTAAAAAATCTGCCTTTGAGGTGGCCAGTTATGCCACCGCTCTGGCTTCCGAAATGGGAACAGATGCCATTGCCCTGGCCGTGAATGCATCCCAACCGGAAGCCCTGGGGAGCTATGGTATTTCAAAGGTTTTAAACCTGTCAGAAGACCGCTTGTCCGTATTCAATGCCAAGGCAATTGCCATGGCCTTAAAACAGGCGGCAGACCAAACAGGTTCCAGTATTATAATTGTGAGCTCCAGTACAGACTCCAAATTCGCCGCTTCCCTGCTGGGAGGTATGCTGGGGGCCGGATATACCCCAAATGTAGTTGCCCTGCCGGAAAGCACCTCTCCCCTTACGGTAAAGCGCACAGCATTCAGCAATAAAGGTTTTGCCATTACTGAAATCAAGACCGGGAAAGCCATTATCGGAGTCTCAAACAATGCCTTCGGACTAATCGAAAAAGCAGGGGATGCAGTCGTTGAATCTTTCGAGGCCAACCTGCCGGAAGAAGCCTTCAGTACCCAGTCGGTATCGGTTGACAAGGCCACGGACAAAGTAACTATTGCAGATGCAGAAATTGTCGTCTCCGGGGGAAGGGGCCTAAAGGGTCCTGAAAACTGGGGAATGATTGAAGAACTGGCAGAGGTGCTGGGGGCAGCCACCGCTTGTTCCAAGCCTGTTTCCGACCTCGGCTGGAGGCCACACGGGGAGCATGTTGGACAAACGGGAAAACCAGTTGCCAGCAACCTGTATATCGCCATTGGAATTTCGGGTGCCATTCAGCACCTGGCCGGGGTAAATGCCTCAAAAACCAAAGTGGTCATCAATACCGATCCTGAAGCACCTTTCTTTAAAGCGGCAGACTACGGAGTGGTGGGTGATGCCTTTGAAGTGGTACCCGAACTGGTCGAAAAATTAAAGGAATTTAAAGCTCAAAACGGCTAATTTTTGTTAATTTGTCCCTTTAAAGGGCTGTTAAATGACCGGACAACCCTGTTATTTAACAGCCCTTCTTTATTTACATATATTTATGAGCCTAGTAAGGTTGAAAATAAAAGGAATCTCGTACAGCCAGACACAAAATGGCGCCTACGCCCTGATTCTTAATGAAGTGGAAGGTGACCGAAAATTACCTATAGTGATAGGAGCCTTTGAAGCTCAGTCTATAGCGATAGCACTCGAAAAAGAAATCAAGCCCCCCCGTCCGCTTACCCACGATCTTTTTAAGAATTTTGCGGACCGTTTCGATATTGTGATCAAGCAGGTAATTATCCACAAACTCGTAGATGGGGTATTTTATTCCAGTATTATTTGCGAAAGGGATAAGATAGAAGAGATAATCGATGCCCGAACCAGCGATGCCATTGCCCTGGCCCTGCGTTTTGACGCCCCAATTTTCACCTACAAGACCATTCTTGACAAGGCCGGAATCTTCCTGAAATTTTCGAGTAAAGAAAAGGATAAAGAAGATAAGGACGACAGTATTGTAGTGGACGAGATTCTGCAGGAAAGCGAGGCCGTCGAGATTGATTCTGCCGCTTCCTCCGCCTACAAGGAAATGAGTCTGGACGAATTACATAAAGAACTGGAAAAGGCCGTTGCCAGTGAAGACTACGAAAAAGCGGCCCAGTTGCGGGACGAAATTTCTAAACGAAAAAGCTGATTTGAAAGCCCAGCGAACCTTTGTTTTTTGGTGTCTTTTACTGATGGGTTACGCCTTTACCGGGACATCAGCCCTACAGGCCCAAACTCCGGTAACCGATAGTATTGCCCTGCAGTCAGATACCAGTATTCTCAATGATATCAACGAGCCAGTGCTGCGGGAGATTATCCCCAATGAGGGATTCGGGACAGAATCACTGCTAAGGGGTATTCTCGGGATGCTGGTCTTGTTGGCCGTGGCTTACCTGTTTAGCGCCAACCGCAGGAGGATACAGTGGCGGACCGTGGGAATCGGCCTGGCCATACAGCTGTTACTGGCCATCGGGGTGTTGAAAGTGCCGGCAGTACAGTGGTTCTTTAACCTGTTGGGGCAGTTTTTCAACAGCATCCTTAATTTCACCATCGCCGGTAGTACCTTTTTGTTTGGGAACCTGATGGATTTGGATAACGCCAACATCGGTTATGTTTTTGCCTTCCAAATCCTGCCTACCATCATCTTTTTTTCAGCCCTCACCTCGGTCCTGTATTATCTGGGGATCATTCAAAAAATTGTAAAAGGCCTGGCCTGGCTGCTGAGCCGCTCCCTGGGCATTTCTGGTCCTGAAAGCCTTAGTGTTGCCGGAAATATCTTCCTGGGCCAGACTGAAGCCCCGCTGCTGATCAAGGCCTATCTGGAGAAGATGAACCGCTCTGAAATCCTGCTGGTTATGATTGGTGGGATGGCCACAGTTGCCGGTGGTGTTTTGGCCGCTTATATCGGTTTTCTGGGGGGTAACGACCCGGAATTGCGTCTGGAATTCGCGCGCCATCTGATTGCCGCCTCGGTAATGGCAGCCCCTGGTGCCATCGTAATCTCCAAAATGCTCTATCCGCAGACCGAAGCGGTAGATAGCGTTATTCGTATTTCCAATGAAAAAATCGGAAGCAATATCCTGGATGCCATTGCCAATGGAACAACTGAAGGCCTGAAACTGGCGGTCAATGTGGGAGCCATGTTACTGGTATTTGTTGCCTTTATTGCCATGCTCAATGGCATTTTAGGCTGGGTAGGAGATTTCAGTACCATCAATGGATGGATTGCTGCCAACACCCCTTATGAGTCCCTCTCCCTTGAAGCCATTCTCGGGGCTATTTTTGCCCCGCTTATGTGGCTGATCGGGGTAAATTCCCAGGATATCATGATGATGGGGCAACTGCTGGGAATCAAACTGGCGGCCAGTGAATTTGTAGGCTACATACAATTGGCCGAATTGAAAGACTTTACGAGCGACACTCATCTGAACTACCAGAAGTCTGTGCTGATGGCCCCTATATGCTGTGCGGATTTGCAAATTTCGCCTCCATTGGCATTCAGATCGGGGGTATTGGTTCCCTGGCTCCCGGACAGCGAAAAACCCTCTCCGAATTCGGTTTAAAAGCGGTTCTTGGAGGTACCCTTGCCTCCCTGCTGTCGGCCACCCTGGCCGGAATGATACTGGGCTGATCTGTAAGCCGCACCCGGGGGTTGATAAGTAGTGGAAAAAAAGCGCATCCTATCAGTCTTAACCACCTCCTCATTGTTTATTTTAGTCTGCGCCTAATGAAAAAGATCACGAGCGAAAAATAATCAGGCCCTTATGAAACAATACCACGACCTGCTGAACCACGTACTGGAAAACGGACAATCCAAAACAGACCGCACAGGAACCGGAACACTCAGTGTTTTTGGCTACCAAATGCGTTTTGACCTGTCTGAAGGCTTTCCACTGGTCACCACCAAGAAAATCCATGTTAAATCCGTAATCCATGAGCTGCTTTGGTTCCTCAAAGGAGACACCAACGTGCAATACCTGCAAGAGAACGGGGTGCGGATTTGGAATGAATGGGCCGACGAAAACGGTGACCTGGGGCCGGTTTACGGGCATCAGTGGCGCAACTGGAATTCTGAAAATATCGACCAGATCAAACAACTCCTCAGTACGCTGAAAAACAACCCAGACAGCCGCCGGATGCTGGTTGCCGCCTGGAATCCGTCTGTATTGCCGGATACTTCGCTTTCCTTTGCCGAAAATGTTGCAGCAGGCAAAGCGGCCTTACCTCCCTGTCATGCCTTTTTTCAGTTTTACGTGGCAGACGGCAAATTGTCCTGCCAGCTCTATCAGCGCTCTGCCGATATCTTTCTGGGCGTTCCTTTCAATATCGCGTCCTATGCGCTGTTAACCCTGATGATTGCACAGGTCTGCGATCTGCAACCAGGAGATTTTATACATACCTTCGGAGACGCCCATATTTATAACAACCATATGGAACAGATTCAGTTACAACTGAGCAGAGAACCCCGCCCGTTACCCAGCATGAAACTGAATCCGGAAATCAAGGATCTGTTTGCCTTTCGCTTTGAAGATTTCCAACTGGAAAACTACGATCCGCATCCGCATATCAAAGGGGCTGTAGCTGTTTAAGGTTTTAAGTAACAGCCGCCAACCCTTTCTCTGCTAATTGTCTATCACTTAAAGGCATCGCTTTCTGCCATTTTCGGAATAAATAAAATCGTAAATTATTGAATACGGTCAACTGAGTTCGGGAGGGTAACCCCAGTAACTTTGGGCCCCGACGTGATATTTTTCTATCTTTAGGGAAAAGATGCCATGCCGCTTACCTTAAACCGGGCCGAACAGTTTTTAACCACCCGATCGCTCTCAGAAAAAATCTGTAATCCCCTCCAAACGGAAGATTATGTAGTCCAACCGGTGGACTATGTGTCTCCGCCCAAATGGCATTTGGGGCATAGCAGCTGGTTTTTTGAGGCCTTTATCCTGCAGCAAAACTTTCCGGGCTACCGCAATTTTCACGAAGACTTTGCCTTTGTCTTCAACAGCTACTACGAGGCGATGGGAAAAAGGGTTATTCGCGGAGAGCGCGGGAATTTATCACGCCCGCCGGTATCTGAGGTATATGCCTACCGGAAACATGTAACGGATCACCTGCTGGAATTGCTCAATCGGGAAGTATCCGATGAATTACTGTCGCTGGTGGAGATCGGCATACATCACGAACAACAACATCAGGAGTTACTGCTAACCGACATTAAATACATCCTTGGCCATAACCCCTTACTACCTGCTTATTCAGACAAACCCCCGCAGGAGTACCCTGGCCCTTCGGAGCCATCCCAATGGATTTCCGTCCCGGCAGGCACCCATACCATCGGACATCATGGAGCGGGGTTTTGTTTTGACAACGAACTGGGGTGCCACCAGGTGCTGTTGCAGGACTTTGACATTGCCTCCCAGCCTGCAACCAATCAGTTAATGCTGGACTTTATAGCCGATGGAGGTTACAAGCGATTTGAGCTGTGGCATGCCGAAGGCTGGGACTGGGTAAAAACGGAAAATATTCAGGCACCGCTATACTGGCATTGTATTGACGGGGTCTGGCATTATTATACACTACAAGGGCTGATACCGGTTAAACCGGAAGCCCCGCTGGCGCACATATCTTATTACGAAGCCTTTGCCCTGGCCCAGTGGAAAGGCTTTCGCCTGCCTACGGAATTTGAATGGGAAGCAGCCCAAAGTATGTTTGACTGGGGGCTGCGATGGGAATGGACAGAAAGCGCCTATAGCCCTTACCCTGGCTTTTCAAAAGCTCCCGGAGCCCTGGGGGAGTACAACGGAAAATTTATGGTTAACCAGAAAGTCTTAAGGGGGGCATCCGTAGCCACCCCTCCGGGGCATTCAAGGGCTACTTACCGCAATTTTTTTCATCCGCATTTGCGCTGGCAGTATACGGGCTTAAGGTTTGCGCGCTAATCCCGACTAAAGATTTATATGCATAAAAAGAAAAACCAATTACTATCAGATTTTGCACAGTCCGTGATGGACGGCCTGAGTGACTATCCCAAACACCTGCCTTCGCGCTATATTTACGATCAGCAGGGAGATAAGTTGTTCCAGCAAATTATGCAATTGCCGGAGTATTACCTCACCCGCTGCGAGATGGAGATCCTGGCGGAAAATAAAACGGCACTGGCTGAAATCTTTTCCCCGGACGGGAAGCCCTTTAACCTGATTGAACTGGGTGCCGGGGACGGGACCAAAACCAGGCTATTATTACAATCCCTGAAAACGCTTGGGGCCTCTTTTACCTTTATGCCGATTGATATCAGTGAAAATGCGCTGGAGGAATTAGAAAACCGCCTGAAGAGCGAATTTCCAGGACTGGCCATAGACCCCTGGAAGGGCACTTACTTTCAAATGCTGGAGCAAATCAACACCCTAAACGAAGATCGGAAGGTAATCCTGTTTCTCGGATCGAATATCGGCAATATGCTGCATCCGGAGGCGGTGCGATTTTTAAGGGGCCTGCAGCAGGCAATGAGGGAAGGGGATTTTTTACTGGTGGGCTTTGACCAGAAAAAAGACCCGCAGAAAATCCTGGATGCCTATAACGATGCTACAGGGGTAACCGCAGCATTCAATAAAAACATCCTGAGACGCATCAACCGGGTATTCGGGGCAGATTTTGATCTGGATAAATACAAACACTGGGAGGTTTACGACCCGCAAACCGGTTCGGCTAAAAGCTATTTGCTGGCAACAGAGGCTATGGAGGTACGCATAGAGGCTCTGGATTTAAACGTATCCTTTCACCCCTGGGAAAGCATCCACGTTGAGTTATCCCAAAAATACGACGATTCCACGGTTGAATGGCTGGCCAGGGAGGCCGGGCTGCAAATAGTCAACAGCTATTCGGACCGCTCCAATTTTTACAAAAACTACTTATTCAAAAAACACAAATCCTAATACGAGATATAGGGTACGCAATTAGGTTCCTGTAAAATAAAAACGGGCCCTCCCTGAGGAAGGCCCGTTTAGCACTTTGCAATAAGCTCTTTGTTCTACACTTCCAGAACTGCGTTCTCGGCACCGGCATAGTCATTCCACTGGTAGCGGTCTGCCTCAGCCTCATTGACGTAGGAGCCATCCACCAGGTAACGGAATTCATAAGAATTCTCTTTTGGAAGGTCAAAAGTCCCCTTGAAGGTTCCGTTCTTCAATTTCTTTAATAGGCTGCCTTTGGGGTTCCAGTTATTGAAGTCTCCCACTACAGCTACTTTTTTAGCCTCTTCAGCAGGTACGGTAAAAGTTACCTTACATACCGGCTTTGATTTCAGATATTGTTTCTTTATTGCCATGATTTGTTGTTTTTCAAATTTTAGTGCAAAGCAACACATAAAAGGTGTAAAACACAATTTGACAAAATAGATTTATCATTTTCGTAAAATAGAAAATGGATTCCCTTAATCTTCTTAAAATATTGGGGGTTAAATTATTAAGCTGAAACCGGCCTTAGGTGGTTTTTATCACTTCCAAAAGCCTGTCCAGGTCGTTTTCTGAATTATAGCAATGAAAGCTTATGCGTATCCCCTCCCCTCTTCGCGAACAGACAATATCGTTTTTGCGAAGCTTTGAATAGCGATGGTTTGTATCGGGGATATTAAAAATGGTACTGTGTTGTTTTTCGGGCAAACCCTTCTCCCACATTCCCAGAGACTGTAATTCAGCCTGAATTTTCCGGCTAAGCTCGCGATTGTAACGGTCAATTTCAGACAGGCCCAAATCCTGTAATAATCCCAGGGAAAAATACAGGCTGCCGAAATTGTGGGTGTCCAGGTGTCCGGGCTCTAATTTCTTTGCAAAGGGAATTGCATCCTTCCGGCTGAGATCGGCCTCCACCGAATTAAAGCCTGTAGTTGGAATATCGAAAAATGCCTCTATTCCCTCCCGAAAACACATAAATCCATTCCCATTCCCCCCCAAAAGCCACTTATAACCGCTGGCCCCGAGAACATCTATACCGGATTTTTCAAAATCCATTTCAAAAGCGCCGAGGTACTGGGTGCCATCGGCAATGATCAGCAGGTCCGGGAATTCCGTTTTCAGTTGTGATAAATCCTCCGGGGAAATTATTTCACCCCCTATCCATTGAACCATACTAAGGGCAAGGACCTGAATTTGATGGGTGCTGACGGCCTCCCGGATATCCTGCAACAACTCATTGGACACAGGAATATGCTGCAGTTGAAACCCGCGGGTTTCAAAGGGCCAGTTTACAGAAGGATAGTCTCCCTCCAGCAACAGAACCTTTTTATCTTTGGACAGGCCTTCCAGAAGCAGGTTAAGGCCCAGTGAAAAATTTGGAATCAAAGCTATACGGGCAGAAGCGCAATTAAAGCACTCCGATATCCGGTTTCGGGTCTGGTCCAGGATTTTCAGTGCCGGGATTTTCATTTCACTTCCACCCATCAGATAATCCAGGTCGTCTTCCTGCCGCCATTCAAGTAAGCCGTCATGCATCAGGCCCCAGGCTGCTGTGTTGAGATAGGTATGCACTTCCAGGGCTGGAAAATGTTTTCTGAAGCTCTTAAATGCATCCATAAGACTGAGTTGAATTTCCGTTATCTTTGCTTTTAAAGATACATATTCGGATGTTATCTAAAAACAAAAAGGGAACTACACTGGACCTTGAACAGCACGAACAACTTGAATACGCCCAGAGGCGTATCCGTCAGAAAAAGAACCTCTATCGCCATTTTGTATTTTTTCTGATCGGATCGGTTTTCCTTGTTTTCCTGAACAAGATCCTGAAGTACGGCGAAACCTACGACTGGTATCTCTGGGTAATTTTGGTGTGGAGTTTTTTTCTGCTGGTCCACCTGGTGCAGGTTTTCATTATGGACCCCTTTATGGGGCAACAATGGGAGCGCAGACAGCGGGAACAATTGCTACAGAAACAGCAGGAGCGTATCCGTGCCCTTCAGAAAGAAGTAGAAGCTTCCCATCCGCTTCCTGAACCTACTAAAAAAAAAGACCTTTGACGCAACTGATTTTAATTGCAGCCGCAGGCGAGCAAAATGAACTGGGAAAGGATAACGACCTGCCCTGGCACCTTCCGGATGATTTCAAAAGATTTAAGCGAATTACCTCAGGACATACCATTATAATGGGTCGGAAAACTTTTGAGAGTTTTCCCAGGCCCCTGCCCGACCGGAAGCACCTGATCATAACCCGGGATACCCATTATACCGTATCCCACCCGGATTGTACGGTTGTACATTCTGTAAAGGATGCCCTTTCCATTGTAGCCAAACTGGACAAGGCCTTTATTATTGGGGGAGGTGAAATATACCATCAATTCTTGCCGTACGCCACCTCTATTGAACTCACCCGGGTACATGCCAGCTTTAAAGCAGATACCTGGTTCCCTAAAATCGAGGAAGCAAATTGGAAACTCATTGCGGAAGAACACCATCCGGCAGACGAGCGGCATAAGCATGCCTTTACCTACTTGTCTTACGTGCCGAGATCTTAAAATTCTGCCGCATCTGCTTTTTCGGGCTTTCCCATTTCTTTGAGTACCCGGTTTATCACTGCCGGATCTGCATTGGTATACAACTGATGAGTACCCGTTTCGCCGGATGGGTTCAGCAATGCTGCAGCTTCCAGTACAGCGCGGGTCTGACGGGCGACGGCGGGGCCGCAGTCTACAATTTGCACCGATTCGGGTAATAATTCCCTGAGCTGGGGTATGAGCAGGGGGTAATGCGTACAGCCCAGCACCAGATGATCAATGCCCCTATCCAACATCGGGCTGAGCAGCCCGGCAAGGTGCTCCCGGGCATTTTCAGAATCCTGCAAGCCCTTTTCGATTAGCCCGACCAGGCCGGTACCCTCCTGCCCGATCACCTCAATCCCCGCGGTATAGGATGCCGAAGTGGAAGAAAACAAATTGCTGGCCAGGGTGCCCCTGGTGGCTAGCACCCCTATCCGCTTGCTCCTGGATTGCAGTGCAGCCGGTTTGATGGCGGGTTCGATTCCAATAAAGGGCACATTGAATTCATTTCGCAGCCGGGAAATGGCATTGGTGGTGGCGGTGTTGCAAGCCACTACAATTAGCTTACAGCCCTTTTCCAGTAACCACCGGGTATTTTTCCTGCTCAACTGATAAATTTCTTCCACGGATTTTTCTCCGTAAGGAGCATTGGCCGCATCGGACAGGTAAATCGTATTTTCTGAAGGAAGCAGCAGCAGGAGCTCCCGCCAGACCGTCAGGCCTCCTACGCCCGAATCGAAAATTCCAATTGCTGCTTTTTCCATGCTTATATCTCCTACGCTCCCATAAAAATAAAAAAACCGCCCATCTAATGAGCGGTTTCCTTAAGCGGGTTTGCTTTTATCAGAATCCCAGTTCCTTTTTTACTTCAGGCATCAGGTCTTTTCCTTTTGCAACGATCAGACCCAGTCCTGGGCTGGCGTCTACAACGTAATCATAGCCCTGGGCAGCAGCTACTTTTTGAATGGCGTTGTTCGCCTTCTCTAAGATAGGCTGATACAATTCTGCCTGCTTTTTTCCGAGTTCCTGCTGGGCAGCCTGCTGGGCCTCCCCGATGTTCTTTTCAAAACCCTGCAGTTCAATTGCACGTTTCTGGTTCTCTTCATCAGTTTTTGAACTCGCTTCGTTATTGTACTGGGTGTATTTGTTTCGCAACTCAGTTACGGAGCTCTGGATATCTGCCTTGTAGGTTTCTTCCAGTTTTTTCAGTTCCGCCTGGGCAGCCTTCATCTCCGGCATTTGTGCTAACAACTCGGTCACGTTAATATGAGCCACCTTGCTCTGGGCTTGCATAAAGCCAGTAGCAGCTACAAACAAAACGACCGCTACAGCTACCTTTTTTAAATGTTTCATGATGTTTAATTTGCTAATTTGAGTTATTACTAATTGATTCTATGTTAGTTTATTGAATCCTTTTCTTTCTCGGTGGCCTCTTTGCGTTCTTCCTCTTTGGCTTTCCTGCGGGCCTCCCTTTCTTCCAATAATTTCTTTCTTCTCGCCTCGTATGCCTTCTTGCGTTCTTCTCTCAATTTCAGTGCTTCTGACCTTTTGTCGGCTGCGGCTTTCTGGCGTGCTTCCTCAGCCTCTGCTGCCCGGGTCTGTCGCTCTAGCAAGGCCTCTGAAACAGATTCCTCAATTTCATCATCCCCTTCAAACTGTTCCAGGCGATCATCAGCTTTTTTCTGAGGCTTGCTAACCCTTCTGGTCCTGGCTATTCCCCTTAAAATCAGGTCACTGATATCATGCCTTTTTTCGGAGTACAACATTACGACATCCGCCGATTTATCGAAAATAAAATCATACTTTTTATTCGCTCCTATTTTCTGTACTTCATTAAAAACCTGGTCCTGTATGGGCTGGATCAGGCGCTGCTTTTGCAAGACCAGATCCCCCCTGGGTCCGAAACGGGCCTGCTGGTAATCCAGCAATTCCTTTTCCATGATCTGAATTTCCTCCTCCCTTTCGAGGATAAGCTCGTCTGTTAGCAATACGCGTTCTGCGAGCAAATCCTTTTTCTCCTGTTCAATGAGGCGCTGTTTGGCCTCAATTTCAGATTTCCACTGGTTAACCCTCTTGTCTAACTGCTCAGTTGCTTCCCGGTATTCCTCTACATTTTCAAGGATATATTCCATATCAACGTAACCGATCCGTACTCCGCGCTGTGCCGTTGCCACTAATGACATTCCAAGAACGCCCAGAAGGATAATTATTTTGTGTTTCATTCCAGAACTGTTTTGTATGATAGAAAATATCGTGCCAAAATTACTAAATCTTTTAAAATGAACGATTTAACAAAAAAGGACTGTATCTAAAAACAGACATGGGATCAGAATTGTTGCCCAATAATAAAGTGCGTTTGCCACCCGCTAGGTCCCTGACCCGCAGATTGTGGCCTCAGATCTTCATCAAAACCGTATCCAAAGTCAATTCCCAACAGTCCGAAGGCTGGCATAAAAATTCGGAGCCCTACCCCGGCCGATCTTCTTAATGCAAACGGATTAAAGTCCCGAAAATTGTTGAAGGAGTTACCGGCTTCCATAAAAGTCAGGGCATAAATAGAGGCCGTGGGCTTCAGGGTTAGCGGGTAGCGCAGTTCCAGGGAATATTTGTTGTATACAATCCCGCCCTCCTGCTGCTGTGTAATAGGATCGACCGGGGTGAGAGAGTTGTTTTCGTATCCCCTCAGCTGAATAACTTCCCGTCCATCCAGGGTAAAGTTTCGCCCTAATCCATCTCCCCCAAGGAAGAAACGCTCAAAAGGAACTTTTCCCACCTCACTGTTGTAAGCTCCCAAAAATCCAAATTCCGCATTGGTGCGGAGGACCAGTTTTCCAACGATCCTGGAATACCAGTCTCCTTTAAACTTGATCTTGTAGTATTCCAGCCAGCGGAAACGCTCCTGGTCTACCTGTTCCAGTTCTCTTTGCTCTTCGGGAGTCAGGGATTGCCCCAGCCTTGCCCGTTCTACCTGCAATTCGTTCAGCTCTTCGCTGCGCTCTTTCAGACCCGCGAAATCCTTATTGCTAAACAGCGAATAGGGAGGAGTAAACTTGGCTGTAATTTCGAAAATACTTCCTGTAAGCGGAAAGATGAATCCCGGGCCTGCAGAACTCCTGGATATACCAAAGGTATAGGCAAAGGAATTGGATTGGCCATTACCAAAGTTAAATAGCCCGGTCCGGTAGTTCTGAAAATTATACAGCTGGTAGCTCAGGGCATGCGAGATGGTAAAAAAGTCATCCGGCCACTGTACCCGCTTGGCCAACCCGGCCGAAATACCCGTAATGGAGAACTGTTGGTTTTTATCTACCTGTACCCGGCCACTATTGTTAAAGGAAGCCAGAAACTGCTGGGTACGGGAAAGCGACAGGTTAAAGCGCACCGGCTTCCGCCCGCCCAGCCAGGGTTCAGAGAAATTCAGGCTGTAGACACGGAAGGTACGGCTCGCCTGCAAACGCAGGGCAAAGGTCTGTCCGTCCCCCATGGGGACCGGCTTGTAAGCTTCCCCTTTAAATAAGTTCTGAATTGAAAAATTGTTAAAAGACAGGCCAAGGGTACCTATAAAGCCACCACCGCCATATCCACCCTGCAACTCTACCTGGCTGGAGCCGGATTTTACAAGATCCAGTTTCAGGTCCACCGTTCCCTCATTAGGGTTGGGGTTATCTATGGTGGGCTTGATCTGTTCCGGGTCAAAAAAGCCCAGCTGTCCCAATTCGCGCACTGTCCGGATAATGTCTTCCTTGCTGTAGCGCTGCCCGGGCCGGGTCCTTATCTCCCTGTAGATAACATGGTCATTTGTAACCTCGTTTCCACCGATTGTTACCCGGTTTATAAAGGTTTCCTTCCCTTCAATAATGCGAATCTCAAAATCGATGGTATCCTTTTCGGCTGAAACTTCTACCGGATTAATCCGCGAGAATAAATAACCATTGTTCTGGTAGAGGTTGGTGATATCGTCGCTATCTGGTTTGGTGTCATCCGCAATCCTTTTGCGCAATAACACCCCATTATAGGTATCCCCTTTTTTGATCCCAAGGACTTGGCTGAGCTGCCGGTCTGTGTAAACGCTATTACCGACAAAATCAATATCGCCAAAGTAATACTTGTTGCCCTCCTCCACGGCAATCCGAATGTTGATCTTGTTGTCGCCAATGCGCTCAATCGTATCGGAAAGGACACGGGCATCCCTGTAACCATTTTCAGCATATTTGTCGATCAGGGATTTGAGGTCTTCCTGATAATCTGCCTCGATGTATTTTGATTTTTTCCAGAAACGACCCAATCTTTTTTCCTTGGTGTTTTTCATGGCGCCCCGGAGTTTGCCGCCGGATAGCTTCTCATTGCCCTCAAAAACAATATCCTTCACCTTTACCCGGTCGCCCTTGTTTACATTGATGACCATGTTGCGGGCGTTGGTCTCCGAAGTATCAACGGAAGTGGCAATGGTAACCCTGGCATTCAGGAACCCCTGCTTTTTGTACTTGTTTTCGAGATAATTCCGGGTATTGGAAATCAGGCTTTCGGTAATCTTCTTTCCCTTTTTGAGGTCTGTATCATTTACCAGGTCATCTACCTTACGCTTTTTCACTCCGTAAAACGTAACCTTGGAAAGTGAGGGGCGTTCCAGGATATTTAATTCGAGGAATATCTCGTCCCCCTCTATCCGGGTAATGTAAAAGGAAACGTCGCTGAAGAGCTCCAGACCCCAGAGCTTATTGATGACTTCGCTGATCTCATCTCCCGGAATGGTTATCGGTTGTCCTTCCCTCAGACCGGTGTATGTTTTTACGGTTTGTTCGTTATAGCTCTGTAACCCGGTAACTTCAATACCCCCGAGAATATATGTCTTCCCATTCTCGTAGGATATATCCTGAGCGTTGGCAAGCGCGGTAAGAAGAAATGCTATGGTTAGGAGTAGCTGCTTTAGTGGAAGGGTTGCAGAACTGCCACTAATGAATTTGTTCGCTTGTTTTTCCAAATCTTCGTTCTCTGTTCTGATAACTTTTAATAGCCTCTAGGAGGTGCTCCTCTCTGAAATCCGGCCAGAATGTTTCCGTAAAATACAATTCCGCATAGGCTATCTGCCATAATAAAAAATTGCTGATCCGATGTTCCCCGCTGGTTCGGATTAGCAAGTCCACGTCCGGCAAATTATGCGTGTAAAGATGATCATTAATAATGGTTTCATCAATATTATCGGGTGAAATTATATTATTTTTAACTTTGGATGCAATGGCCTTAAAAGCCGATGTTAGCTCCTCCCGGGAACCATAACTAAGGGCCAGGGTAAGGGTCATTGCGGTGTTCTGCCGGGTCTGTTCCATCACTTCCTTAAGCTGCTTCAGCACCTTTTTCGGAAGGCTGTCTATACGACCTATGGCATTGAGGCGAATATTATTCTTGTGAAGCGTCTTTACTTCTTTCCTTAGGGAAGCCACCAACAGGCTCATCAGGCTGTCTATTTCCAGTTTGGGGCGATTCCAGTTTTCTGTGCTAAAGGCGTATAAGGTGAGGTGTTTTATACCCAGTTTTCCGGAAGTTTCTACGGCATCCCGCACAGACTGTACTCCGTTTTCATGACCGAAGACACGGAGTTTACCCCGCTGTTTGGCCCAGCGGCCATTGCCATCCATAATGATGGCAAGGTGCGCAGGTATGCGCCCCTCTTTTAAGTCTTCTATAGTGTTCATCAAACCTAATTATACTCAAAGCAATCCGAGCAGGGCTTCCTTCCAAAGGTATACGTCAGGGTAATTCCTGAAAAAACATACCAGTCATCACTGAAAATATTCCCCAACCGAAAGGCTTCGAAATTCGAACCCTCCGGATTACTTGCGTCCAGGTTATCCGTAAAGGTATACCTGGCGCCAATTTCAGCCCCGAGGATTACTTGCTGGTGAAGCCGCAATTTGGCCCCAACCGTCATCGGAATGGCAAATGATCCCTCGCGCTGATTCACATCAATTAACAGGCCGGCGTCGAAATAATTAAAATCGTACCTGAAATAGGTAATCCCCGTATACAAATATGGGGTAAATGCCGGACCGATTTTATGAAGGTTATACTCCACAAAATTTACTTCCAGGCCGGCTGATGCCTCCAGAATGCTGTTATCCATTCGCAGGCCTCGCCGACTTCTCGATTGGAGCGATGATTTGCTGTCGTCTGCCGTAAAACTACCATGGATCACACTGGCCCTCCAGGCATACCGCTTGCTCTTGTTCCATTTGAAGATGGCCCCAAAAGCAGGCCCGCTGGGCAGTATGAAATTCATCCGGCCGATATCGCCAATATTATTAGCCCCTCCGGCAAATAAGCCCACTTCGTAGGTTTGCCCCTGAAGCGAACTGAAAATCAACATGCACAATACGGCAAAAACGATCCTCATCTAATCCAAAAGTTTGCAAATATAGCAATTTAACGCCCTACGACAGCAGTAAAAACACCATATTTATGTTTCATTTGATAAACAACTTTTGTGAATATTTATTGCCCGCCGGACCCGTTCAATTCCTGCGGTCTTCCCCCCAAAGCAGCTTATTGCGAATCGTTTTAAGGAAACTTTCAGAAGCGTACTCAACCATTTTAATACTAAAGTCTGCCTTTCTGACCCGTATTTCGGTACCATTGTCCAAACTGGCTATGCGCGAATCCATAGACAGCAAATGCTGTTCTTCACGCCCGGACACCACCAGTCTTATTTCGGTATCATCTGAAATGACCATAGGGCGCGCATTCAGGTTGTGCGGGGCTATAGGGGTGATAACCAGGGAGCGCGCGGTTGGCGTGATTACAGGCCCCCCGCAGCTAAGACTGTATCCGGTAGACCCGGTAGGTGTTGCTATGATAAGACCATCTGCCCAGTAAGAGGTCAGATATTCGTCGTTCAGGTAGGTGTCTACCGTAATCATGGAGGTTGTATCCTTGCGGCTCACAGTGATTTCATTCAGAGCGAAATTGAGCTGCGTCCCGCCCGGGGTCTGTCCATCAAAACTGGCAGCAACCAGGCTGCGGTCTACCAGATGGTAATTTCCTGCCACAAATTCCCGGACCAGGCGGTCAACTTCTTCCTTTCGGAAGGTTGAAAGAAACCCCAGCCGTCCCGTATTGACCCCTACTATGGGGATTCCCATATCCCTGATATAGGTGATGGCCCTGAGAATAGTCCCGTCCCCGCCAAAGCTGACCATCAGATCAAAACTGGAATCCAGGCCTTCAGAAACTGTAAAACCCGGATAGCGATCTGTTCCATATCCCAAAAAATCAGAAAATTCGGTTTCAATGGCTACCGATGCCTGTACCGATTCCAGTGCAGAAAGTAGTTCCGAGACCGGGCCGGCAACCTCCTCGTTGTAGGTTTGCCCGTAGAGTGCAACCTTCATGAGGTTTATACATTTAGATATTTATCCAAGTAATTGGAGCGTTGTTTGAGTTCTTCCAAAAAACGGTCTTCCATGTTACCGAACAGGATGTTGTAGCGATACCGCCTGAATGTCTGAATGACCTCATTGATATTCTGTCCGTTCATTTTCAGAGTAATCTGTACCGTATCATTAGTCATCTTGGTAATAAAAGCCCCCAGTAAGCGGGTATTGTTACCTTCCACAATTTGTGCGATCTCACTGAAACTGTAGTCTTGTATGGCTTTTGCGATTACCAGTACGGCTCCCGGCTCTGTAAAAAATGGCATTTCCGTAAAAATACCCACAACATCGCTCAGGTCGTAATACCCCAGGACCTGTTCCTGGGTATTGATCACCGGCATCAGGTTTGCATCATTTCGTGTAAATCCCTCGAGGATGTCCAGCCAGGAAGCATCTTCCCGGACAGAAAAGGATTCCAGTTGGTAGCGAAACTCTTCCACCAAACTGGTTTCCTGGAAATTCTCCAGATCGGCTTCCCCCAGTAATCCGACAAAACGCCCTTCATGCACAATGGCCACGTGTGAATACGTGCTGTGCGTGAAAAAGTGGATTACTTCCTTAAGTGAATCCTCCAATTCAAAGACCGGAATGGTACTGATTATGTGTTCCTGCATATCCATGAGCGCAAAACCTGTTGCAAATTACTAATTTTAAAGAGCAAAAGGCATGCCTAATTTGTATTTTTGCAGGGATTTTCAGTAATACCCAGAGATTTAATGACCCGACTCAGTGTAAATATCAATAAAATAGCAACCCTCAGAAATGCCAGGGGTGGAAACCTCCCCGACCTTCTGAAAACTGCAGAAGACATAGAATCCTTTGGTGCCCAGGGGATTACAATTCATCCCCGTCCTGACGAAAGGCATATCCGCTATCAGGATGCCAGGGATTTGAAGTCCGTTGTCCGTACGGAATTCAACATAGAAGGAAATCCGATTGAGTCTTTTGAAAAGCTGGTACTTGAGGTGCTCCCAGAGCAGGTAACTCTGGTCCCGGATGCCCCTGATGCCATTACCTCCAACGCCGGCTGGAATACTCTTAAACACCAGGACTATCTTCGGGAAGTGATCGGAAGATTCAAAAAGGCAGGGATACGCACCTCTATTTTCGTGGATCCGGACCCTGAAATGGTACGGGCGGCAAAAGATACAGGCACGGATCGGATAGAACTGTATACGGAAAGCTATGCCAAGGGCTTTCCGGACAATCCGGAAACGGCCATTGCTCCCTTCCGCAGGGCAGCGGAAGCAGCCCTTGAAGTAGGGTTGGGCCTCAATGCAGGCCATGACCTGAATCTTGAGAATATCCGCTTCTTTAAGGAGCAAATCCCGGGTTTACTGGAAGTGTCCATCGGCCATGCACTCATCTGTGAGGCATTATACCTGGGTCTTGAAAACACTATAAACATGTATAAACATCGCCTTTCCTGATGGAGTTATATTCAAAAGTACTTGGGGCAGGAAAGCCCCTGATAATCCTCCACGGTTTTCTGGGCATGTCCGACAACTGGAAAACCCTTGGAAAGAAATATGCAGACAGCGGGCTGGAAGTACACCTGCTGGACCAGCGCAATCACGGCAGAAGTGGTTGGGATTCCCGATTTGACTACCCTACCATGGCAGCTGACCTCCTGGAATATATGGATAGCAAGGGCCTTTCCAGCGCGAGTGTGCTGGGACATTCCATGGGCGGAAAAACGGCAATGGAATTTGCCTGCAGATATCCCTCCCGGGTATTAAACTTGCTTGTAGCAGATATAGCTCCTAAATATTATCCTCCTCACCATAAACATATCCTGGATGCATTACATTCCATCCCCCTGGAAAAAATGGAGTCCCGGACAGAGGCGGATGATTATCTGGCCCAAAGCATCACCGAATGGGGCGTAAGGCAGTTTCTGCTCAAAAACCTGTACTGGGAAAACCCTAAAAAGCTGGGATTTCGCTTTAACCTGAAAGTGCTGAGCAGCTCCATGGAAGCAATAGGCGCGACCCTGGAATCAAACGCTGCCTACAGCGGGCCGGTTTTGTTTCTGCGCGGTGGGAATTCTGACTACATTAAAGATTCAGATGCGCCGCTGATGAAAAAACATTTCCCCAACTATCAGCTGGTAACCATCCCCGAAACGGGGCACTGGCTGCATGCCGAGAAGCCGGATGTTTTCTTTGAAAAAACGATCACATTTATCAAATCCTGAATCAATTAGCCCTTATATTATGCATGCATAATTTTTTAAGGGGTCATATTGCGAGTGTCATAATTTTAGTTAATTTTGAGAATGCCTGCCCGAGAGGCGGCGCTATCAACTAACTCAAATTTGATCTTATGAAAAAGCTTTTGGCTTTACTGGCTGCTCTTGGCCTTTTTTTCGTCTCCTGTAGCGACGATGATGTGATAACAGATCCCGGACCCGATCCTGATCCGGTCAATTATACCAGTGGCTCTGCCGACTTTAGCAACTATGTTGCATTGGGTAATTCACTCACTGCCGGTTATTCGGATGCAGCCCTCTTTATAGACGGGCAAACGGCCTCTTTCCCAAACATGCTGGCAGGTTCATTTGCCCTGGCGGGGGGTGGCGATTTTACCATTCCTTTTATGGCTGACAATCTCGGGGGAGCAACCCTGGCGGGAACTCCTATTTTCGGGAACCGGCTTTTTCTTGATTTTTCTACAGGAGACCCCTTGCCTACCCCGGTTCCCGGGCAGGGAAGTACGGAAATATCAAATGTCCTCGCCGGGCCCTTTAACAATATGGGCGTACCCGGTGCCAAAAGCTTTCACCTGGTAGCTCCTGGCTATGGAAATGTTGCAGGGGTAGCCGCTGGCCTGGCCAACCCTTATTTTGCGCGTTTTGCTAGTAACCCTGGTACTACTGTCCTAACAGATGCCCTAACCCAGAACCCAACTTTTTTCACACTTTGGATTGGAAATAACGATGTACTGAGCTTTGCCACTTCTGGAGGCGCTGGGGTGGATCAAACCGGAAACCCAGATCCTACTACCTATGGTGGGAATGACCTGACCGATCCCCAGCTTTTTGAAAACATCTACACTGCCCTGCTCCAGGGCTTAACAGCCAACGGAGCCAAAGGGGTAGTTGCCAACATCCCGGATGTAACGACCATCCCGTTTTTTACAACGGTCCCTTTTGCGCCCTTAGATCCGACCAATCCCGACTTCGGGCCGCAGATACCGCTTCTGAATGCTCAATTCGCAGACCTTAACAATGTCTTTGCCTTTTTGGGAGTGCCGGAACGCTCCATAACGTTCAGTACCACCGGGGCAAGTGCTCTTTTAATAAAAGATGAAGATCTGCCTGATCTTTCCGCTCAGATAACGGCCACACTAATAGGGGGTGGCCTGGATGCTCCCACAGCAGGTCTGTTGGGAATGCTCTACGGGCAAGCACGGCAGGCCACGGCGGACGATTTAATTGTATTTACCAGTCAGACGGTAATTGCAGAACTCAATACAGATGCCTTCGCCATGTTGCAGGGACTCGGTCTTCCTGCGGAAACTGCCGGGCAGCTATCCATAAATGGTATCACCTACCCTTTGGAAGACCGGTGGGTACTGACGCCAGAAGAACAGGAAATGATCGCCAATGCAACAGCCAATTTTAATGCCACTATTGCAGCTTTGGCTGACACCTACAACCTGGGTCTGGTGGATGCCAGTGCCTATCTGAATACCTTAGCAGATGCAGGTATAACCCTCAGTGACGGAAGCGTTGTTACAGCAACCTATGGAACAGGTGGAGGTTTTTCGTTAGACGGGGTGCATCCCTCCCCGCGTGGCTATGCGCTGATTGCAAATGAATTTATTGAGGTTATTGAAAATACGTATGGAGCCGAACTGCCAAGGGTAAACCCGCTTGATTTCACCGGCCTGTATATCAATTAGAAAAAATTTAATCTTATATTTAAGGGTACTGCTTCTATAGTGGTACCCTTTTTTTAATTCAACCAATTATGAACTTTATCATCCGATTACTACTGAGCGCTCTTGCGGTTGTTTTATTGGCCAATATATTGCCTGGAGTTAGCGTGGATTCGTACGGGGTTGCCATTCTGGTGGCTGTAGTGTTAAGCCTTCTCAATTTTTTGGTAAAGCCCCTGCTGGTAATCTTTACTCTGCCAGTTACTATCCTGACCCTGGGGCTCTTCCTGCTCATTATAAATGCCATTATTATCCTGCTGGCAGATTGGCTGGTTACGGGCTTTGATGTTGCGGGAATCTGGTGGGCATTGCTCTTTTCGCTACTTTTATCGCTCCTGCAATCCATTCTTTTTTCCTTCCTGAAGCAGGATTCCAAATAGCAAACTACTTATTGAAAGACAGTCGGTTAAAAACTTGCCCGGCGATATAAAATACGCTATTTTTGCATCCCATTTTTATATGCATAAAAATCGCTAGATGAATATTACCAAAGAACAAATAGATGAGCTTAATGCCGTTCTGAAAGTTGCTATCACCAAGGAAGACTATCAGGACAAGGTCGATAAAATACTTAAAGATTACCGAAAGAATGCCAACATTCCGGGCTTTCGCAAAGGTCAGGTCCCTATGGGGCTGATCAAAAAGCAATACGGCCGGGCTGTTTTGGTAGATGAGGTCAACAAATTGATCCAGGATAACCTGAATAACTACCTTGTAGAAGAAAAACTGGATGTACTGGGGAACCCCCTGCCCAAGCAACAGGATAATTTCAACTGGGATGCCGATGAATTTGCATTCGAGTTTGAACTGGGCCTTGCCCCGGAATTTGAAGTTTCCCTGAAAACCAAAAAAGCAATTCCTCATTACAAGATTGTTGCAGACAAGAAAATGATCGATGATCAGGTCTTAAGGATCCGCAAGCAATACGGGAAGCTGGTTTCCAAAAAGGAAGTTGGCCCCAAGGATGAAGTGAACGGAACTTTTACCAATGAAGCAGAAGGGATCGATCAGAAAAGCACTGTAGAACTTTCCAAGATCAAGAGCAAGAAAGCTATTGACGCTTTAAAAGGAAGCAAGGTTGGAGAAACGGTTAGCCTGAAAACCAAGGGCCTGTTCAAGGAAGCTTATTTGCTGCCCAGCACCCTGGGAATTGAAAAAGAAAAGGCTGAAGGGCTCAATATTGAAGTTAATTTCACCATTGCCGAAATAAATGAAAGGGAGCCTGCAGAACTGAACCAGGAATTATTCGACAAGTTATTCGGAGAAGGCAAGGTAAGCTCTGAAAAGGAAATGCGTGCAAAGATCAAAGAAGATTCCGAAGGGCAATTCCAGCAGCAATCAGACCAGAAGCTGCTCAATGACGTAACCGAACGCCTTATTGAGACGGTGAAATTTGATCTCCCTACCGAATTCCTGAAAAAATGGATGCAAACCACCGGGGAAAACCCATTGACTGAAGAACAAGCCAGCGATGAATTTGAACGTTCCGAAAAAGGGCTGCGGTACCAGCTGATTGAAGGAAAACTCATAAAAGATCACGAGCTGGATATTCAATACGATGAATTAAAGGAATTCGCCAAAGGGTTCATCAAAACCCAGATGGCGCAATACGGCCAGCTTAACCCTAAGGAAGAAGACCTCGAAAATATCGCATCCCGGGTTATGAGCAACCAGGAAGAAGTCAAAAGGCTGTCTGAACAACTGATGAGCCAGAAGTTGCTGAAGTTGTACAAGGAAAAGGCCAATCTGAAGAACAAAGAGGTTACCTACGAAGAGTTCGTAAAAGAAGTGTACGGCTAGGGAAGACCCGGCTGGCACAAATTAGCGCGAATTTCAGCGGGAATTATTAAAAATAGTATCTTTACGGTGCCGGGGAATTATCTTTCGGCACCTTTTTTTTAACCACTAGTGAAGGCAATTGATGAACTATACAAAGGAATTTAAAGATTTCGCCATTAAAGACCAGGGGCTGAGCAGCCTGTATCTGGAAAGCGGGCTGCAGAGCATGTACCCGGTCAGTATGACCCCGAATATTATTGAGGAACGGCAGCTCAATGCCATCGCCATGGACGTGTTCTCACGGCTGATGATGGACCGGATTATTTTTCTGGGAACCGGAATCAATGATCAGGTAGCCAATATTGTACAGGCCCAGCTATTATTCCTGGCCAGTGCGGATTCCTCCAAAGATATTCAGATCTACATTAACTCCCCCGGGGGAAGCGTATACGCCGGGCTGGGTATTTACGATACCATGCAGTTTATTAAGCCGGATGTGGCTACCATTTGTACGGGGATGGCTGCCTCCATGGCCGCCGTACTGCTTTGTGCAGGCGAAAAAGGAAAACGCAGCGGGCTGAAACATTCCCGGGTGATGATCCACCAACCTATGTCGGGAGCACAGGGGCAGGCCAGCGATATCGAAATTGCAGCCAAAGAAGTCCTGAAAATCAAGGATGAGCTCTATGAGATCATTGCCAAGCACAGCGGGCAATCTTTTGACAAAGTTTATGAAGACAGCGACCGGGATTACTGGATGAAGGCAGAAGAAGCCCGGAAATACGGAATGATCGATGAAATCCTGGAGCGGGACACCGAATAACCGATGGTCCAACCTTTTGAACTGAAGCCCGAAAACAGGGACATGAAGACAATTTTACGCACAAAAAACGTTTTTATCTTATAGACGCGCTCAATTATGGCTAAGGAGAATTTAGAATGTTCCTTTTGCGGGAGAAAGAAACCCGAAACCAATCTGCTGATTGCAGGGCTGGACGCGCACATTTGCGACCGCTGCATTGAACAGGCACATGGGATTGTGGCGGAGGAGTCCCGGCAGGCCAAAAGCGATGACCTTTCATCTGAACTGGTCCTGAAGAAACCCATGGAAATCAAGGGCTTCCTCGATACCTATATTATTGGGCAGGAGCGTACCAAAAAAGTATTGTCTGTAGCTGTTTACAACCATTACAAGCGCCTTTTGCAGCCCTCTTCCAAGGAAGACGAAATCGAAATACAGAAAAGTAACATTGTAATGGTCGGACAAACCGGTACGGGAAAAACCCTGATGGCGAAGACCATTTCGCGGATGCTGAATGTACCCCTGGCCATAGTCGATGCAACGGTACTTACAGAGGCCGGATATGTTGGAGAAGATGTGGAGAGCATATTGACCCGACTTTTGCAGGCGGCTGACTACAACCTCGAAAAAGCAGAAAGAGGAATCGTCTTTATAGATGAAATCGACAAGATTGCGCGAAAGAGCGATAATCCTTCCATTACCCGGGATGTTTCAGGGGAAGGCGTACAACAGGGGCTTTTAAAGTTGCTGGAAGGCACTACCGTAAATGTGCCGCCCAAGGGCGGGCGCAAGCACCCGGACCAGAAATTTATTGAGGTCAATACAGAAAACATACTCTTTATTGCAGGCGGGGCCTTTGACGGTATCGAACGCATTATCACCAAGCGGCTCAATATGCAGGCCATTGGCTACAGTGCCACCAAGCGAGAAGAGAGCCTGGATGCCGAAAATGTACTGCAGTATATTATCCCGAAAGATTTAAAGGAGTTTGGACTGATCCCTGAGATCATCGGCCGGTTGCCGGTGCTCACCCATATGAACCCCCTGGATCGCAAGACCTTACGGGCCATTCTTACCGAACCAAAGAACGCCATCATTAAGCAATATGAAAAATTGTTCCAGATGGACGGCATCAGTTTTAAGATAACCGAGCAGGCCTTAGACTACATTGTGGACAAGGCTATAGAGTATAAACTGGGTGCGCGAGGGTTGCGCTCGTTATGCGAGGCGGTCTTTACCGATGCCATGTTTGAATTGCCGAGCTCTGACGAAAACGAGTTTAAGGTAACCAAGCCCTATGCAGAGGAAAAATTGTCCTTTGAAACGATCAAGAAATTGAAGGCTGTTTCCTGATTATCCCTGATATTGCTTTTTCAGCACATCATCCAGAAGGTTCATACACACTTCCCTGATAATTTTCTCATCCGAATACAGTTCACGACCAAAGCGTGGAACCATTTTATATTCGATGCCCCGGGAAACAGCCCAGGAGGCTGAAGGAATATCCCCGTGGTATTCCCCGAACATCAGTTTTACAGGACAGGAAGGTTTTTCCAGCTGCTCGCTGAGTAAAACTGGGGAGATCGAATACAAGGATTTTACAGGAAGGCCCATCAGGGCAGCTTGCCAGGCTATGGTTCCCCCTGCGCAAAAAGTCAGGTAGTGGCTGGGGATTTTCTCTTTTCGCAATAACTGCCGGGCCGCTCTTTCCACTCCGCCCCCGGCAAGGGCTTCACAAATGTTTTCAGGGGTGTTTCCAGCGGATTCAATTCCGCTTAATTGTTGGCTATCGTAAAAAACGATGTCAAAATACTGCTGCAGATATCCCAGATAAGAAGTAATCCACAGCCCTTTTTTGGAGCCCCACATGTCAGATAAAATCACAAGCCTTTCCGCCATAGTTGTAGTATTGATAAGAATAAGCAGGTTAATTCGGGACATGAATTTGGCTATTTATTTGCGGAAACCAGCCAATTTTTAGTTCAGCAGAGGTAAATCATCGATGTACATCCCTGTAAGGCACATTTTACAAGGATTTAAGGCATTTATTTACCACAAAACAATACCTATTATCTAACAATCTATTTATCAGCTTTTTAGAACCTCTTTCCAAAACTAATCCCTGCCCTGGGGTAGCCCAGGTCAAGGAGGTCTCCCCCACCTCCAAGGCGGCGTCCCAAGCCGATAAAGGCCATTCCCATCCAGCCTTTAGCACTGACCAGCTTAACCCCGGCTGCAAACCCCAGGCCAAAGGAAAATTCATTTTCTGAATCCGTACCATCAAAGCTAAAAATATCATACTTCGAATTATAGAAAGCGGCATTTGCCTCCACAAAAAACCCATCGGCCCGGTTATTCCCAAAGTAATACCTGAAAAAGGGTGCCAGGCCTTGCTGAATCTCAATTTCATCATTCAGGGCGATCGCTAGGGAAAAGCCTATCCCGGTTTCGTTTGAAAGGATGCGCTCGTACGTAATTTCGGGAATTTCCAGTACGGAATACAAAAGGTTCAGTGATAGTTCGTTAGAGCCCGAATCCGAACCGGCGGGCTGTTGGGCGCTTGCCATCCCAAGGGAAAGGCAAAGCAATACGGACATAAAGGATTTCATAATTTTGGATTTTGGTTCACTGCAAAACTATGAAGGGACAGGTTCTGGCTATCCCATTTCCTGTTGCAGGCAAAAATCCGGACAATTATTGCAAGATGGGGGCCATGTTCCTGCGATACTGCGTTGGAGTCATCCCGGCAAACTTCTTGAAGGCGTTATAGAAGGTGGATTTGGAATTAAAGCCGCATTCCAGGCCAATGGAAACAATGGTGTAAGGTGCAAATTCTTTCATCGAAAGCAGTCTGCAGGCTTCCTCAACCCGATAGGAATTGATATAATCGGAAAAGTTTTTGCCGGAATGCTGGTTGACCAGCCTGGAGAGTGTACTGCTGCCCATGATGACCTCTTCCGCCACGGTATCCAGGCTTAAATAGGGGTCAAGATATTTTTTTTCCTCGCGTATAAGGGCATCGAATTTTTCAAAATCCCGACTGTGCTTTGCATTGGACTGTCCCGATTGAGCGGGCTGTATTTGCGGACCAGAACCCCCATGCCCCACCCTGACGAATTCCCTGAGCGCCAGACGGTCTTTAAGCAGGACATACTGAAAAAAAGCCTGGTAGCCCACCCAGTAAATCAACAGGGAGGATCCGATTCTCAAAGGGTAATAGCTATAGGGTGGTTTTATGTTCTCAGAGAAAATATTTAAGAGGATGGCTACCAGCCAGAGTGCAATTACCACCCCTCCGAGTTTCATAAAGGTCTTCACCCAGTTCAGGTTGTCAAAGGTTAGAATGGGCCGGTAAAGGGAATCGTATTTATAGATAATGCGGATGCATTTCACAAAAAGGACAAGGGAATAAACCAGAGTTACCAGGTCTTCCAGGTAATCGTACATATTGATGTCTTCCCGGTCCATAATACCCCGTGAGATCAGATAGAGCATTGCGATCCTGCAGCCGACCTCCATAAAAAAAATGGTCAGGGTAAGCCGGATAAAGGGTAATTTCCGTTTTTCAATCTGCAGATAATACACCAGGAAGGTGTAGAAGAAAGGAACAATGAGCACATACCAGGGAAACACAAAATGCTCCACATAATAGTTGAAAGATAAAAGGCCCTTGTCCACACACCAGGACTGCAGGTTGTTCAGGGATATAAAAAGCACAAAGAGGTTCAGAAATATGACCGGCTTTTCGAGCCTGCGCCGCGTCAGGAAGGTGGCGATATTAAAGATAAAGCCTTGAACCGCACCGGCAATCATCAGAAAATTAAAAATTGCAGTCCAGTCCATATTCGATTAAAGCAGCATTAAACCTGACTTATAGGTTGGTTATCTTTCAGCAGCTCATCCATGTATTCCCGGCTGTTGGAAAGGCGGGGTATTTTATGCTGGCCTCCCAGTTTGCCCTTGGCCTTCAGCCAGTCGTAAAACAGGTTATCCCTGGCTACATTGAGCCGTATAGGGTTCAGGGTAATGTTTTTATAGCGCTTGGCCTCGTAATCTGAGTTAAGCTGCTGCAGGGCCTTATCCAGTTGTTCTGAGAATTCCTGCAAGTCTTTCGGAGGGTTACGGAATTCCACCAACCACTCGTGGGCTCCTTTCTCACCGCCTGACATAAAAATAGGCGCCACCGTATATTCCTTGATGCTTGCCCCGGTTTGGGTGCAAACCCGTTTGAGCGCCTCTTCTGAGTTCTCTATAATGAGTTCCTCTCCAAAGACGTTGATATGGTGTTTGGTACGGCCCGTAATCCGGATGCGGTAGGGGCTGGTACTGGTAAAGCGCACCGTATCTCCAATCTGATACCTCCAGAGCCCGGCATTTGTGGTGATGATTATCGCATAGTTCACACCCTGCTGCACCTCCCAGAGCGGAATAACCTTTTGTTCGGGCTTGCCGAAAGTGTCCATTGGGATGAATTCATAGAAAATCCCGTAGTCCAGCATCAGCAACAGGTCCTGGCTGTTATTCTGGTCCTGGATGGCAAAAAACCCTTCGGATGCGTTGTAGATCTCGTAATAACGGAAGCGCTCTCGGGGCAACAATTGTCGGTACTGCTCCCGGTAGGGGTTAAAGCTGACCCCCCCGTGAAAATACACCTCGAGGTTCTCCCATATTTCAAACAGGTGCCTCTTGCCGGTTTTCTCTATTACCTGATTGAGCAAAACCAGCATCCAGGAGGGTACCCCGGCCAGGCTGGTAACATTTTCCTGAATACTTTCTTCAATAATAGCCTGCAGTTTATGCTCCCATTCACTCATCAGGGAAACCCGGTTGCTGGGGGTACTGCTTAGTTCCGCCCAGAAGGGCATATTATCGATAAGGATGGCGGAAAGGTCCCCGAAATAGGTACCGTTGTCTTCGTATAATTCCTTACTGCCTCCCAGGCGCAGGCTTTTGCCTGTAAATAATTGCGAATCCGGGTTGTTGTTCAGGTACAGGCACAGGAGGTCTTTGCCAGACTTGTAATGGCAGTCCTCCAAAGCCTCAGTACTTACCGGGATGAATTTGCTCTTGGCATTGGTGGTTCCGCTGCTTTTGGCAAACCACTTGATGGCCGTGGGCCAGAAGATATTCTGTTCTCCTTTTCGGGCCCTTTCGATCATGGGCTCCATCTCTTCATAGGTCACAATGGGTACCCGTTCCGCAAAGCGCTGGTAGCTGGTGATGCTTTCATATCCATACTGCAAGCCCACTTCGGTCTCGTCCGCAAAATCGATCAGGTTCAGCAATACTTCCTGTTGCACTTCTTCCGGGTATTTCAGGAATAGTTCGATCTGATGATACCTTTTTTTGAGTAACCAGGAGGCAATTGAATTGAAAAGCGGAATAGGCATTTTTGGTATCTTTACGGCCGGGGGACAGTTTTTAAATATACTATAAAATTCTATTTCTTAAACCAAGATTTCATGCAGTACGAGGGTGTTTTACGAAAAATGCAGACTGAATTCCACTCCCCTATAGACTATTATCTGGTCTTCCCAGGAGATTTTATACATATGAACCTGCTGCTGGATCAGCAGATCCGGATCCATTTCATCAAATTCCAATGCCTCAACTGCGGGGAGGACCGCCCTATTTACCGGCAGGGATTTTGCCGGAACTGTTTCTTTGAGACCCCGGCTGCCGGGGACTGGATCATGCATCCCGAAAAAAGTACTGCCCATCTGGGCAAAGAAGATCGGGACCTTGAGTTTGAAAAAAAAATGCAGTTGCAGCCCCATATTGTATACCTGGCCAACTCCAGTAATGTGAAAGTAGGGGTTACCCGAAAGGCCCAGGTCCCGACCCGCTGGATAGACCAGGGAGCTCATGAGGCTATCGAAATTGTAGAGACCCCCAACCGCTACCTTGCAGGGATCACGGAAGTAGCCCTGAAGGAACACGTAAGTGATAAGACCAATTGGCGCAAAATGCTGAGTAACCACCTCGAAGATGTGGACCTTTTCGCCTGGCGGGAACGGCTAAAGCCCTATATCCCGGAAGAAGCAGCCCCATATTTTATTGGAAGCACCCAGGAAACTGTCCTGAAATTCCCGGTGCTGCAATACCCGGAAAAGGTCAAAAGCCTGAACCTTGATAAAACCCCGGAATACAAGGGTACCCTTAAAGGGATTAAAGGGCAGTACCTCCTTTTTGAGGACAATACTGTCTTTAACGTCCGCGGGAGTGAAGGATACTACGTTGGCCTGAGCCTTCTTTAGGAAAGCCTTTTAAACAAGCCTTACTGTACTGAATCCTTGGCGGTCTTGACGGTGTCTTTTTTCTTTTTTCCAAGCAAACCGCCCAACAGGTCTTTGGCCGCTTTTTTGGCTACCTGCTCTCCCGTACTGGTTTTTGGGGCTGTGCTGTCTTTGGGGGTGGTACCACTAACCTCTTTGAGGATCCCGCCGATTCCTTTTTCCGCTGCACCTCCGGTCGCAGTGCTGTCAGTGGTCGTCTGCTGCCCGGTCAGGATACTCCCCAGCAGGCTTTTGGCTTTCTCGCTGCCCTTGTCAATAAGGCGCTGTTTTTGCAGGGCCACCAAATGATCTCCCAATTGCTTTACCCCGCTGCTAAAATCGGTGCTGACCTGGGGGGAGTTGTAGTTCCCTCCTATTTGGGCTGTTACCGGGATAGTGAGTCCTTGCAGGGAAGGGTCATTCAGCTGGGTAATCAGTTTATTGACTTCCGGGCCCAGATATTTTGAGGGCACATTAAGTACTGCCTTATAATTGAGTTGCTGGTCAAAAGTATGGCCCCCGCTTACTTCAATGGCAATATCCTCGTAGGCTATGGTAAAGGGTTTAACCTGTACCCTTCCATTTTCAAAGGACAGGGCCGTTTTAAGCGACCTGAGATCGAGTTTTTCCATGTTCAGGAACTCCAGGCGAGAATCCAGGGCCTGCATTACCTGGGCTTTACGTCCGTTGATTTCCGATGTTAGCAGTTCCGCTGCCACCTTTCCGCCCAGACTCATCAGGTCCGGGCTGAAATCGTCCGTAAGCGCACCGGAAAGGTTTACTGTCGAATTCAGGCGGCCTTCCAGGATGGAGGCGATAGGTGCCAGGGTCCTGAACAATTCTATGGCTTTAAACGTCTCTGAAATTTTAAAGTCGCTGATACCGAGGTTCATATCAAAGCGGGGTTTGTCTTGCAGGGTGTTCAATTCCCCGTTCAGGGAAAGGCTCCCTTCGAGGGCCCTGCTGCGCACCTCCCTGAATTCGATTTTCTGATCGTGTATCCGCAATTCCCCACTCACCTCCTTTAGGGGAAGTTTGTCGTACTGTACCTCAGCTGCCCTGCCGTTGATCACCAAATCCAGGTTGGCCGGAATTTTGAACGCAGCTGCAGCCGGTTCCCCTCCCTGACCAGCTTCGGTTGCCTCCGGAGTTTGAAAATCACTTACTACCAGCTTTTGGGAGTTTAACTCAAAATTTCCCTGTAGCAGCCCGTCACTGAGCAGGGCCCCCAGGTAATTCCGAAGGCTGCCGGTAAGGCTGAAATCACTTTGTCCCAGACGGCCGCTGAATTGTTGCAGGCGGGCTGTGGCAGGGTCAAAACTAAGTGCGGCATTCTGAATGTTTACCGGATCCTTAAAGGAGGCCGACTCAAACCTGAGTTCCTTTGCTGAAAGGGTACCGGAGGTTTTAATCCTGGAGTAGTTCCTTTTTTCGACGGCTTCCATATCAAATTCCGATTGCAGGTCCATTTGCAGGCGGCCGGCCAGGCCGGGATCGCTTTCCAGCGGATAGGTCTGCGCAATCTTGCCCAGGTCCAGGCTTCCTTTCAGGGCTGCCTTTACACGGGGGTTTGTGGTTAGCTCGCGAATGGTGGAACTGAATTCAAAAACATCTGAATCGATACGGAAGCTGGCGCCCGGTATTTCGAGCCAGGTATCTTCAGATTGCCCGCTCTGGTTGCGCAAGGCTGCTTTAAAGTTAATATCGCTAACCCCTTTGGATAACTGTGGGTATTTGTAGGATGCTCCTGCTGCCTGCATTAAAATTTCAAAACCAGGGATGCGGGTTTCCGTATTTGCCCCCTTTATGGTCCCTTCCAGATTAAACTGCCCGGTAGTGGCAACCCCCTCAAGGTTGCCGGAATAGGCTTCGGGCACCAAAGCCAGGAAATTTTTAAAGTCGGAATCCGGGGTCTTGAACTGCAGGTCCAATTCCTGCCCCTCTTCCGTCAGACGGACGCTGCCTTCAAATACCAGCGGCATCTGGTTGATGGTACCCGTATTCTCCTTAAAGGTGTAGGTGTCGGTTTCCAGGTCCATCCCGATCAGGGCATCCAGTTGCAGGCTGTTTTTATTCAGGTACTGCAGGCTGTCCATGAAAAAACTGATCCTGGCATCTGTATGGGTTTGCAATTCCGACTGCTCCAGGGAGAGGTCCCCACGGCCATTGTGGTTGATTTCAGAGAGTTCAAATTGAATTCCCCCCTTCAGATCCTCATAGCGTATCCGGGCATTTTGCAGGCGGTATTCCTGCAGGTCCAGGGTGAACCCCTCAGAATCCTGCTCAGCAGTTGCAGGGGACTCATCCGGAAGCGCAATGAGGTAATTGGCCCGGTCTTCAGGGTCAACCTTAAGACGTAAATCTGCCCCGTCTACAAATAGTTCGCGAATGCCGATAGGTTCTCCTTCCCCTTTGAATAATTCAGAGATCCCCATCACCAGATAGGCTTCGGAGGCTTTAAAGAGGGTATCTCCCTCAAAAGGAGCCTTATTGATAATAACCATGTCGGTAAGCGAGACCCGGGCATTGGGAAAACTGCGCAGCAGACTCAGGTCCGCATCCGCGAAATCAAAACGGGCATTGATGGATTTATTTACGTTGTTTTTCAGGATGGGGCCTATTTTGGCTTCCAAAAACAGGGGGATGGCCACTAACAAGCCCAGCAGTACCAGCAGGGAGATAGCCAGCCATTTTAAAATTTTCTTTGTCTTCATGGGTGATTCAGGAGTTTGTATGCTCTTTCGTATTTATACGGTCCTGCCTGTGTCGATTTCCCGGCTGCTTCTTAAAAGTCCAGCTGGATTTCTTCGTTTTGCTTCAGGCCAAACCGCCGTTTCAATATATATACGAAAAAATAGAGAAAAGGGGTGTCGATAAAGGCAATTAAAACTTTGAAGAGGAAGCCGCTGATTACCAGGCCGTAATACAGCTCCCAGGGAATAACACCGAAGATACACAGCAGGCTAACCACCGTAAAGGTGTCTATGAATTGAGAGGAGAAAGTGGAAAAGTTATTCCGCAACCAAAGCATTTTTCCATTGGTTACCCGTTTCCAGAAATGGTAGATGGCTATATCCACATACTGCGCCAGCAGGTAGGCCAGCATAGAAGCCAGAACCGCTATGGGGGAAAGGGCAAATACCTGGCTGAAGGTCTCATCCCCAATGGGGGAAGATTCAATGGCCGGCGCCCAGTTGGCCAGCAGAATGATCCCCATGGAAAAAAAGGAAGCAAAAATCCCGGCGGTTACAACCTGGTTGGCTTTCTTTTTCCCGTAGATTTCAGAGATCAGGTCGGTAATGAGAAAGGTAATCGGATAGGGCAAAACACCAACCGAAATTTCGAAAAGTGGCGCCCCCAGAAATTCTATATCCCCAAAAGGCCTCCAGTAAAAAAATTTCTGGAAAATGAGGTTGGAGACCACCAGGGAGGTGATAAAAAGGGCTCCCAGATACAGGTAAATACGATAAGCTGCTTTCTGGTCTTTAAGATTCATATATTACTGGATCTTGAGGGTGTATGGCATCCGCGCCTGAAGCCCTTCCCGGCCCAGTTGGGTCCTGATTTCTTTTAGGATACGGGTCCATTCGGAACCCAGCTGAGCTTCCAGGCTTGCCTCCGAAACCTTTGCAGTTGCCCCCAGATCATCCATCAGCCGTTCCAGGCCCGATTTATAACGCGGCAGGTTCTGCACCCGGAATTCAGAAACGCCTGCAAGTTCTGCCGCTACTTCCAGGGCTCTATCAAGACCACCCAACTCATCGATCAAGCCCAGTTCCAGTGCCTGGGTACCACTCCAGACCCTGCCCTGTGCAAGGCTGTCTGCGCGCTGCAAGCTAATGCCCCGGCCATCGGCTACCCGTTTCAGAAAGGTTTGATAGCTTTCTTCAACCCCTTCGGTCAGGACTTCCCGAAAACCATCGCTCATGGGCTCAAAAAAGGAATAATCTATGCTGTACTGGTTGGTTCCCACCTGCTCTGCATTGATCCC
The DNA here is from genome assembly GCF_052497835.1 of Robiginitalea insularis. Taxonomy (NCBI): domain Bacteria; kingdom Pseudomonadati; phylum Bacteroidota; class Flavobacteriia; order Flavobacteriales; family Flavobacteriaceae; genus Robiginitalea; species Robiginitalea insularis. Next base: position 603,308 of record NZ_CP199296.1, read on the forward strand.
GATCTTATCGGAAAGGCCTCCCATATTTGGTATGGTGAGGAAGACCCCGATAGATCCGGTAATTGCCGTAGGCTCTGCAATGATCTGTTCGGCACCCACAGCCATATAATAGCCCCCTGAAGCCGCAATGTCGCTTATAGAGACCACCACCGGCTTCTTTTCCTGTGTCTGTCTGATTTCCCTCCAGATGATTTCAGAACTCAGGGCACTTCCCCCTGGGGAGTTAATCCTGATGACCACGGCCTTTATCTGATCGTCCTCGCGGGCTTTTTTCAGGGCCTTTTGCATCATCCCCTGCCCTATAAATTCAGGACTGCCTTCCCCGTAAAGGATTTCCCCCTGGGCAAAGACAACAGCTATTTTATCTTTTCCGCTATACTGCCTCTTGGTTTTGGTGTAGATCAGGTAATCCGACAGATTGAGGATCTCCGGCTTATCGTCTCCTGAACCACTGGCAATAGCCAGCTTTCGGTCATACTCATCCTTGTAAAGAATTGCATCAATGAGGCCGGTGTTAATGGCCCCCCGGGCATTACGGGCTTCCAGGTTTTCCGCTATGGCGTCCAGCCGATCTACTTCTATGCCGCGGCTTTCGCCGATTTCCTGCCGGATCTGCAGCCAGATCGATTCGATCAGTTCACTGATCTGCTCCCGGTTTTCGGAACTCATTTGATCCGAAAGGAAGGGTTCTACGGCACTCTTGTATTTTCCATGGCGCACCACCTCCATCTTCAATCCGGTTTTTTCCTGAAAATCAGCAAAGTACAGCACCTCTGCCCCCAGGCCCTTAAAATCCAGGTTGCCTACAGGGTTCATAAAAATGCTGTCTGCCACACTGGAGAGGTAATAGTCTTTCTGCATGTAAAAATCCCCGTAAGCGTAAACGAACTTTCCGGATTCCCTGAAATCTTCCAGGGCGTTGCGGATGGCGCGCGTCTGGGAAATCCCGGCCAGCAGGTACGGCCCGTTCAGGCTGATCCCTTTGATTCGGTCGTCTTCTTTAGCCAGGTGGATGGCTTTGGTAATCTCATTGAGGCCCTGTGTCCCATTAAAAAGCAGAGCAAAAGGGTCTTCCGGATCGGTATCTGAATATTCGGCAATGGGGTAAGGAAAATTCACCTGCAGCACAGAATCAGAACGAATGACCACCTTACTGCCCGAATCCAGCAGGCTTACAAAAATGATGAACATAAAGAAAATGATCCCGAAAGCCATCAGGGTTCCCAGGATGGCTGCCAGCAAGTTGCGTAAAAATGCCATGTGTACCTTACAATTTTAGGCGCAAAGATAACCATAAAGAAGAGATATTTTCCCTTCCTCGGAACTATGCCACCACAGGGAAGCAAAGTCCGCAGCTTTTCCTTACTTTGCTCCCGGATATGAATGGCCTTACAACATCTTATTTGTCCCTGGGCAGTAATCTGGGGAACCGAGCTTACCATTTGCAAAAAGCGCTGCTGGAAATTGACAGGCGAGTCGGAAAGGTTTTGCGTATAAGTCCTGTTTACGAGTCTCCGGCCTGGGGATTTGAGGGGGAAGACTTTTTAAACTGCTGCATTTCAGTGCAGACCAGCCATACTGCGGAAGAGCTATTGGGGGAAGTACTCCGCATTGAATCGGAATTGGGAAGAATGCGATCGGCAGATGGGAATTACAAGTCACGAACGCTGGATATCGATATACTTTATTTCGATCGGGAAATATTTTCGGAAGACCATATCAGGGTCCCGCATCCGCAATTGCAAAAGCGCCGTTTTGTCCTGAAACCCCTGGCAGACATAGCCCCTCAGTTTTATCACCCGTTACTGAATAAAGACAGCCGAAACCTGCTGCAGGAATGCCGTGACAAGACCCCTTTAGAGAAAACAGGCCTGCAATTATATCCCGATCTGAAAAGCCTGTTTGCCAGCCAGGATTTTATCGCAATTGAGGGGAACATAGGGGCCGGAAAGACCACCCTGGCGACGAAAATAGCCGAAGAGCTAAACGGGAAACTCATCCTGGAACGCTTTGCAGATAACCCCTTCCTGCCCAAATTTTACCAGGACCAGGCGCGATATGCCTTTCCGCTGGAAATGTCTTTTCTCGCAGACCGCTACCAGCAGTTTATTGAGGATACCCGGCAGCTGGACCTTTTCAGCAGTTTTATGATCAGCGATTACGATATTTACAAAAGCCTCATCTTTGCCAAGGTTACCCTGGGACCTGAAGAATTTGAACTGTATCGCAAACTTTTCGGTTTTATGTATAAGGAAGTGCGCAAGCCCCGACTGTATATTTACCTCTACCAGCAAACCGATCGCCTTTTGGAACAGATTGCCCGCCGTGGGCGCGATTACGAACAGGGCATCCCGGCGGATTACCTTGAAGACATTCAAAAAGGGTATTTTGCCTTTATGAAGAATTCCCCGGACCTGAATTCACTAATTATAGACGTAAGCGAGCTGGATTTTGTCTCCAGCCGGGCGGACTACGAAAACATCATAGACCAGATGGTCCGATTTACGGTCGGAAAGTAGCAGAAGTCGAAAAATTTGGGCAGAATTTGCAAAAATGCCGGTTTTTTTATTTCTTGGAAGCCGGTTTAAATAACCAAACTGACTAACTCAAATACTAATACCTGTCCCGGCTCTAAGGAGCCGGGATTTTTTTTGTTTTCGACCAGAAGTCCCAGACCACTATTCCTGCAGCGACGGAGATATTCAATGAATGTTTGGTGCCCAGTTGCGGAATCTCCAACACGCCGTGGCAGCGGTTGACCACTGCCTGTGAAACCCCTTTGACCTCATGCCCCAAAATAAAGGCATAGGGCTTGCCGGGATCCGGCTCAAAACGATCCAGGGCAATCGATTCTTCGGTCTGTTCTACGGCATAGCACTGGTAGTTATTCCTGAGGGATGCCAAAAGATCCTCAGTGCTTTCGACATATTCCCAGGCCACACTCTCGGTAGCCCCCAGGGCCGTTTTCCGGATTTCCTTATGCGGGGGGCGGGCCGTTATGCCACAGAGGTATATTTTCTCAATTCTAAAGGCGTCGGCGGTACGGAAAACCGAACCCACATTGTGCAGGCTCCTGACATTATCCAGGACAAGCACGGCAGGGGTTTTAGGGGCTTCCTTAAAGGCCTCTACATCCAGGCGATCCAGTTCCTCGTTTTTTAATTTGCGCATCCGTATCTATTAGCGTTCACAAAAATACACTAAAAGTGGATTTTGACATCCGGTGTATCCCTTAAGTAAGTTATCCCAAAATATCAACATCCGTTGAACAGTGGCGGCGAATCCCTTATTTTCGTTTGTCTGCAACCCAAAATCACTTTTCACCCATTATGGCATCCAAAGGAAAGAAAGAAACCCCGCTGATGAAGCAGTATAACGGTATCAAAACCCGATACCCGGATGCGCTTTTGCTTTTCAGGGTGGGTGACTTTTACGAAACCTTCGGAGAGGATGCCGAGCGGGCCGCGAAGATCCTGGATATTGTCCTTACCCAGCGCAATAATGGCGGCGACCAGACCGCTCTGGCCGGGTTTCCGCACCATGCACTGAATACTTACCTGCCCAAGCTGGTAAAGGCAGGGCAAAGGGTGGCCATCTGTGACCAGCTGGAAGACCCCAAACAGACCAAGACCATTGTAAAACGGGGGGTAACCGAACTGGTGACGCCCGGGGTTTCGCTAAGCGACGAACTCTTACAGGCTAAAGACAACAACTTTTTATGCGCCCTGCATTTTGGCAATACCCGTATGGGGATTGCCTTCCTTGATATTTCCACCGGGGAGTTTTTCCTGGCCGAGGCGGGGCGGGAAGGAATTGACAAATGGCTTCAGAACTTCCGGCCTAAAGAAGTCCTGGTCTCCAAAAAACACAAGGAAGAATACAAGTCACTCTTTGGCAACCGCTTCCACCATTTCTTTGTGGAAGACTGGGTATTTCAGGAAGATTATGCCCGGGAGACGCTTATGGGTCATTTTAAAACGGCCGGACTGAAAGGCTTTGGAGTAGAGACCATGCCCGCAGGTATTGTTGCTGCCGGGACGGTACTGCACTATGTCAATGAAACGCGTCACCGGCAATTGGGGCACATCTGTACCCTGAAGCGGCTGGCTGAGGAAGAGCATGTCTGGATGGACCGCTTTACCATTCAGAACCTCGAAATTTTCAATACCCGCGAAGACAAAGGGGTTTCCCTGCTGGAAGTAATTGACCAGACTACCACCCCCATGGGCGGACGGCTGCTCAGACGCTGGCTGGCCATGCCGCTGAAAGAAATAGACGCTATCCGCAAAAGGCATCAAGTGGTTGCCCACTATGTCCAACAGGATGAGGAAGCCCTGAAACTACAGGGGCTGCTCAAACGTATTGGAGACCTGGAACGCCTGATAGCCAAGGTGGCTGCCGGGAAGATCAGCCCCAGGGAAACGGTACAACTCAAAAATGCGCTGGAGACCCTGGTTCCTGTTAAAGCCCTGGTATCTGCAGCTTCCGAAACGGAAGTGGCCGCACTGGGCACTGCCCTGGATCCTTGTGAGCCGCTCAGGGATCGTATTAAACAAATGCTGCTGGAAGAGGCCCCGGTAAGCATTGGCAAGGGTGCTACCATAGCGGAGGGGTTTTCGGAAGAACTGGATGAATTGCGCAAGCTGGCGCACTCCGGCAAGGACTACCTGGACCAGATGCTGGAGCGGGAGACGGAGCGCACGGGAATCACTTCGCTAAAGATAGCATCCAACAACGTTTTTGGCTACTACATTGAGGTGCGCAATACCCATAAGGACAAGGTGCCGCCGGAATGGATCCGCAAGCAGACCCTGGTAAGTGCAGAACGTTACATTACTGAAGAACTGAAGGAATACGAGGCCAAAATCCTGGGGGCGGAAGAACGCATCCTGGACCTGGAACAGCAACTGTTTGCACAGCTGCTGGTCTGGATGCAGGAATACGTACAAGCGGTGCAGCAAAATGCGCAGCTGATCGCCCGTCTGGATTGCCTCTGCAGTTTTGCCCGCCTGGCACTGGAAAACCAGTATACTGCCCCGGTCATGAATGAGGGCACTGCCTTAAGTATCACCAACGGACGCCACCCGGTAATTGAAAAGCAACTGCCGGCCGGGGAGCCCTTTATCCCCAATTCCCTGGAAATGGACCGGGAAAGGCAACAAATTATTATGATCACGGGTCCCAATATGAGCGGAAAGTCTGCCATCCTGCGGCAAACGGCACTATTGGTACTGCTGGCACAGATCGGGAGTTTTGTGCCGGCCGAGGCAGCCGAAATGGGCGTGGTAGACAAGATCTTTACCCGTGTAGGCGCCAGCGACAATATTTCTTTGGGGGAATCCACTTTTATGGTGGAGATGAACGAGGCCGCCTCCATCCTGAACAACCTGTCTGAGCGCAGCCTGATATTGCTGGACGAAATCGGCCGGGGAACCAGCACCTACGACGGCATCTCCATTGCCTGGGCCATTGCCGAATACCTGCATGAGCACCCCTCCCGGGCCAAAACCCTATTTGCCACCCACTACCACGAACTCAATGAGATGGCCACCACCTTTGAGCGGATCAGGAACTTCAATGTTTCCGTAAAAGAGCTTAAAGACAAGGTGTTGTTTTTACGCAAGCTGGAACCCGGCGGCAGCCACCACAGCTTCGGGATTCATGTGGCCCGTATGGCCGGGATGCCTCAACAGGTGGTTCAGAAGGCACAGAAAATCCTCAAAAAACTGGAGAAAAGCCACTCCAGCGACGAACTGACCGGGAAACTGAAAGCCAGCCAGGAGGAGCTGCAATTAAGCTTTTTCAACCTGGATGACCCGCTGCTGGAAGAGATCAAGGAGGAAATACTGGACCTCAACATCGATACACTCACCCCTGTGGAGGCCCTGATGAAGCTCAACGAGATCAAACGGCTGCTCACTGCCAAAAAACGGGCTACCTCTTAGAAATTTACTGCTTCCCGGGAGTTGGTTTTTAGGTAAAAAGTTCTTTCTATTTATCAGAATTGTATTAAATTTGCCTCCGCATCTTAGCGATGCAGGGTTCTTTTATAATGCGAAAATAGCTTCCCGATAGCTATCGGGAGTAGAGCGCAAGATTAGATACTAATCAATCGCTAGGTCGCTATTTCGTACTTGCGAAAATAGCTCAGTTGGTAGAGCGCCACCTTGCCAAGGTGGAGGTCGCGGGTTCGAATCCCGTTTTTCGCTCGACCAAAAACGCTGCAGGGCAGCGTTTTTTTGTTCATCACGGGCTCGAGTGGTGGAATTGGTAGACACGTTGGACTTAAAATCCAATGGCCATTGCGGCCGTGCGGGTTCAAGTCCCGCCTCGAGTACAGATAGGAAGAAAAGTCAGAGCAATTGCTCTGACTTTTTTGCTTTTAGGCGCAGAGCCGAGCTTGCTCGAGCGAATGGGCCGAAAACAAAAAAGCAGGCCGAAGGCCTGGCTTTTCTTTCTTCAAGATGTTCGGGCGGGACTCGCGAAGTCTGACAAGACGAGCAATTCCCGAATTGTTTCTCTTCCTTTCTTTTACTTGTCTAAAAGAAATCTTCGAAGAAAATTCACGAATTGCTTTTAACCCATAGAAATGCCGCGAGTAAAGGAATTAAAAATAAGACACTTTATCATAGGCGATTTGAATGCGCTGCATTCAAACCAGAGAAGAGCTCCTAAATTGCCTCAAGAATTTCGCCAATTTTTAACGGAGCTCATCTCTTTCGCTCACGATAAAGGAATCCTCATATTGATAATCCCTTCCAAAGAATTATGGGAAGGTTGGCTATCCGCACCGAAAACTGTGTAGGAAAGACCATAGCAAAAAAACATCTGCTTGAATCCTACTGATCTGCCTTCATTAATTGGCCTTCTATCTCCCGCTGCTCTACCTTCAGATTATCGATAACCTCAGTAAGATTCAGCACCACCGGATTGTTTTCTGAAGTTGATTGTAATAGTCGACCTTTCTCTGTTTGTAAACTTTCAATTAATTCGGTGAGGCTATCGCGGGATTTTTCAAGCTTCTGACGGGTCTCTGTTTTAAGGACTTCGCTTTCAGCATTTTTCGGGCCCTGCTTTTTACAGCTACCTAAAACTAAAAGAAGAACGAGTATGAATTGTATTCGCATGCTCAAATTTATCCAAATATTTTTGCCTTGAGGTACCAACCGTTCATCTCGGCAATATTCCTGATGGAAATCCCCTCCGGGCATTCCACTTCGCAGGCCCCGGTCAAAGAACAGTTGCCGAAGCCTTCCAGGGTCATTTGTTCGGTCATCCCTACGACCCGCTTGTAGGCTTCCGGCTTTCCCTGGGGCAAGGTATTGAGGTGGTTGATCTTGGCAGCAGTAAATAAGGCGGCCGAGGCATTTTTACAGGTGGCCACGCAGGCCCCGCAGCCGATACAGGCCGCTGCATCCATGGCCTTGTCTGCAATTTCCTTGCCGATGGGGATGGCATTGGCCTCCGGGGCCGTCCCCGTTTTGGCCGTGATATACCCCCCCTGTTCAATGATTCGATCCATGGCGGAGCGGTCTACGATCAGGTCTTTCAGCACCGGGAAAGCTGTCGCCCGCCAGGGCTCTACAGTAATGCTGTCCCCATCCCTAAAACTCCGCATGTGCAGCTGGCAGGTGGTCATGTTGCGGTGCGGGCCGTGAGCCCTTCCATTTATAAAAACCCCGCACTGCCCGCAAATGCCCTCGCGGCAATCGTACTCAAAGGCAATTACCTCCTCCCCTCTCAGTACCAACTGTTCATTGAGGTGGTCCAGGGCTTCCAGGAAGGACATGTCTTCATTCAGGCCATCGGTTTCATACTCCTGAAAATCCCCTTTTTGCCCCGGGGCCTTTTGTCTCCATATTCGGAATTTAACTTTCATCTATTCTTATTTATAACTTCTCACGGTTGGTTGTACATATTCAAATTCCAGCGGCTCCTTGTGGAGTTTAAAACCTTCAGGAGCATACTCCCAGGCAGATACGTAGGAATAAGCCTCATCCTTGCGTACCGCCTCCCCGTCTGCCGTCTGGTATTCCTCCCTGAAGTGGGCCCCGCAGGACTCTTCCCTTTGCAAGGCATCGGTACACATCAGCAAACCCAGTTCGATAAAATCGGCCAGGCGAAGTGCTTTTTCCAGCTCGGTATTCAGTTGCCGGTCATGCCCGGTTACCTTAACATCTTTCCAGAAGGAGGCCTTAATTTCCTCTATTTGCGACAGGGCTTTCTCCAGGCCGGCCTTGTTGCGGCTCATGGCGCACTCCTGCCACATTACCTTGCCCAGTTCCCGGTGATAATGATCTACCGTTTGATTCCCGTTAATGGAAAGCAGCCGGTCAATATGGTCTTTTACGCCCTTTTCCGCCGCCTCAAAGGCCGGGTGGGCCGTGGTTACCCCCTCGCTTTTTAATTCCGCAGCCAGGTAGTTATTGATGGTATTGGGGAGGATAAAATACCCATCCACACTGGCCTGCAGGAGGGAATTGGCGCCCAGACGGTTGGCACCATGGTCCGAAAAATTGCACTCCCCTACCGCATACAGCCCGGGGATGGTGGTCATCAGCTCGTAATCTACCCACAAGCCTCCCATAGAGAAATGGGCGGCCGGGGAGATCTGCATGGGTTCTTTATAGGCATCCACCCCGGTTATTTTTTTATACATATTAAAGAGGTTGCCGTAGCGGTCTTTTATGGTCTGTAGCCCCTGCCGTTCGATAGCGTGTTTAAAGTCCAGGTAGACCGCATTTTTTAGCCGGCCCACGCCATGGCCCGCATCGATGCGTTCTTTGGCTGCACGGGAGGCTATATCCCTGGGGGCGAGGTTGCCGAAGCTGGGGTAGCGCCGCTCCAGGTAATAATCCCGTTCTTCCTCCGGGATATCATTGGCCTTACGGGTATCCCCTTTAGACTTGGGTACCCAGATGCGGCCGTCGTTACGCAGGGATTCTGACATCAAAGTGAGTTTGGACTGGGCCTCGCTGGACTGTGGCAGGGCGGTGGGGTGGATTTGCGTAAAACTGGGGGCCGCAAAGAGGGCTCCCCTTTTGTGGGCCTTCCAGATAGCCGAGCCATTACATCCAATGGCCAGGGTAGAGAGCCTGAATACCCTGGAGTAACCCCCGGTGGCCAGCACCACCGCATCTGCCGCGTAGCGCTGTATCTCCCCCGTTGCCAGGTTGCGGGCAATTATTCCCCGGGCTTTGCCATCCACCAGTACCAGGTCCAGCATTTCAGTGCGGGGGTACATGCTTACTTTTTTGGCGCGGATCATTTTGTAAAGCTGGGAGTACGCTGCCAGCAAGAGCTGCTGCCCGGTTTGGCCGCGGGCGTAAAAGGTGCGCTGTACCTGTACCCCTCCAAAACTGCGGTTAACAAGTACCCCACCATATTCACGGGCAAAGGGCACCCCTTGCTGGGTAAAATGGTCGATAAGCGGGGCGGACAATTCAGCCAGTCGGTAGGTATTGGCCTCCCGTGAACGAAAATCACCCCCTTTGAGGGTATCGTAAAACATGCGGTAGACGCTGTCCCCGTCGTGCTGGTAATTTTTGGCGGCATTGATCCCACCCTGGGCAGCTACCGAATGCGCCCGGCGGGCCGAATCCTGATAGCAGAAACACTGCACATCGTAACCCAGTTCCGCCAGGGTGGCGGCAGCCCCGGCTCCGGACAGGCCGGAGCCCACCACAATTACATTGAGTTTTTTCTTGTTGGCCGGGTTGATCAGCCGGCTTTTAAGCTGGTAATTCCGCCACTTTTCCTGCAGCGGGCCTTCCGGGATCTTGGCATCTAATCGCATGAAGCTAAAATTGGTTACAGGTTGTAAGGGAGATGAATTTAACTGAATTCCCTATAGCCTCCAAATATGTAGTAGTACCCGATCGATTTCTATGATAATTATCAACAGGCCGGCACTATCTGCCAGCCGGCTGCAGGCAGCTGACTTTTATTCCAAGGCAAATGAAACCCCTTATTCAAGATGGGCCGATTTGCTGAGCTAATCAGCTTTGTACAATATATTGGCCTAAAAAAAGAAACCCAACAGCAAGGCTATTGGGTTCTTTTAAAAATAAACTATTTATTCCGATCAGAATCGATAGGTAATTGCCAGATTGAATAAAGTACCCAGCTGGCTGAAATGGTAGCCGTCATAAGTCATCTGCGAATACCGCTGATTAAAGGTGATCAGGTTACTTTGCTCCTCAATGGGGGTTAACCCGAGGGCATTGGTTGTTGTATCATCAATAATGGCCTGCCCGGCAGCATTTTCGGCCTTAAATTCCCATTCGGGCAATATATTGAAGATGTTGTTCACATTAAACAATACCGAAACCTTATCGGTCGCATCCCAATTAACACTCAGGTCGGTAACCACCTTAGGGATAAACTCTGTAAACAGGTTTGCATCCATACCCTGCTGGTTAAAGGTCGTTTTACCGAAATAGGTGTTATTAACCGTAAACGCTAATTTACCCAGGTCATAATTGGCCCCCAGAATCCATTTGGTCTGCGGCCTGGATGTAAAGAACAGGGCTTCCTGAGTCTCATTAACAACAGACTGGCCTGCGTTTTCCACCAGCGGAATATTCTTCACAGCCCCGTCCCGTTCATTGGTAATGGTATAATTACCGGACAGGTTAAAATCCAGGATTCCACTCCCCAAACCAATGTTCCTGTAATTGGCCACCAGGTCTATACCAGAGGTTTTGGTATCCAGGGCATTGGAGAAAAAGCTGACATCACTCAGGTTATTGGTTGCTAAAAGCACGTCCAGGGGGTTAGCAGGATCACCTGAAGGGCCGATTTCGGTTCCCAGAACAATTCTGTCCTTCACTGCAATGTTGTAATAATCCAGGGTGAAATTAAAATCGTTGGAGATCTTACCCCCTACTCCTACGGTAAAGTTGGTAGACTCCTCTGCATCCAGCTGTGGAATACCTAATAAGCGCGCCTGGGGGGATACATTACTAACCAGGCCTCCCACCTGAATCCCCTGTCCGGGCACAAAGCTGTACTGGGCCTTCTGGGTAAAAATCTGGTGTAGGGTTGGCGCCCTGAAACCGGTTGAGAGCGACCCCCTGAGGGTAAACTTGTCATCCAGCAATTTATAGCGCGAGCTCACCTTCCAGACAAAGGCATTTCCGAAATCGGAATAATTCTCGGTTCTGATGGTCCCGTTGATTAAAAATTCTTCATTTACATCCCAGGCCAAATCAAAATAGCCCCCTATGTTATAGCGGTTGAATTTCCCGGAATTCTCTGGACGGTTACCGGCAAAGGAATCTGCCCCTCCCCCGTCGTAAGAAGATAATTCCCCTTCGATAATGGTAAAGTTCTCACTCCTGAATTCCGCTCCAAAACCAATACTTACCTGGTCTGAAAGGGTACGGGAGATATCTATGTTTCCTACCACGTGGTTGAATTGGGTCCCCCCCGGATCAAAGCTGATCTGGCTGTTCTCCTGATAGAGCCGTGAGCTGGGGATGAGTTCCCCGGGATCTGTTACCCCATTACCGTTGGCATCATTGAAGACCGCAGGGGAAAATACTTCGTTCCGGTTATGCGAATCGCGCACCCGATAGGTCTGTCGGTTGCCCCCCACAGTCATGCTGGTATCGTAATACCAACCATTCTTATTGGCCTTAACACCAACCGTGGCATTGTAATCGTTCAAATCCCCATCAAAGGTTGGAACATAGCCATCATAACCATTCCCCTGGAAGGTATTGCCATAGGCGTCCGTGAAAGGCCCTGTAGTATTAGGGTTATTCCCGGGGAAGAAATTCCCCAGGTAGGGGAAAGACTCTATAGTCCTCCAGTAAGGCGTCCTGTAATTCGCAAAACTATTGACCTTCTTATATACATAGGCGGCATTGAAATACAGGTCTGCCGTTTCGCCAAGCTCCACTCCCCCGTTTATCAAAAACTTGGCAGCAGTGGTTTCCGGAGACCCGTTGATATTCCCCGCATCCGGTTTCCTGGATAAAAACTCGTTTACAAAAGCGATGTCTTCCGAAGTGGCCCCGGTAAAATCGGCAACCTCCCCTTCGGCATTTACGGTTCCAGGACGGTTGTATTGACCTATGGAAGACAATTCAATGGTATAGTTCATAAAGCCCTTGTCTTCGAAAATGGGCGTTCCATTGTTGATAGCAAAGGCAAAGGCCTCCCCATCCCCCTCTGAGGAAATACCCGTACGCAGGGAGGCATAACCCCCGCTCGGATTATCCTTCAGGATAATGTTCATTACCCCGGCTATGGCATCCGACCCGTATTGGGCAGAAGCTCCATCGCGCAGGATCTCGACCCTTTTAATTGCATCTGTCGGGATTGCGGCGATGTCTGCTCCGGTTTCACCCCTTCCCGGAGAGGTTTGGGTATACAACAGCGCACTGAGGTTTTTCCGTTTGCCGTTGATAAGGATAAGCGTACGGCTGGGCCCCATATTCCGGATTTCATATGGATCCAGTAAAGAAGTAGCATCATTCACCGGCGTCTGTACGGTGTTGAAGGAAGGAATCTTGTACTGCAGGGATTTATCAAAAGTTACCTGCCCCGTGTTCTGCAGTTCCTTCACCCCTACCATATCTACAGGCAAAGGGGTGTCTGTACTGGACCTGGCCACAGCCCTGGACCCTACCATGACCACCTCATCTAATGCCATTCCTTCATCTAGCTGTACTGTAATGCGGCTTGCACTATTAACTACCACTTCCCTGGTGGCAAAACCAATATAGGAAACTACAAGAGTAGCCGGAAAGCCGCTCACTACAATACTGAAATTACCATCAAAGTCTGTACTTGTACCATTAGTGGTCCCTTTCTCCACAATGTTTACCCCCGGTAATGGCTGGTTGTCTGCACTACTGGTAACGGTTCCGGTTACTTCCTGCCCAATGACCCAAAGGGGCAGGCAGAACAGTAACAAGGCCAGAAGCCCGGACCTTGCTGTTTTAAAATTTTCATTGTCCATAAGTGTGTTCTTTTAAGATTTCTTTAACAAAGTAGGAAATAAAAGCATTGCTTTAGCATTTCATCTCGTTTATTTTCAGAGCAGTCTGATGGCTACCCTAGCTTTTGATATAATTTATGAACGTTAGTTCAACCCTCTGAATAACAACCAATAAGGACTAATACGGATTTGCAACATGGATAGACTGCAACTGGCTTACGGGCAGAAAACTATCTTGGAAGCCCATGGCCAGCCCTGAAGTCCATATTGCCGTATTCCCCTATAATGGCCAGGAGTATGTCCGCATCAACTTTCCATATAACTTTAGCCTGAAGGAATGGGTAAAGGCCTTTCCCGGCACAAAATGGAACCCGGAATGGGGGTTCTGGTACCTCAGCGACAGCAGTTGCATTGACGAGTTGATTGCCCACATAAAGGCCGGGGGATACCGCATCCGCCTGGGTCAACAAAAAAGCGCGAAGGGCAAGCCTTCCCCCCTGCCCCCACCCCATGCGCTTAGCCTGGGCTTTACCCGCTTTTTAAAGGCCCGGAGGTATAGTGAAAGTACGGTTCAGGTGTATACCTCCTTCGCCAGTGGCTTCCTGCATTTTTTAAAAGAGGTCACCCCGGAGCAGGCACAAAATTCCGATGCGGAAGCCTACCTGGAATACCTGGTGCTCAAAAGACGTATCAGCATCAGTACGCACCGGCAGGCCATAAGCGCCCTGAAGCAACTGGCTGAATTCCTTCCGGACTGCAAGATTGAACCCGAAGGGCTGGTTCGGCCCAAACGCAGCCGGAAACTGCCCACGGTGCTCAGCACGGCAGAGGTGATACGGCTTTTGCAGATTACTGCCAACCTGAAACACCGCTGTTTGATAGGGCTGATGTACAGCAGCGGCTTACGCATAGGGGAACTATTATCACTTAAACTGGAGGATATTGACCTGCACCGAAAACTGCTCTACATCCGAAACGCCAAGGGCAGAAAAGACCGGCAGGTGGTCCTGGCCGAGCGAATGCTGCCGCTCATCCGGAACTACCTCAACACATACCGCCCCACACAGTATTTTGCAGAAGGAGCAGGAGGCGGACGCTACAGCCCTACCAGTTTCCGCACCTTTTTAAAGCGCAACGCCAAACGGGCAGGCATCCTCAAGAAAATCACCCCGCATACCTTACGGCACTCCTTTGCCACCCACTTGCTGGAAAAGGGAACGGATATCCGGCTGATACAGGAACTCCTGGGCCACGCCAAACCTGAAACCACCATGATCTACACCCATGTAAGCCGGCAGGATTTACTGCAGATCAAAAGCCCGCTGGACCTTATTTTCGAAACGATGGAAAACAAGGCAGCTTTACCAGAACCTCCAGATTCATCAGACAATAAAGTAAATAATTATTTACCTTTGTGATGAAGTGTTCCAAAGCCCTGGCTATCTTAAAGAAGCACGGCTGGTATGTGGTGAGCCAGAAAGGATCCCACCTTAAATTGAAACACCCACAACGCAAAGGGATCCTTATTTTCCCCAATCACGGGAGCAGGGAACTGGGCAAGGGATTACAAAAGCAGTTGTTTAAACAAGTCGGAATTGATTGAAAAATGAAGCAATTGAGGAAGAAAATTGATATCACCGTCGAAAAAACCAGGACAGGGTACTCTGCCTATGCAGACCATCCGGGAGTTTACACTACCGCTGCTTCCCTGAACGAATTGTATAACGAATTACTGGAAGCCCTGAACCTGTATTACCAGGACCAGGGTTATGAAGTTAACGCTGATTCCCTTCGCCTTCACCTGGACCTGCAGCAGTTTTTTCAATACTACCGGGTATTAAACGCTACCTTCCTGGCAGAACGCATTGGCATGAATCCTACCCTGCTCTCCCAGTATGTTCGGGGGAAAAAGAAACCCTCCGCCCGGCAAACCCGAAAGATCCTGGAAGGCATACAAGCTATTGGGCGGGAATTATCCGAAATCAAGTTTACCTGAATTGCCCGACTTATCAACCTGCTAAGCCTTATACCAACCTGCGCTTTCCAAGGGTTTTGTTCCGGATAAACGTTATCTTTAATTGGATAAAACAAGTTGTGCTTCATTACCCGAAACTCGAGTGAATTATATATCCTCTACCTTTCGAGAAACAACTAACCAATGATAAAATTCTTTAGAAAAATTCGCCAAAACTTACTTAGGGAAAACAAAACTGGAAAGTATTTAAAATATGCCATTGGTGAGATTATCCTGGTTATGGTAGGTATCCTACTAGCATTGCAGGTCAACAATTGGAATCAGCAACGTATCGCTGCACAAAAGGAACAACTGTTGCTTGAAGCGCTTCACGATGAATTCCTTGAAAATAAAGCTCAATTTGAGAATGTAATTGCTACGCATGAGCGTGCATTGAAGAGCACACAATATGTCATTGCTCAATTTCCTATCGACCCAAAAAGAATTGATTTGAAAACTTTCAAAGAGAAGATGAACGGTTGGGCAGCTTCCTATACATTCAACCCATCCCAGGGCGTAATTCGCTCACTGGTAAACACCTCTTCCTTCGAGCTTATATCCAATACAGAATTAAGGAGACTTCTTGTTTCATGGGAAGATGTACTTGCTGATTATCAGGAAGAAGAGGACTTGGCAAAAAAAGACAACTATGAGGTGTTATTTACTGAGATGGGGCGATTTACTGGGTGGAAGTTCGATTATGACGATGAACGCGTTGACGTAAGCTTTCTTTCTACCTTGCAGTTCGAGACTATATTTTTCCGCAGAGAGAGTAATTTGAAAGCGATATTAGAATCGGAAAATGACTTAAGGCAAATAAAGGAATTAGAGCTGATCAAATCTACCATCGACCGAATTATCGAGCTTTCAAATCCCACTAACCAATGATAAAATTCTTTAGAAGAATTAGACAAAACTTACTTATGGAAAACAAAACTGGAAAGTATTTCAAATATGCTGTTGGAGAAATTGTGCTGGTCATGATTGGGATACTTCTGGCATTACAAGTAAACAACTGGAATCAAGACCGCAAAGACCGCATTAGCGAGCGTAAACTATTAGATAATATCCATAGAGATTTTGTCCATAACAAAGTGGATTTTGATTCTCTTAAAGCCATTCACTATCGGGCGCTTGACGGTTTGGAAAAATTGATTGCTTTGTTTCCTTTAGGTAATGATTCTCTAAAGTATGCAGCTTATTACAAATACAACTTACAAATAGTAGGCATGACCTATGATCCATATTCTAGCTCTATAGAATCTGTAGTCAATTCAAATGCTCTTCAATTAATTCAAGATGAAGATTTACAGAAATATTTAGTCTCCTGGAAAGATGTTTTTCGCGACTATAAAGAAGATGAAAACACATACTATAATTATTTGAATGACTTCCTTTGGCCTTATTACAGAGATGTATTTGATTATACCTTAAAAGACACAGAAATGAATCTGGCCGCAAGAAACACCATAAAATTTCAAAATATGATTATAACCCGAAGAACTAATTTAAGAGGTATTATCGAAGCCATAGAGAATGAACCCATAGAAAATCACATCAATGAGATTATTCGATTAACACAACCTAAAGACCAATGATAAAATTCTTTAGAGGGCCGAACGGATAGCAAAGGTCTTGTAGACCTTTGTAAGTGAGGAGCCAGACGGTGCGATGGCCTAAAAATCAAAATATATGATCAAATTCTTCAGACGAATAAGACAAAACTTGCTTTCAAAAGGAAAAACCGGAAAGTATTTTAAATACGCTATTGGTGAAATAGTTCTTGTTGTCATTGGTATAGTAATCGCTCTGCAGATTAACAACAGTAATGAATTAAGAAAAGAAAAAGACCAAGAAGCTATAATTCTTTCAGACATTAAAGAAGACTTTATAGCCACACGTTTAAATTTTCTTGAAACCATAAAAAATCAAGAAAGAGCCATATTAAGCTCTCGAGATTTAATAGATGCTATAGAATCTCAAGATTATTCAATTCATCCAGATGTCATTAGAGAAAATATTCGCAGGGGTGCATTTTCACATCATCAAGCGGTAGCTATTACGGGAAGTTATAACGCAATTATAGGTTCAGGAAAAACCTCAATTCTAAAAAATAAAGAATTACTTAAAGCTTTAGCAAACTTCTCTTCGCAATACCAGGCTGGTTTTGAAGATGAAACTAAATCTGATAATCTTTTAAATTTAATGATGACCGCTTCGAAAGACTTTTTTTCCCCTTTGAGCGATGGTGGTGTGAGGAGATCTGTTGCTCTTAAAAAGAAATACAGTTTGCAAGAAAAAGAAATAGCCGTTAAGAGTCTTTATGAAAATGAATCATTTTTAGCGTATTTGCTTCAAAGAACACGCTGGGAAAACGAAAGAGCCAAACACCAAAAGAACTTACTCAAATTTTTAAATAAGGTTTTATATCAATTTAATTTTAGTGAACTCACACCTGAAAAAGAAGTATACAGCAGATACATTGGACACTACACTAATAAAGATGTTGAACCAATAAAAATTAGTTATGCTGATGAATCTCTATATGTTACTGGGTGGGGCGGAGCAAAATCGGAGCTCGTACAATTGAATAATTCTCTTTTCTATGCTATTAACTGGAATCAAACACTAGATTTTAGTGGTGTTGATTCTACAAACAAAGTCTTAACCCAATTTATTGACAAAGATCCAATAGAATGGGAGAAGGATGAAAACTAACGAAAGCACAACAATGTATATGAAATCAAAGCTCCCATTCGGTCGCAACGCTTCATATACTAGACGTTGTACAATATTAGAATTGAAGAATCAATTTACTTTTATAATTACACTTCTGTTTTTTGCAGGATGTAATTCTTTCTCTGAAAAGAGATATGAAGATTATGATGAAAAAGACTTCATTGAAGTTCAAGGCATTTTAGTAAAATCTTTCCGAAATACGGTCTATCCAGATGGATTTGAAGCTGACTTATACTTCATTTACAATTTAGACAAGGACAAACCGGATACTGGTTATGAAAAGGGAACGCCTTACCTGGGCCTCCATGATGGAGATCCCATAACAGTGCTTGTTCACAATGAGAATCCCAAAATCAGCTTTTATGGCTCAAGTGGAATCATCGAAGAAGAAGTCTTACTGGAATATCTGGATAAATGTGCCCAACTTGGAGGTGAATACCATGGGGTGGACATGGACCTCTCTAAATTCTGATTAACATTGTACAACAACGGGTATACCACATGGCTAACCCTTTCTTATTAGAAAATTCCTACTTTTAAAAAAACATTAATCAATCCCAGGAAGCCATCCGGCAACAGCGGGGTTTCGCTATGAAGCCGTTTTTACGGCGAAACCTTCCGCTGCCAATCGCCACGATGGCATACCCCGGGCCGTTGTGCTTCATTCCCGATAGTTATCGGGACCAACCAATAAACAATGATAAAATTCTTTAGAGGGCCGAACGGATAGCAAAGGTCTTGCAGACCTTTGTAAGTGAGGAGCCAGACGGTGCGCTGGCCTTAAAAAACAAAAGACATGATCAAGTTTTTCAGAAAAATCAGACAGAAATTACTATCTGAAAAAAAATTCGGAAAGTATGTGACTTATGCAATAGGCGAAATTATCCTTGTTGTCATCGGAATTTTGATTGCCTTGCAAATTAACAATTGGAACGAAGAGAGAAATGACAGAAGACTCGAAAAGGAATATATAGCTCGATTAAAAGGTGAGATGCTCAAAAACCTGGAAAGTTCGACTGATCAAATACTTTATAGTTCTTTTCAAATTGAAAACGTTGACAAAATTTTAAATGCCCTTTCAGGAGATACTGTTAATTCAAACCCAGAACCACTTGCAGTGGCAATAGAGCATGTAGGTTGGCTCAATTCAGTTTCATATGTGAATGACGTTTGGAATGAGTTAATTAATAATGGAAATATCCGTCTTCTTAAAAATGATTCTTTACGTGATAATCTCACTTCATTTCATAGCCGGATGATTGTTGTTTTAAATAATCATGAAGAATGGAATGGACATAATTTAGGTTATCGCAGATTAGCCGGAGATATTTTAGATCCTCAAATTCGAGAACAGATTGCTCTAAATTTAGTACCTGTACGATATGAGGGACATTTGACTAATTTACCGACACAACAATACTTAGTTAATAAATTAGAATCCTTGGAAGGATTAAATGGTTATTTGGCAGATATAAAAATGGGGCAGAGAACAAACATCCTTTTTTTTGAAGGACTCATTGATAAGATTGAAGAAACAATTAAAATTTGTGATAACGAATTGAAAAAATAAAAACGGAAGCACAACAATGGCTATAAGTAATTGCTTGTCCTGGCCTACTTCTGAAAATCCGCTCGGATTTTAGGCTTGGCATGTACTTGTAAAATTAATTACTATCACACGCAACTATTCATAGCCGAACCGTTGTAGGTAATTTTTTAGATGTCATACCAATCAGATTCCAGATATAACATTTTTGAGGCGCTGATTATTCCGATTACGGGAACTTTTGGTGTATACCTAACATTTGAAGCCACAGAAAATATAGCTGTTCAATTCAGCATAATAATCATTGCAGTGCTATTAACCATTTGGGTAATCATCCGAACAAAAAACAAAACAGTAGAAATTACCTTTATGGAAGATCATTTTAAGATTAAATACTTTTTTAAAAAAGAAGAACATAAAATCCCTTATAAGAATCTTTTACGCATCAAATATTTCGACTATCAATATAGAACAACAGCTAAAAATAAGATTTGGTTCTTGGATAAGCTTGGAATAGAATCGGTAGTGGTTAGACCTGTAGCCAAAGGTGAAGATTTCGTGACTTTTGTAAAATGGCTGAAAACCAAAAACAATAAAATTCAAATAGAAGCCACGGATGCTATGGATTATAAACTACAGGAAGCATTTGGTTTTAGGTATAGAAAAGTTCCGAAAATTGACACATAAAACTACCTACAACATCGGCTATACCCCATCGCTTCCCTTTTCCAAAAAGAAAATTCCTACTTTTATTTAATCAATAATCATCCCCAGGGAACTGCAACACCTGGCTGGCTGTTTTGCCATGAGCCGTTCTAAGGCAAAACAACCGCCCAAACGCAACGTTGCATAGCCGGGGCCGTTGTGCTTCATTATGAGAGACCACTAACCAATGACTAAACTTTTTAGAAAATTTAGACAAAACATACTTTTTGAGGGTAAAAATGGAAGGTACCTGAAATATGCTTTTGGTGAAGTTATACTAGTAGTTATTGGAATTTTGATTGCACTTCAAATTAACAATTGGAATGAAAATCGAAAGAATCGTATACTAGAAAAAGAAATATTAACTGAGTTAATCGCAACTGCTAAAAGTAACCATGAATCCTTGTTAAAAGGTCTGGAAAGTTGGGAATCTACCACGAAATCTTTAAATCTTATTATGCAAGTTATAGATCAACGTCTTCCTTATGCTGATTCACTTGCAGGATATTTTAAAGAGGCACACAGGAAAAGAGGAAATAACTTGAATGGTTTAAATTTTTCGGGATACAAATCTCTCGAAAACAGAGGTTATCATTTAGTACGAAACCCAGAACTTAGGAAGGAGATAATTAATTTATTTGAACAAAGGCTGTCACGTCTATCATCTACCAATAATCAGGTGGATATTGACAACTCTAGTTTCCACTATGAATATATAGCCAAAAACTTCAGGTTAGGTGATAAGGGCCATATCCCTCACAGTTATCAAAGTCTTTTAGATGATCCATTTTATTACTCTATTCTGAAGGGATTAGAGACTAGCTTAGACCGAAAGATAAACAGAGTATATGGTTTTCTTACAAATAACAAGCAGTTCCTTGAATTACTGGAAACCGAATTATCCGTGTTAGATTAATCTGAAAAAAATCTACCAAAGTAATATAGTCTTGATATGATAAAATTCTTTAGAAAAATTCGTCAAAAGCTATTGGCTGAAAATAAATTTACTAAATATTTGCTTTATGCCATAGGTGAAATAGTACTTGTTATGCTAGGTATTTTATTGGCTCTTCAAGTTAATAACGCAAACGAAGAAAGAAAAAACAGGGCATTGGAAAGAGCTTTCTTGTCAGATATACATCAGGACTTTTTAGAAAATAAAAGTCAATTCGAAGATCGTTTACAAACATTCAGAAATCAATATCAACTAGCTGATAGTTTGTGTAGACAAGTTTTTCCAATTACAGATAACAATTGGAAAGGTGTGAAAAAGGTATATGGTGGTGTGTTTTTACCCAGTACCTTTGATCCCAACAGGAGTAGCATTAATGCCTTAATCAGTTCTGGCAGAATTGATATTATTCAAAATGATTCGCTTAAAAAAAAGATCTTAGTCTGGAATGACAAGTACGAAGACTACAAAGAAAGTGAATATGCACTGTTAAAATTGTGGGATAATTGGAATGAGATTATGATAAACGAGCCACATTTTGATGATTACAGAGACTACACCAATCAATCAATTCCATTAAATTTAAAGCTAAAATTGGAAAAGTTAATGAGGCGAAGACGAGCTGAACTAGGGCTAATAACAAGTAAATGGAAAGTGAACCAAGAGTCCGAGGAACTTTTGCTACTCATTAATTCTATAATCTCATTGACTGAGCCATATTCCATTAAAAATTAAATAATAACGAAAGCACAACAACGTGTATAGCTCATTGCGGCTGAATTCCTAATCCAAATTCACTGCAATTTGCTATTTTTAGATTACGACTGAACCTTCACTCCTTGAAATTCAGCAACGAGCCATACACACAACCGTTATGTAGCATTTGAAAATATTATGTAGTTAACTATATAGTTGTCTAATTTAATGTATATTTGCCATCAAACAATTTTAATATGAACGATGACTTCATAAAAGAACTAGGTTATAAAGCCTTAGATAGTCGATTGAAAAGGATAAGTGATAGAATGTCGCATGATATAAGAAAGCTTTACAAAGAATTTGATATTGATGTCGAACCTAACTGGTATCTATTATTTATGCTTCTACAAAAAACAGAAAAGGTTTCAATATCATATATCGCCGAACGTTTAGGTTATGCACATCCATCAGTTGTAGTTATCGTAAAAAAGATGGCGAAAAAAGGCTATTTAGAAACAAAAAATGATATCTCAGACAAAAGAAAACAGATTATTTCATTATCAGATAAAGCACATAAGTTGATGCCAAAGCTCCAAATACTCTGGGATAGTTGCGAAAATGCAATCTTAAATATGATAGATAATGATTTGAGTATACTTACATACTTAGACAATATAGATTTAGAACTACAAAAAACTTCATTTCACCACAGATTTAAAAAAGAATATTTAAAAAGAAATCAATAATAATTATGATAAAAAACATTTTCCTCACTCTTCTAATTCTTTGTAGCCTAACATCAATGGCTACAGAAACAAAGATAATTGTACGAGCAAAAGCAAAGGATGCTAAGTTCGTTGGTAGTTCTCTTGGAGGAGCTTATATAATAATTACGAACAAAATAAATAACAGAATATTAGCAGAAGGTAAAACGAGTGGTTCTACAGGAAATACAGATTTAATTATGAAAGTTCCTGTAAAAAGAGGGAATTCAATTTCAGATGAGCGCACAGCTAAATTTTTAGCAACAATAGATATAGATGAGCCAACATTCGCACAGATTAAAGTGATTTCACCTTTTAACAACAAACAAGCGCAAAGCATTGTAAGTACTGAATTATGGTTAATTCCTGGAAAGGATATTTTAGGAGATGGCATAGTTCTGGAAATACCAGGATATATTATTGACATATTAAAACCCAGAACCCACAATTATATTTCTTTAAGCTCAATTAAAAATAAACCATTTGAAATAGAAGCCAACATAGTTATGATGTGTGGATGTACCATAAATAAAGGAGGGATTTGGGATTCCGAGAATATAGAAGTTAAGGCTATTGTTAAAAGAAATGACATACATATTAGAGATGTTACAATGTCACTCACAGAGACAAATCTTTTTAAAGGAAATATAAACATTACTTCTGCAGGACAATATGAACTTATAGTTTATGCCTATGATGCTAAAAGCGGAAATACAGGAGTTGATAAAGTTAACTATGTGATTTATGAATAAGATAATAGGTTTAATATTAGTACTATCTTTTACTACATCTTGTGTTAGAAATAGGCATACAAATACTGAAAACAGTAAGCAATTAAACAATACGCAAAATAGTATTGAAAAATTTATAATTGAAGAAATAACTGAGTTTATTGAAGCTCCTGAATTTTCTGCATTATCTGGTTCTATCTATGTCAATGGGAAAACACATCAATTTCACTTTGGAGAATTAACTGATGGTACAAAACCAAATAATCAAACTCTTTATGAAATTGGCTCAATATCAAAAACATATGTTGGATTACTCTTGTCTCAAGCCGTTCATGATGGAAAACTTAATTTAGATGAAGACATAAGAAAATATCTTAATTCTAAGAAGTACTCACATCTAAAACTTAACAACTCAGCAATAACCTTACGTCATCTGGCAACACATACATCGGGTTTGCCTGTAAACTTGAATTGCAACGATTTGGAATATCCCGAAAAATTGGACTGTATCAAATCCTATTCAAGAGAAGTGTTCTTTGATAAACTTTTGAAAGTAAAATTACTTGACGATTCTGGCAAAAAATATAATTACTCAAACGCGGGAATTAGACTTATTGGTTACATCTTGGAAGAAGTATATAACGATACCTTCCCTAATCTTTTAAAAAGATATGTTTTTTCTAAATCTGGAGAACAAAACACAATCTATAGACTAGATGAAAATTTAAAATTGGAAATGGCTTTAGGAAAAAATAGTGATGGAGAAATTATGCCTATTGCAAGTGAATTTTATGCAAGTGATGGAGCTTTGAAGTCTAATACAAGTTCAATGTTGAATTACATAAAAATGTATATGGAAAGTCAGGATGCAGCTGTGAAACAATCATTGAACTTACTCACAGAAAAGCATAATAGATTAGGAAGAGCTTATGTTTGGAACACATTTGAGTACAATACAACAAACCAAATGTTTTACCATAGTGGAGGCACTTTTGGTTTTTCATCTTGGATAGCGTTGTATCCTAAAAAAAACATAGGAATATTTCTTGTTACAAATGTTTCTACTTCTGATGCTCAAGAAAAGTTAAATCAAATATCAAACAGAATTATTGACAAAATAAAAAAAACGCTACATAACACGGTGTATAAGTAATAGCGGTTTCAGTGTTAAAACGAAAGTATGAACATTAAACAAAGGTTAGTACAAAACCGAAAGGTTTGTGCTTAAAAATCCGCTACTACTCATACACTAGACCGTTGGCAGCAATAACTATTAATAACATGAAATCAAATAGCAGATTACTCTATAGCATTTTGATTGCATATATCTTATGCATATTTCAATTGAATGCACAATCCAATACGGGAATTGATGCTTCACAAATGTCAAAACTCATCGCTTTTGCTGATTCAACATATGCAGATGAAATAATGATCATTCACAAAGATAAAGTTGTTACTCATTGGAAAAGTAAAAGATGTGAATTTCAATATATGGGTACTGCATCAATGAGCAAATCCTGGACTGGTTTAGTAATAGGGATCATGATTGATAGAGGTTTAATCAGAAATGAAAACGACCTGGTTTGCGAATATCTTCCTGAATGGGAGAATGGCTGTAAAAATAGGGTTACCATAAAACACCTTTTAAATATGACAGCTGGTTTTAATAGAAGAGGTCCCAAGGGAATTCTGGGTTCTGCAGATGCCAACCACTATGCCATAAATGCAGTCTTAGATACGGTTCCAAATATAAAATTTGGATACTCCAATGTATCAGTCCAATTATTAGGTATACTAATGGAGAAGGTTACTGGTAAAAATAACAATGAATATTTTAACGAAGTGCTGTTCGAGCCTCTTGGAATGGACTCGACCTGGCTTGGAAAAGACCAGTCTAAAAAGAATTATATCGTATATGGTGGCGCGACAACCACCATGGAAGATGCCTCCAAAATCGGGCTGTTGATGAAAAATGGTGGGTTAGCTAATGGAAAACGAATCATCTCCGAGTCCTGGATTCATAAATCCGTTACCGGGTCAGAACATGCAGCCTATTATGGTTATTTATGGTGGATAGACACTGTTTCTGAATATAAAAATTATGCTGCAACAGGGGACTTAGGACACCTTACAATAATCTACCCTGACATTGATCTTATTTTCCTAAGGCAGCAAAATTGTGATACTACCAAATTCAAGAAACTAGAATACATGGGACCCCAGTTTTTAAAATTAATTGCAAGTGTGGTCAATCAAGAGTAATTACTGCCAACACAGGCAATGACGTCCATGCTCCTGCGTCGTACGGCGCATAGCCAAGCCGTTGGGTGTAATATGAAGAATCGCAGGGCAGTATTTTAAATCCAAAACCAAACTGCTCTTGGCGCCGTTGCAGGTAAGCTAAAAACAAAAGCCAGTCCTTAAAACTATTGGATTACGAATTTTGAATTAAAACCGAGCTCTCGCTCGGTATTTTTATTAAATGATTTGATTATTTTTAAACGTCATCTGAAAAAACAGATAGTAATCTTTATGAGTATTTCCCTTAAGCGTGTTTTACCTTTCATTATATTATTAGTAGGGAGTTACTCTTTTGGGCAATATTCTATTTCAGGGTATTTGGACGTTCCAGAGAAAAACAAAAGAGTATATCTATGTTTATTACAATTTAATGAAGTTAATGCCATTAGTCCTGACCAAATTCTCACATCAACAGTGACAGATAGTCTAGGGTATTTTTCTTTTGAAGGAAGCTTACTATCAGATAAGCATGCACTTTACCGCATATATGCAAATTTGGATGAAGATGTTGAGGGTGTGCAAAAATACGATATGGAGGATCTTAAAAACTTTCACAACTTTATTTTCTCCAATCAGGACACCATCGTTTTTAAAAGAAACAGTAAGTTCTGGTTTTCTAGTAACCACAACACGAATCCCGTTGATAAAGAGTGGAATGCTTATGGAACGTACGCAGAAAAACTGCGTGTTGAGTTCTTGGATTTAAATAACGAGAAGGTCATCAATCAAACCACGGATCAATATCTAAGGGAATTAAAGTCTTTTGTGCTTGAGAAAGAATCGCACCCCTTAACAACTTTAATTTTACTGGGAAGCCTACCAAAAAATGCGATTAAAAAAGACTTGAACGATGAACCAGAATTCTATGTTGAACTTCTTAGCCAATTAAATGATTATTATGATAATTCCTCATATGCGCTTCAGTATAGAAACCTTTTGGATGACCTGAATAGGTCTGAAACCAAAGAAGAATTAGTTTTCTATAAAAAGTTAAGCTACGGTTTGGTTTTTTTATGTCTTCTATTTTTAGGAGGAATGGCATTTCTAGGCATCAAACTAAAACAAGCCAGAAGTATACAACAGAATTTAATAGATTTCAGTCTGACTACCCAGGAAGAAAAGGTAGCGGAATTAATGATTGACAATAAAAGCAACAAAGAAATTGCTTCAGAACTCTTCATATCCTTAAACACCGTAAAAACTCATATTCGCAATCTATACGCGAAGTTAGAAGTGAGTAATCGCACGGAATTCGTAGAGAAATTTAAAAATCACCCCAGGGATTAGCCCCTAAATCACCACCACTTTCCTTTAATTACCGCAGCATCGCCGATACTTTTGTTCAAAACAATTATCAAAATGAGCAAAAAAACGATCACGCTAAAAATCATGCTATTGTTAACAGTAATGGTTTTTAGTCAGACAACCCAAACAATCAAAGTTATTGTACCGAACAAAACTGACGACGTTTACATAACGGGGAATCAGGAGGCATTAGGAAACTGGAATCCTAACCAGGTTAAAATGGAAAAAATCTCTGACTTCGAGAGAAGCATAACTGTAGATCTTAGCTATCCAGCCGAATTTAAATTCACAAAAGGAGATTGGAATTCTGAAGGAATCATCAAAGAGCTAAATAACAATCCTAATCAGAAACTGGAGTCATCAGAATCTAAAAACATCTTTACTATCAAAGGTTGGTCAAATGCCATTGATGGAGAAGTTTTAGGTTTAGATTATCAAGTTGAATTTTTACCTTCTCAATATGTTTTGGGTGGTGGTAGACAAATTAAAATTGCACTACCCAACAACTACGACCCAAAGAAAAAATACCCTGTATTTTACATCACCGATGGTGAATGGAGAAACTTTGGGGTAGCTAAGAACTATATAGAAAGCATGGCAGGTGAACCTTACAATATTATTCCAGAAACCATATTGGTAGGAATAATTCACGGAAGCAGCAATGGAGAAACGAATAGAAATAAAGATCTGGATGTTTTATATGAAGAGTCTGGACAACAGTTTAAAAACTTCTTGTTTCAAGAGTTGGTTCCCCATATCAACAAGCAATACAGCACTTCAGGCTTTAATGTCATGATTGGCCATTCCAACGGAGCCGAATACAACCACTACTTATTTTTAGAAGAGGACAATCCCTTTGGAGGTTTTATATCCATTTCTACAAATTTCTTCGGAAAACGAAAAAATAAAGATGTAGATACAAGAATGGCCAATGTTATCAAAAACTATAATGGAGACAACTTCTATTATTTTGTAGCCAATGCAAAATTTGATTCACCAGACAGAATACAAGCAGGTGATGATTATGAAAAAATGTACAGTAAGAACCCTAATCCAAAACTTCAATTTCAGAAGAAGTTTTATGAAAAGGATCACAACTCTGTTGTGCCACCTGCCCTGTTTGATGCAATATCTTTTGTCTATAAAGATTACAAACAACTAGAAAAATACAACACGTTCTATGATTTAAGAGATAATTATGCAAAAGATATGAAGGCTTTATATGGTTTAGATATAGAATTCACATTTAGTGATGTGCAAGGTGTTTTTGGTCAAATCTTCGAAACTAAAGATGAGAAACAGCTGGATGCATTATACGCCTTTATAGAAAAACACAAGCTATTTCCAAATGGAGTAACTCAAAAACCAGGAGGTGTGGATGCCATGAATCAAGGAAACCTTTACTACCATATTGGAGCTTTTGAAAAGAGTGCCATAAAATTTGCAGAAGCACTTGAACAAATAAACATTACCGTAGAGCCCATGGTCTATTTTGGAAACTTTGATTCTTTAGTGGATTGCTTCAAAAAATTAAAAGATTACAAAAAACTAATGGAAATCCTAATCAAAAGCCGAGACTTTGCTGCTACAAATAAGGTGTATGATGATGGTAATAAAAGCATTTTGTTAAAACTTAATTACTTGATTGCCAGTTTATCTGCCGAGCACAATATTGCCAAAAAAGAAGGTAAAAAAGCAAAGCAATATTGTACTGAAAACTACTTCAAAAACAAGCTTTTTACGCTTGAAGAAATGAATCAGTTAAGCATCTAAATAAATCCGCACCAATAAAATATTACAATGAGAAGTCTGTATATAATCGCAATATGCTTCCTGAGTATTACCATGTATTCACAGGAAGTGGAGAAAATCGAAGTTTTTTCCAAAGCATTATCTCAGAACAGAGAGATAACCATCTACAAACCTTTGGGGTATGAAGAATACGTAAATCGTTATTATGATGTATTCTATGTTTTTGATGCACAAGTTTCTGCATTTCCAAAATATGTTAGTGCAATGTCTGAAATCTTACAAGGTGACAGTCATAAAGGGGCCATTGTAGTTGGTATTTCTGCAACGTACCTGGAAAACCCGATATATGCCAGAAATCATGATTTCCTACCAGAAGATTATGATGTCACTGGAAAAGGTTCCTACGGAAATCAAAAGAATTTTTTAGCCTATATTAAAAATGAAGTGATTCCCTATGTAGAAGACAACTTTCGAATCAGAAGGCATAGAACAGCTGTTGGACATTCTTTAGGAGGTTCTTTTGTAATGCATTGCTTAATAAATGACCCAACACTTTTTGATAATTACATAGCTGTTTCTCCTAACCTCTCTAACAAAGAGGAACGATTGGCACGAGGCTTAGAGAACTTTGACTTTGATCAATTCGAGGGCACCAAGTTTATCTATTTAAGCCATTCAGAGGAAAATAATGAAGAAAAATGGAAAGGATGGAAATCTGCAAATGAGAGAGCTTACAAAGTACTGAATAACGTTCCAAAAAATTCGAATGTTCAAGTTTTGGTTGAGCAATTTCCATATGAAGATCATATGTCAAACTTTGCTACAAGTGTTAACTCAGCTATGAGAACATACTTCACTACAATCCTACCAAAACAACATGCCGAGTTTAGTGATGATGCTTATTCGATTACTATAAGAGCCAAAGTACCCAATGAAAACGATGAATTATTCATTACGGGAAATCAGGAAAACCTGGGTAATTGGAATCCCGGATTATTAAAAATGAAAAAGGTATCAGCTTTCGAAAGAGAACTTACCCTACGCCTAAAAGATATCGTTGAATTTAAATTTACACGCGGAGGCTGGGATAAGGATGCCTGGGTTAAGTCAGAGAATGGGTTTAATAATTTTAATAGTGTAATCCGACCGAAAGAGGGACAGACCTATTCTTTTGAGATTGAAACCTATAGTGACCGAATGCTTGATTGATAAAAAAACAAAAAATTAACTGTTTTATTTAATGCAGAAAAGTTTCCAAGCATCTCTACCACCTTTGATGAATTAAAAAGCACAGGACAGATAAACTTAATCAAGAATAAGTCTGTCCGTGCTAAAATCATTTTATACTATCAAAACGCAAGAGATAGTCATGAAGCTATGAGTTTTGTAACATCCGATATCGTATATGGTCAAATATATCCAACCTTAAAATCTTCCATAATAATTCTACCGGAAAATTTGGGTATAACAACAGATGTAAAAGAAGTTCCGAGTAAATTACAATCGGCAATTAAAGAAAAGCTAACTGATTCATATAATGAGATCGAATTGTTTAATACAATCATTATGCGAATTAAAGCTGCTTTAGTTAATCGAAGTATCCTTTTAAAAAGTGCTGATGAAGCCGAACAATTATTACATGAAATAAGTAAAGAATTGAAACTTAATTAAAACAACGAAAACACAACAACGTATATAATGCATGCCAGAAGGCACACATCATATACGAAACCATTGCAATCAACTTAAAATTAATTATTGATGAAACAAACTACATTCCTTTTTGCGCTGCTTCTGTTAAATTCCTTTTATTCTTTTTCTCAAGAATTAGGATCTAAAACGCTAGAAGAGATTCGTCTTAAACAGATTGAAAACATCAATAATCCTGAATTATGGGATATGGAGCGAATGAAAGGTGATATCAAGGATATAAATGAACGTCACCCTATTAGGGATGGTGCATTCCCTGTCCCTCATTACAATAGTCTTTTTGGCTTAAACTACAGAGGAGGTGGAATTGTTAGCAACCATTTTGCTAGATCTGTTCCTGAGGGGAGGCTTGAGGTTGAAAATAAGGAAATTGTATTTTGCAGTTTACATATAGGCAATAGTCCATTCTATAAAGAAGAAAAACGAAATACGGCATTTTTTACTGTTATTACAGTAATAGATACTGTTGACACTAATAATTTCGCTTTAGGAAGCTCTTATTTTCTTTCCAGAAATCACCCAGATTATGGTGGCGAGGGATCGTTTATTACAAAAGATAACAAGGTCGAATTTGTTGCATTTACAACACCTGATAAAGGGAGCTTTGCAATCGTGAACATGAGGCTTTTTCATCTGGAATATGGAAATATTATTTTAGTCACTCCTCAAAAAGATGGTTCTTTTAGGTCTCTCCAGATACAGGGTTCAGTACCTCCTAAAGAAGCTAGTTTTGAGTATATAAAAACAAATGTGTTACAAAGAGAAGAAGTAATTAAGTTTCTTACTGCAGATGGAGTAATATAAAACTGATTACAACAATGTATATGGTGAATGGCTTCCCATTGTCAACCACAACACCATATACTGGCCGTTAGTGGTGTGATTATAAAATAAACACCAACTGATATGAAAAAAGTATTGACAATATGTTTGCTAGTTCTAATCTCCCCGGTGTGTAAAGCTCAAATTTACTATGTTCAAGACATGAGTACGATAGAGATTGAAGCTCTCGACAGAGAGCGGACAATTGTTCTTTTACCCGGAGGTATTCTTGAAGAACATGGTCCCTACTTACCCTCCTTTGCTGACGGTTACATGAATGAGGCATTAACTCTTGAAATAGCAAATTCAATTATTAAAAGACCAAATTGGAAGGTTTTAATTTTTCCGATAATACCATTAGGAACTGGAGGCGCTAATGAAATTGGAAGGAAGTACAGTTTCAGTGGTACATATGCCATTAGACAAAACACTTTGAGGGCCATATTTATGGATTTAGGATCGGAGTTAGGAAATCAGGGATTTAAAAAGATATTTGTTGTTCACATGCAAGGCTCTGCTAATCATAACCAGGCGATTGACCAAGCGGGGGAATTTTTCAAAGAAACATATGATGGCAACATGATCAATATTTGGAATCTGGCATTCAGGTTTTCTCCAGATTTGAAAAATGATGAAGAAAAAAAGGAAGACGGTCTTGGCTACCATGCTGGGATGAATGAAACAAGTATGCTATATTATTTAAAGCCAGAAATCATGAATATTGCTTTTAAAAAAGCAATACCAGTGACACTACTAAGCTCAGAGGATGTTGTAGCTAAGTCCATGGAAAGTGACTGGCAAGAATATTGGGGGTCACCTCGACTCTCTAGCTTATCCTTTGGTGAGAAATACTGGAAAGGTTGGGTAAATTCTATTATCGAACAGATAGATAATATCTTGGATAATAAATATGATTTTAATAGCCCAACATTTTATGAAATACAGTCTCGCGATCCGGTATTTAAGTTGCTTAATGAAGAAGCGAAAAATTATGAAAAGAAGAATGAAGCTAAGCAAAATGAATGGCTAAAGGAAAAAAGATATGATTGATGAAAACACAAGCCGCTAACAACAGCTAAAGCATATGCCCGTATAGTTTGCTGCTTTTGGCGAAGTTGAAACAAAAGCGGCGATTGTTTCAATTAGTAAAATTTATACTGCAATTTACCTCGCACATGGTTAAGCTTTGAGCGTTAGTAATAATAAACCATGAAAACATTGAAAAAACTACATGTAGTAATCTGTTTAGTTATTTTATTGGGTTGTAACGAAAAAAGGACTACTCAATTGACCATACTGGGTACAGTTCATTTTCCTACAACTGGCATGAATGCAGACTCGGTTTATCTTGCGATAAAAAAAGTCCAACCTCAAGTGATCTTAATGGAAAGAGATTCTGTGAGTTTTGACTCCGCCTTTAACAGGAAGGTTGAATACGAAGAAAACGAAGACCAGGCAGTTTCCAGGTTTTTAAAAGACAATCCTACAACAATTCTGAGGCCTATAGAATATGAAGGGAGAAACGAATACAGGATTAAAATGGGACTATATCCTCAAGCCAATGAGGTTTATCAAAAACTTAATGAACTAAGTAGGTCAAAAAAGTTTGATGCTGAAGAAAGCTTAATATGGAGAAGGTTTGCTCATTTTTGGGGTAAGATAGACAGTCTTTCATCGGCTGACCTGAGGGCTGTCAATAATGATGAAGCTGATGCTATTGTGGATAGTGCAAAGCATTATCAGTATACTCTAATGAAAAAAATTGTTAGTGAACGTGATGAGTTCACTGAACAAATACTTGACTCAAAAGGGGACTCTGTTTCTTTAAAAGAATATTTTGAGAAATGGGAACAATTTGAACATTATGATAGAAATGATGCCATGGTTGCTAATATCATAAGGACTATAGACAAAATGCCTTATAACCGATTTCTCCTAACTGTTGGATACCATCATCGGTATTACATAAAAAAAGCATTAGAAAAAAAGGCTCCCCATATCAGGATTGTTGAATTCTATGAATAAGACTATTGCCAGTACTGTATATTAGCCAGTAAAACAGCTCATATACGAACCGTCGTCCTTCATTCCCGATAGTTATCGGGACCAACCGCTAACCAATGTTAAAATTCTTTAGAGGGCCGAACGGGCAGCAAAGGTCTTGCAGACCTTTGCAAGTGAGGAGCCAGCCGGTGCGCTGGCCTTAAAAAAACAAAAGACATGATAAAGCTTTTCCGAAGAATCAGAGAACAACTACTGACTGAAGATAAGTTCAGCAGATATCTTTTATACGCCACAGGAGAAATAATACTTGTTGTTGTAGGGATCTTGATAGCACTTCAGGTCAACAATTTAAACGATAGCAGAAATGTTGCAGCCAATACGAAAAATAACTTAATTACACTTAGGGCCGAATTAATTTCCAATACAGAAAAATTGAAATTCAATATCGATGTTGTAAATGCTCAGATCAGAAACAGCCTTAATTTGATCGATTCATTGAATAACAATGTGGATTTGGACGATAAAGACCGATATCTATTAGATAAAATAGGAGAATTAGGACCCCTTAGACTAAAATCCTTAACAACAACCTCACTTGGTGATTTTATTAATTCTGGTTCTTATACTGCCTTCTTAACTGGGGAGATCAAAAACCATTTATTGGTATATAATTCAGAAATACAAAACGTCCATTTTACGCTTGACAGATTTGAAGAATACTGGAAAGAAATTGAGTTACCATATCTGACCAGGCACTTTAGTATTTTAGATATGTACACTCAAAGCTTCTCCAATTCGAGGGGAAAAGCTGGCAGATTGACTGAAAATACAATTCTGAGTTCTAATAAAAGCTATTTTACAAATGACCTTGAAGCATTTTTCAACAATCGGGAATTTGCGAGTATGTATACAGCAAGGTTTGCCGAATTAAGAGCCGTTTATTTTGCAATGGATTCATTAAACAGTTCTATGGATAACCTGATTAAAAGCATTGATACAACCCTTTAAAAAAAGGTACACCAATGTGTATGATCCATTAAAACGATTTATAAACAAGGCCGCTAGCCTTCGTTCCCGATAGTTATCGGGACCAACCACTAACCAATGATAAAATTCTTCCGAAAAATTCGTCAAAGCCTGCTAACTGAAAATAAAATCAGCAAATATCTTCTGTATGCCATTGGAGAAATTTTATTGGTGATAATCGGGATACTTATGGCTGTAGCAATTAATGATTGGAAAGAAGATAAAAAGCTATACAATGAAGAACAATCTATTCTAAAGGACTTAAAACAAGAAATGGATTTGAATCTTAAAACCTTGGAAATTGTTATCGAGCAACATGAAGAGTCTTTGAAGGCGGCACAAGAAATGAGAAAACTTTTTGATGACAGAGATTCTTTCAATAAAATGCCTGCAGAAACATTTCAGCAACTTGTTTCCCAGATGGAAACAAATTTTACCTATGACCCTCAAAACGGAATTCTTAATTCCTTAATTAATTCAGGACGTTTAAATTTGTTTTCCAACAAGGAACTCAAATATTTATTAGCCTCATTCAAGGAATTGACAGCTGATGCTTTTGAAAGTACCCATGCCATAAATAATGAAAGGCCACCATTAATGCACAAATCCTATTTGAGTGGATACGAAAAAAAGAATGGTGAAATTATTTCGTATGATACAAAACTAAAATATGATGATGAAGCATTTAGGCTATACACTATTTTATATTTCATAGTAGTACGAAAAGACGGTCTGGAAGAAGAGCACAACTTAAAACAAGAATTAGAAAAGATTATTAACCTAATTAATCAAGAGATCAAAAAATAAAGAAAGCACAACAATATAGAACTGCAATTTGCTGTATTGTTCGCTGCGCTCGGAACGGCGAATTTGAATACGTCCGAATTCACTCGGAATTGCTAACGTCAGTGTTTAAACTGAAAACTAATTTATTTTAATCCGTAACTGACCGTTATACGAGACCGTTCTGCTTCATTCCCGATAGTTATCGGGACCAACCAATAACCAATGATAAAATTCTTCCGAAAAATTCGCCAACAGTTACTCTCTGAAAACAAGACCGGTAAATATTTGATTTATGCTTTCGGAGAAATTGTTCTTGTGGTAATTGGTATTTTAATTGCTTTACAAATTAATAATTGGAAAGAAAACAATGAGAATTCCATTTTCGAAGGGAAGGTTATTGCTGAATTGTCCGTTGATGTAAGCGAAGATCTTAAAGAAATGAGCAGCGCATTAGACTCTTTAAAAGCAAGCCAAAGGTCTTCTATTATTATAGAGAATCTCATAGAAAACAAAAAAGAATATCACGATTCATTAAATAAGCACTTTGCAAGTGCACTGAGATTATGGTCTTTATCACCAAATAATACGGCATTCGAAATGGCGAAAGAAGAGGGTATGTATTTTATCACCAATGATTCAATTAGATTTTACAGTTCAAAATTAAACGGTTATCTATTAGATTACATTCGCGTTCTGGAAGATAGATTTGAAAATTATAAGTCTGCGGTGGTTTTACCACATATTCAACCGCTCTTTAATTCCTATGGCTTCAGTACGATGCGACCCATTAACTACGACGAATTAATTGAAGATCATACTTATTTGAGTATCATTAGATCCATTTTTTCTATGAGAGCTCGTTACATCAATGCGCTAAATATTAGATATAAATGGACAGGCAATTTGGACAGTTTGATTAAAGAAGAAATGGCAAAATCTAATATTTAACGAAAGCACAACAAAGGCTATAGTTCATTACGGCTGAATAATACTTGCGTCCCATTGCGCAACGAAACCATAGCCAAAAACGTTAGCGGTCAGCTTAGAACAACATTGTAACAAAACTAAAATGATTAAAGAAAAGATACTTTCTGCGTACGATGATATGGCTTATAGGTATAACGAACTTATAGACCACAAACCACATAACGCATATTATGACAGACCTAATATGCTTGAATTATTACCTGATGTAAGAGGAAAGATAATTCTTGACGCAGCTTGTGGCCCCGGAAAATACGCTGAAATCTTAATTAACAGAGGAGCAGTAGTTAAAGGTTTTGACATTAGCCCTAAAATGGTAGAATTGGCAATCCAAAGAAATAAAGGTGAAGGTGAATTTTTTATACATGACTTTTCCAATCCAATCAGTATGGTAGAAGATAACTCCTGCGACATAGTTTTATGTGCATTGGCACTTCATTATATAGAAGACTGGACTTTAACAATACAGGAATTCAATAGAGTTTTAAAAAGTGCTGGAACATTAGTAATATCAATTGAACACCCATTTTTTGAATACAACTATTTTAAGTCTAAAAACTACTTTGATGTTGAAAATGTGAAATGCACTTGGACAGGTTTCGGGCGACCTGTTGAAGTAAATAGTTATAGAAGACCATTAGGTGAGTGTATTACCCCTCTGACAAATAATGGATTTCTCATTGACAAATTAGTCGAGCCTAAACCAACCAAAGAGTTCGAAAAATTAGACCCGAAACATTACAAAGAACTAAATGAATTTCCCTCATTTATGTGCATAAGAGCGATAAAAAAGTAGGACTTATAAAAAGGCCGAACCGCTAACAATGTATATACGAAATAGGCGATATGGTAGTAAAATCAAAGGAATTAGCTAGGTTCAAATTTTCGCTTAATAGAAAGTTTCGTGCTTCGTAATCGCCTAATTTTCATATACTCACCGTTATATGGTATTTTCTGCAAAGAAATTAAAATACAGCCTTTTCAGATCTGAGACTCATAATAAATTATATTTTTTATAGATGGAAAAGGTAAACATTAAGATTCCCTGTGAAACGAATTGTGTTATAAGAATAACCAATACAGATTTTATAATACTCCATGCTGACCGCGTTTGATAAAACTGTAACACAGCTACTATGAACCAATAACTTATAAGAAGCCCGAAAATCAGACCTAAAATTGTCATGGACGACGGAAAGAGAATAAAGATGATTATAATAATGATATAATAAAGCATCGTTTGTCCACTTAGATAAGCAGATAAAGCTAAATTTTCGACAAAATTGGCTCCACGCCCTATAAAAAATAACCAGATCAGGGAACCGTAAATTGGACACGTGAATAGTATAAACACATTAAAATATCTAAAGGTAAAACGCAAAAACTCCATCTCATTGGTTTCTATCGAGGAATAATTGATTGTGGTATCTTCGAACTTCAGAATAAAAAAGAATGCAATCGCTACCATAATTGCCAAAAAGCTAAAGGGATTGTAATAGGTCTTTCTTTGCCCTGAAATATAGCCCCGGGCCACTTTACCTGGTCTGTATACTAACTGTCGAACCAATAGCAGCATTCCCCGGTCTGTATTGCTAAATGCCATCCATAGGTCTCTTAGCAAATGTTGGAAATTTAATCTTTCAATATCCGATTTCTGACCACAATGCGGACAATACTTATAATCATCCGTTATTGGCTTATTACAGTTTTTACATTTCATCCTCTGTTATCGGTTTAGTTTATGAATATTATTGAAGTAGTTTCTATCTGTCATTAAGATATTGATTTAGGTTACCGGTGTAAGCTTAAAAATTTAATTGCTCATTACGGTTAATTAACAAATCAGATAGAAAAAGATATGCCATTTTAACGGTTTAAATTTGGTAATAAGATAATATTATGGCACAAAACCAGAATCACAAAGCGGTTTAATGCCAAACAAAACACCATATAACAACGGCTATAATTCAGCGCTGTCTTCTCACTAAAACAAAATTTCCTACATTTAAATAATACTAAAAATGACTTCAATGGTTGAACGGTCAGGGTTCGCTTTTGCCGACATTAATTTTTCCTGCAAAGCAGAAAACCCAACGCTTAGCTTCATCCTCATTGTAGCGCCGGTATCATAGCCAAAACCGTTGTGCACCATTGTTAAAACCTAATCTGAAGCTTATGAAAAAAACTATCGTTATTTATTTTCATAGGCTGCGTGAGCAATTATGGTTTAGACCTTTGCTATTCTGTTTAGGATCAGTTGCTTTGGCATTATTTGCCCATCAAGCAGATGGAACCGGATTAGACACAGTGGTTCCCAGCATAAAAACAGAATCGATTAAGGGTTTGCTGGATACGATATCTGCCAGCATGTTAGTAATCTCAATATTTGCTGTTGCATCGATGTTATCAGCATTCGCTGCAGCAAGTAATACTGCTACCCCAAGGTCATTTAAGATTGTAGTTACAGATGATTTGTCGCAAAATGCTTTATCTGTTTTCATAGGATCATTCATATTTAGTATAGTTGCTACCGTAGCCCTGGATAATGGGTATTATGGTAAGTCTGGCATATTTATTCTTTTTTTACTCACTTTATCGCTATTGGCAATGGTCATTCTTACCTTCTTAAGATGGGTAAACGGAATTTCAAGATTAGGAAGATTAGAAAATACCATATCTCAGGTAGAATCGGTTGCTTCTAAATCATTATCCGAATACATTAAACAACCTTTCCTGAATGCGACGCCTATTACCACCCCTTTCACAGATGGACAATTCGTACTTAGCAACTCTGTTGGTTATGTCCAACATGTAGATATGGCAGCTTTACAAGCATTGGCTAAAAAGAAGGGCTTGAAAATTCAACTTCATTGTCTACCAGGCGATTTTATTCATGAAAATTTTGAGATTGTATCCTTCACTACTACTGAGGATTCAAACGTGGAGGAAATAACACAAAAGATAAATGCTGCCATTCATGTTGGTAATACCAGATTGTATGACGAGGATCCTCGATTTGGGCTTATTGCATTAACAGAAATTGCCAGCAAAGCCCTATCTCCGGGAATTAATGATCCGGGAACTGCCATTCAAATTATTGGCAGTCATGAGCGACTGTTTTTTTTATGGAACGAAGCAAATGAAAATAATAAAGAAACTACCATCCTTTATGATTGTATAGCAGTTCCCAAAATTTCGATGATAGATTTTTTTGATGATGCTTTCAGACCTATTTCCAGAGATGGTGCTAATAATATAGAAGTAATGCTACGGTTGCAAAAGGTATTTAAATCAATAGAAACGATAAATCAAACGGATATAAAAAAAATGGCTGTCGAATATTCAAAAAAGGCATACGATAGAGCGGAATTATCCATGAAATACAAGCATGA
This sequence comes from Robiginitalea insularis, assembly GCF_052497835.1. Lineage (NCBI taxonomy): Bacteria > Pseudomonadati > Bacteroidota > Flavobacteriia > Flavobacteriales > Flavobacteriaceae > Robiginitalea > Robiginitalea insularis. The sequence continues at coordinate 642,492 of NZ_CP199296.1, forward strand.
CCTTGATATATTAAAAAAAGAATGCTTATTCTACAATTAAGTAAATAAAAAACGGATGCACTACAAAGACTATACCCAATAAGGGTTTCCGAGGTAAACCGAAAGTAAACACATATATTGAAAATTAGAAATAAATTGAAAAAGAAAAGCTTCGAAATCCCTTACTGGGGCAGAGCCAAAACGTTAGCGGTAATTATAAAAAAACCTCTAAATGAATAAAACCGTATTGACAAAAGAACTAACCATAAATCATAATCTTTTTCTGGAATATATAAACTCATTGACGGACAAAGAATTTAATGTAAGACTTGACCAAAAATGGAGTGCAGGACAAGAACTTGAACATATAGTTAAAAGTGTGGAACCATTATCAAAAATATTAAGTAATAAAGCTATAATTGTTGAGAATTTCGGAGCAATAAATCGTCCAATTTTGGACTATACTGAATTAATAAGCAAGTATAAGAATGAATTAAAAAATGGTGGGATAGCAACTGGAAAATATGTTCCTGACGAAAAAATTGGAACTAATAAGAAAAAGGAACTTTTTAAAATACTCTTGAGTTATGTGAAAATAGTAGAAAATAATCTTGAAAATTTCACAGAAAACGAACTTGACAATCTTATTCTTCCACATCCATTATTAGGAAAGTTAACAATTCGAGAAATGATTTATTTTACAATATATCACGTCCAACACCATAAAAAAAATATAGAACGGAATATTGCACAAATTACTGCCACTAACAAAGTATATAAAAAATAGCGATAGTCGATGCTAACATAAAGGTTTGCGCATTTTTGGCAATGCGGCTTATTTTAATCCGAAAAGTTATCCCTTATTTTCAGCGCTACTTTCCATATACGTTAGACGTTGTGCTTCATCATATTACCAACCATTGACCAATGATAAAATTTTTTAGAAAAATTCGGCAAAAGTTGATAAATGAAAATAGATTCAGCAAGTATCTGCTTTATGCAATAGGCGAAATAATACTTGTGGTTATTGGAATTTTGATTGCACTACAAATAAACAATTCAAATAACAAAAGATTAGATGCCGAAAGAGAATTTAAGTATTTATCAAATATTAAACTGGACCTAACAAAAGATATTGAAAGCCTTGAATACAATATAGATTTTAGACAAAAAAAGGCACGAGGAAATGAAAGATTAATAAACCAAATAAACGGACAACCAATTCAGGATTTAAACGAAACAACTTATAATGTGGTGAACACTTTATATCAGGAAAGATTTCAACCTAGTAATGTTACATACAATGATTTAGTGAGTTCTGGAAATATGAATCTTATTTCTAACGATTCAATAAAAATATATTTATTTGAATTATCTCTACTCTACCAACAAAATATATTCAACATTGAACACGAAACGGCGGAATATGATGAAAATATATCTAAACCAATTTTTAGATTAGCTGATATTGAACGTATGAAGCCTGTTTTTCTGGGAGAAAAAACTGCACAACAGGTCAATATTTCAGAAGAAGATTTTAAGGCTCTATTTGAGAGTCTTGAATATAAAAACGGATGTGTTGTTTCGAAATGGACTTCGGAAGGAATGATTGAACTCTATCAAAGTATTAAGGGAAAATCAGAAAATTTAATTGCACTAATTGATAGAGAAATTAAAAAATAACAAAAGCACAACAACGTGTATAATGTATGCCAAAAGGCACACATCATACGCGAGACCTTTGGCAATAATTTCACAGAATCGGTGCCAAATCAAGTACAGATGAATTTAAAAACCATAAGAGAGCAAAAACATTTAACTCAAGAAGAGCTTGCTGAGCTATCTGGGCTTTCCATACGAACCATACAACGTATAGAAGCAGGTCAAAAGCCAAAAGGACATACAGCAAAAATTCTTGCTAAAACTCTTGGTTTAGACTTGTCTTCTTTAAGTAAATCACAAAAACTGACAGAGAATGTTAATTATTCACTGGTTAAACGCATAAATCTCTCTATTGCATTTGTCTGCTTCATTCCATTGTTGAACTTCATTTTACCATTAGCTCTAACCTATTATTACAAACAAAACAACCACCTTACAAAAGACATTATCACCCTTCAAATTTTATGGAGTATCATCTCTATTCTAATATTCTTCATAGCAGGATTTCTCAAATTAACCTTTGGCTTGCATCATCTAACAGCACTTTGGGTTGCCATTGTTTTGATAGTAATAAACCTTATTATCATACTTGTCAATTCAGTAAATATAGAGAAGCATAAAGAGCTCTACTTCAAGTTAGGGTACAGCCTTATTTAACTGTTTTTCAAGTCCTTAAAACTGTTGTCGTGTTATTGACAGGAGATTGACGTGATGTTTTTATAGATATTAAATTCTCTTTTCTTGAATTTTGCCTCAAACAATTTAATCTATGAAAACATTACAAATTTTAACTATCCTCATAGCCATTGCATTATGCAATATTGCGGTTGCACAAAATCAGAATCAATCACCAACCCTTTATAATAGAATAGACAATTATTTGGATTCTGGATCTAAAAACGGATTTGCAGGAGCTATAACGGTTATAAAAAACGGAGACATTGTTATTAATAAAGGTTATGGGCTAGCCAACAAAAATACCCAAGCAAAAAATAACCCTAATACTATTTTTGATATTGGCTCTAATACAAAACAGTTTACGGCAACCGCTATTTTAAAGTTGATTGAAATGGGTGAAATAAATGAAAAAGACCCATTGTCCCTGTTTTTTAAAAATCTTCCAACAGATAAGCAAAATATCACTATTCACCAGTTATTAACTCATACATCTGGTTTTACTGAAACCATAGGAAATGATTTTGACGAAATCACTTCAAAACAATTTTTCGATACTCTTTTTGCAAGTAAATTACTGTTTAGTCCTGGAGAAAAGTATGAATATTCTAATGTAGGCTATAGTGTCTTAGGTAAGATTATAGAAATTACATCCGGATTAGAATATGAAGCCTTTTTATCCCGGTATTTATTTTTTCCGGCAGGAATGAAACAAACAGGTTACCTGTTACCCAAATGGAATACTAAGCAAATCTCACGAAGTTACAATCGGGGAATTCTAGAAGATGAATCACCTATTTTAAAGTATCAAAAAAATGGCACTATTAGTTGGCATTTAAAAGCTAATGGAGGCATTAATTCGACACAAAATGATATGATACTTTGGTATAAAGCTCTAAAATCCGATAAAATTATATCAAGGGAGTCGTTTAAAAAAATGACTGCGGCTTATGCAGATTCTCCCAGTGGTAAGTCAAGCTACGGTTATGGTTGGGGCATAAGGTTTCTGGAAGGTGACGTTAAACGAATCACTCATAACGGGTCTAATGGTGCATATTCACACTCGCTGATTTGGTTCCCCGAAAAGGATATCTATATTGTCTATGCTACAAATGCAAATAGTGAAAAGGTAGAATACATCGCATACGAAATTGCAAAAATGCTATTGGATGAGACTTATATTCCGAAGCCAGTTGAGAACAATGTTTATGCCTATGCTATTAACTATATGGCAAAAAACACCATTGCTAATGCCGAAGAACTAATAGCTTTACTAAAAGAAAAATATCCTGACAATTTTACAAGTTCCAGACTTTTAAATTCAATTGGAAATATTCTATTAATGATGGATAAACATAAAGATTGGGTTGTAGCATTGTTTAAGAAAAATGTTCAACTTTATCCTAATGACGGAAACCTATGGGATTCTTTGGGTGATGGCTATAAAGCAAATAACCGAAAAGAAGATGCTATAAAAAGCTACCGAAAGGCAATTGAATTAGGATACAATGATTCGCAGAAAAAGTTAACAGAATTACTTAAGAACTAGAATAACAACTGTTGCCAACAAGACCTAAACTGCATTAAAACACAGTTTAGGTAAAACCTCAGGCAAAATAATACCACGAATTATACATAAAAGTGACAAATAGAACAGACGGTAATCCGGACCGTACAAACTGAAAATTATAGTTGATATTTTAACTGGTAAACTAAAAACCCCAAGTGGGAAAACCCTATAGCATAGCTCCCACCAACCATGAGCGGAAAGAATGTCGTTTTTGTACTATCCAGACCTGGCAATGAAAGATAGCTTTGCATATAAACGACATTAAAATGGAAACTATTTTCAACCGCCATTCGGCACAACGACTTTTCACTGCAATTGCTTTATCAATTTCCCTGCTTATTTGCACGGTAGGCTGTTCGGACGATCAGATGATAAGCGAGGATTTACAGCAACAACTTCTTGAGATTGAACTGCGTAAATTAGAAAGTTCATCCGCCCATGTCAAAATACCCTTTCCCTCGGCAGAAGATCCGGGGCCACCGCTTTATATGCGCTTAGCCTCCATACTGAATCAGATTTACGCGGTGGACGGATGGGTGGTCATCGCCTTTTATCGTGAGCCAGGCTGCATAAACGAAGACTTTAACCTGCTCCAACTATTTGATGTGCCAGCCGCATTTTCATGCCATTTGCTCACCTCTGGATTTGTCATAAAGGAAAAGGATGCCGGTCCTGAGGTATTTCCCATCATAGCGCAAAGTACCGGAAATGCCGTTCCCTTCTGGTTTATAAACCAGACAGATTTTGAAACCCTGGCTTCAGACGGGGTGGTAACCATCACAGAACTCCGCAATTCTGAACACCTGGAGGGTATTGCCACAAAGTTTCATGAAACCCTGAAACCCAATTTTGATAATCACCTTGTGCAAATTAAAGCCGAAGGAAGCTTGTCCGATGGGCGTTCATTTAAGTATAACGTAAGCCATGTGGGTGATCAAACCCAAAACATTGGCCTGCGAATATGGTAGTGGCGTAAATTCACAAAAAACATCTGTACGATGCTCATTTCAAATGCTTTAAGTAGTATTTTTAGGGATTAGCATCCCAAATTACAAACCGAATATTATTAAAAGTGCCTGACACGATCTATATACCCCATCCAGCGCTACGTGAAATCGTCCTCTGCTACACAGCTGTAGATGTACAGATGCCTAATGATGTTGAGCCGACAATAACACCCTATCCGGCTACGCCACTGCAATCCATTATTTTCTATGGCAACCACCCCCTGAACATGAGGAAAGAAGGGATGAAGGACTTCGAACAGCAGGCCACCACAATGATCATTGGGCCCCAATACAGCCGTGTAGACCTGATGGTGAACCGATGCCTGAAATGTATACGGGTAGATTTCCGGCCTGGCGGTTTATTCAGGCTGTTGGGCATCCCCATGAAAGAATTGTTTGATGAAGCATATGACGCAGAGCAAATCTTCGGGCCGGAGCTAAAGGAATTGAACGAAAAGTTGGCGAATACCGACAATCTGGAAACCCAGAAATGCATCATAGAAATGTTTTTGCTGCATCGCCTCAGCAGGGCTCACGAATCGTTGCCTTTTGATAAAGCCATGCGCTTACTACTGCAAAACAATGGCAATATGCTTATTAAGGAGCTTGCGTCCGTTGCTTGTTTAAGCCTTCGCCAGTTTGAAAGAAGGTGTGGGGAACGCATTGGGATGCCACCGAAGACTTACGCAAAAATTGCCAGATTTTCGCAAGCGTACCGCCTGAGGGAAGCAAAACCCGATCTCAGCTGGACGGCCATTGCACATAGCTCGGGCTACCATGACCAGATGCACTTTATCAGGGATTTCAAAGAGTTTACAGGTGTTGTCCCCACACTAATTAATGCAGAACTGGATAATACGCCATTAAGGATGCAGGCCCGGTTAAGGGTATGAGCGAATGATACTTTAGAGGGCAGGGTAGATTTTGTAAAGAATATGGCTTAAAGAATGAAACTAGGAGGTTTTTGACAAAAACAGATATTTTGCGTTAAGGGTAATTGACTAAACACAACAATGTATTTAAACCATTAAAACCGCTTATATACTAGACCGTTGTGTTCCATTTGACAAAACATTGCCTTATCAGAAAAACATCAAAATGGAACACTCCTTATTCAGCATATTTACTTCCTGAAACCAATGCGCAAGCTATGATTTAGCCTTATCTTTATACTATTCCCGGTATCTTCCACTATAAGGTTTGCAATACTATTACATGTCCAAATTACCCAAAGAGAATAAATTTGTTGATCTTTCAGACTATGGAAGACCTATAGCCAAAGTACTCGCGAATTCATTAAAGAGTACTGCTGTCACTCCTGTACACCTTACTATTGGATTTATAATATCTGGCCTCATTGCCATTTATTGTATTATACAGGGTTATTATTGGCTGGCTGCATTCTTTCTGATTTTTAAGTCAATTCTAGATGCCGCAGATGGTGAATTGGCACGCGTAAAACAAAAACCATCGTATACTGGTCGTTATTTGGATTCTGTAGCAGACATTATATTAAATGCTTTATTTTTTATTTCTATCTGGTATATTACCGATACTAGCATTTGGACATGCCTTGCAGCATTCATAGGCTTGCAATTACAAGGCACGCTATATAATTACTACTATGTTATTTTAAGAAATAAATTTGATGGTGATACTACCAGTCGTGTGTTTGAAAACAAAACACCAAAAGCATTAGATGGCGAAAACCAAAAGCATGTGAATATCCTTTTTGGCTTGTATAAGCTGTTTTATAGTGCTTTTGATAAAACCATATATGCCTTGGATAGTAATGCAGATAAAGGAGCAGTATTGCCAAATTGGTTGATGACTTGCGTTTCTACCTTTGGTTTGGGTTTCCAACTGCTCATTATTTCAGCTATGCTTGTACTAGGCCTGAAAGCCATTATTCTACCTTTCTTTTTAGTTTATACAGTCATGGTTTTTGTTTTCATAGGTATTAGAAAGTTTTTCTATCCAGAACTGAAAGAGAAAGGTGAAAAACACAACACAACAATGTATATGAAATCATAACTCCCTTTGGGATGCTGCGTTTCATTTACTAATCATTAGCTGCAATAAAATAATATGTACATAAAGCCAGTATACTCACTAAAAATTGTACTCCTATGGACGAGAAAGTATATCTACTTTTTTTTCCTCCTGTCTATTATACCTGTAATACTGTATGATGTTGTTGGCTTAAAGTGGCTATATCTGCCTTGGCTTCCAGTTGGACTCATAGGAACATCACTCGCATTCATAACCGGATTTAAAAACAATGCTTCGTATGAGAGACTATGGGAAGCTCGCAAGATATATGGGGGCATTGTAAACGCTTCAAGACTATTAGCTACAATGGTCAATGACTTTATCACTAATGAATTTACACAATTGGAAAGAAGCGATGATGAATTCCTTAAAATCAAGAAAACTATTATCATGCGTCATATCGCCTGGTTAACTTCTTTAAGGCATGCACTTAGAACCAATAAACCATGGGAAACTATTGTGGGTAATAAGTCTTACAAAGAGCATATGGGAACCTTGGAAATAAAAGAACACAAATTCTCTCTACAAGAAGAACTTGAGGGATATCTAACTGAAGATGAAAAAGAATATATTCTCAGTATGACCAACAAACAAGCTGCCTGCCTCAATCTTCAATCAAAGCACTTTAAAAAATTAAAATTAGAAGGATTGATTGATGACTTTCGACACATGGAATTCAAGAACCTGATTGGCGAACTATTTACCTTACAAGGCAAAGTCGAAAGAATTAAAAATTTCCCGTATCCAAGGCAATTTGCCACACTAAACTTGTTTTTTGTTTGGATTTTTATGATTCTGCTCCCCTTTGGAATGATGCATGAATTTAACGAGATAGGACATAGCCTGGCTAGAGATGAAAATACAAACCTCATCAATAGTCTAATTGCTAAAAACTTTGTTTGGATGACTGTTCCAATCAGCATAGTTATATCATGGGTTTTTATGCTTATGGAAAGGGTAGGTGATGTGTCTGAAAACCCTTTTGAAGGAAGTAGAAATGATGTCCCAATTACTACAATTTCAAGAGCCATAGAAATCGATATCCGAGAGATAATTGGAGATGATAAAAATGCAATACCAAAACCTTATGCCAATAATGGTGATACTGAAATGTAAAATGAACCAGCAGCTAAAAATGCATACCTGCCCATAGCCATCAAAAGCTGGCTGCGTCAGGTATGAAGGCCGTTAGCCTTCATACCCGATAGTTATCGGGACCAACCTTTGACCCATGTTAAAATTCTTCAGAGGGCCGAACGGATATGCCATTGAGGAGCCATATGGTGCGCTGGTCTTAAAAAACAAAAGACATGATCAAGTTATTCAGTAGAATAAGACAAAACCTACTTTCAGAAGGAAAAACCGGAAAGTACTTGAAATATGCTATTGGAGAAATAGTCCTTGTGGTTATTGGAATTTTGATCGCTTTGCAAATCAATACTTGGAATGAAGGCAGAAAAGAACAATCCCGAGAATTGAACTATTTAACTGGTATTAAGGCTGATTTGGAAGTAGACCTTAACAGAATTGAAAGTGCTATTGAGCGTTATCACAGAAAAATCTCAAAATTATATTTTTTGGATTCTACGTTTATCTTACCAAGAAATTTTATTCCGATAAAATATACGCTGGATGAAGTTTCGGTGAGGGATATGATTAACAGAGGCGCTGGATTAAGACTTACTATGGGCTCATATAAGGTATTAACCTCAAACGCCTCTGCAGGATTAATAAAAAATGAGTTATTACTTCAAACGATACAGGAACTATATGAAACCCGAAAACCTTCTTTAACCAGCGTTTATGATGATATTAAACGACGACAAGACTTTATTGGACAGAAATATGCAGTCGAACATAAATATTTTAGCGCTAAAGATTTTTTCGTTGATAATCCTGATAAAAAAGAGGTGCTTGCCGACTTTGATTATTATTACACACAATTAAGACTCTATTATAACAGTCTCAGAAATATGCGGGATTTAATAGAAAGGTTAATAGATGACATCAATACAGAATTAGATACGCGCACCTGAAATAAAAATAACGAGAGTACAACAATGGCATATAAGCCATTAAAACAGCTCATATATGAAACGTTATCCTTCATTCCCAATAGTTATTGGGACCAACCAATAACCAATGATAAAATTCTTTAGAAAGATCAGACAAAGTCTACTCACTGAAAACAAGTATAGCAAGTACTTGCTATATGCCATTGGTGAGATTGTGCTTGTTGTGATCGGAATACTAATTGCAGTGAGTATCAACAATTGGAACGAACAGAGGCAATTGCTCATAAAGGAAGAGCAATATTTGCATAACCTGAGAAAAGACCTGATTTCAGATTCACTTGCAATTTCCGAAGGGCTGCAGAACAAAATACAAAAAGTCGAAAATCTGGAATGGCTCCTGAGAACAGATAGACGGATGGACATACCTATGGACACCTTAGTAGATCGGCTGGGTTTTGGCTACTTTGGATACAGTCTAAATGATGAAACCTACAAGAAGATGATCAATGCCGGTGTGACCAGTCTCAATTCAAATCCGGATATTTTCGAAAAAGTAAACCAATATTATACCCATACAGCCAACTATTTTGATTCCTTTAAGGTATGGGACAGAGACGCTAATCTTGAAATTGCGGGTTACTATACCAATTCAAGCGGAATAGAGATGGGGTCTGGAAATGCCGGGCTGTCGATAATGGCTAATAATTATCCGTTTGTACAAAGTGAAGAGGAAAGGAAAATTATTTTCTACGAATTTTTAAGAAACCCAACAACGCGTAATTATTTACGCCGTTCCATTTTTCGAAAAAGTCGGACTTATGAGAACATGGAGCAAACCTTATCTGAAGCCAGAGGACTGATAAAGGCAATTGATGAAGTCCAAGACCCCAAGCCCCAATAGTTTCTTTGTGCCGCTAATACGAGTTAAGAATCAGATTGGTTATATTTAAAAAACATGCATTCTCTGAACGTTCAAAGGAAAATCAGTAGAAAAAGCTGATAACCTACACCGGGAATGAACAAGCGTTTAGGCAGGCAGGAAATTTCGTATAGATTGGAACGTGTGACAAGGTTTAAATTTAAATCAAGGAGCTGTTATAAGCAAGACGCGGGATCAGTACTTTCTAATCCCCACTCAAAACAGCCAGAACCGATGTACTTTAGTGTTAAATACCGTTAACCAATGATAAAATTCTTTCGGAAAATTCGAGAAAATTTAATCTCTGAAAACCAATTCAATAAATATCTACTTTATGCCATAGGAGAAATTATCCTTGTTGTGATTGGAATTTTGATCGCTCTTCAGATCAACAACTGGAATGAGCAAAAAAGAGAACGAAGAATAGAACAAGAGTATTTAATATCTCTGAAATCAGAATTTAATACCAACCTGGAGAAAGTAAATATTTCAATTGCCAAGGCCAAGGACATTTTGAATGGTGTCAACGGATTAATAGCGTTGTTTGACAAGGATGTATCCAATGGTATTTCCAGCGATTCTGTGGACAAGAGGCTTCAAGTCCTTGGCAAATCCTTTGTTTTTCAACCTACAAGAGGAGTCTTAAGTGATATAGTAAGTTCAGGCAACTTAAATACGATTACAAGCCAAAAGCTGAGACAAAGAATAGCGTCATTCGAAAGCCTGGTAGAAGATTATAAACGTCAGGAAAATGCGGCGCAGACCAAAAAGGACAAAATAAAAACCATCCTTTTTAAGGAAGGTAGTTTGCGGAAAATTGCCAATGATGAATATAATGTTCCTTATCAATCGATCTCAGAAAATGTGGATAATAAACTGATTTTCTATTCTATTGAGCTCGAAAACCACCTATTTGAATACGCATTGTTCCTTAAATCAGTAACTTCAAATGAAATGTTTCTGGGTACCATAAAAAAAGAAATAGAAACAATATTGAAAGAAATTGATCAGGAGCTTGAATAATAGCGAAAGCACAACAAGGGTCATAAGTAATTACTTCGCAACTACTCATTATCAGGACCACTAGGCCCAACTAAAATTTACTAAAAATGAAAAAAATATTAGTTCTATTTCTGGTATTCACAGTTGGGTGTGGAACGCAAAACCAAAAATGCGATAAAGTGGATCCTGAACAGGCCAAACAGGTGATTATAGATTTTTTGTATTCAGGCAACCATAGTGATTTTGAAGAACTAAAAAATCTTACTACTTCGGATTTTCTCATGTACGGAGATGAAGGAGAAATAAATTTTAATGAACTGGTTCAATTCATTAAAGATTGGCCGGAGCCGGATGAATACAAATTCGATGAATTTGATTTTGAAATTGAGACTGACTGCAACAGCGCATTTGTTCATTATTATTATGGCCCTGATAACTTACACAGCGTTTATCTTAAACGAGTCGGAAATGAACTTAAAATAAGTTTTATACATTCAAATAGGATAAACTAATAAAGTTGCACCCTTTAAAAGCTATACGTAAATCGGATTTCATTATAGAATGCACCTTTATTTAAGATCGAACTATTAGTGAAGTATTGAAAATAGATCTGAGAAGAACATTTCTGTATTTAGCATTGAGTATTTTATCTGCACCTTTAATTCACATATTTTTTTCAGTATTTTTTGGTTGGAATGAATACATGCCTTTCTTGAAGATTTAATTGAAAGAAATGAAAAATTGGATCCTTTATGTTTTTTGCCTTGGTTTTGCCGTATACTGGGCTTCGAACCTCCTGCTTTGGTTTCCATGGAGTTATAGTCCATCTCTGGGAATTATTCTAATGCTGTCTGTTTTGCCATTTTTATGGATGTATGCCATTTTTTTAGCCTTAAAAACGTTCCCAGACAAGCATCTTTTCAAAGGAGCGTTAAGTATCTCGCTAATATTGTTGCTTTCAGCCGTAGTTATGGACTACATATTCTTCGGACTAATAAGAAATGCTATGGAAGAGTTATATCATCCGACTACACTTTATGGGTACGCGTTTCTATTGGTGTTGCCATTTATTGTTGGACTGATTTTTAAGAAAAGAATAATGCGCATAAGAATAGAAGCATCAAAATCCATGGCTGTAAAGACGGCCGCGATTGGTTTTGTCTGCATTGCAATTTTAACTTTGATAATTGTTAAAGACATTGAATTATAAAATGCATATGAAATACCAACAATGTATATAAGCCATTAGAACAGCTCATATAGAAGACCGTTGTAAAACAATTGACCTAATGCAACAATGAATTCAACAGAGAAGCTTTTTGCAATTAAGCTACTTCATACTGTAATCTGGGCATTTTTTGTTGCCGTAATCTTCTATGTGCTGTATTCCGGGATTGCCGATAAGGTAACCATCTATACGTGGATTGGTATCGCCCTTGTAATTGGCGAGGGCCTCACCTTACTAATCTTCAAAATGTTTTGCCCATTAACATTGATTGCCAGAAAGTATTCAGACTCAGAAAGGGACAATTTTGACATATTTCTTCCAAATTGGCTTGCCAGGCACAACAAAGTAATATTCACTTCCATTTTTGTTGTTGCAGTAGTGCTCGTCATTTATCGGTCGCTCTGACAATTGAGGAAATGCGGTGCACAAAAACGGGTATACTTCGTGGCTGGCCTTAGCTTCTTAGAAAATCCCTACTTTTAATTAATCAATAATCAACCCGGGCCACTGCCACCCCAGGCTGGCTGTTTTGTCGTGAGTCGTTTTGAAAGCGAACACCTGCCCGAGCGACCTTGCATAGCCTGGGCTGTTGGCAATAATTAAGAATAAATGAATAACTATATATATAAATCTGCTTGTGAGCTGGCAAGTCTGATTCGAAATAAGGAGGCCACTTCATCGGCTATTTTGCGGGCGCATCTTGAACATATCCATGAATATAACCCAAGGATCGGTGCCATCGTGGTGCTACTGGAGGAGCAGGCAATGAAGGAAGCGGAGGCTTGCGATAGGGAGGCTGAAGCAGGTAATTTTAGGGGTCCCTTACATGGTGTTCCGATGACGGTAAAAGAACAGTTTTGGGTAAAAGGCACCAGGAGCACCCTGAACAGTAACCGATTAAAGGACTGGGAAGCTCCTGAAGATGCTTTAGTTGTAAAAAGGTTGAAAGCTGCCGGAGCCATAATCATAGGGAAAACCAATGTTGCTAAAGAACTTCTGGACTATCAGGTCAGTGGTGATCTCTACCCAGATTGTAAGAATCCGTACAACCCGGAATATTCTCCCGGGGGAAGTTCAGGGGGAGCATCGGCTGCCTTGGCATCCGGGATGGTTCCCATTGAACTCGGTGGTGATTTGGGAGGGTCCATTCGGATACCTTCAAATTTTTGTGGTATTTATGGCCTGAAGCCCACTGAAAATACCATCCCGGGGCATGGGCTTGCACCCAAACCAAAAAATGCGAGAGGATACCTTTTTCAAATGGCTACGGGTGGCCCAATGGCAAGAACTCCCGAAGACCTGGAACTCTTATGGACACTATTGCAAGGACCCGACAAAAGCGACAGATCGATTCAACCGATTGCCTGGAGCAGGCCAGAAAACAAAATACTGACTGATTACAAAGTTGGATGGGTAGATTGCTGGCCTGGATATGAGACCAGTCAACAAACTCAGGATACGATCAAAAATTTCATTTCCCTCCTAAACGAGAAAGGTGTGGAAACGAGGCATGCACCGCTCCAAAATGATTTGCACGGACGTACACTGGAAGTCTTCAGCAGGCTTTCATTTCAAATGATCCTTCAGGATGTACCCTGGTTCATAAGACCCTTGATGATGCGATCCCTGAGAAGAGGATTTCTAAAAGGAATGAAAACAGATTTTTGGAAGCTCATAGATACATTTACTGATTATTCAGAACTAATAGGGCGAAGAGCTCAAATAATTGAAGAATGGGAGACGTACTTTGAAAACTTTGACTTTCTGGTTTGTCCGATTGGTTACGGACCAGCCTATAAAAGATGTAAGATCGGTACTCCAATCCACTATAACGACAAAGCCGTTACTTATATAAATTATGTTTGGCCCTTTAATGCCTGTTTTAATGGAAGTGGTCACCCGGCCATGAGTATTCCACTGGGATTAGGTGAAGAAGGATTGCCCATAGGAATACAGTTAGTAGGATCCTACTGGAGCGAACCGGATATGTTACATTTTACAAAATTGGTCTCTGAATTCATTCAAGGATTTGTAAAACCCAATGGAATCTGACTATTACCAACAACGTATTTAAAAAAGAGCACATAAGAATCCGCCATTTTTCATATACAAAACCGTGTTGCTTCATTCCCGATAGTTATCGGGACCAACTAATAATCAATGATAAAATTCTTAAGAGGGCCGAACGGATAGCAAAGGTCTTGTAGACCTTTGTAAGTGAGGAGCCAGACGGTGCGCTGGCCTTAAAAAACAAAAGATATGATCAAGTTTTTCAGAAGGATAAGACAAAACCTACTTACAGAAGGTAAAACTGTAAAGTATTTCAAATATGCAATTGGAGAAATTATTCTTGTAGTAATTGGAATTTTAATTGCACTTCAAATTAACAATTGGAATGAAAATCGAAAAGATAATTTCGTAGAGTTAAAAATTCTTCAAAGCCTGAATAATGATCTCATAACAGATATTAATAATCTAAAGGGAATGATTAAAAATGATTCCTTGTCAATTCAATACAACAGACAACTAATTAGCATTTTAAAAGACGAGTCAGTCAATTATGATGCTTCAATGGCAAGAATGTTTGGCGATATAAATCGATACGATGCTTTTTGGCCTCAAAAAATGGGTTTTGAATCGCTAAAATCTAAAGGATTGGAAATTATCAAAAATGACAAATTAAAATCAGAAATAGTCAATTTATATGATTTTCAATACGCTCAAGTTTCTGAATCCATGGACTTGAAGAAACAATTGTACTTAAATACAAATTCAATTTTTTTAGATTATTTGGAAACCATTAGTAGTGATACGAGTAGGAAATTCGATGATTCACATCTTAAAGTCCCTAATGATTTTAATGGTTTAAAAAAGGTTGATAGATTCATGAATCATTTGACACATATTTATACTGAACGCCTCATATTTCAGAATTATGCAAAAGCTGCATTGGAAAAAATGAAAATTATTCAGAAACAAATTGAAAAAGAAATAACGAAAGCACAACAATAAATACAAACAATGAAAAACAAGCATCTCACAATACTCAGTATCCTGCTATTTCTTTTGATATCGTGTAAAAATCAAGATAAAGAGAGTCAGTTTCCGACAGCTTCCTGGGAAACCTCAACTTTTGAAGCTGAAAGCTTAAAGAAGGCGCCTTTTGATGATTTACGAAATGGGATTGAAAATAGAGTTTATGGCAATGTTGACCAACTGCTCTTAATTAAAAATGGGAAGTTGGTATTCAGGCAGTCCTTTACGAATGATTACAAGAAAATAAGTAAGGGGAAGTCCGGTGTACTGGGATGCGGATATGCAACCTGCAGAGATTCTACTGTTTTCGGAGACTATAATTACTATCATCCCTACTGGCACCCCTATTATCAAAACCGACAGGTTCATACCCTGCAATCTGTTACCAAATCCATTGCTTCAATCTTGATTGGTGTAGCGATTAAAGAAAATGCTATAAGCAATACAGACATCAAAGTGCTTGATTTCTTTGAGGACTACAACTTATCTAAAACGGATGAAGCCCTTAAAACCGCAACCTTAGAAAATCTGTTGACCATGCAACTGGGGATGGAATGGCATGAAATAGACAGGCCCATAGATTCAACAAATACTACCGGACAACTCGAAGAAAGCAAAGATTGGATTCAGTTTACTTTGAATCAGCCAATGGATACAATTCCGGGAACGAAATGGGTTTATAACAGTGGGGCGAGCCATCTCATGTCTGGGATAATTAAGAAGGCTACAGGATTATACATGGATGAATATGCTGAGAAACATTTATTTACTCCATTGGGCATTGAGAATTACTATTGGAAAAAGACGCCAGCCGGATTTCCGGACACTGAGGGTGGTTTGTTCTTGGAAGCGCAAGATTTGGCAAAAATTGGATACTTAATGCTAAATAATGGCGCCTGGGACGGACAGCAAATAATTTCCTCAGATTGGGCTAAAACAAGTACATCGAAACACGTTGAATTCGATAACGAAAGGGGATATGGCTATCAATGGTGGAGAGAAGATCAGGGAGATGTTGAAATCTGGGCTGGCAGAGGTTTTGGTGGCCAGTTTCTCTTAGTTTTCCCGCAATATGAATCTATAGCCGTAGTTAATAGCTGGAATATTTTTGATGCAGAAAACGAGGATATTCTTCAGGCAACTAAAATGGCCGTGATTCAATCGAATACTGAATAAAGTTGATAATATTGTATATGAACTCATAGCTCCCATTGGGTCGCTACGTTTTAAACACTAATCAATAGGCAAATTGAACACATTGAAAATAAAACTTTTACTACTAGCTGGTGTTTGCATTCTCACAACCGCATGCCAGAATCAAAAAAATAATTCCCAGACACGAATTGAAAGTAATACCTCAGAGAATCAATTTGATTTACCCGATAGTTTGTCCACCCGAAGAATTTCTTTCGTTCTGAACCTGAAAAAAGCTGTTGCCGAAAGTAGTTGGTCTGACTTTGGCACCAAAAACAATGAAGGAACTCTGATTTACTTCGATTCAAATTGGTCTGAAATATTCTTTCCGGATTCCTATGTGATTGAAAAATTACGCGAGGGCAAAAAACACAGTGATAATTATTGGCTCTTAGAAAGGACAGACAGCATTCCATATCACATGGAAGTGATGATTAGTTTCAATGAAGAGGATTCTTCAGAGTTCTTCTTTAAAAATCCTGTGGAACAATATTCTTCAGTGGAAGAAATCGGGAAATACATTCCTTCTGTAGAAACCACAGAAATGTGGGCAACCATGGTAATTCATGAAATGTTTCATCATTATCAGTATAACAATAAGAATTATCGGAAATACGCTGATTCTGTAATTGCAATTTTACCCTTTGACTCCAGAAACCTGGTGGCCCTATGTCAGGAAGACGAGCAATTCCTAACCCTTATCCAGGGTGAAAACAAAATACTAATGAAAGCCCTTTCAGAGGGCAATAAAGATAATCGCAACTCATTAATTACGTCTTACCTGGACCAGAGGGAAAAGCGGATCACTAAGTACGGGGCAGATTATCCACTTCTTGAACGGGTAGAGGACTATTATGTCATCCAGGAAGGATCTGCCAGATACATTGAGTACAAGAGCATGTTTGTCCTTAAAAATTACTTCAATAATTCTGAGGCTCCAACGATCCTGAACGATCAGAAGTTCAATTCTTTTTCGGAATTTGAAGAAATTGATTTGGAAAGCAGTGCTTTTAATTACTTAGTCTATGCCGGTCCCACCGACTATCACTACACTATTGGCTTTAATATAATGCGCCTTTTAGATGAACTGAAAATTGAGTATAAAAAAGAGCTGCTCAATAATCCGGAAAAAGGATTACACCAATATTTAAAGGACTATATAAATACTTTGCCGAATAATAGCTGAACAGCATTAAAACGCAGTTAAGGGTAATAGTTGTAAGTAATTCAAAAAATGACCCGCCCCAAAATAACCATTGAGAAAAGTAAATTAGATAGAGTATTGGAGGTTCTGAGCTTTATATTGATACTGAGTTCAGCCCTGCTTATTCTTATCTATTACAATCATCTCCCAGAGGAGTTACCTATTCATTTTAACACAACTCAGAAAGATCCCAATGGATATGGCAACAAAAGCCTGTTGTGGCAACTACCCATAATTCTGGGCATTATTGTTCTGAGCATTATCAAGCTCAGTCAATACCCACATGTTTTTAACTACCCTATTAAAATCAGGCCCGAAAACGTGGAATACAACTATAAAATTGCATCACAGATGTTAAGGGTTTTAGCCACTGCCATAGGCTTTACTTGCTTTGTTCTTACTCTAACATCTATTCTAAACGGACTGGGATTGTATCCGGAACTTGTCAATTATGTGTCCCCATTTCTAATCGGTTTGCTTTTTGGGATCCCTGTTATTTATTTAGTGATAATTTTAATCAAACAATACTACCCGCAGCAACGGCAATAGCCCAGTGCCTGGGAAATTTTCCTATATTAGAGTTTACTAATCATTCCAAGGCTGGTCTGGGTAGTGAGGCACCAAACCATATACGGAACCGATGCCATTCATTGTAAGATCACTGAGCTAAAAATTTTTATAAAATGAAGATTTCAAAAAGAGACGTCGGTTTTTTCTTCTTAGGTTTTCTCACATTTTTTGTGATTGAAACGATTTACGATTGGGAAGGAACCAAAAGAGCATTTATGGATGGTTTTAACTCCGCTCAAAAAACTGAGACTTATAAATAAGTTTGGTTTATTCTTTTCCGAGTAATATTTGCACTTCAATGGTCGGTGACAACGAAACGACGAAATGCCAACGTTGGCTATGCTCCATTGCTTTCCTTTCAGCAAAAGGAAATTACCTACTTTTATTAATTCAACAAACACACGAAGTAACTGCAACACCTGGCAGATTGTGTTGCCTTGAGCCGTTTTTAGGGCATAACGACCACCCAAACGACCTTCCATAGTCTGGATCAATAGAAATTGATTATTATGAAAAAAATAAAAATAGTTTTTCTCGGGTTTTTTATTTCTGTGGGGTGCCACACAATGGCTGCGCAGACCTATGCAAGAAATGGCATGGTTGTATCCAGTAGCAAAATCGCATCGGAAGTAGGAATCGAAATCCTGAAAAAAGGTGGGAATGCAATTGACGCCTCTGTGGCAACTGCATTTGCATTGGCTGTCACGCACCCAACCGCCGGAAATATAGGAGGCGGGGGGTTTTTGGTCTATATGGATTCGTCCGGAACTACCACCACGATTGACTTTAGGGAAAAAGCACCTATAAAAGCAACTTCGGATATGTTTCTGGATGAAGCCGGAAACCTTCCCAAAGGCATAAACCTTTACGGAAGGGAATCAACCAGTAATCACGTCGGTCTGAAGTCAGTAGGTGTACCGGGGACGGTCGCAGGCCTTTATATGGCTCATAAAAAATACGGGCATCTGCCCTGGGCGGATTTGGTTCAACCCGCAATTGACCTGGCAACAAATGGTTTCGAACTCACCTGGAGCCTTGCCCGTAATGCCAATTATTTTGATGCCAACACCAAAATTCAATTCCTGAAAGACTATTTCAGGAAGGATAATGGGAGCCTAACAACATTCGGGGAAATCTGGAAACAACCCGAACTGGCCAATACGTTATCAATAATACGAGATAAGGGCCATGACGGTTTCTATAAAGGGAGCGTTGCAAAGGAGATTGCCCGATATATGAAGGAAAATGGAGGTATTATCACTAAAAAAGACCTTCAGAAGTACACAGCTGTGGAGAGAAAACCCATAAAAGGGACCTATAAAGGCTATGACATCTACTCCATGGCACCTCCCAGTTCCGGGGGGGTAGCGCTTGTTGAAATGATGAATCTTATGGAATTGGCAGACCTGGATGCAATCGAATTTAATTCTACCGAATATGTCCATTTACTGGCGGAGGTGATGCGAAGAGCCTTTGCCGACAGAGCAGAACATTTAGGAGATCCTGACTTTAACTTGAATACCCCGGTACAGAAATTGACTTCCAAAGAATTTGCCAAAATGCGTTTTGAAAATATTGATTGGTCAAAAGCATCGCCAAGTGACACGACAAAATTCGGACAAATATATGACGGCAGCAGCACCACCCACTTTTCTGTTATTGATAAAACCGGCAACGCTGTTTCTTTGACCTACACTTTGGAGCATCCCTATGGCTCCGGAATGGGGTCTCCCAAACTTGGCTTTATATTCAACAATGAAATGGGGGATTTCAACCCAATACCCAATGAAACCACAAGTTCCGGACTGATAGGAACAAAACCGAATATCATTGAACCGGAAAAAAGAATGTTGTCGAGTATGACCCCTACAATAGTAGCTAAAGACGGTAAACCACACTTAATTATAGGAAGTCCGGGTGGAAAAACCATTATTAACACTGTTTTTCAAACGGTTCTGAATGTTTTAGAATATGATATGCGAATTGACAGGGCTATTGAGTCAATGAAGATACATCATGAGTGGTTACCCGATATTATTGAATACGAGGAACACCTGCTATCTCCCGACACAAAGCGGAATCTTGAACTCATGGGCCATCAGTTGATCCCTGTATCGTCTTTAGGTGCCTTAATGGGGATCGTAATTGACCCGAAGAACAATATTCTGATTGGCGCATCCGATTCGTCCAGACCTGATGGGGCTGCAATTGGTTATTAACTATTTCTAATTTTGTATGCTCCGTAATAAAATGCAGGTTTAGCATAGACCATTCCGTTGATAACCGCAACCTCAACCTTTTCCTGTGGAAACATATCCGAAACTTGTTCAGGGGGGTTATTCTCAATTTCGCTTGGCATATGAGGTTCTACCAGGTTGGAGCCCCACTGATAGATCAACCATAAAATCAAAACACAGACTGAGACAAGGACTCCAACTCCAATAAGAACACCTTTTGTTCCAGATCGCTTCCCAATTTCAACGAATCCCATAACGACCAGTATCGTAAGCATAACTGCTGAAACCGCTCCCCCGAGCAATACAATAAATCCTCCCCCGAGAAAATTAAAGAATAACTCAATGCCTGAAGGATCCGTTGTTTCCTCATTGATTATTCCAAACCCCAGTCTCATCACCACCAACCCCGCCACGAGCAGAATTATTGCTGCCCAAAGCCCTATTTCTTTAAGTTTCTGCATTATAGCCGTACAATTGATTTGACTCCATACCACCCTAACTAAGTGGATGAACACTGATATAACTAGGTAAGATAAGCCATTTAAAATATATCAGTACCTTATTGACAAAAATGAGCTAATGCTTAAATTCTTTCGTAAAATCCGATTCGACCTCATGGAGAAAAATAAAACGGGGAAATACCTCAAATATGCCATTGGAGAAGTTGTGCTTGTGATGATAGGCATCCTCCTGGCCCTGCAGGTTAATGACTGGAACGAACAAAGAAAGGACCGAATAAAGGAACAGGTAGTCCTCCGCCAACTACAGGAAGATTATCAGGCGAATCTTGCACAGTTGGAAGAAAAAATGACCACCCGAAAAAGGATCATTTCTTCAGCACTCAAGGCATTAAAGGCATTTGACCAGCCTGTTGGCGCTAATCGTGACAGCCTGATCAAAAATCTTGGCAATGCCTTCCATGATCCTACATTCGACCCCATAGAAAACGACTTAACGAGTTCCGACAATTTAATACTAGTTCGCAACCCCAAATTAAAACGCCTGTTATCCAATTGGTCTTCGGATGTAGTTGGGGTCCGGGAAATTGAGGTAACGTGGAGCGAGTATGTAAACGGTCACTTTGATCAAATTCTATCGGATTTAGGCCTGGGAAGGGATGTCTCTAATAGTTTTATGAACGATTCTGAACATCTCTGGCTATTGGATCGAAATGAGGAGTCCTTTAAAGTAGAAATTGGAACCTCAAAATTAGGGGCTCCCGTAAATGAAATAGTAACCAGCCGAAAGCTGGAAGGTATTTTGGGAAGCGCCATTACTTTAAATAAAGCTGCAAACATGCAATCAGAGGCTTTAAGCAACAGAATACAGGAAATATTGGATTTAATAGAATCCGAAATTAAAGAATAACCAAAAATATTTCCCGCTTTCCGGGATACATCTATGATTAAATTCTTTCGAAAGATTAGACAAAAATTACTTTCTGAAAACAATTTCAGCAGGTACCTCTTCTATGCCATAGGCGAAATTATTCTTGTAGTCATAGGCATTCTTATAGCCATTCAGCTTGACGATTTCAATGAACAGAGAAAAGAACACAACAGGGAATTATCTTTTCTTCAAAAACTGAAAGATGATATCCAACTGGATATACAGGATTTAACCTTAGCAGATTCCGTTTTAGCCGTTTATCAATCCAGCCAGGATGAAGGATTGGAACTATTGCTAAAGGCGAAATCAGTAAGGGATATAATTACAATCGATTCGCTGATTAAATTCGGTTGGAATAATATAGCAGTAAACAGAAAGACCTTTGATGAAATGCAGAATACAACTGGTATTTACATTATTAAGAACAGAGATTTACTAAATCATTTAAGTGATTATTATGCTTTAGTAGAAAAGTATCAACAATTCCTAAGGGAGATTAACGAAGACTCGCGGGAACATTACAAAACCTCTCATTTAGACCCCTTCGTTTTTATTCTAAGGCATTATCAAAATCCATCATTCGATATAAGCAGTCTTGATACGAGTTGGATCAGAAATCATAATTCCCCTGCATATTTGGCCCTATCCAGATTATATAGTCATGTGATTGACGCTGTTAATGGGCTTAAGCGACGTTATATCACAGAAATACTAATAAAAAGCAATGAGTTGATAGCTGAAATTGAAGAGGAATTAAGAAAAAATAGTGTCAATAAATAACGATAGTACACCCTCGGCTATGCCCCATAGCTTTTCTATCCCGAAAAGAAAATCCCTACATTTAATTAATCAATGCTTAACCGCCGCTTAAGTATCACATAAGCAGTTGTTATGTTGTAGGCCCTTTTCAGGCAGAACAACTGTTCATACATAAGGTGGCATACCCCGGCCCATTGGGTGCTGTAAAATATAATACCGACATGAAAAAAGTAGCGATTACCCTGATGGCAATGTTTTGCCTTGGCCTGAATTTTTCATGTAGCCAGACCCATAATAGTTATAAAGCAACTGAACTTAATGACATTCCGTATGTGATTGATCCAATTCCCGGGGATTCGCTGCAGCGGCTGAACCTGGTTCTACCCAAAAAGAATGGTGAGATTCCGCTTCTGATTTGGATCGGAGGAGGGGCCTGGTCTTATGTGGACAAGGACAAGGAAATGGACCTGGCCAGAAAGATTGCTGCCCGGGGAATAGCTGTGGCAAGTGTCGGGCATAGGTTAAGCCCAGCTGTATGGCGAGATTCTAGCTTGAATAAAGGGATCAGGCACCCCAAACACATACAGGATGTGGCGTCTGCAGTAAAATGGCTTTATGAACATGCCAATGAATACGGATATGACAGTGATAAATTTTTTATTGGGGGGTTTTCTTCAGGTGCACATTTATCCGCACTCATCAGTATGGATAGTACCTATTTAAACCAGGTTGGAATTTCTCCTGAAATATTCAGAGGGATCATTCCCGTCTCAGGGGGGTTTGATATAATGGACTACCACAGTACTCTTGCAAACAGTGAAAGGCCTGAACTGGCCAAACTGCATGTGGAAGCCGTTTTTGGCGAAGGAGCAGAAAAGTTCAGGCAGGCATCACCCGTAACCTATCTTTCCAACTTATCAGCACCACTCTTGCTGATTAGTGACAATGAGGTATATAACTACTCCAAACTCTTTGAAGAAAAAGTTCGGGAAACGGCATTCAGGAAAATGCAGGTGGTATATGCTTACGACTTATCCCATGCAGCGCTCTGGAAAAACCTATCTTTTAGTGAACAAAGCATATACAGGCAAATAATTGTCCATTTTATTGAATCAAACTCGGAGTTGGGGGTGGCAACACAAAACAAAAAAGAGAATGAATAGACCAGATAGCCAATATAAAATTTATAGCAAAGCAGGGGCTTCCGTATTCCGGGTACCGCAGCGCATACTTATTCTAGTTGTCTATTTGCCTTCGTTATAATCAGCCCTTAAGCAATGATAAAATTCTTTCGAAAAATCAGACAAAACCTACTTTCAGAAGGGAAAAACGGAAAATATTTCAAATATGCTATTGGTGAAATTGTGCTTGTGGTTTTTGGGATTTTAATAGCACTACAGATCAATAATTGGAATGAGTATCAAAATGAGCGGGAAACAGAGATGATGGTACTGAATGAGGTAAGCGAAAATCTGGATGCAAATATTTTAAGATTGCAGTCAATGATAGAGCGATGCAACACCGACAACCATTCAGCTGACATTGTAGTCTCATTGCTCAATAAAAAAATTATATATTCTGATTCGTTAAACAGCCACTTTCCTCTGGCACTGAATCCGGCTGACCAGGAATCATTTATATCTTACGTAGGGTACGAGTCCCTGAAGAATTTAGGCTTCAATATCATCCAGAATAACGGCCTCAAAAACGAAATCATCAATCTTTTCGAAGGATCTTACCTAGATTTAAAAGCCAAATACAATCGTGCAGATGATTTAGATCCTGAAATAATTAAATTCCGTCATCAACATTTTCTTGTCCGATCAAAACCTGAAGGTGGCCGATGGTTCATACCCATTGATTTAGACAATTTATTGGAAAACAAGCAATTTGAGAGTCATTTGGTTGAGCTTAAAGGATTAAGGGGCTGGATTATGCTGACGCTAAATCAATGTCTTAAAGAAACACAGAGAGTCCATCAAATGATCAATGATGAATTGAAAAAAAACTGATTGATGGCATTGAAGCATTCAATAATGAGTTAAAACAATAAGGCGTTATCAATTAGCGTATCCCGGTAGTTATTGGTGTAATTAAAGGCAGCGAAACCAGGTCTAGTTCGTAGATTTTAACCGAAATAAGTAACTTAAGTTTCTCAATTTGTGTTTAAGGGATCCCCGTCGCCGTGATTTAGGTGCAGAGCGCTAATTCGAAATGATTTTATAAATA
This sequence comes from Robiginitalea insularis, assembly GCF_052497835.1. Lineage (NCBI taxonomy): Bacteria > Pseudomonadati > Bacteroidota > Flavobacteriia > Flavobacteriales > Flavobacteriaceae > Robiginitalea > Robiginitalea insularis. Next base: position 667,219 of record NZ_CP199296.1, read on the forward strand.
CCGTAAGAACATTTGATACCATAATCTGATGAAACTAAAAACAGTTATCCTCCTTGCAATCACCTCTATTTTTATTTCTTCCCATAATCAGGCACAGAATAGCCTAAGTCCAAAACCAGGTGGTTTCGATTCAGACAAAGACCTGTTATTGGCACACTATGACTGTAAAACGGATGTGGATGATCTTCAGTCTGTGGCTGCATTCGCTACAGTATTGTCTCATAACAGGTATTCAGAAATAAACTATCATGCGGTTGCCGGCGCTTACGGTATTCAGGATGGGCTATATGTTCCACCAAATGATCTCTTTAATCTTGCCTTCGGAGACAACTGGTCAGATGCCCATAAAGATTTTCAAAAAGCCGTAGACCATGTCAAAACCATGGCCTCTGCTGTGCTCAAAAATCAGGGTGATATTTGGATTGCAGAAGCAGGTCAATCCGATTTTTCTGCCGCATTGATTCAGGCCATAACAGCTGATTTACCAGATGTGAATGTCTCAAAAAGGATTCACCTGGTACAACACAGTGACTGGAATGAGGAAGTTACCGCTCCTGCTGCCCTGGATTATGTGAAAACAACCATTGATTATCACAAAATAGCAGATGGGAACGCCGTTGGGAATGGAACACCAGGGTTTCGATCTGCTGAATTTACCGGTTGGAAAGACAAAATCTCAAATCCCGAATTGATTGCGATATGGAAATTGGCTATTGAGCTATCCAACCAATATAACGGGAAAGAGGGTAGATATCACAATGAAGCAATTTCAGCAGGCGGCTTGGATTTCTCTGACACTTCAGAGGTTTGTTGGATTTTGGGGTTACAGGACATCCGGGATTCAGAACAATTTTTTAATCTTTTTTCTGACTGAATAGTGGTTAAATTCTTAATTAATAAATGAAAAAGAAATTAAATCATTTGAGAGAATTAAGCCTCAGGCTAATAAAGAACAGCACCTTTATAAATTTATTTGCAACGACTCTGGGAGTACTCCTGGCCTTTTATCTGGATGGATTATATGAATCAAATGTAATCAAAACCAAGGTGGATGTGGCCTATTCCAACATTATTACGGAATTGGAGAGAAATAAACAATCTGTTTTAGAGGACCAAAAAAATGATACCGTAATTTTTGTTATTGATCAGATTCGAAAGTATGACAAATTCCTCAAAGGTGAGATCATAGCCACACCCAATACGTTTGGTTCCATAAGGGATGAAATAAATGCTATCGAAGTTGTTGATTCTTTAAACTTAGAAGAGCAGACTGTAAAATATTTCGTCAATTACAGCAATCTTCAATTCAGCATATCCACCTTGCCAAATGTTGCATGGGAAGCTGCTAAAACCGCTGAAATAGCCAATTATCTGGAATATGAGTGCCTGTCTGCCATCATTAAAATATACGAGCTCCAGGACTTGTTCGAAGCAGAAGAATATAAACTTCTGGAATATTATTCGGACGAAAAATATATCCAGTTTTACAATACTGCATCTATTTCACGCGGACTGAGAAATCAACTGCTAGAAAGATATGATGAGGCTATTGTGAAGCTAAAAAATTGTAACTGACATCGTGCAAAATCAATCACATAGTCGGTTAAGAGGGAACGTTTTTCATGCCTATTATAATTGATCTTCTACAGATCATTCCGCACTAATCATACAAAAGACCGAGATGTAAAATTATAAATATGAATTTTAAAATTTTCACCAGTTCACTATTCCTCATTCTGAGTACGGTCTTTGTTCATGCCCAGGTAATTGTAAATGAAGACATTGATTACTTTCCTGAGTCTGAATATACCGACAGCAAGGATTATTTAGATATATACATGCCTGAAGGCAAAAAAGATGTTCCTGTTATTGTCTATTTCCATGGGGGGGCCCTGTTAATGGGAAATAAAAGCTGGGGGAAGGATATAGGCCATAAAGTGGCCAAGTCTGGAATTGGCCTGGTTAGTGTCAACTATCGTTTGTCTCCAGGTTTTCAACATCCGGCCCATTTACAGGATGCAGCAGCTGCAACAGCGTGGGTTATCAATAACATAGAGAAATATGGAGGTGATCCTCAAAACGTATATGTTGCGGGTCATTCCGCCGGGGCTTACCTTGCCGCACTCCTTTCCATTGATTTTTCCGTATTACAAGCCCATGAAATTGAGCCATCAACGATAAGGGGTACCATATTGATCAGTCCTTTTCTTTATGTGGAAGAAACAGCAAAAGTTCGGATCGAAAGGGATTCAGTCTACAAAACTATTTGGGGCAATGAACCGGAAAATTGGGTACAGGCCTCTGTAACCCCCCATATCTTACCTGATCGAAATAATATTTTACTTATTTATGCTGATGGAGACGAGGCCTGGAGGAAGGAACAAAACGAACGATTTGCCAAGGCCATGACAGACATTGGCAACCTTCGTGTCTACACCAAAGAAGTACCAAACAGGGACCACCTGACATTACTTTCTAAAATTCTTGATGAGGATGACAGGATAGTTAAGTTGATACACGACTTTGTAATGAAAGAAGAATAGATAATAAGCCACATAGCACCTTAGAAAAATAATTGATTAATTATAACAACCTGCAATCTGGTCTTTCCCAAATCTATCTGCACTATTAATAATATGTTCTACCTTTAAGGAAGTCGCGCTGCATATGAATAAGTTAATCAAAGAACTTAAGCGCAGGAATGTACTAAAAGAGACAATTGCTTATTTGGTCGTTGCCTGGCTTGTTCTGCAAGTATTTTCAACCGTATTACCCATTTGGAATGCACCCGCCTGGGTTTTACAAATCATCACCATTACGTTGGGCCTGGGATTACCTCTTTGGGTTATCTTTTCATGGCATTACCAGTTTACGTCTTCCGGTATCAAAAAAACTGAGAAATTGGCAAGCGATACCAGGAGGTCTAAAAGCAACAGGGTGTTAAATACGGTTATCATGATTGCCCTGGCGGGAGCCATCGCCTTAATTTGGATTAAACCCGGTGCAGTCACTTCCGTATCGGCTGATAAATTATCTATAGCAGTACTTCCTTTTACCAATATGAGTGATGATCAGGAAAATGAATGGTTTAGTGTTGGTGTTACTGAAGACATATTAACGCACCTATCTAAAGTTAAAGGTTTACGCGTAATTTCACGAACCTCGGTGATGCAGTTCAAGAACACTGATAAATCCATTCCTGAAATAGCCAAAGAGCTCGATGTTGCATATATCGTTGAGGGCAGTGTTCGCAAGCAGGCCAACCAGGTCCTTATAACAGCCCAGCTTATACAAGCCAACGACGAACATCTTTGGGCTGACAACTACAATGAAAATTTGATTGATGCTTTTAAGATTCAGCAGGAGGTCTCTCAAAAAATCGTAAAACAACTTAAAATATTTATAAGCCCTGAAGAAGAAAAAGCCTTAAAATCAGAAACCACTACAAATGTTATGGCAGTGGAACTGTTTTCCAAAGGCCGGAACATTGCAGACAACAGGGCGCAGGACAATCTTGAAAATAGTATCGAGTTATTCAAAGAAGCGATAAAGCTGGATCCCTTGTTTGCGGAAGGCTATGCCGAAATAGCCAATTCCTATATGCTCCTTTATACCTATGGAGATCTTAGCAAAGAAGAATCCGCTCAAAAGGCCAATGAATATATAGATAAAGCCCTGGAGATCAATCCCGATATTTCCAGACCCTATACCGTCAGGGCCATGCTGCACTCATGGGATGGGGAATGGAAAAAGGCAAGGATAAACTTTGAAAAGGCCATTGAACTCAACCCGAATGATGCTACGGCATATCACCATTTTGCCATTTACTGGCGCGACAATCCGCAACCGGACGCACAAAAATTATTGAAGCACATAACGACAGCCCAAAAGCTGGATCCGCTTTCCAGACCTGTGAATCAGACAAGGTTGCAAGCGCTTTTGGTTAATGATAAATTTGAGGAAGCCAGAACCTACCTGGAAAAAATCAGATATATATTAAATCCGGATGGAATTTTTCAGACTGAAGCTTATATAAACAGTGCAATCAAAAAGGATCTAACAGAACTTATTTATACATATGAGCGTGCTTTGGAAGACGATCCTGATAATCTCACTTTACTTCATTCATTAAACAAATTATACACCTGGATTTTGCTGGATCGAGAAAAGAGCGTGGAATATGCAAAACGAATATTTGAAATCGATCCAAAAGATCCGAGATATATTCTGGATAAACTGAATAACTTTTATATCAATAAGCAGTTCAAAGAAGCGAGTAAAATTTTAAATGACACTGCTCTTATGGATTTGCTAAATCCGTTTCAAAAAATAATTGTGTTCCATGATTATTATGCATTCCAGGATAATTACGAAAAGGCCGAACACTATCTGGAGCAATTAAAACCCCTTAATCTGATAGGTTATTATTCCAATAAGGCATGGCTTTATTCAAAAAAGGGCGATTCAAAAACGACCTATGAAGTCTTTATGAGGCCTGAATACAATCCTTTAGATTATACCAAGGTAATCTGTTTTGCCCATTTGAAAGAGACCGATTCCTTGTTTCATTATTTGAATAGGATCTCTAATTATGCAAATCTGGATTTCAGGAATTACAGTTTAATGGTTATAAATGGCAGTCCTGCTATTGATCCTTACCGAAACGACACGCGTTATATGGATATTATGAAAGAGCATTACTTCCCCATTAAGGTCCTACAGAACTGACTTAAGAACATGATTTCTTTTCTCAATAAGGGATTGAATTAATCCAAAGAACACAGCTGTCCACATCGAAGATTCGCTCCCAGCTTTTTTTAGGGAGAAACTGACCGGCATACTTATTTTATTGCTTCCCCTTAAAGCCGTCATAAAGCTTTAGTTCGCCGGGCTCCGTAGCAGGGCCCATGCCGTTAATGGAATGGTTGATGCCTCCGTTCAGGCCGGCGAATGTTGAAATATGGGTGATTTCAATGCCTGAGTTGTCCGGGGTTTCCATGGCGTTTTCCAGCCTTACGTTATTTGAGACCGTTTGTTCCCCACTAAAAAAACTGTAGATGCCCAATCCATACGCCTGGTGATGTTGCACACTATCCGCTACCTTATACGAAGCATAGCCTGCTTTTCCGCTATCATTCCATGCCTCATTACTGGGCGGGTGATAGGGGATTTCTGATTGATAAAAATACGTGCTGCCGTATTCCCCTTTCCAAAACGTTTGGTACCCCTGAAAGTGCTCGTTAAACAGACCGTAAATCGTCACATGATCCCCGTTGACAACGAGTCCGTGTTTATTTTGTCCTTCCCCCCAGTCCGTTCCTATACCATGGTCGGCCCGCCATAACCAAAAATGATCGCCAATCACATAATTGCTGTTGATAGTCAGGGTAGTTTCCGCCTGCCCGACTCCTGCCCCCCCTACCCTGCAATAGATATCGTGAAGCGAAATGGGGTTATCGGGATAATCCGCATCGGAACCTGCAGTCCCGATCTCAATAAGGGTTGGCGAAAGCCCTGCTCCCGCATCTACCATAAAACCGGCCAGTTTTATTCCGGGGATATCATCGGTAACAAGGGCAATCTCCCCGTTTTGAGGGATGAGCGTTGGCAAACCCAGCCCGAGGACAACGGTATTGGGCTTTGTTATGGTTAGGGTTTTATCTAGCTTGTAGATCCCCGGTGTAAAGAGAATATGCCTGCCATTGGCCAGGGCCTGATTAATGGAAGTTGCGTTGTCCTTTTCCGGAAAGGCGATATGGAACGAAGTGATCGGTATGAGTTCACCTTGCTCATCCCGATTTCTCCAGGAAGGGCCGGAAGTTTCCCGTTGCAGTGCCGGAACAAAAACAGCGTATTCTCCGGATTCAGTATACATCAGGAAGGGTTTTTCGCGAATTATAGGGGTTTTATCAATTACGGTTGTAGGTTTGTCAGGCCAGGTGTCATCCGGAGCGCCTTCCACGCCAACAAATACCCTGTTCCAGTTTCCACCTTCCCAAAACCCGATTGTTGAATTTCGTGTCATCCACTGTTGTCCGGAAGTTAAACCTGCCCTGCCTTCTACAAGGGAGTTAGCAAGGACTCCCCCACTTGCCCAACTGCCTTTGTCAAAATTAATATCTCCGGCTACATGCATGCGCCTGTAGGGGGCGGCTTGCGATACTGCCCAGTAAATCATGTTGCCATCCCTGGGCACAACTTTAAAGTTCTCAGCCCCACGCCAAAACATGGTTGTAACCTTGTTCGGAATATTATTACTGTTGGTTGTGGTAGTGGATTGCACTGCCCCATTGATGGTTACCTCATCCGGGTACATCCCTAAGCCCAATGCCTGCATATAATAATCGACGGTCACATCTATCTCGTAGGTTCCGGGCTTAAACAGCAGGGCGTATCGCTCTGAGCCAAATTCGTTATACATCTGCTGCTTGTGTAAGGCGTCAAGGGTTGTCCTGATACCATCCAGGTCCATGGTATCTTCAAATACAAATACGTTATCACCAAATATGGTGGTATATTGTGATGTGTCGGGGGCATCAGAGCCTTTGCCTGGATTGGAACAGCCGGCAGCAATAGGCAGGGCCAGTAGGGCAATTAAGGTGTAGAAGAAATGTCTGCAAAAGGAGATGGGACGCATAGTAAACCAGATAAAGTGTACTGTTAGTATTCAACTAAAATACAGAGAAAACACATTTTTATTTCATTATACACCTCCCCTGAACTGGAAAATTGAATCGACATCACTATTGAAGTTTGACACCCTGCAACCAGCATCGTGCGCAAAAGGCTAATTGAGTTATTTGCAAAACAAATTGCTTAAAGATACTTTTATGGATATTTGACAGCAGAAACCTGCGGAGCTTAGCCAGGCGCTGGCATGTAGAAAAAACACTATTTAGTCCATGAAGCTCAAAAAGATTCACAACAAGTTGGAACCTTTGGCATCCAGATCAGGAGTAGTAGGCTTGTTCTTACTTTCTCATGCTGTCTTGGTATTGATGATGCTCTTTACTTTTCCGCGGATTAATGCCAAATTTGGCACACAGGCGTTCGATCTGAAAACTTTTGGATATTCTCTATTAGAAGCTAGAGTGATGCTTCGGGAATTGGATCAATCTACAGTAGATTTCTATCTTTTCCCCCAACTATTTCTTCTTGATATACTATATCCTGTTTTGCTAGCACTCTTTTTAAGTACGGCGATTATTGGACTATCTGGTTTATTAAAGATCAGCCGCAATCATGTATTTTCAAATTTATTTATGCTCCCGTTCCTTGCTATGTTCACGGACTACATTGAAAACATCTTGATTTCGGTGATGCTTATAAACCGAACAAATGTGCCGCCTGGAGTTATAAAAACAGCCAGTATCTTTACTCAGATGAAAGGAGGGTTTACTACCCTGAGCTGGTTGGTTGTATTAATCCTCCTCGTAGTATGGGTGGTTAAAAAAGGGAAGAATAAAAAACATACTGCCAACCCTGTGAAAAAATAGTTTAAAAAATGGTCGACACTAACCTTTGTGCTACATTGTGGCCAACTTTAACAAATGATAAACTTCTTTAGAAAAATCAGGCAAAACTTGCTTTCAGAAGGGAAAACCGGAAAGTATATCAAGTACGCACTTGGAGAAATTTTCCTTGTAATGATTGGCATTTTACTGGCATTACAAGTTAACAACTGGAATGAAAAACGAAAAAGCAATACCCTGAAAGAAGCGTATATAGAAAATTTAATTGCAGACCTGAATACTGATTTGGAGAATTTAGATCAGCTCAATTTTATAAATACGCACAATGAAAAAGAAGGGCGTTACCTCGCTGAATTTTTGGATAACAGATTAACTGAACCAGACACTTTAAGATTAACGTATGCCATCATTTCCACCGGTTTTATTCCGAACATTACGATAATATCATCAACCTATGATGACCTTATCAATAGCAATAACATTCACTTATTCAATGATGTTCAAATAAAAAAGCTCCTTGATGGCTATTACATCCCGGATAACTGGGTAAAACTCTTTAATGACCGCATCCTTCAAACGGCCTGGTATGACTATCGGGATGAAATGCTTAAATTCCATAGTCCTTTGCTCTATAAGGATTTTTACGCCGGGGATCAGTCAATAAATGCAAACTATTCCCGGAAGTACGATATAAAATGGGATCTTATGAAGGGCAACGACTATTTAAGAACACAGATAGGGATGCTGGAAGCCTTCAGGATACCCATAAGGAAGAATATTGAAGATCACATAATAAAAGCTAAGACACTTTTATCGTATTTGAACAAATTAAAGTAATGAACATTAGACTAACGCTATTAGCCGGAGTTTGCATTCTCGCAACGGCATGCCAGAATCAGAAAAATGATTCTCAGAAAAGTGATTCAGGCATATCATCGGAGGATCCCTTTGATTTTCCAGATAGTTTATCTGCCAGGAGAATTTCTTTCGTCCTGAATTTAAAAAAAGCTGTTGCAGAAAGGGCCTGGCCTGACTTTGGTGAAAAAAGAACGGAAGGAACCTTAGTTTACTTCAATGGGGATAAATCTGAAGTATTCTTTCCCGATTCACTGGTAATTAAAACTTTGGAAGATTACGATCAATATAGTGCTGATTATTTGATCACCTCGAGGACGGACAGTATTCCGTATCATATGGAAAATATGTTGAGTTTTGAAAAAGCAGACTCCTCCCGTTTTTTCTACGATAACCCTGTGGAACAATATTCTTCAGTTGAAGAAATTGGCAATTATATTCCATCGGTCGAAAGCACAGAAATGTGGGCGACCATGGTTATACATGAAATGTTTCACCACTATCAGCTCAATAATGACAAGTATAATGAATACGCTAAATCTTCCATCAGTACAGTGTCATTTAATCCCAATAATTTTGTTTCCATATGTCGGGAAGATCAGGAGTTCTTTCAAATGCTTCAAAAAGAAAACGACTACCTCATGGAAGCCCTTTCGGAGAATAATTCGGCCATTCGCGATTCATTAATTTCTACCTACTTAAAAGTGAGAAAAGGGCGTATTCAGAAATATAGCCGGGAATACCCTGACCTGGAACGGGTAGAAAACTTTTATGTAATACAGGAGGGATCAGCCAGATATATTGAGTATAAAAGCATGACAGTGCTATCCGATTATTACAACAAGCCGGATTCAATTACAATTTTAAATGACCCGATGTTTAAATCATATTCGGAATTTGAAGAAATTGATTTTACCAATCCGGCATTTAGCTACCTGACTTATGCAGCTTGTTCCGATTACCACTATACTATAGGCTTTAATATAATGCGCCTTCTTGATGCATTAGAAGTTGAATACCAAACAGAGCTGCTCAACCATCCCGAAAAAGGCTTGCATCGATATTTGCAGGAATACATGGATGCGTTGCCTGACCAAAATTAGAAAACAATATTATAACACATGCGAGGTAAACTAGCCTAATTGGCACTGATTTGTAATTTTTCAATAACAGGCTGCAAAACAGGGGATGTTGAGAAATCGTATTTTTCATCATCTGACGGAACAAAAATCGCCTATACCGATGAAGGAAGAGGCAACCCCGTATTGCTCATACATGGTTTTATAGTTGACGGCAATTTCAACTGGGGCAATTCTGAGTTTAGGAAACAATTGTTAAATGAGGGATATAGGGTGTTTATCCCGGACTTAAGGGGTAACGGAAATTCTGACAAGCCACAAAACAAAGAATCCTATAAAGATAATGCAGAGGTAAAGGATTTAATTGCCCTGGCAGACCATTTAGGCCTCAAAAACTACATGGCTGTCTGGTACTCCCGAGGCTCCATTATACTTGCAAAATTGCTGACAATGAAGATCCCAGGGATTTACAAAGGCAAATACCCAGTAGCAGGTTGAGTATTGTGAACGGAAACCATATGAGCACTTTTAACTCCAAAGGGTTTGCTATGGCTATTATCGACTTTCTCGAGGAAAAATTACGATGGCTATAATTCAGCGTGGCTGAGTCAATAAAATAGCCCAAAACGCAATAAACATAGCTGGCTTCCGCCGCGGAACGATTCTTCCAAACCAAAAAAAACACTACCTTATTACCCGTAACAGATGCTTATGGGATATAGCTGTGACATCTGAATTATCAAACCAAACCTCTTAGAAAATGAAACAACCCGGTCTAATCCTATTTACTGTTTTACTCCTCTTACAATTTCCCGCCTATGCACAGATCAGCGGAAGCCTTATGCAACACCCGGACGTATCCGTCACACAGGTGTGCTTTGTTTATGGGGATGACATCTGGATAGCCCCGAAAGGAGGAGGTACGGCGATGAAATTAAGTTCTCCCGAAGGAGTGGAAAGTTATCCCAGGTTTTCACCGGACGGCAGCAAAATTGCCTTTTCAGCAAATTATCAGGGCAACATCGATGTGTATGTGATACCCGTCCAGGGAGGCGTTCCCTTAAGGCTAACCTATCACGGGATGCCGGACCGGGTTTTGGGATGGACGCCTGACGGTAGTGCTGTGCTTTTTGCCTCTTCGAGAGAAAGCGGCCGCCAGCGTTTTAATCAATTCTACACTATCCCGGCCACGGGAGGTTCCCCGGTTAAATTATCTGTCCCCTATGGGGAGTTTGCTTCCTTTTCTCCCGATGGCGAAAAAATAGCCTTTACCGAGTTGTCCCGGGTGAACAGAAACTGGAAAAGGTACCGTGGCGGGATGGCCCCTGATATAACCATTTTTGACCTGAACACCTTTGACGCTAAAAACATCACCAATAATGCCGCAAATGACGAACTGCCCATGTGGGTTGGGAATGCTGTTTATTATATGTCGGATAACGGACCAGAGAAAAGGAATAATTTATGGAAATACGATTTGGCGTCCAACAGCAACTCCCAGCTTACAAATTTCACTGATTACGATATTACGTTTCCCCAAAACAGCGCTACGGATATTGTCTTTGAAGCAGGAGGAAAACTGTATTTATACGATATAGCTTCAGGTAACACCCGGGAAATTCAAATAAGGCTTATTTCAGATCAGAAAGGCCTAATTGTGCAACAGAAGCCGGTTGATAAATACCTTCAGAACGCCACGATCTCCCCAGACGGCAACAGGGTGGTGGCCGAGGCCCGTGGAGACTTGTTCGACCTGCCGGCCACTGAAGGCTTTGTGTCTAACCTGACGGCCACCTCGGGAAGTGCTGAACGCTATCCGCAATGGTCCCCTGACGGGAAGAATTTGGCCTACTGGAGTGATGCAAACGGGGAATACCAGCTTGTGCTGGCTGATATGACCGGGAAAAATCCCCCGGTAACCCTTACCGATTTCAGCAGTGGGTTCAGGTATACCATTTTTTGGTCCCCGGATAGTAAAAAGATTGCATTTGTAGATCAGGCCATGAATATCAACTACATGGATGTGACTACCAAAAGCATCCGGAAGATTGACAAAGGCAGATACCTAATGGAAGGGGGTCTGAGGAATTTCAGGGTATCCTGGTCCCCGGACAGCAGGTGGATTGCCTATTCCCGAACCACTGACAACCCCAGGACATCGGCCGTATTTCTTTATAACCTTCCAACAGGCAAGGTTTCCCAACTAACTTCAGGTTTTTATTCAGATTACAATCCTGTGTTCAGCAAAGACGGGAAATACTTGCTCTATGCGACTAACAGGACGTTTGATCCGGTGTACTCCGATATGGACAATACCTTTATCTATCCCAACAGCTCCGGAATAGCGGTAGCAACCCTGAATAATAAGGTTGAATCCCTGATTGGAGCAAAGAATGATGAATTAAAACCTGAAGAGAAAAATAAAGAGGGTGCCGATAATTCCAAATCCAAAAAAGAAAAATCGACCAAGGAGGATGGAAAGAAAGGGGAGGCAGAAATGACGGTTATTGACCTGGACGGATTCGAGAATCGGGTGGAACTACTGGACATAGCCCCTGGCAATATCGCAAGGCTCTCCACCATAGACGGAAAACTTTTGTTTGTCCGCTTTCCCAACTCCGGCTCCCCTGAGGGCTCCAAACCGGCCCTTTGTTATTATGACTTTAAGGAAAGGGAAGTAAAGACCATCATTTCCGATGTTCAGGACTATTCCGTGTCCGAAGACGGTTCCAAGATACTGGTTAATCAGGGGCAAAAACTGGCCGTGATCGAACCCAAAGCGGACCAGAAAATAGACAAACCTGTTCCTACACAAAACATGATGATGCAGGTTGTCCCAAAGGATGAATGGAATCAAATATTCAATGATGTCTGGCGGATTGAGAGGGACTATTTCTACGATCCCGGAATGCATGGGGTAGACTGGAACCTTATGAAGACGCGGTATGGTAAACTCGTAGACCAGGCCAACTCCAGAAATGATGTAAACATTATTATCGGCGACCTGATTGCGGAGTTAAATGCTTCGCATACCTACAATGGCGGAGGGGACAGAGAACAGGCCAGTCAGATAAATGTGGGGTATCTGGGGGCAGATATGGACGTTGCAAATGGATATTTCAGAATTAAAAAAATCATCAGCGGAGCCCCCTGGGACGTTGAGGTCAGATCGCCCTTGTCCCTTCCCGGTATCAATGTTAAGCAGGGCGATTATTTACTGGCGGTAAACGGACAAAACATCGATGCTGCCAAGCCGATACATGCCGCTTTGCAGGGGCTTGCCGGGGCAACCGTACAGTTAACCTTGAATAGTACCCCCTCCTTTGTGGGCTCAAGGAAGGTAGTTGTAAAGCTTTTGCCTTCGGAGACGCGATTGCGGCACCTTGCCTGGATTGAAAAAAACCGGCAAAGGGTGGAGAAAGCCACCGACGGGAAAATTGGCTATGTGTACGTAAGGAGTACCGGGCAGGATGGGCAAAACGAATTAATAAGACAGTTTTATGGTCAGATTGACAAGGAAGGCCTCATTATCGATGAACGCTTTAATAGTGGCGGACAGATACCTGACCGGTTTGTCGAATTGCTGGACAGAAAACCACTTGCCTTTTGGGCAGTGAGGGATGGTGAAGACTGGTCCTGGCCGCCGGCAGGCAATTTTGGCCCAAAAGTAATGCTGATAAACGGCTTCAGCGGATCGGGTGGGGATGCATTCCCGGACTACTTCAGGAAGTATGGCCTGGGCCCGCTCATCGGGACCAGAACATGGGGGGGATTAATAGGTGTTAGCGGAGCTCCTGCTTTAATCGACAACGGAGGTGTTACCGTACCCACCTTCCGGATGTATGACCCCGATGGCAATTGGTTTAAAGAAGGGCATGGGGTGGATCCAGACATCAAAATTATTCAGGACTTCCAAAAACTTGCCAAAGGCCAGGATACCCAGTTAGAAGCGGCCATTGAGGAAGTTATGAGATTACTCAACAGCCCTGCGCGCTTTGAAATCCCAGTTCGTCCGGACTATGAAAAACGAAATTAGATCGGGAATGGAATATGTACCTGGGCATCTGGAATAGAATTAAAGAGTAAGATTTACTAATACTCAACAATTTACAAGGCTATGACCTGCGTGCATGAGTCGTATAATCGTAAGTTTTAAAAATGAAAAAAATCAAATACTCAATCATCAACGTTTTTTGTCTGTCCCTCTTAATATTTAATTCGTGGCAATTAGCAGCCCAGGAAAACGAGCCTGATAGTGCCAGTCCATTATCTGACTTTTCTGTTTTGATTGGAGGTGAATGGTACCTGGATAATTCATATCAGACTTTTGAGTGGGGTGTTGGAAAGCTGTCTGTAATATCAAAAAGCTATTTTCTGGTAGACGGGCAGGCAAAACTTGTAGCCGAAGGAGCATGGATCTGGCATCCCGGTTTAAAAGTGATCAAAGGTTATTTCACGGCGGTGGATATGCCTTATAGTTTTTTTGAATACACTACTGCATTTGAAGGAAAAAATATGATGAATGCGTTAACTACTTACACCCCTGATGGCGTATCAGAAACCTATCAGGAGAACTGGGAATTTCTAAACGACAGCAGTTTTAACTGGTCGCTTTTTGCAAAAACCGAAGAAGGACTCTCCAAAATTATGGGAGGGGAATACCTCAGAAAGTAAAAGTCATTTAATAAATAAAAGCATAATAATCCTTGCAAATGAAACAGCTTCATAATTCCATTCTCATATTATTCCTGCTTACTGGCCTTGTTAACTGCAATTCCCCCAAAAAGGAAGTTGTATACGGTGATGCAACCAAAGAATTAATTACCCTTGTTGAAAGCAAGCCGGAACTAAAAGCAATGCTGCAGTCTTCTATAGATCAGGCAAAGGAAATCAATCCAAACAGGGATACAAATCCTGCTCAAACCCTTGAAGAATATTATGAGTTTATTACCTGGGCCGAAACAACCATGCCCTGGGCAATTGTAAAAAAGGAAGAATATCCGGAAATCTTTGATCATATTTTTCAGGGTTTTTGTGCGTTTTATTTCCTGATTGACCAGCCCTTGGCAGAACTTGAAGGAAAAGGCCTGGTCAATAATTCCTTGCAGTACTATGAACCCTTTGCAAAATGGCTCACAACCTTCAGCAAATCATGGGGTGCGTTTCTAGATACCGAAGCTTCATGGAATGAAGAATATTATCAAATGGCTTTGAATGATCCGAATTTTGGGTTGCAAAAGGGCTGGTATGAAGATCCCTCAAACTGGAAAACGTTTAATCAATTCTTTGCCAGGTACCTGAAGTCTCCAGATATGCGCCCCATTGCAAGTACAGAGCAGGACTCTGTAGTGGTCTCCTTTGCCGATTCACAACCTATGGGTGTATGGAAAATAGACAACAACTCCAACCTGGTGGAAAAAGACGGGGTTCCGGTAAAGTCTGCCACGCTGAATTCTGTATCAAAACTTATTGGTGAAGACAGTGCGTACAAAGACGCATTTGCCAACGGTACATTTACACATTCCTTCCTGAACGTAAACGACTATCACAGATATCACTTTCCCATAAGCGGAACCATAAAAGAAGTCAGGGTCATTCAGGGCATCAATCCTACGGGTGGCCAGCTGTGGTGGGACCAGCAGAACAACCGTTATGCATTTAACCCAAGTGCCAGGACCGGATGGCAGGCTATTGAAACAAGAGGCTGTGTTATTCTGGAAACCGAGGAGTTTGGCCATGTGGCCCTCTTACCTATCGGGATGGCAGTTGTGGGTTCTGTTAATTTTGAAGACAATATTACGGCAGGCACCAGAGTAAAAAAAGGCGATATGCTGGGCCATTTTGCCTTCGGCGGATCCGATTTTATCATGATCTTTCAGGAGGGCATTACCTTTACTTTGGATGCCCCCATGCAGGATGATGGAACTTCATACAAACACCTGTTAATGGGAGAACGTTTAGGGCTATTATCCAGAGAGGAATAATAAATTAGCAAATGCATTAGCAGCTATCCCCTACTCTAAGTTTTCAAAAGGAAATTTCCTACTTTTAAGCAACCCCGGTAAATAAAACACCTGTCTGGTTGATTGCTCTGGACCGTTTTAAGGCAGAACAATCGCGCTACAGAAAGGTTATGTTAACTGGACTGTACTCAAATAAAAAATGCAGTAATGACAGATAAAGCAAGCAATTCTCTATTGGCCAAACTTGGAAATCAGCTGCATAAAAATAAGCTGGTTAAGGCAGGGGAGATTTTATTGCTTTTCATTTTTACATATACCTTCATTAAGCTAATAATGCCTCTCGCCGGAGACAACCCCCTTTTAATACAAGCAGTTGTCTGGACGGCGAATATTCTGATGCTGATTTATGTTTGGATAGGACTTAAACTGCGCGGCGAAAGTTGGAAAGACTTTGGACTGGTCTTTGGATCCATTTCTTTGAGAAGCGCAGTTAAAGTTACGCTGCTCTCTCTGCTGGTGTTTGTTCTCGCAATAGCCGGCTTCATAATAGGGTCTGTTATCATGGCCAATATAACGGGCATTCCCGAAGGAGCCAACATGAGCGGTTATGATTATTTAAAAGGTAATATTTGGATGCTTATTATAACACTGGCAGGTGTTTATATCGTTTCTTCATTTGGTGAAGAAGTTATTTACAGAGGATTCCTGATAAACAGAATTTCCCAAATCGGCAATGATTCTAAAAAAGCTACCATTATCGCTGTTATCCTTAGTTCTATTATTTTCGGGCTTATTCATTATGCCTGGGGGCCCATGGGGATTGTGCAAACAGGCTTTATGGGATTAGCTTTGGGAATCAGTTATATCAAATTAAAAAAGAGACTTTGGATTTTGGTTTTAGCCCATGCCTATATGGACACCATACTTATGGCACAGTTGTATATGGCGAGCAATTAAAACAAAAAAGAAGGTATTAATTGATTATACGGACATTGAATTAAACGACCATAAACTCGGAAATATAGAAATTCCAATATGATTACCTCCCTGGATATTTCAAAAATAGCCATAGCAAAAGCGTTGTTCACCATAGCTCCAACTTCCCCAAGGAAAATTCCTATTTTTAAATAGACTATAATTAACCCCGGCTTATCTTGCACATAATCGAGCATTATATTAAAAGCCCTTTTTGAGGCTCAATTACACCGGGCTGCCTCGCACCTTCCACAGGCATCCCGGAAATAACTAAAGAACACCTAAGAATGAATAAATTCACAATAGTATTTATAGCTGCTTTATTTCTAATCTGCTGTAAACCTGAGCGTACAAACAAAAAAATCTTCAGCTCCTTCGACGGAACAAAAATCGCATTTGAAGACGAAGGGACCGGAGAAGCGGTATTGCTGATTCATGGCTTTATAGTGGATGGAAACAGTAACTGGGGTGATACTGCATTGAAAAGGCAATTGTTGGAACAGGGGTACCGGGTCATTATTCCAGACCTGAGGGGCAACGGCGATTCGGACAAACCACAAAACAAAGATGCCTATAAAAACGATGCAGAAATAAAAGACCTTATAGCCCTGATAGACCATCTGGGTATTGAAAATTATATGGCTGTTGGCTACTCTAGGGGCGCTATTGTACTTGCAAAATTGCTAACCATAGAAAATCGGATAACCAAAGCTGTTTTCGGGGGTATGGGACTGGATTTCACCAAGCCGGATTGGGACAGGAGGATTGCTTTCGGGAATGTTTTTTCAGGACGCACACAACCGGATGAAATGACGAAAGGAGCAGTAGATTTTGCAAAGGATCTTAATGTTGATTTCAGAATTATGGGGTATTTACAGGATTACCAACCTGAAACCAGCATTGATGAACTCAATAATATTAAAATTGAGACACTCGTAATTTCCGGAGAAGCGGATTTGGATAATGGGAAACCAGAAGAATTACAGAAAGAAATCCCCAACAGCCGGTTGCGCATCGTAAGCGGTAACCATATGAGCACTTTCAAACAGAAAGACTTTGCGGAAGCGATTATATCCTTCCTTAAAGAAAAATAGAAGTGGCTTAGCTGATTTCCGTACATTCCCAACTGAAAGAATTTACCTAAATTGAAACGAGCCCATTGGTTTAAAGATGGGATTTATCCAACCTAATGAGCGCTATTAAAGTGAAAGAACTCTCACAGCATCAGAAAATTCTTTGGGGAAAACGAAGCATAACCCTTTTATCCGGAATACTCATCTGGCACCTCCCTGTTCCCTGGGACCTGACGCCGGACACCTGGCATTTGTTCGCCGTCTTTATAACGGCCATCCTGGGGGTTTTAATTGAAGCCCTTTCTATTTTTACGGCATCTGTACTGGCACTGGTGGCCGTGGTGCTTTTAAGGGTGCTTCCCCCTGAACAGGCTTTTTCAGGGTTCTCAGAGAGCTTTATCCTGCTCATCTTAGCCGCTTTTTTAGTTGCAAAAGGAGTCATTAAGTCAGGTTTGGGCAGGCGAATCGCCTTTTTACTCATCCGCCGGTTTGGGAAATCTACTTTGAATTTGGGGTATTGCATTGTTGCCACAGACACCCTCCTCGGGCCTGCCATTCCCAGCAATACGGCCAGGTCCGGAATACTTTATCCCATTGCCCATGCCTTGTCTCTGGATACCGGCTCCCTGCCCACTCCGGAGGGCAGGAAAAAAACCGGAAGCTACCTTATGATGACTGCCATATCCGGACACACCATCAGTTCTGCACTCTGGTTTACCGGAATGGCCGCTAACCCGGTGGGTGCCGGAATTGCTGCCCAATTTGGCGTAAACATGAATTTTGGAAATTGGCTCTTAGTGGCCTCTGTACCCTGCATAGTAGCCCTGATTGCAATACCCTATGTTTTGTATAAGCTCTTTCCGCCCGAAAATAAATTTACTCCACAAGCCCCCAAAATAGCCAGGAAGGCATTGGATGAAATGGGCCCCATGAGCAGGCAGGAATGGATTATGGGAATGACATTTTTTGGAATGATCCTGCTCTGGGCACTTTCCCCTATCCTGGATCTGAATTTGGCAATTGTTGCCTTTTTTGGGCTAGCCATTTTGATACTGACCAATGTGTACTCCCTTGAAGATATCAGAGAAGGTGCCGGAGATGCACTTGAAACCTATGTATGGTTCGCCATTTTATATATGATGAGTACCGCCCTGAATGACATGGGTTTTATGAAGACCCTGGGAGCCCAGATAGCTACCTATATCAGTGATTATAATTGGTTTACTGTTTATATCCTTTTGACGGTCTTATACGTGTTAATTCACTATCTGTTCGTCAGTCAGACGGCCCAGTTGCTGGCATTGTACGCCGTTTTTTTGCAAGTAGCTGTAAATGCCGAGGTACCCGCTGCACTGATGGCCTTTATGCTTTCTTTTGCCACCAATTATTTTGCTGTCATGACCCCCCAGGCCTCCAGTTCCAATGTACTGTTTGCCGGAAGTGGGTTTTTACCCTCAAAGGACATATATAAACAGGGGGCAATCATAACCATTCTCAATACGACCATCTTCCTGCTGGCAACGCCCTGGATAATTTGGTCTTCCTCCTTATAAGGGAATCATGAATATCAGATTTCAGGAAAATTGTATTAATTAGCTGAAAAATTCGGATGGAAATAGTAATTATTTCAATCGTAGCATTTCTGGTTGCCATTTTGACCTTCTTTTCAGGGTTTGGATTGGGCACAATCCTTACGCCGGTCTTGATGATTTTCTTTCCTGTTGAGCTGGCAATTGCCCTTACAGGCGTGGTGCATTTCTTCAACAACATTTATAAACTGGGTTTAGTGGGCAGAAATGCAAACAAAGATGTTCTGATCCGCTTTGGGATTCCTGCAGTAATTGCAGCCTTTTTTGGTTCCTGGGTATTAATAAACATTAAAGACGTCCAACCGCTATTTTCTTACCATGCCTTTGGTTCCTTTTTCGAAGTATATCCCGTAAAATTCTTAATATCAATTCTCCTGATCATCTTCGCGTCCATTGACCTTATCCCCTATTTCAACAAACTGCAATTTGGAAAAGACAAATTGCCTGTGGGTGGGGCCTTAAGTGGGTTCTTCGGCGGGCTTTCAGGCAATCAGGGAGCCTTGCGCACTGCCTTTCTGATTAAGGCCGGGCTGTCGAAAGAGGCATTTATTGGAACGGCGGTAGTGGTTTCCACCTTTGTTGATTTTACAAGATTGAGCGTCTATGCTTCCGGGTTTTTAAAATCCGGCCTGATCGATAACCTAAGCCTGGTAATTTTCACAACACTTTCGGGAATTGCCGGGTCATTTATTGGAAACAAACTATTGAAAAAAGTTACACTTAGGTTTGTGCAGGTTACCGTAGCCATTTTATTAATTATAATATCTCTTGCCCTGGGCGCAGGCATTATTTAGAAAAGTCAGGGGGCGATAACTAAGCGAGAGTAAATCAGGCAAATACCTGCTGTTCACAATTGGAGAAATCATTCTGCTGGTTATCGGGAATTTGATTGCGCTTCAAATCAATATCAGCCGGGAGATTAAATCAAACCAAAAATTGAGTATCTTTTATCCATAGGCCGGGTTGTATATATCCGTTTAACTATATCAGATGAAACCTGCAAGGTGCAGCCTTTTTATTCATTTTTAAAAAACCACTAAATACTTTTATGACAACCACCAAAAACGTACAGATTATCGATTCTTTATACGACGCCTTTTCTACCGGGGATATACCAACCGTTTTAGGGCTGATGCATCCCAAAATCACATGGAACGAAGCGGAAAGCAACTCCCTTGCAGACGGCAACCCCTACGTGGGTCCCGATGCCGTCCTGGAGGGTGTCTTTGCCCGCCTGGGAGCGAATCACGAATACTTTGGACTGCAGGATGTCAAAACCCATGGCATGGACAACAATATGGTCTTTGCCACCCTCCGGTATGACGCTAAAGTAAAGGCCACTGGCAAAAGCTACAATGCACAGGCCGGACACCTGTGGACCCTTAATGAGGACGGTAAAATAATTGCTTTCCAGCAATTTGTTGACACCAAGAAACTGGCGGATTCTGAGAACTAAACCAAATGATATAACCGGGTCAAAGGTAAAACTGAATGGATCGCTAAGATAGCTCTGCTATTTTCAGCACCGTGCAGCGCGCTCCAACGGAATTCCTTATCCGTGTTTAGGAAAGGCGAAATGGATAATCTGGCAAAGGATTAAATCCGGATCAAACCACCGATTTGGTCAATAGCTGGATTACCGATAAATTAAGGGCACAACGTATCAAAACAATATCGGATCTTGGGGCGGCCTTTTTATCTATGAGGTTCTCTATGATTTAAGACACCTGAAATATGATCAGATTTTTCAGACGCATCCGTCAGCAGTTCCTCTCTGAAAACAAATTCAGCAAATACCTTTTTTATGCTATAGGGGAGATTGTGCTGGTTGTGCTTGGAATCCTGATTGCCCTACAGATTAACGATTGGAATGAGAAAAGAAAGTCCAAGCTGGTTGAAACGGAACTACTGAGGCAGTTTCAGGTAGAATTAAACTCGGATATTGCGGCCATTGAACACACCCTGGAAGTGTATCAAAAAGCGAACAATTCGTGCGCAGTCCTGATCCGGCACCTCAAAAATAACGGCGCCTACCACGATACCTTAAATTATCATTTCGCGGTCTGGAATGATTACGAACATTTCAATATCAACAACGGAGCCATCTCAAACCTCAATTCAAGAGGGGTCGAAATCATTTCTGATGCGGATTTGAGAAACCAAATACTAAAACTATACAACCAGACCTATTCCTATAGCAAAGATATTGGGGGCTTCTACAGGGAAGACCTTGTTCAGTTTGTTTATCCTGTATATTTAAAAAAAGTGGAGCCGGTAAGTTGGGGAAAGATGGCTATCCCAAACGATTATGATGCCCTTTTAAAGGATACTGAATTCATGAACCAATTGCAATGGATCAAGAATGCTACCGGCCATAACATGGATGTCTACAGGGAAGCCCTGGCAGAAATTCGACAGATTATAAACGCCATTGAAAAGGAATTGGAATAGAGTTCAATATTTTGAGTTTAAAAAACTGAAAATAAGAAGTGTTATGCTCAAAGACATACATCCAAAATTACCGATGCGTGACAATGGTGTTACGCGCTGGTTCTATCTAAATCAATTGGGATTCAATGTTTTCGGCAATGCAGACTTTGATAGCTACCTGATGATGGAAAAAGACCAGATCCAAATCCATTTTTTCGAGTTCAGGGTGCTGGACCCAAAAGAGAGTTACAGGCAGGTTAATATCAGGACGGACAATATTGAAGCGTTTTACAATTCACTACTGGAAAAAGGGACCCCTATTCACCCGAACGAACCCTTAGAAACCAAAGCCTGGGAACAAAAAGAGTTTTCAATACTGGACCCCGACCATAACCTGTTAACCTTTGGACAGGCTATTTAACATATACCGAACCGTCCATTTGGGCTTTGCACCACTTCAGCCCCCCCTTCAAGAAGAAAAATCGCTATTTTTAATTAACCGTGAATTAAGCAGGGCTTATGCCATACATAACCCGAAGTTAAGTTGCAAGCTGTTCTGGGAAGCCACTCTGTTGCCAGAGCTACTATAAGAAAAAGCAGATTACGCATTTTTTGAAAATAATATCTGAACCAATACCCGAAAAATGAAAACAACAACATTTCTGACTTTTGTAGGGGATCAGTGCGGGAAGGCTCAGGAGGCCCTGGATTTGTACACTTCCATTTTTCCGAATTCGGAAATTAAAAGCATCGTAAAATACGATGAAGGTGAGGCCGGAGGAACCCCGGAGCTTATCAAATACGGGGTTTTTACGCTTAATGGCACCGAATACATGGTTTCCGAAAGTAATTACAATCATCCCTGGTCTTTTACGCCGGGGGTATCACTTTTCGTTGAAAGTGACTCAGAAACGGAAATACAAAAAGTATTCGAAAGGCTTGTTTCAAATGGCGGTCAGATAATGGTTCCATTGGATTCTTATGAGGCCGGTGATTATGGCTTTGGAAAAAAATTCGGCTGGTGTGAAGATAAATACGGCATTTCATGGCAATTCCTGCTTTCTGACTAAAGGCAGGGGAACCTATGGCCAATTTTGAAAAATCAGATGAAAATAGGCATAGCCCAGATAGAACCGATTAAGGGGCATATTCAAAAGAATATTGAAATCCATAAAAGATGGGTTGAGCGGGCTGTGGCCGAAAATGTAAACTTTCTTGCCTTTCCAGAATTGTCGCTTACAGGTTACGAGCCTGCACTTGCCAGGCAGCTGGCAATAGACCCCTCTGATTCGCGTTTGGATGCATTTCAGAAAATCAGTGACCGGAACAGTATCACAATCGGGCTGGGGGCACCCACCAAATCTGCGACCGGGATACGGATAAGCATGATTATTTTTCAACCCAAGCAAGGCCGGAAAATATATTCGAAACAACGGTTGCATCCGGACGAGTTGCCCTATTTTGAGGAAGGGGACCAACAACTGCTTTTAACCCTTGGCAATACAAAGATTGCACCCGGCATTTGCTACGAGTCCCTTCAGCGGCCGCACGCAGCAGATGCAAAAAAGCTGGGGGCCGACATTTACTTGGCCAGTGTAGCCAAGTCTGAGAAGGGGGTTGAAAAAGCGTTTACGCACTACCCGGCAATGGCCCGGGAGTTCAATATGCCCGTATTGATGTGTAATTGTTTTGGGTTTTGCGATACCTTTCAAAGTGGAGGTTCTTCTGCGGTGTGGAATGCCAGGGGAGACCTGCTGGGGAAACTCGAAACTGATAAAGCGGGAATGCTTATCCTCGATATGGAATCGAAGCAGGTGATCAGAAGGGAAGATTTTACCTCCCACACTTTTTGAACATCCTTAAAAACACATTTTAGGAGAAATGCTCGCTAAAATCATGATATGAGCAACCCTTTTTATCTTATGCCTCTTCCTATATGCCGTAAGAAATGCCCGGGAAAGAGGCAATTTACCATCCGGCTTGTACAACAACCTGCGAAGCCAGGTTTCCGCCTAATTGGCAGAACCGGTTGTTTTTTGGTTCTTTAGCAGAGGGTCTCGTAAAGAAAGGTTCCCCAATCGCAGCCTTGTCATATGGCTGTCCCGGACCTGGATAAAGAAGGGTGATTCGATCAATTTTAAGAGTATTATCTGAGAATTGCCCGAATCACTTAAAGCAGTGGAAAGGGATAGATCCTTAACAAAAAAGAAGGAATCCAATGGGTTGCAGGATCTGCCCTTATAGACCGCTCCATTATTTTGTTAAATTAGTTCTACTGGACTAAAACGACCCCAACGGAGCTATTATTCGGGCTCACCAATAGGAAAAAGACTTTTTCATGATCGCAGGAGGTATTCAAAAGAACAGGAACACAGGAAATTGTACTATAAAGATCTCTCAGGAATGCTATTGAAATCAGGAGATTCTAAAGATGCCGTTACAATGCGCAATCGCGTGTTCAAACACATGCTCGAAACAAGGGGTTGGAAATATCGCGCTTTCCTGCGTTATCTGAGGTTCTTTAAATATGCGGCTTTTGCACCAACAAGAGGAGCATTTCTGGAATCTTACTATGTCCTGATGCGATTCCTTGATGATATAGTTGATGGTGATGCCCCATTACCTTCTGGCTATAGTTCTGAAAGTGAATATATTGCTGATAAAATAAAATTTTCGAAAAACCCAATTAACCCAAAGGATGAAGTAGAATATTTGATGGTTTATTGCTTTAAATTAGCTGAAAAGTTCGGGGAAGAATTCAGAGCAGAAACCGATGATATCCTCCACTCCCTGCTCTTTGATGCGAATCGGAGGGGTAAGATGATAATCTTTACCCAGGAGGAATTGATGCATCACTTTCATTTACTGGATATCAGGGGAACCATAAAAGCCACTTTAAAGGTTTTTAAAGACGATCCAGAAAAGTATACCCTATTGGAACCACTTGGTGTGGCGTGCCGATACCAGTATGATATTGAAGATATCAAGACCGACCTTGCTGCCGGCTATGTGAATATCTCACAGGAAGAATGTACGCAGCACAACATTGCAAAGGAGGATCTGTCAAATCCTGATTCCCCCAAGCTAAAAGAATGGATACAAACAAGGGCTGTAGCCGGTTTGAGGCTTCTCGAGGAACATCACCGAAGGTTGCCGGAAGGACGTTTTTCATTATTGGAAAGATGGACATTTTCCCTTGTTTATGAATCCCCGGCAAGAAAAGTTTTTAATCGGACATTGTCTGAAGGCAAAGTAACGGACTAAATGGGAACCACTGAATTTCATCTTGCGAAATGGTACCTGGATTTCATAAGTGATGACGGGCAGGTGATGATCTTTTATGCAGCCAAACTCTCATTTATGCATCGCACCGTTTATTATTCGAGCATGATACACCATCATCCGGATACAGGAACAGATGAGGCATCCCATTTTCATAAAGTGGAACTCCCTGTGCAGAACGGGGAGTCCATCAGCTGGAAAAACGACAAATTCAATATTTGCGCAGAATGGAAATCAAGATCAAAACCCCTGCATGCACGGCTCTTTGAAGACAGCGTTGGTTTTGTGGACTGGAATTGTCATCAGCCCCTGTCAGACGTGGAGGTAGAAATAAAGGATACCGTATTGCACGGAAAAGGCTATGCGGAACTACTGACACTGACTACTTTTCCTTGGAATATCCCTATGTCCGACCTGCGCTGGGGACGATTCCACTCCGATGATCATACCATGGTTTGGATCGAACTTCGTAACAACAAAAAGGATCAATGGCTGTGGCTAAATAATGAAAGATTGAGCAATAGCAGCATTGAAGATGATCACATTGTATGCGTAGAAAAAGGTTTGAAATTGATCCTGGATCCAAAAACAAACCTGGAACCGGAAAAGAAATTAGTTAAGGTTATAAATAAAATAATTCGCTACCTGCCCGGATTCAGGAGGTTAATGACTTCCAAATTTTTAAGGGCAACCAACAGAAAGTGGAGAAGCCATGGGGCATTATATAAAAATGACAAATTGATTGCCAATGGGCAGGTAATTCATGAATGGGTAAATTTCAAGGATACTGAACCGTGATTTTAAGGTTGGAACATATTGCAAAGGCTTTCGGGAGAAAAAAGGTATTAAGCGATGTTTCTTTTCAGCTGGATGCGGGTTCGCTTACCGGAATCGTTGGTGAAAACGGTTCGGGAAAAACCATCCTGCTAAAGATCATTGTTGGTATTCTCAAGGCTCAACGGGGCATTATTCATTTGGAGGGGACTTTTGGCTATTGCCCGCAAATCCCCCTTCTCTATCCGCAACTCACCGTCAATGAGCATTTTAAATACTTTTCGGCAGCCTACGGATTAGGAAAAGAAAGGGGTGAAGGGCAGGCGGCCGCATTGCTTGAGCATTTCAACTTCACCAAATATCAGGAGGAGAGAGTTAACAGGCTAAGCGGTGGTACCCAACAAAAACTAAACCTCTCCCTGGCCCTTCTCCACTCCCCGGACCTGTTAATTCTGGATGAGCCCTACAATGGTTTTGACTGGGATACCTATCAGCGATTCTGGACCTATACCGATGAACTCAAAGATCGAGGTTGTGCCATTTTGGTGGTAACCCATTTACTAAGTGAAAAAGGAAGGTTTGATCGCATATATGAACTGGAAAACGGAGTGTTAGTATGACTATTCGAAAGATTGGAATTGGTTTGTCTATGATTTTGCGTATGCTAATGCGCCAGAAGATTGTGCTCCTCCTGATCCTGCTTATCCCGGCATTCTTTTTGTTCATCGTGGATTTTACAACATCAGACAGGCTGCTTCCTTTTCAACTGGCTTCGGTAGGATCAGATGTTTTTATAAACATCAGTGAAAAGGGTATTTCCTCTATTTTTTTTGCGGTTGCTTCCACTGGTTTTCTGGTTGCATTCCTAGCCCTTAATCTGATTCAGAAAAATAACCAGGTAAATCGAAGACTGATTATTTGCGGGTATCATCCTTTAGAGGTATTGCTTACAATCCTGATGGCTCTGGTATTGGCGATAGTGTCCATTGCCATATATGTGGGCTTACTTACGGATACTTTTTACCCCGTCGTGCATTTGGGCAGGTTTATTTCTGGTTTAGCACTTATTGGTTTTGTGTATGGATCTTATGGCCTTTTGGTAGGTAGCCTGATCCGAGGGGAGCTTGAGGGAATTTTATTCATTGTATTGCTTGTAAATATTGATGTGGGCTGGCTGCAAAACCCTTTATTTTATGCTGAAGCGCAGAATCAAATGATTATTAGATTTCTTCCAGCCTATTTTCCGTCGCAAACGGCCATTATCACTGCAGTAACCGATTATTCCTCCTATTCCGCGACCCTAAACGGAATTCTGTATGGCTTAATTTTCTTATTTTTTTCGATGTTACTGTTTTTTTTAAAAATGCGCGCAAAGTGAATACATTATCCGAACAAATCAAGAAAACCTTATACGCTGGAATATTTCTGATAATAATCCCCGCCATACTTTTGTTGTGGGCCCGGTATACGGAGGTATATATTAACCTTCCTGTTTTTGAATCTACCTTAACTGGCTGGATTCTTCTAATTTCTGGCATTGCTCTAATGGCCTGGGCCATGTATTTCTTAAAAAAGTTCGGCAAGGGGTTACCGATGAATGCATTTCCTCCGCCAAAGCTTGTAACAAAGGGGCCTTTCCTGTTTCTACAACATCCAATTTATTGGGGGTTTACCCTTTTTATTATAGGCTATTTTATCATCACCAAGTCTGCCAGCGGTCTTTGGATGGTAACACCCCTAACCATTCTTTCGATGATCGCTCTCGTTTGGGGTTATGAGGCTATTGATTTGAAAAAAAGGTTTCCAGATCAGTCGTTTCAAACCCTTTCAGATCTTCCCGAAAACACAAGAGAATTACCTACTGTCCGGGTAAGGATAGTTTCCCTGGGCTGGGTTGTTTTACTTCTTTTGCTGAGTAATCTTGTGGTTGTAAAATTGGTTGGGCATGTAGCTCCTTTTACAGGAAGACCCTTATCCTTGCCCTTTTCAATTGAAATCTCTTATATAAATGTGTTGGCTGCTTTAATTGTAGGGGTTGTACCATTTATCCTCAATAGAAAGGATCTCTTGCGATATTGGACTATTACCTGCCTGATAGGACTGAGCATCTCCACTTTTGTTGCGTTGCTTTATCCGGCTGTTGGGGCTCAATTTTTGACCACTGAAAATTCTACTACCTATATTGTACCTGTTTTGTTACTGCTTCTTTCTGTTTATTCCCTCTATAAACAATCGAAAGGCCTGGGACTTTTATGGGGCCTGCCTGCAGCTGTACTGATCATTCTGCAATTAAGCCTTAGTAGATCTGCTGCGCTGCATTTGAGTTCAGCTGTGCTGATATCCCTGTTGGCCCTGAATTATTTTCATATTTGGGTATTTTTAAAAAATACTTCAGAAAAAGTTGCCAATTCATGGAAAGAATGGGTCTTCGGAAAAGTGAGGATCATCAATCACGGATTTTATGTCGGGTTTGGCAGTTTTCTCGGAATTTTGCTAACGGGCTTTTTGGTAGGCGATGAATATGCATGGGCAATACTTATGTTTGCTATTGTGGTAATTGTATTTTCAGCTCTTTGGGCACAAATCATTGAAGGGTCGGAAAAATTGAAGAGGCCCTATGGTTATTACGGCGCCCTTGTAGGTATTGTTTTTGCCAGCCTTGCAGTCTGGGCCATGGGGTATAATGGCTGGGTGTTGATTGGAGCCATATCGGTTATGATGCCGTGGGTTCAGGGCATTGGTCGTTTTCGATGTCTGGTAAATGGGTGTTGCCATGGGGGGAAAGTGGATAATGCAAAGATTGGTATCAGATATTTTCATTACCGTTCGCGTGTATGCGGCATCTCACATTTAAAAGGCGAACTCATACATCCAACGCCTTTGTATTCCATGATATGGCTTTTTTTAGTGGGTTTTATTTTATTGGCACTCTGGCAGTACAACTGTTCCCCCCCATTTATTTTTGGTATTTATTTAATCCTTACCGGTATTGGCCGATTTGTTGAAGAGGCCTATAGAGGGGAGGTACAAACTCCTGTATTAAATGGCCTGAGACTTTATCAATGGACAGCCATCCTGTCGGTTTTGATAGGGATCCTCATGACCCTTATCAATATCAAAATAGTATTATTACCCTCAGAATTCGGTTGGCAGACGCTAGTGTCGGCCCTACTAGGAGGTTTGTTTACACTATTTGCCATGGGTATTGATTTCCCTGAATCCAACGCACGGTTTTCAAGGCTGGTTTGATAAACCTGAAGAGGTTGACAGGAAAAGATAAAGTTGTAATTTCATAATCAAAATATAGTAATATGGACAGAACAGCATTTATTAAAACTACCGCCCTGGGAGTGGGAATGCTTTCCTTTACACCCTTACAGGGCCAAAAGAAATCATCCCCTCCATCCAAAACCCCAAAAATTGTCAGGAACGAAGAGGGCCGGAAACTGAATGTGATTGGAGACAACCAAAACATCAAACTCACCGGGGATGATACCAATGGGCAGTTTACTCTGATCGAACAATTCAATGATCCTGGCATAGGAATTCCTCCCCATGTTCATGAAAATGAAGATGAAGTGTTCCAGGTACTTTCAGGAGAGGTGGAAATGACCATTGGGGATAAAGCTACTACCTTAACTGCCGGGGATTTAATTTTCTGCCCCAGGGGAATCCCTCACTCCTGGAGGGTTGTGGGCACTGAAAAGGCCCGGGCCATGCTCAGCATATTTCCGGCTGGTTTAGAGAAGATGTTTGAAGAGCTCTCTCAGTTACCTCCGGGACCGCCAGACCTGGAAAAGGTTGGGCAGATTTGCGGAAAATATAATCTGCGGTTTGTTTAAAAAAAGAGCCTGCAGCAACTTTCTACGGTCGTAACCAATATCAGATAATACCATGTAACATAATTACCGATGGGGCGTCCTATACAAACACTAATCAATTATATCCAACCAAATTGAGTAAAAAAAAGACTCCTCCGGAATCCCTGACCAATTACCGGATCAACGTAAAAATAAAACTGGCCCTTCTCTGGACGTCATTGATGTTCCTCTACATCTATGCTGACTACTTCCAGCTGATGACCCCCGGGAAGCTGGAACGCATGATAGCGCTTGAAACGCCCATGGGGCCAACCTCCCCTGCCCTTTTGGTAGTTTTTTCAACAATTTTGATTATCCCGGCCCTGATGATCTTCCTTTCCGTTTTTCTCAAACCACAGATCAACAAATGGCTGAATATCCTCATGGCCTTTTTATATGCCTGTATATCCATTTTGATTGTCATTACCAGTTTCGGAGCTGAATGGTATACCTTCTATGTCTTATTTAACCTGATAGAACTGCTGGTCTTTATCCTGATCATAGCTCAGGCATGGAAATGGCCGAGAACAGAAAATTGATGAAAACCATGAACACAAAAGACGACCAAAGTCAATTGATAACCACTGCAAGAACGGCAGGAGTCTGGTACCTGCTGATGGCCATTTCAGGCATTGTGGGGTTTTTGATAATCCACCCACAGGTGTTTTCATCAGCAGACCCACAGAAAACACTGACCAACCTTATGGAGCAGGAATCCCTTGCCCGTACCCGCTTGTTGTTGGAGTTTGCAATTGTTGTTTCTCAAGCCCTTACGGCCGTATGGTTTTATAAATTATTCAGAAGTACAAACGAGTGGGCGGCATGGACCGTCGGCATTTGGGGTATGGTCAATGCAGTTGCCATTATGGTTAGTGCCATTGCCATGGGAGCCGCTATTAAAATTGCCGGCGCCTCCTCCCCCGCTGAGGATAAATTGATTTCCATTGAACTTTTGACTGGTTTACTCGGAAATGCCTGGGGAGTTGGAGGGCTTTTCTTCGGGCTTTGGCTGATCCCTTTGGGGCACATTGTAACCAGCTCAAAAAGGATGCCCGTCTGGCTGGGCCGTACCCTGATTGCCGGTGGTTTCGGATACCTCACAAGCACTGCACTTAACTATTCGGGTCTTGAAATTTCCTGGGCAGGTTACTTAACCCTTCCCGCCACAGTGGGGGAGTTCTGGATGATCGGGTATTTATTGATTTTTGGGATACGGCCCCGGAAGGAGAAATAATACCGATTATAAAATTAATTGCAGATAAGCCTGTCTACATGTAAGGGCCAAGTAAATATTGCTCAAATTCATGGTCCCGACACTGCATCAGAAAAATTAAGGTTCTTCTAAATAAATCGGTAAGAGATCTTCCCTTTATCATATTGTAATCAAGCCAGACTATTTCCGACTAACGGGAAAAGATAAAAAGTAAATACCCGGAACGATCAACTGAAGTGTTAGATTTAATTTGTGACAGTTTCCAGTATATACACACCTCCCGGAACGTCTTAAGTAGTATTACAACCGGATTATATGAATTGTATTTCAGTAACTGGCGATAACCAAAAGCTGATTAGGATGAAACTAAAAGACAAAGATGAAGCAATAGATTTTGAGGCCACAGACTACCTTGGCAACAAAATTCAGCTGTTCGGGTATGCAGAAAAAAAAGTACTTCTGACTTTCTTTAGAGCCGCTTCTTGTCCATTTTGCAATATGCGCGTAAATGAATTGATAACCAATTACTCAAAATTTGAAGAAAACGAAATTGCAATCATTACCATTTTTGCAGCATCCAAAGATGAAATTATCCGATACGCAGGTAAACAAAATGCACCATTTCCAATAATTGCTGACCCGAATTTGGAATTATTCAAGAAATATCAAATCGAGGAATCTTTTTCAGGTATGCTTAAAGCCCTGATAAATCCTATAAAGATGTGGAAAGTAATGTTTAGTGGTTTTTTCAACATGAAATCAGTAAAGGAAAAACCCATTATTCCAGCTGACTTTTTAATAGATGAGAATAAGAACATACATAAGGCATACTACGGTAAAGACTTTGGCGATCATATTCCCATAACTGAAATATTGAACTGGAAATAATATTTACACATAACCCTGCAAGAACAGCCTGGGTACGGTACTTACTCATAGCCATTTCAGGCATTGTAGGGTTTCTGCCCAGTATTAAAAATAGCATTCAAACAAAGGCCTGAGATAGCTCCTTTAGTGTCCGCGCTCTTCAATTTATATCTACTCAGAAAACGGCTTTAGCTTGCGCTTCGAAAGCTTGGCTGCTCTTTTCTCCTTTGCCGTTTTGGCAGCAGGCGTTTTATCGTTTTTTAGTTTTCCTTTTTTCTCTTTTGACATGCTGGGCAGGTATTAAATTTATGTGTCCTTTAAGGTACTGCCTTTTTCGCCATTGCATTTGCACTAAAAAATCCATGAGTTACATATATCACAGATATTCAGGCCGTTTTCGGAAATACTTACCGGCTTGATATTTCATTCCGCCTACAAAAAATCTGTAATTTATATAAGCTTTTAAAAGTAGACTGTAACATAAATCCTGTAGAAGAGCCTCAACTTTGCAGAACAAAAAAAAGATTATGAGCCCTTTAAAAACAGATTACACGAACATTACAGAAAATACAAATCAAAAAAACATGTTTACGAAATACAGGATTGAACTAAAACCGGTAGTCCAGGGATTACTCAGGGCCTTCCAAGAGAAGCCCGTCCTTTTATGTGTGGCCGGCAACGGAAGGAAACAAATACAGTTTGCCAGAAAAATAGAACCCATGACATGGAAATAAACGCAAATTGAACCATAAAAAAAGCAGACTTTTTAAGTCTGCTTTTTTTTGTGCCCTATAAGCTGCTTATACAGAACATGAAAATAGGGCAGACTGTAAATAGCCTGCCCTGTGATTTAATGAATTGTGTTCTATGAATGAGCCGCCTGAGCTACTTTGGCCTGGTTGGATTTTAAAATCCCCACCACTTCATGGCGGTCTTTGGCCAATTTATTTTCTAATCGCTTAATCAAATCCAATTCCTTTCCACTCTCAAATTTTACATCTTCTGAGGTTAGTTTTGGATATTTTGCCATTAAGGCTTTAGACTGTTTCTCCCAATCTCCACTAAACTTAAAGAGTTCATTCGACTTTCTTTCACCTTCTTTACTCTTGGTTTCCATTATTGTATTGTTTACCGGTACTTAATTGTACCATTACAAAGATGCCAAATAACTCATCCAATAGCCTTACACATGAGGAACGCATATTTATACATCTTACAGGTTTTCAAGATTGCGCTTTCTTTTTTCACCTATTTTTTTATAGTAGGAAGGGGTATGGCCGGTGACTTTTTTAAATTGGTTGGACAGGTGCGCCACACTGCTGTAATTTAATTTATAAGCGATCTCGGTGAGATTGAGTTCGTTGTAGAGGATCAGTTCTTTGGCCTTTTCTATTTTGTGCTTAATGATAAAGTGCTGAATGGTGATCCCCTTTACTTCGGAAAACAGATTGGATAAATAGGTGTAATCATAGTCTAATTTCTCGGCTAAGTAATCTGAAAAATTTATCTCTGGAATTTCATCGGAATAATGGATCATTTGGATGATGATGTTTTTGATCTTATCGACCAGGATACTCTTTTTATCATCTAGTAATTCCAGGCCGGATTTTGCCAGGTTTGTTTTCAGTTCCTGCAGGATTTTATCGGGAATAGCTTCTTTTAATTCTACCATCCCCAATTCAATACTTATATAATGGATATCCAGTTTTTCCAGCTCATGCTTTACCATCAGCTTACATCTTAAACTTACCATATATTTGATGTAGATTTTCATATCCGGAGCAGGAAAAGGATTCTTTTGTATTAAAAGTAAGTCTTATTTGGAGAATGAATTGGCAATTAAATTAAATAAGTTTAAAAGGGGGAATAGTTTGTGGGAGGTCCTTGGCCATAAATTAATTTGCAAGTAACTTATAGCTGGAACCGACCCGCGAACAGCTCAAACGAATGAAGATTGCAGGCAATTGAAAAAAAATGAAAACAGCATATCTGGAAAGTGCCAAAAAGCAATTTGAATATTACAAATCAGTGGGTGAAAAAACCTTTGACCAACTGAGTGAAACGGATTTCTTCTGGCAGTATAACCAGGAGTCTAATTCCATTGCCATTATCGTAAACCATCTTTGGGGAAATATGAGATCCCGATGGACAGATTTTTTGAATTCGGATGGAGAAAAACAGTGGCGCAACCGGGATATGGAATTTGAGCCGGTAATACAGTCCAAAGAGGAATTGTTTCAAAAATGGAATGAGGGATGGGTCTGTTTATTTGACGCCCTGGACATGATAAACGAGGATAATTTCGACACCAAAATTTATATCCGGAATCAGGAACACTCAATTCTTGAAGCCATAAACAGACAGCTCGCCCATTACGCGTATCACACTGGGCAAATTGCCTATATCGGCAGGATGATTTTGGGAAGTAAGTGGAAGAGTTTAACCATCCCCAAAGGAAAATCTGATGAATTCAATAATGCGAAATTTGCCAGGGGAAAACACAAAGGACACTTCTCTGATGAGCATTAAACTTCCTCTTAAACCAACCCTATTTCTTCTCCCCTTTTAGTCCAAAGAATTTCCCTAAATTGGATGGAAGTTATTGAAACATGTTTTGCGATAGGGTTCGGGAGTCTGAACTCCTTCATCACCCTTTTTAAAAAAAGGCCGGATCCCATAACTGCAAAAGTTCTGACCTTATTTCTTATCTTAAACTCAAATTTATCTACCTAACTGAAAACCTTACCCAGAAGCCCCTTTTAAGAGCCTCAGAAACTACGGGTTTCACAAAAAAGTAAAACTATGAATTCTAAATTCACATTACTCATTTGCGCAATAGCTTTAATAGGTTGTAAACAAGCAGAAAAGTCCGGGGAAACCACAGCAGAGGCGGCCCCGGCAGAACCTATGGCCTATCAAACTTCCCTCTCAGGGAAAGAGTCTATTGTGTATACCACGGCAAGCGGTACAGACCTCAGGCTTACAGAGACAGCTAAGGTAAATTTCACAGAAGCCAAACAACCCCTGGAAAATGAGGTTTCGGTTTTCGTGAATCCGCAGAAATCTTTTCAAACCTTACTGGGTATTGGAGGCGCAATTACCGATGCCTCTGCAGAGGTATTTGATCAGTTGCCGCCCGAAAAACAAGAAGCGTTTTTAACCGCATACTATGACCAGGAGAAAGGGATTGGCTATTCACTTTGCCGTACCCCAATCCACAGTTGCGATTTTAGCAGCGGCAGCTATACCTACATCGAAGAAGGGGACAAAGCGCTGGAGACCTTCAGCATCGAACATGACAAAATGCATAAGATCCCGCTGATCAAAAAAGCCATTGAAACCGCCGGGGGCAGCCTGCTGCTGTACGCCAGCCCCTGGAGCCCGCCAGCATTTATGAAAGACAACAACAACATGCTGCAGGGCGGTAAGCTCCTGCCGGAATATGCCGATTCCTGGGCGCTTTATTATGCCAAATTTATAAAGGCATACGAAGCCGAGGGTATGCCCATATGGGGGATCACCATCCAGAATGAACCCATGGCGGTGCAGCGCTGGGAGTCTTGTATTTATACGGCTGAAGAAGAACGCGATTTCCTGAAGAATCACCTGGGGCCTACCCTGGAGCAGGAAGGGCTGGGCGATAAAAAGATAGTGGTTTGGGACCATAACCGGGACCTGATCAACCACCGGGCCAATACAATTTTCGAAGATCCGGAAGCTTCAAAATATGCCTGGGGCATAGGCTTCCATTGGTATGAAACCTGGGCTGGCGGGGACCCTATGTTTACGAACCTGGGCAACATCAATGAATCCTTCCCCACCAAAAACTTGTTGTTTACAGAAGGGTGCCAGGAAGGGTTTGATAGTGAAAGATACCAATACTGGCCAAACGCAGAACGCTATGGACGTTCCATTATCAATGATTTCAATAACGGCACTGTTGGTTGGACAG
Organism: Robiginitalea insularis; assembly: GCF_052497835.1. NCBI lineage: Bacteria > Pseudomonadati > Bacteroidota > Flavobacteriia > Flavobacteriales > Flavobacteriaceae > Robiginitalea > Robiginitalea insularis. The sequence continues at coordinate 702,603 of NZ_CP199296.1, forward strand.
ACTGGAACATCCTGCTAAACCAAAATGGCGGGCCCAACCACGTAGGCAATTATTGTTTTGCCCCAATTCATGGTGACACGGCATCCGGGGACCTGATTTTTACCCCTACCTATTATTATATTGGCCACTTTTCAAAATATATTCGGCCAGGAGCCAAAAGGATCAGTACGGTTAGCAGCAGGAGCCACCTGCTGAGTACTTCTTTCGTAAATGAGGATAACAGCATGGTAAACGTGATCATGAACCAGAGTGACAGCGCCATTGATTATAAACTCTATGTGGGTAGCGCAGAAGCCATTTCCCTGAGTATCCCGGCCCATGCCATCCAAACGGTGGTAACGCAATAAGGGGTTCAGGATCTCACCGGCTTTATAAGGAACGAAAAACAGACGGATGCACTTTTATATATTTCAAAACAGCATATTGCATGGTTATAGCATTGATTGTATCAATTATTTGCGTAAGAACAGTCAAAGCCTGTTATGATTAAGATTTTTAGAACTATCCGCAAACGCTTCCTTTCTGAAAACAAATTCAGTAAATACCTGGCATATGCCATTGGGGAAACCATCCTTGTAGTATTAGGGATATTAATCGCATTGCAGGTAAATACCTGGAATGAGGAAAGGAAGGACCGGCAGGAAGAACAATTGATCCTTTCTGCCCTGAATAAAGACTTCACAAAGAACCTGGAACTGTTTGAAACGGCCAAGGAAATCCATTATACCGCCAAGGCAAACGCAGAAAAGCTGCTGGCGCTTGTCAACAGTCCGAAAGAAGAAAACTTTTTTACAGATGAAAACATTGCCCTGGTAAAAGGGGCGCTGGAGTCCCATACCTTCAACCCTTCCAACGGAGTAGTGCATTCCCTGATCAGTTCCGGAAATTATCAGCTTTTGCAAAATGACAGCCTGCAAAGCCTGATTATCTCCTGGAACGATGTGCTTCAGGATTATACAGAAGAAGAATTGGCCGCAACGGATTTCTGGAATACCCGATATGAGCCATTTCTGATTGAACAGGCTGTATTTTCCATTCAGGACATGGAGAAAGCGCTGGGTATACTGAAGTCTCCGGTTCACAAATCTCTAATTGCAAGGAGAATCCATTATGTAGGCAATATCACCAGAGCTATTGAGGAAGAGCCTATAGAACATTATTTAAAGGAGGTCGTAAGGCTTACATCGTCTTCCTTAAGGAACGATTAAAAATGCACCGGTTAAAATTACTAACACTAATCATTTTACTGCTATCCCGCTGGGCGGAGAGAAGAAAAACATACCTGTAGACAGGGAAGGGGAAATTTACCTATATGTCTTTGACAAAATTTGGAAACAAATAGATTCCCAAATAACAGCCCCTGTCGGCAACGTTTTGGATTAGGCAACAGCTATCTGTTTTCTTTGAATTTTTCCCAATGGTGAATTCACCCTACGGGTGATGCGAATTACCCTCCGTTAGGGATTCATTATTCGAGGCTTTTCATCATCTGATCCACGTACTTCTCTGCAGTCTTATAGGCTTCTTTGGGATCGTCAATACTTGAAGTTACTACAGCCACCAATTGGTTTTCACTTGGTTCATCAAGATTGTAGGCCACTGTTTCCAAAATATAGGTGGTGTAAGTCTTTGTGGTGGTAGACATGGGGACATATCCGCCAAAAGAGTCGTAATAGGGCCCAAAAGCATACGGGTAAGCATAGTAATCATAGAAAGTACCGTAATAACCAGGATAGTATCCTGAATAGGTCGCCCCAACATAGATCCCACTGCTCGAAGTTCGTTGCGTTTGTTGCTTGTCCTTTATTACGGTGAGAACAACACCGTTAAACCCCTCACTGGCCATCAGGCTTTTGATCAGGGCCACCCGCTCTTCCGTAATTTCTCGGTTTGGGTAGATTTTGGGTGCCTTTTTAAAGCTTTCTGTAGCTTTTATACCCCGCGCTTTTAAGGCATTTGCAATGTTTTCCTCAAAGGCAATACGGGCATGATCGTCTGCCGTACGGGCAATGACCAGTACATTTTTCTCCTTGAATTTTTCAATATTTTCCTGCTCTCCTTTCCATGCATCAAGCACTTTAACGCTTCCACAGCTTTTCATTACCATCCCTGTGATAAGGAGCAATACCATCTTCCATTTCCAATTCATAGCACTCAGTTTAATTTGAAGCGGCAAAATAGCTAAAACCCCTGTCCTATCCCAAAAAAATAATTGCGGGGATTCTTAACCTACAGTATCCCGATCAAAACCCGGATAATTTCTCCGGTGCTTCCCAATTTCCATAGTTGGGAGCTGCCTGCCATGAACAAAACACCAGGCGCTTTAGAAGTAATGCCTCCAGTGGAATAAGAGCCGCATACTCAAATACCAAACCTCTTCAAGGGAGATATTCTCTGCGGTTGCCGGCACCAGGACTTGTTCCTTCCTTGGAACATCCACTCCAAAGGAGAATTGAAATTTTAAAATAGCACTTTGCGTATTTGAGAACGTTCGGGTAGGCTGATATTCCAAAAATGGGAAGTCCCATTTGGTTGACCTGTAACCTACCAGCAGGGATTCACTGAAGGAGTTATTAGGAATAACAAGGGACTCCTGAATTCGACTGACCCCGTATAGAGAAACCCCTATCTCCCGGCCTAAAATAAACTGGAATCGGCCTATTGGAGTTGAAATTCCGGATTGCCAGGGAATCAACCCGCCGTTGCCTGCCGTTACAGCCATCCGTTCAAACGTTTTTGGAGCTGCCCAGGTAAGAATAGGCGCAAAGAGGACCAGATCGCCGGGAAGGAGCCAAAAAGGCATACGGACCCGAAAGTTATAAGCTGACCTTCCTGGTATTGTTGCGGTAACCGAGCTGCCCTGAAGGCTTCTGCTGGGGTCCGTAAACTGACTGGTAGTGGGCGAGTCCTGCCGCCATCCCAACTGTATAAATGCCAATCCATCCCCGGCCTTATTCATTACCCCGTCCAGGCCGAGTCCAAAAACGAGGTTCGCTTCAATACTCCCGATCAGGGCCTGCTCGGCCTGTTCGGGACCAAACCCACCCCTTAAATAAGAGGATTCCACGGATGAGGAGGCCCCGATAAAAGGTCCCAACTCGGTTCGGAAACGGGGAAGTTGCCCCATCCCTTCGGCAAGACCGGGTATGGGGGTTTCCAGCAGTATTTCTGACAGCTGTTCCCTGTCGGGCTCAAGCGTTGGCATATAGTTATTAGAACAAACGTCAAATGTGTCCGGCGCCAGGGTTTCTGTCCCCGGAAGACCTGTGGCCGCTGTGGTGCTGGCCAGGACCTGGCAGATTTGTTCCAAACTTTTCTGAATGGCGCGGGAAACGAATTGTGCATCTTCCGGGCGCATATAGGCATCCCCGGAGAGGACCAGCCGCTGCCCTTCCCAGGTTTCCGCTTCCAGCCCTGCTTCATTGTAGTGGTCATGTGTGCCTTTGCGCTGGGCGGCATTACCCCAGGTGCCGGCTACATGCCCGGCGGCATAGGCATCCTGCAGAAAATGAAGTGCAAAGGCTTCGTTGGCCAGCAGGGCCAGAAACATAGCCGATCGCTGATCCGAAGTGAACTTTCCTGTCTGTGCCTGCGCAGCGAGCTCCATGGCTTTACCATGGAAATACGAATAAGCACCCAGGGCGTTGAGCGGAGCGTCTTTCTGAATGGACATATTGAAATAATCCTGGGCCGTGCCTTCAACAGAATTCCGTGCGAGAAGAAAGTGAACGTTATTGGATCCGGCGCGGGTTGCATACTCCATATCCGCCCGCTGCAGCCTGATGTCGGAATTCCGGATGGCATTGATGGTCTGGTCTGGTCTTTTGGCTTTCGCCAGATCATCCCGCAATTTCATGGCGATATGGTCTACACTCAGAATCCAGTTACTCTGAAGGATAATGTCCATCATATCCCTGGGGGAGCAGCTGTGATCCCCGGCAATGGCGGGCCATGATGCCAAGTCCAGTGTTTCGGAGTCCGGTCCGTGCCCAGGGTCTATGATCGAAACGGAAAGGCGGCCCTCATGGCCGATTCGTACCTGCTTCCATATGTCCTCCAGGATACTTCGATACTCAGGACCTAATTGTTGGATTGCCAGGAAAGTGATTTGCCTGTGTTCCGGATATACCCAGGCCCTTAGGGGCAAGAACACAAGGAGGAGTCCAATGCATATCAACCGGTGTGCTATTTTGTCGAAACGAATAATCTGTATAGAGCGTATCCTCATTAAATGGCTGTTTTTGACCTACTCCCTTCGGTTCTTGCCGAGTGGGTTAAAGGTGTTTGCTATCCCGGAACTAATCCCCTTAATGACATATCCTACCACCCCCTTGGTCGGATCACGTTCGGCATAGATATTTGCCGTCAGGGTCCTTCCTTTACGGTTCGGGTTGGATTGTTTAACAAAGGTATTGGCTACCCATGAGAGGGTCTTTTTTTTCTGAAGATCCGGTTTCAATAACTCCACATCCAGATCGGAATACAACATGGTGAATTCACCCTCGAGGTGATGGGAATTACCCCTTGCCTTAAAACTTATCCCATGGAGCCGTCCGTCTCCAAAGCGCAGGTTCATCGCCGGGATCGTGGTCTGGTTCAGGGCCGCGAGATTGGAACTCCCGCTTGTGCCTCCTGTAATGTAAAGGGCATCTTCACCATACGGTAACTCCATTGCCAGGGTAAGCTCGATGGCACCCAACAGATCCGCCCGGAAATCAACCTCCAGTGGAGGGCCAGAATCAAGGGCCCACCTGGCAGATCGGATATTTCGTATTTCCCCCCTTACCGACGTGAGATAGGTTTCCAAATGATTATTTGTATTGGGCATTTTTTCGTAAAAGGAAAACCGCGTACCGTTGTACCTTAATGTATCCAAAGAAAGGTTGAAGTCCAGGTCCTGCAGCATTTTGTTTGGCAGCGAAACATCCAGATTGGGGTCCATAGGGTTGCTTTCGTCTTTATAAATATTAGCCCGCAGGCTGTCCACCGTTACCTTGGAAATGTCCAGGTCCCCCGTAGTAATAATGCGATGCAATCCCAGGCCATCAATCTGCAGTGCCTTCAGGCCCATCTCTGCGCGCTCGAAGTTTTTACCGTAATTCCTCAATGCGAAGGAATCCAATGAAATGCGTGGTTCAATATTGACTTCCTCCACAAGCAGAGATTCATCCCTGTGAACGTAGATCAGGCTGTCATAGCTTATGGAATAAAGTCCGTTCCCAACAAGGTATTGTTGCTTCCCCAGGCGTAAAATCAAATCGTCCAGCTCCGGGATAAACGTATGCGCTTTTCCAGACCCCACTTCCCTCAGGCCAACTCCCTGAATGTGCAAATCCCTGCTGCTGTAACTGGAAATTGTATCCCCATCCTTGGCCCCGATTATGTTGAGCGTAAAATGGAGCAGGTCCACATCGCCCAGTTTTATTCTGTTAATACCCGGCAATTTCAGGGAATCCAGCACGGGTTTTTCCTGTTTCTTTTTTTCCCTCTTTGCGGATATGTCCGGTTTCAGGAATGTCAGGTTAACGGAGTCCAGGTCTATCTCAGAAACCTCAAGGGAGTGGTCCCAAAGGAAATTCCCAAGGTCCACCCCTTCTATCCGGGCCATACCAATATGCATTTCGCGAAGCAGGCCTGCTTCATTATCCTGACCGGAGGAGTCTGTTTCAGAAAGCGAAAGGATCTTTAAGCCTCTGAGTTCAAATTCCTTGCTGAAGAGGTTCAGATTCAGCTCCTCATAGGAAATCCGGAATACGGTTGAATCCTGCAGGAAACGCATTTTGTTTTGCAGGTAGCGATCAAGGGAAGATTCCATCACCGGGTTAACCCCCATCAGGACTATCACCAATGCTGCCAAAGGGAGGCCAAATTTAAGTAGCCGCTTTCGATTCATATGCTGATTCACAGAATACAAGCTTAAGATACTGTATTCATCGCTATATCCGTAAAAAAATTATTTCAAATTAGGTTTTGGTTCATACTGCTGCGGGAAATTTGATAACCAGTCTAAAAAAAATTATTATCTTTCCCTTAGGATCCTAAGCCACTTGGACAGGTTTCTGCCAAACAACCACTCCAAAAAGCATTACAGTTAATCAACTAAAAATCATTTAAAATGAAAAAAATTCTATTGCTGACTATGGCATGTTTTTGCCTTGCCCTTTCGGCCCAGGAAAAGCCCAACATCCTTATCATTTTCCCGGATGATGTTGGCTGGAGTAATGTGAGTGCGTATGGAAATGGGGTTATGGGCTATACAACACCCAACATTGACCGGATTGCCAGGGAAGGCGTAATGTTTACTGAACACTATGCGCAGCCGTCCTGCACTGCCGGACGTGCCGCCCTCATTACCGGACAGTATCCGATAAGGAGCGGGATGACCACAGTAGGAAGGCCTGGTGGCGAATTAGGCCTGAAAAAAGAGTCCCCCACCCTGGCCGAAGTCCTGAAAACACAAGGATATGCAACGGGACAGTTCGGAAAGAACCATCTCGGCGACCGAAATGAACACCTCCCAACCGTTCATGGTTTCGATGAGTTTTTTGGGAACCTGTACCACCTGAATACGCAGGAGGAATACCAGCAGAAAGATTATCCCCAGGATCCGGAATTTTTCAAGAAATACGGTACACGAGGGGTTTTGCATACCTATGCGACCAATGTGGATGACCCGACAGTAGATCCCCGCTTCGGCAAGGTCGGCAAACAGCGGATTGAAGACACCGGACAATTGTCGCGGGAGCGGATGGAAACAGTCGACCAAGAATTTATTGATGCATCTCTGGATTTTATGAAAAGGGCGCAAAGCAATGACAAACCGTTTTTTGTCTGGTTGAATCCGAGCCGGATGCATATGTTCACCCGCCTAAAACCCGAAAGCCGCTACCTGGCCCTCCCCTATACCACAGAGCACGATTTTTACGGAAGCGGGATGATTGAGCACGACAAGCAGGTCGGCATGATCCTGGAAGAGCTCGAAAAAATGGGGGTGCTTGAAAACACCATCATTATCTATTCCACCGATAACGGACCGGAGCACAGTGCCCGGCTCCACGGTGGCACCACTCCTTTCAGGGGAGAGAAAATGACCACGTACGAAGGCGGAGTGCGGGTGCCTATGATGGTCATGTGGAAAAATCAAATTCCGGAAGGAAGAGTCCTGAGGGGAATACAGGCCCACATGGATATATTCACTACTTTGGCTGCCGCCGCAGGCGTTGAGAATGTTGCCGAAAAGATGCTAAAGGATCGAAAACAATATATCGACGGGTTAAATAACCTGGGTTACTGGTTGGGAAAAACGAATGAGAGTGAACGGAACAACTTCATTTACTACCATGAATCCGACATCCGGGCCGTAAGGGTCAATCAGTGGAAACTGCATTTTCAAACCAGCGAAGACTACTACGCACCCTATGAAAAGCAAAAATTCCCTATCATCTACAATCTTCATTTTGACCCTTTCGAAAGTTTTGACAACGTAACGGACCGTTCAGACATTTTACAGCGGAAGCAGTTCCTGAACGAGCCCGTTCAGGAACTGCTTGGGGAGCATATCAAGTCACTGGCTGAATATCCTCCGGTACAGAAGGCCGCCACCCTGGATTTCTCCGAATTGGTGGAACAACTGCAGGAAGGGAAACAATAGTTTAACGTCAATTAATCAAATATCACTAAAAATGAAAAAAATGCTATTACTTATACTGGGATGTTTTTGCCTTGCCCTCTCGGCCCAGGACAAACCCAACATTCTCGTAATCTGGGGGGACGACATCGGGTGGTCCAACCTTAGTGTGTACAACCATGGTTCCATGGGCTACACCACCCCAAACATTGACCGGATTGCCCAGGAAGGGGCCTTCTTTACAGATCATTATGCGCAGCCTTCCTGTACAGCAGGGCGGGCGGCATTCATTACGGGACAGTATCCCATCCGATCTGGGATGACTACGGTAGGACAGCCCGGGGATGCGTTGGGCCTCCAGAAGGAATCTCCCTCGCTGGCGGAAGTCATGAAAGAACAGGGTTATGCAACCGGTCATTTCGGAAAAAACCACCTGGGGGATCGCAATGAACACCTTCCCACCGCACATGGTTTCGATGAGTTTTTCGGAAACCTCTACCACCTGAACACCCAGGAAGAGGCCGAACAGCGGGATTATCAAAACTTCGGCGTTCAGTATTCCGGTTCCCTTGAAGAATACGAGGAGAAATTCGGGACGCGGGGCGTAATCCATTCGATTGCCACAAATACCGAAGATAATACGGTTCAACCCCGCTTTGGCAAGATAGGGAAGCAGCGGATCACCGATACGGGGCCGCTTACACAAGAGCGGATGAAAAATTTTGATGGAGCAGAAGTAATCCCCAGGGCTTTGGAATTTATGGAAAAATCTAAAGAGGCTGATAAACCCTTCTTCGTTTGGCTCAATACCAGCCGGATGCATCTCTATACAAGGGTAGAGGACGAGTGGTTGCGAAAAGTTGAAAAAATCACCAGTGAAGCAGACTACCACGGCGCGGGTATGCTGCAGCATGATCACGATATCGGGACCGTGCTGAAATCGCTGGAGGATATGGGATTGCTGGACAACACGATCATCCTCTATTCCACAGATAACGGCCCTGAGCACTCCTCCTGGCCCCATGGAGCCACAACGCCCTTCCGGGGGGAGAAAATGACAACCTATGAAGGGGGCGTTCGCGTTCCCTGTATGGTACGGTGGCCGGGCAAGATCCCTGCCGGTCAGAAACTTAACGGCATTCAGGGGCACCAGGACCTTTTTACCACCCTGGCATCAGCGGCAGGAGTGCCCAACGTTGCTGAGAAGATTATGCGTGAAAAGAAACAATTCATAGATGGGGTTGACAACCTGGATTACTGGATGGGCAAAAGTGACCATTCCAACAGGAATCATATTTTTCACTATTATGAAAGCAAACTGACCGCAGTCCGCATGGGGCCCTGGAAATTTCATTTCTCCACAAAAGAGGACTATTATGCCAATGTAATTCCAAGAACGGTACCCCTTGTTTTCAATATCCGGATGGATCCATACGAAAGTTATGACAGTAAAGATTCCTATGGGCATTTAATGCAAAAGGTTTCCTGGTTGATCCAGCCTATGGGCGAATTAATGGGAGCCCACCTGAAATCCCTTGCCGATTATCCGCCCGTACAGGGAGGAAAGTCATTTGACATGTCCAACGTCGTACAGGAGTTTATAGAAAAGGCCCGTCAATAGAAAGGGTTAACCTTAAAACAGAACAGGCCCCTTCCGGGCCTGTTTTTTTATGCCCTTATACAGTTGACAAATAAGCAACAGTTTGGATTTACCTGTTTATGCCTTATTACCAAAAGGAAACCCCTAACTTTGTGATACAGGCTCTGGAAGCCCAAGCTTTTATTTTATTTATGCATTCATATAAAAAAGGAATTGTAGGCCGCAGGTTTACGATATTCATATTAAGTGTTTTTATTCTTGCTGCCCTGGCCTCCTGCAAAGAAGAAAAGGCAGCAATAGCAGATAACCCCGATATTTCACCCCCGCAAGGGATGGTATACATCCCTGCGGGCAGCTTTTTGATGGGGGGTAAAACAGAGCAGGCCCAGCCCGACGAATTCCCAAGGCGAAAAGTAGGTGTGTCTGCCTTTTTTATGGATGTAACGGAAGTGACAAATGCCGATTTTGAGGCATTTGTAAAGGCCACAGGCTACGTAACCACAGCAGAACGCCCGCTGGACTGGGAGGTCATGAAACAGGAATTACCCGAAGGGACCCCCAAACCTCCGGATTCTATCCTGCAGCCGGGCTCCCTCGTCTTCCATCCCACCGAAGGTCCTGTGGATTTGAGGGATCTTACCCAATGGTGGGAATGGACCCTGGGCGCGAACTGGCGGCAACCCGAGGGGCCCGGGAGCAACCTGGAAGGCCGGATGGACCACCCGGTAGTCCATATTGCCCTGGAAGATGCCAGGGCCTATGCAGAGTGGGCTGGCAAACGGCTGCCAACCGAAGCGGAATGGGAATGGGCGGCCATGGGCGGTCTGGACGACCCAATATACCCCTGGGGGAATACCCCTAGCACGGATGCGGCAGAAAAGGCCAATTTCTGGCAGGGGGTGTTTCCCTTCAGGAATGACAAAACGGATGGGTATGCGGGCACTGCCCCTGTTAAGACCTATCCAGCAAATGGATATGGGTTGTTCGATATGGCGGGGAATGTCTGGGAATGGTGCCAAGACAAGTACCGGGCGGATGCCTATGAAATGCAATCGGGAACTTTTGACCCGGCAGGCCCGGAAGAATCCTACGACCCTGCTGAACCCCTGGCTGAAAAGTATGTAGTTAGGGGTGGATCTTTCCTATGCAGCGACAGCTATTGCAGTGGCTACCGGGTATCAAGGCGCATGCGTACCACGGCCGACTCCTCTTTCGGCCATACGGGTTTTCGCTGCGTTCGCGATATTAACCCCTAATTTTGGATTAGGGTGCAATGCTTTCCAGAAGCAAGGCCCCTGTTAGTTCCGAAGCGTATTTTTCAACGGCTTTCCGAATATCTGTGGGATCTTTGAGGCGGAAGGTTCCCACCCACTGCAGGCCTCCCTTACTTTCGTCCAGAGAATAAAGGGTACTTTCAAAAACATAACGGGTTCCCGTTTCTACATAGTCAGGCCCCCAGGTAGTTATAGGATAATACCCATAATACCGGCCAAAAGTACCATATCTGGTTCCCACATACGTTGTTCTTGGAGTGCCCGGAATAACATCCGTATATTGCTGTGAATCCACAAGGTTCGTAACAATTACTCCGTCGTAGCCAGCCTTTACAAGACTTTCACGAATAGCCTCCCGATCCGCCTGCCCCGGCCTTTCCTCCAGGGGGAGGTCCAGGAAGTGGTCTGCTGAAGCCTCCGCAGAAACTCCCTTAGCCTCCAGCTGGGCGGCTACTTCCCTTTCGAAAAGCACCCGGGCCGTTTTACTGCTGGTCCTACCCACAACCAGTATCTTGTCATAAGATTGTTTTTCTTTGCTGACGTTTTCTGACTGTGTTAAATAAGTAGAACAGCCCAACAAGAATAGCAATAGCACAGGGTACAAAAATAATTTTCGCATAGTATTTCGATATTATAATTAAAGCGTAACCGGAGGGATAGGTTGTTGGATGCCCGAAAGTTAAAACTTATCGGTCTGAAAAGCAATACCCCCTAATTAAGATTATAATGCAGGCCTAGTGTAAGGTTGTTGAATCCCTGGAAGGTATAACTCAAATGGGTGGAGAAACGCCGGAACGTATAACTGCCACCTGCAGTAAGCCGCATTCCTGATACATTCTCTCGCACATCAAAAGGGTCTGTAAATTCGAGGGTGCGGTTGGGAAGATCGATCTGGTAAGTTCCCAATAACTCATAAAGGGAATTCCCAAAAACATATCCTATTCCCCCAAAAAGGTTCCAATGTTCATATCGGGTGGAGGTGAGCAATTCAAAAAGCCAGGCATTCATCGCTCCTTCAATCCGGTGGTCAGGCCCGGTCACAAACCCCCCTTCCGCTAAATTGTACTCCGCGTCCAGGCGTGTATAAGCCCCCATAAGTGACAGGTCTAGAGGAATGGATTTCCAGGGTCCGTTTACGTCATTGATCTGGTGCTTGAACCCCAATCCAACTACTCCCACAGAGCCTTCCCCCAGCCCCAATTTCGGAAAATACCTGAATTGGACCTCACTCTTCCAGGGAAGCCCCATACCTACATGAATAAAAGCCGTTGGCAGCAAATCGAGTTGCAGCAAGCCAATACCGGTGGGAGCATCAAAGGTAAAGGTCTGCCCATCTACGGTAGCTTGAAACGTGACGTCCGAATCCCTACTTCCCAGGATGGTCGGTATCCGCACCTGCTGCCCACCACCTAAAACCTCCAGATTATCTATTGCGGCAATGTCGAGGTTAAAACTCTTTGTGTCGGAAGGCACCAGGGAGCCATTGGCGGCAATTGAAAATCGGAATTTCCAGGGCTGCAGGACCTTGGCCTCGTAATACCAGCCTGAGGAGAGCCCGTACAGAATCCCCTCCGAAACAGGCTTAAGATATCGCTCTGAAACATCCTCGGAAACCTCCACTCCCAAAATCAGGAAATCCTTGATGGTAATCTCCTGGGAAGTGCCTTTTAAGGAAAAAATCAGAAAAATAAATAGGATCGAATATTTAAACCGCATGTCTTAATTCGTCTTGTTTATCTGCTTAAGGGTATAAGCAGGTATTCCCTGTATTAAATATAGTTAATTTTTAAACCCGAATGGTGCTGTGCAAAAGCTTTTCAAAGAACCAAGTTATTTTAAATATGCAAACGCAAATAATGGCTAAGACCACGTCATTCCTGCTTTAGCTAGCTTTTATTAATCCTGTAATTTCTTATATTAGTGACCTTTATAAAAAACGCTGAAAATGAAATTGCGAACATCAATAGTACTTTTTGTGCTCCTTCTTTGCACCTTTTACGCGGGTGCCCAAAACGACACCCTTAGGTTAAAGAACGGAAATGTCCTGTATGGGGAAATAAAAGGCCTGAACACAGGGGTCCTGACCATGGAAACGCCCTATTCTGATGACGATTTTACCATCGACTTTGACGAGGTCGCAGGCCTGAGTATCGAACGGCGGAGTATTGTTATCCTGGCTGGCGGCAGGCGTTTGCTTGGCTATTTAAATTCAGAAACAGACGGGACGGTAACTATTAGAACCACCGATGAAGGCGATGTTTCGATAGGCCTCTCAGAGCTTACACAATTTCAACAGGTCAAGAAACGGTTCCTGGACAGGTTTTACGGAAATATTGACCTGGGTTTCAACCTCACAAAAGCCAATAACAACAGGCAATTTACCTCTTCCGGCGGCTTGCATTATCGGGGCCTGAAATGGATGGGAGACCTGGAAATTTCCTCTCTGCGCTCCGAGCGGGATGAAGTAGCCAAGGTAGAGCGGAATTCCGCTTCACTGGGAATTCTCTATTTGTTATCGGACAAATGGTATGCCATGGGTTCAGCGGCCTTTCTTTCCAATACCGAACAACAGCTGGATGGACGGGTAAGTACCCGGGTGGAGCCGGGTCGGTTTTTGGCCATTTCGCATCGCTTGGTTTGGGGTTTGACCACGGGGATTAACTATAATGTGGAAAATTTTGCCGGGGAAGACTTTGACAATCAATCAACCGAGGCCTTTGTAGCCACTTCGTTCGATATGTATGATTTTGGAGACTTTAGCCTGAATACCCGGTTTGAGTTTTATCCAAGCCTTTCGGAAAGCGGCCGGATACGGGCAGATTACCTCCTGGACGTTAGTTATGACCTGCCCTGGGACTTTTACATCAAGGCAGGGTTTCAGTTTAACTATGACAACCAGGCAATAGTTGCCGGCACCGAATTTGACTATATTCTCACTTCAGGCTTCGGCTGGTCGTTTGATTGAGCCTCTTTTCAGGAATTGCAGGCCGTTTCGGCCTGATCAAAGGATTGCGTAATCCTGATGAATGAAATTGTCATCATTAATGACATTTGGTATACTAAACTCAAATGCTTGAAATATGAAATTTATTAGTAAACCTTCCGGGTCCGTCCTTTTGGGGGGCGTGTTTTTTATCCTCCCCATCCTGCTGATTTTACTCCTGGTAAAAAGCGCCCTGGACATCCTTGTTCCCCTGGGGATAAAACTCTCTGAAATATTTGACATCCATTCTTTTATTGGTGCCACTTCGGTAACCATAGTGAGCCTGCTGATCCTGGTCGCTTTATGTTATATCAGCGGGCTGCTCCTTAAAAGAGGCCTGGTAAATGACTGGGACAGCAAGATGGAAGACCGCTTATTCCTGTTGATCCCGAGTTTGCAGATGATCAAATACCGCTTGCTGACCGAAGGGGAGGGAATGGACAATAAAAACCGGTGGAAGGCTATTCTGTTAAAAGAAGACAGGCATTACAGTATAGCATTCATTACGAATACAGATCCGGAAGGCAACCTGAGCATCTACATCCCCGATGCCCCCCGCATGGATGCGGGTGAGATTCGTTTTATGGCCGCGGAGGATTGCAACTACCGGCCCATTTCCATGAAGCAGGCTATGTCAGCCCTGGGCAGTTTTGGAAGGGATGGAGATTTGGGGGGAGTGCTGGGCACAAAGAGCAATGGTCAGTAATTTCCCGTTTTATTTTTTGCTTCTAAGGAGGTATTTCACGCCTGGTGTCAGAATTTCTTACCCAACACAAAACCTATCCCAAAAATATCGTATATGTCTTTCCAGATGTAGTTCAAACCAGCGGATAGCTCCCATTCGTTTTGTTCCAGTAATACATATTCAGTGCCGAAACGCACAATGGAAAGCGTCTCGTTCCGGTCCGTTTCAATACCACCTCCCAGGGATAGGGTCCACCTGGGGCGTGCTTCCCAAGTGGCTCCAAGTGAAAGCACAACAGCATTCTCACGCTCCAGAAATGATCCTTCATTTTCCTCCACCTGTATACGGATGATTTCAATATCATTATAAGTGCCAATGGCCCATCGTTCTGTAAGCCAGTATTCGTATGAGAATCCAATACTGGGGGCTATCAAAAATTCCTCCTGCCCGGTTTCGGGATCCAGCCCGCTTGGAATCCAGGAATACCCTGCATAGAGCGAAAGTTTATTGCGGAGAAAAACTTCTTCTCCTGCCGGGTTTTCGCCTGCTTCCTGCGCACAAGCTAAATCCGGAAACAGGCAGACTAATGCGCCGATCAGGATCAGGGGGTTTAATCTTATAATATTCATTAATGATAGCGGTTTCTGCCACAAGATAGGAATATTTCCAGTATAGATATTTTGCTGATTCCAGTTGCTTGTAAACATTCCGGCTTATAGAGCCGGATAATATGTCTGAAGTCCTTAACTAATTGCATTTCACGATTTGGTAGCTACCAAAAACTTTAAAACAGCATAATTATTTGATTATATTTATCTTAAACATAGAAAACCTAAGTAATGACTAAGAGCGTATTAACCTACCTAATCCTGATCCTCTGCGGAAATATTTTCGTGATCAGCGCCCAGTCCGATGCAGACGCATTGGCCAAGCAATTGCAGAACCCGGTAGCCAGCCTTATCAGCGTGCCCTTCCAGGGCAACCTTGATTTTGGTATTGGCCCCGCAGACGGAACGCGTTTTACCCTGAATATCCAGCCGGTTGTACCCATGAGCATAAGCGAGGACTGGAACCTCATCGGGAGGGTGATCCTGCCCTTCGTTTCCCAGACAGATGTTTTTGGTAACAGCGGGAACCAAACCGGGCTTGGGGATGCCGTAATCAGTGCATTCTTTTCCCCCAAGGAACCTACTTCAGGCGGCCTTATCTGGGGGGTCGGACCTGTGCTATTGGCACCCACGGCAACTGACGACCTTTTAGGGACTGAGAAATTCGGGATTGGGCCTACAGGGGTTGTGCTGAAACAGGTTGGTCAATATACAATCGGGGCCCTGGCGAATCACATCTGGTCCGTGGCAGGAGCGGACGATCGTGCCGATGTAAATGTTACGTTTATACAGCCCTTTATTGCACGGAATTTTTCGGGGGGTTATGCCCTTTCTTTTAACACGGAACTTTCACAGAATTGGGATTTTGATGCCACTTCTGGCACTTTCAATATCGTTGGATCCAAGGTTATAACCCTGGGCTCCCAACTCGCCCAGGTCTTTGTAGGTCCGCGTATCCCATATGGAAATGGGAACGCCGCCGGCTGGGGAGTACGCGGAGGCCTTACCCTGCTCTTTCCGAAATAAGCCATCCTCCGGGACTGCCTGCCGATTAAACAGATGTAATCTTTCTGGCAAACCCGAATTGCTGCATCCGCCCATACCAAACAATTTTCCTAACTTTAATTGGAATATCTCCCCCGTTCCCGGAATGTTGCTACCCCTGTAGCCCTATTAAGAAGCACTATGAAGCGAACTCTTTTAGTTTTTGTTTCCCTCTTATGCTCCACAAGCCTCGCCTTTAGTCAAACAGACACAACCCTTACGGCGGCACAGTGGGAGGAAGATTTACAGTACCTGGAGCAAACCCTTTTCAAAGAACACAAAAATCCGGTTCACAATATTCCGGAGGAGGAGTTAAAAGAAAGGTTTTCTTCCTTGAGGAGCAGATTTAGCTCCCTTACTTCCAAACAGAAACTAATTGAATTGATCATGCTGATGTCTTCCATCGGGGACGGGCATACCACAATCCGCTCGTACGATATCTTCAATTATCTGCCATTCCACGTTTATTGGTTTGGCGATGACCTGCGGGTCATTTGGGCAAAGAGCGCCTACGCTGATATCCTGGGGCATAAAATCCGCTCTATAGACGGGGTGGATATAACAGCGGCTAAGGAATTGGTCAATACGCTGTCCCCCAAAGGGGAGAACAACTATTTATTGATGCAATGGGGGCAACAATGGTTCCGCAATATTGATGTTCTGCACTACCTGGGGATTTCAAAATCAGATACGGCAATAGAGCTTTCCTTAGAGGACCCCGATGGCGAACTGTTTACGGAAAAAATACCTATCCTCAGCGAAGACCTATCAGGCCAACCATGGATTTGCGCCTATAAACCCCTTCCCTTATACATGCAAAACCCTGCTGCTCCTATTACATATGAAGCCCTGGAAGGGGCCTTGTATGTCAACTTCAGGTCCTACCCTTCCAAAAAGGAGATGAAGGCAAAAGTGGGTGAGTTAGTGAATACTTTATCCTCCGGAAAGGATTTAACAAAGCTGATCTTTGATTTCAGGGTCAATGGAGGGGGAGACTTTACGATTGGCCGCTTAATGATTGACCGGCTAAAGAAAAGTAATGTCCTGAAGAATAGAGAGGTATATGTTATTACCGGTAGGAGGACGTACTCCGCCGCTATGGTCAATGCCCTGGATTTAAAAAAGGAACTGGGTGCTATGCTGTTGGGGGAACCCCCCATGCAAAGGCCCAATGGCTATTCTGAAAGCCACCCGTTTACCTTGCCCCATTCCAATATTAATGCATCTGTTTCCACTGAATTTTATTCCTTCCAGAACGAGGACCTGGATGAAGTTGTTCTTGACAAACATTTTAAACCCAATTTTGACTTGCTAAAGGAGGGAAGGGATGAAATACTGGAGTGGATACTGCAGCAGTAGGCGAACGCAATGGCCACAGCCGGAAAGCTTCCGGAAAAATACCTATTTTTAAATAACCGTTGAATAAGTTGCACTTAAGCTGCTGTTAAGTCCTGCTTAAGCCAAGGGTCTTATATTGGAATAATCAGGCTAACGTATTCCCTGCCTGCAAAAGATGGGTTAAACCAACTGCTGAACGATGATCAAATTCTTTCATAAAATCCGCCAAGGCCTGCTTTTTGAAAACAAACTCAGCCGGTACCTGTTATACGCTATCGGAGAGATTATTTTAGTGGTCATTGGGATATTGATTGCGCTGCAGATCAATAATGCCAATGAAGCTGAGAAGCAGGATGTGGTTGAAGAGGCCTATTTAAAGCGGATGCTGATTGACCTGGAAAAGGATCATGAGTTGTGGATAAAAACAATTGATCAAAAAAAGGCCCAGCTCAATGCCATTGACCGCATTCAGCAAATAGCAGCTGAGGAGCGGGATTCCTTGCTGGCCATAATGGATTACCTGTTCACTGCTTTTACATGGGCAGACCTGAATACGCATCAGAGTACTTTTACTGAAATGCTGAGCAGTGGCAACCTCAACCTCATAAAGAATGATTCAATTAAAATTCGATTACTTGAATTGAATGAGGGGTATCAATCTGAATCAAGCAGGCAAAACACCTTTAAGATTGAGTACACCAATACCATGGAAGCCTTTCGGGAGAACGTACTGTTTACAGACATTAGGAAACTATATCAGAACGGGGCCTCCCTAAACCAAGATGAAAGGGAGGGTCTTTCCATAAGGGTCCGCAGGGATCTGGCTGCCCTTACCAGCGATAAGAAGTTTTTAAATAACCTGATTGGCCTTGCCTATAACTACGGGAACCAGCTACAGAGCATGGGGACTCTGAGAACGCGCACAGAAGAATTAAGGGATCTTATTCAAAGAGAAATTGATGCGGAATAGGATAAACAGGCGGAAGGAAGCGAAACTTTGAAAATGCGCCACTTGCTGACTATCTCCGTACCCGGGTGACCAAAATTGTAATTAGGAATTGCGGCTGGAGCAGAAACCATAAATCTATTAACTTTGATTAATCCCGGGATTATGCAGATGCGCTACTGATGTCCACAGACATTAAATCTGATGGTATTTACGGATATGAGGAAACGGAAATGAAGTCGGAAATACCCATAAATGACAGCATCTCCAAAAATTAAAACCCTCCTGTTATGAATAAGATACTCAAGGGAAACCTGCTAACCGATATCATTTGGCTGGGCTTTGGCCTGGCCGGGGGGATCTATTTTTATCTGGAAGGGAGGTTTTGGGAAAGTGGGTTGTTTTTTTTCGTGGCCTTGCTTTATCTGATCAAAATAATAAACAATAGAATGGGCAATCGATCTGGTTTCAAATTACCCGACTAAACAAATAATAATGAAAACAACTAAAACACTTCAAACCGTTTGTGCTATTGCACTTTCCTTTTTGTTTCTGAATTGCAGTGAAAAGTTCACCACCGAATCCAGAGACGGCTTTATTGTTGTTACAAACGAAAACGGCAGTACCCTTGGGTATAATGCCAATTCGGGAGTGAGCCTGCTGACTGTTGACCGATATGCCTTTAAAGACCTCAACCAGAATGGCACCCTGGATGATTATGAAGACTGGCGTTTGCCGGTTGAGCAAAGGGCTGCAGATCTGGCTTCCAAAATGTCCGTGGAACAAATCGCAGGACTCATGCTCTATAGTGGCCATCAGGCCATTCCTGCCACGGGAAGAAGAGGGTCTACCTACGGAGGGAAGCCCTTCGGGGAAAGCGGGGCTTTGGCAAGCGACCTTTCAGATGACCAAATAAAATTCCTGACCGAGGATAACCTCAGACATGTTTTGATTACCAGTGTTGAAAGCGCTGCGGTATCTGCCCGGTGGAACAACAATGCACAGGCCCATGTGGAAGGCATTGGTCTGGGAATACCCGTAAACACCAGTTCTGATCCGAGACACGGAAGCGACACCTATGCCGAATTCAACGAAGGGGCCGGGGGTGACATTTCCTTATGGCCGGGAACCCTGGGCATTGCCGCCTCCTTTGATCCGGAACTGATGAAACAATTTGGGCAGATCGCCTCAAAAGAATACCGAGCCCTTGGGATTGCCACTGCCCTGTCCCCCCAGATTGACCTGGCCACAGAGCCCAGGTGGAGCCGTTTTGACGGCACAATGGGCGAAGACCCCGACCTGGCAACCGATTTAGCCAGGGCCTATGTAGATGGGTTCCAATCTTCCGAAGGAGGGGGCTGGGGTTTTGAAAGTGTCAACACCATGGTCAAACACTGGCCCGGAGGAGGCCCGGAGGAAGGTGGCCGGGACGGGCACTTTGGGTATGGCACCTATGCCGTTTATCCCGGGAATAATATTAAAGACCATTTGCAGCCTTTCACCGAAGGGGCCTTTAAACTGGAAGGGGCCACCGAAAAAGCAGCTGCCGTGATGCCGTATTACACTATTTCCGACGGGCAGGGGGAAGCCGTGGCCAATGGGTTTAACCAATACCTGATTACCGACCTGCTCCGTGGCAAATACGGCTATGACGGAGTCCTATGCACGGATTGGGGCATAACGAGGGATGTTTCTTCCATCAGTACTTTCCAGGGAAAGCCATGGGGGGTAGAGAACCTTACGGAAGCCGAACGACATTATAAGGCGATAGCAGCAGGCATGGACCAGTTTGGCGGCAACAACGATATGAAACCAGTAATAGCCGCTTACGAATTAGGTGTGGCGGAACACGGGGAGGAGTATATGCGCCAGCGGTTTGAAACCTCGGCAGTACGCCTTTTAATGAATATTTTTCGGGTTGGCCTATTTGAAAACCCTTACCTGGATGCTTATGAGACCAGAGCTATTGTAGGAAACCCCGATTTTATGAAAGCCGGGTTTGAGGCACAATTGCGCTCGGTGGTGCTGCTAAAAAACCAGGAAAATACCCTCCCAAAACAGGAAAAGCAAAAAGTCTATGTCCCCCAGCGCTATATAGCGCCCACTACCGACTGGTTTGGCAACAGGACCCAGGCGAAAACCGAATCTCCCTTTAATATGGAGGTGGTTGCCAAATATTATGAAGTTGTGGAAAACCCTATGGATGCCGACTTTGCTCTGGTAGGGATTCAAAGCCCGAACGGAGGGGTCGGATACGATGTTAATGACCTGGAAAATGGCGGCAACGGCTACGTCCCCATTAACTTACAGTATGGTCCTTATACGGCTGCAACAGCCCGCGAGATCAGTCTGGCCGGTGGCAGCCCTCTGGAAGACTTTACCAACAGGTCTTATAAAGGTAAAACCGTGCAGACGGTTAATCATTCTGATATGGATTTGGTAACGGATACCAAAATCAAAATGGGTGATAAACCCGTCATTGTAGTAGTGAAGGTATCCAAGCCCATGGTTTTTGCTGAAATCGAAAAAAGTGCCTCGGCTATTTTGATCCATATGGGTGTTCAGGACCAGGCACTGATGGAACTGATATCCGGCAGGGCCGAACCATCCGGGCTGTTACCTTTTCAGATGCCAGCCGATATGCTGACGGTTGAAGGCCAGTTTGAGGATGTCCCCCGGGATATGACCCCATATACTGATGCAGAAGGCAATGCCTATGATTTTGCCTATGGCCTGAATTGGAAAGGTGTTATCAATGATGAGCGCGTAAAAAAATATAAATAGGATATCTTAATCAAGCCCCTACCCTCACATTGGATAAACGGATCATGTATTAACAAAGGAAGAATGCCGGGACCCATATTTAAAAAATGAAAGCAGCAGTAACCACAAAAGCAGGAAATCCAGAGGTGATCGAACTTCAGGAAGTTGAAATCCCGAAACCCAAAACGGGTTGGGTACTCATTAAGGTAAAGGCGTTTGGCTTAAACCGATCGGAGCTCTTTACCCGAAGAGGGGATTCACCCGGGGTGTTATTCCCTCGTATTCAGGGAATTGAATGCGTTGGAATCATTGAGGCAGATCCCTCCGGGACCTATATACAGGGCCAACAGGTAGCCGCAATAATGGGAGGAATGGGCCGGTTTTTTGACGGGAGCTATGCCGAGTATACCCTTGTACCCCTTGAAATCGTTTTCCCCTTTCAAAGCAATCTTCCCTGGAAAACCCTTGGGGCCATACCCGAGATGTTCCAAACCGTCTCCGGCTCCCTGCACCAGGCTCTGGAAATACGCAAAGGAGAAATCCTGCTCATACGAGGGGGTACATCATCCATCGGGATGCTGGCCTGCCAGCTGGCCAAAACTAAAGGGGTAACCGTCCTGGCGACCACCCGAAACCCGGATAAGAAACAAGCCTTGCTGGACAATGGTGCTGATCAGGTGGTAATCGATACGGGAAGTATTCATAAAGAGGTTCGAAAATTATTTCCGGAGGGAATTCATAAAGTACTGGAGCTGGTGGGCACCCGGACCCTGAAGGATTCACTTCAGTGTATCGCGCCCAGAGGAATAGTCTGTATGACTGGCATCCTGGGGAATGAATGGACTTTAAAAGAGTTTACTCCTATGGGAGACATTACTTCTTTAGGCCGGCTTACCGTTTATATGGGAGAAGCCGGCAACCTTTCCCAGCCTTTGCTTCAGGAATTTATAGGCCATGTAGAGGCGGGTAAAATCCACTTGAATATAGATTCTGTCTTTTCGCTGCATGAGGTCGCCGAAGCGCATCAATACATGGAGGCCAATAAGGCCAAAGGAAAAATTATTGTTACAACCTAAAAATGGACCAGGCTAAAAATACCTGCAGCCAGGAAGTTCCATTACCCTCACCACAGGCATCCTGGCGGATAACCCGGTGGCTAAAACCAGCAGTGCAGCCCTGGTCAATAGCGGTCTTTACAGTTTTGTGAAAGCCGTTGCCCTTGAAATCAAAGGAGGGATTGGCGTTAATGTGGTGTCTTCGGGGGTAGTAGCTGAGGCCTATGAGAAGTACAGGGATTTCTTTCCGGGCCATAACCTGTTGACGTTCGGACAATCCTTATAACCCAGGCTCAACCAAATTTCCTATCTTTTCACAACGAAATTTAGTGGACCGCTATCCCTTACACTTAACATTATCTGACACGTATGAGATACCTTTTGATTGCCCTGCTGGCCATAGTTACCTGCTGTAAATCCCCTGCAGACCAAAAAATTGAAACCAGCTCCATGGCCCTGGAGCAGCTTAAATCCAAAATAGACTCCATGTTCCATGCTGAAATAGGCGAAAATGAACCCGGTGCTGCTGTACTCGTATCTTATAATGACGAGATGCTAATTGGCAAGGGATACGGGCTGAGGGACCTGGAATCCAAACAACCCATCACGCCATCGACCAACATGCGAATGGCCTCCGTTAGTAAGCAGTTTACCGCCCTTTGTATCTTAACGCTGGTAGACCAGGGAAAAATTAGCCTGGCAGATGAAGCCTACCAGCACCTTCCCTACCCAATATTCAAAGGGATTACCATTGAACATCTGCTGAACCATACTTCCGGGCTGCCGGATTACTACGAGCACTTCGATAAAGACTGGGACCGGGATAATGTTCTGGAGAATCACGAAGTCCTTGAATGGCTGGCCACATCTCCTGAGCGCGTTTTTCCTCCCGGGGAGCAATGGGAATATTCCAACACAGCCTACCTTATGCTGGCATTGATTGTTGAGAAGGTAAGCGGGATGGAATTTTCAGAATTTGCCAGGGAAAAGGTCTTTAAAAAAGCAGGGATGGAAAACACGAATTATTTCAACCTGGCCAAACCAATAGAAATCCCCGAACGCTCCTGGTGTTACGAAATAGACAGCCTGGGGTCCATTAAAAAGGTGGACGGCTTCTTTATGAACGGGGTAATGGGGGATGGGGCGGTCTATACCAGCGTAAATGACTATTTCCGGTATGACCGGGCTTTGAGGGATAAAGCGATCCTTTCCCCGGAAACACACCAACTGATCTTCAGGCCCAGTTCTACCAATGACAATGGGGAAACCACCAGGTACTATGCCATGGGATGGGGGGTCACAGATAGTACGGCTTCCCATTCCGGAGGCTGGTTAGGCACCAATACCTATACCCGGAGGTACCTAAACAAACCCCTGACTTTTGCGATTTTTATGAACCGGAATACCTTGTTTCAAAACAACCTTGTACAAAAAACGGATTCCCTCCTTGCGGAATATTTAAGAGCAATCGCTAAGGGTAATGAAAAAGACCTTTAGGTTGTATCTGAATGGGGTGTCACCATTTTTATAAATGTCAATTAATATCAAACCTGGTCTCAATGTTTAAACAAACCCCTCAATGCCCCCCAAGAATGATCGTAAGCCTGGCTTGCTTTGTATTACTTTTCCAGGCGGGGTGTTTACGAAAGGGGAACCTCGAGGATTCCCTGGATACCCTTGCCCTGGATTACACCCTGGAAAACACCCCTCCGGGATTGTCTGTATCGGTCATTGAAAGGGATGCCATTGTCTGGTCTTATTCCTATGGGTTTGCGGATATCGATAGGAAAACCCCCATGGACGGGGAAGTGATCATGAACATCGCCTCCGTTTCCAAAACCATAACGGCCACAGCTGTCCTGCAGCTTTGGGAAAAAGGGCTGCTGGACATCGATTATGACGTTAATACCTACCTGGATTTCCCGGTTCGCAACCCGAATTTTGGAGATAGCCCCATTACAATAAAGCAACTCCTGACCCACACCGCTTCCATAAAAGACAGCCCAGTCTATGGGGATAGCTACAAATGCGGGGACCCAGAAATTTCCCTTGCCGACTGGCTTGGCAATTATTTCCGCCCGGATGGAAAATTCTACAGCGAAACAGACAATTTCTACACCTGGGAACCCGGTGCACAGTACCAGTATTCCAACGTCGGGTACGGGCTCCTTGGTTTGCTGGTGGAAAAGGTAAGCGGGCAGGCTTTTAACGCATATTGCAGAGAGCATATTACTGTTCCTTTAAAGATGGACTATTCGGCCTGGTTTATCAGCGAAACAGACACCTTGAAACAGGCGAAGCAATATTCAAAATCCACCCAGGACAATGTGGACAACGAGTGGCTGGATAAACTGATCAAAAAACAAACAGGGGAATACCTGGAATTATGCAATTACAGTTTTTACAACTATCCGGACGGCCTCTTTAAAAGCACCATTTCGGATTTATCGCACTTTTTGATTGCCATTATGAACAGGGGTAACTACCAGGGCAATCGCATCCTTCAGGAAGCCACTGTGGCCAACATGCTCTCCCTGCAAATAACCGGGAACGACATACAGGGGCTGGGCTGGAAAAAAATATACACAGACACTACCGCCCTGTGGGGCCATAGTGGTCGCGACCCGGGGATCAGGACACATATGTACTTTAATCCGGAAACCGAAACCGGGCTGATCCTCTTTCAGAACAATGGGGACGGAACCACCATTGAGTTGGTTAAGGACATCTTTGACCTGTTGGCCGAAAGGGGTCGTTAAAATCGGTAACTGGCCTCAAAATATCTTTTCAGAATAAGGCATATCATGGGGCTATCCTTTATGAATAACCGTTTTGACTGCCCCGAAATAGTCGGAAAAAACCTATCTTGAGGGAAACAAACCTAACATTATGAAATCCGTAATCGCTTTCCTATTACTCTTATCGGGTTTTACTTCATTCAGCCAGATCAATGCTAAATTGATGCGGTATGTGGATGTATCCGATACACAGATTTGCTTCGTCTATGGCGGTGACATCTGGGTAGTCAATAAAAATGGAGGCATGGCCGTCCAACTCACCAATTCCCCCGGAGAAGAATCCTATCCGAAATTCTCCCCGGACGGTCGGGAAATTGCCTTTACGGCCAGTTACAGGGGAAATCCGGATGTTTACGTGATGTCCGCCTCCGGAGGGGTTCCCTTGCGGCTTACCTACGGCTCACATAACGACCGCATGGTGGAATGGCATCCTTCCGGGGAGAAGGTACTGTTTGCTTCAACCCGGGAAAGCGGCATGCTTCGTGAGTTCTTTTTGATAGGGAGAGAAGGCGGGATGCCTGAGAAATTGCCGATTCCCTACGGGGAGTTAGCCACCTACTCCCCCGACGGGAAGCAACTGGCCTATATAACCAAGATTACGGAGAACTATCCTTTTAAAAGGTACAGGGGTGGTCTTACTTCAGATGTCATATTATTCGACATGGAGACGAATACCGCCAAAAACATCACGGAAAATGAGGCTAATGATGGTAAACCCGCCTGGGGGAACGAAAAGATTTATTTCTTGTCGGATCGGGCTGAAGACATGCGCCTGAATGTATGGAGCTATGATGTAAACTCGGAGGCCCTGAGGCAGGTAACACAGTTTGACGAATTTGATATTACGTATTTATCTGCCGGGCCGGGCGATCTGGTCTTCGAGGTGGGCGGTACCCTGTACCTGATGGACCTTGCCACCGAAACCCCAAAGGAGGTAAAGGTATCCGTGGTAAGCGACCTGACCCTTGAAATGCCCAAAAGGGTTGAGGTAGACAAACAAATCCGTAATATGACGGCTTCCCCCGGTGCCAGCCGGATCGTATTTGAAGCAAGGGGGGAACTATTCAACGTGCCGGCAAAGGAAGGGTTTGTACAGAACATTACCGGCTCCTCAGGGGCCTTTGACCACAGCCCCGCCTGGTCCCCTAACGGGGATCGTATCGCTTATTGGAGCGATACTTCCGGGGAGTATGAAATATACCTGCAGGATATGCGAAACGGAGGGGAAGCCCGGAAAATCAGTTCCCGGAACAAGGGGTACGGCTACACCCTGTACTGGTCGCCAGACAGCAAAAAGCTTGCCTTTATAGATGAAAAAAATGATATCAGTATCATTGATGTGGCTACGGGTGCCGTTCAGGTGGCCGATAATTACGAATGGAATTACGGGCATGGCGGCCGATATAACTATCCCATTAGCTGGTCTCATGATTCGAGGTTCCTTACCTACTCCATCGGGATGGAAAATAGGAACGAGGCGGTATTCATCTATGACCTGGGGAGCAAGCAGGCAAGGCAGGTCACCAGCGGGTTCTACAATGACAGCAATCCTGTTTTCAGCACAGATGGCAAGTACCTGTTTTTCCTCACCGACCGAAACTTCTCCGCGGTCTACAGCGGGTTGCGGGATGGCACCTGGATCTATCCGAATGCCACCCAAGTAGCCGCCATCAGCCTGAGCAAGGATTCCCCTTATCTGCTGCAGGCCAAGAATGACGCATTAAAAACCGACGAAAAAGACGGGGGGGAAAACGGGGATGAGAAAGAAAAATCTAAAGAAACTACGCCGGAACCTGTTAAAGTTGACTGGGGCGAAATGGAGAGCCGCCTGGCCATCCTGCCCGTGAAGCCGGGGAACCTGCGCAACCTGATGGCCTTTGACGGCAAGGTAGTCTACCGCAGGTTACCCAATTCGGGGTCCGGGGGAGGCGATCCGGAATTGTTCTTCTACGACCTGAAGGAGCGGGAAGAAAAATCCATCATGGCCAAAATAAACGGGGTGGTCCGGACTGCAGACGGGGAAGCCCTCCTGGTAAGGAGCGGGCCACAGTTCGGGATTATCAAGCCCGAGGCGGACCAGAAGATCAAAGATGCCATTCCTACAAGCGGTCTGGTAATGGAGCTGAACCCCAGGGAAGAGTGGCGACAGATTTTTAATGATACCTGGAGGCGGCACAGAGACTTTTTCTATGACGAGGACATGCAGCAGGTAGACTGGGACGCTCTGCGCACCCGCTACGGGGATTTGATTGAAGATGCACGCTCGCGCTGGGATGTGACCTACCTGCAATCCAATTTGGCAGCAGAGCTTAGTGCCGGCCATACCTATACCTTCGGGGGGGACAACCAGGAGGTCGATAATGTAAGTACCGGCTACCTTGGGATTGACTGGGGCAGGGACACCAAAGGCTATAAAATCAAAAGAATCGTAAAACCAGCCCCCTGGGACGCGGAAAACAGATCTCCCTTCGACAGGCCCGGGATGGATGTTTCGGAAGGGGATTATATCCTTGCCATAAACGGGAAATCGCTTCCTCTTGACAAAGAACCCTATGCGGCTTTTGAAGGGCTTGACGGGCATACGGTGGTGCTGAAAATCAGCAAAACAGGGAAAGTAAGCGACGCCAAAGATGTAGTGGTAACCTGCCTGACGAGCCCGCAGGAGGGCAATCTCCGTTTTCTCGACTGGATTGAGCAAAACAGGCAAAAAGTTGAAGAACTCTCCGATGGGAAACTAGGCTATGTGTATATGACCAATACGGGAGGCCGGGGGCAGCTGGACCTGGTAAAAATGTATTATGGACAGCTGGACAAAGAAGGGTTTATTATAGACGAGCGCTTCAATGGGGGCGGGCAACTGGCAGACCGCTTCCTCGAACTGATGACCCGTCCGGTGATATACAACCTGTACTGGCGCCATGGCAAATCACATCAGGCCCCGGTAAAAGCAAATACCGGGCCTATGGGCATGCTTATCAACGGCTGGGCAGGTTCCGGAGGGGATGGGTTGCCCTGGGCTTTCCGGGAACTGGATGCAGGCCCCATTGTGGGTGAGCGTACTACTGGGATTTTAGTGGGCCCGGCTACCGGGCACCAGCTGATCGACGGGGGAGGCATTACCGTGCCGGGGGCACGCCTGTACTACAACAGTGGCCGCTGGTTCGATGAAGGGGTCGGGGTACGGCCCGACATCCCGGTCTGGGACGATCCAAATATGCTTATAAAAGGGCGAGACCCCCAGATAGAACGGGTTGTTACCGAGGTTTTAAAATTGGTGGAGGAGAAGCCCGGAAGGGCAACACCGCCGCCCGCAAAAGAAGATCGAACGGCTTCGGGGTTGAAGCAAAATTAGGCTAAAACATTGCTCACCTAATGATTCGATTCTTCCGCAATATCAGGCAAAGGTTGCTTACTGAAAACAAATTCAGCAAATACCTGCTCTATGCCATAGGGGAAATCATCCTTGTGATGATAGGGATTCTAATGGCTTTACAGGTAAACAACTGGAATAATGAAAGGGCCGACAGGGAGAAAGAAATTACTATTTTAAAGGAAATACAGCGAAACTTACAGACCAATGTTAAGCAGTTTACAGAAGAAGCAAAGATGCAGGGGTCTATTGTGGAGAGTATTAGCCTGATAATGGATCAGATCAAAAACAAGGTGCCCTATCATGATTCCCTAGGGGTGAAATATGCCGCCATTGCCTGGACTGAGGAATTCAATTTCGCAAATTCTGCCTTTGAAACCCTGAAGACCATTGGCTTCGACTTAATCTCCTCCGACCCGCTGCGGGAAAACATCATCCAATTATTTAATATCAGGTATACCCGGATTTCAGATGTGATACAAAAGGTAAGTGTAACGGAACACAGCCAGCTCAATACCTTGTACCTTAAGTACATTGAATTTGACGAACAGGGAAAAGCCATTGTGGTTGATTCTGAAAAGCTGTTTAAGGATACGGAATTCACGAATATGTTAAGCAGCAGGAGGATCTGGAAGATCGATATTATCAGTACCTATAAGGAACTAATCGAAGAATCTTTGGCCTTGTCTGAAATGATTGACCGGGAATTAAAACAATAAAACGGGTATACTAATTCCCAGACTGCCTGGAAATGCCTGGGCCGGGGACCTGTAGTTCAAATAAACTGACCGCCAGACACAGATGAAAAAAATTAAGATAGGGCAACATTCCTATGAATTTGTGAGTGATTACCAAGACAATACAAAACTTCGGACAGGCCTGAATAAACTTACGCAAGCAACCTTCGGGTTCAGTTTTGAATTCTGGTATCAGGCGGGTTACTGGGGTAAGCAGTATATCCCCTACTCCCTGCTATATAACAAGGAAGTAGTGGCCAATGTATCGGCAAGCAAGATGGAATTTCTCCTTGAAGGTAAGAAAAAGACTGCCATTCAAATCGGTGCGGTAATGACAGCAGAGACGCATCGCGGAAGGGGCCTGAGCAGGTTCCTGACCGAAAACCTCGTTAGGGAGTGGAAGGAAAAAACCGATTTTATCTTCCTCTTTGCCAATTCCAGCGTGCTGGAATTCTATCCTAAATTCAATTTTAAAAAAGTGAATGAATACCAACACTTTAGGCTTTTAAAAGGCAAACAGAACCTGGCGGAAGGTTTCAGGAAACTGAATATGGATGACAGCAGTGATGTGGAGTTGCTGCGCAAAGCGATCCGAAATGCACTCCCCCTTGCAAAACTTTCCATGCTGAACAATGAAGCTTTGATCATGTTTTATTGCCTGTCTTTTATGAAAAATGACGTTTACCATCTTCCAAATAAGGAGGCCGTGGTAATTGCTTCTTATGAGGGGGATACCTTATACCTGAATGATGTATTTTCGCCAGAGGCAGTAGCCCTGGAAGAACTTATAGCTTCCATGGCACCCCAGGCTATCCGTAAAGTGGTCCTGGGTTTTAGCCCGAAAAATGACAGTGGTTTCGAGAAACGCCTGTTAGTGCCGGATGATACGCTTTTTGTATTTAAGGAGCAGGCGGCTATATTCAGGCAATGGCAATTGCGGTTTCCGGTATTATCACATGCCTGATGGAAGTGGAAACTCAAAATGCTCTTTAACCAAAAAAATAATGACAAGGAAAATCATCCGTAGTATCTATAAAAAAATCCTGATTGCCTGTTCCTTCATTCTGGGGACGACCGGGATACTGTTCGCTCAAAGCCATTCTGCAGAACCGTTAATGGAATCTGGGGAAACCCCTTTCACTACTCTGGTCTGGTCCGATGAATTTGACGGATCGGGTGCCCCGGATCCTGAGAAATGGTTCCATCAAACCCAGTTACCCCCGGGAGGCAGCTGGTGGGGAGGTATCATCCAGCATTATACGGACCGGCAGGCCAACACCTATCTAAAGGATGGGAAGTTACACCTGGTGGCCAGGAAAGAAAGGTTGGAAGAGCAGGGGGAGATCAAGGACTATACCTCGGCCCGTTTGAATTCAAAATTTGCATTTACGCACGGGCGCGTGGAAGTTCGGGCCAAACTCCCGGAAGGCCGGGGTACCTGGCCGGCCATATGGATGCTGAACACCAACATAGATGAAGACGGCGCCTACTGGGACAACCACGGATATGGTACTGTTAAATGGCCTGCCTGCGGGGAAATTGACATCATGGAACACTGGGGGAAAAACCAGGATTATGTTTCAAGTGCCGTGCACAACGCCTCCAGTTACGGCTATAATGTCCAAAACGTAGGAGGTCAGGAAATAGCGGGGGCTTCCAGCGGCTTTCACATCTACAGCCTGGAATGGACTGCAGATAAAATGGTCTTTAGCGTGGATGGGGTTGCCCATTTTACATATGAGCCGGCACTTAAGAATTCAGAAACCTGGCCTTATAACAATGATTATTACTTTATTTTAAACATCGCCATTGAGCCTGGAATTGATCCTGAATTCACTGAAAGTGTCATGGAGGTAGATTATATCAGGGTTTATCAGTAGAGGTCAGAATACCACCAGATTGACACTAAATATCCTATCACTAATAACTTCAAACTTCATTCCGATAGTTATTAAAACAAAGCACGGACATCATGATAAAATTCTTCCGAAAGATCAGACAGCAACTGCTAACCCATAATAAAACAAGCAAATACCTGCTGTACGCATTTGGAGAAATTGTCCTGGTAGTTATCGGGATTCTGATTGCCCTGCAGATCAACAACTGGAATGAGCATCAAAAGGCAATGGCAGATCAGCGGAAATTATTTGCCAACCTTAAAGTGGATTTTGAATCCCGCCTTGCAGAACTGAGCGAACTAAATGCGTCAAGAGGATCCTGTATTGAGGCTGTCCTGCAACTCAATCGCTATATTTCCCAGGGCATTAACGAAGAAAATAAACCGGAAATAGACAGCCTGCTTTCAAAAACGATCAATGGCCTGAAGTTTAATGAGGAATTCCGGATGTTAGAGGTGGTTTTTAATACCGGTTTGATAAATGACATCCAAAATGATAGCTTAAAGCGGGAGCTTATACAATGGCCGCAAAAGGTGGAGGAAATGTTGGAAGAACAACGGATGCACAACCAACTGATAGACGAAAAATGGGTGTATCACTTGTCTGCTTACCTCTCCTTAAGGGCCATCTACGAAAATTTTAACTTCAGGCAGTATAACATAGCTCCAGGTGAGCCGGTAAGTCTGGTCAAGAATTACGAAGGTTTTATATCGGATCCGCGCACCGAAAATTACCTGGCCCAGTTTCAACAGTTAATGCGGGTCAATTATATCGATACCCAAACCTTGATCGCATCCGCTGAAAATATCATCGCTTTGTTAGATAAAGAATTATGAATGGAATCAGCAGACCTGTTGGAGATTCAGGGTTGACCACTTTCTAAAAAAGAAATCAATACTTTTAACCACACAGTACCCTCCCTGGTAATACGCCTGTCCTTAATAAATTAATATCGTTTTATAATAAGGATCGGCTTGCACGAGTAATTTCGAATCCTAAGGCACTTACAGAATAATTAAAGAAACACCAGTGAGCCAAAAAATCGGACTAAAAATGCTATTTTCATCCGGATCGGGGCACGGTTGGCGAGGTATTTTTTCCGTCCCAGGCCTGGCCGTTTTCGATAAATCAGGCAAAAAATTAAATTAATACTGATTGATTCAAACCCGGATTCAGCTGCCATATAATCCATAATAGTTTCCATGTACAAAACCATTTTTAATATCCCCAAAATGGATTGTCCCTCTGAGGAAAACCTCATCCGGATGAAACTGCAGGGTATCCCGGGTATTGCCGGGCTGGATTTTGATATTCCCGGGCGGAAACTTGTGGTTTATCACACCGGGGAGGCAACCCCCATCGAAAAGGCCATACAGGAGCTCAAACTGGGTGGGAAGCAAATTTCAAGCGAGGAAACAGATCGGACAGGCTTTGACAAGAGTGCCCATCAAAAGAAGCTGCTATGGGCAGTACTTTCCATCAATTTCGCCTTTTTTGGGATCGAAATGGGTACAGGCCTCATCTCCAAATCCATGGGCCTGGTGGCGGACAGCCTGGATATGCTGGCAGACAGTTTTGTCTACGGTCTCAGCCTGTTTGCGGTAGGCGGGTCTTTGATCCTTAAAAAACGAATCGCCAAAATCGCAGGCTATTTTCAAATTACCCTGGCCATTATTGGCTTTGCCGAGGTACTGCGGCGCTTTTTTGGGACGGAGCAGCTTCCGGACTTCACAACTATGGTTGTGGTTTCCGTTTTTGCCCTGATCGCCAATGCCATCTGTCTGTATATCCTGCAAAAGTCCAAAAGCAGGGAGGAGGCGCATATGAAAGCCAGCATGATCTTTACCTCCAACGATGTGATCATCAATTTAGGGGTCATTATTGCCGGGGTTTTGGTACATTGGCTGCAATCCGCCCAACCCGACCTGATCATAGGCTCTATCGTTTTTGCGCTGGTTATCCGCGGGGCCTTCCGGATATTGAAATTGGGCAACTAATAAAAAAGCTACTGATATGGATACGGAAGAACTACTCTGGGTTTACCTCCCCCTCCTGATCGCATTGTTTGAAACAGGCTTTACTATAAAGCTTATGCTGGCCAAACCCCTGCCGCTGAATTCCCTGCTGGGCTTTTTGATCATCAGCCTGAATACGTTCAGCATCTATCTATTGATAACCCATTTGGGTGCGACTGCTGCCACCTATACTCCCCATATAGCAATTTTAATAGCAACCGCACTGATTCTTATTCAAAGAAGTGTTGTAAAATAAGGCTAGTAGTCGCCAAAAGATCCTGGGAAAACGTTGGCAGGAAAAAGCAGTAATACATTAAAAAATTTTGAATTAACTTTAGGAAACACCTCAAACCCAGTTAATGATGAAAACAAACAGAAAATCAAAAAGCACTCATGTGTTTGCGCTTTTTGGATTGATGCTGTCAAGCCTTCTATTATGTTGCCCAACCTACGGGCAGTCTGAAATAGGGGTAATGGAATTTCCCGAAGGAGCGGTTCAGCACACCGTCTATGCCAATGACATTCAATGGAATCCCTGCCCGGGGAACCTGCCGGAGGGATGCAATATCGCCGTCCTTGAAGGCAGCCCGCAGCAGCCCGACCTCTTTACGGTTCGCTTTAAAATGGACGGCAGCTTTTACATGCCGCCCCACCGGCATCCGAAAGATGAGCGGGTAACCATCCTGGAGGGAAAAGCCTATGTCGCCTTCGGGGAAGCCGGCACACGGGAAAACGCAAAAGGTTTTGGCCCGGGCGACTACTATGTGAACAAACGGGAGGCCATCCATCAGGTGTGGGCAGACCAGGGTACCATCCTGCAGATTACCGGTATTGGCCCCTGGGAAGTGCATTTCCTGGATGAATAGTTAATTCAAGGTTAATACCCGCATATGCCAGACATAAGGTTTGATTATCCGTAGTATATACTATCAGTAAACAAATAAGCTGTTTTCACAACCGGAATCCCCCTTAAAAGCGGATACTTTACAACTGCATACCAAGGCGTGGTAACATGTTTCGGAATGATTCTCCCTTTGGGACTTGCTTTTCAGTTTTACGAGCCTCTGGATTATAGTTGTATATGAAAGTATCCCTGGGATAAGGCTGCTTACACTTATATTTTGTAACATTTCTGTTGTTCCCTCGTCTCATTGATCGAGACATTATTTTTGATGTCAATCAAACTTTATACACCAACCGTATTATGAAGAAAAGTGTCCTGAACACCATTCTTTTATGTTTTTTTATTGGATCACTGACGGCTCAACGCTCTGCAGTTAAAGAAGTAAGCATTGAATCTGCCGAACTCAACCAGACCCGCGATTTGTTAATCTTCACCCCTATAAATTACGATCATTCGGAGTATTACTATTACAACGTGATTTATGTTTTTGATGCACACGATCGCCCCCTTTACGATTATGTAACCTCTGTTTCCCACCTTTTAAGGGAAGGCCAAAGGGGCTTTATAGTTGTTGGGATCAAAGCTACTTATATTAAGGAGCTGATGTATGGCCGAAATCACGATTTGCTGCCCTCCGACACTGAAAGAAACCTCGGACCCAAATCGGGCGGAAATGCTGAAGCCTTCCTGGCATATGTCAAAAATGAAGTAGTGCCTTACGTTGAATCCAATTACCGGGTATTGCCCCACAGGACTGGTGTAGGACACTCCCTTAGTGCCTCCTTCCTTATTTATAGCATGCTGAATGAACCCGATCTCTTTGATAATTTTATCGCGGTATCCCCTAATTTGGCAGATGATGATCAGCGCCTTGTTAAAGATCTCGATAACTTCGATTCTGCACAGTTTAATTCCCTGCATTACCTTTACATGAACCATGCAGACGATTATATAAACTATCCTGGATGGGGAGCTGCCAATGACAAGGCTTATCCTATCCTGAAGAATAAACTGGCCAACGAAAACTTTAAAGTGGTCACGGAACAGTTTCCGGATGAAAGCCATATGTCGGGGTACATGCCGGCCGTGAAGTCGGCCCTGTCAACGCTTATCGATAGTGTTCTTCCTGTGCAAAACAAGCAACTATCGGAGAATACCTATGAGCTTACTTTCCGGGTAAAAGTACCTGATGACAATGACGTAGTTTATATTACCGGAAATCAGGAAAGCCTTGGAAACTGGGAGCCCGGCCTGGTCAGGATGGAGCGGGTTTCTCCCCTGGAACGTGAAATAACCGTTAAGGTTCAAGACCCCGTGGAAGTTAAATTCACCCGGGGTAGCTGGGAATCAGAAGCCTGGATCAATATAGGTGATGGAAGGACCACTTTCCCTATGATAATCCGCCCCGAGGCCTCGGCTGAATATTCCTTCGAAATTCTTGGGTTCCGCAATTAGGCTCTCATAGATTGCAGGGCAACCCGTATTTTATCCCTATACACATACTAACTATTCTTATAAATGAAGCTACTTAAACGATTTTTCAAATGGATTTTTATCCTCATTGTCTTATGCATATCTGCATATGGCATTTTCAGGGGGGTTGAATATTTCAAAGGCAGTGATTACATCGCTTACCTGGAGGCCAACCAGGAATCGGTGGGCCTGGATGAACCTTTTACCTTTGAAATTTGCAGGAAGGACATCGAAGAAAAATCCCTAATTCTCGTTGGAGAAATACACGGATTTGAAGAACCCACGAAATTTGACGTCGACTTTTTTCAATACCTGAGAACTGATTTCAATGTTGAAACCTACCTGATGGAGATGGACCACAGCCAGGCTTATTTTATGAACAAGTATAACCAAACCGGAGATCAGGACCTGCTAAAACGCATCCTGCAAAACTGGGTGGTAAATGCGGGAAAAAATAATCAGGACTATCTGGACCGGTGGATAAATTTGCAACAGGTTTATAAGGATCATCCCTTCCAATATTACGGCATTAACAACATTTCCGACGTGGACCTTTTGGTTGACCACCTGAACGATCTTACGGGGGAGGAACTGGTTATGCCACAAGAATCAAAATCAGACAGCCTTGTTCTGGTAGAGGTAAAAGCTGTCCTTGAATCACTTTCACAATCAAAGGATTCCGCCACCTATTCACCGGAAGTGACCTGGGATATTCAATACTTACTTAAGAATGTAAATTACTGGCTGGAAGACACCTACCGGGAAGAAATCCTGACTGATAATCTACAGGATGTTTACGAGCGCTTCCAATTGAAAGAAGAAAAAGTATATGGTTCCTTTGGACTGGGTCATACGCTTACAGGCCCATTTGAAAGCGGCTACCAGCCCATGGCTTACAGAGTTATACAAGCAGACCCCTGGTTTGAAGATAAAATCCTGAGCATGAATTTTGTCTTCTGTGACAGCCATACGGTTATGCCCAGCAAGTCATTGCCGGGTATACTGCAGGATGACGGCAAGTATACCAGGGTGCCTGTATCGTATGACAATATTTGGCTGAGTTATTTGTACGGCATTGAAGATCTCAAGCGCGTAACAGACAAAGAATCAAAGACCATTTTCAAATTAAATGCAGAAGACTCCCCTTACAAAAGCTCCGACCGTCTTTTCAGAATGTTTAAAATCCTGCCCGTGGGCCAGGTGATAAATGCCGGTAAAGGGTTTAATACCACAGACCTTGCCCAGTATTTGATCTTTGTGAGGAATTCAGATTGGGCTGAACCTATCCAGGATACAGATGGGTAATTCGTTTTGATAATGGAAATTAAGTCTGCCAGCAGCCTTAAGGTATACCCTAAAAAACTGAAGATAAAGTGTAACTTGCAGGCATGAAAAAAGACCTATAAGGCGCTAAAATAAGAACTCGTTTCCTATGAGAAAGGCCTCAGGACTGCTCCCCGTATATGCTTTCGGACTTCCCCTTCTGATTTTCGGAACGATGGCACTCCTTGTGCGTTCTCCATACTTTAAAAGCAGGCCCGACCTTATTTCGCTGGGGGTAACCGTAGATTTACTGCTGACTGCCCCACTGCTTTACTTTGTGCTTATCCGCAAAACACGCATTCCCGGAACTACTGTAGTCCCTGTGCTGTTTGCAGGTGTCGTTTTGTGCTCTTTTATCCTGCCGGGTGAAAATCAATATTATCTCAACTTGTTTAAAACCTGGGGGCTCCCGGTAGTAGAAGTTTCGGTTCTGGGCTATGTTGTTTATAAATTGCGAAAGGCCATACAACACTTTAAAGCCAAAAAGGAAAATTCGTTTGACTTTTTCACCACCCTGAAAGCCACCTGTGCCGAAATCCTGCCCGGGGCGGCCGTAATGCTGGTGGCAACTGAAATTGCCGTTTTTTATTACGGCTTTCTTTCCTGGAAAAAACACCGGTTAAAACCACGTGAATTCAGCTATCATAAAAACAGTGGCACGGTTTCCCTTTTGTTTGCAATAATCATAATCGTTGGTGTGGAAACCTTCGTCCTGCACACCCTTTTACTGAAATGGAGCAGTATGGCGGCCTGGATCATTAGCCTGCTGAGCATCTACACGGGGCTTCAA
This sequence comes from Robiginitalea insularis, assembly GCF_052497835.1. Classification (NCBI taxonomy): domain Bacteria; kingdom Pseudomonadati; phylum Bacteroidota; class Flavobacteriia; order Flavobacteriales; family Flavobacteriaceae; genus Robiginitalea; species Robiginitalea insularis. The sequence goes on from NZ_CP199296.1 coordinate 739,834, forward strand.
CTCTTTGGGTTTTTAAAGTCCCTTTTTCAAAGACCTATATCCATAGAATCCGGACAGCTTTATCTCCGCTACGGGATTATGGCTGAGTCCGTAATTGAGCTGCGCAATATTGCATCTATTGAGATGCATTCGGGAGACATAGGTGACGATAAAAATATCAGGAAACTCTCCCCACTGGGCAGCCTGGAAAGCCATAATATGATCATCCACCTGAAGGAATCCAATACGGTAAGCGGGCTCTACGGAAGGGAGCGGGAATACAAAAGCATTGCTTTGTTTATTGATTCTCCCGGATCCTTTAAATCAGTATTGGAGGCTGCTTTTTGAATTAGGGTTTTTCTTTGTTAGTTTACAATGAAATTTAAAATCATCCCGTGATAAAAGGCCTGTACGAAACCCATTTATTTGTAAGCGACCTGGAGCGGTCCATAGATTTCTATGGGAAGGTGCTTGGGTTAAAGCAATGCCATTACGAAGCGGCCCGGCGTGTTGCTTTCTTTTGGATTGGCAAGGACAAGCAGGCGATGCTGGGCCTCTGGGAAAAACCAAAAGACCAGATAGACCCACGGCATTTTGCCTTTGAATGTGACCCTGACTGGGTCCTGAACGAATCGGTAGCCTTTCTTAAAGAACGGAACCTTAAATGTCATAATTTCCTTAACGATGGCACCGAAAGGCCCATGGTTTTTGCATGGATGCCTGCAATTGCCATTTATTTTGACGACCCCGACGGGCACTCCCTGGAATTTATAGGGATCCTGGAAGGAGATTCCAAACCTGAGAACGGAATCTTATCCTATGACGCCTGGAAAGCACTGGAAGAGGGCAGTGCCGGAAGCTGAGAAAGCAAAGGTTGGGAAGACCAAATTTCTGCCAAATGGCTCCCTCCCGATTGCTTGCTTTTGGTAATTCCCTCTCGGGATGTTCCTCCTTGCCGGTACAGCGACCTATAAATTGAGTATCTTATGGGTGTAAAACCATCCATAATGAAACGCAGAAATTTTCTGGCCACAGGAGGTGCTCTGGGGGCGATTAGTTTGCTCCCCTACTCCTGCTTAAAAGCACCGGAACCCCGATATAAATTGGGGTATCAGCTGTTTTCCATCCGGGATGAAATGGCCAAAGACCCGGTTGAAACCTTGAAGGCCCTTAAGAAAATGGGGTATGAGGATTTCGAACATTATGGCTTTGATGCAGATGCCGGCACCTATTACGGCATAAAGACCTCCGAATTCAAATCGATTCTGGATGACATGCAGTTGGGGATCAGCAGTGGCCACTATCCCTTTGCAACCTTTTTTGAAGGTCCGGAGGCGGACATGTTCCGATATCTGGAACAATGTATTGAAGGGGCACTGGCCATGGGCAGCAAGTACATCGTATGGCCCCTGGTGGAAGAAGCCCACCGGACTTTGGAAGGGTATAAAAGACTGGCCCCATTGCTTAACCGCATGGGGGAAAGGGTTGCGGAAGCCGGCCTGGGTTTTGCTTACCACAACCACGGATATGAATTTGAAGATTTTGATGGGGTTACCGGTTTTGACATTATCACCAGCGAAACAGACCCTTCCCTGGTTAAGTTACAAATGGACATGTACTGGATCATGTACCAGGCCAAAACAACCCCCATTGCTTTGATTAATGTGCATCCAGGCCGCTTTGTGATGTGGCACCTCAAAGATATGCACCCGGTTACGCGCGACTATACCGAACTGGGGAACGGCTCCATAAATTACCTGAATGTCCTGCCCGACCCGGTAACAGCCGGTCTGGAATACTTCTATATTGAACAGGGGGGTAATTACACGGAGAATTCCACAAAAAGTGCCGCCTTCAGCGCTGCTTATTTTAAGGATAAGCTACAGGTGTACCTATGAGGAATTATTCATTAAGAAATAACAAGAGACCCGTCTACAGCCTATGATACAATTCTTCAGGGGAATCCGCCAAAAACTCTTTTCGGAGAACAAATTCAGCAAGTACCTTTTTTACGCAATAGGGGAAATCACCCTTGTAATGATTGGGATTTTGCTGGCCCTGCAGGTAAACAACTGGAATGAAGCGCGAAAAATAGACAAGCAGGAATTAGATCTTCTTGAATCGCTTCTTGAAGAGTTCAGCTTTAACCGGGACGAACTGGAGCGATCCATAAGGAAAGCCGGGGCCATTCAGGCGGGATGTCAAAGGCTATTGGCCAATACGGGGAAACATGGCGTAAAAATATCCCGGCAGGAATCGGACTCGCTCATCAATGCCGGTTTTCTCAATATCATTTCTTTTGATGCAAGTAATGGGATATTGGATAACATTATCAGTTCAGGCCAAATCCATGTTATAAAAAATAAGGAACTTAAAAAGTATCTGGCCAATTGGGAAGGCGTGTTGCATGACATTAAGGAAGATGAAACCTGGGCCATTGATTCCCGCAATAATATCCTGCTGCCTTTTATCTATAAGAATTCAAATTATGTAAATATTTCGGGCATCTACTTATCAGACCGCAACATATCTTCAGGTTTTACTGGGGATTACAGGGACATTTACAATTCTCTGGAGTTTGAAAACCTGGTCAACAGCCAGCTTATCTGGAATGTAAAAAATGAGTGGGGATATAAAAGGCTTAAAAGTATGGTTGAGGAGATAATAGACTTGTGTGAACAGGAAATTAAGATAAAACAACTATAAGTTTTTATAATTGATACCCGTGTACTAAAGAAAATTAGTTTAAGTAATTGTTTATGAAAAATCTGTTTTTTATTTCGGTACTGGTGATGACCCTTTTTGGATGCAGGGATGATATCAGGCAGGCTCATCCAGAAGGCACCATACCTGAATTGTCTGATTACTTCGAAAAGAGCAGTATCCCGGCTGCCGTGATGGGGCATGTTAGCCAGAATGGAGAAGTACAATGGCAATCCTTTGGCCCCGCCATTTGGGGAGGTACGGATTCGATTAGCGAAACCCACATTTTCCGGATTTATTCCATGACCAAGGCCATCGCTTCGGTTGCCGCCATGCAACTGGTGGAGACAGGTAAAATTGGCCTGGACGACCCCCTGGACGAATTGATGCCAGAAATGGCTGCCATACCCATCCTGACAGAATCCGGAGAGTTGGTTTCTGGAAAAGAGCCCATCACCCTGCGGCAATTATTGACCCATACAGCTGGATTTGGATATGATTTCACCTCTCTAAGGCTGCAACAATTCCAGCCGGAGGATTGGGAATTTGAAGGCAAACCCAGGCTTTTTGGAGCGGGAACCCATTGGCGTTATGGCACCAGCACCGAATGGGTCGGAAAGCTTATTGAAAAGATCAGCGGTAAAAACCTTGAGGCCTACCTAAGACAGAATATTACCGGGCCGTTGCAAATGGACCACACCTGGTTTAACGTGCCAGATTCCTTAAAGGACAAGATTGTTTCCTGGGGGATGAAAGACTCCACAGGACTAAGGGAACTTCCCCGTGTCCCGGAAAAAAAGACAACTACCTATAACGCTGGCGGGGGGTTATTCGGTTCCCCGGCCGACTACCTGAAATTCCTGCAGTGCATGCTTAACTATGGTGCCTATGAAGGTGGAAGGATCCTGAAAAAGGAAACTGTTGAGCTAATGATTCAGGACCATCTCCCGGAAACGATTGCCCTGAATTTTGAGGTCTTCCCCAACGATGTAATGACTTTTACAGGGAATTTTGGGGACACGGCAGACCGCCACGGCCTGGCCTGGGCTATAGAAGCAAACAAAAACGAAAAAGTCAGGCCACAGGGGGTGGTTTACTGGGCCGGGGCAGCGAATTCCTATTATACCCTGGATATCCCTAATCAAACGGCTATTGTTTATTTTACTCAATACCTGCCCTTTAATGACAAGGAAACCTTCGATTTTTACAGGCTGTACGAACAACAGGTATACAATTCGCTTGCCAGCGATTAACATCCGGATTCTACTCCCTCGAATCCTGCGGGGTTCAACTCAGGGGCCATAAGCTACATGATGAAACCTGAAATTTTACATAAACCTTACACACATCTGGCTAGCACCATTTACCTTGGATGAAAAAATTAGTGCTATTGGTGGTAGCTCCATTCCTGATGGCTACCCAATGTGATGACGATTTTGACAACTCCGGTTTTGTGACCACGTATTTTATTCAGAACGATTCGGGAGCAGACCTTTACCTGTTGGGTGACGATGGGCAATTTATGGAAATCCCCGATCAGGCGGCTGCTGAGATTGGCAGTGAGCTGAATAACATCACTGAAGCTATTCCTCCTTCCCAATCCGGCACCTTTGTCCAGGTGCGGCTGTACCGGATGGAAAATGACAACTTCATCCTGGCATACCAGCAAAACCCAGTATCGGATAGGGATTGGACATTTAGTGAGCACAATCAAAATACTTTTGAATATTCCCTTATCATAACGGCGGATTTGATAACTCCGTAACGTATTTTTTTCTCAAGAAATCCAGGAATATCCCCCTATGGACTTTCGAAATTTTCAAGGGTTCGTATCTTTAAGAAACCCTAACTAAAATAATAGCCCATGGATGACTTGGAAAATTACCTGGATCCGCATTACATACAGCGGAGCAACTGGCTCAGGGCTGCTGTACTGGGTGCAAATGACGGCATACTGTCTACTGCCAGCCTGGCTATTGGGGTGGCCGCTGCAAGCGATATGAGGGAACCCATTGTCCTGGCCACACTGGCCGGCCTGGTGGCCGGGGCCTTATCCATGGCTGCCGGTGAATACGTCTCGGTAAGTTCCCAGACCGATGTTGAAAAAGCAGATATTGCCCGCGAAAAACAGGAACTTGAGGAAATGCCGGAATTTGAACTGGAAAGGCTGACGGATATCTATGTGGAAAGGGGACTGAGCAGGGAAACGGCCTCTCAGGTAGCCAAGGAATTAACCGCACACGATGCCCTTGGGGCGCACGTGAGGGATGAATTGGGAATCAATGAGATCAGCCAGGCCAGGCCGATACAGGCTGCCCTGGCATCAGGGGGCGCTTTTACGGTCGGGGGCATACTTCCCTTATTGGTTGCTGTATTTGCCCCTCTTAAGGAAATGGAATACCTGTTATATATCTTCGCAATCATTTTCCTGATTCTCCTTGGAGCTGTTGCCGCCAAAGCCGGCGGCTCAGGAATCCTGAAAGCTATTTTGCGGATAACCTTTTGGGGTACAGTGGCCATGGGGTTGACTGCCGCAGTGGGCTATTTGTTCGGGGCAACTATCGGCTGATAGAAGCCAGTCAGAATAGAGTATGGAATATATAAATTACTGCCCTTTATTTGCAGAAGCTGACCTTTGATTCCCCTTAATAGGTCTTCAAAGTAAACCCAAAGGTCAGGAACTGGTCCTCTTCCTTTTGATTGGCTATCACAACGCTCTCAAATGTACGCAGGTAATTGATCTTGAAATTCAGGAATTTCCAGACGGGCAGTTCCAAACCCAGGTCGGTTTGCCAGCGCCAATTATCCCCTTGCTCCAGAGAGGGCTGGAAATAACTTTCATGGGTAATTATTAGTCGTTTCTTAAATAGTTGGTACCTTCCATTTACCCATAGAGTAGCCCTCCAGGTATTTATGGATTCACTCCCGTCATATGCGGAGCGGTTAAAGTCTGTTTCGTTAAAAGTGGTTTGTTCGTATTCACTGGTAAGGGAAAATTTGAGCCAGTCCTTTTTATTCTGGAAAAGTTGAAAGGTCACCCCTGCCCCAACCAGCGAGCGCAACTCTATTTTCCGCCGGAAATTGGTGCTTATAAAACCCAGCAGAAGCGGATAAACCTTACGGTCCGGATTCAGATACAGGAAATTCAAACTCAGAATGTCCTCATCTGCCTTGGACTTTCCGAACTCCTGATAAACATAGGAATTCTGGGTCTTAAAGACCCACTTCTTCCAGGGCACAAAGCTTATGTCGGATTTCGCCCTGAAGATCAGGGTTTCCACATTCCCGCCCTGCCAGAAACCGGTCAGGGAAAGCCTGGCTTTAAATTTCAGGGTGTCGCTCTCATTGATTTGAGCACTAAGCAGGATGGGGGAAAGAATTAAAAAATACAGTAGTTTTCTCATCTGGCTTTCTAACAGGATATTTATGGGATTTCGGCAGCCGTCCCCCAGTATTGCCCTGAGTTGCCTGCAAGTTTATGAATTTTTTCAAAAACCCTTGTTCATGGCAGCATTATCAAAGCATTTTGCCAAAGGCTCAGATACCCCAAACTGCTTTGAATAGTTTAAAATCCGAATAAATTAATTGTAGTTTTATAGATAGTCACCGTATAGACTTCCATGCCCCTTCGTATCCCAATTAAACTGCGCCCATGTTATATATAATCAGCGGGGCCTCCCGCTCCGGGAAAACCCTTATTGCAAAGAAATTACTTGCCAAAAAGGGATTTACTTATTTATCCCTGGATTGGCTGGTAATGGGCTTTACCAATGGCATCCCTCAGTACGGCATCCACGACAAGCTGATGCCCGATGAGATTGCCAAACGGGCCTGGCCCTTTCTGAAGGCCATGATGGAAAGTATGATCTATGTAGGCACAGATTGTGTAATCGAAGGAGAGGCTTTACTTCCTGAATTAATGGTGGAACTCAGAGACCGTTACCCGGACGAACTGAAGATGTGCTTTCTGGGCTACACAGAAATTGCCATTGCCAAAAAAGTCCGTGAACTGAAATCTTATAAGCCAAAGGGAAACGATTGGCTCCTTGAAAAGCCGGATCATTATATAACTGATCATGTGCAAAACATGATTGGTTTTAGTAATCAGATTAAAAAGTCTTGCAGGGAACATTCAATACCCTATATAGATACCTCGCTTGATTTTAACAAGGCTGTGGATGATACCGTCCTTTACCTGCTCGGCTAATAGAAAAAATAACCACACTCCACTGAAGAAAGTATGAATAAGCTCATATGAAAATTCTACTTTTCTGTTCAGCCCTACTTACCGTCCTTTAGGCGGGTTATACGAAAAAGCAACACATGGTAATCTGGATCCATATGAATGCAAATAAACCTGATGGCGACGCCACCCCTGTAACCAAATCCCTTTAAAAACGTCTAATAGGGGAAACCAACTTTCTGAAACTATGAAATCCATCTTTGTGAATGCTGGCGAAAAGAGATTACGCGCCGGTTGGCGAATCCTCCTTTTTCTACTGCTCTTCTTTTCTTTTTCCTCCCTGATATTTCTGGTTAAACCCCTTTTGGGGGAAATGACCAAAAAGGCCTATATGGAAAATTACAGGCTGCTGATTGTATCCCTGCTGGCTTTTGGAGCGACCCTTTCGGTCTGGGCCTCCAGAAAATGGTGGGACAAAAAATCCTTTATATCCCTAGGGCTGAAATGGGGCCGCCGGGCCGTGAAAGACCTGCTTTTCGGCTTCCTCCTAAGCGCAGCAATGGCAGGGGTTTTCTTTTCAATCCTTTTCTTTTCAGGCCTGATAAAGTTTGATGGAATTGATTTCCACAGTGGCTTCGGGACTACCGACCCATTTGACTTTGTACAATTTATGAGTATTCTCTCGGTTGGTTCCCTGGCCCTTCTCCTGCTGGAGCACATCCTGGTTAGCTTTTGGGAAGAACTGGTCTTCCGCGGATATTTGTTTCAGAATATGGTGGCAGGGATGGGACTGAACCTGGCCGTATTGATCTCCTGTATACTCTATGGGCTGATCCATGCCACCAACCCCAATGCCGGCCTCTTGTCTACACTGATTATTGTAGGGTTCGGCTTCCTCAGGCTCTACGGCTACCTCAGCACCAAAATGCTTTGGTTATCCATGGGGATGCATATTGGGTGGAATTTTTTCCAGGGGCCAATTTTCGGTTTTGGAGCAAGCGGACATAAGAGTGCAACCCTTTTGCAGCATACTTTTGTCTCCGATAAGGAGTATCTTACCGGCGGAGCCTTTGGCCCGGAAGGCAGCATTCTGATCCTTCCGATCCTTATTGCCGCCTTGCTGGTAATGAGATGGTACGCCAAAAAGACCTCTTTAAAATGATAAGGTGAAAGAATACCTGTTTAAATCTGAGCGGCTCGGATTCCGTCCATGGGGAGATGAAGATTTAAAGGCGTTCGCTCAGATCAATGCGGACCGGAGGGTGATGGAATATTTTCCCGAGCCCCTAACAGAAGTACAGACCACAGCCTTTGTAGCCAAACAGCAAATCCAACTTCTCACCCATGGCCATTGTTATTTCGCGACAGATGTTCTTGAATCACGAGAATTTATAGGCTTTATTGGACTTTCCCATCAGGAATACACATCCCCCTTTACCCCCGCTACCGATATCGGGTGGCGCTTAAAAAAGGAAGCCTGGGGGAAGGGGTATGCAACGGAGGGGGCCAGGCGCTGCCTGGAATATGGTTTTAAACAGATCGGCCTGACGGATATCATTGCTGTATGTCCTGTTAAGAACCTACGATCCGAAAACGTCATGAAGAAGATTGGGATGGAAAAAAGAGGCACCTTCAGCCATCCCGGTTTAAAAGATTATCCCGATCTTGAAAACTGTGTCTGTTACGGGCTCTATAGAAAAGAATGGCAGAAAAGCAGCTAACCGAAAATCAGGCCTGAATCACTGCAGTAATTAAACTGATTTTATGACAAAATTATTTCGGGCCCTGCGCCAGCGATTGCTTTCAGAAAACAAATTCCGAAATTACCTCCTTTACGCCATTGGGGAAATCATCCTGGTTGTAATCGGGATCCTGATTGCCTTATCGATCAACAACGCCAATGAATTTCAAAAGGAGCGAAACGAAGAACAGGTATTGCTCCGGCAGCTACTCGCTGAATTCAACAGCAATCTGGAACAACTGGACCAAAAGATTGAAATACGCAATGGAATGATGCAGTCTGTCAAGCAATTTATGAGGCTGATAGACCACCCGGAACTGCGGAATAAAGACAGTGTAGATATGCTGATTGCAAAGACCTTACCCTATACCACTTTTGACCCTATTATTAATGACCTGGGCAGTTCCGGGGAGCTGAAGTTGATCCGGGATACCGAACTGAAACAGGCCCTGACCCGATGGAGTTCCAACATTAAAGATGTGATGGAAGAGGAGGAAATATGGAAATACTACCGCAATGAACTGTATATGCCCTTTTTGATAGCGCACTACCAGTTCAGGACCCTGAGGAACAAGGCCATGAAAAATAATCTCCTGGAGCAGTATTCCATAGACCTGGATAAGGGTACCCTGCTCTATGCAGATGATGAAATAGGCCCCTCACAACATGAGGAAGATTTCAATGCGCTTTTGGACCACCCGGACCTGGAGGACCACCTCTCCAGGTGTTTCAGCATCAATAAATGGTCTAATGTACAGTCCCTGATCTTACGAAAGAGGATACTTGAAATTATCGGGTTGATCGAAGGGAATTTAAGCGATGAGCAAGGGTAAATTTCGAATCCTTTACGACCCGCATTACCTCCTGCAGGAACTAGTAAAGAAGGGCTTCCCGGATAGCGAGGCCTCTTTATAGCGCTTCAATAAAAATGGAGTTTCCCAAGCTGGGAGAAATCTACTATATTTAATACAAGGCCAATCTTTGGTATTGGTGTTTTATAACCGGGCTTCAGCCCCAAACCTTTATCCGGGTTGTTCATTCATTTTATAAACCGCTTTATGAGAAAATTCATCGCATATTTTTTATTAATCGGCTTTTCGACAGTACTTAGTGCGCAGGGACAGTGGAACTATAATGAGCACCCGGCAGAATCAGGATGGGATACTACCAAAATAAGAGAGTTCAATCGCTACATTATAGACAGCACCAAAGTCACCGGTTTGGTCATCGTTCAAAATGGGGAAATAGTTTTTGATTACGGGGATATTCGCGAGAACAGTTATATCGCCTCCTGCCGCAAAAGCGTCCTGGCCATGCTCTACGGCAAGTACGTTGAGGACGGCACCATACAGTTGGATAAAACCATTGAAGCCCTGAAATTAGATGATGTGGAGGGGATCCTTCCCGTAGAAAAGCAAGCCAGCATACAAGATTTGATCTCGGCGCGATCCGGGGTTTACCACCCGGAGGGCTACCCCGGCGGGATGCAGCAATATGCCCCGGAAAGGGGTTCGGTAAAGCCCGGGGAATACTGGTTATACAGCAACTGGGATTTTAACGTGGCCGGATATGTCTTTGAACAGGAAACCGGGAAAAACATCTATGACGAAGTGGAGGTGCAATTGGCCCGACCCCTTCAGATGGAAGACTGGGACCGCAGCCTGCAGCAAAAACAGGGCGATACCACTATTTCCAAATACCTGGCATACCCCATGTGGTTTTCAACCCGGGATATGGCACGCATAGGCCAGCTGATGCTCAATCGTGGAAAGTGGAATGGCGAGCAAATAATATCGGAAGACTGGGTGGACGAAATGCTGGCACAACGGACCACCTACCAGGAAATCAACTCCAACGTACCTGTTTTCAGGGATACGGGGGTGAACTTCGGATACGGCTACATGTGGTGGCTGTTTGAGAACATGGGGGATGAGCGATTTAAAAACGCCTATGCAGCCCTGGGGGCCATGGGGCAGGCTATTGCCGTATACCCGGAAATAAATGTAGTGGTGGCCTATAAAACAAAGGCGGCCTACCGCAGGGTCAACAGCGGGCAGGTGCGGATGAACCTGCTCCTGAAGGCAGCTCAAATTTATGACCCGCAGTTTTAATTCTTAATTCCTTATGAAGTACTTTCAGCTTTTTCTGATATTGCTAGTTGCCCTAAGCTGTAAAGAGCAGGCAACAAACCAAACCGATAAAACTGTTGTTCCCGTCCAGGTAGAACTGCAGACGGAAAAGGGCAACATTGTTTTGGAACTTTCGGACAAAACTCCGCTGCACCGGGATAATTTTATTAAAATAATACAGGAAGGCCGGCTGGACAGCATGCTGTTTCACAGGGTGCTGGATGGCTTTGTTACCCAGGCCGGGGAATACGACAGCCTCAGATTAGCCCGTATGGACAGTGCGCAAATGCAGGCACTGGATTATCGCATCCCAGCAGAAATAGATACATCGCTTTTCCATAAACGAGGTGCCCTGGGTGCAGCCCGCACCGCCAATCCGGAACGGGCCTCTTCCTCCCTGTCCTTCTATATCGTTCAGAGGGGGCCGCGGCCCGATAGCCTGATCAATCGGGATGAAGAGCGGATCAACACCTGGTTGCAACAGCATTTTTTTCTCAATGCACCTGAAAATAAACAATGGAAAGATTCCCTGAGCCAAGCTGAAGCTGATGAAGACCGGGAATTATTTCTTAGGCTAACAGACACTATCAACACCCTGGCTGAACCCTTTGAATTTATGCCTTACCGAATACCGGAAGCGCATCGGGAAGTTTACCGAACCCTTGGGGGTACCCCCCATCTGGATCAGAATTACACGGTTTTCGGGGAGGTAATCAGCGGGATGGAGGTGGTGGATTCCATTGCCAGGGTTCCCGTTAATGAAGCCGGGAGGCCGGCAAAAAACTTATACATTCTCAAAGCACGAATTATCTCCGGAGAGGAGTGATTACATCGGTAGGGGGAAGCAGTTTAATCCTCATATTGAAGAACAGAAGTCCCCGGCAAAGGAAAATTCCCTAAATTTCATACTAAACAACGTCGCTAACCATTTAATAATCAAAGTATGAAATCTCTCCGTCTCGAATTCAAATGGGCCCTGATCTTCATTGTCATGTCCCTGCTCTGGATGCTGCTCGAAAAACTGAGTGGCCTGCACAGCACGCATATCGATATGCATATGTACCTGACCAACCTCTTTGCCATTCCGGCTATTATTGTCTATGTCCTGGCCCTAAAAGACAAAAAGAAAACAGATTACAACGGGCAGATGAGCTACAAACAGGGTTTTATTTTCGGTCTTATTACAACCCTCATCATCACGGTGTTTGCTCCTTTAACACAGTGGGTTACCTCAACGGTCATTACCCCGGAATACTTCCCGAATGTAATCGCACATTCCGTTGAAACCGGCTATTATGCTAACCAGGAAGAAGCTGAAGCCTTTTTCAACCTTAAAAGCTACATGGTACAAAGCACCATTTTCACCTTTGTGATGGGGGTGGTTACCACCGCAGTGGTTGCCATCTTTGTACGAACGAAATCACAAACGTAACGCCCCGGGAGGAGCGTCAGAGGTAAGCTGCCCTCGCGTTTATGTTTTACAAAAGGCAGCCTGCTGCTTCGGATAAAATTTAACCAGGGTAAATAGTTCCTTTCCGGGAAACTCAAGCTTCCATCTATTCCTCTAATCGTCCTTCTGTATTGCCGTAAAGAGGGATTCTTCGTATATTTAATAGGTACCTGTTTCATTCACAGCACTATATATTATAACAAAAAGGTCATTCCGGCCTGAAAAACTATTTGGAATGTCAATCAATAGCAAAAGAATTATAAGTTGGGTGGTCTTTATTCTGGCTGTGCTAAGTATTCCCCTGTTGGCCATGCAATTTAGTGAGGAAGTGCAATGGTCGCCTGTGGATTTTATGATAATAGGCGGAGCCCTTGCCTTTATCGCTTTTGCCTATGAATTTATTTCCCGGAAATCCAAACATCGATTATTTCGGATTGCATGTGCATTAAGCCTGGTATCCGCTTTTTTGCTTTTCTGGGTCAACGCTGCCGTTGGAATAATTGGAGCTGAAAACCAGGATGTAAACCTGCTTTTTGCAGGGGTTTTACTGATCGGCCTGAGCGGGGCAGCCATTTCTGGTTTAAAGCCCCTCGGAATGCGCAACACCTTGTATGTGATGGCCGCAGCACAGATGCTTATTCCGGTTATAGGCCTGATGATTTGGCCGCCATCGGAGATTTCGTGGTCACCCGGGATTCTCGGAGTATTTGTTTTCAGCGGTTTTTTTGCCTTGCTTTTTGCAGTCTCCGGGCGATTGTTTCATAAAGTTGCCAAAGACATAGCTGGCGTGGACAGCGCTATAGTGTGAATAACTTTTGAACCTAATTTTACAAAATAGTATGGCAGACCATAGCAGGGTATACAAAATGTCGTTTGCGGGGGTATATCCGCATTATATAACCAAGGCCGAGAAAAAAGGCCGGTCACAGGAGGAAGTAGACCGGGTAATCTGCTGGCTCACGGGTTATGACACAGAGCAACTGCATTCACAAATTGACAAAAAGGTCAGTATGGAAACCTTTTTTGAGGAGGCACCGGAACTCAACCCCAATGCTTCCAAAATTACAGGGGTTATTTGCGGGCATCGGGTCGAGGAAATAAAAGAACCGTTGATGCAAAAAATCCGGTATATGGACAAAATTGTGGATGAGCTTGCCAGGGGTAAGGCCATGGAGAAAATTTTAAGGAGTTAATAGGACAAACCTTGGAAATGGCAGCTTTAAGCTGCCTGATCATAATAAAAAACATAATGAATCAAACAAAAACCTGGCCGGAGCTGGAATTCTCCAAAATACACGACACTTTGGAGACCCTGCACCAATGGATACAGATTGTCGGAAAGATACGATTGAAAACCATGCCCTGGCAAAACCATTCCTGGCATGTGGCGCTCTATGTAACCCCCACCGGCTTTTCTACCCATGGCATTCCCTACAAAGGACGCATTTTTCAAATCGATTTTGATTTTTTAAAGCACCGGCTATTAATACAATGTTCCAATGCCAGAGCCACCGAGATGGCTTTGTGCCCCAGGACTGTTGCCGATTTTTACCGGGAGCTTTTTGAACGTCTGTCTCAATTGGGTATAGATGTAAGCATACATCCCCACCCCAATGAAATGGAGCCGGCCATTCCTTTTGCAGAAAATACAGTCAATAAAATATACGACCCGGAAGCTGCCTATACCATCTGGCAGGCCATGCTAAAGGCTAACGAGGTGTTCAACAAATTTCGGTCCCAATTTATAGGAAAGGCGAGCCCTGTACATCTGTTCTGGGGCGCCTTTGACCTGGCTGTAACCCGTTTTTCCGGTAACCCTGCCCCCCTGCACCAGGGAAGCATGCCCAATATGCCTTCTGAAGTTATGCAGGAGGCTTATTCACAGGAAGTAAGCAGTGCCGGGTTCTGGCCGGGCTCCAAAGACTTTCCGGAACCGGTTTTCTATTCCTATGCCTATCCGGCCGGCGAGCGATTCGCCGGGCAAAAAGTTTCGCCGGAAAGCGCCTTTTACAGTGAAGACCTGGGCGAATTTCTTTTAAAGTACAGTGATGTTGTGGCCTCGAAAAATCCGGACAAGACCCTAATGTCCTTTTTGCAGAGCACTTATGAAGCAGCGGCTATTACCGGCAACTGGAACCGGTTAAAGCTGGAGAAAGAACTGTAGCGTATGTAATTATACATAAACTAAGAAATCAAAAAGGGCCAAAACAGTAACGCTGAATTGGAGGGAGGCTGACCTCTTTTGGCCAGAGAACATTCATCTGATTTCCAACAAAGCTTTCTTATTGACCATAGCTGCATTTAATTGTTGTACCTTACTGAAAACCAATTAATAAACAAATATGAAAACTACGTTTACAGTGTTAGTTGCATTATTACTGATTATGGCCTGCGCAGAAAAAAAAGAAAAACCAGCTGAAGATGCCATGGAAGAAGCTCCTTCCATTGAAGGGGCCTGGGAAATGTCTCATGCAAAATGGGAAAGCCCGGATACCACCAGTTACTGGAAGCCCCACAAAAGTATTTACATCTTTACTGATAAATTCTACAGTGAGGAAGTGGCCCGCTATGAACGGCCTTCATGGGCAGAACTGGAAGAAGGGGAAGAACGAAGCATGGATGATATTAAAAATGCCTATCAGGGGTTGATATCGAACTCCGGCACTTATGAAATTATTGGTGATTCACTGATACGCTATGCAATGGTTGCCAAATCTCCCAATTACATGAATGACAACCCCCGCAGGGCCATGCATGTTACCATTGAAAAAGATTCTGTTTACTTTACCAATACAAGGGAGGACGGTGTACAGACTATGGTCCTGAAAAGGCTGCAATAGGCCGGTTCTTCTGGAGTTTATTGGCTTGTGGAAACTAGAGGGTATACACCAGACGGAATGTCACGAAGCGCGGTTGTATAAAGGTCTCCGAACTGAATACAGACAGATTATTCGCGCTGTTACGGACCTGTGAATCTATATCCAGGATGTTGGTGGCCCTGATTTCGTATTCCCATTTGGCATCCCGGTCCTTGCGATATGAAAGGGTGGCATTCCAGGTCTGGAAGGATTGCGAATTGCCGTTACCCAGGTCCTGGTTGGTATAGGTGTAATCGCTGCGCAGCGTAACTTTTTTCCAGATATAGGCATCGAAATCAATGGAAGGGGCGTTGGTGATAAAGGTAGTTTCCCCCCCACCCTGGTTGTTGTTGGTGACGCTGTAGCGGTAACGCAGGCTGATATTGGGGGCGATCTTGAAGTTCGTCCGAAGCCCCGGAGTGTAGGTCTGTGTGAAGCCTTCATTAAGGGACTGCTGGCCCTGAATAAACTGGTTGATTTTACTATAGTTAAAACTTGCATTCAGGGTAGCCCGTACCTTGCCAAAGGTCCGCTGTATCCGCCCGAAGAAGTTGAAGTTTTCGTCTGCAAAACTTGAATTGAAAAAGGTACTGGTTCGGATAACACTTTCAAAATTTGTCAGGCTCCTGATCTGGTCAATATTGCTGGAATAAGCCGCCCTGGCGAATACATTGGTATAATTAAACAGGTTAAAACTACTGTAAAACAAGCTTACATTATGGGAAAGCGCATTCTGCAGGTCGGGTTCCCCGAACTGAATACTGTTGAAATTATTCAAAACCAGTCCCCTGGCCAGACGGGTGACGTCGGTAAACTGGTTACGCATTTCGTATCTCAGGGTAAGCGCCTCACTTTTTTTCAACTGCAGGCGGGTCTCAAAATCCGGTAAAAACCTGAAAAAATTATCTGTAACCGTTTCTCCGAACTGTATATTCTTGTTGCCGTACGCATGGGCGGAAAAGCCCGGGGTTATGGTAAAGATTCCTGTTTTTACACGATAGTGCACCCCCAGGTAAATATCGCTGAAATTGTATTCGGTATCATTAACGGCCAGTCCGTCATTAAATGTTGGGGTGGGCTCAAAAGTAGACCCATCCTCCAGGAATTGGAAAATATCCGAATTGAACTCCTGCCTGCTCAAAATGGTTCCCAGGGTCAGGTTTAAATTGCTTTTGGTGTTCAGGATATGGTAATAATCCAGTTTGGCATCCAACTGATTGGATTTAATCTTCCTGTTCTGTCCCAGGTCATATGCATTCAGGCTTGTATCCAATCCAAGGGCCTCTGCAGTGGTATCGAATGCATCCGGCCCGGCGGGGTCGTTCACAAGAACCGCGTTGTAGAAAGGGTCTTCATTCCTGAGGAGGTGCTGCGCCTCCAGGGCGAAAATATTATTTTCATCCAGGGTGTAATAGTAATTCAGGTTTTGATTGATACTGTAAGGGGTAACCTCATCCAGTTGCCGGGTGTTTCCTATTACCGATGAAAACACGTTTTGATTTTGCCCGTCGTTGGAGATACGAGCCAGGATGTCGTAATCCATTTGATTGTTCAGGTTGGGCTGGTAAGAGGCGCTTAATTTTAACAAGCCCTGGTTGGACCGCTCATTACTGGTCTGCTCAGTAGCCTCATCGGGAATGCCCAGTTCCGGGTCAGTATATTGGATAAAACTCGTTTCCCTGGAAAGGATCCTGCTGCTGTTATAAATAAAAAAACCGCTTAAATCCAGGGCGGCATTCGGGGAATAGCTAAAATTGGCCGTACCCAGTTTGTTCTCAATTTCAAGGGCGTTAGCCTGATTTGTCAGGAAACTAAGGCTGTTATCCCCAAGGTTGAGGCTGGTACCGCTGCTGCGGCTGGGAGAACGAAAACCCCCGCCAAAATTCCGGATATCCCTTCGGGTAAGGGCTACTTCCCCGGTGTTGTTGAAATCTCCTATAAAATTAAGGCTGTACTTCGGGCTGTAATAAAAAAGCTTCGGCTGCACCAAATAAAGGGCCTTTTCGGGCGAACTCCCGGTTCCTGCAGTCACATTACCAAACCAGAAATTTTCCTTCCCTTCCTTAAGCTTGATGTTCATGGCCACGTTGTCCTGGTTGTTGGTAACGCTTCTTAGCTGTCCTACTTCAGAATAATTTCGCAGGACCTGGATTTTATCGACTGCCTTTGAGGGAATATTCTTGGTAGCCAGTTTGGTATCCCCGTCGAAGAAATCCTTCCCGTTTACCATCAGCTTGTTTACCACCTTCCCTTCCACTTCAATTTGTCCGTCTTCATTTATCTCCACCCCCGGGAGTTTTTCCAGGACATCTTCCAGTTTCCGCTCCGTCCCATTCTGAAAAGAGTCTGCATTATAGACAATGGTATCTCCATTTACGGTTACGGGCATTTTGTAGACCAGTTCCACCTCGTCCAGCATATTTTCAGCCCTGAGGGTAAACTCCCTGTCCATATCACTCTCGCCCACCGTAATGATTTCCTTAAAGGTCTGCATTCCCACGTAACTGATCTGTATCTCGAAAGTTCCGTTTTTGGCCAACTGTAATTTAAATCTGCCGTTCTCATCGGTAATGCCATAGGATTCCAGCGCTTTACTCTGTTGATTGATCGCGATTACATTGGCGAGTTCCAGCGGAGTATTCAAGCTGTCCTGAACTACCCCCTCAAACTTTATTTGCGCCTGGCTGCTAATAGTGGCCAGGAGCAGCGCAATAAAAATAAGCTGTTTCATGAGGGTATGGAGGTAGTCTGTTTAAGGAAAATGTTGAGGGAATTCTATTAGCTGCGCCTTCTGCCCCTGTTATCCCTCATTTCCTGCATTTTGGAAATGATGGTGGCCCGGTAGTCCTTTTTGGTTATTTCTTTGCCTTTGTCCGGAGCTTCAATTTCTATTTTCTCCTGAGGATTCAGGGCAATTTCAGAGCACAACATGGTAGTGTTTCCGGCACTTACCTCAAGAATCAATCCGGGTAAGCCCCAGTATTCGGCCGGGCCATGTGAAACAGGGATTTGGGGGGTATACCAGGCTATAATCTGGGTGAGATCTACAGCGGGCTCTGAGGTTTCCCCTTCGCCCTCGGTCTGCTCATTTTGCCTCAGATCGCCCCAGGAGAAGTCAAACCAGGTCAATTCTTCTGTTGGGACCACCGCAGTAGCTTTAAAGCACATGTATTTGCCGATCTGCTTTGTTTCACTACCCATTACCCAATTGATCTTCTGCAATTCATCCTTAACCAGAAATCGCTTCCCGTAAAATTCCTGGCTCTGGACTAATTGATTCTCTTTTACATTTTTGTATTGTTCCCCTCTGGCGAAATTTTTTCCCCAGGAATCCGTAGCCCCGGACATGGCGTCCAGTTTGTCTTCTTCTTTAAAGACAGAAGCCTCCTTATTGAAACTCAGGGTGTAGGTCTTCTCCAGTCTATTTTTCAGTCGCGCATAGACCTGTTTTTTCTGCGCCTCACTCATGCGGGCTCCCCAGCTACCCAATTCCATGGTAGATTTGGAGTAGTATACCGCCCTTCCCTGAAATTCCTGAGTTTCAGGTTTGAGGGAAAAAAGGAGAATCAAAACGAAAAAACTGAATTTAAATAGAATGGCTTTCATGGAACTAGCTGGTTTATATAATGTTCAACGAATATAATTAAAGATTAAACATTATTACCCCTTGTTTATCAAAACATTAACACTAGAATAGGCTTCAAATAAGACCATCCTAAGGTGCTCCCCCGGATATCTGAAAAATATTATCCTTACATTAGAGGAGTACGCTTGCAGGCATATGACCCTTCACTTTATTTATTCAACTTTATTTCCATGAAAATCACCTCCCTGACACTCTTCTTTATTTTTTCCTGCTTGTTTTTGCAAGCCCAGACTACCTTGGAAAGATCACAAACCGAGACTATTAAAAAAGATGGCCGGGAAATACTTACTTATCGCCAAAAACCTTATTCCGGAGTGGTAACGGAAGCTTATACTTCCGGTAAACCAAAATCCTGTATAACCTTTGCTGAAGGTATAGCAACCGGGTCCTGGCAGGAATGGTATGAAAACGGCCGCCTGAAATTTAATTCTTCCTGGAAGCAGGGGAAGGGCCATGGCCTCTGGGAATATTATTATCCCAACGGACAAATCCGGCAGGAAGAATTCTATCGGATGGATATTCCCATAGGTATCTTCAGGGACTACTACAACAATGGGCAGTTAAAGGTTCGGTCCACCTGGCTGGATGGCAGGAAAGAAGGGGAATGGACTTATTACTCTGAAACCGGAATACTCATTAAGACCGAATACTATCGCGACAATGAGTTAATTGGTGTTGAGTAGTAATACCTACCTTATGCTGCTTCAGATGTGTCTTCTATAGGATGGAATTAAAAATAATTTCATCAATGATAATTGTCATGAAAGCTGGCAGGACGGGCTCTTACCTTTGTATTACCTTCAACTCTCCATTCTGAAAGCCCCCTTCCGGGTTAAATTACTATTGTACCATATAAAGAGAATTTACATGAAAAATCTGTTTACATTTTTATTGTTGTTTTGCTGTGTTCCCTGGGTATTTTCCCAGGCCGGGCATATTATGCAGGGAGTAGGATCCGTCAATATGTCTATGGGAGGAGCTGCCACTGCCCAACCCCTTGATATTTCTGGGGCCTTACACTGGAATCCTGCCAGTATCACGGCCTTTGACCAAAATCAGATCCGACTGGATATCGGCCTTTTCTTCTCCTCTCCAGAACTGCGTTCTACCGTTCCCGAATTTGACAGTAACGGCCAGCCCACCGGAAACTTTTTTAGCGGACGAACCGAGGATGACAGGGGGCTCTCGCCCCTGCCAGCCCTTGCCTATGTCATAGGCTCTGAAGCCAGCAAGCACCATTGGGGCTTCTCGGCATTCGGGATCAGCGGGTTTGGGGTAACCTTTCCTGAAAGCGCTTCCAACCCTATAAACATGCCTCAAAATATGGGAGGATTCGGACGTATAGAATCCGACTACAGCTTATTGCAATTGGGGGTTGCCTATGCCTATGAACTTTCAGATCAGTGGTCTGTGGGGATACAGCCAACTTTTAACTATGCCAGCCTTGAGTTGATCCCTAACCCCACTGCCAACCCAACAGGGGCAGGCTATCCCAGTACAGACAAAGCCTCCGCTTTTGGCTTTGGTGGTCAAATAGGGGTCTTTTTTGATAGTGGCAGTGGCTTTAAAGCCGGTACTTCTTATAAAACCACCCAGATTTTTGGCGCCTTTGAACTGGACAACACCTATCTGGATGGAAGCCAGTCAACCAATGAATTCACCATTGACTACCCGGCTATCTGGTCGGTTGGCCTGGGGTACTCCCTGGGACAGATAGACCTGGCCCTGGATTACCGCCTGGTTAATTATGAAAATACTGAAGGTTTTGACGCCACTGGCTGGTCCCCAACATTTTCTGTTGCCGGATTTGGCTGGGACAACATCAGTGTTATATCGGCTGGGCTACAGTACAAGCGTTTCCCGAAAGTACCCATTCGGCTGGGATATACTTACAGTTCAAATCCTATCAGCTCCGAAACGGCCTTTTTTAATATCCCGGCTACTGCCATCATAAAAAATGCCTTTCAGTTAGGTATAGGGATTGAAGCCGGTTCTCATTTACAGATTGACGGGGTGTTCCATTATGGATTTAGCGGAGACGCAACTTCCGGCCCGGTTTACAATCCGCAATTTATCGGGAACTTCCCTCCTTACGGCGCCATTCCGGGAAGTGAGGTTTCCTACGAAATGACTACTTCCATGATCATGTTCGGAGCACAATATAAGTGGTAAGCGCCTCTTCACATTCGTATAAAACCCCGGGAAATCCCGGGGTTTTTATTTTGTCCCATCAACTTTGGTGTGACCACATAAGAGCGGAAATAAATTTGGTATCTTTAAAAGACTGAATACCAGCCGATGCGTTCATCCATATTTATTTATGTCTTGGTCCTTTCCTTCTGTTCACTTACACTTTGTAAGGCGCAGGAAACGGCTGCATCCGCTATGCCTGCTCCGCTTTTTCAAACCGCGGATCCCCTGGCCCTGAAATTTGAATTTTCCGGAAAAGAATTGAAACGGGAGACTAATGACAGCACATACCTGAAATCAGACCTCTGGTATAAAATAGCAGATGCACCCTGGGACTCTGTGCAGGTAAAAATACGGGCAAGGGGTATTTTTCGTCGAAGTCAGTGTTATTTTACGCCCATCCGGATTAAGTTTAAGAAGCGGCGGGTAAAAGAGACCTTATTTTCAGATATCAAAAAATTAAAAGTAGTGCTGCCCTGTAAATTGGAACGGGGTAAGGATGATCTGGTCCTTAAGGAATATATGGCATACAAGCTCTATGAGGTAGTGACCCCCTACCATTTAAAAGCGAAACTCGCCCAAATTACCTATACCGAAGTCAGGGGAAAACGCACGAGGGACCACCAGCTTACGGGCTTTTTGATAGAAGATATGGACAACCTGGAAGACCGCAGCGGAGGCAAAGAAGTAAAGAGACCCGTTCACCCGCGTCAACAGGATGATTATCACTCTGTGTTACAGGATTTTTTTCAATTTATGATCGGGAATACCGATTATTCTACCAGCAAATTGCATAATGAAAAACTCTTTTACATAGATGAAAAGATCCTTCCCATCCCCTATGACTTTGATATGTCTGGTCTGGTAAATGCTCCCTATGCCACCGTATCCAACACCCAGCGCCTGCCCAGGGACATCGGGAGTGTTACGGAGCGGGCCTATAAGGGTTATGACCGCGGAGCGGCCTTAAGGGAGCAGGTACGTAGCTATTATCTTGAAAAGGAAGCAGAATTGCTGGCTGTTGCCGACAGTCTGCAAGACCTCTTTGAGGACCCTCGGGAATATCGCAGTGCGCGAAGTTTTCTGGAATCCTTTTTCGAAATTCTCCGGGATGACCAACAATTTGAGCGTTATTTTATAAAATATTTGCGCACTGATTAATTCACCGGAGCCGCAGGTTCCAAAGCAAAATATAGCGGGGATACAAGCGCGGTTTTCTGCGTACTTTGTACCTTTATTTCCCTGTAGTTTAAACATGCTAAAAAAATATAAATTCCGGTTGCTTTTGCTGACTATTTTACCCCTGCTAATTATTTTAGGATGTTATTGGGTTATAGAAATTTCAAGCAAGAACAGGGTTTTCGACAGCCTGGATGTGGTTCCCTATAACAAGGTGGGAATAGTGCTGGGTACCGCAAGGCACCGTGTAGAGGGTGGTATCAATCCCTATTATCAGCACCGTATTGATGCAGCCCTTCGGCTGTATAAGGCCGGGAAAATATCCTATATCCTCGTTAGCGGGGACAATGGCAGTGTATATTACAACGAACCCAATACCATCAAAAAAGACCTTATTGAGGGTGGGATTCCCGAAACCCGAATTTTTCTTGATTACGCCGGGTTCCGCACCCTGGATTCCATGGTGCGGGCCAAAATAATTTTTGGCCTGGACTCGGCAACGGTAATTTCCCAGGAATTCCACAATGAACGGGCCATTTTCATTGCCCGAAAAAAGGGCCTTGCCGCAGTGGGCTTTAATGCCCGGGATGTAGAGGGCAGCCAGGGGATTCGGGTACATACCCGGGAATACTTTGCACGCGTTAAGGTTTTCCTGGATCTGATTTTTAATACTCAACCCCGTTTTTATGGCAATCGTATCCGGATTGAGTAAGTCTAAATCTTTTGTATTTTAGTTTCAGACCAAACGGCATGAACCAACTCAGAACGCTCTTAAAAAACCTTGGGCCAGGCCTGCTCTTTGCCAGTATGGCAATAGGCACGTCCCATCTGGTCCTCTCCACCAAAGCAGGGGCCACCTATGGATGGCTGATGATCATTCCCATCCTGCTGGCCAACCTGTTTAAGTATCCCTTCTTCGAATTCGGTATTCGCTATACCAATGTCTCAGGACGCAGCCTGGTGGAAGGCTATTCCCGCAGGGGTAAGGCATATATCTGGATGTACGCGGTCATCACCCTGGTAACCACCTTTACCATCCTGGCCGCGCTTTATGTAGTTACGGCAGGGCTGTTCGCCAATTTATTCGGAATTAAAGGAGTTTCGGTGAGCGTCATTGCCCTGGGCCTGTTTGCCTTTATCAGCTTGTTATTGATTGTTGGGAGGTACCGCCTGTTGGAGACTTCCCTGAAGTTTGTGGTGAGTATACTGTTTATCGCACTGCTGGTGACCACCATTCTGGTTCTTTATAAAGCCCCTGTTGAGGCGGTCTCCGGATTTGAAAGACCGGTTATTTTCAATGAGGTCGGCATTCTGTTCCTGATCAGTCTGATCGGATGGATGCCCACTGCAGTGGAGGCCAGCAGCTGGATCAGCCTCTGGAGCCTGGAAAAGTATAAAACCACCGGAAAGCCGCCTCTAAAAGATGCCCTGAGAGAGTTCAATGTTGGATATGTTACTACTGCCCTGCTGGCCGTTTTTTTCCTGCTGATCGGTTACCGGACCCTCTTTGGAACCGGCACCGAACTCAGTGGCAATGCGGTTACCTTTGCCGATCAGGTCGTACAACTTTTCACAACCCACATTGGAGACTGGGCCTATATTTTTATTGCTGTTTCTGCCTTCGCCACCATGTTCAGCACCTGCATGACGGCACATGATGCTATTTCCCGGGTAAGTATTGATGTACTGGAGTATCTGCAACCCAGGAAGAAACGCTATGAAAAACCATGGTATTATGCCGTTGCCGTGCTGGTACTCACTGCCGTAAACTTCATAGTCCTCACTGCCTTTTCTGCCAATATGGGGGTATTGGTGGCCCTAGCTACTTTTATTTCCTTCGTCCTGGCCCCGGTGGTTGGATATATGAATCTCAGGAATGTTACCAGTGAAGACCTCCCTCAGAACACACATCCGGGCAAAGCCATGAGATGGCTCACCTATGCCGGCATCCTGTTCCTTTCCTGCTTTGCCATTTATTATTGCTGGATAATATTAATGTAACTAATTGTATATGTGTTATTTACAATATAAATAACACATGTTTAACGCTTTGAACTTGACATTGGCCCCTGCTTTTCGGAGATTTGCACTTTATTTTGAGTATTATGAAGCTGATCCGAGTAGACCGAAAAACCAAAACCGAAAAACGCTACAGTCCTAAAATGGGACGTTTACACACCCGCGTGACCTATATCCGCAAATCCCTGCTGGGAATCCCTGTCCGTACCCTTCACAAATATCGGGAAACGTATTACGGTGAAGTGAAGGACTGTGAAGATTGCCTGATCGCAAAATAGATCAGAGCTCCTCGTAATTGAGGATGATCATTGGGTAGCGCTCGTTCTGCCGGTGCAGCATTTCCAGGCAATACACCCCATCAGTACAATTATTGATGATTTGCTCCTCCCCGTATCCCACAGCCTCCTGAATGCTTTCCTGGGAAGCCCCTTTGGATATCAGATAATTTTTGATAGCCTGGACCCTTCTATTTGAAAGACTCAGATTGGTACTGGCACTGCCACGGCTATCAGTATGGGCTTCAATCCGAAGTTTCATCCCCGGAAACTTTACTAGGGCTGCAGCTGCCTTATCGAGCTCTATAGCAATTTCGTCTGTAAGTTCCGCCCGGTTTGTATCAAAATAAAAAGGTTCTAATTTCAGAAGTGTCTGGTTATTCCTGCGGCGCACCAAATCTTCAAGGGCAAAAAGTTCAAATTCTACTTCCTGACCCTGATCGGCCAGTTGCGAAGCATCTGTTATCGTTAGCTGCTCATGTTTTTCTTTATAAATGGTAATCCCTACTTCTTCACGCCAGGGAATCTCCATCCAGAATTCGCCTTCTTCACCTGTGTAATATTCCCGGATCACACGTCCGCTGTTGTCTTTTAACTGGACGGCAACCTTCTCAATCCCCCTTTGCGTTCCCTGCTTCACTATTCGCCCGCGGAAAACCAAAGTCCGGAGTCCGGGAATGTCGTCCACACTAAACCCGTAAAGATCATCGCCCCCAAGGCCTCCGGGACGGTTAGAAGAAAAATACCCCATAAATCCGGATTCACCCTCTTTAATGATCAGGCCAAATTCGTCGTGCTTTGTATTGATTTCCGGTCCGAGATTGATAGGCGTTGTCAGGGAGTTGTCTGCCTGGAGTTGTGCTTTATACAAATCCATTCCCCCGAGACCGTAGAATACGTCGGAGGCAAAAAACAAACTGCCTTCAAAAATATAAGGAGACACCTCGTTGCCAGGAGTATTTATTCTGGGACCCAGGTTGACCGGGCTGGACATGATAACCCCGCCATTTGTATTTACATAATACAGGTCTGTGCCACCAAAGCCTCCCGGCAGGTCGGCTGCAAAATATAAACGATCGTTCGCCCTGTCGAAAAACGGATAATAGAAGGAAGTGCTAAGATCTTTTAGAAGGTAGGTGTTCTCATTTCCGGAAGCAGCCATGGCGATTGCCAGGGCATTCTTTCCGCGTTTATCAAATGCCAGTTTGCCGGAATCGGTATTGGAAAGCACATAGAATACTCTTTGGATTCCGGGATCGTAATAGGGGGTTGCCTTATGAAAATCAGAAGGTGGGAGCCCTTCGAACAATTGCACTCCCTGGGTTTGCCCGCCTTCCGTGATACGGGAAACGTATATATCCAGGTATCCTTCCCCGGTAGGATAATAGGTTTCCTTTTCCGGCTGCGGCCTTGCGCTGGAAAACAGCAGTTGGTCATCTGTATAGAAACTGGCAGAAAAATCAGACTGGTTACTGTTGCAGTACAACTGAAAGACCTTATAATTCAGCCTGGGTGCCAGTTGGTTCTCCAGGAGTTCAAAATTAAAGGACGCACTCTCCAGTAATTCCCCGGAAAGCTTATCGGTCCTTGTGGAGAGGAAAGCTTTTACCCGGTCCAGGCCTGAAGACTTAGACATGGCCTGCAACATGGTATTGAAGTGATAATTAGACATGGTTGTATCCTTTTTAAAAATATCCAGGAATTCTTCCATGGCCTTGGTATACTGCCCGACCTTAAAATAACTTTCGGCAAAATTCAATTGTTGGGTCGCACTAAGCGGCTGCCTCATTTGTTCCAGGCGATACGCCTCTGCCGCCTCCTTGTAATTATAGGCGTAGAACAGGCGGTCACCATCGGATTGCTGTGCTACAACTCCAATAGTAGCGAAGATTAGAAAAACGATAAAAATTGATCTCAAACGCATGCTGTCACTTTAAAAGAATCTGGGTGAATCGATTTGTTTGGGTTCCTTTTTACCCTTGATTTTGGAATTCTTCGTCCGTTTTTCCCTTCCGAAGTAAAACTTAAGTATGGCCTCGTGAGAACCATTGTTAAAGGCTCCCAATCCGTTGGTATTGTAATCATACGAATATCCGAGAAATAGCGAATTTGAAATTTGAAAGCCGGCCAGCCCGCTAACGGATTCATTTACCCGGTAGGATGCGCCAACAGTCACCAAATCACTTATCAGAAAGTTCGCTGAGCCATTAAAGGTTAAGGGGTTTCCTTCCAGGTAGTTCAGAAGAACAGCCGGCTTGAATTTAAGCCCGTCCGAAATATTGAAAACCACACCGGCGATAAAATTGTATTGCAGCACATCTGCGGTTATCGTGGCTACTTCATTGTTGTATAGCCCATCTGTCAACAGGTTTGGGGTGGATGCCCCAAGGTACCAGTCACTTCCGTAAATAAATATCCCCGCCCCCACTGTGGGGTAGAACTCATTTACCGATTGCTGGTCCAGGATGGGTTCCCCGGGGTTTTCAAAACTGCCTTTGCTGAAATCTACATCCAGGATACTTCCCCCCGCATCCACGCCAAAGGAAATAAAGCTCTCTTCCCCGAGGCGTACCTGGAAGGAATAGGAAACATCTATAAAAGTCTGGCTGCTTGGCCCGAGTTGGTCGTTTATGGCATTGAATCCTATACCGTGTTTTTGGTTCCCAAGGGGAATGTTCGCCCCAAACCGGATGGTTCTGGGGGCCCCGGGGAAATCAATCCATTGAGAGCGGTACAGCAGCGAAAGGTCTGTATGCTCCACACTACCCACATATGCAGGGTTAAAACTACCTATATTGTACATATACTGGGTATATACCGGCTCCCTCTGGGCTGTGGCAAACAGAGCGGTAAGGGACAGTATCCCGAAAAGGATTCTCCTTAGTTTTCCGCTATCATTCATTAGTGCCCTCATAATTTTTTCGTATCAGCGTATCAGCTGTATCCATCCTCTTTGAACCTCGCGGTCTGTACCCAATTCAAGAATATAAAAATAGGTACCCTCCGGGGCCTGTTTGTTTTCATAAAACCCATCCCAAACTGCGTCATCCTGCATATTCCGGTCCTCAAATACCAATTGCCCGGATCGATTGAAAATTTGAATAAAACTATTCGGGAATGAAGCGATCTCGCGAATGACCAGAAAGTCATTGGTGCCATCCCCGTTGGGTGAGAATTGATTAAACACAAAACCGGGATCTGCTTCCGTAGGATTACTCACCCTTACCTCTACCGAGTCCTCGTCATTATCGGCATTGCCGTCACCGGGGGAGACATCCAGCAGGCGGGCTGTATTTACGAAGGTTCCTGCAACAGGTACCCGTACATTGATAAGCAGTTCCGCTTCCTGTCCGAGTTCCAGCCCCGGGATAGCCCACAAGCCGCTATTCGGATCGTAATTTCCAAGGGTGGTAGTGTGTGATATATATTCAAACCCGCTCGCGTCTGCCGGGCCTATGATGTCTTCAATTTCAATATTGCCAAGCCGCAACTCCCTGGATTCGTTCCTGGCAATGATCCTGAAAACAACTTCTTGCCCTGCCAGTGGGTTTATTCTATCGTTCTGAAAGTTACTGCCGGATATGGCAGCGGCCTTTTCAATGGCCAGGTCCAGGCCTTCCGGAACAGCTACGTTTATGCTGACTGTGGATTGGTTGTTACTGTTATTATTGTCAATAGGGAAGGATTCCAACAAGACTGCCGTATTGGTAAAGACCCCGCTTTCCAACACCTCAACGGTTATTTCCAAGGTGGCTGATTGACCAGGTACCAGCTGAAAATTACTCCAGATCCCGGTTTGATCGTCGTAGGTTCCCAATGTGGCAACAGCATTTAAAAACTCAAAGCTGGTTTCCAGTAAATCGCCCACCTCAATGGCCTTGGCGGTTTGGTCGGAGAGGTTTGTAAGGGTAATGATAAACTGCAGTTCCTGCCCTACGGCTGCCTGATCTGTATTTACTGATTTTACAACCTCCAGATCAACTGGGTCTGGCTGACAGTCCGGAGTTAAATTCGGATCACAGGGATCCAATGGGTCCGATCCATTCTGGATTTCCACCCCGTCCGTTATTCCGTCACCATCCGTATCACAAAGGTTATTGGTATTGTCCGGAATACAGGGATTGTCATTGGCGGGGTCCTGCTGGTCATTTACCCCATCACTGTCCGAATCCAGAATATTTGAATCGAGTGCATCAATGATCCCGTCATTATCTTCGTCCAGCGGGTTTAAGCTATCTGCTCCCACCTCTGCTCCGTCTTCAATACCGTCTCCGTCTGTATCACGATTGTTAACATCGGTTCCCAGCCGAAGTTCCTCCCCGTCAAAAAGGCCATCCCCATCTGAGTCCTGGTCACAATTCGAAACCGTGATACTGACATCTGCAGATTCGTTGGTACAGGGGGCTTCGGCGCCGGTAGTTGTAAATCGGAACTGGTATTCCCCTGCTGTGAGCCCTTCAAAATTCACGATGTTCCCGGCTCCAATTACCAGGCTGGTAGAGGGATCTGTCAGGATTTCCCAGGTACCCGCATCTTCCCCATTCAGCAGGTTATCCAAATCTACCGTTACCGGTCCGTTTGCTGTCACATTACAGGCGGTTCCGTTTGAAGGAGTTCCTGCGGTTACCGTGGGGATTATGGTGGCGACTACTTCTATTCTAGGGCTAAAGCAGCCATTGGCATTGGCCTCTACGTAATAAGAAGTAGTAGCATTAAGGGTGTCGGTTGTAAAACTGGGTCCAGTGGCCAATGGAATTTCACTAGAGGGAGTATCGAACCAGAGGATTGTCGGGGCGGTCGCGCTGTTAGGGATGCTTGCTTCTGCCAGAAGGGTCACGGATCCAGGGCCGCAACGGGAGGCCTCCGTGGTTGAATCGATTACCGGGGTTTGGTTCTCCACTATGGTCAGTTCCAGGGTTGGGCTGGCACAATCATTCGCTGCATCGTAAAAGAAGCCATAATAGGTTCCGGCTATCGGGCTGGCCACTTCTGCCGGGCTTAAATGTCCGGCAAGCACCAGCGGATCGGGGTTTCGGCTCCAGATCAGTTCCGTACCCCCGGGAGGAATACTCTGGGTAAAATCATTGAGGCTGGGGATGGTGTCATCCGTACAATAAATCCTGTCAACACTGTTATCCAGCTCGGGCGGACTATTCCCTGCCGGGCAATCATTGTCCAAAATAATCAGGGTATCACTGTTATTCGGGCCAAGGGTTCCAATAGAGGTTCCGGTCAGGGTCACTATAACCGATTCAGGGCCTTCTATATCAGCATCATCCACAATCCCGTCTACCGCGATAAAACCAATAGTGGAAGCCGCGGGGATGGTAAGGTTTCCGGAAAGGGCTGTATAATCTACTCCTCCGGCGGCCGTGCCCGCTACACTATAGGTGATATTAGTATTTCCAGCAGCCGGAAGAGAAAGGGTAACGCGAAACGTCCCCGGATTCGCCCCCTCTTCAGAGGCATCAGCATCATCCACGGCAATGCTTACCTCTTGTGCAAAAAGGGGAAAGCAGAGCAAAAAAAATGCCCCGAAAACCAGCTTTTGAAATAATCGGATTAACATAGCAATATCCCGCTTTTGCATTTTCTGAATAAGGGAATCAATAATACAAAAAAAAGAAGGGCCTGACCGAATTTTACTACCTAAATAGTACTTTTTCGGATAAAGTACAGGCAGGTTCTGAATCCCGGCTTACAAGTCTGCAGAACTGGCCTCTACAGCAGGTTCGATCTTTTTGACCAGCCCCTGTAAAACCTTGCCCGGACCAACCTCCAGAAAGCTGGTTGCGCCATCGGCAACCATCTGCCTGACACTCTGGGTCCACTTTACCGGAGCGGTAAGCTGGGCCATTAAGTTTTTTTGAATTTCAGCCGTATCGGAAACAGCCGTGGTGGTAACATTTTGATAAATAGGGCAAAGAGGCGTATTGAATGTGGTAGACTCTATTGCGGCTGCCAGCTCTTCCCGGGCCGGCTCCATCATAGGGGAATGAAAAGCCCCCCCAACTGGCAGGAGTAACGCACGTCTGGCTCCTGCTTCTTTTAAGCTTTCGCAGGCTGCTGTTACCGCTTCCACTTCCCCTGAGATCACCAGTTGACCGGGGCAATTATAGTTGGCAGCCACTACAATGCCAGGGGTTTCCTGGCAAACTGACTCTACCACAGCATCTTCCAGACCCAGCACTGCAGCCATGGTGCTTGGTGCAACTTCACAGGCTTTCTGCATGGCCATGGCCCGCTTGGAAACCAGCTTTAATCCATCTTCGAAGGAAAGGGTCCCATTGGCCACCAAAGCTGAGAATTCCCCCAGGGAGTGACCTGCAACCATATCCGGACGAAAAGCATCTCCCAACACCTTGCTCAGTATAACAGAATGCAGGAAAATGGCCGGCTGGGTTACCTTGGTTTGTTTTAAATCCTCAGCTGAGCCCTCGAACATAATATCAGTAATCGAGAAACCCAGGATCTCATTCGCTTGTTCAAATAACTCCTGGGCAACAGAATGATTTTGGTAAAGATCCAGTCCCATTCCGGAAAATTGCGCTCCCTGTCCGGGGAAAATATAGGCTTTCATATGCTGATGGTTTTTAGGACCCCAAAGATATGGAAATAGGTTGATTTAGTAAATGGGCATAGATCGAGTAACACCTAAAAAGCATCCCGGGAATACCTGAGGTCGATTTGCCCGGAAAAAACCTCCTAGCGATCCTGCAACTGTTTTTTGTACTTCCCCTTGCTCTTTCGGATCCTGACGGCAACCACCTTATATTCAGGGCACATGGCCTCGGAATCATGGATATCGCTGGTAATATTATTTACCATGATATCCGGAAAATGGAAAGTGGTGCTGAGAATTCCGGGTTTCACCTCGTCCGTGATACGCGCCCTGACGTCTACCTTCCCTCTTGGAGATTCCAGACAGACAAAGTCCCCTTCATTGATCAGGTTCGCGGCGGCATCTTCAGGGTGTATCATCAGGTAATCGCTTTTCAGGATTTTCTCGTTAGCGGTACGGCGTGTCATAGCCCCGCAGTTATAGTGTTCCAGCTCCCTGTTGGTTGTCAGTATGTAGGGATATTCTTTTCCGTGGGCCGTAATTTCCTGAGATTCCTCCCAATTGTGGAATTCAAAATATCCCAACCCGCGTTTGAACTGCTCCTGGTGCAGGATTTTAGTATCCGTACCATTTGCTGCCACAGGCCATTGCAGGCCATTTTTGCCAAGGCGCTCCCAGCGTATACCTTCAAAGAAGGGCACGATTTGCGAAATTTCCTCCAGCATCCCATCCGGGGTATATTCGGGTTGGGCATATCCCATCCGGTTCATCAGCTCCACAATGATCTGCCCGTCCGGTTTAGACCCTTCAATAGGTTCCACCACCTGCCTTACGGCCTGTACCCTTCGCTCTCCATTGGTAAAGGTGCCGCTTTTCTCCAGGAATGAGGCCCCCGGAAGAACAACATCGGCATATTTGGCGGTTTCCGTCATAAACAATTCCTGCACGATTACCAGTTCGGTAGCTTCCAGGGCCCGGATAACCTTTTGGGTATTCGGGTCCGTTTGAACTACGTCTTCCCCAATGATCCAGATAGCCTTGAGTTTACCCTCCAGGGCAGCCTGGAACATCTCCGGGATTTTGTATCCTATATGCTTGGGTACCGTGGTCCCGTAAAATTTATTGTAGCGCTGGTTAACCTCATCTTTGGTCACATCCAGGTACCCGGCACCCTGATGGGGCTGGACCCCCATATCTGCACTACCCTGGACATTGTTCTGCCCCCGTAGCGGGTTTACTCCTACCCCTTTGCGGCCTATGTTGCCGGTTAGCATGGCGAGGTCGGCAATCTGCATAACAGTGAAGGTACCCTGGGAATGTTCCGTAACCCCCAGGCCGTGGAAAGACATGGCATTAGCTGCCGTTGCATAGGCGATAGCCGCCTCCCTTACCTGCTCTTTCGGCACCCCGGAAACTGCTTCCAGCTCATTGAGGTCTATTTGCATCAATTCCTCCTTAAAATCCTGGTACCCTTCCGTACGCTTCGAAATAAAGCCTTCATCCACCAGGCCTTCTGCAATAATGTAATACATCATCATGTTCAGGACCGCCACATTGGTACCGGGCCGTAGCGCCAGGTGGTGGGTGGCGTAACGGGCCAGCTCAGTCCGCCTGGGGTCGATAACGATGGTTACCGAATCCGATTTCATGGCAAATTGCTTGAGCTTGGCCCCGGTAACCGGGTGGGCATCGGTAGGGTTCGCCCCGATCACCAGGATACAGTTGGTGTGTTTCAGGTCCTCAATGGAATTGGTAGCAGCCCCGGTGCCGAATGTCCGCTGCATCCCGAGGGCGGTTGGCGAATGGCAGACGCGGGCGCAGCCATCAATATTGTTGGTCTGGATTACGGCCCTGAAAAATTTCTGCATCAGGTAATTCTCCTCATTGGTGCAACGGGAAGAACTGATTCCGGCCAGGCTGTCCGGGCCAAAGGTTTCCTTGTAATGTTTAAATTTTTCGGTGATGAAATCGTACACCTCATCCCAGCTGACTTTTTCAAAATGTCCGTTCCGTTTGATCATCGGGGAATCCAAACGGTCCGGGTGATTGTAAAATTTAAATGCGAACCGGCCCTTCAGGCAGGTGTGTCCCTGGTTCACCTCGGCATCGTACGGGGCAGTAATACTGAGGATTTCCCCTGAATTGGCAGCAATGTCCAGGTTACAACCTACCCCGCAATACGTACAAACTGTTCGGGTTGTTTCGGTAGCCTGAATGGCCTTGGATTGAAATATATCCGAAATAGCGGAAGTGGGGCAGGCCTGTGAGCAGGCCCCGCAGCTCACACAATCCGATTCCATAAAGCTTTGGTCCAGGCCCTTGACTATATGGGCATCGAAGCCACGGCCCGCCATGCTCAGTACAAACTCCCCCTGAACCTCATCACAGGCCCGGACGCATCTGTAGCAATTGATGCATTTACTAAGGTCTGAGGTCATATAGGGATGGCTGAGGTCTTTTTCCCGCTCGAGGTGGTTCTCCCCTTCAGGGTAGCGGACCTCCCTGATCCCAACCTGTGCCGCCACCGTCTGTAATTCACAATTCCCGTTTACCTCACAGGTAAGGCAATCCAGGGGATGGTCCGTCAATACGAGTTCGATGATATTTTTACGCAACTTCTGGATTCGCTTGCTGCTGGTGTAGATAAACTGGCCTTCCACTACAGGGGTATGACAGGACGCCACTGTTTTCATGGGACCATCTTTTTCCTGGCTGATCTCTACACTGCAAACCCGACACGCACCAAAAGGATCGAGATTGGGGGCATCGCAGAGGGTGGGTACCAGGTTTTCGTCTGCATGCCTGCGGATAAAGGACAAAAGGGTATCTCCTTCCTCATAAGGATAGGCAACATCATTTATATAAGCAGTTTTCATGGGCATCAATCAGTTAAAAAAGGCTTTTAATTCAGAATCAAAATACTGGAGTATATTTCTTACTGGCAGGGGAATGCCACCCCCATGCGCACACAAAGAACCCTCTTCAAGAGTGGTTAGCAGATCTTCAAAAAGCTCCTTGTCTATGGTGTAGTCTCCTTTCAGGGCTTTGCCCGCCAATTCATGGGCCCGTTTGGTACCCAGGCGGCAGGGAAAGCATTTCCCGCAACTTTCATAAGCCGCGAAATCAAATAAATGTTCGATGTAGCGCATCATGGGATACTCTTCCGGGATACTTACCACAGAGGCATGGCCGAGCAAAAAGCCCTGGCCTGCAAAAGATTCGAAATCCAAAGTAAGGTCTCCAATTTTTGAAACCGGTACCACCCCACCCAGCGGGCCACCAATCTGAACCGCCTTTACCGGAGATTTAAAACCCCCTCCCAAAGTTTCGAAAACCTCCCTTAGCGGAGTTCCCATCTCCACTTCATAAAGGCCAGGCCGTTTGAAAAAGCTGTCCAGGCAAACCAGTTTCGTCCCGGAAGACTTTGCAGTCCCGATCGCCTTCCAGCTTTTCCCACCTTCAGTCATTATATAATGAAGGGCCGCCAGCGTTTCCACATTATTTACAACGGTTGGCTTATTGAACAAGCCTTTTTGGGCTGGATAAGGCGGGCGTACCCGCACCTCGGGGCGTTGCCCCTCAATGGAATTGATCAGTGCGGTTTCCTCCCCGCAGATATAGGACCCCTGGGCCTGTATGATCTTAAACTCAAAATCAAAGCCGCTATTGGCAATATTTTTCCCGGCCAGACCGGCAGTATTCAGGGAATCAATAGCATTTTGCATTACTTCCACAGCTTCCGGATATTCCGCCCGGATATAAACGATGCCGTGATGGGCTCCGGTTATGTAACCGCTCACCAGCATCCCAAAAAGTACAGAATGCGGTCTTTGCTCCAGTAAATAGCGATCGGAATAGGCCCCCGGATCCCCCTCATCTGCATTGCAGATTATAAATTT
Organism: Robiginitalea insularis; assembly: GCF_052497835.1. Taxonomy (NCBI): domain Bacteria; kingdom Pseudomonadati; phylum Bacteroidota; class Flavobacteriia; order Flavobacteriales; family Flavobacteriaceae; genus Robiginitalea; species Robiginitalea insularis. The sequence continues at coordinate 774,647 of NZ_CP199296.1, forward strand.
GGGACTGCCTTCTGCTTTCCGGCAGAAATCCAGTTTGCTGCCCATGGGAAAACCGGCTCCTCCCCTTCCCCTGAGACCTGAATCTTTAACCTCCTGCAAGGCCTTTTCTGAAGGTCCCTTTAAAATTTTTAACCAGGGCTTGTAATATTCTTCGATTCCAGGGAAGGCCTTCGTGAGAATTTCGACTCCACTGCTTGCCGTGTGGTAGCTGTCGGCTGCAATCTCAGCTTCATCGTCGAGGATATCCTTCAGGGCCGCTATATCATCCCCTGAATAATTCTTCCCCTTATAGTGAAAAGCTGCATTTTCATGGCACCTCCCCAGACAGGTCATGTGCCCGACCTGTTCTGCCTCAAAATGTTCCCTTAGCTTATCCAGAACGCCTGCCTGGGTTCCGGCACATTCACAGGCAGACCCGTTGCAGACATAAACCTGTTTTCCGCGGTTTTCAGGCTTCATAAAGTCGTAAAAAGAAGCTGTCCCGAAGGTATTCGCCTTTCCGATGAGGAATTCCTCCGCCAACAAGGCCAGTTCCCGGGCATCCGGGCTGCCCGAAGGCCTGGCCAGTTGTCCCATTTTGTCAAAGAGATTGTCATGCAAGCCTTTGCGACCGAGAAGTTCACTTAAATTTTCTGACATGGACTAACTTACTTTAGGTTTTTTTACCAATTCCCGTTTATTGTTGATGCGATGCGGATGAGAATAGCAGGTTGCACGGCCCTGCCGGCAAAATCCCAGCAGTGTAATCCCCAGTTCCTTCGCATAATCAACCGCCAGGGATGAGGGGGCTGAAACCGCCGCCAGAAAGGGGATGCCCGCCTTAAATGCCTTAATGGTTATTTCATAGGAAATCCTTCCGCTGACCGTCATGGCCATGGCTTCCTTTAAACACCCTTCCAGCAATAACCAGCCGATCACCTTATCTACTGCATTATGCCTGCCAATATCTTCGCGTACCACCAGCAGCTGCCCCTCTGAATCAAAGGCTGCGGCTGCGTGGGTACCTCCTGATTGTTTGAAATCGTGCTGCCCGCGATTCATCTGCTCAAACATTTCGCTAAAACTCCCTGCAGGGAATTGAATGGCCGCCTCAATGGATTTCCCCAAAAAAGCCTGTTCCCCCAATTCTGTTTTCCCGCATATTCCACAGGAAGAAACGGATAAAAGGCTTCTGCTGTTGGAATATCCACTCCCCAAAAGATTTTTGGGGATATCCAGATCCACAACGCTTACGATCCCTTCCTCGGTTTCCTTTTCCAACACCATGGATGGGTGGTAGCTACTATCCGAAATGATGGCCTCGGAATGCAGTAAACCGCGGACTAATTCTCTATCGGAACCCGGGGTTCGCATTGAAAGGGTAAAAGGTTTTCCATTGATGTTGATCTGCAGGGCTTCTTCAACGGTCAGGGAGTCCCCTACGGGATCCGCCCCGTCCAGGTCGAATTTAATTCCCTGATAAATCCGTGTGGCCATAGCTATTGAGCATTAGGTAAGCCCTTGAGGCAAAGCCTTACTGTATTAAAGATACTGGTTTTTCTTATAATTCTCCCGGATCAGCAGGGTCGCATGCTGTTAAAGCTGACGCGCTCAGGCAGTATAACAGAAAGAATATTTTGATTTGATGGCTTTTATTCCCCTTCAGAGGGTTTAAACCAGGAAGCATATTCAATATAGTTGCGGGCAATCCTGCGGATCTCTCCCTCGCTTAGTTCGGGGCTTATATCCTTTATTTTACGGGCGGGCACCCCGGCGTAAACGGATCCTTCCGGGACTATTGTGCCAGCAGTCAAGACGGCCCCGGCAGCGATGATGGAATTACTGCCCACCACGCAGTCATCCATTATTATGCTACCCATGCCCACCAGCACATTGTCCTTCAGGGTACAGCCATGAACAATGGCATTGTGCCCTATGGAGACATCATTCCCGATATTGGTGGGCGCCTTTTTATACGTACAGTGGATTACCGCCCCATCCTGCACATTTACGCGATCCCCCATTTTGATGTAATGAACATCTCCCCTGATTACAGCGTTAAACCAGATACTGCATTGCTCACCCATGACCACATCTCCCACCAGGGTGGCGTTTGCGGCCACAAAACAATCTTGCCCCATTTGCGGAGACTTGCCTAAAACGGCCTGAATATATGCCATTGAATACTTGTAATGATTCGTCTAAATTTATTCAAAAAAGCGCAATAATTCTCTTTTCCGGGAGGGAGCGACCATGATTTCCTTTCCGCTGTTCAGCAAAACGCTGCCCCCCTTCCCTTTGCGGTACCGAACCACTTCACTCACGTTTACCAGATACGATTTATGAACGCGGGCAAAGGGGAAGGCACTCAGTGCCTCCTCGAAATATTTAAGGGTTTTACTCACTAAGATCTTTCGGTTGGCCAGGAAAATCCTGGTATAATTATCATCCGCCTGGCAATAGTGGATCTGACTTACATCCAGAACTTCAAAACCATCCTGTAAGGGGATCGTAATCTTCCCTTCAACCTTTTTAACCCCCTGAAGTACTTTATCATTCAGGGCCGCTTCCCGTGCCTTGATTTCCCTGACGTAATCCACCGCACTTACCAGGGCATCTATGGAAATAGGCTTCATCAAATAGTAGGCAGCATGCTGATTCAGGGCATCCATTGCGTACTGCTGATAGGCGGTAACAAAAATGATCTCAAAATTTCGATCGGGTAGTTTTTCAAGCAAATCAAAGGCATTCCCGAAAGGCATTTCCACGTCGAGGAACAGCAGGTCGGGATCTGTATTGCCAATCACCTCCATTGCCTCATTGATATTCGAGGCCTGCCCCGATACCCGTACCCCATTGCAGTATTTCAGGAGGTAGTTTTCCAGGATTTCACGACTTTGCGCTTCGTCGTCGATCAGGACCGCTTTTAATTCCATATGGCTATTTTTTTCTGATTTTTAAAAGGACCCGCGTACCGGAACCATCCGCATTGAGATCGCTTACTTCCACCGAGATCCTGTCTCCATACATTTGGTTCAGGATACTAATGCGCTTTGCAATATTCCCCATCCCCCGGGATTTTTGCTGACGCTGGTTTTTGGTTTTCAGGCGGGCCGATTGTTTACGGCCGATTCCGTTGTCTGTTACTTCTATACTGATGGCATTGGCCAGCAATGGTCTTATCTGCACCTTAAGAATCCCTTTGTCGTCCTTATAGCGAAGCCCGTGCCAGACAGCGTTTTCCAGAAAGGGCTGCAGTAACATGGGGGGGATCTCAAAAGCCTCAACATCCAGGGCGGGAGCCACGTCAATGCTGTAGTCAAATTTATCCGGGAAACGGGTATGCTCCAGCTTCAGGTATAGTTCGAGCAGTTCGATTTCCTCTGACAGGGGGATAAGGTCCTTTTCTGAATTTTCGAGCACCCGGCGCATTAAAACCGAAAAATCGCTCAGGTACCGATTGGCGGCCCGTTCGTCATTTTTGGCGATATAGTTGTTTACCGAATTCAAAGCATTGAAAATAAAGTGGGGGTTCATCTGGGTCCGAAGGCCTTTGAGGGCCAAAAGGTAATTGGCCAGTTGTTGCTGGCGATTACTGCGATAGTAAAAGAAGGCTGCCAGGCCGGTGAGCAGCAATCCGAAGATCAGGGAATAGATGATCCACTGCTGGCGTTTATTGATCTCTTCAGTGAGCCGCTGTTCGGTCAGGGCCAGCTCGTATTTGCTGCGGGAGAGTTCCCGCTCCTGCTCCAGGCTGTTAATCCGGCTCTGACTCTCTGAAATTTCCCTGCTAAAGCGTGAAGCCTGTGAGAGCTCCTGTTCCTTTCTGATATACAGGGTATCTACAAGGGTAACGTATTGCTGGTACAGGTCCAGGGCCTTTTTGAAATCTCCCTTGTCCCGATAGACCTCCGATAATTTGCGGGTAGCATCTTTCTGAACTACCAGGTCTCCCTGGTTATCGGCTTCCTTAATGCTTTCGGAAAGAAAGGGAATAGCCAGGTCGTTCTGGTCCTGGGCTATATATGCACTGGCAATTTTATAGTTCACCCCTTGTGTGCTAATGGAATCCGACTCGGATTCCGGCGCTCCCTCGTTGAGAGACTTAAGTTGTTCCAGGCTTTGTTTTCGAAGGGCAATTTCTTCCGGATACCTGCTTTGCTGGTTATAGAAATCTGCCACCTTTTCAAATTCCTGGACGGCCCGCCTCGGGTTCTGGGCCTTTGCCTGTTTCAGGGAATTCCCATAATAAGTTTCGGCCTCCGTAGACCGATTGGCCCGCTGATAGGCATCTGCTATTTTAGAATTCAGATCCGGGATCTTGGGGGCAATCTGGTTTTTGCTGGCTATGGTTAGCGCCTGCTGGTAATAGGATACCGCCGTATTGGCCTGGATACGGTTGCGGTAGGCATCCCCCAGGGTTTCGTAGAGCTCCAGTTTTTGGTAGGGGATCAGCCCGGCCTGGTCTACCCTTGGGGAAAGCAGGTCTATGGCCTTGTCATTATCCTTGTGCAGGACATAAGCCTTCCCCAGAAGTAAAAGCGTTCTGGGGTTATCGAAGGTTTCCAGGCCTTCTTCATAATTGGAAATGGCCAGGTCCAGCTGCCCGTGAAACTGGTAAATTTCGCCCAGGGTAGTGAGGGATAGGGCCAGCTCTCTTCTGCTGCTTCGCCCGTCCAGGATTTCAATGGAGCGGGATATGAAATTCAGGCTTTTGCTTAGATCTTTGCGCTTAAACCAATTGGCCGAATCCAGCAAGATCCGGTGTTGTTCGGAACGGGTTAAAGAAACCTCCTCCCGGGTCGTTGCTGTAACCGTATCCAGCCCCGAAACAACTACTTTGATATCCTCATTATCCTTAATCCTGTAACGGACCGTCTGTATATCAGGCCCTCTTACGATCAGCACATCTCCTGCAGCCGCCTTTACACGAAATTCGCCCATACCATCAGTAAGCGTAAAAACCCCCTGGTCCGTGCTTACCTCAATTCCGGATAATGGAACTTCCCCGGTTTCTGAAACCACCCTTCCCTTCAGCGTAAATTCCTGCCGCATCCCGGGTACCTGACCAAAAAGCCATGCCGTTGGCAGTAATAGAATCAGTATAAGGACCAGCCGGCTTTTCATCAGGAACACGCTTAGAGAAGTATAAACTTAATCCATTTCGCTCAGTCCGTAAAACGCGCTGATGCCGAAAACTACCTTTATAAGCTGCCTTTTCAGGAGATCCCTAATGCTTTAGCCTGCTTGACTCATTCAAAAGGCCGGTTCGCTCATCTCCCGTTTTTTGTCTGGGAATATGCAGGTAGATTGCCCCTAAAAGTTGGAAAGATTATGAAAACAAAAAAATTTATTACAACCGTTATCCTCTTTTTGGCCTTTGCCTGCTCTTTGTTTGCCAGGCCTGAAAAGGAGTCACCTGAAACAGCATACCACAGATCCAGGGTTCAGATTGCGCTGCTGCTGGATACCAGTAACAGTATGGATGGCCTGATCAACCAGGCCAAGGCCACCCTGTGGGAACTGGTAAATGAATTTGCCTATGTGCGTTGTTCTGAAGACAGGACCCCGTCTTTGGAAATTGCCCTTTACGAATACGGCAACAGCCGCCTGAGCCCCAGGGGCGGATATATCCGGCAGGTCTTACCCTTCAGCAGCGACCTGGATGAAATATCAGAGAAATTATTTTCGCTGAGTACACAGGGGGGTGATGAGTATTGCGGGCAGGTTATCGCCACAGCCCTGCGACAACTGGAGTGGAGCCGGTCCGAAAGGGACCTCAAGTTTGTTTTTATTGCCGGAAATGAGCCTTTTAATCAGGGGGAAATAAGCTATAAAAGCGTCCTTGAGGACAGCTGTGAAAAAGGCCTGATCGTCAATACCATTTTTTGCGGGGATTACCAGCTTGGTATCCGCACCCTGTGGGAAGACGGGGCCAAACGGGGCGGGGGACAGTACTCAGCCATAGATCACCTGCGGGAGATTGTACACATAAAGACCCCTTATGATGAAGTTATCATTGAATTAAACCGGAAACTAAACCAGACCTATATCGGTTATGGGTCCAAAGGAGCGGCCAAAAAGCAATTACAGGCTACACAGGACGCCAATGCCATGGAAATGGAAGAGGCAGTACTGGCAGAAAGGGCAGTCAGTAAAAGTTCTGGATATTATCGCAACAGCGAGTGGGACCTGGTAGATGCCTATGCTGAAAACCAAATAAAGCTATCCGGGATCGATAAAACCTCCCTGCCAGCCAGTGTTCGGTCTATGGACGAGCCCACCCTCAAAAAACACCTGCAGACCCAACTCGGTGAGCGCAGGCGCATTCAAAAGGAGATCAGGGAAGTGAACCAGAAAAGGGAAGCCTATCTATCAGAACAGAGAGCCGACACATCAGACGCGCTTGAAAGCGCACTGAAAGCCGCAATAAGAAAGCAGGTTTCAGATAAGAATTATCACTGGATCAAGTGATTAAACGATAGCAGGAGGATGGTGTCGTTGGAGAAAGACCCGGCTTGGTTTATTCAGGTCGGGTTTTTCATTTAATAGTTTACCGCCGGGCAGTTGCAATCGTATCTTTTTGCGGATAACTGGCCAAAATCATATCCCAGCGTAATTTGGTGGAAGCCGCCGTTATCCAGGCGAATGTCTCCGGATTGATACGAATAGTTATAGGAAAACATAAACTGACCCACATTTACCCCCACAATTGGCGTAAATAGCTGCAGGCGCTGTTCCCCGAAATTCCCGTTGGTGAGAAATTGGGCTCCGTCAAAGCTGCGTCGGTAAGACAGCCCGCCCCAAAGGGTTCCGAACCCGACTTCCCGATATACTTTGGCGTTGATATCGATTGTCTTTTCTTTGGTGAAATCCGTAAGCTGCAACAAAACGGATGGTTCGTATTGCCACTTCCCCCTGCCAAAAACATAGCCGGCAGACAAGAGGTATCGCCTGAGATTGTCAAATTCTATAGCCGTATATAAATCCCGGCCAGTGCCCAGGGCGTTCAATACGGAAACATGTGCATAAAATTCAAGGAAATTATAAGACATCCCAAAATCCACATTGAAATAGCCCACACTGTTACGGCCACCGGTAATAATGGGGTCGGCAATCACAGAGCGAAATTCGGTTTCGTCCAGGCTGCTTTGGATGTAACCGGCGCTCATCCCGAAAGAAAGCTGATTAAGCACCCTGTAATCAGGACTGAATTGCAAGTGATGGGCATAGGTAAGTTTCAGGCCGGTCTGGGCATGGTATCCATTGGCATCGTTAAAGACGATAGCACCTACCCCACTGCTGGTTTGTGGAATCCGATAATGGAAACTAAGGGTTTGTAAATTAGGGGCCTCGTCTACGCTAAACCACTGTTTTCGGGCCGTCAGCCGGATTTTCCCCCCTTCCCCGACTCCTGCCATGGCGGGGTGGACCAGGTAATAATTATCGGATAAGTAGTCAAAGTAAACCGGTATACCTTCCTGTCCTCTGATCGCATGAATAGCAAGGCCGAAAACAAAAAGGAACAAGAAGGTGATTCGTTTCATCTAATCAGACTGGGCGCAGGTTGGTCATTGGGTTAAATATAGAGTATAACGGCAGAAAAGAGACATTATTATGTTCAAGTATCCCCTGAAAATACCCTATTTTTGCATCAAATTCAGGATTCCATGAAAGAATATGTGATCACCGTAAAAGAAACGAACAACCCTAGTATTTTGAAGTTTGAAACCAATCATCCCCTGGTGGAGGCTGGTCACTATGAGTACCGCAACATCGATGAGGCGAAGAATGCCCCGCTGGCGCAACAGTTGTTTTACCTGCCCTTTATCAAAACGGTCTATATATCCGGAAATTTTATCGCCATGGAACGCTTCGATATCGTGCAATGGGAAGACGTAAAAGATGAAGTGGCTCAGCAACTGGTAGAATACCTCAATGCAGGGGAACCTGTGGTTACTGAGGAACCCAAAAAAGATAAGGTGGCCGTTACCGTCTATGCAGAGGTGACCCCCAACCCTGCGGTAATGAAATTTGTCGCTAACAAGAAATTGGTGCCTGACGTTTTCGAGTTCAAAAATATTGACGAGGCCGCCACCTCACCCCTGGCGCGCAAATTATTTGAATTCCCTTTCGTAAAAGAGGTTTTTATGGACCTTAACTATATTTCAGTCACTAAATACGAGGTGGCAGACTGGAACGAGGTAACCATGGAACTCAGGGAATTTATACGGGAATACCTCGCACAGGGCGCGGAAGTTATCAGTGCGGATACCCCAAGGTCTTCAGGGGTACAGCAAGCGGGCTCCGCAACCGGGGCTCAAAACCTGGATGAAACCTCACAGGAGATTGTGAATATTCTGGAAGAGTACGTGAAACCAGCTGTTGCCAGTGATGGCGGCAATATTGTTTTTCAGTCTTATGAGGCCGAAAGCAAAACCGTACACGTCATTCTACAGGGTGCCTGCAGTGGTTGCCCATCTTCTACCTTCACCCTCAAAAATGGTATACAAACCATGCTGCAGAACATGATGGGAGACAGGGTTGAAGAGGTAGTTGCCATCAACGGATGATTTGAGTGAAATCCCTTGAGTTTTCTGCCATTATTTAGTATCTTATAGGGACACTTAAAAATTCAAGATTATGGCAATATTAAAAGTAATTGAACTGCTCGCGAACTCCGATAAAAGTTGGGAAGACGCAGCACAAAAAGCACTGGATCAGGCGTCGCGCTCAGTAGACCACATCCGTTCCGTTTATATCAATGAACAAAGTGCTACCGTTAAGGACGGAAAAATTGACGATTACCGGGTAAATGTAAAAATCACCTTTGAGGTGAAATAGGCCATTCCCCTGAAAAAACCGGCGCCCGTATCCTGCGGGCGCTTTTTTTGTACAAATACCATTAACGAATATTAGTGAATACCAGACAACCTAATAATCTGATACACGAAAGCAGCCCATACTTGCTGCAGCATGCCTACAATCCGGTCCAATGGGAGGCCTGGAATGAACAAACGCTTCAGGCAGCCAGGGAGTCTGGTAAATTGATGATTATCAGCATTGGTTATGCCGCCTGCCACTGGTGCCACGTAATGGAACACGAATGTTTTGAAGACCCCGAAGTAGCCGAGGTCATGAATACACGATTTATCCCGGTTAAGGTAGACAGGGAAGAACGCCCGGATGTGGACCAGATCTATATGGATGCCCTGCAGATCATGACCGGGAGCGGTGGCTGGCCCCTCAACATCGTAGCTTTACCGGACGGACGTCCCTTCTGGGGGGCCACATATGTACGAAAACCGGATTGGATACGGGTACTGAGCCAGTTGTCCAAACTCTACAGGGAAGACCCGGATAAGATCCGGGAATACGCAGACGACCTCACCGGGGCCCTGCACCGTATCAATGAAATAGTACCCGGGCAACCATCCGGGCCGGATCTGGACAGGCAAAGGCTGTCCGGTCTGATTGAGGACTGGAAGCCCCGGTTTGACCCGCAATATGGAGGCAACAGAGGAGCCCCGAAATTTATGATGCCTGTAACGATGGAGCTATTCCTGCATTGGGGTTTTCGAACGGGAGATGAACAAATCATCAACCATACAAGGAAAACACTTGATGCCATGGCTGCAGGCGGGCTTTACGACCAGATTGGTGGCGGGTTCTCCAGGTATTCGGTGGATGAACGCTGGCATGTTCCCCACTTCGAGAAAATGTTATATGACAATGCGCAGTTGCTTTCCCTGTACGCCAGGGCCTATGCTGTTTTTAATGAGAATGATTATAAAAATGTGGTCCGGCAGACCCTGGCTTTTTTAGACAGGGAATTAAAATCGGAAGCTGGTGGCTACCAGGCTTCCCTGGATGCAGACAGCCTGAATTCAGAAGGAATATCCGAAGAAGGAGCTTTCTACGTCTGGACTGCAGCGGAATTAAAAACCATTCTGAAAAAAGACTATGGTTGGTTCAGTGATTATTACAACCTGAATTCAAAAGGGCTCTGGGAAGACGAAAAATACGTGCTCTGCCGCACTTTAAGTAAAAAGGAGGTTGCGACAGCCCATAAGATGACCCTTAGGGAATTCTGCGAGCGTCTCCAAATAACACGCAGCAAACTGCTGGAAATCCGTAACCGGCGGCCCCGGCCCGGGCTGGATCATAAAATCATCACCTCCTGGAATGGCTTGCTGCTCAGTGGCCTGGCAGATTCATACCGGTATTGCGGGCTTCATGAAAGTCTTGAAGCAGCCACCACCCTGGCAGGGTTTATCAGATCAGGCCTTAGCACCCCTGATGGCGGGCTTTACCATACACAACCCGGAGCGACCGCATCCATAAATGGCTTTCTTGAAGATTACGCCACCGTCATCCAGGGATATATCGACCTGTATGAGGCCGGGCAGGATCTTCTCTGGATGGAAGCTGCCAGAGAACTTATGGAATTTTGTCTGGAGCACTTTTCAGACGGTGAGAGCCCCCTGCTCTACTTTGTGTCCGACCTGGATGAACCCCTGATCCGCAGAAGCAAAGAAGTAAATGACAACGTAATCCCGGCATCCAATTCCATTATGGGGAAAAACCTGTTTCGGCTGGGTTTGTTTTTCGGGAAGGAATCCTATATCGTTCAGGCCGAGCAAATGCTCTCGGCAATGACACCGGCTATTGAGAAATACCCCTCACAATACAGCAACTGGATGCAGCTGGCCCTTTGGCTTACCGAAGACTTTTCTGAGGTGGTCATCACAGGACCGGAAGCCGGGAATTATCTGGAAGCAATGTTCCGGGATTATCTGCCCAATACTTTATTTGCTGCTTCCGTGCAGGCATCGGACCTGCCTTTATTCCACAACCGGTACAAGGCTGACCAAACCCGTATTTTTATTTGCAAAAAGGGCCACTGCCTTAAGCCACTCAACTCACCGGATGCAGCCCTTACAATGCTCCAAAAAACCTTTCAGCCTTAACAGATATTTAGATTTATTAAATTGGGAACCTCTTTCAATTTTTGTATACTGAAAACCTAAATTAATTAACTACAACAATGGACGAATTAAAAAATTACGAAAGTTATATTGAAGATGGTCTGACGCTGATGTGGGAGTTCTTACCCAATCTCATAACGGCCCTGATCATTTTGGTGGTGGGTTCCTGGATCATCCGCTTTATCAACCGGCTGGTGAAACGCTTTTTTGATAAAAAGGATTACGATGAGGCCCTGGAATCCTTTTTGATGAGCTTTATTAAAATAGGATTAAAACTCCTGCTCTTTGTATTGGTAATTACCCAGTTAGGAGTACAGTCTTCCTCATTGGTAGCCATGGTGGGTGCTGCCGGACTTGCGGTGGGGCTGGCCTTACAGGGATCTCTGGCCAACTTTGCCGGGGGAGTACTGATACTGTTGTTCAAGCCATTTAAAGTAGGGGATTTTATCTCCGCACAGGGCGTGGACGGCACGGTCAAGGAGATTTCCATCTTTACAACCAAACTGAACACCTTTGGGAACCAGGTGGCCATTATCCCCAACGGCCAGCTCTCCAACAACAATATTATCAATTACAATGCGGAGGATACCCGACGTGATAAAATAGATGTGGGGATAGGCTATGGATCCAACATCAAAAAAGCAAAGGATATCCTGCTGGAAATCTGCGCTGAGGACGATAGGATTCTAAAGGAACCGGCACCCGAGGTGTATGTGGGCGAACTTGCCGACAGTTCCGTAAATCTTACGCTGCGCTTTTGGGCAAATAATCCTGATTTCTGGAAAGCGCATTTCCATGTTATGGAGACCCTGAAGCTCCGCTTTGATAAGGAAGGAATTGAAATCCCATTCCCTCAGAGGGACATACATATGAAAAAATAGGGGTTTATTTCCCGGGGTTTTTACCGCCATGGGCGATAAAATCCTTCAGGTAATATGGCTCAAAATACGCCAGATCTTCGAAAGCTTGCCGCTGATATTTATCAAAGGCAAGCTTTCCCATTTCACGGGACGATGGAAAAAGCCCTGGATAAAAGATAAAATTGGGGTGTTTCAAAACTTCGGCACATTTCGAAGTCCCGGTACCCAGGAAATGAACCTTCCCTTTTTGGGCCAGCTCCAGAAAAGAATCCGGGTCAACAACTTTAGCGACTGTAGGGGCCATTCGCTTGTGGTCGCTGTCAAAAACCGCGGTATAGACTTCCATGCGCCGGGCATCCATCAGGGGAACGATCAGGCCCTCTGCAGGTGTTAATTGCCTGGCGAGGGATTCCAGGGTAGGGATACTGATCAGCGGAATATCCAGGGCGAAACAAAGCCCTTTGGCCGAGGCAACACCAATACGCAGGCCGGTATAGGAACCCGGGCCTTTGCTCACGGCAATTGCCTGCAAATCGGCAAGGGCGATACCGGCTTCCACAACCACTTCCTCAATATAAAGGTGCAGCAATTCCGCATGTGAATAGCCAGGGCTGTTGTCTTCACGAATCGCTACCAGGTCCTGGTTTTTATACAGACTTACCGAACAATTTGTTCCGGCGGTTTCCAGATTTAATATCCATGCCATAGCCCGCAAAGATAAGGCCCCGGGCAATGCAAAAGCAAACCCGGGGCCTTTATCCGTTAGTGATTCATTCTCAGTCCAGGGAAATCGGAATCCCGTAGAAGAATTCCAGCAATTTGATCCTGAATATATAGTCGTATTTCGAACGTACTACTTCAGCTTCGGCATTATCCAAACGGGACTGTGCCTGACTAAAATCAAAGGCGTTCATAAGGCCTACCTCGTAACGCTCCTTGGCATAATCATAGGCCAGCCGCCTTGCTTCAAGGGTTTTCTGAGCCGCTTCATAGGTCTTTGCTGCATTCTGAACATCCACATAAGATTGGTTTACAGTAGTTTCCAGATCCAGCTTGTCCTGCTCCAGTTGTAATTCCTGCCTTTTCATGGAAATTTCAGCCCGCCTCACACTGTTGCGGGTACTGAACCCATTAAAAATGGGAATATTGATCCGGGCCCCGTATGAAATACCATCGTTGATCCATAACTGATCTGCAAAACTGATTTCCCCTCCGGTAAGCGGATCTCTGGTCTGGTCTGAATACCGTGTATTGTAGTTGAAAAAGGCACTCAGGGTTGGGTAATAAGCACCCTTGGCTATTTGCAGGTCCTTCTGGGCTAATTCAACATTGGCCTCCGAATTTTTAATATCGTTGCGGAAGGTAAGGGCCTTGCCAAAGATTTCTTTGGGGCTGTAGTTCAGGATATCGGAGGGGGGGACTTCAAAATCCTCGTCGGCAATATCAAAATTTGCATAATCCGTAATTTGCAGCAATTGAGCCAGGGCAATGCGCGAAAGCAATACCCGGTTTTCCCCATTGATAATCTGCTGTTCCTGTCCGGCAGCAGTAGATTCAATTTCCAGCAGGTCTCCTCTGGGCAAAACCCCGGCTTCTACCTGTTCGCGTGTACGGAATAAATCCTGCTCGGTTACAGCGTACTGGGCACGGAATACCTTAAGGGATTCTTTGTCGGATAACACCTGCAGGTAAGCGTTCGCAACATTCAGCCGGATATCGTCTACCAGGTCATCCAGGCGGTACTGAGAGGAAATCGCCAGCATTTCTGCACGCCGGACCCGGTTGATATTCCTGAGACCGTCAAAGAGCGTGAGGGCAGCCGTAGCGTTTCCGGTAGCCGTGATAATGGTAGTGGTTACCGGGGCATTGGTGGTAGGGTCAAAGGTAAGACCCGTGTTTCCGCCTCCCTGCAACTGAGCATCCAATCTGGGAAGCAAGCCGCCGATGGCATCGGAACGATCAATTTTATCGTTCATCAGGTCCAGTTCAAATTGCTGTATGGAAATATTGTTTTCCACGGCATAGGTAACGCATTCCTCCAGGGTCCATTTTTTCATTTGGGCCTGGGTTACTGCTACATTCAGGATACAGATAAGTATCCCCAGGGGCAACCAGCGTGTTAATTTCATTTGATTTGATTGGTTCATTTTTTGAAGCTTTGATGAATTAGTTATTGTCCTCGTCATCTTTAACAGGTTCCGTCTTATTCCAAATCTTGATTTTGTCCTCTTCTTTCAGCCCGGAGAGGATCTCAACGTAAATACCGTCAGAAATTCCTGTTTCTATATCCCTTCTTTCATATTTATTTTCCCCTACCTCAACTTCTACATAAGGTTTTTCGGTTTCCTTGTCAAACTGCAGCAAAGCCTCCTTTATAGCCAGGACACTATCCTTTTGCTCAAGTACCAAAGAGGCATTGGCGCTATAACCGGCACGGATGAAAAAGTCTTCGTTCAGGGCCACATCGCCCTCTATACGAAACTGCACAGCTCCCTGATCTTCCACTCCCTTAGGGGCAATGAACTTCAGGTTGGCGTCAAACTCCTTATCCTGAATGGCACCAAGGCTGATCTTCAGCGGCATATTCAGTTTCAGTTTGCCCACTTCAGCCTCATCTACCTGTCCCTCAAAAATCATTTTGCTCAGATCCGCTATGGTGGCGATAGTAGTACCATCGTTAAAGTTGTTGGACTGTATAACCTGGTCTCCTTCTTCTACCGGAATTTCAAGGATAGTCCCTGCAACTGTCGCACGGATATTGGTGTTGGCAGAGGTAGAGCCCCCGGCCGAACCCCGCTGAATGATCTGATAGTCATTCTTTGCATTTTCCACTTCCAGCAGCGCCTGGTCATACTGCAGCTGCAGGTTGTTGAAGGTCTGGCTGGAGATGACGCCCCGGTCAAACAATTTCTTGTTCCGGTCGTATTCTATCTTGGTATTGTCCAGGGCAATTTGTGCATTCCGTACACGTCCCCTGGCCTGATATAAAGCCTGTTCGTTGGGCACGACCTTAATTACGGCTATCAGGTCCCCGGCCGCAACTTTAGCGCCTTCTTCCAGGTAAATCTTCTCGATAATACCTGATACCTGGGGCTTTATTTCAATCTCGTCCTGAGGTATGACTTTTCCTGTTGCCACTACCTTGTTGACGATGGTCTGTTTGCTCAGGGTGGTGGTATCAAATACTACGGCAGGCTTGCTATTGGTTTTCAGCACCCTGGCAACTGCGTAGAGCGTTCCAAGTGCCAAAACAGTGATCAGTCCGTATTTTACGTATTTATTCATGGTTACTTAGTGTTAGTTTTCTTGTTATAAAGCTTATAATTATTCTTCTCGTAATGCATCTATGGGTTTGATTTTAACCGCCCTGTTTGCCGGGATCAGGCCAATAAGGATACTCAGGCCTACCATGAGCACAAAAGAGACGATTACCTGCAGCATACTCACCGTTGGATTGGTAAATGGCGCGTCTTCAGTCTGCCCGAAGGCAACGTCCAGCCCATGCAGGATTCCTATGGATATGATAAAACCAATCAGGCCTGCAAAGAAAGTCAGCACGATGGATTCCATAATAATCTGTCTTCTGATTACTTTTGGAGTTGCCCCCAAAGCCCTGCGTATCCCAATTTCATTGGTGCGCTCTTTAACGGTAATCAGCAGAATATTACTGACGGCGATTACCCCTGCCAGGAGGGTAAATATCCCAACGAAAAAAGAGAAGCCCGAGAGGACCAAAGTAAAAGCATTGATCCCTTCGAAGATTTTTGAAAAATCAAAGGAGCCAAACGCCCTCGCATCATCAGGATGTACATTGTATTTCCGTTTGAGCAGGTCCTTTATCTTTTTCTCGGCCACGGCAACGGATTTGTCGTCATCCACAAGTATTGCCATCCAGCCCACCTCATCCCCGCTGTTAAATGCTGTCTGGAATGTGGTAAAGGGAACAAAGACGGTATTCTCCCCTTCAAAATTTATATTGTCATTTCGTTTAAACGTACCTACAACTGTAAAATAAATTCCGTTGATTTTGATGCTTTCCCCTATGGGATCTTCTCCTTTCTCAAAGAGTAACTTATAGGCATCAATCCCGATGACGCAAACTTTCCGTGCCTGTTCAATATCGTTCTGGTTGATAAACCGCCCTTCCACAATTTTCTTTTTGGACATCAGGTCAATGGTGGGGAAATCCCCATATACACTGGAACCACTTGTTTTTCCTGCCCTGAGCACGGTAACCGTACCCCTGAAATTTCCCAGTTGAATACGGGGTGAAATGGTATTTACCTCTGGCACCTGGCTTTTTATCAGTTCAACATCGTCCAGGCTGAGGTCTATCGACCGGCCCCTTTCAAACCCTTTATAGGGCATGGAAGTACGCTGTGTCCAAAGGAACATACTGTTGGTGGCTGTTCCGGCAAAAATTTGATCAAAACCGTTTTTCATGCCATTGGTAGCGCCCAGCAAACCGATCAGGATCACTATGGCAAAGATCACCCCAAGGGTGGTGAGGAAAGTCCTCAGCATATTCTTGGTCAGGGTGTTGAATACCTCACTCCATAAGTCTCTGTCAAATATTCCCATGGTTAGTCTGCTCTAAGTGCTTCAATTGGTTTGATATGTGCCGCCTTGATGGAGGGGACAAGGCCGGCAAATACCCCGGCTACGATCAAAACGATCGTACAGGTAATGACCGTAGCATTATCCACATTCGGATTGGAGAAGGCAGGGGCATCCACCAGCGGGGATATAATGGCTACCAGCCCCATTGCGAATAACATCCCTCCGAAACCGGAAAGGGTAGTAATAACAATAGATTCCATCAGGATCAGTTTAATCACCTCAATAGGTCGCGCCCCCAGTGCTTTTCGAATCCCAATTTCCTTGGTGCGTTCCTTGATAATAAAAATCAGGATGTTTCCGATCCCAACAATCCCGGCTATCAGGATAAGTGCTCCCACTCCAATGGCAACAAACTTCAGGAAGTTTGTAAAGGTCTGTACATTGGAAAAGCCTTCCGCATAATTATTGATACGTAAGGCCCCCTGATCATCAGGGTGTATCACCAGCCGTCGTTTGAGGACCACTTCCATGGTATTGGAAAAATTAAGCGCCTTGGTAAAGTCAAAATTCGGATTGTAAGTCAATGCGATAGTATTGATCTCATCGGAATTCCCGTAAATCTGCTGCATGGTCGTGTAAGGAGCATACATATTGCTCTCCTCCCTTTCGTTTCCATCGTCAGAGAATAAACCGATAACCTTGAATACCAGCCCGTTCAGGATGATGTTCTGGCCAATGGGATCTTCATCCTTAAAAAGTTCTTTTTGTATCTGCCTGCCAATTACGACCACCTTGAGTTTGTTGTTCAGGTCATTGGTGTTCAGATAACGGCCCTTATTGATAACAGTTCGCTCAATTTCCTTGTGGTCCGGACTTACCCCTATCACGTTGTAGGACCCGGTCTCCTTTTGAAATTTGGTGACCGCCGAACGGGAGAAACGCGGGGAGATGTACTCGTAAAACCCTTCATAACTCCTTCGGATAAAATTCAAGTCGTCATTGCGGAAAACGATGCGACGGCCCGCTTCAAACCCGCCATAGGGTTTGGAAGTAGCATTTGGATATATAAAGATGGAGTTGGTGGCATCGTCATTGAACTGCTTGGTGAATCCATTCTGCATCCCGTTAATGGACGCAAGCAATAATACCAGGATAAGTATACCCCATGCCACCGAGAAACCCGTTAAAAAGGTCCTCAGCTTATTGCTCTTGATGCTGTGCCATATTTCCTGCCAGGTGTCTTTATTGAACATACTCCGAAGCTCTTACCTGCTTTATTTTTTTGTCTTCAACTATCACCCCGTCCCGGAGGTGTATAATGCGTTTACACATGTGTGCAATATCCTCTTCATGGGTAACTACCAAAATGGTATTGCCCAGGTCGTTGATCTTCTGTATCAGGTCCATCACTTCATAAGATGTGGTACTGTCCAGGGCCCCTGTAGGTTCATCTGCCAGCAATACCTTAGGTTCTGCAGCCATGGCCCTTGCGATGGCCACCCGTTGTTTCTGGCCCCCGGACAATTCGTTGGGAAGGTGGTGCGCCCATTCCTTGAGGCCAACTTGTTGCAGGTATTTGAGAGCCCGAGCTTCCCTTTCCTTGCGCCCGACCTTTTGGTAATAAAGGGGCAGGGCCACATTCTCTAAAGCACTCTTGTAATTGATCAGGTTGAAAGACTGGAATACGAATCCGAGGAATTTATTGCGGTATTTGGCCGCCTTGGTTTCGCTCAGGTTTTTGATGGGAACCCCATCCAGGTTGTATTCGCCCGAATCTGCTTCGTCCAGCATTCCCAGGATATTGAGCAAGGTAGACTTTCCGGAACCTGACGATCCCATAATAGCTACTAATTCTCCATCTTCTGCCGTGAAATTAATCCCCTTAAGAACGTGCAGGGAGTTGCTCCCCATCTTGTAGGATTTATGTAAATCTTTAATTTCAATCATGGTTGGTTAAGTGTTTTAAACCCAATTCTAACGGTTAGACCGTTATTTGACAAAATTGTTACAAAAATGCCTCTAAATTTTGTGTTAATAAATCAGGAGGTTATATCTGACTCGGCCAGAGCATTCCAGACTTTGATAGCATCTTCCTCCGTTATCCCGGATTTGACTTCCACAAAGATCCCGTCGCTCAGGCCCAACTCGAGATCTCTGCGTTCGAATTGCTGATCACCCACCGAGACTTCCACGAAGGGCTTTTTGGTTTCAGGGTCAAACTGAACCAAAGCTTCCTTCAGCGCCAGTACGCTATCAGCCCTCCCCAGAATAATGGAGGCGTTGGCACTGAGGCCAGCCCGGATAAAAATATCCTGCTGTTTTTTAAGGGTCCCTTTAATTTCAAACTGTATGGCTCCGTTTTCCGCTTTCCCTTTAGGGGCTATGTAGTCCAGAACTGCCTCAAAGACCTTACCCTCAAGGGCCCCAACGGTAATTTCAAGAGGCAGGTCTTCCTTGATTTTCCCTACCTCAGATTCATCTACCTTCCCCTCAAAGATCATTTTATCCACATCGGCAATGGCCGCAATGGTGGTCCCTTCGTTAAAGGTATTGCTCTCAATTACCTGGTTCCCCACTTCAACGGGGACCTCCAGTACCATTCCGCTGACAGTGGCCCGGATGAGCGTATTGGCAGCATTGCTCAGGCCCCTGGTGGTACCGGTATTCACAATTTCAAAGCGCTCATTGGCGGCGGCATAGGCCTGTTTGGCCTGGTCATAACTCACCTGTGCACGTTCCAGGTCTACCTGTGAAATGACCCCTTTGGAAAACAGGTTTTGTTGGCGCTGGTAATTCCGCTTTTGATCGTCCAGGGTTATCTTGGCATCCTGAATGGCATTTTTTGCGTCATTGAGGGCATTCAGGTTGGGTACTACCTTGATTTTAGCGATCATATCACCGGATTTGACATAGTCTCCCCCCTCTACATAGATTTCTTCGATCACCCCGGAAATATTGGGCTTGATAAGCACCTCTTCCAGCGGCAGAATACTCCCGGTAGCCACCGTTTTCTTAACAATATTCTGGCGGCTGGGTTTTTCGGTCTGATATACCACGGGGTCTTCCGCATTTTTCTGATACAGGTAATACATGGCCGAGGAAAAGGTCAGCACAATGACTACTAAAATGATTACGGTTACTGATTTTTTCATTTTCGTTCGTAATTATAACAGTGATTTATCTTTCAATTTTATTCGGCCCTGAGGGCATCTATGGGCTTAAACCGGATAGCGCTCTGGGCGGGGATCAAGCCCGCAAGCAGGCCAGAAATAATAAGGATGAGCAGGGCAATCATCACCACTCCTACGCTCACGCTTGGGCTCATAAACATATCCACCGGCCCACTGGCATCCAGCAGGGAATTGATTCCATAGATAAACAGTGCCCCAAAAGTGATTCCAGCCATTCCTGAGACAATGGTTAAAAACAGGGACTCCAGCAAAATCTGTTTCCGGATGCTGCCGGGTTGCTCTCCTAATGCGCGTCGTATGCCGATTTCCTTGGTCCGCTCCTTTACCACAATCAGCATGATGTTGCTTACCCCGATAATTCCCGAAAGCAGCACCAGGATCCCCACGAAATAGGCGATAAAACGCATTGCCCCGAACAGGTTTTCAAACCGGTTGTATTGTTCGTAAAGGTCAAAATAGCCTATGGCCCTGGGGTCTTCAGGATGTACCTTGTGCTTTTCTTTCAAAACGCTCACGATATTTTCCTTTAAAGAGGTAATAGATGTGCCATCATTGGCCGTAATGGCCATCCAGCCTACATTATCGGCCCTGTTAAAGGCCTGGGAAAAAGTAGTAAAGGGGATAAAGATCTGTTTCTGCCCTTCTTCTCCATCCCCTCCATTAGAGCGCTTTTTATAAATACCCACTACCATAAAATTAACCCCCTGAATCTTGATATAAGTACCCAGCACATCTTCTCCCATATCATATAATTCCGCAACGACCCCTTCGCCAATAACGGCTATCTTTCGCTTTTCAAGGATATCATTCTGATTGAGGAAACGCCCCGAGGTAATACTCATGGGTTCCTGGTTAATAATTTCGGGATAATCCCCGTAAATGTTATAGGCCCCGGTTTTGATCCCGCGAACGGTATTGCTACCCCCGCCAAAACCGCCTAATTGATTCCTCGCTGAAACAAAACGCAAACTTGGAAACCGCTGTTTGAGCAGGTCCACATCCTCCAGTTTAAACCGGAATTCACGGTCCTTGGGAAGTCCCTTGTAGGGCTTGGTGGTGCTGCGGGTCCAGATAAACATGGAATTGGTGGCAATATCACGAAAATCTGCCTTAACCCCGTTTTCCAGGCCCTTTCCGGCAGCCAGCAGGATGATCAGGATCAGGATACCCCAAAACACCCCGAAAGCGGTCAAAACGGTACGGAACCAGTTACTGGTAAGCACCTCCAGGATTTCTTTCCAACGGTCTCTATTAAACATGACAATCCGGATTACACAATCGATTCTCCCATTCCCTATTCATCTCTGAGCGCATTGATTACCTGAATGTTGGCAGCCCGCCAGGCGGGGAAAAAGCCTGCGAGGGTACCGGCCAGAATCAGCACAAAAACAGTGGCGAGGGCCACATTGAGGTTTACAGAGGGGTTTTTTACATAGTCTACTTCCACATGCGGGCCCACCAGTTCCAGCAACCCCATACTGAAAATCAGGCCGAGGAATCCGGAGATGGCGGTAACAAAAATCGCTTCATGCAGGATCATCCCAACTATTTCCCAGGGTTTTGCCCCCAGGGCTTTGCGAATCCCAATTTCACGAGTACGTTCTTTTACCACAATCAACATAATATTGCTAACCCCGACCACCCCGGCAATAATGGTACATATCCCCACAAACCAGAAAAATAGTTTGATATTATTAGTAAGGCTGTAATAGCGCTTGGCCTCTTCCAGGGCAGACCATACCCGAAGCGCACTGGTATCATCGGGCGCTATGGTGTGTATCTGGGAAAGGTATTGATGCAGTTGGTCTTTAAAAGCGACCGCTTCGGCCACTGCCTGATCGAAATTCGCTGCAGGCGGCAGGGTAAAGGCCATATTATTCAGGCGATCCCCCCCGTTGAAGACCTGCTGAGCCGCACTGAGGGGAATATACAGGCGTTCTTCCTCCCGGTCTTCCCGCTCCTGGTAGACCCCTATGATTTTAAAGGGAATACCAGAGATATCTATATAAGCCCCCAAAGGAGATTCCAGCTCATTGAAAACATCCTTGCGGATTTTTTCTCCTATAACAACCACCTTAGCATTGTCAACCAGGTCAGAGTAATTGATAAAACGCCCCATGGACATCTTTGCATTCTCGATAAACTGAAAATCGTCATTTACGCCCTGAACGCCGTACACAAGTGCCTCGTTTCCATAAGTGACCGATACGCCGCGCACAAAATTTCGTGCGCCATCGTATTCGATATGGTCGCTGTTCATGGCCACCCAGTTGTCAAAATTTTCATTTCGCAACTGAATACGTCTTCCAGGGTTGAGGCCTTTGAATTCCTTGGTAGTTACCCCTGGCCAGACCCAAACAGAAGTGGCTGCGTCTTCCTCAAATTCATAGGCTATCCCATTGCGTATGCCCTGCCCAAAACCCAGCAGAATTACCAGGATAAAAATACCCGAGGCAACCGATAATCCGGTAAGAAAAGTTCTGAGCTTGTTTTTGCGGATGGTCTCAAAGATTTCCTGCCATCGCTCTAAATCAAACATTGGGTTGGTGCTTTTGATTGATGATGTACCCAAAGGGTACTAATTAGACTAAGGGTGGGGGAAATTGTTACAGTTTCAGGGACTGAAAATAAACCTTCAGGATTTAAGCTTGCGGTATACGATAAAAATAAGGGACCCCACCAGGATGTAAGGAATAGCCATAAGGTATACAATTCCATTGTTGATCCCCTCTGCCACTGACTGGTCACCATTGCTTTCCAGAACAGCCCTGCACATGGCACACTGTCCCTGAAGGCTTATTGGCAGCAAGATCAGAAGTAAGGTGATACAGAAAAGCAAGCCTTTTTTTGACATATTCTAATATACGTAATAAGGTGAGATCATCAGATATACAATTACCCCGGTAACCGCAACATACAGCCAAACAGGAAAGGTAATCCGGGCTATTTTACGGTGTGCTGCGAAATCCTTCAGATACGCCCGGGCATAAGTGCGCAAAACCAGTGGTATAACCGCAATTGACAACAAAATATGGGATATCAGGATGGCGTAATACAGGTATCGTACCCAGCCTTCTCCACCATAGGGGGTAGAATCCGAGGTCATATGGTAAGCCACGTACATTAGTAAGAACAACAAGGAAAGTACAATGCAGGTTGTCATTAAATTTTGATGCAGTGCCCTTTTACCACTTCGGATGGCCCAGAGGGCAACCAATAGCAAGACCGCTGTAAGCCCGTTAATTCCGGCATAGATGGGGGGAAGAAAACTAAGCGGTTCCACATTGGGCAGGCGTACCCCAAATAGTATAGCTACCACCACAGGAATGGCTATGGAGATGATATTGATCCAGCGATTGAGGTTAGGTGCATTCTTTTGAAGGCTACTTTCCACTTGTATTTTCTTTTAAAAGTTTTTCAATATCCTCCTTCAGGAGACTGATCTGTTCTGTTTCACCCTGGGCATTTACTTCCTGATCCAGGCTGATAGCGCCGCGGTAGTAAATAATAGGATTACCAAAGGAATCCTTACGCGAACGAATATAGCCCTGCTGGTCTATAAGCGCGAAAAGGCCGGAGTGCTCAAAGCCTCCCGGGACGTCTGGCATTTCTGCCGCAAAGATGTTAAAGCCGGAATTGGCCAGTGCATAGATCGCATCTGAATCTCCTGTGAGCAGGTGCCAGTCCATGTCTGTAATCCCATATGCCTCAGCATACTCCTTTAATACGGAAGGCGTGTCATATTCAGGGTTAATTGTAAAGGAAGCCACCCCAAAATTCTCATAGTCTTTGAATTCCTGCTGTAATTCCACCAGGTTGCGGTTCATTATTGGGCAGATACTGGGGCAGGTGGTAAAAAAGAATTCCGCCACATACACTTTTCCCAGGTAGTCCTGGTCTGTGATCAGCAAGCTGTCCTGGTTAAGCAATGCAAACTCGGGCACTTTACGCTTTTCCCCATTGAGGTAAATATAGGAAAGCGGAGCATCCTCCGGATCGGTGTTCATGCGGTTGATGTCTACCACGTCATCATTCTGGAGACGCGCCACGATCCTGGGCACAAAAATGATCCCGAAGACAAGGATGACTGCTCCTATCCAGATATAGTTGTATTTTCCTTTTTTCAACATTGCTAATTTTCGCTGTCTTTAATTGGCTCTGTCTGCGTTGTTCTTTTTCAAAGCCAGACGATATTCCGCCAGTATGATCTTAACATCGTCTTTCATCTTATTGTTAAGGTCTGCCACGGAAATGGCATTAAAGCCGTATTTGGTCCCTTCATCCTCATCCTTGTTGCGTCCGCGCAAATTCCTGTCTTTGTCGATAATAAACACATAGGGAGTGGAGTAATCCGCATCCAGTTCCAGATCGGACTGCAGGGATTCGAAAAATGTTCGGATCTGCCCCGGGGAACCAAAAACAAAGCGCCAGTTCCGCAAATCAGTAAAGCCCGACAATTCCTTTTTTATTTCCTCAACAGCCGCCTCCTTCCCTTCCGGAACCAGCATAACCATCTGAAAATCGTTAAACTCGTAAAAGGGCTTATAAATCTTCTGGTTCAGGTTAAAGGCTATCCCCTTTTTAAGGTCCGGTTCCGTGCCCAGAAAACCCACTATGCTGATTTTTTCAGCCAGACGCTCCCGGGTATTAAAGGCATCCAGTTCCATAACATCTTCCGTCAGAACCGGCAACCTGCCAAAATTGGTAACCCCGGATGCGAAAAACATATAAACCACCAGGGGAAGGATAAAGAGTACGGTTAAAACAAAGGTCTTTTTCATCGGCTATAAAAGGATTACAAAAATAAAAAAGACGGTTGTGAAACCGTCTTTAGATTCTGTTAATTCCTTTTAAAAGTCCCAGGCAACAAACCCTTCCTTGAAAACCGTATAAATGTAATCTGCTTCGAACAGCAGAATAAATATAAGGTAAGATACCAGGAAGATAGGGGTCCATACAATGGCCCTTCTGAGCGAACTTTTTTCATCCCGAAGGTGCATAAAGTCCCAGGCTATGTAATAGGCCTTCACCAGAGTGAGGATTATAAAGATCCAGTTCAGCAGTTTCATCCCAACAAAGGTGTTGGAGGTAAGTATTTCTGGCTTGGTAATCCCCAAAGCCACCTCAACAGCTGTAACCAGGGAAAGGAATATTAATACTCCCCAGATTTTTTGTGTGTTGGACTTGAATTTTAAAAGCCCTCTGAAAATTTCTAATTTATGTGCGTGTGCCATATTTGTTTATGATTTTTGGCGCTTATACAAGATAAAAGAAGGTAAATACAAATACCCAGACAAGGTCTACAAAGTGCCAGTACAACCCGACTTTTTCGACCATTTCATAATGTCCCCTACGCTCGTAGGTGCCCAGGATTATATTAAAGAAAATAATGATATTGATCACGACCCCTGAAAATACGTGGAAGCCATGGAAGCCTGTTATGAAAAAGAAGAAATCTGCAAAAAGGCGGCTTCCGTATTCATTGCGGATCAGGTTTGCCCCTTCCACCACTAATTTGGCATCCTTTATTTTCTGAAGTGATTCTTCCCGGTTCAGGATCGTTTTCTCCCCCGCCTCGTTAATCTGCTCGGTGCGGATCAGGATATTCGGGTTGGTGCGCAGCCCTTCGGCCACTTCGTTTACCGAGTAGCTGGGCAATGCCTCTCCCTCGTAGTACCACACTCCGTTACGTCGTTCATGGTCTACCCTTTCATCCGGCAGAGTTGCTGCAAAATCGGCCAGGGCAGCGCGCTCTCCCGTATCTGCTTTTACAAATTGAAGGATCCGGCCGCCATTGGTTTCGAGAGCCCCGTAATCTCCACGGATAAACGTTGCCCATTCCCAGGCCTGTGAACCTACAAAGATCCCTCCTCCAATAATGGTCAGGAACATGTAGATAACTACCTTGTTCTTCATCATCCGGTGTCCGGCATCCACAGCCAGTACCATGGTTACCGAAGACATAATAAGGATAAAGGTCATAAAGGCCACATAATACATGGGGTAATTCCCGTGGAAGAAAGGCACGTGAGTAAATACCTCGTCCGCTATAGGCCAGGTTTCAATAAACTTAAATCTCGAGAAACCATAAGACGCAAGAAAGCCAGAGAAGGTAAGGGCATCGGAAACGATGAAAAACCACATCATCAGTTTCCCATAGCTGGCCCCCAGTGGCCTGTTGCCTCCACCCCAAACGTTTTCTTCCGAAGGTGTTGTAACCGTAGTATCCATAAATCAGCTATTCGTATTAAGAGAATTTTAGCAAAAATACATTTTTTTAGTTGTAAGAAAAGCAGATGCGCTTACAAAATCTGCCCCTGCAGCTTTAGTTGTAGAAATAGAAAAATAACACCAGATAAATCCAGAGAAAATCCACAAAATTCCAGAAAGTCATCCCTAATTCCATTCCCAGCATATTTCCGGGCAGGTAGCGGCCCTTTAACTGCTGTACTAAAACCACGATTAGGCTTATTAATCCTGCTACCACGTGTAAAATATGCACAACAGCGATAAGGAATACATACGAAAGGGTGATATTACTGGTGGGACCTGTAAAATAGTATCCCAGTGCAATCATCTCTGAAAACCCGAAAAACTGGGCGATAATAAACGAAACCCCCAGCAGGAGGGTTATCACCAGCCAAATTGTTGCCTGTTTTTGTTGCCCTTTTTGCACACTGTTCCTGGCCAGCCAGTAGGTTAAGCTACTGCAAAGGATAATCGCGGTACTGATCCAGAAAGCTTGCGGAAGCTCAAAATTTTCCATCCAGTCTTCCCGGGAACTACTCACGATATAGGCACTGGTCCAGCCTGCAAAGCTCATCAGCAGGCTCGCAATCCCAAACCAGAGCATCATCTTTTTGGCGCGCTGTTTTTTTTCTAAAGGACTTAACTCATCTATCTTCATATTCATGAAAGGTATTTATCGGCTACGTAAATGATTTGTATCAGGCTAATATAAGTTACACTGCTAAGCATCAGGGATCGGGCAGACATACGGTCCCTTTTTTCATACAATTTCAGGGCAAACCACAGCATAACCAATCCCATTAAAAAGATCAGGACTGCTGACGGAACGGATAATTGCAAACGGCCCGTTATCCCAAAAACCGGAATAATGGAAATGACAATCATCCAAATGGTATACATAATGATTTGTACTGCGGTACCGGTATCTTTTTTACCAGTAGGCAACATTTTAAAGCCTCCCCTTCGGTAGTCTTCATCCAGCATCCAGCCCAGTGCCCAGAAATGGGGGAATTGCCAGAAAAACTGTATCATAAAAAGGGTTCCTGGCTCTATGCCGAAATCGTTTGTGGCCGAAACCCATCCCAGCATAAAAGGGATTGCCCCGGGAAAGGCACCTACAAAAACAGAGAGCGGAGTGATGGTCTTTAAAGGGGTGTAAACACAGGTATACAGAAATATGGAAATTGCCCCGAAGAGGGCAGTTTTTGGGTTTAGCAGATACAGTAAGATGATGCCTGTAAGGGTAAGCACTATTGCAATGGTCATTGCCTGTGCAACCGTCATTCTTCCAGAGGGCAGGGGCCGGTTCTTGGTTCGGTGCATTTTGGCATCCAGGTCCTTCTCGATTACCTGGTTGAAGGCATTTGAAGCCCCTACCATGCAGTATCCCCCCAGTACCAGCAGTACGAGGGCGGAAAATTGTATTTCAGCAGTCCCCAGAAAATATCCCGCCACGGCCGAAAAGACCACACTCAGGGCTAACCTGGCTTTGGTGATCTCCTTAAAATCGGTGATTACCATTTGAAAAGTTGACGGCTTTACGGTCCCTGCTGCGGATTTCATCAAATTGACCTTACTTGGGCCCGCAAAGATACACAGCAACGACTTGCAATCCAACCCGGAAGCATAAAATACACCTTTGCCCTAATAGTAAATTCTACCAGGGTTTCTTATTCCAATTGGAAGGAAATTGGCATGCTGTAGCGAACAGCTACAGGCAGCCCGCGGATCTTACCGGGCTGCATCCGAGGCAGCTTCCCCAGAATGCGACCAGCCTCTTGTTCCAGCAGTACAGAGGGGCCTCTTAATCGAAAATGGTTTGCCTGTCCGGTCTCATCAATAATAAACTCGACGTAAACCCGGCCTTCCTGTTGCAGTTCCACTGCCTGGTCGGGATATCGGAAATACCTTTGAACATGCCTGCGCATCATTCGATTAAAACAGGCCCTCTGTTCCTCCTGTGCAACCCCTTCACATCCTGGGAATACAGGGAGTTCCTGCACCGAATGCAGGCTGAAAACCGCTCTTGTATTTTTATTGTCAATAGTTGTTCCGGAGGCATTGCCCACAGAGAGTGCTGGCGCTGTAATGTCTGGCCGGGCTAAGGAAGCGGGCTTTAAAGGTATTCGTTCCGATACCACTATTTTGCTAGAGGCTTTCGGCCTTGGCTGCTCAGCAGGCTTTATTTCTTTTTGTTCTGCCGGGGCCTGTTCGGAAAAAACGTAGGCAAATTCAGATTGGGCAGGTAATGGATCATACAAACCGGGTTGGCTCGGGGCTACTACCCACTCCAAAGCGCCATACACAAATAGCATCGAAAGGATCAGACCCAACTGAAAATGCAAGGTTCCCAGCCCTTTTAACCGGGTCGCCTCTTTACGTGAAGTGTTCCTGACTTTACTTTGTTTCTTTTCCATGAGTGCGAATTGTATTGGTTATTCCAACAAATTCGCAACAAAAACAGGTTCCGGCAAGCCCTAATTAGGCTATCGCTGTATCCTTACAGGCAAACCGGACTTTTGGTGAGGGAGCTCTTTTTATAAAAGCGCAAAAAAAATCCCGACCAGCGGTCGGGATTGTAATTTTATTGAAGCTTAAAGGTAATCGGGATACTGAAAGGAACCCTTACCGGACGACCCCTCTGTTTCCCGGGGGTCATTTTGGGAAGCTTCTGAATAATACGCATGGCTTCGGCTTCCAGATTCTTATCCGGGCCTCTCATACGAATGTTTCCAATACTTCCGTCTTTCTGAATAGTAAACATAACAGCTACCCTTCCCTGAATCCCCATTTCCTGTGCAATTTCAGGATATCGGAAATTCTTACGGATGTGCTTCTGCATCATCTCGTTAAAACAAGCTCTTTTGTCAGATTCACTTTCACAGCCGGGGAAAATCGGTACGTCTTCGATTACGGCAAAGGGAACGTCAATGTCTTCGTCAACATCATCCACTTCAATATCTTCCACTTCGATAATCTCTTCTTCCTGACTGGTTTCAGTAGACTCAATAACAGTCTCCTCTACCTCTTCTTCATCCTCTACCACCTCGATTACTTCAGGGGCGGCAGGCGGTGGTGGCGGTGGCGGAGTTTTTATCTGCTCCGTCATCGGCACTTCCTCATCCAATGCATCCTCCACATTCAGGGAGATGTCATAATCATTTACCTCGTCATATGTTTTCCACTCAAAAGCGACAAACACCAACAACATTACCAATGCCAATCCCAGAACGAAATACAAACCGCTATTTCTGCTCAGGTCGGCCTTCGGGTTCTTTTTGATTTCCATGATTTTGTGAATTTAATATTCGCTAATTTAACTAATAATTTGTCAAAAACGCAATTAATCATTCCATTTTAACGCCTTTCGCCAGTAAAAGAGATATCTCAGAAACAACAGCCCTGCTACCAGGCCCGTCGTATTTGCCAGTATATCCCACCATTCCCCGCTGCGTTGCATCCTGAGTACCTCCTGAAGTACTTCAATGAGCATGCCATATAGTAAAAGACCTGCGAATGCCAGTAAAAATGTTCGGCCCAGCGTGATGTGCTGCCGGAATTGTTCCCAGATAAACAGACTGCCTAAAACCATCGCGGTGGAATAGAATACAAAATGTACCAGTTTGTCCATGTGAGGGATCTCTATGGGTGGTGCAGCCAGTCCTGAAAGAGACATCAGGCTGGCAAGGGTTATGGCCGCCATCCAGCCGAAAAATAATATTGTGAATATGTACCCTTTAAGCACCTATTAATTCCTTGTACTGGGAATCGTCCATCAGGTCTTCCACTTCAGCAGGATCACTGATTTTAATCTGAACCATCCAGCCTTCTCCGTAAGGGTCGGCATTGACTTTTTCGGGCTCGTCTTCAAGCAGCTCATTAAAAGCAACTATTTCCCCGCTTAAAGGCAAAAACAGGTCGGAAACCGTTTTTACGGCTTCCACCGTTCCAAACACCTCTTCCCGCTCCAGGGTTTCATCCAGGGTCTCAACTTCAACATAGACAATATCTCCGAGTTCGCCCTGTGCGAAATCCGTGATTCCCACAGTAGCGATATCCCCTTCTAAGCGGACCCACTCATGGTCTTTGGTATACTTTAATTCGGCCGGTATATTCATAGGATTTATATTTTTCTGTCCAGCAAATGTAACTTTTTCCCGCCTGAGATACCAAAGCCGGGATAAAAAATTCGATTGCCACAGAGACAGCCTTAATACAGGAGGCAACAGGGATATCAGTTTTACGTATAAATAGTGTACGCTTCTTAATTTCCGAAATTATAGCGGAGGGTAAACCCGGTGTTGATAGTGGTTTGCGGGAAGGCAGTTGAAACGGCAAATTGTGAGAAGGAATGGTCAAAGAAGAAAAGGGCATTTAAGTTTTTGCTCAGGGCGTAGTCAGCCGTGAATTTAATGGAGAGCAGGTTTTGCCCGGAAGTAATCTGGTTGTTGTCGATATCCAAATTGCGGATAATGGTGATATTGTCGCGAAGGCTGATGTCTGCCTTTAAATTCAGGTCTCCCTTTAGACGTTGTTTTTCCCCTCCAATATTGGTGACCAGCTTCACATCCTTAAAGCGGTACCCCAGCCCCAGGGTGTATTCCTTTCCGTTAATTTCAGTAAGCAGGTTATTGTCAAAACTCAGGGAGAGGGCCCTGTCCGTTCGAACCTCAGCCAGCACGCTCAGGGAGTTCATCATTTCAAAATCTACCCGGATCAAAGGGTTGAACTGGTCGTTAAGAACTACGTTGTTAATAATGTTTTCAGGCATCAGATCCAGGGTTTCTGCCTTGATGGGAGCCTGCCCGTCCTGCAGTAACTGATCCCGTTCCAGGTTGGTTTGGAAGGAATTGATGCTGTAGGCTGCACGGTAGCCATGACTGAGGGAGAACCGCTTAAATTTCTTTTTAAACCATTTATTTTTCATCAGCCCGGTATACTTGATATTCCAGTTGGGAATGGGGATATCCCGGAAGGCATCCAGATTTACCCGGTCTGCACTCTGCCCTGTGTAGGCAGCGAAGAAAGCGGGCAACAAAACATCCTGGCTGGTTTTCCCATATCGAAGCGGGAAGCCATCTGCATCCAGGCCTTCATCCTGACCACCACGGTCAGAGAGCAGCCTGTTGGCAATTATTACCCTGTTTTCCTTAAAGGTTTCAAAGGTTTCGGAGTCAAACTCATCGCTCTTGCCAAAGGCCGTTCCTATCATCAGGGTTGAGATGCTGAAGTTGCCAAAAGTATTGGGGGTTTGCGGGATGTACTCCCCATCTTCAATCCGGAAATTTTCCTGCAGGCTGCTGGAAAACTGCCGGTCCGCGATCAGGTCTATGGTCAGTTCCGGAACGGGCTGGGCCGTGGCAGTCAGATTGAGCTGCTTATTGGTCCTGCGAATAAACTGCTCGTTAAACTCATTAAAGCTGGTAAGCCAACCGTTCCTTGCCGCCTCATAGCGAATATCTGCCTGGCTTCCGAATACAAAGCCAAGGCTGGGACGGGTGGTGCCAATAAATCCAATAGATTGTGTATAACCTGGCAAAACCGTTCCGTTATTTTCACTGTAGTTCACATTCACACGCTTGACCATGGTAAGCACATCAACAGCCGTGTTGAAAAGGCCGCTGGTCTTTCCGGGACTTTTACCAGAGGGCTCCCCTTTGGTATTGCCCGCCTTGTCCCTTCGGGGCGCAGCAATCTGGTTGGTAACCTTCCCGTCGCGTTTGCGCAGCCCCAGCCGGTCGTAAAGCCGTTGCATACTGAGGGCAGCCGTTATGGAATGGGTATTGGCGTTCTGTATGGTATTGATGGTCGGCAAAGTGAGCTGGTTATCCGGAACACCCGGGTTCTGGGCCTTAGCAACAGCCAGGTTCAGGGCGTCGCCTCCCCGTTGCCAGTCAAAGTTACTGGTGTAGGTATACTGGGCATTAATAAAATCGAAAATGGGGATTTTGTTCAGGGGCAATTCATAATTGAGCTGCATCTGCTGGGCGTGCCGGTTGGGCTCGCCGATGTCAAAAAAGCCTTCCCAGAGGGTTTGATCCGCAAGGATGTTCGAAAAAGGGTTCCCTTCCTCCTCGTAATAATTCCTTATAATATTGTTATTCGATGCGGTCAGGTTGATCCTCAGGGATTTGGTTAGTGCATAGTTCAGGGCGTATTGCCAGTTGAACAGATAATTGCGCTGTTGTAAAAGCGGGAGTTCGAGTCTATCCACCCCCGGTTCCAGTACATCCCTGAATCGCTGTTGATTCAGCTGCCTGTTAATATTGGATTGGAGCGATATACTGGTTGGAAGCAGGTTGAAATTCAGTTCTTTGAGCCATCGCCAGTAGTTCCCCATAAACAGCGAATCTTTACGGGCAAACGGGGCAAAACTGGCCGGCCTGAAATTATGGTTGTAGACCACTCCGGCCTGCACATTCTGATCCCTCAGGTTTGCAATTTCAAAATCCCGGTGATCTGTTTCATTGTAAGAGTAATTAAAAGTGAAGTTCTCCACGTCGAAGAAATTCGCCTCTGCCTCTTCTCCCCTGTTCTTGCGCACCCCTATAAAATTTATACTGGTACGCTTGGTATAGTCTTCGGCCTGCTCCAGGATTTCATCTGCCTCATCCTGAGTAGCGGCAGCATCTATCCTGTCCTGTAATTTCAGGTCGTCGTAAACCGGGTCAAATTCCGGGGTAATCAGTTGCTCGGATATCCCGTAATTAAAAGGAATCTGCAAATTCCATTTATTGGGCAATAACTGCCCGAGTTCCACATTGGTAACTACATCATAGGAAATAGCATCTTCCCGGCTGCGCTCATTGGGCATCTGGTCTATAGCCCCGAAGCCCGAGGTACTGGTGGCACCGGTTGCAGAAACATTTGCAAAATCTGCCATATTCGCATCAATGGCCGCAACAGCCGCCCATCCTCCGTTATTGTCGAGCCCTGCAAGCCGCAGCTCATTGAACCAGACCTCGGTCCGCAAAGGGACGTTGTCTATATTTTTGATTCCCACCATCATGGCCCGGATACTCCCCAGGGAGGGATTTCCGCGAATCCCGATCCGGATCTGCCCCAGCTGGCGAGGGTCAAATTCATTTACCTGTACGGCGACACCGTCCACTATTTCGTAAAAGGTTATATCCCCAAGCGTTTGGGAAGAAATCCCCTCTGATTTTACCTTATTGAGATCCGCAAGAGCTATATCCAGCTCATTGATAGCCGGCCAGACCTGTTCCGGACTTATGGCAGAAAAGTCTGTATACTCCAGCGGCACTTCAATCTGGTAGAAGTTTTCGGAAAAATCCGTTCCTATCCGCAGGAATCCAACGGCGGACTGTCCGTCCAAAAATGGGTCAGTTGCTGCAATCTTTTCCGCATGTAAAAACATTTTGATGCGCTCATACTGCCGCATGTCTATGTTGACATTTTTAAAGACCCCCCGGGAATCCTGTGGTTCCAGGTTATTGACCACAAACGAAAGGGATTGCTCATTCTGCCGTACAATAGTATTGTTGTTGTTGAGTTGTTCCCGAAACACCCCCGGAGGCAAAACATAAGGGATGGGGATACGGGCGTTGTTCTCTTCTATATTGACAGCATTCACATCTATGGTGGTAACATCATCCTGCGGATTGTCATTATCCGTTTGCAGGGTTTTGGTATAGGTCCGCCAATCGCCACGGACCAGGTCCAGGGTTGCAAACCGCAATACCACCGGATCGTTGAAACCGGTAAGGTACATCCGCATAAAGCTGATGGAACGGAAATCAGTAATGCCCCCGATGGCATCCGTAAAATCGGTCAGGGGGATTTTATACTGTATCCAGCGCCTGTTGAGCTGGGAGCCATTCGGGAGGTCTGGGGTAACCCCCTCTTTAATATCCGTTACATAAGGGTCATCCACCGAAATACCCGGGCGTATAGGGATGCGATACTCGTAATAGCTGTTTACCGTATTCATGGTAAGGTCCCTGTCTACATCTTCCACATCCGGCAGGGTGGTATTCCCCCTGTTGGTATTGGTAACGGCTACGGGAGAATTCCCGTCGGTATTGTTAAAATCCAGATAGCGCTCCAGGATACCTCCATCGCGATTCAGGTAGTAGGTGTAGTTATCCAAAGCGGGATCTTCAGCCGGGCCATTGTAACCCGAGGCCGCTTCCTGGGAATCATCCAGGCCATCAAATCCTATATCCTGAAGGGACCGGTTGGTCTCATTGGCATCGAAGGCATAAACAAGTGCCTGGGTTGCCGGGACCTGACCCCATACGGTCGGGGCTACCAGTTCATTGGTATTAAGTCCGGGAAGTCCGTTTTCGTACTGTTTCCTTCCGTCTTGCAAGATGTCTTCACTGATATTTCCCAGGTTGATCACCAGCTCCCCCGGGCCGGTTGCCTGTCCGTCCACATAAGGATCCAGCACCCAGAACTGTACAAACTCCACGTTGGATTGTTCAAAATTAGTGCTGCTGAGCGACCTCATAATCCCGCCCCATTTTTCCTGAGGGGTCTCCGAACCAAAGGCAGGGTTTGCGTTATACGGGCCTTTCTGATTGGGATAATAAGCGATATCCAGGGTATTCTGTACGGTAGTCTGCCCCTGAGCAATATCGATCCTCGGGAATACTTCATCTATAAAAATCCGCCGCGTGGCATTCTGGGAAATGTCAGTATCAGTAACCCCGGCTGGGCGCTGATTTGTGTAAAAAATAGGGTCTATTGTATACCAGGCCATCTTGGCGCGTTCGTAACCGGTTTCCAGATCCACCTCTCCTTCATCCAGGAATTCAAGCGGGGTACTGGCCAGGGTCCACCCCAGGGAAGACCGGATATCGATCAGCGCCTGTGCGCCTTCAAAATCGTCCAGGTAGGTAGTGGTTTCTCCCCGGAAGTTCGCGTTCTTGGGGGAATTTGGACTTAAAAAAGCAACTTCCCCCCTCAGGGACACGTTGGAGGGCACGTCCGTGTCTATGTTGGGCAACATGTTGGCAAGCCGTGTCAGGAATGGTACCTCAGTTGAAAAGTTCCCGTTTAAGCCAAAAATTGTATTGTTAACAGGTTCTACCCCAAAATTTGCCTTCTGGGTCAGTGGGCGTTCATTCAGGTTCAGCAGGGTTGCTCCCAGCACGAATTTCTCATTGAACTGGTGTTCTATATTCACCCCGGTAAATCTTCGGGTTTGCTGCCCGAATACCGCATTGTTTTCAACCGAGATATTGATTGGGGTATTCGAAGCCTGCAGGCTTGGGTCCAGGATCTGGACGGTACCAGCCTGGTAGTTCACCGTATAATCAATTCCTTCCTGTAATTGCCTGCCCCCGGCTGTAACCCGTACGGACCCCTGCGGGACATTGAAGGCCCCGATAGGGATCCCGTTGCCGCTTTGGGATTTATAGCGGCCGCGTATCCGGAAGCGGTTTTTCTCTGCATCCTGAAGGGAAGCGGCCTTGGTCTGGGCATACATGTTGCGGAATACATACTTCTGCTGGTTTTCATTGTATCCCTGATCATCAGTTACATCGTAAACCCCGCCACCCAGCAGTTCAAACAAATATTCCCCAAAAGGTTCCACCTTGGTAAAAATGATTTGCCCGCCCTGGGTATTAACGGTTATCCCCGGTATAAAATCGAAAAACCCGTCCCCTCCCGGTTGTACATCCTTGTATACATTGAGGCGGTCCAGGTTGAAGACATCGATCAGGATACGTTCTTCCAATGGCTTGGGAATATCCGGCCAGCCGGTATTCGGGTTAACCGGCGTAATATAGTTCCTCGGGGTGGGGTCGGTATAGAGGATGTTCATTTTAAAATCCTCCTCAGCCAGCTGAAAGGCGCCGGTAGCGTATATATTTTTCATCATCAGGTCCCAGATCGGGTCTGTGACATTGGTAATGTTGCTCTTAAGCAATTTCAGAACCAGGGTGTTGTTCTCAAGAATGGGTGTTACCCCTCCCGAAACCGTGGTTGCATCAAGCCCCCCATTGGCGAATTCCCCTACCTGGTATACATTTCCGTTGAAAGTATACTGGAAGGCAACAGCCAGGACCTCATCATTGCTCAATCGCTGGTTGAGGGAAATATAGCCCAGTTGTGAATTGAAACTGTAGTCCCGCCCCTGTTCCAGTTTCCTTGCGTTTTCCAGAAATGCATAGTCAAAGCCCTGATTGGCCAGGTAGCCCCCCGGGATCTGAAAGGCATCATCAACGGTGGCAATGTCCCGTATATCGTCAGTGAGCACCCCGCCATTCCCTATCAGGGCCGGATCGTAATCATTGGCCCCGTTTCTGGGAAGCTCCGGATTTGCCCCGGAAATATTAAAGAATCCTGCCGGATCACCCCCATTCCGTCCGATCCGTGTCTGTGCAGAAATGGCCTCCCCCAAATCCTGTATCCCCACGATATTCCGAACGTTAAGGGTCTGCTGGCTTCGGTTGGTGACCCAAACCTCCAGCCTTGTAATTTGTACCTGGCTTCTGATATACGGGTAGTCTTCCAGGGCCTGGTCATAGCGGTCCCTGAAATACTGTGAGAGGAAAAAGTGCCGGTCTTCGTCGTAGTCCAGTGCGGTGAGCTCAAATTCATTGAGGGTTCCGCCCCCCTGGGCCACAACTGTATTATTCTGTGAGCGTTGTTCGGAGAATACTGCAGTAACCGTGGTTTTACCAAACTGCAATTGGGTCTTTACCCCAAAGAGGCTCTGAGCTCCCGTAATCAGGGAGCTGTTTAAGGGCATATTGACGTTTCCGATTTCGATCTTTCTGATGATATCGTCCTCGGTTGGGGTATAATCCAGTTTGATAAGGTTTTGAAAGTCGAAGGTGGCTTCCGTGTCGTATTGGGCTGTAACCTGCAGGCGCTCGCCCACCTTTCCCAGCATGCTGAGACTGATTCGCTGGTCAAAATCAAAAGCCAGGTTGGTTCGGTTCCGTGGTGAAAGGGCCGGGTTGTCATTTTTTTGCCAGATAACCCCAAGGTCCATTGCAACCGAACCCTGCGGGATCACTTCTATAGTGTTTCCACCAAAAATACTTTCAAAAAAACTGTTGTTGACATAGAAGTTGGGCAGCAGGTTTTTCCGGGCCTCCTCACTACCTTCCTTTTTTCCGGAAAAGGCATCTATCTTATCCTTGAAGTAAGATTTCATGTCTTCCTTTCGCACCAGTTCAAGGTACTGTTCCGGAGTAAGGATTACCGGGTAGCGGATATCGTATTCACCCACCTTCTCCGTATAGATATACCTATCTAATTCCGGGTCATAGGAGTACTTGGATACGATGCTTTCCGGATTTTCCAGTTTAAGTCTCCCCAAAGCGATTCCGGTTTGAACCGAATCGGTTTCAGGAAGTTCCGTTTCCTGAGCCTGTATACTCCAAAGGGAGCAACAGAGCAGGAAAAAAATGAAAAATAACGGTTTGCAAAAGGATGTGAAAAATGCTAACGCCCCTGTTTTCAAACTTTCTACAAATTTTTAAGCGTGTTTTTAATAATGCCCTCCACGCTTAAGGTCGGGTCTTGTTTCAGCACCGCATCCACCGCCTTTTCAGACTGCTTGCGGGTAAAACCAAGAACCTCTAATGCAGATAACGCTTCTTCTTTATTTGTATTGTCTGATTTGTGGGAAACTTCGCCCAGGTCGTAGATTTTGAAAATTTTGTCTTTTAGGTCCAGAATGACCCGCTGGGCTGTTTTGGCACCAATGCCCTTAACGGCCTGTATAGCAAGGACATCTTCAGTAGCTATGGCATCCCGTACCTGTTGCGGGCTCATGGAGGAGAGCATGGTCCGGGCCGTGCTGGCACCTACCCCGGATACAGAAAGCAGCAAGCGGAAAATCTCCCGTTCGGCTGAGGTATAGAATCCATACAGGGTGTGGGCATCTTCCCGTATTTGCAGATGGGTGTACAGCGCGAGAGATTCCTGGTCCGGGATGGCGGAATACGTATTGAGGGATATGTTTACAAAATAACCAATCCCGGAACATTCCAACACCACATGGGTAGGATGTTTTTCAATAAGCTTTCCTCTGAGGTGATGTATCATATATTCCCTTTAAAATAGTATATCCCGCTATGCCCACGATCCGGATTTGCCTTTGCTTTTGGCCAATTTACGCTTTTCCCGTTCCTGTGCATCAATTACGGCAACCGCAGTCATATTGACCATTTCCTCCACACTGGCTCCCATTTGCAGAATATGCACTGCTTTTCGCAGCCCCAGCATTATGGGACCAATGGTATCCGCAGCATGCAATTCCTTCAACAGCTTATAGGTAATATTTGCCGATTCAAGGTTAGGGAAAATCAGCGTATTCACTTTTTTCCCGGCCAGTTTTGAAAACGGGAACTGACTCTGGTGTAATTCCCGGTTCAGTGCATAATCGGTCTGGATTTCCCCATCAACCACCATTTCAGGATGCTTTTCGTGCAATATTCTGATGGCATCCCGAACTTTCCGGGCATGCGGGTGGTTAGATGCTCCAAAGTTGGCATAAGACAGCAATGCGATAACGGGGTCAAATCCAAAGGCATGTGCCAGATTCGCGGTCATTCTGCTAATTTCAGCCAGCTCCTCGGCTGTGGGGTCAATATTTATCGAGGTGTCAGCCAAAAACAGTGGTCCGCGGGAGGTAATCATGATATGCACCGTGGCCGCTTTGGAAACTTCCCCGGCCCGCCCAATGACTTCAAAGATAGGCCTGACCACTGAAGAATAGGAACGGGAATATCCGGAGATCATGCCGTCTGCATCACCTTCAAGTACCATCATGGCCCCGAAATAATTGCGTTCCCGCATACGGCTTTTTGCGCTGTAGAGGGTAGATCCCTTGCGCCTGCGGCCTTCCCAGTAACGCTGGGCATAATGCTCGCGTTTTTTAAGGGATGCCGTTTCATATTGATCGATGATGGGTATGTCTGCGTCAAACTCCAGCTCCTTCATCATGGTTTCGATAATGACCCGATTTCCAAGCAAGATCGGATGGGCAATTTTTTCTTCATAGGCGATCTGTGCTGCCTTTAAAACATCCAGTTGGTCTGCCTCGGCAAAAACGATCTTTTTGGGCCGGGCCTTTGCGCGGCTCATCAGCAGGCGCATTACCTTCTTGTCATCCCCGGAACGCGCCAGCAATTCCTCCTTGTAGCGTTTCCAGTCGGTAATAGGTGCCTTCGCAACCCCGCTTTCCATGGCTGCCCTGGCAACAGCCGGTGGGATTTCTGCTATCAGCCGGGGATCAAAAGGCTTGGGAATAATGTACTCCTTTCCAAAGGTCAGCCGGGTTTCTCCATAGGCGATATTTACCTGTTCGGGTACCGGTTGTTTGGCGAGGTTGGCCAGTGCCTTCACGGCTGCCATCTTCATGGCTTCATTTATTTTCGTTGCCCGTACATCCAGCGCCCCCCTGAAAATAAATGGAAAACCGAGTACGTTATTCACCTGGTTCGGATGGTCAGACCTGCCTGTGGCCATGATTATGTCCTTCCGGGTTTTCACGGCTAACTGGTAGTTGATTTCCGGGTCCGGGTTTGCCATCGCAAAGACAATCGGTTTTTTAGCCATGCTCTTCAGCATTGCGGTAGAGAGAATATCGGCAATCGAAAGCCCGATAAACACATCGGCATCTTTTACGGCCTCTTCAAGGGTGTCAATTTTTCGATCGGTTGCGAACTCTTTTTTCTCTGTGGATAAATGCTCCCGATCCGATCGGATGACCCCTTTGCTGTCCAGCATCACTATATTTTCATCACGTGCCCCGAACGCCTTGTAAAGACGTGTACAGGAAACAGCTGCCGCCCCTGCGCCGCTGATCACAATGCGAACTTTTTCCATTTTCTTGCCGGCCAGCTCCAGGGCATTGAGCAGTGCAGCGGCCGAAATGATAGCGGTGCCGTGCTGATCATCGTGCATAACCGGGATGTCCAGTTCTTCCTTTAACCGGCGCTCAATTTCAAAGGCTTCCGGCGCCTTAATGTCTTCCAGGTTGATTCCGCCGAAGGTAGGAGCCATAATCTTTACGGTCTCCACAAACTTATCTACGTCCTTGGTATCCAACTCAATGTCAATCCCATCTATATCGGCAAAAATTTTAAATAAAAGGCTCTTCCCCTCCATCACCGGCTTGGAAGCCTCAGGACCAATATCCCCAAGGCCCAGAACAGCAGTACCGTTTGAAATTA
This sequence comes from Robiginitalea insularis, assembly GCF_052497835.1. Lineage (NCBI taxonomy): Bacteria > Pseudomonadati > Bacteroidota > Flavobacteriia > Flavobacteriales > Flavobacteriaceae > Robiginitalea > Robiginitalea insularis. The sequence goes on from NZ_CP199296.1 coordinate 814,636, forward strand.
CCGCGACAATATTTCCCTTAGCGGTATACTTATATACCTGTTCGGTGTCCTTTTTGATTTCCAGGCAGGGTTCTGCTACTCCCGGGGAATAGGCCAGTGCCAGATCGCGTTGGGTGGCGTAGGGTTTGGTAGGAACAATTTTTATTTTACCGGGCTGTGGTTTGGCGTGGTAGATTAACGCCTCTCTTCTTTTTTTCTCTTTGCTCATGGCAAGTGGGTTTGTATCACAAAAGTAATGGGTTTCTTGAATTTGTAATCAGATGTTCCCTAAAATACCGGAGAAGATCCGAACATTGAAACAATAAATATTAACTGCTGATCGGAGTTTGCGGGTTTGTTGGGTAGTTTCAGCCACCAGGGTGGGTGTAACCCCCGTTATATATTGAAATTGTATTCAACCTGACCCCTTTTCTTTCACAAAGTCTATATTTCTTTTAAGCCCGCTCCATTTGGTCCTTTTAACTGCAGATTTCCGAAAAACCTGGCGGAACACCTCTTCCGTTATCTCTTCCCAGTCCTTTTTGTCCATCTCCAGTAATTCCGGACGGGCATTAAACAAAGGTTCCCTGTGTGGTTTTGAGAAGCGGTTCCAGGGACACACATCCTGGCAAACGTCACATCCAAAAATCCAATCGTCAAATTGGCCTTTTACCGACTTAGGAATTTCATTTTTTAACTCAATGGTGAAATACGAAATACATTTGCTTCCGTCTACTACATAAGGAGCGACTATTGCCTGTGTGGGACAGGCATCCATACAGGCGGTACAACTCCCGCAATGATCGGTTACGGGATGGTCATATTCCAATTCCAGGTCCAGGATCAATTCGGCAATAAAATAAAATGACCCTACCTGCCGGGTAAGCAAGTTGGAGTGTTTTCCGATCCACCCAAGGCCACTGCGGGCGGCCCAGGCTTTGTCGAGAACCGGAGCGGAGTCTACAAATGCCCTGCCGTGTACCTGCCCGATTTCATCCTGAAGGGTAGCCAGCATTTCCTTTAATTTTGCTTTAATCACAAAATGGTAATCCGTTCCATAGGCGTATTTCGAGATTTTATAAGACTCAGGATTTTGTTGTTCTTCCGGATAGTAGTTCAGCAAGAGGGAAACCACGGAACGGGCTCCGGGCACCAGTTTGCGCGGATCCAGCCGTTTATCAAAATGATTTTCCATATAGGACATTTCGCCCTGCATACCCTGCTTCAGCCAGGCCTCAAGACGGGGGGCTTCCTCCTCGAGAAATTCCGCTCTGGAAATACCACAGGAAAGAAATCCCAAACGTTTTGCCTCCTCCTTGATAATCCGGGTATGCCTCTCAATGGATTTCACAACATTCATTTTTTGGTGGTCTCGTCTGCCGATTTGATTAAAATGCGAGTGATTATAAGGAGTTTCTCGGTTCCATTCGCAACCGGACCGCTCCGGGCTTCAGAGATATCAAAGGGTTTATTTTTAAAGTATTCTGTTCGGCATGTACTTGATATTTTCGAATGAACCAACCTACCGTCAACACCATTTCGTACATGGCGAAATTATTCCCGATACACATCCTCGGACCTGCTCCAAAGGGAAAGTACTGATGTGAATATTGCTTAGCCCGGTTTTTTTCGAATCGAGACGGGTCAAACTGCTGAGGATTGTCCCATAAATCCTCGTGGCGGTGTAATTCGTATAAGCTCATTAACCAGGTTGTCCCTTTTTTAAATGGATTACCCCCTATGGTATCCTCTGAAAGTGAAACCCTGTCAATTACATATGCCGGCGGATATAGACGCAGGGCTTCCTCTATGCACTGCTGGGTGTAGCTCAGGCCCTGGAGGGTCTGCATCAGGTTACCGCGCTCAAACTCCTGTTCGGAAACCTCATCAAATACCTGTTGCTGGATCTCCGGGTGGGTTGCCAGAAGGTGAAAAGTAAAACTTAGGGCATTGGCGGTGGTTTCATGGCCTGCCGTAAAAAGGATAAAAACCTCATCAATTAACTGCGTAATGCTCATCCCGGTTCCATCTTCATAGCGGGCTTCCAGCAGCATATCCAGCAAGTCTCCCTTTCGCTGGTCTGTCTGCATCCTGTTTTCGATCAACCGCTTCAGGATATTGCGGGCTTCAGCAGTCATTTTAAGTTGGCTGGATATTTTCCCGGACAGCCGGAACCACCATTTAAAATAGGGTTGACGCATTTCCTGAATCAGCATCTGCTGGTTTTCCTGAGCAATATCCTGGAGCCGGTTCATATCTTCCCTCAGGTTAGGGGTCTGAAACAGGGACTGGGCCACCACCTGAAAAGCCAACTGGCTCATATATGGAAAGATGTCAGCCATCTGGTTTTCCGGGATACGGCCGAGCTCATTTGTAATAGCATCCAACATCCGATCAAAGAGCAGTTGCAGTTTTTGCTTGTGGAATGCCGGTTGTATCATCTTGCGGTGTCTCCTCCAGAAATCTCCTTCACTGGTCAAAAGGCCTTTACCTATATACTTGGCCACATCCCGGGTTTGCAGCTGGGATTTGGAATAATTGCGATGATTCTTTTGCAGAATGTGCTGTATAATCCCCGCATCCCTGGTAAAAATGACCTTGCTTTTTGGACCGATATCCACTTTGAAAGTATCCCCGTATTTTTCAAAATTTTCATGGTGAAAAGGCAGCGGGTTAGCCAGGATCCTTTTGCGGTTCCTGAAAACGGTGAGCGCCGAAACACTCTGAAGTGATGTTAGGTTTCCGACGGTATTTGCGGGGTCTGATTTCGTTTTTGGCGATTTGGAGTTCACAGTATCAGTTTGCTAATCCTTCTCCACTAAAAAGGCCCTTCTGGGAACCGCCCGGGATCCGCCCCAGGTGTTTGTACGCCAGTTCAGTTACTTCCCGTCCTCTGGGCGTCCTCATAATAAACCCCTGTTGAATCAGGAAGGGTTCATAAACCTCTTCAATGGTCTCTGCATTTTCCGATACTGCAGTTGCCAGGGTCGTAATCCCCACGGGGCCGCCCTTGAATTTATCTATAATGGTTGCCAGAATTTTATTATCCATTTCATCCAGACCGTAGGCATCCACATTCAGTGCTTTCAGGCCAAATCGGGAAATCTCCATGTCTATATTTCCATTTCCCTTGATTTGTGCAAAATCCCGAATCCGCCTCAACAGGGCATTACAGATCCTTGGGGTTCCCCGGCTTCTGCCCGCAATTTCAATAGCAGCATCTTCGGTTATGGGCACTTTTAGTATCTCAGCACTCCGCTGTACAATGGTTGACAACAGTTCCGTGTTGTAATACTCCAGGCGACTGGAAATTCCGAATCGCGCCCGCATAGGTGCCGTGAGCAAACCGGATCGGGTGGTAGCACCCACCAGGGTAAAGGGGTTTAAATGGATTTGTACAGACCTGGCGTTGGGCCCGGTCTCGATCATTATATCGATTTTGTAGTCTTCCATTGCCGAATACAGGTATTCTTCAACAATAGGACTAAGTCTGTGGATCTCATCTATAAATAAGACATCCCTGGGTTCAAGGTTGGTCAGTAAGCCCGCCAGGTCTCCCGGTTTATCCAGTACGGGGCCGGAGGTCACTTTCAGCCCCACCCCTAATTCGTTTGCGAGGATGTGAGCCAGGGTGGTTTTCCCTAGGCCAGGGGGACCGTGCAGTAAAGTATGGTCCAGGGCTTCTTCTCTTTGATTGGCAGCCTGTACAAAAATTTTCAGGTTTTCAAGCACCTGTGCCTGTCCGGTAAAATCATCAAAGGTTACCGGCCGCAGTGCCCTTTCAATATCCAGTTCTTCCTGAGAAAAACGATCTGCCGTAGGATCCAGGTTTTCATTCATATACAAACAAAGATAGGAAAACTGCAGTGGGAATTTTCATTAGTACAGGCGGTATTTCCTTGATAATCCTTGATATTTGTCATATTTTCCAAACAGAAAGTTCCGCTACTTTGTACTCTCTTAATTTGGTTGAAGGAATATAAGAGAAGTAAATAATCCTAAACAGCAAAAAGCCAATTACAACATGACAGCAATCGACCTCAAAAAATACGGAATAAAAGTAGAAACGGTACACCGCAACAGCAGTGTCCCGGTACTTTATGAAATAGGCCTTCGAAAAGAGGCCGGGACCGCCATCTCGGATGTCGGGGCCCTCTTGGTTTACTCCGGTGAAAAGACAGGCCGTAGTCCAAAAGATAAAAGGATAGTGCGTAATCCGGAATCAGAAAAAAACATAGACTGGGGAGATATCAATATTGGCCTGGACGAGCACACCTATATGGTAAATCACGAAAGGGCCATCGACTACTTAAATATATGCGAGAGACTGTTTGTTGTAGACGCTTTCGCGGGATGGGATCCTAAATACCGTCTTAAGGTTCGAATTATCTGTACCCGAGCTTATCACTCCCTCTTCATGCAGAACATGCTGATTATGCCTACTGCAGAAGAGCTGGAAAACTTTGGAGAACCGGATTATGTAATTTTCAATGCAGGTGGCTTCCCCGCCAATATGTACACCTCCGAAATGACTTCCAAAACCTCTGTTGACGTACATCTGGAGCGACAGGAAATCGTGATCCTGGGGACACAGTATGCCGGTGAAATGAAAAAAGGTATTTTCGGGGTAATGAATTATCTCATGCCTTTGGAAGGGGTACTTCCGATGCACTGCTCCGCCAATGTGGGAGATAAGGGAGATGTTACCATCCTCTTCGGACTTTCGGGAACGGGGAAAACCACCCTGAGTGCAGATCCGAAACGCAAACTGATTGGCGATGACGAACATTGCTGGACGGATGAAGGCACCTTTAATATTGAAGGCGGTTGCTATGCCAAGGCCATAAACCTGTCAGCAGAAAATGAGCCGGATATCTTCAATGCGATCCGCTTTGGTACGGTACTGGAAAATGTGGTTTACGACAAGCAGACAAGAGAGGTAGATTACACAGATACCAGTATTACCCAGAATACCCGGGCTTCCTATCCTATTGAATTTATAGACAATATCCAGATGCCATGTATCGCAGGGCATCCCAAGCACATTATTTTCCTGACCTGTGATGCCTTTGGGGTTCTGCCCCCGGTTAGCAAACTCACTCCGGAACAGGCCAGCTACCATTTTATTTCAGGGTATACAGCCAAAGTAGCCGGTACCGAAATGGGGGTTACAGAACCACAGGCCACTTTTAGTGCCTGCTTTGGGGCGGCCTTTATGATGTGGCATCCCAACCGCTATGCCGAGCTGCTTGCCGAGAAAATCAAAAAACACCAGGTTACAGCCTGGTTGGTTAATACCGGATGGACCGGCGGACCACATGGAGTAGGATCCAGAATCAAATTGAAATATACCCGCGCCATGATCGACGCTATACATCATGGAGATTTTGATAAGGTTGCATTTAAGGAAGATGCTGCATTCGGCTTCCGGATTCCTGAATCCTGTCCCGGGGTGCCTGCTGAGGTCCTTAGCCCGAAAAACACCTGGAAGGATAAGAATGCCTTTGAAGACACTAAGTCTAAATTAATCGGGTTATTTAATGAAAACTTCAAGAAATTTGAAGCTGGGGTAAATAAGGATATTATTGCCGCAGGACCCAAAGTTTAACTATTATAACCAAATTTTAGAAGCCCTGTTTTTTTTATAGAAGCAGGGCTTTATTTTTCCGGTCCTAGTCCGGCACCTTTTTAAGGGTTGCGTTTTCGGTAAAACTGAGAATTCGAATTTCAGGCTGTCCATAGAGAAATAAACGGGAACTGCCTCCTGCTCTTATTTCCATTTTTGTTGTGGCCTGCAGCCTGGCAGTGGTCGATTCAGAAAGCGTTGCCTCTACTTTGGTTGCTTCCATCCGATCGCCTTTCACTTCGGTGTTATCCCCTGAGTTCACATATAAGCGTTCACTGATACCTTCCAGTTTTAAAGAAGCGGATTCGCTTAAGGCCACCCCCATGGCATTATTAACTGAAAAGAGGAGGGCATCGGTCCGGTCACCCATCTTCAGGTGCAGGGAATCCGAACTAATGTTCAGGTCGGCTACACTGTTTTCTGTCATCTCCATCTTGAAAACGGCTGTTTTCAAAAGCAACTTCAGCCGGGAATATCCCCCTGATTTTATTTCGGTCTGGTCCAGATTGATCAGTTCAGGCGTTTCAAGATATCCCTCATCCATCCGGATGGATTGAAGGTCTCTGATATAAACGGTAATATCTAATTTCTTATTGGCGGTAATATCGTAGAAAGAACTTATTCGCAGCGTACTATCCTGTACCTCTAATTTTAATATGTCTATGAGGTTATCATCCGCTTCAATACGATATCCTTCCGCTCCCTGTTCCAGCTTTATCTCAAGGTCATCGACAAGGGCCAGGTGGCGAAATTCAGGAAGCGGATTCTCGACTACCACAACGTTCCTGCTGCCTTTAATTTTTGGTTTGCGCTGAGCGTTTACCAAGCCTACCGAGCATAAAAGGACCGTCAGGCCGAGAATACGAAATAAGTTATTGCGAAACATATGATATGCATTTGGGTTGTTTAAAGATATTACAAATCCCCCAAAACAATACTCTTTACTAGAAAGCAAAAAAAAAGCCCATCCGTAAAGATGGGCTAAAAGTGTGTTATATTGGACTTAGTGCTGTAATTCCTCTTCTCCTTCCTGTAGCGGAATGTGCTGCATTACAAAATCCTGTCCTGGAATAATGTATTCGCCATTCTCATAGGTTTTGGAGAAATCATATGCCCAGCGGTGTACTTCAGGAATTTCACCAGGCCAGTTTCCGTGAATATGTTCCTGCGGAGCCGTCCATTCCAGGGTAGTGGCATTCCATGGATTCTGCGGTCCCCTTTCTCCGTAAAAAATACTACGGATAAAGTTATAGGCGAAAATCAGCTGGGCTCCTGCCGTAATTATGGCAAACACCGTCATTAGTACTTGTACATCCACAAGCTCATCGAACATGGGGAAAGCTGTATTTTGGTAGTAACGTCTCGGTACCCCGGCCATCCCCACAAAATGCATCGGGAAGAATACACCATAAGACCCTACTGCGGTTATCCAGAAGTGGACATAACCAAGGTTTTTGCTCATCATCCTTCCCTGGAACATTTTTGGGAACCAGTGATACACCCCGGCAAATAATCCGTAAAGTGCAGAAATACCCATTACCAGGTGGAAGTGGGCAACTACAAAATAAGTATCGTGTACATTGATATCCAGGGTACTATCTCCCAGGATGATCCCGGTAAGACCCCCTGTGATAAAGGTTGATACCATTCCGATAGAGAATAGCATGCCCGGGTTTAACTGCAAATTACCCTTCCATAAAGTGGTGATCCAGTTAAATGCCTTTACAGCCGAAGGTATAGCGATCAGCAGGGTAGTAAAAGTAAATACCGATCCCAGGAATGGGTTCATCCCTGATATAAACATATGGTGCCCCCAAACAATAGTTGAAAGGAAAGCGATAGCCAGTATGGAAGCGATCATTGCCCTATAGCCGAAAATAGGCTTTCGCGCACCAACGGACATAACTTCAGATACAATTCCCATAGCGGGTAAAATAACGATGTAAACCTCCGGGTGTCCGAGGAACCAGAAAAGGTGTTCGAACAAGACAGGTGATCCTCCCTGATAGTGAAGCACCTCGCCCTGAATAAAGATATCTGAGAGGAAGAAAGATGTTCCGAAACTACGGTCCATGATCAGCAATAATGCTGCGGACAGCAGTACTGGGAATGAAATAACCCCAATTACTGCAGTAACAAAAAATGCCCAGATGGTTAAGGGAAGCCTCGTCATGGACATACCCTTGGTCCTGAGGTTCAGTACTGTTACAATATAGTTAAGTGACCCAAGCAGAGAGGAGGCAATGAAAATAGCCATGGAAACCAGCCAGAGGGTCATTCCCATCCCGGAGCCCGGCTGCGCCATAGGAAGGGCACTTAAAGGCGGGTAGATGGTCCACCCGGCTGCTGCAGGTCCGGCTTCTACAAAAAGTGAGATAACCATTACCACACTGGAAGTAAAGAACATCCAGTAAGAGAGCATATTCAAAAAGCCGGAGGCCATATCTCTTGCTCCGATCTGTAAGGGGATAAGCAGGTTACTGAATGTACCGCTAAGGCCCGCAGTCAGAACAAAGAATACCATGATGGTCCCGTGAATGGTTACCAGAGCCAGGTATATATCCGCATCCATTACGCCATCAGGAGCCCATTTTCCGAGAACAGCCTCAAAAATCGGGAAAGATTCTCCTGGCCAGGCCAATTGCATCCTGAACAATAGCGACATGGCGATACCGATGAATCCCATAATCAGACCTGTTATCAGGTACTGTTTAGAAATCATCTTATGATCCTGGCTGAAAATATATTTTGTTACAAAAGTCTCTTTGTGATGATGTCCGTGATCGTGAGCGTGATCATCGACTACTGCAGTTGCTTGTGCTGACATAATCTTTTTCTTTTTTTTCTTTTTATAGCATTTTTATTATTGAACGGAGGCCACAGTCTGGGAAAAGGTCTGCTGGCTTTCCATCCAGGCATTGTATTCTTCTTCTGTTTCCACAATGATCTTCATCTGCATATTGTAATGCGATTTTCCACAAATCTTATTACAAAGCAGGATGTAATCGAACTCCCAGGGTTCGGAATTAGGATCACCGTTTGCAGCGCGCTCTGCCCTTAGCGCATTGGTGCGTTTCACCTTTTCGATCACATCCGGAAGCTGTCTCATTTCCGCAGTGGTCTTGGTAGGGGTAAATGAAAACTCCGTGATCATTCCGGGAACACAATTCATTTGTGCACGGAAATGCGGCATGTATGCCGAATGCAATACATCCTGTGACCGGAATTTAAAATTCACTTTCCGTCCCACCGGCAGGTGTAACTCTTTTACAATAATATCATCTGAGGCATTGGGATCAGACTCATCAAGCCCCAGTACATTCGCCCTGTTGATGTCGATCATGCGTACGTTGGCATCACCCAAAACGTTATCGGCTCCGCCGTAACGGGCGGTCCAGTTAAATTGCTGGGCGTAGAGCTCCACTATGAGGGGATCGTCATCTTCATTAATATCCATGATGTTGGTCCAGGTATAAAGGCCCCACAGAATTAAACCTGCCAAAACAATTACAGGAATGATTGTCCATATGAATTCCAGACGGTCGTTATCTGCATAGAATAAGGCCTTCTGACCTTTCCGCCCCCGGTACTTATAGGTAAAATAATGCAATAAGGCCTGGGTTATGGTTTGGACGATAAAAATAATAACGAAAGTCCATAACATCAAGGAATCGTACTCACCTCCGTGAGCAGATGCCGCTTCCGGAAGGATATATTTGCCGTATTTCCAGAAGCTGAATATGGTAATCCCGTAAATAAAGATGAGGAAAGCGAACATAAGATACCCGTTGTTCTTATTGTCCTCTTCCGATGCTACCTCTGAACTCCCTGCTTTAGCTTTAACCTGAGATAATTCAAAGATCTTGGTCATCTGCCAGATGGCGATAGCTACTAAAACTAAAACAGTGATCGTCAATAATGCTGTCATTGTATGATCTGATATTATTCGCTAATAATTCTTCTAATAATGAAATTGTCTGCTTTCTTCAATAAACGGATTCCTGGTAGGCTGCAAGGGTGCTTTGCTAAGCGCCCTGAAAACCCAGAAAATAAATGCACCTCCAAAAAAGAGGACTCCCCCTATTTCAGGAATACCAATAGTCCACTGTTCCCCAACCGTGGCGGGCATGATCATATTGAAAACATCCAGATAATGTCCAAGTAATACAACAATACCGGTCATCACCACGAACCAGTTTACCCGTTTATAATCGCTGTTCATTAATAAGAGCAGCGGGAAAACAAAGTTCATCGCGATCATTCCGAAAAACGGGAGACGATACTGATCTATCCGTTGCACGAAATAGGTAACCTCTTCCGGGATGTTGGCATACCAGATAAGCATGAATTGCCCGAACCAGAGATAGGTCCAGAAAATACTGATCCCGAACATAAATTTTGCGAGGTCATGGATGTGGCTGTCATTCACATCCGGCAGGTACCCCCTGGATTTAAGGTAAATGGTAATCATGGCAATCACAGTGATCCCGGAAACAAACATACTGGCAAAAACATACCAGCCAAAGAGCGTACTGAACCAGTGCGGATCCACACTCATGATCCAATCCCAGGACATCATGGATTCGGTAACCAGGTAAAACACCAGGAAGCCCGCAGACCATCTGAAATTCTTTTTGAAACTCACATTATCATTAGATGCGTCCTGAGCAAGGGATAATTTTCTGGAAACTTCCCTGTACAGGATCCAACCTCCTAAAAAGAAAGCCGCCCGAATAAGGAAAAATGTAGGGTTCAGATATCCGGCCTTGCCCTGTAATAATTCATCGTGAGCCACTACTTCAGAATCCATCCAAACGAACATATGATTCATATGAAGTACCGATAAGACCAGGATAACAAAAATGATGATTCCTCCGGGTACCAGATAGGCCGTTATGCCTTCCATAACCCTGAAGAGTAAAGGAGACCACCCGGCCTGGGCAGCCCGCTGTACGGCATAAAAAGCCAATACCCCCAAAGCAATCATAAAGAAGAAAAATGCCGCTACATACATTGCAGACCACGGACGATTCCTCAACTGGTGATATACATGCTCATCGTGTTCCGAGGCGTGATCGGCATCTGCATGCCCGGCCTCTGCATGCGACTGTTCCGTTGCAGCAGCTTCATGCCCGCCGCCATGATCATCGTCGTGTGCAGCAACCATTTCCTTGGCCTCTTCAATTGAAGAAGGTACGGATACGAATCCTATTCCCATTCCAAAAAGCCCCAGGGCCATCAGGATAAGGGATCCAATTTTTAATCTGTTTGAGAAGGTATACATCTGCAATCGGTATCTTATTTTGTTAGGTCTTCTTTAAGTTTCATAACATACTCAGCAACCTGCCAGCGCTCGGTATGATTTAACTGATTGGCATATGAGCCCATGGAATTGAGTCCGTAATATATGACGTGATAGGTACTCCCCACGGTAATATTCCTGGCCTGATCGGAATAGGAGGGTACACCCAGGATTTTTTCCTGTTGCACCAGCCATCCCTGACCGTTCCCTTTTGCCCCATGGCAAATGGCACAATTGATGTCGTATAATTCTTTTCCTACCGCCAGGTTTTCCTCTGTCTGAAGGGAATCCAGAGGACTCATTGCAGCCCTTGAAAGCTCTTTGCCTTCAGGGGTATCCTCAAACGAATAGGGTACCATTCCACGTGCAATGGTATGATCTGCCGGCAACATAGCCTCTGTACCTGCTGGAAGCCATTCCACTTTTTCATAGGTTTCATAGCCAACGGATTCATACATATTGGGCATATACTGGTAATTGGGGCTTTTATCATCCTTACAGGAGAAAATCCCGAAAACCAGTAACAAGGACCAAATTCTTAAAAGCGTATTTTTCATCTTACGATCTTACTTTTCAATACTGTTAATTTCAACCGCTCCGCTTTCTCTCAGCATAGCAATCAGGCCGTCTGTATCGCCATGTGGCTCAATTTCCATTATAAAATGGTCATCCGTAGAGCGAACATCCGGGTTTTCAGCTTTCTTAAATGGCCATAACCTGCTTCTGAGGTAGAAAGTGATTACCATAAGGTGAGCTGCAAAAAATACAGTCATCTCGAACATGATCGGCACAAAGGCGGGCATGTTCTCCAGGTAGCTGAAACTGGGTTTACCCCCAATATCCTGAGGCCAGTCTTCAATCATTATATAATTCATCATAACGATAGCCACAATCAGCCCGAGACACCCATACATAAATGAGGTGATGGCAATCCTTGTAGGTGCCAGGCCCATCGCCTTGTCCAGTCCGTGGACGGGAAACGGGCAATAAACCTCTTCAATATGGTGCTTAGCAGCTTTTACCTTCTTAACTGCATGCATCAGGACGTCATCGTCGTTGTAATAGGCGTGAATCACTTTAGATGCCATTCTCTATTTATTTTCGTTTAAACGTTTTGCCTGCCCGGCCCAATCATCCCGTTGCGCCCTCCCGGGGAAGGAGCCGGTGATTGAATCCAGCAAGTCGTATTCCCGCTGACTCATTTTGCTGAGCTGCGCATAAGAATAGATTCCTATGCCGTTAAGGGTTTTTTCCATTTGAGGGCCTATTCCCTTAACCTTTTTAAGGTCATCGGGCGTTTGAGTGGCCGGGTCAAAAGTACCAAGGCTGTCCATCAGGCTGCTAACCTGGGCAGTAGCTGCCTCTGTAGCCGGGGCCTTTTCGCTTTTAATGCTTTTTACTGTTCCGCCAGAAAGTGGGGTTACCTGGTAAAGAGGCTTACCTGCATCCCTGAGTTTTTTATAACGCTCTCCCGACGATTTCAGGATAGATTTCACCTCTGCCTGAGCGATTACCGGGAATGTCCTTGCGTATAACAGGAACAATACAAAGAAAAATCCGATGGTCCCAATAAATATCCCGATATCCACAAAGGTGGGGGAAAACATGGTCCAGGAAGACGGAAGGTAATCCCTGTGCAGGGAGGTTACGATAATTACAAATCGCTCAAACCACATCCCAATATTTACCACAATGGAAATGATAAAGGATACCAGGATACTGGTCCGGATTTTCTTAAACCACATTACCTGAGGGGAAACCACGTTACAGGTCATCATCAGGGTGTAGGCCCACCAATAAGGCCCGGTTGCACGGTTCAGGAAGGCATACTGCTCGTATTCCACTCCGGAATACCAGGCAATAAACAATTCGGTGATGTAGGCACACCCCACAATAGAACCCGTGATCATAATCACGATATTCATCAGTTCGATGTGCTGTACGGTAATATAGGCTTCAAGGTTACAAACCTTTCTCATAATTATGAGCAGGGTTTGTACCATGGCGAAACCTGAAAAGATGGCCCCTGCAACAAAGTAGGGTGGGAAGATAGTGGTATGCCAGCCCGGAATAACAGAGGTTGCAAAGTCAAAAGATACAATGGTGTGTACAGAAAGTACCAGGGGGGTAGCCAATCCGGCCAGAACCAGGGAGACCTCCTCAAAACGCTGCCAGTCTTTAGCCCTTCCGGTCCAGCCGAAGGAAACCAGGCCGTAAATCTTTTTCTGGAATGGTTTTACAGCGCGGTCCCGGATCATTGCAAAATCAGGTAATAATCCAGTCCACCAGAACACCAAAGAAACCGATAAATAGGTCGAAATCGCAAATACGTCCCATAAGAGCGGGGAGTTGAAATTAACCCAAAGGGAACCAAACTGGTTTGGGATGGGTAATACCCAGTAAGCCAGCCAGGGCCGCCCCATGTGGATAATCGGGAATAACCCGGCCTGGATAACCGAAAAGATCGTCATGGCTTCCGCTGAACGGTTAATTGCCATTCTCCATTTCTGACGGAACAGCAGGAGAACCGCAGAGATAAGGGTTCCTGCGTGACCAATACCCACCCACCATACAAAGTTGGTAATATCCCAGGCCCAGTTTACGGTGCGGTTCAGTCCCCAGGTTCCGATACCAGTGGAAATAGTGTAAATGATACACCCGACTCCCCAAAGAAAAGCAGCCAGAGCGATGGAAAACACTATCCACCACTGCTTGTTGGCCCTTCCCTCTACGGGGGCTGCAATATCTACAGAAACGTCGTGGTAACCTTTATCGCCTAGAACAAGGGGTTTCCGTATTGGTGCTTCGTAATGCGACGCCATATAATCTTGTTTTCGTTTCTTGGTTTGTTATGCTTCGTCTGTGTTGCGGACCTTCACATGATAGAACACATTGGGTTTGGTCCCCACATGTTCCAGGAGGTGATACATCCTGTCACTTTCTTTTAATTTGGACACTTCGCTTTCAGCATCATTTATGTCTCCAAAGACGATCGCTCCGCTGCTGCAAGCATTGGAACAGGCTGTCTGGAATTCTTCATCGGTAACTTTTCGTCCTTCCCGCTTGGCATCCAGAATGGATTTCTGAGTCATCTGAATACACCAGGAGCACTTTTCCATTACCCCGCGTGACCGCACGTTTACATCCGGGTTGAGTACCATTTTACCCAAGTCGTTGTTCATGTGGTAATCAAACTCATCGTTATTATTGTAAAGGAACCAGTTAAAACGACGTACTTTATAAGGACAGTTGTTCGCACAGTAACGGGTACCAACGCAGCGGTTGTAGGCCATGTGGTTATGGCCCTGACGGCTGTGCGCGGTCGCAGCTACCGGACAAACTGTTTCACAGGGAGCATGGTTGCAATGTTGACACATAACCGGCTGGAAAGCCACCTGCGGATTAGCGGCAGGGTCTTCCATTTCCTCGAAGCCAGACTTGGACTCAAATGCCCCTGAAAGCTCATCTTTTTTGATGTTATCGGCTTCAAAAGTATCTTCAGAGGAATAATAACGGTCTATACGCAACCAGTGCATATCTCGCGATTTGCGGATTTCCTGTTTTCCAACCACAGGGACGTTATTTTCCGCATGGCAGGCAATAACACAGGCCCCGCAACCGGTACAGGCATTCAGGTCTATGGACATATTGAAGTGATGCCCTATAGACCGGTCAAAGCTATCCCAAAGGTCTACAGTGGTAGCCGGTACTTCCTGATGGTCCAGAGAAACCTGTGGCACGTGGTTCCACTCAGAATGATCCTTCGTATTGAAAATCTCCAGAGTGGTCTCTTTTATTATATCCCCGCGGCCCATTAAGGTTTTATGCAGCTGCACACAGGCAAACTCATGCATACCAGCTGCTTTTTCAATGCTTACTGACTGAATACTGCTGAAATTATCATACAGAGTGAAGGCGTTTACCCCAACCTGCATCTCGGATTTCATTCCTGTTTTCTTCCCGTAACCGAAGGATAAACCTACTGTTCCTTCCGCCTGCCCGGGTTGAATAATTACAGGGACATTATTAAGGGTTTGGCCGTTGGCAGTAATATTCACATAGCTTCCATCCAAACCTCCATTGGCAACATGCTCATTAACCAGTCCCATTTCCATAGCGTCTTTCTTGGAAATGGTGAGATAGTTATCCCAGGACACCCTGCTGATCGGATCGGGGAACTCCTGCAGCCAGGGGTTTCCTGCCTGCCTTCCGTCACCCATCCCAACCTTCGGGTACAGTACCAGACTCATTCCATTTTCAGAAGCCGAAGCCAGCCTTCTCACTGAGGCTGCAATAGGCAAAACAGTTGCTGATTCCGGCATGCCGTCTGATGATTCTTTATCAGTTTGCATACCCCGCATTTCAACCGGGTCGCTTTCAGACATTGCAAAAACGCCGTCGTGAAGGGCCTGGTTCCAGTCTGCTCCGGAAAGGATTTCAGTTTCCCAGGTTTCGCGTATAAATTCGTAATAGGTCTGTTCAGATCCCATCCATTTAAGCAAACAGTGCTGGAACTGACGCGTGTCAAATAGCTCCCTTATTACCGGCTGGGTAAGGCTGTAATGTCCTTTTTTGGGCGAAATATCACCCCAGGATTCCAGGTAATGATTGGCTGCTGCTGTATAGGTGGTGAGCTCTGTAGTTTCGTTTTTATTCATTGAAAAGGCAACGGATAATTCCACCTTTCCGACGGCTTCAGCAAAGTCAGCTGCATTGGGAAGCGAATAGGCCGGGTTTACACCGTCCATTAGCAACATGCCGATCTTCCCTGCCTGCATATCGCTGATCAGGGTCTGAACGGCTGTTGTGCTTCCTTGTCTGACATATCGGGGGCTTTGCGGATCATAAGCCTCACTTCCGAGCATTTCATTAATTGCCAGTGCTACTGCCTGGGCATCTGCATCGTCCAGCCCGGTCAGCACTACTGCCTTCCGTTTGTTCTTTCCGATACCGGCCACCAGTTTATCGAGCTCTGCATTCACACGCTCAGGTAACTCGCCTCCTACATTACTGCCATTTAGTTTGGCATAGAGATGAGCCAGGGCTACTTTTTGCTTTGCCGGACTCAGCGGAATACGCTTATCGGCATTTGCCCCGGTCAGTGACATATTTGATTCGAACTGCACGTGGCGCGACATTTTCCCATTTTTGGGCACACGGCCTTTACTATAACCGCTGTCGAAGCCACCTCCCTGCCAGTCTCCCAGGAAGTCTGCCCCAAAGGAGATGATCAGTTCTGCCTTATCCAGATGATAATCTGCAAGGGCGCGTTCCCCATATTTTGTCTCAAAAGCCGCTAAAGCTGCGTCTTCGGATATGGCATCATATGATACGTGCCTTACATTGCCATATGCCTCTTTAAAGGCATTTACCAAACGGCTGGCTGATGGGCTGGCATAGGTTTGCGTAAGTATGGCCACCTCTTTTCCGGAAGCCTGCAGGCCTGCCAGTTTTGCCTTTACCGTAGCATCCAGTACATCCCATTCCACTGGGTTTCCCTGGGCAGTAGGACCTTGTAAGCGGGTGCTGTCATACAAAGAAAGGACGGAAGCCTGCACTCTTGCATTGGCGCCTCCCAACACGCTGGCCTCCTTGTTGTTCTCTATTTTAATGGGGCGTCCCTCACGGGTCTTCACCAGGATACTGGCAAAGTCGTAACCATCTGCTATAGTGGTAGCGTAATAGTTGGCTACACCGGGGATGATACGTTCCGGCTGGAATACATAAGGAATGGACTTGTGGACGGGGCCTTCACAGGCTGCCAGGGAAGCCGCCGCCGTGCTAAAGCCAACGTATTTGAGAAAATCCCTGCGACTGGTCTGACTGGAAGCCAGCTGCTCCTTATCCCCCAGAAATTCATCTACAGGTACTTCCTCAGGGAATTCGTTCTGTCTAAGCGTCTCAACAATGGAATTGTCTGCGGAGAGTTCCGCTTCACTTTTCCAATATTTCTTGTTTGATGCCATACGATCTTTACAATTATCTCCTTATGATTAATAATGACACTTGCCACATTCCAGACCACCCATCTGGGCTGCAGTCACTTTATCCACTCCGTATTTCTTGGCAAGCTCTTCATGAATTTGCTCGTAGTACTCGTTGCCTTCCATCTGTACGTTGGTCTCACGGTGGCAATTGATACACCATCCCATTGTCAGCGGGGAGTACTGGTACATGATTTCCATTTCTTCAACCGGACCGTGACAGGTCTGGCATTCAATCTGCCCTACCGTTACGTGCTGGGAGTGATTGAAGTAGGCGAAGTCAGGCAGATTGTGGATTCGGACCCACTCAACAGGTTGTGTCTCCCCTGTGTATTGCTGGTTTTCTTCATCCCAGCCCACGGCCTTGTACAATTTCTTGATCTCTCCCGTATAAAATTCATTGGTATACCCGTTTGCCAGATCTTCAGCTGAAGGAGGCGTACCATCTCCTTTGTATTCGTAGATGGATTTGTGACAGTTCATACAGACATTTAGGGATGGAATCCCTGAATGCTTGGATACACGGGCCGAAGAGTGGCAATATTTACACTCTATCTTGTTCACTCCTGCATGGATTCTGTGGGAGTAATGGATCGGCTGTATGGGTGCATATCCCTGATCTACCCCTACCTGCATCATCCACCCGTAAGCAAAATAAGCAGACCCAAGCAGAAAGAATATAGCAGTAACCAGCACTAAAAATTGATTTTGCGCAAAGGCTTTCCAGATCGGTGTGCGTTTTTCGGCTTTGGCCTTTTCCATAACCACCCCGTTGGCTTCTGCAATTCTCCTGAGCGTTTTGTTCACAAGAATCAGCATCATTACCAGCAAGGCAAAAACCAGAGCAAGCGCCCCTAAGATCAATTCATTGGAAACCCCTCCCGACGCGGCCTGAGCTTCCCCTGCTGCCGGAGCAGCCACTGCTGCTGCCGGAGCCGGAGGCGGTTCTTCGGTATACGCCAGGATATCGTTGATATCCTGATTGGAGAGGGTCGGAAAGGCGGTCATGGCCGCCTGGTTGTATTCGTTGTAAATTTTATTTGCGTAAGCGTCGCCAGAACTGATCATTCCAGGACTGTTCTTGATCCAGGAATAGATCCATTCACAATCCAAACCTTCCTCTTCTATCAGACGGGATGCCACATTGGCCAGGGCAGGGCCTGTCATTTTTCGGTTCAAATTGTGGCAGGCAGCACAATTCTGGTTAAACAATTGCTTTCCTTTTTCCGGGTCTCCCGGACCACAAGGCCCCTCATCACCACTGGCTGCAACGGCCTCAGTATCCGCTGCCGCCTGGGCAGCTGCCTCGTCCTGAGCCGAAAGTGCGGGTGAAAAAAGTAGGGAAACTACTAGGGAAAAACCAAAAATCGCTGTCAACGGATGGCGGTTGGAAACCTTTTTCATGTGTTGCTGTTCAATATTTTCCTTAGCCCCGACGATGCTGTATTCATGCTGGCACGTTTTGTGCTTTCAAACATTTGAATGACCGTCTGTTAAGGCTTTTTGTTTGGTTTGGCCAGACAAAATTCAGGTAATATCCCACTGATTTTACCAGGATTTTGCAGGGTTCAAATTGTCGTCAAAAATACGACATAGACTTTATTTTGGAAATCTTAAAGGTTTTATAATTTATAATTTATAATAATTCTAAATAATGCTAATTTTATCTCTCAAATACCGTAAATCAAGTACCTTTGATGGCTTAATCCGATCAATGATACGCCCTATGAAAAATGCAATGATCATCCTGGCATGTCTGGTTTTCAGCCTTTCCAAATTACATGCACAGACCGGACAGGTTTCCATAGAACAGGATCCCAAAATAGATAAACTTATGGATATTTATAAAAAAGGGGTATCCAGTTCCACCTACTTCACCATTCAGATTGGTTTTGGAAATTACGAGTTGGCCGAAAACCTGAAGGCTGAGGCTTCTGATGAATTTCCGCAATGGAGGGCAAAAATTGTTTTTGATTCACCCACATATAGGGTTCAGCTGGGGCGATTCAAAACAAGGCTGGAGGCAGAAAAGCAATATCAGGAAGTTCGTAAAAAGTATCCCGGGGCACTTATTTTGCGGCCCGGAACAGAAAATTAAAAGGTAAAGCAACTAACTAAAAAAAGCCCGGGAGCAGCTTGCTTCCGGGCTTTTTTCTATTATACTTCTGTTATCTCAATTAGAGCGTCTTTTTTACTGCGACTTCCTGGAAGGCTTCCACAATGTCTCCTTCTTTGATGTCGTTGTAATTTTTGATCTGAAGGCCACAGTCATATCCTTTGGAAACTTCTTTGACGTCGTCTTTAAAACGCTTTAAGGAAGACAGTTCCCCGGTGAAGATAACAACTCCATCCCGTATCAGACGGATATTGGAGTTTCTGTAAACCTTACCGCTGGTTACCATACACCCGGCAATCGTTCCGATCTTGGAAATCTTGAAGGTCTCGCGGATCTCAGCCGTTCCGGTTATCTCCTCCTTAATTTCCGGCGAAAGCATTCCCTCCATGGCGTCTTTCAGGTCATTTATAGCGTCATAGATAATCGAGTAGAGTCGGATATCTATTTCTTCTTTGTCTGCCAGTTCACGTGCGTTCCCCATAGGCCTTACATTAAAGCCGATTACGATCGCATCCGAAGCTGAGGCCAGTAGCACATCAGATTCCGTGATGGCGCCAACACCTTTATGGATAATATTTACCTGTATCTCATCCGTAGAAAGTTTCTGGAAAGAATCCGACAGCGCTTCCACAGATCCGTCCACATCCCCTTTAAGGATTATGTTCAGTTCTTTAAAGTCACCCAGCGCAATTCGTCTTCCGATTTCATCCAGGGTGATATGTCTTTGTGTACGTACAGATTGCTCCCTTAACAACTGGCTGCGCTTGGCAGCTATTTGTTTGGCCTCCCGTTCATCTTCCAGGACGTTAAATTTATCCCCGGCCTGAGGAGCTCCGTCCAGTCCCAATATGGAGATTGGAGTAGAAGGTCCGGCCTTTTTTACATTTTTCCCGCGCTCATCCTGCATGGCTTTGACTTTTCCACTGCAGGTTCCTGCCAGCACATAATCACCGATGGTCAGGGTTCCCCCCTGTACCAATACCGTAGAAACATACCCTCTTCCTTTGTCAAGAAATGCCTCAACTACCGTTCCACTGGCAAGTTTATCCGGGTTGGCCTTTAGTTCCAGTAATTCTGCTTCAAGCAATACTTTTTCAAGTAATTCCTTAACGCCTGCTCCGGTTTTTGCCGAAATGTCATGGGATTGAATTTTACCACCCCAATCTTCGACCAGTAAGTTCATATTGGCCAGCCCCTCCTTGATTTTATCCGGATTAGCTGTTGGGCGGTCTATTTTATTTATCGCAAAGACGATTGGTACTCCCGCTGCCTGTGCATGGCTGATCGCCTCCTTGGTTTGGGGCATGATGTCGTCATCTGCCGCGATTACGATAATCGCAATATCCGTAACCTGAGCACCCCTTGCCCGCATTGCGGTAAAGGCCTCGTGGCCCGGGGTATCCAGGAAAGTAATACGCTGGCCATTATTGAGGGTTACCCCATACGCACCTATGTGCTGGGTAATACCCCCGCTTTCTCCAGCGATTACATTTTCATTCCTTATATGATCCAGAAGGGATGTTTTCCCGTGATCCACGTGCCCCATAACAGTTACAATAGGGGCTCTTGGTTTCAGATCTTCAGGAGCATCATCCTCCTCTTCTATGGTTTCCTCAATGTCCGCAGTAACGAATTCCACTTCATATCCGAATTCATCGGCTACTATAGACAGGGTTTCAGCATCCAGCCGCTGGTTCATGGTTACCATGATCCCCAGGGACATACAGGCCGAAATGATACTGGTGGTCGGAATATCCATCATGGCAGCCACCTCTCCTACGGTAACAAATTCAGTTACCTTCAGGGTTTTGCTATCCAGTTCCTGCTGCTCGAGGTCTTTTTCGGTTTGCTGACGGTGCTGGTCCCGCTTGTCTCGACGGTACTTGGCTCCTTTGCCTTTTTTGGATTTACCCTGCAATTTTTCCAGGGTTTCCCTTACCTGCTTCTGAACTTCTTCTTCGGTAGGCTCTACTTTAGCTGTTGCAGCTCCCTGACCTCTGCGACCCGTTCCTCTGGAACGTCCACCCGGGGAATCTGCCTTGCTTACAATTCGTTTACGCCGGCGTTTGCGATCATCCCCTGAAGAACTCTTTTCCTCTTTCTTCTTTTTGGGCTTTTCAAATTTGGACAGGTCTATTTTATCGGTAATCTTTGGCCCGCTAAGCTTCTGGTACTGGGTTTCTATAGTATCAGGCTTTTCCTTTTCCTTTTCCTTTTCCTCCTTGGCAACTTCCTTCGGCGCTTCTTCTTTGGGCTTTTTAACTTCTTTTTCAGGTGCCTTTACCTCAGCTTTCTCCTCTTTTGCGGCAGGTTGTTCCTCAGCTTCTGGCTTAACTTCCTTTTTGGCAGGGGCATCCAGATCTATTTTTCCGACGGTCTTAGGCCCGCTCAGTTCCGCTTTGGCTTTTACAACCTCTTTGGCGGCTGCGCGTTTTTCCCTGGCAAGCCTTCGCTCTTCCTGTTCCTGTTCTAATTGAAGCCGAATGGCTTCTTTTTCCTTACGCTTTTCCTCTCCTACTTCCTTGGAAGCAACCTTTTTGCTCATATCGGTCTGGAACTCATCCAGCAATACCTGGTATACTTCATTGGATATCTTGGTGGTTGGACGTGCATCCACCTGGTGCCCCTGGGACGCCAGATAGTCCACTGCCCTATCCAGTGAAATATTGAGTTCTCTCAAGACTTTGTTAAGCCTTATGGTTGCATTATCTGCCATAAAAAATTCCTTCGTTTTGCGCTATTACGTTGCTAATATATAGCTTAATCTTCAAATTCTTCTTTGAGGATGCGAATCACATCCAAAATCGTCTCTTCTTCCAGATCGGTTCTTTTCACCAGATCCTCAACGTCCTGTTCAAGGACGCTACGGGCCGTATCCAGGCCAATTTTCTTAAACTCTTCAATGATCCAGGCTTCAATCTCATCAGAAAACTCTCTGAGTTCTACGTCTTCCTCCACACCTTCCCTGAAAACATCGATCTCGTATCCCGTTAACTGTCCTGCCAGGCGGATGTTATGCCCGCCTCTTCCGATCGCCTTGGAAACCTCTTCCGGTTTCAGGTAAACCTGCGCCGTCATGTTTTCATCATTGAGTTTTACCTGGGTTACCCGGGCAGGGCTCAGGGCGCGCGTTACCATCAACTGCGGATTATTGGTCCAGTTTATGACATCGATATTCTCATTGCCCAATTCCCTTACAATCCCGTGGATACGGGAACCTTTCATCCCCACACAGGCACCTACCGGATCAATTCTGTCATCATAGGAATCTACGGCAACCTTTGCTTTTTCGCCAGGGATCCGCACGGCCTTTTTAATGGTGATCAGGCCATCAAATACTTCAGGGATTTCCTGATGGAACAACTGCTCAAGGAATACAGGAGAAGTTCTGGACATTATAATAAGGGGTTTGTTGCCTTTTAGCTCAACGCTCTCAATTATTCCTCTGACGTTATCTCCCTTACGGAAAAAGTCGGACGGGATCTGTTTTTCCTTTGGCATAAGGATTTCATTTCCCTCGTCGTCGAGCAGGATGATTGCTTTATGACGGATATGGTGTACTTCCGCCGTATAGATCTCCCCTTCAAGGTCCTTGAATTGCTTGTAAATGGTTGTGTTGTCGTGCTCGTGGATTTTTGCAATCAGGTTCTGACGAAGCGCCAGAATAGCCCGTCGTCCAAGATCTTTCAGTTTCACCTCCTCAGATACATCTTCGCCCACTTCAAAATCCGGCTCAATTTTCCTGGCTTCGCTCAGAGAAATCTCCTCGTTGGGCTCTTCTACCTCCCCATCGGGCACAACAACCCGGTTCCTCCAAATTTCAAGGTCACCTTTGTCCGGGTTAATAATGATATCGAAATTGTCATCCGATCCGAATTTCCGCTTCAAAGCACTTCGGAAGACTTCTTCCAGAATTGCCATCAAGGTTACCCTGTCGATAAATTTATCATCCTTAAATTCCGAGAATGATTCAATTAACGCGAGATTTTCCATTTTACGCTGCCATTAGAATTTTAAAACTACTTTTGCCTGTTCAATTTCCGCAAAGGGGATTTTAGCCTCCTTCTTTACGGTGTGTTTGCCTTTGCCAACCGGCTTTGGCTCTCTTGTCTTCCAGTTCAGGGTTATTCCCGTTTCGCTAGTTGCGGTCAGGGTCCCTTTAACCGTTTTGCCCGCTGTTTGCACCTCCAGCGTTCTTCCGATATGCTTAGGGTATTGCCTGGGCTGTTCCAGTGGCTGGGTTGCCCCTGCCGAACTTACTTCCAGGGAGAAATCATATTGATCCCGGTCCAGTGAATGTTCAATGGCCCTGCTGATGTCCATGCAATCCTGAAGGTTAACCCCTTCGTCCCCGTCAATGATCACCCTTATCGTCTGATCCGGCAGGATGGTTAGCTCTAAAAGGAACAAATTAGGCTTCTCTGCGAATGCATCATCCAGTAATTCCTTAACTTTTTCTTCAAGCTGCGTCCCTGCCATATTGCCTGTCTGCATTTAAATACCGGTAATAAAAGAGGGGACAAATTGTCCCCTCATGAATACCTTCTATTCTTTCAGTGCTGCAAATATACGAACATTTTCGGAAATCCTAAGAATGCTTTTAAAATAAATGTTTTAGTCCATATGCCCATAACAACTTACCTTTAAGGCAAATGCCTAAATCTCCCTATGGAAATTTTCTCGTCCTACAACCTAATTATTGAAGCCTCCCTTATCCTGATCCTCTCTTTCTGGTTTAACGGGCTCTCAAAAAAGACCAATATCCCGTCCGTACTGATGCTTATCGGCCTGGGCGTGATCTTACAGTATGTGGCAAAGTTTTTTGTGAGCAGCCTTCCTGACCTGTTCCCCGCTCTTGAACTCCTCGGAATCGTGGGCCTTATCATGATTGTACTGGAGGCAGCACTGGAACTGGAGCTTCGAAAGGAAAAGACATGGGCTATCCTGAAGTCTTTATTGATAGCCCTGGCCGGTTTAATGCTTTCCGCCTGGGCAGCGGCCTGGATCCTGCACTCGCTTGTTCCGGGCATGAGCCTGAGCGCGGCCTGGTTATATGCAACCCCACTTTCCATCCTTTCCAGTGCAATTATCATCCCGAGTGTAGGAGGCCTCAAAGCTGAAAAAAAAGAATTCCATATCTATGAAAGCACCTTTTCCGACATTGCAGGGATCATACTTTTCTACTATCTGGCCGGTCAGATGAATCCTGCCGAAGCGATAGGCGCGGCTGGTTTTACAGGGAGTATTTTCCTGACTATTGTGGTAGCAGTGATAGCCAGTTATGCCATCATCCTAATTTTCCAGGAAATCAAGAGCCAGGCCAAACAGTTCCTTCTTATTGCTGTTCTCTTGTTGCTGTATGCCATCGGGAAGAAATTACACCTGTCTTCCCTCATCATCATCCTGATATTCGGACTGGTCATCGCCAATATGAAACTGTTTTTCGGGGGGAAATTAAGGAAGTACCTCAAAGTGGAAAGAGCAGATCAAATATATCACGAGTTGCATATAATTACCCTGGAAACCGCATTTGTGGTCCGGACTTTCTTTTTTGTAGTCTTCGGGCTGACCATTGTGCTTTCCTCCCTGTTCAGCCTGAAAGTCTTATTGATAAGCGTTCTGATCCTGGCATCCATTTACGGGATACGCTTTTTGATACTTCGGATTTTCTTTGGTAAAGATATCCTTCCACAGCTATTTGTAGCTCCGCGCGGGCTCATAACCGTATTACTCTTTTATGCAATCCCTTCAGATGCTGTAGTTGCCGGCTTTGAACCGGGTATCCTATTATTTATAATCATCGGAACCAGCCTTATCATGACCTGGGCCATGATTAGGAACAAACAGCAAACAGCGGGTCCGCTGGATGAACTGGACAGGGAGTTTCAGGCACGTGATGTGGCTTATGAAGAGGAACTCCCCAGCCGCGCGGTTGAACTGGATCCAAAATCACCCCTAACCCCAAAAGACCCCGGAGAGAATGAAAGGGATATCAATCCGAACGACCCGGGCTCCTAGCTTTTTTTACGAAAACAAAAAAACCATCTCCTTGCGGGATATAATCTCTTTAGAGGCCATTAAGTTCCCTTAATGAACGTTTTCCGGCAACTAACAGCTAATGCAAAGTTCTGTTGTGGCCTGTCAGAAAAAGGAAAGCCCCTTTTCAGGGGCCTTCACTTATTTATGCTAAATCTTTGTTGTATTAATTAACTCCGATTGGATCCGGACTACCATCGGGGTCTCCGATCACGGTATCAAAGCTGCTAATATTTCCCAGAAGTAAGAGGCCACAGGCGTGTGGCGCTGCCATTGACGTACCACTGATGGTATTGTAACCACCCCCCTTCCAGGTAGATTTGATGGCCATTCCCGGCTCGCAATAATCAACAGGAGGGTTGTTGTAATTGGAAAAAGAAGCCCAGACATCCCCTTCGGACATGGCAGAGATAGTGTAAATATTATTTCCATTGGCAGAGGCCGGGGATTTCGTTCCGGCATTCGTACTTTCATTCCCAGCAGCCAGGGCAAATTTAACCTTTGCAGATGCTGCAATTACTGCATCGTTGACGGCCTGTGAAAAGCCACCGCCCAGGCTCATGTTGGCAACATCACCGGCACTGCCGTTAGCAGCAACATGGTCTACGCCTGCAATCACACCAGAATAGGATCCACTGCCGCGGCTGTCCAGCACCTTAACCGGTATCACCGTGGCTCCGGCGGCAACGCCTACGACGCCTACATTATTATCTATAGCAGCTACCGTACCGGCCACATGGGTTCCGTGCCCATTTCCATCGGCTGAAAGGTCAGCATCCCGGCCTTTGGTAAAGGCATTGAAGCCTCTGGCTACATCTACATTGAGGTCCTCGTGGGTGGCATCGATACCAGAATCAATGATCCAGGCAACATTACTACCGGTATAAGCTACACCCCCGTTAACCCGGGTGATCCCCCATGGGGTTTCCTGGGTGGCGGAGCCTCCGCCATCATTATCTCCACCTCCCGGGCCTTTTCCAGGTGGGGGAGCCAGGGTGAACATTTGGTCCTTTTCGATATAGGCCACTCGCTCATCTGTCGCCAGTTCAGTGGCCTGCTTTTCACTCATGCTAACCGAAACCCCGGTAAGGGTCTTGCTATACACGTGTTCAATGGCCTCTCCTTTCAATTGGAGTCCTCCCAGTATTTTGGTTGCCAAATCCTTCACAGCCGCATTGGCCGCCTTGTAATCATTGCCGTAACGTGCCCCGACATCCCCGGTCAACTTTCGGTTAAATACCACTATATAAGATCCTTCGATGACATAACTACCCTGATTAAAAACAGCGGGGTCTACAGTTTCTTCCAGGACGTTCTGCAGATCAAGAGTTTCATCGTTTTTTAAGGTATCGTTTGTACAGGCAAACAATACCATTCCGGCGCCGGCAAGGACAGCCATGCGCTTAAAAAAAGAGTGCTTCATAATGTTAATGGTCTAAATGTTTTGGCTGAATTTAAGAAAATTTTAAGAATTGCAAAGCGGACGGAATTTTTTTTTCAAGAGTTAATCCAGGCACTATACCTTGCCTGTAAGAAGCAGTCCCCATTATACCGATAGAACTGAATCCGGCATTATTCTGGACTTATACAGAGGGGTAAAAGCCAGGGAATATTTATAAAAGGAAATAATTAATGGAAACAAAAAACCCATCTCCTTGCGGGATGGGTCTTAAGTTGGCCTACTAGGACTCGAACCTAGAATGACTGGACCAAAACCAGTAGTGTTGCCAATTACACCATAGGCCAGTGTTTCTTGAGCGTGCAAATTTAATACAAATGTTGATTTGCACAAACAATTTATATCAGATTTATCGAAACCTCATACGCGTGCGAGGCTGTTAAACGTTTATAAAAAATGCCACAGCTTCTGGGCATTAATTACTAAATTCGCCCCGTACCCGTAAAAGGACCGCTACATGTTAGTAAAGAACTTCGAGAAGATCAACACTCTGATGGGGTGGTTTGTTTTTTTTATTGCCCTTATTACCTATGGTATTACAGTAGAACCTACCGGCAGTTTCTGGGATGCCGGGGAATATATTGCTACCTCTGCCAAACTTCAGGTGGCCCACCCTCCGGGAGCCCCCCTACTTCAGATGATTGGTGCCTTCTTTTCACTGTTTGCCCTGGAAGCCGACCAGGTAGCAAAAATGGTCAACTATGTTTCCGGAGTTTCCGCGGCCTTTACCATTCTGTTCATGTTCTGGACAATTACCAATCTCAGTGGTAAGCTCCTTGGGGCTACAGAGAAACTCAGTAGCGGCAAAGCAATGGCCATACTGGGTGCCGGGCTGGTGGGGTGTCTTACACTCACCTATTCAGATAGTTTCTGGTTCAACGCTGTTGAAACCGAGGTTTACGCCATGGCTAGTTTCATTATGTCTGTCTTGCTCTGGATGGGCCTTAAATGGACAGATAACCTGGACAGCCCCAGGGGAAATCGCTGGCTGGTACTGATCTGTTTTGTTGTAGGCCTGACCTTCGGGATACAATTCATGGGCTTTTTGGCCATCCCATCCATCGGGCTGTTGTATTACTTTAAAAGATATAAGACTACCACCGTTAAAAACTTTCTGTTGGCCAATGTGGCGGTTGTGGCCGTCCTTATCCTCGTATATAAATTCTCTCTCACCTATGTCCTCAAATTATTCGGATGGGGCGAAGTATTCTTTATTAATGAAGTAGGGCTGCCTTTCAATTCCGGGACCATTATTATCGGGATATTGTTTGCTTCCGCTTTTTATTTTGGCCTGCACTATACCCGCCGCAACAATTACAGGAAAGCCAACACCCTGGTCCTTTGTGGTATGTTTTTGTTCCTCGGGTTCTCCTCCTGGCTTATGCTGCCCATTCGTGCCAATGCAAACGTAATCATCAATGAGAATAACCCGGCCGATGCCCGTGCCCTGCTGGCCTATTACAACCGGGAGCAATACCCGGGTACGGATAGTCCGGTTTACGGCGCCTATTACTCCGATCTCTTTGCACCTGCCGGCCCCAACCGGGATGATAAGCCCAAATATGAAAAGGATGAAAAGACAGGGAAATATATTATAGTAAACCACTATAAGGAAGCCCTGCCCGGTCCCAATGAAAAACACATTGGCCTGCTCCCCCGTATGTGGAGCAACCAGCACGCCGAAAATTATATGAAGTATTTTGGCCCGCTTGACTTCAGCCTGAAAAAGAACAATGAAGAGTTGCGCAGAGCCACCTCACAACTTCGGATGGCCCTGGCCAACGGGGAAATTGACGAAGGCCAGTATATCACCTTTTTAAGGCGCTTCGGGGAAGAACTAGAAGTGCATCCACCCTCTGTATGGGATAATGTCCGCTTTATGTTGCAGTTCCAGTTCGGGTACATGTACTGGCGGTACTTTATGTGGAATTTTGTAGGGAAACAGGACGATAAGCAAGGGCGATATAACGGACAGGGCGAATGGCTCAGCGGAATCAAATTTATCGACGCCATCCGCCTGGGGAGTCAGGATAACCTGCCTCAGGACAAACTGGATAACAAAGGGCGCAATACCTACTTCTTTTTGCCGCTGCTGCTGGGGATTATTGGAATAATCTTTCAGATTTCCCGCAACCCTAAACAATTCTGGGTTTTGTTTGTTTTCTTTATGTTCACCGGGATCGCCATTCAATTTTATACCAACCCCTATGTCTTCCAACCCCGGGAAAGGGATTATTCCCTGGTAGGGTCCTTCTATATTTTTTCCATCTGGATAGGGATGGGGGTACTGGGGCTGTACGAAGAATTCAAAAAATGGATCAGCCCCAAAATCTGGGCACCTGTTATCAGCCTGGTTTGCTTATTGGCCGTGCCTACCCTGATGGCATACCAGAACTGGGATGATCACGATCGCTCAGGTCGGTATACGGCCCGCTCCAGTGCCAAAGCTTATCTGGATAGCTGTGTGGAAGATGCCGGAGCCATGTTATTTACCATTGGGGATAACGACACCTTCCCATTGTGGTATGCCCAGGAAATAGAGAAATACAGAACGGATGTACGCGTGATTTGTACCAGCCTTTTTGCGACGGACTGGTATGTAGACCAGATGAAACGAAAGGCCTATGAAAGCGAGCCCATCCCGTCTCAGCTCACTCATAACCTTTATCGTTATGGCAACAGGGATGTTATCTATTATCAGCAAATTACGGAGAACCGCTGGAATATCAAGGATTTTATGAACTGGATCGGGAGTGACCGGCCGGAGACCAAATTCCGTTATTACCTTGAAAAAAATGGCCTGGATATCAATCAGTACCCCGAAAGCACGCTGGACCTTGTTTATTATCCCACCAATAAGATAAGGGTGCCGGTCAATAAGGAAAATGTATTGAAATACGGGATTGTAAAGCCCAAAGACTCTGCCCTTATAGTAGATTACATCGATATAGACCTCCCTAGCGCTATGGCCAAAAACCGGATTTTGATGCTCGATATCCTTGCAAACAATGACTGGAAGCGTCCTATTTATTTCTCCGGGGGTAGTTTTGATGATGCAGAATACTTATGGATGAAAGATTACCTGCAACTGGAAGGGCTTGCTTATAAACTGGTACCTATAAAAACCCAAAACCGCTCCGCCTTTGAGCTGGGTCGCATCGATACCGATCGCATGTATGAGGTGGTTATGAATTGGGAATGGGGCAATTCCGGAAGTTCTGAAATTTATCACGACACTCAAACCCGCTCACAGGGTCTTTCCTTCAGGAGTAACCTTGCGCGGCTCATGGAAGCCCTTATCGCCGAGAACAAAATTGAAAAGGCTAAAAATGTCATTGAATTGGCAATGACCCACCTGCCCGTTAAATATTTTGAATTCTACACCTTCGTGGAACCCTTTATGGAAGGCTATTACCAGGTGGGGGAAACGGAAAAGGCGCGGGAGTTGTTCAATCAGCTCAAAGGCATCTATCTGGACCGCCTGGATTATTATGCAGGCATTCCACTGGACGAGCAATACGACAATATTGAAGAAATCCTGGGGGATATGGAAGCCTACAGGCGTATTATCGATATCCTAATAGAAAATGACCAGAGGGACCTGGCCGAAAAGGAAACCCTTATTTTTAATGAGCAACTGGATCGTTTCCAGTTTACCGAAAACCCCCTGGAAGAAAGCCTGCCCGAGATTCCGGAAGTAACAGAGCCCGATCCGGATTTGCCAGACAGTACTATGGTACCGGACAGCACCTCACTGCAGGATACGGTTGTGGAAAATTAATTTTGGGATTGGGAAGCTAAAGCAAATAGAAAAGGCTTTCAGGCTGCTAGATATACTCGTTGAGAATGCCGATAAGGGTGTTGGCATCCTGTTCACCGCTTTGCCTCCAAACCATCTCCCCCTTCTTATAAATCATAAGGGTAGGAAGGCCCTTTATGCGTAAGGCCTGCGATAGCTCCTTGTTCTTGTCAACATCTATTTTGATAACCTTGCCTTTATCGCCAAGGGCGGCAGCTACATCCCTGAGGACGGGATGCATAGAAGTAGATTGTTCGTTCCACTCGGCGTAGAAATCCAAAAGCACCGGGATACTCTGATCTATAAGTTCACCGAATTTAGACATATAGCAATGATTGGGTTACAAATCAAAAGTAAGAAAAATTGTTAAATCCAAACGGAAACTGCCTGTTTTAGACGGAATCTCACAAACCGCTTCAGGCCATTCCCTTTTTCTTAAGGGTGATTACTGTAATTTCGGGCCATATCCCCACCCTTCCGGGATACCCCAGAAAACCAAAGCCCCTGTTTACATTAATATACTGTCCCAATTCCTCATAAATCCCTGCCCAGTACTTATAGCGCCATTTTACGGGGCTCCATTTTACCCAACCGGGTATCTCTATCCCAAATTGCATCCCGTGGGTATGCCCGCTGAGGGTAAGGTGATAGTGTAATTCATCCTCAATTACCTGGTCTTCCCAATGGGAGGGATCGTGGCTTAAAAGGATTCTGAAAACATCCTTCTCCAGGCCTGCGGTGGCCTTTCTGAGATCTCCGGCTTTCTTAAAGCCTCCCCTGCCCCAGTTTTCAACTCCTATCAGGGCTATTTTTTCATTCCCTTTTTGCAAATAACGGTGTTCATTTAAGAGCAGATCGAATCCCATTTCTTTCTGCATATGTTTGAGGTCTTCAAGATTCTGAACCTTGGCCTCTTCAGTTTCCCATGTATAATAATCCCCGTAATCATGGTTTCCCAATATGGAATATTTCCCGTCCGGGGCATCGAGTGTTCCGAAAAGTTCTTTCCACGGCAACATCTCCTCGGCCTTGTTATTTACCATATCCCCGGTAAAGAGTAGCACATCGCTTTTTTGCTCATTAATCAGCGAAACGCCGTATTCAATTTTTTCTCGGTTGTCAAAACTGCCACTATGGATGTCCGAAATTTGCGTAATGGTATAATTGTGAAATGCTTCCGGTAATTCTTTAAACTCCAGGTTGTATTTAAGAACCCTGAACCGGTATTTACCCCGGTACATTCCGTATAACAGCGCCCCGAAAGGGATAGAAGCAATGCCAAGGGCCATCAGGCTTAAAAACCTTCTACGGGTAGGAAGTGTAAATTCATCCGACCTCCCCCCTATTTTGTGGTAGGCAGCGAATATAAGCCTGAAGATATCTTCCGAAAAGAGAAAGAGAATGGTGATCAGGTTGAAAGTAAGTATAGCCAGAAGAAATCCTACGGCATAACTCTTGGGCCGGCTCAGGACCCTGCCCCCTTCTTCCGCCCAACTGAATTGATAAATAAAATTTCCCAGGATCAGAAGCGCTACCGCCATATATACAAAATACACCCAGGGAAAACGGGTCCCTGAGCGAAGCGCCTGCAGGGTGTAAAGGCCCATCGCCAAATAGACGATTATAAAAAGGATCCAACGAATCATATAGTTTACAAATATATCTCTTTTAGGGCTTACACAGTCTCCTGATTAGGATTATCCAGATGTTCACGGATAGCCTCCAGTGCTTTTTGGTCACTTTGCAGCAGAAAGTCTTCCCGCAACAATTGCAGGTTATTCATGGGCAGGGGAACCCTTTCTGATGGCGTGGGTTGCCTGGGTATTCCTGAAAGATGAATCGCCTGAAAACCCGTACCTGAAAAATCCCCGATATTGGAGGCATTAATACCTCCTCCTGCTACAATTATCGGCTCCGCAGCAAACCCCTGCAATCTTTTCAGCAATTCAAGGCCCTCAGCTGCCGTATTCCTTTGCCCGCTGCTGAGCAGGCCGTCAATTCCGTGCGCAATGAGTTCACTGAAGGCTGTTTCAGGATCCGAAACCCAATCGAAAGCACGGTGAAACGTTAAGTGCATCCCCCTGGCGGCATTTCTTAAAACTTTCAATTTAGCAAGGTCTGGCCGGCGCTCAGGAGTCAGGCACCCGCTAACAACACCTTCAAATCCGAGGGAACGGCAAAGTTCAATATCCCGTAGCATGGCTGCTGTTTCCGCTTCTGAATAGGTAAAATTCCCGGAACGCGGACGGATCAGCACATGAACCGGAATCTGAACCTTCTCCCGTACTTGTTGTAGCATTCCATGAGATGGCGTTATACCCCCTATAGCCAGTTCGGAACAGAATTCAAGCCGGTCTGCACCGGCTTGCTGGGCAATAAGGGCAGATTCGAGTGAATGCGCACAAACTTCCAGAATCATAATATGTATCTTTATTTCACTAAAAGTAATCGCTTCCAGCTATGGACAGAAGGAAATTTATCAGAAATTCATCTTTGGGATCTGCCGGACTGCTCAGTGGCAGTTCGCTAATGTCCTGTGAAGGGGAAACCACAAAGCCAGTAGCCGCTTCATCGGGCGGTGCAATTGCCGTTTGCACCTGGGACTTTGGAAATGCCACCGCAAAGGCCTGGGAAGTGCTCGATCAAAACGGCAGTGCCCTGAATGCAGTAGAGCAGGGTGTAATGGTTGAAGAAGCAGACCCCGAAAACCAGACCGTAGGTTACGGGGGGCGGCCCGACCGGGACGGGATTGTAAGCCTGGATGCCTGTATTATGGATTCCAAGGGGAGGTGCGGCTCCGTAATGGGGCTGGAAGGGATTGTCCACCCCGTTTGTGTGGCCCGGAAGGTAATGGAGGACACTCCGCATGTAATCCTTGTAGGGGCCGGCGCCCGGCAATTTGCACTGGATTCCGGATTTGAACTCAAAGACCTGCTCACCGAGAAATCAAAAAAACAATGGCTGGAATGGCAGGAAACCTCCCGCTATGAACCCGTTATAAATATTGAAAACCACGATACCATCGGAATGCTCGCCAGGGACAAAAACGGAAATCTTGCGGGGGCCTGCACTACCAGCGGCATGGCTTATAAAATGCGTGGGCGTGTCGGAGATTCCCCGGTCATTGGTGCCGGTCTTTATATTGACAATGAAGTTGGGGGTGCTACAGCAACGGGGGTGGGAGAAGAAGTAATCCGTACCGTGGGCAGTTTTTTGATTGTTGAATTAATGAGGCAGGGGATGTCTCCTCAGAAAGCCTGTGAAGAAGGGGTAGCCCGTATTATTGCTAAAAACAATGGAAAACTGGATTTTCAGATCGGTTTTCTCGCCCTGAATAAAAAAGGAGAAACCGGGGCCTATTGTATACATCCGGGGTTCAGTTATCGGAAATACGATACCCAGGGCCATCGCAATATCCCCTCGGAGAGTTACCTGAAATCATGAGAATCTTCTTAGCTTTGAAACGCTGAGAAACCCACAGATATGTCTGAAAAAAAACGCCTTTTTTTACTCGATGCCTATGCGCTTATCTTCAGGGGATATTACGCCCTGATCAAGAATCCCAGAATCAATTCCAAAGGGATGGATACCTCAGCGATTATGGGGTTCATGAATTCGCTCTTCGATGTGATCCGAAGAGAGAAACCGGACCACCTGGCCGTTTGCTTTGACAAAGACGGAAGCAGTGAGCGAACCGAGTTGTATCCGGAATATAAGGCCAACCGGGATGAAACCCCCGACGCCATCAGGATAGCCATCCCCTGGATACAAAAAATCCTGAAGGCCATGCATATCCCTTGTATTGAGGTGTCTGGCCTGGAGGCAGACGATATAATAGGCACACTTGCCAAACAGGCTGAAAAACAGGATTACCAGGTATTTATGGTGACCCCGGACAAAGATTTCGGACAATTGGTTTCCGAAAATATATTCATGTACAGGCCGGCCCGCATGGGTAACGGTATTGAGATTTGGGGTATCCCTGAAGTCCAGAAAAGATTTGGGGTACAGCGCCCGGAACAGGTAATTGATTACCTGGGCATGATGGGAGATAGCAGTGATAATATCCCCGGCTTTCCCGGGGTTGGAGATAAAACCGCAAAGAAGTTTATAGATGAGTTCGGTTCCCTTGAAAATCTGCTGGAAAATACAGACCAGCTTAAAGGAAAAATGAAGGAACGAATCATCGAGAATGCGGAACTCGGAAAATTATCCAAAAAGCTGGCCACCATCTGTATTACCTGCGATGTAACTTTCGATGAAAAAGATTACGAGTTAAGCGTTCCCGACAGCAAAAAAGTGCAGGAAATATTCGAAGAGCTGGAATTTCGCCGTCTCAGGGATCAGTTCCTTAAAATCTTCTCAGAGGAAGACGATACCCAGACCACCCAGGTAAGCAGTACTGAAACGGCCCGCAAACAACAGCGGGAAGCCGGCAGCGGTCAATTCTCCCTTTTCGGATCCGATGCGGACACCTCTGAAGTGGTTGCTTTCAGCGGAAGGAAATCCATCAAGGATGTGCCGCACCTGTATCAGCTGGTTCAGCCGGGTATGGGTCAAAAGCTCTTTATAAAAAGTCTGATGGAACAGACTACCGTCTGCTTTGACACGGAGACTACTTCCCTGGATCCGTTAGAGGCGGAACTGGTCGGAATTGCCTTCAGCTGGGAGGCGCATAAAGGTTTTTACATTCCTTTTCCCCCGGAGAAGGAGGAAGCCCTGGAATTACTGGAATTACTAAAACCTTTTTTTGAATCGGATAAAATTGAGAAAGTAGGGCAAAATCTGAAGTATGATATAAAAGTTTTGAGCACCTACGGTATTCAGGTCCATGGCAGGCTGTTTGATACGATGCTGGCACATTACCTGATCAACCCGGATATGCGCCATAATATGGATGTGCTATCCGAGACTTATCTGAACTATACGCCTATCTCCATTACGGAGCTGATCGGCAAAAAGGGGAAAAATCAATTGAGCATGCGGCAGGTATCTCTGGAGGAGCAAACCGAATACGCTGTTGAAGATGCAGATATCACCCTGCAACTTGCCCAGAAATTTGCCCCGGAATTACAGGATGCCAATACTCGTGAGCTTTTTACGGACATAGAAATTCCGCTGCTAAGGGTACTTGCAGATATGGAATTGGAAGGCATAAATCTGGATACCGCATTTTTAAAAGGTCTTTCAGGGGCACTTGAAGACGATATTGTATCCCTGGAAGCAGAGATATACAAAGAGGCTGGCGCAGAATTCAATATTGGATCTCCAAAACAGCTTGGGGAAATTTTATTCGACAAGCTAAAACTGGTCGATAAACCGAAGAAGACAAAAACAGGCCAGTATTCCACCGCTGAAGACGTACTCTCAGACCTGGCAAAGGACCACAAAATCGTACGGGCAGTACTGGACTACCGGGGGCTCAGCAAACTCAAGAGCACCTATGTGGATGCGCTCCCCGACCAGGTCTCCAGGGTTACCGGCCGGGTTCATACAGATTATATGCAAACGGTAGCAGCCACAGGAAGGTTAAGCAGTAACAACCCTAACTTGCAGAATATCCCCATTCGAACCGAAAGGGGCAGGCAAATCCGAAAAGCCTTTATTCCAAGAAATGAAGAATATTGCCTGCTTGCGGCAGACTACTCACAGATTGAGCTACGCATTATTGCTGCCCTGAGTGAGGAAACCAATATGATTGATTCCTTTAAGCGCGGGGAAGACATTCACGCCTCCACGGCTGCCAAAGTTTTTCAGGTACCCCTTGAGGAGGTAACAAGGGAACAGCGTTCCAACGCAAAAACCGTGAACTTCGGGATTATTTACGGGGTGTCGGCTTTCGGGCTCAGCAATCAGACCGACCTCAGCCGCACTGAAGCCAAAGAGCTGATAGATACTTATTATAAAACTTATCCGAAGCTGCGCAATTACATCAGTGAGCAAATAGACTTTGCCAGGGAACACGGTTACGTTCAGACCGTACTCGGGCGCAGGAGGTATCTGAAGGATATCAACGGAAGCAATGCAGTGGTAAGGGGTGCGGCAGAAAGAAATGCCGTTAATGCGCCTATTCAGGGAAGTGCAGCCGATATTATCAAAATCGCCATGATCCGTATTCATGATAAGCTCAGGGAAAATAAACTAAAGACCAAAATGCTCCTCCAGGTTCACGATGAACTGGTATTTGACGTATATAAACCCGAACTGGACAGGGTGAAGGATATGATCAAATCTGAAATGGAACAGGCCTATGAACTGTCGGTACCCCTTGTGGTAGACATCGGTGTGGGAGACAACTGGCTGGAAGCACATTAAATGATACAGGCGATATTGAGCGAATAATTCGTTAAATGCAAAAAAATATTGCCTTTCAGGCGTTTGTATTTCAACTTAATAATTGTACATTTGCAGCCCGTTATTCGGGATTGAAGTGTTTAATATTTAAAAAATTGGTAGTGGATACATTAAGCTACAAAACGATATCAGCCAACAAGAATACCGTTCAGAAGGAATGGGTACTGGTTGATGCCGAAGGGCAAACCCTGGGAAGATTGTCTTCCAAGGTTGCTAAAATACTGAGGGGAAAATACAAGCCCAATTTTACTCCACATGTGGATTGCGGGGATAACGTTGTGATTATCAATGCTGAAAAGGTATCCCTTTCCGGAAAAAAATGGGATTCTAAAGAATATATCCGTTATACCGGTTATCCAGGTGGACAAAGATCTGAAACGGCCCGGGACCTGCTGGCGAAAAATCCGGCAGCACTCGTGGAAAGAGCTGTTAAAGGGATGCTGCCAAAGAACCGATTGGGCGCTGACCTCTTCCGCAACCTACGGGTATATGCAGGAGCTGCTCACGAGCAGGAAGCACAAAAACCAAAGGCAATCAATTTAAATGACCTTAAATAATGGAGGTAATTCATAAAATAGGCAGAAGGAAAACCGCTGTGGCCCGTGTATATCTGTCAGAAGGAAAAGGAAATATTACCGTAAACAAAAAAGAGTTCAAGGAATATTTTCCAACAGCGACACTTCAATACAAGGTAAGACAACCCCTTACCCTTACGGAAACGGATGCCAATTACGACCTGAACATAAATGTATTCGGGGGTGGAATCACGGGGCAGGCTGAAGCAATCCGCCTGGCTGTATCTCGTGCCTTATGCGAAATTGATGAGGAAAACCGCTCTGTATTGAAGCCTGAAGGGCTGCTTACCAGAGACCCGAGAATGGTAGAACGTAAAAAATTCGGTCAGAAGAAAGCCCGTAAGAAGTTCCAGTTCTCCAAGCGATAAGATTTTCTCCATGGGAAACCATGGTCCGATTATATATGTTTTAAGCCTGCCTGGCAGGTTAATATTAACCCTAGTTCCTTGAAAAGTTCTCTTCGGAGAAACTAGTTAACATTCGGAAGTATATTTTACACTTCTGAATACCTTTTAGTTTAGCATCTAAATGGTGAAGGCGAACCCTATTGCGGGCGACCACTTGACCATTGCTCATTCAAAGAACGTAAACTAAATTTTAAAATGGCGACAAACGCTGCAGTTAAAGAATTATTGGAAGCAGGGGTGCATTTTGGACACCTCACCCGTAAATGGAATCCGAACATGGCTCCTTACATCTACATGGAGCGAAATGGGATTCACGTAATCAACCTTTATAAAACGGTTGCAAAACTGGATGAAGCCAGTGAAGCATTGAAGAAAATTGCTGCCTCCGGCCGCAAAATCCTCTTTGTAGCAACTAAAAAACAGGCTAAGGACATTGTTTCAGACAAGGTGTCCGCGGTTAACATGCCTTACATTACCGAACGCTGGCCGGGAGGGATGCTTACAAACTTTGTAACCATCCGTAAAGCTGTAAAGAAGATGGCGTCTATCGACAGAATGAAGAAAGACGGAACCTTTAATACGCTTTCCAAGAAAGAGCGCCTGCAAGTGGAACGACTGCGTGCTAAACTGGAAAAAAACCTCGGATCTATTGCAGAGATGACCCGTTTACCCGGGGCCCTGTTCATTGTAGATACCATGCGCGAGCACATTGCTGTTAAAGAAGCCCAAAAGTTGAACATCCCTATCTTCGCTATGGTGGATACAAATTCAGATCCACGGCCTATAGATTTCGTGATCCCGTCTAATGACGATGCATCCAAATCTATTGAAGTTATCATGACCCATGTAACGGATGCAGTAGCTGCCGGCCTTGCAGAAAGGAAATCTGAAAAAGCAGCAGAAAAGGAAGGGAAAGAAGAAAAAGCCGTTTCCAAAAAGAGTGAAACAGCAACAGCAGAAGCACCTGCCAAGAAAGAAAAAACAGAGGTAAAGAAAGCCGAAAAGGCTGAAAAAGCAGCTGTTGAAGAGACCAAAACTGAAGCAGCTCCAGCTAAGGAAGAAAAAGCCCCTAAGAAGGAAACCAAAAAGGCAGCTGCCGAAGACCTGACCAAAATAGAAGGTATTGGCCCCAAAGCAGCCGAGGCCTTAACCAAGGCGGGAATTTCAGGATATGAAGCCCTTTCCAAGGCAAAACCTGATGCGATCAAGGAAATCCTTACCGAAGCCAGTTCGAGGATGGCCCACCTGGACCCAACCAGCTGGCCAAAGCAGGCAAAAATGGCTGCAGACGGAGACTGGGACGCATTGAAAGAATGGCAGGAAAATGCCAAGGGAGGCGTAGAATAAATCCCTTATTTCAAAAAAATCAATAACGAAACGGGATCCTGACGAATCCCACAAAAATTATAACAATGGTAAAAATTACCGCAGCAGAGGTAAATAAGTTAAGGAAGAGTACCGGGGCCGGAATGATGGATTGCAAAAATGCCCTGGTAGAAGCAGAAGGCGATTTTGAAAAAGCCATAGAAATCCTGAGGAAAAAGGGACAAAAGGTAGCTGCAAAGCGTGCAGACCGCGATTCTTCGGAAGGTGCGGCCATCGCTAAAGTAAATGATGCCAATACTGAAGGGGTTATTATTTCACTTAACTGTGAAACGGACTTTGTGGCCAAGAACGAAAGCTTTGTAACCCTCGCCAATGAACTGGCAGACCTGGCTCTTTCTTATGATTCACTAGATGCTTTTATGAATGCGGATTATAACGGTTTGAGCGTTTCAGAGAAATTGATCGAACAAACCGGAGTTATTGGAGAAAAAATCGAGATCGGTGGATTCCGTAAGCTAAGTGCTCCCTTTGTTGGGTCTTACATCCATGCCGGGAATAAAATTGCAACCCTGGTTGGGTTATCTGAAGTGGTAGACAATGCTGCAGTGGTCGCTAAAGATGTTGCCATGCAGGCAGCTGCTATGAATCCTGTAGCCCTGAATGAAGAGCAGGTAGATCAGGCAACCATCGATAAGGAAATTGAAATTGCAAAAGATCAGCTTCGTGAGGAAGGCAAGCCTGAGGCCATGCTGGATAAAATTGCACAGGGAAAACTGAAGCGTTTCTTTAAAGACAATACCCTGGTTAACCAGGATTTCATTAAAGACAGTAAAATGAGCGTTTCCCAATATGTCAAAACCGCCGGAGCCAATCTGGAAGTAACCGGTTTTGAACGTGTTGCCCTTGGGTAATTACCTCCCAAAAGATCAAAAAAAACGCCCCTCAATGGGGCGTTTTTTATTTTAACCACGCAACCACGCTTCCCGCAGGGCTTTTTGTTGTTCAGTGGCCTCCGGTAGCGGGGACAAACGGTTTTGAACTACAGTAGGTTTTCCAGCCGTTCCTTTAAGGGTAATCTGCTCCCCTTCCCGCTCAACAACCATCTCAATGGGTGTTTCTGCATTCCATCCGAAACTTTCGCCCACAATGTTCCTGACAGACTCAAGGGTAATAGGTACCCCGTTTATCTCTTTGATCACATCCCCTCCTTCTGCACCTAATTCGGTAAAGAAGGTGTTCAGGCGGATCCCCTTGCGGATAAATATTTCATCTGTATTGGATGGATCCACATCAATGAAGGGAATCTGTCCGTTGAGAAAAAAGCCGCATTCAACTGCAACTTCACGGGTGCCGAGGCCTGCTTTTGCAAAATATTCCTCATAAGGGATGGGCTGCCCGCCCATGACGTGTTTCTCAAAGAACGGCCGAATCTCAGCATAGGTAAGCCTAACTATTTCATCAATTAGGGTATCATCGCGGAAGGGCGTGTCTACGTCGTATTTTTCAGAAAGTGTTTTCATCAGGTCCAGCACCCCCATTTCTCCTCCGCTGAGTTCCCTCAGGCGAAGATCCAGAGCCATGTTGATCAGGGCTCCTTTCTCATAAACATTTGCATATTGGGCTGCGTAAGGATCTTTAAGGACGTTTTTGCTCATCTCCGTAAAAGAAAGGGAGTCATTGTAACCGCTTGCATTCTGTATCTTGGCAGCCATGCGGGTATAAAATTCATCCTCTCCAATCAGCCCCTGCTGTATTTGGAAGAGGTTTGCAAAATACTCTGTAGTTCCTTCATACATCCAAAGATGTTGCGACATGCTGGGATTATTGTAATCAAAATACTGTATCTCCTCTGAAT
Organism: Robiginitalea insularis; assembly: GCF_052497835.1. Taxonomy (NCBI): domain Bacteria; kingdom Pseudomonadati; phylum Bacteroidota; class Flavobacteriia; order Flavobacteriales; family Flavobacteriaceae; genus Robiginitalea; species Robiginitalea insularis. The sequence goes on from NZ_CP199296.1 coordinate 855,454, forward strand.
GCACGTTAAGCGGGGTAACGATATGAAAAAATTCGTGAGAGACTACATCTGTCATCGTTTGTTCCAACTGCTCCCTGGACATTTGTTCGGGCAAAACCACAACTGTGGAAGTATGGTGCTCAAGGGCGCCAAAACCGCTAGCATCGTCCGGATTCAGCGTAGACAAATAAAGCAGGATGTTGTATTCGCGTGTGCCGTCTATTTCACCGAGGAAGGTTTTCTGGGCCTTCATCATCCGTTCCATAGAGGGTTTCAGGTCAGCTGCCGAGTAGGTTTCATTAGGGGAATAAACGCTGAGTCGCACCCGGATATCCCCTACCTGAAAACTCGCAGAAGGTTGTGAGGTAAATTGAACCGGGTTATCGATTACTTCAAAATACCGATCTGCACTGAACCCAAAGTTCCCGTTCTCAAGGGGCAATTCCCTTAGGGAAGTCACCGGCCTCATTTCGGCCGGCACAATGAATTCCAGGCGGTAAGGGAGTTCTTTTAACCCTTCGAAATACCCTACAAACCCATGCAGGTTTAGCAGGTAATTCTCATTTTTCAGGATATTGCTTCCCGCGGGGGAGAATACAGCTTCCTCCTGCTCGCTTTCCGTGTCAAATGTGTCATTGACGTAATAGCGTATTTTGTCCATTTGCTGTGCCCCGTAGATGGTCCAGCTGTTCATGTCGTCCCTTTTTACCTGCAGTGGGTTACCGGTGGCATCAAGGGCCTGTAAATCTTCCACAAAACGACCATAATTATCCTCGCTATACGTGCCGGGTACCGTTTTGGGAATAAAAAAACGCAACTGTGATCCCGGAATGCTTCCGGGGTCCAGCACCACTTCCACACGGTCCGCCTCCACTCCGACCAAATCTATAGTTACCAAAACCGGGGCATCCGTAATACTGGTGTTTTGTTTGAGGGAACCGCACCCTGCCAAAAGCACACTTGCGAAAAGGAAGACAATATATTTTCTCATAAAACTGAATTACATCTACAAGATTATTGATTTAATATGTTTTGCTGCTGTTTTTTTAGAATAAATTAGGAATTATAACCCCTGCCATTACAAAGGCAATGCTAAATATTTTTGATTATTTTTGTTCGAATTCTAGATAGCAAATTCATGCAATACAAGCGCATACTTCTAAAATTGAGCGGTGAAGCGCTGATGGGGGAAAGACAATACGGGATTGACCCCTCAAGGCTGGCCGAATATGCCCAGGAAATCAAAGAAGTGGTTAACAAGGGTATAGAAGTGGCCATTGTCATTGGAGGAGGTAATATATTCCGTGGGTTGGCCGGGGCCAGCAACGGAATGGACCGCGTGCAGGGCGATCATATGGGGATGCTGGCAACCGTCATCAACGGCTTGGCACTGCAGGCGGCCCTGGAAGATGCCGGGGTGGATACCCGTTTGCAGTCTGCAATCAAGATCAATGAGGTTGCAGAACCTTTTATTCGTCGCAGGGCCATGCGCCACCTGGAAAAAGGAAGAGTAGTGATTTTTGGCGGTGGTACCGGGAATCCATATTTTACAACAGATTCCGCAGCAGTTCTCCGGGCTATAGAAATAGAGGCAGATGTAATTCTGAAGGGTACCCGGGTTGATGGTATTTACAGCAGCGACCCGGAAAAGGATAAAAGCGCGACAAAATTTGACAGTATCAGCTTTAAAGATGTACTCAGCAAGGGTCTTAAGGTAATGGATACCACAGCCTTTACACTCAGCCAGGAAAATGAATTGCCCATCGTTGTCTTTGACATGAATAAAAAGGGGAATTTGCTGAAGATCGTGGCCGGAGAAAATATCGGAACTGTGGTAAATCTTTGATATTAAATAAAAATTTCTATCTGCTAAGCAACAGCACTTATGAATGAGGATGTAAGTTTTATTTTAGAGGCAACCAGGGACAGTATGCAAAAAGCTATTTCACACCTGGAAAAGGAATTGGTTAAAATCCGTGCAGGGAAAGCCAGCCCTTCCATGCTTTCTTCCGTTATGGTAGAATATTACGGGAGTCAGACCCCGCTGTCTCAGGTATCAAATATCAACACTCCGGATGGGCGAACTATCTCAGTACAACCCTGGGAAAAAAATTTGATACCCGAAATTGAAAGCGCTATCATGAATGCCAACCTGGGCTTTAACCCCATGAACAATGGGGAGATGGTTATCATCAATGTACCCCCTTTAACAGAGGAAAGACGCAAGCAACTGGTAAAACAGGCTAAGGCGGAAGCGGAGGATGCAAAAGTAGGGGTACGTTCTGCCCGTCAGGAAGCAAACAAGGAAATCAAGGCCCTGGAAATTTCCGAAGACCTGGAAAAAAATGCCGAAATAGATATTCAGGAACTCACAGATAAATATATTTCACAGATAGATAAAATTCTGGAAGTGAAGGAGGCTGAAATCATGAAAGTGTAATTAAGTCTTATTTTTCAGTTCACCAGCAAGCTACTTTTCTACTGATCCTCCTACTGCGAGGTATCGGCCACATACCAGATCAGAACCGCACAAATCAAAGCAAGGATACATACCAGGATAACCCCCCTGTATGCCCTGCGCGCCAGCTTTCGATATCTGCGCTGTTTTGAATATTCTTCTTTTGAGGCCATACCACAAAAGATACGTTTTTAATCAGACCCTTATATGCTTACCAACTGTTAAAAGGTAAAACCAGAAGCGTTCAAAAGCGGCAAAAGTTGGGTACAGTGACAATCATTTTCTACCTTTGCGCCCGACTGAAGGGATGGTAGCGAAACTAACACAAGGTTTTTGGGCAAAAACGGCCAGGATTATTCTGAGGAACCGGATCCTGATCCTGCTGCTCATTGTCCTGGCAACCGTTTTACTGGCTACACAATGGAAGCACATGCGCTTCTCGAATTCAGAAGCAAACCTGCTGCCTGATGACCACCCCATAAATCTTGAGTATCAGGAATTCTTAAAGAAATTCGGGGAAGAAGGAAATACCATCGTCCTGGCTATTCGAGATAGCAGCCTTTATACCCCTGAACAATTCAATCGCTGGAACATTTTCAGTGAACAACTTGCGGCCTTTCCGGAAGTAGATTTTGTGCTTTCAACTGATAACCTGCAACGGCTTGTAAAAGATTCTGTCAAACAGGAATTCGTATTGGACCCCTGGCTAAAGGGACCTGTAAAGGACCAGGCCGAAATGGACCAGTTGAAAAATGAGCTTTTTACCCGGCTTCCCTTTTATGAGAAGTTGCTTTTCAACAAGGAAACCCAGACGCTCAGAACTGTAGTGTATCTGGACAAGGATCTCGTAAACACCCCAGTCCGGAAAGATTTTGTCCTTAACGATTTGCAGAACCTGGTCACTGATTTTCAAAAAGAAACCGGGCTAAAGGTGCGGGTATCCGGGATGCCGTATATCCGAACGATGAATTCACAGAACATCATCGATGAAATCGGGAAATTCATCTTTGCCGCCCTGGCCGTAACCTCCCTGATTTTCTTCTTCTTTTTCCGCTCTTTCCGCGCAACCTTCATTTCGATCTGCGTGGTGATCATAGGAGTGATGTGGGCTTTTGGAACCCTCGGGCTACTACAATATGAAATTACAGTACTCACTGCCCTGATACCACCTGTAATTATCGTCATCGGGATTCCCAATTGCATCTTCCTGATCAATAAATACCAGCAGGAAGTTAACAAACACGGGAATCAGGCACTTTCCCTGCAGCGCGTTATTTCCAAAATAGGAAATGCCACCCTGATGACAAATGTCACCACGGCCTCGGGCTTTGCAACTTTTATTATTACGGACAGTAAGTTACTGACCGAGTTTGGAATCGTGGCATCTCTCAATATCCTGGGAATCTTTGTGCTCTCCCTGCTTATCATTCCTATTCTGTACAGTTTTATGCCCCTGCCCAAAACCAAGCATCTAAAACACCTCAACAAACGATGGATCGATGCCTTTGTCAATTGGATGGAACGCATGGTGCGGCATCGCCGGATTACGGTGTATGCCGTCTCAATCAGCTTGCTTGTAGTCAGTATTATCGGGATCTACCAAATAGATATATCGGGCAGCCCCATTGAAGACATGCCAAAGAAAGCTGAATTTTTCCAGGACATACGTTTTTTTGAAAAGGAGTTTGACGGGATCATGCCCGTTGAGATAGTGGTTGACTCCAAAAGGCGGAACGGCATTTTAAAACCTGCAACCTTAAGGCGAATGGATGAACTGGGAAATTTTATAGAGGAAACCCCGGAGCTTTCCCGTTCGATATCCGTAGTGAATCTGGTCAAATATTCAAAGCAGGCCTTTTATAACGGGATTCCGAAATACTATCAGTTGCCTACTTCCCAGGAAAGCAATTTTATTCTGGATGTTGCCCGAAAATCGAAAGAAAACGGAGATCTTCTGAAAAGTTTTGTGGACAGCAGCGGGCAGGTTGCCCGGATGACCACCTATATGCGCGATGTAAAGACAGACCGCATGGAAGAAATTGAACGTGAACTCAAGCAGGAAATTGCCAGGACTTTCCCGGAAGAACGCTATGAGGTTTTCCTGACAGGAAAAGCGTTGCTTTTTCTGAAAGGCACCAAATACCTCGTTCGCAACCTGGTCATGTCGCTGGCCCTGGCAATCGGCCTGATCGCACTCTTTATGGCCTATCTGTTCCGGTCGTTCCGAATGATTGTCATTTCCCTGATCCCAAATATTTTACCATTGGTGGTTACAGCCGGGGTCATGGGTTTTGCAGGGGTCCCTATAAAACCGTCTACCATCCTGGTATTCAGTATCGCATTCGGAATATCTGTAGATGACACCATTCATTTTCTGGCAAAATACCGGCAGGAACTGGCCACTCATCATTGGCGTATCCGCAAATCCGTATATGCAGCCCTGCGCGAGACCGGGGTGAGTATGTTTTATACTTCCATAGTACTCTTTTTCGGTTTTTCGGTCTTTACGATTTCTAATTTCGGAGGAACCGTAGCCCTGGGTGCCCTGGTTTCGGCTACCTTGCTTTTTGCAATGCTGGCCAACCTGATCCTGCTTCCTTCCCTGCTGCTTTCCCTGGAGCGAAACATCGCCAACAAACAGGTACTGAAAAAGCCGCAAATCGATATATTGCCCGAGGAAGAGGACAATGGAAATGCGATAGATTAAAAGAAGTACCACCTGCTATCATTCAGGCTTTTTAAAGGGCTGCAGCGCTCAGCAATTTCCTTCAATACCGTATCTTTGCCCATTCAAACCAGTTTAATAATAGCATGAAATCCTCTAGTATCAAATCACTGCTTGAAGAAGCCGCTTTACACCAGGAACTTACTGTATCCGGATGGGTACGAACTTTTCGAAGCAACCGCTTTATTGCCCTGAATGATGGCTCTACGCTTCAGAACCTGCAATGTGTGGTGGATTTTGAAAAAATGGATCCCGATGTCTTACGCAAAATCAATACCGGAGCCGCCCTGCGCGTAGTTGGGGAAGTGGTTCCCAGCCAGGGGAGAGGACAAAAAATTGAATTACAGGTGAGCTCTCTGCAGGTATTGGGTGAGGCCAATCCGGAACAGTATCCGATTCAGCCTAAAAAACACAGTATGGAGTTTTTAAGGGAGCAGGCACACCTGAGGGTTCGGACCAACACCTTTAGTGCGGTTATGAGGGTCCGCTCTGCCCTTGCCTTTGCGGTACACCAGTATTTTACATCAGAGGGGTTCTATTATTTCCATGCTCCTATTATAACCGGTTCGGATGCTGAAGGGGCCGGGGAAATGTTTCGCGTAAGTATACTTGATCCGAAATCACCGCCCTTAACCCCCGAGGGAACAGTAGATTTTAAGGAAGATTTTTTCGGCAAAGAGACCAACCTGACCGTTTCCGGGCAGTTGGAAGCAGAGGCTTATGCCATGGGGCTTGGAAAGGTTTATACCTTCGGGCCAACCTTCAGGGCCGAAAACTCAAATACCTCCAGGCATTTGGCTGAGTTCTGGATGATAGAACCGGAAATGGCCTTCTACGACCTGGATGCCAATATGGATCTGGCAGAAGACTTTATACAGCAGGTCATTCGTTATATCCTGGAGCATTGCCAGGAAGACCTTGAGTTTCTTGAAAAGCGCTTGCTTGATGAAGAAAAATCAAAGCCACAGGCCGAGAGAAGCGAGATGCCCCTGATGGACAAATTGCGTTTTGTAACCGACCAGCCCTTTAAAAGGGTTAGTTATACCGAAGCAATCGATATCCTTAAAAACAGCAAACCTAATAAGAAGAAAAAATTTCAATATCCGATTGAAGGCTGGGGAACAGATTTACAAAGCGAGCACGAGCGGTACCTGGTCGAAAAGCATTTTAAGTGTCCTGTAATCCTTTTCAATTATCCTGCTGAGATCAAGGCTTTTTACATGCGCCTCAATGAAGACGGAAAAACAGTGCGCGCCATGGATATCCTTTTTCCAGGCATTGGAGAAATCGTGGGAGGCTCCCAAAGGGAGGAGCGCCTGGATGTACTCACCCAAAAAATGAAAGCCCTTGGGATAGATGAAAAAGAACTCTGGTGGTATCTGGATCTGCGCAGGTTTGGAACAGCTGTGCATTCCGGTTTTGGCCTAGGCTTCGAAAGGCTGGTGCAATTCGCTACCGGAATGGGAAACATCAGGGATGTGATCCCTTTTCCGAGAACCCCGCAAAACGCCGAGTTTTAAGCCTAATTGATTAAATTTATGTTTAAAGAACGGCTTTCCGCTTAAGATTATGCTGAAACAACACCTGCAATTTAAATTATCACAAAAGCTCTCTCCGCAACAGATTCAGCTTATGAAGCTGATTCAGTTACCCACCCAGGCTTTTGAACAGCGGCTCAAGCAGGAGTTGGAAGAAAATCCGGCCCTGGAACCGGGCAAGGAGGACCCCGTTTCCGCGGAGGACGATTATCAGGATTCCTACGATGAAGGGGATGAAGGGGAAGTGATCAATGCAGATGAGATCAACATTGACGATTACCTCAGTGATGACGAAATCCCCGATTATCGCACCCGTGCCAATAATTATAGTGGGGATGACGAGGAAAAGCAGATTCCGTATGCAGCCGGGATCTCTTTTAATCAATACCTTTTAAACCAGCTTAATACGGAATATCTGAGTGATGAAGAATGGAGCATTGCCGAATTCCTGGTGGGTAGTGTAGACGAAAGTGGATATATCCGACGTCCGATCTCGGACATTATGGATGACCTCGCCTTTACTCAAAACATTTTTACAGATGAGCAAACCATCCGGCAGGTACTTAAAAAAGTACAGCAACTGGACCCCCCTGGGGTAGGAGCCCGTTCCCTGGACGAATGCCTGTTGCTGCAGCTTGAGAGAAAAGAGAGCAGCCCCGCCATTGAAATGGCCATAGAAATCCTTAAAAAGTCATTTGAGCATTTCAGCAAAAAGCACTATCAGAAATTATTGCAGAAGCACGACATTAGCGAGGAGGAACTCAAAGAAGCTATTGGGGAAATTGAAAAGTTAAATCCCAAGCCGGGAGGATCCTATTCCGGAAGTAATAAAATAGTGGAGCATATTGTCCCGGACTTCTCCATCAGGATTGTTGAAGGAGAACTGGAATTGTCACTGAACGGTCGCAATGCCCCGGAACTACATGTATCCAAGGAATACAGCAATATGCTGGCTGGTTATAAAAATGCGCGCGACAAATCGAAATCCCAGAAAGATGCTGTAATGTTCATCAAGCAGAAACTGGATGCAGCCAAATGGTTTATTGATGCTATAAAACAGCGGCAACAAACCCTTTACGTCACCATGGATGCGATCATGAATTACCAGAAGGAATACTTCCTTACCGGAGATGAACGCAACCTGAGGCCCATGATTCTGAAAGATATTGCCGATCTGATCGGCATGGATGTATCTACGGTATCCAGGGTTGCCAATAGCAAATATGTGGATACTCCCTACGGGACCAAATTGATCAAGGATTACTTCTCGGAGTCCATAAAGAATGAGCAGGGAGAAGATGTCTCGACCAAGGAAATCAAGAAAATCCTGGAAACCGTCATTCGGGATGAAGAAAAGCGCAAACCCCTCACTGACGATAAACTGGCTAAGATCCTGAAGGAAAAGGGATATCCCATAGCCCGTAGGACAGTAGCTAAATACCGAGAACAACTGGGAATACCGGTGGCCAGACTTCGTAAAGAGATATGATACATTGGCTGAGTAAAATTATCTCCTATGCCTTTCATCCGCTGTTAATTCCGTTTTACGGTACTTTCCTCTACTTTGAAATCACTCCCAAATACAGTCCGGAAGGGATGAAAATGGGAAGCCTGTTGCCCATTTTTATACTTAGTGTGGTCATACCTGCGATCAGCCTGCTCATCTTGCGAAACCTTGGAATACTGCGCACCTATAAGCTGCTTTCCTCAGAAGAACGGGTTTATCCATTGCTGATCAACCTGGCGCTTTTACTGCTCATATTTTCCAGGATTATTCCCAACCATTACAGCCCGGAGATCTATTATTTTTTTCTGGGGCTTATCCTTGCCAATACGGCTGCTCTGCTAATGGCGATCTTTAAAAAAGTGATCAGCCTGCATATGGTTGGCATAGGCAGTTTGCTCATGTTTTTAATCAACCTGAGCCTGCATTTTGAAAAAAATATTATTGTTGCTGTAAGCCTCTGCACCCTGGTAAGCGGGCTTATTGCTTCTTCGCGATTGTATTCCAATATACACGGTCGGGCAAGCCTGCTTACGGGATGGCTTTTGGGAGTGATATCTCAATTAATCCTCATTCAGTTCTGGATCTAGCACTATTCCGAATCCTCCATCAGAAGGGGAGGTAACAAAACTTTATGAGGTATGAAGTCCCGCTTTTAAAACCGGTTTCAGAGTATATAAAAAATCAAGCCTATCCTTAAAGGGGTCAATTGCAACGATTGCCCATCGGGGCCCACCACTCCATCTTCAAACAGCCCATTTAGCCCGTAGTATACATGCAGGTTGAAAGTATTATAGCCAACGTCCAGGGTAAGGCCGTATTGAAAATTCTCGGTATCTGTATTATAAAAGCTATCGATAAAATCTGCAGTAACAAATTTAGAACGGCTCCCCACAATATAGCCGAACTTCATTCCGGCATACACCCTCCAGAATTTAAATTCACTGGCTGTTGAGTTCCGCCATCTCAATTGCACAGGAAGCTCAATTAAGTGGGTTTCCAATTTATTCCTGCGGTAAGATGTTGTATTATCCAGAAACAGATACTGAAATGAAGAACCATTGCGAATAGCTCTTAAATTGGAATAATACGAATTTACCCCATATCCAAGGCCCAGCCCCGCAGCTAAAGTCCTTTTGCTGTTTAGCGGAAGGTCTTTGATAAAACCGAAATGAATCCCATATGACAAATTATTTTGTGATACGGCATTGGGCTTATCCTGTAAAAGGTTGTAGTTCAAACCCAGGTAAAACTGGTCTTCAAAATAACGCGGGTCTGCCGGTTCTCCAGGCATCTGCGCCATCAGATTAGCTCCCGTGATACTGATTAAAAACACAATCAAAAACCGCATCTGTAGGGGTGGTTTAGCAAAAAAGCGCCCCAGTAACTGAAGCGCTTTTAAGCATCTATTTAGGTTTGAAAAGAAACCTGCTTTACTGCAGATTTCGGAATGCATCACCCTCAAAGGTGGTATAGTTTACCTTAAGGGCATTCACTTTTCTAAGTTCCTGCTTAATATCGGATATAAGTCCCATATTAGCCTCTTTATCAACTTTAAGAGCTGTTGTCAGCACATTCTGAAGCTCCTGTGGCTTCTTGGCCCTTTCCTGAAGAATGAAATCGCCTACCTCTGATACATCGGCAAACTTGTCATTCAACTGGATTTTCGGTTCAGAACCAAAAACTTTTTGATACTGACTGGTAGGGGCTCCTACAAAAATATAGATTACCCTATCTTTCTTCTCTAATTTTTTGGTCTCACTTGCATTTGGCAAGGTATTTTCCACCATCAGCGTACTGTCTTTCATAGTGGTAACCGTCATAAAGAAGAACAACAGCATAAATACAATATCGGGAAGCGAGGCCGTGGATACAGCTGGTACGTCTCCGTCTTTTTTCTTATTAAACTTAGCCATTTTTCGTCTTTTTAATTAGTAGAAGTCTCAGCTTCTGAAAGTTTCTGTGGAAACAAATCCTGGATCCGTTTTACCTTATCCTTCAATTCGTCCCGAATTTCAGACGGGGTTTCAGGGTTCAGGTATTCCGCTTCCATCTCTGTAAAATCCCTTCCGAACAGCCTTTGGGCCTCCCGGTTTCTCAGGTCATTATAGGCTCCCACCAGTTCATTCTGAACGGTAATATAGGTGCCATAACGCGTTTCCCGATCGTTTTTCAGGGATATAATTGCTTTGGTAGGGTTATCTGATGAAGATTCATCTTTCCTCCCTTTACAATAATTACAGGTGCCATCTCCTCCGTTATCGAGAAAGGCGATCGCCCGTTCCCTTAATTCAGTCAGTTCTATCAACTCCTCTTCAGCCAGCAACTGGCCATTCTTGTTGATATTCACCGTAAAGATGTTTTTTTGCTTAATAACCACATCCTGATCCGGCGGTTCTATGGGCGGCAACATACGGTCCAGCCCTGAATCCGTTTCAATGGTAGTGGTTACCAGAAAGAAGATCAACAACAGGAAGGCGATATCCGCCATGGACCCTGCGTTAACTTCTGGTGGTGCTCCTCTTCTAGGCATTGTCTAAAGATTTACTTGTTCGACATTTTCTTGATTCCTCCCCATGCCATGGCAACCACGGCAATAATCACCAGGATAAAAAATACATTCAATCCTGCACCAATATTCTTAACTACGCTTTCAGTGGTAGCCACATTTCTGCTGGCCATTGCCTCTACTGTACCGTCTGCCCCATTGGACAGGGCGTAGGATAGTATAACCACAAGTGCAAATCCAATAATTACAAACAAGGATTTCTTGAGGCTTTCCGGATTAGAAAACAAATTCTTCAACGCAAATACCAGGCTGAACAATACTGCTATTGCCAACAGCAGATAGGTAATGATGAACATAAAATTCATCGCGCCGTTTTCAACGGCTTCCCCTACCGGTACATTCTTATCAGGCAGCTGGAACCAGAGTATGGCTCCGATAGCTCCCAATACAATCAATACTATTTTTACAATTTTATGCATGCTTTTGTTTTAAGAGTCCGACTTATTTCTTGTGATCAACAAGCATATCGATCAAAGAGATCGATGAATCTTCCATATCATTAACGATGCTGTCAATTTTCGCAATGATATAATTGTAAAAGATCTGTAGAATGATCGCAGTAATAAGACCGAAAACCGTAGTCAAAAGTGCTACCTGGATATCTCCTGCAATCAGGGATGCACTCAGGTTACCAACGGCGCTAATTTTCTGGAAGGCCTGAATCATACCAATTACCGTTCCCATGAATCCAAGCATGGGGGCAATTGCGATAAAGAGCGACAACCAGGATACATTCTTTTCAAGCTGGCCCATTTGAACACCACCATAAGCAACTACTGCTTTTTCAGCAGACTCTATGCTCTCACCGGCACGGTCAAGACCCTGATAGTAAATAGAGGCAACGGGGCCTTTGGTATTACGGCATACTTCTTTTGCGGCTTCAATTCCACCGGAAGCAAGGGCATCTTCAACCTGTTGCTTTAATTTGGTGGTATTGGTACTGGCCATATTCAGATAAATGATTCTTTCGATGGCAACAGCCAGTCCTAATATTAAACAGAGTAGTACGATTCCCATGAATCCGGCACCCCCCTGAATAAACTGCTCTTTTAAGACTTGGGTAAACCCTCGATCCTCTGAAGCTGCTGCGGCCTCATCCTGAAGCATTAATGACGCTGTGGCCAAGGTTGAAGACAGATTCGAAACCATTACATTCGCTTTTGCGCTTACCGTATTTGTACTAAGGACAAATAGCCCAGCCATTGCCAGGATAGAGAATAATTTTTTCATTTCTTTCAAACTTAAATTTAGATTAGTTATTAGGGTTAAAGATAAAAAAAAAATAGAATTAAAAAATTAAAATTAGGGGGCCTTAGCCCCTATTTTCCCAAAATTCACGGGATATTTTAAAGCTTTTGATCCAATAAATTGAATATCCTTGAATATTCCATAAAATGGGGTTTGACTCAGCTGGTTCCCAGGATTGGAAATTGAGAGGTCAGATTACTCTCTTTTTCTCCCAAATAAAGGCTAATGCAACAAAATTTGGTTGTCAAAAGTGCTGCTACAACCCCTGCAATATGATCGGTCTTCAGGGATAAACAGCCCGGAACAGCCAGGCTGTGCCCCTATTTTCCTTTCAATCCTGTCACTGGGATTAGCTGTCGCTGATCCCTTTACCTCCAACATCCAACAGGGGGCCGGACAAGCATGGGAATCATAGCCCGGCTGCGCCGGTCTTTTTTCTTCGAAATTTCAGCACTTGCAAAAGCAAGCTTTTGACGCGCTTCTTTTCAAAGAAATGTGCGCTTCGCGCACGATTCCCTTTTGAGCAGAGAGGAAGGGATTCGAACCCTCGATACACTTTTGGTGTATACACACTTTCCAGGCGTGCGCCTTCGACCACTCGGCCACCTCTCTAAATATTCCCCCAAACAGGGGTGCCCAAGAAACGAAATTTTTAGCAATCTGTAAAATTTTGCAGCCTTAATTTTAGGCCATTTCGCCCCTGAGGGAAGCCTCGAAGATCGTTTTGAAAGAATTTGAGGAAACCCTGCTTCCAAGCAGGTACATCAATTTTGCCAGGGCAGCCTCCGTTGTAATATCCTTTCCGTCAATCAAAGGGATCTGAGCCAGTTCAACACTGGTTTCATATTGGCCCATCAGGACACTGCCTCCCCTGCATTGGGTGACATTTACAATATGCAGTCCCCTGTCTACTGCCTCCTTTAAGGCATGGATCATCCAGGGTTCCGTTGGGGCATTTCCCGCTCCATAAGATTCCAGGACAAGGGCTTTCAATCCCGGGGTTTGCAACAGGGCACTCACCCATTGCTCATGGATGCCGGGAAACAGTTTGAGTATACCAATTCTGTTATCCAGTTTCAGGTGTACTTTCAGGGCCTTTCGGCTTTGTTTTTTCAGGAGGAATTCGCGCTGAACACTCAGGTGCACCCCTGAATAGGCCAAAGCAGGGTAATTAGGGGAATCAAAAGCCTCGAACTGTTCGGCATTCATTTTTGTGGTCCGGTTGCCACGGAATAATTTATTCTCAAAGTAGAGGCATACCTCCTGTATAACTGCCTGCCCTCCTTCCCTAAGGGAAGCGAATTGAATGGAGGTGATAAGGTTCTCTTTGGCATCAGTCCGCAGATCTCCAATCGGCAACTGAGATCCCGTAAGAATTACTGGTTTAGCCAGGTTTTCCAGCATAAAACTCAGGGCAGAGGCTGTATAACTCATTGTATCGCTTCCATGCAAAACAACAAAGCCATCGTAATCACTGTATTGTTTTTCAATAATGGAGGCAATCTGTTTCCAGTGTGAGAGATTCATATTGGAAGAATCTATTGGTTTGGAAAAGGATACAGAATGTATAGTACAGTCTAACTGATACAATTCAGGGATTTGCTGTACCAGATTGTTAAAATTAAAGGCCCGTAACGATCCCGAATCGTATTCCCGAACCATCCCAATGGTACCTCCGGTGTAGATCAGTAAAATTTGCGGCGTCTTGTTTTTCACGGGTACGGACTGTTTTACACTAAATGCCAAATACCTCTTTGGAATTTGTGGTGGTTGCGGAAGCTATAGATTCTTGTGTGTTTCCATAAATTTCGGAAAGTTTCTTTAAGACTTCCCGAAGATAGGAACTTTCATTTCGTTTTCCCCGGTAAGGCACAGGAGCAAGATATGGTGAATCGGTTTCCAGAACGATGTGCTCCAACGGGATTTTATTCAAAAACTGGTCAATTTTTCCATTTTTAAAAGTAACCACTCCCCCGATTCCCAGTTTCATATTGTAGGATATTGCTTGCTGCGCCTGCTCATAGGTTCCCGTAAAACAGTGGAATATCCCTCTTAGCTCCGGGCCTTTTTCAGATTCAAGTACTTCAAATATCTCATCGAAGGCTTCCCTGCAATGGATTACGATAGGCAGCTTATGGGCTTTTGCCATTCGGATCTGCCTCCTGAAAGCATCGGTCTGTTCCTGCAGATGGCTTTTATCCCAATACAGATCAATACCAATTTCGCCTACCGCCACATAGCCGCCCTTTGCCAATTGTTGGGAGACGTGTTCCAGTTCCTTTTCGTAATCGGCTTTCACATGGGTTGGATGCAGGCCACACATCAGATGCATAAGTTGCGGATATTTTCTTTTTAAGGCCAGCATATCCTTGGTATAAGACGCATCTATTGCCGGGATAAAGAATCGCTTAACCCCTGCTGCCAGTGCCCGCTCAATAATTTCTTCCCTATCCTCTTCAAAAGCCTCTACATAAAGGTGGGCATGTGTATCCGTAAGATTCATGCCACAAAAATAGAACTATCTTTGTCAAAAAATGATATGGCATCGCTGAAAAAGCACTTGCTGAAAAAAGGATATACGGCAATACCCCTCAGGCGTACCAATACTGAACATTTTGAAGTGGATGTGGTCCTTAATGGGGTTGCGGGAAGATTTATATTAGATACTGGGGCTTCCAATACCTGTGTGGGTTTTGAAGGAATTGAAACCTTCGAACTACGGTCCGAAACTTCAGAAATAAAGGCTGCAGGAGCCGGGGCTGTTGACATGGAGACCCTTATTTCGACCAAAAATACCCTGGAGGTGGCCGGATGGAAAAAGAAAAAATTAAAGATTGTACTTTTTGATCTAAGCCATGTCAATCAGGCACTCACCGCACATAAGGCCGTTGCTGTTGACGGTATCATTGGCGCAGACGTGCTGAGAAAAGGCAAAGCGGTTATTGACTACAAAAAGTGCCGGCTATTTTTGAAGTAGCAAAAAAATAAATATTTATTCAAACACTATAATTCAAGGGCCTTCTCCAGGTTCCCATCCATCAGGTGCTCTACAGGATTCTCTACCGCTTCCTTAACCGCTACCAGGAATCCTACAGACTCCTTTCCATCTATAATTCGATGGTCATAGGAAAGCGCTACATACATAACAGGGGCTATCGCAATAGCATCATTCCTTACAATAGGGCGGTCCACAATATTATGCATCCCAAGGATACCACTTTGGGGCGGGTTGATTATTGGAGTTGAAAGCATGGATCCGAATACCCCGCCATTTGAAATTGTAAAGGTTCCTCCGGTCATTTCATCAACTGTTATCTGCCCGTCCCTTGCGCGAAGCGCCAGCCTTTTAACCTCGGCTTCTATTCCTCGAAAACTCAGGTTTTCAGCGTTTCGGATAACCGGAACCATCAGGCCCTTAGGCCCGGACACGGCAATACTGATATCACAATAATCGTAGCTGATCATCTCCTTCCCGTCTATCATAGAATTGACTGCCGGATACATCTGAAGGGCCCTGATGACAGCTTTGGTAAAGAAAGACATAAAGCCCAGACTAACGCCGTGTTTTTCCTTAAAGGCTTCTTTATGCGCTTCCCTGATTTCAAAAATTGCAGACATATCCACCTCATTAAAGGTGGTGAGCATGGCCGTTTCGTTCTTCGCAGAAACGAGTCGTTCTGCTACCTTGCGACGCAACATAGAAAGCTTGGTGCGGGATTCCCCTCTTGATCCGGACCCCGGACTACCCATTGAGGGAACAGCCTTTACCGCATCTTCTTTGGTGATCCGCCCATCCTTGCCCGATCCGGACACTTCAGAAGCATCCACGCCTTTTTCATCCATTATTTTCCGAGCTGCCGGGGAGGCCGTTCCGCTTGCATAGGTTTTTTTCTTTTCCTCCTTTTGCGGTTTACTTTTTTCAGTATCTCCCGAAGCATCTTTCTTGTCTTCTTTTTTGGCTTCCTGCTTTTCCTCTGAAGCCTTCCCGGGCTTCGAACCCCCTTCAGGCTTCTCCGCACTGGTATCGATAAGGCAAACTACTTCACCTACGGCAACTGCATCTCCCACTTCCGCCTTAAGGGTGATAATTCCACTTTCCTCCGCAGGAAGTTCCAGGGTGGCCTTATCTGAATCTACCTCAGCTATTGCCTGGTCCTTTTCAACATAATCTCCATCGGCTACCAGCCATTCGGCAATTTCAACTTCTGTAATGGATTCCCCGGGTGAGGGAACTTTCATCTCTAAAATCATGCACTCTGGGTTATAGTTATTCTAACTCTTGTTTTTTATTTCGATGCTTCCGCAGGCTGTTTCGGCCTGGTCATATTGTCTTTACTTTTGTCAAATACATAGTCAATGACTTGCTGGTGACGCATTTTTGACCGAACAGCGCTTCCGGCAGCCGGAGACGCATAGAACCTTCTGGAGGCTACCCGTAAACGGGATGCTTCGCTGAAATGCATCATCATATGGCTCCAGGCTCCCATATTTCGGGGTTCTTCCTGTGCCCATACAATATCATCCGCCTTTTTGTATTTTTCCATAATCTCCTTCATCTGCTCTGAAGGTAAGGGGAATAATTGTTCGATGCGCACCAGGGCCACATCGTCCCGCTCAAGTTCCTCCCTGGCCGCCAGCAAATCGTAATAGAATTTTCCGGTACAAAAGACCAGTGACTTTATTTTATCCACTTCCGCTTCTGTATCGTCTATGACTTCCTGGAAGTGTCCTTCTGCCAATTCCTGTACTGATGAAACACATTTGGGGTGCCGCAACAGGCTTTTTGGAGTAAACACAATAAGCGGTTTACGATAGTTTACCAGCATTTGCCGACGCAACAGGTGGAATAGATTTGCAGGGGTGCTGCAATCTGCCACGAACATATTATCGCGTGCGCAGAGCTGCAGGTAACGCTCCATACGGGCAGAGGAGTGTTCGGCACCCTGTCCTTCGTACCCATGAGGGAGTAGCATCACCAGTCCATTCTGAATTTTCCACTTGTCTTCAGCTGCAGAAATATATTGGTCGATCATGATCTGGGCCCCATTGCTAAAGTCTCCGAACTGAGCCTCCCAAATGGTGAGGGTCCCCGGACTGGCCATGGCATACCCATAATCAAATCCTACCACCCCGTATTCTGAGAGCAGGGAATTATATATCTGGAATTTTCCCTGATCCTCAGAGAGGTGGTTAAGGAGCAATACTTCTTCTTCACTCTCCTCTACCTTCATTACCGCGTGGCGATGGGAAAAGGTTCCCCGTTCCACATCCTGTCCGGACATGCGGACGTCAAAGCCAGCCTGCAGCAAGGAACCGTAGGCGAGTAATTCCCCCATGGCCCAGTCCAGCTTGTCGGTTTCATAAAACATTTTACGCCGGTCTGCCACAAGTTTTTCTACCTTGCGCAGAAACTTTTTATTCTTGGGCAATTCAGTAATCACACTGGCAATTTCTTCCAGCTTCTCCCTAGGGATGCTGGTGTCTACCCGTTCCATCATTTCCCATTCCCGTGCATTCTCGAAACCTTTCCATTCATCCTCCATGAAAGGGGTAATCACGGTTTTATCTTCTTTTCGGGAATCCTCAAGCTTTTCTTCCAGGCTGGCGCGGTAATCGGCCTCTAATTTGCCCACGTAGTCCTCATCGATAACCCCTTCAGAAATCAGCTTTTCCGCATAGATATCCCTGGGGTTTTTATGCTTTGATATGGCCTTGTACAGCTTGGGCTGGGTAAAGCGGGGTTCGTCTCCTTCGTTGTGGCCGTATTTGCGATAGCCCAATAAATCAAGGAAAACGTCCCTTTGAAACCGCATGCGGTATTCCAGGGCAAAAAGTGCGGCATGCACCACTGCTTCCGCATCATCCGCATTGACATGTAGTACCGGGCTAAGGGTAACTTTTCCCACATCCGTACAATAAGTGGACGAGCGCCCGTCCAGGTAATTGGTAGTGAACCCTATCTGATTATTGACAACCATATGGATGGTCCCTCCGGTTCCATAGCCATCCAGACTGGCCATCTGAACCACCTCATAGGCAATCCCCTGTCCGGCAATGGCAGCATCTCCGTGAACTACAATTGGCAGCACATTGCTTACATTGTCCGGGCAATGAGCATCCTGTTTGGCCCTGGTAATTCCCTCCACTACAGCTCCTACCGTCTCCAGGTGCGATGGATTAGGGGCAATATTCATATTGATGCGGGCCCCGGAATCGGTTTTGCGTTCGGAGGTCCAGCCCAAATGATATTTTACATCCCCGTCAAAGATCTCCTGTTCGTAATCCTTACCGTCAAATTCACTGAAAATATCCTTGGCTGATTTCCCGAAGATATTGGTAAGCACATTTAAACGACCCCTGTGGGCCATTCCCATGACAAATTCTTTTACCCCCATTTCAGCCGCCCGTTCCACAATGGTATCAAGGGCCGGGATCAGCGATTCGTTCCCTTCCAGAGAAAATCGTTTTTGCCCAACGTATTTCGTGTGCAGGAAGGCTTCAAAGGATACGGCCTCATTCAATTTCCGCAGGATGTGTTTCTTGGTATCCGCATTGAAATTCGGGTGGTTGTCATTTACGTTCAGCCAGTCCTGTATCCACTGCACCCGTTCAGGGCTTCGGATATACATATATTCCACACCTATGGCATCGCAATAGATGCTTTGCAGGTGGTCAATGATATTTCGTAAAGTGCTCGGGCCAATCCCTAGGATCTGCCCAGCACTGAAGGTTACCTCCATATCGGAATCAACCAGGCCAAAATTCTCAATGTCCAGAGTTGGGGAATAACTTCTCCTTTCCCTTACCGGGTTTGTTTTTGTAAATAAATGACCCCTGCTGCGATAGCCATCGATCAGGCGGACAACCTGGAATTCTTTTTGCAGGGTCTCAGGCATAGAGCTTACCGCCCCGTCACCATGGCGTACCAGCCCGGACAGGGCATCGATGTCCAGATCTTCCAGGGCGCTTTCGGTCCCGAAATCAAATCCCTGGAAAAAAGCCCTCCAACTGGGCTCTACACTGTCCGGATGCGTTCGGTAACGGTCGTATAGGTCTGAAAAAAAAGCGGTGTGAGCCGCGTTTAAAAAGGAATATTTGTCCATCGAAAAGCTGGTAAAACTCGCTTAAAATAATTTATCAAAAATACAATTTTTCAGATGTATAGAGTAACTTGGAGAGGTATTTTAAGCAAAACTGTTGCAGTATGGCCCCATTTAAGACCATTCTTCCAAAAAATCGGCACTTTTTTGTGTTTTTAGTGCTGATTTGCCTGACTGCGCCATCCCTGCTTCCGTCCCAAAGAGCATCTTTCGGTTCCAAACTGCAGTATGGGGGCGGATTGGGTCTTAGTTTTGGACGGGATGCCTATTCTGTTAACCTGGCTCCCAGCGCCATCTATCCGGCTAGTGAGGAAATAGCCATTGGATTGGGGGGTCAGTTTTTCAAGCTCGAAATTTGGCGATGACAAGCTGCTCGCTTACGGAGGAAGCCTGATAAGCCTTTTTAATCCCATTCCGCAATTACAGACTTCCCTTGAATTTGAACAGCTGCGCGTACGTTTTGATTACAATAATGACGGGTTTCGGGAAAAGTACTGGCTGCCTGCCTTATATGCCGGGCTTGGATACCGCTCCGGAAATGTGACTGTGGGCATTCGATACGACCTTTTATTCAATGAAAACCGCAGCCTGTATGCGGATCCGTGGGCCCCTTTCCTCCGTTTTTACTTCTGAGGTCAGGGTTTGTAATGCCGCCGGGTCCATACCTTTAACCATTCCCTTTGCAGTATTTTAAAGGTAATTTGCTCTGAAGCCTCTACTGCATCTGAGGGAGTGAAATTCCTGAATGCCCGTTCGGGTATATCCATGGCATACATCAGGGTCAGGTATTGGTCAAAGTTTTCGAGCAACAAACGGTAAATGAGTTCTTTCAGGTAATCCGTCAATTCACCGGCCATGGGTTCGGGCTCCAGCTTCAGAGTAAATGAAATCCCGGCCCGGTTTACGTCTTTTTTCAGCTGAAACAAGAGTTCTTCGTACATTTCCTGTTGCCCGGCATAGGCCAGCAACTCTGCACTATTGTCAAACTCCTTTCTCATTTGATCAGCGGCTGTCTGTAACCCTATGGGCTCAGTTCTTGTAGATCTTTCCGTCTTTCATGACGAACTGTACCTTTGCCAGCAGGCCTACATCTTCCAGCGGGTTACCTTCAACTGCAATGATATCCGCCAAAAAGCCGGATTTAAGTTGTCCGAGGGAATCCCCCATTCCCAACAGCTTTGAATTGGTAATGGTGGCAGCCCGGATAGCAGCCTCTGCAGGCATTCCAGCCTCAACCATATAGGCGAATTCCCCTGCATTTTCCCCATGCGGGAATACTCCCGCGTCGGTTCCAAAAGCAATCGGGACGCCTTTTTTGTAGGCCCTGGAAAAGGTATCCTGGATGAGCGGGCCAATTTCTTTTGCTTTTTTGGCAACTACCGCAGGAAAATACCCTGGGATTTCAGCATTGCGCGCCGCTTCTTTCCCCGCAGAGATGGTTGGGACCATGTATACGCCGTACTGCTTCATCAGTTCCATGGTTTCTTCACTCATCATGGTACCGTGCTCAATGGTATTGATCCCTCCTTTTATCGCCCGCTGCATCCCTTCATCCCCATGGGCGTGTGCGGCAGAAAGCATTCCGTAATCCCTTGCGGTCTGTGTGATCGCCTTGATTTCCTCTATGGTAAATTGTGGATTTTGCCCGTTTTTGGCTACGCTGAGCACCCCTCCTGTAGCTGTAATTTTTATCACATCCGCTCCTTCCTTATAACGTTGCCGCACCGCTTTTCTTCCGTCTTCCGGGGAATTAACGACCCCTTCCTTTGGTCCGGGATCTCCCATGAGGTCATAACCCCGGCCATTGGTCGGGTCTGCATGCCCGCCTGTAGTGGCGATGGCTTTTCCAGCTGTAAAGATCCTTGGGCCGGGGGTCAGACCCCTGGCTATCGCTTTTCGCAGGGCAATGTTTACCCCGGATCCTCCCAGGTCACGGACGGTGGTGAATCCGGCCATCAGCGTGCGTTCTGCATAAACTGCAGCTTCAAAGGCAACATCTGCCGGGTTAGCCGTAAACTGTTTGATATAGCGATCAGGGCTGGATTGTCCTTCAATGTGAACATGCATATCGATCAGCCCGGGCAGTACTGTAAAGGCTCTCAGATCTATCACCTGGTCCTGATCCGACCCCTTTGTAAAACCATTTTCTACCGCAACGATACGGTTATCAGAAATTACCAGGGTTTTCTCGTTTTGCAGTTTTCCACTAGCCACGTCCAGCAAGCTGCCGCACTGTAAGTAGGTTTGCTGTCCGAAGGACAAAATGCTTGCCCATAACATCAAGAATAGGATGCGGTATTTTTTCATAGTGTTCTCGTTTAAGTTGTTCTAAATTTCAGGTGTTTCCTGGCGGATCTTTTGTTCCCACTGCCAGGCCGATTTCATGGCATCATCAAGGGTGGATTTAGCCTTCCACCCGAGCACATCATTTGCCTTTGAAGTATCTGCATAGGCGGTTGTAATATCCCCGGGCCGCCGGCCTACTATTTTGTAGTTCAGCTTTTTTCCGGAAACCCGTTCAAAACTTTGAATGACCTCCAGAACGGAACTGCCAGTGCCCGTACCAATGTTAAATACTTCATAGTTACCTTGTTGCTTCTCCTGAAGCAAGCGCTCAAGGGCTACCACATGTGCTTTTGCCAGATCCACCACATGGATGTAATCTCGTATACAGGTGCCGTCGGGAGTAGGATAATCATCTCCAAAAACGGATAGCTCCTTGCGAAGCCCTGCAGCGGTCTGGGTGATAAAAGGTACCAGGTTCTGGGGTACCCCAATGGGCAACTCACCAATCTCGGTTGAAGGATGGGCCCCGATCGGGTTAAAATACCTCAGAGCAATGGCCCTGAAGTTATCCTGAACCCGGCAGGTATCCCGTATGATCTCCTCTCCTATCTGCTTGGTATTCCCGTAAGGTGATTCTGCCGGCTTTACCGGGGCCTGCTCGGTGATGGGCATCTCGTCTGCTTGCCCGTACACCGTACAAGAGGAGCTAAAAATAAAATGCGCCTGCTCTTTCTTAACCAGTTGCTGCAGCAAATAAACCAGGGAACTCAAGTTGTTTTCGTAATATTTCAGGGGTTGCTCTACACTTTCTCCCACCGCCTTGGAGGCAGCAAAATGGATTACCCCACAAACCTCCGGATAGGCCCTGAAGAAACCCTCCACAGCATCGCGATCCCTTAAATCCATCTTTTCAAAAGCGGGCCGTTTGCCGGTTATGGCCGTAATCCGGTCCAGCACCTCTTCCGAGGCATTGGAACAATCGTCGATAATGACCACATCATGTCCTGCCTCCTGTAATTCTACAACGGTATGGGATCCTATAAACCCCAGTCCTCCCGTTACAAGTATTTGCATAGTATTTTATTAAAGCGACCGCATGTTACGCCAGGCGGCAGAAAATCCCAAAAACTTTAGACAAAGTTGCTATTGATCCAGATAATGCAACACGGTTTGGGTAATATGTTTCAATTGTTCCTCGTCCAGTTCAGTATGCATTGGCAGGGAAATGACCTCCTCACTGAGCTGGTTGGTTACCGGAAAATCAGCCTCCCTGTAGCGGGAATCCTGATAGGCTTTCTGGCGATGCAGGGGGATGGGATAATAGATCCCAAAGGGGATCCCTTTTTCAGCAAGTTCTGCGGCCAGCCCATCTCGCTTGCCTCCTCCAACTTTGAGGGTATATTGGTGGAATACATGGCAATCACAGGTGTCGCAAATCCCCTCGCAGTTTCGGACCGTCTTTGGAACCGTCAGCAGGGGGTGTGCCCTGAAAGCCTTGTTGTAATACCGGGCAGCATCCCGTCGCCGTTCACAATAGCGGTCCAGATGGGGTAGTTTCGCTCGCAAAACTGCCGCCTGCAGGGAATCCAGGCGCGAATTAACCCCTATTACATCGTGATGATAACGCTCGTACATACCGTGATTCACGATTCCCCTGATATAATGAGCCAGGTCGTCATCATCGGTGAAAATTGCTCCTCCATCCCCATAGCATCCGAGATTTTTAGAAGGGAAAAATGAAGTGGCACCTACATGGCCCAATGTCCCTGCTTTCTTTTTGCTGCCATCGGGAAACTGATAATCTGCACCAATGGCCTGTGCATTGTCTTCAATAACCCAGAGATCGTGTTTTTGGGCGATCTTCAGAATCGCATCCATATCTGCACACTGTCCGAAAAGATGCACCGGTACAATGGCCCTGGTCTTAGGAGTTATGGCTTTTTCAATGGCCTTGGGATCAATATTGAAGGTTTCCGGGTCTACATCAACCAAAACAGGGGTTAATTGTAAGAGGGCAATAACCTCCACGGTGGCGGCAAAGGTGAAATCGGCCGTAATTACCTCATCTCCGGGTTTAAGCCCCAGCCCCATCATGGCAATCTGCAGGGCATCCGTACCATTGGCACAGGGAATAACGTGTTTTACGCCCAGATACGTTTCGAGGTCTTTCTGAAAATTTTGAACCTCAGGACCGTTAATAAAGGCAGCACTTTCTAAAATGTCGTCAAAGGAATTTCTTATCTGATCTTTAATGTCCTGATATTGATTCACCAGGTCCACCATTTGGATTTTTCGCATAGCAGAAGATTCTTCTCACAAACTTACAAAATAAAGGAGCCCTCAACAATGAATTAATCAAAGAAGCGTATTTTAGCGCAAAACCCTGTACCGTTGTTTTTTCTATACGATCTGGCCGTTCGATTCTCCGCATTTATCCTGAGAATTCTCGCATTCTTTTCTCCAAAAATAAACTTGTTTGTCAAGGGCAGGCAGCATACGGCTGGCATATTAAAAAACTTCAGGGAACCGGAAAAAAAGCTTATCTGGATGCATACGGCTTCCCTTGGGGAGTTCGAACAGGGATTGCCGGTTCTGGAATCACTTCAGCAGGAATACCCACACTACCAGTTTTTAGTCAGCTTTTTCTCTCCTTCGGGCTATGAAGTGAAAAAGGGTAAGGTTAAGGGAGCTTACACCTGTTACCTGCCACTAGACCAGCAAAGTAAGGTTAAGCAGTTTCTGGACACCATAAAACCGGAGATAGCCATCTTTGTCAAATATGAGGTCTGGCCCAATTACTTTAGGGAATTACAGCACAGACAAATCCCGCTTATTCTGGTTTCTGCCATATTCCGGGAGAACCAGATATACTTTAAATGGTACGGCTACTTTATGCGTAAAATCCTGGATAGTGTGTCTCATTTTTACCTGCAGGATAAACGGTCTGCTGAATTACTGCAGGGAATTGGTATTCAAAACCTGAGTGTAAGCGGGGATACCCGTTTTGACCGGGTTTATAAAATCCGCAAGCAGCATACATCACTTGATTTCATGGAACGCTTTAAAGGCAATCGCTTTTGCCTGGTAATGGGCAGCAGCTGGCCGGAAGATGAAGCCCTGTTGCCGCCATTGCTGGAAGCTTCTGATATAGAAAACCTTTGCCTGGTTATTGCCCCGCATAAAACGGATTCAAAAACCATTGAGAAGCTACACCGCAATTTGGGTGCGCAGGCTGTCCGGTATTCCCAGAGAGAAGATATGGATTTAGAAGCTGCCAGAATACTCATTGTTGATACTATTGGCCTGCTTACAAAGATCTACGGCTATGCAGACCTTGCCTATGTGGGAGGGGGCTTTGCCACAGGTCTGCACAACACACTGGAACCTGCGGTTTATGGTATTCCGGTTCTTTGCGGGCCTCAATACGAAGGTTTTAAAGAGGCTGAAGACCTGGTAAGACTTGGGGGAATCAGGGTCATAGGCCATGCTTCGGAATTTAAAGATGCTGTTCTGGAATTTTTGAATAGTCCGGCAAAAAAGGAAGAAATCGGCAGTATAAATCTCAATTATATTACAGAAAACAAGGGGGCCGGCATCCGAATCATAGGCGGGATTCGTACTTTATTAAATTGATCACCCCCCAAATTCATGAAATACACCATTTGCCTGATGGCTTCCCTCCTTTTTTGCCTGGTCCTCAGTAGTTGTCTGCAACGGGAGAAAAGCCAGGCACCTGCCCTGGATTCCAAACCCATTCCGGATACAGCAGAATTCCGACAGTATCCCAGACCGCAAATCCCGGATACCAAAAAGAAGCAAGACTCGCTCCGTGCTGTATTGGCCCAGCGGAATTAAAGCAAGTATTAATCCATTAGTTTTTTTTGGCTAGCTTTAACGGGACCAAACCTTTCCCGCTTATGAGCGCCAAGATCTTCCGTATTTCCCTCATAGCAGCTTTAGCAGGCTTCCTTTTTGGATTCGACACAGTGGTAATCAGTGGGGCAGAAAAGAAATTGCAATTCTTATGGGAAACTTCAGATGCTTTCCATGGAACTGTCGTTATTGGCATGGCCCTTTTCGGAACTGTTTTAGGGGCTATTTTCGGAGGGATCCCCACAAATAAGCTGGGTCGAAAAAAAACGCTGATCCTGATCGGGCTTTTGTATACGGTTTCCGCTTTGGGTTCTGCCCTTTCAAATGACCCTGTAACTTTTGGAATCTTCCGCTTTATCGGGGGGATAGGCATCGGGGCATCAACAGTTGCTGCGCCTTCCTATATTTCTGAGATCGCACCCGCCCGAAACAGGGGAAAACTGGTTGGTATGTACCAATTTAATATTGTTTTTGGTATCCTTATTGCTTTTTTCTCGAATTACCTGCTGAACGGTATCAGCGAGAATGACTGGAGATGGATGGTTGGAGTAGAAGCCATCCCGGCCTTTATCTATACCGTTTTTGCCTTAGGGATCCCAAAAAGTCCCAGATGGTTATTAACCCGTGGAAGGGAGGCCGAAGCTTCTGCTATCCTGGACCGCCTGGGGCTGGAAGTAACCATAGACCAGATTAAGGAAGATATGCTGCAAAGCCAAATGGCCAGCAAAAAGTCTGAAACGATCTTCATAAAAAAATATCGTTTTCCACTGATCCTGGCATTCCTGATAGCGTTCTTTAACCAGTTCTCAGGGATTAATGCCTTCCTGTACTACGCCCCGAGGATCTTTGAGGCCGCTGGCCTCGGTGAAGATACGGCCCTGCTCAGCAGTATTGGTATTGGTTTTACCAACCTGGTCTTCACCCTTTTTGGGATCTACCTGATTGATCGGCTCGGACGCAGGCAGCTCATGTATTTCGGGTCTTTCGGATATATAATTTCCCTGACCCTTGTAGCCATGGCCTTTTTGCTCAACTGGACCGGCCTGATGGTCCCCACCTTCCTCTTTCTCTTTATTGCCGCTCACGCCATCGGGCAGGGGGCTGTAATCTGGGTGTTTATCTCAGAGGTTTTCCCCAATCACCTGCGCGCCTCCGGACAGGCATTTGGCTCTTCGGTGCATTGGATCCTTGCCTGGTTGATCCCTTCCTCTATACCCGTCTTATTTAGCTGGATCGGACCCGGGCCCGTCTTTGGCTTCTTTGCCTTTATGATGGTCCTTCAATTGCTGTTTGTTCATTTTATGATGCCGGAAACCAAGGGGGTTTCCCTGGAAGAATTAAGCAAAAAACTCACCGGCAGGAACGCATCCTGAACACGCTCTAATTACTGAATCAAAAAAGCCATCAGACTTTCCGGGAGCATTTTTCGGACGTTTATCGGAAGATTTGCGTGTTTTGTCCGGGGGCCCGGCATACCCGTATACATTGATCGAAATCCTGACAGAATCCGGCTTTAGTTGCCCTGCTTTTTAGTATATTGTATGAAATTATATGAATTATGGAAAGAGAAATATCCATAGGCACCCGTTTTCTGAATGGGTTCCTAAGTGTTATGGTCGTGGTTTTGATACTGGTGCTGGCTGCTGTGGTAGTGTGCCTGATCCTTGCCGCTTTTGGCGTATTTTAACCGGTCTTTCCCCAAACATGACAAATCTTTTGAAGTTTTGAATAACTTCTAACCTCAGCAAAAACATCCCTCCATTGGAGGGTTTTTTGTTTAGCGGGATTGCGGAATACTGTGCTTTTTAAGGATGCGTATCTTTTCCTTTTCACCATAGTGAGACTTCCTTTGCCTGTAAAGTGCATCCAGAGCCCTGCTGCGGGTTTTGGCGATGTCCACAATTCGCTCCGGGTAATCTGCCCCATACTGAAAATTATAAAATTGCATTTCCATGGGCTGGATCTTCCAGGGTTCTATTGCCAAAGCCGGGGGCAGATTCCTCAATTCCGGAACGTACTTTTTTATAAAGATGGCTTCCGGGTCATGTTCTATGGCATTTTTGGTCGGATTGTATACCCTCAGGGTGTTGGTGCCTGTGAATCCGGCCTGCATTTGTAACTGTCCATAATGTATGCCGGGCTCAAAATCCAGGAATTGTCGCGCCAGCCAGTGACTCCCCTGGCTGAAATGCTGAAACAGGTGATGGGTTAGGAAAGAAACGACCATTGCCCTGAGCCGGAAATTGATGTACCCGGTCTGATGCACACAACGCATGGCGGCATCAATAAGCGGGTAACCGGTCTGGCCCCTTTCCCAGGCCGAAATATATTCAGCATTCACCGGTTGTTTTAAGGAAAGGAAGGCCCTGTTGACCGCTTCGAACTGCATTCGGGGCTCAGCTTCAAATTTTTGGATAAAGTGGCTCTGCCATCGGAGCCGGGAGCCAAAGGCCCTGGTTTGCTTCTGCCATTTCCCGCGGTCTTTGCAACCCTGCAATTGCTGGTAAACTTCACGGATGGAGAGGTTGCCCCATGCAAGGTAGGGAGACAGGCGGCTGCATCCGTTGCGCGAAGCTTCCGGTTTGGAAATAGCAGATGAATAATTAGCAATACGATTTGTAAGAAAACTGTTGAGGTACTTCAGCGCTGCTTTCCGGCCGCCTTTCTGGAAGCCGTGGTTCAAGGAGGGCAGGCCTGTAGACTCCCAGCCAGTTCCAATCTGATTGATTTCTGAAGGGTTGCATAAATGTGCCTGATCCCATCGGTCCATTTCTAAGGGCTGCCTCATGTAGGCATTCCAGTTTTCTACCCAACCTTCCCTGTCTGTGCTGCCACGACGCACTCCATTGTTCTGAAATTCCTTCCAGCTTATTCCCTGTTCACGGCAATATGTTGCAAATTCCAAGTCTCTGCTGTAAGTCAGGTCGATGCCTGTTTCCATATGGCTAAAGATGGTCTTGATTTCAAATGAACGGCTAAGGACCTTGAAAAAAGGAATTGCCTCCGCACGTACCTGTAAAATGGCTGTATTATATGAGGCCAATTGCTCCTGCAAATCCAAAAGGCTTTCCCGTATAAAATTCCAATGCCGCTGGCTATAGTGGGGATCCGCTTCCAGACTCGGTTCCAGCAGGTAAAGGAGCAATAATTTTTCCCCGGAGGCAACCGCACGGGCAAGCGCCTCATTGTCTTCCAAACGGAGGTCCCGCTTAAACCAAAAAATATTGCAACTGGGTTTGTTCATCTGTAGAAATACAAAAATAAGGCAGGAGGTGAGAGAGGCCAAACAAAGCAGTACAAGTCTCCAGGAAAGAATAAAGACCAGGGGCTATTTGCTATTTCCGATAATCATGGGCAGCCTTCCTAAGCCGGTCCATAATAGCTTTGCCGATCCCTTCTTCCGGAACGGCTTCAGCTACAATACAATCCAGCCCGGCATTTTCCATCTCATGCATGGCCCCAAACATCCTGGACGCATATTCTTTAAGGTCTGCCGTTTTAGTCAATCGGATAAATTTCGCATAGCGCTTATGCTCAGGCAGGGAATAGCTGATCAGCCCCGCTTTGGACCAATCCAGGGATTCTGCAAGTTCAGGACTGTACAAATAAAAGGGGGTCTCAGGGCTGTAGTGTGATTCCAGCATGCCGGGAGCGGGCAGGCCTTCTGCCAGTGGTGCCTTGGATTCAGGGATCACCCTGGCCAGGTCGGAAGCGGTAATTACACCCGGCCGCAGAATCTGGAAACCATCCGCATTGAGACGAATGATGGTAGATTCTATCCCTACCCTGGTGGGCCCTCCCTCCAGAATAAAATCAGCCTCGGGTAAATTCCTTTTAACGTGATGGGCTTCGGTAGGGCTGATCCTCCCAAACTTATTGGCGCTGGGCGCGGCAATCGGACATCCGGCTTCCCGGATGAGCTGCAGGGCTACCGGGTGGTTGGGCATACGGATTCCCACGGTTGGTAAACCCGAGGTTACTATATCGGGAATGAGTTCTTTTTTGGGCAATACCAGGGTCAGCGGCCCCGGCCAAAAAGCTTCGGCAAGTGTTCCAATCCGTTCATCTTTTGAAACTGCCAGTTTCGGCAACATGCCCAGGTCTGCAATATGAACGATGAGCGGATCAAAAGAAGGCCGTTCCTTTAGCTCGAAGATACGGGCAACCGCCAGCGGGTTCAGTGCGTCCGCGCCCAGTCCGTAAACGGTTTCTGTCGGAAATGCAACCACCCCGCCTTTCTGGATGCAACTGGCTGCTTTCTTTATGGAATCTGTTTCTGACAATGCCATTGTAACCATGGGGTTATACCCCAATGCAGTTTATGGCTGTAAAACTATTAAATTATTCTATGGGTATTCGTAAGAAGGCAATCATTGTTTCCTTCCTTTTAAAAAGGAAAAAAGCATATTCAGGACAAAGACAAGTTGTGCCAGGGCTGTAAGCATAAAAACGGCAAGTACCAGCCAGTTGATCCTTCGATTCATAAAATAGGCCTGCATTTGTTGTTCAACGTTTTCAAAAAAATCAGGGCCTTCGGGTACGGGCCTTGAACTTCCGAAAAGAAAAAATACAAAAAGGGCACTCAGGCCCAAAGCCATTAACAATACATGGGCCACAGTCAACATATCTGATAGTGGTATTTTCCTGCGTTTAAAAAACCAGTAAACCAAGCCGGTCAAAACGGTAGTAAGGGCCAGAAACAAAGCAAAGAGCGGGTAAGCAACAACGAAATAGGTGCCTGCCAGGTCAAAGTCTACCGATTCCTGCCGAAACAGGAAAATGGAGAGCAGGAAAACAAAGGCTATTAGCCAGAAAAAATACTCCGGATGGCTGATGATTTTTTTCACAATGCTATTTAATTGTATTGAAGCTTTTTGAATACATCATTCAGCTTCTTAATATTGGTATCCAATAGCTTCCTTTCAGGATCCTTCATAGGCCTCCTTTATCCAGGACAGCAGTTCCTTATCCACTTCTTCAGTGCTGTGGAGTTGCACCCTGTGGGTGCACATGCTACCAAATGGACCGGAATCTCCCAGCCGTTCATTTGTGGCCTTCCCGGGTAATTTCAATCCCAGATCGATCCTGGATTTTGTAGCTGGTTTAACAAGGGCAAACTGGCGTTTGCGGATAAAACTTACACTTCCTTTTTTTGGGCTAACCGTTATATCCTCCCCAAACTTAAGAATGCCGGATTTAAGCATTTCATAGATTGGGAACAGATGTTCTTTCCCTTTGTATTGGGCGGCTACCAAATCTTCGGGTGAACTGTCTTCAGACTTGGATAAACTTACAATGGTATTTGCAAAACCATGGGTTATTCCGTGTTCCTTCTTTAGATAATTAACTGCCTCAGAATGTTTTGTGAAAGCCTTCTTTTTAAGAACCACTTTCCACTCTTCCAGGGATTTCCCTGTTTTTTCGGGCATATTGGCTATCATAGTCTGGAGGGCCTGGTCCATGCTTTTCAGTTTTATTTCTCCCTGAAAGATCAGGGATGCCAATTTAACTACAGTAAGTTACGATTTTTGGAGATATGCGGGAGACACAAACAAAAAACCCGTCCTAAGGGACGGGCTTTAAGTGTACAGGTGAAAGGACTCGAACCTTCACGCCTTGCGGCACTAGTACCTGAAACTAGCGTGTCTACCCCCCGATAGCTATCGGGGCCACCACACCGGCGCCTAAGCCAAAAAATCCATTGATATGTATGCGTAATATCAGATGATGCACAACAAAAAACCCGTCCTAGAGGGACGGGCTTTAAACGTACAGGTGAAAGGACTCGAACCTTCACGCCTTGCGGCACTAGTACCTGAAACTAGCGTGTCTACCAATTCCACCACACCTGCATTTTGACATTGGTTGCCAATTGGGCGACAAATGTAGTAATTTTTCGGTGTCTCCTACAAAAAGAAAATAAAAAAAGCCATCCCATCTTGGATAGCTTTTTTTTGAGTTGTACAGGCGGAGAGACTCGAACTCTCACACCTTTCGGCACTAGATCCTAAGTCTAGCGTGTCTACCAATTCCACCACGCCTGCAACTAAGTTCCCGGAACGGAATCTTGTTTTCCGATAAGGGACTGCAAATATAATTCAATTTTCAATATTTACCAGAGCTTCCACAATTAATACTTCAGACCATTTGTATTGACTAATAAAGGGGTATAAGTACTGGCAAGCTGTTAGTATCTGTAAATGGGTTAAGGGGTTACTTAAAGGTCATGGTCTCCACCCCTTTCCAGTTATCCTCTATTTCCTGGGTGATCAGATGGGCAGACCTGTTTAGGAATAGTTTTGCTGGTTGGTCGCTGGTATTCTTTTTGAAGATTTCCTGAAAACTAACTGCAGCCATGGCAAATTCTTTTTTAAAAAACAAATCCATGGCCCGGTCAAAATTCTTCAGGTTAGACAATTTATGATCTTGCAATTCCTGTTCATCCCCATTGATACATTCATACAATTTGATTGGTTTCTTTTTCCCCTTCAACTGTACCTTTCCCAGGTATCTGAAATCGAATTCTTCGGGAGCTAACATGTTATCCAAACACTCCTGGGTAAGTAAAATAGTTGTCCCGTAATGCTTGGAAAGTCCTTCAATACGAGCAGCGGTATTTACGGTATCCGAAATGATGGCTGCATCCAGGCGTTCCCGGTCGCCTGTGATCCCGAGAATTAACTTCCCACTCTGCATTCCCACGCCCACCTTTACCGGTTGCCTATTCTTCAGTGCCCTTTCGTTATTGTATTCCCTCAATGCAGCCTGCATCTCTACCGATGCATTCAGGGCCCCCTGTGACCCTTCGGTAAACAAAGCCATAAAGCCATCGCCCAGGTATTGCATAATAAATCCGCCGTTTTTGCGAATAATGGGTCCCATCCGATTATTAAAGGAATTCACAAATAAAAAGTTATCAGTGGGGCTCAGGTTCTCTGAGATACTGGTAAAGTCCCGGATATCCACAAAAACCACAGTAACCTCTCGTTCCACCTGGTCCCCCAGGAAAACCTCCGTGATTTTTGCCTTCCCCAGGGACTTAATAAATTCTGATGGGACAAACTTCTGGCTTATGTCGTGAATTTTCCGGATGGCTTCCTCCCGCTCCTGTACTTCCTTTAGTCCTTTTTGATACAGATGGGCACTTTCTATCGCAGTAGCAGACTGCAGGGCAATGGTGGTCAGTAATTTTAATTCGGCAGCCGTATACTCAATTGAATCCTGATGTCCCAGCAGGACCATTCCGAGGGTACGGTGCTTTACTTTCAGAGGCGCATACATAACTGTCTTTAAATGCTGCAGGGCCGGATTACTGGCTATACGCTCTGCCGGAACAATTGAAGAGGTACCCTTCTTTATCAATTCCTTGAGCATGTTGTTCTGGCTGTCTATAAAATCCTGTCGCCTGGGGTTTTGTCCGAACTGGGCTATACTGATCACCCTGTCTTGTTCGGCCTCGTACATCAGGAAAAGCCCGTGGGTCATCTCAATAATCTGGGAGGCCTCCTGCAGCGCCACCTGCGCGATGGATTCGGCGTCAATCTTCTCAGATATCATCTCGCTCAGCCCATAGATCATATTGATTTCCCGATAAAGCCCAAGTACTTCTTTCCCGATATTCTTCTTTTCCCATTCCTTCTGAAACAGCAATAACAAGGTGTCGCTTAAGAGTAACGCCCCTTCTTCGGAGTAATAGAACTTTCCCAGGGTGATCTCTTCAAATTTTAAAGGGCAGGCGTGTTTCATGCCTTCGGGATTACCCCATAAAACAGTACCTCCGGTATCTTCAACACTAAAACGATGTCCGCTTTTATGGGAAATCTCGCTTAATATTTTCACGGAAGCTTCATCGCGCTTAAGGATGTACTTGAGTGTTCTTAATGCGGTTTTCTGGATCATTATCGGGTCTTATCCTCTTAAAACAGATTCAGCAACGGATAACATTTCATCCGGGTCAAAGGGTTTGGTCATGTATTTGTCCGCCCCCATCTCAAGACCTTTTTGCCGATCTACCTCTTGTCCCTTGGCAGTTAATAAAACAATATAAATATCAGACAGGTTCAGCTCCTTTTTTACCTTCTGGCAAACCTGCATCCCGTTCATTTTTGGCATCATTACATCCAGGAATACGAGGTTGGGCCGCTCCTTCTGGATCAGGTTGAGGGCATCTTCCCCATTTTCAGCAAAGAGCAGTTCAACCCCTTCGTCTTCCAGGTCTTCCAGGGTTTGTTCGATCAGCATCCTGATATGGGCTTCATCATCTACAATTAGCAATTTTTTATCCATGTTATTTTCTAAGGTTTTTAAATGAATACAAGGCTACTGATAAACAAAAAACATCACATTTTCCATCCCCTTCTGGAATTTGAGTTCCTTGATGGATTTGTCTCCGTTTTCGTGCAGGGAGTTGAGCATAATAATATCCGGTTTGATTTCAGATGCAGTTTCCAGCAATTTGTCCGGATTGGCTTCAACCACCTTGTATCCCCGTGCTGTAAGCACGTCTGTTAGCGATTTAACCGTTGAGGCGTCTTCGTCCACTACCAATACCCTTTTTTTGGATACTCCCTGCTCCAATAGTTCGTCAACTTCGTGAAAGAGCTTTTCTGTATCGATGGGCTTGGTCAGGTAGCGGTCTACCCCTATCTTCAGTCCCCGTTCCTTGTCCTGAACAATGGAGAGGATTATGATGGGAATATCCATGGTAGCCGGGTCGTTTTTCAATACGGCTGCTACGTCAAAACCATTGATTTCGGGCATCATCACATCCAGGATAATGAGGTCGGGTTTGCTCACCCGAACCATGTCAAGGGCGGCCTTCCCGTCCGCTGCCTCCTTCACGTTGTATCCTGCATCCGATAGTTCCTGCCGCAGCAGGGAACGGATAGGCGTATCATCATCAACCACCAGGATAGTCGGGACATCCTCCAGGGTTTTTTTCGAACTGTGCTTGATCTGTTTTTTAAGGCTCTTCAGGATGCGTTCCAATTGAATGGGTTGCTCATTGCTTTCACCCAGTGTCGGCACAGAGAAAAAGAAGGTGCTGCCAACATTCAATTCACTGTTCATCCAGATAATCCCACCGTGATGCTCTATAATTTCCCTGCAAATGGGAAGTCCCAGACCTGTACCCTGAGGCTTGTCGGTTAAGGTATCCCCGGCCTGCCGGAACCGTTCGAATACCTTGTGCTTGTCTGCTTCGGAGATACCTATCCCTGTATCCTGAACCTCCACGATGATTTGCCCCTTATCCTGGTATGCCTCAATGGTAACTGTCCCCTTCTCCGTGAACTTGACGGCATTGGAGAGGAGGTTGATAACCACCTGAATCAGTTTATCCTCATCCCCGCTGATCAGGGGCAGGTCTTTCGGTATTTTTTTCTTTAATGCCAGCTTCTTATTCTCAAACAGGGAAGAGGTGGCCGAAATAGCCCTGCTCAGGACATCCTGTATAAAAATGGGTTTCATGTTCCAGTCCATCCGTCCGGATTCGATCTTGGCCAGATCCAGAACATCATTTATCAGGCTGGTGAGCCGCTCCCCTTCAGAGACCACTACCTCCAGGTTTTCGCTTACCTGTTTCATGGTCTTCTTGATCTTCTGATCGTCAACGCTAACTGCCGGGAAAATTTTGTCTTCCAACCGTTTGCGGATAATTTTGGCAAAGCCCAGCACAGAAGTTAGAGGGGTTCGCAACTCATGGCTTACCGTTGACAAGAATGCACTTTTTGCCTCGTTGGCATCTTCTGCCCTGGCCTTGGCTTCTTTGGCTTCTTCATAGAGCTCCGCATTGTGCAGAGCAACCCCCACATTTATGGCGATAGTGCCCAGCAAGTTCTTATCCTCTTCATTGAAGCGTCCTTCTTGGGTCATACTCTGTACACTTAGGACGCCAATAATATCATCCTCAACAGAAATGGGAACCCCCAGGTAGGAAACTGCCTGTTTACCGGTTTGTTTTAAGCCGTATTTATCATATTCTGCTACAATATCCTTGTCTTTATTAATCAGTAACGGTTCCCCTGTCTGGATAATACGGGAAGTAAGCCCTTCCCCTAATTTCATGGGGGGCATATTATCCCCGTCCTGATAGGGAAAATTGATAATATTTGTTTCCTTGTCCAGAATGGCCAGGTAGGTAATGTCTGATTTGAATACTTCCTTCATCTTGTCTCCCACCAACTCTATTAGTTTGTTGAGCTCCAGCTTGTCGTTCAGTGCCTGGCTGACGGAATTCACCGTAGCCAGTTCGTTCAATCTCTGTTGTACTTCACTTGTACGGAGCTCCACTTTATCTTCCAGCATCTTGCGCTGGGCGATCAGCAGCCCGGTCCGGACTTTAACCACAAAATAGACGATGGCCATAAACAACAACAGGTAGAGCATATAGGCCCACCAGGTGCGGTACCAGGGGTAACTGATGGAAAAGGGAACGGAAACCGCTTCAGACACTTCCCCGTAAATGTTTCTCGCTTTTACGCTGAATGTATAGGATCCGGGAGGGAGGTTAATGTATTCACGTGAAGTTTGCAGAGTCCAATCAGACCAATCAGAATCAAAACCAGAGAGCCTTGTGCTGTACTGTATATTCTTCTGTCCTATAAATAGTGGAGCTGCGTATCCAAAGTTGACGGAATTCAAATCATAGTGGAAATCCAGGTTTTCAGGAACACCAATATTACCCCCGTAAACAAGAGAATCCCCGGCTATGGCGATACTTCTGATATCTGTATGGAAGGCTGGGATGGTCGGAGTTTCCAGATTCCCTTCGTATCGGATAGCTCCATCTGGCCCTGAGAACCAAATTACGCGAGAACCATCCGGTTTCGGGTCTTCTGGATAGATTGTAAAGATTTGGAAGTTCTGTAATTCCTTAAAAGTATCCGTATTGGTAACCTGCCACTCCCCATCGATTTTCTCGGCTACCAAGATTCCGGTGCCTGCATTGAATAGCATTTTTCCGTCTGAGGTGATTATAGGACGTGAACCAGGCCGGTCCCAGTCCTGATAGGCATCAAAAAAGACCTTCTTTTTCTCAAATCGATCGGTTTCCGCATTGTAGGTGTAATTTTCTTCTACATCTCCTGCAAAAACATATAGCTCGTTGTCCAGATAATTAAATCCAATCCCAGAATCTGGCAAGCCTTGTTCTTTACTGTAAACCTTATATTCTGAAGCGTCTAGATCTAGTTTACCATCAATATAGGCCGGTATCAACTTAACAATTGTACCTTTTTCCGGCGAGTTTATCCAGAAATATCCTTCAGGAGTCTCTTCTATCAGACTATTGTTGGAAGTAAATTTGGTAGTAGACGATTCCTCTACGAACTGATTGACCTTTTCATTAAAGTAAAAGCTTCGAATCCCCTGTTGGTGCTCCACTATGATGCGATTGGGGTCTGCTTTGGATTGACTTATGAACCGGGCCCTGAAATCATAGTTGATGTTCGGGCGAACCATCTCTACAGTAGTCCCTTTTATTTCAAATAATCCTACCCCATTGGTGCTGGCATAGAGCCGGTCCCTGAACTCAAAGAAATTCCCTACCTGCCCGAGGGTACCAGCGATAAACTTAACCCGTTGTTCTGTTTCGTCCAGGTAGGCCAGGCCATTATTAGTAGCAAAATAGACCCTTCCCTGAAAGCGATAGGTGCCAAAAACGACGGTGTTTAAGCCCATATTCGCATCTATGGAAGTAAAGGTAGAATTCAGGTTTACACTGGAAATACCATTAAAAAGGCACATCCAGAGGACCCCTCTGGAATCTACATAGGTGTAGTCCACACTACCGTCCTGCAAGCCGTTTTCAGGGGTATACTTTTGAATGAGCTTCCCATTCCTGTCGATAAGAAATGCTCCCCTGCTAAAGGTATTTATCACGTATCTCCCATCATCCAGGGCCACCCCGGGAAGGTAAATAACCCCTTCAATAACCTCGTCTATTTCTGTTTTAAAAGGGGTGTAGGTTTCTCCATCAAAGATGAAGAACCCCTGGGTACGCGTTCCTATCATGATCTTATCATCATAGGGGAGAAGGGTGTAGATGCGTTCGCCTGCAAAATTCTCACCCCCTGGCACCAACTCAAAGGTGTCTTCCTCTGTTAAATAGCACAGGCCTTTGTTCCATATCCTTAAATAATATACACCGTGAACGATAGCGCCCACGTGGTACCCTTCTTCTGAAGGGATGACTTTCATGGTTTCCCCGTCCCAGCAATATAATTTAAACTCAGTTCGAAAAATGACCCGCCCATTGTAAAAATCGATTTCCCATACGTCGGCAAAAGATCTGTGCTCTTCCGGGATTTTGTCCACCAGGGAAATAAATTGTATTTCTCCTATTTCATTTGGAGTAAAATATCCGATTTCCCCCTGACCACCTACGTAGATTGTCCCTTTATCATCCCTGACCATACTCCTGCTGGGGCCATTTATATCTATGTTCCTCCAGTTTACCCCGTCAAATTGCATAGGACCATTCTGGTTGGCAAAGTACATGATCCCATTATCGTCTTCCAGCGCCCACCAATTTACAGGAGCTGCCTGATAATCCTGGTATTTGTAATTCGTGATAAGGGGCCTTCCAACCTGCTCCTGAGCATGTAAGGTGTAAAAGGAAAATATGAAGGCAAAAGTCAGGGTATAGAGAACCCCTGAAGGAATTCGAGTTACTTTGGTTTGCATGTTGGTTGGCATTAAGGGGCCTGGGGAGTCAGCCGGATGCTTCTAAAATACAAAAAAAGCAACACACCCGGCGGATTTGTTTTAATACCCGCTGAAATAGTTCTTTTTTGTATGTTTGATTTCTGCAAAACTTTATTCATGGACGACATACAGGCGTATCTATCTGAACACAAAGACCGGTTAATCAATGAGCTTATAAATCTTCTTAAAATTCCCTCCGTAAGTGCAGACCCGGCTTTTTCCCAGGATGTGCTGGATACCGCAGACGCCGTTTACAAGGCATTGGCAGACGCCGGTTGCGATAAGGTTGAGATATGTGAAACCGAAGGGTACCCTATAGTCTATGGTGAAAAAATAAAAGACCCCTCTCTCCCGACCGTATTGGTCTATGGACATTACGACGTGCAGCCACCGGACCCGCTGGACCTTTGGAACTCCCCTCCTTTTGAGCCTGTTATTCAGCAGACGGAAATCCATCCGGAAGGAGCAATTTTTGCCAGGGGTGCCTCTGATGATAAAGGCCAGATGTACATGCATATAAAAGCCTTTGAGTTTATGGTGCGCCAGGACCAGCTTCCCTGCAACGTTAAATTTATGATAGAAGGAGAGGAAGAAGTGGGAAGCAACAGCCTGGTTGAGTTCGTCAAGTCCAATCGGGAAAAGTTATCCAACGATATAATCCTTATTTCGGATACGGGAATGATTTCAAACGAGATCCCGTCTATTACTACAGGGTTGCGTGGGCTGAGTTATGTGGAGGTTACGGTTACAGGGCCTAATAGGGATTTGCATTCGGGATTATACGGTGGGGCGGTAGCCAACCCCATAAATATTCTGGCCAAAATGATTGCCTCCCTGCACGATGAAAACAACCACATTACCATCCCTGGTTTTTACGATAAAGTCATTGAACTCAGCGACAAAGAAAGAAAGCTGATGGCTGAAGCCCCTTTTGATCTGGAGGCCTACAAGAAATCTTTGGATATAGATGCCGTACATGGCGAAAAAGGCTACGTTACCAACGAGCGAAACGCCATCCGCCCTACCCTGGATGTAAATGGAATCTGGGGAGGATATACCGGGGAAGGAGCAAAAACAGTGATCCCTTCCCAGGCACATGCCAAGATTTCCATGCGACTGGTCCCCAACCAGGACTGGAAGGAAATAACAGAGTTATTCTGCAAACATTTTGAACAGATCGCCCCGGAAGGCGTTCGGGTAAGCGTAAGGCCGCACCATGGCGGGCAGGGGTACGTCACCCCCATTGACCATATCGGTTATAAGGCAGCCAGTGAAGCCTACGAAAAAACTTTCGGAAAAACCCCTGTACCCCAGCGCAGTGGAGGCAGTATTCCTATAGTATCCCTTTTTGAGAATGAACTGAACAGCAAAACCATTCTGATGGGCTTTGGTCTGGATAGTGACGCCATCCATTCACCCAATGAACATTTCGGGGTATGGAATTACCTCAAGGGCATAGAAACCATCCCTTATTTCTATAAATACTTTACGGCCCTGAAAAAATCCTGAGGCTGAGAAGTTATAATTTTCATTCTACACTTGTAGTTTTTAAAATTTTATTCTATGTTTGTAGAATATATTCTAATTCTGTAGAATGAAACTATCCAAAGCAGAAGAGGCACTTATGAACTTGTTGTGGGACCAAAAAAAAGCCTTCCTCAAGGATCTTATTGATGCTCATCCGGAACCCAAACCAGCCAGCACTACAGTGGCCACACTGTTAAAGCGTATGACGGACAAGGGATATGTGGCCTACAAAACTTTTGGGAGATCCCGGCAGTATTATCCGCTGGTCCCCAAAAAGGACTACTTTTCGCGCCAACTGAACCGGCTCATTAAAAATTTTTTTAATGACAGCAGCACACAGTTTGCCTCTTTCTTTACCCGGGAGACCAATTTGAATAAACAGCAACTGGAAGAGTTAAAGGCCCTGATTGAGGAAGAAATACAAAAGAAATAAGTATGTGGGAGTATCTTTTTAAAAGCACAGCCTGCCTGTTGGCCTTCTACCTGTTCTTTCAGTATATACTGGAACAGCAACAATGCCATACTTTTAAGAGGTTCTATTTGCTCGGCACTTTGGTCTTTTCTTTGCTGATTCCGCTGCTCACCCTGCCGGAGATTGTTTCCCTATCCGAAATTACCCCCACAGGCTTGGGGCAGGTGACCGTTTATGCATCGGAAGCTAATGTAGAATCTGAATCAGGCTACCTGCAGCTTACACAATGGAAGATGCCGCTTTACCTGGCTGGTTTTTTAATATTCCTTTTTCTTTTCATCTATAACCTCTTCAGACTTCTGCAAAACATTTGGCTCCACCCGAAGGAGGTGCAAAAGAACCACACCAAAGTATTGCTTTCCGAACCCCTGATCCCACACAGTTTCTTCAGGTATATCTTTCTGGATCGCAACGAAGTCAGGGAAAACAAAATACCCGATGAAGTAATCCTGCACGAAGAACAGCACATCCTTCAATATCACAGTATCGACATTTTAGTACTGGAACTATTCAAAACCATCCTTTGGTTCAACCCGCTTCTTTGGTTATACCTGCGAAAAATTAGGCTCAATCACGAATTCCTGGCAGACCGGGCCGTTATTCAGAAAGGCACTCCCGTCGGCCGTTATCAACAAAGCCTCCTGCATTTTTCAAGTCCAAAAAACCAACCGGCATTTGCACATGCCATCAATTATTCATCAATCAAAAAACGAATGGAAATCATGAAAACAACAAAAACAAAAAAACCGTACTCCTGGCGAACTTTTCTTTTGCTGCCCCTGTCTCTCCTGTTATTGTACAGTTTTAGCGGGAGAAATACCCGAATTGAACAGACAGCTGGAACCGATGAACTGAAAAGCGCTTTGGAAATTACTTCAGGGCATCAGGTTAAGCCCGGGAATACCCTGCAGGATGGAGCCAGCAAAGCCCAAATTCAGGAATACAACAAACTGGCCCGCAAATACAATGAGATGCCGGAGGACGAAATGGTAATTGATAAACGCGAAGTGGAACGGATGTATGAACTGTACAATATTATGAGCCAGCCGCAGCGAAAAAAGGCAGAACCCTTCCCAACGCTACCTCCTCCTCCACCTGCGCCAGAACGAGCTTTAAAACCCTCACGAACGCCAGCTCCACCCGCGCCCCCTGCGGGAATTGCACCTCCCAGGCCCCCTAAACCGGAACACCCGGATGTGGAAAGCAAACACAGGCGCACTCCTCCCCCGCCGCCACCGAACCCGGTTGAGCATATCAAAGAGCTAATTGAAGCCGGTGCCGTTTTCTATTACCAGGGGGAGGAGATATCTGACAAGGCCGCTTTAAAATTAGTACAGTCCGATAAATTGCAATCCATAAAGGTTGATCAAAAGGGATTGGGTGCACCCAAAGTAGTACTTGAGTAAATGCAAACACTCCCCTAAACTTAAAATTCTTTCGAAATTTAAGTAACAAAAACCACAAGGCTGCGTTCTAATAGGTACATCATCAAAGAACACTATTATGATACGCAGCTTTTTTATCCTCTGTTCCGGGGCGGACAGGGCGATCCTGGATTCCTGCTCTGAAGGGGAAAAAAATAAATATGCCGGGATTGGCGCCACAGTCTTTTTTACCGCAGTAATGGCCTTTATCGCCAGTGGTTATGCCCTTTACACCGTTTTTGACAATGTTTGGCTGGCTTTGCTTTTTGGCCTGGTCTGGGGCTTGTTGATCTTTAATCTTGACCGCTTTATTGTCTCGACCATGCGAAAACGGGACAATTTCTGGAAAGAGCTTTTACAGGCCAGCCCCAGGATTGTTCTGGCCCTGATCATTGCAGTAGTAATCTCAAAACCCCTGGAACTCAAAATCTTTGAAAAGGAAATCAATCAGGTCCTGCTGGAACAAAAAAATGAAATGACCCTGGCGAACCAGGATCAAATTGCTTTACAATTCACACCTGAAATTGCGGAAAAGCAGGCCGAAATAGACGGCCTGAAAAGAGAGATTACAGAGAAAGAGGCAGAAACCAATGCTTTGTATAGTACCTACATT
This sequence comes from Robiginitalea insularis, assembly GCF_052497835.1. NCBI lineage: Bacteria > Pseudomonadati > Bacteroidota > Flavobacteriia > Flavobacteriales > Flavobacteriaceae > Robiginitalea > Robiginitalea insularis. The sequence continues at coordinate 897,475 of NZ_CP199296.1, forward strand.
GCTGAGGCCGAAGGGCGTGAGGGAACCTTGCTGATTGGAAAGGGGCCCGTTTATAAGGAAAAGAGGGAGAAACACGATGCTTCTTTATCCGAACTACAAGCTTTGCGCGAACAGAATATTGCGAAAATTGCCGCTGTAGAGACTGAAATAGCTGCCCTGGAAAGGGGCTATGAAGATGCTGTAAAGAATTCACAACCCATTATAGATGGTTTTGACGGGCTAATGGCCCGCATCAATGCACTGGGGGAACTGGCCTGGTTTCCCAGCTTTTTTATCTTTCTTTTGTTCCTGGCCATTGAAACCGCGCCTATCCTGGTAAAACTCATGAGCCCGAAAGGCCCTTATGATTTGAAACTACAGGATGAAGAGACCACTATTGCCGAATGGGTCACTCAAAAGGTAGATCAGCGAAAGCGCATTACGGAAACAGATCGCATCCTGAACGAAAAAATATATGGGGAAATAGCCGAAGAGGAAGCGGTATATGCCTACAAAAAACAAAAGGCAGAAGAATTGTTGCGCTTACAGGCAGATCGTTTTCAGCAAGCTCAGATAAAGGGTATTTCATAAAACCGTATTTTCTATGGGGCGCCCCCTAAACCCACTATTACTAAAATACCGTTCCAAACTGCAACAAGCAAGCACAGACCCTTGCCACCTTGCGGGAAAACCGGCTTAAACCATTCAGGTTTTATCGTCGGAAATAATCCCCATTTTCTGCAAGAGATAGGAGGCGTTCATATTGGTACAAATTCCCTGTTGCAAACGGTAATCAAAAAAGAGTTCGCCCTCCCGGATCTGCACATCAAAGAAGTAGTTTTCCACCTGCGGCATTTCATCAGCCAACTCGCATAAGCTAAGGTCATGCGTTGCAATTACCCCAACAGCCTTCAGTTTGAGAAGGCGTTTGACAAATTGCCTGGAACCAGCAGCTTTATCCTTGCTGTTGGTGCCCTTGAGGATTTCGTCCAGGATCACAAAATAAGGCCTGCCTTCCAGAGCCTGCACTATTTGCTTCAACCTTTTGAGTTCAGCAAAAAAGTAGGACTCACTTCTGCTGAGTGAGTCGGTTGTCCGCATGGAACTGAGTAGCGGGATTGGCTTGTAAGCCATAGAAGCAGCACATACCGGAAGCCCGGTATTCGCCATTACCAGGGCCAGCCCCAGGGTCCTTAAAAAAGTACTTTTCCCGGCCATGTTTGCCCCGGTGATGATATAAAATGTCTCCTGCCCGATATTGAGATCATTGGCTACCCTGGAAGCCTCAGGCAGCAATGGATGGGCCAATCCTTCAACCTTCAGAGCCAACCCGTTTTCGTTTGGAACCGGAAAAGAAAAGCCGGGATGGTTGTAGGCAAAATTTGCCAGACTGTTCCAGGCATCAAAAGAGGAGAGACTGCTTAACCAGACAGGCACTTGTTTTCCATAATTCCCGATCCATTTCTCGATGGCACCTACCTGCCGTAAATCCCAAAGGAAAAAGCCATTGCCAATAACCGCAACCAGGAGGTTGTTTCGTTGGTCAAGGGCCGTAAGGAGCCGGTCAAATTCTCTTAAGATTTGTGAAACCTTATTTTTATCATACAGCATCTTTTGCTGTTCTTCTACAAGGAGTGCAGACTTGTATTCCATAGATTCCACAAGGGCAACCAGCCGCTTTAGCTGCAGGAAGGTATTCTGGATTTTTGCCGTTTGATCGGAGAGCCGTTGAATCCTTTTCAAATAGGGAAGATTTAGCAGTAGTCCGCCAAAAAAAAGCAGCACAAGCCACCAATACGAGATGAACCCAAACAGGAGCAGTATTGAAACCAGGATGGATGCGCTACTGTATATCAGAGGAAGCCAGCGGATCCTGCGCGGGATAAAGGCCTCATATCCTTCAAACCATTCGGTTATGGCGGTAAAGGGTATTTCAGATTTGAGCAACCGGGAAGTAACCGTGTATTCCTGCCGCCATTCCATTTGCCCTGCGAGTTCCTGTATGGCAGCCTGTTTCCGGGATATTTGTGTGATATCATTCGATGTAAGGCGCCGGGCTAATTCTTTCCTACCCGATTCCAGGCCCGTCCGGTTGATGTATTGAAAAAAGGAACCCTTCCCGAAAAGATCGAGGTCATCACTATATCCATGGGTAATATCCCGAAATTCCTTTCCCTCGGGCAAGTGGTAGAAATTGCCTTGCAGGACCTGCAGTTCTGTTTCATTCAGGTCTATCAAATGCCTGGTTTTATCCCATTCGTATTTTAATTCCTGATGCCGGGAGACCAGGAACAGAAAGAGGGCGAAAAGGACAACCGCTCCCAACAGAAATACCTGTGACTCAGCAAAGGCATAATACAGGCATCCGGCCATAAACCCAAATACCAGCAGCCGCATCAGGGAAGAGAGTTGTAATCGCCTTTTTTGAAGGCTTAAGGACAGCCCCAGGTTCGATATCCTTTTTTGGTAGGTAGCTTCGGGGGAATTCACTGGAGTTCACTGAGGGTTTGCTGTACCTTCTTGGGCAGGGAAGCCACAATCAATTCGTAGGAATGGTCGGTCAGTTCCAGCAAAAGTTTTGCCGGGATTTGTTCCATAAAAATGGTGTTCCAGTGTTGCTTGTTTAAATGATAGCCCGGAATGACCCGGCCGTCAAACTGCTCACGCAGCTCAATAGCCCTTTCCGGATCGCATTTTAAACTGACCTTTGGGGGAATGGCATCCAGGGAGGCCAGGGCAAACATCTTGTTCATGACTTTAAAAACCAAAGTGACCTCATCAAAAGGAAAGCTCTCCGTAACGCCCTTTTTTGATAAACAATACCCCCTGAATTCATCAATATGCATACTATTCGGGTGATTTTTCCAGTCCTGTGGCATCATAGACCACTACTTTTTTCCATAGCGGACCGGCTTCTTTTATAAATTTTAAATGTACTTCCTCCTGCTGATAGGCCTCCTGGTCTTCTGCCGATTCAAAACTCAGGATAAGGGCATAGGTAAAAGAATCATCCACCACCTCACGGCTTGCCTTTGGAGGGGTTCCTATAAATCGGGTGCGGGCATATCTGGATTCGGACAGAAAATCCCACAGGGCTTTCTCAAACCTGGCCCGGTCATCCGGCTTATCCGGGTGATGCAGCCAGAAATAAACAGTGTGCGAAAAAGCAGGGTTGAACTCCAGAAGCGCTTTATTTTCCTGTGCCGTTAACCCCTGGGCAGCAACCATAAGGAATACTAGCAGGATGGTAGTGAAAAGTCTTTTCATTCCGGTTTTTCTTTGGATTTTGTTTTATCGATTTTCAGCTGATGCTGCTCAAGAGTAAGCGCATCGTAATTCAATTTCCAGCCGATGGTTTCGACTATTTTTTCAATGAGCAATACCGCTTCCATGGCTTCCTTGCGCGCACTTTCCATCAGTCCGCTTTCCGGGATTTTATCCCGTATATGGGATTTCGCCTCCTTGTTGAGGCTGGTCATATCCTCAGGGGTAAAGGCATTAAAGAGGCCGTTTTTAATATCGTAGAATTCCAGCTCTGGCTCTATAGAGAGTATTTCGGGTTCCGGAAAATGGGTAAGGAAAATCGTCTTGCGTTCCGTGTCCGAACTGATTTGAAGTTTTTTAAAATCATAGCCGATATGTGCCCGGGCATTGATCACAATCAGGGCTTTCTTTTTGCTGCTGAATAATTTCATGAAGTGATCCCGCCTGTTCTCGTAGCGGTAGATTTCGGCAAAATCCCCCTCAACAGAAATCAGCTTGCAAACTGCACGGATTTTCTCGAGCAAAACGGTAGATTGGTGGGTAGTGATCTCACGAGACCGTTTACGGGTAAAAAAGCTATAGATCCAGTACATAAGTACAGCCCCGGCCAGCAACCCCAGAAAAAGTTCCAATATATCCATCATTACAGGTCCTCTCTTATTGTTTCAACTTATATTTTTTATTTCACCATTAAACCGACCATAAGACTAGCTTAACCCCTGCTTATCTACCCCTTAATTCTTTATGCCCCTAAATTCGTCATTTTTGCCTGATTGGGAACAAAACAGGCCTGCTGGGGCAGGCGTCGTTCTCAAAGGCCGCCATTTGCAGGTTTAGCAAATACAGTCCATCCTCAACTGAGTCGGGCACAAATACCAATTCGGTTATGGTTGCCTGTAGCCTCGGGGTATCGGGAAGTCCCCAAAATGCCTTGTGTGCCGCAAGGGCACCCCCATCCTGCTCCCGGTCAACAGAAGGAAGGTCTATCAGTAAATGTTCAACCCCGCGTTCCCGGATCCAGGCAGCGGCGTCCGCTTCCAGATAAGGGGGGTTACTCCCGGAATAATTAAGGGATTTCTTTGCAGGGCTGTTGGGAAGCGTCCTTATAATCAGTGCCACCACACCTTCATATTTTGCAAACGACTCCAGCTGTTTGCGACTGACCAGGCGGTCGGCCTCCCGTTCTTCTGGTTCCACACTTATCAGTGCGGCCACCATCAGGGGGGGAGGTGGAACGGCATAAACAGATTCCGATGTTTCCCGTATATGCCCCAGACATTCTGTATGCGTGGTATGCGCATGCGGGTTAAAGGCAATATCGTTAAAATTTACCGCTGCCCCCTGGCGGATGCTGCCTGTAAAATCACCTTCGCTGTGGGGTTCAATCCGCGGCGGACCAGCCCCCCAGGCATTCAGGCCCTCCCTCCCATTCCGAACGGGGATTGAAAGGTCAACCCCAGAAGACAGATCTGCCAGGTATTCAGTCTTCTGATACGTAAAAGAAAGGATCTCCGGGCTCATTTTTTATTTTAAATTAACCATAAATAAATCACTTGCAATGCCATCAGCCAGGAATTTACCTTTACGGGTGGTGTAAAGGCTTTTCCCGTCCATAAACAACAGGTGTTCATCCAGATATTGCTGTGCCTGTTTCATCATGTAGGCTTTATAGGTAGGGCCAAATGAATCCTGTATCTGCTGCAGGGAGACGCCCCACTGCGTACGCAACCCCATCATAACCAGCTCATTGTAACGGTCTCTTTGGCTGAGGGTTTCAATTTCACGAAGCGGCTTGCCCACAGCGATCGCCTTGGTATACCGGATATTGTTCGAAATATTCCACATCCTTCTCTGCCCGTCAAAGGAATGGGCCGACGGGCCTATCCCCAGATACGGCTTGCCTTTCCAGTATGCCGTATTGTTTCTCGAGAAAAATCCCGGTTTTCCAAAATTACTGATCTCATAATGCTGGAACCCTTCTGATTCGAGGGCAGACACTAACATTTGAAAAGACGCCTCGCAAAAAGCTTCATCCACATCAGGGCTAATCCCTTTGTCGATAAAGGACTTTAGGGCCGTACCCGGTTCCACGGTCAGGGCATAGGAGGAAATATGTGGCGGATTAAATTCCAGGGCCTGCTTCAGGTTTGCCTCCCAAATATCCAAATTACTGCCCGGGACACCATAGATCAAATCCAGGGAATAATTGGGGAAATGCTGCTGTATCCCTTCCAGGGATTCCAGAGCCTCTTTGGCTGTATGGGCCCGGTTCATCCAGCGGAGCTCCTTTTCATCAAAGCTTTGCACTCCAATACTGAGCCGGTTAATCGGGCTGGCTGCCAATTGTTTTATAATATCGGGTTTGAGGTCGTCCGGATTGGCTTCCAGGGTAATTTCCGGCTCCGGAACTACCTTAAAAATTCTGGATATCAGCTCAATAAAATCTTCTATTTCCCGAACTGACAAAAGAGAGGGGGTACCCCCGCCAAAATAGATGGTTTCAACCGTTTGCTGCCATCCGGCCTCTTTTTGCATTTGCAATTCCTGTTTCATGGCCCCGAGAAGCGGCCCGCGATGTTTCAGGGAGGTCGAAAAATGAAAGTCGCAATAATGACAGGCCTGCCTGCAAAATGGAATATGGAGATAAATGCCGCTCATATGGTTTCATCCTGAAGTGGGGTCCGTTGGACTAAGAGGATGATGGAATTTACAAATTACTTTTTCATCCGCTCCTCATTCTGCCGGACAAAGGCCTCCCAGCCCGTATATTTTTTTCCGATAGTGGGATTCCCCTGATTGTAAAAATGGCATACGGCTGCGGCCAGGCCGTCTGTGCTGTCCAGGTTTTTTGGCAGTGTTTTTAAGCCCAAAACCGACTGCAGCATCCGGGCAACCTGTTCTTTGCTGGCGTTGCCATTACCCGTAATGGCCATCTTTATCTTTTTCGGCAAATATTCCGTGATGGGAACCTGCCGTGACAGGCCTGCAGCCATGGCTACCCCCTGTGCCCTCCCCAGCTTGAGCATAGACTGAACATTTTTTCCATAAAAGGGAGCTTCAATAGCTATTTCATCGGGGTGATAGGTGTCTATCAGCTCCAGGGTGCGGTCAAAAATGAGTTTTAATTTTGTGAATGGGTCTTCGTATTTGCGCAGCAGCAATTCGTTCATCTGAACAAATTCCATCTGCTTGCCACAAACGCTGATAATACCAAATCCCATAATGGTTGTACCGGGATCGATTCCTAAAATAATCTGCTCATTGGGCTGTTGCTTATTCATCTGTTCGTATCACTAAAGGAATTCTGAATTGGGTAGCTACCGGAATCCCCCTCTTGAGTGCCGGTTGTAATCTGGGAAGACTTTTCAGGCTCCTTGATACGATCCCCTCAAACTCCGGATTTTCATTTCGGATGGCTGCATTTTCTTCCATTTCGAGAATCGTAATAGTCCCCTGGTTGTCGATAAGAAAATCAATAAACAGGGTGTCTTTGAGTGACTGCTCGGTTTGGAATTCAAAATCTTGCAGGGTCATGGAAAAATGCATGAGCAGTGTCCTTTCAAAACATTGCCGTTGCTCTTCTTTTGAAACGCTTTCATCACAGGCTTCGAATAAAGGAAACTGATCTACCTCATTCCAGTTGATGGAAGCCAGTTCTTCATCGACCAGTTTCTGGGTCCGCTTCTCACGGGAAGGCAACCACTGGCATCCGCAGAGCAAAAATATCAATGCTAGTATAAGGGTCCCGGACCTGCTGTACATGTTTAAAGCTAATCGGCGGGAAATTACAATTTTTTTGAGGAACAACAGCGGATACCCAAAGTCAAAAAGTCATCGCGATCTGCTGTATTCTGTTGTGATTCCCGTATTGTAGGAAAGGATCAAATCAGTACGATTTAATTTGATTTTCAACAACCTTATATGGTTAGCAGCAATGTAACATTTTAACTACCTTTCTGACCAATTTGTAAAAACAATCCATGGATATTCTTTTGTTGCTGATAGGACTGGCCTGCATGCTGGTAGGGATCCTCGGAAGTTTTCTCCCCGTCCTGCCCGGCCCACCAATCAGCTGGCTGGGCCTGCTTTTCCTTTTCCTTACCAGGGGCGTTCCAAATGACTGGTGGCTGCTCGGTATCACCGCGGTGGTCGCCGTAGTGGTCGTAGCCCTGGATTATTGGATCCCGGCCCTGGGCACCCGAAAATTCGGGGGAAGCCGGGCAGGGATGCTGGGTACCATAATTGGGCTGCTCGTGGCCATTGTCTTTCCCGTTTTGGGTCTTGTTGGGGTCATTATCTGGCCTTTCATTGGGGCACTGGCAGGCGAAATCATCAATAAGTCTGACCGAAAAACGGCACTGAAGGCAGCTTTCGGTTCATTTTTGGGCTTCCTTACCGGAACCTTCCTGAAGTTTATGGTCAGTATTGTCTATTTCGGGATTTTTATACTAAAGGTATGGGACCACAAAGCCACCCTCTTTCCCTATTTTGAATAATCTAAACCCAGCTGATTTTTTCTGAAACAGCACCCCTTTCCCGCGGGGTTAATGCTCCGTCGTAATACCCCATATAAAAGAACCCCAGGCAACGCTCTCCTTCCGCCATTTCAAAAAACTCATCCATATAACGGATCAGTCCGGGAGAACTCCAGTACGCTCCTATTCCAAGGGAATGGGATGTGAGCCACATGTTCTGTACCGCCATAGCCGTTGCCGCTATTTCTTCCCATTCCGGGATCCGCTCTTCTGGGTCCCGCTGCATGCAGATGGCTATGATGGCCCCGGCTTTAGTCGGGTTTTTCTCCAGTTTCCTGATTTTGATATTTTTCGGACGCTGCTCCGTTTGCAGATATTTTTCCTTGAGGAACTGCCCCAGGCGATGTTGGGATTCTCCCTGCAGTACCTTAAAACGCCAGGGTTCCGTTTTTCGGTGGGTAGGTGCCCAGTTGGCCGCTTCAAGCACCTCCAGAAGGATTTCCCTCGGGATGGGTTTTGGAATATATTGATCGGGATAGACCGATCGCCGGGTTTTGATAATATCTGAAATCATATTGCTTATTTTTTTTTCAAAACTACAATTTAAGGTGCCTGCTGTGAAACTTTTAACTGCTCAATGCAATGGTCCAGCACAGGGCTGGAGTGTTCTTTTTTCCAGACCGCAGAAAGTACGGCCCGCTGCGGAATATTACAGAGTTCCAGACAGCGTACGGCCAGCCTAAAGCCCTGGCTGAGAGAGGTAGGGACAATGGCAATACCCAGTTTATTCGCCACCAGTTTAAAGATGGTATGGGCATGAACCGATTTATGGGACACCTCCGGTTGAAAACCGGCATCCTCGCAGATGCTCAATACCGTCTGGTAGTAATCAGGACTATAGGCCGGGCTGAAAAAAATAAAGGGCTCCTCGCGGAACTGCCCGATAGATTTAAAATTTTCTTCCCGGACCGGATGGTCTTCAGGCACCACAATAGAAAAGGTTTCACGAACCACCGGATACAGTTCCAAAGCAGGCGGTACACCCGAAAGGCGCACAAAACCAAGATCCAGTCGTTCTTCAAGAAGCCCCCTTATCTGTGCTCGATTGGACAATTCCTCCAGGCTTGTATGTATTTCCGGATACCGATCCCGTAACTCCAGCAACAAATCCGGGATCACTTTTTGCATGGCCGACCCCAGGAAACCGATTCGGATCTCCCCTGCCAGGCCCTGTCCAATCCGGCCGGTCTGACGGAAAATATATTCCAGGCGGTTCATGTGCGGGCCCAGTTGTTCATAAAAGTACTTGCCGGCAGGTGTGAGCTGTACTTTTCTTCTATCCCGGTCAAAAAGCGAGGTCTCCAATTCACCCTCCAGTTGCTGGATTTGCCGGCTCAGGCCCGGCTGAGAAATATAAAGCGATTCCGCAGCCCGGTGAAAATTGAGTTCCCGGGCCACTGCCATAAAATACCGGAGGTGCCGGAGTTCGATTTGATAATTCATAGTTATCAGTTTATGATATAAATAATATCAATACTTATCAAACATAATATGTATTTTTAATTCTGACAAGCGCCTTTTCAATGACAACCAAAACCAACGTTTTTGCCTTTGGGGAAGACAGGCTTACGGCCGGTATTGCACTGGGCCTGGCCCGGAAAAAAATACAGGGGGTCCTCACCGAACAAACCCGGAAAAAAGTGGCTAAAAGTGAGGCCATTGTACACAACATCGTTCGGGAACGAAAACCCGTGTACGGGATCAATACCGGCTTTGGCCCCTTGTGCACCACCCGAATAAGTACAGCCGATACGAACCTATTACAGCTTAATATTCTAAAAAGCCACAGCGTGGGAGTGGGTGATCCGATTCCTGAGGAAATCGCCAAATTGATGCTTATCCTGAAATTACAGTCGCTGGCCAAAGGATATTCCGGCATAGCTGAAAAAACACTGGACCGTATTTTATGGCATATAGAGGAGGATGCCATTCCCTGTGTACCCGAAAAAGGATCTGTAGGAGCCTCGGGAGACCTGGCTCCCCTGGCGCATTTATTCCTTCCGCTGATTGGTGAAGGGCAGGTGTTTGTAAAGGGAAAACGCATCCCCGCCTCCCTGCTTCTGGAAGAACACGGGCTAAAACCCCTTCCGCTTGGCCCTAAGGAAGGCCTCGCCCTGATAAACGGTACGCAATTCATAGCAGCACATGCAGTTGCAGTATTGGAAAAAATGCACTCCTGCCTGGCACAGGCAGATATTATCGGGGCCATGATGATAGAGGGTCTTCAGGGTTCGGTAAAACCTTTTCAGGAAGAATTACATAACCTCCGGCCCTTTAAAGGATGCCTGCACGTGGCGGAGCGCGTTCGACGATTGCTCAGGGGGTCCGAAATCCTGGAAGACCATATAGACTGCGAGCGGGTTCAGGACCCGTATTCCCTACGCTGTATTCCACAGGTACACGGGGCCTCGCGAAATGCCTGGCTACACCTCAAGGAATTGCTGGAGATAGAATTGAACGCCGTCACGGACAATCCGGTCATTATTGATGATGAGCTTACGATCAGTGGCGGAAATTTCCACGGACAACCCCTTGCCATGGCCCTGGATTACGCCTGCCTGGCCAGCTCGGAGATCGGGAATATATCAGACCGCAGGATCTACCTGGCCCTGGAAGGAAACAACACCGGCCTTCCCAAATTATTGATGAAAGATACGGGGCTCAATTCGGGCTATATGATGCTGCAATACACCTCGGCTGCCCTGGCCAGCGAAAATAAAAGTCTCTGCTTTCCCGCCAGTGCAGACAGTATTCCCACTTCCATGGGGCAGGAAGACCATGTAAGCATGGGTTCCATCAGTGGCCGCAAGGCGTTACAGGTACTTGAAAATATCGAAAAAATCCTGGCAATAGAGCTGCTGACCGCTGCCCAGGCCTTTGAATTCAGGAAACCCCTCAAATCGGGTTGGTTCCTGGAAGAAGCCCATCAACTGGTTCGGTCCAGGGTTTCCTTTGCCGCTGCAGACCGAGTCTTCTCTGAAGATATAGAAAAGGGGATTGAACTGATTCGTTCCCGGATGCTTATCCATATGCTGAACGATCTGTCCGAACAGGAAAAACTAAGCCTGCAAACCCCTTATAACCAAATTTTTGAACAATTCTGAGCCCTAAAATGCAGACACAACCGGATACATCAGAGAACAATTATTCCCTTCTGGGCCCTTTTAGTCAGTTGCTTCCCATGAGCGGCCTGGAACTAAGGGGGCCGGTTGCTGACCAGTCTTTGCAACCCATCTCAGATGCAGGAATTCTTATTAAAGGCAACAGAATTGAAGCAGTAGCAAATTTCAGCAGCCTTCAAATTAAGGCAAAGGACGCAAAGGCCCGTATATACAGCATACAGCAACCGGCCGTGTGCCTTCCAGGTTTTATAGACTCCCATACCCATAGCTGTTTTGCAGGGAGCCGGGCTTCGGACTACGCCCTTCGCAATAGCGGGAGCAGTTATCAGGAAATAGCAGCGGCGGGCGGCGGGATATGGGATACTGTTACCCAAACCCGGAAGGTGTCGGAAATGTTTCTGGCGAACCGGCTGGCATCCCAATGCGATCGCTTTCTCCACAGGGGCATCACCACCTTAGAAGTAAAAAGCGGATATGGGTTATCTACGGCGGAGGAATTGAAAATGCTTCGGGCAATCAACAGCATAGATAAAACCCATGCCGCAGACCTTATACCTACCTGCCTGGCTGCGCATACGCTGCCACGGGATTTTAAGGGAAACAGCACGGCCTATCTCCGGAATATCCTGGAGGAACTGCTCCCCCAAATCCTGGATGAAAAGTTAAGTACCCGGCTGGATGCCTTTGTGGAAGCAGGTGCTTTTGGGCCGGAGGATATTATCCCCTACTTCAAAAAGGCGAAATCCATGGGGTTTTCGCTAACGGTTCATGCAGATCAATTCACGGTTGGGGGAAGCCGGGTTGCCATTGAATGTGGTGCCCTCAGTGCTGACCACCTGGAAGCGAGCGGGCCGGATGAAATTAAGGCCCTGGCACGATCGAATGTTATCGCTACCGCCCTGCCCGGGGCCACCCTTGGCCTGGGTTGCGGCTTTACCCCTGCAAGGGCGCTACTGGACGCAGGGGCCTGCCTGGCTATTGCCAGCGATTTTAATCCCGGATCGGCTCCTATGGGGGATCTGCTTACTCAGGCTTCCCTGCTGGGTGCTTTTGAAAAAATCACCAATGCAGAAGTCTTGTCAGGGATTACCTTCAGAGCAGCGGCAGCCCTCAATTTAAAGGACCGGGGCAAAATCATGCCGGGCCTGCTTGCAGATCTGGTAATCTTCCCCACAGAAAACTTCAATGAAATCCTGTACCAACAGGGCCAAATGCAACCGATAGCGGTTTGGAAAAGCGGACAGCTGGTATTTTCAAAAGACAATTAACGGTATGAAAACTAAGACAAGTACAAAAGCATTCAAAGAGGCTATCCTGCAAGGGATACCTTCCGAATTACCCCCTTTCCGGGAACGAAATCCTGAATACTCGCATGCCCCAAACCGAAAGGATATCCTGAGCCCGGCAGAAAAGAGACTGGCCGTACGCAATGCCCTGCGATATTTCCCCCCTGCATGGCATCCCGAACTGGCCCTGGAATTTAAAGCTGAGTTGGAACAATATGGCAGGATTTATATGTATCGGTTTAAGCCCTCTTATGGGATATACGCCAGGAAAATTTCAGATTACCCTGCTAAAAATACGACTGCTGCTGCCATTATGCTGATGATACAGAATAACCTGGACCCCAAGGTTGCGCAGCACCCGGAGGAACTCATCACCTACGGCGGGAATGGGGCCGTTTTTCAGAATTGGGCTCAGTACCTGCTTACCATGAAGTACCTTTCTGAGATGAGCGAATCCCAGACGCTTCATGTGTATTCCGGGCACCCTATGGGACTCTTCCCCTCTTCTGCTGCTGCCCCGCGGGTGGTGGTTACCAATGGGATGATGATCCCCAACTACTCCAAACCGGACGACTGGGAAAAATTCAATGCCCTGGGAGTAACCCAGTACGGGCAAATGACCGCTGGTTCGTACATGTACATCGGGCCTCAGGGTATCGTCCACGGAACAACCATAACCGTGCTGAATGCCTTTCGAAAAGTGCTGGGACCGGATCAATCCCCGGAAGGAAAAGTATTTGTTACCTCCGGCCTTGGTGGGATGAGTGGTGCCCAGCCCAAGGCCGGAAATATTGCAGGCTGTATCACCCTCTGCGCAGAGGTTAACCCTATGGCTGCCCGAAAAAGGCACGAACAGGGATGGGTAGATGAATTGTACGACTCTCTGGATGCGCTTGTAGAACGGACCCGATCGGCCATTGCAGACAAAGAAATTGTTTCCCTTGCCTATATTGGGAACGTGGTGGAGCTGTGGGAGCGATTGGATCTGGAAGCGATACAGGTAAGCCTGGGAAGTGACCAGACTTCGCTTCACAATCCGTGGGCAGGTGGGTATTACCCTGCTGGCCTGACCTATGATGAAGCTAACGAATTAATGCGGGAAGACCCCAAAGCGTTCAGGGAAGCCGTCAGGGTTTCTCTCAAAAGACAGGTTGCAGCTATAAACCGGCATGCAGCAAAAGGCATGTACTTCTTTGACTACGGGAATGCCTTTTTACTGGAAGCCTCCCGGGCCGGGGCTGCAGTAATGGCAGCTGACGGGATAGCGTTTCGTTACCCCTCATATGTGCAGGACATATTGGGGCCATTATGTTTTGATTATGGCTTTGGCCCTTTTCGCTGGGTCTGTTCTTCAGGGAAAAAGGAAGACCTCGATATCACAGACCAACTGGCCTTACAGGTAATGCAGGAGCAGTTGCGGGAAGCTCCTGCCTGGATTCGGCAACAGCTCATGGATAATATCAAATGGATTTCGGAAGCTGCAGACAACGAATTGGTTGTGGGCTCCCAGGCGCGCATCCTATATGCCGATGCCTTTGGACGTATTGCCATTGCAAAGGCATTTAACAGGGCAATAGCTAGCGGGAAAATCTCCGAACCTGTAATCCTGGGCCGTGACCATCACGATGTTAGCGGAACAGACAGTCCTTTCCGGGAGACCAGTAATATATTTGACGGGAGTCGTTTTACAGCAGACATGGCTATCCACAATGTCATTGGCGACAGCTTCCGTGGTGCCAGCTGGGTTTCCATTCACAATGGGGGCGGTGTTGGTTGGGGGGAAGTAATCAACGGAGGGTTCGGACTGGTCCTCGATGGCTCAGATCAGGCCGAAGCCCGACTGCAAAACATGCTGTTTTACGATGTAAACAACGGTATTGCCCGCAGGAGCTGGGCAAGGAATGCTGAGGCCATGCAGGCTCTTAAAACAGAAATGCAAAGAAGTCCGGGATTAAAAGTTTCTCTCCCGGAATTGGTAGACGAAGCGGTCTTAAAAGATTTGTTTTAGCCAGTAGCTTATGAAAAAATATTATCAGAAACCGGACCCTGGGGCCTGGCAGGGCCGCCCCTCCGATAACCGGGCGTACTTACATGAAAGGATAGGGCTGTTAGACCTGTCGGAACCAGCAGTGCCAAAAGCAGCTTCCCGGGAAACAGCTTTGATCGGCTATGCCTGCGAGGCGGGCATCAAAAGGAACATGGGTCGTATTGGGGCCGCTAAAGGACCACTGGCCTTGCGAACCGCCCTGGGGAAAATGCCCTGGCCCGGAAAGGAAGAAGGACAATTATGGGATGCCGGAAATATTCACTGTCCGGATGCCAATATGGAGGGGGCTCAGGAATGCTTTAGCATGTATGTAACACAACTGTTGCAGAATGGATATTTCCCGCTTGGGATAGGAGGAGGACATGATATTGCCTATGCGCACTACAGGGGCATACGGGACTTTTTGGGAAAGGATATAAAATTGGGGGTGGTCAATTTTGATGCGCACCTGGACCTTCGCCTGCCCACAGAACGGGGGCATTCCGGCAGCCCTTTTTATCAGATCGCGGAATTGTGCAGGGAACAGGATACGGCATTCCATTATGCCTGTGTAGGCCTGAGGGATGATGCAAACCCCGAAGAGTTGTGGGATCGCGCAAAAGCTTATGGTGTGCTTTGCCTTAAGCGAGAATTGATGGAAGAAACACACAAAGCAGAGAGCCTGCAGCACCTAATGGCCTTTGCAGACAAAGTGGATAAAATATATCTGAGTATCGATCTGGATGGCTTTTCGTCGGCATTCGCCCCGGGGGTCAGTGCGGCCTCCCCTATGGGATTCAGTCCGGCAAACTTCCTTCCATTTTATGAGATGCTGCTACGTTCCGGCAAGGTAATCAGTATGGACCTGGCCGAGCTCAGCCCAAGGCTGGACAGGGATGCCCAGACGGCTACCCTTGCTGCCAGTTTATGCCACAGGGCCCTTCAGTATTAAGGACTTATTCCAACCAGGATTGATAGTATTTGCCGTCGTCCAGCTTTAAGGCAGCCTGAGTAAGCTGCAGGGGCTTGAAGGTATCCACCATCACAGCCAGTTCTTCAGTGCCTTTTTTACCGATACTGGCCTCATAGGTGCCCGGATGCGGGCCGTGGGGAATACCTGCCGGGTGCAGGGAAATGTATCCCTGGTCGATATTTTTCCGACTCATAAAATCCCCGTCCACATAATACAGGACCTCATCGGAATCTATATTTGAGTGGTTATAGGGAGCGGGAATGGCCTCCGGGTGGTAGTCGTAAAGACGCGGACAGAAAGAACAAACCACAAAGGCCGAAGTTTCAAAGGTCTGATGCACAGGTGGTGGTTGATGGACCCTTCCGGTAATGGGTTCAAAATCGTGTATGGAAAACCCATACGGGTAATTATATCCGTCCCATCCGACCACATCAAAGGGATGTGTGGCATATATCAACTGGTGTAACTGCCCTTGTTTCTTGACCTTGATCAGAAATTCTCCTTTTTCATCATGGGTCTGGAGGTTTTGCGGCAATTTGAAATCCCGCTCGCAGAAAGGGGAATGCTCCAGGTGCTGTCCAAACCAGTTGCGATAACGCTTGGGGGTATAGATGGGATGATAGGATTCCGTAATAAAGAGGCGATTGTCCTCGCCGTCAAAGTGTATCTGATAGATCATACCCCTCGGGATCAGCAAATAATCCCCGTATTCAAATGGGATTTCGCCCATAAAGGTTTTCAAAACGCCGGATCCCTTATGAATGAACAACAACTCATCGGCATCGGCATTCTTATAGAAATAATCGGTTTGTGAAGCCGAGGGAGCCGCCAGGGCCAGGTGCACATCCGAATTGAACAGGATAACCGTCCGGCTTTCCAGAAAGTCCTTTTTTGAAGGAAGTTCAAGGCCCTTTAGCAGGCGGGATTTAATGTTGTATTCCACTGCTGCCCGGGGGGCAATATCCAGTGTTTTTTCGATTTGCTTTACCTGAGTGGGTCTGTGCAAATGGTACATAAGCGAAGACATTCCGTCAAAGCCAATAGTCCCGAACAGTTGTTCATAATGCAGGCTTCCGTCCTCTTTTCGGAAAGTTGTATGTCGTTTGTGGGGGATTTTACCGAGCCGGTGATATAGTGGCATAATTTAATTCCTTTTATGGGCCTTAAATTTACGATTTTTTAAGGCTTAAAAGAAATTCTAAAAGAGGGTTAAAGTGCAATTTGAAAATTGATCAGGAGAAGCGAAAGGGGCCTTAACAAAAAAAGCCTTCCTTAACGGAAAGCCTTTCATTGGAAGCGGCAAACTTGCTGCCGCCGACCGATATCCCCTGTAATCAGGGAATACAACACAACACGACAAAGATAAGAAAGCTTTTGAATTATTCCGTGATTTCCCCTTCCTTTTCAACTTTCGAGGGAAACGGCCTGACGATCAGCCGGGTCGCCTTGTCGTAATTGATATAATTATATGCCCAGTTAAAAAACACCACTACCCGGTTGCGGAAACCGACCAGCGACATCAGATGGACAAACATCCAGATAAACCAGGCCATGGCCCCTCCGAAACTCAGCCAGGGCAGGTCTACTACGGCCTTATTCCTCCCAATGGTGGCCATATTCCCCTTGTTTTTGTACTCAAAGGGCTGAAGTTGCTTTCCGGCGAGAAGCCGTTTAAAATTCTTTGCCAGCAATTCCCCCTGCTGAATGGCAGGTTGCGCCATTTGCGGGTGTCCGTCAGGATACTTTTCCGTACGCATCAGTGCAATATCCCCGATTGCAAAAATATGATCAAAACCCTGCACACGGTTATATCGATCTACCTCAAGGCGTCCCGTTCGTTTATCCGTAACCTCCTTCGCAAAGCCATCAACAAGTGCCCCGGTCACTCCGGCCGCCCAGATACAATTGGCTGTTCTGAGCACCATCCCGTCTTCGGTTTCTAAAAACTCCCCGTCATAGCTGCGTACCATGCTGTTCAAAATAATTTTAACCCCCAGTTTTTCAAGAAAAGAATGGGCCTTTTCAGAAGCGTTATCACTCATGGGAGGCAATACCTGATGGGAACCTTCAAAGAGGTATATCTCCATGCCAGAAACATCCAGGTGCCGGTAATCCCTCGGAAAAACATGCCGCTTTAGTTCTGCAAAGGCACCCGCCAGTTCCACCCCGGTTGGTCCGGCCCCGATAATGCAGAAAGTCATCAGGCCCTTTCTGAGCTCAGGATCGTCCACATAGTCCGCTTTTTCAAGATTTTGTAGCACCAGACTCCGGATATTGAGTGCCTGCGGAATAGTCTTCATAGGCATGGCATTTTTTTGTATCTCGGCGTTACCGAAGAAATTTGTCCTGGTCCCGGTAGCGAGGATCAGGTAATCAAAAGTGAAATCCCCTTTGTCGGTATGGATTTTCCGGGACGCAGTATCCACAGAAGAGACCTCTGCCCATCGGAAATAAAACTGAGGCAGCCGTTTTAAAATTTTCCTGATGGGATAGGCTATGCTGTCAGGCTCCAGGCCTCCGGTGGATACCTGGTAAAGCAAAGGTTGAAAATTATGGTAGTTGTGTCGGTCTACCATTACTATTTGTGCCCTTAGCCCGCTGAGCCTTTTTGCCAGGGAGATTCCGGCAAAACCCCCTCCAATAATTACAATTCTGGGTTCCTGGGTCTTGGGTAAATTCATAAAGCTGCTTTATTCCAAAAATAAGCATAGTATAACCGTTTATCGAGAAAAGCCGCAGTTATCAGCTTTTGGATCACTTCTGTGAATAGCCAAAAATGCCGATAAGTGGAAAATGAACTGTTCGTTGTCCTTCAAAGAGGTATTTGATCCTTAGTATTTGAAGACTTTGCGGATGCAGTCTAATTTGTAATCCCAAATCGACCTTAAATTATGCGAATTAAACACTTGTGTTATGCCCTGACTGTATTGTTGGTACTCTCCTGTAACGAAGAGCCTACTTCAGAAGAGCTTTATTCAGACAAAACCGTGCCTGAAGTTTCCCTTTTTGAAGAATCCATTGATCTGGATCCGGGGACACAGGCTTACAACTGGTTAAAAAGCATGCAGCATTCCAATGGACTTGTGGAAAGTGCCTATAATACCAATTTTGTTTCCCTTTACGATAACGCACTGGCCGCCCTTGCGTTCATGGAAATGGGGGACTTATCAAGGGCGAAAAATATTCTGGACTATTTCAAGGCCGTACAGCCTTCAGAATTTGCTTCCAGTGGAGGAGGGTTCTACCAGTTCAGGGACACTGAGGGCAACAATGCTTCCAGAGTTTGGCTGGGAGACAATGCCTGGTTGCTCATTGCCCTGCGGCATTATAAGCAGGTAAGCGGTAGCCAGGAATACAACGATATGATTACTACGCTGGATAGCTGGATTAGAACCCTGCAAACAGAAGATGGTGCACTGTCGGGGGGTATAAACGAAGACGGTTCTGAAATTCCTAAAGTAACCGAAGGTATACTGACGGCATTTACAGCAGTAGAAGGCTTTGACGCTTTTCACCAGGGTATTTTGACATTTCTGCAGACCCATCGCTGGGATACACAACAGGCCATTCTGAAAACCCATAGCTATGAGGCCCCTTATGCTCATGCCATGGACCTGCATTCCCTGCCTGCAATGATATTTAAGGCCGATGCCAGCCTGTTTCTGGATTCGGCCGACCGTTTCTTTACCGTGCAACAGCATACGGTAAACCAACTTACCCTGGGCGGATTCTGTTTTGATGAAGACCTGGATGTGGTTTGGCTGGAAGGAACGGCTCAAATGGCACTGGCCTATAAATATTCCGGAAAGACTGATGCTTACGAAATGGCTATAGGGGAATTGGAAAAGTCCTTTGTCTCCAAACAGGATGGTTCCGGTTTGCAAGGGCTTCCCTATACCGCAAACCATGGTACAAACTTTGGAGCTACCCCTCTATGGGACCATGCAGACGAAAAAGGGGCCGTTTCCTCAACTGCCTGGTACCTGTTTGCAAAATCGGGATTCAACCCGCTGCAACTTTCAAACCCGGGAGCTCCGGATTCATTCCTTGTGCAATAAGCGGGAGTTTATTATTCCTTTAACAATACTTCAGGGCACATCTTTTTATATTCAGTCAAAAAGATGCTTATGAAAATCTCTGCAATGGCATGGATTGGTATTACAACCAGCCTGCTTGTACTGCTTGCCATGGGAGCAGCGCTAAACCTCAGATTCAGCTGGATCTTCTTTGGAACCCTTATTGGCCAGGCCCTGATATTGGTAATGGTTTATAAGGTATTAAAGGACAATTACACTACCGATAAAACTTTTGAGGATTTCTATGAAGACCGGCCTGTCCCCAGAGAAAATTATCGGTAATAAGGCTTAGTCTTTTGAAGGTTGCATTACCAGGAAGGGTATCTCAACGTGAAAAGCCATCCTTTTCACAACCGGTTCCCGGACCCAGTCACTGATAAGGCTGTGTTCGTTACGGATCATCATCAGAAAACCGATATCCAGCTCCTTTATATAATCTGCAATAGTACTGGCTTTTCCTTCTGAAAAGGTAACCCAATCCGAACAGGGTTGCAGTGATTCTGCCTCCATCAGCAACTGTCTTCTGTTATAATGTTGTTTTCCGCTGAGCGCACTGAGTTCCCCGATGTGCATTATGTGCAATTCTGCGCTGAGTTGTTCTGTAAAAAACCGGAGTGTTTTCAGTTGTATATCGGAATACGAACTGGAATAATCAGTAATGAGACCAAGCCTGATCCCTTTCCTGAACTTCGCCTCTCTGGGAATAATCAGTACCGGGATGTCCGATGCCGTTCTGAGGATACGAATAGTATTGCTACCCAGAAACAATTCCCTGAGGCCACTTGCACCGGTAGTACCGCTAATCAGCAAATCAATATTTTTCAGACAGATCTGCTCTCTTACTTCTTCCGTTAAAAGGTTAAAGGACGAAATACTTGAAAACTCATGCTTGCTTTCAGGGTATCTCATGCGGATATCCTGAACCAAATTGGCAAGTCCCTTTTCTGATTCGAGCTGAGCCCTGTCTGCATCCTGGTCGCTGCCCTGGGCAAGTGCCATCACCCGGCTGTGAATAAAATCCGGGGTATATGTATTTAGAAAATAAAATAACGCCGGTTGCTTATCAAAAATATTCAGGCCGTATTCCACAGCGTTTGTGGCGGTCTCTGAAAAATCAGTGGGTATCAGTATCCGATTCATGCCAAACCTGTTCTTTAAAGTGTTAAAGGTAGAAGCGGGAACCGGCCTAAAGTATGATATCGATCAGGTTTTAAATTGAATTGGGAAGATTGTTGCGGAAAGAAAATTTACAGTTCAAAAACCGTCTACAAGGTCCTGAAGTTTACGCTCTTCCAGAAGCAACATGCGTTTGCCGGAAGTTTTTATAAGCCCCTTTTTACGGAACTCCGAGAGTATTCGGATACAGGACTCGGTAGCCGTCCCCACCACATTAGCGATATCTTCCCTGGACAACACCAGGGCGAGGTACCCTTCCGAATCCGTGCCGAAATTGTGTTTTAAATACAGCAGCGCTTCGGCGATGCGCTGCTTAACGTTTTTCTGGGACATGTTTACAATAACATCGTCTGCCTCCCTGAGGTCATGGGCCATATGCCGCAAAACTTCATAGGTAAAGTCCGGGTTTTTGTGCAGTGTAGTTACTATGGCCTCTTTTGGAATAAAACAAACTTCCATGTCGTTCACGGCAATGGCACTGAGATTGGAGGACTCTTCTGCCACCACCGATCGCTGGCCCAGTACTTCTCCTTTTGAGGCCAATTTTACGATCTGATCTTTGCCCGTAGCGCTTAGTTTTGAGAGTTTGGAAACCCCTCCCCTTACGCAATAAACACCTCCGAGTTTCTCCCCTTCTTCGAAGATTACCTCGCCCTTTTTGACTATTTTGCTTGTTTTGGAATCGGAAACAGATTTGAGTTCTTCCTTGCTCATTGCCCTTAGGGCATTGAATTTCCGAACGATACAGTTCTCACAGCGATTGTCCATAAACCTTGTAATCTATACCCTAAATGTAGCTAAAATCCGGCTCTTTTGAAAACTGATATTAATCATCTTTTGCCTACCTTGATTATTTCATCTTTGAACCAATTTTAAATCTACCTGACTGAACAGCCCTCAGCCTATGCCAGAAAAGGAACATTCCTGTTTTCATTGCGGAGATCCCTGCAGAGACACCCACCTGATCTTTGAAGAGAAAAACTTCTGTTGCCGGGGGTGTAAAACGGTTTATCAGCTCTTTCAGCAGAATGACCTGGGGTATTATTACGAAATGGAGGCAGCAGCCGGGAACAGTCCTAAGGGGGCCGGAAGAAAATACGATTTCCTGGAAGACAGCCAGATTTCTGAACGATTGCTGGATTTTCACGATGGAAGCCACAAGGTGGTAAATCTTTCTATTCCGGGGATTCACTGTAGTTCCTGTATTTGGATATTGGAAAATCTACAAAAACTGAACCCGGGTATAATCAGCAGTCAGGTAGATTTCCCGCAAAAAAAAGCCCGCATCCACTTTGACGGAGACTGTATCAGCTTAAAAGAACTGGTAAACCTGCTTGTCGCCATCGGATATGAACCTTCCATAACCCTGGAAGACTACGGCGGCAAAAAACCGACCTCTAACCGCAGACTGATCTATCAGCTGGGTATTGCCGGATTTGCCTTCGGGAATATAATGTTCCTGTCCTTTCCCGAGTATTTTGAAAGCGGGGAATATTGGCTGGAACAGTACAAAGGGCTTTTTCGCTGGATCATGTTTGCCTTTTCCCTGCCGGTAGTGTTTTACTCCGCCTCGGGATATTTTACAGCGGCCTTTAAAGGGTTGCGCTCCGGTATTCTGAATATTGATGTCCCCATAGCGCTGGGGATCATAACACTTTTTCTGCGCTCTACCCTGGAAATCGCCTTCGATTGGGGAAGTGGATTTTTTGACAGCCTGAGCGGGCTGGTATTCTTTCTATTGCTCGGGAGGTTTTTTCAGCAAAAAACATACTCCTATCTCTCCTTTGAACGGGACTATACCTCTTACTTCCCCATCGCTGTGACACGCCTGAACGGTGATGGAACAGAGCAAAGCAACCCGGTTCATGAAGTTGTTAAGGGAGATAGGCTTCTAATTCGAAACGGCGACCTTATTCCTGTAGATTCCGTCCTGCTTAAAGGAAAAGGTGAAATTGATTACAGCTTTGTTAGCGGGGAAGCGCGTCCTGTTTTTAAAGCTACCGGAGACAAACTCTTTGCGGGGGGAAAACAACTCGGGGCTACCCTGGAAATTGAAGTGTTAAAGCCCGTATCTCAAAGTTATCTGACAGAACTGTGGAGTGATTCGGCCTTTTCCAAAAACACAGACACCCCTTTCCGGAACCTTACAGATCGCATCGGCAAACGGTTTACCTGGGTAGTGCTCAGTATCGCATTTACCTCCGGGGCCTTCTGGCTGTGGTATGATCCTTCCCTGGCAATGAACGTCTTTACAGCTGTATTGATTATTGCCTGCCCCTGCGCCATTGCCCTGGCAGCCCCTTTTACTTTGGGGAACCTGCTGCGGATTTTTGGTAAAAAAGGGTTCTATGTCAAAGACACGGAAACCCTTGAAAGAATGGCCCAAATCAACACCATAATTTTTGACAAAACAGGAACCCTTACCACCCGAAGCGAAAACAGCATCCGATACAATGGGGTAGAACTCACCCAAAAAGAAGCAGCTCTTCTGAAGAATACTTTGCGCGCATCGGGTCATCCCCTGAGCCAGATGTTGTATAAGCAACTGGCAGTATACAATATAGTACCCCTGGACCGTTTTGAGGAACACCTAGGCGAAGGCCTGGAAGGCCGCATCGCGGAAGACAGTATCCGAATTGGTTCCAGGGATTTTGTGGGGGCTGAAACCACCTCAGAAGCCTTGGGCACGGAGGTACATATAAGTACCAACGACTCTTATAAAGGTTGTTTCAGTATCCAGAATAAATATCGCAAAGGGATGGGAGCCTTGTTGTCTGAACTCGCTGATGACTATTCCCTGGCCTTGCTATCAGGGGATAATACCGCGGAAAAAGAAGCCCTGGAAGAGGTTTTGCCTCCGCTTACTCCCATGTATTTCAACCAGCGGCCCAAAGAAAAATTACAATTCGTCAAATCCCTGCAACAGGAAGGCAAAGAAGTCCTGATGGTAGGGGACGGTCTGAACGATGCGGGGGCCCTGGCTCAAAGCCAGGTGGGAATCGCCGTTACAGAAGAATCGAACTTATTTACACCTGCCTGCGATGCCATCCTGGACAGCAGAAGCTTTGCTGATCTTGGAAGTTTCCTGAAAATAAGCAACCGGGCCATGGGGGTCATCCGCCTGAGCTTTGCGCTTTCCCTGCTGTATAATCTCGTAGGGCTTTACTTTGCCATTACCGGACAACTGGAGCCCGTAATTGCTGCCATTTTAATGCCCCTCAGTTCCATCAGTATTGTAGCCTTCACCACCCTTGCCAGCACCTGGATTGGCAGGAAGTTAAAATAAACGCCAAAGCATGATAATTATCATGTTTTCGGCGCTAGCCGGCCATTAGTTTTACACCTAAATTCTGCTTGGGTATGAGCGTGATTTATATGTTGCTGGCTATTAGCATCTTAGTAGCCCTTATTTTTTTTGCAGCCTTTATTTTTTCGGTCAGGAATGGTCAGTATGACGATTCCTACACTCCTTCCGTCCGCATGCTTTTTGAGGACGAAGTAAAATCCCCTGCCTCACAGCAAGAAGAAAATAACCCGCAAAAACCATCCAATTAAATACGCTTTTTATGGAAGTTCAACAATTTCACTACGACAATAAAATCGTTCAGAAATTCCTCTATGCGACCATGCTATGGGGGATTGTTGGCATGCTGGTAGGGCTACTGCTGGCATTTATGTTTTTATTTCCCAACCTGACAGACGGAATCTCCTGGCTGAGTTTCGGTCGCCTCAGGCCGCTGCATACCAACGCGGTGATTTTTGCCTTTGTGGGAAATGCCATGTTTGCAGGGGTCTACTACTCCACCCAAAGGTTACTCAAAGCACGCATGTTCAGCGATGCGCTGAGCAATTTTAACTTCTGGGGCTGGCAGGCCATAATTGTTGCTGCAGCCATTACGCTGCCACTGGGGTACACTACCTCAAAAGAATACGCGGAACTCGAATGGCCCATTGACCTTGCTATTGCGGTGGTTTGGGTAGCCTTCGGTTGGAATTTTATAGGAACCCTGCTCAGGCGGAGGCAACGCCATCTTTATGTGGCGATCTGGTTTTATCTGGCTACCATCATTACGGTGGCCGTCCTGCATATATTCAACAGCCTGGAACTTCCGGTGGGGGCCCTAAAGAGTTATTCGGTCTATGCCGGGGTACAGGATGCCCTGGTACAATGGTGGTACGGCCACAACGCGGTAGCCTTTTTCCTGACTACTCCTTTCCTGGGGCTGATGTATTATTACGTCCCCAAGGCAGCCAACCGGCCTATTTATTCCTACCGACTGTCTATTGTGCATTTCTGGTCGCTCATCTTTATTTACATCTGGGCAGGGCCTCACCACCTGTTGTATTCCGCACTTCCGGACTGGGCCCAGAACCTTGGAGTGGCCTTCTCTGTAATGTTGATTGCGCCTTCCTGGGGAGGGATGATAAACGGATTGTTGACGCTGAGGGGTGCCTGGGATAAAGTGCGCACCAGTCCCGTATTGAAATTCATGGTAGTTGCCATTACGGGCTACGGGATGGCCACTTTTGAAGGCCCCATGTTATCCCTTAAAAATATTAACGCCATTGCGCATTTCAGTGACTGGATCATTGCCCACGTACATGTGGGGGCACTGGCCTGGAACGGCTTCCTGACCTTTGGTATGATTTACTGGCTGGTTCCAAAAATGTTCAAAACCCGCCTGCATTCTACCCCACTGGCAAATTTCCACTTCTGGATCGGGACCCTCGGGATTGTGCTTTATGCGCTGCCCATGTATGTGGCCGGGTTTACACAGGCGCTAATGTGGAAAGACTTCAATCCGGATGGAACCCTGGTATATGGGAATTTCCTTGAAACCGTGAACGAAATCATGCCGATGTACTGGATGCGGGCCATTGGCGGAAGTTTGTACCTGATCGGGATGTTTGTGATGCTTTACAACATTGTTGCAACCATCCGCTCGGGTAGCCGTGTGGAGGATGATCTGGCGGAAGCCCCTGCCCTAACCCGTGTATCGCGCCACAGAACGGCCGGGGAAACCTATCACACCTGGTTGGAAAGAAAGCCGATTCAACTGACCCTTCTGGCTACCGTTGCCATATTAATCGGAGGGATCATTCAAATTGTCCCTACCATCCTGGTAAAATCCAACATCCCCACCATAACCAGTGTAAAACCCTATACCCCGCTTGAACTGGAAGGAAGAGACCTCTATATACGGGAAGGCTGCGTTAGTTGCCATTCCCAGATGGTTCGCCCATTCCGCTCGGAAGTAGAGCGATACGGTGAGTATGCCAAGGCAGGGGAATTTGTTTACGACCACCCCTTCCTCTGGGGAAGCAAGCGGACAGGGCCTGACCTGTTGCGCGTAGGTGGTAAGTATTCTGACAACTGGCACCTCAACCATATGTACGACCCTCAAAGTACTTCTTCCGGTTCCATCATGCCGGCCTATCAGTGGCTCATCCGCGATGAACACGACAGAAGCAAGACGGAAGCAAAAATGCGGGCTATGGTGAGCCTTGGGGTTCCCTACACTGAAGAAGACATTGCAGGGGCCGCAGCTTCTATGGATGCCCAGGCCACACAAATAGAAGAGAATCTCTACAGCGATCCAGATTTTGCAAAATCTTACGAAGCCGATAAGCAATACGCCTCGGAAAACGGACTCCCTTTTGTTGAGATGCGCGACCGGGAAATTGTAGCGCTCATTGCCTACCTGCAAAGGCTGGGAACAGATATTAAAATTGAACAACCTGAAACGGCTGCAACTCAAAACTGACAGACCATGCTAAAATTTGTAAAAAGCCATATGGAGACTATAGACGGGATAGCGACCTATCCTATGATCTCCCTGCTGATCTTCTTTTTGTTTTTTAGTGCCCTTTTCTGGTGGGTTTTTACCACCTCAAAAGAGCGTATCCGGGAGATGAGCGAAATGCCCTTAGATGACCAACAACCAAAAGCTTCAGAAAAATGAGAAATTCAACACCTTGGTGGATTCGGGTTCCGCTGCTTTTCTTTACAATATTCGCCCTGATGGAATACTTTATTGATTCCGGGGAGAAACCCGCATTTATAGAATACCCCATGACAGGCTATTTCCTGTTACTCATTTTGCTGTTGCTCATTGCCATAGAATTGATCCTGAAATCAATAGAGCAGGTAATGTTCCAGACACTCTCCAAGGAAGCCCAGGAACGTTATCTCAACGCTTCCGAAGAAGGCAGGGGATGGGTCTGGGGAAAAAGGATGTATCAAAAACTCCTGGGGTCCAAACCAGTGGAAGAAGAATCGGAAATTATCCTGGACCACAATTACGATGGGATCCGGGAGCTGGACAACAAATTACCCCCCTGGTGGGTCTACCTGTTTTATGTCACCATAATCTTTGGAGTAGTTTACCTGGCCCGTTTCCACGTGTTCGGGGATTACACCCAGGATGAGGAATTTGAAATGGAAATTGCCGAGGCCCGCCTGGCCATTGAAGAGTATAAGAAAAATGCCAAAGACCTGGTTGATGTCAATACGGTTACATTACTGACGGAAGCGGCCGACCTACAGGCAGGCGAGAACCTCTTCGTCACCAATTGTGCTGTTTGCCACAAAGTTGACGGCGGAGGCGGAATTGGTCCCAACCTGACGGATGACTACTGGATCCTGGGCGGGGGAATCCGCAACGTATTCAATACCATCTCGGAAGGCGGTCGCGCCGGGAAGGGGATGGTAGCCTGGAAAACGAATCTGAAACCGGCAGAGATGGCCCAGGTGGCAAGTTATGTGCTAACCCTGCACGGCACCAATCCTGTGGATGCCAAGGATCCGGAAGGAGAAATCTGGATGGACCCCAATGCCCCTGTAGATTCGGTGTCTGTGGAAATACGGGATTCGACTGCCGTAGAAATCATTATGGAGACCGATACTCCTGACCCTTTGCAGGAAGAATAGGGTACGGCTGACAGGCATTTAAATGAAGAGGATGGAAGAGGAACAAGAAAATTTCAGGGATTCCATTGGTACCATTGATGAAGAAGGTAAAAGGGCCTGGGTTTTTCCCAAAAAGCCCAGTGGTCCTTTTTACAAGTACCGAAAATGGGTGAGCTATTTCTTGTTGCTATTCCTGTTTAGTGCTCCTTTTATTAAGATTGATGGCAACCAGTTCCTGATGTTCAATGTCCTGGAGCGCCGGTTTAATATTTTCGGCCAACCCTTCTGGCCGCAGGATTTTCACCTGTTTGTGATTTCCATGATCATAGGGGTAATTTTTGTAGCCCTTTTTACCGTTGCCTTCGGACGGATTTTCTGTGGCTGGATGTGCCCGCAGACCATTTTTATGGAAATGGTTTTTCGCAGGATAGAATACTGGATAGATGGAGACAGGGGCGCACAGATGCGACTTGCCCGGCAAGCCTGGGATGGAGAAAAAATACGAAAAAGGGTTTTGAAATGGGTGATTTTCTTCCTGATCTCTTTTGTGATCGCCAATATTTTTCTGGCATACCTCATCGGGAGCGATCAGTTACTGGAATACGTAAAAGAAGGGCCTGGCAGCCATGGGGGAACCCTTACCGCCCTGCTCATATTTACTGCTGTCTTTTACTTTGTCTTTGCCTGGTTCCGGGAACAGGTTTGTATCATTGCCTGTCCGTATGGCCGCATGCAGGGGGTCTTGCTAGACAATAAATCCGTTGTGGTGGCTTACGACCATAAAAGGGGTGAAAGTGAAAACGGTCGCAAGAAATTTCGCAAGAATGAAGACAGAGCAGCCCTTGGATATGGGGATTGTATCGATTGTTTCCAGTGTGTACACGTCTGCCCCACAGGAATTGACATTCGGAACGGGACACAACTGGAATGTGTGAATTGTACGGCCTGTATAGATGAATGCAATACCATTATGGAAAAAGTAGGCCTTCCCAAAGGCCTTATCCGCTATGCAAGCGAAGATAACATTGTAAAAAAGGCAAAATTTTCATTTACCCCCCGCCTGAAAGGATATTCAGCGGTACTGGGCATCCTTGTATGTGTTTTAGTGGGAATGCTGTTTTTAAGAAATGACCTGGAAGCGAATGTGCTGCGCCTGCCCGGGCAACTTTATGAACATAAGGAAAACAACATTATCAGCAACGTTTACACTTATAAGCTGATCAATAAAACCACCCATCCGGTTACGGACATACACTTTAAATTATTATCGCATCCCGGGACCATCATCTTTGTAAAAGGCGATGGTTTTACGGTACCAGCACAGGAATTAAACGAGGGAACACTCTTTATTGAAATTAACAATGCTGCCCTGAACGGGGATAAGGACCAACTTAAAATTGGGGTCTACAGCGGGGAAGAACTAATAGAAACAACCCGGGCACGTTTTCTGGCGCCCCGGAATTATAACTGATAACGATGAAAATAAACTGGGGAACTGCAATTGTTTTAGTATTTATAGGATTTATAGGGTTTATAGGCTATTTCGTGGTTATTGCAAATACTACTGAAAGGACCAATCACGACCTTGTTACTGAAGATTACTATCAAAAAGAGCTGGGCTATCAGACCGATCTCGATGCCTCCCGTAATCTGAATGAGCTCAATAGCAATATGCGGGTCCAAATACGTCCGGAAGGGCTATTAATTGAGTTTCCGGAATCTATGCTAGAAGAAAAAATAAAAGGAACAGTGTCCCTATACAGGCCATCCAGTAAACAGTTGGATTTTGACGAGCCCATTCGTCTGTCCGACTCTCAAATGCTCATACCCAGGAGTCGTTTGGTGGATGGCCGCTGGGACATTAGAATATTCTGGGAATATGAGGAAGTTCCCTACCTGTACAGAAAGCGTATGGTACTTTGAAATAAGTTTATTTAAAATGAACCAAATACGTAAATAGCTGTGATAAGCACCGCCCTGATACTCGGATTGATGGGTAGCCTGCACTGCATTGGAATGTGCGGCCCTATTGCCTTTATGTTGCCGCTGGACCGGAGTAATTCCTGGAAACAATGGGGGCAGCTGGGTCTCTACCATGTGGGGAGGTTGCTGGCTTATGGCCTGATAGGCCTCATTTTCGGCCTTATCGGCAGAGGCCTGTACCTTTTTGGGTTTCAGCAAAAAATTTCCATTGCAATGGGGGTCATCATGATTGTAGCAGTTTTGTTCCCTGCCCGGATCAGCCGAAAATGGCGGGTGCTGCAGCCACTGTACAGGGTCCTGGGAAAATTGCAGGCAGCCCTGGGGAAACGTTTGAAAGAAAACAGTGCAGATGCTTTCCTGAGTATTGGATTCTTAAACGGATTTTTGCCCTGTGGTCTGGTTTATATTGCCTTGATTGGCGCAATGGCTATGGCTACCGCCGGCTCAGGTACTTTCTATATGATGGCCTTTGGCCTGGGGACTATACCCCTGATGAGTGCCATGGCATTGCTGGGGAAAATGGCCAAAGGCAAATGGCTGGGGCGCATCCGGAATTGGATACCCGTTTTTGTGGTAATTCTGGGAATTCTATTTATCCTGAGGGGTATGGGCCTTGGAATTCCATATATTTCCCCAAGGGATCCCTCAATGATGACCGCTACGCAGATAGAATGTCATCCATAATTTTTAAATTTGGCCGTTTTACAAACAACCTATAACAAGATGAAGAAGATAGTATGCCTGTCCATTAGTATCCTGGTACTGATAACTGCCTGCAAATCAGAAAAAGGGAATGCCGACGCGGCTCCTGAACCCACCGGGACTGAAAATATAGCCTATAAATGGGGGGAGATGGCCCTGGAAGCCACTGCCCTGGACACCGAACGTTTTAAACCCAGACCCACCATAACCTCCCGTTATCTGGGACTTATCTTTACAGCGGTTTTTGATGCCTGGTCGCGCTACGATGAAAATGCCATTCCCGTGTATCTCAAGGGTGTAGACCGCCGTCCGAGTGAGGAACACAATCTGAAAAACAAAGAAATCGCCATTAGCTATGCGGCTCTGAGGGCTATGAATGAATATTACTATACAGACCAGGCCCTGTTTGAAGAATTTATGCGATCCCTTGGCCTGGATCCAGATGATAAAAGCCTGGACCCCACTACCCCGGCCGGAATTGGAAACCTGGCCGCGCAAGCGGTTATTGAAGCCCGGAAAAACGACGGTGCCAACCAGTATGGTGAGGAGGCCGGTTCAAATGGGGAAGCGTATTTTGATTATACAGGGTACACCCCTGTTAATAACCCGGATGAAAACGTAGACATCAATCGTTGGCAACCCAAATACTTCTCTGACGGCAAAGGGGGAAAATACGCCCCCGGCTGCCTTACCCCTTACTGGCAACTGGTAACCCCCATCAGTCTGGATTCTGCCAGCCAGTTCCGTCCGGGGCCACCGCCAATGGTAGGTTCCGAGCAATTGGAAAAAGAAGTCCGGGAGGTTATAGAAATTCAGGCCAATCTGACGGATAAAGAGAAAGCCCTTGTGGAATTCATGCGGGATGGGCCAAAATCTGTTCAGCAGGCCGGGCACTGGCTGAAATTTGCACAGGATGTTTCCCGAAGAGATGAGCATACCCTGGACCAGGACGTCAAAATGTATTTTCTGAACCAGGTAACCGCCATGGATGCTTTTATCGCCTCCTGGGAATCCAAGATGTATTACGATTTTGCACGGCCCTATGCCCTGGTCCATGATTATTTTCAGGGTGAACTGATCAAAGCCTGGGGAGGCCCCGGGAAAGGTGTAATTGAAATGCAGGGAGAACAATGGAGGCCCTATTCCCCTGAAGAATTCCTCTGTCCGCCCTTCCCTTCATATGTCTCCGGCCATAGTACCATTAGCGGGGCCTGTTCGGAGGCCCTGAGGCTATTTACCGGGGATGACCATTTCGGGGAAACGGTTAAACTAGTGCCCGGAAGCCTTACTGAAACGGATCCGGCCAATTACGGGGACACTGTAGTACTGGAATTTCCAACCTTTACCCAGACAGCCGAAATGGCGGGAATTTCCCGGGTGATGGGAGGCTATCATATTCAGGCCGATAACGTGGCAGGGCTTCAACTGGGCAGGGATGTTGCCCAAAAGGCCTGGGAATTTTACCAGAAACACCTGGGAACAAGCGAACTTTAAAGCTCTAAAAGGCTGCAGGACAGTCTCCGCCCTTATGCTTAACTTCTAATTAAAAACCGGATGAAACTCGTTTCTCTAGAACAAGCTGCTTCTGTTGTAAAAAGTGGTGACCGTGTATTCGTACAGGGTGCAGCGATGACCCCCAATACGCTTATCAACGCCATTTGCGAAAATTACAGGGAGTTGAGCAATGTGGAAATCATTTCCATTCATACGGATGGCCCGGTCAATTTTGCAATCCCCCCCTATAACAAAGCCTTTAAAATCAATTCCTGTTTTGTGGGCTCCAATGTGCGTAAAGCAGTCAACACCAATCAGGGGGATTATATCCCGATTTTCCTTTCTGAGATCCATCAGTTGTTCAGGCGTAAATTGCTGCCCCTGGACGTGGCGGTTGTGCAGGTTTCCCCACCGGATAAACACGGATATTGCTCCCTTGGAGTATCTGTAGATATAACCCTGCCGGCTGTACAGCACGCTAAAAAAGTGATTGCCCAGCTCAATCCACTAGTACCCAGGACCCACGGGGATGGCATCATCCACATGAGCCACATTGATTCTTTCGTGGAAATCTCAGAACCTATTCACAGCTATCCCGAAGGTAAGATTTCTGAAGTAGAACACAGTATCGGGAAAAACGTTGCCGGGCTCATAGAAGACGGGGCGACCCTGCAAATGGGGATTGGCAATATCCCCAATGCCGTATTGAAAAATCTGGGGAATCATAGGCGATTGGGGGTTCATACCGAGATGTTTTCAGATGGAATCCTGCCACTAGTCAAATCAGGGGTGATAACCGGTGAAAACAAGGCTATTGATGCTTATAAAATTGTGAGTTGTTTTGCAGCCGGATCACAAAAGCTATATGATTTTATTGACGAAAACCCCCAGCTGAGTTTCAAAGATGCCAGTTACACAAACGATACGGCCAATATCCGTAAAAACCCGAAAGTTACGGCCATCAACAGTGCCATCGAGATAGATCTTACCGGGCAGGTTTGTGCAGATACCATTGGGAGCTACCAGTATTCTGGGGTTGGAGGGCAGATGGATTTTATCCGGGGGGCCTCCCTGTCTGAAGGCGGGAAACCTATAATTGCATTGAGTTCCGTAACCAATAAGGGAATATCCAAAATTTCCCCTTTCCTGAAGAACGGAGCCGGGGTTACCACTACCCGGGCACACGTGCACCACGTCGTTACCGAGTACGGGGTGGTTAACCTGTTTGGGAAAAACTTGCAGCAACGCGCCAAAGCCCTAATCTCCATTTCGCATCCGGATCATCGGGAAAGTCTCGAAAGGGCCGCCTTTGATCGCTTTGGCAGGGTATGAAAATACCGCTAACCTTACTACATTGTCCCTTATAGCTCAAAAAGAAAAGGGGCCCCGAACACGAGTACCCCCTTTACTAAACAGCAACTTTGTCTATATTTTAAAAGTCATCACAGGGATAGGCGAATGATTTGTGATATCCTCTCCTATGCTCCCCATAAAGAAATGTGAAATTCCCTTACGGCCATGGGTGGGAATCCCAATCAGGTCTGCCCCTATTTTTTCACTGTAATTCAGGACACCGCGTTCTACACTGTAATCATTGTAAATATCCACTTCCATTCCCGACACAGTCTGATTCAGGAAATTCGAGATTTTCTGATAGGCATCGGAAGTGCTCATAAAGTGATCCCCGGGAGTATTGATGTAAACTGCTTTGAAGCTGGCTCCCAGCTTTTCTGCAAATGCTTTGGCCCTCTGGAAAGCAGGAACATTCTCATCCTTGAAATCGCAGGCGAATACAAAAGTATTCACTTTAAAATCTGGTAATTCCTTTTTTACAACCAGTACAGGAATATCCGAGTTCCGCACTACTTTTTCGGCATTGGAGCCGATAAATATCTCCTGCAACCCGTCCGTTCCGTGCGAGCCCATTACAATTAAATCTGCCTTGTGCTTTTCAGCTACCTCATTCACTTCGGCAAATACCTTGTAGTGTTTTATTACAGGGGTTATTGAAATCCCCTTGAGGTATTTTTTATCAAGGAAGTCTCCAAGCCGCTTTTCTGCAGCTTTCAGCAAAAATACGGTCTGTTCAGGATGATAGGCCTCAGAAGAAGAAATCATGGCATAATTCAGTTCCAGCATATGCAGAACAATGATATCAGACTTGTGTTTGGCAGCAAGGGATGCCGCGGTTTTGAGAGCGTATTCAGATTGCTCGGAAAAATCGACAGGAACGATAATAGTTTTCATGGGTTCGGGATTAAGTTAAACGGTCATTGAAAATAACCTATTTTCCGGGGCTTTATTGTGTAACCGCAGGTCAAAAGCCATACAAATATTACGGATATACAAGCGTCCGGTATCCGTTACGGTCAGGCGATCTGCCTTTAACTCAACAAGGCCATCCCTCTCGGGTTCTTTAAGTCTTTCCTTTATTTCTGTTTCCCTGAAGGCTGGCAAGCCTTTCCCCCACCGGGTTTCAAAACCACACATCAGTTCCAGCACGTGTTTACGCACTACAAGGTCTTCTTCCGTAAGCAAATGACCCTTGTGTAAAGGGAAGATTCCACAGGAAATCAGGTGCTCGTATTCTTCTATACTCTTAACATTCTGTGCAAAGCCATACCAGCTATCACTGATACTGGAAACCCCCAGACCAATCATCAGGCGGGTATTGGAAACGGTATAACCCATAAAATTGCGGTGAAGTGTCCCAGCGGTTCGGGCCCTGGACAACCCGTCGGATGGCAGGGCATAATGGTCCATGCCTATAGCGGCGTATCCTGCACGGGTAAGGGTTCGTTTCCCAAGCTCAAATTGCTTTTGTTTTGTTGCCGGATCCGGAAGGTCGCTTTTCTTATACCCCCTCTGACCATTTCCTTTTAGCCAGGGTACATGTGCATAACTGTAAAAGGCGATACGGTCTGGCATTATATCCATAGTCTTCCGGAGGGTTTCTCCTATATGGGCTGTTGTTTGCAAGGGCAACCCGTAAATGATGTCATGGCCCACAGAGGTAAATCCCACTTCGCGTGCCATACGGGTCACCTCGCTGACTTGTTTGAAGGTCTGAACCCGATTGATGGCTCGTTGCACGGCCTCATTGTAATCCTGTATCCCAAAAGACACTCTTCGGAAACCCTCTTCATATAGTACCTGCAGGTGTTCCAGTGTGGTATTACCCGGATGGCCTTCAAAGCTGAATTCCCAGTCCTGACTTCTGTCTGCATAACGGAAGATCCCCCTGATCAGCATCCGGAGGTTTTCCGGGGAAAAGAAAGTTGGCGTTCCGCCGCCCAGATGCAATTCCCTGATTACCGGACGGGAACCAAATAACTCCCGGTAGAGTTCCCATTCCTTCAGGAGAGCCTTGATATAAGGACGCTCCACGCTGTGCCTTTTAGTAATCCGCTTGTGACAACCGCAAAAAGTACACATGCTTTCACAAAAGGGCAGGTGGATATAAAGGCTGATTCCCTTATCAGAATTGGTTTCCGTAAAAATTCTCCGAACCGTTTTCTTCCAGGTTTTCCCGGAAAATCCGGTTTTGTCCCAGTAGGGAACCGTAGGATAACTGGTATACCTGGGGCCTGGAACATTGTACTTCTGCACCAAATCACACATAGCTGTTGCTGTTTTTAACAAAGCTATTGTAATGACCTGTGACAGAATATGATAAAAATCAGCTTCGAGCGAGGGTCCGAAGAGGGATCAAAAGCTGTCCTTCATCCAATCATAGGGTTTTCGGTTAATCCAGGAACCTTTGGTAAAATCCGGGAAGGGCTGGGGTGCTCCTTTGGCGGCTATAGATCGCTCTGATAATGGAGTAACCGCACTCCATGCTGCCGCATCATAAACATCTATAGGGGGTGCAAGGTTCCCCTTGGCCGATTCCACAAAGGCATTAAGCACGAAAAAGTCCATTCCCCCGTGCCCGGAACCCGAAGCATAATTGCCGAATTTCTTCCAAAGGGGGTGATCGTATCGATCCAGCCAGGCAGAAGCCTCGTCCCACTGATGCGGCTGGGAAGCCCCCTCAATATATATGCGGTTTCCGTCTACCTCCCATAAGCCGTTAGCACCCTGTACCCGGAACCCGAGGGAATATGGCCGGGGCAAGTTGCAGTCATGGGTTATAATAATGGTTTCACCACGAGCTGTTTCCAGGGTAGTGGTGATCACGTCTCCCTGTTTGAACTTGAGGGAGGCATTGGGGTGATCTTCACCCCCGACCTTGACGATATGGTTGTGCAGGCCTATCCCCTTGCTGGCATGGGAAGTAAGGCTCATAAAACGATTCCCGCGATTGATGTCTGCCATAACGGCCACGGGTCCCAGGCCGTGGGTAGGATAAACATCCGCATTTCTTTTCAGGGAGTGCTGGGTTCGCCATCGGGCCTCTGAAATGGCCTTTTCCCCGAATTCCACCCCGCCGCCGTAAGCTTGTTTTCCATTGTTGAATTTGACCTCCCTGAGGTCGTGCTGATAGCCGCATCTGAAGTGAACCAATTCTCCGAAAATCCCTTTACGGACCATATGCAAAACGGCCAGGATGTCCCTCCTGTAATTAACGTTTTCGAGCAG
Organism: Robiginitalea insularis; assembly: GCF_052497835.1. NCBI lineage: Bacteria > Pseudomonadati > Bacteroidota > Flavobacteriia > Flavobacteriales > Flavobacteriaceae > Robiginitalea > Robiginitalea insularis. The sequence continues at coordinate 933,582 of NZ_CP199296.1, forward strand.
CATCAGATGGGTCCCCGTAGCCTCGTGTGTCTGCACCAGGTCCCAGCACTCCTGAAGGGTGGTTGCAGCAGATACCTCCAGCCCTGCATACTTGCCGGCCTTCATCGCATCTACCGCCATTGGGGTGTGCCAGAGCCAGGGGGTGGATATTACCACTGCCTGCAGAGATTCCATACTAAGCAAATCCCTGTAAGAATGGGAATGCTCGCCAAAAGTAACCGGACGTTCCCTGCCGGCTTCAGCGACCATCTTCAGGCAAAGATCGAGGCGATCCGGGTCAATATCGCAAAGTGCGTGTATTTCCACATCTTCCCGTTGCAGGAGGTTTTTCAAATGATTGGTTCCCCTGAGCCCCAGGCCGACAAGGCCTATCTTGAGTTTACCTTCCTCTCCGGGCCTGGTAAGTGAATAGGCACCGGAGGGAACTAATCCCAGGGCGGTTGCAGCAAGGGTTGATTTTGTAATAAAAGACCTTCTGGTTTCCATTTTAAAGTACTGTATGTTCTTCCCGGAAAGGTATGAAATATTGGCATTTAGCCTTTATTTCAAACCGAAAACCTTATTTTAGCGAGCCAAAAACAGTAGCGTATGACCTTACTATTAATGGCGGCGGGAAGAGGAAGCCGTTATGGAAAACTGAAACAATTTGACGATCTGGGACCCAATGGAGAGTTCCTGATGGAATTCTCAATATATGATGCTATCAAAAATGGTTTCAACCATATAGTTGTAATTACCCAAAAAGACAATGTGGCCTTCCTGAGGGACTATCTCCGGGAGCGGCTGCCTGAGAGTGTTTCCCTGGATGTACTTGCCCAGGAACTCACAGACCTGCCTGCCGGAACACAGTTTGCCGGAGAACGGCCCAAGCCCTGGGGTACAGCCCATGCGGTCTGGACTGCCCGCAAGGTGATCACCAATCCATTTGCAGTAATCAATGCAGATGATTACTACGGACAAAATGCCTACGAACGGGCAGGAAAGTTTATAAAAAAGAATGAGGAAGGAAATTTCGGATTGGTTGCCTATACGCTCCAAGATACACTTTCCCCATATGGTTCGGTTTCCCGAGGGGTTTGCAGCCAGGATGGGAAACAGTTGAAATCAGTAGACGAACGCCTGGAAATAGCTGCCGGAGAGGATGGCATCCGCGATGCAGACAGCGGCATGGAATTCAGCGGGAAAGAACTGGTAAGCATGAATTTCTGGGTGTGCAGCCCTGATATCTTCCCTCAGATCGAAAAGGATTTCAGGGAATTCCTGACAACGGCTGAAGACGCTTCCAAAGGGGAAATATACCTGCCTTTTGTGATACAGGATATGCTGCAAAGCGGAAAGACTTCTGTGGAGGTAATCCCTTCGAATAGTCAATGGTTTGGGGTGACCTATGCCGAGGATAAGGATACAGCCATGCAGGCTTTAAAAGACCTTAGTGCAGCCGGAAAATACCCGGCTCCACTGTGGAAATAAGAATGACCCATGGCAATATCGGGCCCGGAGCCGGCGCTTAAAGCTTTTGGAATTTCCTCCACAAAGTTTCATGTACAGTTGCTGGAACAGGGGCTTATCAACGACACTTACAAGGTGCTCCTGCCGGAAGGAAACGGGCTTATAGTGCAGCGAATAAACCCCGGGGTATTCAGTAATGCCCTCCCCCTGATGCAAAATATCGCAAGGGTACTCCCAAAACTGACTGGGCCTGATTATACTGAATTAAAATTGCTTAGCGGGACAGATGGAAATCCATGGTTTGTGGATACAGGGGGCAGCTATTGGCGGGCTTTTAACTACATCCCGGGCAGCAGTACTTTCCAACAGTCCTCAGATAAGGCAATTGCGAGGGAAAGTGGCCGAATTATCGGACAATTCCACCAGTTGGTTTCAGATATCCCTTTAAAAGACATACACATTACCCTGCCAGACTTCCACAATTTAAACACCCGGATGGAACAGCTGCAAGCTTCCCTTTCTGCAGCCAAGCCGGAAAGACTCGCAGATTCGCTTAAATGGCGCGAACTGGCAGGAAGACTTTCCCGTTCCTGTGAGGCCATCCCCTTTGACGAATTGCCGTTAAGGCTTTGCCATAACGACACCAAACTCTCGAATATCCTTTTCGATTCAGCATCCGGAAAAGCGCTTTGCCTGATCGATCTGGATACGCTGATGCCCGGTTACCTGCTCTACGATTTCGGGGATGCCGGCAGGTGCCTGGTACTTGGGCCTGAAACAACCCCTATGGGCCAAAACGAGGCGTCTTTTGATCTGGGTTTATTCGAGGCTTTTTATAAGGGATTAATCCAATCAGGATTGGAGTTGAGTACTGTAGAGCGCCAAACCCTGCCCTGGGGCCTCGTACTGATGCCCCTGCTTCACGGGGTGCGGGCCTTAACAGATTATCTGCAGAATGACCAGTATTATAAAACCGATTTACCCGGCGAAAACCTCAGGCGTGCTGCACGGCTTTTACAGCATTCCGAAGCCTCCCGAAAAAAACTGCCGCAACTGTGGGCAATCTGCGAAAAATAAAGTTATTATTTAAAAGCGCTAAAGCCGGTGATATCGTGTCCGGTGATCAATAAATGAATATCGTGGGTTCCTTCATAGGTAATGACGGATTCCAGGTTCATCATATGGCGCATGATACTGTATTCACCAGTAATCCCCATGCCTCCCAAAACCTGACGGGCCTCCCTGGCAATTTTGATAGCCATTTCCACATTGTTGCGCTTGGCCATGGAAATCTGGGCTGTGGTTGCCCTGCCCTCATTTTTTAGCTGCCCCAGTCTGAATGCAAGCAACTGGGCCTTGGTGATTTCCGTGATCATCTCCGCCAGCTTTTTCTGTTGCAGCTGGGTAGCTGCAATAGGCTTATCGAACTGGATTCGCTCCTTGGCATAGCGAAGGGCCGTATCATAACAGTCCATTGCCGCTCCAATAGCGCCCCAGGCAATCCCGTAACGGGCCGAATCCAGGCACCCCAGTGGGGCTCCCAGCCCCGTTTTGCCCTCCAGCAGGTTTTCCTTGGGCACTTTTACATTGTCAAAGATCAGTTCCCCAGTGGCAGATGCCCGCAAAGACCATTTGTTGTGCGTTTCGGGTGTACTGAAGCCTTCCATTCCCCTTTCTACTATCAACCCGTGTATCCGTCCGGCTTCATTTTTGGCCCAGACAACGGCTATGTCCGCAAAAGGGGCATTGGATATCCAGAGTTTTGCTCCGTTAAGCAGGTAATGGTCTCCTTTGTCCTTAAAGTTTGTCACCATGCCTCCGGGGTTGGAGCCGTAATCCGGCTCAGTAAGTCCGAAACAGCCCATCATTTCCCCTGTAGCCAGCTTTGGCAGGTATTTTTGACGTTGTGCTTCATTCCCGTAAGTATAAATCGGATACATCACCAGGGAAGACTGTACAGATGCAGTAGAGCGCACCCCGCTGTCTCCCCTTTCAATTTCCTGCATGATAAGCCCATAGCTGATCTGATCCAGTCCGGCACCTCCGTATTCTGCCGGGATATAAGGCCCAAAGGCACCTATTTCTGCCAGGCCCGAGAGGATTTGCTCCGGGAACTCGGCTTTCTGGGCATATTCCTCAATAATGGGAGAAACATCGCGCTTTACCCAGGAGCGGGCAGCGTCCCGAACCAGTTTATGTTCATCGCTTAAAAGATCGTCTAAAAGGTAGTAATCGGGTGCTTCAAAAAGATCGGGTTTCATGCCTGAGAATTTTGTCCAAAGGTACTTAAAGCAGTATAACAAACCAATACGGGCAGACTACTTTCTAGGGATAAAAAAAGGCAATAACACCTCATCCATGGCCATCAATCCCGGCTCATAAAAGCTGCCAGGAGGGAGTGGAAATGATGCACCCCGGCTTCCCGGCTCGGGGAGAAGCGCCCGCGCTTATAGTAACGGGACAACAAGCCTTTTTGAACGCCTTCCACCACTGCTTCATCTTCCATTTCAACTGTATGTAAACCGTGGCCGGCACCTTTCCCCAATTTCGAGGCGTCGTAAACGTAACTCCTGAAACTGACCTTTGTTTTCTGTGGCCCCAATGGCTGTACCCAGTTAAAGGAAAGCCCCCAGGGGTAAAAATTAAACATCATATTGGGGAACACCCAGAAATAATAGGCTGCAACATCTTTACCTGAATCGATATGCCCGGCAGGCAAATTAAATACAGCTTCATTTCCCTCGGCGTATCCAATTTGCAGGTTGTGGTGTTTTCCGATTACGGTTTCGTAATTGCCATAATCCAGTACAGCGTTCAAGTCGTTGTGCACAAACGGGATATGGAAGCCCTCAAGGAAATTATCGCAATAAAGTGCCCAGTGAGCCTCAATAAAATAGTCCTTGTTAAGCGTTTTATCGAGTTTGAATTCTTCCTGCTTTAAAAAGCCTACGCGTTGGTCAAACGCATCCAGGATTTCATTAAAATCAAAGGCGGGTTCCAGGCCTGCAAAACTCAGGGGCCCCCAGCTGGCAATGGGAAATTTATACAAGTCATCACAAGGGGATGGAAAATCCCGGGCCTCCTTAAACTCCGGCATAAATTCAAAGGCTCCGTTCAGCGAAAAGCGCCTGCCGTGGTAGCCGCAAGTCAATTTTTTTGTTTTTTTAGCCTGGGTGAGCAGCAGGTTGCCCCTGTGCGTACATACATTGCTAAGGCAATTCAGGCTTCCTTTTTCATCCCGTGTCAATAAAAAGGGTTCATCCAGGAACCCGGGAAGCATTACCAGGGGAATGGCATTTGGACCCTCCAGCGGCAGTTCGGAATCGATCCACTGCCATGATTTATAGAAGACCTTGTCCTTCAGGGATTCAAAAAGAGACGGATCCCGGTAAAAGGAAGCCGGAAGGGTGGATGCCCGTTCAATTTTAGGATCGATATGAAATTTATGGGCCAAGCGTGCAGCTTATTTGTATTTTTAAAAATATGGATTTCTTTTTGATAACCGATGCGGAATATGAAAAGCACTAACCACAGTTCCAAAATGGGCTTGTGGATGAGTACTTCCCTGGTGGTGGGGAATATGATCGGAGCCGGTATTTTTTTGATGCCTTCTGCCCTGGCGGCCTTTGGAGGCATAAGTGTTGTAGGATGGTTGGTTTCTTCTGCCGGAGCCCTGCTGCTGGCAAAAGTGTTCAGCAGGCTCAGCAGGATGGTGGCCGGTTCAAAAGGGGGACCCTATGCCTTCGCCAGAAAAGGTTTTGGAGATTATATCGGGTTTATGGTTGCATGGGGATACTGGATTTCCATTTGGGTGGCCCTTGCCACTATCGCCGTAACTTTTGTAAGTGCCATCAGTGTCTTCTTTCCTGGCCTGAAGGAAAACGCATTACTGGCTGCGGGAACCGCGCTTGCTGCCATATGGCTGCTTACCTGGGTTAATTCCAGGGGCGTACGGGCATCAGGGAAAATGCAGGTGGTCACCACCGCCCTCAAAATACTTCCCGTCCTGGCGATCATATTAGGAGGTATTTTCTTTTTTCAACCGGAAAACTTCATCCCTTTTAATGCCAGCGGAGACTCTTCCATTATGGCCATTGCCGCAACGGGTACCATGACGCTCTACGCATTCCTGGGTTTGGAAAGTGCGACGGTACCTGCCAATAAAGTACAGAATCCCGAAAAGACGATCCCGAAAGCCACCATGACCGGGACCCTTGTCACTACCCTGTTGTATGTGCTGAGCACAGTGGCCATTATGGGAATGATCCCCATGGCCGAGTTATCGGAGTCTACCGCCCCCTTCTCGGATGCCATGAAAATAATGAGTGGGGAAATCGGAGAAGAAATCATCGCCGCAGGGGTAGCGGTTGCAACCTTTGGGGCGCTCAACGGATGGATACTGATTATTAGCCAGGTATCAGAGGCTACGGCTAATGACGGGCTATTCCCCGGAATTTTTAAAAAAGAAAATAAATACGGGGTGCCGGTTTGGGGTCTGATTGTGGGAAGTGGCCTGGCCTCCCTTCTATTGCTGATGAATTATTCGGAAAGCCTGGTGGAGCAGTTTAAGTTTACCATCCTGCTCTCAACCACCTGCTGCCTGGTTCCCTATCTGTTTTCCGCAGCTGCCTATGTGATCCTCTCCCTACAGAAATCGTTGAAATTAAAGGAGCAGGTTTCCGTAGTTATATTGGGCAGCCTGACTTTTGGTTTTGCCTTATGGGCAATTTTCGGGGCGGGAGAACAATCCGTTTTCTGGGGCTTTTTCTTTTTGATGCTTGGCACCCCCGTTTTTGTCTGGATGAAATGGAAAAACAAAAACCCTGAATTGTGAAAGAGAATAACATAACGGCCCACTCTGAATATCTGCCGCTGGAATCAGTATTTATAACACCTGTGTCCGGGGCCTTTGAAGGCAAGGCCAAAATTACTTCCGAATGGAGAAGCCTGAATTATATTTCAGAGCCGGACCTGCAGGAGGCCACTCAAGAATATAAAACATTTGAAGATCTCCTGGCCCAATGGGTGCCGAATATACATTATTTCCCCCCGGGCGCAGGTCTCAGCATGGATGCCATCTACTGCAGGGATGCCTCCATAGCCACCGATGCCGGGATGATTTTATGTAATATGGGTAAAGCTGCCCGGCAGAAAGAGCCAGACATGCAGGCCCGCATGTTTCAAACGGAAGGGATTCCCATTCTTGGGAAAATTGAGGCACCAGGCACCCTTGAAGGAGGAGATGTGGCCTGGCTGGACCAGCATACCCTTGCCGTGGGAAGGAGTTACCGTACCAATGCAGAAGGGATTAAGCAGCTCAGGACACTGCTGGCGCCTCTGGGAGTACAGGTAGTTGTTGCTGAGCTACCCCACTTCAGGGGACCATCGGATGTTTTTCACCTGATGTCCATCTTAAGCCCTCTGGACAAAGACCTCGCCCTGGTCTATTCCCCGCTAATGCCCATTTCATTCCGGGAAGGCCTTATAAAAAGGGGGTATACATTAATTGAAGTCCCGGAAAGCGAATTCGACAGCCTGGGTTGCAATGTACTGGCCGTGGCCCCTCGGGTTTGTATTATGGCTAAGGGAAACCCCCTTACGGAAGCGGCCCTGAAAAAAGCCGGTTGTCAGGTCCACACCTATAAGGGAACTGAAATCAGCCTGAAAGGAGGTGGCGGGCCTACCTGCCTGACACGACCCCTTAAAAGGCAGGTTTAAACTTACATATTCAGGTAAAACTCCGAGGTCAGCCGGATGTATTCAGCACTGTACTGATGCCTGCTGATTTCAATGGTCAGTTCCGTTTCCACCAGAGGCTGCTGCCGGAAAGAAAGGCAGATCAAAGATCGTTTCAAGGGTGCAGCTGCATGACCCCTGACCCGGGTAATCCGGTTTGCAAAAAGACCTGCTTGCTTTCCCAGCTCCAGAAATTTTTCCTCCTCCCGAAAAGGAATTATTACCGAAAACAGCCCCGCTGGGGCCAGTAAAACCTTTATTCCCTCCAGGAGGTTCTCAAATGGCAAGGAACTGCTCCGGCGGGCCAGGTCACGTGAAGGGTCTCCGGTAGAGGTATCTTCGCTAAAGAAAGGGGGGTTGGATACAATGAGGTCATATTTCTGGTCCGGTTCCGATACCAGTTCATCCAGGGAGGCATGAAAGCAGAAAAGCCGGTCGCTCCAGGGAGAGGCTTCAAAATTCTCCACACATTGCTCAAAAGCCTGTTCCTGGATTTCAATGGCATCGATTATTTCCGCTTCAGATCGCTGGGCAAGCATCAGGGCAATCACGCCTGTTCCCGCCCCGATGTCCAGGATACTTCCGGGACCTGATTCCAGTGGGGTCCAGGCGCCTAAAAGCACTCCGTCGGAACCAATTTTCATGGCGGTACGGTCCTGGGCTACCGAGAACTGTTTAAAATGAAAAGGCTTGTCCAAACCTTGGATAATTAAGAGTGTTTCTTCTTTAGATAATGCTAAAGGTAAAGGTCAATCAGGCCTTCGGGTGTTTGGATATAAATGATGCGGGCTTCCCGGTCTACTTTGCTGATAAAATCATCCGTGATAGGGATCAATAACTCCTTCCCCTTTTTTTCAGCGATAAAGAGGGCCTGCGCTCCCTGATCATTCACTCCTTTGATAACACCCACATCACCGTGTTGTTTATCACTCAGGGTAAAACCAATCACCTCGTGATAATAGAATTTATTTCCACTGAGTTTCGGCAAAAATTTCAGAGGCAGATATAGCTCAGACCCCATTAAACGGTCGGCAGCTGCTTCATCACTGACGTCTTCGAGGGAAACCCTGAGGAGGTTAGATTTGTGAAGGGCAGACCTGAGAATAAAAAAAGGAACCAGTGTATTTCCCATTGAAATAAACACTGATTCCAGTTTTTCGTATAATTCGGGTTGATCCGTATCCAGCTTGATAAGCAGATCCCCTTTAAAACCATGCTTTGAGACGATCTTACCGAGGTAAAAACAGTCCTCCTTTCGCACGGGCTTATTCTTTTTTGTCGCCTTCTGCTGCAGGCTCTTCAGTTGCCTCGGCTTCAGGTGCTTCAGCTTCAGGAGTTGCTTCTTCAGCTGCTACTTCTTCTGTCGCTTCCGGAGCTGCTTCAGCTGCTGCTTCCCCTTCAGCAGGTTCTACCGCGGCTTCGGTTTCTTCTTCAGCCGGGGCAGCTGCTTCGGCTGCAGCCTGAGCACGTTTCTCATTAGCTTCTTTTTCAGCTTCAAGGGCTTTGGCCTTTGCTTCTGCTTTTGCTTTTTCAAGACTTTCAGCCTTGGTCATTACTTTTTGCTCCTTGGCATCCACCCACTCGGCAAATTTCTTTTCTGCCTGCTCTTCGGTAAGGGCGCCTTTGCGGACTCCTGCTTTAAGGTGATGTTTCAGCAATACGCCTTTGTAGGATAAAATCCTGCGGGCAGTCTCGGTAGGTTGTGCTCCGTTATCCAGCCATTGAACTGACCCATCTATATTCAGGTCTATGGTAGCAGGGTTTGTGTTTGGGTTGTAGGTTCCCAGTTTTTCAAGGTAACGCCCGTCCCTTTTTGAACGCACATCTGCTGCTACAATCCAATAGAATGGCTTCCCCTTTTTTCCGTGTCTCTGTAATCTGATTTTTACTGGCATTTCACATTAATTTAAGTGGGGTGCCCGACCCCGGTTATTAATTCTTGTTACAGCAATCAAAAGCTGTTTTGCCCTAGCGTTCTGCCTAAAGCGGGTGCAAATATAAGATGTTTTTCATTAAGCCTTATCGTTTTAGGTAAAAATTCATGTAATTTTTGCTTTCTGATCTGTCTGTAAAAAAATGAAGCGGTACGCCTTAATCCATTATGGTTTTTTCCCGCCGGGCATGACCTTTTAACATTATCAGCTCTATTCGTTAAGATTGAGTTAAAGGCGTCTAATTATTTGATTTTCAATATTTTAATAGTTATATTATAGTTGCGTTATCGAAGGACGATAAGCGAATAATCTTAAAATGAAGACTGAACAATGAGATACACGGAAAAGATTTCAAACAAATTAAACGAATTACTCGAACTAACATACGATGCAGAGAAGGGATATAAATTGGCTGCCGCAAAGGTAGACTCCCCAACAGTACGTAACTTCCTCAACGATAGAGTAAAACAGCGATACACCTTTGGACACGAACTGAAGGCAGAAATTCAGGAATTTGGACAACTGCCGGACAAAGGCGGAAGTGTTAAAGGAGACCTGCACAGAATCTGGATGAATTTAACCGAGACGCTGAGCAGCAATGGAACAGAAAAAATGCTGAAAGAAGTTGAGCGGGGCGAAAAAGCCAGTCTCGAAGCCTATAATGAGATATTGAACGATTCAGACATGGTATTACCACCGTCTACCGAACAAATCCTCATCAGACAGCGAGACGCCATTCAGGCAGCCCTGAACACATCCATTATGTATGAAGAATTAGTATCCTAATTCAGATGCATTTTGAAGAAAATCCGGACTTTGCGTCCGGATTTTTTTTTGGTTAATAACTCCTAAAAACTCCCTTTTTATAGTCGCAGGCTATACTGTATTTTTAACCCTGCTTTAGACCGATCGGATACTATGTACTTTATTTTTGATACTGAAACCACAGGATTACCCAAAAGGTGGGATGCCCCCGTAAGCGATACGGATAATTGGCCGAGATGCGTACAAATTGCCTGGCAGCTCCATGACGAAATGGGGCAGCTCATTGAACAGTTTGATGCGCTGGTACAGCCTGAAGGTTTCAATATCCCTTACGATGCCGAGCAAATCCACGGAATTTCCACAGAGCTTGCCAGCGAGCGTGGTTTACCCTTATCGGAGGTTCTGGAAAAATTCAGCCTTGCGCTGGAAAAGACTAAATTCCTGGTCGGGCAGAATGTTGGTTTCGACATCAATATAATGGGTGCCGAGTTCCTTAGAGCAGGCCTGGAAAACCCACTGGAAGCCTTCCCGGTTCTCGATACCTGTACCGAAACGACTGCTGAACTCTGCCAACTTCCCGGAGGGCGGGGTGGAAAGTTCAAACTCCCAACGCTTACAGAACTGCACCAGCACCTCTTCGGGGAGGCTTTTAAGGAAGCACACAACGCTACAGCCGATGTGGAATCTACTGCCCGTTGCTTCCTGGAGCTGATTCGTCAAAAGCAATTTTCTGCAGCTGAACTGCAGACAACCGCCGATTATTTTAACCGTTTTAAGGAAGCCAACCCGCAGGTCATCCAACCCGTGGGCCTGAAGCATACCAACCTCAAGAAATTATCGGGCAAGCTGGCCTCGGAGAACCAGGACACAGATGCCGGCCTGAGCAAGGCGGAGATTATAGAAAATGAGAAAACCCTGGAGAGAGCCGTTTTCGTCCACCTGCACAATCATTCACAGTTCTCCGTTTTGCAGTCTACCATCAAGGTAAAAGACCTGGTCGCTGCAGCTGCCAAATACAGTATGCCAGCCGTTGCGCTTACCGATCACGCGAATATGATGGGCGCCTTTCATTTCGTGCGCGAGATTAAGGCCCATAACCAAAAAGTCAGGGAGTCTGAACAGCCGGAAGGGCAGGAAATCATCCCCATCCTGGGGTGCGAATTCTTCGTTTGCGAAGACCGGCACAATAAATCCGTTAAGGATTACGGCTATCAGGTGGTGATGCTGGCCAAAAACAAGAACGGCTACCACAATCTGGCCAAGATGTCCTCAATTGCCTACACGGAAGGGTTTTATTATGTGCCGCGTATAGACCGGGAAGTAGTGGAAAAATACAAGGATGATATCATTGTCCTCAGCGGGAACCTGTATGGGGAAATCCCTTCAAAAATCTTAAACGTAGGAGAACGGCAGGCCGAAGAAGCCCTGCTGTGGTGGAAGGAGGTCTTCGGACCGGACTTCTATATCGAAATCATGCGCCATGGGCAGGAAGATGAAGACCGAGCAAACCAGGTGCTGGTAGCCCTGGCTCAAAAGCATGGGGTTTCACTTGTGGCCACCAATAATACCTACTACTGCGAGAAGGAAGATGCCGAAGCGCATGACATCCTGCTTTGCGTGAAAGACGGGGAAAAACAAGCCACCCCCATAGGCAGGGGAAGGGGTTATCGCTATGGTCTTCCCAATGAAGAGTATTACTTCAAATCGCCTGAGGCCATGAAGGAGCAATTCCGGGACCTGCCGGAAAGCATCCTCTCGATTCAGGAAATTATTGACAAGATTACCCCCTTTGACCTGGCACGGGAAGTATTGCTACCCAAATTTGAGATCCCGGATACCTTCAAACAACAGGAAGATCTGGCAGACGGTGGAAAACGAGGGGAAAATGCCTACCTGCGGCATATCACCTATCAGGGTGCTGAAAAACGCTATGGGGAACTCACTGATGCCATCCGCGAACGTATCGATTTTGAGCTGGAGACCATCGAAAATTCCGGATATCCCGGTTATTTCCTGATCGTGGAAGACTTTATACGGGAAGCCCGCAATATGGGGGTATCCGTAGGCCCCGGCAGGGGTTCGGCAGCCGGTTCGGTGGTGGCCTATTGCCTGGGGATTACCAATATTGACCCGCTGAAGTACGATTTGCTTTTTGAGCGCTTCCTGAATCCGGACAGGGTATCCATGCCGGATATCGACATAGACTTTGACGATGAAGGGCGGTCCAAGGTAATGGATTACGTCATACAGAAATACGGGGCCAACCAGGTGGCACAGATTATCACCTACGGGACCATGGCGGCCAAGTCTTCCATCCGTGATACGGCCCGGGTACTGGACCTGCCGCTGAATGATGCGGACCGCATCGCCAAGCTGATCCCCAATATGTCCAAACTGGGCAAAATCTTCGGAGTCCCGGAGGCTGATCTGAAAAAGAAGTTTCGCTCCGACGAACTGGAAAAGGTCAACAACCTGCTCAATATTTCTGAAGGGGATGACCTGGAAGCCCAGACCGTCAATATGGCAAGGGTTCTGGAAGGTTCCCTGAGGAATACCGGAATACATGCCTGTGGGGTCATCATAACCCCGGACGATATTACCAACTTCGTCCCGGTAGCCACCGCCAAGGATTCCGAACTGTATGTTACCCAGTTCGACAACTCTGTGGTTGAGAGTGCCGGCCTGCTTAAAATGGACTTCCTGGGCCTCAAAACCCTGACCCTGATCAAGGATACCGTTAAAATCGTCAAAGCCCGGCAGGGGATTGAATTGATCCCGGATGAATTTCCGCTGGACGATGAAAAAACCTATGAATTGTTCCAGAGGGGAGACACTGTGGGGATTTTCCAGTACGAATCCCCCGGAATGCAAAAACACCTCAAGGACTTAAAACCCACAGTCTTTGACGACCTCATCGCCATGAACGCCCTCTACCGCCCGGGCCCAATGGAGTACATCCCCAGCTTTATTGCCCGAAAACACGGGCAGGAAGAGATTACCTATGACCTGCCTGAAATGGAGGAAAACCTGCAGGAGACCTACGGAATTACCGTATATCAGGAGCAGGTGATGTTGCTATCCCAGAAGCTGGCAGGTTTCTCCAAAGGTGAGGCAGATGTCCTTAGAAAGGCCATGGGGAAAAAGATTTTTGCCCTGCTGGAGAAATTAAAACCGAAATTCCTGAACGGGGGCGAAGAAAAAGGCCATCCCCGGGAAGTGCTGGAGAAAATCTGGAAAGACTGGGAAGCCTTTGCCTCTTATGCTTTTAATAAGAGTCACTCTACCTGCTATGCCTACATCGCCTACCAAACCGCTTTCTTAAAAGCACACTATCCGGCAGAATATATGGCAGCCGTCCTTTCCAATAATATGAACGACATTAAGCAGGTAACCTTCTTTATGGAAGAATGCCGCAGGATGGGGCTGGATGTGCTGGGCCCGGATGTCAATGAATCCTATTACAAGTTTGCCGTCAACAAAGAGAACCAGATCCGCTTTGGAATGGGCGCTATCAAGGGTGTTGGAAAATCTGCAGTGGAAACTATTGTTGAGAACCGGAAAGCCGACGGCCCCTACTCCTCTATCTTTGAACTGGCCAAGCGGATTGATTTGCGGGCTGCCAACAAGAAAGCCTTTGAAAACCTGGCCCTGGCCGGGGGTTTCGATTCGCTGTGTGAAGCGCACCGGGCCCAGTTTTTCGATGCCGGCAATGATAGTATTACCTTCCTGGAAAAAGTAATCCGCTTCGGAGCCCGCTTCCAGGAGAGTGAAAACTCCTCTCAGGTAAGTCTGTTCGGGGCCAATAGTGAAGTACAGATCGCAGAACCGGAAATTCCGCCTTGTGAACCCTGGGGCACCATGGAAACCCTAAAAAGGGAAAAGGAAGTAGTGGGCATCTATATCTCAGGCCATCCGCTGGATGATTTCAAAACAGAAATCAAATCCTTCTGCAATGCCGAGGTACACGCCTTTAACGAATTGGAAAGTTACCTGAACCGGGAACTTGCGGTAGCGGGGGTTATCACTGACGTTCAGCATCGGATCTCCAAAAACGGCAAGGGCTGGGCAGCTTTTACGGTTGAAGATTATTCAGACAGCTTTGAATTCAGGATCTTCGGGGAAGAATACCTGAAATACCGTCATTTCCTGACCATTAACGCCTTTGTTTATATGAAGGTATTTATCCGGGAAGGCTGGGTTAACCGGGAAAGCGGCAAAAAAGGAGATCCCAGGATGCAATTCAACCAGGTGATGCTGTTGCAGGATGTAATGGAGGCCTTTGCCAAAAAACTGACCATTCAGCTGGATATTTCACAGTTGCATGAAAAACGCATTACAGCCCTGAAAGACACCCTTCGTTCCTTTAAAGGCAAACAACCCCTTAATTTTATCGTATATGAGATGGAGGAGGCTATAAAGGTAAACCTGAGCAGCCGCAAACAGAAAGTACACATCAGCTCAGAGCTGCTGGATATCCTGAAAAAACAGGAAATCCATTACAAGCTGAACTAATGGCTGAAAAGCGGCTCATCATTTGGCTAAGACAAGCGGCTCATCATTTAGCTAAGACACTGAATTACATATAAATTATACTGATACATACATAGGGAAAACGAATCTTTGTCCCGTAAGGAATCCGGCAAATAATTGACTAACTTTGCACTAATTATAATCAATAATAATCATGGCACTAGAAATAACAGATGCTACTTTTGACGAGGTAGTCTTAAAAAGCGATAAACCAGTAGTTGTTGACTTTTGGGCGGCCTGGTGTGGCCCCTGCCGTATGGTAGGCCCAATCATTGACGAATTGAGCCAGGAATACGACGGGAAAGCCGTTGTAGGAAAGGTTGATGTGGATTCCAATCAGGAATACGCAGCCAAATACGGAGTGCGAAACATTCCTACGGTTCTCGTCTTTAAAGGAGGAGAAATCGTAAACCGACAGGTTGGCGTTAGCCCAAAACAAGTTTATTCTGAAGCTATAGAAGCTGCCCTCTAAGCGCACTATTAAATATTTATTAAAACCCGGTCACATGGCCGGGTTTTTGTTTTCAGGGAAGCTCACTTTTGTATCTTTAGAAAATGGATCTGCAATCAGAACTGTATAAGGCCCCCTTATTTGAAAACCTCTCCCTTTTAGCGGCGCAGGTTGTTGAGGGGTATATCAGTGGGATTCACAAAAGTCCTTTTCACGGCTACTCGGCCGAATTTGCAGAACATAAGATTTACAATACCGGTGAAAGCACCAAGCATATAGACTGGAAGCTGTTTGCCAAAACCGATAAATTGTACACCAAACGCTACGAGGAGGAAACCAACCTCAGATGCCACCTCATCCTGGACAGTTCCTCTTCCATGTATTACCCACCCCAAAAAAATCTGGACCTCAACCACCTGCATAAAATGGGCTTTGCGGTCCTGGCTTCGGCCGCACTTATGCAGCTGCTTAAAAAGCAACGGGATGCCATTGGGCTCAGTGTTTTTTCGGACAGCTATAAATATTACGCCCCCGAAAAAGGAAGTGAACGGCATTACCAGATGCTACTGGCAGCCCTCAGCGAGTTGGGCAGCCAGCAACCGCTTAAACAGCAAACGGAATTGCACGCCCACCTGCACCTGATTGCCGAGAAACTGAAAAGGCGCAGCCTGGTGGTCCTGTTTACAGACATGTTTCAGGAGGCCGTGGATGAGGAGCGGCTATTTGAGGCCCTGCGCCACCTGAAATACAACAAGCATGAAGTGGTACTCTTCCACCTGAGCGACAAGGCCACCGAACTGGACTTTGATTTCGAGAACAGTCCCCGCCGTTTTATGGATGTGGAAACCGGCAAACATATAGACCTGTACCCGGAAAGTGTGCGGGAAAAGTACCAAAGTACCCTGGAGGATTACCTGCAGTCTATCCGACTGGTTTGCGCCAAATACAATATTAAATACCAGGCTGTGGACATTGCCCAACCCTTTGCCCGCGTGTTCAACACCTTTCTGGTAGAACGGCAGCGCTTTGCCTGATCCCTCCAGCTATTTTTATTTTTTTTGTTTGCCGGATTCAAATAGTGGCTTATATTTGCACACGCTTTACAAAAGGCGTTGAACAAGATTTGAATCTGACTGTTGTCAGAGTCTTCTAAAAGATAAAATCATTGGTCTGGTAGTTCAGTTGGTTAGAATACCTGCCTGTCACGCAGGGGGTCGCGGGTTCGAGTCCCGTCCAGACCGCAGAGAAGCAGAGCCCTTCACACGTTAGTGTGAGGGGCTTTTTCATTTCGGAGCACTTGAGCTTGCTCAAAAGTGCGGAGAAATGGAAAAGTACCACCGGCTGCGAAGCAGGCGGAAGGGCTCGGGCACCAGGGTCAAATTCCAAGCACCAAATTTCAAATTCCAAAAAAGACTGAAAGATTCTACTTCTCTGCAGGACCACCCCTTGGGCCCTTTTCGAGGCGAAGCCGAGAAAAGAATCCCGTCTATTTCAGTATTCAGTTCGCAGTGGCAATTGGCAGTACTACTATTGTCTTATGTTCTAGGACAGCTACCGGCTGCGAAGCAGGCGGAAGGGCTCGGGCATGCTTCCCTGCAGGGCCCCACCTTGGGCCGATTTCCGAACAGCGTGAGGAAATCAATCCCATCCTCATTTCCTACCAGATGTACTAATATGAAGGTCTACATTTTAATGTACAATTATTCGGTTAGGCGTGTAGGGAGCCCCGGCATTTTCCAATTCCTTTTGAAAACCGCTAAGGTCATCAGTTACTAAACTTCTGAGTTGTATTCTCAAAGGCTCAAATAATTCCCGGACTATCTTTAGGCTCTCCAGATTGGTTGTGGTTATTTCTGAAGTGGAGAAAAACATAGCGTATTGAATATTAGCTAAACGAGCAGCCACCGACATAGGCCGATCTATATCTAATTGTGCGGCAACCTTATCTCCGTTAATACCTTCGTTGATACTATTCAGTTTTTCTTGAATGGTCAAATATTTCAATATAAGCCCTTTTTGGTCCATAGGGGTGCGATCTATAGCCTTTTTGATATACCTCATCTCGTCATATACATCTTTGAGAATATTTTGGGCCCCATTTACCAATCTGGCCATTTCTAACACTTCTTGCTGAATGGTTGCAAGCTTATCGCGATCTGCAGCTGGCAGGACCGTATTTCTGAGCGATTTTACATCAAATGAAATGGGATCAGATAGTTCCGTGAATACTCCATCTACAAATTTTGACATACTCACTGTATAAGCCCCGGGCGGCACCAAAGTTCCAGTATCAGGTCCTGAGAACGGATTATAGAATGAAGGAGGTGTAAGCCTTATTGGATCGGTAGATGGTGTTCGTAAATCCCATTTCAGCCTGCTAACACCTTTCTTTGGTTCTGTAGTGAGTTTTCGTACAACCTCCCCTTTGCTGTTTTTTATAGTGAATAGCAAATACGGATCTTCTTCACTTTGTTCGTCTTTTAACTCCGCATATGATGGGTAAGGATCATCATTTGTTTTCTTTTCACGTTCCAATCGTTGATCCCTTTTTGATTTGATCTCCTCTTTCAGGAAATATGTTATTATTGCCTCCGATCCAAGATTTTCGCCCAGATAATAATCATCCCCCTGAAAAGACTTACCCGGTAGTCCAAGGGGATATCTGTACTCAAACAATAAGGCATCCCGTATTGGCAGAAGTTCAGCATCTTTGTTTTCCAGGGTCCTTAACTGCCTCAAACTCGTGTAGTCATCAAGGATATAAAAACCTCTTCCAAAAGTACCCAGTACCAGGTCTTCTTCCCTTTCCTGAATAGCTATATCTCGTACTGCAATAGTTGGAAGACCAGCTTTAATTTGGATCCAACTTCCCCCACCATTTAATGAAAAATAAAAACCAAACTCTGTGCCGGCAAAAATTAGATTGGGATCAACATGATCTTCTTCCAGAGCATACACTGATCCCCGGAGGGGTAAATTACTGCTAATATTAGTCCAGGTCCTGCCTTTATCGGTGCTCTTGTAGATATATGGTTTGAAGTCGCCATACTTGTGATGGTTAAAAGAAGCGTAAACTACATTTTCGCTATGTCTGGAAGCTAAAACCTCGTTCACGTAGGTAAAAGCTGGAACACCTTTTACTTCTTGAGCTTTCCTCCAGTTTTTGCCGCCGTCTTCCGTAACCTGAATTAAACCGTCATCTGTACCAACGTATAATAAATCCTGATTCACTGGTGATTCTGAAAAAGCTACAATTGTACCATAGGGTGATGTAGAACTGTTCTTGGCTACGGCATCTGTACTCCACAATCGACCCATGACTTTTAGTTCATTGCGGTTTATCTGTGCGGTCAAATCATCACTGATCACTTCCCAGCTATTCCCACGGTCGTCACTTCTGAAAACTTTGTTGGCGGCAAAATAAATCCTTCCGGATTTATGGGCACTGACTTGCAATGGGGCATCCCAATTCCACCTATAGGCATTCTCATTTTTTCCGGGCTGGGGTTGAATACCCAATTCCTCACCACTGAGTTTGTCATAGCGAACCAGGTACCCATATTGTGATTGAGCATAGACAATATTAGGATTATTCGGATCAATTGCAGACTCGAAACCATCACCGCCATGGGTAATGAACCATTCAGAATTAGCAATACCATTCCCACTGGTTGTCCTGGAGGGCCCGCCCATACTAAAGTTATCCTGGGTTCCCCCATAAATAAAATAAAAGGGTTCCGCATTATCGACAGCTACCTTATAAAACTGGGTGATGGGCAGGTTGGCCTTGAATTGCCAGGTAGCGGCCGAGTCAAAAGTTTCATAAATTCCGCCATCGCAACCTGCAAGCAAATGATCAGTGTCTAAAGGGTCTATCCATAGGCAATGATTGTCGACATGTTTGAAATCTTCACCCAGATTTTTAAATGTTTTTCCCCCATCCCTGGAAACCTGCATCCAGGTATCCATTGCATAAATCACTTTTTCATCCTGGGGATCCACTACAATTTCCTGGTAGTAATTACCGGAAGAATTGTAATCCCCTTGTTTTACCCATGATGCGCCACCATTGGTAGAACGGTAAAAACCACCTTTATTGCGGGCTGCCTCTACGATGGCGTATAACGTTTCAGAATTCGATGGAGCAATTGCCAAACCTATCCGGCCAAGATCTACATCCGGCAAGCCCTTATTAACTTTAGTCCAACTATCCCCTCCATCTGTTGATTTGTAAATTCCAGACTGAGGACCACCACCCAAATAAGTAAAAACATGTCGCCTCCTTTGAAAGGCAGATGCATAGAGGATATCTGGATTACTCGGATCCATCACTACCTCATTAATACCGGTATTCTCGTCTATCGTGAGTACCGCCTTCCAAGTCTTGCCGCTATCGGTAGATTTATATAAGCCCCGATCGCCTCCACTACTCCATAGCGGACCAATTGCAGCAACGTAAATAATATCCGAATTTTCCGGATGAACAATGATATTTCCAATATGTTCGCTTTCGTTTAAGCCCATGTTTTGCCAACTCAACCCTCCGTCAATTGACTTGTAAACACCATCTCCATAAGCAACACTGCGTTGATTGTTATTTTCGCCAGAACCTACCCAGATAGTATTGCTATTGTTAGGGTCCATAGTAACACATCCAATTGAATAACTTTTTTGGCTGTCGAATATCGGTAAATAGGTGGTTCCCGAATTACTTGTTTTCCATACGCCACCCGAGGATGTCGCCACATAATACTCCTTTGGATTATTTGGATTTACAGCAAAATCAGAGATCCTTCCTGAAGTAATCGCCGGACCTACGCTCCGGAACTTAAGCCCACTTAAATCAAGACCCCCTTTTTCCACATCCGGCTGCACAGCTATGCTTCGTTGAGAATGTAATGAGAGGCTAACAAGTAATGATAAGGCTAGTATTAATAAGTTTTTCATAATGAGCAGGTTTCTCAAGTTTAGTTTAACCAACCTACTAATTATTCACAAGTAATAGAAATCAATCCCATGAAATATTTTACTCAAAAAAAATGGAAAAAGATCCATGATTATAATAGTTAGCCAGGCCTTGTCATTTGCAGGACCACCCCTTTGGCCCTTTTCGAGGCGAAGCCGAGAAAAGAATCCCGTCTATTTCAGTATTCAGTTCGCAGTGGCAATTGGCAGTACTACTATTGTCTTATGTTCTAGGACAGCTACCGGCTGCGAAGCAGACGGAAGGGCTCGGGCACGCTTCTCTGCAGGCCCCAACTTAGGCAGATACAGGCCGCATTAAAAAGATTATCCTTTTACGGGACTGTTAGTGTTGCTTATAACTTTCAGGGATAACTATTCATTTTGGATGTAATAGAAACATTAGTATGTCCTCAGTCGAATTACAATTTCTTTGGATAAATCCAGTCCCTCTAAAAATGATGTGCTGTTCATATAATTATCCCTGAATACCGTAAAACTTTGAGCGATTGACATATCTGATTCGGATAAGGATAACCTTATTTTTCCTGCTGCATCAGTAGTCCCCGAGGTCAGTACATTAGTACAGAAATAAGGATTATTGCAGACCTGGACCAATGCATTTGCTAAGGGATCATTGGAATCAGCGTCTATCACCAGAATATTAAGTTCGGTTCTTTGCGTATCGGAATCATCAGAAGAGCATGCCGTAATACTATAAAGTATCAGGGCAGGTAGTGCAAAGAGTATCAAATAATGACGGATCGATTTCATATTTGCGAGGTTTTAGTTGTTAGAAGGGTCTGAATTCGGATCAATTCCGCTTCACCCCTTAAAACAAATTTGTGCAACATTAAATACACAGGAGTCCGAAAAGATGCTTTGAGCAATAATCCGGATAGAATCCATTCTTTAATATCGCAGAAAAATCAGGCACAAGCGGGGAATTCCAGAAAACAATAAATAGGTCCGAAGATGTTTCCCAGGCTGTAAAACCATCCGAAGGTTAAATTCCTAAACCTGTCCCAATTCCCACTCCACGCAAGATTCCGGATATTCATAAAAGCCCCTGGGTTTAAATTGTCTTCAGATAAATCCAGCACTATGAAAAATAAACGAACCTACCACACCTCCCTCACCTTCTTACTGACCTTTTTAATCCTGTTTCAAAGCTGTACCGTATACAAAAAACAACCTGTTACCCTGGAAGAGGCCTCACAGGCAAAGACAAAAGCCAAAGTTAAAATGGCAGACGGGAGCGTCTCAAAATATTACTACATCGGACAAAGTCAGGGAGCTTATCATGGGGTCAAACCAAAAGAGATAGGTTCTAAAAAAATGATCAAAGAGGAATTGGCTCCAAATGAAGTCCTATCAGTGAGAATAAAAAACAAAAAAGCTTCAAACTGGTTTTCTCTGGGTGCTGCTGGCTTGCTTTCTGCCGGGGCACTGACTTTGCTGTATTCTTGGGCAAACACATTAGACTACACAGATTGACTTTATTATCATTAATTGGCCTATAGATATAGAAAGCCAAAAAAATAGGTGTCCAAAAGTAGATTTCACAAGCCGCTAAAACCTGTATGACATACATCATTGACAGTACACTATAATGGCAGTATATTTTCCCGCCTTAAGCACAGGCGTGGAATCCATATTCCCGAACAGCTACCTTCCTCCTTTATAATCATTTAAACTAAAAACATGAAAACCCTTTTAAAACTGATCCTTGGGATGGGGGTACTTGCCTTATTTGCGGACTGCCAGACTCCCGATGATAACGAAGCCTATGATGCCGTTTACCTAAAAAACAAAACAAATAATATTAGACATTCGGGTGAAATGCGAACCCTTGGATTCAACGTAACCCTTTATGGAACCTATGAGTACCAGGGACCTGATGAATCCGGCGACAAATGCGGCCTTTTTGAAGACACCGGTTTAATACTGGTCCGAAACACAGGGGTGGGCAACGGCACCCATTTTAAAAAGGTGAGCTCCTATTTTGAGTTTTGCGTCCGTCCTGTAGCAGGCGGTGGGGGAACCTACCCCGAAGGTTATATGGAAGCATATTTTGAAGATGAGGACGGGGACCTGCTTTACCTGGAGGTTGCCGGACAGGTTTTCCCGGGACGTTTGCCGGGAATGCCCAGCTTTGCGCTCTCATACTTTAAAGACCCTTTTACCATTACAGGCGGAACAGGAAAATTCGAAGGAGCCAGCGGAGGCGGTTTTACCAATGATTACAATTATATAGCAAAAGACGGAATGGTTCACACCAGCCACCATTGGCAGGGGAAGATAACTATGAGAAAAGGAAAATAAACTGAACCTCCGAAAAGCGAAAAAGCCTTCTGATAAACAGAAGGCTTTTTTGATTTATCCGGTCCGGAGTCTTCAGTAACTCAACCATCCGTTTCCAGTATTGGTGTAAACAGCTGTAAAAGGTCCGGTAAAGGTGGTGGTAATACGCTCGTAGAGTTCCCCCCTCAGGTTTTCAAATCGGCCGGTGCCGCCTTCGTATGAATACAAGGCCCATTCCCCGTTTTCATCTACACCATTATCGACCAGGTAGAAGTACAGTTCATCCCCGTTGGCTGCAATTTGCTTTCCGCTGGCATAGTTTGTGTCCGTAAAATTGGTACACCACACCAGGCTTACCTGGAAGTTGCCCAAATGCGAGGCCTGTCCGCTGCCATTAACCGTAAGCTGCATCAGGCCGGGACAATCATCCGTGTCCTGGGAAAGGCTCAATATCCCCTCCCCTCTTAATTTAAAGGGCCGCTGAACATCATTGGTGGATTTTTCATTTACCCCGGCTTTCAAGGTAGTGGATTCCAGGGTAGAATCCAGTTCTTCCGGGCTGCACCCGATCAGCAGGCCAGCCATTGCTAGCAATAGAAAAATCAAACGTTTCATATCGATATATTTTTTAAATGGTTATTCGAAAATGAAATCGGGGGCTTTCGGTAAGTGTAGGGCAAATACTACTGCGTGGCAATGATTTGGGTCAGACAGTGATTACTTAAATCATATAAAACCGGAATTAGATGCAAAATACTGAATTACGCATACCATTAAAGGGATAATGGCGATCCCATTACTTCAATTCATTAATCGTTCGGGTAAGGCTTTCAACAAAGCGCGTTTCCGCCGGATTGTACCCTACGTGCTGCAATCGGATGCGTTGCTCTTTATCTATAACCAGCAGGGTAGGCAGGCCCAGGTGGGCCATTTCCAGGGTTTTAAAGATTTCGCTGTCGTGGTCATAGGCAAAGTTGAAGGTATACTCATTCTTGTCTATAAAGGCCTGGAATTTCTCCGGGGTATCGCCTCCCTGGTCGGCATTTATTACAAAAAATTCAACCTCTTCCCCAAACTCCTTCTGAATCTTGTCCAGCTCCCTGAGTTCCAAAATACAGGGCTTGCACCAGGTGCCAAAAAAATCCAGGATAACTACCTTTCCCTCCAGGCTGCTGATAGCTGTCTGCGCCCCGTCCATATGCCGGATAGTAAACTCCGGCAAGGCCTCATAACGCTCTTTTACCAGCATATCCTCCAGGTTTCGGGGGATTAATTCCAGCGCCAGTACCAGCATCATGATAAGCAATGCCGCCAGCCCGGCAAGAGCCTTACGTTTGTATGGAGCAAACAGCAACCCAATCCATGTTGCCGCCATATAAATGGGGATAAAATACCAGAGTTGCGGTAGCTGCTCCAATACGAGGAGCACAAAAAACAGTCCGTAAAAAACAGTTATGATGAGTACTTTAAGCCCATTGTAAAGCGTTCCGGAGGTATTGAAATATCCGGCTGCAAAAAACAGGGCGGCTCCTATAAAGAGCAGTAGCTGAAAATTCATGGTGAGCTGCCACATCACCAGGACCAGCAGCAGTGCAACCACAATTCCCGAGGCAATAGGTTTCCAAAACTTTTTCATATCTGTACGGTATTGATTATACACTGCAAATATGTGATCTCATAAATTGGAAACGGTATGGCTACCGGTAGTAAGACTACATTTTTTTGCCCTTTCGATACTGCACAGGGGTAAGTCCGGTGTCTTTTTTAAAAAGGGAATAAAAGGTAGCTTTATTGGAAAAACCGGAATCGTACATGATTTCCTTGATGGAATGGTCTGTTGTATTCAGGTAGTTTTTGGCCAGCTCCAGGCGGTAACCATTTATAAAAGCGTAGTAATTCTTATTAAAATGCCTGTTGATTACATGCGAAAGGTTCCGGTTGGAAATCCCCAGCTTATCGGATATTTCCTGAAGGGTGATATCGTAGTCCAGATAGGGTTTTTCCGTATCCATAAAGCGGGTTAGTTGCCCCAGGTATTCCTCAAACTGCTCCTCGGGTATGTTGTATTCCCCAACAGCAGAAGGCTCTGTATGCTCCTCCCCGAACCCTTTAAATTGCCGGACCTGTTGCAAGCCGAGGTAGTAGAAACAGTGGATCAGGATCAGGGTAAACCCAAAGATGATAAGGATAATTATGTCGGTATTCATAAAGGCCTGGATATAACTTTCCAGCAAGGTGATACCCAGGATCCCCAGCTGCAGGTACAGGATGCCTTCCAGCCAGAACAGGCTGATCCGGTAAAAAGAGGATACGTTGTTGAGCAGCCGCTTTCGATAACCGTAAATATGTTTCAGGGACAGCAAGAGGTACCCGATAAAATGCAGGGATATGACGAGCCCGGTCAGGGCCACCGACCCGGACAGCAGGCGGGATCCTGCAAGGATCAGCACCAATACCACCAAAGAGGGGATAAAATGCAGGCTCATCTTTTGAAACCCCAGGGTACGGTATATGAGGCTTTTGGTATAGGCCAGATACAAGGGCCCGTACACCAGCCCGAAAAAAGGGCCCAGGAATACCGTATCCAGATATCCGTATTGCTGCAAGAGCATATATCCGAAATGCAGGATGATGACCCCGCAAATACCCATAAGGATCTTCAGGAAGAGCGGCTTGGCGTTTTTATTGAACAGCAGGGAAAGGATAAATACCACAGACTGGTAGATAATCAGCAGGCCCAGGATTTCATTGATCTCAAAAGACATATTCCTTATTTAATAATGGCAGCAACACTAAAGAACCAAATTCAATAGTCGTATTGCTGGCTATTCCCCTTTGGCATCCAACGTATTGTCAATCATCCACCCCATGATCCACCAGCGGCTCCCATCGTAAAATAATGTGATGTTATTCACCCCCCTTTCAAAAGCTTCTCCCTCCGGGGTCCTGGAGATCTCTTTATGGCTCCAGACCTGGGCCATGTTGCCTTTGCGCTTTACCTCTCTGCTGGTTTCGCGCTCCCAGAACCCCTCGGTACGGGGTTTGTTATCCCCGTGGAATTCTTCAAGGTTCATTACTTTTACCCTTGGATGGCCTTCTTTATCCATATAGGAGATGGCTACCCAGGCGTCCGGGTGGTGCAGGCTCTTGTCCTTGGCGGTATTCACCACCGTACCGGCAGGTCCTGATACAACCTCATAATACGCCTTCATGATCCCGTCAATGGTGGCCACGTCTTCCGGTTGCTGGGCTGTAATGGCAAGGACATTAATAAGCGAGATTATCCCAAACAGCAAGCTGTTTCTTTGGATGCGAGTAAGCCGTCTGAAAGGGCAGCGAAAGAAAGTCAAAATATAGTTCATATAATAAGTTGCAGATAACATAGACTTAAATTGCTGATATATACAGGTTATTCTAAAGATATGTTTTTACGGTGTAAATGTGTTCAATTCAACAACTGCGAAATCAGGGCAACACTGAATATAGTCAGCATAAACCACCCGATAAACCCCTGTATAATGGCCAGATACCGGGGGATGCCTTTGATGGGGATCTCCCCGAAACCAAGGGTGGTAAAAGCGTTTACTGAGAGCATAAGAGCGTTAAGCGCCTTGATGAATAGGTCATAGATAATAGCCACAATAAACGCCCCTGTAATCAGGATGGATTTCCAGATTCGTTTAGAGGGCGGCAGGTCCTTCCAGCGACCTTTCACCACATCAAACTGCCGGAGAAATTTGGCCGAAAGCTTGGTCCCTGAAATACCCCACTTATAAATTGTTAGTGCTGTGCTTGTAAAGAACTTGGGTACTTCCTGATTTGAATCGGCTATTAGATTTTTGAACTCCTCATACTGCATTAATTCCTCCTGCTTGTTCTCCATATATACCTCGTGCATACCCGCTTCTTTTCGAAGGTATTTAAAGAAAAAGGTATATCTGTTTATAAGGCGCTTACGGCCCTGTGTGTCCCACGAATTGGGGAAGAAAACATAGAAAAGGGCGAAAATTAGGATGACGTAAATGGAGTAGATGATGGCTTTTGCTGGCCTTGTCCCGTAATCTGAGAATAATTTTAAAAATTGGTTGGTTTTTAGAGCAAAATAGGTGTCAAACCCCGGGTTCTCAGAATAAAGGTTTTCTAATCGTCTTGTCTCTAAATCCTTCAGGTCCACATAAACCCCATTTGCATTTTCAAAATCTGAAATTTCCCTGTAATGGTTGCGTAGCTTGCTCCTTAAGGCTAATTCCTTCTTATACAAAAAGTCTTCAGTGTACCTCAGGGAATCAAGATATTTGTCAAGAGTTATCCCACTTTGTATATCTACTGTTGGTCTGGCTGCGCTCCAAGCTGCCCCACTTATTAGCCTGTCCTGAAATTGATTCCAACCGATAAAATGTTCTTCATTTAGTTCCCCTATAAATATTCGAACGGGTAATCCAAAGTTATTCTCCGCAAAGGAAAGCCTATTGGATCCAATAGTCTCTGTGAGTATTAGTTGGCAAAAAGCTCTTGGAATATCATTACTTGAAAAAAAGCTTGCTTGGTTTTCGTTCGAAAAAAAATAAAAGGGGTATGCCCCGTCAATTTTATTGCCAACAAATTCAACGGCGTATATTCTCCTGCCGACAACGGTAAGCCCATATTCAGTACCATAGATGTTTAACGCTTCATTTTTATAGTTGAATTGACAGTCATTTATCAAAAGCCAAATTCTCGAGAATTCCTGTAAATTAACCGAAAATGTGCTCTTTCCGTTAAAAACACTTTTTTGGAAAAAGACCCATTTCATCTTGTTTGCATCAATCTCATCCGGTTGCTGAGATATACTGTTTGTTTGCAAATCAAAGTTTTTCCAGAAAGTGCAATTCCAAAAAACAGCATTTGTACACTCCTTTAGTTCAACCTCATTATAGAAATCAATGTTTCTTAGAATCCCCTCAAAGGTATCTCCATTATTAGATTGAGATTTTTTAAACTGAACATTGTTAAGCAGAATCCTTTTATTGATGGAAATTCTATTTGAATTTCGAGCTTTATCCTCATCAAGGCCCCAAAAAACACTTTGAGGAATAGAGTGCAGTGAATCCGTTTCCGGATTGTATATAATAGAGGCATTCTCCAAGACAAAAACCGAATCAGTCTCCGCCTCAATCATCTCAAATAGTTCGCTATAGGAGTATTCCTTAAGGGTGGTTTCTTTTTCTTGGGCAAATGCCAGGCCTAAAGCAAAAAGGAAAGCAAGTATGAAAGCCCAGGTTTTCAATTTAAGAAGGTTAGTTGCCTCTTAAAGATATGAAATCCTGAATTTTAGGGGATGACAATCAATTCAACAACTGAGAAATCAGGGCAACACTGAATATAGTCAGCATAAACCACCCGATAAACCCCTGTATAATGGCCAGATACCGGGGGATGCCTTTGATGGGGATCTCACCAAAGCCAAGGGTGGTAAAAGCGTTTACTGAGAGCATAAGAGCGTTAAGCGCCTTGATGAATAGGTCATAGATAATAGCCACAATAAACGCCCCTGTAATCAGGATAGATTTCCAGATTCGTTTTGATGGAGGCAGGTCAGACCAACGGCCTTTTACTACATCAAACTGCCGGAGAAATTTGGCTGAAAGGTTCGTTCCTGAAATTCCCCACTTGTATATTGTTAGTGCTGTTCGTGTAAAGAACTTGGGTACTTCCTGATTTGAATCGGCAATGATATTTTTAAACTCCTCATACTGCTTTAAATCCTGTTTCTTGTTCTCTAAATACACCTCGTGAATACCTGCGTCTTTTCTTAGGTACTTGAAGAAGAATGTATAACGGTCAATGAGTCGTTTCCGGCCCTGTGTGTCCCAGGAATTGGGGAAGAACACATAGAACAAGGCAAATATGAGAATGACGTAAATTGAATAGATTATGGCCTTGGCAGGTCTTGTGCCGTAATCAGAAAAGAGTTTTAGAAATTGATTGGTCTTATGCGTAAAGAAGGTATCAAAATTTGGGTTTTGTCGATATAGATAGCCAAGACGTTTGGTCTCCAAATCTTTTAATTCAACATACACCGCATTAGAGAGGGGGATATTCAGACTATTCCTATAATACCTATAAAGCATACTACGGGTTTTGACCTCATCAGCAAAAATGGTCTCATCAATAATTCTTACTGAGTGTGCATATTCATCAAGGTTGAATTTGAATTGGGAATAGTCATAAATTCCATCGAAAAATTCAGGTCGAAAGGAAAGCAGCTTACCTTCGAATTGTGTCCAATTTATGATAAAGTTATCCCGGATTTCCTCGATACGAAGATTGACATAATTACCAAATACATTATCTTTTATTAACAAGGTCCGGGCTTCCTCTAAATCCCCAAACTCCATTTGAACATAGGAATCAGTTAATACCCGGTTCTCTCCAAAGGCAACAAAACTATTACCTGTTGAAAGAAATTTCAGCCACGTTTTACCAACTATTTTATTTGCTATGAAAGCCAATCTCTGTATATCTAATCCAGATAAGGATACTCCATATTGATCGATATACCGATCCCCCAGATTGAATACATTAAAGAAAGAATTGAAGTATATGGACGAAAAATTGGAGGGATTGAGTTCAATTAGTGTCTTGTCATTGAAATTATTAAAAAACAAATCAATATAGCTAGGGCGACCAGCCTCTTTTGTTTGCCGTACATCCAACACAAAATCATCATTGAATACGCATTTTTGGAAGGATACATCTTTGATGTCGATTAACCAGACTTTATTATTGAACTTGACGTTCCTGATTATACCTCCCATAAATCTGCCGGCCCCATTTCCTTGTCTCCGGCTTTGAAAGTCAACATTTTTAAAGAACAATGCCACATCGATGACTCGAGTGATTTCTGAGGAGTCATTTCCATAAGTAATAACCTCACCTTTACTGTCTAAATTCTTCGGTACTGGATCACCTAACTCTCCTCGAAAAAGGGTGTCTAATTCAATATCTGGGCTGATTATTGCATTTTCTAACTTAAAGACAGAATCAGTCTCCGCCTCAATCATTTCAAACAGTTCCGTGTAGGAGTATTCCTTGTAGGTGGTTTCTTCCTGAGCGAATGTCAGGCCAATGGCAAACAGGAAAGCAAGTATGAAAGCCCGGGTTTTCAATGGCAACAGGTTGGTTGTCCTTTTAAAGATAGGAAATCTGGTGGTTTGGGGCCATATAAAACCAAGTGGATCGTCCTTTAGGTCGCTGACCTAATACCCTGCCGCCTGCCCATCCTTACGGGATTCAGAAGCCCCGGTATACACCCTGTTCTCAAGGTCTACTCCAATGGCCTGATAGCCGCCGTAGATCCCTACCCGGGTTCCGATACGATGGCCTTTCTTTCGCAATTCACGGACCGTTTTATAATCAAAGCCACTTTCCAGGTTGAGGGTCCCCCCATTGGTCATTACAGAACCCGTAGGCTGGGAGCTGCCGCTGTGCCGCATCCGGGGGGCATCCCCCGCTTCCTGCAGGTTCATCCCGAAGTCGACAATATTCACTACAATCTGCGCATGCCCCTGGGGTTGCACGGCTCCCCCCATCAGCCCGAAGCTTGTATGGGGTTTCCCGTCTTTGGTAATAAAAGCTGGAATAATGGTATGGAAAGGACGCTTGCCCGGCTGCAGGGCGTTGGCGTGGTTCCGATCCTGTACATTGAACATCTGCCCGCGGTTTTGTAGCACAAAGCCCAGGCCGTCGGGCACCATCCCGGAGGCGAATTCCGAATAGATACTCTGGATCAGGGAGACCATATTCCCATCCTTATCGGCAACCGTAAGGTAAGTGGTGTTGCCCGTTTCAATTTCCAGGTCCCCGGCTGGGTAGGTGTCTGCGGCCTTGCTCATATCAATCAATTTTCTCCGTTCGGAAGCGTACCCATCCGAGAGCAGGTCCGAAATAGGGATCTTATTAAAAGCAGGGTCGGCATAGAATTTTGCCCGGTCTTCATAGGCCAGTTTTTTGGCCTCGGTAAGCACATGCAGGTACTCTGCGCTCCCAAAACCCATGGATGCTATATCATAACCCTCCAGGATATTGAGTATCTGCAGGGCCGCGGTCCCCTGCCCGTTAGGGGGCAGCTCCCAGATATCATAGCCTCGATAGTTTATACTCAATGGCTCTACCCAGTTGGAGGTATGGCCGGCCATATCTTCATAGGAAAGAAACCCTCCATGGGCTTTCATATAGGAATCAATGGTTTTTGCGATATCACCCTTATAAAAGGCATCCCGGCCTCCTTTTGCGATTTTATCATAAGTGTTTGCCAGGTCCGGGTTTTTAAAGACCTCCCCTTTTCGCGGAATATAGCCTTCTGGCATATAGGTCTTTTTAAATCCGGGCTGGTCCTGAACATACTCATAATTACTCACCATTTCGTAGGCGATAACCTCCGAGACCGGAAAACCTTCCCGTCCGTATTGGATGGCCGGCTGTAACAGCTCTTTCATGGGTAATTTCCCAAATTTTTCATGAAGGGCAAACCAGCCGTCCACGCAACCGGGAACCGTTACGGGCAGTGGGCCCGTAAAGGGCACGTATTTCATCCCCTGCTCCATAAAATAATCGATGTTCAGGGACTGGGGTGCCCTTCCGCTTCCGTTGAAACCGTATAGTTTCCCCTCTTTTGCATCCCAGACAATCGCAAAGATATCCCCGCCAATTCCGCAGCTGGCCGGTTCCACCAGGCCCAGTACGGCATTAGCCGCTATTGCCGCATCCATGGCGCTGCCCCCTTTTTTAAGGATGTCCAGAGCAGCCTGGGTAGCCAGCGGTTGGCTGGTGGCAGCCATCCCTTTACGGGCCAGGATTTCCGAACGGGTGGTGAAGGTTTCTCCCGTTAGCCGGTCTTGGGCAATCGAAGAGAATGTAAAGAATAAAAGGCTTGCTAGGAATACTAATTTTTTCATTTGGGTACGGATTAGACCATTAAATCTAGCTAAAAAAATACAGATGCATGATTGCTGAAATGCGTAATCAAAAATCCGTATCTTATTACTGATAACCAATCCATAGAGACCAGATGAAAAAGCTGCAAATCCTGATACTATTTTTTTGTTGTTTCATTTCCCAGGCCTATACACAGGCTGAAATTTATGAGTTACGCGAATATGAATTTGAATTTTTTCGGCCCACAGAAGTGTTTTACAACTATTTGGAAAAGGCACTCATTCCGGCCCTGAACCGGCAGGGAAGCGCACATATTGGCGTATTTGAGGAAACAGGAGAAGCCCTTCCTAAAAAAATATATGTCCTCATCCCCTATGCTGATATGCAGGCCTTTGAACAGGCGCCATTAAAATTAGCAAATGATGCCACCTTTCAGGAGGCTGCCGAAAGCTACTGGACTGCCCCTCCGGAAAGCATCCCCTATAAAAGCATTACCACTTCTCTGATGCGGGCGGCTAGTGGTTTCCCCAGGCTTATGAAACCGGCAGAAGATTCCGAATTATTTGAACTGCGCATTTATGAAAGCCATAATGAAGATGCACTGAGGCGGAAGGTAAAAATGTTCAATGACCACGAGTTTGACATCTTTGAAGAAGTTGGGTTAAACACCGTCTTTTTTGGGGAAAATATCGCCGGGCCCAGGATGCCCTGCCTCACCTATTTACTGGCCTTTAAAGATAAGGCAGCCCATGCGCAGGCCTGGTCCAGGTTTGGCCCCCACCCGGAATGGCAACGGATTACCAAGCTGGCAGAATACCAGGATGCAATGAATGATATTACACGCGTTTTCCTGAAGCCGATGGCCTTTTCCCAGTTATGATTTAAATCCGGATATCAATTCCCGCTGCGGTGAACAGCCGATAGATAAATTGAATTTCAACCTCATCTACCTTGCCATCTGCATTGGCCGCCTCGTTTAGTAAGCGGGCCAGGGTTTGCTTCTGAGGGTCCGGCATGGTTTTCAAAACCGCAATAGCCTCTGCCGGTTCACAGTCCCTTGCTGCCTGCAGGAGCTCTTCATCAAAACCCATTACCTTGGCCAGTTTATCCATGTATTTGACCTCACCTGAGGTAACCTTATTGTCGATCCGAAAAACTTCATCTACAGCTTTGATGACAGCGAGTTTTTCTATGAGATTAAATTCCATTAAGACTTTCCTTTAAATCTGTTCAGACTACAAAAATACTAAATAGTACCGGTCGCTTCAAGCCAAATAAGGGCAGAAAGCAATAGAAAAATAAAAGCTGGAAGCGATTTTTTAAGGGGGTCTTTGACCCGGAAATGCATCCAAACGGCGCCAAACATCAAAAACCCCATCCCGGCTGAAGCCGGGATGGTCAGGAAAGGGACATAAATTGATACCATCAGGGAGATGGCGCAAATCAGTTTCAGGGCTCCAACCATATACATCATGGCTTCAGAAAGGCCATAGGCGGCAAATTCTTCCTTCATGGAGGTGGCATTGCCCCCACGCCATGCGGTGGGCCGGTTAAAGCGGATCAGCCAAACATTGACAATACTTATAAATATGATGATTTTTGCTGCCAGTATTAAATATTCCATAACACACTTTTTTTCTTAATATAGGATTCTCCCTTCGGGATTGCAAATGAGGGTTGTGCCCTGCTATTCTTGATCCGTTACTGAATCTGCAGAGCAGTCGGGAAGGATTAATTTGTATTTTCACACTATGAAACCTGAGAAAAACGTGCTGGGCGGTACCTTGCAGTCCTGTTGCACAGATCCGCTAACCGGCTTTTACAGGGATGGCTTCTGCAGGACAGGGCCTGCTGATACGGGCACCCACGTGGTCTGCGCAATCATGACGGAAAGCTTTCTGAAATTTACCCGCTCCCGCGGAAATGACCTGAGCAGCCCGATGCCCTATTTTAATTTTCCGGGGCTCAAACCGGGAGATAAATGGTGCCTCTGTGCTTCCCGTTGGAAAGAAGCGTATTTGCAGGGAGTTGCACCGGCCGTTGTGCTGGAGGCAACCCACAAAAATGTGCTGGATTTCGTGGAATTCGAATGGCTGCTGGAACACAAGCACAGCGAAGATTAAGAACCAGGTCAGAGTTTTAATCCGTATGCCAAATCTCCGGCATCGCCCAATCCCGGAATTATATAACCCCGCGCATCCAGTATTTCATCAATGGCTGCAATCCAGAGTTGGGTTTGTTCCGGGAAAACACGGCTTACCCGTTCTACCCCGGCTTGTGAACCTATAACTGAAATAATATGGATCTGGGCTGGCTCCCCGTGGGCACTAAGTGCCTTCAAAACGTTTTCAAGCGTTTTCCCGGTTGCCAGCATGGGGTCGGTCAGGACCAATGTTTTCCCATCTAATGCGGGAGCTGCAAAATATTTAACGATCACTTCAAAATCATCAGAGCCTTCTTCATGCCTGCGATAGGCAGAGATAAAAGCATTTTCAGCCCCGTCAAAATAATTAAGCATCCCCTGGTGTAAGGGGAGGCCTGCCCGAAGCACCGAACATAGTACCAGAGGGTTATCGGGTACTGCCATAGCTTTGGTTCCAAAAGGCGTTTTTACTTCACGAATGCTGTAGTGGAGCGTCTTGCTGAGTTCATAAGAAAGGATTTCCCCTATACGTTCAATATTTCGCCTGAACCGCATGGAATCTTTCTGAATCCCGACATCCCTCAATTCATAAATGAACTGGTTTAAAACGGATTGCTGTTTGCCTATATGGTGAATTTGCATAAACCTTTGTAGTAGTCCTGCCCCTTTCCCAAAGGATATTGGGCAGAAATGGGGTAATAATTAATCAGAGGTAATCCAGTTCAACCCCAATATCTGAGAGGATCCTGTATATGAGCTTGATTTCCTGCTCTGCTACTTTCCCATCTGCATTGGCCGCCTCATTGAGAAGACGGGCCAGGGCATGTTTCTTAGGCTCCGGCATGGCCCGCAGTATGGCCATGGCTTCAGCAGCATCCGTTTCACGGGCTTCCGGGATCATGTCCATCTTAAATTTCAGGACACTGGACAATTGTTGAATAAAAAAGACCTCCCCCTCATAAACACGGTTGTCAATTGTGAGTACTTCATCTATGGCCTTGATGATGGCCAGCTTTTCTGCCAAATTGTAATCCACCTTGTAATTCTTTTAATGTTTCGATTCAATCTCTGAATGGGGAACGCAAGTTAAATTTACGAAATAAGTCCTAGCCACGGCCATGGATTGTTTCTTAAATCTTATCATCGGGATCCTTGGCATCTTTCTTTGCTTCGTTGTATCCAACCGGGTCGGAAGCCATTTTGCGCTGCTGCAACAAGCGGG
The DNA here is from genome assembly GCF_052497835.1 of Robiginitalea insularis. Lineage (NCBI taxonomy): Bacteria > Pseudomonadati > Bacteroidota > Flavobacteriia > Flavobacteriales > Flavobacteriaceae > Robiginitalea > Robiginitalea insularis. Next base: position 967,994 of record NZ_CP199296.1, read on the forward strand.
TGCCTGTTTTCATATCTGCATAACGCGGATCCGGGATGTAATCCTGCTTTTCCATTTTCAAAACCTCAATACTCAGGAACCCGAATTCACTCACCACCTTCCCGTAGAAACGGTAAATCCCCTTTCCGCGGAAGCGGTACTTTGCGGCCACCGGAGGAAAATGGACCGTATCAAACACCTCTCCGTAGCGGTCTATAAGCGTGGCAAAATGCATGCGGTCCCCTTTATGCGTTTTGGTGTTTTTGACAGTAACGAGGTAACCATAAATATCGATGCAACGGCCCAGAAACTCCCGGAGGTGTTTGCTTCCATGGGTGTTGGCTGCCGGGCGGGCAAGTAATTCAAAAGGACTGCAAAGGCAGAACCCCAGCAGTTCCAATTGGGTAAATGCCGTTTCCAGGCGCGTGGCATGCAAGCGGGGAATACTGTATTTGCGGTGCTGCGGCGGGAACAACCTGGGGTGTTCCGGCAATTTCTCCCCGGAAAGCAGCATATGTGCCTGCCAGAGCAGGTTGTGTTTCTCCTTCCCGGTACTGCGGAAAGCATCAATACGGATCAGGATACTGATCTGTTCGATGGAAATAGGAACCCGGTCCAGGAAATCCTCCAGGCTGTGATATCTCCCGTGGGCATCCCGCTCTTTTACAATACGGTCCATGACCCGGGCCTCCAGTTCCTTCAGGTACATAAACCCCAGATATATATCCCTGCCTTCTATACGGGTCTGCACCACAGAATGGTTGATACAGGGTTCGTGAATTACGGCCCCCAGCATCCGGGCCTCATGCACATAGGTTTCGGGGCGGTAAAACCCGCCCCCGTTATTGAGTACGGCCACCATATATTCCAGGGGGTAATAGGCCCTTAAAAAAAGGCTCTGATAGCTTTCCACTGCATAAGAAGCAGAATGCCCCTTGGCAAAGGCATAGCCCGCAAAACTCGCTACCTGTTTCCATATATCCGAAATCAGAGATTCTGCGTACCCCTTCTTGCGGCAGTTATCCACAAAGGCCTTCTTTACCCTTTCAAATTCGTCCCGGGAACGGTATTTCCCGCTCATCCCCCGCCTGAGTACATCGGCTTCCCCCAGGCTGAGGCCTGCAAAATAATGTGCCACCTTTATCACGTCTTCCTGGTAGACCATCACTCCGTAGGTATCCGGCATAATATCCAGCAAGACCGGATGGGCCATGGCAGCCCGCTCCGGGTCGCGGTGCCTGAGAATGTATTCGCGCATCATCCCGCTTTGGGCTACCCCCGGTCGGATAATGGAACTGGCAGCAACCAGGCCCAGATAATTGTCTACCTCCAGCTTGCGCAACAGCATCCGCATGGCAGGGGATTCCACATAGAAACACCCCATGCACTGGGCGGTTTTGATAAGGTTGTTGATCACAGGGTCTTCCTTGATCCGGCGGATATCGTGTATATCGATCCCTTCAAAGGCCTCCGGCTGATTGAAGCGCACGATTTCCAGGGCTTCCTTGATCTTTGCCAGACCGCGCTGGCCCAGGATGTCGAATTTAAAAAGCCCCACATCCTCGGCGATCACCATATCAAACTGGGTGGTGGCAAACCCTTTTGGGGGGAGGTGGGTAGCTGAAAAATAATGCAGGGGCTTTTCGCTGATCAGGATACCCCCGGCATGTACGCTCAGGTAATTGGGCATACCCCGGATCAGTTCCCCGTAGCGGAGCACCAGGCGGGCTACCTCATCCAGGCGGGAAGACTCGTATTGCCCTTCGCATAACTGGTCTATTTCAGCCTTGGGCAAACCGAAAACCTTCCCCAGTTCCCGGATAATGCCCCTGTCTTTAAAGGTCACGTAGGTGCCCAGCAGGGCCACGTTTTCAAAGCGCTCAAAAATATAACGGGTAACCGCTTCCCGGTCCCTCCAGGAAAAGTCGATATCAAAATCCGGGGGGTTTGCACGAAAAAGGTTGATAAAGCGCTCAAAATACAGGTCGAGTTCTATAGGATCCACGTCCGTAATACGAAGCAGGTAGGCCACAATGCTGTTCGCCCCGCTACCGCGCCCCACATAGAAAAACCCCCTGCGGCGTGCCTCGCTTACAATGTCCCAGTTAATCAGGAAGTAGGCCACAAACTCTTTTTTCCTGATCAGGTCCAGCTCTTTTTCCAGGCGCTTGTATATCTCGGGGCCGGGCTTGGCGTAACGATAGGGCAGCCCTTCCCGGCAAAGTTGTTCCAGCAGTTGTTCATCCTCCTCGCGGCTCCCGGTATAGGTGCTCAGGTTCTGCGGTTTCCGGTCTTCTGAAAAATCAAAAAAAATATGGCAGCCATCCATCAGGGCCTGGGTATTTTCCAGGATAAAAGAGAATTCGGAAAAGGCCTTTGCCAGGTTTTCGATGGGGTACATCATCTCATCGGGCGGGGCCTGTTCGGACTCCGGCAGCTTGCTGAGCAGCACATTCTTATCGATGGCCCGAAGCAGGCGATGAGCGTTAAAATCGCGCTTGTTGCGAAAACTCACCGGCTGCAGCACCACCAGCCGGTCTTTGTACTCCCTGAGACGGGAAAAGGGCAGCCGCCGCAAATCGCGCAGGGAAACCCCTATGAATTCCCCCGGCCTGAAATCCTTCAGTTCATTCAGCAGCACCTTCTCAAAGGGATATATTACAAAGGCATTCTGAAAAGCAGGGGCCCGTTCGGGAATAGGAAGCTTCTGGTGCAAATGTTCCGAGAGGAAGCGGTTCAGTTCATAATAGCCTTCATTGTTGCGGGCGATCCCCACAAAGCAGGGATCTATCCCGTTGCGGAAATCAATCCCCAGGATGGGACTGATATCAAACTCCTTTGCCCTGCGCACAAAATTCAGGGCAGCCGAAGTATTGTTGATATCGGTGAGGGCCAGGCACCGCAGCCCGTTTTCCCGTGCCAGGGAAAGCAGGTCGGCCTCGGAAAAGGTCCCGTAGCGGAGGCTGTAGTATGTGTGACAATTTATGTACATAAATAAATTCCAAGCACCAAATTCCATCCCGATAATTATCGGGATGGAATTTGGGATTTGATTACTGTTTACGATGAGCCAGCACCGTGGGGGGCTGGCCGTTAAAAGGGTTTTGCATGCGCCCGATGGTCCGGGCGCCCATGCCGGAAGCCCGGATCACGCTCTTGTCTCCATAGCGTTCCCGGATCCGGTCCATGGCCGCGTAGAGGTTGAGGGCTTCCTCGGTATCCTCGAAAAGGTTGATCTGGTAATTCCCGGGGACCAGGTGGCTGAACCGTACCCCGATCAGCCGTACCAGCAGCCGCCTGTCGTATAATTTTTTAAACAATTCCAGCACCTGCGGGATCAGTTTGTGATCTGCACTGGTATAGGGGATGCGAAGCTGTTTGGAATAGGTGTTGAAATCGGAATAGCGGATTTTGACCGTTACACAGGCCGTGAGCTTGCCCCCGCGCCTGAGCTGGAAGGCCAGGTTTTCGGTCATCGCAATGAGGATGCCCTTAAGGCGGTGCACATCTATGGTATCCCGGTCAAAAGTGCGCTCGGTAGAGATCGATTTACGCTCGCAAAAGGGCACCACCGGACTGTTGTCTATGCCATTGGCCCGTTTCCAGATAAGCGCCCCATTAGCCCCCAGTACCCGTTGGAGCAGGTCTATCGGCATTTCCTGCAGGGTGCGTATCTGCCGCAGCCCCAGGTTGCGCAAGGTCTGGTAGGTCTTATCCCCCACCATGGGGATTTTCTTTATCGACAGCGGGGCCAGAAACTCTTTTTCGTACCCAAAATCAATTTTGAGCTGGCTGTTGGGCTTGGCTTCCCCCGTAGCTACTTTGGAAACCACCTTGTTTACCGAAAGCCCGAAGGAAATAGGCAGCCCTGCCTCCCGGATAATTCGCTGCCGCAGCTCCGAGGCATAGCGATAACAGCCAAAAAAGCGGTCCATCCCGGAGAGGTCTGCATAAAATTCATCTATACTGGATTTTTCAAACAGCGGCACCTGCTCTTTGATGATTTCCGTAACCTCGTCGGAATGCTTGCTGTAAGTCCCTGCATTGCCGCGGATAACCACTGCTTCAGGGCAAAGTTCCCGGGCCATTTTCATCGGCATCCCGGAATGCACCCCATACCCCCGGGTTTCATAACTGCAGGCAGCTACCACCCCGCGGTCACTGAGGCCACCTACCAGTATGGGTTTTCGGTACAGCCGGCTGTCCAGCTTGCGTTCCACCGAAACGAAGAAGGTATCCAGATCGAGATGGAGTATGGTTTTTTGCATCTGTTACATCAAAAAGAGGGAAGCTAATTTATGGATTATTTCCTATTTTATGGAATTTTTCCCAATAGAAAATTTGTTAATTTAATTGGTGGGAAAAAACAATCCATATCACCAAAAATTTTAAGCTTCGAATCCTTTTAAGATGTAACTATGCCAGGTTAAAACAATTGAAGTTTATGCTAACCCTATGCATCCTCACTCCTGCGGATTTTTTGTTAAAAATCAATTCCCTTGATTCAATTGAAGATCTCAGGACTACGGTTTTATGGACTTAATCAAATACAAAGCCTGTGGCCATTCGATATACCAGTGCATACAAGGCTATAAAGAAGAGCGCAAAACAAAACCAGCTGAATACCTTTAATGAGTTCTTAACAAGGTAGTTTCCAAGATTCCGGAAAGCTTCGAAATAAATTTCCTTAAGTAGTAATGTAGTTTTCATAACGGTAACTTTTACTACTTGGAATGCAGAAGCTGTGCCAGGTTTAGAATAAGGTGTGAAATTCAGACGAAATGCAGGTTTTTTCCGACAAAAAGGATATTTTTTAAGGCTTAACCTGATAAATTACCTGTGCTGATTAATAAAAACGTATCCTGGAAAACCGGATTTTTGGTTAATCGCCAACCCTGCTGAAACAGCAAAAAGTAAAATCCTGCTTCCCGCCAGAGGGGGTCTGATGTGCGATATTTCTGCAATCTATGGGCTCAAAGGTTGCTTTAAATCGCATTTTCATGGCTTCTATGGAATACTGGGTTATGGGCAGCCCGCTGCACTTTTCAGGTCCCTTTTCAGAAAAGGTCCCTAAAATAAAGTATCCATCTTCAGAAACTGTCCGGCTAACCAAGGCAACATACTGCTCAATTTCAGGCGGGGCCGTAAGAAAGTGGAAAGCTGCCCGGTCGTGCCAGAGTCCATAGCTGCGTTCTGGTTTAAAATCCCGGATATCCGATTCAATCCAATGTACAGCTGAAGCACTTTCGCCCAGGCGGGATTTAGCCCGTTTGATGGCCTGTGCGGACACATCCAAAACGGTTATGTCCAAATACCCCAAATCCAGTAAATGGTCGGCCAGCAGGCTGTCTCCCCCACCTATATCAATTACAGGCGTATCTTTTGGGAGCTCCAAAGTGGCGATCAGGTCCAGGGAATGCCGGGGTACCGGCTGGTACCAGCTTACCGAATCCAGGGGTTTGGTCTGGTAAATATGTTCCCAGTGTTCCTTGGTGGCATCCATATTAAGCGGCTCTATTAGAGGGGTATCTTCCTATTCTGAAGGGGCTTCCATCCCTTCCTGCGGAACCAGGGCAACGTAATCCCACTGAATTACCCAGGTAGAATCCTTCCGTTTCCAATAGACCATATAGTCTCCCGTAAGCTGGAATGAAGGCATAGGGCTGGTTTCGTTAGCGGTAAAGGTCTGCACACCACGGCCCCGCTCAACGGCCATGTGGCCATCCAGGGCAAGGTCCAGCACTTCCAGTTGCAAATCCCACTCCCCCATGGCAGCGGCTGCCTTCTGGCTTTCAACCCAGGCTTGCCTGCCTAAAACAGGAGGTTGTCCCGAAATATACTGTACCAGGTCTTCAGCAAAGTATTGGCCAGCTTCCTCATACGCTCCGGCTTTCATCAGGGCCGTAACCTTGTTATTAATTTCCTCTATTTCACTTCGGACTGCCTGTACCTTTTCTTCCGGGGAAGGCGAGGCTGCTTCCATTGTGGTATCGGAAGCGGAATTGTCTTTACAGGCCTGCAGAACCATTAAAGCCAAAAATAAACTGAAGATAATCCTGTTCATAACGATATTGTTTAGGTTATAACAGAAAGATACGATTTTCCCGCAATGTATTTACAGGTACAGTTTTAAAGAGATGCGAGGCATACAGTACCGGAATCCCTGAGCTTTCGATCAAAAAAGTAAAGAGACGAGAGTCTTCTGATTATGATCTGAAGAAAAGCAACAGCCCCATTGTGAGCAAATAGGCTATCAAAATAAGCACAACAATAATTTCAATCCTGCCATGAAATTTTTCAAAAAAGTCACTTACTTTTTTCTTTATGGAACTCATGTGTTTATTCGATTTGGGTATGCAGCCCCCTCCGATACTATTTTATTTCCATTTCCGGTATATCCTGGATACCTCCAAAAAGGTGCATGTTGCACGGTCTTACTATTTTGAATAGCATCAACAAGAAGTTGCGACATAGGGGACATTTACAACCCTAAAATTAGGCTGAAGGTTTTTCCTACATTTTAAATATCGATGAGCGACTTTTCTTACCCTATCAAATGAAGCAGTCGTGCATTTAGTCGATGAAGTCCTTTGTTTAGTGGAATTGGAGAAGATTCATCTTATTCGGTAAAACGATCGTAATGATCGACTTGAGTAATCCATAAGTTCTATTGAACTCCAATTATTCATTTTCCTGACACTTTAAAGATTTCGTCCCAAATCTTGCCCATAGCACAATACGGGACAGCATATTTTACAAAAAAGAGGAATTTAGGTTCAAAACCTATCAGATATGAAATCTTTATTCAGATTAGTTCTGTTAATCTTATTACTCTGCAACTGCTCCAAAGAAGATGTGGAACCCGTCAGTTCCTTTAGCGGCATCCTGCTGAACAGCTCCAATAACCAGCCTATTGCCGATGGGGTGGTTACAATTATTGGCTATGAAGACACCAGTTTCTTTGACGGGGACCGGCAGCGCTTCAGCACGGCCTCCATTACCAATGCCTCCGGTGCTTTTGACTTTGACGCAACAATCCCCAATACGGTTGATTATCTTGTCATTCGGGTTAAAATTCCGGGGGATTTTTTTACAACTACGGAGTGTAGCCCGGTGAGCTGCTCCGGATTGAAGCCCGGTAAGAATTATAAGGGGTTGACACTGAGGGTTAGTATTAATTAGGAAAAACCACAAAAAGAAATGCTGAGGTAGAAGGTGGACAATTATGTGGGTCAGGGCATAGCGTTCGGAAGGACTACAATTGCCAATATTGTTCCAACCGCCAAGACACCAATCAACACATATAAAACCCAATCTGGCATAGTTTTACCCTTTATTAGTACATCTGTAACCTCCTCTGAATTGATAGGAAATTTTACATCCTCTCCCGGATTGTCTTTTACTCCATAGAATTGTCCATTTTCATAGACTATGTATTTGTATTTGTAGGTATCATCATTAGTTGTGATGATCTTGACCGCTTTTTCTTGCTGTTCGGCTTGTTGAAGGGTAACAGGAGTTTTGTAAGTAGAACAACCTTGCATTAGGATTAGTCCTGACAGGAACAAGGCGATAATCTTTAGACTTTTCTTTAGCTTTCTCATGACCTAAAGATTTTCAATAAAGGTATTGTTGAGATGCAAAGTGGGCAATGATACAGGTCAGCACTTTTTAAAGCTACGGACAATAGATGATCTATTCATTCAACATAATACGGATGGTAAATATCCGAGTAGCTTATGTTGCTTTTTGCAGACTTAAATTTTGTTGAAAAGAAGGAGATTGAAGGTGAAAGTAATAATCAAAACTTGCCGGGAATGCTTTCCTGTCGGCAAGCTTCCCTTCAAGCTCGCGCAAGAAAACCGAAAAAAAACACGCTTCGGTCGCTCTACAAAAGAAAGCGAGCTCAATATGGGGGAGAGTCTTCTCAAAACTCGCCGGGAATGCTTTCCTGACGGCAAGCTTCCCTTCGAGCTCGCGCAAGAAAACCACAAAAGGAAGCACTTCGTTCGCTTCAAAAAAAGAAGCGAGCTTCCTTTTTGAAGCTCGCTCATACTTCCACTCTTTTGTGGTTTATCCGTACCTCGGGTGGGAATCGAACCCACACGGTATTGCTACCACTGGATTTTGAATCCAGCGCGTCTACCAATTCCGCCACCGAGGCGTACGCCTTCTCGGTCTGCGTCTACCTCCCGATAACTATCGGGACCGCCACCGAGGCAAAAGGGTTCGCAAAACTATAAAATATTTTTGATCGGGCATTCAAATTCCATTTAAATATACTTTAGCAACTCAAATAAATGTGTAAATTTGCACCTCCTTTTAAAAGAGGGACTTAGCCCAATTATTTAAAGTTGCTGTAATGTCGTATACGGTACCGGAACCCAAGATTTTTGCCTGCACTCAGAGTAAGGCGCTAGGCGAGCGAATTGCCAAGGCCTATGGGGCAGATTTGGGGAAGGTTATTTTTTCCCGCTACAGTGACGGGGAATTTCAGCCCTCTTACGAAGAATCTATTCGCGGGGCCCGTATTTTCGTAATTGGGTCCACACATCCCGGCCCGGAAAACCTGATGGAAATGCTGTTGATGCTGGATGCTGCGAAAAGGGCCTCGGCCCGGCACATCACCGCAGTGATGCCCTATTTCGGATGGGCTCGCCAGGACCGCAAAGACAAACCCAGGGTGCCTATCGCTGCCAAATTGGTAGCCAAGATGCTGGAGGCTGCAGGAGCTACCCGAATTGTGACGATGGACCTGCACGCAGACCAGATACAGGGCTTCTTTGAAAAACCGGTAGACCATTTATTTGCCTCTACCCTTTTCCTGCCCTACCTCAAAAGCCTTGGGCTGGATAATTTAACGATTGCCTCTCCCGACATGGGGGGCTCTAAAAGGGCTTATGCTTATTCCAAAGCCCTGGAAAGCGATGTGGTGATTTGCTATAAGCAGCGGGCTAAGGCCAATGTTATTTCCCATATGGAACTCATCGGGGACGTTCAGGACAAGAATGTTGTACTGGTAGACGATATGGTGGATACGGCAGGAACGCTTACCAAAGCGGCAGACCTGATGATGGAGCGCGGCGCCAAGAGCGTGAGGGCGATCACCACCCATGGGCTGCTTTCGGGTAATGCCTATGAACGCATAGAGAAATCAAAGCTGGAGGAGCTGATCATTACAGACTCCATCCCAATCGAAATAAAAAGCGAGAAGGTAAAGGTATTGAGCTGTGCCGATTTATTCGCAGATGTAATGCACCGGGTACATCACAATACTTCCATCTCTTCAAAATTTTTAATGTAGCATATTAATTAAACTCAGATAATGAAATCAATTACAATCCAAGGATCACAAAGAGAAAGCGTGGGCAAGGCATCGACCAAGGCCCTACGTAATGCTGGAAAGGTCCCTTGCGTGGTATACGGGGGGGAGAAACCATTGCACTTTTCAGCCGATGAAATCTCATTCAAAGATTTAGTGTACACTCCCAATGCCCACACCGTGGTAATTGAGATGGACAAGGGCGAGAAGATCAGCGCCATCATGCAGGATATTCAATTTCATCCGGTTACGGATGCCATCCTGCACGTAGACTTCTACCAGCTCTTCCCAGACAAGGAAGTGACCCTGAAAATTCCGGTTCGCCTGCTCGGGAATTCCCCGGGGGTTCGAAACGGGGGACGTCTGTTGTTCAGAAAACGCAAACTGGTTATCCGCGCTTTGCCGGACAACCTGCCCGACTTCTTCAATGTGGATATTTCCAAATTGAAAATCGGCGATAACATTTCTGTTGGGACTTTAAAAAGCGATAAATTCGCCATCCTTCACCCAGACTCCACTGTAGTGGTTCAGGTTAAGACTGCTCGTACGGCTATTCTGGTTGAGGAAGATGAAGACGCAGAAGGTGTTGAAGGAGAAGAAGGAGCTGCTGAAGGAGCTGAAGCCGCTGCTTCTGAAGAACCAGCCTCTGAAGCTGCAGAATAAGCAATAGATAAGTATTCATTAAGGCACCCTTATCTCCCAAAGGCGATAAGGGTGCTTTTTGTATTTTAGAATAGTCGTAGCATGTGGTCGTGGTTTCAAAGACTTTTTAAGCAAACAGATTCTGAAGCAGAAGCAATACCCCCTATGAAAAAATATTTGATCGCAGGCCTGGGAAATATCGGGCCCGAATACGCCAAAACCCGCCATAACATTGGTTTTAAGGTCCTGGATGCCTTTGCAGAGAGCAGGGTGTTTACTTTTGAAAGCAAACGCCTGGGCGATCTCGGAAATGTCAGGATCAAAGGTCGCAGCATCTATTGTTTAAAGCCTTCCACCTATATGAACCGCAGCGGTAAAGCGGTGCAGTACTGGATGGAGAAAGAAAACATCCCGCTGGAAAACCTGTTGATCATAACCGATGACCTCAACCTCCCATTTGGTACGCTGCGCCTGAAAACCAAAGGAAGTGACGGGGGGCACAACGGGCTTAAAGACATTCAACAGGTCCTTGGGACCACAGCTTATGCCCGCTTTCGTTTTGGTATCGGTGACGAATTCAGCAAGGGAAGGCAGGTAGATTATGTCCTGGGGGAGTGGGATGAAACAGAATCGGAAAAACTGCCCGAACGGCTAGACCGGTCGGTTGCACTTCTGGAATCCTTTGTACTTGCAGGACCCAAAATAACTATGAATCAGTATAACGGCACCTGATTAGGCAATTATCTTTTTAGGATTTTCAGCACCCGTTTTTGGTTCCCGTTTTCCACCTGTACAAAATAGAGGCCGGTAGGTAGTCCCCCGAGGGAAATTTGCACCGTATTTCCGGAAGGCTGTAAATCCCGCATCAGCAGCAGGGCCCCGGCCGTATCAAAGACTTTGATATCCACCTGGGTATCTGCCCGGGTAATGAATATTCCCAGCACATCCGTTACCGGGTTTTCAAGGGCAGAAATTTTGCTTCCGGTCAGGAAGGTAGCCTGGAATGTCCCCCGGCAGACGGGGATGCCTTCTACTTCCAGGGTATTGATCCCGTCGGGCAGCTGCAGGGTTACAGCCGGCCCACTGACGATTTGTTCCTGACCGTTCAAACGGATCAGATAGCTGTCCGAGCCACTCAGGGACAGCTCTACCGTTTTACTGTCAGGGCTTTGTAAGGCCGTTACCTCAAAAAATGCAGGCGGCTGTATCACTACATCCACACAGTACTCCTCGTAAACAATGCTGCCATCCGTTCCATCAATACACAGCTGATAAGTGCCAGGGGCCAGGGCCAGTTGTTCGAAAACAGAGGTAAAGGTTTCATCAACATTTGTTCCCGGACCCAGGATGCGAATGTTGTAATCCAGCGGTTCACTGGCCTGCACCAAAATAGTCCCGTCATTAGCCCCCGTACAGGTTTCCGCCGTAGTACTAATCTCAAACTGATCGGGGGCAAAGCGATAGACCGGGCAACCATCGGCATCCACTTCCGTGCCCGGAGGGGTTCCGAGGCACAGATCATCTCCATCGTCAAAAACCCCGTCCCCGTCCGCATCCGGGCGGAAGGCGCCTTCAACGCATAATTGCAGCGAGAAACCATTTAACTGCCCTCCGTCTGCCGGAATCGTATCATCTATGCGCAGCGTCCAGGTTCCCAGGCTGGATTCTCCTCTAAAAGAATCAAGGGAGCCCAGGGGCCTTACGGTTCCGGATATAGCCGGGTTGTTTGCACATACAAATGGGGCAGCCCCCTGCTCAAAGGTGGCATTAATGTCGTTAGCCTGTCCGCAGGAATTGGCTATAAGGGTCACCTCGGTTCCGGATGGGGAAATAAGTGTAATGACCAGATCTGAAAGGAAACTGTGTGCCAGGTCCATGTCCAGGCTTACCGATGTTACAGGCAGGTCATCTATAAAGGTGACGGTGGATTCAACAGTAGGGGTCCCACTGGCGGATATCGTAAGGGGTAACCCCTGGGCTGCAAGGGTCCGGCATTCCGTACTGATCGTCCTGAAGGTAAAGGCACTGCCAAAGGCGCCCTCCCCGCAGGAATTGATGGCCTTAAGCCTCCAGAAATAGTCAGTATCGGGTTGGAGGGTTTGCGGACTATAGGAGGTACCATACACCACCTGATCCGCCACTATATTGGAAAAGGCCGCATCCGTTGCCAATTGCAGCTCATATGCATCCGCATTATCACTGGCCTGCCAGCTGAATGCCGGGCGCAGCCCTACATCCAGGGAATTGTCGGCCGGAGCGGTCAGGACCACATCCGAAAAACTTCCGGAGCTGATCTGCAGTTCCAGCGGAATATCTGCCGAAATACTACCATTTGTACCGTTCACAGTAAACGGATAGAGCCCGGGCGGTAATGCTGCCGTATTGGAAATAGTAAGACTTATCACGGTTCCGTTGGCCTGTACCGTATTGTTAGAAAAAGTGGCAGAGAGTCCTGCAGGAAGCCCTTCAGTACTAAGGGTTACTTCCTCATTGAAACCCCCAAAAGTATTAAACGTAAGGCTGTACTGCGCATTGTCGGGTTGGCATACCGATTGGCCTAACTCCTGAAAATCCAACACAAAGGCTTGCTCTTCAATTGTAAAGTTGGTGGCATTCACGGCAAAAAATATCTGGTCCCTCGCCTTTACCATAAAGCGGCCCTGAGTGCTTGCACCCGCCGGCACCTGAACCGTTGCCGTCCCATTGTTCGGAAGCCCTGCGGCCCGGAGGGTTGAAAAATCAAGACCCCCGTCATCCGAATAGTATATATCAACCTGTTGCGCATTTACAGGGGCATCTGTGGTTCCGGCAACATCCCAGCTGATCGTTTGTACGCTCCCTGCCGCATAGGTTTGCGGGCTGGCCTGTGAGAGGACTGTGAAGGGTCCCCGGTCTGCCTCCACACTTACCCGCACCAAATCAGAGACTACCTGACCGCCACCTACGGCATTATCCCTTACTGTAAGAGCAAAGTTCAGGTCCCGGGCAATGGTTGAAACGGTTTCCCAGGCCGAATTAATAGGGGGGTCTTCCTGGGTCAGGTTCCCGCCGGCAACCCTTTCCAGCCTGGGAAAATATCTGCCGGGTGTCAACTCGGGTGGCAGTGACCTGAAATTAGCACCACTGGGGTTTTCCGGCCCGAAGGAGGCGGTGGTTACCAGGCCGTCGTCTACCTGTTCCCATGCATAGGTCAGCACATCTGAAGGATCGGGGTCAGAAACCAGCCCTTCCAGGACAAATGCCGTTCCCTGCGGGATATGGTAGTCGGGTAAAGGAGTGATTTGTGGGGGTGAATTGGAAAGGGGAACCTCCGTTGCACAGCTCGTGCCCGCTATATACTGGAAAATTTGCGAAATGCTGTAATAGTGGAAATAATCATCTCCTGCGGGCTGTACATTGTTCCCCTGGGCAATCCCGGCATATCCCATAATGGTTGTGCCGCTTGCAGGTTCAGCCTGTACCCCTGTTCCTTCCGAATCAAAAGACCAGGTGTGGTTTGCCCCGAATTGATGCCCCATTTCGTGGGCCACAAAATCCAGGTCAAAACGGTCTCCCTGAGGAGACGGGGTTGCCGCAAAAGCGGAGCCTTTACGGTTATCCTGGCACACCGCCCCCACAAATCCGGCATTCCCGGCTTCGCTTCCCTGATGGAATAGGTGGCCAATATCGTATTGGGCGCTACCGATAACGGTGTTCAGAGTAGTCTGTACCTCGGCACTGAAATTCCCCCCAAAGGGGTCGCTGGCCGGATCGGTATAGATAACCTGGTCGTTATTGGCAACTAATTCCAGGTTTATGGCCAAATCCCTTTCAAATACTTCATTAATGCGGGTCAGGGTGGCTGCGATGGCCGCCAGGGCATCCGGAACCGTACCTCCGTGGAATTGAGTGTATTCGCCTGTGGTGGCAACTGCCAGTCGGTACCGGCGCAGGGTTTGGTCATCAGCTAATTTGGCGGTAAAGAAGTCAGGGGAAGATTTTTCCAGTAAAGGCAAGGTCTCGCATTTCCAGCTTTCCATCTGCATTTCGAGATCTTCCCTTTTGAAAAGTATATACTTGTCAGGTTGCGTACCGGACTTTTCTATAAAAGCGGCACTGTTGCTTCCCACCTTGTGTATGATCCCCTGAAATCCTTTATGGGTCAGGCTGAAACGTATCCGGTGCTCAGAACCTTCTATCTCCCTTCCGACATATGATCGGATGCCCGGGTATTTCTCCTGCAGCGCCGGGGCCAGGACGGAACGTTCCTCAATTTGGTAGCGCTTCAGGGTCCCGGAGGCGTCCGGGAAGGATAATACAATACTGGCCTGCCCCTGTTGCAATGGTTTCAGGGCAGCCTCCAGCCGCTCAGCTCGCATCATAAAGGCCTGCCCGCCCGTATTCCTGACTTTTTCGCCGGAAAGGGTCAGTTCTCCTGAAGCCCGGTCTGCCCGTTGCCAGATCCCCTGCAAATCCTGTGACGTTCCATAAAAGCAGGCAAAGAATAGGGGAATTGATAAAACAAGACGTAATTTTGTCTTCATCAAAGGAGATTTCCTTGGCTAAAAGTAAGCCTTTTTTATTATTTTGAGTCTGTGATAACCATCAAGGGCCTGCCCAATTACGACATAAAAACCCCTGCCGTGGTGACCATTGGCACCTTTGACGGGGTGCACATCGGGCACCGCATTATCCTGAATCGCCTGATTGCAGATGCGCGCTCCCATGGAATGCAGGCTACCTTACTTACCTTTTTCCCGCATCCACGGATGGTGCTTCAAAAAGACAGCAACCTCAAACTACTCAACTCTATTGAGGAAAAATCAGATATCCTCAGGGAAATAGGATTGGACTGCCTGGTGATCCACCCCTTTACCCGTTCCTTTTCCAGGCTTACGGCCACCCAGTTCGTGAGAGACAAGCTGGTAGGGGTGCTGCATGCAAAAAAAGTAATTATCGGCTATGACCATCGCTTTGGGAGAAACCGTAATGCCAACATACAGGACTTGCAGGCCTTTGGCAACCTGCTCGACTTTTCAGTAGAAGAGATCCCCGTCCAGGAAATCGATGAAGTTTCGGTAAGTTCCACCAAAATAAGAAAGGCGCTGGAAACCGGCGACCTGCAAACGGCTAACGAGTACCTTGGGTATTCCTATATGCTCTCAGGCACGGTAATCCGGGGAAAGGGGCTTGGAAAACAGCTCGGTTTTCCCACTGCCAACCTGCAGATAGCAGCAGATTATAAGCTGATTCCGGCTGGGGGCGTTTATCTTGTTTCAACAAGTGTTGATGGAAAAACCGTATACGGGATGATGAATATTGGCAGCAACCCTACAGTTGACGGGACCGGACAACATATAGAAATCCATTTTTTTGATTTTGATAAAAACCTCTACGGCCAAGCCCTTCGGGTATCCCTCCTGGACCGCCTGAGGGATGAGCAAAAATTTGAATCTGTAGAAGCCCTCAAGGCCCAATTGGAGAAGGACAGGCTGCAGTCTTTGGAATTAATTGCAAAACGCTGATGTCCGGGCCGCTCTTCAAACGAGTGGATAACAGCCCTCTTGTTCTCTTCAGGGTTTTTTTTGGAATCTTACTCTCCATTGAGTGTTTCGGGGCCATCTTAACGGGCTGGGTTAGCAGGACCCTGGTATTACCCGATTTTACTTTTACTTTTATCGGCTTTGAATGGCTGCAGCCCCTGGTAGGGCCGCAAATGTTTATGTACTATGCGCTTATGGGGCTATTAGGGGTATTTATTGCCCTTGGTTTCCGGTACCGCCTGAGCATCATCCTCTTTACCTTGCTCTGGACCGGCTCGTATTTGCTACAAAAAACCGCTTATAACAACCATTATTACCTGCTGGTACTCCTTTGCGCCTTTATGTGTTTTTTACCTGCTGAACGCGCTTTTTCCCTGGACAGTAAATATAAACCTTCCCTTAAATCCAACAGTATGTACGCCTGGGTACGATGGGTCTTTATCGCACAGTTATTCATTGTATACACCTACGCAGCCATTGCAAAGATGTACACAGACTGGATGGACCTTAGCTTTATATCGCTGCTGATGGAATCCAAGGCAGGATATCCCCTGATCGGCGCATTTTTACAGCGCCCGGATGTGCACCTGGGCATCGCCTGGTTTGGCCTGGGTTTTGACCTGTTCATCGTACCCCTTTTGCTCTGGAAACCCAGCAGGGGAATAGCCCTGGGGCTATCCTTTTTCTTCCACCTGTTTAACTCCATAGTCTTTCAGATCGGGATTTTCCCATACCTTTCGCTTGTCCTGATCGTCTTTTTCTATCCGCCCGAAACTATCCGCAGCAGGTTTTTCCCCAAGCGAAATCCCGAAGTAGCTACTGAGGTTGCCAAAAACCCTCACAGGCAGTGGCTGCTCATCGGCCTGGGCTGCTATTTCCTGATACAGCTTGCGCTTCCGCTCCGCCACCATTTTATAGCGGGGGATGTGCTTTGGACAGAGGAAGGACATAGGATGAGCTGGAGAATGATGCTGCGCAGCCGGACCGGCAGGATTCAGTTCCGGGTTGTAAACAAGCAAAACGGCCGTCAGCAAAGGGTTAATTTGCGGGAATACCTCAGTGAAAAACAGATCGGCAAGGTAGCGGCCTATCCGGATTTTATCTGGCAATTTGCCCAACACCTGAAAAAAGAATACAGCAATAAGGGTGAGGATATTGCCGTTTATGCCGAAAGCCAGGTTCGGATAAACCGCAGGCCATATGCCCCCTTTATCGACCCCACTACCGACCTGGCAGCCGAGCCCTGGGACCCCTTCAGGCATCATAGCTGGATCCTTCCGGAGGCCAACCGTAAAAAAGAGTAAGCGCCTGCCCATAAAAGGCTATAGGGATCGTTTGCAGACTATGGCAGGTTCAACAAATTAACATTAAATTTGCGCTTCAATTCGAGACCGATATGTTGCCACTACAATTCCTTCGTGAAAAGACGGATATAATCGCTTCAGCGATGAAGAAAAGAGGAATAGATGCAGATTCCATGATTCAGGAAATCCTGGATCTGGATGCGGAAAGAAGGAGCTTGCAGGCGCGGCTGGACAGTGCCCTTGCGGAATCCAACAGCCTGTCAAAGGAAATAGGGGCCCTGTATAAATCAGGCAAGGCTGAAGAGGCCAATCTTCTGAAACAGCAGTCTGCAGATCTGAAAGAAGCTTCCAAAGGCCTGTCTGATTCACTGAACCAGGCAGCGGAAGCCCTGCAACAGGCACTGTATCAACTCCCCAATGTCCCTCATGAATCGGTTCCTGCCGGACAAACAGAGGAGGATAACGAAGTGATTCTTGAAGCAGGTGACGTTCCTGAGCTCTCCGGCGAAGCGCTACCACACTGGGAACTGGCCGGGAAATTTGACCTGATCGATTTTGAGTTGGGCGTAAAAATTACGGGTGCAGGATTTCCGGTTTATAAAGGAAAAGGCGCCCGGTTGCAACGCGCATTGATCAGCTATTTTCTGGATTACAATACGCAGGCGGGATACACCGAAGTGCAGGTACCTCACATGGTCAATGAAGCCTCCGGTCTGGGTACCGGACAACTACCGGACAAAGAAGGGCAAATGTACCATGTAGGAGAAGATAACCTGTATCTTATTCCCACGGCTGAGGTACCCGTTACCAACCTCTTCAGGGATGTAATCCTGAATAATGCCGATCTCCCCCTTAAGTATACGGCTTACACCCCTTGTTTCAGAAGAGAGGCGGGGAGTTACGGAGCTCATGTGCGCGGCCTCAATCGGCTGCACCAGTTTGACAAAGTGGAAATTGTGCGGGTAGAGCAACCACAAAATTCATATAAGGCCCTGGAAGGAATGGTAGCCCATGTAAAAAGGTTGCTGGAATCACTGAAACTGCCTTTTCGCATCCTCAGGCTCTGCGGGGGAGACCTTGGCTTTACTTCGGCCCTTACTTACGATTTTGAAGTTTATTCCACTGCTCAGCAGCGCTGGTTGGAGGTAAGTTCCGTTTCAAACTTTGAAGCCTTTCAGGCCAACCGCCTGAAACTGCGCTACAGGGATGCAGACAACAAACCACAATTGGCACATACGCTCAATGGCAGTGCCCTGGCACTTCCCCGGATTCTGGCTGCCATCCTGGAAAACTATCAGGATACCGATGGGATTGGCATCCCGGAAGTATTGGTTCCTTATACCGGTTTTGACCGCATTTCCTGAGCAGGCTTATCATCTCCTTAACGCCGGGGTGTATTTCTAGTTTGTATCTTTGGAAAAAGTGCCGATATGAAAAAAATCCTGATCCTCCTCCTGTGCCTTTCCATGGGTGGCCTTTTTGGTCAGGAAGATTTCCTGGCTAAGCGTTATTATGAAGACGGCGAATTTGAAAAAGCCGTTGTCTTCTACGAGAAACTGGTCAGCGAAGATCCGCGCCGTACGGATTATTCCGAAAAACTCATCAGCTGTTACCAACAACTGCAAGAGTACGATAAAGCCATTTCCTACCTGAAGGCCCGTATTGAATCGGGAATGGCTTACCCCACGCTGCTTATAGACATGGGTTACACCTACCGCCTGCAGCAGCAGCCGGAGACGGCGGAAATATGGTACGAGGAAGCCTTGGGCACCATCGAACAGAATCCTAATTTCGGCTATGGTATCGGATTTAAGTTTCAGAGGTATACCCTGCTCGAATATGCCCTGAAGGCATATAAGCGGGCCATGGAACTGAATCCCGACCTGGACTTTAATTTCCAGATTGCGCGGATATACGGCGAGCAGGGACGTATTGAAGAAATGTTCGAGGCTTATATGGTGCAACTGGAGCAACGTCCGGCTGCCAAATCCAATATCTACCGGGTACTGGAAGGGTTCGTTTCAACAGATGCCCTGGCTGAAAACAATCAGTTGCTGCGAAAGATTTTACTGACTCGCGCCCAGCGCAAACCCGACCCCGTATGGAATGAATTGTTAAGCTGGCTCTTTATCCAACAAGAACAGTACGCAAGTGCCCTTAATCAGGAAAAAGCTATTTACAGGCGCTCTGAAGGCAAAGGCCTGGAGCGGATCATAAACCTGGGGCGGCTTGCTGAAGATGCCAGAGACCTGGCAGCCGCCCGTGCCGCTTTCGAATACATCCGAAAAGAAAGTTCGGACCCGGTAAGCCGGCTCAATGCGGAGCTGCACCTTATTGACATAGGCCTGTTGGAAGATCCGTCCGGCTTTCTGCCATCAGCAGAAAAAGCCTATGAAGACCTGATGGAAAACTACGGCTACCAGGGAAATACCCTGCAATTGCAGGTAAGCTTCGCCAACTTCCTGACCTTCCGCCTGGGGGAAGCTGAGCGCGCTGTGGCCATTTTAAAAAAGAGCCTGGAACTTCCGGTTTCCAATTATACGGAAGGGTACCTTAAATTAAACCTGGGCGATATCCTTGTCTTCAGCCGGCGTTTTAATGAAGCACTGATCTTATTTTCACAGGTTCAGAAACTCCTGAAAAATGATGTGATGGGGCAGCAGGCCCGATATAAGGTAGCCCAGACCAGTTTTTACAAAGGAGATTTTGACTGGGCCCTTACCCAATTAAAGGTGCTTCGCAATTCTACTTCCCAGTTAATCGCCAATGACGCCATGCAATTGAGCCTGTTGATTTCCGATAACTCGGTGGAAGACTCTACGCGCACGGCCCTGAAAAAATTCGCCTGGGCAGACCTGCTGGCCTATCAGCAGAAAAACGAGGAAGCCCTGGAATCCCTGGAGGAGCTTTTACAACAACACAAAGGAGAAAAAATTGAAGATGATGCCCTTTTAATGCAGGCCGAACTGCTCACCGCAAAAGGGGAATTTTCCAAAGCGGCGCTCAGTTACCGTAAGATCATTGAGTTCTACGGGCAGGGTATTCTGGCAGACGATGCTCATTTTGGGCTGGCTGAATTATACCGGACAAAACTGGAGGAACCTGCAAAAGCAATGGAACATTACCAGCAAATCATTTTTCAGTACCAGGACAGTTATTTTTTCCCGGATGCACGGAAAAAATTCCGGCAGTTGCGGGGCGATCCGGTTAATTAGACCCCTAAAGACAAATACCGAATGTACATTTATAACGTAACCATCAACATTGATCCTTCCATTCAGCATAGCTGGCTGGAATGGATGCAAAACACCCATATCCCGGATATGCTGGCAACCGGAAAATTCAGCCAGGCGAAAATTTGCAGGGTACTGGTGGAAGAAGAAACCGGGGGCATTACCTATGCCGTTCAGTACCAGGCCCCGGACAGGGATACCCTCCAACGCTATTATCAGGAAGACGCGGCCCGTCTGCGCAAGGATTCAATGGAACGTTTTGGGGATAAGTGCGTAGCTTTCCGAACCGAACTGGAAATCATCAGCCAGCATTGAAAAAAGAAGACCGGGAGCACTTATTCGCCTATGGAACGCTGTGCGATCCGCATGTACAAGTATACGTATTCGGGCGTACCCTTAGCGGGAATACCGATACCCTGACAGGATATTCTTTAAGGGAAAAGGCTGTTTTGAATCGGTACCCGGCCATTTGGGAAGGACAGGCCGGATCAGAAGTCCCCGGAATGCGCTACAGCCTCTCGGCCATCGAATTGAAAAAAGCAGATGCCTACGAAACCAGTTTGTATTTCCGAAGAGAAATAGAGCTGGCTTCCGGTAAAAAAGCATGGGTATATTTACCCACTAACAACCAATAAGTGCGTATGAGTTCCCGTAAAAAGTCGCGATCGAAATCTTTCCATAAGGGGACAACCCACTCTCAGACGGGGGTAGCCGCCAAAAAACACCTGGGTCAGCATTTTTTAAAGGACCCGCAAGTGGCTTATAAGATTGCCAATACCTTAAAAAAACCTGAGATCAGCAGGGTCCTTGAAATAGGACCGGGTACAGGGGTACTTACCCGCTTCCTGATGGAGCGGCCCTTTGAGATTATCGCCGTGGAACTGGACAGGGAATCGGTCCGGTACCTGCGGGAGGTATTTCCACTGGAAGTGCAGGAACAAAAACACCCGCAAGCCCGCTTGGAAATACTGGAGGCCGATTTTTTATCTCTTGACCTCAGGGCCTTATTCCAGGGGCAGGAATTCGCGATCACCGGGAACTTTCCCTATAATATCTCTACCCAAATTGTTTTCCGCCTCCTGGAATTTCGCGATCGTATTCCGGAATTCAGCGGGATGTTCCAAAAAGAGGTAGCCGAAAGGATCTGTTCAAGTGGCGGCAGTAAGGTATACGGTATCCTTTCCGTCTTGGTACAGGCGTATTATGAGGCCGAATATCTCTTTACGGTTCCCCCTGAGGTCTTTGACCCCCCGCCTAAAGTTGAATCCGGGGTGATCCGGCTGCTTAGAAAGCAGCAAACCATTGCGGGCTGCGATGAACAACTATTTTTTAAGGTGGTTAAGGCCGCATTCAACCAAAGGCGCAAAACCTTGCGCAACAGTCTAAAAAGCTTGCAGCTTTCTGATAATCTCCGAGAAGATACTATCTTTGAGCGGCGCCCCGAACAGCTTACGGTTTCGGACTTTATAGCGCTTACAAAGAAAATCCAGGATGACACCCTTTAAACTTACAGAGGAACTTCTTGCCGAGATAGAACATCTGATAGAAAACCGTCAGAATGCCTCCTTACGGGAAATGATGGAGGACGTCCATTACGCGGATGTAGCCGAAATCATCAATGAACTTAATGAAGATGAGGCAACCTTTCTGATCAAGTTACTGGACAGCGAGAAAACCTCCGATGTATTGACGGAACTGGATGAGGATGTTCGGGAAGCTATCCTGGGCAATCTCTCCTCAAAGGAAATAGCCGGGGAGCTTGAAGAACTGGATACAGATGATGCGGCCGACATTGTTGCGGAATTGCCCAAGGAAATTATACAGGAAGTCATCTCGGAAATCTCCGACCGGGATCACGCCCGGGATATTGTAGACCTGCTCCGCTATGACGAGAATTCTGCCGGGGGGTTAATGGCTAAAGAACTCGTAA
Source organism: Robiginitalea insularis (assembly GCF_052497835.1). Lineage (NCBI taxonomy): Bacteria > Pseudomonadati > Bacteroidota > Flavobacteriia > Flavobacteriales > Flavobacteriaceae > Robiginitalea > Robiginitalea insularis. Next base: position 989,926 of record NZ_CP199296.1, read on the forward strand.
AAGTTAACGAAAACTGGACGGTACTGACCTGTGTAAAGGAAATGCGGCAGCAGGCCGAAAATGTTACCCGGGTGCATTCTATCTATGTGGTGGATGACGCGGGTTTGCTGAAAGGAAGGCTGTCCCTGAAAGATTTACTGACCGCCTCCACCAAATCCCCTATTAAAGATGTGTATATCGCAAAAGTGGATGCGGTTAACGTCAATGAGAAACCGGAGGAGGTGGCTAAAATTATGTCTAAGTATGACCTGGAGGCGATTCCCGTTGTAGACGAGATCGGGCGCCTGGTGGGCAGGATTACCATTGACGATATTGTGGATGTGATCCGTGAAGAAGCGGACAAGGATTATCAGCTGGCGGCCGGTATTTCGCAGGATGTTGAAGCAGACGACAGTATCTGGGATCTAACCCGTGCCCGCTTGCCCTGGTTGTTCCTGGGGCTGATAGGCGGAGTTGGGGCTGCAGGAATCATGGGAGGTTTTGAATCCATGATCAGCCAGCACGCCATCTTATTCTTTTTTACGCCCCTGATTGCGGCCATGGCCGGGAACGTAGGGGTGCAATCAAGCGCGATAATAGTACAGGGGCTTGCCAACGACGACCTGAAAGGCAGCATCGGAAACCGCCTGTTTAAAGAAATGTTGCTGGCAGCGCTGAACGGCTTTATCCTTTCTGTGGTTTTGCTATTTTTCACCTGGAGTTGGAAAGGTAGCCTGTCTACGGCCCTTGCTATTTCAATATCCCTGATAACCGTTATAATCGTTGCCGGAATTATAGGCACCTTTATCCCATTATTCCTGCATAAGCGCGGCATAGACCCGGCCATTGCCACAGGACCTTTTATAACCACCAGCAACGATATCTTTGGAATCCTGATCTACTTCTGGATTGCCAAATTGATTCTGGGTATCTGAGATAGCAATTACTGAAAAGTCCTGTAAACTTCCTTATCTTGTTCTTTCAGAATGTTCTATAGAACAGGAGATTTTCTCTTCTATCCTGGTATAACGAAAACGACCAAATCATGAAGCCGATCAATCTTAGCGAAAAACTATCCCGGTTTAAGGACCATTGGCACCCCCGGCAAATTGCAGTGGTTGATCAAATGCAGGTATTGCTGGCAAAGCTCAGCGGTTCCTTTGTGTGGCATCAGCACCAGGACCAGGATGAATTATTCCAGGTAATCAGGGGAACCCTCTATATGGAATTCAGGGACCGCACGGAAACGGTACGGGAAGGGGAGATCATTGTGGTGCCAAAAGGGGTCGAGCACCGGCCCCGAACCGAGGAGGGGAAGGAAGTGCATGTTTTGCTCTTTGAACATCAACAAACGGAACATACCGGAGGGGTTTCCCACCCTGTAACACAAACTCATTATCCAAAAATATAAAGCAGTATGAAGGTGCTCCATCTGGATCCCAATCACCCTTTGCTCCTTGAAGGCCTGGAAGCTTTGGGCTATGAAAACCATACGGATTATAGCAGTCCTGCCGACGCAGTTCTCGCTAAAATCGATCAGTACGATGGGCTTATACTAAGAAGTCGCATCCCAGTAGACAAGACCTTCCTGGAGAAAGCCACCCGATTGAAATTTATCGGGCGGGTAGGAGCCGGCCTGGAAAATATAGATGTATCCTACGCAAAAAGTAAGGGAGTGTTCCTGGCAGCAGCCCCGGAAGGTAACCGAAATGCTGTGGGCGAACACAGCCTTGGGATGCTATTATGCCTTTTCAACAAGTTGCATACGGCAGACCGGGAAGTTAGACAGGGCATCTGGCAACGGGAGGCCAACCGTGGAGTAGAACTGGACGGGAAGACAGTGGGGATTATCGGGTATGGAAATATGGGGAAGGCCTTTGCCCGAAAACTGCGCGGGTTTGAGGTTGAGGTAATATGTTATGATATTGTTGGAGGTGTGGGAGATGAAAACGCAAGGCAGGTGGGTATTATGGAATTCCAGCAACGTTCAGACGTGGTGAGCCTGCACGTTCCAGAGACCCCGCTTACTATCGGAATGGTCAATACCGGCTTTTTGGAGGCCTTTCATAAACCCATCTGGATACTGAATACTGCCAGGGGGAAATGCATTAAAACAGCAGACCTGGTCCAGGCACTCAAGGGTGGCAAAGTCCTGGGGGCCGGATTGGATGTCCTGGAATATGAAAAATCATCATTTGAGTCCCTGTTTAAGGAAGCTTCACTACCCGAGGCCTTTAGGTATCTGACGGAAGCCCCCAATGTTTTGCTCAGCCCGCATGTTGCCGGCTGGACCATTGAGAGTAAGGAAAAACTGGCACAAACAATTTTAGACAAAATAAAGCGGCATTTTTCGTAAATTTAAGGTACGTCCGTTCCTAGGGAATAAAGGCAACCCAAATGGGTATCAAATAAAAGCCGTTTGCCATGCAGTACAAAGCCAATACTCCTGAAGAATATATAGACCAGATTCCTGAAGAACGTAAAACTCCGATACAGGAGCTGCGAAAAAGAATCCGGAAAAACCTTCCAGAGGGTTTTGAGGAAACAATCAGTTACGGAATGATCGGATATGTGGTCCCGCACGCTACCTTCCCTGAGGGCTATCACTGCGACCCTAGCCTTCCCCTGCCCTTTATGCACCTGGCTTCTCAAAAGAATTATATCAGTCTGTACCATTCCGGGGTTTACGCAAGTAAGGAGCTGCTGGAGTGGTTTACAAAGGCGTATAAAGAACAAACGGGCCGAAAACCGGATATGGGGAAAAGCTGTATCCGTTTTAAAAGGCCTGATCAAATCCCTTACGAGCTAATAGGGGAACTTTGTACCAAAATCAGTGTGCAGGAATATATCGATATGTATAAGAATAACACAGGGAAATCATTAAAAAGCGCGTAACCGGATTAGGCGGATTCTTCTTTAAGTGCCAGGATCCCGATAGAGTAAAGAAATGGTATAAGACCCATTTGGGTATTCCCACGGATGCCTATGGCTGGACCTTCAGGTGGAAGGATGCACAGGGGAACGATTGTAGTACCCAATGGAGCCCCTTTAAGGAGGACACGACCTATTTCAATCCGAGTTCCAAGCCCTTTATGATGAATTTCAGAGTAGAGAACCTGGAAGAACTGCTGCAGGTGTTAAAAAAAGAAGGGGTACAGGTTATTGGTGAAATGGAGAGCTATGATTATGGCAAATTCGGATGGATTCTGGACCCGGAAGGCAATAAAATTGAGCTTTGGGAACCCATTGATGCTGCATTTCAGGAATAGGGATTATTTTTCTAAATTGTAAAATACAAACAACCATATTTAACAGTCATGTCGGAAGAAACGGGTAATAGCGAAAAAAAGGAGGGCAAGGGCTTCGAAAAAGCCAAAGAAAAGGCCCGGGAAATGGGAGAAGAAGCCAAGGAAGCTGCCGGAGAGTTCCGGGAGGAAGCCAAGAAAACTGCCGAAGAATTTAAAGAGGGTTTTAAACAGGCCAGTGGGGAAAATAAAAAAATTCTGGCTGGGATACTGGCCATTGTCGTTGGCTGGGCCGGCATTCACAAGTTTGTGCTGGGTTATCAGAAAGAAGGAATTATTATGCTTGTGATTTCTGTAATTGGTTTTGTGCTCAGTTGTATCGGTATAGGCATATTTTTGGTATGGGCCACCGGACTGATAGGGCTTATAGAAGGTATAATATACCTTACTAAATCGGACGAGGATTTCTACAACACCTATCAGGTGGGCCGTAAGCCCTGGTTTTAGAGCAAAAGCCGGAAATTTTTGTTCCCGGCTTTTTTAATTCCCTTTATTATCGTAATATTGCGATATATAATTAAACAATGGGCGTATCCAAAACACAATTATTCAATACCCAGCAGAACGAACTGGCTGTGGTAGCGAAGGTACTGGCACATCCGGCAAGGGTGGCCATCCTGCAATATATAAGCCAGCAGGATGCCTGTATCTGCAGTGACCTGGTTGAGGAAACCGGCCTGGCACAGGCCACTATTTCCCAACATCTGGCCGAAATAAAGAAAATTGGTCTTTTAAAAGGCAACTTCCAGGGAAAAAACCTCTGTTATTGCATTGATAAAGACCGATGGATAGCCCTTCAGAACCTTTTTACCAATTTTTTTACCCGTATAGGGAAACAGTGTTATACCTAATTATTTTTATATGCAAACAGCAGATTTTATTCAATTACTCGAAACGTACCCAAAAAGAAACTTAAGCTTTGAATATGCCCCCGGTAAATATGTACGGGCAGACTACCATGTCACCGAAGTCAAGAACGTCCTTATAGAAGCCACGGATTGCGGAGGCCGACAGGATTCCTGGAAAGAAACCGTAGTGCAGTTGTGGGCGAACCCTGAAGGGGAAGAACCAAACCACCGCCTTACCTCGTCCAAGGTCCTGGATATTCTGAAGCGCGTAAGCAGCCTGCAGCCGCTGATGAAAAACACCCCGGTCAAAATCGAATATGGAGACAGAGATTTCCATACAGCACAGCTCAACATTACCGGGCACAGGCTGGAGAATAATCACCTGATAGTTAGTCTGGGTGTTGAGCACACCACCTGCAAGGCTAAGGACCGCTGTGGCATTCCTGAGGTAGTCGGAAACAATGCCCAGGAATGTGCCCCTGGATCGGGTTGTTGTTAAGATTGTCCCCATGGAAATTCGCAGCATGACTTCTGAGGACTGGCCGGCAGTCAGGCGTATTTATGCAGAAGGCCTCAGCACGGGCATGGCCACTTTTGAAACGGAGGTTCCCGAATACGACAACTGGGACAGAAGCCACCTGCAACTGTGCCGCCTTGTAGCCCTGAAGGGAAATGAGGTGTGCGGATGGGCCGCCCTGTCGCCTGTATCAGGTCGTTGCGTTTATGGTGGGGTAGCCGAAGTCAGTATTTATATCGGGCAGAAGTTCCGCGGGCAGGGTGTGGGACAAAAATTGCTGCACCACCTGATACAGGAAAGCGAGGCAGCCGGGTTCTGGACCCTTCAATCCGGTATATTTCCCGAAAACCTCCCCAGCATCCGCCTGCATGAAAAGGCCGGATTCAGGTTACTGGGCACGCGCGAAAAAGTTGGGCGATACAAAGGGGCCTGGAAGGATAACGTGGTATATGAGAGACGCAGTAAAGTGGTTGGTATTAACTAAATATAGCATAGAAAATGAAAAACGTACTCGTACTTTGCACGGGGAATTCCTGCCGTAGTCAGATGGCACACGGCTACCTGCAGGCACTTCAACCGAAACCCCTGGCCAAAATATACAGCGCCGGGATAGAAACGCATGGCCTGAATCCGGAAGCAGTGGCCATCATGAAGGAAGACGGGATTGATATCTCGGGCCATACTTCCAACCATGTGGATGAATACGCCGGCATCCCCTGGGATTTTATCATTACCGTCTGCGATCACGCAAAGGAAAACTGTCCCTTTATCCCCGCCGATGGAGCTGAAAGACTACATCATAACTTTTCGGATCCTTCAAAATTGAAAGGCAGCCCCGAAGCGCGGCATACGGCTTTTGAAAATACCCGTAATGAGATACGTGATTATTGCAGGAAGTTTATCGCTGAGAAATTAGCGGGATAGGTTGCTGTTACCTTCGCTGAGTTTGCGTTCCAGTTCCGCCTGAAATTCTTCCATCACCGGCTTAACAGTGCTTTCCGGCAGGTCTGCAATTTTAATATACATCAGACCGTCTACAGAATTATTGAAAAGCGGGTCTACATTAAAAGCAACCACCTTGGCGTTCTGCTTAATGTATTTCTTAATAAGTACCGGTAAGCGCAGACTTCCTGGCTCTACCTCTTCTATGAGTTTGTCAAACTTGTTGAGGTCTGCCTCGGTTTCGTCAAAGACAAATTCCTTATCCGCATCTTTAAGCTTTACCTTAAATTCCTTTTTCGGCCTTATGTATTGGGCCACATAAGGGTCCCAGTAATTGGATTTCATGAATTCAATCATCAGGGATTTGGAGAAATTGGAAAACTGATTGCTGATACTCACCCCCCCGATCAGATATTTATGTTCCGGGTAACGAAGGGTGGTGTGTACGATTCCCTTCCACAACAAAAACAAAGGCATGGGCTTCTGCTGGTATTCTTTGATGATGTACGCCCGGCCCATTTCAATAGACTTTTTCATCATCCCGTACAGTTCCGGTTCAAAGCGAAACAGGTCCTGCAAATAGAACCCGTCAATACCGTATTCCGAAAATATTTCAGATCCCATCCCCATACGGTAGGCCCCCACTATTTGTTTATCCTGGTCATCCCAAAGAAAGAGATGATGGTAGTACTCGTCAAAACGATCCAGATCTATGGCATTATTGGTTCCTTCTCCAATCGCCCTGAAGGTGGTCTCGCGTTGCCTCCCGATCTCTTGCAGGATAAAGGGCATGTCCTTTTTCTGGGCGAGAAATACCTCATAATTTTTACTTTGCAATAAGCGACAATCCTTTTCCCGTAATTTCTCAATCTCGCCTTCAATTACCTCGGTTCGCACTGCCGTCGCAATTCGTTTAGGGGGCTTGGGAATTTTCAGGGTTCCCGGAAGCTGGTCAATTAACCGTTCTTTTTCATAGGCGTTCGCCAGGATATACGTCTTCCTTCTGAGCAGATCTGTAAAATCTTCCAGAGATTCATGTTCTTTCTGTACCTGTACACTAATGGGTTGCCCAATGCGTACCTTAATGCTCCTGTTACGCTGGCTGGTAAGCTCCGAGGGTAGTTTAGCGGTCCGGAATACCTCATTCATACGGGAGAGATAGTAGAACATCCGGCTGTTGCGTGCGTGAAAATAAATGGGGACTACCGGTACCTCTGCCTTTCGGATCAGTTTAAGTGCCGCTTCTTCCCAGGGCTTATCTACTATCAGTTTTCCGTCTTTGTAAGTAGAAACCTCCCCGGCTGGAAATATCCCAAGGGGGCGACCCTCCCGGAGGTGTTCCATCGCCCGCTTGAATCCGGCAACCGAACTTTTGGCGTCCTTGTGGTTTTCAAATGGGTTTACAGGCATTATAAATGGAGCCAGCGGGGCAATCCGCTGTAGCAGGAAATTTGCAATGATCTTGTAATCGGGTCGCTCCTTCAACAAAAGCTTAAGCAGCAGCACCCCGTCGATACCACCCAGCGGATGGTTGCTTATCGTAATATAAGCCCCCTCCTTTGGCAGGCGCTTAAAATCCTCTTCGGGAATTTCAAAATCAATTTCGTAATGGTCTATGATCTCATCGAGGAAGGCTGTTCCGGAAAGCCCTTTGTGTTTGCGGTAAAATCGGTTGATACTGCTGATACGGGTAAGATGCATCAAAAGCCAGCCAAAAAAAGTGCCCATGAACCCATATTTGTCCAGATGAATTGCTTTGGCTACTTCTTTGGCAGTAACTAATCCCATTTAAATCAGTTTTGGTTAGGGTGCGGGTAAAGATAAAAAATTGACCTGTGGCAGGGTTGGTTTTTTGATTTTTCAACGAAAATTCGCCCTATTTCACCACCAGCTGCACTGTTTCCCGCCCTCTTTGCTCCAGAATAACCTGCTTCCCTTCAAGCAGGGATTCGATGGCCTCTGTGTTGAAGTGCCTGATAGTATAAAGGGAGACCCCTTCCTGATAAACCACTTTGAACCGTCCTTTTAATTGTTGCAATAAATCGTGCAGCCGGCCAAAACGATTGTCCACGCAAACCGAAAAACTAATGGCGGAGTTCTGAATCAGGTCTACCTTCATTTTATGGTCGTGCAATAATTTGAAGAGGTCACTGATATTGTCTTCCACTATAAAGGAAAAATCCAGGGAAGAGAGTTTCATCAGTACCTGGTCCTTTTTTACAATAAAACAGGGCACTTCCGGTTCAATCCCTTTTCCTTTGCCTACAACGGTCCCGGCATCCCCCGGCCTGATAAAAGACTTTACATGCAATGGGATTTCCTTGCGTTGCAAGGGTTGAAGGGTTTTAGGGTGAATAACAGAGGCCCCGTAAAAAGCCAGCTCTATGGCTTCGCGATAAGAAATGCGATTCAGGAGACTTGCCTGTCCGAAATAACGGGGGTCCGCATTAAGGACCCCGGGAACATCTTTCCAGATGGTTACCGATTTTGCATTCATACAATAGGCTACAATGGCAGCCGTGTAATCCGAACCCTCCCGGCCCAGGGTAGTGGAAAAGTTATTGTCGTCACTCCCTATAAAGCCCTGGGTAATGAATAATTCATCCCTTCCGTCAATGGCAGCAATAGCTTCCTGTGTCTTTTCCCATAAAACCTTTACATCCCTGTAATTGGAATCCGTTTTGATGTAATGACGGATATCCAGCCAGGTGTTTTTAAAACCATTTTCATTTAAAAAGGCACTCACTATTACGCTGGAGAGTAATTCCCCATAGCAGACCACCTGATCGTATACAAAATTGTATTTAGGAGATTTATTCCAGGCCAAAAAACCCCTGACTTCTTCAAAAAGTTCCTTTACCCGGCTATAAACCGGATGGGTTTGCGCAGGAAATATTTTATGCAGAATCTCCATATGGAAGCTTTCAACAGCCGCCAGGGCTGCAGACAGGGATTTCTTATCCTTAAAATAAGCATCCACTACCTCTTCCATGGCATTGGTGGTCTTTCCCATGGCAGAGACGACCAGAAAGGTGCGCTCGGTACCTGTTTCCTGCAAAACCTTAAGGACATTCTTTACCCCCTCTGCATCCTTTACGGAGGCCCCTCCAAATTTATATACTCTCATAAGTGTCCAAATACGTATTAATCCCCTTTTGATCCAATTGCACTACATCCCAGTCCCTCATCACACGGGCTCCACGTGCCTTGTAAAATTCGATTGCTGGTTCATTCCAATCCAGGACCTCCCAGCTAACCCTCCGGGCCCCTTGCTCCCTTGCATACCGAACCACCCGGGTCAGCAATCTGCCCCCCAAACCTTTGCCGCGAGCCTCCGCTGTTACGATCAGGTCTTCCAGGTGGATAACAAGGCCTTTCCAGGTAGAGTAGCGAGGGTAACACAGGGCCATCCCAAGAACTTCTTCATCTTTGCAGGCCACAAAGCATTGAAATTTTGGGTTTTTCCCAAAACCGTCTGCTTTTAGATCTGCCACCTTAATTTCAACGGCCTGAGGTTCTTTTTCATAGACAGCCAATTCACAGATGAGCTGATGCACCTGGTCCATGTCTGTTTCACGAGCGGGTCGAATGATATATTCCATAATTGTTACAAATAAAACACAAAGTTAAATATCTTCAAAAGAAGCCTGGAACGAAAACGATGTAGTTTCACAAAATAAGCGATATTTGTGCTCTGTAACGCAACCTAAGCTTTAATGCAGAGAAAAAATAAAACCCTGGGGGAGTTTATCATTGAGAACCAGGCCGAGTTCCAGTACTCTTCAGGGGAATTATCAAAACTGATCAACGCCATTCGTCTGGCTGCAAAGGTAGTCAACCACGAGGTAAACAAGGCCGGACTCATCGACATACTTGGCGCTGCCGGAGATGTGAATATACAGGGTGAAAACCAGCAGAAACTGGATGTTCTGGCCAATGAAAAATTTATACAAACCCTAAAGAACAGGGAAATTGTCTGCGGAATTGCCTCTGAGGAGGAGGAAGACTTTATCAGTATCAACAGCCAGGACGAAAAACATCAGAACAAGTATGTTGTCCTGATTGATCCGCTGGATGGCTCATCCAATATTGATGTAAATGTATCTGTTGGAACCATTTTTTCGATTTACCGAAGGATAACTCCTATCGGCAGCCCGGTTACCCTGGATGATTTCCTGCAGCCAGGGGTAAACCAGGTGGCGGCCGGCTACATTATCTACGGCACCTCCACCATGCTGGTATACACAACCGGACACGGTGTAAACGGGTTTACCCTGAACCCCGCCATTGGTACTTTTTACCTCTCCCATCCCGAAATGCAATTTCCCCCGATGGGTAAAATCTATTCCGTAAATGAAGGAAATTACATCCACTTCCCTCAGGGGGTGAAAGACTATATAAAATATTGTCAGATGGAAGAAGGAGACCGTCCCTACACCTCCCGCTACATCGGCTCCCTGGTATCGGATTTTCACCGAAATATGATCAAAGGCGGGATTTACATTTATCCCAAAAGCAGTGTTGCTTCCAATGGAAAACTCCGGTTGTTATATGAATGCAACCCCATGGCGTTTCTTGCGGAGCAGGCAGGTGGAAAGGCCTCCAATGGCTATGAAAGAATTCTGGAGATACAACCAACCGAACTGCACCAGCGGGTTCCCTTTTTCTGTGGCAGCAGGCTAATGGTTGAAAAGGCAGAATCGTTTATGGAGCAGTACCGTTAGGCTATTTTCGATTGTCCATCAGGTACATATACTCCTCAAAGGCAATATTGCCGGTGAATATGGCAATGGAACTTTTAATTACCTTTTTGGCTACAGCAGGTGAAAAACCGATTGCCAGCGCATATTTCATGACCAGGTCAATTTCCTCCTGATCGATACTGTGGTCCGCAAAAATAATTCGGAAGAAATCGTATAATCGCTCATAACGCTTCTCAACTTCAAAGGGAGCTTCTATAGGATATTTGTTATCCTTTTTCATCACTTCCTTGTACTCTGCATCCGAAATATCTAGTTTGGAGCGAAAACGGGCGATAACTTCACTTTCCGGGGGGTTGATTTCCCCATCAACCGCAGCCAGGGATGCCAGGGCGGCAAAATGCGCCAGATTACGTCGCTTCTCAGAGTGATTATAAAGATCTAAAATGGGCATGATTTGGTTTTATTTTACACTACAAAGATACCGTTTTGGATAATTTTTAAACCAAGAAGAATAAGAATATTTTGTAGTTGCTTTCCAGCTGCGCAAACCTTAACAAGCGTTAAAAACAACTGGTAAAAACGAATATTCCGTAAATTCACGCTGCTATGAAAAACCCGCTTCTGGAATTTACAAAAAAAGGTATTTATTGTGCAGCGGCAGATGTGTACCTGGACCCCTGGAAACCTGTTGATAAGGCTCTTATATCTCACGGTCATGCAGACCACAGCCGCTGGGGTCACAAAAAATATATTACCCACAGGCTAAATGTTCCCATAGTAAAGCACCGGCTGGGAGCCATTGAGATCGATGGCAGGGAATGGGGAGAGTCCTTCAGGATCAACGGAGTGGAATTCAGTTTTCATCCGGCCGGTCATATTGTGGGCTCGTCACAGATACGTGTGGCCCATAAAGGCGAGGTATGGGTATTCTCAGGAGATTATAAAACCGAAAATGATGGTATAGCAACACCTTACGAAGCGGTAAAATGCCATACGTTTATTACGGAATGCACCTTTGGGCTGCCTGCCTTTAAATGGAAGCCGCAGAATGAAGTGATGCGGGAAATCAATAACTGGTGGGCTGAAAACCGACAGGCAGGCATAACCTCAGTCTTATTTGCCTATTCCCTTGGGAAAGCCCAGCGACTGCTTTCCATGCTGGACACCGATATCGGGACCATTTATACACATGGGGCCATTGAAAAAATGACTTCGGTTATCCGGGATTTGCTCCCTCTGCCGCCCACCGAGCAAATCCTTCCGGAAACGGACCGAAAGGCTATCCGGGGAAATCTGGTTTTGGCGCCCCCCAGTGCCCACGGCAGTCCCTGGATCCGAAAACTGGTCCCCTACCAAACGGCTTCCGCCAGCGGGTGGATGACCTTCCGGGGTGCCCGGAGGAGAAGGGCTATAGACAAGGGCTTTGTACTGAGCGACCACTGTGACTGGAGCGGTCTGCTGGAAAGCATCCGGGCAACAGTGGCAGAGAAAGTGATTTGTACCCATGGGTATTCGGATATTTTTGCCCGCTATTTGCGGGAAGAGGGATATGATGCCCGTACAGAAGAGACTCAATACGAGGGCGAACTGGCCGAATTAAACTCAAAAGAAGGAAAGGAGGAAGACACTTGAAAGCATTTGCCGAACTGATCAAAACCCTGGATGCCACCAATAGGACCAACACAAAAGTTGCCGCCCTGAGTAATTATTTTAAAGATGCCCCGGATCCTGATAAGGTCTGGACCATCGCCATCCTGTCACACAGGCGACCTTCACGAGCGGTAAATACCACCTTATTGCGGCAGTGGGCCTCTGAGCTGGCCGCAATCCCGCTGTGGTTGTTTGAAGAAAGTTATCACATTGTGGGAGACCTTGCAGAGACCATAGCCCTGGTCATCCCTGAGCAGCATAATAAACCTTCCTTCGAAAAGCCCCTGAGCGTTGTGATGGAAGAACTCATTGCGCTGAAACCGCTGAAGGAACAGCAAAAAAAAGACTATTTATTGGAGCTGTGGCCGCAGTTGGATTATTATGAACGCTTTGTTTTTACAAAATTCATAACCGGTGGGTTCCGTATCGGGATCAGTCAGAAACTGATGACCCGGGCCCTTGCCCAGGCCACAGGCCTGGATGAGGATGTGCTGGCGTATAAGCTGATGGGGAACTGGAATCCGGCCGAGATCAGCTTCGAGGATCTGGTTCTGAAGCAAAAACAGGCAGATTTCCTCTCCAAGCCTTACCCTTTCTACCTGGCCTATGCCCTGGAAGAAGAAGCAACAGCACTTGGCAGTCCGGAAGACTGGTTTATGGAACACAAATGGGATGGCATCCGGGCCCAGCTCATCATTCGCAACAACACCCTTTTTGTCTGGAGCCGGGGGGAAGAACTGGTAACGGATTCCTATCCGGAATTTCAGGCTTTAACAGAAATTCTCCCTGACGGAACCGTCCTGGACGGGGAAATTCTCCCTTATCCGGATGGCCGGATCGGAAGTTTTAACGACCTCCAAAAAAGGCTGGGGCGCAAAACCATCTCTAAAACCCTGCTCCAAAAAATCCCGGTAATCTTAAAGGCATATGACCTGCTGGAATGGCAGGGGGATGATATCAGGACCCGCCCTTTCCAATGGAGACGAAAGCAATTAGATACGCTGGTCGGACCCTGCGCAGAGATTCCTGACATCCCTTTGCAGTTATCCCCCGTACTTGAGATTGAATCCTGGGAGCAGGCCGCAAAAGAAAGGGACCGTTCCAGGGAAGTCCGCTCCGAAGGACTAATGCTTAAACAGCGGTCTTCGCCCTATCGGGTTGGTCGAAAAAAAGGAGATTGGTGGAAGTGGAAAGTGGATCCCTTTACCATTGATGCCGTCCTGACCTATGCCATGAGGGGGCATGGCCGCCGCAGCAACCTCTTTACAGATTACACTTTCGCCCTATGGGACCGAAATGAAGCAGGAAGCCCTGAGCTGGTGACCTTTGCCAAGGCGTATTCCGGCCTAAGCGATGCGGAATTCCGCAAACTGGATGCGTGGATCCGGAAAAATACCCTGGAACGATTCGGGCCGGTGCGCTCGGTTACCCCCTACCATGTTTTTGAAATTGCTTTTGAGGGGATTGCCCGTTCCAAAAGGCATAAAAGCGGTGTCGCCACCCGCTTCCCGCGTATCTTGCGCTGGAGGACAGACAAGAAAATTGAAGATGCCAACAGCCTGGAAGAACTGAAAATGCTGATCCCTGACTGATGAAAGCCAAATCACAAACTAACGAAGCCCTTATCGGCCTTGCACAGGATTGGTTTGCCAGGCAAGGCTGGGCGCCCTTCCCTTTTCAGGAAAAAACCTGGAAAGCCTTTTTGGCAGGACAGCACGGCCTGCTGAATGCACCTACAGGCAGTGGAAAAACATATGCCCTTTGGTTCCCCATCCTCTTACAATACATAAAGGATAACCCGGAATATAAACAACGGCACAAAAAAGGCCTTAAGGCGGTTTGGATTACCCCGCTCAGGGCACTTTCACAGGAAATCTATCAATCCGCAGAGCGCATCACCCGCGATCTGGAAATACCTTTTTCCGTGGGAATCCGCACCGGGGATACCTCAACAGCTGAGAGGAGCCGGCAGCGGAAAACCATGCCAGACCTGCTGATCACCACTCCGGAAAGCCTTCAATTATTGCTGGCCACAAAGGGCTACAAAGACATCTTCAAGGGTTGTTATGCCATCGTAGTGGATGAGTGGCATGAACTTTTAGGCAGCAAACGGGGCGTGCAGATGGAACTGGCCCTGTCCCGGCTTAAATCTATCAGTGAAGGCTTGCGGATCTGGGGTATCTCCGCCACCATCGGTAACCTGGAACAGGCACGGCAGGTTCTGCTGGGCCCGGAATCAGCTGCGCTTGAAAACTCCACCCTGATCAGGGCAAGCATTAAAAAAAAGCTCACCGTTCGGAGTATCATCCCTGAAAAAATGGAAACCTTTCCCTGGCGGGGACATCTGGGACTCCACCTGCTCGATGCGGTTATCCCGATCATCCGGGAAAGCAAGACCACTTTGCTCTTTACCAATACGCGCAGCCAATGTGAAATCTGGTTCCAAAAAATTTTGGAACGCTATCCCGAATTTGCCGGGGAAATAGCGATGCACCATGGCAGTATCGAAAAGGAAACCCGCTTGTGGGTAGAACAGGCCATCCGCAACGAGAGCCTCAAGGCAGTGGTCTGTACCTCCAGTTTAGACCTGGGTGTAGATTTTGCTCCGGTGGAAACAGTGGTACAGATCGGAGGCCCCAAGGGCGTGGCCCGATTTATGCAGCGGGCCGGGCGAAGCGGTCACCGGCCGGGGAAAGAAAGCCTGATTTATTTTTTACCAACCCACGCCATAGAACTGATCGAAGCAGCAGCACTGCAGAATGCGGTTCGCAATGAGGCAGTTGAAGACCGTATCCCCTACCTCAACAGTTTTGATGTTCTGGTGCAGTATCTTACTACCCTTGCCGTATCGGATGGTTTTTATCCGGATGAGATTTTCAGGGAAGTTCAGCAAACTTTTTGCTATCAGGCGCTCTACAAAGAACAGTGGGAATGGCTGTTGAAATTTCTGGTGCTGGGGAGCCAGAGCCTTAGTAGTTACGACGAATACAAAAAGGTTGAGGTTCTGGATAACGGGCTGTTTAAGGTCACCAACCGGGGGGTCGCCATGCGGCACCGGTTTCAGATTGGCACCATTGTAGGGGATGCAAACCTGAGTGTCCGCTACCAGAAGGGTGGTTATATAGGGTCTATTGAAGAGTGGTTTATTTCAAAATTGCAGCAGGGGGATGTTTTTACCTTTGCGGGGCGAAACCTGGAATTTATCCGGATCCGGGACATGCAGGTGCTGGTTCGCAAATCCAGTAAAAAAACCTCCAAGGTTCCCAGCTGGATGGGCGGACGGCTTACCTTATCTGCACAGATGTCTCAATTGCTGCGGGAAGAATTGTACTCCGCCAGCCTGCCGGATACCCAACAGGCCATTGAGATCCGTTCCCTTGCCCCACTATTTAAAAGGCAGCGGCTGGAGAGCATTGTTCCTCAGCCCGGGGAATTCCTTATTGAAACCTTTAAAACACGGGAAGGATATCACACTATTTTTTATCCTTTTGAAGGCCGGTTTGTACACGAAGCCATGGCCAGCTTGCTGAGCTATCGGATTAGTCTTTTGTCTCCCATTACTTTTTCCCTGGCCTATAACGATTATGGTTTTGAGCTGCTTTCGGATCAGCAACCGGACATGCAGATGATTCTGGATAACAATTTATTCACCACTGATTACCTGGTAGAAGACCTGGAAAAAAGCTTGAATGCCACCGAGATGGCCAGACGCAAGTTCCGGGATATTGCCGTGATCAGCGGCCTTGTTTTTACGGGATATCCCAAGAAGGGAATAAAGATGAAGCACCTGCAGAGTAACTCACAATTGTTATTCGAAGTTTTCAGGGATTACGAACCAGACCACCTGCTCTTCCAGCAGGCCTTTACCGAGACCTTTGAGCATCAACTGGAGGAGGGACGCCTGCGGCAGGCCGTGGAGCGGATAGACCATCAGCAAATTCGCTGGATGCAATGTGAAAAGCCAACCCCTTTCTCCTTTCCCATCATAACGGACCGGCTCCGGGAAAAACTCTCCAGCGAGAAACTGGCCGACCGGATCCGGAAAATGACCCAGGTACTCACCCGGGGGCGAAGGCGGAAAAAATAAGACTGTTAGAGTCTTTTATTCAATTCGTTTGAATTGGTACTTTTACATCTATGGTATACCCGGTAAACATAAACGGAGAAGCCATGGAATTGCATCCATGGGGAGCTTTGTTTTGGAAAGACCAAAACCTGCTGGTGATCAGTGACGTACATCTCGGAAAAATAATGCACTTCAGAAAATATGGAGCGGCGGTTCCACAGGCGGCCATATATGAGAATTTTAAACGCCTGGATGCGTTGTATGAGTCCTTCCAGCCCGGGACTATTTGTTTTCTGGGGGACCTCTTTCACTCCCACATCAATAAAGAATGGGAACTGTTTGAACAGTGGGTACACAATTGCCCTGCCGCATTAGAACTGATAGTGGGCAACCACGACATTATTTCCCCGCTCAGGTATGAGGCCCTGGGTGTGCGTCTGTACGAAGAATTGCAAAGAGGACCTTTTACCTTTACCCATCATCCCACAGACTCCCCCGCTGGTTTTAATATTTCAGGGCATATCCATCCGGCAGTCAGACTGGGGGGCAATGGAAGGCAACGTCTCAGGCTTTCCTGCTTTTTCCTGCGTCAAAACCAGCTCATCCTGCCCGCCTTCGGAAATTTTACAGGTTCACATGTGCTGGAACTCACTGCTACAGATCGCGCTTTTGCCCTTGCCGAAGAAGAAGTGATCCCCGTCAGCTATTAGAAAAAGTCATTAAATACCATTGAAAATTGCTCGGGCGCTCGCTGAGCCCTATTTTTGCACAAAAATTTTGCCTTGAGTATTGCACTCATCCGGGAGACTATTTCACAGGTTCCAAAGTTTGGAAATCTGCAGGAAGTTATTGCCCAAAAAGGAACAGTGGCAGCATTAAACGGACTCTCCGGATCCTCCCTTTCCTTTGTGATTTCCGAAAGTTTTAAAAGGGCTGAACGCCCCTTTTTGTTATTGCTTGAAGACAAAGAAGAAGCTGCCTATTACCTGAACGACCTGGAAGAATTGCTCGGGGACAAGGATGTGCTTTTTTACCCCGGAAGCTACCGCCGCCCTTATGAAATAGAAGAAACCGACAATGCCAATGTACTGCTGCGGGCAGAAGTGCTGAACCGTATCAACTCCCGAAAAAAACCGGCCTTAATCGTTAGCTATCCGGATGCGGTATTTGAAAAGGTGGTTACCCGCAAGGAACTGGAAAAAAACACCCTGAAACTCAAAACCGGGGATGCCATATCCCTTGATTTCCTTAATGAAGTCCTTTTTGAATATCATTTCAGACGGGTAGATTTTGTGACCGAACCAGGAGAGTTTTCAGTGCGGGGCGGGATAGTGGATGTCTTCTCCTTCTCCCACGATGAACCGTATCGCATTGAATTTTTCGGGGATGAGGTTGACAGTATACGAACCTTTGATGTAGAGACACAGCTGTCTCTGGAAAAGGGAAAGAAAATTTCCATTATCCCGAATGTGGCCAATAAAGTGGTTCACGAATCGCGGGAGAGCTTTCTGAAATACATCTCAGAAAACACCGTGGTCTTTCTGAAGCATCCGGACCTTAGTTATCGCCTTCTGGATCAGCTTTTCCAAAAGGCAGAAGAGGCCTTTGCCAAACTACCGAAGGAGCTCTCACATGCCACCCCGGAAAAACTCTTCATGAATGCTGCACAGTTCCAGGCAGATTTAGCTCCCTTTACAAGGGTAATGCTGGAAAACCGTTCAGAGGATGCGCTTATCGAGGCACATTTGCAATTTGAGGTCAAACCCCAGCCGGCTTTTAACAAACGCTTTGAATACCTGCTGGAGACACTGGCAGAAAACCACAAAAAAGGCCTTCGTAACTTCTTGTTTTGTTCCTCACAGCAACAGGCACAACGGTTTCACGACATCTTTGACGAAATAGGTAAAAGCGTCCCTTACACCACCATTGTGATGCCCCTGTATCAGGGATTCCAGTCAGAAGAACTGGGCCTTTGCTGCTATACCGACCACCAGATCTTTGAACGCTACCACCGCTTCCACCTGAAGAATGGATATGCCAAAAAGCAGGCGATCACCCTGAAAGAGCTCAATAAACTGGAGATAGGGGATTATGTGACCCATATTGACCACGGCATCGGCAAATTCGGGGGGCTGCAGAAAATTGAAGTGGAAGGAAAAAAGCAGGAGGCTATCAAGCTGATTTACGGGGACCGTGACATCCTCTATGTCAGTATCCATTCCCTTCATAAAATTGCCAAGTATAACGGAAAGGACGGGGCCGTTCCAAAAATTTACAAGCTGGGGTCCGCAGCCTGGAAGAAACTCAAGCAGAAAACCAAGTCACGTGTCAAGAAAATTGCCTTTGACCTGATTCAGGTCTATGCCAAAAGGCGACTGCAAAAAGGATTTCAATACGCACCGGACAGTTACCTGCAACACGAACTGGAAGCCTCTTTCCTCTACGAAGATACCCCGGACCAGAGCGCTTCCACGGAGGCCGTTAAGACAGATATGGAAAGTGAGCGCCCCATGGACCGGCTCATTTGCGGCGATGTGGGCTTTGGAAAAACAGAAGTAGCGATACGTGCAGCATTCAAAGCTGTGGACAACGGCAAACAGGTTGCCATACTGGTACCTACCACCATCCTGGCCTTCCAGCATTTCCGGACCTTTACCGAACGTCTGAAGGAAATGCCGGTTAACGTAGACTACCTGAACCGCTTTCGTACAGCTAAGGAGCGTAAAACGGTACTCGAAGGCCTGGCCAGCGGAACACTTGATATCGTTATCGGCACCCATCAGCTGGTAAATAAACAAGTCGTATTTAAAGACCTGGGACTGCTGGTTGTGGACGAAGAACAAAAATTCGGGGTGGGGGTAAAAGATAAACTCAAAGCCCTGAAAGAAAATGTGGATGTGCTGACCCTTACGGCCACCCCTATCCCCAGGACGCTGCAATTCAGCCTGATGGCGGCCCGGGATTTATCTGTGATCAATACCCCTCCTCCCAATCGGTACCCTATTGAAAGTGAAGTTATCCGGTTTAACGAAGCCAGTATACGAGATGCCATCCATTATGAAATCCAAAGGGGCGGGCAGGTGTTTTTTGTACACAACCGCATCGAAAATATCAAAGAGGTAGCAGGGATGCTGCAACGACTGGTCCCGGATGCCCGGATCGGCATCGGGCACGGGCAGATGGAAGGCCGCAAGCTGGAGCAGCTAATGCTGGCCTTTATGAAAGGAGAATTTGATGTTTTGGTGTCTACCACTATCATTGAAAGCGGCCTGGATGTGCCCAATGCGAATACCATCCTGATTAACAATGCAAATAATTTCGGCCTGAGCGACCTGCACCAAATGCGGGGGCGGGTAGGACGCAGCAATAAAAAAGCCTTTTGCTATTTTATCACCCCACCCTATGATGTAATGACACCAGAGGCGCGCAAAAGGATTCAGGCCCTGGAGCAATTTACCGAACTGGGCAGCGGGTTTAATATTGCCATGAAAGACCTTGAGATTCGGGGTGCTGGAGACCTCCTGGGCGGCGAGCAGAGTGGCTTCATCAATGAAATAGGCTTTGAAACCTACCAGAAAATACTGGCGGAGGCCATAGAGGAATTGAAGGATAACGAATTCAGGGACCTCTATAAGGATCAGGAAGCTGAGGATAAGAAATACGTAAAAGATACCCAGATAGACACTGATTTTGAGCTGCTTTTCCCGGATACCTATATCAATAGTATTTCCGAACGCCTGTCTTTGTATACACAGTTGAATGAACTGAAGTCTGAGGATGAACTGGAAGAATTCGAGCGGCAGTTAAAGGACCGTTTCGGGCCACTCCCGGAGCCGGCTGAAGACCTGCTGAAGTCCGTTCAGCTCAAGTGGATGGCTGCAGCCATAGGGCTGGAAAAAGTGGTGATGAAACAGGGCAAATTTATAGGTTACTTTATTTCGGATCAGCAATCCCCCTTCTACCAGTCGGCACGATTTAAAAAGGTCCTGCAGTTTGTCCAGCTGCATCCCGGGAAGCTGCGGCTGAAAGAAAAACAAACCCGGAACGGGCTCAGGCTTTTGCTCACCTTAGAAGGTGTGACCACTATAGAAAAAGCACAAAGGGCTGTAACTCCATTATACGGGGAACTGATTCCCGTAACTGAGCCTACCGAAACTTAAAGAGGCTTTAAAACATACTTAAAGGGACTTTAAGTCCTTGATAACTGTAAAAGCCGTATCTACCTGTGATTCATCCACCAGGATAGTAAACTCATTTGTAGTGGAGATAACTTCATATAGTACAATACCCTCCCAGGCCAGTCGCTGAAAAATAAAATAGTAGATTCCGGGTACAGAGACATTCTCAGCCGGGAGTTTAACGGTTATAGAAGCCAGGTTCTCGGCTTTCTGCGTTAGCCGTTCCCCGCTAAATTGTTTTTCAATAAGTGAATCCAGACTGTTGCTGACCACAATATTCAATTCATTCACCCCCCTGGAGGAAGTATAAAAAATGTCCGTATGCCTGTTGATTTCTTCCAGTAAACGGGTTTGCTTTTCCAGGATGCTATCGGAAACCAGGAAGGTGAAATCGGTAAGGGAGGACCTTACCGTAATCTCACCTATGTTTTTCAACACCTTAACTATCCTGTGGGTAGCGCGAAATTCAAGGTCATCCGAAAGCCTTTTGAGCGCCATTACGATGGCGCCGTTACGAACTTCCTTCCCCAAATGCGATTCAATCTCAGGTTTGATCCGGCGCGACAGGGAAGTCAGGTTGATAATCCCCTGAGCCAAAGCTGTTTGCAAGAAAGGTTTCTTTTTTATGTAGCCTTCCACTACGGAAGATATAGTCTTCATCTTTTTAATTTGAGTCAAAATTAACAAGTTGTTATATATAAAACAAATTATTAAAAAAAGTAGAAGGCATCCTTTATATGATGGATCTGATGGCCCGTAGCCCTCAAAACCACCTGTACAATATCGAAACGGATTTCAATATCGTAGTTGTTTTCCAATGCGAAATGATCAGCCGCTGCAATGAGCCGTCTGATTTTGTTTGCTGTAATGCTACCGGAAAGGTCTTCGTAAAACCCTCCGGTACGGGTTTTTACTTCCAAAATGACCAAAAATCCTTCCCCAAGGGCAATAACATCAATCTCGGCCTTTCTGTAACGATAATTCCGGACCAGGATAGCATATCCCTTTTTTTGGAGATATGCCACTGCCAGCGCTTCTCCTTTGTTGCCCAACGCAGTTGTGGAATCGGCAGTCATGGTATGGGTAATTGTGAAAATTTTAGGTAATTCATCGAAAAAAAGGGGCGTTCCCCGCAAATTTTAATCAAAGACTGTAATTTAATCTGCAGTACGACGAAAAATCTTTCAATACCATACTAAGTGGTTTGTTAGTGCGTTAAGAATTTGCCCCTAAACACATGAACGTTCTTAAAGCCTACAACAACTATGGAGTACTTCGTGAATTGTAATACGGCGCCATTGTCGCTGTATACCACCCCCTTAGATCGAACGAGGGTGGAACATCTATACCGGCGCCTGGGGTTCAGCGCATCAGTAGCCACTGTTAATCAGGGAATCGGACAGAGTGCCAATGCCCTGGTAGACAGTATTATTAACCAGGCCTTAGCCCTTCCACCCCTGGCAGCACCTGCCTGGGCAGACTGGAACCGCGACAATTACCCTGCAGACGATGATGCCGCAAGGCAACTGGCACGGACCCAAAGGGACACCTGGAGACTAGACTATACCCGGGAAATGCTTTCCAATAACCTCAGGGACCGCCTGAGTTTTTTCTGGAGCAACCACTTTGTAACTGAACTGGATGTATATGAAAGCCCCGGCTTCCTTTATTATTATATCAATTGTCTGCAACGCAACGCCCTGGGTAATTTCCGGACGTTTGTAAGCGAAATAGGCCTTACAAACGCCATGTTATTTTATCTGGACGGGGCCTACAACAACGGAAATAATCCAAACGAGAATTATGCCCGCGAACTCTATGAGCTCTTTACCCTCGGCGAAGGAAACGGTTATACCGAAGAGGATATCATTGAAACGGCAAAGGCCCTGAGCGGCTACACAGAACGCGGGGATGTCCGGTGGACCCCGGTAACTTTTGACGCTACGACCTTCGATGCCGGACCCAAGACCATCCTGGGGCAAACCGGGAACTGGGGATACAACGATGTCCACAATATTCTCTTCCAGCAGCGGCCCAATGAGATAGCACAATTTATTTGCAAGAAACTCTACCAGTTTTTTGTCCACCCGGATGCAGATGACGATGCAGGGAACGCTCAGACAATCATTTCGGGAATGGCCAGCACCTTCATTGCGAATAATTTTGAAATCGCACCGGTTTTATCCCAGCTCTTCAAGAGCCAGCACTTTTTTGACGATGACGCCATAGGGGTGATCATCAAGAGTCCATTTGATATCTACCTAAATTTTATTAATGAAACGAACTTTACTTTTGACGATACAAACTTATCATTTGCCATAGAGTCGTCCCGACTGCTGGGTCAGGAATTATTCGACCCGGTAGATGTGGCAGGTTGGCAACGAGACCGCAGCTGGATCAATACGAATTTTATGATTGGCCGCTGGCTTACCAGCGAGGTGATGATACAGGGATCCTTTGCCGATAACGCGGAACAATTCCGAACCCTGGCCATGGATGCTGTTGGGCCTGCAGAAAGCAGCACCAGCAATCCGGAGACTGTTGTTCGGGCCCTGGTGGACAAATTTTTGCCTAAAGGATTGCTTACAGCCCAGGATTTCGAAAATGCCATGGATGTATTCAAAATTGAGGATATACCCGAGAATTATTACGGCTCTGATTATATAGCCGGTGGTTTGGGGTTATGGATCCTATCCATCAGCCCGGAAGTACCACAGCAGGTATTCCTCCTCTTAATGCATCTCTCCCGTCAACCTGAGTTTCAATTAAAATAAACCTACGACTATGTGCAACAATCATATACACTTCCCCAAAAATACTTCTGAGGCTCACGACCAGGAACATAAGTTCTGGAGCCGGCGCTCTTTTTTACAGGCCCTTGGTATAGCAGGGTCCGGTTCCATGATGCTGGGCAGCAATATGCTTACAGCCTCTGCCCCATCACCGCTTACGGCGGCAATTGCAAATGCCCCCAGCGATGGTATCCTTATCCTGATCCGCCTCTCGGGTGGAAACGACGGGCTCAGTACTGTTATCCCAATTGAACAATACGATACCTATGCCAATGCCAGGCCCAACATTTATATTCCGGAGAGTAAGGTTTTGAAACTTACGGATGAGTTCGGGATTCCATCTTACATGCAGTCCCTTGAGGAAATGTGGGGGGAAGGCGCCTTTAAGGCCGTCCATGGGGTCGGATACGAAAACCAAAGCCTTTCCCATTTTACAGGCTCTGACATCTATGCCAATACCGATTTAACCACTACCGGTTTCAGCGGTTTGAATACCGGATGGATGGGCCGATATTTTGAAAATATTTATCCGGATTACCTGGTCAACCCGCCGGCAGCCCCGGCAGCCATCCAGATCGGTAACTTCGGGAACCTGATATTCCAGGGAGAAGAAACCAATTACGCCTTTGTAACCTCCAATATCAACCAGCTGGAAGAAATAGCTGAAACAGGGCAGCAATACAGTCTGGACCCTCTGCTTTTTGATGGTTGTATGTATGGAGACCAGGTGAAATTCCTCAGAGGCGTTGCCAATACAACTTACGAATACTCCGGGCTGATTCATGAAGCATATGAGCGCGGGCAGAACCAGGTTGAGTACCAGGATAATGGCTTCGCCAGGCAACTGGCGTTGCTGGCAAGACTCATCAAGGGAAATCTGGGCACCAAGGTATACATGATCTCCATGGGAGGTTTTGATACCCATGGAAACCAGCCCCTGGCACACGAAAGGCTGATGACCAACCTTTCTGTGGCCGTAAAGGATTTCTACGATGACCTGAACTTTACCCAGCAGGACAATAAAGTACTGAGCATGACCTTCTCCGAGTTCGGAAGGCGAATCTTTGAAAACGGTTCAAACGGAACAGATCACGGAAAGGCCGCACCCACCCTGTTCTTCGGATCCGGACTGGAAGGCAGTGCCTTTGTGGGGGAACATCCTTCTCTGGAAGACCCCAACAGCCGCGGAAACCTGGAATATACCATGGATTTCAGGGACCTTTATGCAACTGTTCTGGCGGAATGGCTTTGTGTCCCTATCCCCCTGGTAGAACAACACCTGCTCGGTCACCCATATAATCCGGTAAACCTCGGGTTTAATTGTAGCGGAGCCGATTTCCCTGATATTGCCTACAGTGATGATCCGCCTACCCCACCGACCTATCCGGACGATCCGAACGCGGCTCCTCCAACTCAGGAAGAACTGGACGCCATTGTACACAGGCCTTTTTACCCCACTGAGGAAAATCCGTTTATACATGTGGAGCTTCCTTTCAGCGGTCATGTGGATATAACCCTTTTCAATATTCTGGGACAAAAGGTTGCTACCCTTTATAACGAAATGATGTTTGAAGGTAGCCTGGATCTGGATGTACGTGCACGCGTACCCAGACATCTTGCAACCGGAAAATACATCTACAGGATTGATGTACAGGACCGAAGGCTGGCCAAGTCTATCATGGTTTCCTGACCCCAATACCTTAAGATTAATGCCCTCGGACGCTGGACGCCCCGGATATTCTTATCTGTCCAGTGTCCCGAGGGCTTTTCTTTTTTAAACCTGCTTGTAGGCCACCTGTAAAATTGGTTATTTTTGTGGCTTAATAAAGCAACTTATGTCTGCAGCCCGGCGCCCTTACCAGAGAACCACTATTACAGCAGCCCTGCCCTACACCAATGGCCCTATCCATATAGGGCATCTGGCGGGGGTTTATGTTCCAGCGGATATATACAGCCGGTACCTTAGGCTTAAGGGAGAAGAAGTTTTGTTTATCTGCGGGAGTGATGAGCACGGAGTGGCCATCCCCATGAAGGCGAAGAAGGAAGGGGTCAGCCCAAAAGAACTGATCGACAAGTACCACGGGATCATCAAAAAGTCTTTTGAGCAATTCGGGATCGCTTTTGACAATTACTCCAGGACTTCTGCGCAGATTCACCACCAAACAGCGGCTGAATTTTTTACCAAACTCTACAAGCAGGGAGATTTTATAGAAGAAGTAACCGAACAGTTGTTCGATCCTGAGGCCGGGCAATTCCTGGCCGACCGTTTTGTTGTGGGGACCTGCCCGAGATGCAGCCATGAAGAAGCCTACGGTGACCAGTGTGAGAATTGCGGGTCTTCCCTGAACGCTACCGATCTGATCGGGCCGCGCTCAGTCATTAGCGGGGCAACGCCGGTTTTGAAAAAAACAAAACACTGGTTCCTGCCACTGGATCGCTATGAAGATTTTCTGCGGAAATGGATACTGGAAGGCCATAAAGAAGATTGGAAACCCAATGTTTACGGGCAATGTAAATCATGGATTGATGAGGGACTGAAACCGAGGGCGGTAACCCGTGACCTGGACTGGGGGATTCCGGTCCCGCTGGAAGATGCCGAAGGCAAAGTCCTTTATGTTTGGTTTGATGCACCCATTGGGTATATCTCCTCTACCAAAGAATGGGCAGCCCGGGAAGGAAAGGACTGGGAGCCTTACTGGAAGGATAAAGACACTCGCCTGTTGCATTTTATTGGGAAGGACAATATTGTTTTTCATTGTATTATTTTCCCTTCCATGCTCAAGGCCCACGGGGATTTTGTCCTGCCCGAAAACGTCCCTGCCAATGAATTCCTCAACCTGGAAGGCCAGAAACTATCCACCTCCAAAAACTGGGCGGTATGGCTACACGAATACCTGGAAGATTTTCCCGATATGCAGGATGTGCTGCGCTATACTTTAACGGCCAACGCCCCGGAAACCAAAGACAACGACTTTACCTGGAAAGACTTTCAGGCCCGCAACAACAATGAGCTGGTTGCTATATTCGGGAATTTTATAAACCGTGTGGGCGTGCTTTCACAAAAATATCTCAAAGGAGAAATCCCAAGTGTTAGTGTGTTGACAGAATCTGACCAAAATACACTTAAAGAACTAAGGGAGTATCCCGCCCGTATATCTGATTGTCTGGACCGTTTTCGATTTCGGGAGGGATCACAGGAGCTGATGAACCTGGCCCGCCTGGGGAACAAATACCTGGCAGAAGAAGAACCCTGGAAAGTCATCAAAGAAGATGCGGAGCGCGCCGGCATTATTTTACGTGTTGCCCTGGAGGTCGCAACTGGCCTGGCCATACTTTGCGATCCCTTTCTACCATTTACGGCCACAAAGCTCAAATCACTCCTGAACTTCGAACAACTCGGGAGCGTACCCGACTGGGCAGCGGTGGCAAAAGATGAATATTTACTTCCGGAAGGCCACCTCCTGGGAGAAACCAGCCTGCTTTTCCGTAAGATAGAAGATGCCGAGATTCAGAAGCAGCTAGAGAAACTGGAAGCGACCAAAAAACAAAACGAAATGGAAAATACAACTGTAGCACCCCAAAAGGAAACGATCAGTTACGAGGATTTTTCCAAGATGGACCTGAGGGTAGGAACCATCCTGGAAGCCGAAAAAATGCCCAAAACCAAAAAATTGATGGTGATGAAAGTAGCCACCGGCCTGGATGAGCGCACCATCGTTTCTGGTATAGCAGAGCACTTCAGCCCCGAAGAACTGATTGGGAAGCAAGTCACCGTGCTTGTAAACCTCGCCCCCCGGCCACTCAGGGGTGTAGAAAGCCAGGGGATGATCCTTTTGGCAGAAAATGCCGAAGGAAAACTGATTTTTGTAGGCCCGGAGCAGGCGGGAACAGAAAATGGAGCCATCATTTCCTGATAAACCCTAAATTCTAAAAACCCGGTGTCCAAACAGAAAAACAGATTCGGGATCACATGTTAAAAATAGCCTACCACCCTATTTATAAACACCCCCTTCCGGAAGGACACCGCTTTCCCATGCAAAAGTACGAGCTGCTGCCCCAACAACTTTTATATGAAGGCAGCTGTAAGGAGGACAATTTTTTTGAACCGGGCCTGCCGGAGGATGCGGATATCCTGAGAGCACATACCGCGGCTTATTACTCGGACCTCAGGGCGGGAAGCATCCCGGCGCGGGCTATGCGAAAGGTAGGGTTTCCATGGAGTGAAGCTTTGGTACTGCGCGAACGTATCATTGCCGCGGGCACCATACGGGCGTGCCATTTTGCTCTGGATTACGGCGTATCTATGAATATAGCCGGGGGTACCCACCACGCCTATTCTGACCGGGGGGAGGCTTTTTGCATGCTGAATGACCAGGCCATTGCCGCACATTACCTTCTTGCAAAGGGTCTGGCTCGTAGAATCCTGATTTTGGATCTGGATGTGCACCAGGGTAACGGTACCGCAGAGATTTTCAAAAATATTCCGGAAGTATTTACATTTTCCATGCACGGGAAGGCCAATTACCCATTTAAAAAGGAAATTTCGGATCGCGATATTCCTTTGGAAAAGGGCACAACAGATGGTCCTTATTTGAAAATACTGCAGGAACAGCTGCGTGAATTGCTGGAATTACAGCAACCTGATTTTGTTTTTTTCCTCTCCGGGGTCGATGTTTTGCAAACCGATAAGCTGGGTACGCTTGGTTTAACCCCTGAAGGCTGCCGGCAGCGGGATATTATGGTTTTTGAATGGTGCTACAATCACGGTTTACCCGTAGTTTGCAGTATGGGGGGCGGCTACTCCCCTCAATTAAGCACCATTGTTGATGCCCATGCAAACACTTTCAGGATCGCAGGACAGGTCTTTTTCTAATTTTATCATGTCTGACAAAAAAGCCTTAGGTTTCAGCTTGAAATTCAGAAGCCTTATTTGTAACTTTATTTGAAAATATTATATGCTTACCAAAAAAGTTGAAAAAGCCCTTAACGACCAAATTCGTGTGGAAGCAGAATCTTCCCAGGTATATCTTTCCATGGCTTCCTGGGCGGAAGTAAAAGGACTGGAAGGTATTGCCCAATTTATGTACAAGCATTCCGATGAGGAGCGCATGCATATGCTAAAATTGATAAAGTATGTGAATGAACGGGGCGGGCATGCCATTGTTACGGACCTCAGTGCTCCAAAGACGGAATACGGCAGCTTTCAAAAACTCTTCCAGGAATTATACGAACATGAAATATTTGTTTCCAACCAGATAAATGAACTGGTACATGTAACCCTGCAGGAGAAAGATTACGCCACCCATAATTTCCTGCAATGGTACGTAGCAGAACAAATAGAGGAAGAAGCCCTGGCCCGCACCATTCTGGATAAGATAAAGCTGATTGGAAATGACAAGGGGGGATTATACCTCTTTGACAGGGACGTGCAACAGATTACGGTTGACAGTGCCGCTTCTGATACCGGGGCTTAAAATGTTAAATCTTATTTAGATTAATTAAAAATTAATTTTGTTGCTTATTTTTGTTTTGGAGATAAGCAGCCATGGGAAAGAAAAAACCAAAAAAACCTTCCAAACAACTCAAGATCCGGAACAAGAGGATTGAAAAACTCCTTGAAAAGGATTGCAACCTGCAGAATTGCAAATCCAAATGTTGCAAAAAATTCAAGAAGTGTGAGAGTCGTCGTTGTAAAAAGTGCCCCTGTACAGACCTTTTACAACTCCTCGAAAAAAACGCAACGCTTCAAAAAGTGGCCTGAACCTCCAAGTCCGTATTCTTCATTTTATAATTTCTGTCCCTGAGCTTTAATTCGGCAGATTGCTCCCCAATGCCAGCAATCTGAATTCGGCCGAAGAATTTTCAAATCCCTGCCCTAATTTATCGGCATCAGTACCAAACTGAAGATAGAAGGATGCCTGCAAATAATAATAGTCTCCATGTTCACAGGCAGCATTGCACCGGAGTTGGTGAGCTGAATAGGCTTTCCCTTTAGCCGAGAGGTATATCTTGTAAGCTGCAGGTCGTTTGGCATAGAGTTCGCTCTCATAGCTTCGCTGATCTCTCCAGAAATCCAGTTCTTCGGTTTCCCCGCCAAACTTAATTTGCTGTTCGTAAAGCGCATCGTTCTGACCCTGATTATCAAAGAAGTAGAAATCGTTCCGTTGTGAAAGCAATTGTTGGCCATAAGCCTGATTCAAGCCTAACCCGAAAACCAACAGCCAAAGTAAACAGCGGCTCAACATCGCTAAGGAACTTTTCAATTCTGGGAGAAAATACTCATCTATAAGGTACAAACTCCCGTACCAATGGCATAAAAAAAGGGGCTATCCGCCCCTTTTATCGATAAATGGCCGTGCCGTTATTTTCCAAGCATCAGCAATTCGGTACATTTAACCTCCGTAACGTATTTACGCTGCCCTTCGGCAGTATCATAACTCCGGTGTATCAGTTTGCCTTCAATAGCCACTTCTTTGCCTTTTCCGAGATAATTCTCTACAATTTCGGCTGTTTTACCCCAGGCTACCACCTGATGCCACTGGGTATCTGTCACCTTCTCCCCTTTCGCATTTCTGTACGTTTCATTGGTTGCAATTGAAAATTTTGCCATTTTATTCCCTCCATCCAGATTCAATACCTCCGGGTCCTGACCTAAATTTCCAATTAGTTGTACTTTGTTTCTGAGTGCATTCATTTTTCGTTTATTTGATGTTAACTGTTCTTTTATGCGGTTTTCATCCGTCCTCCAAACTTATTGGGTTGTCAGGTAAATACCCGGTTCATAAATGTTTAGTTTCGGATCTAATTAATTAGAAACGGATAATCCTTATTTTTTTCGAATGCTTATCTTTAGTAACTCCCTTGTAAACACAAACCAACACTAAAAACTTAAAAATGAAATACTGGATATTATTCGCTCTTGCCTGCCTTACAGCAGCCCCAGCTTCAAATGCTCAGAGAAGAAAACAAAAACAAAACCCTGAGAGGATAAGCGATTCGCTTTATAATTCCCTTCAATGGCGTAATATAGGTCCTTTCCGTGGCGGAAGGAGTGTGGCCGTTACCGGAGTAGTATCCCAACCAGGCACTTACTATATGGGGAGTACCGGCGGGGGTATCTGGAAGACAACAGATGACGGGATCCAATGGAAAAATGTATCCGATGGTTTTCTTAAAACAGGCACAGTAGGAGCCCTGGATGTTTCTGAAAGCAATCCGAACATTGTACTGGCCGGAATGGGCGAACACGCGGCCCGTGGGGTGATGACTTCCATGGGAGACGGGGTATACGTTTCCAGGGATGCCGGAAAAAGCTGGGAGCACCTTGGCCTTGAAGAGAGCCGGCACATTTCAGACGTAATCATTCACCCTTCGGATACTGAAACCTTTTTTGTGGCCGTACAGGGTGCCCAATACGGACCCAGTGCAGAAAGGGGTGTCTATAAAAGCACGGATGGTGGCAAGAGCTGGGAGAAGGTACTTTTCGTCAATAATACCACAGGGGCGTCCTCCCTGAGTATTGACCCAACCAACCCCCTGGTTTTGTACGCAGCCATGTGGGAGCATCAGCGTTATCCCTGGACCATGAAATCTGGAGGAGAACATTCCGGTTTATATCGGTCAGCGGATGGAGGAAACAGCTGGACCAAACTAAAATCGGGCCTCCCGGAAGCCTTTGGAAAAGCGGGGATCTCTGCCTCTGCAGCCCGACCCGATCTGGTTTATGCCGTATTGGAAGCCGAAGGCGAGAAAGCCGGGGTATACCGATCGGATGATGGGGGTAAAAACTGGCGGCAGGTTAATAAGGACCGCATCAACGTTGCCCGCTCCTGGTATTACATGGAAATCTTTGCAGATCCAGTAGATCCGGAACGGGTATATGTGCTGAATGCCCCGGTTACCCGATCAATTGACGGAGGGAAAACCTTTCAGCCTGTTCCCACCCCCCACGGGGACAACCACGATCTTTGGATAAACCCGAAGGACAACCAAAAAATGATCAATGCCAACGACGGGGGAGCCAATATTTCAAATAATGCAGGGGCAAGCTGGAGCAGCCAGCAAAATCAGCCAACCGCACAATTTTACAGGGTTATTACCGATAATCAGTTTCCTTACATGGTATATGGCGGACAGCAGGATAATTCGGCCATCGCCATAGCTAGCCGTACCAATGATATGGGAATAGACTGGAAAGACTGGTATTCCGTTGCGGGATGCGAAAGTGCCTATCTGGCCTTTGACCCGGATAATCCTGAAGTGGTTTACGGGGGTTGTTACCAGGGGATAATCGAAAAATGGGTGCGTGCATCCAGGGAAGGCAAGCCCATTAAAGAATACCCGGAATTATCTTTGGGCAACGCCCCTGAAGATTTCAAATTCCGTTACAACTGGAATGCCCCTATTATTTCCGACCCCCATGACCGCTCGGTAATTTATCACGCCGGAAACGTCGTTTTTAAATCGGCTGACGGCGGCCAGAGCTGGGATATCATCAGCCCGGACCTCACGCGAAACGAAACGGAGAAGCAAGGCCCGGGCGGGCAACCTTTTACCAATGAAGCCGCAGGGGGCGAAAACTACAATACCCTCATGTATCTGGTAGCCTCGCCACATGAAAAAGGCGTTTTGTGGGCGGGGTCAGATGACGGGCTGCTTCACCTGACACGCAATGGCGGAGCTAATTGGGAGGATGTAACCCCCTCTGGAATGCCACAGGGAATTGTTAACAGCATAGAAGTTTCACCCCATGATCCGGGAACAGCCTATATTACCCTGATGCGCTATAAATTCATGGACCTTAATTCCTATGTATACAAAACAACGGATTACGGAAAGTCCTGGACCCGCATTGTAAACGGTCTGAATGATCCGCATGGCTTTGCACGGGTAGTGAGGGAGGATCCGGTTCGAAAAGGCCTGCTGTATGCAGGAACGGAAACCGGCCTCTATATTTCACTTGACGGGGGAGGTTTCTGGCAACGCTTCCAGCGCAATTTGCCTGTTGTGCCTATAAACGACCTTACATTCCGCAATAATGACCTGGTTGCGGCAACCGCAGGGCGGTCTTTCTGGATTCTGGATGACCTGGCCCCTTTACAGCAAACTCCTGCGAATTTCACTGAAGTCAGGTTACTGAAACCTTCGGACACCTATCTCTTCGAAGGAGGGTATTCAGACAAACCCTTACCTTCCCTTGGGACCAACCCAAAATCAGGGGTTATCCTGGATTACTATCTGCCGGAGGCATCAGATTCAACAGAAATAACCCTGGAAATTTCAGATGGCACTAAAATCATCAGGAGCCTGAGCAGTAAAGGCCCGGAAACATTTAAATCCTGGCCGGGAGGACCGTCTAAACCCGAGGTTTTACCAGCGAAAAGGGGGTTCAACAGGTTTACCTGGGATTTCAGGAGAAATAGCCTTCCGGCAGTGGATGGGGTATTCGTTTACGGAGACTACAGTGGTTCCAGGGTTGCCCCGGGGAACTATACGGCAAAGCTGAAAATAGACAGCCTGGAGAGTAGTGTCTCTTTTACTATCCTTCCGAATCCAAAAATCAAGGCAGAAGCTGCTGCGTACAGGGAACAGCAACAGGCCCTGGACCAGATCGGGGATGCTATCAGGGATATGCACCTGGCGGTTAACCAACTCCGTTCCGTTAAAAAACAGCTGCAGGCATATGAATCCCTGCTGAAGGATAATGACAAGGCCACTCCCCTGATTGAACAAGGAAAAGAATTGCTGGACCGCATTACCAAATGGGAAGAGCAGCTGATCCAGCCCAAGCAGAAAACATTCCAGGATGTCATAAATTTCAACAACCAACTCAACGCCGAATTGATGTACCTGAAAGGTTTTATTGATGTGGCAGAGCCGGAACTGACACAGGGAGCAAAAGACCGCCTGAAGGACCTAACCGAAGCCTGGGGCCGATTTGCCAGGGAAAGGGATGCCATTGTCAATGAGGGAATGCAGGCTTATAATACGCTATACCAGGAGCTCGGCCTTCCGGCCCTTATCATTAAAGATTAGGGGGTAGGCAACTGAAATGATTTTTCGGGCCGGCAGGTTTACTTTGAACAAAAGCGCTGCCGGCCTTTTTATATTCCATTCTTTGGCTTATATATTCCGGTAGCCAATGTACTGTACAAAATCATTTGAGCATGCACAAAGCCTGTCTGGAATGCGCTGAAAAGCTGGTAGGAAGATCAGACAAGAAATTCTGCTGTGATTCTTGCAGAAATACATTTAACAATCGAAGGAACCGTGAGAAAAACCGCGTACTTCTCAAAACCAACAACCGCCTGAGAAGGAACTACCGCCTCCTAAAAAAGCTGCTAAAGCATCGGGAGGATGGGTTGATATCCAGAGAAGTCCTGCTCGATATTGGTTTTGAATTCGGCTCGGTTACCCGGCTGTACACCAATGCGAAAGGAATTAAAACGTACTTCCTGTACGACATAGGTTATTACCCCGTAGACGAATGCCATATCCGGCTTATACCTCCTGTTAAGAGCCCAAAAAAAGAAACAGAAATAGTTTTTACTTCCAGTTATGTGAATTGAGTTTAAGGGCAGCTATTACAATATCCTTGCGGCTTATCTGCCCGATAAGCAAACCGTCTTTCATAACCGGTAAGCGACGTCGGTGGCTTTTATGAAAAACCCCGGCTGCATCGAAAATACTCATATCGTGTGGAATGGTCTCCACTTTTTTGGTCATGAAACGCTCAACACTTTTATCGAGAATAGGCTGGTTAAAATACCGGCTTTCCGAGATCTGTTTCATACAATCCGCCTCTGAGACGATTCCAACCAGAAAACCGTTGTCGTCAAGAACCGGACCTCCTGAGATGCGATTCTTTGCAAAGGATTCCATAACCTCCAGGATGGATTGTTCAGGACTGAATGTAATCAGCTTCTTGGTCATATAATCGCTAACCAGAATAGGGGCATCGTATTCTTTTTTGGATGCTTCTTTGGCCCTCCGGCCCATAAAGCTTTTAATACCCATAATGTTGTTGTTTTTAGAAAGGTTAATCTTAAATATAGCACTTTTTTAAGAACTTTTTAAATTAATAACCGCCTCCCGGCCGGATGGTTATATTTTCATACTTTTAAAAAAGACTTAAAGCCAATGAAACCAATCACTGCAGCCACCTGCCTGTTACTTTTATGCCTGATTACTTTCTGGGCCTTTGAGGGTGCTATGCCCGGATATCAGGCCGATTTTGATTCTAATCCGGAAAACTTCTCAACAGACCGGGCCCTGAAACAGGTGGAGACCCTCTCAGAACAGCCGCATGCCGTAGGCTTTCCCGAGCACCGTACCGTTCGCGAATATCTTGTTAAAACGCTGGAAAGCTTGGGCCTGGAGGTAAGGCTTCAGACGGGCTATACTGCCGGGGACTGGGGTAATTTTAGCCGGGCAACCAATATTATGGCCCGTATTCCGGGCAGTGAAGGGGGTGATGCCCTTGTGTTATTATCGCATTATGACAGCAACCCGCATTCCTCCTTTGGAGCAAGTGATGCAGGGAGTGGAGTGGCAACCATACTCGAGGGGTTACGGGCATTCCTGCAGCGACAGGAAACCCATAAAAATGATCTGATTATTCTCTTTACCGATGCGGAAGAATTAGGGCTGAACGGGGCCGATATCTTTGTAAACCAGCATCCCTGGATAGAAGATGTAAGGCTCGTATTGAATTTTGAAGCCAGGGGAAGCGGTGGGCCGGCCTATATGCTTATTGAGACCAACCGCGGAAACGAGAACCTGATCAAAGGCTTTGAGGCAGCAATGCCAGATTACCCCGTTGCGAATTCCCTTGCTTACAGCATTTATAAAATGCTGCCTAATGACACAGACCTTACCGTTTTCAGGGAAGATGCGGACATTGAGGGTTTCAATTTTGCTTTTATAGACGATCACTTTGACTACCATACAGCGCTGGACATTGCTGACCGGTTGGACCGCAATACCCTGGCCCATCAGGGAAGTTATCTGATGCCCTTGCTCACCTATTTTGCCGACGCCGAACTGGGTGGACTTAAAAGCCTGAATGACAGGGTTTATTTTAACGTACCCTTTTTCAAACTGCTTTCCTATCCTTATGAATGGATCTGGCCGATGTTTTTGCTGGCTCTTGTATTTTTTGCAGTCCTCCTGATCACTGGTTTCAGAGGTGGGCAACTGAGAATTAAAGGTGTACTGACGGGCTTTCTTCCGGCCCTGTTCTGCCTGTTGCTAAATACCTTGGCTGTATACTATGCCTGGCCGATCCTGAAATATCTCTATCCTGGATATGCAGATATGCTCCATGGATTTACCTATAATGGATATCTGTATATCGCAGCCATAAGCAGTCTGGCTGTGGGGAGTTGCTTCTGGGTCTACTCCTATTATAAACATGTCCGGACAACTGACCTTTTAATTGCCCCTGCCCTGCTTTGGCTTGTTTTGTGCGGACTTCTCAATGCCTATCTCCCCGGAGCGGCCTTTTTCCTGATTCCGGTTTACGCCTTGTTGATATCCTTGTTTATCCACTTAAGACAGGACTCCCCAAACCCATTTATACTTGCTGCGCTTTCGGTCCCGGCCCTCTGGATCTTTGCTCCTTTTGTAAAAATGTTCCCGGTAGGCCTTGGCCTGAAAATGATTCTTGCCAGCGGTGTCCTGTGCGTACTTATTTTCCTGTTATTGCTTCCTATTCTCCTTGAATTCCCGAAAAAGAAACAACTGGCTGGCCTGGGTATCAGCTTATTCCTTATTTGCATGCTGGGAGCCCATTTCAGCAGTGATTATACGAAAGAACAACCGAAGCCCAGCAGTTTATTGTACGTTCTGGATGCCGATAAACAGGAAGCCCTTTGGGCAACCTATGAAAAGAAACCCGCCTCCTGGACGCAGGCTTTTCTGGGTTCGGACCCTGTTGTACCCGAAAAGCTGAAAGAGCAAACATTGAGCAGTAAGTACAGCACCGGCTTTTCCTTTGTCCGCAAGGCTTCGGTAAAAGAAGTACCTCCTCCGGAAGTTACAGTTTTGCTGGATACCATCTCGGAGAAGCAACGGCAGCTTCTGTTGCGCATCAGCCCGCAACGAGATGTAAACCGACTGGAGATATTTACCAATGAGATAAAATTTAACAAGGCGGTGGTCAACGGGATACCGCTCTCGGAATATTACCTGAAAAACCGGCGCAGATCCAAGCTTTTGACCCATTATATAAGTGATAACGACTCTACGGAACTCCAGTTATTTTTTCCTGCTGACGAACCTTTGGAACTGACCTTATACGAAGCCTCAAATGACTTACTATCCAACCCCCTGTTCACGGTTCCCCCGAGGCCGGAAACAGAAATCCCTATGCCCTTTGTACTGAACGATGCGGTATTGGTCACCAAAAAAATTCGCTTTGAATAAGACCATAGGTGTGATGGGATGTGGTTGGTTGGGACTCCCGCTGGCCGAAGGATTGCTGGATAAGGGTTTCCTGGTCAAAGGCAGTACCACCTCAGAGGAAAAATTACAGATCCTAGGGGAAGCCGGTATTCAGCCATTCTACCTGAAGGCTGATACCTCAGGGACAGAAGGTGACCTAACAGGGTTTCTCAAAGGGCTGTATTGCCTTATTCTAAACTTCCCTCCCGGACTGCGGAGCGGTCCTTCCGGAAGCTACCTCAGCAAACTCAGTTATTTAATAAAAGCGTTTGAGCATGCAGAGCTGCCAAGGCTTATTTATGTAAGCAGTACAGCAGTTTATGGAAATGCACAGGGGCTTATATCTGAAAAGGATCCCGCCATCCCGGAGGACGCTAAAGGCAGAGAGCTTCTGGAAGCAGAAAAGCTGTTGCTCAAACTCAAAAGCACCCATACTCAGGTTGTGCGTTTGGGCGGGCTTATTGGTGGTGAGCGGCATCCTGCAAACCAACTATCCGGGAAAAAGATGCCGTCAGGGGGGAATGATGCTATTAACCTGATCCACAGGAGCGATGCCATCCTTGCCATACTGTCCTTAATGGAACAACCCTTTGAAGCATCCCTTTTTAACGTGGTTAGCCCGGAGCATCCGCGCAAACGGGATTACTACGCATCAGAAGCCATTAAAAGAGGTCTGAAACCACCCGTGTATCAGGATACGCCAGGGCCCGTCAGTGGAAAAATCATCAACAGCGCAATCTTCCAGGCCGCCGGGATACATTTTACCAAAAGCCTGTATTCAGACAAATCCTTGTAAAAACAAAACCCTCAACTTCTTTACTAAAGCCCCTCCCACGGGCCTGCTCGCCCCATCTTTTAAGAAAAGGAATGCCCTGAGAACCAAAAAAATAATGTAGTTTTGCGCACTAAAATATTTTGGGGAAATGAAAAAAATATTGATTTTGATGCTAGGGCTGGCCACTTTATCCCTTCAGGGACAAAGCGGTGATGAGACCTTAAAAAAACATTACGAATCTTACTACAGACAAATGCGTTTACAAGGGGATATGCGCGGGGTCATCAATGCGCTCACCCATCTGAACGTCCTGGACCCTTCAGTGCAGCGAAGGGATACCCTGGCTTATGTCTACGCAAACAATAATATGCATATGCAGGCCCTCAATACCATTGGGATTGAGAAAAATACAAATGATTCGGATTTGGCTGTTCAGGTAAAGGCGATTTCCCTTAAATCGCTAAATCAGCCGAAAAGGGCCCTGGAACAATTTATGGCTTTATACGAGCGAAATCGCAACCCTTACCTGGCCTACGAAGTAGCAGACCTGAAAATTCAGGTAGGCGATAATGAAGGAGCCATGGCCGAAATCGAATACGGAATTGCCAATGCCACCGAGGAAATGAAACACGCCTTCTATGAGCGGCAACAACCCTATGAGGTGTCACTGAAGGCTGCTTTTATCCATTTAAGGGGCCTGGTACAGTACAATATAGACAAGAATAATATTGATCAGGCTATTGCAAGCTTTGATGAAGCTTTGGCCCTGGACCCCAATTTCAACCTGGCAAGCCTGAGCAAACAAGCCCTGGAGTCCCGAAAGGAGAAAGAAGTTACGGAAGATAAAAATTAAACAGGGTCTGGCTCCTATTCAGTTGCTTTCAGCAAATCTCTGAACCCAAGGGCTACCCCATTGCTCCACCCGAAACCATCCTGAGTGGGATACTCTCCCCCTCCCGAGGGAAGCGTTATATCCTGAACGTTGTATTTCTCCATCATTTTTCCCGTTTCCTTATATACGCGTTCATTCAGGGCCAGCCAGCGTTGCATGATCTCCCTGGCTTCCTCCGTATATCCATAATTCAGAAGCCCTTTAACAGCAACCCACTGCAGCGGTGCCCATCCGTTTGGAGCGTCCCATTGCTGCCCGGTAAACCTCAGGGTAGATACCAGCCCCCCCGGTTTCAGGAAATCAGTCATGATTTTGTCTTTTACAGCCTCAGCCTGTTCCGGACTGGCTATATTAAAATACAGGGGGAATACCCCTGCAAGGGTAAGTTCCCTGCAACGGTCGTTGCTCACGAAATTGTAGTCCACATAAAATCCTTCCGTTCGGTTCCACAGCATTTTGTTGATCATTTCCCAGCGTAAATTGGCCCGCACCTGCATCTGCAAAGAAGCTTCGGCATTTCCTTTTTTCGCATAATGTTCAGACATAAGGCGTTCGGTAAAATACATCAGGCTATTGAGGTCAACAGGAATCAGTTCATTGGTCTGGGTGGAGGCAAATTCCCCTTCCCTGGCATACCACCTGCTGCTGAAATCCCAACCGGAGGCAGCCGCAGCGCGTAAGTTGGAATACAGATTGGCCTTGCCTTCTTCTGTTGGAATATTTTCTGCAAGCAAAATGTCTTCCCTGTACGACTCAGGTCTCGGACGCTCTGAACTGTCCCAGTACCGATTCATAAATGATTTTTCGCCTATGCGGATAGCACGCATGCCGCCTTCACTCAACTCTAAATCTGCCGCTCCCTCCATCCAGTAGGCGTACTCTTTTTCTATCTGGGGGAAATACTGATCCATTATCGTACTGTCTTCCTGTACGAGCAGGTTAACCATACTCGAAAAAAACGGGGGTTGCGATCGTGTCAGGTAATAGTCACGGGTACCATTGGGGATAAATCCGAGGGAATCAATAAGGTGGCCAAAATTGGCAAGCATGGCTTTTGCCAGGTCCATCCGGTTATCAGACACCAGCCCGATCATTGTAAAATAACTGTCCCAGTAGTAAATCTCCTTAAAACGCCCCCCTGGAACAATATATTCCTCGGGAAGCGGGATCCTCGAAGAAAAGGCATTTACCGAATCGGGCCCACGACGTAATATCTCCCACATTCCACTAATGTGTTCATACATATTGCGGGTTGTATCCGTTTTAAAGCCGCTGGGCTTACGGCTGGCATCTTTAAAATGTTCTTCTACGAATGCCTGCAGGTCAAAACCACTCTTGTCCCGCGCTTCAAGATATAAGCGCTCCAGATCCTGAAAGGACCGATCCCTGCGTAAATCCACAAATGTCTTCGAATCCTCAAAAATACCGCGCATCTGCACATCTTTGAACAATTCGGTCTGATAGAACGATTCTGCCGCAATTTCTGTTTGCTGTGCTTCCCTGCATTGCGTAAGCAATAGCCCGCCCAAAACCAGGGGCAGAAAAAACCTGAATTTCCTCATAGGTAATCCGATTGTTATTTTAATTTGTTTTTATTCCGGCCAGCTGCTGCATTAACAGGCTGTCCGATTCCTTTTTCAGGGCAATAGCGCCCTCTATTTTTTCATTTGGAACGGTTAGTGAAAGTACGTAGTGAGCAATTTTCCA
Source organism: Robiginitalea insularis (assembly GCF_052497835.1). Taxonomy (NCBI): domain Bacteria; kingdom Pseudomonadati; phylum Bacteroidota; class Flavobacteriia; order Flavobacteriales; family Flavobacteriaceae; genus Robiginitalea; species Robiginitalea insularis. Next base: position 1,029,723 of record NZ_CP199296.1, read on the forward strand.
CTCCCCGTTTTGCCTTACGGCTACCCCGGAACCCCTGCAAAGTTGCATCCAGGTATCCAATAGTTCGTCAAACCAGGCAACCTCTGCTGAGGCTCCAATATAAATATTTCTTTCCAGAGCACTAAAGGACCAGGCTTTCCCCTGGTCAAAATACGGCTTGGAGAAGGCCATAAATTCTTTTTTATCCCAATTTTCCGTCGCGTCTGTCCCTATAAAATTCGCCCCCTCAGCCATGGCGTTAAAGTACCCTTCAAAATCTGCTTGTGCGGCTGCTTTATGCCATTGGTCCAGGAGTTGTGAAACTTCCTGTTCTGCAGTTTGTTGCGCATTCATGCCCATAGAAACCCAAAGGGTGAATACGATCAAATATCTAATCATCCTCAAATAATTTAGGGTCCAGCGTACTGGATTTAATTACATTAAACTGCTCCCGCAAGGCATTATAGGCACCCATTAATTCCTGAAGAGCCTCATTTATATCCTGCCTGTAAATAATTGCAGCCTGCACTTTGTATAAGTAGGTATCTACTACCTTGTGGCGACTCCTTACAGAGAGTACGTTAAAGTCTTTGGGAAATACTGACGCCTGCAGCTCTTTACTCAGTTCAATAAGCTCTTCCAGCAGCAACCGCAGTTCTTCTTCCCCCCTGACTTCACGCAAGCGTTCAAATCGATTTTCAAAAGTTTTGAACTCAGGCCAGGAATTCAAAATAGCGTCCGCCTGCGGATTGATCTGTACTGCCCGGGGCCAATCTGTTAACTGAAAGGAGGGTTCCGTGACTGCAACCGTTTCCTGCCCGGGGGTCTCCCGGCAGGCTCCACTCAGCATCAAAAAGAGCATCGCGCAAAAGAATTTCCACATATAGCGAATGTACAAATTTTAAGAACAGTTATATTTATACCCAATAACATTTGAAGCGTTTTAAAATGGCAAAAACTATTCTCATCCTGGGAGCCTGTGGTCAAATCGGGACCGAACTTACTCTGGCCCTCCGGCAGATGCACGGCAATGAGAAAGTAGTTGCCAGTGATATCCGGGAGGGAGGATCCGAATTAATGGAGTCCGGTCCATTTGAATTACTGGATGCTACCGATTACAATGCCCTGGAGGAAGCCGTTATGCATTATGAAGTAGAGGAAATATACCTGATGGCCGCCATGCTGAGTGCCACCTCCGAAAAATTTCCTTCACGGGCCTGGAATCTGAATATGAATACGCTCTTCAATGTACTGAACCTGGCCAAGGAAGGTAAGATCGAGAAATTGTTCTGGCCTTCAAGTATCGCTGTTTTCGGACCCAATACTCCCAAGGAACAAACCCCTCAGTCTACCGTAATGGAGCCCAGTACCGTTTACGGGATCAGTAAACAGTCAGGCGAACGCTGGTGTTGGTATTATAACCGGAAGTACGGAGTGGATGTCAGAAGTATCCGCTATCCCGGACTGATCAGTTGGAAAACCCAACCCGGGGGCGGCACTACCGATTACGCTGTTGAAATTTACCACGAAGCCCTGGCCCACAACCGTTATACTTGTTTTTTAAAGGCAGATTCCCGCCTGCCCATGATGTATATGGACGATGCTATCCGTGCTACCATTGACTTGATGAAAAGCGACGGAGAACAGCTCAGTATACGCTCATCCTATAACCTGGGGGCCATGAGTTTCAGCCCGGCAGACATTGCAAAGAGTATACAGAAACACCTGCCCGATTTTCAGATGAACTACGAACCGGATTTCCGTCAGGAAATTGCAGATTCCTGGCCCAGCAGTATAGATGATTCCCAGGCGAGAGAAGATTGGGGCTGGGAGCCGGAGTTTGACCTGGATAAAACCACAGAAACCATGCTCGCGCACCTGCGCGAACAAATGGCTAAATAGCGTTCAGGCCTTCTAGTCTGCGTGGAATTTCAGCTTTTTCTCAATGGCCATTATCATGCTGCCGGCAATATCTTTACCGGTTGCATTTTCAATCCCTTCCAGTCCCGGGGAGGAATTGACCTCCAGCAGTAAGGGTCCTCGATTAGACCGGATGATATCCACCCCGGCTACCGCCAGGTTCAGTACACGGGCCGCCTTGAGGGCGAGCTTGCGTTCTTCAGCGGTAATTTTGATTATAGAAGCTTTACCCCCCTGATGCAGGTTCGCCCTGAACTCGCCTTTCTCGGCCTGCCGCTGCATAGATGCCACAACTTTTCCATTAACCACAAAACAACGGATGTCCTGCCCATTGGCTTCTTTTATAAATTCCTGGACCAGTATGTTGGTCTGAACACTTTTAAAGGCATTAATTACGCTTTCTGCAGCCTTATTTGTTTCAGCCAGCACCACTCCTTTCCCCTGGGTGCTTTCCAGCAGTTTAATGATCAGGGGAGCTCCATTGACCATCTTGATAAGGTCTTTGGTGTCGTTGGGGGATTTGGCAAAGCCGGTAATCGGGATGTGGATGTCATGCCGGGCGAACAGCTGGGAAGCAAATAGTTTATCCCGGGACTGGGTAATGGCCTCTGCAGAATTCAGGCAATAAACCCCCAGGTTGTCAAATTGCCGGATGAGCGCACAGCCATAAAAGGTTACCGACGGTTTGATCCTGGGAATAATGGCATCGAATTCATTGAGGATGTTTCCACCCCTGTATCGGATCTGAGGCGAATTGGCATCGAGTTTCATGTAGGCTAATTCCACATTGAGAAAAACAATCTCATGGCCACGGGCCTGGGCCGCTTCCATTAAGCGCTTGTTGCTGTACAACTGTGGATTACTGGCCAGCAGGGCAATCTTAAGCCCGGTTTTTTTCTTCTGGTAGGCTGCATACTTGCGGTTCAATTCCTCATCAGAAATATCCATCTGGGTACAGCTTTCAGCAGGGTTGACAAGGTACCTTTCTGTAAGGGCCTCCCTTCCCAAAAGCATCCGGTACTCCATGGTATCCCGGTTGGCAAGGGTTAGCTCAATCTCAAATTTTTCAGCTCCCAGTTTCACCGGAGTGCGTATCACAAAACGCTCCTCTGAAATCCCAGATGAACTTTTGACCGTCCTTCGGTCTACCATCCGGGCTTCACAGGTAAGGGCAATGCTGCGGTTATCCTGCAAAGGATGCACTTCAAATCGGACCCATTCCTCGGCATGCTTCATAAAGACCTTAAAATTGGTCGCCTGTATGGAGGACGTTTTGGCTCCCGAATCTACACGTGCTTTAATGGCGGGAATTCCGAGTTCCTCAAAAATGCACCATTCCTCACTCCCGAGGATCTTTAATTCTTTCATCAATAAGCTTTAGATAAGCTTGCTTTAAGCTGTAGTTAAGGTTTAAGGCTTGCTACTAGTCTGCAAGAAAGGTTTGCTGCGGGTCCAGAAAGTGTTTGAACTCCACCATATAACCATTGGGGTCTTCCACAAAAAAAGAGCGGTGTGCCCCGGTCCTGCCTTGAAGGAACAGTGTGTTTACGGGTAATTCAAGGGACATCCCCTTCAGTTTTTCCAATAAACCATTCCACTGGGTATCGCTTACCAGGACACCGAAATGAAAGGCGGGCAATACCGCTTCTTCAAACTTATAGGATTTATAATGAAAACTGAAATCCCCGGATTTCGTAAAAGTGATCTGGTTGCCGAACAGGTTGATATCCACCCACTGTGTGGACATCCTGCCCAGGCTGGCACCCAGGGTCTCTGTATAAAAAGCCTTGGTAGCCGATACGCTTACACAGGGAAGCGACAAATGAAAAGGGGTCTGTTGCATGTTTCGCAGTTGAAGTTAATCTTCGTCATCCTCCTCATCCTCTAATGGGATGTCCGGAATGGCTTCAGGGTCGTCCGAGTCATAATCCTCATAATCTTCCTCATCGTAATTCGCCATCGTTTTTTCGAGGCGGGCACTGATCTTAACAAGGTATTTGGTGTCCTCGGTGGTTACCTCCACCGCTTCAATTCGTTCTCCCTGGGCGTTACGAAAACTGATAATATGGTCGTCATCGTATCCATCAGGATACTTTTCCACCAGAAGTTTGAGTACCTCAGGGGTCAATTTTTTAAAATCTACTATTACTCTTTTAAGATTATCCATAATTACATGTTCAAAAGATACGCAAAAATAAGTGGGGCAACAATAGTGGCATCGCTTTCTATAATGTATTTCGGGGTCTCAATTCCCAGCTTTCCCCAGGTTATTTTTTCGTTGGGAACCGCCCCGGAATAAGAGCCAAAGCTGGTGGTACTATCACTGATCTGACAGAAATAACTCCAGAAAGGAGTATCTGTCCGTTCCATATCCTGGTACAGCATGGGCACTACGCAAATAGGAAAATCTCCTGCGATACCGCCCCCTATCTGAAAAAACCCTATCCCCTTTCCGGAATTCGCCGTATACCAGTCTGCCAGGTAGGTCATATATTCAATTCCTGACTTGACTGTGCTGGCTGAAAGCTCTCCTTTCAGGACATAGGAGGCAAAAATATTCCCCATGGTACTGTCTTCCCATCCCGGGCAAACCAGTGGCAGGTTTTTCTCGGCTGCAGCGTACATCCACGAATCCTTCAAGTCTATTTCATAGTACTCTTCAAGGACCCCGGACAAGAGCATTTTGTACATATATTCATGAGGCAGGTATCGCTCCCCTGCTTCTTCCGCTTCCTTCCAGAGTTTGAATATATGCTCCTGCAGCCTTCTGAAGGCCTCCTCTTCGGGGATACATGTATCGGTTACCCGGTTCAGGCCCTTTTCGAGCAAATCCCACTCATCCTGCGGAGTAAGGTCCCTGTAGTTAGGCACCCGCTTGTAATGGCTATGGGCTACCAGATTCATAATATCCTCTTCCAGGTTGGCACCTGTACAGGAGATGATGTGCACCTTATCCTGACGGATCATTTCGGCAAAAATCCTCCCGAGCTCTGCAGTACTCATGGCACCCGCCAGGGAAACCAGCATCTTGGCCCCCTGATTGAGCTGTTCTTCATACCCTTTGGCTGCATCCACCAATGCTGCCGCATTGAAGTGCTTGTAATAGTGTGTAATAAAATCAGAAATCGGTCCCTTAGTAGTCATCGTCATCGAATTTAGGGAAGGCAGAACCCAATTTGTTATCCATCAGGTCAGCATCGTCGTCCAGCAACTCGTCTTTGCCTTCCTCCATAAATTTATAACTTAACATTTTATAATAGAGTTTTGCAGCCAGAAAATCGGAAGAGCGTTCGGCCGGGTTCGGGCAAAGTTCCACAATATCGAATCCTACCACATTCTTTTCATTAAATACCTGCTTTAGAAATTCAAGGGTCTCATACCAAAGCAGACCGCCAGGTTCCGGAGTACCGGTTGAAGGCATTATGGACGGGTCCAGCGCATCCAGGTCAAAGGTTATAAAGACATTCTCAGTCATCAGATCAACTACTTTGTCCATCCAGAATTCATCGGCCACCATTTCGTGTGCAAAAAAGGTTTTTTCGGGATCCATATAGGTCTTTTCCAAAACGTCCATGCTTCGGATCCCCACCTGTATCAGGTTGGTTGTCTGGGCTGCTTCATGTACGGCACAGGCATGGTTGTACTTGCTGCCATCGTAAGACTTGCGCAAATCGGCATGGGCATCGATCTGTAATACGGTAAGGTTGTCAAAACACTCGTTAAAGGCCCGGATAGAACCTATAGAAATGGAGTGTTCTCCCCCGAAAAGGGTAACAAACTTATTCCGTTTGATGTAGTCTTTGGTTATTTTATGAACCTCATTTACAACCTCTTCAGGGCTATCATTAACGGTTATGGGCTCTGTCAGGTAAATGCCCTCACGATAGACCTCGGATTCCGTTTCAATATCGTAGAGTTCCATATTGGCAGAAGCTTCCAGGAATGCTTCCGGTCCCTTATCTGCACCTTTCCCCCAGGTACTGGTACCGTCGTAGGGCACGGGCACAAGTACTATTTTTGCTTTCTCCAGTTGCGCAAATTCATCCGGGATTCCCGCATAATTTTCCGATACCTTCATTTTATCTTCTTTATTGGTTTATAATTTTTTAGTTGTAATTAATTTGTATTTACGTTTTTGATTTCCGGGTCGGATCATACCCCAGGATTTCAAGGTGTTCCTCCGCCGTTTGCTGCTCCCGGAAAACGGAAACAGTTAATTTTCCTTTGGCATCCCTGTTGATCAGCAGGTGCTTCGGATGTGGGATCAGGCAATGCTGTAAGCCCCCGAATCCACCTATGCTTTCCTGATAGGCCCCCGTATTGAAGAACCCAATATAGAGGGGTTTCTCCGAATGGAATTTCGGCAGGTAAATGGCATTCATATCCTGCAGACTGTTATAATAATCATCGCTATCGCAGGTAAGTCCGCCCAGCAACACCCTCTCATAGGCTTCATTCCATCTGTTGACCGGAAGCATAATGAACCGTTTGTTGATTGCCCATGAATCCGGAAGGGTTGTAATAAAAGAGGAATCAATCATATTCCACTTCTCCCGGTCATTTTGCTGTTTCTGATAGAGAACCTGATAAATGGCCCCACCGCTTTCTCCGACGGTAAAGCTCCCGAATTCTGTAAAAATATTGGGTACAGGGATGTCTTCTTCTTTACAGGTAAGATTGATCTGATTAATGATCTCATCAATCATATACTCGTAATCGTAATCAAAGGCCAGGGAATTTTTAGTCGGAAATCCTCCTCCAATATTCAGGCAGTCCAGGGATGGACAAATCTTTTTTAACCGAACATATACCTTGAGGCACTTATTGAGTTCATTCCAGTAATAGGCGTTATCCCGAATTCCGGTATTGATAAAAAAGTGGAGCATCTTAAGCTCTACCTGTTCATTTTCTTTGATCTGACTCTCATAAAAGGGTACAATATCCTTATAGCCAATCCCCAGCCGAGAGGTGTAAAACTCAAATTTGGGCTCCTCTTCGGATGCGATTCGGATTCCTACCTTAAACGGATCATCAATCGCTTCGGAGAGCAGGGATATTTCCTCATAATTATCAATTATTGGGATGCAATTCCGGTGGCCGCCATTGATCAGCCGGGCGATGTTTTCAATATAAGCGGCTCTTTTAAACCCATTGCAGATCACATAGGTGTTGTTCCTGATCCGCCCCTCGGCCTTGAGATTTTCAACAATATTTATGTCGAAGGCAGATGAGGTTTCAATATGGATATCATTTTTCAGGGCTTCGTGCAACACATACTGAAAGTGGGAACTCTTGGTGCAATAACAATAGTAATACTTCCCGGCGTAATTGTGCTTTTCTATTGCATTTGCGAACCATTGCTTTGCTCTTCCGATGTTTTCAGAAATTTTTGGCAGATAGGTAAATTTCAGCGGACTGCCATATTTGGCGACCAGGTCCATCAGTGGAATGCCGTGAAACAAAAGGTTGGCATCCTTCAGGTCAAATTCCTCGGTGGGAAAATAATAAGTCTGATCGATCAGATCTTTATAGGTGATATTCATTTAAATTTTTGTTGTAAGTGTTTCCGGGTTGCAGGGTACGTCCCATTTTCCCATATGAAGGTTTAATTTACAATAGAAATTGCAAGTTAAAAGGCGATTTCAAAAAAGATAGAAAATCTGCAGGAAATATATTGCAAGAACCACTCAATAATACTGAGGAAAATTGAGTTCCGGAAACCGGCCCGACAGCTTGCTGCTGGCCGCGGCTTTCCGCCCATTTTAAAGTAAAGAGGCTCACGCTTCTGATACGCTGTTAGAATTATAAAGCTTTGCGTTTTACGGGTGTAAATGAAATCAATTTTTTTTAATAATAGTCTTTTTTGCACTTTTTTTTTACCACCTCATTTCAAGCCCTGTTTTAACCCGGTAATTGTTGTAATTTAGATTATTGAGAAATACAATCTAACCCAGATGAGAACTGCTATTTATCTGATTCTGAATTTGATGCTGCTCGGGCCACTGGTTATGAATGCTCAATTGGAAACGGGAGTGTACCGGGCCACTGAGCGCCTGGATAATGGAAAACGGAATTACGTGTTATTGGTGTCCGAAGATTACTTAATCCACAGTATTTACGATTCAGACCCGGCTCATTTTGTTTCAACCATGGGAGGGTTTTATGAGGTTTTGGACGATAGCCTCAAAGTAGCCCTGGAATTCAATTCAGATTTCAGCGAAACCGGCAAAAGAGAGTATCTCACTACTTTGGGATATACAGACGGGAAACTGATCCTGAACGGGAATGATAACAGGCCCTACCAAAAAGAACCGGGTTTGGAGCAAACCCTGGATGGAAACTGGTTGTTCGGAACCCGCGGGCCGGACACAGGACAAGAGCGAAGGGGGGATTCAGGCCCGCGAAAAACGCTGAAATTCCTCAAAGACGGTTATTTCCAGTGGATTGCCTATAATACGGAAACGATGGACTTCAGAGGCTGCGGCGGCGGGCGTTATGCTGCCGATAACGGGAAATATACCGAAGTGATACAGTTTTTTTCAAGGGATGATTCCAGGGTTGGCGCCGAATTGGAATTCAATTTTGAGCGAAAAGGGTCAGACTGGCACCACACCGGAAAGAACAGCCGGGGGGAACCCATGTACGAAATCTGGCAACTGCGGTAATGGGCCTTAGCCGACCTGAACAGCTTATCCTCCATTCGTATTGTCGATATCGGACTTTCCACCACTTTTGCTGAGCAGCCGGATGGAGCGTATTTCGATCTTCTTATCCAGGGGTTTCAACATATCATACATATTGAGTGCCACTACGCTGGCTCCATGCATGGCCTCTACCTCAACCCCGGTTTTATAATTTGTTTTGACGGTAATTCTGATATATATTCTTAGATCCCTGATCTCATACTCAATCTGGGTGCCTTCAATGGGCAACGGGTGGCAATCCGGCAGGAGGTCCGGAGTCTTCTTAACTGCCAGCAGCCCGGCCGCCTTGCTCATCTCAAAAACGTCTCCTTTGGGAACCCTCCCCTGCTGAATGGCCTCCAGTGTTTCATTACTTCCCAATAGGACCACTGCCTCTGCAGTTGCAATCCGAAGGGTCACCTTTTTATTCGTAATATCAACCATACTCAGGTATTGACCTTCCAGCTGTATGAACTGTCTTCCAACAGCTCTTTCCCAAAAACAGGAAGTTCCTTTTTTATACGTTCAACCAAATGATGCAGCGCTTCAAATACTTCTTTCCTATGGGGAGAGGAAACAAAGACGAAAAGGCAAATTTCCCCCACCTTCACCTCGCCCAGGCTGTGGTAGACATGCATGCAACTCAGCTCGTATTTTTCAAAACAAGCTTCCCGGATTTCATGCATTTTTTGTTCTGCCATCTCCTCATAGGCTGTATATTCTATCGCCCGTACCCTTTTACCCTCCAATTCATCCGCCCGCACCTGCCCCAGGAAGATATCGTGCGCCCCGATATCGGTTTTGGACTGATGTTTGGCTATCGAATTAGCGATAAATTCCGGGCTTATGGCCCCGGAAACAAAAAGGGTTTTCTTCTTTGCTTTCATAACAGCTGCCTTTGTTGACTAAGGTACCAAAGTTTTCAAAAAGTATTCATAAATTCGCAGACCCATTTGGCCCCGTAGTTCAATGGATAGCCCCGATAGCTATCGGGGGAAGTTTCCAACTATTCTTCCTCTAAGTGCATTTTGTATACATATTACAATCCAAAAAAGACCAGTCTTTTTATATAGGACATACTTCCAATTTAACCGAGCGATTGGAATATCATAATTCAAAAGAACTCAATATTGGAAGAACCAACAGGAGAATTCCCTGGGAATATTTTCTCTACTTTGAAGTTCCAAATAAAACTGCTGCAATTAAAATAGAAAGGCATATCAAAAGAATGAAGAGCATTCAGTATTTGGTCAATCTGAAAAAATATCCAGAAATGCGAGAATCACTAATAAATAGATTTTTATGATTCCAAGTGAATTAGAAAAATGCTTTTTGAATGTTTTCAAAAAGTATTCATAAATTCGCAGACCCATTTGGGACAACAGCCCCACAGATACATTTGGCCCCGTAGTTCAATGGATAGCCCCGATAGCTATCGGGGGAAGTTTCCAACTATTCTTCCTCGAAGTGCATTTTGTATACATATTACAATCCAAAAAAGATCAGTCTTTTTATATAGGACATACTTCCAATTTAACCGAGCGATTGGAATATCATAATTCAAAAGAACTCAATATTGGAAGAACCAACAGGAGAATTCCCTGGGAATATTTTCTCTACTTTGAAGTTCCAAATAAAACTGCTGCAATTAAAATAGAAAGACATATCAAAAGAATGAAGAGCATTCAGTATTTGGTCAATCTGAAAAAATATCCAGAAATGCGAGAATCACTAATAAATAGATTTTTATGATTCCAAGTGAATTAGAAAAATGCTTTTTGAATGTTTTCAAAAAGTATTCATAAATTCGCAGACCCATTTGGGACAACAGCCCCACAGATACATTTGGCCCCGTAGTTCAATGGATAGCCCCGATAGCTATCGGGGGAAGTTTCCAACTATTCTTCCTCGAAGTGCATTTTGTATACATATTACAATCCAAAAAAGATCAGTCTTTTTATATAGGACATACTTCCAATTTAACCGAGCGATTGGAATATCATAATTCAAAAGAACTCAATATTGGAAGAACCAAGAGGAAAATTCCCTGGGAATATTTTCTCTACTTAGAAGTTCCAAATAAAACTGCCGCAATTAAAATAGAAAGACATATCAAAAGAATGAAGAGCATTCAGTATTTGGTCAATCTGAAAAAATATCCAGAAATGCGAGAATCACTAATAAATAGATTTTTATGATTCCAAGTGAATTAGAAAAATGCTTTTTGAATGTTTTCAAAAAGTATTCATAAATTCGCAGACCCATTTGGGTCTATAGCCCCATAGAAACATTTGGCCCCGTAGTTCAATGGATAGCCCCGATAGCTATCGGGGGAAGTTTCCAACAATTTCTCCTCTAAGTGTATTTTGTTTACATCTTACAATCCATAAAAGACCAGTCTTTTTATATAGGACATACTTCCAATTTAACCGAGCGATTGGAATATCATAATTCAAAAGAACTCAATATTGGAAGAACCAACAGGAAAATTCCCTGGGAATATTTTCTCTACTTTGAAGTTCCAAATAAAACTGTAGCAATTAAAATATAAAGGCATATCAAAAGAATGAAGAGCATTCAATATGTGGTCAATCTAAAAAAATATGCGGAAATGCGAGAATCACTAATAAATAGATTTTCATGAGGACAAGCGAATTAGAAAAATGCTTTTTGAATGTTTTCAAAAAGTATTCATAAAATCGCAGACCCATTTGGGTCTATGGCCCCATAGAAACATTTGGCCCCGTAGTTCATTGGATAGCCCCGATAGCTATCGGGGGAAGTTTCCAACTATTCTTCCTCGAAGTGCATTTTGTATACATATTACAATCCAAAAAAGATCAGTCTTTTTATATAGGACATACTTCCAATTTAACCGAGCGATTGGAATATCATAATTCAAAAGAACTCAATATTGGAAGAACCAAGAGGAAAATTCCCTGGGAATATTTTCTCTACTTAGAAGTTCCAAATAAAACTGCCGCAATTAAAATAGAAAGACATATCAAAAGAATGAAGAGCATTCAGTATTTGGTCAATCTGAAAAAATATCCAGAAATGCGAGAATCACTAATAAATAGATTTTTATGATTCCAAGTGAATTAGAAAAATGCTTTTTGAATGTTTTCAAAAAGTATTCATAAATTCGCAGACCCATTTGGGACAACAGCCCCACAGATACATTTGGCCCCGTAGTTCAATGGATAGAATAGAAGTTTCCTAAACTTTAGATGCAAGTTCGATTCTTGCCGGGGCTACGAATAAGCACAAAAGGCCTTTGCGAAAGCAAAGGCTTCTATATTTGAGGACTGTCCTCACCAAGCTCGCTTGAGTGGGGACAGGACGAAAAAAAAGAACCAGCCTGCGCCAGCAGGATGGGCTTTTGTATTTTCAGCACGAGACCCAAAAGAACAGCGAAGCTATCTCTTGCCAGAATCCCCAACCAAACACTTCAGTAAAAAGAGAACCAGCCTGCGCCAGCAGGATGGACTTTTGTATTTTCAACACGAGGTCCAAAAGAACAGCGAAGCTATCTCTTGCCATTATCGCCAACCAAACACTTGAGTAAAAAAGAGAACCAGCCTGCGCCAGCAGGATGGGCTTTTGTGTTTTCGCCAGCGAGGTCCAAAAGAACAGCGAAGCTATCTCTTGCTACAAAGCAGAACCAATGACCAAACGAAACAGAACCAGCCTGCGCCAGCAGGATGGACCTTTGTATTTTCGCCAGCGAGGCCCAAAAGAACAGCGATAGCTATCTCTTGCCCCACACGCTTAAAATAAATCTACCCTACTAATTCCGGTTTGTCAGAAATAAAAGGTTGCCGGGTATATCTCCTCCCTGTAGCCTTATACAGAGCATTGGCAAGGGCCCCGAAAACTGGTGGAAATGGAGGCTCTCCCAAACCTGTTGGATCGATCTCGTTTTGAACAAAATGTACTTCTATCTCCCGGGGGATTTCGCTATGACGGATTATGCGGTAGCGGTCAAAGTTGGTTTGCTGGGTTCTTCCTTCCTTAAAAGTCAGTTCGCCATACATCGCATTGCCAATCCCGTCAATTATAGCGCCTTCAGCCATATTGGCGGCAGCATCCGGATTAATGACTATCCCGCAGTCTACCGCACAAATTACCTTGTCAACCCGTGGCTGATCCCCATCCATAACAACATCCACCACATGGGCAGCATAACTGTTGTGACAGAAATAGGCAGATACCCCCCGGTGAACACCGGAAGGGGGATCTCCCCAATTGGATTTTTCCCGAACGAGTTTCAAAACCCCGGCAAGCCTTTCAGGGTCGTAATCGTTATTTTCGCCAACCGGATTATTTTTCGCCCTTTCCAGAAGCTCCAGTCTGAATTCTATAGGGTCCTTCCCGGCCGCTTCGGCTACCTCATCCAGGAAAGCCTGCTCCACCCCGGCCATAAAGTTCGATCGGGGTGCCCTGAATGCTCCTATGGTAATATTGGAATTGATTTCCCACTGCTGGGCCAGGTAATTGTCTACCGCTCCGGCAGGAAAACGATCTGCAAATAAAGGCGTTTCCGGAACCCCGCCAGCTTTAACATGGAATGCGGTCAGGCGGTTGTCTTCATCCAGGGCAGCCCTGTAGGTGGCCTGATAGGAAGGCCTGTAGATCCCAAAGGTCATATCGTCCTCCCGGGTGTACATCAACTTTACCGGCGCCTGCACCTGCTTTGAGATCAGGGCGGCCTCTACCGCGTAATGGCCATAGGCCCTTCTGCCGAACCCCCCGCCCATTCGGGTCAGTTCAATTTCGACCTTCTCAGCTGGGATTCCCAGGCGGGCTGCAACGGTTGCCTCCGTAAGTGCCGGGGCCTGTAAGGGGCCCGCCAGCCTTGCCCCTTCCTCAGTAACATTTGCGAAGAAGTTCATGGGTTCCATACAATTGTGGGCCAAAAAAGGGCAGGTATAGGACCGCTCGATAACTTTTGAAGCATTTTTAAAGGCAGTTTCAGGATCCCCATCCTTTCGAGCCGTAGTGCCGGAACGAGTAGCCATCTCATTCATCTTTTCGTAATGGGCCTCTGTGCTTTCCAGGCCTTTTGGCACGGCTACCTCCATTTCGGTTCCAAAGCGATCCAGGGTAAAGGTAGAATTCGCTATGGGTTCCCATTCTACGGACAGTTGTTTTTTGGCGTTCATAACTTCCCAGGTGCTTTTACCAACTATAGCGACCAGGTCAGTGAAGGCATTGGTGTCAAAAAAACTCCTCTTAAAGCCATCTTCTAATGTTTTTATGGAAAAAACATCTACTATGCCGGGCATATTTTTTATCGCTTCAGCATCAAATGATTTCAATTTGAGACCAAAGGCAGGAGGGTGTTCCACCATGGCAACCAGGGTACCTTCGTAATCATAGTCCAGCCCGAAAAGCGGTTTGCCCGTCACAATTTTATGGTTCTCAACACTCTTTTTCGAATTTCCGATAATGGTAAAATCGGCAACCTCTTTAAGGCTAACTTCTTCGGGTACTTCCAGTTTGGCAGCGGCAGCGGCCATTTCGCCATAATGTGCGGAATTTCCTGAGGCTGTATGGCTCAGCACCCCTTCAGATACCGTGATTTCAGCAACCGAGACCTGCCATTGGTCTGCAGCAGCCTGCTTCAGCATTTGTTTGGCCGTTGCCCCTGCCATACGCAGGCCTTCCCATCGTCTTCTGATCCCCTGGCTTCCCCCGGTAAACTGCCAGCCGTATTCCTCTGCGTCGAAATTGGCCTGTTCTACCAAAACATCTTTCCATGCCACATCCAGTTCGTCCGCAACAATCATAGGCATGGCCGTGATAACCCCCTGCCCAAATTCCGGGTTTGGGGACATAATGGTTACCACCCCATTGTCGCCTATTTTCAGATAGGAATTAATCTCAAACCATTCCTCCGGCATTTCCAGTGCGGCCATTTCCGCGGTATCCTTCGGTTTACAGGCATTGAACATGCTGAAACCCAATATAAGGCCGCCTCCTGCCAAGCTGGTGTTTTTAATAAAAGCCCTTCTTCCTATTTGTGTTTTAATGAGTGTCATCTTCGATATTTTTTTCTTTGACTAGGCGTTTCCTTTGGCGGCCATCTTAACCGCTTTCTTTATTCGGATATATGTTCCACATCTGCAGATGTTGCCATTCATGGCCATTTCTATCTCCTCGTCCGAGGGGTTGGGGTTCTTTTCCAGGAAGGCCGCTGCCGTCATGATCTGCCCGGCCTGGCAATAGCCGCACTGGGGTACGTCTACTTCCATCCAGGCCTTTTGGACCGGGTGGTCCCCGTTCTCGGACAGGCCTTCAATGGTTGTTATTTCCTGGTTGCCTACAGAGGCAACAGTAAGCATGCAGGCCCTCACTGCAGTTCCGTCCAGGTGGACGGTGCAGGCCCCGCATTGGGCAATCCCGCAACCGTATTTGGTGCCGACCAGTTTCAGGTGGTCTCGCAGCACCCATAGCACCGGGGTGTTCGGGTCAACGTCTACTTCCTGAGCGTTTCCATTGATCTTTAAATTGAATTTTGCCATAATTTTTAGATTGTCTAAAAGTTACAATTAATTGACGAAGGATTTTCTCAAGATCCTTAATTTAACTATACGGATTACCTGTTATAATCTGCATCACTTACAGGTTCAAACCATTGGGTTGCCCCCTTTTCGTTGCTGGAAACTGCAATATGGGTGAATTCCATTTCAGGGGTTGCACCGTGCCAATGCCGTACATCCGGAGGGCATTTAATGGTTTCCCCCTTACGCAACACACGTTTTGGCCGTCCTTCCTCCTGATAGTAGCCTTCTCCGCTGATTACGATAAGCAACTGCCCTGCCGGGTGTAAATGCCAATTCGTACGGGCAGCAGGTTCAAACCGGACATTACCGGCATACACCCCACTTAAACTATCTGGCGAAGCCAGCATGGTTAACCAGGCAGTACCATTGAAATTATCATTCTCTATTTTTTCACCCTTTGGAAAAATTGAATCTGCTTTTGTATCATATCCCTTTCTTTCCGAACATCCTTGTATGAACAGGACGAAGTATAGTAAGAAAAAATAAATTGTCGTTTTCATTTGTGAAATATTTTCATGGTAGTCATTCACTCCTGCCTTCAAGGATGGGACGTAAAACTACAAGAGCCGATTTTGATTTTTCCTTACCTGCAGTAGCTTCGATAAGCTTTGTAAATTCCATTAATTGATCAGGATTCCAACCCACATTTAAGGAGAGGCCAAAATGGCTCCGGAGCATGGGTTCCAAAGTACCCAGGCTGGCAATTACCGAAATGGTAACCAACTCACGTTGTTTGTAGTTGAGCACATCCCGCTCAAAAATATCTGCAAATAGGTGCTCTTTCAGGAAAGCATCCATTTCAGGGGAAAATTCCTGATAGGCCGGCTTTCCATCCAAAGGGGCCCCAATCAGTTCCTCCAAAATAGCCTTTCCGCGTTCGTACTTTGTTCCGGAGTTGATGATGGGAGAGGCCTCTTTTCCCAGAGTATCTGTAATTCCCTTAGCTTTTCTGGTATCCAAAACTTCCAGAAAAGTCTGTAGCCCCCTGATACTCCTCGGAAATCCGGTATAGGCATACAAATGCACCAGGGCTTCCTTGGTTTCATTTACGGTTAGCCCGTTATCCAATCCTTCATTAAGGGCGTCCTTCAAATTTGTTAAGTTGCCCTGAGCGGTATAACTGGCAATTTTGATAAGGCTTTTTTCCTGGTCGGATAACCCTGTTGCCTGTCCAATACCGGATTGAGCATTCGATTGAAACGCCAGGACCACGGCCAGGAACAAAGCAAGGCATGTTTTCACTGCATATTCTTTGGCTTCTGCAAATTTCATGGTTACCTTCTAATCCCTTTCCAAAAGCTTGCTAAAGGTCAAATCAGCCAGTTTCCAGGCATTATCCTGCTTTACATAAACTTCCGTGACCATAAAAGGATTGGTTACCTCATTTTCCCCAACAACCGCCAAAAGGGTAATTTGGTTCCAAAGTATCACCGTAGATTCATTTAGGACTTCAACCATGACCTCATGTACATCGGCCTTTTTATAGTGTATAAAGCCTTGTCTAATGATATCCACTTCACGGTCCTTGCCCCAGGTACCGCCCATGTGCACAAACTTGGCCTTGTCATGAAAGAGTTCTGCCAGCCTGTCCGCATTTTTATCCGCCATCCATTCCCATTTTTGCTGGGATAGCTCCCTGATTTCCTGTTCAATGGCTGTGTCCTGCGCTTCAGTCATCGATATGCTTAACAAAGCAATCAATACCCCTATAATTAGTTTTTTGTTCATCCTTGTGTTTTTAGTGCTCAATTTTATGGGTATCCCTTACACTGCTAAAGGTCAGGTCAAGCAATTCCCATTTGTCACCATTTTTTTGATAAAACTCCGTCACGGTAAATTCGTTGGAAACGTCATTTCCCCTTACATGGGCTGTGAGCGTAATACGATTCCAAAGCACAGCTGTATCGTCACCAAAAACCTCTACCGCCACGTCATGAACATCGGCATTCTTATACCAAATGCTTCCGGTTTCAATAATTTCCAATTCCCTGTCCTTTTTCCAGGAACCACTCATATGGACAAATTTTGATTTGTCATGGAATAGGGCAGCTAGTTTTTCTACGTTCTTGTCAGCCATCCATTGCCATTTTTGCCTGGAAAGATCTTTTATTTCCTGTTCAATGGTTGCATCCTGTGCGTATAATCCTGCACCGATGGACATCATTACTAATCCAATCAATAGTTTTCTCATTACTTTATTATTTATGTTTTACTGATTGTACTAAAATTATTTTTACGAATCGACCTTTTGTTACCTCCAAAAATATAATTCAGCGAGACGTTCCAGGTAAAATCATCTTCCGGCACTATCTCTGTCTCGATAGCATTGTTCAGAATGGCGGAAACCGATAGCGGAAAATCCTTTTTTTGCAAGGGTGATAAAGCCAACTATAAAATATCCTTTTGAATCATCCAGGATTAAAAATAAGGCCTGTGAAGAAATATATAAAAGTACTTTTTAGCAAAATACAGGTAGGACACTCCCCTCAAAACTTCAGAAATCCGGATTAGATCAGAGATTGTTACTCAACCTCCACAACCACCTCAACTTCCACGGCAATCCCCCTGGGCAGGGATCCCATGCCGACGGCTGCCCGGGCGTGCTTGCCACGTTCCCCGAATACTTCCACCATCAGGTCGGAAAATCCGTTGATCACCTCGGGCTGGTTGGTGAAATCGGGGGTAGCATTCACCATCCCGTGGACTTTGACGATCCTTTTTACTTTTGAAAGGTCTCCCAGCTCTGCCTTTAAAACGGCCAGCTGGCTGAGGGCCACCAGGCGGGCCGCTTCATATCCTTCTTCGATGCTGAGGTCTGCCCCCAGTTTTCCGGTGACATAGGTCCCGTCTTCCTTACCAGGACCTTTTCCTGCCAGGAACATCAGGTTGCCGCTGCGGACTGCGTTGACATAATTGGCTACCGGGGTGGCGGCCTTCGGCAGGCGGATCCCCAGCTCCTGGAGTTTTGCTTCCGGGTCAAAATCGGCATTTACCAGTTCATTACTTTCAGGAAGGGGTCTACTTAATTGCTCTTCTCTACATGCAGTTGTAATTAAAAGCAGAAAGGCGAAGCAAAATGCAAAAGATGTTTTCATAGGTCACAGGTTTGGTATGAGCCTTAAATATACAAAGGAATTGAGCTTAAAACCCCAATGACCTTAATAACATGATTGGCCCGGGTTTCCCCTGCCACTCCCTCAGAGTTCCTCCTCCTCATATTCAAATAGCTGCTCAATGGGGAGGTCGAACAACCTGGAAATCTTAAAGGCAGTGGGCAGGCTGGGATCAAATTTCCCTTTTTCAATGGCGTTGATCGTTTGCCTGGAAACCCCGACAGAATCAGCCAATTCTTCCTGTGTCCATTGCCTTTCGGCCCGCAACACGCGAATTTTATTCTTCATTTCAATTCGGGATTAGCGGTAACGACTGTTGTTCACTGCAATAGCAGTCATATAACAGATGCCCATAAAAATGACCAGGAAACTGATTTCGGCATCCCAGGGAATGACATTGGTGGTATCCAGGAGGGAATACGCCAGGCCCACTACCAGGGTAAGGCCAAGGGTTAGCCCCATGGATTCCAGTTGTATCTTTTTTTCCAGTTCATCGGACTGCTCTATAAACCTCCGGTTGGCCAGGATCATCCCTATGCCGAGCAGCAGGCTTAAAATAATAGCCGCAATGGTCAGGGCTTTGTTTCCATCCCAAAGGAACTTATTGCCGAAGGTTGCCAGAGCAATAGATAAAGTCCAGGCCAAAGTCCATCCGGCCAGATTTCCCGTTATCCGTTTACGTTGATTTTTTTTATTCATATCCATTGTTTTCATGTCAATACTATTTGTCTTTATGTAAAGTTTATTTGACAAATATAGATAATATTTTTAAAATGTCAAGTCTTATTTACATTTAAGATTTAAACCAGTGTTATATCCATTTTAATATTCCCATAAGCCATTCATATCTGAAGCTTATCTTTTAAATGCCCTTCTCTTTGAAATAAAACAGGTTCCTTAACTTTATTGTAGAAGGTTTTAAAATAAATTCTGGTATAAAATCCCTTTACATATTTGTCCTCAACAAATTATAAGCAGGCATACTTATATCCCTGAAAAATCGTTTAAGTACATATGAAAACCATGCTTTTCTCTTGTTTCTGCCTATTGTTTTTCTCTTACGCTACGCAAGCACAGCAATGGTATACCGATTTTCCAAAGGCACAGGCGCTTGCCGCTAAGGAGAACAAACCCCTTATCCTGGTTTTTCAGGGTTCCGACTGGTGCGCTCCCTGTATAAAACTGGACCGGGAGGTTTGGGACACCCCCGCTTTTAAAGAATACGCGGCTTCTCACTTTGTGATGGTAAAAGCCGATTTCCCAAGAAAAAAGAAAAATGCCCTCCCCGAGCAGCAGGCAAAAGCCAATGCTGCCCTGGCCGAACGCTATAACCCCAATGGCATTTTCCCTTTAGTGGTTGTCATGGATGCCGAAGGCAGGGTAAAAGGACGAGCCACCTACGAAAAAATAGGCCCGAAGGCCTATATTGCAAAACTACAAGCCTTTAACCAGTCCGACCCATGAAAAAACTGCTCCTGCTGGTATTTTTGGTTACAATTTCTGCAGTAGGACAGCAAACCTACCGGGAGTCCATGTTGCTGATGGGCAGTAATTTTGAGATTACAGTGGTTGCCGATAGCCCCCGCCAAGCCAATCAGTGGATTGAATTGGCCGTTACTGAAATCCGCCGGATTGAAGCCCTTATTTCTTCCTGGGACCCGGCTTCCCAAACCTCCGAGATCAACCGACAGGCCGGGATAAAACCTGTAAAGGTATCCCGGGAGTTATACCAGCTCATTAAACGGGCCATCGGTATTTCTACACTTACTGACGGGGCATTTGATATTAGTTATGCCGCCATGGACCGCATCTGGAGGTTCGACGGGAGCATGAGGGAACTGCCCGAACCGGAAGCTATTGAACAATCCGTAAGGCTTGTAGGCCATAAAAACATCCTCCTGGATGAAAAGGAAGGGAGTGTATACCTGGCCAAAAAGGGAATGAAAATCGGATTTGGCGGTATTGGAAAAGGTTACGCTGCGGACCGGGCAAAGGAGGTCCTGATCAGGGCCGGGGTGCCGGCAGGAATTATCAATGCCTCAGGCGACATGAACAGCTGGGGGGAACAAAGCAATGGCCGTCCATGGCAAGTGGCTATTACCAACCCCATGGACAAAAAAAAATCATACGGTCTGCTACCGCTTCAGGGCAGGGCTGTGGTCACTTCAGGGGATTATGAAAAACACGTCACCTTTGAAGGGGTTCGCTATGCTCATATTATCGACCCCCGTAGCGGATATCCGAGTACCGGGATTATCAGCACAACGGTTTTTGCACCCAAAGCCGAATTGGCAGACGCACTGTCAACCGCAGTTTTCGTTATGGGAATTGAAGCCGGGCTGGACCGTATAAACCAGATCCCGGAGGTAGATTGTATTATCGTGGATTCCTCCGGAGGATTGCATACTTCCAGAGGTATAGAGTTAAATTATTCGAGATGAGAAAAATTATCTTTTTTGGGCTGCTGGCAGGTTTGCTGCAACTGCAATCTTGCGTAGTTATCAAGGAATACGAAATGGTAAACCTCAATGACCCGGATATGTCCCTTACGGATCAGAAGTGCGATCGGAACCTTATTGTAATGCATTCCTACAGGGAAGGGGCAGCCGGGGCAAACGGCGGTAAAACTGGAGGCGGATGCGGCTGCAATTAACAAAATACATGCTGCGGGAGGTCCTGTTCATATGTATGTTGCTTACGCTGTCTGCTGGATTTGCCCAACAACAGGATCCTCAGGAACCCTATCAGAAACGGGTGCTGGAAAGTATCGAGATTGATTTTCTGAGCAGTTACTACCAACAAGATGGGGAAAATGCAGCGGTTACAGGGGGGATAGGGACGGAAGAACTCACTGATGTTACAGGAAATGTAATCATTACCATTCCGCTTAACGCCAATGATATTTTAAGTATAGATGCCGGGGTTTCTGCCTATACCTCGGCTTCCTCCAGTAATGTCAATCCCTTTGACGGACCCGCCGACCCCTTTGTGGCCAGTAGCGGGGCCTCGGGTAACGATGTGTGGTCGAGCGCGGTTTTTAACTACTCTCATAGTTCTGATGACAGGAACCAAATCTGGGGTGCCCGCTTTTCCGTTGCCACGGAATACGACTATTTTTCTATGGGCGCAGGGGGGAGTTATACCCGACTTTTCAACCAGAAAAATACAGAGCTGAGCATTCGGGCCAACGCCTACTTTGACCGCTGGACCACAATTTACCCCATAGAGCTTAGGCCTTTTGATACAGGGGGCAGCGGATTGAACGACCCACTCTTTGCCCTTTTTCCCATCACGGGTGAATCCAACTACAACCCTGATTTTACGGGGTTTTCAGATAAGGGTCGGAATTCGTATACCCTGGGCTTTGGTTTTTCACAAATCCTCTCCAAAAATATACAGGGAAGCCTCGCCCTGGACCTGATCAGCCAGCAGGGCCTGCTCTCTACCCCTTTTCAAAGGGTTTATTTCCAGGATGTGCCCGATAGTTTTATGGATGGTTTCCATCTTGCCGAAGACATTGAACGCCTGCCGAACAACCGGTTTAAAATTGCCGTTGGCGGCCGCTTGAATTATTTCCTGAATGCTTCTTTGAGTATCCGCACCTATTATCGCTACTATACGGATGACTGGGGACTATCTGCACATACGGCCCAATTGGAAAT
This sequence comes from Robiginitalea insularis, assembly GCF_052497835.1. NCBI lineage: Bacteria > Pseudomonadati > Bacteroidota > Flavobacteriia > Flavobacteriales > Flavobacteriaceae > Robiginitalea > Robiginitalea insularis. The sequence goes on from NZ_CP199296.1 coordinate 1,051,649, forward strand.
CCCCTGGAAGCTTACGGACCGCTTTACCCTTTATCCGTCATACCGCTATTACAGTCAGGGAGCCGCAGATTATTTTAACTCCTATAATGAGCATCTCTCAACAGCAGCTTTTTACACTTCGGATTTTGACCTGTCAGGATATAACGCCAATCAATACGGTTTGGGCCTGGGGTATACCGATATTTTTACAGGGCTGCGCCTTTTCCATTTCGGGCTTAAAAGCATTCAGGTCAAATATTACTATTACGACCGGAACTCCCCTTTCTCTTCTCATATTGTAACCGCCGGCTTTAATTTTGTACTGGATAAATGAAACGGGGAAAAGGTATATTAATTACACCCAGCCCGGATAAAATGAGATCCTTTCAGCTCAGAACTTCAGCCGGGGTGCATCCTGGTTTTGTTCGTGATACAAGTCTGCCAGTTCGTTCATAAGCAATTCCACTATTCGCTCCTCGGAGGCTCCTTTTTGGTAAAGTTTATAGGCGTCGGGAAACTGCTCTTTCAGGAAAAAATCCAGGTCATCTGAACCGTAATCGTGGAAGGCATTCCAGGACCGCAGCCCTTCGAGCATCTTGCGATGGGCCACAAACCGCCTTCGGGCCGTTTCAAAATCGCGCTGAACCCTTCGCTTGTCTTTGTTTTCTTCTTTCCTGGATTCTGCATACAACTCCTGAAAAGCATTAGTAACGCGGCGGTCCGCCTCAATCGCTTCTGCGATCAAACGAAAATAGGCCCGGCTAACCAGCTTGGGGTAACGATCTAAAAATACAGGGGACGCTTCCGGCCTTTCTTCCTCCATTTTTACGGAGGAGAGGGCGTAGAACTGAGGGGGACCCCCCTGTTCTGCCATATCGGTAGCTACACTGGCCTGTTCCCATTTCCTGGAGCTGACGACCTCCTCCCACGCCTCAGCGTATGGGTCTTCAGGTGGCTTCAGGCTCGAACAACCGAGCATTGCCACAGACCCTGCACATATCAGGAAAATCCGAAAGGAGCTAGCCATATGGGTAAGCCGTGTATTTTCCTTAAAAGATAGCATTTTATACCGTTTATAATTCAAAAGCAGTCCATACGGGGCTATTTTTCGTTAAAACCCCTTTCAATCTACATTTATGGCACCTATCCCTGCTTCGTAAAGCGCCCTGTTCAGTGCCGGCAGGTCCTTATTCAGGATCTCTTCGGCCTCCGACCGGTAGGTCAGCCATCGCTGGTCCAGACGGCCAATCAATTCAACCGTACCCTTATTGACTTTTGGAATACTGCTGTCTGCATGGTTAAAGGCCGTGATATATTCGGCAGTAAAACCATTTACATAATTCTCTACATCGTCATAAGCCTTGGAAAGCCTCTGCACCATAATGGAGTCCCAGTTTTTCATTCGTTCCTGCAAAGCCACTGCTTGTGCATGTAATTCTTTTTGACTTCCTACATCCAGCTTTCCTAATACTTCTGCCAGGCGTTTTTTTGACCGGTAGAGCTTGTTGGTCATATTGGTCATCTCTGAATAGGTGGCCTCAGCCTTACTCATAAAACTGTGATATTCCGCATAATCCTGAGCAGAGACAGGCAGCATTGGGTTAGGCAACAAACGGGCCTTGGTAGTAAGGCGCTCTCCTTCGAAACTAAGCTGAAGGGTATACTCCCCGGGTTGTGCCTGATGCCCCCGAAAACTTCCTTCAATATACACTTCAGGAGCCCCCGGGAGGATGGGATAGCGCAAATCCCAGACCATGCGATTTAAGCCGGCCTTTTTGGGCAGCAGGGGTGCTTTGGGTGGAGCCCCTTCATATGCCTTGTAATCCGGATCGGGATGGGAGCTGTAGGTACGCACCAGTGCACCTGTGGCATCCATTATTTCCAACTTCAGGGGTACAGAGTCTGCAAGAGCGGGCAGGTTGCAATAAATGACCATTCCGCTGGCAGGGTTTACTCCTTCGAACGCCCCGGTTCCGCTGGGGTCATTCCCGTTCATGGAACTGCCCCAATTGGGAATAGTGGTGGGTTCGGGCGTGTACAAATGTGCTTTAGGGACCGTGCCCTTATGCTCCCTTAATACATGCATGTCGTCAAAAATCCAGAAGGACCTGCCCTGAGTGGCCAGGACCATATCCCCGTGCCGGATTTGCAAATCGGTAATTGGAACCACTGGCAGGTTCGATTGGAAGAGTTGCCATCCGGATCCCCCGTCAAAAGAAATATAGAGGCCGGTCTCCGTCCCGGCGGCAAGCAGGTCCTTACGGACCGGATCTTCCCGTACAACCCGGGTATACGCTCCAACGGGGATATTAGCGGTGATATTTTTCCAGCTCTTCCCGTAATCCGTGCTTTTATAAAGGGCAGGGGTATGGTCATTAAACTTATAACGGGTAGTGGCAATATAAACTGTTGCCGGATCGTGTGGCGACACTTCAATGGCATTAACCAGCGTTTCCTGCATTCCCTTTGGGGTGATATTTTGCCAGGAGCCCCCGTTGTCTCTGCTTATATGCACCAGGCCGTCATCACTGGCTGTATAGAATACACCCTTTTGGTGAGGCGACTCCGCTATATAACTGATGGTTCCGTAGTTCTCTGCACCCACGGCCTCATTGGTATACGGCCCACCACCATTGCCCTGTTTATCGTCCTGATTACGGGTCAGGTCTGGCGAAATCACTTCCCAGGAATAGCCTTCATCACGAGTGCGCAACACATATTGGGCACAGTGATAGTAGGTGTTCGGTTCATGCATGGATTTTATGATAGGGGCATTCCAGTTGAACAGGTATTTCATTTCCCGGGCCGGCAATCCCAGATACAGGTTTGGTTCAATCATTACCTTGGTGCTGGCTTTTGAATTTACATCCAGCAGGTTGACAGTTCCCAGATAACTCCCTCCCATGACTTTTTCGGGATTATTGGGGTCAAAGGCGAGAAAGGCACTTTCTCCCCCGGCCGACGCCTCCCAGTGTTCCTCTCCGATACTCCAGCTCCCGATGCCTATACTGGCAATCTTAACCGAGCTGTTATCTTGTTGCCCTCCATATAAATTGTATGGAAAAAGGCTGTCCGTAGCCACGCGGTAGAATTGAGCCGTTGGCATATTATCCTGCCGCGACCAGTTCTTCCCTCCGTCAAAGGTTATTTCCGCCCCTCCGTCGTCCGAAATAACCATATTCTTCGAATTATCAGGATTGATCCATAAATCGTGGTAATCTCCATGGTGCGTGCGGATCTCTTCCCAGCTCTTTCCGCCATCTATGGATCGGTAGGTGTCGGCACTGAGCACATATACGGTATGTTCATCGTTAGGATCCGGAAATACCTCAATATAATACCACGCTCGTTGCAAGAGGCGGTGGTCCCCGCTTACCCGACTCCACTTTTTCCCGGCATCCGAAGAAGTGAATAACCCTCCTTTTTCCTCATAGGTATCGCTTTCCAGCAGGGCGTACAAGCGGTCAGGGTTTGCCCGGGAAACGGCCACTGCAACTTTCCCTTTTTCTTCCGGCAAGCCTTCGTGGATCTTTTTCCAGTTTTCACCCCCGTCTGTAGACTTGTATATTCCACTTCCTGCACCCCCACTGATAACTTTCCAGGGCGTCCTGAGGTGTTCCCACATCCCCGCGTACAAAACCTGTGGATTCTGGTAATCTATAGAAAGGTCGCTACATCCGGTAAGGTCGTTTACAAACAGTACCTGTTTCCAGCTTTTACCCCCGTCTGTGGATTTATAAACGCCGCGCTCTGGATTGGGGCCATGAAGGGCCCCCTGGGCAGCTACCCAGACAATATCCGGGTTAAGAGGATGAATTATGATCCTTGAAATATGACGGGTTTGTTCCAGCCCCATATGTTCCCAGGTTTTCCCGGCGTCCAGGGATTTGTAAACCCCATCCCCGTAAGAGGTCATAACCCCCCGGGGAGCGTGTTCGCCCATGCCCACATAAACGACATTTGGATGGCTTTCAGAAACGCTCACCGTTCCTACCGAGCCCGTCTTAAAATACCCGTCAGAAATATTCTCCCATTTCTGTCCGGCATCGCTTGTCTTCCACAATCCGCCTCCGGTGGTGCCCATATAATAGGTGAGCGGGTCCCCGACCACCCCGGATGATCCGGTAGACCGACCGCCGCGGAAAGGGCCTATGTTCCGGAATTTGGCAGGCTTAAGAAAGGTATTGAGTTCTTGTGAAAAGCTCAGAATGCCGGTAAATAAGAAAATAAGAGCAAGGGTAATTTTTTTCATTTTAGTTGGTTTTTGAAGAGGCTTATAAATGTAGGAATAGTTTCGTACATTTTAATTCTGAATTTATAGCCCAATGAAAAACTACAGATTTCTCTTAATTACAATGTTTGGTCTGCTTTATTTAAGCAGCATTCATGCACAGGATAAGGTTGCACTTTTGGATGACATGATACGGCAAGGGATTCAGGATTGGCATATACCGGGGATGACCGCCGTAGTTGTTCAGGAGGGGGAAGTCGTTTTTAGTAAGGTGTACGGGGTCAAAAACATAGAGAGCCAGAAGGTCGTGAACCGGGAAACCCTCTTCAATATGGGATCGACTACCAAGGCTGTGGTTTGCATGGCCCTGGGGAAATTAGTAGATCAGCAAAAACTAAAGTGGGATGATAAGGTTCGTTCCCACTTACCCGAATTCAGGCTTTCGGATCCTTATATAACGGAAGAGGCCAGGGTTCAGGACTTGCTTACCCATAATCTGGGAATTGCACCGGCCGACCTGCTTTGGGTGATAGACAGTGTTTCTACGGAGCAGACAGTGGCGCGTTTTGCCCTCTCGGAAAAGTCATATCCACTCAGGGGAGGCTTCGCTTACAACAATATGATGTACGCCGTAGCAGGTGAAGTAATAGAGGCCGTTTCAGGAATGCACTGGACAAAATTTGTTGAAGAGCATATCTTCAAGCCGCTGGAAATGGAGCGGACCGTTGCCCGGGTATCGGATATTTTCAGTTCGGGCAACTATGTTACCCCTTACCAGTACGATACAGCTGAAGGCCTGTATCCGGCGCCTTTCAACCGCTCCGACCAGATTGGGGCCGCCGGGATGATCTGGACCTGTACGGCTGATATGGAGCACTATTTGCAGATGCTGTCCCGGGGAGGCGTTTATAAAGGAAAGCGTCTGCTAAGTCCGGAAACCTTCTCCTATTTATTTGAGCCGCATGCTTTTGTGGGAGCGACAAATTTTTATCCGACCCAGGAACTTACCAAACCGGATTGGATGACTTATGGGTTGGGATGGTTCCAGCATAACTACCGCGGGCATAAACTGGATTTTCACACCGGCAGTATAGCAGGCCTGGCGGCTATTGCAGGGATCATTCACGATACCAGGACGGCTGTCTATGTACTGGCAAACCGGGACCACGCCGAACTGCGGCATGCAATTCTATATAAAGCAATGGACCTCTGGGCCTTTAATGACCCTGAGCGGCCCTGGCACCGGGAAATTTTTGAGCTGTACGAGAAAAGCAGGGAGCGGCAGGAAACAGCCCTGAAAAAGTTCAATGAGAGTCAAATACCCGGCACTTCAACTAGCCTGCCATTACCGGCATTTAGGGGCAGATATACTCATCCTATGTTGGGAGAGGCAAAGGTTAATGTTTCTGAATCAGTGCTGGAGATAAATTTCAATGGATTTGTAAACTTTCATACGGAACATTGGCACTATAACTCCTTTATCTCCGATAAGGATAACAAGCTGCAAAGCCGCCTGCTCTTTACCTTTGAGATTGGGGCAGACGGGACCGTTTCAAAACTGGGCGCCTTCGGGGAATATTTTAAAAAAGTTTCCGAATAGTAGCGGCCTTAGCCTGTTATTCAGGAACCGAAATTGTGATGTTGCGGTACTCGATGGGGCCGTGGTCTCCCTGCAGGTAAATAGGGCCGGGTGCCGCTTCGTTACTGTCCAGAGCCCCACCCGTTATACCAGGAATGATCTGGTTGCCGATAATGGTCTTTCCGTTAGCTACAACCGTAACCCTCCTGCCCACCAGGGTAATATCATAAGACTGCCATTCACCCGCTTTTTTTGCAACATTTTCATTGGGTGTGAGAAATCCATAAACCCCGCCAAGATATACTGATGAGGGCTGCTTGCCAAAGCTGTCTTCCACCTGTACCTCATAGCGGCCCCTCAGGTAAACCCCGGAATTGGAATGCTCCGGATAGCGAAATTCTATATGCAATTTAAAGTCTTCGAATGTTTCCTCCGTCCTGAGGTTTACACCGGATGCCGGGCTGGTAAGGACTCCGTCTTTTACAAACCACTGGTTGACTGTATTTTCTGAAACCGGAATCCAGCCACTGAGGCTGTTCTTATCCAGTAAAGGGCGTGGTTTAGACCAGGAAGCCGGGGGCTCCCGCAACAAAACAGGGGCTCTTTCCCCTGTGAAGGATAGCGCGTTCCCCATGTGGTCCAGAATATTTCCCTCCATCCGGTCTGCATTTACCGTGCCTGTTAAGTGCATATAGTGGGTTCCTATCCACTGAGGGGGAATACTAAAGGAAAACAAACCGTCTTTCCACATTACCTCAGCAATGGGCCGGGCACTTCCGGCATAACTAACGTAATAACCTACCAGGGCCTTATTGCCCGATTGTTTTACCTCCAGCCAGGAAGGCATGGACCGTTCCCCATTGGAAACGTTTAAATCCCAGCGACCGATTATTTCTTCCTGGGCTCTCAAAATACTGCTGCTAAATAGGCAAAGGAGCGATAGCAGGCCTGCCTGCCGTAAAATAATTTGCTTCATTTGTTTGGCTGATTAATTCCTCCGTTTGAAATCTCTTTGCGTTACGGATTATTGATATTATCGATTAATTTTAAAACTGTCCAGTTTTACATCATCCGGGCCGTCATTATCAAAAGGGTATTCCATCTGGTCCTGTATGTTGTAGAGAGAGATCAGGATAAACTCCGTTAGCAGGATAATAAAATATACCACCCAGGCATTTTGTTCCGCTCCGATATTATAAATAATAGTAGGTGCATATACAAGCGGGAACAAATAGATGAATACCAGGCAATAAGCCTTTAGGGACTGGGGGGTACGATGCGTATTGATCGCATAGGCATTTTCAAACCCTTCCTGCAGGGCATTCATATATCTAAAAATCCTATCCTTTACCTTACTGGGAATAAATTCAGTTAGTTCCAGCGTAAAATCATGGAGTTTTTTAATTTTCCCATCTACTTCCTGCGGTTTGGTGCCATTATTTTCCAGCTGGCTGATTACCGCATCGCTGATTTCTTCTAAAATTCCCTCCAGTTTGTCCTTGTCTTCCTTTTTCAGGTTGAAACTCATCTGTATATAAAAATATACTGTTTTCATTGCCGATCGGAATTGGCTCATGTGCTCCAGAGCCTTTTCTCTCCTCCTAAAGGCACCCCTGATATTAAAGACAAGCGGAAAAACAATGGCGATACTCAACAGGGTGAGATCCACATTGAAATCCAGATTAAAATGAATAGAAAGGTATGTGACAATTACAGAAATAATCGCCACCCAGAGGGTTTTTAAATTTATTATGACAGTATATAGACTAATATTCTAATTTTTAGTACCTTATGAAAATAACCTATCACCAAGATAATGAAAAATCGGCTTACACCTCTGTTTTACTTATTATTTTTAGGACTCTTCACGGGCCTTTCCGCTCAGGAAACCCAAGGTGTCACAGAAAAAGAGACCACTCCACTTTTCGCGGATGAAGGGGCGCTGCCCGTTCGCCTGAATTATTCCAACATGGAAATGAAGCGAAAGACCAATGATAGCACTTACCTGAATTCAGTATTGCAGTATCAAAATGAAGACGGGAACTGGGATTCTTTGGAAATTCGTTTGAGGGCCAGGGGAAACTGGCGGATGAAAAACTGTTTTCTGACACCGGTTAAAATCAGGATCCGCAAAGCGGCAGCCAAGGGCACCCTATTTGAAGGCAATAAGGAATTGAAAGTGGTCCTGCCCTGCTCCAACTCCGATGTAGGACAAGACTGGGTCCTGAAAGAATTGCTGGCTTATAAAATGTATGAGATCATAACCCCCTTTCATTTTAAGACCAGACGCCTGGCCATTAACTACACGGATCAGCGGGGTAGAAAAGGAAAAGATTACCAATTGGAAGGTTTTTTAATCGAAGACATCAGCCGGGTGGCTGACAGGGTGGGTGGCAAAAAACTCAAAAGGTCTGTTCACCCCCTGCAACAAGACGATATGTGCTCCATACAAAACGACCTTTTTCAATTCCTGATTGGAAATACGGATTATTCAGCGGCGTATCAGCATAATGGGAAATTGATTTTTGTAGAAGGCATGAAGGCCGTTCCGGTTCCATATGACTTCGATATGTCCGGGTTGGTGAACACCAATTATGCTGTCGTATCCGAAATACAGAATAAAAAATTACCAATAACCAGGGTAACCCAGCGATTATTCCGGGGGTGGCAACGGGATCCTGCTCTTTATGAGGAGGCCCGCCAACATTATTTAACCAAAAAGCCGGAAATAATGGCTCTCTTGAGTAGCTATAAATCTGAATTCAAAAGTTCCAGGCAGTATGAAGAGATGTATGACTTTGTTTCGGATTTCTTTAAGGTACTGGAAGACCAGACAGAATACAGGGAAAAAATCATCAGCCTGGCCCAGACACCGGAATAAGCCTGAAAAACTTTATCGGAAAAGTTCCTCGAGAGGTTCTCCACTGACCCCATTCGGCATTTGCAGATTGAGCATCATGGAGAGTGTAGGGGCGATATCCGTTACGGAAACCGGTCTTACCGAACTCCCTCTTGAAATCCCTTTACCAAACCACAACAGCGGAACATGTCGGTCGTAAGCATAACCTGAGCCGTGGGTTGTGCCCTTCACACCGGGGATTTTCAATCGTATATCCGAAGACTGTATAAAGCCGGGCTCGAAAGCCAGCAGCACATCTCCGGAACGTTTAGGGTGAAATCCATTCTGAATCAGGGCCGGTATCCCCTGAATAAACTCCTGGTTTTTAAGGTCCGTTGCAGTCAGGGCATGACGAACCCCATTTTGTTTTCCCATAAATTCAGCAACGGCACGCTGTATCTCCTCCAGTGACTGTTTTTTTTCGGCAATCAGCTTATGGTCCAGGTAAATGTTTTCGTATTCAAAGCGTTCCACCCAGGGAAAGGCCCCGAACTTCAGGTTCAGGTAGAATTCAAGATCCACTTTAAATTTACTGATCAGGGCAATGCCGGCTTGCAGGCGGTTGTCATCCAGGAATGAGGCTACCTGCATAACTCCGTGATCAGAGGTCAGGAATAGCGTATAATTCCCTTTCCCCACTTCCAGGTCAAGGGTTTCCAACAGGTTTTCGATTTCTTTGTCCAGGCGGATGTAAATATCTTCTACCTCCACCGATTGGGGGCCAAAGGCGTGCCCGGCAATATCAGGGGCCGAAAAACTGATACACAGCATGTCTGTAATATTGTCCTTGCCCAAGGACTCCTGTTTCAGGGCTTCCAGGGCAAAATCTTTCACAATGGTATTCCCAGCCGGACTGCCCCACAGCAATTGGTGATAGCCGGGACGCCCTTCAAAAGCCATCTCCATTTCTTTAAAATTATATGGGAAGGTAGGACTGCTCTTGCCACCAATACTTCTTTCGTAGTTATTGTCATCCGGGGTACTTTCTGTATAAGCATCCAGATCATATGCTGTTTGCCAGCTTTCTGAGAGGTATGCCTCTGTTTTTCCCAGCTTGTTAAACTTCTCGACCCACTTGGGAACCTCTTTCATATAGTAAGTACTGCTTACAAAATTCCCCGGGCTGTTTTCCCAATCATGCCAGTAAGCAGCATTTGCCGTGCGTCCTCCGGGCAAAATTGCCCCTCTGTCCTTCAAAGAAACACTGATCACCTTAGACCTGAAATTAGACCCGATGCGCAATTGGTCGGTGATGGTCGTACTGATCAAATTCGTTGGCGAGTACCCGCTGCTGCTTTCGGTTTCGGCACCCACAAGGCTTACATTGGGGTCCCCGACATTGCTGATGACCTGCTTTTGGTTGCGGTCATACCAGCTGTTCCCAATTATCCCATGCACCGCAGGGGTAGTCCCGGTATAAATGGAAGAGTGTCCGGCTGCCGTAACGGTTGGGACGTAGTTGAACATCGTATTTTTAAAATTGTAGCCTTCGCGCATTAGCCGGTTAAAGCCACCCTGTCCGAATTTTTCCTGATAGCGGTAAAGCATATCGAACCGCATCTGGTCCACAATTATCCCGACAACCAGTTTTGGATTTCCTTCCTGGGAAGATAGCTCGTAAACCGGATTACACATTACAATTAGCAGGGTCGCGTAAAAAAATAATTTCTTCATTGTATCAATTATCAAGTAAATCTCTATTTATTTTGACGTTAATCGCCGTTGGGCATTACAATACATACTGATGTCCACCCGATTTTATAAATTTAGAAATTAAATTCAAAGAATAACCCTAAACAGATCATTTTGGGTATTCCGGATCGATTGGAACCCAATTAATCTCTGCAGAAATCATGCCGGCAATTGAAGCTGTCCGGGTACGCGAGCCAATGCAGTTCGAAACTGTCTCAGAACTGGCCGAGCAAATCTGGAAACAACATTACACTCCTATAATAGGGCCAGAACAAGTAGGCTATATGCTGCAGAAATATCAGTCTGCAGAGGCCATAAAAGACCAGATCAGCAAGGGGATGCGCTATTACCTTCTAAAAACAGCCCACACTACGGTAGGGTACCTGGCCTTCATTTTAGAAGAAACCCACCTCTTTCTCAGCAAGATTTACCTGAAGCAGGAATTCCGGGGAATGGGCTATGGCAGCAGCGCAATGGACTTTGTAAAGCAATGCGCCATAACAGAAAACTGTCAGGAGATCAGGCTTACTGTCAACAAAAACAACACCCGAACCATTCAAGCCTATGAAGGTATGGGTTTTAGGAATGAAAAAGCAGTGGTGCAGGACATCGGGCAGGGGTTTGTGATGGATGATTACCTCATGGTCCTGACCTTATAATAGGCTCCTCCCCCCTACCCTGGAAGACGCTTGGGGAGCCTGATAATTATCATGAAGTGATGCCTGTATTCTCCTTACTTTTAGTACCATCTAGAAGACTACTTAAATGGAAAACAGGAAACAGGACAAAAGTTCGTGGGCTATTGGAGGAGGCCTGCTAATCGGGCTTGGGGCAGGATTCTTTTTTATTCAAACGGCTCCGTTATGGTTTGTTGGCTGCATGTTGATAGGCCTGGGCGTTGGGCTCACGGCAAGTGCTGTACTTTCCGCAGTTCCGAAAAAATAGTCCGGAACAAAAACTTCCTTCCTTAAAGAATCTTACTGTCTTTATAGTTGTGCTGATATGCTTTTATTCTGGAAAAAGACACGTTTTAAATTTATTACGGGAAAGCAGATATCGAGGTATCTCCTATATGCCCTGGGCGAAATTTTACTGGTGGTACTGGGGATTCTTATAGCCCTACAAATAGACAACTGGAACAACAAGCGCCTGGACCGGGAGACCGAAATAACCCTATATCAAACCCTAAACCAAAGGATTTCTCAGGACAGCAAAGAACTAAACAAGCAACGGGAGCTCAATACAGCTTACCTTAAAACCTATAAAAAGGCAAATACTTTTATAGAATCGAAGGATGTTTCAAAAACAGACTCCCTCGCGGTCATGGCCATGTTGCTGTCTCAGTATTCAGACTTTCGCAGAAATTCAGAAATTTATCAGAACCTTGCTGTAAGCGGACAATTAAACCTCCTTAAAAACAATGAAATAATCACTGCACTCCAACAACTTGAGCAAACCTATAACCTTACCAACGACCTGGAACGGATGCACTGGGACATTATCATCAATGAATTATCACCTGAACTAAGATCGGTGGTAAATTACAATACCTGGAAAGCCGCTGATCCCGATCGCCTCTTCAGTGTGGAAATTCAGAACATCTTTGTTGAAAGCATCTACCTGACAGCCATAAAAGATTCCATATACAGGCAGGCACTGTACGAAATTGAAGGAATTCATTCATTACTTAACTCAGAACTGACAGGCATCGATTAATTCCATTGTTTAATTCTTCCCGGATCCGGCTGCCGTTGTATTCTTGGCCGGCAGGGTTGGATAGGAAATCCCCAGTTGCTCCAGATAGGTGTCGTATTTGGTTTCGTCAAAATAATAGGGTTCCATTTCCGGCCTGAATTTTTGCATAATTGCCGTGTTTAACTCAACAGGTGGTGGATCCTGATCCGTAATCATGGGCCTGTACTGAGTCTCCTTAGACTGTACTTCATTGAAATATACTTTTGCATCGGCCAGCAGCTGGGGTTGCATAAGGAAATCCAGTACGGTCATGGCCACTACCTTGGCCCCGGCTGTAGCCCCTTTATGAGCTATAGGGGTAGCCATTGCTATCGCATTAGACCAGTGGTGTCCCTGTAGCCCTGGGATATTGGAAGGGAACCTGAGTGTAACGGTCGGAACGGTCCATGAAATGTCCCCGATATCATCAGAACCTCCGCTGATGGGCCGCTCTGCAGGTTTCCCGAGTTCCGACAATTCTGTTGCCAGGCCCGTGGTGTCCCTGGAACTCACTTCCTTTTGGACTGCCACAGCCAATTGCTGGTCCGCTTCAGACCACTGTGGTAAGCCTACCTGCTTTATGTTTTCATACATGGTTTCGGCTATTACCTTATTAAAATGCCTGGGCCAGGCGGCACCCACAACCCGCGAACTGACTTCCGTGTCCGTCATCAGGGCTGCCCCTTTCGCAATATTATTGGCATCTTCATACATTTCCATAATGCCCTCGTAGGTAATATCCCTCAGGTAAAACCAGATTGAGGCTTTGGAAGGCACCACGTTAGGCTGGTCTCCGGCATCTGTAAAGATGGAATGTGAGCGCTTCAGCGGATGCAGGTGTTCCCTTTTATAATTCCAGCCGATGTTCATCAGTTCGGCTGCATCCAGGGCCGACCGTCCCCTCCAGGGAGAGCCCGCAGAATGCGCAGCTTCCCCTTCAAAACTGTACTCTACTGAAATCAGGCCGGTCCCCCGGGCCTGTCCGTAAGATACCGAGAGGTTGCTGCTAACATGGGTAAAAATACACATGTCTATTCCCTCGAAGAGCCCGTCGCGTACGAACCAGGCTTTTGAAGCTACCAGTTCCTCAGCTATTCCGGGCCAGATGACCAATTTCCCGCCTATATTATTTTCTTTCATAAGCTTTTGAACTGCAAGGGCAGCAGTGATATTGAGTGGAATTCCGGAATTATGGCCTTCTCCGTGGCCAGGAGCTCCTTCAACTATAGGTTTATGGTACGCTACTCCAGGGTATTGGGAAGCCTTGGGAATACAATCCACATCGCTCCCCAGCGCGATAACCGGGCCTTCTCCCTGAGACCAGCTGGCAAACCAGGCAGTAGGAATGCCTGAAACTCCATAAGTGATTTCAAAACCGGCATCTTCCAGTATGTCGGTGAGGTATTTGCTTGACTCGGTTTCGTGGAAACCCAATTCAGCAAAACTGAAAATTTTATCCACCATCACCTGTGTTTGTTTTGCGTCATTCTGAACCAGTTCGGCAGCCGCTTCTTTTTGTTTTTTAATTGCAGATTTGGAGTAATTCTTCTGGGCGTTTGCAGTAATACAAATCAGCATTATTAACCCAAGCCTGAGTGCTTTTCCGGAGGAGCGTTTATTCAATATCATTTGGAATGTGTTTAGGCTGTAAAATACAAATAATTCGATAATCATTTCGTTACCCGAATATTGAAATTGAAACCTTCAAAGGCTTATGTACCATTCAAACAAAGACACGAGATATCCCCTGATAGCATAATATAAATATCTATCCTTCACTATAAAGCTAATGGCTAATTACATAAACGGTAATTATCTACTCCTTAATATCCACATAAAGTTTATTTATGATTCTCCGGGAGAAGCAGGTAGCGCGAATCTGCATATTTAGCTATGGAATCTTTGGAATAGAGCAAGGGGAAATACCGGTCCTGTGCCCACATTTCAAAAAGGTTGCCATAGTAAGGGCTGTCCGGATCTCCGGATTGACCCGGGCTATTTATCCCCAGGGCATTGTCCCAGTCGCCAACAGGTATGAGCACCCGAAAGGTAGCGCCGCTGCTCTGCCGGTAACCATTTCCTGTAGAACCGGGAGTATACCCATTTCCTCCTCTCGGGAGGGGGCCTAAGTCCAGCCCTTTCCTTTTATCCGGAGACAGGGAGGCGCTGAGCGGGTGTCGTATCAGGATATGTTTCAGGTTTTCCTGGCCGTAGTTCCACTTTTCCATCTCAGGACCCAGACGCTCCGATAATGCATCTACCGCCCCTCTGAAGGTTTCCTGCAAAAAGGTGTTCCGATTTGCCTCGTTCCCAAAGAAATTTTCAGGAGCCCTTATCCATTCTATAATTTTTTCCAATTGCAGGCTTTGGATATACGCCTGTCCTTCCTCCGGGACGAATTGGCGGAATGCCTGTTTTTTTATTTCATTTTCCCAGGCAACATAAATGGCAGCCGCTCTGGAATCCGGAGACAGTATATAATCCCAGGTTTCCAGATATTTACGTGCCTCCAATGCATCTCCCTCCAGGCTCAGATCAAAAAGGAAAGGAAGAAGCTCCCGCGCCGGTAGGGAAAGGTAATCCGTTTGCAGGGCAGCCATCTCATCCATGGTGTGTGTCTTACTCGCGCTGAGTACTTCTTCAATACGGTTTCCTCTGAAGGAATCTGCCCAGGTAAAACCGATAGCATCCCAATTGGAATAGCTCTCCGGGGTAACGTTCTGATTCGCCGTTTCGATAAACCCCTTTTCCGGGTTTAATAAGTGGGGTTTCTCTACAATGGGCAGGTAGCCCTCCCATTCAAAATTACCATTTCCCGGAACGGGTACCAGTCCGGAGAAATTCCTGCGGACGGGCGCTATCCCAACGGCCTGCCAGCCAATATTCCCATCCACATCTGCCCACACCATATTCTCTCCGGGGATATTGCTGTAATTACACGCAGCCCGGAATTCATCCCAGTTCTTTGCCTGATCCATCCTTAGAGAAGCCAGATAAGGCGAACCCCCGGGTTCCATCCAGGCACAACGCACTGCATAAGCCTTTTTGCGCTTTGAATCTTCAAATACTACCGGCCCATGCCTGGTATATTTTAACTGAACCCCTACTTTTCTGCCATCCTTTAGAGGGATACTGTCCTGAATAATCTCCATGTTGACCCATTCACCCTTGTATTTATACTGGTTTGGATCTGCCGGATTGGTTTCATACACATACAAATCTTCCCCGTCTGTCCTGAAAACGGTCAGTCCCCAGGCTCCGTATGGGTTGTGTCCGATAGAAATACCCGGGATCTCGGGCTCACCCCCACCTATTACATCCCAGCCAGGGGCTACCAGATGTGCCATATATCGCAGCGAAGGTACTTTAATACTCCTGTGCGGGTCATTGGCCATAAAGGGTTTTCCATTAGCCATCAGTGCCCCGCTAACAACCCAGTTATTGCTCCCAATAGAGAGGCTGTCGGGAGCTGGGTTATCCTTTGTTGGCAAGATTTCAGCCACCTCCGAATTGCGATACTCAGGTAAGAGGTCTGCGGGCTCGAAGGTCACCGGCGTCCGATAGGCTTCATACAATTCGAGGATGTTCTCGGAAAGGGCATCAGAATCAATTCCGGGCTGCAGGCTAAGATCCGGTTCTTTGGGGTGAAACCACAAGAGGGATTTTACCTTTTCGGCTCCCAGGGCCGCCACAGCCCTGCCGATTGCCAATTCATCTTCAATGTTTCCCAGCAGGCCCTGATGTCTTGAAATCACAACTTCCGGAGTCCACTTCCCGGGTAGTATCCCCAGGGCCCTGAATTCAACCGGAAGGCTGTCCGGCTCCTGCAGTGCTTCATCTATGTAGGCATTTACCCCTTCCGTATAGGCATTAATTATAGCTACTCCATTTTCATGGTATTGACTAAACTCTGTATTCAGGTCACCCCTGTATTTAAATAATCGGGTTCCTATATCCCTTTTTAAGGCCCTTTCCCCTAAAATTTCGGATACGGTCCCCGTTGCCTGCCGCCTCCAGATCTCAAACTGAAATAATCGGTCACGTGCCGCAAGGTACCCCTGGGTATAAAATAGATCGTATTCGTTTTCCGCATAGATATGATTGATTCCGTATGGATCCCTGAAGACTTCTACTCCTTCCTGCAGGCCCGGTAATTTATATTCATTCTCAGATTTCTCCTTACAGGAAAACAGTAGCAGAAAAACGATTGCCAGAAGAACTTTCTTCATTTTTAAGTGGTTTATGGGTTGATTTAAGAAAGGAATGGTTTTGCCATATGCCGCAGCTCTGTTATATTTCAATTTCCTGTCCCTGCACGGCCAGTTCAATTGGAAAGTCGTATTCAGACCGCTTCATGAATTTCCGGAACATTTCTGTGCGCTGCTCATCAGTATGACCGGGATCGTGATGGAAAAGGACAAGGCGGCGGGCTTCCGTCCGGGAACAGAATTCAGCAGCCATTGCAATTGAACTATGCCCCCATCCCGCCTTGTTTTCATACTCCTTTCTGCTGTATTGGGAATCGTGAATCAATAAATCAGACCCGTATGCCAGAGAAAATCCTGAAATCCAATTATCCTCAGGAAATAAGTGATTTTTTCCGATCACCGGTTCATGGTCGGGGAGGTAAGCTATTGATTTGTTGCCGCAGCTAATGCGGTAGCCCAGAGTGGGCCCGGGGTGGCTTATGAATTCTCCCTTAATTTTAAAAGGCCCAATA
The DNA here is from genome assembly GCF_052497835.1 of Robiginitalea insularis. NCBI lineage: Bacteria > Pseudomonadati > Bacteroidota > Flavobacteriia > Flavobacteriales > Flavobacteriaceae > Robiginitalea > Robiginitalea insularis. The sequence continues at coordinate 1,068,483 of NZ_CP199296.1, forward strand.
TCCATCTCCTTATCGGGTATTTCCTGAATGACTATCCTGGAAGGAATATCCCGAATTGGGATTGGGAAAAGCGGAGGGGACATAAAACGGTTAAGCCGGGTTTGCAAGGGTTCGTTACTACCTCCGGGCCCCCAAATGTTAACTTCCATCTGCGGATTGAAAAGGGGCTTACAAAAAGCCAGCCCCTGGATGTGGTCCATATGTAAATGGGTCAGGAGAATATCCATCCTTTTGGCCTTGTAGATAGGATCGAAATCCAATCCAACTATTCCTGTTCCGGCATCCACAATAAGACGGTCTTTCCCATCTATCACCTCAATACAGGGGGTGTTTCCGCCATAGGTTTGGTTTTCTATTCTCGAACTTGGATAGGCTCCGCGGGTTCCGTGTAAAATAACTTTCATAATTCCCCCTCCTTGTCCCAAAATATTGCCATGGCACCGGAAAACTTTTTAGACCTGCCAATAATGGGGATTGCCGTTACCGATATTTCAGTAGAATTACCATTGAGACTTTTAATCCAAAAGGTTTTGTGTGCGGGCTTATGACTGTGTATGGTCTGAACCAACGGGAGTTCCTCCGGGGGTATAGAGTTCCCCTTTTCATCGTGGGGAAGAAATGAAGTCCCCCAATCCCCAACGGGCATTGGGCCCGTGTCCTGAAATTTTTTCCCCAGAATTTCTTCAGCCGGAGGATTGTAAAAAAGTAAATTGCCTTCAGGATCGACAATAAATACAGGAACAGACAGGCAATCTGCCAGCTGCCTGCTCAGTATGACTTCAATAGCATGCCCGGACATTTGAAGAAGAGGTTAGGAGTATTCTATTTTTAAATATATTAAATTATAGGACAGGAATTGTGAGATCTGGCAGTTTATTGCAACTTAAGCTTAAATAATGTTATTAAAAACGTTTCTGAAATGTATTAAAGAAGCTCACTTCCTGAGCTTTGAAATGCTAGGAAATACCCATTCTAAACCCTTGTTTGCGGCACCTCACAATTATATTTGCCCCAGAATTATTAAGGTCAAAAAATATTCTTTAACTTATGAACCTGAATAACTTATTCTAACCTAAAAATTTATGAAGTTTATAGACAGTGAAATAGACCAGTACTGGATACATTTCCAGGCGGGCGGAGATAAGGGTAAAAAGGTGTATCCCATTGCCCTGGTAAAGTGTTATTACGGTGATGATTTTTTACTGCAAATGACCTTTTATCAGGACGGCAAAAGCCTTCCGGCCAATCACTACGATAAAAGAAACAAGCTGGTTTATCTAAGGTATCCCATGTCCATGTATGCCCACGTAATTGATATCCTCAGAAATGAAAAGCCTATTTTCTTTCGGTATAATAGTGAACTGAATCAGGGCTTTTTAAGAACTGGAAAAGAACCCGTAGGCGAAGGCGAATACGATGCGGATTTCTGATTAGGGGAAAATTTTCAATTTTTACAGACTGTTCTTTAAGCCTGAAAATGCCAGCTGCAATTTTTGGGTGACGGGACCTTGTTGATATGTGTGCAACTCCCTGCCATCAATTCTATTAATTGGGGTGATCTGCGTGCTGGTGCCTGTAAGAAAAGCTTCATCCATATCAAAAATATCTCCTGCCGGAATTCCCTGCAGACGTACTTTGATTTCTAGCCTTTCACAAAGTTCCAGAACCACCTGCCGGGTGATCCCGTCCAAAATGTGATGATCGGCCGGGTGGGTGTATACTACCCCCTCTTTTACAAAGAAAACGTTGGAATGGGAGGCTTCCGTTATTATACCCCCTCTTTCAAAAAGCGTTTCATAACAATCATGCTCCGCGGCGTACTGATTGGCCATTACATTTCCCAGTAGGGAAGTCATCTTAATATCGCAACGACTCCATCGAAAGTCTTCCCGAAGAACAACAGGAACGGGGTCTGGGTTATGGTCTGGCAGGACTTTTGGCCAGGCATACATCATCACCGTTGGCCGGGTCCCATCGGGATAGGAATGCTGCCGGGGGGCCACCCCCCGGGTAACTTGTATATAGAGCAGACAATCTTTCCCTTTTAGACCCGATTCTTGCAGCAGCCCGGGGATCGCGGCCTCCAGTTCCTGTACATCTGCCTGTATTCCGATGGCTGCCATACTGCGTTTAAGACGGTCCATGTGTGCCTGTTTGTAAAAAAAATGCCCATTGATACATGCCATCACTTCGTAAACCCCGTCACCAAAAATAAAACCCCGGTCAAAAACGGATATTTTAGCCGCATCGGCGTTGAAGATCTCTCCATTGAGGAAGACTTTGGAAGGATATGAAGACTTCTTTTTCATTTGATCTTTGTTTTAAGTCTATAATATGAGTCTGGCGTATAAAAACTTACAAGGCATTCTGGGCTGTAATCCGGCTAACTAACGTGCCCCCTTGTAAATTAGACAAATTTATGATTCCTGCTGCTCAACTGATTGCCCGGAGCTAAAAAGTCCAATACAAAAGGAGGACTTTCCCCATTTCTTGAGAGATAATTATACCAAAATACACTTTAGTGGCTTAAGTTTTCTATTAACGCCACCGTCTCCCAATAATCTAAATATCATACCAAATCCTTGTATTCCGGCCTTTGCAGAAATAAATATCGTTCTTTTTTTATGCCGGTATTTTAGTGAAATGTATATAATATCCCCACCCCAGATGGTTCCCACATAAGGTTATAAACACTTGTTTTTGTGGTATTTAAGCACCTTTTGAATGCAGATTTACTTTCTCTTATATTAATTTTTTTTATGTATTTAATTATTAATATAAATAATAATTTATGGTTTATATGTGTAATCTTTGCAGCGGAATTTTAAACAGTTAATTCAAATGCAAACACAAGTACTGCAGAAAACCGAGACTAAAGTTCAAAAAATTCAACTGGTAAAAGGAGCGTTTACTCCCTCCGAAGCCTTTGATGTCGTTTCAGCTTTGATCGATGAAAAAATCAACTTTCACAAAATCCAAAGGCTGCAACGCTGGGAAGGGGACCACAACTGCTCTACCAATCAACTGGATGGTCGGATTGAAGAACTGGCCTCTGAAAAGCAAACTGCCAGAGAGTTTATAAACAGCTTGCGGGCGCAGGGGAAGAAATTATCCATTAATGGTGTACTGGAAATCACTGTTTCAGAAGAATAACTGCAAAGCCCGGCCATCGATCCATTAAACCCGGATCCACGCGCTACTTGCAGGGAAACAGAAAAACAGACTAAACAAAACCGCAAAAACAAAATTAAATGACACTCTCTAAACCGAGCATATTATCACTTGCAGGCTTGCTGATACTTAATCTCTGGTCTTTTATGACAGATTTTGTCCTTATGAACCAGCTCCTGGTAGCCAGCCTCATAATAGGTATGGTACTCTTTTGTAAATCCAAAATGGAGGTAACAGGCGGTATCCGAAAAAGCCGTCAGCAACAAAGCGACAGGAGATCCGCAGCATGAGGGAAGAAATAGTCTTCATTAAGGGTAGCTTCAATCCGGCAGAAGCCGCAGATGTACTCTTATCCCTGTTAAACGACAAAATTAAATTTCACACCGTAAAATCGCTTAAACTCAATCCGGGAAGTTCCCAATCGGAGGAGCACTCAGCTGCCCGAATAGGAGCGCTCAAGGAGGCCAAAAAAACAGTGGAAGAATTGGTGCTCACGGCACATAAAAAGGGCCTGGACCTGGAAATTAACAGCACTTTGGCCATACGGCTGATAGACAAACAAATCTAACTGCGATAAATAGAAAAAACAATGCAAAAGCAAAAAAACATAAAGGAAAAAGCAGCTAAACAGCAATTGCAAAAAGAGCAGGAGCTGACAGCGCATCCGCTCTCTAAAATTGTTTCGGCAATATTGTGGGCACTATTCCTGGGCAGTAGTGGGTATTTAATATATCATTACCCTACAATTCCCGCCCTGAAGCTGGGACCCGCCTTTAAGATTTATGGATTTACCATTCTGATCTGGACAGTGGTTTCCTTTTTCGGGGCCCTGGTCAGCACTTACGCCAGCAGATACTTACTCGGATTCAGGTATCAGGGTCAATTTATGCTTCGTTGCCTCGGATTTACACTTTCGGTAATGCTTCTGGTCATGTCTGATCACCTCTTCCCCTTACTCCTGAGCTGGCTGCTGATGGGGTTCTTTATGTCTCGCCTGATCGGTGTGAATTCAGACTGGAAGGAAGCGCGCGAGGCTTCTAAACTGGCCCTGCGTTACTTTCTGTTCGGTACTGCCCTGTTAAGCATCGGGCTGCTGCTACCGGCCTTCTTAAGCGATCAGTATCTGGTAAGCGAATTGGTACAGTCATTTGATGACCTACATCCAGTTATCCTGCTGGTTGCTGCCCTGTGTATCATCACAGCCTCTATTATCCAATCGGCAATTTATCCTTTCCATCGCTGGTTGTTGTCGGCCATGACTGCACCTACACCAGCATCGGCGCTAATGCATGCTGGATTTGTAAACGGGGCCGGGATTATCCTGGCCATTTTTTCGAGCCTGATTTTTGCATCCAACACCCTGGACCTGCTTCTGATCATTGGTGGGTTAACCGCAATTATCGCACAGTTTACCAAATTGCTGCAGGTCAATGTAAAGCAAAAACTGGCCTGTTCCACAATAGCACAAATGGGTTTTATGATCATGCAATGTGGATTAGGGTTTTTCAATGCGGCAGTGGCTCACCTTATCTTACATGGGTTTTATAAGGCCTACCTCTTTCTCTCATCCGGAGAGGAAATTGCACATTCCCTACCACAGAAACCCCCCCATATTCACATCAAACCTTTACAGGCCCTGGCGGTACTCATATTCGGAGTTCTGGGAGCCTTTCTTTTTATAAACCTTACCGGAAAGGAACTGGTTGCAGACAGCAGTATCTTCCTGACCCTTATTGTCTCCATCACCGTAGGGCAGGTAACCTACAATATTGTGAAACAGAAAAGCCTGAATCCGGTGCAGAAGATAATCTTGCCGGCCCTGCTTTTCACAGCCGGGATCGGGGCCTACGCCCTCCTCTATAACGGGATAACCGCACTGATGTCCGACATGCCCCTAATTGCCGGACCTGTGCCCCTTTCAGCAACTCAAATCATTTTTGGGGTGATATTCCTCATCGGGTTTTTCATCATGAAACTGGGGATATACCGAAAAGCTCCCTGGCTGTATGTAAAACTGATGAACATATCTCAACCCTTTAAAACAACAGTATTCACAGAAAACTCAAAAACGGCATGATGCAACAGGAAATTTCTAAAAGTATCCGCGAAGCCTCGAAGGTGGTCGGCAAAACATGGCCTCTCTATTCCTTCGTAACTTCGAATCCGTTAACCGGATATGAAAAACTGCCCTTCGAAGAGGCTGTTAAAACTGCCCGGGAACTTATGGATGCCCGAGTATTCCCGGAAACTTCCCTCTATCGGAAAGCCTGGGATACAGGAGCCATACAAAAAGAAGAACTCCTGCGCGCCCTTAAGGAAAAAGGCATGACCCAATCCCCTGAATTTTATTTGCAGGAGATGGAAACTCTGAAAAGCACAGAGAAGGGGGCCGAAAACCAGCAGCTGAATCGTATCATGTCCAAGTGGCTGGCCGCCTTTATGGATGAAGGTCTGGCTGAATGGGAAATGCCCGGCAAGGAAAAAGGCTTTTACAATGCCTGGCGCCAACTGGCACCATATGATGGGGAGTTGGGGATAAAATCCCTTCGGGAAATACCCGGCAGCTCATCGGAGGCCCTTGAAATTGCCTTGTCAGGCCATTCTGCAGATGAATTCACTAAAATCTTCAGCTATCAGTTGGCAGCCCTTCCCGGATGGACGGGCTATATTAATTATCGCACTGAAACCAGTACCCCCTGGCAACAGGAATACCCCATAAGTCTGGAAGACTACCTGGCGGTTCGCCTGTGGATTGCCAGGCAGTTCAACATTGAATTACTCCCGATCACGAAAGACAATGAACGTGAGACCCAGCTTGCCGAGATACAGTACATCTGGTTAAAAGCCTGGGAAAAAAGCTGGCAAAACCAGCTGGAACAAACCCTGAGCCAATTTACAACTGCTCCTTCGTCAGATATGGCAGATGCGGAAATAGCAGATGCCCAATTTGCTTTCTGTATAGACACCCGCTCAGAGCTGATCCGCAGGCATGTGGAAGCAGCCGGAAATTACGAGACCTTCGGGTACGCCGGATTTTTTGGAATTGCCATGGATTATAAGAGTCCGGAGGATGGGTTTACGCGAAAATCCTGCCCGCCCATTGTTTCCTCGGCTTACACTGTTGCAGAGCAGGCCCAACCGAACAAGGCTGAAATGCAAAAGTCCTTCCAGCGGAAATTCGAGCGCAAGAAATTCAGGGAATACTTCCTGAAAAGGATGAAAAATATGCTGCCTTCCTCCTTTGGTTTTGTGGAAGGCGCTGGGTTCTTTTACGGCCTGTCGCTTATGGGTCGGACCCTTATCCCCGGTTTCCTCTCCACGGTTAGGAGCAAAAACGCCTCCTCTTTTGAGGAAGCCTGCGAACCGGAAATCAACCCTGCTAACTGTAACCAGGACGCTACCCTGCAGATTTCGCTTGAAGAAAAAACAGCCATTGTAAAATCAGCATTCGACCTCACCGGCTGGCGAAAATTTGCCCCGCTGGTAGTCTTCGCGGGCCACGGAAGCCATTCGGCCAACAATCCATTTGGTTCCAGCCTTGATTGTGGCGCCTGCGCCGCCAGCCCTGGCCGGCACAATGCCCGAATGCTGGCCAAACTGGCAAACCTTCCTGAGGTTAGAAAATCCCTGGCTACCAAACACCAGTTGGTTATCCCGGAAAGCACTCTCTTTATAGGAGCCGAACACAATACAACCACAGATGAGATTGTTCTGTTCGACTCCGACATCCCGGATTCCTTCCGCTCTGAAGTAGAAAAGCTGAAAGCAAATCTTGCTCTCGCCCAACAAACGGCTACCAGGGAGCGACTGGGAGGAAATGCAAATAGTGTTGCCGCAGCTGTAAAGAAAGCTAATGACTGGGCTGAGACACGGCCTGAGTGGGGTCTGGCAAAGAACGCCGGATTTATAGTCGGTCCCAGGGAGCTCACAAAAAACACCAAGCTGGATGGCCGCTGTTTCCTACATTCCTACAACTGGGAAGAAGATAAGACAGGCAAGGCCCTGGAAGGAATCATGCAAGGCCCCATGGTGGTTACCCAATGGATTAACAACCACTACTACTTCTCTACCGTTGACAATGACACCTTCGGGGGAGGTTCTAAGATCACCCATAACATTACAGGTAAATTCGCGGTGGTACAGGGGAACGGAGGCGACCTGAAATCAGGACTGCCCTTGCAATCACTGCTGCAGACGGATGACGAATACTACCACCAGCCACTGCGTCTCTCGGTGGTTATTCAGAGCCCGTTCTCCAGGATCAATGAGATCCTCAGCAGAAACGAGAACCTCAAAACCCTGCTGGACAACGAATGGATTTATTTAATGGTGATGGATCCGCTTCAGGATAATCGCATTCTGAAATACAATAAAAACCTGGAATGGGCCTCTTCAGAAACCGAAAAGGAAGGTCCAAAATCACCAGCTCACAAAAAGAAAAGCCAGCAACTGGAGGAAGTTCTAAGTTAACGGATATTCTGAGCTGATAGGCAGATTATTAATGGGTAACATCCCAATTAATGCAGACACTAAAAAGGGAAGCAAAGACTAAACCTTGCTTCCCTTTGTTTTTTGGACTAGTTACGACCAGGTCAAAACGCAAAGTCTGGTTACAGGCCTTATTTCAGAGACTCGTGCCTGACCCAATCCACCTCCATCACCCATTCCCCTTCCATGGGGGCATCGGTTATTTTTGCAAAATTCAGGATAGCGAACATAGGTTCAGGATAATTATCCCCTTCCCCGGGGTTACGGTAGACCTCTTCCCCGTCCAGCAGGTACACCAGGTCGCTTCCCACCCATTCCACGGCGTATTCACGATATTCCCCAAGGGTTGTCTCCACGTTGGTCCGATAATGCTCCCAATCTCCTTTATCACACTCTCCCAAACTTTTTATGGCGCCGGTGGTGTAATGATCTCCGGCGTAATCGCCATGGTGTTCAAAAATGTCTATCTCCCCTGAACCGGTAAGCGGCCAGCACACATTTTCATCTGCTTCCTGCACCGGGGCCTCGTTGTTCTGCGCGCCCAAAAGCCACCAGGCCGGGAACATGCTGGCCTGGCTTTCCCCTCTGATACGTAGTTTTGCAGTCCAGCGGCCCTTTATAAACTCCTTTTTGTTCTTGGAAGCGATGCGCCCGGCCACGTATTTTGTCTTTGGATGCTGGTTTCCGTGCTTATCCAGGTTATCACATTCTATCTCCTCCCCAATATTGATTACTTTAATCTTCAGGGTACCATCGCTTACTTCCCTTGTGCCGTATGCATTATCAGGCACATAACATTGCTTTTCATTATTGACCCAAATCCGCTGGTCCTGCCAGTTATCCGCATTAAAACTGTCAAAGTCGTCAAAAAAGTCTGTTTCCCATACCGGGGTGGTAGCCACTTCCGCTCCTTCCATTATAGGTTTTTCCTTCGTTTTATCTTCCTTACACCCCCAGGAGAGTATCAGGGCAAACGCTGCCAGGGATAATAACCCCCTGAATTTAAATGTGCCGTATTTCATTACCGTTTGTTTTTATCGTCTAATTTAAAAATAAAAAACGCTTACTGTTTTAAGTGTGCCAGAGACCAGTACCCAAAGCGCTTTTGCTGGTAATGGCAAAAAAACCAGCCCAAATGAGCTGGTTTTTAAAGGTGATCTTTATGCAAATCTATTCCTGCCCTTTTATATAAGGCGCTCCGGCATTTTTAAATTTCTGTGCCAGTGCAGGCACCATCTGTTCTGAGATCTTATTGATTTCAGGGGCGACCTCCGCCAGCATTTCCCTGGCAATTTCAAGGCTCTTACGGTGCAGGGCAGTAGGGCCATAGGTGGTAGTCATGCCGCGATAAGCCGTGCTGAAATGTGACTGTATAGACGGCGGGTTGCGTTCCCCTATCTCATCCCTGGCAGGGCTTCCTTCCGTTTGGATTTTGAGTTCACGGATGGCTTCTTCCAGTTCAAAAACGTTAGCAGCCAAATTGGCTGGCGAAGCCGGGGTTAGCTCCAGGGCCTTCTTGAAACCTTTAAGAGCTGTTTCGGCCTCATCAAAGCGGTCACTAAGCATTTCCAATTGCCGTTGCACGGATTCCAGTTCCTGACGGTACTGGCTGTAGCTGTCGTAATCCATACCGCCGAGAACCCCTTCCCGGATGGGTTTTACTTCAAAGGAGACCGGATCTCCCAGTTGTGTTACTTTTCCCTCTTTCTCCAGGGCAAGGGTTGCCGAATAGGTTCCAGGGACGGCCAGTGGGCCGCGGCTAAACCAGCCACCACCCCCGCTTCTTTCCGGATCAATAGCGCCTGTACTGGCGTGTCGTAAATCCCACGCCAGGCGGTGGGTTCCCTTTTGGGCTTTTTCCTGCAAGTGACGGATTATATTGCCTGCCTGGTCCTTTATGGTAATCCAAACCCTTGTGGGTTGTTCGCTGTTTTCATCATCAAGGGCCTCATAGCCGGGGAATGGAATATCCTCCTGCTTCTTATTGGCTTCTTTCTCAGCTTTCTGCCGGGCCTCTTTGGCAGTGGTAAATTCATCGGCCAAATGATAGGTAAATACCGCACCGAATTCAGGGTTTTTGGCCAGATAGAAATCGGCTCCTGTATTACCCAAATTGCTTCTGGGAACATACCATTTTGCAGTCCTTGGCGCAAACAGCTTTCCGCTGGCCTTCAGGTTCTCCGGCGTAAATTCACGAAGGGCACTATAGTCATCCAGAACAAAAAACCCGCGTCCGAAAGAGGCAGCCACCAGGTCATTCTCGCGTTTTTGGATCACCAGATCGCGAAAGCCCATATTAGGCGTACCGGGGAGTTTTTGCCAGTTTACACCTCCGTTTAATGAAGCATACACACCAAATTCGGTGGCAGCGAACAAGAGGTTTTTATCAACATGGTCCTGAACAATACGCCAAACCAGGGTTCGCTCCGGCAAATCACCGGAAAGGGACCTCCAGGTCTGCCCGCGGTCTGTACTTTTAAAGAGGTAAGGGCTGAAATCGCCTTCCTTATGATTGTCCAGGGCCACATATACTGTATTTACATCGTGCAAATCTGCCTTGATATCATTTACAAAGCTGCGTCCGGGCAGCCCAAGCCGGGTTACCGGGATTCGGGTCCACTCCCCGCCGCCATTACTGCTAACCTGTATAAATCCATCATCCGTTCCTGCGTAGAGTAAGCCCTCCTGCAGCGGGGATTCACTCAGGGAGGTAATCGTATTGTAATTAGACATGGCATTTACGTCCCAGGCATTGTCCCAGGATTGCTGGCGCCCCATAATAGGAAGCGAGAGTCTTTCCTCATTTCGGGTCAGATCTCCGGAAATAGGGGTCCAATCATCCCCGCGGTTCTCAGACTTCCAGACCCTGTAAGAGGCAAAATACAGCCGGGCCGGGTTGTGGGGGGACACCAGGATGGGAGCATCCCAGTTAAAGCGCTCATGCGGATCGCCTTTTCGGGCCTGGGGCTGGATAAACACCTGTTCTCCTGTGCTGAGGTCTACCCGGTGCAGGCCTCCCTGCTGGGTTTCCGCATAGATAATATCATTGTAAACCGGATCAGTTGCAGACTGGTGCCCGTCCGCAAAAAGGGTCTTGTACCAGTGCTTGTTGGCAATTCCCTCCCTTTCATCCGTAGCCGAAGGGCCACCGGCAGAACCATTGTCCTGTGTCCCCCCGAAAATATGATAAAACGGCTCTGCGTTATTTACAGCTACCTTATAAAACTGAGTCAGCGGGAGGTTTTTGTGATACTTCCAGGTTTCCGCCAGGTCAAAGCTTTCATAAATTCCGGCATCCGTTCCCAGCATCAGGTAATCCGGATCATCCTTTTTAAATGCCAGGGCATGGTTGTCTGAGTGCTTGTCCTCTTCCTTAAGCTGCACAAAGGTCTTCCCGCCGTCATCTGAGGTCAGCACCCGTACATTCATCAGGTAAAGCCGGTCAAATTTATGCGGGCTTGCATACAATTCCTGATAGTAATGCGGCCCGGTGGCCCCGGAAACCGTGTTGGACATTTTCTTCCAGGAAGCCCCACCGTCGGCAGAGCGAAAAACACCCCCCGTTTTACGGTCCAGTTCTATAGCTGCATAAAGAACATCCGGTTGCTGAGGGGAAATGGCAAGGCCAATTTTTCCCATATTGGATTTGGGTATCCCATTGGTCAGCTCCACCCAGGTCTCTCCACCATCTGTGGATTTGTGGATCCCTGATCCGGGCCCGCCTCCCATAAGGGCAGCAACAGTCCTGTGCCGGTCCCATGTGGCCGCGTAAAGTACCATAGGGTTCCTTGGATCCATAATCAGATCGGTGGCCCCGGTCCATTCGGAATTTCCCAGAACACGGTTCCAGTTTTTTCCACCATCAATTGTCTTGTATACCCCACGTTCTCCCCCTTTATTCCAGAGGGGTCCCTGAGCGGCAACCCAAACCACGTCGCTGTTCTCAGGATGTACGATAATCCGGGCGATATGCTGGGTACCTTTCAGCCCGAGGTTTTCCCAGCTCTTGCCGCCATCCTTTGAGCGGTAGACTCCATCCCCGTAGGCAACGTGCCGGCCACCCACGTCTTCCCCGGATCCTACCCAAATGGTGGAAGGGTTATTCGGGTCAATGGTGACACAACCTGTGGAATAGGAACTTTGCTGGTCAAATAAGGGAGTCCACGTGGTCCCAGCGTTTTCGGTTTTCCAGACACCGCCGGAACCCACGGCAACATACCATACATTATCGTCTTCCGGGTGGATCGCAATATCTGCAATCCTTCCCGAAAGGAAGGCGGGTCCGATGTTCCGGAAGGAGAAGGCCTGCAGCGGCAACTCATCCTTTTTATCCGGAGTGTTACTTTTTTTTCGTTGTGCGTGAAGTGGGGCGCAAAGGAAGATCATCAGGGCGCCCAGCAATAGCAAAGTGTTGCGTTTCATAGTGCTTATAATTTATAGGGTCCTAAATGTAGCAAATAAATCATGGATTATGGAATCTTAAAAACAAAACAGAAAGGGCTATAAAATTAAATCATTCCTTTGTTTTTAATCCGTTGCAGGTTAACTTCATTACAGGTATGAGCGAAGCACTTAAAATACAAAAGGCAAAATTCGGAACCCTGCCTGTTTTCCTTACGGCAATTTCAACCATACTGGGTGCTATAATGTTCCTGCGGTTTGGGTTTGCCGTGGGTTCCGTAGGGTTTATGGGAACCTTGCTTATTGTTTTCGTGGGCCATATGGTTACCATACCAACTGCTATGGCCTTGGCTGAAATCGCCACCAATCAAAAGGTGGAAGGAGGTGGTGAATACTTTATTATCTCCCGATCCTTTGGTCTCAACATAGGTGCGGCCATTGGAATCACGCTATACCTTTCGCAGGCCGTTAGTGTGGCCTTTTATATCATTGCTTTCGCAGAAGCCTTCGAATCCATTAAGCCCTGGGTGCTGGCCGAATTTGGTTATGAACTGTACGACAATCGATTGTTCAGTATCCCGGCCCTGGTCCTTATGATTTGGCTCATGATATCCAAAGGAGCCAATCTGGGGATGAAGGCCTTATATGTAGTAGTGAGTATTCTTATAATATCCCTGATATTCTTCTTTTTAGGTTCAACGCCCTATTCCGAAGTTTTTGATAATTCCAGACTATTCGAAAGCCTGTCCGAGGAGAATGGGTTTTTCTATGTTTTTGCCATAATATTCCCTGCCTTTACGGGTATGACAGCAGGGGTGGGGTTATCCGGCGATCTTAAGGACCCTAAGAAATCAATCCCATTGGGGACCCTGACTGCCACAATTGTTGGTATGGTAGTTTACGTATTTATAGCTTATAAACTAGCTTCTTCCGCAAGCCCCGAAGCACTGGTAAGCGACCAGTTAATTATGAGTAAGATTGCTATATGGGGGCCGATAATCCCCATCGGGTTGGCAGCAGCGACCCTCTCATCGGCTTTGGGTTCTTTTATGGTCGCCCCCAGGACGCTGCAGGCAATCGGGAAGGATAAGGTATTCCCAAACAGGTATGTCAATTACTGGGTGGGAAAGGGAACCAAAACCAATGAGCCCAGGAATGCAACAATCATTACCAGTTTTATCGCCATCCTTTTTGTCCTGATGGGCGATGTAAATGCCGTCGCCGAAATCATTACGATGTTCTTTATGGTAACCTATGGTTCGCTTTGTCTGATTTCCTTTTTACAGCACTTTGCGGCGGACCCCTCTTACAGGCCTTCCTTCAAGTCCAAATGGTACCTGTCGTTATTCGGAGCCATTATTTGTATTTATCTGATGTTTAAAATAAATACAGTGTACGCAGTTACTGCACTTTTTGTAATGGTTTTGCTGTATTTGTACATCACCTACAAGAGGGATAACCAAAAGGGAATGGCTAAAATATTCCAGGGGGTAATCTACCAATTCAGCAGGAGTGTACAGGTATTTCTTCAAAAGTCAGAAAAAGAGAGCTCGGAAGAGTACTGGCGCCCGGCTATCCTCTGCCTTTCCAAAGATAGTTTTAAACGATACGGTGCCCTGGAAGTCATGAAATGGATTTCCTACCGGTATGGTTTTGGCACCTATATCCATTTTGAACAGGGGTATTTATCGAGAAAATCACGGGCCAAATCACAAAAAAACTTACGCAAGCTAATTGATGTGGCTTCTTCCAGTAAATCCAACCTTTTTATTGAAACCATTGTTTCCCCCTCCAGTACCGGAGCCATTGCACAGGCCATCCAGCAGCCCGGAATATCAGGGCAGCCCAATAATACCATGCTTTTTGAATTTAAAAAAGGAGAGCGTGAATGGTTGGCTGAGATCATTGAGAATTACAGTATTTTCAAAGTAGTTGAATACGACCTGTGTATTCTGGCGAGTTCAGACAAAGGCTTTGGCTACAAAAAAAACATACATATCTGGATTCGGAGGGAGGATTACGAGAATGCCAACCTGATGATATTGCTGTCTTACATCATTCTTGGTCATCCTGACTGGAATAAAGGGGAGATAAAGATTTTTGCGACCTTCCCTGAAAAAGACCTGAAAGAAGAACAGGACCACCTCACCGAGCTGACCTCCAGTGGCAGATTACCCATCTCTTCTCATAATATCAAGGTTCTCCCCATAGAACTGGGCGTAAACCGCAAAGACATCATCAATGAAATTTCAAGTGATGCCGACCTTACCCTGATTGGTTTTCACGGCAGTATGATGAAATCTGAAAACAGCATTGAGCTTTTTGAAGGCTATGACCGTATTGGCAATATACTCTTTGTAAATACTCTTACTTCCAAGTATATCAAATAAGGTTCCTGCAGCAAGAGTATGCCCATTACAAAAAAATCAGACAGGCTCCGGCTACCTGCTCGGAAATCTGCATGCCTATCAGGGGTATCATTAGTAATAAAAGAGGATAAAATACCCTGACGGAGATATTATTAAACATATCTTATGTTTATTTGAGTCTTAAAAGAAATATAAAAAGTTTTAATCTATAATATCAATAGCCCACTACTGAACAGTAAGATGTTCCCGGTCCACCAATACATCAACATTTGGATGCAGCCAGAGAAATGAAGCCGGCAGGAAGGAAGATATTTGTCCTTTCTTTAATTCTGCAAAAACTCTTTCCTTACCTTTTCCGCTGACAAGTAATATGATTTTTTTTGCCCTGAATATCTCTGAAATTCCAAGAGTCATCCCCTCGGTTACCTTCCCTTTGGTTTGGTTTAACATTGCATGCTCTGCGGTGGATTTTTGTAGTCTGACCACATGGCATTCAGGGTAAAGTGCTCTATTGGGTTCGTTCAACCCAAGATGACCATTTTTCCCCAGGCCAAGGATGCACAACTCTATACTCGGCAAAGCCTTTACCCGGTCTGAAATTCTTTTACATTCCTTTTGGGGATCTGCAGGCTGAGAAGAGAAGGATATATATTTATCCGACGGTATTTGCAGCGGTCTTATAACCTCCTGCTGCAGAAAAAACTCGCAGGTGGCTGGATGATCCATAGGCAAACCCAGCCATTCGTCCAGCTTTATGACAGAAAGATGTTGATAGTTGTTTTGAGAGGAAACCAGTTTTCGATAAAGTCCCAATGGAGAATTTCCGGTTGCGAGGATAAGCCACGGAGCTTCACAGGGCCTTATTTCCTGATCAAAGATGGCTTTAGCGGCCTGGCTCATTTCGTCATACGTATCCAGATACTGAAAATTCATCATGCCCAGGCAGGTTGACCTTTTTGATACGGTATACAACCCTCAAACCGACCAGGAATCGGGTTGTATCTCAAAGCTTTGGTTGCGCCCGGCTCAGATATAAAGTAGCCCCAAATAACCAATTGAAGCAACATGGTATAATAATGAGGGTTCCCGTTTTTTTCATATTCCAAAGCTTCTTTATCAGAATTGCTCAATATTTGAGTTTGTTCTTCCCTGGAAAGCTCTAAAAAGGATTTGTCAAAGGTTATTTCAGATGTTGTTTCCAATTTGCGGATGCCCTTTTCAAAAACCCGGGCCTCTTCCTCAGTATAACAATCCTCAACAATTGAAAATATAAATTTTCCAACCTCAGCTTCACCTGCACCGGGAGAATTACTTGTGGATGGCAAAATAACATCTGCCAATGCATTGAGTAATGGTATGTCAGCCTCGTTCAGGTAACCTTTGGGCTTGCCGGGAGAAAAGCAACCGGATAGCAATAGCTGGCTTCCAAAAATTGAGGTGCCAAAAAAACCAGTTGTAAGTTTCAGGGCTTCTCTTCTATCCATGAATCTATTTTTTCCAGAGTTTATAAGGTTTCTTTACAGAAGGCTTAAAGGGCAGTTCAACCTTTTTACCGGACCCGGCAGAAGCATAAGCTGCGTATATGATTTCTAACACGGCTCTTCCGTCCTCTCCAGTTACCAGAGGATCCTTGTCATTTAAGACACAATCCACAAAGTGTTCAAATTCTTGGGGAAAACCATAATTCCAGATTTCTTCGTACATGGTAAAGCTCCACCCAATGGTATTACCCGCTTTTTCAACCGCATAGCCCACGCCTTTCGTGCTATAGGTTTGTATTGAGTTTCCCTGCAGTACGTCCGCATAGGCGACGCCTTCCGATCCGTGAATTTCCGCACGATCATCCATTCCCCCTAACTTCGTCCAGCTCTCCTCGGCTATACCCGTTACCCCATTTTCGAATTCAACAATGATAATAGCATTATCATCACCGATGGTTTTATCACCATGAACACTGGTTTGCATGTGCGCATAAACAGATTTAACAGGATTGTTTTTATTGAGCCATCGAAAAAATTGAAAAGCATGGCAGCCCATATCCATGGTTACACCTCCGCCTGAACGTTCTACATCCCAAAAGTGCGCGGCATGAGGTCCATCGTGTTTTTCTGACTGTTTGAGAATGATAGGACGGCCCAGAGCTCCTTCATCAAGTAACCCCTTCAATCTAACATATTTGGGGGTAAAGCATAGTTCTTCAGCATACATTAATTTGACCCCGGCTTTTTTACATGTATCAATCATCAGATCTGCCTCCTCCAGATTCATGGCAAGCGGCTTCTCCACTACAACATGTTTGCCGGCAGCAGCTGCTTTACAGGTGATCTCGCAATGTAAATAATTGGGGGCGCCGATGACAATCATTTGGATTTCATCCATGGCCAGCATTACTTCAAGTTTAGTAAAATGGTGGGGGATTTGATGCTTTTCGGCAAAAGCACTGGCATGCCCCGGAGTTGGTGACATTACTGCCAGGATTTCAGCGTTTGCCACTTTCTTGATTGATTCAGCATGTATGGTTGAAATAAACTGTGAACCAATAAGTCCAATTCCTACCTTCTCCATAATTTATAAAGTTATAGCTTTTTGTTTCTTATTTGTTCAGCGGCGAAAGCAGCAGCTCTGGCAGTCAGAGCCATGTAGAGCAATGAAGGGCTCTGGTTACCGGTGCTGGTCATACAGGCCCCGTCGGTTACAAATACGTTTGGACATGAGTGCAACTGGTTATTTTTGTTTAACAAAGAAGACTCAGGGTCAACTCCCATTCTTACGCCCCCCATCTCATGAATATCAAGACCAGGCGCCTGGTGGTTATCGATAGTTTCTATTTCGGTACAGCCCGCTGCTTCCAGCATTAACCTGCTTTCTGTAAGGAAGTCCCGAATCATTTTTTCATCATTCTCATCATATCCAACATCAGTGACAAGCTGGGGGATACCAAAAGGGTCTTTCTCAGTTTCGCTTAGGTATATTCTGTTTGTTTCCTTGGGGAGCGTTTCTCCCTGCATATACATATAAATGTACCACTGGCCCGCCTCACTCAGCTGGTCTTTAAAAGATCCGCCCAATCTGGGGCCTGCAATCGTTTCAGGCTCTCTTCTAACCCGATAGCCACCAGAAAAAATAGTATAACCACCAAAAAAGTCAGTATCCAGTTTGCCGAGGTTTCGATAATTGGCGATGATGCATTCTGTTGGATTTTTGCCGTAAACATATTTATCTTCAAATCCGTTTATCTTACCGTTGGCCCAGCCTCTGTAGAGATGAAAACCGATATATTTCCCCAACAATCCGTTGTCATTCCCCAACCCATTAGGAAACCGATTGGATTTTGAATTAAGTAAAATGAGGTTCGTATTCAGGGCAGATGCATTCACGAAAATCACTCTGGAGTTGTAGATGATTTCTTCTTTGGATTCAGCATCTATGACTCTTACTCCTGTGGCCTTTCCCTTATCTTCATCGTAGATTATAGAATGAACCACCGAATACGGTCGAATCGTTAATCTCCCCGTTTTATTTGCCCAGGGCAAGGTTGAAGTTACAGAACTAAAGTAGCCCCCATACGGACAACCCCGCATACATAAGTTACGACATTGACATTTCCCCCTGCCTTGCTGTAGATGTATCTCCTGTGGCTGTGTAACCTGAGCCCATCTTCCCTGCACCAGGTGCCTGCCAGGAAACTTATCCGAAAGCACCTTTTGTAAGTGCCGTTCAACACAATTGAGTTCAAAAGGTGGTAAAAATTCCCCGTCGGGCATGGCTTCAATTCCATCCGTATTTCCGCAGACGCCAATAAACCGCTCCACATGCGAATACCAAGGGGCAATGTCTTTATACCCTATAGGCCACCCCTCTCCGTATCCCAAATTGGATGGTGCCTTGAACTCATAATCACTCCATCGCTGACACGCACGTCCCCAGATTAAAGATTTCCCGCCTACCTGATAACCTCTTATCCAGTCAAAGGGTTTTTTCTGTACATATGGCTGTATGGCGTCTTCTATGAAAAAATGAAGTGTGTCTTCTCCAAATCCAGCCGCTTTTGAGGTGATTGGATTTTTATCTATATACTCTTTGGGCACCCTGCCTCCGTGGGGGAATTCCCATGGGTTTTTCGACCAGGTGGGATAGTCCTTAAGGTGTTCAATATTTCTGCCGCGTTCCAGTACGAGGGTTTTCATGCCCTGTTCACAAAGCTCTTTTGCAGCCCAGCCACCCGAAATACCAGATCCGATAACTATGGCATCATATTGGATTTCATTCATAACTTAGGTTAGCGATTTTTTCTTTATCGTAATTTTCAAAGTGTTCAGAAGATTGAACCTTAAATTACTCCTTCAACTTTTCAGCTACCTGATCATATGCTTCCTGAGAAAGTACCTCCGTCCATGTGGTAGGCTCCGTTCCCCCGTAAATGGCCAGATAGGTGACATCGCTTTCTTTACTTGAAGCATGCCAGTGCTCTGTTTCCTTCTCACATTTTATAACATCTCCTTCCTTCATGGTAATTGGCTCTTTTCCCCTTTCCTGATAATACCCCCTGCCTTCTACAATGATCAGGACTTGAGGAGTTGCGTGTTTATGCCAGTCCAGGGTTGAGTTAGCCCTGAAAGTTGCCTTCGTAATGTTGTAGTTCAAATCTCCCTTCGAGCGCAACAAACTATTTAACCAGGCTTCACCAATATAGTGGGTATTGGGCGCTTTCATGCCTTCCTCTAAATAGGAGGTAACCTGATATTCCGGGTTTTGGGTAAATCCGAAAAGGGGTAGTAAACATAGTAGACTGAGGGCTGTTTTTTTCATTTCAATAGTTTTGAAGTTAAGGTAATAAAATACTGGTATCACAAATGTAAATCCATCATAACTTTTTATCCAATTCAGAACCTTTAGTATAGAATTTATAGCCGCTAATATCCTCTTAAGATAAAGAAGCAGGTCCTGCATAGTGCGAATAAGAAGTATTAATTAACACTTCATTGGTCTGATAAAGATCATTGCCCAAATAGCCTCTGCGCGATACTTTTAATACAAAACCTATTACCATGAAAAAACTAAAGAAAAGGCTTAAGGCCATCGCAGTGTTTCTTTCTGGTCTAATTCTGTTACAAAGTTGTAGCAGCTATAAAACACCTGTAACTTTAGAACAAGCTGTGCAAAATGAAAAAGCTGTTAAGGTTACCACCGTTGACGAAGATTCTCAAGAGTATAAATATATCATGTACTCAGATGGCCAGTTCTACGGGGTAAAAGAAAACCCCGGAGATGATGTGAAATTTCCAATTAGTACAGATGAAGTGAAGACTGTACTGATGAAAAAAGGTTTGCCGTGGTGGGCCTGGACCTTAATTATTGTGGGAGGCATTTTCGTGATTGGCTTAATCATTTGTGCCACTGGCGGCTGCGGAGGACTGGGCGGAGGACTGGACTGGGGCGGCAGTTATGCGGAATTGAAATAAACAATGCCAGTTCTTTCCAACTTTAAAGGTGCTATGGAATTAAATGTATGTCGATGATCTTCATCATTGTCTAAAAACCTCATAGCCAATACTTTTGGTATTGAACTTATAACCCTTAGCACAGATGAAAACCAAGATTTTTTTACTTGCTGCTTTCTACGCTATGGCCTGCCTGGGCCAAACGGAAAATAGCAGTGAGATTCGGATTAATGAAACACAACAAGATGATACCTATAAAGCCGGAGAAACCATTATGGTTGATGCCGTGGTACAGGGCGATCTCGTCATCGCCGGAGGAAAGCTTACTGTGAATGACAGTGTAATTGGTGACTTTACCGCTGCCGGAGGTGAACTTTATCTGCGCGGATACGTGGCCGATGACGCCAGACTGGCTTTTGGCAGGGCTACCATCGATTCCGAAATTGGAGATGATCTGATCATCTTCGGAGGGGAGGTAACCCTAACCGAAAATGCCGTAATACATGGAAACCTCCAGTGCACAGGCGGGAAAATCAACATGAAGGGGAAGGTCCTTGGAGACATGACTGTCAAAGGGGGTGAGGTTCTGATAGACGGAAGCATTAGCGGAACTTCAAAAATAATAGTAGAGGAATTAAGCCTCGGCCCAAAGGCCGAATTTTACAAGGAAGTTCAATACTACTCTGAGGACGGGGAAATAGACTTCAATACGGCACTGGTCCGCACTGAAGCGCAATTCAATGAAGATCTGGCAGATGATGCCTCAGATCTATCCATGACCACCTTAGGCACCAAGTCCTTAAAAATGTGGCTATTTTATATTCTGTCCTCATTTCTCGTTATCCTGGTATTGCACGCACTCTTCAAAGATGCCTTTTCAAACGCAGTCGGAGACCTGGACCACCACTGGTTGAAACACTTTGGCGTAGGCTTGATCTATCTGATAGGAATTCCCATAGCCATTTTAATTGCCTTCCTGTTGATAATAGGTATCCCGTTAGGGCTCTTTACCGCCGCGGTCTTTATATTCAGCCTGTTGTTAGGCCATATGGTCGCCGCCTTGTTGCTGGCGTATTATTTACGGAACAAGAAAGACAAAGCATGGGGTTTCTGGATGGTTACCCTTATAGCATTGCTCTTTGTAATTGTATTGCGTGCGCTCACTATGATCCCTTATGCAGGCATCCTCCTTTCCATTGTAGTATTGGCCATTACCTATGGCGCCCTGACCATGAAGGTCATAAATACTAAAAGACAATTGGCTCCTGAATAATACCGATTTGAAGATCCTGCAACTTTGAATTGAGTTCAATTTTACAAATAAAAAAGCCCTGAAAAGTTCAGGGCTTTTTAATTAAGATGACCGCTGGGTGCGTTCTCTGCCCCAAGGTTCCCTAATCAAATCGCGTATAATTATTTGCTGTTTCTTTAAACCACAAAAAACACCTATGGCTTATTGGTCAAATAGTTATATTGAACATGAAATAAGAAGTAAGGCATAAATGACTACTTGTTTTAGCAAAGTATTCCAATTCTCGAGTGTTTTTATAATGATTCTCGTACTTAATGGATGCGGCTACTTCGCGGAACCGATTGAGGCATCAAGTGAGCACTTTCGGTTTATCGGGACTACATATACCAGTTCAAAGGAGGAAATGCAAGATGGTATTCTTAAGGCAGAGGAGTTATACAACGCTCTGGATCAAATAATTCCCCCGGACTTTCCTTTGGATTCTGTGATAATCGTGCAGCTAAACGGAAACATCCGGTCGCAAACACCCTATGTAGATGGTGAAGGCACTATACAGTTATGGCGTTACCCTGCAGAAGAAGGTGGTTATTGGGCCCTCTTTGCCCATGAGCTTGTGCACGCAATCGCCTTTGATGCCGCGGTCAAGGCAGGGGCACTGGAATGGGAGTCGCTGGGCTTTTACAATGAGGGCTGGGCGGAATACGCTTCACGACTCATCGATCCAGCAAAGACAGGCTTCCCGTTTTATGGTTTCGACGAAACCGTCGTTGCGGGATACTGGGCATCACAGGAGGGGCCAACGCTTGCCGAACTCCGAAATTCTCATGAGGAACTAAACCTGGCCTGTGCCTGCCAGACGTATCCCCTGAGGGCATCGTGGTTCCGCTACGTCGACGAGACCTATGGTCGTGAGGCGGTACTGGAGATTATGTATGGCGGACGGGAAATGACACCTGAAGTAGTGGCCGAAATCCTTGGAGATTCCCTGTCAGAAGTTGATAGAGCATGGCGTGCATGGGTTCTCAAGGGCTATGCTTTGCATCCAAAGGCGGATGCCCGTGCAGACGCCTACCTCAATAAGATAGGGTGCGAGCCTTGTTTGTAGTTCAGCCAGAGATAAAGTCTTTTCTCCCAAGGGAATTTTCGGGATATCCTGCCCTTAAAAGCTTTACCATGAAAAAAGCCACTCCCCTTTTCGGATGGCTTTGGGTTTGAAAATACGGTAACAAATTTGTATCATTCTCATCTACTCAAAAACCAATCAGATGAAACCATTCAGTATCCTTACCTGTCTCCTGCTTCCACTTTTTATATTCTCCCAGCAATGCGATTGCAAATCTAATTTCAATTGGCTGAAAAAGACTTTTGAAGAAAATGACGCGGGATACGCATACGCCTTACAGAAAAAGGGTGTGGATCTTTATGAGGCGCACAACAGGGACATTTCCAAAAAAGTTAGTGATGTTGAATCGCTGCAAGAATGCCAGGCCATCCTGTATGAATGGTTGACATTCTTTCGCCCGGGCCATATCGGGATCAGACTCCTTGAATCGGCCACCCAAACGAGCGGGAACGAAAGCCCGGTAAATTCATATCCGGATTGGGAAACCTATAGTTTCGTAAGTGAGGACTTCAAAGCGTACCTAGATCAAAAAGAAGATCCTGGCCTTGAAGGGATCTGGGAAACCAGTTCGTACACCATTGGCATTAAAAAGGAGGGGGAATCATATATTGGTTTCATCGTGGAATCGGGCGCGCCAACCTGGTCTGAAGGACAGGTGAAATTAAAGTTACAGGTTTCCGGGGATGAGGGTTCCGGCGTTTTCTACATGTATGACCATTCCCCAGTGGAGTTTGATAAAGTGGGTCTGCTTGGAAAGAACTATTTGGAACTGGGAGGTTTCAGCCTCAACAGGAGATATCCTGAATTACCTAAAGACCCCAGGATAGAGGAGTATTTTAAATCCATGTATGCCTCTTTACCCTACCTGGAACAAACAGGCGAAAGCACCCTTTACCTGAGGATACCTTCCTTTCAGGGTACACAAAAAAAGGCTATTGACAGCGTTATTTCCGCTAACAGGGAAAAAATCCTCTCTACGGAGAACCTGATCATAGATATCCGGAATGGGACTGGGGGAAGCGATTCAAGCTATGAGGAGCTTTTACCGTTTCTGTATACCAACCCTATTCGGGAAGTAGGTGTGGAATTTCTTTCTACCAAACTCAACAATCAACGCATGCTGGATTTTATAAACAAACCGGAGTACGGCTTCGACGAAACAGTTAAAAAATGGGCACAGGAATCCTTCGAAAAGCTAACTAGAAGGGAGGGTGAATTTGTATCCCTGAAGGACAATCCGGTGTCTGTTATTGAGCACGACACCGTATACCCCTATCCAAAAAATGTAGGTATAATTATGAACGAAGGAAATGGAAGTACGGACGAACAATTTCTTCTGGCTGCCAAACAGAGTAAGAAAGTGAAGCTATTTGGCACCTCTACCATCGGTGTCCTGGATGTTTCCAACATGTACATGGTCCCTTCGCCCTGTGGACAATTTGAATTGGGCTACTCCCTGTCCAGGAGCATGCGAATCCCGGATTTCACTATTGACGAACACGGAATACAACCAGATTTCTATATGGACAGCGGCATTGCCGAATACGAATGGGTCAGTTATGCGGAAAGCATCCTTAAGGGTGAATAGAATATCCTAAAAGAAAAAAGAGCAACTCTAATACCAATACAAGGATATTGACTGGGAGCGGCGCCGCTACAATAAGGATTTGAAGGAAATTGCATAAAAAAAGCCCTGAGAATAACAGGGCTTCTGAAGTGTTCTGGCAATGAAGTAGAACGGATGTTCACTTCATCTCCATGAAGCGAGCGCTGCTCTGCTTCATGGCTCCCCCTCTTCGGCTCGAACCGGACCAAACGTCTTCGAAGAAGTTTAAAGATCCGGTGGATCTTTAAAAGTGAGGGGCCAGATGGTGCGCTGGCGAGAGCCGAGCCTAAATTCGTTTAAAAGACTTTTTCATTTTCCATACAGGTTCTTTTATTTATTAGGATATTCTACATATTCCAAGGTGTTTCGCAGCATTGTTTTCAACATTCTTTTCCCTTGTGTAGTTTTAAAATACTTTTCCCTGCGTAAAGCATCACTTTTCAGAAGATAAAATTCGCAAAAGATCAATCGGAGTGGTATTCTGCCTGAAGTACTTGGGGTTCTACCTTTATTATGGTTCTTTAATCTTTCCTGCAGATTCGTAGTGAACCCATGATAAAGTAGCAGGTCTTTTTCACTTTGAAGAACATAAACGCAAAATGGAAGTATCATAGTCCAATATACTTCCAGCTTCAGCAAGCTAATTGCATAAAAAAAGCCCTGAAAATAACAGGGCTTTTGAAGTGTTCTGGCGATGAAGTAGAACGGATGTTCACTTCATCGCCATGAAGCGAGCGCTGCTCTGCTTCATGGCTCCCCCTCTTGGGCTCGAACCAAGGACCCTCTGATTAACAGTCAGATGCTCTAACCAACTGAGCTAAGGAGGAATATGGTATTGCTATTAAAAGCGGATGCAAATATAATTGTTTTTTAAAATTATACAATCAAGAAAACAAAGAATCTTGGGGTTTTTTGCTCTTATAAAAAACAAAAAAACCGGGCCTGGGCCCGGTCTGTTTATATTATTCTGTCAACTACTATGGTTGCAGGCTAATCTCAAAGTCCTGGGTGGTTAGGTTTGCTACTGCAATACTTACCTCGGCTTCAGCTTCAGCATAACCGGTTTTATTTACAGTTACCGTGTAGGTACCCGGATCAAGCCCCGGGACTGTGTAGCCACCTGAGGCATCCGTAGATGTGGTTGTGTAAACTTCTCCATCGACCAAAATACTTACTTCTGCTCCTTCAACCGCAGTTGGAACGGTTTCAACCAACTCTGTAACGGTTCCGGAAAGGGATCCGGTACTACTCATATTTTTGGCGCGAAGAACCGGCTTGAAATTAAACCCAGTGACCCCGGCAGGGGTTTCCAGGTTTCCTTGCAGTACAAAAGACTGGCTGAGGTCCACGTCCAGCATCAGGTCTTCACTCAATTCACTTACTACTACCAATTCCGGCTTGATAAACACTTTGATACCTGTCTGGCTGCCGCTGGGTACTTTAACCTCATAGACGGTTTCGTCGGTTAGCTTGATACTGGCATCCGTAACATATACGCGAACCAGGTCATAGGTCCCGACAGGAACTTCGGTCTCGCCCATATTGAGCATTACGCCATTGGTTAACTCCATCATATTAACGGTTTCAGAGCCTTCGAACAAAGTTTCAAAACTTGTACCGCCTTCCTCAGTTTCCGTTCCCTCCTCCTTGAGACGAACTTCTACTTTGGTGATTGTTATGTTTGCTTCGGTGATCAGCTCGTACGGGAAAGGGGCATCGGTCAGTTGTAGTTTGACAGTACCAAACTGTGCATATTGCAGTTCATTTCCGTATCTGGAACATCCAAAAAAGAAAAGGAGGGCCACAGAGGCCAATAGAAAATTCTTGAGCATTTTCATAGGTCGTTACTTTTAAGATTAGGGCTAATTGTTTGGTTTTTAACCCAAAACAACAGTTAAAACTATAAAAGCTTAATGGTTTTCTAAAGAAATTTCGATGAAATGCAACTTAGCAATCCCTAAAAGCTTGTTTTACAGTCTTTTCTCACTGAAAAACCTGGGGCATAACCTAGTTAAAGATGGCTTTGTAGATATCGTTCCCGTTGGCAAAAAGAATAAGGGCCAGCAGCAGGAAAAACCCAACCATCTGGGCATACTCCATAAATTTATCACTGGGTTTGCGTCCGGATATCATTTCGTAAAGTAAAAACATTACATGCCCACCGTCCAGGGCCGGGATCGGCAGCAAGTTGAGCACAGCCAGCATAATGGAAAGAAAAGCGGTAATGCCCCAAAAAGCCTGCCAGCTCCAGGTATCGGGAAAAATATCGAATATCGCCTTGAAGCCTCCAACACCCTTGTAGGCCCCTGTGCTTGGGGTAAATATTTTTTTCAGTTGCAGCCAGTAGCCCGAAAGCTGGTTGACAAATTTTTGCCCGCCAACTGCGAAACTTTCCCAAAAACCGTATTTCTTCTGCTGAATGCTGAAGTAGCCCAAGTCTTCAAACTGCTTGTAGGTGCCACCCGGTAAAATTCCCAACTTCCCTTCTTCGTTAACCTTTAAAGGAAGAGATACTTCATTTCCATCCCTGAGCACAACAGCCTCAACCGTTTGCCCTCTATAGCCCTGAAGTACCGGGGAAATCTGATCAAAATACTTTACCTGCTGGGTATCAATCCTTTTAAAAAGATCACCTTTCTCAAGGCCGGCGGCCTTATTATGGGAGCTGTCGGGGACCATACCAACCATAAAGGGGATACGCAATTCAAAGAAAGAGACATCTTCCCCGGTGCTCAATTTTCCCAGGAAGTCTTCGGGAAGATCTATCTGGATAGGCTGTCCATCCCGCTCTATGGTAAACTGCTCGGCTGTAATCAGGTTTCTTCTCAGGTCTGAATAGTTTTCATATTTCTGCCCGTCTATGGCCACCAGCTTGTCCCCGGTCTGAACCCCAAGGTCTGTAAATACCGGATTGGTTACCCAATAGCCGTCTTTGATGCTATCGGTGGAAATATCAGAATCTCCATAATAATAAGAAGCGAAGATGTAGATGACCAGCGCGATCAGGAAATTCACCGTAACCCCTCCCAGCATAATGATAAGCCTTTGCCAGGCCGGTTTGGAGCGGAACTCCCAGGGCTCTGGGGGTGCCGACATCTGTTCCGTATCCATGCTTTCGTCAATCATCCCGGCTATCTTTACATAGCCTCCCAGTGGCAACCACCCAATACCATACACAGTTTCGCCTATCTTCTTTTTAAAAAGCGAAAATTTTACATCAAAAAAGAGGTAAAACTTCTCAACTCTTGTTTTAAAGGCTTTGGCGGGAATAAAATGCCCCATTTCGTGTAAGACGATCAACAGCGACAGGCTTAACAGGAATTGAAGGGCTTGTATGAGGATGGGTGACATTTCTTGCTCCGATTTTTATGAAAACGCACAAAAGTACACTTTTATAAGGGCTTACAAAAGTAAAATCCGGACCTCCTCCCCACTTTAAGAAACATTTAGCAGCACTCATGGCCTCTGCGGGTTGACCGTAAATTTCCGGAATCGTACCTTTGTAAAAAATTATTCTGTTGCGCTCTTTTTTCTCAAAATTTAAATGGTTTGCGCTGGTAATGCTGGGGATATCTGCAGTTATTATCTATCTCTTTTACAATGCCTTACAACCTAACAAAACGCTACCCGTGTACCAACCGGCAGATTTCAACCCGGAACTGGTAGATACGGGTATGAACCATATCAAAAAATACCATCGCATTGCAGACTTTTCTTTAATCAATCAGAACGGGGATACTGTAACCCAGGATAATTACAGGGATAAAATCTACATTGCCGACTTCTTTTTTACCACCTGCCCGACCATTTGCCCAATCATGACAGAAAATATGGGCTACCTGCAGGAGCAGTTCCGGGAAGATGATGAAATATTGCTGCTCTCCCATTCGGTGACCCCGGTCAGGGATTCGGTTGCCCAGCTCAAAAGATACGCAGAGGAAAAAGGGGTTATTGATTCTAAATGGAATCTGGTTACCGGAGATAAAAAACAAATCTACCGCCTCGCGCGTCAATCCTATCTGGCTGTTAAAACAGATGGGGATGGCGGACCCTATGACATGATACACACCGAGAATTTTATCCTTATCGATAAAGAAAAACGGATCCGTGGAACCTATGACGGCACCAAGCGGGAAGATATGGATCGACTGCTTGAAGACGTTGCCCTGTTAAAGCGCTCGTATCGGCAATAAACCCTTTTCCTGTCCTTTATTTTTTCCCGGAATGGCATGCCGGGTTGGGTAATTTCCCTTATTTTTGTGCTTACTTAAAATCAATCTAAATAAGAATTGAGCCTTACTATTGCACACTTAAAGCGCGGACAGAAGGGAATTATCAAACAGTTTTCAGAAGACTTGCTGCCAATTAAGCTTTTGGAACTGGGTTGCCTCCCCGGTAATGAAGTAGAAATGATACAGATAGCTCCCTTACAGGACCCTATCTATATCAATGTGAACGGATCCCACATCGCTATAAGACGCACGGTGGCCTTGCAAATTGAACTGGAACCGATAGAATCATGAGCAAGGACATTAAGGTAGCCTTGATTGGAAATCCAAATACAGGTAAAACATCTGTTTTTAATGCGCTTACCGGCCTCAAACAAAAGGTTGGCAATTACCCGGGAATCACAGTCGAAAAAAAACAGGGTATCTGTAAACTTTCCAGAGGGATTAAGGCCCATATCCTGGACCTTCCGGGGACCTACAGTCTCAATACAACCTCCCTGGATGAGAGTGTTGTAGTTGAGTTACTTTTAAACAAGAATGCCCCGGATTTCCCGGATGTGGCCGTGGTGATCACCGATGTTGAAAACCTGAAGCGCAACCTGTTGCTTTTTACCCAGATTAAAGATTTGCGCATCCCCGCTTTGTTGGTTATCAATATGTCAGACAGGATGTCCCGCAAGGGTATAAGCCTGGATGTAGCGGCTCTGGAAAAGAAACTCAACACCAAAATTTCTCTGGTGAGCACCCGTAAAAATCAGGGGCTGGACCAACTAAAACGGCAGATAGAATCCTACAGGGACATTCCGGCCACCCCTTGTGTAGATGTTTCCGTGATTGCTCCGGATTATTTTGAACGCCTTAAAAAAGCATTTCCAAAGGAAGACCTCTACAAACTTTGGGTTGTCATTACCCAGGACGTCAATTTTACGCCCATCGAAAAGCATGGGGCCGTTTCCACCGCAAGTTTCAGTATCAAATCCAAAAGCGAGCTGAAGCGGCTGCAGCACAAAGAAACCATCTTGCGCTATCAATTTATAAATGGTATCCTCAAAGAAACCTATAAGGTAGATCTGGCGGCAGCAAAAGGGCTCAGGGCGAGTTTTGATAAGGTCTTAACCCACAAGGTATTCGGGTACCTGATCTTTTTTATAATCCTGCTTACCATTTTCCAGGCTATTTACGACTGGAGCAGTATTCCGATGGATTTTATAGATGCCCTGTTTGCCACAGCCAGTGAATGGGTAAAGAATACACTCCCTTCGGGGGTTCTGACCAATTTGATTGCAGAAGGAATCATTGCCGGAATCGGTGGAATTGTGATCTTTATTCCTCAGATCGCCTTCCTGTTTTTCTTTATATCCATCCTGGAAGAATCCGGCTATATGAGCCGGGTCGTTTTTCTTATGGACCGGCTTATGCGGCCTTTCGGCCTTAGCGGTAAAAGCGTGGTGCCCCTTATTTCCGGAACTGCCTGTGCCATCCCGGCGGTGATGGCTACCCGAAATATAGAAAATTGGAAAGAGCGACTGATCACCATACTGGTGACTCCTTTTACAACCTGTTCCGCCAGGCTCCCGGTCTACCTCATCATCATTGCCCTGGTGATCCCTGAGGGTCGATTTCTGGGCTTGAGCTACCAGGCACTTACCCTGATGCTATTATATCTGATCGGTTTCGGGGCGGCAATTCTTTCAGCAGCTGTTTTGAACAAGTTGCTAAAGATCAGAAGCCGGACCTTTTTTGTTGTGGAGATGCCCAATTACAAATTACCGTTATGGAAAAACGTATTCTATACGGTGGTGGAGAAGACCAAGAGCTTCGTATACGGTGCAGGAAAAATAATCCTGGCTATCTCTATTGTACTCTGGTTTTTAGGTTCCAACGGCTTCTCTGAAGATTTCCAGAATGCAGAAGAAATTGTAAAAGAACGGGTAGAAAGGCAGGGGTTAAATGCCAACAGTGAGGTCTACATTCAGGATAAAATTGAGCAGTACAAAGCCGCTCTGCCGCAGTCAGTTCAGATACAAGCCGATTCCCTGCAGATACTCAAGTCTGAACTGGAAAACAGGGCGGTACGCCAGGAAATATCGAGCTATCGCCTGGAACACTCCCTGATCGGGCAAATGGGGAAGAGCATCGAGCCGCTTGTACAACCCTTAGGCTACGACTGGAAAATAGGTATTGCCGTGCTCACTTCCTTTGCGGCAAGAGAGGTCTTTGTAGGTACACTGGCCACTATATACAGTGTGGGAAGCGATGAAGAAGAAACGATCAAGAACCGTATGGCAGCGGAAATAAATGAACAAAACGGAAAACCCTTGTTTAACCTGGCCTCCGGGATTTCTCTTTTATTGTTCTATGCCTTTGCCATGCAGTGTATGAGTACACTGGCCGTAGTTAAACGCGAGACCAACAGCTGGAAGTGGCCTATTTTGCAATTAGCGCTGATGAGTTCCTTTGCCTATCTTGTTGCTTTTGCAGCTTATCAAATACTGAGCTGAGATGTGGACCTTTCAGCACATTCTGGTTTATTTAATTGTAATCCTGGCGGTAGGCTATTTGCTGCGGAAGTATGTATGGTCGGGTTTGAATAAAAAGAAGGGAGCCAAAAAATCAGGCGATTGTGGCCCGGATTGCGGTTGCCACTGAATTACAGCAGGTTTGCAATAAAGGAATACCCCAGCAGGGCCCATCCAAGTAGCAACATTAACCCTCCGGCAGGGGTCACTGGCCCTAAAAAACGCCATTTTTTTCCCTTAGCATTGCTCCAGACCAGGGCATATATGCTGAAAGAAAAAAAGAAGGTCCCTAAAATGAAGGCCCGGCTGATGTAAACATCCAGATCTGTAGTAAAGCTAAGGTTAAAGCTGAGTACGAGCAGGACAACCGCATGAATTAGCTGATACCGTACCGCTGTTTCGAAACTCTGCAATTGCGCCGCTTCCAGTTTATTTCGCAGCACATGGGCTCCGAAAGCCCCAAGTAAGACCCCTGTAAACCCATACAGTGCTGCAAAAAGCTGGCTGATTAATATTTGTTCCATAGTGTGTGTGTTTTAATAGAAATACTGTGCACAGAGTGTCTAAAGATATCCGATTATTAATTTGATTCTTCCTCCTGAAATAAATATCTTGAAATAAATTCATAAAGGATGCGTATTATACCTTATTTACTCTGCCTGGCCCTAGTTTTTAGCGTCAGTTGTGGCAGTTCTACAAAAAGTGCTTCTACCGCTGATGGTGAAAATGTACAGGCGCGCCTGGACCGCAAGAACAGTGCGGTCATTCCGCTGATAACCCGGATCAGGAGAATCCCGGGCATTGCAGTGGAAAACGGGGTACCCGTTTTTGTTAAAAACAATAATTCCTTTCAGGCTGGGGTTACCCAGGAGCCGCTATATGTAGTTGACGGTTTAATCATCGGGAATTCCTATAGTCGGGTCAGGGACATTGTCCAGCCCGTAGATGTCGATAAAATCGTAGGCTTGTCCGGTGCGGATGCCGCATTTTATGGATCCAGAGGGTCTAATGGGGTAATTGTTATCACAACCCGCAAAGGAGAATAGGCACTTGATCACTGCTCACTCATTTATTTGTCAAAACTCCTGCTCATTTTGACAGTTGTAATGTTTTATCTGTTGTAACCGCTAAAATTATTATGAGAAAACTTTTTGTTTGCCTCCTGTTCACTATTGTTACAGGTGGATACTCCCAGGGAACACAACTGCTGCGGCAACCCACCATTTCTTCAGAATCGGTGGTATTTGTATATGCCAACGACCTCTGGAAAACCTCCTTTGAAGGAGGCAAGGCCATAAGGCTTACTTCTGATGAAGGGAGTGAGTCCTACCCGCATTTTTCTCCCGATGGAAAAAGCATTGCTTTCTCAGGCCAATATGACGGAAACACGGATGTCTTTATCATTCCTTCATCAGGCGGAGAGCCCAAAAGATTAACCTTCCACCCCGGGGCAGACATTGTGCAGGGGTGGACGCCCGATGGTAAAGTTGTTTTCCGTTCCGGTCGGGAATCCCATCCCACCCAAACCAATAACCTCTATTCCATAGGGGTTGAGGGAGGCTGGCCGCAAGCTGTTGGCGTTCCCAGGGCAGCCTATGGTGAAATTTCGGAAGACGGGAAGCATATCGCCTACACGCCCATTAACCCCTGGGATCCTGAATGGCGGAACTACCGCGGGGGACAGGCTTTGCCGGTTTGGATCGTAAATTTGGAAACCAAGGAACTTCAGCGTACCCCCCAAAAAGACCGGGAAAGGCACCTGGACCCCGTATGGTATCAGGGAAGCGTATTCTATATTTCCGAGAGGGATTACACAGCCAATATCTGGTCTTTTGATCCCGGGTCTGGCGAAGAGAAACAACACACTTTTCACAAACAATTTGATGTAAAAAGCCTGGATGCCGGTCCGTCTGGAATTATTTACGAACAGGGGGGCTACCTGCATTTACTTAACCCTTCTACGGATGAGAGCCGCCAACTGCAGGTTGAGGTACAGGGGGACATGAATTTCGCAAGAGCGCGCTGGGAGTCTTTAAAAGGGAATCAACTTTCCAACCCGCAATTGTCCCCAAACGGAAAAAGAGCCCTTTTTGAACACAGGGGTGAAATTTTCAGTGTTCCGGTTGAAAAAGGAAGCTGGAGAAACCTGTCTAATAGTTCAGGAGTGGCAGACCGTTTTCCGGTATGGTCCCCGAAAGGAAACAAAATTGCCTGGTTCAGCGATGCTTCCGGGGAGTATGAACTGCTGGTTTCTGACCAGAAGGGTCTCAAGGAAAGGACCTATTCCCTGCCGCAACCTACATTCTTCTTTCGCCCTGCCTGGTCCCCGGACGAAAAAAACATCGCATTTACGGATACGGATTACAACATCTGGATAGTGAACCTGGAGAAAGGCAGCAGTACCAAGGTGGCATCAGACCAATATGCCCACCCCAACCGCGACATGAACCCGGTATGGTCTCCGGATGGAAAATGGATTGCCTACAGCAGGCAGCTGAATAGTCATTTCAAAGCTCTGTTTGCCTATAATATTCAAAGTGGAAAAACACTTCAGCTAACCGATGGGATGGCAGATGCCAGCAGCCCTGCCTGGGATGCGTCTGGAAATTACCTGTATTTTCTGGCCAGTACCGACTACGGCCTGCAATCAGGATGGCTGGATATGAGTTCCGTTGATGTCCCCTATTCCAGAAGCCTTTATGCTTTGGTACTTGCTGCAGATGGGAAAGCCCCTAACCTTCCGGAGAGCGACGAGGAAGGTGTCACTGAAAATGCCAAACCGATCCCGGATACCAAAGAAGGTTCCGGTTCGTCCGAAAAGAAGGTAACCGTTACAATAGATGCCAGCGGGCTAGGCAAACGT
This sequence comes from Robiginitalea insularis, assembly GCF_052497835.1. Lineage (NCBI taxonomy): Bacteria > Pseudomonadati > Bacteroidota > Flavobacteriia > Flavobacteriales > Flavobacteriaceae > Robiginitalea > Robiginitalea insularis. Next base: position 1,101,945 of record NZ_CP199296.1, read on the forward strand.
ATCATTCCGCTGGATATTCCGGAACGGGTCTATACCAGCTTGCAGGCAGGACCGGAGAAAATCATATTTATTAGTGAGCAGCTTCCCAATTCAGCCGGAACCCGCCTCCATAGATACAAGGTTGAGGACGAAAAGCCTGAAACCTTTGCAGAGGGAATTTCCGATTTTGTGGTCTCTGCATCCGGAGAACAAATCCTGGTCCAACAGGGTAGTGATTGGAAAGTTGGGAAAACTGCCGATAAAGACCTTTCAGGTGCTGAATCCCTGAAAACTGACATCCGGTTAAAAGTAGTGCCTACCGAAGAATACCAACAAATATTCCGGGAAGGCTGGCGTTTTATGCGAGACTTCCTCTATGTGAACAATGTTCACGGGGCACCCTGGGATGCTGTTTATTCATGGTATTCGCCATGGATTAAGCACGTAAGGCATCGCACTGACCTCAACTATGTAGTAGATATTCTAAGCGGTGAAGTGGCCATAGGACATTCGTTTGTTTCGGGAGGGGACCAGCCAGACCTGGACCGTGTTCCCGTAGGATTACTTGGTTGTGATTTTACATTGGAAAACGGACGTTATCGCATTGAAAGGATATACGATGGAGAGCAGTGGAACCCTGAGGTATATGCCCCATTGGGACTTCCCGGACTGGGGGTCAGTGAGGGAGATTATCTGCTGGCGGTTAATGGAAGGGAGTTACGCGAGGGAATGAACCCTTTTGAACTACTGGAGCAAACGGCCGGGCGGGAAATTTACCTGACCATTGGCAAGGATGCCCGTGGGAACACTTCCAAAGATGTGCTTGTAAAGCCGGTCAATAATGAAAACAGCCTGCGTACCTTTTCCTGGATTGAAGAGAATCGCAGGAAGGTAGACAGCCTCTCCGGCGGAAAGCTGGCCTATGTATATGTCCCGAACACGTCCGGAAGGGGATTTGAATACTTTAACCGTTATTATTTTGCCCAGCAGGACCGTAAAGGGGTAATTATTGATGAGCGTAACAACGGGGGTGGCTATGCTGCCGATTATATGATCGATATTATGGACAGAGAACTCTTTGGCTACTTCAATAGCAAGACCGAAAGCAACCGCCCCTGGACTACTCCTATGGCAGGGATCTGGGGCCCCAAGGTTATGCTTATCAACGAAAGCTCGGGCTCAGGTGGGGATTTATTGCCCTATATGTTCCACGCCAAAGAACTGGGTCCGCTCATAGGCACCCGGACCTGGGGTGGTCTGGTGGGTACCTGGGATACCCCCCGCTTTATCGATGGGGGGCGAATGGTCGCTCCCAGGGGTGGCTTCTTTGACCTGAACGGGGAATGGGCTGTTGAAGGAGAAGGGGTTAGCCCGGATATTGAAGTTATTCAGGACCCTGCTGCCGTGTCTGAGGGGAAAGACCCTCAATTGGAAAAAGCCATTGAGGTCGCTCTTGATCTTCTGAAAAAAGGTGAAATTACACTACCAAAAGAACCGGCTGCACCTGTGCGCTGGAAACGCCCGGATGGGTTTCAGGTAAAGCCGCAGGGAGAACGTTAATACTGCTCCCTACTCTATCTGAACAGAAATGCTTGATACGGACGGGATCTGAAGCTTGCAGTCTTCAAAACTGGGAGGGCCGAATGCCTTCATCCGGGAGTTTGAAAAGCCCATGGGTTCCCTTGGGATCCCAATCCAGTTGGTGTCCAGCTTTTCGTTGCCGTTTTCATCGTGAAAAATGGCCAGGGCGTATTCTCCTTCGGGCAAATCCTCAAATTTCAATTGGGTAATTCCTTTTTTTGCTTTTGTACTGTCTGAACGAAAAACCCCTTCTATTTTAAGGAAACCTTCTTTCTGGTTATAAAGAGCCACCTGTATAAGGCCTTCGGAAGTTTGCACCCCCTCCACCCTTACTTCCAGGGTGTTCTGACCAAAAATACCCAGGGGGGTCATCAAAATAAGCAACAAAAAGGTAAATTTCATCAGCGCTTTAATTGCAGCAAAGATAATCCTGTGGAATTATAAAAATTCTTATCCCTTTCATAAAATTCTGAACGGTAACCGGATTTAGTTTTCCCCGGCTTTTATTTTTTCCCGCAGTAAATGATACATGGATACGGTCTCGAGGGAATCAGTAAAATTCATGTAGATATAAATAGAATCACTATATGTGAGCTTAATCTTTTGCTGTCTCAGATCATCTACATAAACATAAACCTTGCGCTCCGGGTAAAGGGAGTCCTTAAATACTCCTTTTTCCCTGCTTCCTGCCGAAAAACCATGCTCCCGTTCCATCTGCGGCAACTTTTGACTCCACTCCACTGCAGTGATATCCTTATAAGGCAGTTCCCTATAATAAAAGCCGGAGATGATTTGCATCCGATCTGGTTCCAGGCGGGTCCAGTTATGGTAGTGCAGCATAAAAGCCAATAAAGAGAGTAGTACACTCAGGCCAAGTACAACATTCCAAAACCATTTTCTGTTTTTCCTTTTCATTCGGCCTTTTTGTCTGTACGGTATTTATCCATCCAGGCGAGGGTATGGGCAATCTTGCTGATCAGATTACTGGGGCGATTAGCTATCCCGTGGCTGGCCTCCGGTATTTCAACCAATACGGTTTCGATCTTCCGGAGTTTCAGGGCGTGATAAAGCTGTTTGGCCTCGCTGGGAGGAGTGCGTAAATCATTCATCCCTACCATTACCATGGTAGGCGTTTCAATATTTCCAACCAGGGAGAGTAGACAATTGCGCTTCATAGCAGAGTGTATTTCATATTTGATCCTAAAAATACTACTTCCATAGCAAAGAGAATGTTTGAAGAGAAAAAATAGGTCGCGATCAATTCCAATCTCTTCAATCTTATCGCTATCTTTAATAGCTTACATCAACTTTAACCCAATTAAATTCAAACCCTATGAAAAAATTACTATGCCTTTGTCTGGGAATACTGGCGTATTCCGGTTTTGCCCAGGGCGACATGACAACGGCCAGCATCAATGGAATGCTGGATCGGGTACAGGGCCAAACGCTGCAACTCGCCCAGGCTTTTGACGAGGAACAGATGGACTGGCGCCCGGCAGATGGTATCCGATCTGTTGGGGAGACCATCCTGCACACCGCGGCGACCAATTACTATATTGCCATGAAAATGGGATACGCGCCGCCTGAGGATGTGAATATGATGACTATGGAAACCATAAAAGGCAAAGATGCCATCATAGAAGCTTATACAAAGTCATCTGATTTTATAAAAGATAAAATCAATATGGAAGATTCCGGGAACCTGGGAGAAGAGGTAGATCTTGGTTTTGCAAAACTCAGCCGGCTCTCTGCCCTTTTAATTGTATTGGAACACAGCGGGGAACACAAGGGGCAGCTTATTGCTTATGCCCGTTCCAACGGAGTGGTACCTCCCTGGAGCAACTGATCTGACAAATTTGTTAGACCCGGCCCGCGAGGCCGGGTTTTTTTAGCTGAGGCCCACATCCAGGGCCATCATGATAATAAACCCTCCAATAAATCCCATGGTAGCTATATCAGTGTATTTGTCCTGCTGGGTTTCGGGGATCACTTCTTCGACCACTACAAAAATCATGGCCCCGGCCGCAAAAGACAGTGCATAAGGAAGGATGGGTTGAAAGGTCATAACGGCCCAGGCCCCCAGAACAGCGGCAATCGGCTCCACAACCGCAGAGGCCTGCCCATACAACCAGCTTTTGTAGCGGCTTAAACCATGCCTTCTCAGGGGCATGGCAACTGCAAAACCTTCCGGAAAATTCTGAAGCCCAATACCCAGAGCCAGGGCAACGGCCCCGCCAATGGAAGCCCCTTCAAAACCAGCAGCTACCCCCCCAAAAAGGACCCCTACCGCCAGCCCTTCCGGGATATTGTGCAGGGTAATGGCAAGGGTAAGCAGGGTAGTTCTCCTCCACGGAGTTTTAATCCCTTCCTTTTCACTTTCTTTAAAATTGATATGGATATGCGGCAGGACCTTATCCAGCCCAAAGATAAATACCGCACCAAGCAGGAAACCCACAGCGGCGGGGATCACCTTGATAAATCCTTCCCCCGGGCTCATTTCAATCCCCGGGGCCAGAAGGCTCCAGAAACTCGCGGCAACCATAACACCCCCGGTGAAGCCCAGCATTCCGTCCAGGACGGCCCGGTTCATTGTTTTAAACAAAAAGACAAGAGCAGCACCCAAAGCGGTGAGCCCCCAGGTAAACAGGGTGGCGTAAAACGCCGCCAGCACGGGGTTAATACTTTCAAAGTACTGGATTACTTCATTCATGGTTGTTGTATTGGTTTTACGTAAAGGTTGGAAGCAATCAGATGCGAAATCTGTAAGGTTTGTTCCCCTATGGCTATCAGCATGGATTGGTCAAAAGCCTCTTTTTCGAGAATTTTTATGGATTGCCCCAGGGCGATATGGTTTTTATCAAGGAATTTTAAAAAGGGGGCTGAAGAATCTTTGACCCCCACGCAGATACCCGATTGGTTTACAGGCATGGCACTTAAAAGCGTTTTTTCCCGAGACTTAAACTGTCCGTTTTTATCCGGAATGGGGTCGCCGTGCGGATCAAAATCCGGATACTCCAGCAGGGCATCGAGGCGGTCTATCAGCTTTTCACTCTCAATGTGTTCCAATTGCTCGGCTACCTCATGGACCTCATCCCAGGTGAAATCCAGTTTTTCGACCAGGAACACCTCCCACAGGCGGTGTTTTCGAATGATTCTAAGAGCCTGCCGACTCCCTTTTTCTGTAAGGGATACCCCCTGGTATTTCCGGTAGTTCAGCAGGTCTTTTTCGGCAAGCTTTTTAACCATGTCGGTAACCGAAGACGGCTTGGTTTCCATCTTGGTTGCAATGGCATTAGTAGAAACCACTTCTTTCCCGGCCCGGCTGATATGGTAGATCTCCTTGATGTAATTTTCTTCCGAATGTGTCACTTCCAGAATTTAATTTCCAAAGTTACATTTTTATTTATAAAAACATATTTTTAGATTTGTCTAAATTTTAATTTACAAATAGGTAAAACTTGTGGCCAACACCCTTAAAATAGCAGTTATATTGATCCTGTTTCCATTTCTTGCAAATGCTCAGGATTTAACAATGTCCGGGTATATAACAGGTTCCGATGGACCGGTCCCTCTGGCCAATGTATACCTGAAAGAACTAAAAAGGGGTACAGCCACAGATGATTCGGGATGGTTTGAAATGGAAAATGTCCCGGAGGGCAAATACACGCTTATTGTTTCTGCACTTGGTTATCAAACCATCCGAAAACCCATCAGCCTGGGCAGCGAAACAGCTTCCCCCCTAACAATTGTGCTGGAGGATCAGTCGGAAAGCCTGGATGAAACGGTAGTTACAGGAACGCTGAAAGCCGTAAGGCGATCCGAAAGCCCGGTTCCCGTAGAGGTGTATTCTCCCACTTTTATCAAGAAGAACCCAACCCCAAACATCTTTGAAGCCCTGCAACTCGTTAATGGGGTCCGTCCACAGATCAATTGTAATGTTTGCAATACGGGAGACATCCATATCAACGGCCTTGAGGGTCCATACACACTTGTTCTCATCGATGGGATGCCCATAGTAAGCGGCCTGGGTACCGTTTATGGGCTTTCTGGTATTCCCAATGCAATCATTGAGCAGATTGAAATTGTGAAAGGCCCTGCCTCCAGCTTATATGGCAGTGAGGCGGTGGGTGGCCTGATCAACGTCATCACCAAAAACACACTGAGCGCTCCTGAAGTGTTTGCAGACGGCTTCGCAACCGGTTGGGGTGAATACAATATTGATGCGGGCGGAAAGGCCAGCCTGGGCAATAAAACCGATCTGCTGCTCGGATTAAATTATTTCAAATACGACACGCCCATTGACCAGAATGGTGATAATTTTACAGACCTCACCCTGCAGGATCGTATTTCCATTTTTCAGAAACTGAATGTCAGAAGGCCCAACAGCCGGATTCTTAGTCTGGCAGGGCGATTTTTTTACGAAGACCGCTGGGGAGGCGAAATGCAATGGACCCCTGAATTTCGGGGAGGAGACGAAATTTATGGTGAAAGCATTTACACCCGCAGGTGGGAAGTGCTTGGCAAGTACCAACTCCCCTTTTCCGAAAAGATGATGCTGTCCGTCTCCTTCAATGACCACCGGCAGAATTCGGTTTACGGGGATGTACCCTATCTGGCCGACCAGCGCATTGGGTTCAGCCAGCTAACCTGGGATAAAGAGGCTGGCAAGCACGACCTGCTGTTTGGATCGGCCCTCCGCTATAATTACTATGACGACAATACCCCGGCCACAGCTTCCGGTGGCTTGAATGATCCGGATGAAATCTGGATCCCCAGCTTGTTTGTACAGGACGAATACAGCTTTAACCCATCGCATTCCCTGCTGCTGGGCCTCCGTTACGATTACGACCGCAGGCATGGAAATATTGTGACCCCCCGCCTGGCCTATAAATGGAAACTTTCAGATTTTGATATCCTCAGGCTGAATGCCGGCACCGGCTTTCGGGTGGTAAACCTCTTTACGGAAGAACACGCAGCCCTTACCGGTGCCAGGGAGGTGGTTATAGCAGAGGAACTCCAACCGGAACGCACCTGGAACGTCAACCTGAATTATATGAAAAAGGTATACGCCAGCAGTGGCGTGTTCCTTGGGCTGGACGCTTCCCTTTTCTATACCTATTTTACCAATCAGATCCTCCCGGATTACGACACCAATCCCAACCAGATCTTATACGATAACCTGGATGGTACTTCTGTGTCCAGGGGAATAAGTGCAAACCTGGATGCCGTATTCCCAAACGGCCTGAAATTTCTCTTGGGGGCAACCCTGCAGGATGTGAGCAATAAGGAAAATGGAGTGAGGCGGCGGCAGATACTTACAGAAAGTTTTATGGCTACCTGGAATGTTTCCTATGATATCCGGTCCCTTAAACTGAGCCTGGACTATACCGGGAACCTGTATGGCCCCATGAGGCTTCCACTCCTTGGTGAGCTGGATCCCAGAGAGGAATATTCCCCTTACTGGAGTATACAGAATATTCAGCTCACATATAAAGGTATCCCGAATTTCGAAATATACGGCGGTATCAAAAACCTGCTAGACTGGACCCCGAACCGGGGGAATCCGTTTATAATTGCTCGGGCCAACGATCCCTTCGACCGGAATGTCACCTTCGATGCTCAGGGAAATGCCGTTCCCACAGCAAATAATCCATACGGGTTAACCTTTGACCCTTCATACGTATATGGGCCCAACCAGGGTATCCGGGGGTTTGTAGGAATGCGGTACCGGATAAATTAAAGAGCAAAGCCTGAATCAGAATTCGTATTTTAGCCAGGCTTGTCCGGGATTCATGGAAAGATTTGACTATATAATTGTAGGTGGCGGGGCTTCGGGCCTGCTGCTGGCAGATGCACTGGGTTCCGATCCCTATTTCCGGGAAAAACGGATTGCCCTCATTGAAAGGGAATCCAAAACTAGCAATGACCGCACCTGGTGTTTTTGGGAACAAGGGCCCGGGCCCTTCGATGATATCCTCTTCCGCCAATGGGATAACCTTCGCTTTAAAGGTCCTGATTTTGAAAAAAAACTTCCCTTGGGGGATTTCAGCTATAAAATGCTGCGGGCAGATGCCTTTTACAAGGCATATTATGCACGAATCGCCTCCTATCCCAATATAGAATTCATTAAGGATGCTGTGCTGGAGATACAGGAAAGCGGGGACGGAGCAGAAGTTATTACGCAAGCCAACCAATACAGGGCAAATTTGGTGTTCAGCAGTGTCCTTTTCCAACCGCTGGAACCCCTTATGAAACCCTATCCCGTACTCAAACAGCATTTTCTGGGGTGGCATATAAAAACCAAAAGGCCTGCTTTTGATGCACAGGCGGCCACCTTTATGGATTTTAGCATTCCACAGAGCGGGAATACCCGATTTATGTATATCCTGCCTTTTAGCGATTCGGAGGCGATTGTGGAATACACCCTGTTTTCCGAAGACCTCTTGGAAACTTCAGAATACGAAAAAGCCCTTAAGGATTACATAAAGAACGACCTGCATTGCGAAGCCTATGAAATAATAGACACGGAGCGCGGTAGTATCCCGATGACCTCCAACCATTTTACGGCTGCAGACAGCGACCATATAATCCATATCGGGATTGCAGGGGGCTGGGCCAAAGCTAGTACCGGCTATACCTTCTGGAGCAGTACCCAAAAAGCTCAAAAACTGGTGAAGGCCCTGAAAACCGGATCGAAATTGCAGATGGCTTCCAAAAATAAGTTCTGGTATTACGATATGTTGCTTTTAAGCGTGCTGGCCAGGCACAATAATAGGGGAAGTGAAGTTTTTTCGGCTCTTTTTAAAACCTTAGAACCGGAAATTATCCTGCGCTTTCTGCATGAACAGACCTCCCTGGCTGAAGATTTCAGGATTATCAATTCTTCGCCTAAAAAAATGTTTATCGGGGCCTTCTGGCATGCCCTGGTTAATAATCTCTTTTAAGCAGCCAATTTCCGAATTCGTGCAGTTGTTCCCGTTTGGCCTGGGGAATATTGAGCAATTCGAGCTGTTTAAAGGCCTGCTGGGTATACTCCTCAATTTTGTTGCGGGTGTCCCCTTTGGCCCCCGTGGTATCAAACAGTTCGGATACCCTTTTAATTTTTGATGCCGGGTCCCGTGGCTGAATGGAGTACAGGTCCAGTAATTCCCTGGCAACTTCCTGTGATCCCAATTCGCGTGCCCTCAAATAGAGGTAGGTCTTTTTATTTTCGATAATGTCCCCGCCCACCTGTTTTCCAAAGTTCTCCGGATTCCCGAAAACATCCAGGTAGTCATCCTGGAGCTGGAAAGCCAGCCCCAGATAAAGCCCGTAGGCATAAAGGGCCTCCTGGTCCGTTGTCCCGGCTCCGGCAACCATGGCTCCCATTTTAAGGGCACACCCGACCAAAACGGCTGTCTTGTACTCAATCATGTGCAGGTATTCCGGAATGGTTACATCTTCCCGGCTTTCAAAATCCATATCGTATTGCTGACCTTCGCATACTTCCAGGGCCGTTTTGGAAAAGATCTCCACCAGGGGTTTAAAGAGGGAAGGTTCAAAGGCCTGTAGTTGTTGATAAGCTTTTACGAGCATGGCATCACCCGATAAGATCGCGGTGTTCGTATTCCATTTTTTGTGTACAGTTGGTTGCCCCCTGCGGATGGGAGCCTGGTCCATGATATCGTCGTGAATCAGCGAAAAATTATGAAATACCTCAACTGCTGCAGCTGCCGGCAAGGCTTTCCCGGAGTGGTTTCCATATAAGTCCGCAGCAAGTAGGACCAGTAACGGCCGTATCCGTTTTCCGCCAAGATCAAGAATATAAGATATGGGGTTGTACAATTCTCTGGGTTCCCCAAACTGCATGGCACTATCCATATAGGCATCGAAAGCCTGTCTATAGGTTTTCAGCGATTCTGTCATGGGGTAAATGTACATATAAGCTCCGGCGATTTACAAGGACTGCGATAAATTTTATGAAATCAAAAAGTATTTGTTAAAAAATCGTAAAACTTAGGAAACTTTTTTTGTATCAAAAGTTTCCTGCTGTATTTTTGCACACTGATGAAAGACCAGATACTAGACAAAGCCACGGAAATGTTCCTCAGCCTGGGGTTCAAAAGCGTCACCATGGATGACCTCGCGCACGAAATGGGGATTTCCAAAAAGACGATTTATACCCATTTCAGCAACAAGACCGATCTGGTTGAACATTGTACGCTTAATCTTTTCAATACTATTTCGGAAGGGATTGATTGCATTTGCAACCTGCAGAAAAACCCCATCGAAGAACTCTACGATATCAAAAAATTTGTGATGCTCCGGCTAAAGGATGAAAAATCCTCCCCGCAGTACCAATTGCAGAAGTACTATCCCATCATTCATAAGTCCCTCAGGAAAAAACAATTTGAAATAATGCAGGATTGTGTTGTTTCCAACCTCAAAAGAGGTGTAGCGCAGGGAATATACCGGCAGAACCTGAATGTGGACTTTGTTGCCCGAATCTATTTTACGGGGGTCAGCAGCATAAAGGACCATACCCTTTTTCCACCGGAAGCCTTTCCTTCTGCTGCATTGATGGATGACTATCTGGAATACCACCTGAGGGGAATTGTAACACCGGAGGGAAGAAAAATACTAAATAATATCATCAACTCTAATCAAGAATAAATGCGAATCCTAAGATTGGGTATAATACTGTTGGCTGGTTTGCAAATAGGAACCGCACAGGACATCCCCACACAATTCAGCCTTGAGGAGGCGGTCAAATACGCCCTGGAGCACAACTACAGCTCCATAAATGCAAGCCGGGACCTGGTTGATGCCCAAAAACAGAAATGGGAAACCATTGCTTCCGGTTTACCTCAGATTAGCGGCCTGGTCAGTTACCAGGACCAGATCAAACAACCCGTTTCCCTGATCCCGGGGGAATTTTTTCCGGACGGGGAACCAGGCACTTTTGTTCCGGTGGTTTTCGGTCCTCCCCGTCAAACCTCGGCTACCGCTACCCTGAAGCAACAGATATTTGACGGGTCTTATATTGTAGGGGTACAGGCCACCAAAGCCTTCCTGAGCTACAGTAAAAACAACAAGGAAAAAACGGATCAGATGGTGTTGAGAGAGGTCGTTGAATCCTATGGTAATGTGTTACTCGCAAAGGAAAGTGTTGCAATCCTGAAAAAGAATATCGAAGCCGTTGAAAAAAACCTTTTTGAAACCCGGAAGTTATACGAAAACGGCCTTGGGGAGGAAGAGAATGTAGAGCAACTGGAAATAACCCTGGGGAACCTGCAAAATGTCTTGCGCAGTAACGAACGCCTTGAAGAGATTACCCTTCAGATGCTCAATATCGTTATGGGCCTGCCCCTGGAGCACCCCACGGAGCTCAGCCAGGACCTGGATGAACTGGTAGCCCAGGAATCCAGGCCCGATTTACTGGATACATCTTTTGAAATTGAAAACAACGTAGATTTCAAGCTCGTTCAAAACCTGAATGAGCAACGCTATTACGAATGGAAACTCGCGCGGAGCCGTGCCTTGCCTACCTTAAATGCCTTTATCAATTACGGCAGGACTGGTTTTGACGATCCGTTCAGTTATTTTGACAGCAGTACCCAGAGTTTTGAATCTTCCATCCTTGGGTTTGACCTGTCCATTCCCATTTTCAGTTCCTTAGGAAGGAGCGCCAGTACCCAAAGGGCCAAAATTGCTATGGAGAAAGCCAAAACGCAGTTGGAAGAGACGCGCCAGAAAATCAATCTGCAGCTGGAACAGGCCAAAAGTGAATTTACCTTAGCCATTGACAGCTATCAAACCAGCAAGAAAAACCTCAGCCTGGCCGAGCGCATAGAAACCAAAAACGAAATCAAATATTCCGAAGGGATTGCCAGCAGTTTTGAACTCAGGCAGGCACAAACCCAGCTATATACGGCCCAACAGGAATACCTGCAAGCCATGATAGATGTAATCAACAAAAAAACAGCTCTTGAGACCATCCTAAATCCGGAAGGCCTTATCCAATACTAAAAAAACACCTATTAGCACAACCATGAAGAAATCATTCTATTCTATCACAATAAGCTTAATACTCCTTACCGCTTGTGGCGGGGGTGGCAATCAGTCGGTAGACGACCTGATCAGTTCAGGCAATCTGGAACAGATCAAGCAAAGACGAAATGAGCTTAATGAACAACAAAAAGAAATCCTGGCTTCCATCCGCAAGATGGATTCTGTGATCGATTCCCGTGAAAGCAATGACAATATCACGCTGGTAACCACTTTGGAGGTACAGCCCAGGCCTTTTAATCATTACCTCGAACTACAGGGAGACGTACAGACCAAGCAGAATATCCTGCTTTTCCCGGAAATGCCCGGTACGCTGGAGAAGGTTTATGTGAAGGAAGGCGATGCTGTTAAAAAGGGTCAACTCCTGGGGCGCATAGACGATGGTGGTTTGGCCAGTGGCCTGGAACAACTTCGTACTCAGGCTGCCCTTGCGGAAACCACCTATGAGCGTCAAAAAAGGCTGTGGGAACAGAATATTGGTTCTGAAATCCAGTACCTGCAGGCTAAAACGAATTATGAGGCTACCCTCAATGCTGTAAACCAGGCTCAGGCTCAGCTTGCAAAATCAGCTATACGCGCCCCTTTCAGTGGCATTGTAGACGATATCATGCAGGAGGAGGGCAGTACTGTGAACCCGGCGGCAGGCATGCCTGTTTTCCGGATTGTAAACCTTACAGAAATGTACGTGGAAGTAGCGGTTCCGGAAAGCCATCTGGCAGGGGTCCGTCCCGGAAAGGAAGTGATAATTTTCCTGCCGGTCCTGGGAGACAGTATTACAACCAAAGTACGCCAAACCGGGAACTACATCAACCCGGCCAACCGATCTTTCAGCGTTGAAGTGCCGGTCCCCAATGCAGAAGGAAAGATAAAACCGAACCTGACAGCCCGTGTCAATATAAACGATTACAGCAATCCGGAGGCCCTGCTGATCCCACCTTCAGTGATCTCAGAAAACGCAGAGGGGCAACAATACGTTTATGTCGCAACCATGATGGAATCAAACTCAATGGCTACTGCGGAAAAAAGAATCATCACTACCGGGCTGATACAGGGAGACTGGGTAGAGGTCCTCAGTGGATTACGGGCAGGAGACCAAATTATTGATGAAGGGGCCCGAAGAGTCCGCGAAGGCCAGGAAATCCAAATAATAGAAAAGCAATGAGCAGACAGCAAAAAAATGCCGATAAGGAATTCCGGCTTTCATCCTGGGCAATAGATAACCCTTCGGTGATTTATGTAATGATAGGCATCTTCTTGTTTATAGGCCTGTCTTCTTATTTCTCCATGCCCAGGGAAGACTTTCCGGAAGTGGAAGAAACCAAGATTTACATCAGCACGGTTTATCCGGGGAACACCGCCGAGGATATTGAACGACTGATTACCGATCCGCTGGAAGACCGCTTAAAAAATGTGAGCAATCTGGTGGAACTGACCTCCACCTCCCAGGAAGATTATTCCATGATTGTAGTGGAGTTTGACGAGGATATTTCCGTCCAGGATGCCAAAACAAAGGTGAAAGACGAGGTGGACGGGGAAAAAGCCGGGGAAGACTGGCCCATTTTTAACGGGGCCAAGGTAGAACCCAACGTTTTTGACCTGAAGCTATCGGAGTCATTCCCAATAATGAATGTAAACTTAACCGGGGATTATCCGGTAGATAAGTTGAAAGAATTCGGGGAGTACCTTGAAGACGCCATTGAGGACCTGGACGAAATTAAAGAGGTAGACATTCGCGGCGCTCAGGAAAAAGAAGTGGAAGTGGCTGTGGACGTCTACAAAATGATGGCGGCCCGGGTTAGTTTTGAGGACGTATTGGGAGCCATACAGAATGGCAACATGACTATGTCTGCCGGGAACCTCATCAATAGTGGCCAAAGGCGGACGGTCCGAATACTGGGCGAGATCCAGCAGCCTTCGGAGCTTGAAAATTTCGTGGTAAAATCAGAGAATGGCGATGCGGTCTATCTGAAGGATATTGCAACGGTTTCCTTTGAAGAAGAAGACAAAACCACCTATGCCCGGGAAATGGGGGAAAGCGTAGTAATGCTGGATGTGAAAAAACGTTCCGGAAAAAATGCCATTACCGCCGCAGAAAAGATCCGGGAAATCATTGCCGATGCGAAGGCAAATTACTTCCCGGCAGACCTGAACATTTCCATTTCCAACGATTCGTCCAGTAAAACACTGAACCAGGTAGACGACCTGGTAAACAACATTATTTTCGGGATTATCCTGGTGGTAACCGTACTGATGTTTTTCCTTGGTTTCCGCAACGCCCTCTTTGTTGGGTTCGCGATCCCCATGTCCATGTTTATGTCCTTTATGATCCTTTCTGCTCTGGGATATACCCTGAATACCATGATCCTCTTCGGGCTGATCATGGGACTGGGGATGCTGGTGGATAATGGGGTGGTGGTTGTCGAAAACGTATATCGCCTGATGGAAGAGGAAGGCATGAGCCGGATAGAGGCTGCCAAAAAAGGAATAGGTGAAATTGCAGTACCTATCATTATATCAACCGCCACTACCGTAGCGGCCTTTGTCCCGCTGGGATTGTGGCCAGGTATTATGGGGGAATTCATGATTTTTTTCCCCATAACGCTTTCGGTTGTACTGGGATCTTCACTGTTTGTGGCCATTTTTATGAATTCCATGCTGGTCTCTTCTCTGATGGAAACCGAGGAGAAAGAACTTACACGAAGGCAATTAATCAGATTGACCCTGGTCCTGGGAGGACTGGGGACCTTTATCCTGATCTTTGGAGGAACCGTTCGTGGTTTGGGCTCCCTGATGATTGTAACGGCAGGACTGTTCTGGATCTACAAATACACCATAAAAAAGGTTGCCAGGAACTTCCAGAGGGGAACCCTTCGAAAACTTGAAAATTTCTACGAGCGTCGCCTGAAGCACGCCCTTAAGGGGAAAAATGTCTACTGGTTCTTCGGAATTACCGTGCTGATGCTGATAGCAGCGTTTATCAGTTTCGGGGCTTCACTTGGCAGCGGCCGGACTAAGGTGGAGTTCTTCCCGGACAATACCCCCAACCAGATTATTGTTTATATAGAGTACCCTCAGGGAACCGCCATTGAAAAAACCAATGAGATTACCAGGGCCATTGAAAAAAGGGTCTACGATATAGCCAGGAGCCCGGAATACATAAAGGATGGCGAGAACTTGCTGGTGGAATCGGCTGTATCCCAGGTAGGGAAAGGCGCTGAAAACCCTTTTACGGAGGGTGGTTCGGCTGCAGAAATGCCCCATCGCGGGAAGATTACCATTTCCATGCCGGAATTCAAATACCGGGACGGGAAAGACAGCGAGCAGCTCCGCAAGGAAATACAGGACGGCCTTACAGGTATTTATCCGGGCGTAGCCATCTCCGTTGAAAAAGATGCGGTAGGCCCTCCGGCCGGGTACCCGATCAATATAGAACTGGAAGGGCAGAATTACGATACGCTGATCAATGTTGCCGAGCGGATGCGGGCTTTTATCAACAGCAAGAATATTGCCGGGATAGAGGAACTGAAGATAGACGTAAACAAAGGCAAGCCTTCCATGGAGGTGGTTGTAGACCGCAAAAAAGCAGGAGAATTGGGAGTAGGTGTTGGTCAGGTGGGGCAACAGCTGCGTCGCTCCCTTTTTGGGGACAAGGCCGGGATATACAAAAAAGACGGGGAAGACTACGATATCAATGTGCGCTTTAATGAAGACCTCCGCTACAATACCTCGGCCCTTTTCAACCAGAATATAATCTTCAGGGACCCCTCCAATGGCCGTATCAAAGAAGTACCGGTATCGGCCGTAGCCTATAAAAGGAACACCTCTTCCTTCAGCGCCATCAAGCATCGTGATGCGAAAAGGGTGGTAACGGTTTATTCCGGGCTGGAACCCGGGTTTACGGATGCGGGTGCCATCGTTTCTCAGATCCAGGAGGAGATGGATACGTTTACTGGTATGCCTTCCGGGGTTTCCATTGATTTTACCGGGCAAATAGAAGAGCAAAACAAACAGATGCAATTCCTGATGGGAGCCTTTTTCTCCGGTCTGGGGCTGATCATGCTCATACTGGTCTTTCAGTTCGGGGGTATTTCCAAGCCGACCATTATCATGACTGCCATCTTCCTGAGTTTTATAGGGGTATTTGGCGGGCTGATGCTTACCGGATGGCCCTTCGTGATCATGATGACCATGATGGGAATCATTGCCCTGGCGGGGATAGTTGTAAACAATGGGGTGGTTCTGTTAGACTATACCCAGATCCTGATAGACCGCAAGAAGGTTGCCCTGGGCATCCCGGATAATGAATTACTGACCCTCCCCGAGGTTACTGAAGCCATCATAAAAGGCGGAAAGGCGAGGTTGCGGCCCGTATTACTTACGGCTATTACCACAGTGCTGGGCTTAATCCCCCTGGCAATTGGTCTGAACATCGACTTCTTTTCCCTTTTTACCAATTTTGACCCCAATATCTATATTGGAGGGGATAACGTAATTTTCTGGGGACCCCTGGCCTGGACCGTTATTTTCGGACTGCTGGTATCCACCTTCCTTACACTTATCATCGTTCCGGTGTTGTTCAACATTACCTACCGCATCAAAATTGCGATTAAGGGGAAACGAAAAAACAGGGAAGAAAAGCGGCCTGCCCTGGAAAAGGCAGCCTGATTGTTTTAGCAGGGCCACGCACCTAAAAAGGGGGAAGTTTAGAACAAATGTTGTGAGCTTCCCCCTTTCCATTGTACCTTTACGGCCTTAATTTGAAGTTATGTACAGATCGCATACCTGTGGGGAACTCAACGAAGCGAATATTGGACAAAACGTTACCCTGGCCGGATGGGTACAAAAGGTACGGGACAAGGGTTTTGTTATATGGATTGATTTAAGGGACCGGTACGGGATCACCCAGCTGGTATTTGATCAGGAGCGGAGTCCGGCAGCCCTGCTGGACCAGGCACGGGAATGCGGCCGTGAATTTGTTTTGGAAGTTAAGGGAAGCGTAATTGAACGGGCTTCCAAGAACCCCAAAATGCCCACAGGGAATATAGAAGTCCTTGTAGAAGAACTCAAAGTCCTGAACCCTTCCCTGACCCCTCCCTTTACAATTGAGGACCAAACCGACGGCGGAGAGGAATTACGCATGAAATACCGCTATCTGGATATCCGGAGAAACCCGGTAAAGGATAAGCTCATTTTCAGGTCCAGAGTGAGTATGGAGGTACGCAAGTATTTGTCCTCTGAAGGGTTTATTGAAGTGGAGACTCCTTATCTGATCAAGTCTACCCCTGAAGGGGCCCGCGATTTTGTAGTCCCCAGCCGTATGAATGAGGGCGAATTTTACGCCCTGCCGCAATCCCCCCAAACCTTTAAGCAGCTTTTGATGGTTGGTGGCCTGGACAAGTATTTCCAGATAGTAAAATGTTTCAGGGATGAGGACCTCAGGGCCGACCGCCAGCCGGAATTCACGCAGATAGACTGCGAAATGGCTTTTGTGGAGCAGGAAGACATCCTCAGTACCTTCGAAGGGCTTACCCGTCACCTCATTAAAGAAATCAACGGGGTAGAAGTGGAGCAATTTCCACGTATGACCTACGATGAGGCCATGAAGACCTATGGTTCTGATAAGCCGGATATCCGCTTTGGAATGGCTTTTGGCGAGCTCAATGCACTGAGCCAGCACCGGGATTTCCAGGTGTTCAATACTGCCGAACTGGTAGTGGGTATTGCCGTTCCCGGAGCGGCATCCTATAGCCGAAAAGAAATTGATGCCCTTATTGACTGGGTGAAGCGGCCACAGGTTGGTGCCAAGGGGATGGTTTATGTTAAATGCAATGAAGACGGGACTTTTAAGTCTTCTGTAGATAAATTTTATACGCCAGAAGACCTGGAAAAATGGGCAGAGGCTACCGGGGCCCAAAAAGGAGACCTGATCTGTATCCTCTCCGGGGAAACCCATGCCACGCGAACCCAGCTCAGCATGCTGCGGATGGAACTGGCACAGCGTCTGGGATTGCGAAATCCCAAAGAATTTGCCCCTTTATGGGTAGTAGATTTTCCATTGCTGGAGTTCGATGAGGAAAGCGGGCGCTACCACGCCATGCACCATCCCTTCACCTCCCCAAAACCCGGCCAGCTAAAATTGTTGGATACGGATCCGGCTGCCGTTCGGGCCAATGCCTATGACCTGGTATTAAACGGAAACGAAATTGGAGGTGGTTCTATCCGAATTTACGACAGACCCACGCAGGAAGTCATGTTCCGCCACCTGGGTTTCAGCCCTGAGGAAGCCCGGGAACAATTTGGTTTTTTGATGGATGCTTTTCAATACGGTGCCCCTCCGCATGGCGGGATTGCCTTTGGGCTTGACCGCTTAGTGGCCATTTTGGGAGGGCAGGAATCCATACGGGATTTTATAGCCTTTCCTAAAAATAACAGTGGGCGGGACATAATGATAGATGCCCCATCCCCTATAGACCCGGCCCAGCTAGATGAGTTACATCTCCGCTTAAAGGAGAAATAGGCAGAAGGTTTCCTTACATCCGATCCAATTTTCTACCTTTAGGTTGATCATAACGGGACATGGCTATACAAGCACAGACCTTGCTTACGAAATTCCTCAAGTGGCGCTATAAGCATATTTCCCATAAGAGCTTTACGCAATTAATGAGCGTGGCCGTAGGTTTTCTGGCAGGCCTGGCTTCGGTTACCTTAAAGAACAGTACGTATTTTATAGAATCCCTGCTGGATAAAGGTGTATTGTTTCTTAGTAATGAGCTCTATTTTATCCTTCCGGTGGTGGGCCTTACCCTGGTCTACCTCTATGTAAAATACGTGCACAGGGAAAAACTGGAACACGCAATCTCATCCATACTCTACTCCCTCTCCAGAAAAAAGGGGATCATTGAGGCTAAAAAAATCATTACCCCATTGATAACTGCTCCGCTTACCGTGGGTTTTGGGGGATCTGTGGGGTTACTTGGGCCTGCGGTTGCCACCGGGGCCGCCATCAGTTCCAATGTTTCGAGGATTTTGCATATCGGCTCGAAAAACCGGACGCTTTTGATTGCCTGTGCCTCGGCAGGAGCGATTGCGTCCATCTTTCAGGCCCCCATTGCCGCTATTATCTTTGCGGTGGAGGTCTTTAGCCTGGACCTGACCATGCTGTCTATGCTCCCGCTTTTACTGGCTTCCATTTCAGGGGTACTTACCTCCTATTTTTTTCTGGGGGATGAGAAGCTTTTTACCTTTGCACTTACAGACTCCTTTCAGGTAACTGACAGTTTCTTCTATATCCTGCTGGGGATGGGAACAGCCGTGGCCTCCATCTACTTTACCAAAATGTACTTTGGGATAATGTCTGTTTTTAAAAAGCTGCGCAGCCCCAAATACAAATTGCTGGTAGGGGGGCTGGCCATAGGGATCATGCTTTATTTTATCCCCCCGTTATACGGTGAAGGATTTGGTTTTATCAATAACCTGCTGGAAGGGGATCACCTGAAAGCACTGGGGGCAACTCCGTTTGATGCGTATATCGATAACATCTGGGTGGTGATTGGCCTGTTATTTGGTATTACGCTATTTAAAGCCATAGCCATGACCACCACCTTTGCCGCCGGAGGGGCCGGGGGGATTTTTATCCCAACCATGGTTATGGGCAGTGCCCTGGGCAACGTCTTCGCCAAGGTATTGAACAACCTTGGCCTGGGTATTTCCGTTAGTGAATCCAACTTTACCTTAATTGGCATGGCAGGACTGATTGCAGGGGTGTTACACGCCCCGCTGACGGCCATCTTCCTGATTGCCGAGATCACTGGCGGGTACGAACTGTTTGTACCCCTGATGATAACCGCCGCCATGTCCTATCTGATCACCAAAAACACCATGGCCCATACCATATATACACGTGAACTGGCCGCAATTGGCGCCCTTATTACGCATAACAAAGACCAGACGGTCCTCACCCTGATGGAACTGGACCAGGTGCTGGAAACCGATTTTAAACAACTGCGTCAAGAGATGACCCTGGGGGAAATGTTGCACCAGGCCGTAGCCAAATCGGCCCGCAATATCTTTCCGGTGGTTTCTGAAGAAGGGCGGCTTGAGGGGATTGTCTTGTTAGACGATATCCGGGAGTTTATGTTTGACATCAGTATGTACGATAAAATCAAAGTGGCTTCTTTTATGCAGAATCCGCCCGAATACATCTTCTACGAACAGGATAATATGCAACGGGTAATGAAAAAATTTCAGGATAGCGGGGCATGGAACCTGCCGGTGATCCATAATGGCAAATACCTGGGGTTTGTTTCCAAGTCCAAACTGCTCACGGCCTACCGCAGAAAGTTGATTAACTTTACGCGATAAGATGCGCAAAACAATACGATATCTGGTTTTATTGATGGTACTGGCTTCCCTGGGCAGTATCGCTTATGGTTTTTCTCTGGATTCAGACAGTGTAATGGCCAATAAATTTATTGGCTTCGGGGTAATTGGCCTGTTTTTGGTTGCCATGCCCATCTTCCTCTGGAGTGAAAGCCGGGGCAAAAAAATGAAAGACTATATGCTTACGGATGAAAACCTTAAAAAAATGCGCAACCGTAATGGCAAAACATCTCAAAATCAATAATTTTTAAGGATTTTTATACCACTGCCATCCCGCTTCTGAAAAATTTCGGTTAAATTAGTAAGAGTATTTATTTCATTAATTTTTTACCTAAATGACCGGAACAGTTAAATTTTACAATGAGTCCAAAGGTTATGGATTCATTACCAATGACGACACAGGAAGAGACATCTTTGTTCATGCCACTGCCCTAAACGGCTTGCAATTGAACCAGGGTGACAAAGTAGAATATTCAGAAACGGAAGGGCGCAAGGGAATGGTTGCTGCCGATGTGCAGGTGATCGGATAAACTTATTTTATTTTGAAGGATTTTGGACACCGTACAACTGTACGGTGTTTTTTTTAATTCAAATTCCGCTTCTGTATAAAGAAACGTTTAAGTATATCGGAAGCTTCCACCTCCAGAACCCCTCCCTTTAATTCCGTTTTGGGGTGGATTTTACCCCCCATTGTGGAGAAACCGCGCTGCGGGTCATAGGCGGCAAAGACTATCCTTGAAATCTGACTCCAGTACAAAGCCCCGGCACACATCTGGCAGGGTTCAAGGGTTACATATAAACTGCAATTGTGCAGGTACTTTCCACCCAGAAAATTAGCAGCTGCCGTTATGGCCTGCATTTCAGCATGGGCGGTTACATCGTGCAGTTGTTCGGTGAGGTTATGCGCCCTTGCTATGATACGGTCGTTTACGGTGATGACCGCACCCACAGGAACTTCTCCCTTTTCAAAGGCTACTTCGGCCTCCTGCAGGGCCTTTTGCATGAAATAACGATCGTCTAATATAAATTCCATGGCTTCAAAAATACAATTTCTCCCGTATCCGAAAGCGTTCCCGAAAATGGGAATTTACAGTACCTTTGCCCGGAAATGAAACTGCTCCAAAAGATCAATAGCCCGGAAGACCTCAGGAAATGTCCGGAAAGTGAATTGCCGCAGCTGGCTTCCGAACTGCGGGAGTTTATTATTGATGTCGTTTCCGTTAAAGAAGGACATTTGGGAGCCAGCCTCGGAGTAGTTGAGCTCACCCTCGCCCTTCACTATGTCTTCAATACCCCGGAAGATCGTTTGATTTGGGATGTTGGCCACCAGGCGTATGGACATAAAATCCTGACCGGGCGAAGGCAGCATTTCCATACCAATCGGCAAAAGGACGGGCTAAGCGGTTTCCCCTCACGTTCGGAAAGTCCTTACGATGCCTTCGGAACCGGCCATTCTTCCACCTCCATTTCCGCCCTGCTGGGGATGGCGATCGCAGCCCGTCTTCAAGGGCTCTCAGACCGGCAGCATATCGCCGTGATCGGCGACGCCTCCATTGCGAGCGGGATGGCTTTTGAAGCCCTGAACCATGCAGGGGTCAGCGATACGGATATCCTGGTCATCCTCAATGACAACGCCATTGGGATAGACCCCAGCGTGGGTGCACTAAAAAAATATCTTACGAATGTAAAAACCGGAACGGCCAAAGAGGAAAACCTCTTCGAATGTCTCAATTTTAAGTACGAAGGGCCGCTTGACGGCCACGACCTTCCCCTCTTAATTCAAAAATTGTCGGAACTTAAAAAGGTAAAGGGCCCTAAATTACTGCACCTGATTACCACCAAGGGAAAAGGACTGAAGAAGGCAGAAGAAGAACAGGTTACCTACCATGCCCCGGGCAGGTTTGACAAACTGAGCGGAGACCTCCTGCAAAGGGAAAAAGACCCGGCATTGGGCCCAAAGTTTCAGGATGTATTTGGCTTGACCCTGAGGGACCTGGCCACCAAAAACGAAAAAATTGTTGGTATAACCCCTGCAATGCCCACCGGCAGTTCCCTGAAGTATTTTATGGAGGCTTTCCCGGACCGGGCTTTTGATGTGGGAATAGCGGAACAACACGCCGTAACGCTGGCAGCCGGGTTGGCCGCTGAAGGGATGGTTCCGTACCTGGCCATCTATTCCACCTTCCTCCAGAGGGGATATGACCAGTTAATTCACGACGTTGCCCTTCAAAACCTCCCGGTTATATTTTGTCTGGACCGCGCCGGCCTGGTAGGCAGGGATGGGGCCACACATCACGGTGTTTTTGATATCGCCTTCCTGAGCTGTATTCCGAATATGACGCTCATGTCTCCTATGGACGCCAGAACGCTCAGAAATATGCTGTACACGGTTCAAAACAGGACGGAAGGCCCGGTGGCCATCCGATACCCAAGGGGGTACAGCCAGGATCCCGAATGGGAACAAGCTTTTGAAGAAATTAAATGGGGCAAGGCACGGGAGTTAAAAAAAGGGACTAAAATAGCCGTGCTCAGCACAGGTATCCCCGGAACAACCATTGCCTCCCTTATTCCAAGAACAAAGGATCCTGAAGCAATAAGCCATTACGATTTCCCCTTTATTAAACCCCTGGATCAAAAGATGCTGGAAACCATAATTGCCGGACACAGCCAAATCCTGACTGTGGAAGACGGCGTACTCAGGGGCGGCTTCGGGAGTTTGATTGCTGGTGTTATCGGAAAAATGGATAAACAGGTTAAACTACACAGGATTGGCATTCCCGATGAATTTATTTCGCATGGGACTACAGAAGAATTAAATAACGAAATTGGGGCAGATCCTGATTCCCTGCTCCGATTGTTAAATGAACTCCTCAGTGAAAATCAGTCGTTTTAAAAAAATCGCGCTCGTTTCATTCCATTTGCTGCTGGGGTGGGTTTGCAGCGGACAGGATTCCATCCCTGTTATGGAAGCTGACACTACCCGGATTGACACCCTGGTCATCCGGGCCATGCAAGACCCCATAAAAATTATCCCCAGGGGCGTCTCCCTGACAAACCCGGTAATCTCCTTCAAGGGTACGCGCCCGATTACCAAACGCAAGAAAAAATTCAGGGTCCCCTCTTTCTGGGAAAGGATAAACGAACTGGATATACAGCTCAGTGAAGTAGCCTTTGTAAACTGGAATGCCGGGGGAGACAACGCCGTATCGGCCCTGGCCAAACTTTACTTTGTGCGGAATTACAAATTCCGTTATTTCCAGTGGGACAACGACCTGGAATTTCGCTTTGGCTGGAATGCCCAGGAAGGCAGGAAATGGCGGAAAACGGATGACGCCATCCGCTTCAGTAGTACGGTAGGGTATCGAAGGGATACCATCAGCAACTGGTATTACTCCGTTAAGGCTAACTTCAACACACAGTTTGCAGACGGTTTTAAATATCCCAACCGGGAAAACCCGATTTCTCGGTTTATGTCTCCGGGATATTTATTCCTGGGGGCTGGTACTTCCTATATCCCGGAGGGTAAAAAATTCAACTTGTATTTATCCCCCTTTACCTTTAAGGGCACTTTTGTACTCGACCAGGAACTGGCCAACCGGGGAGCCTTCGGTGTGGAAAAAGCAACGCTTGACGCAGATGGAAATGTAATTACCCCCGGGAAGAACCTGTATGCAGAACTGGGGATGCTGGTTACCCACAAATGGGAATTTGAACTGGCCAAAAACGTGCTGGTGAACCACAACATCAGTTTATATGGTGATTACCTGCGTTCTTTCGGGAACATCGATATTGACTGGCAGCTCAAGTTTACTTTCAAGGTAAATGAGTTTATGACTGCTACCGTGGTTACCCAGACTATTTACGACGACGATATCCTTTTCGACAGGGAAGAAGGCCCTAACGGGGAAGTGATCAACCCGGGGGAGCCCCGTATTCAGTTTCGCCAGCAGCTGGGGATAGGAATTAACTACAAATTTTGATCAGAGTTGCTTTCCGCTGATCTTGTTATGGATGTGCACTGCTGCCCCATCTGAGAGTCTGGCAACAAAGGAACTGGCCTGTAATAATCCCTTATAAACGGCATCCGGCCCGGCTTCAACCGGGTGCAGTGGCAACATCTGCAGTATAAGTTTGTCAAAAGCCGAGGCTTTTCCCTGTAAATCATTGACTATGGCAGTAGTACTCACCTCCAGGATATCCGACAATATCCGGTATCCGGCCACTTCCTTTTCCACCACCTCTGAAGAACGGTATATCCGGTCTACACTGACATTGAGAATGTCTTCTATCTGTGCCTTATACCGGCTGTGATCCAACAGGGATTTTGAAAAATCCCCTTTGAGGATGGCCTCCTCCTGCTCCATAAAAATACGAATCGCATCCTGCACCAGGGTGTTGATTGCGATAGCCCGCAAATACCCCAGACGATCCTGCATCTGGGAGATTCCACGGTATTTTTCTGTATTAATATTGTCTTTGACCAGCTTGATCAGGTATTCCAGGGCAAAATCCTCGGGAATCAGGCCCAGATTGATCCCGTCTTCAAAATCGATAATGGTATAGCATATGTCATCCGCAGCTTCCACCAGATAGGTCAGCGGGTGCCGGCAAAACGCCATTCCGTCTACGCCTTCCATGGGCCTTAGGCCCAGATCTTCAGCTATCTCGGTAAAATCCTGAATGTCACTTTGAAATAATCCGAACTTTTTGGTTGCAATATGGTCCAGGGGTCTATGTGGCAGGGATTCTTTGGGGTATTTCATAAAGGCCCCCAGGGTGGCATAGCTCAGGCGCAAACCACCGGGCACGCCTTCCCGCGAAGCCGTAAGTAAGTGAAACCCATGTGCATTACCTTCAAAACGCAATAAATCTTCATACTGCTTCTCGCTTAGGAATTCCCTGTAACGATTACCGGCACCATGTGAAAAAAAAGTCCCGATGGCCTTTTCCCCGCTGTGCCCGAAAGGTGGGTTTCCAATATCGTGGGCAAGGGCAGCCGCAGCCACAATCGCCCCAAAATCATTAAATCCATAGCCGTGAATTTCAGCTAACTGGGGGTGTTGTTTCAGGATACGGGTGCCTGCTAACCTGCCCAGGCTGCGCCCCACAACGGAAACTTCCAGGCTGTGGGTCAGGCGGGTATGTACAAAGTCCGTTTTTGAGAGCGGAATTACCTGGGTCTTATCCTGCAAACTCCTGAAAAATGGGGAAAAGATAATCCGGTCATAATCCACCTCAAACCCCAGGCGGGTGGGGTCCTGTTCCTTGCGTAAACGTTTGTGATTATCTCCCTGTCTTTTAAGGGAGAGCAATTGTTCCCAGTGCATCATGCCTAATCAAAATAAAGCGCAAGATAGTACTTTTTCCAGGGGAGGCCGTACAGGCTTTTCCCACAATTTAACATTGCGATAACCTCCTAACATTTCCCTAACAATAAAACAATAAAGGTTTAAAACAGAGCTAACCCCAAACTTACAACTGCCTGCGTTCTTTGCAGCGACAAAAAACTAAACTTTGATGAAAAATTACCTTTTGGCGCTTGCGGCTTTTCTCGCTTGTGCCGCTACACTTCACTCACAGGAAGCCAATGCCCCGGATTTTGGTAAAGGCCTATTTAATTTAGTTGGCAAGGATTCGTCCTGGACTATGAAGATTGGCCTGCGCATGCAGTTTCTCACGGTAACTGACTGGTCCGAAAATCAAAATGGGGGGTGGGCAGATCCACAGAGTAATTTCCTGATCAGAAGGTCCAGGCTTAAATTTGACGGTTTTGCCTTTACCCCAAAACTGGAATATAAAATCGAGCTGGGACTCTCCAACAGGGATATGTCTGGCCTCTCTCCGTTTACCCGTAATAGTCCGAGATATATAATGGACGCAGTTGTAAAGTGGAATTTTTATGAAAATTTTGTTTTATGGGCAGGACAAACCAAGTTGCCGGGTAATATTGAGCGGGTAATTTCTTCGGGGAATCTGCAGCAGGTAGACCGCTCATTGGTTAATGCCAGATTTAATATCGACCGGGATATCGGATTTCAATTAAGGCACCACACATGGCTTTCAGACACTTTCCTCATGCGTGAAATACTGGCTTTTTCACAAGGTGAAGGGCGAAACGTAACTGAAGGAAACCTTGGTGGATATCAATACACCGCCCGTCTTGAATTATTGCCATTTGGCGAGTTTACCAAGGGGGGAGACTACAGCGGAAGCGATCTGAAGAGGGAAGCCTCACCAAAACTGCTGCTGGCCTCTACTTATGACTATAATCAGGATGCTGTTCGTACCCGAAGTAACCTGGGTTCCTATATGTTTACAGAAGAAGGTCTGTATGAAACTTCCATAAAGACCCTGTTTGTAGATGCCATGTTTAAATACCAGGGGCTTTCAGTCATGGTGGAATACGCTTCCCGAAGTGCAGATGACCCCATTGCGAAAAATGCAGATGGTTCGCTTACGGGAGACATTGTGCAGGTCGGGGATGGTATTAATGTGCAGTCAGGCTATCTTTTTAAGAATAACTGGGAGGTTTCCGGGCGCTACACTCAGATCAATCTGGATGAAGCAATTACCGGACGAGGACAGGAGACTCAGTATACCCTGGGCTTGTCCAGATTCATAGTTGGCCACAAGCTAAAAATTCAAACAGATGTCAGCTATCTGAATATAGGTAATGCCGCTGACGAACTGATGTACCGCCTGCAATTTGACCTGCATTTTTAATCTAAAAAATAACTTTTAGGTAACCTGCTCATCATACTTTGAATTGATATTTGTAAATTGATTTTTTAAATAATTTTTATGGATAATATTTACCTTTTAATGATTATTGCGCTAGCCGTACTAGCCGTTGCCGACCTGGTGGTAGGCGTTAGCAATGATGCGGTAAATTTCCTGAATTCAGCTATTGGTTCCAAGGCTATTTCATTCAGGACAATAATGATTGTAGCCAGCCTTGGGATTGCCTTTGGGGCTATTTTTTCCAGCGGAATGATGGAGGTGGCCCGAAAGGGTATTTTCAATCCGGGAGAATTCTATTTCGATGAGATAATGTTCATTTTCATGGCGGTGATGATCACCGACATTCTCTTATTGGACTTCTTTAATACACTGGGGATGCCCACCTCTACCACGGTTTCCATCGTATTTGAATTGTTGGGTGCAGCGGTTGCCATGGCCATGATTAAAATTGCATCTGCCGGAGGAAGCTTTCTCGATACTTTAAACTATATCAATACTTCAAAGGCTACTGAGATCATTCTGGGTATTTTATTGTCCGTGGTTGTAGCGTTTTCCATTGGGGCTCTGGTCCAATGGGTAAGCCGTTTGCTGCTATCTTATGATTTCGAGAAAAAGGCAAAATGGGTGGGTGCCCTGTTCGGAGGGATCGCCTTGTCGGCAATTACCTATTTCATCTTCATGAAAGGGATAAAAGGCACTCCTTTTGCAGGAGAGACTTATGCTTTTATCGGGGGCATGAAAATATCTGACTTCCTGGAAGCCCAGGTAATCCCTATTATTGGATTGAGTGTTGTTTTTTGGTCTGTTCTGTCATATGCTCTGATAATCCTGGTCAAAACCAATATTTACAAACTGATTATCGGGGTGGGAACTTTTGCCCTTGCCCTTGCATTTGCAGGAAATGACCTGGTGAACTTTATAGGTGTTCCAATAGCTGCGTACCAGTCCTATGAGGCATGGGTAGCTTCAGGGGTGGAAGCCGGAAGTTTTAGTATGAATGTGCTTTCTTCCAAAGTACCAACCCCCACAATTTTATTGTTCCTTTCCGGAATGGTCATGGTGGTCACACTTTGGTTATCCAAAAAAGCCCGTTATGTGGCAGATACTGAAATAAACCTCGCAAGGGAGGGGGAAACCAAAGAGCGGTTTGAGCCCCATTTCTTTTCCAGGTTTTTGGTTCGCTTTGCCATACTTATCAATACGTATACCAGAACGGTTATTCCGGATTCCGTGATGAAAAAAATAGATGGTCGCTTTAAAAAACCAGTTATCAAACTAAGTAAAGGTAAGGTTCATGAATTACCGGCCTTTGATATGGTAAGGGCTGCTGTAAACCTGATGGTGGCCGGAATCCTGATTTCTGTTGCGACTTCATATAAACTACCCCTTTCTACCACCTACGTAACTTTTATGGTAGCTATGGGAACCTCCCTGGCCGATAAAGCCTGGGGAAGTGAAAGCGCTGTTTACAGGGTTGCCGGTGTGCTGAACGTTATCGGCGGCTGGTTTATGACTGCTTTAATAGCATTTTTTGCTGCTGGTATTATCCTTACCATTATCAGCTTTGGGAAAGGTACTGCTATTGGGGTTCTGCTCTTTGCAGCCATCCTGCTACTTGCCAGAAATTATATTTCCCATAGAAAGAAAAGCAGTGAGCTAAAGGCTGAAGACGGTCTTCGCAGGGCAGAGGCGAGTTCTTTGCATGGGGTAATCCTGGAAAGTGCTAATAACATCTCCAGCGTACTGAAGCGCAGCAATAAGATTTATACCAATTCCATTAACGGACTGGCCAAACAGGATCTTGACTTACTGAATAAGAATAAAAAACAAGGCGCCAAACTCTCTGCTGAAATTGATGATTTACGTGACAGTATATTCTACTTCATTAAAAATCTGGATGAAACCAGTGTAGGTGCGAGTAATTTTTACATCAATATTCTGGGAGACCTTCAGGACATGGCTCAATCCCTTGAATATATAGGTAAAGTAAGTCATAAGCACGTAAACAATAATCACAAAAAGCTGAAATACAATCAGATTAAAGAGCTGAAAGAGATTGACCTAAGGCTTGATCAAATCCTCACCCAATCCATGGAGATATTCAATAAGAAGACTTTTGACAAAATCGGCGAAGTCTTAGGGGCGAAGCAGGAGATTTTTGATATGGTTACCGAGAAGATTGAAAAACAAGTGTCCCGTACCCGTACAGAGGAATCCAGCCCTAAAAACACGACCCTGTACTTCTCTTTGCTTTTGGAAACCAAGGATTTTGTTACCGCTACGATGAACCTGCTTGAACAGTATAGCGAAGCACATCAAGGGACCTTAAATACCCTTCCTGCTCCTTCAGAGTAGGTAACTTAAAGAAGTTATCCTTCCTCAAAGACAGAGGTTTGAAAATTGGAAGAAGAGGGTGTGATGGATTCCATCACATCCTTTTCCCCATATAAGAGTTCTGCCACAATAATCAGGTTTTGGATCATTTCATTCAGATGGTCGTGGTCATTTAAAAGGGAAGAGGCCATCTCCGGACTCACCTTATTATTTCGAATCAGCCTATCTATATGCAGATTACCCAGATGGATATTGGCCTCTGCTTCTTCTGACAATCTTTGCAAGACCTCGTAGGCTGCCTCTTTATTGGTCCCCGCCCGATACACCTGTATTGCCCTTAGAACCTTTATCATCTTTTTTCGAAATTTATCGTATTCTGCCTTCATTACGGGATGGCCTTCTTCCTTATAAAGTGAAATATTCCGGTTCAGTTCGCTTACGTCCCTGATGATCTCCACCATTTTTCTATTGGCAAACTTGATCTGCATAATCCGCCTGTGCTGTTTTTCTGTAAGGTCCAGGTCGCTTTGAGCATGAATGGCATAGGCAATAATCTGGCTGTAGATTCGCTTCACCTTTAAAAGGTATAAGGCCCGGACGTCTGTCTGCAGGTTTTCCTTTGACATCCGGATCACATGCTTGGCTTTCAGATCAGATAATATATCCGTTCGATGGAGATTCAGGGCATGTGCTACGATCTCAAAAACCGCATGTTCATAGAGATAACGGGATTCCTGTTCAAGGGAAGCTATAGCTGTCTGTGGAAACAACAAGACCTTTTCATTGAGGAACTTGGGTTCTTCTATGGCCTTTTCAGGGGCTTCCTTTTCCCGGATCACCCGGCTAACCAGACGGGCGATAGGGTTTATCAGCCAAACCAGCAACAGGCTGTTGCATATATTAAAACTCGTATGGAAAAGCGAAATGGCCACTGGGATTGCGGCTGCGGTTAAATAGGGAGAGGCAGACCCCATCTTTTGGCTCAGCCATGAAATCCCGTTCAGAAAAGGATAAAATAATAGCAGCATCCATATCACTCCAAGCACATTAAATATGAAATGAGCAAAAGCAGTTTGCCGCGCTTTGAAATTCCCCACAAAGGCTGCAATATTGGCTGTAATGGTTGTGCCGATATTTTCTCCAAGCACCATGGCGGCTGCCAGTTCAAAGGGTATCCACCCCTCGGCAGTCATCACCAGGGTAAGGGCCATGGTGGCAGAAGAAGATTGAATGATTACCGTTAGCAGGGTCCCGATAAGCAGGAAAAGCAATACAGAACCAAATCCGAGGTCCGTATAGCGCTGCAAAAAGGCAAGGATTTCGGGGTTCTGGTGAATATCCGGCATGGCATCTTTTAAAAACTGCAGGCCCACAAAAAGCAAACCAAAACCAATAATAAACCCGCCCCAGTACTGCCATTGTTTCTTTTTGGAAAACGTAAACAGAAATCCAAATCCAACCAGGGGAAGGGCCAGGGCGCTCATGCTTACCTTAAACCCAAGCAGGGTAATGAGCCATGCGGTAATGGTGGTTCCGATATTCGCACCCATGATCACCCCAAGCGCTTCTGTAAGGGTCAGCAGGGAGGCATTGGAAAAACTGACCACCATCAGGGTGGTGGCAGAGGAGGATTGTATTACCGAAGTGATTAAAAAACCCGTAAAAATCCCCATAAACCGGTTAGAAGTCATGGTTTGCAGGATGGCCCGCATACGGTTCCCGGCCAGGTCCGTCAGGGCCTCGCTCATCACTTTCATCCCAAAGAGGAACAAGCCAAGGGCTCCAATCAACTGCAATATGTCGGACAAGCCGTATTCCATGTGGTTAAGCTATTCTTATCATTACCATCAAAATTCCAATGATTAATTTAATGGAAAATTTTGAGCTATGGCATATTCGTGCAGATTAGGGCGCTCATAAAGCATTTCGCTTCCTTAGGTTTACCCCTTGCATACCATCCCGCTGAAATATTTAGTACCTTTAAGAGATATTTATTGCGCACCCGAAGTGCACAGACCACCTAAAATCCAAGAATAAATCAAATGAAACGGTTAAAAGAATTCAAACTACTTACCCTTGTCCTGCTACTGGCAGGTTTTGTGGGAGCAACTGCGGTAACTTCCTGCAGGGATCAAAAGAAAAAAGAGAGCACAGAACAGCAGAAGGCGGCTGAAGCTGAAGAGGAACATCCAGCCGGGGACGAACATCCGTCTGCAGATGAACACCCGACGAGCGAATCGGATTCCACCGCAGGGGAGCACCCTTCGCAAGAGGAACATCCTACCGGGAATGACTCTACTTCAATGGAACATCCCAACAATTAGGTAAAGGTTTAGGACGGACGTTCTTCATAAATCCGGCTATCGGATTTCGTTTACTCTGGACCGCCCTTGCGCCTAAAAGAGAAAAAAGTATCTGCAATAGCAGGAGAACCTCCTATTTCCATTACCGGATAGGCCAGGAAATTAATTGGCCCTGTCTGCGGGCCTGGCTCTAATACAATATCCCTGCCCCGGGTAAATTCAATGCGGTTGGCCGGATGCCTTCCGAAATAATAGGTAGACAGGGCCTTATACTTATTTGCTTCGCTTATGTCCACAGGCCACCACTTGCCTTCTGCATAAAATTCGGCCCAGCAATGATACCCGTCTATGCCCCCTTCATTCCGATCCGAGGGAATGGCAGCTCCCACTGCAAAGCGTGCAGGGATGCCTGCAGAACGGGCCAGGGAAATAAAGAGGGAGTGGAATTCCGTACAATTTCCGGTGAGGGCATCGCAGGCGAATACGGCATCCCCGGTTCCATAATCCTTCCATTTTGCGTAACGCATATTATCCGAAACATAGTCGTACAGGGCCCGGGCCTGCATGAGCGTCCCGTTGCTTCGCTTGTCCCCTATAATGGAATCTGCCAGGGTTTCAAACCGGTCTCCAACCGGCATGAGCAAATTGGGTGCCAGGTATTCCTCAGGGGTGGCTTCTCCCCGATAGGGCATTTTTTCGAGTCTCCGGACACGATACCTGAATGTTATTTTTGTTCCGCTGTCTTCAGGGGCCAATTCCATAAATAAGACAGAATTCCCAAAACCCTCATCCGTTAAAATATCAGGATCGGCCGGAACCGTCCTGGAAATCATCTCCACTGTCTGGAAACGATCGGTTTGGGGGATAGGGATCCAGATTCTTGCTGCCTCCTCCATCTCGGGAAGGGTTACTTCATAAGTGAATTCAAACTGGTCCTGCCCCTCGATCACTCCCAGGAGCTGGTTATCGGCTGTTTCAATGGGAACCCGGGTCCAGGTTTTATCAGCCTGCTGCTTCCAGGAGTAATATGGTTTTCCATTTAGCTTGTGCAGGGTTGTTTCCGTAACCGTCATGTCACCGGGATCGCCGGACAGGAAGAAATCCACATCGTAAACATCCCCGTTTACATCGGCCAGGTCCACGCAGGCAAAATGGCGTTGCGGGCCAAGATTGGAAAGGTATTCAGTATGCACCCGGACCAGTTCCAGCCTTAGCTCCTTATCATCGGAGGTCATATGGAAATATCCATTCCCCTTTTCCACCTCACGCGCTACATGAGCTTCTATCCCCTTCTCTATGTCTGCAATCAGCACCCTGGGGATAGGTTCGGCCCGAACCATCTCGGATCCGGGTTCCTTTTTTTCTTTGGATTGGCAGGCTGCCAGTATCGCCATCAGGAAGATAGAGCAGTATCGGAAAGACTTCATATGGAAAAACGTTATGGAATCCTGAAATTACAACTATTCGGCCTGTTCTCCCAATCCCGTAAACAGCGATGTTGTACATTTACCATAAAGACTTGCAAATATGGTTTCCAAAACTTCCCTGTGCTTCCTGGGCATTGTCCTTTTATCCCCATTTATTATTAATGCTCAGGCAGATCAATTACCGGCCGCCGGCACTCTGCTTGACAAAGCTATTGCCTACCACGATCCCAGTGGGGTCTGGGGCAAGTTTAATGGCCAGTTCACTGTGGTAATGCAAAGTAAGGGAGAGGCAGACAGGGTAAGTAATATCCACCTCAACCAGCCCGAATCCTATTTCCTGTTGGAGGTCAGCCGTGGGGATAGCCGAAAAAGTTACGAGCTTAATAATGATAGCTGCTCCCTTACTTATAAAGGAAGTCCGAAATTCTCCGGGGCAATTGCCGAAAGTGAAAGGTTAAGCTGTGAGCGCGCCCGTATGTACCGCAACTACTACTCTTATCTATACGGCCTTCCAATGAAGTTGAAAGATGAGGGTACGAACCTGGACCCACTAGTTACCTCCAGGATTTTCAAAGGGAAAAAGTATTTGGTTTTAAAGGCCACCTATGACAATGAGGTAGGTGAAGACACCTGGTATTTTTATTTTAACCCCAAAACTTACGCCATGGAGGCATATCAATTCTTCCATGATGAATCCAAAAACGACGGGGAATATATTCTGCTCAGCGGGGAAGAAACTATTCAGGGGATTCGTATGCCCAAAACCCGGGTGTGGTACACCAATAAAGAAGCGAAATTACTGGGTACCGATATACTGATGCCTCCCGGAAATTGAAGCTTAGTCCCCCTCGAACAAATGGTCTATACGCGCCATAATATCCTCATAGTGATAACGGGTTTCCTGGCTTATCCGGCTGTTTGACGCTTTCGCCAAATCCGAACGGAGCCGTTTAAGTTCCCCCCGCACCAGCGCCCAGAGATCTGAAGTAGCCGTATTGTATTCCAAACGGCCTTCAAAGCCCGGCCTGCTCCTGCCCGATTCTGATTCTGCAGACATCAGAAAGGCCATTCGTTCCAGGTAGGTCCTTTGAAGGTTTCTACGGAACAGATCAGTACTTTCCCCTTTGTACGCCTCTTTCCATATGCCTTTGCGAAGGTCTGTAAGAAATTCAAGAGCGCTGTAGTGATCGTTATTGAAGGTTGTTCCATCAAAGAGTCGCCCCAGGCGGTCTACACTCAGCAAAGCGTTGAGCTGCCGGGCCTGCAACCTGCGGATGTCCTCAAAATATCCGGCGTGGTCAATGTTTTGCAAAATGTTTTCCTGCAGTAACCAGTCAGGGGTATCAAAAAGGTTTTTATGCAACCACTCCACAGCATCTTTCTGAGCCCCGGCATCAAAATGGGTATAAACATATCCGGGCTGTTCAGGAGTTCTGATATTTTCGAAAACACCCCCAACAGTATTGGTAACGTGCCCGGAATAGCGGCTGAAAACACCCAGCAATTCCCCGTAAAGTTCTTCTAAATCCGCATAGTCATTGGTGATCTCTGAGGTCCATTCCGGTAAGCGAGCCGCCACGAACTTCAGGTTTTTCAGCCCATAAGTGCTTGCCAGGATCGGATTATCTCCTATACATTCTGTCTGGGACTGTGGATCAAAACGACTGGATTGCCTGCCAAATTTATATCTGGGGTTATCCGCCTTTTCGAGGATCCACTGGTTTAAAGTAGCCCGCTCTTCTTCGGGGTTGGATTCTCCCAGCCATCGGTACCCCCAGTTGACCGCGTAGTGGTCATAAGGGCCCATCTGGCGTATAAAACGGATGTTTTCGTCCCCGGGCTGGGCAACATAATTGTAACGGGCGTAATCCATAATGCTGGCTGCAATACCGTTTTTTTGGGTGAATGCCCCGTTCCTCAGCGAATCTACCGGGTAGGCATAACTAGCTGCCATATTATGCGGGAAGCCCAGGGCATGCCCTACTTCATGTGCAATCACCATCCGCATCATCTCCCCAATCTCTTCATCAGGGGTCTTTAAGGTACGTGCCGAAGGGTTTGCCGCTGCGGTCTCCAATAAATAACGATTTCTGTAAGACCGCAGGTGGTTATGATACCAGATGATGTCGCTTTCGATGATTTCCCCACTCCTGGGGTCTGAAACGCTGGGGCCAACTGCATTTCGTGTTGTACTTGCCACATAGCGCACCACAGAATAACGGACATCTTCAGGGCTGAATTCCGGGTCTTCTTCTTTTGTTGGGGCGTCCCGGGCAATTATTGCATTTTTAAAACCCGCTGTTTCAAAAGGTTTTTGCCAGTCTTCTATTCCCTGTTTGATGTATTTCTGCAGGTTTTCGGGAGTACCGGGGTCCAGGTAGTAGATAATGGGCTTGACGGGCTCCACCAACTCCCCCCGGGCATAGGCTTCGGGGTCCTTGGGTTCCAGTCGCCACCTTCGAATGTATTCCTTGCGGTCTGCTTTGAGCGCATCGCTGCCATAATCGTATTGAGAAACCGTGAAGAACCCGACCCTGGGGTCGTAAATGCGCGGTGCCATAGGCTTTTCCGGCAACAGTATCATAGACTGGTTCATCTGCAGGCTGATGGATTCCGTCCGGCTCAGGCTTGGCGGCTCGGAAGCCTCATAGGTAAAATCCTGCCGCACCTCTATATTCTCAGGGTAGCTGCGGATGCTCGATATAAAACTTCTGGAGGCGTCCAGTTTTTTAACCTTGTATTCTTTCCGCAATCTGGAAGAGAGCCCGCTGATGGCCGGCACATCTGAACTGAAAAATTTGGTTACATCTATGACTACGGCAGTAGAATCCGGATTAAAGGCGGCTATGTCAAAGGCATAGAGGGTAGGCTCGTAATTATTTACCCGCACGGAGCGGTTGATAGCCTTGGTGCTGTCTGCAACATTGACGTAAGATTTTGATTTTAAGAGGATTTTGTTCCGGAACCGGGTCCAGTGCACTACCTGCTCATTGGTCTTGGAGCCGGCATTTACATAGCCGCCCCCAAGTCCGTTGGGTAGCTGGGCAATCCGGCTAACCCAGAGTAAATCCCGGTCGAGATATGAAAAAGGTATCTCGTAAAAGAAGTCTTCCCCTACCTGATGTACTTTAAAAATCCCCGGATCGGAGAGGGCTGCTTTGGTAATAACCTCTGTATATCCTTTAATCCCATTCTTGGATTTACCGGGGGTTGTTTTTTCCGTTGCTGATTCCTTTTTTTTCCTGGATCGTTGTGCCTGTAAGGGGATTGAAATGATCATGCAAAACAGGCTTAATAAACAGAGGCTCTTTTTCATTTTTCAAAATTTTTCGCCCTAAGATAACCATATTCAGGAAGGCTGAGAAGCCCAAATCCCGGAAAAGAAAATAAGCTATTAACTCGCGGGTCTTCAGGAAACGTAATGGGGTCAAAAAAAGGTAAGCCCATTCCCCAAATTTCGTTCGCCCTTTGGCCAAAACCCTGAAAACCGCTCCAAATTGGTCAAAACCTCGATAAAAGGCCCAAAATAATTGTTGAACTACACAAAAGTTTGTAGCAGCGGACGGTCCCTGCTTGGGGGTTAATTCGTAATTTAATGGATAGAATTATTCCCCATGGTAGCACACAGCTTCGATATCAGCTATATTACAGAACACAAACTTGAAATCGGAGTTTTTAAGTTTTACAATAATCTGGTGATCGGGGAGGTAAAGGAGGGTGTTCAGATCACCCTGGATAATGCCCTCCCGCTACTTGCCCTTGGGATTGAATATTACAACAAGGACAAACCTGTTGTTTACCTGTCAAACCGTAAATATTCCTATTCATTTGATCCCACCATGCATTTTGAAGTCAGCAAACTCTTTCCATATTTGAAGGGTTACGGGGTAGTTACCTACGACGAGCTGAACTTCAGGGTGGCCGGGCTGGAGCAGCGTTTCCTGAGTTGCCCGTCAGGAGTCTTCCACTCTATGGATGAGGCCATGAACTGGGCCTGGGAACTATTGCATACCGAGAAAGCGTAGTTTCAGCGATAAAAATTCATTTCATCCATATATTTCCACACCGCTTCCGGGAGTAGTGGTCGGATATTCTTGCCAGCCTTGTGTTCCCTGCGGATAAAGGTTGCCGAAATCTCCATTACAGGTGCTTTTACGAACTGTATCCCGGGATGTCCCTGTAGTCGTTCAGGTATCGGATTCTCAGAAATCCTCGGATAGACATAAATGGGGTAGTATTCCAAAATTGCCTCGTAATTTTTCCATTTATGGAAACTCTTCAGATTGTCTTCGCCCATTATCAGCGAAAATGCCCTTTCCCCTCCGTATTTGTCCTGCAGAATTGCGAGTGTGTCAACCGTGTAATTGGGTTCAGAAAGGCCGAATTCAATATCGCTTACACCCAGTTTTGGATAGTCCTTTACCGCCTCGTAAACCATCTGGTAGCGGTGATGGTTCTCCAACAGGCTCTTTTTTTGTTTAAAGGGGCTCTTTGGCGTCACTACAAACCAAACCTCATCCAGGGCCGTAAATTCCACTATATGATTTGCGATAACCAGGTGGCCAATATGGATAGGGTTAAAGGTGCCAAAAAATAAACCGGTTTTTTTCATGTGCGGGGCTTTAACCTCCAAATCCCGTTATTTATCCTTATCCGTTTTTCGGTCTTTCTCCAGGCCTATAAAATTTGCGACCAGTTCTTCTGACTCCTTTAAGGCTGTATCGAGGTCGTAGTTTTTAATGATATGATCAAACTGCGGGGCGGTTGCCAGTTCCACAGAGGCCTTTGCAATACGCATGTTTATTTTATCATCGCTTTCTGTACTCCTCTTCTTCAGCCTGATCTTTAACTCATCCACACTGGGAGGTTTTACAAAAACGGCCAGGGTTTGTTCGGGAAACTTCTTCTTGATTCGCAGACCGCCGGAAACATCTATGTCAAAAATGACATTCTTGCCTTCTTTCCACAAGCGCTCCACTTCGGATTTTAAGGTGCCGTAAAAGTTATCGCGATACACCTCTTCCCATTCCAGGAAATCTCCATCCCGAATATGTTTTTTAAATTCGGAAATAGTCATAAAGTAATAATGCTCGCCATGCTTTTCCCGGGGCCTTCTGGGACGGGAGGTTGCCGAAACTGAGAATGCCAGGTTCAATTCCGGT
Organism: Robiginitalea insularis; assembly: GCF_052497835.1. NCBI lineage: Bacteria > Pseudomonadati > Bacteroidota > Flavobacteriia > Flavobacteriales > Flavobacteriaceae > Robiginitalea > Robiginitalea insularis. Next base: position 1,139,898 of record NZ_CP199296.1, read on the forward strand.
TGTGCAAGCAAATGCCTCACAATAGTCGTTTTCCCACTACCGGACGGGGCTGAGAATACGATAAGTTTCCCTTCCTTCATCTAGAGCACGTTCAAGATTTGTTCTTTAATTTTTTCCAGTTCATCCTTCATCTGAACTACTACCCTTTGCATGGGTGCATCATTGGCCTTGGACCCAATGGTGTTGATTTCCCTCCCTATTTCCTGACAGATAAAGCCGAGTTTTTTACCATTGGAGTCTGCCGAAAGCAAGGTCTGGCTAAAATATTCAAGGTGTTTGGCCAGGCGTACTTTCTCCTCTGTAATATCGTATTTTTCCAGATAATAGGTCAACTCCTGTTCAAAACGGTTGGCGTCTACAGTTTCCCTGAGATCCTTTACAGCCCTTTCGAGTCTTTCGCGCACCGCAGAGAGCCGATCCTTGTCAAGCACCCTGACCTCCTCGAGATATTGCTCAATTGCCAGAATACGGGCTTTGAAGTCTTTCTCCAGCGCTTTCCCTTCTTCCAGACGGAACTGATCCAGCTCTGCAAGGGCTTCCCTTAAAACGTCTTCTATTGCCTTGAATTCCTCCGGGTCGATTTCCTCCCGTTCAGAGCGCAGGGCATCGGGAAGCCTTAGTGCCATTTCCAATAACTGAATATCCGCTCCGGGTGCTATGGCCTTTAACTGCTGCATATAGTTTCGTACGACATCCTCATTAACCGAAGTGCTCGTCTCTTCCCCGTTCTTTTCCACATACAGGTTAAAATCGATCTTACCCCGCTGCAGGGCCTGGGCAATCGTGTTTCGGAAAACCAGCTCTTTTTCCCGGTACGCCTGGGGAACCCTTGCGTTGATATCCAGGCTTTTGCTGTTAAGGGATTTTAATTCTACCGTAATCTTTTTTCCGGGCAATTGCACAACGTGCTTCCCGAAACCGGTCATTGAGTGGATCATAGCTCTTTTCGCTGATTTGGGCCAAAGGTAACAAATTTTAATATGGAATCAGGGGTAACTCCCGCCACTAAAGGCCTGAGGAGAACAGAACCTTTCTTTTCCAACAAAGTAGATTACGCTATAATTCCCGCAACCAGATGTTCCGATAACTTACCCTGCTGTTATCGCCATGGTCCTGAAGGCGGATAGGGCCGTCGCCATGTGCCGGATTTTTGGGCCAGCCAATATAAGGGGTAGTCCCTTTTATCTCTGCATGATCCTGAACCAGTACCCCATTGTGGATTACGGTTAGGGTACCGGATTTGATTTTGTTACCCGCCTCGTTGAATTCAGGCTGATGATAAATGATGTCATAGGTATTCCAATCGCCGGAAGCCACGGAGGCCATGGCCAGCGGGACGTGTTGCTTGTAGATTGAAGCTACCTGCCCATTCACATAGGTGGCATTGTCATTGTTGTCCAGCACCTGAACCTCGTATAAATTGTTAAGGAAAACGCCGCTGTTTCCACGGTTCTGCCCATCCCGCTCCACTTCTGCCGGGGATCGCCATTCCAGGTGTAATTGAACAGAGCCGAAGTTCCGTTTGGTTTGTATGTCGCCCGTTTTATCATTCACGGTCATACTCCCATCATCATTCAGATGCCATACTACTTCTGTACTGTCTTTGCTCATCACCCACTCATCAAATCCAGAACCGTCAAAGAGTACAATTGCATCAGAGGGAACGCCGTTCTGACCATAAGGTTCAACTTTTGGGGGTTTGGGTTCATATACCTCTGTTTGCTCGGGCCTTGTGGGCTCTTCGCCCTGATATTCCTGGTATACGATCCCCGGTTCTGCAGTAGTTTCTTCTGCCTTTGGAGGCTGCTGTTTACAACTGCCCAATACGAGCATCCCCATAAGCAGGGCGAGATAATTTTTCATATTAAAGAGGTTTGATTTTTATATTGCGGAAGGCTACCGGATCACCGTGGTCCTGCAAACCAATTTTCCCAGTCCTGAATTTTGAAAAGCCTTCCCAGCCGGCAAATTTGGATTTGGCAACCATTGCGTCCCAATCGGCCTTAGTCAGGGGAAATTCCACTATCGTTTTTCCATTCAGTTGTACGCTTCCCTTACCCGCTTTATGGTTTACGGTTATTAATGTGTGATTCCATTTACCTACAGGCAGGGTCATGTCTTCTGAAGGGGCCACCATATCGTAAAGGGCGCCTGCCTGATGGGTTGTCCCGTTCTTGGCATCCGGGTGCCCGGAATTGTCCAGCACCTGTATCTCCGGACCGGTCTCATAGGGTTGCCCGTATTTTGGGTCTTCGTAAACCCCCCAGAAAATACCGCTGTTGCCCCCCCTGGAAATCTGCCATTCAATGGCAAGCTCAAAATCGGTAAAGCTATCCCGACTCACCAGATTGTAATTTACGCCTTCCTTTCGCTTTTCAGGGGGATCAAAAAACAAGGCTCCATCCCGGATATTCCAACCTTCTGGCACCTCATCCTGTAAATAACCCTTCCATGCCTGCAGATCCGTGCCGTCAAAAAGGATAATCCATCCGCTGTCCTGGTCGCTTTCCGTCATTTTAGCCTGTAGTTTAACATCTTTCTCCTGCTCTGCTTTGGTATTGCCTTTGCAGCCGGCAAAAAACAATACTATAAGCGCTACTATACTTGTAAGTCCTTTTCTCATCGCTTTATAATCCCAGTATTTTTCGCAACATATCCTGATCAATCTCACCCCCGGCAAAATCATCGAAAGTCTTCTGTGTTGCCTCTATTATATGATCCCGTATAAACCTGGCTCCTTCCCGTGCTCCCTGCTCAGGGCTTTTTATGCAACACTCCCATTCCATCACTGCCCATACATCGCAGCCGTACTGGGTTAATTTGGAAAAGATGGTTTTGAAATCTATTTGTCCGTCACCAAGGGAGCGATAGCGTCCTGCCCGCTGGCCCCAGTCATTATAACCGCCGAAAGCCCCTTTCTTGCCTGTTGGATTAAACTCCGAATCCTTTACATGGAAGGATTTTATAAATTCGTGATAATGATCAATATAGGTAATGTAATCCAGTTGCTGTAAAACGAAATGGCTGGGATCATAGAGGATGTTAACCCTGGGGTGTTTCCCGGTGGCTTCCAGAAAACGCTCAAAGGTATCCCCGTCATGAAGGTCTTCCCCGGGGTGTATTTCGTAACAAACATCTACCCCTTCTTCATCATAATGGTCCAGGATGGGTTTCCAGCGCCTGGCGAGTTCCTCAAAGCCCATTTCAACAAGACCGGTCGGACGTTGCGGCCAGGGATGCCAGGTATGCCAGAGAAGGGCCCCGGAAAAAGTGGCATGAGCTTTCAGTCCTAAACGCCTGCTGGCGGTACCCGCTTTTTTAACTACATCTACCGCCCACTCCGTACGCGCTTTGGGATTGTTTTTAACCGCCTGCGGGGCAAAATTGTCGAACATCAGGTCATAGGCCGGATGTACAGCAACCAGCTGTCCCTGCAGGTGCGTAGATAATTCAGTGATTTCCAAACCATAGGAATTGATTTTTCCCTTGAGTTCATCGCAATAAGTCTGGCTTTCCGCGGCCTTATCCAGGTCTATCAGAAAAGATTCCCAGGTGGGTATCTGTATTCCTTTATACCCCAGGTCGGCTGCCCACTTGCACATCCCGTCCAGAGTATTAAATGGCGGCTTGCTGTCTACAAATTGAGCAAGGAATACCGCAGGGCCTTTTATTGTTTTCATCTTTATTGATTTTTCTGCTGCCCGGATGTGATTTGTCCGGGAGGTGATTAAACTGAAGTCCCAGAATGTTCCGGGTCAACTTTTTTCAAATGGCTTTACAACAGGCAAAAAAGCGGTCGCGATTTACGATTTATGCCCTATATTTAGAGAACTGTATCCGCGTTGTGCCTGAGTGCGCAGCCGTTATAAATATAGAAAAACCCCAACAATAAAAGAACCCGTATTTTGATACATCCATCTGAAGAATTCGATGCAATTGTTGTAGGGACAGGTATAACAGGAGGCTGGGCTGCAAAAGAACTATGCGAGAACGGCCTTAAAACCCTGGTTCTTGAAAGGGGCAGAATGGTTACCCATATAAAAGATTACCCGACCATGAACCTGGACAACTGGGATCTTCCCAACGGGAACAGAATGAGCCGGGAAGAACTGAAAAAATACCCTAAACAAAGCCGGGTGGGATGGGCCCCGAATCCTGCTATTGCTCACTTTTTTGTTAATGATTTGGAGCATCCCTATCAGGAAACCAAAAGATTTGACTGGATTCGCGGATATCAGGTTGGCGGGCGCTCCCTTACCTGGGGCCGGCAAAGTTACCGGTGGAGCGATCTGGATTTTGAAGCGAATAAAAAAGAAGGTATTGCCGTAGACTGGCCCGTGCGTTATAAAGACCTTTCTCCCTGGTATGATAAAGTGGAAGAATACATTGGCGTAAGTGGTCAGAAATTGGGGCTGGCGCATTTACCAGACGGTAAATTCGAGCCTCCCATGGACCTGATGTGTCCGGAGGAAGATTTGCAAAAGGCCCTGGAGGATCAGTTTGACGACGGACGCCTGCTCACAATTGGGAGAGTTGCCAATTCCACCGATACCACTGCCCCACATGAAGGCCGTAATCCCTGCCAGTTCAGAAACCGCTGCTGGAGGGGTTGTCCTTTTGGCGGGTATTTCAGCAGCAATTCCAGTACCCTCCCTGCAGCCGAAAGAACCGGAAACATGAGCCTGAGGCCTAACTCCATTGTTTATGAAATTGTCTATGACGATCAGCAGAAGCGTGCGACCGGCGTAAAGATCATCGATGCCGAAACCCGGGAAACACTCACATTTAATGCTAAAATCATTTTTTTATGTGCCTCCGCCATGGCCTCTGTTGGCATTTTATTGCAATCAAAAAGCGAGCGGTTTACGGATGGGATAGGAAATACGTATGACCAGCTGGGCAGAAATATCATGGACCACCACTATCAGCTGGGAGCATCGGCTAAAGTGCCCGGACATCTGGATAAGTATTATAAAGGGAGAAGGCCCAACGGCTTTTATATTCCCAGATTCGTTAACATGGGTGGGAAGCCGGCTAAAAATTATCTTCGGGGCTTTGGCTATCAGGGAGGAGCGAGCCGGGATGACTGGACCCAATCCATCGCAGAATTGGGTTACGGCAAAGGACTGAAGGAGGCCATATTGAAACCCGGCGGCTGGCAGATCGGGGCAACCGGCTTCGGGGAAATGCTACCCTATCACGAAAACCGTGTCCAGCTGAGTACAACCAAAAAAGATCAATGGGGACTTCCTCAATTAGATTTCGATGTGGAATTCAGGGAAAATGAATACAATATGCGGGAGGATATAATCCGCCAGATTACTTCCATGTTTGAGGCTGCGGGCTTTACGGATATCCGGCCCTATGAAAATGAAACCGGACCCGGCCTGGGTATACATGAAATGGGCGGGGCACGCATGGGTTGGGATGTTAAGACTTCTGTGGTAAACAGGCATAACCAGGTTCATGAAGTTCCCAATATCTACATAACGGACGGCGCCTTTATGACCTCTGCGAGTTGCGTTAACCCATCCCTGACCTATATGGCCTTTACCGCCCGGGCTGCCAATCATGCCGCCAACTTATTCCGGCAGGGTAAATTTTCTTAAATTGAATAAGTAATATGAAAAATGCTTCTGCTAAACAGCTTTGGGGAGATTATCTCGATAAACATCTGGAGTACGCCTTTGTGCCGGAGCCACGGGTAGATCACTTTGGAGATACCGAAGCAATAGCCAATGATTGTTTAAAACTGGTACTGAAAGGCAAGAAAAGGGCAACTACCCACAGCCTTCTGGGTTTGCAGTACAGGAAAAATCCACTTCCCAAAATAGGCGACTTTACCATTATAACTAACTGGCAGGGGGAAGCGCGCTGTATTATCCGCACGGTTGCCGTTCGCCTCAAACCCTTTTTCAGTATCTCAGCTTCCTATGCAAAACTGGAAGGAGAGGGAGATGGCTCCCTGGAGTACTGGAAAAAGTCGCACTGGGAATATTACAGCCGGGAACTAGAGCCTTATGGACGTGTTCCCAATGAAAGCATGATCGTAGTCTGTGAAGTCTTTGAAAAGGTCTTCGAGCGCTAGGAATTAATCCAGCGTAACCCAGTTATTTCCTCCTTTATGCGAAGCTACTGTAGCTTCAATAAAATTCAGCCCGCGTACCCCGTCCATCATGGTTGGGAATTCTCCTTCGTCATAGGCCTCGCCACGAATGGCTTTTGCCACTCCTTTATAAATGTTCCCCATCGAATCAAATATCCCTTCAGGGTGTCCCGGCGGAAGCTTTGTCCCATCCAGGGATAATTTGGAATTGTATTCATGCCCTGGGGTGTAGATCTGCAGCGGCTCGGTATCGCTGAGTTTGTAGAGCGTATTGGGGTGCTCCTGTTCCCATACCAGCCCGGCCTTCTCGCCGTAAATACGAATGGCAAGCCCATTTTCCTCCCCGGTGGCCACCTGGCTGCCCCGAATCACTCCCTTTACGTGCTCACCCATCCGGATCAGAACAGTCCCGTCTACATCCATCTGGTTATCCGAATAGAGGTAGTTAAAATCACAGAGGAGTGATTTTACTTTCAGGCCGGTGGTGTATTCAACCATATTGAAGGCGTGAACACCAATATCGCCCATACAGGAACTGATTCCTGCCTTCTTTGGATCCAGGCGCCAGACCGTACTGCGCTTTTCCTTATCATGTATGATGGTATTGATCCAGCCCTGGTAATAGCGGGCATCTACTTTGTGAATTTTCCCCAGTTCCCCGGCTTTGATCATTTCGCGCATCTGCCGCACCATCGGATACCCGGTGTAGGTATGGGTTACCGCGAAAACGGTCCCCGCTTTTTTATGGGCCGCCTGCAGGATTTTTGCCTCCTCGTAGGTGGTGGTCATGGGTTTTTCACAGATTACATGAAACCCATTGTCCAGCAACTTTTTGGCCATGGGAAAATGCAAGAAATTCGGAGTCTGTATGGAACAGACCTGTATGCGTTCCGATTCCGGCAATTTCATCTCTTCGGCCACCAGGGTATCGAAGTCCTTGTAAATCCGGTTGAGCGGAATATCGATCTCTTTGGCAAAATCCAGGCTTTCCTGATGTTCCGGGCTGAAAACCGCCCCAACGATTTCGTAACTGTCATACATATGGGCTGCAACCCGGTGCAGTACCCCAATCAGGGAATCGCCTCCCCCTCCTAAAATTCCTAATCGTATTTTCTTTGGCATCTTCCTGGTTTTTATTTTTTGTATTCGATTACTTCATTTTTAAAGAAAATAGCAAAAAGCACGGAAACCACAAGTGCAAAAATGGCCGGGAAAGTCCAGATTCCAGTCCAGTCGTGAGTATTCTCACCCAGGAGGTTCATATCGTAAATTTTACCGGCTACCCAAAACCCTATCAGCATCCCGAAGCCATAAGTTGCCAGGGTGATAAGGCCCTGTGCCGCACTTTTATATTTTTCCCCGGCCTTTGAATCAGTATAAATCTGCCCGGAAACAAAAAAGAAGTCGTAGCAGATGCCGTGCAGCGCAATCCCGATGATAAGCATAAATGCAAGGTCTCCCGCATTGCCGTATGCAAAAAGCAGGTAGCGGATGGTCCAGGCCAGCATGCCCGCCATAATGGTCTTTTTAAATCCGAAACGCTTAAAGAAAAATGGCAATAAAAGCATGAATAACACCTCTGAGGCCTGGCCAATAGTCATTTTTCCGGTAGGGTTATCCACTCCAATTTCAGCAAGGAAAGGATTGGCGTTCTGGTAGTAGAAAGCCAGCGGGATACATATCAATACCGAGGAGATAAAGAAGATCAGGAAATTGCGGTCTTTCAGAAGCTTCAGAGCATCCAGCCCCAGCATGGTAGAAATGCCCACTTTCTCACCGGTATTGGCAGTTGGGGGGGTCTTGGGCAGCGTAAAGCTGAATATCCCCAAAACCGCAGAGGCGATGGCCACCATCAAAAAGGTATTTTTCAACATCCCTTCTGCCCGTGCCTCAGGAGAATCCCACAGAAAAACATAAGAGATAATCAGCCCTGCTACAATCCAGCCAATGGTCCCAAAGACCCTGACTAAGGAAAATTCTTTGGCCGGGTCCTTCATTTGATTAAAGGAGATGGAGTTTACCAGTGCCAGGGTAGGCATATAAATGATCATATAACCCAGAACATAAGGATAAAAGCCTGCAAAATCTACAGAAGAATACATTTGGTACATCAGGATGGCTCCAAGCAAATGCAAGATCGCAAGGATGCGCTCGGCATTAAAATACCGGTCTGCGATAAGCCCGATGATAAATGGTGCAATAATGGCTCCCCAGGACTGGGTTGAAAAAGCCATGGCAATTTCCCCGCCACTGGCCTTGAGGTTGTCTCCCAAAAAAGTACCCAGGGTTACAAACCAGCCACCCCAGATAAAAAATTCCAGGAACATCATCAGGGATAACTGAACTTTTATGCTTGTTTTCATTTGTTTTGGTTAATTATCGTTTGTAAATGATATAGTCCAGAGCGAGCGGTTGCAGCCCCGCTGCCCGAATATCGTTTGCTATTTGTGCTCTGTGGTGGGTTGAGTGATTGATGATGTGAAAAAGGATGTCCTGAAGGCTGCTGGTGTGGTTCTCCCCTTCCGTGGTCTGATAGCTGATGCGCTTCTCAAAGGAGGTTGCATTGGATATTATTTCAAATGAGGTCCGCTGGTTCTCGTAATGCAATTCCTCCCATTTTTCCGAAGGATGTAAATCCCAGACGCCAAATTGCGGATCCGTTTCCTGCAATCTGGAATTCCAGATATGGTGTGCATTCAGGATATGGCTGAAAAGCTGCAGGGTCCTTTCCGGAACCTTTTCCATTTTGGAACAGCTTTCAATCAGTTTTTTATTGCAAAAAAAGTTATAATCAAACAGTTGGTGAAAAAAGGGCTCCATCAATTTCAGATACAGTTATGATATTTTTTGAGCAACCTCCAGAAGCAGGTCCCGGGTAGCGAGGATTCCGGCTTCTTCGCCAAGCTCGTTCCCTTCGTATTCTACCCCTACAAATCCGGAGTAGCCCGCATCCTTGACCAATTGCATCATTTTGAGAAAGTCGGTTTCCGTTTCATTCCCCTGCCCGTCAAAATTATGGGACTTGGCACTTACCGCTTTCGCATAGGGCATAAGTTGCTCCACACCAAGATAGCGATCGTACATTTCTGCACAGCCAGAGCCGTAGTCCGAAGGATCATTCCGGCGGATACAGAAGTTTCCGAAATCGGGAAGCGTCCCGCAATTATCCATCCCTACCTGCTCCATTACTGTAGCGAGCATTTCCGCGTTCGAAGACAGGCCTCCGTGATTTTCAACAAGGATATTGATCTGCTTCTCTCTCGCATAGGTTGCCAGTTGGGTGAGTCCATCTACAGAATTCGGGATCCACTCCTGCGGATCGGTACTACCGGAAAGGTTTACCCGTATGGAATGGCATCCCATAGCTGCAGCCGCATCTACCCATTTGTGATGATTTTTGACAGCTGCCTCGCGATCAGCAGCATCTGTGGTGGCCAGATCACCCTGGCCGTCAATCATGATCAGAACATTTTCCATTCCGTGCTTAGAGGCTTCCTCATTGCACCGGTCTACAAATTTTTTCATGGCCTCGGGCGAAAATTCAGCCGCCTCCAGCTCTTTATAATAGAGGGCACTTACATATTCCAGACCGCTGAAACCCCAGTTCTTGGATCGCTCTGCGAAGCTGTACGGATCCACTCCCTCATTCCAGATCATTCTGTGCATGGACCATTGGGCCAGGGATAATTTAAAAAAGGGAGCGGTGCTGGAAGCATCACCTTCGTTATTTTCCATTACTGCCGTTTTCTTTTGTTCCTTGCAGGCGGCCAGACCCAGTATAGACATAGCCACTCCTGCCTTAGAACTCCGTTCTATAAATTTCCTGCGTTTCATTTAGGTATTGATTCTTGTTTGGTTCAGCCTTAATCAGGGAGTTCGGGATGTGGAATTTTCATCCGGTATCATCCGGAATTAGGCCGGTTGCAGTATTGCTAACAAACAGCCCTTTTAATTGCGAACCCTCTGGATTTATTGGTGTTTAAATGTAGAAAATTAATTTAATATTTAATACATTTAGCTTCTAAACAATTTCTTAGATGAGTAAATTCTATTACAACGAGGAGCAGGAATCCTATGATGCCATTGTAGTGGGCACCGGAATCAGTGGCGGATGGGCCGCCAAGGAGCTCTGTGAACAAGGACTGAAAACACTGGTCCTCGAAAGAGGTAGGATGGTTAATCATATTGAAGATTACCCTACCGCAAATATGGATCTCTGGGATTTTCCCAACAATGGCGAATTGACCAGGGAACAAAAGGCCCGGCAGGAAAAACAGGCGCGTACCGGATATACGGTCAGGGCTCCTCACAATTTCTGGTTTGTGGACGATATTGATCACCCCTATAACGAAACCAAAAGATTTGACTGGATGCGGGGGTATCATGTGGGCGGGCGCTCCATCATGTGGGGACGGCACAGTTATCGCTGGAGCGATATAGATTTCGAGGCAAATAAAAAAGACCGCATTGCCGTAGACTGGCCCGTACGCTATAAGGATATTGCGCCCTGGTATGACAAGGTGGAATCATTTATTGGTGTTAGTGGCGAGATGTTGGGCCTGCCACAACTGCCAGACGGGGTTTTTGAACCCATGATGGAACTGAATTGTGTGGAACAGCATATACGGGAAAAAGTTGCCGAAAATTTTGACGGCAGGGTCATTACCGCCGGACGGGTAGCCCATATCAATAGCGATAAGGAATACGAGGGGCGTATCCGGTGCCAGTTCCGCAACCGATGCATCCGGGGCTGTCCTTTCGGGGCGTATTTCAGCAGTAATTCCTCTACATTGCCTGCGGCCGAACGCACCGGGAACATGACGCTGCGACCAGATTCCATTGTACATGAAGTGATCTATGACCCGGACACTAAAAAAGCAACCGGTGTAAAAGTTATAGACCGGATTACCAAGGAGGCTTATGAGTTTAAGGCAAAAGTGATTTTCCTTTGCGCTTCCTCCATGGCTTCCACTGCGATCCTGATGCAATCCAGATCAGACCGCTTTCCGGATGGTTTGGGGAACGATTCGGACCAACTGGGACGCAACATAATGGACCACCATCTGGGCATTGGAGCCCAGGGGAAATTTGACGGCTTCCAGGATAAATTTTACAAGGGCCGCAAACCCAATGGAATTTATGTCCCGCGTTTCCGAAACCTGGGAGGGGACTCTAACCGCAATGACTTTATCCGTGGATACGGTTATCAGGGAGGGGCTTCCCGAAGTAACTGGGACGAGACCGTGGCGGAACTCTCCCATGGAGCAGCCCTTAAGGATGCAATCCTTAAACCTGGAGGCTGGACATTTGGAATGTCCGGATTCGGGGAGATGCTGCCCTATGAAGACAACCGCATGACCCTTGATTACGACAAGACTGATCAATGGGGGCTGCCCACCATTACCTTCGATGCCGAGTTTAAAGAGAACGAATTAAAAATGAGGGAAGACATCAAGGAACAGGCAGTGGAAATGCTTACAAAATCAGGACTGAAGGATATCCAACCCTTCGATCGTCCCGGGGCACCCGGTTTGGGCATACACGAAATGGGAACGGCCAGGATGGGAAGGGACCCTAAAACATCCGTGCTGAATGCATATAACCAGGTTCACGCAGTTAAAAATGTCTATGTGACAGACGGGGCCTTTATGACCTCTGCTTCCTGTGTTAATCCATCTCTCACCTATATGGCCTTTACGGCCCGGGCTGCAAATCACGCAGCCGAAGAACTTAAAAAAGGAAATATATAATGGACAGAAGACTCGCACTTAAAAATATGGGAATGGCAATGGGTTATACCGTTGCCGCTCCAACCTTGCTCAGCATACTACAGAGTTGCCAGAGCGAACCAAAAGAGGTTTGGAACCCTGTTTATTTTAACGCCGATGAGGCCCATGTAACAAAAGAGCTGGTGGATATCATTCTTCCCAAAACAGATCTCCCTTCAGCCTCCGAGTTACAGCTTCACAAATTTCTGGATCAGTTTATGGACCAGGTAGTGGAATTGGAGGAAAGAGATTTTATGCGGATGGCCATGGGCAAATTTATGGAGAAAGCCCGTACCGAATCCGGAAAAGAAACGGTACTTGAGCTGAATGCTGAAGACCTTGAACCTGTTTTAGCTGCAGCCCTTGTAAAAAGGAGCCCTGAAGATGAAATGGCTATCTATGAAACCCTGGGGTCGTATCAGGAGTCAGTTGAAGCAGGCACCCCTGCAGAGCTGGATACGGATATAGCCTGTTATATGTTTGCAAATAACTTGCGTGGCAGCCTGATCTGGGCGTACAAAAACACGGAATATATCGGGGAAGAAGTACTGGCATATTTACCGGTACCGGGCGAATACATCGGTTGTGCTCCTGTAGAAGAGCTCACCGGGGGGAAGGATTGGTCCATAACCCGATAGTAAAACCCTTTTGAATCGGAGGAAATTTATACGTGATTCAGGGCTTGTTGCAGGAGCAATTACTGCAACAGGCCCTTTTGCTTTGTCACAGGCAGCTGCAAAACAACCTGCTTTTAAAATGCATTATGCCCCCCACCTCGGGATGTTCCGCGAACATGCCGGGGAAGATCCATTGGCACAGTTGCACTTTATGGCAGACCAGGGTTTTACTGCTTTTGAAGACAACGAGATGAAAAAGCGAGCTGTTGCCGAACAAGAGGCAATGGCTGCCGTAATGCGTGAACGCAAACTGACAATGGGTGTTTTTGTGGCCCATACCATATACTGGAAGGAACCAAACCTGGCGTCCGGGGATGCCGGGAAGCGAAGCGAATTCCTGGGTGAAATAAAAGCTTCTGTGGAGGTTGCCCAAAGGGTGGGGGCGAAATGGATGACAGTAGTTCCCGGGCATCTGGACCTCTCCTTATCCATGGGTTACCAGAGGGCAAATGTGATTGAAAGCCTCAGGCAGGCCGCAGCCATACTGGAGCCACATAATCTGGTGATGGTGCTGGAGCCCCTGAATTTCAGGAATCATCCCGGATTGTTCCTGAGTGAATCTCCCCAAGCATATGAAATCTGCAAAGCCGTAGATTCCCCATCCTGCAAAATACTTTTTGATATCTATCACCAGCAGATACAGGAAGGCAATCTGATTCCGAATATTACCCACTGCTGGGATGAGATTGCATATTTTCAGATAGGGGATAATCCGGGTCGTAAAGAACCCACTACGGGAGAAATAAACTATCAAAATATTTTCCGCTTTCTCAAATCAAAGAATTACCATGGGGTCCTTGGGATGGAACACGGAAATTCCATTCCCGGTAAAGAAGGGGAAAAAGCTGTTATAACAGCCTATCGCGAAGTAGATAGTTAGACCTGGCGTAAGAGCATTTTAGCTGGAATCCTGCGAAACCTGAGCATTCCTTTTTTTTTATAACCGTAATCCGGGGTTCCGGTTTAACGCGTATATAATTATAACCAGAAACCTGGGACATGGATTTTTCAATTGTATTTCTGCTTTTTTATCTGGCACTGTTTCTAATTGGCAGAAACATTTATAATGTGCTCGAAAATTTACACGAATAAGTATCCTGATTTATTCCATTACAAAAAAACACCTCAGCCAAGACCAGAATTTGACTTGTGCCGAGGTATTTTCAAATAATAAACACTCAATTTACAGGCTGTACTCCATTTAAGAGCCGCACATCAGGCAGTCATCATCTGCCTGACCCTGCTTAGCCTGTTCAATTAGCGCCTTCATCTCTTCCGGGGTCAATGGTTCCACATCCGCATCTTCCCCTTTAACAGGGGTAGTTTTTACAGCGAGGTTCTCAGCTTTCTTTGTAGCAGTTACCGGAGCGGCTACTACTGCTTCTTCTGCAACCGGTTCCTTCTTCTTGGTATTATCCAGTGTAAATTTAATAGCGTCCACAGCCGCTTTGGTCCTCAAGTAATACATCCCCGTTTTAAGACCGCTTTTCCAGGCATAGAAATGCATGGAGGTGAGTTTGGAATAATTAGCATTTTCCATAAAGAGGTTCAGTGACTGGCTCTGGTCGATAAAATATCCCCGTTGACGGCTCATATCAATGATGTCCTTCATGCTCAATTCCCAAACGGTCTTGTAGAGCTCCTTGATCTCATCCGGAATACCTTCAATATGCTGTACAGAGCCATTAGCCCTCATCAGTTCCTGCTTAAGCCCTTCATTCCACAGGCCAAGGCTTACCAGGTCTTCCAGCAGGTGTTTGTTTACAACAATGAATTCCCCGCTGAGTACCCGTCGGGTATAAATATTTGACGTATACGGTTCAAAACACTCGTTGTTACCGAGGATCTGTGAGGTGGATGCAGTCGGCATGGGCGCAACCAGGAGGGAATTCCGAACCCCGTGCTTCTTGATGGATTTGCGCAATTTATCCCAATCCCACCTGCCGGAAAGTTCTTCATCCTTGATTCCCCATAAGTTGTGCTGGAAGAGTCCCTCGGAAATTGGGGACCCCTTGTAGGTAGAATAGGGCCCCTCATCTTTAGCCAGTTCCATAGAAGCGGTAGCGGCAGCATAGTACAGGGTTTCAAATATTTCCTGGTTGAGCTTCTTGGCCTCATCACAGGTAAAGGGTAGTCGCAAGGCAATAAAGGTATCTGCCAGCCCCTGTACCCCAAGACCTACCGGCCTGTGGCGCATATTTGAATTTTCAGCTTCCTTTACCGGGTAGTAATTGCGATCGATAACCCGGTTGAGGTTTTTGGTGACCCTTTTTGTAACCTTAAACAATTCCTTGTGGTCAAATTCGCCATTCTTTATAAACATGGGCAAGGCAATAGACGCCAGATTACAAACCGCGATTTCATCCGGGGAGGTATACTCCAGGATTTCCGTACAGAGGTTGGAAGACCTGATCGTTCCCAGGTTTTTCTGGTTACTCTTTCTGTTGGCTGCGTCTTTATAGAGCATATAGGGGGTTCCTGTCTCTATCTGAGACTCCAGAATTTTCTCCCAAAGCTCCCTGGCGCGAATGGTTTTCCTTCCCTTGCCTTCTGCCTCATAGCGCATGTAGCGTTCCTCGAATTCCTCACTATGGCTGGTAAAAAGGCCGGGGCATTCATTGGGGCACATCAGTGTCCACTCCCCGTCCGATTCTACACGCTTCATAAAAAGGTCCGGAATCCACATGGCGTAAAAGAGGTCTCGGGCCCTCATTTCTTCTTTCCCATGGTTCTTTTTCAGTTCCAGGAAATCAAAAATATCGGCATGCCAGGGTTCCACGTAAATGGCAAAACTTCCCTTTCGTTTTCCCCCGCCCTGATCTACATACCGGGCCGTGTCGTTAAATACCCGCAGCATGGGAACAATTCCATTGGAAGTTCCGTTTGTACCGGCTATATAGGAGCCCGTTGCCCGGATGTTATGGATAGAAAGTCCGATTCCCCCTGCAGATTGGGATATTTTGGCGGTATGCTTCAGGGTGTCATAAATACCGTCAATGCTGTCATCTTTCATCGCAAGGAGGAAACAGGAAGACATCTGCGGTTTTGGGGTGCCCGAATTGAAGAGCGTCGGGGTGGCATGTGTAAAATATTTCTTGGACATCAGCTCGTATGTCTCCTTAACAGCTTCGAGATCATTCAGATGTATCCCAACTGCTACCCGCATCAGCATATGTTGCGGCCGTTCGGCAATCTTCCCGTTTATCTTCAGCAAATAAGAGCGTTCCAGCGTTTTAAACCCAAAATAATCATAACCAAAATCCCTGTTGTAGATGATGGTGGAATCCAGCATGTCTGCATTTTCGCTGACCACCTTGTACACTTCATCAGAAAGCAGCGGTGCCTTCTTGCCCGTTCGCGGATTGACGTATTCATAGAGATCGGTCATGGTCTCCGAAAAGGACTTCTTGGTGTTTTTATGCAGGTTTGAGACAGAAATCCTTGCAGCCAGTTTAGCGTAATCCGGATGGGAAGTAGTCAGGGTTGCAGCAATTTCTGCTGCCAGGTTATCGAGCTCAGATGTAGTGACCCCATCATACAGTCCTTCAATGACCCTCATGGCAACCTTTACAGGGTCTACCAGGTCGTTCAGACCATAGCATAATTTACGAACTCGGGCGGTAATCTTGTCGAACATTACCGGCTCCTTTCTTCCATCTCTTTTTACTACAAACATTTGCTTAGGATTATAAAGTTGTTATGTGGGTTTGGTTTGATATGTGTTAAAAAACTTAACATTTTAAGTTTTAGTCACAAAAAACCCGTAAAACGGGTTTTTGTGTTTGGCCTGCTTAAAAATCTGCGTCGAAGCTAATTTTCTGAGCATCTGTGTCTTTCTCCTTATTCAACACCCCGGCTTTCTGGTATTCGGACACCCTTTTCTCAAAGAAGTTCGTTTTACCCTGCAGGGAAATCATATCCATGAAATCGAATGGATTGGTTGAATTATATACTTTTTCACATTCCAGTTCAACCAGCAGTCGGTCGGTCACAAACTCCAGATACTGTGTCATCAGCTTGGCATTCATCCCGATAAGGCTCACTGGAAGTGATTCGGTAATAAATTCCCGCTCGATGTTCAGGGCATCTGTAATAATTTCTGTAATGCGCTTTTTGGACACCTTGTTGACCAAATGTTTGTTATGCAGGTGTACGGCATAATCGCAATGCATCCCTTCGTCCCTTGAGATCAATTCGTTGGAAAAGGTCAGTCCTGGCATCAGACCCCTTTTCTTCAGCCAGAAGATGGAACAAAATGCACCGGAAAAGAAAATCCCTTCCACTGCGGCAAAAGCGATCAGCCTTTCGGCAAAGCTTGGAGATTCTATCCACTTTAAAGCCCAGTCGGCTTTTTTCTTAATGGCTGGAAAGTTCTCGATGGCCTTGAAAAGTAAGTTCTTCTCTTTTTCGTCTTTTACATAGGTGTCGATGAGCAGGGAATAGGTTTCGGAATGGATATTCTCCATCATAATCTGAAATCCATAGAAGAATTTCGCTTCGGAATACTGCACTTCATTGACGAAATTTTCTGCCAGGTTTTCATTTACAATCCCATCTGAAGCAGCGAAGAAAGCCAATATATGCTTGATAAAATATTTCTCATCATCGTTGAGCTTACCGTTCCAGTCAGCCAAATCCTGATGCAGGTCAATTTCCTCAGCTGTCCAGAAACAAGCCTCGCATTTCTTATACCATTCCCATAAATCGTGGTGTTTGATGGGAAAAATTACGAAACGGTCTTTGTTTTCTTGCAATATGGGTTCTTCAGCTACGGACATTGTGTGCTTTTTAAGGTTAAAAAAAAATGAGTGAATTAACTTCCTGTTGGGACTAACAAATATTGGAAATTGAGAACGATTTGGAAAGGGTGTTCGGCCTTTTCAGTCCCAAAGTTTTTAACACAAGTTGTTGAAATCTAGCTTAGACAGCCTTAATATGGCACTTCCGGGATTTAAAAAAATTTCCATAGGAAATAGGAAGGTTTAAACAAAAAAAATAAACCAAACAGTAGCTTTTAAGACATACCTCTTGGTTTAATTTTTAAAAGTATAGAAACTATCAAACGTACGGCCCCTCAGCGTGTCAAAATTAAATAACACCGGATGTTGATTTAGGTAGTTCCCCCGAAACCTAAAAATCCAACACTCGCCTATTTCCCGTTAAGGTTTCGGCTTGTTTTCCGGTGGATTAACGCCTTTACGTAGCTGTTAAATACATAACAGACCGGAGCCGTACTTACCGTTTGACAGTATTTCAATTTATGTGTTGTCCGTCCCTTTTAAAAATTGCGCTGTGTCTTCAGCGGCAAGGCATTAAAAAAGCCAGATAAATGCATTTCTTTACCATCCACATCCTTCAAGAACACGTTCAGGTTGCCTGAAACAGCGTCCTCTGCAATGGTTTTTATAGAAATCATCCCGGATTCCGTAAAATACAGAGATGAATTCTTATCGAACAGGTCTGCATATCCAAAAACGGACTCATCCCTGCCCAGAATGTTCTTTTTTTCTTCGTTCACACGAAACTCCTCCGGTTGCAGTACCATTTCCTTTCCGGTAATGGGAATCAAAAAACCAAAACTATAACCCCGGGTTATTTCAGAGCTTAAAAAATGTAGCTTCAAAACCCTGGTGTTTTTCAAACCGGATTGCTGCCTGTCAAATTCAAAATAGACCGAGCCCTGATACTTAATGGTTTTCCCCTGCAGTTCGGAGCGAAGTATATAGTCGCCTTTGCTCACTATTGCCTCAAGATCATCAGAGCCAGGAGCAACATATGAGATGCTGCCAATAAGCAGGAAAGGGATCATTCCCCCCAGCATCCATCTCAGAATCAAATTTTTTTTAATGCTCATTTATCCAGGTTTGTAGGAAACAAAGATCTGGCTGTGTCGCTTTGAGAAGAATCTGATGACTGCTTATTCATCTTTCCTTCCTGTGCTATTTCGGCCTGAATGGCTCTCGTATCTTCTGCGGCACTATCCGATGCAGAAAGGATATACAAGACCATTGTACCTATCAGGGCTAAAAAAATGAACAAACATTTTTTCATGGTTCATTTCGTTTGCAGGTATTTCTGCATCCAATTTAGACGTGAAAATAAAAAGGGGTGCCGCAGCTATGGGAGTCAGATGTGTGAATGGAGCCAAAAACTGTATAATCCGCTATTCTGGCTGTTTTCAATCTATGATTTTTGGCCAAAATCAGTCAAAATCTGTTCATTTACGGCCCATTTATGGCTGTTTGCACATCTTTGGGGCTTCCCTTGTTCCGGCTCATAAATTTTAAGTAATTTTCATTATCGTAAATTGAATGTATGCTGCAAGCGGTAATAGTAGATGATGAAGAAAAGGCCATTCAGGGTTTAAAATGGGAGCTTACGAATTTCTCAAATGAAATTGAGGTCGTGGCATCATTTACGGATCCGTATGACGGGCTTGATTTTCTGGAGAAAAACTCGCCGGATTGTGTTTTTCTGGATATCGAAATGCCCGCTATGGACGGTTTCCAGTTCATTCAAAAACTCCAGAATGAATTTGTAGCAATAGTAATTACAACGGCTTACAACCAATATGCCATCAAGGCCCTGAAAAACGAAGCCATCGATTACCTTTTAAAACCTGTGGATACTGATGATCTGAAACAAACCATTTCAAAGATCAGGAAACACCGGTCCCGCAGGTTAAATGCCGAAAAACTGGAACGACTACTAATCAGCCGTAATAGTCCGGCCTCAGGGAAAAAAATAACTTTGAACACAGACGGAAAATTGGTATTCCTTGAAAATAAAGACATCCTTTTTGCGGAGTCTGATGGGAACTACAGTACCATTTTCCTTGAAGACGGACAAAAATTGGTGCTGACTAAAAAATTGAAGGAAATAAATGAGATCCTTCCGGAGGATGCTTTTTTCAGAATTCACAATTCCTATATCGTCAATTTGAATAAAATCAAGGAATTTCTGAAAACCGATGGTTATGTAATTCTGGAATCCAATCACAAAATCCCGGTTTCGAGGACTAAGAAATCCGATTTCCTGGATCTGATTTAAGTTCTACTGTTCATGCTGCGCCTTCCAAAAATCCTTTTCCTGCTACTCATTTACCTCTCCGCTGCTCACGGTGTTTCCGGACAACAAGACCCCAGGGATTTTAATGCGCTATCAGACAGTATTATTGAAGAGAACCCCACCTACGAAGCATTTGAAAAAACCTTCAGGGATTATCGGGATACCTTACTCTTCAGGGAACTAATCGAAAAAAGCAAAAAGGATAGTCTGCTTTCTGGCCTCACTTATGGTTATAACCGCATGGCAGCGCTTAGTTCAGATATTACGGAATACAACCAGGCTATTTTATACAACACAAAAGCCCTGCAGGCTGCTACAGGAGAGGAAGCGTATGGAGTACGACTGATCACCCTGAACAGCCTTGGGAGCCTGTCCTTAAGAATAGATTCTATAAAAAATGCCCTGGACTACCATCAGGAGGTCATCAACCTGACAGCATCGGAATCCGAGCCATCCAGGCAGGTCATTCTGGAGATGGGCAAGGCCAACTACGGGATAGGAAATATTTACAGCAGTATTGGCCAATACGAGCTGGCCATCAATTATTACCAGTCCGCCCTGGAGTATTATGAGGAAATCGAATTTTACGAAGGTCTGGGATTTACCAACAATAAAATTGGGGAAAACCTCGAAGCCCTGAGTAAACTTGATGAGGCCCTTGAGTACTATGACATATCCGCAGAAATAAATAAAAATCTCAACTCCAAAAGGCTTCAGGTACTGAATAATACCGGAATAGCTCATGTACTGGTCCACAAAGGGGAGGCTGCGAAGTCCAAAAACTTACTTTTACCGCTTCTGGATAAGATAGAGGGGTTTTCAGATGATGAACTCATTCCACTGATCTATATTCAATACGGCTGGGTAGAACTTAACCTTAAGAACTACCAAACTGCTGAATTCTATCTGAGCAAAGGCCTGGAACTTGCCGAAAACGGGAATCTGACCGCATATGTATATGATGCCAATACCTGGCTTCACGACCTCTGGGAGGAGCGTGGAAACCTGGAAAGGTCCTTATTACACTATAAAGAGGCCCAACAGGCCCGAAACAAAATCTCCAATAACAGGACACTGCGTTATGTTTACGATGCGGTATCGCGTTCCGAAAAGGAGAAAAGGAATATCCAAATGGAAATACTGGCAAAACAAAATGAGATCTTTGGTATGCAATTAAGGCGAAACCGCACTACCCTGCTCATTGGAGTATTATTCCTTATCCTTTTTTCACTGATCCTTCATGTTGTGTACCGGCAGAACAAACTGACCAATGAGAAAAAGGTAATGGCCCTGGAACAAAGCAGACTCAGGAGTCAGATGAATCCGCATTTTTTGTTCAACTCCCTGAACTCCATTAAGTTGTATATCATTAATAATGAGAAGAAAAAGGCCGTTTACTACCTGAACAAATTTTCCAAGCTCGTCCGCAAAATACTGGAGGCTTCCACTCAGAAGGAAATCTTCCTGGATGAAGAACTGGATACCGCTACTCTGTATATGAACATAGAAAACATAAGGTTTAACAATGAAATAGAATACAATGTCAGCATTTCGGAAGAGGTAGACCCGGCTCATATTAAAATTCCTTCGCTGCTATTACAGCCTTTTTTGGAAAATGCAATCTGGCATGGTCTCTCCTCAAAAGTAGGAGATAAAAAAATCGAAATACACATAAACAAACTCAAAAAGGGGAGTATAGCATTGACTATTCGCGATAATGGTGTTGGGAGAAATGCCTCCCAGCGCTTAAAAAACGAAAGGGTGGTTAAGAGAAAATCCGTTGGGATCGATATTACGGAAGAAAGGCTGGCTAATTTCGCAAAGGACTACCAGAATTCATATGAAATCGCAATAAACGACCTCTATGGTGCGGACGGAGCGCCGGCCGGCACTGAAGTCAATCTCCAAATCCCATTGATCTAGGGAGACTCCTGATATTCCCTGGCTACTTCTTCCAGTTCCGCATACCATTCAGGTCCAAATTTTCGTATCAGGGCCTCTTTTACAAACTTATAAATCGGGACCTTCAGTTCCGCCCCCAGGGAACAGGCAGGATCGCAAATATGCCACTGATGGTAATTAACAGCGGTAAGTGAAGAATATTCCTGTACCCTCACAGGGTAAAGATGGCAGGAAACCGGTTTTTTCCATGAAATTGCCCCTGCATTATAAGCGGCTTCTATCCCGCATTTGGCAGTTTTGCCCTCAAAGACCACATAGGCGCATTCCTGCTCGTTTACCAAAGGCGTTTCCCATTCGCCGTCTTCTCCCTTTACAAATGGCCCCTGTTCCTCGATCGCCGCTATGCCGGCCGGTCGCAAATATTGCCTGAGGTCCTGGAATATATCCGTGAGGATTTTGGTCTCCTCCTCTTCCAGCGGAGCGCCTGCATTCCCATCTACGCAACAGGCCCCCTTACATGCCTGGAGATTACAGACAAAATCTGAGTTGATTATTTCTTCCGAAACGATGGTTTTCCCAAGTTGAAACATCCTGCCGGTTTAGGGCTCCAAAGATATTCCTTTTGACCGCATAAAAAGAAGAAAAATTCAAGGACTATCCTTTAACACTAACCGCTTTCCGCTTACATTTGCACCACTTTATCCCTTGATATGAATTTTAGTCTCAGAGAAATCGCCACGGCCACTATGGTCCTTTTTGCGGTAATCGATATCGTAGGCAGTATTCCCATTATCATTGATCTTCGGTCAAAGGTGGGGCATATTCAATCTGAAAAGGCTTCTATAGTAGCAGCCTGCATAATGGTTGCTTTTCTGTTTATTGGAGAAGAAATCCTCAAGCTTATTGGCATTGATGTAAATTCCTTTGCGGTGGCCGGGGCACTGGTCCTGTTTTTCCTGGCCATTGAGATGATTCTTGGAATAACCCTCTACAAAGACGATGCGCCACAAACCGCATCGGTTGTACCCATTGCTTTCCCGTTGATAGCCGGAGCCGGCACCATGACTTCCCTGCTTTCATTACGGGCTGAATTTGAGGTGGTCAATATTATAGTGGCCATTATCATCAACATAATCTTTGTTTATCTGGTACTTAAGTCCTCGGTAAAGATTGAAAAGGTCCTGGGCCCTAATGGTCTGGGGGTAATCCGAAAAGTATTCGGGGTTATTTTACTGGCTATTGCGGTAAAGCTATTTGCTACCAACGTAAACGGACTCTTCTGACTAAACCCCGGAAGAGGTCACTGAATTCTATCTTATGAATAAAATTTTGCTTAGTGTCCTGATAATAGTGGCCCTGGCCCTTCTGGTCTACAATGCCACCCTGATTGATTTTAACGCTCCATTTGAGGGAGATAGTCTAATTGCATTGATCGGCATTTTTGCATCACTTAGTGCAATTGTGCTGTTGCTGATCTACAACACCTCAAAAAAAATTCAGAAAAAACTGGACGAAGACTAATTGGTCCAAATGGTTTACGCATCGGGGGAAGCCGGCCGTATATCCGGGGTGTCCAGTTGTTTGACCGTTTCGAGCATGGCGTCAGAAGGAGCCAGTATCTTCGCCTTAAAATCTGGGGAAAACAACTGTTCCGCAATAGCTGCTTTAATATACAGTTTCAGCCGTTCCTCGTAATCGTAAAAGTTGATCTTAAAATTGTAACGGGTCAGAAATTCTATGAGCTCGTCAAACAAAATATCATCCACCCTGAATTCCCTGTAATAGGAATCCGGATCATAGTCCTCATAGCGCCTGCGATCCTTTTCCAGATGCAGAAAGGCAAAACGGGAAAAATAGCCCCTTCCGTCCAAAGCGGATATCGCTTCCTCCTCATTGGTTCCAATGGGCACAAATACATCCGGGATTATTCCTCCACCCCCATAGACGGTTTTTCCTTTTGGAGTGGTAAACTTCAGGGAGTCTGCCACCTTAATGCTGTCTACAGAAAGCAATTCCCCGTTGTGGTAACGCTGTGTGAACTTTTCGTAATAATCCTCAGTCCCGTTCTCGTACGTACGCTGTATAGACCTTCCCGTGGGCGTATAATAACGCGATACCGTCAGGCGAACAGCTGAGCCATCCCCTAATTCCATTTCACGCTGTACCAGGCCTTTACCAAAGGAACGCCTGCCCACTATGGTGCCTATATCATTATCCTGCAGGGCGCCCGCAATAATTTCGGAAGCAGAGGCAGATCTTTCATTGATCAGGACATATACGGGACGATTTTCAAAACCTCCTTTGGAAGACGCATAGATTTCATCAATCTGCCCTTTCTTATTTTTGGTAAACAAAATAAGCTTGCCTTTAGGGAGAAAGGCATCCGCTATCTGCTCGGCTATATTGAGGTAGCCTCCTGGATTATCCCTCAGGTCCAGGGTCAGTTTTTCAGCCCCCTGTTTTTTGAGGTCTGATAAGGCATCCTTAAATTCTTCAAAAGTGGATTCCGCAAAACGATTCATACGGATGTACCCCATTTCCGGGGTGAGCATATAATAGGCATCTATGCTCCTTAAGGGAACCCTGTCCCTTTTCAGTCTGACCGAAAACATGCGGTCTTCAGATTTTCGGTATACCGTTAAGCTTACATAACTTCCCTCCCTGCCTTTAAGGCGATTCACAATGAAGTCATCGGCAAGGCCCTTCCCGAAAAGCGTATCCTGGTCTGCTATAAGAATCTTATCTCCGGGCCGGATACCTATCTTTGAGCTGGGCCCTCCCTTAATGGTCCGGGCAACCGTTATGGTATCCCTTGAGGTGTAAAAGTTAATTCCTATCCCCACAAAATCCCCCTTCATGTTTTCCGCTACCCGCTTCATTTCCGATTTGGGGATGTAAACCGAATGAGGGTCCAGTTTGTCCAGTATATTGTTGACGGTTACATCCACGATGCTATCCGTGTTCACTTCGTCCACGTATTCATAGTCGATATAATCGATAAGCCGGTTGAGCTTGTCTTTTTTGGAATTGGTGCTGAAGAGCTTCTCGGGGGTATCGTTAAAGTTCAGTTTTCCCCCTACCAATATTCCCAAAGCGAGAGAAATGGCTACAACAAGGGGCCCCAAGTAATAATTCTTTTTCAATTCAATCTTTATTTACTGCCATAGAGGCATCATCCACCGGCAGGTGTTTCAAAGCAACTCCGGCCCGCTCCAGAAATCGCAAGCCAGATCCGTCCTTATAGGCCTTCTGATAAACCACCCTTTTGATTCCGGACTGGTGGATCAGTTTACTGCATTCCCTGCAGGGCGAAAGGGTAATATATAAAGTCGCCCCTTCACAAGACTGGGTTGATGATGCTACCTTTGATATGGCATTTGCCTCGGCATGCAAAACATACCATTTAGTGTATCCGGCATCATCCTCACAGAAATTTTCAAAGCCAGTGGGTGTCCCGTTGTAGCCGTCAGAAATTATCATCCGGTCTTTAACGATTATTGCCCCCACCTGTTTTCTTTTACAATAAGAGAGCTTTCCCCATTCGTGGGCCATTCTCAAATAGGCCCGGTCGTATTTTGCTTGTTTTTTCGGATTCACGCTTATCTAATTAACGGAGTATGGGATATTTTGGTACACGGGTTTACTAAGATACCGGCTTTCTTTGGCCCAGACAACCACATTGAGGTTAATTTTAAGTGAAAATCAGGCGGGCCAGGCCTGGTAGGCCAGCATGGCAGAAATACCTAAAATGAGAATGCTGATCCCCCATAAGTAGGCTTTTTTTCGTACTCCCAAAAGGTCCAGAGCCAGCAAAGATACAGACAGGACCAGGCATAATACCAGTAGCTGGGCCAGTTCAATTCCTGCCGCAAAACCCAGCAGGGGTATTGCTTTCTCAGTACTTCCGGAGATCAGCATACGGAAGTAATTTGAAAATCCCAGCCCATGAATGAGCCCGAAAAGGCCCGTACTGAACAGGTGCACCCGGAATGCGAGTTCAACTTGTTCCCCAAGGTTTCGAAACAGATTGAAAAGGGCAGTGAGGAAGATGGTTACCGGGATTAAAAACTCCACAATTGCTGCGTCTACAGCTATTATCCCAAAAGCCGCCAGCCCCAGCGAAAGACAGTGGGCAATTGTAAAAAGGGTGGCAAGGCCCAGTAATTTTTTCCATTGCCTGAATCCAAAGGGAAGTGCCAGTGCAATGAGGAACAGCACATGATCATACCCCTGTAGGTCCAGTACGTGAAACAACCCCAACTCCCCGTAAAACCAGAAATCCTGCATATTCATTTATTTAAAGACCGCGCTCTTTTTGAATTTGCTCATAGGCTTTTTGTACCTGCTTGAATTTCTCCTCCGCCCCCTTTTTAATAGCTTCATCCTGGGTATTTACGCGGTCCGGGTGATATTTTTTTGCCATATTCCGGTAAGCGCGTTTCAGCTCAGCATCGCTAGCAGACCTGTCTATTTCAAGGATCTTGTAGGCATTATCTGCCGCTTCCACGAACATGGCCTGTATGCTCTCAAAATCATTTCCACTTATTCTTAAGTAGCCCGCAATTTCACGGAGCTTTGCTACCTCTGCCGCACTTACCTGCCCATCCGCATTGGCGATCCCAAAAAGGAAATGCACCAGTTGCAGCCGCACTTCATAGCGGGTTCGCTGGTTCAGATACAGGCATATCCGCTGGGCGGATATTTCTCTTTTTTTGATGACCTCATTGAAGGTGCGGAATATGGCATTGGCTTTTTCTTTCCCATAAGTGCTCAGGAAATATTGCCGAACATAATCGAGTTCCTGCTGGCTGACCCTGCCATCTGCTTTTATAATAAGGGAACAGAGTGAAAGAAGGTTTAACTCAAAATCCGCAGGGGATACCTGGGTGCGGGTGAAATCCTGAAATACCTGCCGGCCCCGGCCCCCGACGCCATCCACGAGGCTTCCTAAGATAAAGCCCAGCAGAGCCCCGGGCAATCTGAAAAACATATATCCCAAAATGGCTGCAAACCATTTGATCATTTGAAAAAATTTTTGCCAAAGATAGTTTTTTGAGAATGATTATCCCCTGCAGGCAGGTTTCAATATCTTATGGTATACTGCCGTTTGTTTTATACCTTTGCTACCGCCAATAAAAAATTTTACTATGTACCCAGCAGAATTAATAAAACCCATGCGGGAAGATCTGGCTTCGGCAGGTTTCGAGGAGCTATATACCGCAGAGGCAGTAAAAGAAGCCATAACCCAACCGGGAACCATCCTGGTTGTTGTAAATTCAGTATGCGGATGTGCCGCCGCCAACGCAAGGCCGGCAGCCAAAATTAGCCTGCAGCACTCTAAAACCCCGGACCGTTTGGTAACCGTTTTTGCAGGGGTAGACACGGAAGCGGTAGATGCTGCCCGCAATATGATGGTACCATTTCCTCCTTCTTCCCCCAGTATGGGCCTTTTTAAAGACGGAGAGCTGGTACATATGATTGAACGCCACCATATAGAAGGGCGTCCGGCAGAAATGATCGCCGATAACCTGACGCAGGCTTACGACGAATTCTGCAACTGAAAATTGCAACCTTATTAAAATAAAAAACCGCCACTTTTGTGCGGTTTTTTAGTTTTGTAGTAATGTTTCTAAAGATTCTCGCATATCCGCTCACTGTGATTTATCTGATTTGCTTCGGATGCTGCCTGGTGGTGTTCCATCCGATACAGTGGATATGCCTGAATGTATTCGGATATCAGGCGCATACAAACAGTGTTTGCCTTTTAAACTGGTGCCTGATGCGCTGCACCCATCTTTTGGGGACTACCTATAATTTTCACTGGCCCGATAAACTCCCCGAACAGGGGCCCCTTATTATTGTGGCGAATCACCAGAGCATGTACGATATCCCTCCCATTATCTGGCACCTGCGGAAATACCATCCGAAATTCGTCAGTAAAAAGGAGCTTGGAAAAGGGATCCCAAGTGTATCCTTCAACCTGCGCCATGGCGGATCCGTGTTGATTGATCGAAAGGACCGCAAACAGGCCCTGGGCGAACTTCGCAAAATGGGAGAATACATTGAAGCCACAGGGCGCTCCGCTGTTATTTTTCCGGAAGGCACCAGAAGCCGTGATGGGGCTCCCAAGCCTTTCCGCACTTTTGGATTGAGCATGTTAATCAAATACGCTCCCTCTGCCCAGATCCTTCCCATAACCATCAACAATTCCTGGAAAATGCTCCGATATGGGAAATTCCCACACGGTCTCGGGGCCCGGATTCATTTTTATATGCATCCGCCCATTTCTGTTTCCAGCCTGAATCCGGAATCCATCAATGAGATTGAAGCCCTGATCACCTCCAAAATAACCCCATCCAAATGACCGATCCCCAGCGCGTAGAAAAAACAATTGCCTATGTTAAAAAACAGCTGAAAGGAGCTGAAGGGGGGCATGACTGGTTCCATATACAGCGGGTATTCAGAAATACGCTGCTGATCGCTAAAGACGAAAAGGTCAATTTGCGTATTGTGAGCCTGGCAGCCCTTTTGCATGATATTGCCGACTCAAAATTCCACGATGGGAATGAAAAAATAGGGCCAAAGAAAGCCAATAAATTCCTTAAGAAACTTAAACTCTCCCGGGAGGAACGAAAAGAAATCGTGCGGATTATCAGGCATATTTCCTTTAAAAACAGCCTTGGAAAGAAAAAGAAATCCTACAATTCCAAAGAATTGCAGGTAGTGCGCGATGCAGACCGGCTGGATGCCATAGGGGCTATTGGTATTGCCAGGGCATTCAATTATGGCGGACATGCGGGCAGAACGCTTTACGACCCCGAAATTGCCCCGAATTTAAAAATGGATAAAGCTGCATACAAAGCCGCCAAGGGACC
The DNA here is from genome assembly GCF_052497835.1 of Robiginitalea insularis. Lineage (NCBI taxonomy): Bacteria > Pseudomonadati > Bacteroidota > Flavobacteriia > Flavobacteriales > Flavobacteriaceae > Robiginitalea > Robiginitalea insularis. The sequence continues at coordinate 1,168,294 of NZ_CP199296.1, forward strand.
AACCATAAATCACTTTTACGAAAAATTATTGCTGCTCCGCGACCGTATGCACACCGCCACAGGCAAACGCCTGGCCGAAGAACGGCATCAGTTTATGCTCCAGTACCTGGAGCAGTTTTACAAAGAATGGAACGGGGCCGGCTAAACCCTCAGGGGGCTATAAGATTGCTTCCGAGAAAATTTTCAGATTTTGTATCTTCCCTCCTGATCTTAAATTTAAACCTCCATGGACAGAAGAAAATTCATAAAGAATACGGCAGCCTCATCTGCAGCTTTTACCATCGTTCCCAGTTTCGTTTTGGGGAAAACACATATCCCTCCCAGTGATACTTTATATATGGCAGCTTTTGGTGTGGGTGGCCGGGGTGCCGGTGTAATGGAAGGACTGGATCAAACCAAAAAAGTGAAATATGTGGCCCTCTGCGATGTAGATGAACGCAGAGCAGCACGTACCTTCAAAAAACATAAGAACGTTGCCCGTTACAAGGATTTCAGACAGGTTTATGATAAGCACCTGAAAGATATAGATGCTATAATGGTGGCCACTCCGGACCACACCCATGCAACCATCGCCTTGCCCTTTATGCGCGAGAAAAAACATGCATATGTTGAAAAGCCGCTTACCCACAATATAGCAGAAGCCCGTTTGATGACACAGGTTGCAAGGGAACAGGGTATAGTAACCCAAATGGGAAATCAGGGTGCCTCGAGCGATGGGAGCCGTGAAGCCAGGGAATGGCTGGATTCAGGAATTATCGGGAAGGTGAAGAAAGTAGACTGCTGGACGAACCGGCCGGTTTGGCCACAGGGTGTGCCTTTACCACAGGGCAAAGACCCAATCCCCGAAGAGCTTGATTGGAACTTGTGGCTCGGCCCCGCCTCCATGAGGGACTACAACGAGTCATACCTCCCCTTTAAGTGGCGAGGTTGGTGGGATTTTGGAACAGGTGCGCTGGGCGACATGGGATGCCATATAATGGAAACCCCATTCAGCGTTCTGGAGTTAGGCTACCCGACAGAGGCTGAAGCAAGCTGTACCACCAACTGGGTCGGAGATTTTGTAGAAGCAGATTACAGCGCTTCCTGCCCCTCTTCCTCTATTGTCAGGCTCAAGTTCGATACAGAATCCCATGGCCAAATTGAACTTAACTGGTACGATGGGGGTCTCAAACCCGACCTCCCGGACGAACTGAAAGACGGGGAAACCATAGGGGATAATGGTGGCGGCTCCATTTTCTACGGCACTAAAGGTATTCTCGTATGTGACACCTATTCGCGCAATGCACGTCTATTGCCTTCTGACCTGATGGACATGGTTAACAAGCCGGCACCCAGGTTGCCCAGAGTAGCCGGAGGTACCGGGGGGCACCAGCAGAATTTTGTGGATGGGTGCCTCAGCGGCACGCCCACTTCCTCAGATTTCGAAAAAGCCGGGAAGCTGACCGAATCCGTATTGATGGGTAATCTGGCCATCCGCGCATACCAGTACAAAAACCGCGTTACAAACGAAAACGGCCGTTCCTTTTTTGAATATCCCGGTCGGAAAAAAATCCATTGGGATGGGGCCAATATGCGGGTTACGAATTTTGAAAAAGCCAATGAATGGGTAAAGGGCAGCTACCGTAAAGGTTGGGAAATCAGTTAAAGAGCTTATACTGCCCGCTGCGATACCTTTCAAATAAACTGCAATTCAGACTGGGAAAACTACGGTCGGAAAAGTAGCGTTTGCGCGCTACCGTGGCAAGCTGGCGTATTTGATCGGCCAATTCGCCTTCCCCTTTATTTCGCAGACCAAACCGGCTATCGTTAAGGCTACCTCCGTGACAGGCGCGAATTTGACCCAAAACCTTTTCTGCTTTTAAGGGCATGGCCTTTTGAATCCAGTCCGTGAATATTTGGCCGATTGCGCCATTTAAACGAACCACGGTAAAGCCAAAAGACAGCGCCCCCTGCTCTGAAACGGCTTTAGCCAGGGGCATGATTTCATGGATGTTAATTCCCGGGATAATCGGGGCCAGCATGGCATTAACCGGGATACCCGCAGAAGAAAGCACCTTTATAGTCTTAAGCCTTTTTGCGATACTGGCCGTACGGGGTTCCAGCAGCCTTCTGGTATTTTCGGAAAGGGTTGTAACCGATACATGAACGCCAACCAAGCCCTGCTCGTTAAGTTTTTTAAGGAGGTCCAGGTCCCTCAGTATGAGTGCATTCTTGGTTATGATACCAACCGGGTGTCTGTATTTGAGAAATACTTCAAGGCAGGCCCGGGTAATCTTATAGTGTTTTTCTGCCGGCTGATAACAGTCCGTATTGCCTGAAAGGACCACCGGGGCAGCCTTCCATGATTTTCGCCTGAGTTCTCTTTCGAGGAGTTCAGGGGCATTTTCCTTTACGAGGATACGCGTTTCAAAATCGAGCCCGGCCGTATAACCCCAATACTCATGAGAATTGCGGGCATAACAGTAAATGCAGCCGTGTTCGCAACCCTGATAGGGATTGGCACTGAACTCCATGCCCACATCCGGGCTGCTGACCTTGTTGATAAATGATTTTGGAAAAACCCTTGTGTATTGGGTTTGATTGTTCCGTGGCTCTTCCCCTTCCTGTCTGCAGTATTCCAGAAAGGAATCCAGTTCTTCTTCGCTGAAGGCCTCAAATTTATTATCCCCCTTTAATTGGGCACCCCTGCCCCTGATCCGTTTTTTTGATTGCATTCATTATATGGTATATTTCCAAATTTATGGATTATTACCAAATAATTGAATTATTTAACAGCAACGGCAACCAATTGTTTTTTACTCCCGCGTTTAGCGTAAAAATAAAGGGTCTCTTCAGCGGTATCCACCAGGGGTTTGGAAACCATTAAGGGCAGCCTGGCTTCCTGCTGGTCAATTATTTTCTCATAGCTCATTTTACCCTGAGGGTCCAGCTCTATGGCAAAGACGTTCCGGTTCCGGCTAAGTCCCTGCTTGAAAATCAGTCGTTCCTTATTGAGCAATTGCGGATTTTCAGCTGCGGTACAAATAAAGAAGTAGGTATGGCCATTTTTGGTATAAGCGCTGTAGGATGCATATGCCCCGTCTCCCTGGGTTACCTCTGTTTTGTTGATGTTTCGGGCCCATTCCAGCCTCCCCTGGCTATTGAGCTTTACACTTACAATGTCATTGTGGTGGAAACGCTCAATCTTCACCCGGCCACCACTGGCATTTGTTTGCATACTTTCGGTCACAAAATATTCTTCGGCATTAAAGAGCAGGTCTCCAGTATCCGTAAAACGGACATCCTTAAAGACCAGATTCTTTATAACCTTATCGTCCGACTTGCCAAACTTGTCAAACATAAATTGTTCCGTGAACGGATTAAAGGTGCTTTTTTCAATGTTCAGCGATCCCGGATCCAACTCAAAATATTCCAGGCCATTATAACGATTGTCTTTCCGGTCAGCATAAAACCCAACACAGATTAATTTATTCTTATGCCACAGGGGCTTAAGGGCTTCTGAAAATTTTCCCGGCTGGTCAAAGGTCTGGGTTTGCGTGCCCCCGGCAGAAAGGGCCAGCAGTTCATACTGGAATTTGCGCTCGTCTGCCTTAAATCGCCTTTTCTTGAAATAGGCTTTCCCCATCAGATAGACCCGTGAAAGGTCCGGGGAGGTCTCCATTTCCTCGAATGCGTAATTCTTCTCTTCAACCTCAGCGGAAAAATCGATATCAAACAACTTATCCAGGTTATTGTTGTATACCAGGATACGGTGCATGTTATCTTTGCCCTTTTTGTGATGCAGGCTGATAGCGAAAGCTGTTCTGGACTTATTAAAATGAACCGTTGTGGAAAAACCCGATCGAAATTTTCGATTGTAATAGTTCTTATCCAGTGGGCTCTCTACGTAATCTGAGGGAATGCTCAAAAGCGTTTTTTCGCGAAAATTATAATTCCCTACCGGGCTTTGATGAATGGTATAATCGTATTGGAATTTCTCGGGGTCATAAGACAAGAACAATAGGTATATTTGGCCGTTAGCCACAAACCCATCTACAAAATCCTTTCCTTTCAGTTTATAATTGAATTCATCTAAAAGTTCAAGTTCCGGGCTGTAACGCTCAATCAGATAGCCTTTGGGCCGCAGGATCAAACCTTGATAATAGGCCCTGACCAGTAACTTATCTCCTGAATGGGTCTCTGCAAAGGTAAGCAGGTTGGAATATCTGTACCGATCGTTATATTTTTCTCCGAAACGGTATTCCAGCGGCATTTCCTGGGCGCCTAACACCAAAAGATTCAGGATCCCCAGAAAGAGCAGTAGCGCATTTCTCATAAGTCAGAAATTAATGATTCAGGAGCCGGGGAAATCAGGTTTGCGCTTTTCCAGAAAGGCAGTAGTCCCTTCCCTGAAATCCGCAGTACCAAAACATTTGCCAAAGGCGTCTATTTCCGCCTGATAGCCGGACTCGCTACTCCTTAAACCTGCATTTACAGCTTTTATTGCATATGACAGGGCCACAGGTGAGTTTTTCACGATCTTCTGCGCGAGCTCAAAGCAAAAATCTTCTAATTCCTCAGGGGTACACAGATGGTTGACCAGCCCGTATTCCAAAGCCTTTTCCGCAGGTATCATTCCGGCAGTCATGATCATTTCCATAGCCCTCCCCTTTCCTACCAGCTGGGGCAGGCGCTGGGTTCCTCCATAGCCCGGGATAACCCCCAGGGAAACTTCCGGCAAGCCCATTTTGGCATTGGTGCTGGCCACCCTGAAATGACAGGCCATAGCCAGCTCCAGGCCACCGCCAAGTGCAAAACCATTTACGGCTGCAATTACCGGGGTACCAAGGTTTTCTATATAATCAAAAAGTTCTTCCTGCCCGAGACGGGCCAGCTCGCGTCCTTCCCGCTCTCCATAAGCAGCAAATTCAGCTATATCCGCTCCCGCAACAAAAGCCTTGGGGCCACTCCCCCTGAGGATTATGGCCCTGATCCCTTTATCTGAATCAAGATCCTCCAGTGCCATGCGCAGTTCCTGTATGGTTAAACGGTTTAAGGCATTTAATTTATCCGGGCGATGGACTGACAGCAGTGCAACTGCACCTTCCTCTTCAACTAGGACATTCTGTAATTTCATAGTATATCATTTGGATTTAACTTTTGGCAGACGAACCGTAAAGACAGAACCTTTGCCGGTTTGTGAAGTAACATCAATTCGGCCCTGATAATTTTCCACAATAGTTTTAACCATCCCCAGGCCGAGGCCCATCCCGCTTGATTTGGTGGTGAATTTAGGTTCAAAAATTTTATCCCTGAAAGCATCGTCAATCCCGATCCCGTTATCCGCAACAGAGATTTTGGCCAGCTCCCCTTCGGTTGAAACCGAAACGAGAATTCGCGGATTACTCACCTCCGGAATGGCCTGTATGGCGTTTTTTACCAAATTCGTAATGACGCGGATGAGCTGGGTGCGGTCCATCTTTACAATAATCTGCTCTTCTTCCGACATAAAGTGGATATAAGGCTCGTTGAATATTTCCAGTGCCAGTTTGACAATCTTCACCACATTGAGGGTCTCATTCTGCTGGGCTGGCATTTCTGCAAAATTTGAAAAAGCAGATGCGATGCTGCTGAGGGTATCGATTTGCTGTATCAGCGTTTTTGAAAATTCTTCGATCTTGGTAGCTGCCATCGGGTCCGCAGGGTCAAATTTTCGCTGGAAACTCTGTACGCTCAGGCGCATGGGGGTCAGGGGGTTTTTAATCTCGTGAGCCACCTGTTTGGCCATTTCCCTCCAGGCCTGCTCCCGTTCGCTTCTGGCCAACTTAGCCGCACTCATCTCCAGTTCATCTATCATTCCATTATAGGATTCCACCAGTTTCGAGATTTCTTCGCTGGTGTCTTCAATAAAAATCCTTTCGTTGGTTTTGGCAAGCCGGGTTTGGTTCAGTTTATCCGAAATAGTCTGCAGGGAGCGCGTAATGTATTTTGAAATGAAATAAGCAAGTGAAATTGCAATCATAAACATGATCAGATATACCCCGCCCAGGCGCATCAGGAATTCCTTCAGTTCCATATCGTTAAAGGAATTGTCCTGGAAGTATGGGATATTTAGTATCCCGATTGGCTTAAAACGATTATCGGTTATATAAATATAGGAGGCCTGGTATTTATCCCCGGCAGCTACATTATCCTCCACATATCGTTTATCCGGACTGTTTTTGAGCCGGTCCAGAATATGGTAATCCAGGCATTTGGAGATGGAGTCGTTATTGAATTTGGGACGGGAACTTTTAACAAGCTGGCCTTCCAGGTCGTATATATTGAAATTGACATTTTCAATGTCTGCGATCCGGTATATTTCGTCCTTGAAGATAAGGCCCAGGTTGGCTGTGGTAACCGGATAGGTTGTGCGCTGCAGGGTATAGATTATGGCCTGTTTGATCTGATCCTCTTTCCGCTCCAGGCGGACCTCATGGTAGTCTTTTGATTGTTCTTTGTATTGATAAACCGTTACCCCGGCTATCAGAATGGATGCAATCAGCACCAGAAGGATCATGGAGAAGAAAATCCGGGACCGAAGAGATAGTTTGGAGAACAATATTGACGGTTTTACCCGTAAAGATAGCAATAATCACACCAAAGTATTTTGAGGATTGGCCGCCTCAAACAACCCTCTGCGGGAAGATTATTATTGCTTACGCATCCGCTTGTATAAGCGTATTCCGAGCATCAGGATAAGTGCGAGTAAAATCAGGCCTAGCAGGCCGTACACCCATTGAAGCTGGTGTTTGAGAACCGCCAGGAATACTACGGCAAAAAGAACCAGTGTAGCCCCTTCATTCCAAATGCGCATAAAGTTGGAAGTATAACTGAAAGTATCTTTCTGAAATTGCCGGTACATCTGATGTGTTTTCAGGTGGTAGGCAATCAGCAGCAAAATAAACCCAAGTTTTATCTGCATCCAGGTCTGACTAAGCCAATCCGGCATGATCCATAACAGGAGCAGGGCACTTAAAGTACAGAGTATGGCCGATGGCCAGGTAATGATTTGCCACAAGCGCTTCTCCATAATTCGAAATTGCGCTGTGAGCAAGCCGGCTTGTGGTTCAGTTTTTTCGGCTGCCTCAATATGATAGATAAACAGGCGGGGCATATAAAAAAGACCTGCAAACCAGGTTACGACGAAGATGAGGTGAAGAGACTTTATATAGTTGTAATACTCTGCCATGGGTTCTTTTAAACGCAGTAAAATTACAGTTTACAGATGAGCTCTGAAAATACCTTTTAAGGTTTCACCTGGCTGGTTTTAGCAAATACTAAATGAAATACTGCAAAAACCAGCATTGCCGGCAAGACCCAGCTCAATTGATATTGCATCAGCGGTATACTATCCCCTAAAGACTCCCTGAGAGAATCGAAGCCTATGGTGGCCAAAAAATCGGGCACGCTAAACAGCAGGGTCGTAAAAACCACTGCTCTGAAAACAGGGGCCGGAGTCCAGGAATTCGGTAAAACATTTAAGAGAATCAATACGATTGTAAGGGGATAGATAAACATAAGAGCAGGCAAGGCCACCAGGATAATGTAGTCTACCGGCAGCTGCCCCATAATTACACCTAATAAGGACGCTATAAGGGCCGTAAGTTTGTAGGCCAGCCCGGAATTCCCAAAACGGGAACTTACAAAATCGGCAGTTCCCGTTACAATCCCAACCGCAGTGGTAAAGCAGGCTAAACTTATTAAAATACTCAGGAAAAGGTTTCCATTGCCTCCCAGGGCCAGTTCGCTGAGCATTCTTAGGATTTCCGTTCGGGATTCTGTCCCGTTTAAATCAGAATGAATCAGAGCTCCCGACAGAACCAGGCCGGTATAAAGAATAAGCAAGCCTGCCCCCGCCAGCCAGCCTGCACCAGAAATCTGCCGGAAACGCTGCTTTGCGTCCAGCTCAGGTGCTTCAAGGTTCAGGGATATCAGAATAACCCCTCCAACCACCACTGCCCCAATTGCATCGAAGGTCTGATACCCTTCCAGGATCCCTTCGGAGAAGGGGGCCTCAAGCACCCCTCTTTCAAGGCCTCCTGTAAAATCAAAGACAATATTTCCAATCAGGGCGAGTAACACCAACAATATTATAGGCGTAAGCCATTTCCCGATTAGCGAGCTGATCCGGGATCGATTCAACACAAATACAAATACCAGACCGAAATAGAACAGGCTGGTCCAGAGCGGGCTGCTCCCCAGATAAGGCCCTATGGCCATTTCGTGTGTAACCGAAGCTGTCCTGGGTGCCGGCAGCGCAATGGATATGCCGTAAACCAGGAAACAATAGCCCAGGCTAAAACGGCTGGAAACCTTTTTGGCAAAAGCAAACATCCCACCCTGTAGTCTTGCATGGGCCAGGATGCCAAGCATGGGAATCAAAACTGCTGATAGACAAAACCCCAGAACCACCAGCCACCAGGAGTCTCCTGCCCGGTAACCGAGCTGTGGCGGAAGGATCAGGTTTCCGGCTCCAAAAAAAAGTGAGAACAGGGCCAGGGCCAGAATAAGCTGAGATCTTTTTCCCATTTGGAATTTACAAATCTGTTTTTTATGTTACCGTAGAAGGGTCAAAAGATACTCAACCCGAGAAAAAAAGAAGTTGTTTGTCGAAAATATTTAAAAAAACATCTGAGTTGCTCAATAAATGCGTAAGTCCTTTCGTTGAGTTCTTTATAGAAGCGTAAAACAACAATTAATATAACCCCATGGTCTTCCGGTATCCTCAAAGCCGGAGTCCCCATGAACCCTAAAACCTACTGTTATGAAGAAACTGTTTTGCTCCATCTTCGGCCACCACTACTCGGTCTCGAGAAAGGTTACTTCACACATCAAAGAATACTCCTGCGTTCACTGCGGGAAACAAGTTACTACGGATGTTAGCGGAAACCTCTCCATTCTCACTCCTGAATTGAAAGAGATCAACGAAACCCTGGAACATATTTATCAGAAAAGACATCCGGAAGCGCATCATCAGGTAGCCTGATCACTGCTGTCCGAAAGCATTCCATCCCTGAGCAGTTAAAGGGATGCTAGAGCCATTCCTGGAAATGAGGTGTGCCCCTGAAGCCTGATCCGTTATATGCCCCACTACGGTCAGGTTTGGATTACCCTTAATTTTCGGGAATTCTTTTTGATCTATAGTAAAGAGTAATTCATAGTCTTCCCCACCGCTTAAAGCCACCAGGCTGCCGTCCAGTTTAAATTCCTCACAGGCCGAAATGACCATGGGGTCCAACGGTATTTTCTCCTCGTATACATTGCAGCCAACGGCGCCGGATTTACAGAGGTGCAGTATTTCAGACGACAGGCCATCGCTGATATCGATCATGGAAGTGGGGTGTACATCCAGTGCAGCGAGCAATTCGACAATATCTTTCCGGGCTTCCGGTTTCAATTGCCGCTCCACCAAATAACTATAGGGTTCCAGGTCTGGCTGATGCTGGGGATTCACTTTAAAAACTTCCTGTTCGCGTTTGAGTACCTGCAGGCCCATATAGGCCCCTCCCAGATCCCCGCTGAGTACCAGCAGGTCGTTTTCCTTTGCGCCCTTGCGGTAAACAACATTTTCTTTTTGCCCCTGTCCGATGGCCGTTACGCTGATAATGAGGCCTTTATTGGAAGAGGTGGTGTCTCCTCCAACCACGTCCACCCCGTAGATCTGGCTGGCCAGGGTAATTCCTTCGTACAGTTCTTCCAGCGCCTCCAGGGGAAACCGATTGGATACCGCCAGGGATATGGTAAGCTGGGTAGGCTGCATATTCATTGCGTAGATATCGCTTAAGTTTACCACAACAGCCTTATAGCCTAGATGTTTTAAAGGGGTATACCCCAGGTCAAAATGAACCCCTTCTACCAACATATCTGTACTGACACCTACCTGCTCTTTTTTAAATTCAAGTATGGCTGCATCATCCCCAATACCTTTTATGGTCCCCTGCTGCAGGGGCTTCAGGTTTCGGGTAAGGTGATCGATCAGGCCAAACTCTCCGAGCTGTTCGAGATTGGTTCGTTCGGAATCTTTGTTTTCAAACATACCGCAAAAGTAAGAAGGATCGTTATTATAGTATATCTTTAGGTAAAAAATCAGCAGATGAGAAGAATTAAGCCCTTGGCAGGGAGCTTTTTTGCGGCTATACTGACCATGCTCCTGTTCGCCTGTTCAAAAGAGGACAACTCTTTTGAGCCGGATAATAACTTCCCGGATCCTCCTGTGGATGTGGTTGGAAACCTCACCCCCTGTGAAAACGGCATGGCCGGAAACTATCCCTGTGACGGTTACGACCTGGTATCTCATATAAGCCTCAGCAGTCTGAATGCACAGTCTGGAAATGATATCTGGGGCTGGACCGATCCGGCTGACGGCACGGAATACGCTCTCGTAGGTTTGGACAATGGTACTGCCTTTATCTCGCTGGCAGATCCGGAAAACCCTTCTTATCTGGGCAAACTGCCGACTAACACTGGAGGTCCTAGAAGAATCTGGAGAGACATAAAGATATATCAAAATTTTGCCTATATAGTGTCTGAAGCTGATGATCATGGGATGCAGGTTTTTGACCTTACCCAGCTACGGGGTCTCAGCGGCCCGCCTCAAAGCTTTTCGGCAACCAACATCTATACCGGCTTTGGCAGTGCTCACAATATTGTTATCAATGAAGAAACAGGCCTGGCCGCAGCAGTAGGCACCAGCACTTTTTCGGGAGGGCCCCATTTTATAGACCTCAGCGACCCGGCCAACCCTCAGGCTGCCGGTGGGTTTTCCGCCAATGGTTATACCCACGATGCCCAGATAGTTACATATTCCGGACCGGATCCGGATTATACCGGGCGTGAGATCCTGATCGGCGCCAATGAAACCCGGGTGGTAATTGCAGATATTACAGACCCTGCCCAACCTGTGACTATAGCCACTATAGCCTATCCCAACATGGGATATCCACACCAGGGATGGTTTACGGAAGACCAGCAGTACTTTATCCTTGGGGACGAGTCGGATGAAAGGTCGTTGGGCTTTAATTCCAGGACCCTGGTTTTCGATTTTACAGATCTGGATAATCCTCAGCTTTTCTTTAGTTATTCAGGCCCCACGAGGGCCGTAGACCATAACCTCTATGTCCGTGGAAATCTTCTTTACTTGTCAAACTATACGGCCGGGCTTCGGGTAATTGATATCAGCGGTATTGGCGGACAAAGCATCGCAGAAGAAGGATTTTTTGATACCTATCCGGCTAATGACGGGCCCAGCTTTGACGGGGTTTGGAGTGTTTATCCTTACTTCAACAGTGGAAACATCCCGGTTAATGATATCAATAGTGGCTTCTTTCTTATTCGTAAGGCTTCCGGAATCCCATAAAATCCAAAGCGGAAACCCCCCGAACCCATAGAGAAATATAATACTCCCATACGTTATAATAATGTTAGGAATAGTGTTAAAATGCGCTGTACTTACTATATTTGTAAACTATTTAGAATAAATCCAATTAAAGATGATCAAAGTATCGGAAACGGCTAAGCAGAGGGTCATCACGCTGATGCAGGAAGAGGGCTACGACGCCAAAACGGATTACGTTCGCGTTGGGGTTAAAAGCGGGGGATGCAGTGGCCTTTCTTACGAACTGCGCTTTGACAAGCAGCTTGACGAATCGGACAAGGTATTTGAAGACAATTCCGTAAGGATAATTGTAGACAAAAAAAGTTTTCTGTACCTGATAGGCACTACCCTGGAATATTCAGGAGGGCTGAACGGGAAGGGTTTTGTTTTTAATAATCCAAATGCGCAGCGCACCTGTGGCTGCGGTGAGAGTTTCTCACTATAAAAAGCCCTGAGAGATAGCCTCTCAGACGGTCTTAGAGCGGGTAAAAGAAAAAAGAAAAGTTAGGATGGCATATACAGAAGAAGAATTAAAAAAAGAACTCGAAACCAAAGAGTACGAGTACGGCTTCTATACAGATATTGAATCGGACACCTTTCCAAAGGGGTTGAACGAGGAGATCGTTATTGCAATTTCCAAGAAAAAAGAGGAACCGGACTGGATGACCAAGTGGCGGCTGGAATCCTTTCGCTACTGGAAGGAAATGACAGAACCGGAATGGGCCAACATCCACTACACCAAACCGGATTTTCAAAATATTTCATATTACTCCGCCCCCAACAAAAAACCGAAATACGAAAGCCTGGACGAAGTAGACCCGGAATTGCTGGACACCTTTAAAAGGCTGGGGATTTCGATTGAAGAGCAGAAAAAACTGGCCGGGGTAGCCGTAGATATCGTAATGGACTCCGTTTCCGTTGCCACTACTTTTAAGAAAACACTTGCCGAAAAGGGCATTATCTTTTGTTCGATCTCGGAGGCTATAAAAGAGCATCCGGAACTTGTAAAAAAATATATCGGCTCAGTAGTTCCCCAACGGGATAACTTCTATGCCGCCCTTAACTCAGCAGTATTTTCAGACGGGTCTTTCTGTTACATCCCGAAAGGGGTCCGTTGCCCCATGGAGCTATCTACTTATTTCCGGATCAACCAGGCCGGAACAGGGCAGTTTGAACGCACATTAGTAATTGCAGACGAAGGAAGTTATGTGAGCTATCTTGAGGGCTGTACTGCACCTTCCCGGGATGAAAACCAGTTGCACGCCGCAGTGGTAGAACTCATTGCCCTTGACAATGCCGAAATCAAATATTCCACTGTACAAAACTGGTATCCCGGAGATAACCAGGGAAAAGGAGGGGTTTACAATTTTGTAACCAAAAGAGGGCTATGCGAGCGCAATGCCAAAATTTCCTGGACTCAGGTGGAAACCGGTTCGGCCATCACCTGGAAATATCCATCCTGTATCCTGAAGGGGGATAATTCCATAGGGGAATTTTATTCCATAGCGGTCACCAACAATTTTCAACAGGCAGATACAGGTACCAAGATGATACATTTGGGAAAAAATACCCGAAGTACCATTATTTCGAAGGGGATTTCGGCCGGAAAATCACAGAATTCCTACAGGGGGCTGGTTCAGATTGGCAGCAGGGCAGAAAATGCCCGGAACTTTTCGCAGTGCGATTCCCTGCTGATGGGGAATGAATGCGGAGCTCATACCTTCCCCTACATAGAGGCCAAAAACAAAACAGCACAGGTAGAGCACGAAGCCACTACCAGTAAGATAGGCGAAGACCAGATCTTTTACTGTAACCAGCGTGGAATTGACACCGAAAAAGCCATCGCGCTTATCGTTAATGGATTCAGCAAGGAAGTGCTGAACAAGCTGCCCATGGAATTTGCAGTGGAAGCCCAGAAACTGCTTGAGATCAGTTTAGAAGGTTCTGTTGGATAAGCCAAATAATTTAAAAAAAGTACAAGTCTCCAGATTATTAAAATAAAGAATATGTTAAAGATCAAAAACCTGCACGCAGGAGTTGAAGACAAAAAAATCCTAAGAGGTATCAACCTGGAAGTGAATCCAGGTGAAGTACATGCCATTATGGGCCCGAACGGCTCTGGTAAAAGCACCCTGGCCTCGGTTATTGCAGGGAAGGAAGAGTTTGAAGTTACCAAAGGCAAAATACTGCTTGAAGGAGAGGACCTGGAAGAAGTGGCTCCTGAAGAAAGGGCACATAAGGGGATTTTCCTCTCATTCCAGTACCCTGTGGAAATTCCCGGGGTTACGGTAACCAACTTTATGAAAACAGCCATCAACGAGACCCGCAAAGCTCAGGGGCTTCCGGAGATGCCCGCCAACCAGATGCTGAAACGTATCAGGGAAAAGGCAGAAATGCTGGAGATTGACCGAAAATTCCTCTCGCGTTCTCTCAACGAAGGTTTTTCCGGAGGAGAGAAAAAGCGAAATGAGATTTTCCAGATGGCCATGCTCGAGCCCAAACTGGCCATTTTGGACGAAACGGATTCCGGACTGGATATTGATGCACTTCGCATTGTAGCCAATGGAGTCAACAAGCTCAAGAGCAAAGACAACGCCGTTATCGTTATTACGCATTACCAGCGATTACTGGAATATATCGTACCCGATTTTGTACATGTACTGCACAACGGGAAAATAGTCAAATCCGGCAGCAAGGAACTTGCAGTAGAACTGGAGGAAAAAGGCTATGACTGGATCAAGCAGGAAGCTGTCCTGTAAACCTGTAGTAACAGAAGAAGCATAAGCACGAGAAAATGGATTTAAAAGAAAAATTACTGGCTTCTTTTATGGCTTTCGAAAACGAGGTGGACATAGACAACCCCGTTCATGACATTCGCTCAGAAGCCATTAAGAATTTTGAAGTAAAAGGCTTTCCACATAAAAAAATGGAAGCCTGGAAATATACTTCCCTTGCTCCTATTCAGAAAGTAGACTTCAGTATTTTCCCAAAAGAGGAAAACACTATTGAATACAAGGACGTAAAGAAATATTTCCTGCACGAGATAGATACTTATAAAATCGTATTTATTGACGGTATCTACAGTTCCTATCTTTCCGAAACAACACATGACGGGGTGGATATATGCCTGATGAGTTCAGCCATCTCCAAACCGATGTACAAGCCCATTATCGATGTGTATTTCAATAAGGCCGCCAGAGGAGAAGATTCGCTAACTTCCTTAAATACCGCATTTACACGGGAAGGCGCCTATATCTACATCCCTAAGAATAAGGCCCCGAGGAAACCTGTGGAAATCCTGCATTTTTCAACAGGGAATGAGGCTTCTCTTTTATTACAGCCCAGAAACCTCATTATTGCGGAGGAGAACGCAGAACTACAGGTATTGGAGAGGCACCAGAGCTTAACGTCCAATGAAGTGCTTACCAATTCGGTGACGGAAATCTTTGCCGCCAAGAATGCCATCGTGGATTATTACAAGGTTCAGAATGACCGCAAGACCGCTACCCTGATCGACAATACCTACATTGACCAGAAACACGGTAGTAATGTAAGCGTACACACCTTTTCCTTCGGAGGGAAACTGAGTCGCAACAACCTCAACTTCTATCAGGATGGGGAACGCATTGAATCCACCCTGAAAGGGGTAACCATCCTGGGTGAAAAACAACATGTAGACCATCATACCCTTGTCCATCACCAGAAACCCAACTGTGAAAGCCACCAGGATTACAAAGGCATCTTCGGGGAAAAGTCTACCGGTGTATTCAACGGCAAGATCATAGTGGACAAGATAGCGCAGAAGACCAATGCTTTCCAGCAGAACAACAACCTGCTGATCAGCGACAAAGCAACAGTCAATACCAAGCCACAGCTTGAGATTTTTGCCGATGATGTCCGTTGTTCCCACGGTTGCACCATAGGTCAGTTGGATGAAGACGCCTTATTTTACCTGCAGTCCAGAGGAATCCCAAAGAAGGAGGCGGCGGCACTGCTTATGTATGCATTTGCCAATAACGTACTGGAAAGTGTCCGGATCCCGGAAGTAAAGGCCCGCATCAATAAGCTGATTGCCCAGAAGCTGGGGGTTCACCTGGGCTTTGACCTTTAACCTGTTTCAGGATTAACTTTCTTAACCTCATTTTCCGATGCCCTGCATTTCGCCTGGCAAAGGTATCTTTGTAGCCTATGAAAAAAATTGCCTTGGACATCCAAAAAATTCGAAAGGATTTTCCCATTCTCAACAGGAAGGTCAATGGCTATCCATTGATCTATCTGGATAATGCGGCAACCTCTCAAACCCCGCAACAGGTTATTGATGCGATAGTGGATTATTATTCCCGTTACAATGCCAATATCCACCGTGGGGTCCATACCTTGTCCCAGGAAGCTACTGATGCCTATGAACAGGCACGGATCAAGATCCAAAAGCACTTCAATGCAGCCCATGCGCATGAAATCCTCTTTACCTCCGGAACCACGCACGGGATCAACCTGGTCGCCCAGGGGTTTACGTCTTTTATAAAAAAGGGGGACGAAATCTGGGTGTCTGCCATGGAGCATCATTCCAATATTGTACCCTGGCAAATGCTTTGCGAACGAACAGGGGCCAAATTACGCGTTATCCCCATGAATCAAAATGGGGAACTCCTGCTGGATATCTTTGAAGAGGGCCTCTCTGACAAGACCAAACTCGTTTTCTGTAACCATGTTTCCAACGCACTGGGTACCGTTAACCCCATCCAAAAAATTATTCAGCTCACCCACAGTGTCGGGGCTGCCATTTTAATTGACGGGGCCCAGGCCGCACCCCATATTCAGGCCGATCTGCAAGAGCTGGATGTGGATTTCTATACCGTTTCTGCCCATAAGCTTTGCGGGCCCACCGGAGTAGGGATATTATACGGCAAGGAACACTGGCTGAAGAAATTACCTCCCTACCAGGGTGGCGGCGAGATGATCGCTGAAGTAACTTTTGAAAAAACGACCTATGCCGGCCTGCCCCATAAATTTGAAGCAGGCACTCCCAATATTTGTGGAGGCATTGCCTTTGGGGCAGCCCTGGATTATGTTAACGGCATAGGAATGGATGCCATCGCGGAATACGAAGAAGGTCTGCTGGAGTACGCGACCAAAAAACTGAAGGAAATCCCGGGATTGAAAATCTATGGGGAAGCCGCACATAAAACCGCGGTGGTTTCCTTTAACCTCAAAGGCATACACCCATACGATGTTGGCACCCTCCTGGACCAGATGGGAATAGCCGTGCGTACCGGGCACCATTGTGCCCAGCCCATCATGGATTTTTATGAAATTCCAGGGACGGTTCGTGCCAGTTTCAGCTTTTACAATACCCTGGATGAAGTGGACCGTTTGGCGGAAGGGGTTGAGAAGGCCCGCCAAATGTTGGTTTGATTTACAGATTTCTCCAGGATCCCCGGAAACATTGGTAGAACCAATACTGCAATTGGCTAAGACTGTTGAATGAGCAGATATCTTATCGTACTTTTGTACAAATTTCAAGATTAATGGAGATAGCAGAGATACAACAGGAGATCATTGATGAATTCTCAATGTTCGATGATTGGATGCAGCGCTACGAGTATATGATCGAATTGGGGAAATCCCTCCCGCAAATCGATGAGCAATACAAGAGGGAAGACCACCTGATCAAAGGCTGCCAGAGCAAGGTTTGGGTACACGCAGATATGGAGGACGGCAAACTGCGATTTACAGCCGATAGCGAAGCCATTATTACCAAAGGGATAATCGCTATCTTGATACGGGCGTTCAACAATCAGAGCCCATCGGACATCCTGGCCGCCAACACAGATTTTATAGACGAAATCGGGTTAAAGGAGCATTTGTCCCCCACCCGTGCCAACGGACTGGTGAGTATGATCAAGCAATTGAAATTATATGCCGTGGCCTACCAGTCCCAATTAGAAAAATAGAAAAAACACTATGGAAGAGCAAACACAGATAGATACACAGGAATTGGGTGAGAAGATCGTTCGGGTCCTGAAGACCATTTACGACCCGGAGATCCCCGTGGATATTTATGAACTGGGGCTCATTTACGATGTATTTGTGAATGAAGTTTCGGAGGTAAAGATCCTGATGACCTTAACCTCCCCCAATTGTCCTGTTGCCGAGACCCTTCCTGTGGAAGTGGAGGAAAAGGTAAAATCCCTGGACATGGTAAAAGACGCTGAGGTCGAAATCACCTTTGACCCCCCCTGGACACAGGAACTCATGAGTGAAGAAGCCAAACTGGAACTGGGGCTTTTATAAACCAAGATGATATGGAAGGTGAAATTATCAACCGGGTTGCCAATAGCGTGCTTAAAACCTTTGACCTTGAGGAGTATTACCCCAAAGGGGTTCGTAAAGGGATCGATATAAGCCAGTGGCTGGAATCAGGTTTTTTGTTAAGGGAGAAGCCGTTCAGGGAATCTTTAAAAGAGCACGATTGGGATGCCCATAAAGACACCTTTGTGTATTTATTCTGCTCCACGGATGCAATAGTGCCCGCCTGGGCCTACATGCTTATCACCACCTACCTCAGTCCCATTGCGCGCAAAATAGTGGTTGGGGATGCCATACAACTGGAAACAGCTATTTTCCAGGAAGAACTGGAAAAAGCTGACCTGGAAGCATACCGGGACAAGCCGGTTATCATCAAAGGGTGCAGCAAATTGCCGGTACCCCCTTCTGCCTATATCTGGATCTTGCAGAAATTACAGGGCGTAGCTTCCAAGCTCCTCTATGGGGAGGCCTGTTCCTCCGTCCCTTTGTATAAGCGCTAAGCAATATAAATACCTTTCAATAAAAGAACATTTTATACATTTGCGGCTAAATCATAACACTAACACGCTATGAAAAAAATTATTACTATCCTTTTGTGCCTTTTGGGCACTTCTGTTTTTTACGGGCAGACGGAGGAAGAATTGAAAGCTTCCCTGGCCGAAAAAAAAGATTCCATTAGTGCCATCCAGGGAAGGGCCGATGCCATTAAAAAACAAATCGATGCCCTGCCCGGCTGGAAAGTTGGGGCTTTCGGGACCATTGGAGGGAGCATATCCAATTTCAGCAATTGGTATGCCCAGGGAATCCCTAATAACTCCTCCGGGAATATCGGGTTTACCGTAAATGCGTATGCCAACCTGAAAGAGGAAAAATTCTTCTGGAGGAATGCAGCTAATATCAACCTCAGCTGGGTTAAGCTGGATGACGAGGATGACCCCAACGATGATGACGGGTTCCGGGAAACAGTGGATGTATTCAATATCACTTCCCTCTACGGATACAAAGTGACCAAGTCCCTTGCCGCATCGGCTTTAGGGGAATACCGAACCACTATCCTGAGCAACTTTAACGACCCGGGTTACCTGGATTTAGGTATAGGAGCCACCTGGACACCGATCGACAATCTGGTGGTGGTAATCCATCCGCTTAACTACAACTTTGTATTCAGCAGTGAAGATACCATCTTCGAATCTTCGGCTGGTGCCAAAATAGTAGCGGATTATACAAGGGAAATTGGAGCCATAAATTTCAAGACCAACCTTTCCATGTTCCAGAGCTATGAAGATTCAAACCTCAGCAACCTTACCTGGATCAATTCCTTTAGCTATACGCTTTGGAAAATGATTGGGGTTGGGTTCGATTTCGGTTTGAGGAGCAACAAGCAGGAGGCGCTTAACTACGCAATCAATACCCTGGGCGATACCGGGGCTACCTTTGACAATGTAGACAATGACCTGCAAACCTACTGGACCCTTGGTTTGAGCTATAAGTTCTGAGGCAAACCTATTTAAACTAAAAAAGCCCCGACTAGTCGGGGCTTTTTCATTGGGGTAGGTTAAATATCTGGTTAGATAATGTGCAAGCTCAGGTTTTGATTTGGGGTTCAACACTATCACTTAAACACATGGTAAACTTAGGACACAAATCTCAAAGGCCATAAATTTTGTTGCCAACTACAGGGAAGTTGTTGTGTGTCCGACAAGGGGTGCAGAAATATCGTTGAAATTTTACCCGCTCAGGATTCGGTACTGTACTCATCCAGGTTTTCCGGGTATAAGAAATTGTTATACGGGAAGCGGCTGATGTGTATTTTTCGAACTTCCTGATAAACCTTATACCGGAATTCATCCAGGTTATCTTTTTCGAGGGCCGAGATAAATACCGAATTCCCGTCCATTCGCTGCATCCAGGTGTCCCGCCATTCCTGCAGACTGTAATGGCTGGTCGTTCGTTCGGTGACCAGATCATCCTCCTCCAGTTCTTCGGGCTTATACAGGTCTATTTTATTAAAGACCATAAGAGTTTTTTTGTCTGCACAGTCAATCTCCCCCAAAATACGGTTTACCGAGTCTATGTGGTCTTCAAAACTGGGGTGTGAAATATCCACTACGTGCAGGAGCAAATCTGCTTCCCGCACCTCATCCAGGGTACTTTTAAAGCTCTCTACTAATTGTGTCGGCAGTTTCCGTATAAATCCTACCGTATCGCTGAGCAAAAAGGGCAGGTTCCCTAAAACAACTTTGCGGACCGTGGTGTCCAGGGTAGCAAAGAGTTTGTTCTCGGCAAAAACTTCACTTTTACTGATGGCGTTCATCAGCGTAGACTTTCCGACGTTTGTGTATCCCACGAGGGCCACCCGAACCAAAGAGCCGCGGTTTCCCCTTTGGGTTTCCATCTGCTTATCGATCTTAGCCAGCTTCTTTTTGAGCAGGGAGATCCGATCCCGAACAATCCTTCGGTCTGTCTCAATTTCCGTTTCCCCGGGCCCGCGCATCCCGATACCCCCCCTTTGGCGCTCCAGGTGGGTCCACAGCCCGGTCAACCGGGGCAGCAGGTATTCGTACTGGGCCAGCTCCACCTGGGTCCGGGCATAACTGGTGGCGGCCCGCTGTGCGAATATATCCAGGATCAGGCCGGTACGGTCCAGGATTTTACAGCGCAACTGTTTCTCAATATTGCGTTGCTGAACGGGGCTCAGCTCATCGTCAAAAATAACGGCCCCTATATCATTTTCCTTTACAAACTTTTCCACCGTTTGAAGCTTCCCGCTTCCGATAAAGGTTTTGGGGTTGGGGACATCAATGCGCTGTACAAATCGTTTTACCACTTCCCCTCCGGCAGTATAGGTAAGGAATTCCAGTTCGTCCAGGTATTCCTTAACCTTCTCCTCGGGTTGTTCCCTGTTGATGATCCCGATTAATACGGCCCTTTCAAATGTTATGGTTTTCTTTTCCAGCATAGTTCACTTCTCTTTTGCAAAGCTACGGAATTGGATGCAAGTCTTTACGTTTTGTGGATGTCCCTTTTTCTATGGTCACCTTTTAAATAACAATCGGTACATTTTAAAATAATATACCGATCGATTTCTATTTTACCATGTCCGGAACGGCCCGGGAATACCCCTGTTTATAAGACAACAGGCATTGGGAGGTGGAATACCTGTCGGCACCGAATCCGTTTAAATTTGATTCTTAAAATCCAAAGGAACTCAATTCCAGAATCCTCATGAAAAGGATCCCATTTAATCTCCAAAAGGGGTAAAATACCAGGTATTGTTTATATAAAGAAGGGGGAATTCAATGGTGTATTGCTTCTCATCAGTTCCTATGGATACTTTGACCTCAGCATTGGCATAAAGTGCGCTTGTTAAGTCGTAATTTATTGTTTCGGGCCATTTTACTTTTAAAGATTCGTCATTATCCATTACAACTTCATAATCATACAAAAAGCTTTTAATTGTCGACTTCTTTAAAAATTCATTATAAAAAACATCGTCCTCTGAAGCCTGGAAATAGTCAAATCTTTTTTTGTAGTACTCCATAAATTCAGACCAGTTTTCATTGATCTGAATGTAGTCCTTATCAGTAGTAGGCACCTTCATCTTTTGCATTAAGTCCAAAAATGCTTCCTTGCTAATGAAGAGCTCATCCCTTCCATTGTAATCTCTCGATTGTAATACAGACATATACCGATCTAAAAACAATTTCAAGCCAAATTTGTCTTTATCTGATTCCGGCCATTTCTCAATAATTTTTCCTTTTGGATCCCATAAGGAACTGCTCACAACCTCATCATCCAAATAAATTATTTCGGCTTTTTTCTGACCATTTTCGTGCCAGCTTAAAAGCATTCCAATTGGTTTACCCCTGTTGTAAAATGCTTTACTCTCCGTCTGACCATTTTCATGCCATGAAGTATGGGGCCCGTGTAAGTCTCCAAGGTAATAGGTTCCCTCGGATTTCAATTGACCATTCTGATACCATTCTTTATAAGGGCCATCCAATTTTATTCCACCAACCATCTGATCCTCCAAAAGTGATTTTTCAGATAGTTTCTGACCTCCCTTTTGATACCAGGTTGTATAAACACCTTTAGGTCGTCCAAAGACAAAGTTTACTGCCGAATAGAACTCATTCTCATGTATTCGGGAATTCCTGTGATTGAACGTCCCATTTATGGTAATAACTCCCGTAAAGGGTTTACTGTTTCCTTTTCTATGCGGGAGATAATTCGGCCATTCTATTTCAGCAAGGTCCGCCGTGTCTTTAGGCGCAGTGCTTCCCGGAATAAATTTATCCCCATTATGATCCCAGATTATATTGTAATCCTCATTGTTTAACGTTCCCTTTTCCTCCTTCAATGACCCGTCTTCGTACCAATATTGATATTTTCCTGCCTCATAGTCTATGTACATCAGTTTTTGGCCGGCGCTATTATAATTGGTCTGACTAATCTGTTTCCAGGTATCCCCATTCAGGCTATATGTTTGTTCAATTTTCAGATTGTCAACAAAATCCCATGCAGTATAACGCGAAGTGGAACCTTTAACATAGTTGTTGGCTGCCCTGAGAACACCGTTGCTATATCTGCCCACTAATATGCCTGTGAATGGCTCGCCCGAATCCACCCTGTACATTAATTCCCCTTTTAATTCCACCTGTCCTACTTCCAATGTATCTGCAACTGGATCGCGTTGACCTGCTAACAGTAGCGGTAAGATTAGAACTATTGGCAGGATTCTTTTGATCAGTGTGTTTGTCACTCTTTTAAAATTTAGATTGCCTAAATGAATATTTAGTTAAAATAGATAAATCCATTGGATAGCCCGGCTTTTTAAAACTAATAAAATAAGGAATTAAAAATGACTATATAAGGAGCACTACCAAACAATATTAGATGGCATAATTTTTAAAATAGACATTGAAAACAGGAACTCTTTCAATGAGATTCACTTAAAATCGAGCAAAATGATGTTTTGCTAAAGTTTTAGCTAAGTGCCAATCAAAAGAAGCCTTTATGATCAGTTTTATCAAAACAAATGATGGGTTGCATATATAGACTTAAAACAACCCGTAATTAAATTATAAATGCTTGCGGTCAAAAGGGATTTAGCCCTTTATTCCCTGTTCAATAGTCTTATTTTATCGCTATTTTTTTAGTCTTATAATCAATAATAAGCGTGCTATTAGAAAAATAGGCATTGCCCGTTATGCCCCAGATTTTATTTTGTTTGAAAAATCCGGCGATCCTTGGGTCATCAATGTAATAAACCAGCGTAGAGGGCAATGTTTTGTCACCGAACATCACCTTGGTTGTAACTTCGCTACCAAAAACTGATAAATATTCCCCCCAACTATTGACACTCAAAGAATCAGTTATTGCCCCGTCAGATATTTTATCTGCATTATCCTTTGTTGTAAGAAGTGAAAACATGCTTGAGCCGGTGTCAAACATGAGCATTTCTGTGCTGTCATTTATTCTAAGAGGAATATTAATACGGCCATCCTCTAATATAAAGTCCTGGAAGTTCAGGTTTTTATATTCACCCGGAAGCTCATCTGAGAGGCAAATTTGATTTTCAGGATAATTAATTATCAATATTCTGCCCTGAAATAAATCCGGCGCAATGGTTCCAATATGCTTTATTGTACTCGTTTTTACAGAATCCACAGTTAAAGAATCTCCATATCCGGCAAACAGGCCAATGTCTATATTCTCATATTTTACATCTCCCATTTTGAGATGCATGCCTCCCAGCATAACATTTTTCTGGTTTTGTATAGTGAAAGTCTTGGAAGAATCCACTTTCTCTTTTAATGAGGGATAGGTGTCCAAATAGGGTTGAATAGTGTTGCCATAAAATTCTGTCGTCACGGCACCAAGATCCAATTGCATTGTAAACTCATGAGGCAGGCTATCAACTTTTACAGGAATGTTCATGACAATTTTGGGGATATACCGGCCTGATACAGTACCTCCTTCCCAGACAAAATCAAAGCATCTGCGTTGTTGACCAATGGCAAGACCTGAAAGTAACAGGCTTAGAATTATGGATGTAGTAACTTTTCTCATTTTTTATGTATCAGATGCTATATAACAGTGAAATATAGTTAAAACGAAATGTCTAATTTATATCGCTTAATTAAGTAGACCAGTCGATGCCGGGATGGAATATACCGCCAAAGGGGTATAATTACTCTACCTCCTTTTTAAATTTGAATGATTGCTTTTTATTGGTCACAACAATGGTATACAGCCCTTTCGGTAAGGCTAAATAAGCTTTGTTATTCTCGCCTTTCACTTCTAAAATATCAACCGGAACGGCCTGGTTAATATCTTCTCCTTCCTTAAAGGCCATAACCATTAGGGGAAACATTGATTTGAATTCAGTCAAATCAACTTCCGTTTTCAAATTGCCTCCATGAAATAGCCAGCCTGGTCTGTTATCTTCATATTCGGTATTTGGGTGTAATAGGGTCAAATCCGTAAATGCCTCTCCACTTTTAGCCTGAACAGGTTTGTTTTCTGCATCTAACAGTACGATAGATTCTTTAGGATCAAGCGCTTTGACCAAAGGATGCCTGAATTTTGGATCTCCTTTCTCATCATATGAGGTCTGATTAATTGTTAAGGGGTCTATGTTCGTGTATTCTTTAAGTTGCTCTGCCATGGCCTTTCCCCACCATCCGTGTTTTCCTTCATATGCGTGGTCATAACCGCAATGAATTAAAAATTTTTCACCCGGTTTCGACCTTATTACTTCCTCAATATATCTTGCTTGTTCAATTTCACGCTCTGTATTATTTACATCGGATGTCTGTTCATAGGGGAATACATTATATCCTATCTCCAAGGCGTCCCTGACGAGGTTTCCAAATTGTGGTTCACTAATGTACATCCCTGTGGAAGTAATTGGATATTCCCTTTCAGACAGCAGTGAATCTTTATCGGTACCGTTAAGCAAAGCTTCGAGCCCTATATTCTTATATCCTAACTCGAATAAATCTTTTAGCAACGACTTTGTAAAGAACCGATGAAATGAATTATGGTGTGCTTCATTTATAATGATTATTTGCTCATTTTTTGCTCTTTCAAGGATATAATCATGTGCCGGAACTTTCCTGTATAACTTATTGATAGAGTCAATCTCCGATTCTGTGTAATTGAGTTCTCTGCCCCCCATGGCCATATCCCATTGCATTAAGGCATTTTTATGATCGCCTTTAGTGGCATAATCAACGGCGCTAACCTGATACTTCCACCCAGTAGTATCATTTTTAACCCATTCTTCAATCTCAGATGATAATTTATAATTGGTGGTAAAATCAATTTCCTCCGGCTCTCTTTTTTCTTCCCCACAAGAGCTTAGAAAAATGATAATGGACAGCAAACAAATCGGTTTCAAGTGTAAAGTCATAGATTTTATTTGAATTTTATAAAAAGCTCCTGCAATAATAATGATTAAATAAAATTCAGGGGTATACCAGCTACCTCAATCATGGGGAAACAAGAAAAAACATGCTTTATAGAAAACAAATCATAGACTGGCCAGCAGGCAGGGGGAGGTGAAGTGTTTGTAGTCGCCTAATTTCTAGAAGTCTAGTATTTAATATTCAGGTAAACAAACAGCTATTGGTCCCTGGTAATGATAATTTGACCCGAATGAATATGGCGAATCTTCTCGTTGTCATCTGGAAATAACGAAATATTATGAAACGAGACGGGTATGCTGCGTGAATAGGACATGTCCGGTCCATCTGTCAGGTGAAAATGCAAATGGGGTTCCGTACTATTACCGCTATGGCCCAATTCAGCTATTTGTTCTCCTCTGCTGACCAAGTCTCCTGGCTGAACTTTCAAACTGCCTTTCTTCAAGTGCAGATAATAGGAATATTCGCCTCCCTCATGCTCAATAATGATGTGGTTGCCCAGCACATTTTCAAAACCTTTGGAGAGTAATTCCTGTTGATATATTGCTAATCGGGTCAGATATTCCTCGTTGGTTTCATCGGGCTGCTTCAGGTTTTGGTCAGATTCGCCTGCGTCGTCTTTTACGGATACTACTTTCCCATCACCAATGGAATAAATCGGGGCTCCATAGGCGTAATAATCCGAAAGTTTACTTCCTTCTCCTTTATATGTTTTTCCATTTGCTCCAATTTGCACAAAATCAAAAGCAAACTCCTGAATACCAGCCCATCTATGATGGCTTATCAAGGATGGGGCCGCCGCAGCAACCCATGTCCCTTTAAGTGGAAGATGGTATTCGTTCTTTGATGTATGATTAACCACCAACAAAGATTCTTCCTGGGTAACCGTTTTTCCGTTATTGTCATTGGCCCTTACCACAACTTGTATCGAATCTGGGAGGGTTTGAAACAGAAGGGAACGATGGGTGATAACCAAAGCCTCATTCACCGATAAGGTGGTGCCACCGGAAAACTTAACACCATTCAAATATTTACTGGTCTGGAATTGGAAATCATATAACCGAAAAATCCCTTGATCCTGATAGACCTTAAATTTCGCTGCCGATTGGGCCATATGGCTTTTGGGAACCACTACTTTTTGTATATCAATCCCATCCTTCAGCGCTGATATTTCTACGTCCTTAATGGTCAGACTGTCTGAACCCGCGTTAATAAGGGCAATATTTTGAATAACGGCACTATATAATTCTCCCGGTGTTCCTATGCCCTGGGTTTCATAGACGTATACTTGGTCGCCGGGCTGAAACTTGATCTGGATCAATTCCTGAGAATTGGCCAGAGTAGTCACAAGTATTAGGAAGCCAACAACCAGTATTGTTTTCGTTGTTGAATGTATCATTTCTATTTATTGACGTTATTAGCTCTTGGCTATGGTTTGTATGCATGTTTCCTTTTATAAATATAAGGCTATATACGAACGAATTCGTCTTCAGTCAACAGCTACTCATTTCTTAGATTCAAAAATACCTGGGCCGTTGTAATTACGTCTAGCTCACAGTATTTTATTATGCGGTCCATATCCTTCTCACCATAATATACCGATCGGATTTACTTCCGCCCAGATCCTGTTTAGGCAAGGGGATGTCCAGTATATGGGCCAGGAGGCGGCGGGAAGTAAAATGCTTGTAGTCCCCGAATTTCCAGAGGTTTGATATTTAGTATTGAAATGTTAGAATTCCAATTTAACGGCACTTTGATCATAAAGTATAAAGGATTGAAATTCATCCTTTTCTGAAAACGTGACCTCCACTCCTGTATTTTGATGAATAAAGTTCAGTTCATCCCCGCGAATTGGCGTAAGCTCATATTCATCTCCATTCGGGAAAATAAGAGAAATGAATTTGTATTCTTCATCGAACCTGATGGACAGCGGAATTTGATTGTTCCACATGTATTTACCAGCTAATCCCTTCAGAATATCAGAGCTTACCTTATCACGATAAACATTTACTTGTTTAAAATGTTGCCATCCGTATATCTGAGAGGCAGACAAAAGGAGTTCGCTGCCCAGTAATCCTCCATTATCTGAATTGGTCAAATAAACTAAACCATTTCCTCTCGTAAGGCTTATTGTCATTCCTGTCCTGTAGCCTACATTGCCCCCGTAGTGGGTGATAGAAATATCTTCTTCAGATCGGTTCACGATAAATCCATATATATGACCATCTCGTTCGTGGCTAAGTATTGACTTTATATCGTCCTGTGAAAAGATTGAGCTTTTTCCCTGATATGCTTTATAAATCTCAATTAGAAATTTCGCCATGTCTGTAGCGTTGCTCCATAGGCCTGCTGCAGCTTGTTCAGGATGATTTCGCCAGCCCCCTTCTACAACTTCACCTGAGAATGTATACCCTTTAGCCACCCGATTGGAATCCGAAGCAGGGAAAGGTTGTGTAAACTCAGAATAGTTCATTCCGGCAGGTTCAAGAATCCATTTTTGCATGATGTTCGCGAACTCATCATTATATATATTCTGAAGTGCCAGTTCGGCTAATGTGTAAGCACCACCCGAATATGCCAGAGCTTCATTAGGCCTTGTCACTATTGCTATAGCTGGTGTATTTACGCTATCATGACCGAGTAAAATATCGAGGTCTGACGGCATTGGAAGGCCTCTATCGTACCCCTGATATCCTCCGGGATTTATTCCTGAAGTGTGTGAGAAGATGTTTCGAAATGTTACTGGATTTTCGGCTGTTTGTTTCCCTTCAGGTAGTTTAAAGTCATTCAGGTATTCCTGGATATTTTTATCCAGTTCAATTTGACCGGCAGCATACATGCGTAATGCTGCCAGAAAAGTGACGGGTTTAGACAGAGATGCTGCCTGAAAAACACTTGTGCTGTCCAGTTTTTGTTCTTCTGAAAAATTCGAGTTTTGATAAGTTTCTGACCATTCAATTTCACCCTGACTTATAACAGCAAGAGATAGAGCAGGGATTTTATAGGTTACCATTTTGTCAGTTATTGAACTATAAGGTTCCGACTCTTCCAAAAATTTGACCTTCCCACGAATTCCGTTCTCCAGTAGTATTCTTCTATTCTCTTTTTCATTGGAGACTGAACTGCAGGCTGCAATGAAGGCAAATATCAAAAAGTGAAGAATTAATTTGTTCGCCAGTAACTTCATATAGTTTAATTCTTTAATCAGGTTTTATGAGTTCCAATATTATATTTAGGGCTTTGTCAGTTCCATTAAAATAATCTGTTGATGACATATTTACAGGAATATGTGGCGCAATCCATTTGCGATTATCCTCTGCTTTAGAAGTCTGATGAAATTGGGTAGAAATTAAACCCATTAATCCGGAATATGGTAGCCGAAACCATCCCGCTTCTCCAATATGATTGGGCTTTGAACCACTGGGTTCACCAACCAGAATTGGGCTGGTGTTTTTTGTAATATCTGTCAATAGATTTTGTCCGGCCGAAAAGGTTTCGCGTCCCATCAACACAAAAATTCTCCCATCCGGGTTCATTACTTCAAAATTTATAATGGTTTTAAGCATTGGAGGTAATATAGAACCGTTGCCACCGTGATTGTGTCTCAGATCTAAAATAAAGTTTTGAATCTTATTCTGAGTTATTTGACCGCGAACCTCTGTATTGAGTTCTTTTAATGACTGCCCTTCTTTTTGTGTGACCACGTTAAACTGAAGGTAGATAGTATTGTGCTCTGGTAGTAATTGATACCAATAAGGGTCATCAATTTTAGATAAGAACAAGGGTTGCTCAATGTCTTTTAGCGTTGGCATTTTTGGAAACCCTGTAAAATTCCACTTAACAGTGTTCAAAGTTACTTTTTGACTTTTTCCTATGTCTTTACTCAAAGTGAGTGTAACGTCATCGCTGTTTTCAGTAATTCCTAATTCTTTTAGAACATCAGGTAAGGTCAAATAATATGGGCCTAACCATAATGTTTGCATACTGTTGTCTCTGGCATTAACTGCATTTGTCAATTGAAGCGCTACTTCAACAGGGGTACTATCAAAGGATTCTACTTTATAGCCAATCCATTGTTCAAAGCCTTCTTCAGCATCAACAATAAAAAGACCGTCATAAAATTGATAAAACTGAACAGGAAGTTTTTTTAGGGCGGCATTGATTGGAGATGTTGGAATGATCAAGTTATGTCCATTGCCTAAACTGCCAATGATCCTCATTATTTTTACTATAATCTGAGTGTCAGATAGTGAGGCTAAATGCGATCTTAGTTTTACAAATTCATCAGTTAATCTCTTTTTGCTTAGGACATGATTTGGATTATAATGTAGCTCATTGATTCGTTTTTCTAAATAAGTGATATCTCTGGTCCAGGCTTCCTCTCTTGTGATGTTTTCTTGAGTATCAATCCCAAATAATTCTTTAAAATCCTTATCCTCACTAAAGCTTTTGAAAGCATCATCACCTATTAGAAATGGTTTTTCGTCATAGCGCGATGCAAATCCTTTTTGCAGCCATAAAAGGGCGTTACTCTTGTCGCCATCTTCGGCATATGCTTTGGCAATTTTTATCATTATGTCGTTTGAAGGTGCAGAACCCGTTGGAATTCCGGTTAAAATGGTTCCCCCCAGGTCAAGGGCTTTCTTCAGAGCATTGATAGCATTTTGATATTGTTCGATCTGGTAATAAGAAAGTCCTAATAGGTAAAACAGATCACCATCATTTTGATAAACTTTTGTAAGATGCTCCAAAATGGGTAATGATTCCTGCCATTTTTCATTTTTGACTAAACCGATCGCTTCGTTTCTCTGATGGAAATACCTAATAGCATTTTCTGTTTGAGTTTCTTTTGTTTGAGAAGAGACATTGGAAGAATTAACAAAGACCAAAAGGAAGACACTTAAGGTTGTAATTGATTTTTTCAACTTGAAATTTTTAAAATTGATTATGTTATAGTAGACGAAAAAAAATCAATAAAGGTTGCCTGTCCATTTAATTGTGTTTTACACGCTTAAAAACTTAATTTTTTGACATATTTTTCAGATCGTCTTTAGCTTTTGTTACGGCATCTTCCAGATTCACTCCGTTTGTTAAAGATATCGCGAGATCCTTTGCCACCCGAGGATCTATTTCTATATCGGGACTCACTCCCTGGCCTTCGATTCTGCCTATTCGAAAAGAATAATAATCGGCAATAGGAATTGATAATTGCATATCCATTGGCAGATCGTACATCTTTTGTGAAAGTACTTCCCCGCCAGTGGTTTCTCCTATAAGCGATACATTCTCTATATTGGCCAAGCCATCGGATGTTAACTCGGCCGCGCTAAAGGCGTTATCACTGATCAAAACATACACCTGCCCATCGAAACGTGGAGACATCGGCTGGATTTGGAGCCGGGTAAGCGGATTCTCTTGTGCGTCATTCCAGAAAGTTTGAATAGACCATCCCTGCCATGGTGTGAGGCCTAGGGTATTCTCCTTAATTGGAGGGTTTGAGTTGCTGTTCCACCATTTCTGTGAAACAAATACTCCTATTTCCAGTGGATCCGAGATCAGATGGGCTATAAGTGGGATCCCGGCAAAAGTTCCCCCATCGTTATTTCTCAGGTCTACAATGAGATATTCAATGTCCCTCTTGTCAATCTCTTTATAGGCGTCTTCCACCCTTTCTTTCGTATCCACACCCATCATCGTATTTACCGTCAAAATAGCCGTATTCTCCATCCATTCCAACGAAACGCTTTGATCGCCCACTCTTAGGGTATCGATGTATTTTGCTATTTCCTGAGCTGGCTGATTCATTTTATCCAGACGCACATGCGAGAAAGGACCATTTTGCCATAGCAAATTATACTCCCTGATAAACTCTTCTTTAGTTTGAGCAGTTTCTGCAAGGTTTTTCACCTCTTTTTCTAATTGCAGGTATTTATCTGTGGTTAACTCTTTGGGGTTATAATGAAAAGTGTTCATTAAAACAGAAATACTATCCGTTACTTTTATTAAGTCTGCGTTTAGAGGCTTAAGTGGTTTTTCCGGAGATTTGTCCTTACAGGCATTAACTGCTGCAAAAATGAAAACTACAAGGAGTAGTTTAATCTTTGTGTAATTGGCACTCATAATCTTATGTTTTTATTTTATCCAGCATTTGTTTGGCATTGGTGTGATAACAATCTTATTATAAGAATGGCTTGACATCTTTTTATGGCTTCGATCTTATTTTCATTCGCAAGAAACCCATCGGCAAGGCTATACCAAAAAAAACAAAGCTTAAGCTAAAAGGTTTCTCATTTAAGGTTTATAGAGCCCTTTAGTTCTAATGCTGACTATCCAACCATTGTTTGTAGGGACCCTTTAATCGTTCTAAAATGGAATCACATAGGGGGCCTAATGTTTGCTTGATTTCCGCCATCGATTTGCCAAACTCCATCACCTCAGGTTTCGATATATCAGTAGAGGGAATTGAAATCAGGAAAACCAGTATTAAGGATGCCGATAATTTTATAATGTTCATTGTTTTATGGGAATTGAGATGTTTAGGATTAAATGTTATACCTGACGATATTACGATTAAAGAAGTTTGAAACGGGCTTTGACATTCATGCCCTTCCTATGATAAAAGACGAGGAGTTGTACGATGTGTTACACCGTATTTCCTGCACTCTCTACAGGGTGAAAGATGGATAACACCGGCTGGCTGAGTGCCTCTAAACATAGACGATATCGCCTTCCCCCAACAACCCCTCATTCCGCAGCCGTAAAAAAATATGTGCAACCGTAATCACATACTGATCACAGTATTTGATGATGCGTTCCAGGTCTTTCTCCTCATAATATACCGATCGTATTTTGCTGCCGTCCAGGTCTTGTTTAGGCGAGGGAATGTCCAGTATATGGGCGAGTAGGCATAAGGAAGTGAAGTGCTTATAGTCCCCGAATTTCCAGAAGTATAATTTTTAAACACTAACTATGAAGCGTATCCTTTCTATACTGCTCTTGATTCAGCAACAGTCAAAATAAACGCTCGTTATAATGCCGATTATTTATTGTTGTGAGCTTTTTAATTCCTCCAATAAATCACGAAGGGTTACCTTTTCAGTATAAATTTTATTCTTAAAATCGGGATCGTATTTTTCCAGTATCATTGACATGTTAAAGCCAAGAGGATACCAGTATCTATCCTTGGTTATGTTATAATTTAAGCTGTCTGTTGAAACCTTATAGCCCTTAAACCTGTCTATAATATTCTTTTTATCTTTTTCAGTCAAAAAAGAGGTTTCTGGTTTGTTTTCCGCTAAGTATCGTCTGGTGAACGAGTCAAAATAGCGTGCGTTTCCTTCAATGGTGTTTTCATAATCTTCAGCTGCTCGAATATTTACATCGTATTCTCGTTTAATTCTTTCAATCCGTATGTCACGTAAAGAGTCAAATTGCTTTAGATTCTGATTTAAGTCTGCTCCGTCAATCCAAATTGCTTTTAGTACATCATTTTCCTTTTTCACACTTTCTTTGTACCATTCGAGATCTCCACGGTATGAACCAAGAAATTCATCTGGTCCACCAGGTATAGAAGTAGCTCTGGCAAGTGCAAACATTTTTGGTTTTGACCATTGGTAGCCGTGGAACAGCTCATGAATCACCATCAAAGACCAATCCTCCAGGTCATTCACGCTTGCTTCAGGGAACTTTTTAGAGAGTTCATAACTTTGAAAATATAAAATCGGCTGCTTGTAGTGAAGCTTAGTACTGTCCATCGCTACACTTGTCTCAAATTTGAAAGAAGTGGTTTCATTATAGCTATCGGGTAGTTGGATGACTTTTACCTCGTTGAAATTTCCAACCTCTTGATAATCGAAATTATTAAGAATATGTTCGTTCGGGTTAAGTACGAAGGTGTTTTCCCTAGTATAATATACAATGGGTTGATGAAAATCCTGCTTCGCGAAATCAGGCCAATATTTTTGAGCAGTTTCATTTTTGATGTTTATTAAATAGCTTAAATGTCTGAAATAGCTTTGGTCCATTAAGGATTTATCCTCCTCTATATTTTTTTTAGTGTCTGCACAAGACAGCGTAGCGAGTAAGATGGTTGTAAATAGAATTTTCTTCATAATGTATTATTGCACCCGACAAAGGGATATAATTATTGACTACTTTATCCCTCAATGTTAAAGGAAGTATTTAAACACCTCTAAATATAAACAATTTGCTCCTCCGTCAATAACTCCTCATTCCGAAACCGCAGTAAAACCTGGGCCGTGGTGAGCACATCCAGCTCACAATACTTAATAATGCGGTCCAGGTCCTTCTCTTCATAATATACCGATCGGATTTTACTCCCATCTAAATCCTGTTTGGGGGAGGGAACGCCCAATATATGGGCCAGCAGGCGCAGGGAGGTAAAGTGTTTGTAGTCCCCAAATTTCCAAAGTTCCATGGTATCCAGGTGGGGGACCTCCCATGGTTTTTTACCAAATAAAGCCAATTTGGAAGGGACGGTAATCCCATTGATGATCATCCGCCGGGCCAGGTAAGGAAAATCGAATTCCTTCCCATTATGCGCACACAATAAATTAGAAGGATGGCTGAAATGAGATTCCAGCAATTCTATAAAATCGCGGAGCAGGCCTTCTTCCGATCCGGAAAACGTCCGGATCCTGAATTCCCTTTTCCCTTTTCGATTGGCAAAAAAGCCCACCGAGATGCAGATAATTTTTCCAAATTCCGCGAAGATTCCGGCCCGTTCATAAAATTCTTCCGGGCTGTATTCGTCTTTGCGCTGAAATTGAGTTTTCAGTGCCCATAACGCCCTGGCCTCATCAGAAAGCTCATCGAAGGCAGCAGCCTGAGGCACCGTTTCGATGTCCAGAAACAGAATGTTTTCCAGGCGTATTTTGTGGAGCATATTCCTCATTTAGTTTAAAAATGAATATTCGAAGTGCAACTTCAAAGCAGGCACCTTTTGCGCCTTTTCTTCATTTAACTGGTTTTATAAACCAATCATCCCGGCACAGACCACCCGGTCTGCCAGCCATTTGGTATGGGGCATACAGAATTTTGATTAATCCCGATAAGCCGTCACTTGTTCGGATAAAATACGTAAAAAAGTGTTTATGCAGGTACTTTGCAAGCGGTAACAAACCACCCGGTCGGTGGTGACTAAAAAAGGCTTTGCTGTGGATTGGCGCTTTCGTGGTTCAACAGCCATTTTTTTCGATAAATGCCCCCGGCATAGCCTGTTAATTCCCCGTCAGAACCAATTACCCTATGACAGGGAATTACTACCCATAAGGGGTTTTTAGCATTGGCGCCGGCCACTGCCCGGATAGCCTTCGGGTCTCCCAGTTGCTTTGAGAGTTCCATGTAGGAAAGTGTTTTACCGTAGGGAATATCCAGCAGGGCAGCCCATACTTTTTGCTGAAAGGGAGTTCCCTCCGGATCCAGTTTTAGCTGAAATTCGGTTCGTTTCCCTTCGAAATATTCCTGTAACTGCGTATATGCCACTTTCAGAGTATCGGGAACACTTTGTTGGGCTATGCTGCGGTCTGTTACGGTGATCGACTTCAGGCCATTAGGGCCACCTTTCAAAATAGCGGTTCCCAGTGGCGTTTCAAGACAGGCCTCTTCCATCTTATTCAATAATCCCGGTTCTTTTGGCACGGTCTTCCCATTTTTTGCGGGCCAGCAACTGCAGGTCTTCAACATTATCGCTCTCGTCCATGATCTCCAGGCCCAACAGTGTTTCAATAACATCTTCCATGGTTACCAGGCCACTTACCGAGCCGTATTCATCTACTACCAGGGCAATGTGTTCCCGTTTCTGGATCAGGGTATCAAAAAGCTGTGGGATGGGCGTAGTCCTCCGGGTCACCAGGATATCCCGTTTGATCTCGGAGAGCGGGAGGCTCCCATTTTCGTTGATCAGTTCCTCCAGCACGTTGTCTTTGAGCACAAATCCGGTGATAATATCCACCCGTTCCCCATAGACCGGTATCCGTGAAAAGCGCAACTTTGGGTTTAATTCAAAAAATTTGGAAATAGTCTGGCTTTCCGGGGCTATTTTCATGACTGCCCGGGGGGTCATAATATCCTTTACGCGGATATTGTCAAACTGCAACAGGTTTTTTATGACCTTGGATTCCGATTCTTCAAAAACACCTTCTTCATGCGCAATATCGGCCATGGCCGTAAAATCTTCCCGGCTCAGTACACTTCCCTGATGAGACTTTCCAATCAGGCGGGTAAAAAGCTGTAATACCCATAACAGGCCGGTTACCCGTAAACTCCAAACTAAAATATTCAGTACTACCGTGGATATTCCAGCCAATTGTTTCCAATAGGTCGCCCCAATGGTTTTTGGAATGATCTCTGAGGCCACGAGTATCAGGATGGTCATCAGGGTGGAGACCACTCCTACCATAAGGTCTTCCGTAAAAGGGATCCCCAACAGGCTCCTTTGGGTCTGACCGTAAATCTC
Organism: Robiginitalea insularis; assembly: GCF_052497835.1. Classification (NCBI taxonomy): domain Bacteria; kingdom Pseudomonadati; phylum Bacteroidota; class Flavobacteriia; order Flavobacteriales; family Flavobacteriaceae; genus Robiginitalea; species Robiginitalea insularis. The sequence goes on from NZ_CP199296.1 coordinate 1,203,905, forward strand.
GGCATAGGCAACCTTCGCCTGTACCCCCACAAGGATAGCCCCTACGGTATGTGCTATGGTATTCAGGGTAAGGATGGCAATGAGCGGTTTATCCACATCCTTCTTTAGTTCCTCCAGGGTAACGGCAAAACCTTTGCCCTCTTTCTTGTTTACATTGATAAAGGTTGGGGTAACACTAAGCAAGACCGCTTCCAGAATGGAACACAAAAAAGAAAAAAAGATGGAAAGTATGGCGTAGAAAACTAACAGCCCCATAATACGATAATATGGTGTCTAAGATACAATAAAATCAAAGTATTCCTTTAGCCCAGTAACTTTGCCGCTTCCCTGGCAAAGTATGTGGCAATAAGATCAGCTCCTGCCCTTTTGATAGACAACAGTTGCTCCATCATTACGGCTTCTTCATCCAGCCAACCCTTTGCAGCAGCCGCTTTCAGCATGGCGTATTCCCCGGAAACCTGGTATACTGCAATAGGTACATCAAAAGCCTCACGTAAATCCCTGACTATGTCCAGGTAGCAGAGGCCAGGCTTAACCATTACGATATCGGCCCCTTCTTCTATATCCAAAGTGGTTTCCCTTATCGCTTCCAAACGGTTGCCGGGATCCATCTGATAGGTCTTTTTGTCATTCGGGATATCTTTTTCTGCCACCGGTGCGGAATCCAGCGCACTTCTGAAAGGGCCGTAAAAGCTGCTGGCGTATTTGGCACTATAGCTCATAATCCCCGTATCGGTGAATCCCCCTGTATCCAGAGCTTGCCTGATCACACCTACTCTTCCATCCATCATATCGCTGGGGGCTACCAGATCAGCCCCTGCCTGAGCATGGGAAAGGCTCATTTCCCCCAAAACTGCTGTAGTTGCATCATTCAGGATTTTGCCATTCGCCACAATGCCATCATGGCCATAGCTGGAATAGGGGTCTAATGCCACATCAGTCATGACCAGCATTTGAGGACAAGCTTCCTTTACGGTTTTTATGGCCCTTTGCATTAAGCCATCCGGGTTCAGGGCTTCTTTGCCGGAATTATCCTTAAGGGAATCTTCCACTTTTACAAATAGCAAAACCGCCTTTAACCCCATGCCCCACAATTGCTTTACCTCGCCTTTTAAAACGTCCAGGCTCATGCGGAAATATCCCGGCATGGCTCCAATTTCTTCCTTTATTCCGGTACCCTCTACAATAAATAGGGGCACTATAAAATCATTCGGGCTCAAAGCAGTCTCCCGCACTAAATCCCTGATGGCCGGGTTATTGCGAAGTCTGCGATTTCGGATAGATGGATACATAATTGTAAATTTAATGGGGCAGATAAATCTCTGCGGTCATATAAGTAATAGCCTGGCCTGCGATTCGCACGCGATCTCCATGGAACTCACACTTGAGTTCCCCTCCGCGGGCAGAAAGCTGCCTGGCGCTGAGTTTATTTTTTTGGAGCTTTTTGGCCCAATACGGGATCAGCAGGGTATGGGCAGAACCGGTTACCGGGTCTTCCGGAATACCGCATTGAGGGGCAAAGAAACGAGACACAAAGTCATCTGTGTCCCCGGGGGCGGTGGCGATAACCCCCCGGGCCGGAATCTGATTGAGCTTTGTAAAATCTACCTGCAGGCTTCGGATCTGCTGCTCGCTTTCATAAATAAGCATATAATCTGTCAGGCCCTTATACAATTCTAACGGTGGTAAGCCCATGGTTTTAAACAGTCCGCTGGGTTCTGAAACAGGGGTTGGCGTGTCCGTGGGGAAATCGAGTATCAGCCAGGATCCCTGCTTATGTGCTTCGAGGGTTCCACTTTCCCGGCTTTCGAATATAATAGGGGAAACCGTATCGGGCCTTGTGGTGTAAATAACATGGGCTGTAGCCAGGGTAGCATGCCCGCAAAGGGCAACCTCGGTCTCAGGGGTGAACCACCGGATGGCAAATCCATCCCCGGAGGGAATAGCAAAGGCCGTTTCCGCCAGATTGTTCTCAGCCGCAATGTCCTGCATCAACTCTTCCGGCAACCATTCGTCCAAAAGGCATACTGCTGCCGGGTTTCCGTGGAAGAGTTCTGAAGTGAAAGCGTCTACCTGGAATAGTTTCTGTGTCCTCATATAAGTTCAGTCAATTCCCAATTTACGATTTATTCTGTCGGCTTCTTTTACCCACTTTTTCGGAGCCTCAATACGATAACCCAAATAAAATTCAATAAAATGAATCCGGTCATCTTCTCGAATTCCAGCATTATCCCTTTGCTCTATAAAATTATAACTAAGATTAACACCGCTAAAAAAACGCTCAGAATTATATCCTGTCGAGAAACGAAACTGACTGTTGAAAATAAAACTTGAGGAGTATTCTGATGCGTCTTTGCCAAACTCAATACCAAACCCTGTTGTGTTTCCTACTCCAATAATAAAGTGTCGTCCTATAACCCAATTGTAATAGTATCCCGGGCCCGCTGAAATATCCCATTTGTTTTCTTCACTTTCCGCAATTTCATCTCTCAGAAGAAAGCGAGTATAGTAAATCTGCAGGCTGGGAATAAAACTTCCTGCACTTTGCTTTTGCCACTCATTCTGGAATCCCACGGCACGGAAAGAAAAATTTGGATTTAAAATATAGGAAGTATTTCCGCCGATCTTCAAGCTTTTAATGCCCGGCAAATAGGTGCGAAAATCAGGAGCATCAAAAAAAAATCCCTCCTGTTTGTAAAAATCAATGGTTTGCATCCATTGTCCCAGAAACATTCGGAAATTCAAATTAAATAGTTTGGGATCTGCAACTTCATATCGCTCATTCAGAAATCCGGGGGCAAATCCATAATCGATTTCCAGGGATCGAAATAAAATAGTGAACCCAAGGTAATTTCTAATTCCCGGGTTGAGCTTTAATGTTAAATCCTGATTTGGGTCTCTGTAAAAAAAGCTATTCCCTGTGTTGACTATACTGGTCCGGAAAGTAATCTTATTGGGAAATGATTGAATATAGTCACCACTAGTTATCGGCAAGCTGTCCCACTGACCGTAAACTGTTGCAAGAGGAATAGTGAGGCCCATTTTAAAAAGTGCTTTCAAGCCCATTCCCTTGGGTTTTTCAAAACATCTACCAATTCAGCCTCCGGGCTTCCCGCTTCGGGCGTATGGTTGTATTTCCACTGTACCTGCGGGGGCAGGCTCATCAGGATACTCTCAATACGGCCCCCGGTCTTCAAGCCAAATAGTGTCCCTTTATCATGTACCAGGTTGAACTCCACATAACGCCCCCGGCGAATCTGCTGCCAGTCTAATTGTTGCTCAGTGTAGGGAAGTTCTTTTCGTCGATTTACAATAGGAAGGTAGGCATTAAGGAATGAATCTCCCACCTCTGTTACGAAATCATACCAGTTATCCATACTGAAGGAATCTGTTGCCCGGCAATAGTCAAAAAACAGGCCTCCTACTCCCCGAGCTTCTGCCCGGTGATGGTTCCAGAAATATTCATCGCACTTTTTCTTGTATTCCGGGTAGAATTCTGGATGGTGCTTATCGCAGGCCTGCTTGCAAACCTGGTGAAAGTGAAGGGCGTCCTCCTCAAAGAGGTAATAAGGGGTCAGGTCCTGTCCGCCCCCGAACCATTGGTCCACAACCTTGCCTTCGGCATCGTACATCTCAAAGTACCGCCAATTGGCATGTACGGTAGGTGCCATCGGGCTCCTGGGATGCAATACCAGGCTCAGACCACAGGCGTAAAAGTCTACCTTTCCAACCTTAAAGTAGGCCTGCATACTTTCGGGCAAAGGGCCGTGTACTGCGGAAATATTTACCCCTCCTTTTTCGAAAACGGCTCCGTCCTCAATTACCCGGGTACGTCCCCCGCCACCTGCCTCGCGTTGCCACAGATCTTCTTTAAAACGGGCTTTCCCGTCTGCCGCTTCCAGGGCAGAACAGATCTGATCCTGTAACTGTTGTATGTACTGATAGAACTTATCCTTCATGATATTCCTTTACAGCCCGGATAAAAGCTCCTGCATTTTCAACTGGGATATTCGGGAGAATTCCATGGCCCAGGTTAACAATATAACGATCGGTACCAAATTCTTCAATCATCTTATGCACCATTCTGCGAATGGTTGCAGGGGGCGAAAGCAATCGAGCCGGGTCAAAATTGCCCTGCAGCGTAATCTTCCCTCCGCTCAATTTTCGGGCAACCTGCGGGCTGCAGGTCCAGTCTACCCCGAGGGCAGACGCCCCACTGGCGGCCATTTTGTCCAGGGCAAACCAACAGCCCTTACCAAAGACAATAACCGGGGCCATCGTCTTTAACGCATCTATGATTTGCTGTATATACTGCCAGGAAAATTCCTGATAATCCTCAGGAGAGAGCATCCCTCCCCAGGAATCAAATATTTGTACCGCATGTACCCCAGTAGCCACTTTAGCTTTTAAATAGGCGATTGTGGTATCGGTAATTTTTTGAAGCAATTGGTGGGCAGCTTCAGGTTGTGTAAAGCAGAATGCCTTGGCCTGGTCAAAGGTCTTGCTGCCTTGCCCCTGTACGCAATAGCATAAAATGGTCCAGGGAGATCCGGCAAACCCGATCAGGGGAACCTGCCCCTGCAGTTTTTCCCTGGTCATTTTAATGGCCTCCATTACATATCCCAGGGTAGAATCGATATCGGGGACAATCACGCTGTCAAGGTCGGATGCCTTGCGAATAGGATTAGGTAACCAGGGGCCTACCCCGGCTTTCATTTCAACCTCAATATTCATTGCCTGTGGAATAACGAGGATGTCACTGAAGAGGATGGCGGCATCCGGCTGAAACCTCCTGATGGGCTGAACCGTTATTTCAGAGGCCAGTTCCGGGGTCCTGCAACGGGTGAAAAAGTCGTATTTCTGCTTTATTTCCATAAACTCAGGAAGGTATCGCCCAGCCTGTCGCATCATCCAGACAGGTGGCCGGGCCACAGATTCCCCCTTTAGGGCACGTAAAAACAAATCATTCTGAAGATTTTCACTCATGGATGTCAGTTGTATTTTTCGAAAAAAACTGTATTGCCAGTTCCACCAAAGCCATTGCTTCGGGTTGTTTAGCAATTTTAATCTTATCGGTATATTTCTTGGCCTCCCCGGCAGTAGTTGACCCTATACAAAGGGCCCAGGCATCGCCAAGCTCATTTCCTTCCAGAAAACTTTGCACCCCGCTTGGGCTGAAAAACAGAATCCCGTCGAATGGATTTTCAAAGCTCTGTTTTCTGAAATTGGTTTTATAAACGATACGTTCCTCCAGAGGGATGCCGGCTGCCTTTAATTCACTTGGCAAGGTGTCCAGTCTGCGATCACTGCAATAATAAATAAAAGACTCTTCGGTATATTTTTCTATGATCAGCTTGGCAAGTCGGCCTGCATCCGCCTCTTGCGCAACCACCCGCTGCCCGTGCTTTTTTAATAATCCTGCTGTTTTCTTCCCCACGCAAAAACAATCGAGTACTATTTCAGCTGGTTTATTTGTTGGATTACCAAAGCAAGCCTTTACGGCATTGCGACTGGTAAAAATAGCCGGAAGGCTTTCCGTGCGAACCGGAATATATTCAAACTCCAGGGCTTCGTATTGCTGCAGGTAAAATCCTGCCTTCTTCAGGAGCGCTTCCATCTTCGGATCCAGGATTTTGGTTGACAGGATTCGTTTCACCGGACCATATCTTTTCGGATAGCTTTCATCAATGCTTCCCCGCCATTGTGCAATATTTCCTGTGCGCAGCTCTTTCCAAAGCCCTCAGCAGTATTTCTGTCAGTCTCCTTGTCAATCAAAATAGCCTCGCTGCCATCCAGTGCAAACAGGCCCGCACGCAAACGGAGCTGATCATTGGAAATACTGGCCAGCGCCCCAATTGGAGCCGTACACCCGCCTTCCAGTTCACGCAAAAACTCCCGCTCCACAGAAGTGCAAAGTGCACTATCAGTATGATTTAGAGGTAAAACAGCCTTCTTGCAAAGCGTATCGTCGGAGCGAACCACTACCACCATGGCTCCTTGCGCCGGTGCGGGTAGCATCCAATGCAGGGAGTGGTGGTTCCGCGGCAAAAGATTAATGCGCTCCAGACCAGCAGCTGCAAAAATGGCCGCATTCCAGTTTTCGTCCTGCAATTTCTGTAAACGGGTATTGACATTTCCCCTCAGGTCTACTATTTCATGCTGTGGATACCTCCGCAACCATTGGGCTTTCCTTCTGAGGCTGCCGGTTGCCACAACCCCTTCTGAATTTAAAAAGTCGGTTCCTTTATGCACCAGAATGTCCATTGGATTTGCTCTGACTAAGACAGCGGCTTGTTCCAACCCTTCCGGAAGCATGGTGGGCACATCTTTCAAAGAATGCACTGCAAGGTCTATTTCACCTTTTAGAAGGGCCACATCCAGGGTTTTGGTGAAAATTCCGGTAACCCCCAGCTCGTATAACGGTTTGTCCAGCACCAGGTCCCCGGTTGCCTTAACCGGAACCAGTTCACAGGTATACCCCAGGGATTCCAGCCCTTTGCGAACGGTTATCGCCTGCCATAGTGCAAGTTCACTATCGCGAGTACCTATCCTTAAAAGCTTTTTCATGGGGTTTTAATTTCGAGGCTGAATACCCGCTGTATAAGCTCCAGGCACTCATCGGTGTCGTTGTCAGGGTCTTTCAGATGACTGGCAACCTGCCGCGTAATTTTTTGGATGATCCGGTCCGAAACCACATCTGCATGGCTGTGGTCGAAGCCATTGTGTTTCTTTGACTGAAAATCCAGTTCCTCTTCTTTGAGTGTTTGCAGTTTTTCCTTCAGGGCACGAATGGTGGGGGCAAATCTTCTGCTTTCCAACCATTGATTGAAATCATCCTGCACCTCAGCCAGTATCCTCTCGGCCTCAGGTATATGTTTTTTTCGCTCCTCCAAAGTGTTATCTGTTATTCTGGAAAGCTGGTCCAAATGCACCAGGGTCAGTTCAGGCCTTTCGCTTAGTGTCGAAACCACATTCATGGGAATTGACAAGTCCAGGATCCACATCTTTCTGCCTTTAGGGATCAAATCCGGGGTGATGGTTGGATTATTAGCCCCCGTTGCTACGATCAGTACATCCGTCCGGGAAATTTCCTCCCCGAGTTGCTCGTACGGCCGAACATTCAGCTTAAATTTTCCGGCAACAGATTCTGCCTTGGCCTGGCTCCGATTAACCAGGGTAATATGTGGGTTTCGGGTATGCTTGATCAGGTTTTCACAGGTATTCCTGCCTATTTTCCCCGTTCCGAATAACAGAATGTTCTTTTCTTCTATGTTGGGAACACGGGCAAGTAAGTATTGAACGGAAGCGAAAGCCACAGAGGTGGCGCCTGAAGATATACCCGTTTCATTTTTAATCCGTTTGCTGGCTTGTATTATCGCATTGGTTAGCCTTTCCAGAAAGGGGTTTGCAATTCCTTTATCCCTGGAAAGGGCGAATGCTTTTTTAAGCTGGCTGATGATTTCAAAATCTCCTAAAATCTGGCTGTCCAGCCCGGCTCCAACCCGGAACAAGTGGGATATCGCATCATGATTCTGGAAAACGTAGCCGACCTTTTCAAAATCTTCCTCCGTCCCTCTGGAATGTTTGCAAAGCAGGCGGATAAGGTGTTGAGGGGCAGCCGCAAAACCGTGAAGTTCTGTTCGGTTGCAGGTGCTGCAAACCAGCAATCCATCTATGCCTTCCTCCAGGGCCTGCTCCAGAAGCCTCTCAGTACTCTGAGGATCCAGCGCAAAGGTCCCGCGAATTTCGGCATCAGCTTTCTGGTAGGAAAGCCCAACTGTAATAAACCGATGGTGTCTGGAAATATGGTACTTCTTCATATATCGCTTAAGCCGCACAAAAATAACGGGAATAGATTTTTAAATATAACGCCAGAAGTTCTATAAATGCCGTTCGGCGTATAAAATAGTCATAAAGGGTCTCATTTGAACAAATTCCTTACTTTTACCCAAAATCAAAGGGCTGAATGTCGCTCTATTTAGAAAGATTCTAAATAGATTATTGCAAAATCCTCATTATTACATGGAAAAAAATATCGCTGGCGGGTCATTGTTTGAGATTGAAATTGAGGAGTCCTTTCTGTTCCTGCAGGCGCGAAATGAATCTGCCGAAAAGGCAATTTTCAAACGGGACATAGACCGCCGTTTCGTTCAATTCCACTTTTGTATTAAAGGCACAGGACAGTTCCATTTTAATGACAATCGCTATTCTCTGGAAGTCCCTCAGGATCAGTCATTACTACTGTATAACCCCCAGGCGGACCTGCCGTTACAATTGGAGCTCATGCCCAACAGTGAGGTCCTGAGCCTGCTGATGACCATTCGGAAATTTCACGGCTTGTTTACCAGTGAGGCAGGGTACATCCCCTTTTTGAGTGAGGAATACAGGGACAAAAAATACTATCAGCAGGAACCCATTAATCCCTCTATTTCCCTGGTCTTAAGCCAGCTGTCTAACCAGCATATGCATCCTTCGGTAAGTAAGTTATACTGCAAAGCCAAGGCGTATGAACTGCTTTCCCTCTTTTTTAACCGCAATGCGGACAACCTGCCCGCCCAATGCCCCTTTTTGGTGGATGAGGAAAACCTCAGCAAAATCAGGAAGGCCAAGGATATCATTATTGAACACATGGCCGAGCCTCCAGGGCTTGGTGAACTGGCCCGTCAGGTAGGATTGAGCCTTAAAAAACTCAAGGAGGGGTTCAAACAGGTTTACGGGGATTCCGTTTTCAGCTTTTTGTTCGATTACAAAATGGAGTTTGCGCGGAAGTTGCTTGAAAGCGGAAAGTATAATGTAAATGAGGTAGGCCTTAAAATAGGATATAGTACCGCCAGCCATTTTATTGCTGCCTTTAAAAAGAAATACCATACCACTCCCAAAAAATACCTGATGTCCCTGGCACAACAGGGGGCCTAGTACCACTGAAATATAAAACCCATAACTTTCTATAAAATGGTAAAGCTGCTCACTTCCCATCGCCTGATGTTTATCCCGGCCCTGTTTATTTTTCTGGTTTGTTGTAAATCCAGCGCACAGGAACCTCCGATCCAAAATGATATCCGAATGCTGGTGTTCACTAAAACTAACGGCTACAGGCATCAGTCTATAGAGCAGGGTGTGAGAGCACTGGGAAAATTAGCTGAAGCAGAGGGGATTTTTATGGAGCATACCGAAGATTCATTGCAATTTAATCCTGAAAAACTGGCACAGTTCCAACTCGTGGTCTTTCTGAGTACCACACAGGATGTGTTGGGAACTGAACAGGAGCAGGCCTTTGAAGGATTTATCCGAAACGGAGGGAGTTTTATGGGGATACACGCCGCTACGGATACGGAGTACAACTGGCCCTGGTATGGGGAATTGGTAGGCGCCTATTTCAAATCCCACCCCAGTCAGCAGCAGGCAAAGCTGCAGGTAGTAAAGAAGGATCACCCATCTACCAGACACCTTGAGGACACCTGGGAGCATTTTGATGAGTGGTATAATTTTAAAGAGATACAACCCGGAATTCAGGTGCTTCTGAACCTGGATGAAGGCAGCTACGAGGGTGGCGAAAACGGTACCGAACACCCTATAGCCTGGTTCAGAGAATTCGACGGGGGAAGGATGTTCTACACCGGCCTGGGGCATACCAGCGAAGCCTTCGACAATCCCTTATTCCTGGAACATCTCAAAGGCGGGATCCTTTACTGTCTCGGTGTAAATTAAACGGGTTTTTGCGTTCTGTCATAAATTGGGAAGCGGCCGGGCCACTATAATCCCAATATTGTTTCGGATGCCCTTCAGGTAGTCTGAGAGCGGCTGTTCGCTGATCATAACGGCTCCTTTGGTAGAGGCGTGTAAAAGGTGTATCCGGCCATCATCCATCCGAATCGCTATTCCCGTATGGGTAACATCCAGGCCTTTGATATCCGTAGCCAGTGCAATGATATCCCCCTGCTGTATTTTTTTTTCTGCAGTTGCCACCTCCTTTGCCGGCAGCACACAAATTGGGGCTGCTGAAACTTCGGCTTCGAGCATTCGGATCTGCCTGAAATTCTCCTCAGAGGCCAGGTAAGGATAGAGATCCCTGTGCGTCCCCATAAAATTTATGGGTTTGTAAAGTGTTACCCCGCCTATGGCTTCGGTAACGTCCATCACCAATCCCTTGCGCTCGTTCTCCCGGATCCAGTCTGTAAAGTAATGCAGGCGGGAAGGGTATCCCTTAATTTTGCCGTTGCGGTAACGAACATTTTGAAGTTCCTTTAAATAGTAACTCCAGCGCTTTTCGCCTTTTTGCAGCATACGGCCCAAAACCAAAACGTTCTCAACGTAGGTAGTACAATCCATTCCCCTGAGGTTCACCACCAAATGCTCCTTTTTTCCCACTTCCAGGGTTTTTTCCTTATAGGGTGTCCCAATCAGCGCTTTTCCCACCCGGATCATTGTAGCATCCAGGGTTTCAGGCTTATCCGTAGTCAGACTTTCCTGCAGGCTTTGAAAAATAGCCTGATCCAATGGGGTCACTGTTACTTTCTGTGCAAACCCAGGTTTGGCCGCTAAAAAGAAAGCGGCAAAAATTATCAGTACTTTGTAGAAACGGGCTCTCAATTCGTTTTCGGTTTGTCCGGTTGTCCCGCGACGGATTCATCCTTCAGCAGGATACGGGTATGCGCCAGGCTTTCGGGGTATTCCCGCTGCAGAAAGCTGATCAGTTTTTCCCTGACATCAACCCGGAGCTCCCAGGCCGTACCGGCATCCGCGGCGCTCACCAGGGCACGGATCTCCACGTGGCCCGGTTTGGAGTCAGTTACCTGAATGTTCGCTACCTCCCCATCCCAAAGGGGGTTGTCTTTCAAGATTCGCTTTAGTTCTTTCCGAAGTGCCTCAAAGGAAACCCTGTAATCGGTATACAGAAATACCGCCCCTAGTATATCGGAAGAGGTTTTGGTCCAGTTTTGAAAAGGGGATTCTATAAAATAGGTGGTGGGAAGTACCAGTCGCCTTTTGTCCCAGATGCGAACCACCACAAAAGTCAGGGTAATCTCCTCAATTTTGCCCCATTCCCCTTCAACGATTACAACATCGTCCATACGGATCGGCTGGGTGAGGGCTATTTGCACGCCTGCCAGGATAGTGGCTATAAGCTTCTGGGCGGAAAAACCAATGATGATCCCGGCTACCCCTGCCGAAGCAAAAACGCTGACCCCGATCTCCCGAATTTCCTCAAAACTCATAAGGGCCAGGCCCATGGCCAAAACCACTACAATAAAAATGATAATCCGCTCAAGAATAGTAAATTGAGTATATACTTTCCGGGCCTTTAAATTGTTAGTTTCCTCTATATCATACCGTTCAATTATGAGCCTTTTAACAAGCCTTAATACTCTGATAATTAGCCATGTAAAAGCAAATATAAAGAGGAGGGTGCTGCTTTTTCTAAAAAAGTAAGCATAGTCTTCAAGGCCCAGTATGGTGCGAAGGGACTGCAGGCGAATCAGCAATGAGGTCATTATGAGGAAGAGCGGCCATGCTACCTTTTTGACCGTTCCGGAGGGTAAGAGGTATTTAGGGTTCTTACCGTAATGTCTTAGCAACCGGGCCGCTATCAAATAAAGCACCACCAATGCGAGAAGGGTAAAAATCAAAACGAACAGCGATTGCTGTGATTGATCCTGAAAAATTCCTTTAAGCATATCTGAATTATAAGCTCTGAATCTATGAAAATTCGGGGGTTTAAACCAGAACGGGCAGGTTAAATTAGTTTTAATTATACCTCTATCGACAATTGGGAGGTGCCTATGCCCAATCTTCCGGGATGAAGCCTTATTTTTGTATCACTTTCAAACAACCCTGCCCAAAAACAACTCAACCCTTATGAAAGGTGTTTTACTGGTAAACCTAGGTTCCCCGGACAGTCCAACCGCCAGGGATGTGAAACCGTATCTGGACGAATTCCTGATGGATGAGCGCGTTATTGATGCGCCCAAATGGTTGCGAACCCTCCTGGTCAGGGGGATCATTCTGCAAACCCGTCCTAAAAAATCTGCCAAGGCATATAAGAAAATCTGGTGGGAGGAAGGCTCTCCCCTCATTATAATTTCTGAACGCTTTAAAGAGAAAGTGAAAAAAGAGGTATCTATTCCGGTTGCACTTGGGATGCGCTACGGAAGCGGCAGCATTGAGCAGGGCTTACAGGAATTGCAGGATAAGGGCGTATCTCAAGTGCTTCTGGTACCCCTCTACCCGCATTACGCCATGAGTTCCTATGAGACCGTTGTGGTGAAAGCCATGGAGGTACAGGCCTCCAAATTTCCCGAAATAAATCTCACTACCCTGCCTGCATTCTACAGCAACCCGGATTATATAAAAGTCCTTTCAGACTCTATAGCTGAGGGCCTGCAAGGCTTCGATTATGACCATGTACTGTTTTCCTACCACGGAATTCCGGAGCGGCATATCCGAAAGTCTGACCCTACCCGCTATCATTGTAAAATTGACGGGCAGTGTTGTAAAACGAATTCGGTAGCCCATCATACCTGTTATCGCCATCAGTGCTATGATACCACCGAGAAAGTTAAAAAAGCGCTGAACCTGGAAGAAGATAAAGTAAGCACTTCCTTCCAAAGCCGTCTCGCCGGAGACCCATGGCTTAAACCGTATACAGATTACGAATTTGAACGCCTTGCGAAGGAAGGGAAAACCCGGCTGGCGGTAATTACCCCGGCTTTTGTAAGTGATTGCCTGGAAACCCTGGAGGAAATTGCCATGGAAGGAGAAGAAGAATTCATGGAAGCCGGTGGGACTGCGTACAAGCATATTTCCTGCCTCAACGACCGGGACGACTGGGTGGGCCTGATGGCAAAATGGATTGACCAATGGAGCCAAAAGGAGTCCCTGCCGGAATTAACAGTGCGATAAGTATCACATAAGGTGACCTTAATCTTAAATTAAACAGGATGAAATACAGATTGATCATACTACTGCTTTGCGGCCTGCAGGCCATTGGAATGGCACAGGACCGTATTACCGGTGCGCTGCATGCGACCCGTTCGGATGTGCTTGCCCAAAATGGAATGGTAGCGACAAGCCATCCGCTGGCCACGCAAATTGGCCTGGAAGTTTTGAAAAACGGTGGAAACGCAATTGATGCGGCCATAGCGGCCAATGCTACCTTAGGACTGATGGAACCAACTGGCTGCGGAATCGGTGGCGACTTATTCGCCATCGTATGGGATGCCAAAACACAAAAACTGTACGGCCTGAACGCCTCCGGTCGCTCCCCTGAAGCCCTTACCCTGGAATACTTCAGGAAAGAGGGAATGACTGAAATTCCTTCGCATGGCCCACTGCCTGTAAGTGTTCCGGGAGCGGTAGACGGATGGTTTTCCCTGCATGATAAATTCGGGAGCAAACCCATGTCGGAACTACTGGCACCGGCCATTGACTACGCTGAAAAGGGGTTTCCACTAACCCAGCTGATCGCATGGTACATGCAGCGATCTATTCCGTTCTACCAATCCAAGGGCTTTCCCAATGTCGAGGAAACCTATATTGCCCAGAATGGGGGGGAGCTTAAAGATGCAGGGGAAATCTACAGGAACCCTTTTCTGGCAAATACCTACAGAGCCATAGCCAAAGGAGGGCGGGATGCTTTCTACAAAGGGAAAATTGCCAAAACCATTGCAGACTTTATTCAGTCTCAGGGAGGGTTCCTCTCCACGGAAGACCTGGCAAAGCACCGTTCGGAATGGGTCACCCCCGTATCGGTAAACTACAGGGGTTACGACGTATGGGAGTTGCCTCCCAACGGACAGGGGATTGCTGCCCTGCAGATGTTGCAAATCCTGGAAGGATATGATTTCTCGAAAATTGAATTTGGCAGCGCGGAACACCTGCATCTTTTTACAGAAGCCAAAAAGCTGGCCTTTGAAGACCGGGCAAAATATTACGCAGATATGGACTTTGCCAATGTTCCGGTTGAGAAGCTTCTGTCAGACAGTTATGCGGATACACGCCGCGAGCTGATCTCCGATACAGCCGGGGAATACTCGGCGGGAGAAATCAGTGCCGGGGAAACCATTTATATGACAACTGCCGACAGCGAAGGGAATATGGTCTCCCTAATCCAAAGTAATTACCGGGGAATGGGATCGGGAATGGTGCCCCCCGGACTTGGTTTTATGTTACAGGACCGCGGAGAACTATTCAGTCTTACCGAAGGACAGGCCAATACCTATGAGCCCGGGAAAAGACCTTTCCATACCATAATCCCGGCGTTTATTACCAAAGACGGCAAGCCCTGGGTCAGTTTTGGGGTCATGGGCGGGGATTTCCAGCCACAGGGGCATTCCCAAATTGTGATGAACCTTATAGACTTTGGCATGGGCCTGCAGGAAGCCGGAGATGCACCCAGATGGGACCATACCGGCGGGTCAGCCCCAACAGGAGAGCGGGGCGGCAGGGGTGCCGTACGGATCGAGTCCGATATTTCTTATGAAACCATCAGGGGGCTCATGGATCGGGGCCACCAGGTGCGCTTTGCCAGAGGGGTTTATGGAGGTTACCAGGCAATTATGTGGGACGCCGAAAACCGGGTGTACCGCGGTGCTTCGGAAAGCCGTAAGGACGGACAGGCGGCAGGTTATTAAGAAAACCACACTTCAGGTTCTTCCTATTACAGCTGCAATACTAAGGAATGAATATAATCTAATTTTGGTCAGTCAGGAGCTGCGAAGCCTATGGCAAAAGTCTCTTCAGAACAACTAGGAACCGAGCCCATTGGCAAGCTACTGATTCGCCAGGCTGTACCAGCATCCATCGGGATTCTGGTAATGAGCCTGAATATTCTGGTAGATACCATTTTCGTAGGTAACTGGATCGGTTCCATTGCCATTGCGGCCATTAATGTGGTATTACCCGTCTCCTTTTTTATAGCAGCCCTTGGGATGGCCATCGGGATTGGGGGGAGCAGTATTATTTCGCGTGCCCTGGGTGCAGAAAATAAAGAGAAAGCCCTAAGGACTTTTGGCAACCAAATAACCCTGACCCTGTTGGTAACCATTTCTATGGTAGGGCTTGGGCTTTATTTCGTAGATACCCTTATCCCGGCCTTCGGGGGGAAAGGCGCCATTTTTGACCCGGCTAAAATCTACTACATCATCGTTTTATACGGAGTGCCCTTCCTGGCCTTGTGCATGATGGGGAATACGGTCATCAGGGCCGAAGGCAAACCCAAATTCGCGATGATTGCCATGATCATCCCCTCTGTAGGCAACCTGGTTTTGGACTATGTGTTTATCTACGTTTTTGACTGGGGTATGGAAGGGGCGGCATGGGCCACTACGGCCGGCTACCTGCTTTGTTTTGGATATATCCTGTACTTTTTCCTTTCCAAAAACTCGGAGCTCAAAATCCAATTCCATCACTTTGGGCTGCAGCTGCCGATACTCAAAGAAATCGGAAGCCTCGGGTTTGTTACGCTTTCGAGACAGGCAGTTACCTCCATCACCTACCTGCTGATGAATAATATTTTATTTGACCTGGGGGGAGAACCCATGGTAGCGGTATATGCGATTATCGGCCGAATGCTCATGTTCGCCCTCTTTCCTGTCTTTGGTGTTACCCAGGGGTTTTTGCCCATTGCCGGGTTTAACTATGGCGCCCACAAATACGCCAGGGTAAAAGAGAGTATTTACACCGCCATAAAATACGCCGCCCTGGTTGCCAGCCTGGTGTTTATAGTCCTGATGGTCTTCCCGGCGGAGATTGCAGGGCTTTTCCTCTCAGACCGCCCGGATATGTCCGTTACCGAACTGCAAACCAACGCCTTTGTATTACAGCATACCCCTGCTGCCATGCGCTGGGTGTTTGCTGCTACTCCAATAATCGCCTTGCAGCTTATTGGCGCTGCCTATTTCCAGGCCATCGGGAAAGCGGTTCCTGCCTTATTGCTCACTCTCACCCGACAGGGCTTTTTCTTCATTCCTTTGATCCTGATACTGCCCCGATTTCTTGGGGAACTGGGCGTCTGGATCAGTTTTATGATCGCCGATGTACTGTCTACCGCCGTGACGGGGTTTTTTCTGAAAAGGGAAATCGACCGGGATTTGGTGGAAGTTGCATAGAATGGGAATGCACTTCTGCAGAAAGGAGGTTAAACTGTAGAAAAATTGAAAGTTAACTGCTCTTAATTAACCCGCGTAAGGATTACTTCCCCTAACGGGGATTCATCCGGCTCAAGGACAATAACCAATTCAATTATCCCTTCCTTAATTTTATGGGAATAGGTTTCAAATCCGATATAAGCTACGATCAATTCAGTGGCATTTTGCGCTTGCTCAGGGGGGATTTCCAGTTCAAAAAAACCTTCAAAGTCTGCCTGCATCCCTAATCGGGTTCCTTTTAAGACAACGGAGGCTCCGGGTAAAGGCATTTCCCCATCTGTTATGATTCCGGATACAATAATGGAAGATGTTACCACTAAGGGTTTACCAACTTTTATATAAAGGGGTTTGGCTGAAAGACCATCCTGCCGGGTTTCAATCTCCTGGTTGGGAATTATGGTCTCCTTACTGCAGGAGGCCGAAAGCAGGACCGAGAAACCCAGGGCAGCTGCTTTTTGCTTCCAGCTGTTTCTGGATAAAACAGGGAGGGGCCTGTCCAATTGATCCCTTCTGAAACGGCCGCATAATACTTCACCTTTAGCAAGCCTTCGGCTGAGCTCCAATTGCGAAACCTGTGTAAAGTCGATCACCTCTTTGCTGCATTTTTTACAATATGCTCCCTTTTCCGTGGGGCTCATTTCCTGCCATTTTTCGGTGCAGGGTTCCGGGATACTGATTTGATATTGTCTCATGGTTTGTGTTTTATCCTAAACTTAGCGTACCCAACAGGTGCTAAAAAGTATGAATGAGGGAAGGCGGCCTTTTAGTGAGGTAAGTGTTTAACTTTGTATATCCCATTGCAACGATAGAAAATAGCGAAGCCTAATTGAATTGGAATTTTTATTACATGAAGAAGTACCTCAGCCTAAGTAATATTGTGTTTGCAGTATTTCTGGCCTTACTAATCATCCCGCAGACCAGAAAGCCCATACAGGTAGGCCTCAATAAGGTAAGGATGCTGCTGCTTTCGCCATCCAAACTTGACCCTGGAGAGCAAATTCAGGTTATTCCTTTTGCATACAAATTGTATGACCTGAATGCCAATGCGCTGGAGGTGGGCATTGGAAAGGGAAAGGTTGCCTTTTTAAGTTATTGGGCAACCTGGTGCCCGCCTTGCCTTGCAGAATTACCCAGTATTCAGGTATTATATAGTCGCTATGGAGACCGTATTGAGTTTGTATTGATAACCAATGAAGACCCGGAAGTTGTAAGTCGTTTTCTGGATAAGAAAAATTACGATCTGCCTGTTTACCTACCCCGAATGAATCCGCCTGAAGTGCTTTCTGAGAGGAGTATCCCAACCAATTACATTATAGATGCCAAGGGGAAAATTTTGGTAAAAGAACAGGGTGCTGTGGATTGGAATAGTGAAAAGGTCCGGGAAATCCTGGAGAAGAATATCCCCAGGTAGGGCCTGCCAGATATAGCCTTAAAATACTTAATCCCTTGCTACCCGCTCCTTTTCCAATTCACTCAACTCTTTGTCCTGTATCTTCCGGGCCTTGGATAAGGCGGAAGCCATTAGCCCGGCAGGAACGGTTACGATCCCGATTCCCACTAAAAGCACAAAAAAGGTAAAAATCCTTCCACCCATCGTTATGGGATAGACGTCTCCGTAACCTACTGTTGTTAGCGTAACTATTGCCCACCAAATTGAATGGAAGATGGAGGAAAAGACCTCGGGCTGGGCCTCATTTTCAAAAAAGTAAATCCCGGCAGCCGCTAAAAAAATAGTGATAAGGGTGATCATCAGAAAGAGTACCATTTCTTCCTTGATCAGGCCTGCCGCTATATGCATTCGTTGCAGGGCCTTATTATAACGCACCAGCTTAAAGGCCCTGAAGAGCCTGAATACCCGAAAGGCCCTGAGGGAACGCAGGTCAATTACCAGATTCAGGTAAAAGGGCAAAACTGCCAGCAAGTCAATGATCCCATAAAAGCTTGTGATATAGCGTAAGGGTTTGGGAGCCGTGAAGATTCGCAGTAAGTATTCCAGGCTGAATACCGCAACGCAGAAATATTCAAAAGCATTAAGCCCCCAGACCAGCTGTTCCGGTAAATCCGGTATGGTTTCAATAGCGAAGGCAGCCAGTGATAAGAAAATCAAGACTTGGATAATGGTGTCGAATACCCGACCGTACCTGGAGGCCGGATCCTGTACCAGTGTTTTCAGGGAAATACGCATAGCCTGAATTCTTTTTTGTTATGCGATTTACATAATTTTCGCTTAAGGTGCAAGGAGTATTGTTAATCAGAATTCCCGATAATTCCCTTCCAGATAGGCATTTGCCTCGGTCTCTGCGAAACGCGCTTTCCCGGCATCCCAGTGCAGGGTTTTTCCCGGAAAACGCCCGGCGATTACCCCTAGTAAGATGGTCTCGGTCAGACGGGCAGCATATTCAAAAGGAGCTGAACACTCTGCCCTGCCCAAACAGGCGTCCACAAATTGGTGATAGTGTTTGGGCCCTTCTGTTTCATAATTGCGTATGGGCATGCCCAGGTTATGCTTTTCAGACAAGGCTTTGATTTCTTTACTGATATCCACGTACTTCCCCCGAACGATCTTTTTGGGAAGTTGCATAAAGTGTGGGAGTAATAATCTCCCCTTAGACCCGATAAACATGGCTCCCTGTTCGGGCAACTCATTTTCTGCAGCAACTTTGGCATCCAGCGAAATTTTATCTTTCAGGTCTTTCTTGTCCTGTTTTGCTTCCATGCGCTTTTTGGCTCCAGGCAACATCAGGTCTTCATGCATCTCGGGGGCACCCGGGCCATCATACCAGACCCATTTGAGGGTTTTATCCGTATAGGGTGTGCCCGGAAATTCATAGGTAACCTTATTCTGCTCCGGATACCCAAACCCGTTTGGCGGCCTGCAATCATTGCGGACCGTTTGCGGTACGTCCAGGGCCAGGGCATTGTAAGGTGTATCGAAAATATGTACCCCCATATCACCCAGGGTTCCACATCCGTAGTCGATAAGTTTTCGCCAGTTTCCCGGATGGTAATACCCTTTTTTATAAGGTCGTTCCGGGGCTGTACCCTGCCACAGGTTCCAGTCCAGCTCTGCAGGAACCGGGTCTGATCCCTCGGGCTGCGACCCGTCGTATCCCCAGTTTTTTGGAGACCAGGCCCTGACAGTATGTACTTTTCCTATAATTCCGGATTGAATAAGCAAGGTAGCCAATTTGTAATCGTAAAAGGAATGTACCTGTATCCCCATCTGGGTTACCAGGTTTTTCTCTGCTGCGAGCTTTTTCATGGCACGAGCTTCGCTCACGTGATGGGTAAGGGGCTTTTGGCAATATACCGGTTTCCCCATGTCCATCGCCAGAAGCGAGGCCGGGGCATGTGTATGATCCGGAGTTGAAACGATCACAGCATCTATTTCGTCACCCATTTCCCTGAGCATGGCCCGGTAATCAAAATAAACCCGGGCTCCCGGATGCAATTTATGGGCTGCTGATAAGTATTTTCCGTCCACATCGCAAAGCGCAACCACCTTAACCGCCTCATGGGAGGAAATAGCTTTCAGGTCTTCGAATCCCATATTGCCAACCCCTATGTGTGCGGTGCGCAGTTGCCTCTGAAAATGCCTTGCATTAATTACAGACGGCAGGAGGGCCACCCCTAAGGCCCCAAGGCCACTTTTCTTAAGAAATTCCCTTTTCTTCATATACTTACTATTTACGAACCAGATTGATTATTTTTTCAACAGGCAAAGCCCCTGCTTTCCTGCCCTTATATCCTGTCATCTCCTCAGCCATAAACAAGGCGTTCCAGATGGCTTCTTCTGTAGCCTCAACAGCGGCAAGAAATAAAGGAGACATATGGTCATTATGAACTGATTTAATCTCCGCTGATACTCCAGCCGACATATACGGAATTCGATTTTCAACAGCTGTAGAAACTGCAATAACATAATCCCCGCTACCGTTGGAGGCAATCCCGCCTGTGCGGGCAAGGCCCAGCATAGCCCGTTTGGCCAGGCGTTTCAGGTTACGGGCATCCAGGGGAGCGTCGGTAAGAACCACCATCATACAGGAACCATCCGTGTCCTCCTTAAAGGAAGAGGGTACCTTGTCCAGTAGTTTGGCCAGGTTCTGCCCATTCAGGGTAAGTATTCCGCCAAAATTTGCCTGTACCAAAACGCCCACCGTATATCCTCCTGCTTTTTCCGGGATTACTCTCGAAGCGGTTCCTATCCCGCCCTTATATCCGAATGCCATGGTACCGGTTCCGGCCCCTACATTCCCCTCGGACACAGGGCCGCTGCCTGCCTTTACAATAGCCTCTAAAATATGCTCTTCGGTTATATGACGCCCGCGGATATCATTGAGCCTTCCATCATTGGTCTCCCCCACTACAGCATTAACCGAAAAAACCTGTTCATTCCCGGGCTGTTCCAATGTATAAGTGATCAGGGCATTCATGGCCACAGGCACGCTCAGGGTGTTGGTAAGCACTATTGGGGTTTCCAGATTCCCGAGTTCGTCAACCTGGCTGTATCCGGCCAGTTTGCCAAATCCGTTTCCAATGTAAATAGCCGCAGGGACTTTTTGCTGAAAAACATTGCC
Organism: Robiginitalea insularis; assembly: GCF_052497835.1. Classification (NCBI taxonomy): domain Bacteria; kingdom Pseudomonadati; phylum Bacteroidota; class Flavobacteriia; order Flavobacteriales; family Flavobacteriaceae; genus Robiginitalea; species Robiginitalea insularis. Next base: position 1,224,627 of record NZ_CP199296.1, read on the forward strand.
GCCATGAGGGACAATTGCGGTTACCCCTGTCCGAACAGAGTCCCCCGAAATCAATGTGGAATGGCCAACCCGCACCCCGGGAACATCTGTAATTGCATTCAGAGGGCCGGTGGACAAAACCCCTAATTCTATGCCATAATCGCGTATTCGTTTTTGCTGGCTTTGCATTTGAGAAAAAGGTCCGATTGTCATTACCAATAAAAGAAAGAAATATACGGGTTTATGCATAATGGTAACAAGGTACTGAAATTGGCCAAATCCTCTAAAGAACAATTAAAAGATTGAAATGGGATTGCAGGGTATTGGTTTAATTTGAAAACAGGGGGTGGGGGCGGGCCCCCATAAACCTATTTAAATTTTAAATATGCTACTGCGATCTGCCTCCCCAACTTCCCTTAAATAAACGAATCAGGAATAAAAACAGAGTTAGGATCCACCCCAGTGGATAGGGTAAAATAAACAACCCCCACCAATACGGGTTTCCGGAATCGCCCCCAAAACCACCCATAGATGAAAGGATCCATAAACTCAAAAACCCGAAAAGGATTAATACGGCTGCGACTCTGAAATACGGATGTTGGGGATCATTGAAAAGATACGTGGTAATAGCTAAAATTATACTACTTGCAGCAATCAGGATGCTTCCTTCCATGGGGTCCAAAGTCCCCAGGAGGAATAATACTATGGCTGAGATAAAGGCAATCCGCAACCATTTTTCAGGGATATCTCTGAGCTTCATCCCTCTCCTTATTGCTGTACCACTGCAATGGCTTCAATTTCAATCATCCAGTCCGGCAGGGCCAGGGCCTCTACTCCTACCAGGGTGCTGGCCGGCATCTTCAATTCCCCCATGAGCTCCTTACGCACCCTGCGGAAAACTTCCAAAGTTTCAGGCGTATAAGCAACAATATAGGTGTTCATTTTAACAACATCGTTCATGGTTGCCCCGGCCGCTTCAAGGCTGGCCTCCAGGTTTGAGAGGGCGGAACGCATCTGGGCTTCAAAAGTATCTCCGTCACCTACCTGTCCTGAAATGTATACCGTTTTCACCCTATTGTGTTCGGTTGTAACGGCTTCCGAATATCCATCATGGGTGTTAATATGACTCACCTGAAGGACTGCGCCATCACCTGAATTGCCGTTTTGCATATCGCGGCAACCAAAAGATACGAGCATAACAAATAGACTAGTTGCTATAAATGTAATTTTCTGATGAACAGTTTGGTTTAAATTCATAATAATCTCCTTTATTTAGTTTGGTTTCCATTGTATACAGATCCAGAGGTATCCTGAAAAAAAAATGTCCTGAAGGTTCGTTTCCAAATCGGGAATCTGTGACCATTCAGGGGATTGTTTTTAATATTTTGTATGAATTAAAAACAACATTTGTAAGGTATTTAAGTCAAATAATAATTCTTATAAGGATCTGATTATCAGATTGTTTAGTGGTAAAAAAGGTACAATTAAAAATTGAATGCAGCCTATCTCACACTCTTAAAATTGTACACGGTATTGCGCATCTTGGTTATCCTTTACCTCTGTAACTTTTCAAGCCGCATGCCTATCCCTTTTTTTTGGTACATTTAAAGCAACTAATTCGAAGACTACAGATCATGAAAAATGCTTGCCTTAAAATGGGCCTGCTACTGCTGGCCCTTTGCCTGTTGCCACATTCCAATCAGGCACAAAGACGAAAAAATTCTACAGCTACAGAATCCTTCCCGGAATCCTTGTATTCATCCATGGAATACCGCCTTGTGGGTCCTTTCCGCGGGGGGCGTTCGGCAGCTGTAACAGGGGTGCCGGGAAAACCCAATCTCTTTTATTTTGGTGCCACAGGAGGCGGTGTCTGGAAAACAACCAATGGCGGGCGCAGCTGGGAAAATATTTCCGATGGATTCTTCGGCGGTAGTATAGGTGCTGTTGAGGTATCCCAGAGCGATCCGAATGTAATATACGCCGGAGGGGGTGAGAAAACCGTTCGCGGAAATGTATCCAGTGGTTACGGGGTTTGGAAGACTGAAGATGCCGGAAAAACCTGGACCCAGGCAGGCCTTGCCAAGAGCAGGCATATTCCACGCCTTAAGGTGCATCCAAAAAATTCGGATATTGTTTTCGCAGCTGTCCTGGGTAATATTTATAAGCCCACTGCAGAAAGGGGAATCTACAAAAGTACTGACGGTGGAAAAACCTGGAATCAGGTCCTCTTTGTAAATGAGCAGGCAGGAGCTGTGGACCTTACCTTTGACCCCAACAATCCGCGTATTTTATACGCCAGTACCTGGAGGGTTCAGCGAACTCCTTACAGCCTGAGTAGTGGCGGACCGGGTTCTGCTTTATGGAAGTCTACCGATAGCGGGGAGACCTGGACTGAAATTTCCAAAAACGAAGGTTTTCCGGAGGGGACTCTGGGGATTATCGGTGTTACCGTATCGCCGGTGAATTCGCAGCGGGTCTGGGCCATAGTAGAAAACAAAGACAAAGGCGGGCTTTACAGGTCAGAAGACGGAGGCAAAAAATGGAGTCAGGTTAACAGCGAGCGGAAACTTCGGCAACGCGCCTGGTATTACACTCGGGTCTATGCAGATACGCAGGACGAAGATGTGGTCTATGTAATGAATGTCCGTTATCATAAATCTACGGACGGAGGAAAAACCTTTAATACCTTCAATGCCCCCCACGGAGACCATCACGATCTCTGGATAGCTCCCGAAGATCCCAATCGGATGATTATCGGAGATGACGGCGGGGCCCAGGTAAGCTATGATGGCGGAACTACCTGGAGCACCTATTACAACCAGCCTACTGCACAGTTCTACAGGGTGACTACAGACAATTCCTTCCCTTATCGTATCTATGCGGCCCAACAGGACAATTCCACTATCCGTATCAAACACCGCTCAGACGGACGGGCCATAGATGAGGATGACTGGGAAGAAACGGCCGGGGGAGAATCTGCCCACATTGCCGTAGACCCCAATAATAATGATATTGTTTACGGCGGCAGCTATGGCGGTTTCCTCACCCGGGTAAACCACGAGGCCAATACGGTACGGGGAATCAATGTCTGGCCGGACAACCCTATGGGTTATGGTGCGGAAGGGATGAAATATCGTTTTCAATGGAACTTCCCCATCATTTTCAGCAAGCACGATCCCAAAAAACTGTACACCTTTTCGAACCATGTTCATATGAGCACCAATGAAGGGCAAAGCTGGGAGCTGTTAAGTGGGGACCTTACCCGCAACGACCCTGACAAACTCGTGTCCAGCGGAGGGCCTATCACCCAGGACAATACCGGGGTCGAATACTACTGTACCATTTTTGCAGCCAACGAAAGCCCTTTAAAAGAAGGCTTGCTGTGGGTAGGGAGTGATGACGGCCTGATCCACGTATCGCGAAACGGCGGGGAAAGCTGGGAAAATGTGACTCCCCCCAACCTCCCGGAATGGAGTATGGTAAACAGTATTGAGCCCTCGGCTTTTGATGAGGGTACCTGCTACGTGGCAGCCACCCGCTATAAACTGGGAGATTTTCAGCCTTATTTATATAAAACCACCGATTATGGCAAAAGCTGGAAAAAAATCACTACCGGCATAGACAGTGAACATTTCACCAGGGTCCTTAGGGAAGACCCCAAAAGAAAAGGTCTGCTTTATGCAGGGACTGAAACCGGGATGTATATCTCCTTTGACGACGGAGTATCCTGGAAGCCTTTCCAGCTAAACCTTCCAGTTGTCCCCATTACGGATTTGGCCGTTAAGGACAACAACCTGGTTGTAGCTACGCAGGGGCGAAGCCTTTGGATTCTGGATGACCTGACCGTATTACATCAATTAGACGAGTCAGACCGTTCGGCAGCGGCTATCCTTTATAAACCCAAAGATTCCTACCGAACTAAAGGCAGGGCTTCCAGTACGCCTTCATTAACTGCTGGTCAAAATCATCCGGCCGGGGTTGTGACCCACTACTACCTTAAGGAGCATGCTGAAAAGGACAGCGTTGCGCTTACCTATACCACTATGGCCGGGGACACCCTTGCAAAATTCAGCACCTATTCCAAAGAAAAATCCGAAAAACTGGAAGCTGTGAAAGGCGGCAATACACATGTATGGGATACCCGAGGGGAGGGAGCTGAACGCCTGCAAGGCATGATCCTTTGGGCAGCTAATCTGGACGGGGCCAAGGCCGTTCCCGGAACATATATGGTGCATCTGAATGTTAACGGCGAGTCGCAAAGCGAATCCTTTACCATCCTTCCGGACCCCCGAGCCGAAGCCAGTGTGTCGGATATGCAGGCACAGTATGACTTTATTACAGACATCAATAAAACGGTAGACCGGGCCCACCAGTCCATCAAGAAAATTAGGAAGGTGACCGAACAACTGGATGCCTTTATGAAACAGTACAAAGGAAATGAAGCCACCGCTGACTTGGTTGAAAAGGCCAAAAAGATGAAGGAAGGCTTCGGGGAAATCGAAAAGGCACTTTATCAAACTCAGAACCAAAGTAATCAGGACCCCCTGAATTTCCCGATCCGCCTGACAAACAAACTGGCCCATCTGAACAGCCTTACTGGTTTTGATGATTTCCGGCCCACAGACCAGGCCATTGCCGTAAAAAATGAACTTACAGCTAAAATCAATACACAGCTGCAGGCATTTGACCAGTTGGTGGATGACGAGATCTCGGCCTTTAACAAGTCATTTAATGAATTGAGCCTGAATTATCTCTTTATCGAAGAATGATCCGGGAGTACTCAAAAGAAAACCCCAGCCTTTTGGCCGGGGTTTTTTGCTTTAATAGTACTTGTAATTACAGGGTTTTTATATGGAAGCTTAAGAGTTCATGAGCTCTTCAATGGCTTCCGCTTCAATAGGTATGTTTTTCATCAGGTTCTTGGGCTCCCCTTTAGGCTGTATCACTACGTCATCTTCCAGGCGAATCCCGAACCCCTCTTCAGGGATATAAATCCCGGGCTCAACGGTAAATACCATATTGGCTGTCATCGGGGTCTTAAGGGCGCCGTAATCATGGGTGTCCAAACCGATGTGGTGACTGGTCCCGTGCATAAAATACTTTTTATAGGCCGGCCATTCCGGGTTTTCGTTGGCTATATCTGCCTTATCCAGCAGGCCCAGGCTCTGCAATTCGGCTGTCATTATTTTCCCAACCTCCTTATGGTACTCAGCCCAAAGGGTGCCCGGCACCAGCATTTTTGTAGCCTCGTCTTTTACGCGCAAAACAGCATTGTAAACCTGCTTCTGCCTTTTACTGAAACTCCCGCTCACAGGGATAGTACGTGTCATATCACTTGAATAATTTGCATATTCCGCTCCTACATCCATCAGGATCAGGTCTCCGGCTTTACACTGCTGGTTGTTTTCCACATAATGGAGGACATTGGCATTATTCCCGCTGGCGATTATAGGGGTATAGGCAAATCCTCTGGACCGGTTCCGGATAAATTCATGGAGGTATTCCGCCTCAATTTCATACTCCCAGACCCCTGGTTTTACAAAGTCCAGTACCCTCCTGAATCCCTTTTCGGTAATCCCGCAGGCCGTTTGCATCAATTCCAGTTCTTCAGGCTCCTTAACTCCGCGGATCTCCTGTAAAATTGGATTGCTTTTGGCCACTGCATGTGCTGGGAATTTTTCCTTTGAAGCCTTTATAAAACGCGCCTCGCGAGTCTCTGTTTCCACTGCCTGCCGGTAGTGCTCATTGGTGTTGTAATAAATAGTTTCCGCTTCCGTCATAAGGTCAAAGAAAACCTTATCGAACTCGGATAACCAGTAAACCGTTTTTATCCCGGATACGGCAAATGCGCGTTCTTTGGTCAGTTTTTCGCCTTCCCATACCGCAATATGCGCATTGGTTTCACGCACAAAAAGAACCTCCCTGTGTTTCGGGTTGAGGGCGTCCGGGAAAAGCAATAAAATCGATTCTTCCTGATCCACGCCGCTGAGGTAAAATAGGTCCGGTGCCTGATGAAAGGGCATAGTACTGTCTGCCCCAATGGGATAGATATCATTCGAATTAAAAACCGCCAGGCTCCCGGGTTTCATCTGAGCCATAAATTTCTGGCGATTCTTTACAAATAACTTAAAGTTGATTGGATGGTATTTCATAAAGTAAACCTTTTCTCAAAGGTACATAACCGAATCCTGATGCTAAAAAAAAAGGGGGCTGCAAAAGCCCCCTTAAATTAGGTTGGTTAGTTTAATTGATTCAAGTTCGTCCGGATTGCTCAATTACGGTAAAGTCATCGATCTATTCAGGTATTGCATCCTTCTTCTGACAATCCATTGGATTTCTACTAAGACTTATCAAATCCGCAATAAATTAACAAAATTTTAAGTTCCTGTGCAATAGTTTTGTTACTTTTCTCCCTTCAACGAAGCTAATCCATAAAACACCATCTATGAAATGGAATTCTACCCTCCTGATGATTTTCACAACGGCATCCTTGCTGGCTCAAACCCCGCCAACGGAAGCTTCCAAAGTGCAGGCGGCGCTCGAGGCCAAGGCTAAAATGGCTGAAACCTCTAAGGTAAAAAACCTCTCACTGGTCAATATAGGTCCAAGTATAATGAGTGGCCGGGTAGTAGACCTGGCGGTAAATCCCGATAAACCCACAGAGTTCTTCGTTGCTTATGCTTCGGGTGGCCTGTGGTACACAAACAATAATGGCATCCGCTTCAGCCCGGTAATGGACCAGACCCCAACACAAAATCTGGGAGCCGTTGCTGTACACTGGCCGTCAGGAACGGTCTGGGCAGGTACCGGGGAGAACAATTCCTCCCGATCATCCTACGCGGGAATTGGCCTTTTAAAATCAAACGATATGGGAAAGACCTGGAGCTATAGTGGCCTGCCGGATTCTCATCATATCGGAAGGATTTCGATACATCCCCAGCAGCCGGATGAAGTAGTGGTGGCTGTAGCGGGGCACTTGTATTCAGATAATCCTGAGCGTGGCCTTTACAAAACGACGGATGGAGGGCAAAGCTGGAAACGGGTATTATATATAGACGAGGGTACCGGGGCTATAGACCTGGTACGGGCTCCCGACAATCCTGACGTTTTGTACGCGTCAACCTGGGAGCGGGAACGCAAGGCCTGGAATTTTACAGAGGCTGGCCCGGGCTCGGGAATATATAAGTCTGAAGACGGGGGTAACAACTGGAGCCTTGTCAGCGGGCCCGGTTCAGGGTTTCCGTCAGGGGATGGTACTGGCAGAATAGGGCTGACTGCCTTTGACCAGCAAACCATTTATGCTGTTTTGGACAACCAGAACCGCAGAGCTGCAGAGGATACTGACAATGACCAGACCGGGTTGGATAAAGATGCCTTTAAGAAAATGAGTGTTTCAGTCTTTCTGGGCCTTGACGATTCAAAATTGAATGATTTTCTGCAGGAGAACGGATTTCCCAGAAAATACCGGGCAGAAAATGTTAAGGATATGGTGCGCAAGGGTTCGGTAAAACCAGAAGACCTGGCGCTGTATCTGGAAGATGCCAATTCCCTTTTGTTTGATACCCCTGTAATAGGAGCTGAGGTGTATCTCTCAGAAGATGGCGGGAAAAGCTGGAAAAAGACCCATGAGGGTTATATAGATGGCTTGTATTACAGTTATGGTTATTATTTCGGGCAGATTTCCGTTGCCCCCTACGATAAAAATCAAATTTATATCTCCGGGGTACCCCTGCTGCGTTCCGATGATGGGGGCAAAAACTTTCATTCCATCGATGGGGAAAATGTGCATTCAGACCATCATATTGTATGGGTTGACCCTAACCTCGCCGGCCACCTGATCAATGGGAATGACGGAGGTGTTAATATTTCCTATGATTACGGGGCCAGCTGGATTAAAAACAACAACCCGCAGGTAGGACAATTTTACGCCATTCAGGTAGACCAGCGACAGCCTTACCGGGTTTACGGTGGCTTGCAGGACAACGGGGTCTGGATGGGAGCCCACAATGCTTCGGAATCCGACCGCTGGCAGCAAAGCGGGGAATATCCCTGGAAGTCCATAATGGGCGGAGACGGGATGCAGGTTCAGGTAGATAAGCGAAACGCCAATGTTGTCTATACCGGGTATCAGTTTGGAAATTACTTCCGCCTGGATTTGGAAAACGAAGAAAGAAGCAGGATACAACCCCAGCATGAACTGGGGGAAGCCCCTTACCGCTTTAACTGGCAAAGTCCCATTTTACTCTCCCCCCATAATCAGGATATCCTGTACTTTGGGAGCAATAAACTGCACCGGTCCATGAACCAGGGTTCAGACTGGACCACCCTGTCGCCGGATCTTACCACCGGTGGAAAGAAAGGAGATGTTTCCTACGGCACCCTCGCTACTATTTCAGAATCGCCTTTGCAATTTGGTTTGTTATATACCGGAAGTGACGACGGCCTGGTTCACGTAAGCAAGGACGCCGGTGCATCCTGGAAACGCATCTCAGACAATTTTCCTCAATCGCTCTGGGTAAGCCGCGTAGCTGCTTCAAAACACAGCAAGGGAAGGGTTTACGTAGCTTTGAATGGCTACCGCTGGGATGACTTCACCCCCTACATTTTCCTCAGCGAAGATTTTGGAAACAGCTGGAAATCCATTTCCGAAGGTATCCCGGCATCCCCGGTTAATGTGGTTCTGGAAGATCCTGTAAATGAAAACTTGCTTTTTGCAGGTACGGACAACGGCCTGTATGTGAGCTTTAACAAAGGTGAGAGCTGGGAACTGATGCAAAACGGCATGCCCAACGTAGCTGTTCACGACCTGGTAATTCAGGAAAGGGAAAAACACTTGCTGGTTGGAACCCATGGCCGCAGTATCTTCAGGGCAGACATTGCCGCGCTTCAGAAGTTAACCCCTGAGGCCCTTCAAAAAGAATTATTGGTATTTGAATTGGAAGATATTCGGCATTCCGGTCGCTGGGGCAATAGCTTTTCCCCCTGGAGAGAGCCGTCAACTCCCGGAATAGACGCTGTTTTTTACAGCCGTAATGGCGGAAAAGTTTCGGCCAGCATTCAAACCGCAGATGGAATCACCCTCTCTGAAACAGAGATGCAGGCAGACCCGGGGCTGAATGTGCTGTCGTACGACCTTGCGTTTACGAAAACAGGAAAAAGCGATTACCTCAAGAAGTATAAAGTCCCCCTGAAAGAAGCCTCCAATGGCAAAACGTACCTGCCCAAGGGAAGTTATAAGATGGTAGTAAAACTAGGCAACAACAGTATGGATCAATCATTCAAGGTGAAATAAGCATGGAACTAAACCTGAGCATCCCGGCCCTGTTGTTTCCGGCTATTTCCCTGAGTATGCTCGCCTATAACGCGAGGTACCTAGCCATCGCCGCACTAATCAGGCAGTTGCACAAGGCATATCAGCAACAGGCGAGTCCCACCCTCAGCCAGCAGGTACGCCAGCTCCAGCAACGCCTGGGTATCATCAAACAAATGCAGGCAATTGCCATTCTGAGCTTTTTGTTCAGCGCCATCAGTATGTTTTTAATATACATCGAATGGCGCTTCTGGGCCAATCTGGTATTTGGAATCAGCCTGCTGGCCCTGATGGTTTCTTTGGTGCTGAGTTTTATAGAAGTACAACTCTCCACGCGTTCTCTGGAGGTCCAGCTTTCAGATATGGAGGGCAAGTAAAGCGATAATTTTCCGGGTTAAGGAGTCATTTCCCCGAAATCTGCTTAAAACGATTCTAAATGAAGGCGAGAATGCGGCTTTACGTTTGTTATTCAGTTGCCTGTGAAGTATTTTTGTAACTGCTTTAAAAAAACCAACTCCCTATGAGCGGAATCGCTAAAACATCTATTGCCCGGAAGGTTATCATGGCCCTGTCCGGACTATTTTTGGTACTCTTTCTCGCCCTGCACGTAACGATCAATCTGAGTTCCGTGATCAGCCCGGAAACTTTTAATACCTGGTCGCATTTTATGGGGTACAACCCGGTGGTTCAATTCCTGATGCAGCCCATCCTTATTGCAGGGGTAATTGTGCATTTTGTGATGGGTATTGTGCTGGAATACCAGAACAACAAGGCAAGGAACATCAAGTATGTAAAATATAAAGGAGGGGCGAATGCTCCATGGGTTTCGAGGAATATGATCGTTACCGGTTTAGTTGTGCTCGCTTTTCTGGGGCTTCATTTTTACGATTTCTGGGTTCATGAAATGGCCTATAAATATGTTGAGGCAAACCCGGAAGACCCAACCCGCTATTACGCTGAAACCGTTGAGAAGTTTGCGCCTTTCTGGAGGACAGCAATTTATGTGGTTTCTTTTGTACTGCTTTCACTTCACCTTTGGCACGGCTTTGCATCCTCCTTCCAGAGCATGGGGATTAACAACAAATACAGCCCGGCGATACGAAACTTTACGCGCCTGTACGCGATCGTAGTTCCATTATTATTCGTCTTTATCGCCTTGTATCATCACCTTAACCCAATAACGCATTAATTATGGCAATTTTGGATTCAAAAGTTCCTTCCGGCCCGCTGGCTGAGAAATGGACTAAACATAAGAACGATATTAACCTGGTTAACCCGGCCAACAAACGAAACATTGATGTCATTGTGGTGGGTACAGGCCTGGCAGGCGGTGCCGCTGCTGCTACCCTGGCGGAGCTGGGATACAATGTAAAGACCTTTTGTTACCAGGATTCCCCCAGGCGTGCGCATAGTATTGCTGCCCAGGGCGGGATCAATGCCGCAAAGAATTACCAGGGTGACGGTGACAGCCCGTACCGGCTTTTTTACGATACCATTAAAGGTGGGGACTACCGTTCCAGGGAAGCCAATGTTTACAGGCTTGCAGAAGAATCTGTAAATATTATTGACCAGTGTGTAGCCCAGGGGGTTCCCTTTGCCCGTGAATACGGAGGCCTGCTGGACAACCGCTCTTTTGGAGGGGTTCTGGTTTCCCGTACTTTCTACGCTAAAGGACAGACAGGGCAACAACTGCTTTTAGGAGCATATGCTGCAATGAACCGGCAAATCAACCGCGGTAAAATAAAGGCCTATAACCGGCATGAAATGCTGGATCTGGTCCTGATAGACGGCAAGGCCCGAGGCATTATTGCCAGGGACCTTGTTAGCGGGCAGATTGAAAGGCACTCTGCGCATGCTGTGGTTTTGGCATCCGGAGGCTATGGGAATGTTTTCTATCTTTCTACCAATGCCATGGGAAGCAACGTAACGGCTGCCTGGAGGGCACACCGTCGCGGGGCATTTTTTGCGAATCCCTGTTATACTCAAATACACCCTACCTGTATCCCGGTTTCCGGAGACCACCAGTCAAAACTTACGTTGATGTCTGAGTCTCTAAGAAATGACGGCCGTATATGGGTCCCTAAAAAACTGGAAGATGCGCAAGCCATACGGGAGGGCAAATTGAAACCCACTGAGCTCGCAGAAGAAAACCGGGATTACTACCTGGAACGCAGGTACCCTGCTTTTGGAAACCTGGTTCCGCGAGATGTGGCCTCACGTGCCGCAAAAGAGCGTTGCGATGCCGGGTTTGGCGTCAATAAGACAGGTGAAGCTGTTTATCTGGATTTCTCATCAGCCATTCAGCGATACGGAAAGGAAAAAGCGCTTACCTCAGGGATAAAAGACCCGGATGCGGAAACCATTACCCAATTGGGTGAAGAGGTCATTGCTGCCAAATACGGAAACCTTTTCCAGATGTACGAGAAGATCGTAGATCAAAACCCTTATAAGACCCCCATGATGATCTATCCCGCAGTACACTATACAATGGGTGGGTTATGGGTCGATTACAACCTGCAAACGACCATTCCGGGCTGTTACAGCGCCGGGGAGGCGAATTTCAGTGATCACGGAGCCAACAGGCTTGGCGCCTCTGCCCTGATGCAAGGCCTGGCCGATGGCTATTTTGTGCTGCCCTATACGATAGGTGATTATCTGTCTGACGACATCAGAACGGGCCCAATCTCCACGGAAAGTGAGGCCTTCGATAAAGCGGAAGCAGATGTTCGAGAGCGTCTGCAGCGACTCATGTCTGCGAAAGGGAAACATCCCGTGGATTACTACCATAAAAAACTGGGTAAGATCATGTGGAATAAATGCGGGATGTCCCGTAACGAGAAAGAACTCAAAGAAGCCATAAAAGAGATTGCTGAATTGCGCAATGACTTTTATGAAAATGTACGTGTCCCAGGGAATATGGAAGAGCCTAACCAGGAACTGGAAAAGGCAGGAAGAGTGGCAGATTTCCTTGAATTGGGAGAGCTTTTTGCCAAAGATGCCTTGCATAGGAACGAATCCTGCGGGGGGCACTTCAGGGAGGAATATCAAACGCCTGAGGGGGAAGCCCTGAGAGACGATAAGAATTTCCGTTATGTGGCCGCCTGGGAATACAAAGGCGAGCCCAAGGATGCCAAACTTCACATGGAAGAGCTGGTATTTGAAAATGTAGAATTAAAAACTAGAAGTTATAAATAGGACAGGAACTTCAAAAAGGCCTTAAAGGTCTTTTTGAAACGTGCTAAAATAAATGCTATGAAATTACTCTTAAAAATTTGGAGACAGAAAGATACCCAATCCAAAGGGAAACTGGTGGAGTATCCTATCAGCGGAATTGAAGGGGATATGTCCTTCCTGGAAATGCTGGATGTGCTCAACCAGGAGCTGATCGAAAAAGGAGAGGAACCGGTCGTATTTGATCACGACTGCCGGGAGGGGATTTGCGGAAGCTGCTCCCTACAGATCAACGGTGAGCCGCATGGCCCGGATCGGATGGTTACCACCTGCCAGTTGCACATGAGGAGGTTCAAGGATGGGGACACCATTGTAATCGAACCTTTCCGCGCTACTGCTTTTCCTGTGATCAAGGATTTAATGATAGACCGCTCTGCATTTGACCGCATTCAGCAGGCAGGAGGTTATATTTCTGTAAATACTTCCGGCCATACTGTAGATGCCAATGCCATCCCGATCGAAAAGGACCATGCAGACGACGCCTTTGCAGCAGCCGCCTGTATCGGGTGCGGTGCCTGTGTAGCGGCCTGCAAAAACGCAAGTGCGATGCTCTTTACCTCTGCCAAAGTTTCTCAGTTCGCTCTTTTGCCACAGGGGAGAGTTGAAGCAACGGATCGCGTACAGAATATGGTTCGTCAGATGGACCTGGAAGGATTTGGGAATTGCACGAATACCGGAGCTTGTGAGGTGGAGTGCCCGAAAGGTATTTCCCTTGAAAACATTGCCCGCATGAACCGGGAATACCTGATGGCTACAACCAAAGGGTAAGAATACAGCTTACAAGGTAAAAACCCGGAAGCGCTCGCTTCCGGGTTTTTTTATGTTCTTTTTAATCGTAACATGTTGTTTTTAAGTGTTTTAACTTGTTTTTCTGGTTTTATTTTGTTATATTATAGATAGTCAAATTAATAACCCTAAAATAAATACGAATGAAGAAGATAGCAGTATTAGCTACAAATGGATTTGAAGAAAGTGAATTAAAATCGCCAAAAGAAGCGATGGAAAAAGAAGGGTTTCAAGTAGAGATTGTTAGTTCGCAAAAAGGTGAAATAAAAGGGTGGTCTGACGGAAACTGGTCTAATTCCTATTCCGTAGACAAAACCCTCATGGAAGTAAATGCGAAGGATTACGATGCCTTAGTGCTACCCGGAGGGGTTATCAACCCAGATCAACTGCGGGTCAATGAGGACGCCCTGCTCTTTGTAAGGGACTTTTTCTCTATGAAAAAACCAGTAGCGGCCATTTGCCACGGGCCACAAATCCTGATTAGTGCAGGAGTGGTCAAAGGCCGCAAGCTTACCTCCTATAAATCCATTAAGGATGACCTGATAAATGCAGGCGCCAATTGGATAGACAAGGAAGTTGTGGTAGACGAAGGCTTTGTAACCAGCAGGAATCCGAAAGACCTGCCTGCCTTTAATAAAAAACTCATCGAGGAAATCCGTGAAGGCAAACACAGTGCCCAACACGCGTAACCCTATTTGAGAAAAATGAACCCGGCCAGAGGCCGGGTTTTTTTATGGCATACCACCCAATATCATTACATTTATGCCTGTATGAAACTCAGTCCAAAATCTAAATTACCCAATCTCGAAACATCCATCTTCACAGTCATGAGTCAGATGGCCGTGAAGGAAAAGGCCATTAACCTTTCCCAGGGGTTTCCGGATTTCGGGGCAGACCCTGAATTACTCGATCTGTACAGAGAAGCTATTGCGGATGGATACAACCAATACGCCCCAATGGGCGGTATTTTCTCCCTAAGGGAAGCTATATCCGAAAAAACCGCAGCCCTGTACGGGGCAGTATACCATCCGGAAAAAGAAATAACGGTTACCGCCGGCGCTACCCAGGCAATCTATACAGCAATTGCGTCGGTTGTCTATCCTGGAGACGAAGTGATCGTATTTAAACCAGCCTACGATTGCTACGAACCTTCGGTCGTTGCCCAGGGGGGAATCCCTGTTGTGCTACAACTTAAAGGACCGGATTTCAGAATTGACTGGGATGCCCTCAGGCATGCCATAAACCCAAAAACAAGGATGATCATGCTTAACAGCCCGCACAATCCCAGCGGCACGCTGTTAAAGGCCAAGGACCTCTTACGGCTTCAGGAGATACTCAGGGATACCGATATTCTAGTCCTGAGCGACGAAGTATACGAGCACCTGGTGTTTGATCATAATACTCATGAAAGTGTTTGTAAATACCAAGATCTGAAGGAGCGTTCCTTTATTTGTGCCTCTTTTGGAAAGACCTTTCATGTAACCGGCTGGAAAATGGGGTATTGCCTGGCACCTGAAGTACTCATGCGGGAGTTCCGGAAACTACACGAATTTGTGGTATTTGCAGTAAACCATCCGGCCCAAAGGGCGATTGCCAGCTATCTGAAGAATCCTGCCCACTACCAGTCCTTAGGGAGCTTCTTCCAGAGAAAACGCGACCTGTTTCTACACGGAATAAAAGGTTCACGATTCCGGTTTACCCCTTCCGAAGGGACTTATTTTCAATTGCTGGATTATTCTGAAATATCAAAAAGCCCTGACCTGGAATACGCAAAAACCCTGACTGTAAATCACGGGGTGGCCAGTATCCCCATTTCCGTCTTCAACGTTAACCGGGCAGACCACCACCAGTTGCGCTTCTGCTTTGCCAAAACGGATGAAACCCTTAAACGGGCCACCGAAATCCTTGCTGCCCTTTAGGGTATGGCCCGGTAGACCTTAGCCACAAATTCACCCACTTGGGAGGGTTCCAGCCATCGCAGTACGATTACAAGTTCTTCCTTTTGGTCCACGATAATAAAATTGCCCCCAAAGCCCGCCGCATAAAAAACATGTTCCGGGACTCCTTCCCACTGTCGTGGCCCTTTTCGGTTCAGCCACCACATATAGCCGTAATTTGGATTCGGTGCAGAAGGATTCATAGCTTCCTGAATCCATCCCTCTGAAATGACAGATTGCCCCTTCCATTTGCCGCCTCCCATAAAAAGCAACCCAAAACGGGCCATATCTTCAGCACTTATAAAAATTCCGCCTCCGGAATGGCCGCCACCTGTAACCGACTGCATTTTCAGTCCATCTATTACCGTCCAGGCATGGTCATATCCAAACCACCTCCAGGATGAGGAGGCTCCAATAGGGTCCATCAGTTCCTCTTTCAGGACCTGTGGCAGCGGTTTTCTCCAAACATGCGTTAGCGAATAGGCAAGTACATTGACGCGAACATCATTGTACTCCATCACCGTACCGGGTTCCCGCAGTTCCCTGTTCTTCCACTGATCTATTCCCCCCTCTGCTGGCGGGCGGTCTGCCCAGTCATGCAATCCCCACAGGGATCCCGACCAGTCTGAATTCTGCTGTAATAGATGGGCCCAGCTTATTTGCTTATTGTGCTCCCCTTCAAAAGTGCCGTCCCAGATATGATCTGCCACCTTATCATCCATGGAGGGTATAAGGCCCTTTTGCTTTGCCAGGCCCGCTACTGTAGACAGGAAGCTCTTGGTAACACTGAAGGTCATATCAACCCTCCTGGTATCTCCCCAGGATGCCAGCAGGTATCCATTCTTTAGAATCATTCCGGCAGGTCCGCCCCTTTTCTTTACAGGCCCCAAAAGCTCGTGGTAGGGTTCCCTTGCAAAGCCTTTGAGGATGGCTCGCCGTAAATCCCGATCTCCTGAGTATTCATTAGCCAGGGCGAATTTAACGGCATCCTGCAGGCTGCTGTTGGATAACCCAAATGATTCAGCGGAACGCTCTTCCCACTGCTGCCCGCGATCAGGATAAAATGTGGTTTCCTGCCCCTGAAGCAAAATGAGATTCAGGCTGAGAAAAACAACTAGCATTACATTTCTTTTCATCTTACAAAAATTAGTGTTCTGTATTATTCGAATTCCCGCTTACCTCCATTTTCATCATCCAGTCCATCTGCCGATCAGTACCGATATAATAGGGGTGTTTGTCAAATGTAGTGAATCCGTATTCCTTATAAAATCGGATGGCCCTCTGGTTATGCTCCCACACCCCCAACCAAACGTATTTTTTGCCTTTCTCCAGCCCCAGATACAGTATTTGATTCAGCATACTCCTGCCGTAACCCTTCCCCTGATATCCTTTGAAAATGTAGATCCGCTCCAGTTCCAGGGCAGCGGGGTCCTGAGGTTCGCTTTGAGCGGATCCTTCATTGATTTTGCAATAGCCCACCCGCTCATTCCCCGCAAAAGCCCAGTAAAATGTTGTTTCAGGATTTAGAAGCTCCTCTTTCAGCTGATCTGTATTGAAGGCTTTCTGAAGATATAATTTAAAATCGTCAGGGTTATTCTGCTTTTCAAAGGCATCCCTGAACGTTTTGATAGATACCTCCCGGAGTTGGGCAAGGTCGGCTATGGTACATCTTTGCAGGCGAATGAGGATCACCTTTTAAATGTAACTAAAAGACATAAAAAAAGCCCCTTGAAGGGGCTCTTTTTCTGCCTTAACTAAACACTTAAAGCATAAACAATTTTTTTGCCAACAGCAGCATCCCGCTTAAAAAATCGTTGCGGTAGATGTTTACTTCATCTTTTTGTGGCATCTGATTGATTTGGGCTTCCATAGTTACTTTTAGGTTTGTGAGTCTTGCTTTGGGGAAAAAGGCTCAAATACAGGTTAAACTTAAAACTTAGGAACGGAATATCCGATAATTTGTTGTAAACGCCCGTTAAATTGTTGTGAAAATTAAATACGGCAATAGTTAAAGTAAAAGGCTGTGCAAATAAGTGGATTTAAAGTGCCATCTCAGGAACCTTTTCAGGTACTATTAGCCTGCCTTCTGTGGCCTCCCGGATTGTTTCCACCGAAACCCCAGGTGCTCTTTCAAGCAAGAGGAAACCATCGCCGGTTACTTCCAAAACAGCCAGGTTAGTGACTATCTTTTTTACGCAACGAACTCCTGTTAACGGAAGGCTGCATTTTTTAAGTAGTTTGGACTGTCCTGCCTTATTGGTATGCATCATGGCCACAATAATATTTTCCGCAGAGGCTACCAAATCCATTGCGCCACCCATTCCCTTAACCATTTTCCCGGGAATTTTCCAATTGGCGATGTCTCCGTTATCGGCTACCTCCATGGCTCCGAGTATCGTAAGGTCTACATGTTGCCCGCGGATCATGGCAAAGCTGAGGGAAGAATCAAAAAAGGAGGCGCCAGGCAGGGTCGTAATAGTCTGTTTTCCGGCATTGATAATATCTGCATCTTCCTCTCCTTCCCAGGGAAAAGGCCCCATCCCGAGAACACCGTTTTCACTCTGAAATTCAACCTGTATATCATCCCTTACAAAATTGGCTACCAGAGTAGGAATACCAATTCCCAGGTTTACATAATAACCATCCTTTACTTCCTTTGCAATCCGCTTTGCGATGCCGTTCTTGTCTAGCATAACTATCTTTTTCGTACGGTCCGTTGTTCAATCCTTTTCTCGTAATGCGCTCCCTGAAAAATACGCTGAACAAAGATTCCGGGGATGTGAATCTGATTCGGGTCCAGACTACCCACCGGAAGCAGTTCCTCCACCTCTGCCACTGTTACTTTGGCGGCTCCGCACATACAGGGGTTAAAATTACGAGCCGTCCCTTTAAAAATAAGGTTCCCCGCTTCATCTCCCTTCCATGCCTTTACAAAAGCAAAATCCGCTTCATAGGCCTTTTCCATCACGTACATCTTCCCATGGAATTCGCGGGTCTCTTTGCCTTCGGCCACTTCGGTGCCAAAGCCCGCCGGTGTATAAAAGGCAGGGATCCCAGCCTGGGCAGCCCGGCACTTTTCCGCCAGGGTCCCTTGTGGGGTCAGCTCCACTTCCAGTTCTCCGCTGAGCATCTGCCGTTCAAACTCGTCATTCTCCCCAACATAGGAAGAAATCATTTTCTTTATCTGCTTCTTTTGCAAAAGCAGGCCCAGCCCAAAATCATCCACCCCGGCATTATTGCTGATACAGGTGATATCCTTGATCCCAAGGCTGACCAGCTCCGAAATGGCATTTTCCGGGATTCCGCACAGGCCAAACCCTCCAAGCATAAAAGTCATCCCGTCGGAAACCCCTTTAAGGGCCTCTTTAACAGTGTTTACTTTCTTTAATATCATCTTGTTCTCAAATAATACAGGAGCTAAAGCCGCTGTAGTCCGTTAAAAATCCAGATCATCCAGATCGTCTTCCAATTCTTTATTCTCCTCAGCCTCCTCCTCACTTATATCACAATCAATGCGGATGGACATTTCTTCAGGCTTCACAAAATCTTCTTTGGAAATATTCAGATCGCTGTTCGCGTAGTTTTCTTTCATATAGAGGGCCCATATAGGCAGGGCCATGGATGCTCCCTGGCCATAGAGGATGCTCTTAAAATGGGTGGCCCGGTCTTCCCCTCCAACCCAGACCCCTGTAACCAGGTTGGGAACCATCCCCATAAACCAACCGTCACTCTGGTTTTGGGTGGTACCTGTCTTTCCGGCTATGGGGTTTGTAAATTGATACGGATATCCGGTCATGATTTCCTTATACACCCCATTGTCTTTATTCATACTGTGGCGCAAACGGGTACCTGATCCCCCCTCGGTGACTCCTTTCATCAGATCAATCATTGCATAGGCAACTTCCTTGCTCAGTACATCCTTGGTTTCCGGAGTATATTCATAAAGGACGGTCCCATTTTTATCTTCAATACGGGTAACCATTACAGGTTTAACATAAACTCCCTGATTGGCGAAAGCCCCGTAAGCGCCCACCATTTCGTAAACATTGAAATCCGGCGTTCCGAGTGCTATTGAGGGTACTTCCGGAATATCCCGGGTAAGTCCCAGGCTTTTCACAATTGAAACTACCGGTCTGGGCCCAACCTCATCTATCAATTGGGCGGTTACGGTATTGACTGAATTTGCCAGCGCATCTTTCAGGGTATAAGTCCTTCCTGAATATTTCCCATCCGAATTTTTAGGGCACCAGGGTTCCGGATTACCGTGCTTCCCGGCTTCAATACAATATTGTGTGTCGGGGAGTGTATCGCAGGGCGATCGTCTGAGTTGGTCAATGGCCGCAGCGTAAACAAAAGGCTTGAATGTAGACCCTGCCTGCCGTGCCCCCTGTATAACATTGTCGTATTGAAAATGCCTGTAATTCAATCCTCCAACCCAGGCTTTCACATGCCCGGTCTGGGGCTCCATAGACATCATGGCAGCCCTGAGGAAAGTCTTGTAATACCGAATGGAATCCAATGGGGTCAATACGGTATCTTTTTCCTTAGTGGGCGCATTCCAGTCAAAAACGGTCATTTCTGTTGGCACATTGAAGGATTCCCTGATTTCCTTCTCAGATTTCCCCGCGTCTTTCATTCCTCGCCAGCGGGCTGAATTCTTCATAGCCCGTTCCATAATTCCTCTAATCTCCTCCGAGTTGAGGTCTAAAAAGGGGGTAGTCGGGTTTCTCTGTCGCGTGTTCTGTACAAAAAATTCCTTCTGGAGTTTGTTCATATGTGCCTGTACGGCTGCTTCGGCATTTGCCTGCATCCTGGAATCTATGGTTGTGTAAACCTTTAACCCATCCAGGTAGATATTCCAGGTATCCCTTTCGCCTTTCAGAGCCGGCTTGGGGTTTTCGGCAATCCACTCTTTCAGCCAGCGTTGCAGGTACATTCGAAAGTAGGCTGCAGGCCCCTGACTATGGCTTTCCGGATTGTAATTAATGTCCATTTTGGATGCGATCAGGGAATCCCTAACGTCCTCGGTTATATAATCGTATTTCGCCATCTGGGCCAGCACCGTATTGCGACGGTCCCTGGTCATTTCCTCCCGTCTGAGCGGGTTAAAAAGGGATGAATTCTTCAACATCCCTACCAGCATAGCAGATTCCTCTGTCTTCAGTTCCGGTGGTTCTTTCCCAAAGTAGATGCGGGCGGCCGAACGTATCCCGTCTGCATTATTCCCGAAATCATAGATGTTCAGGTACATCGAAATAATTTCTTCTTTGGTATAATTGCGTTCCAGACGGGTGGCAATCACCCATTCCTTGATTTTCTGAGTTACGGCTTCGAAGACGTTACGGCTTCTGACCCCTACGAATAATTGTCTGGCCAATTGCTGGGAAATGGTACTTGCGCCCCCGCGGGTACCTAAAAAGAATAACGCTCTGAGGAAGCCCCTCGCATCGATACCGGAGTGTTCGTAGAATCGGGCGTCTTCTGTAGCCACCAAAGCGTTCACCAGGTTTTCTGGCAAGTCCTTATACGCAATTGGGGTGCGGTTGTCATCCAGGTAATATTTTCCAAGGGTCTTGCCATCACTGGAAATAATTTCCGTAGCCAGATTGGTCTGTGGGTTTTCCAAACGTTCAAAAGTGGGCATTTCACCAAAAGCCCCCCAGGATGCCAGGAGAAATATCAGGACCACTGCCAGAATCCCGCTTGCGAAAAGTATCCAGAACCATTTTATAAAAGGCCAGAAACCTTTAGTGTTCTTCTTTTGCGTTTTTTTGGACATATCCGAGTTATTCTATCTTTTCTATCTGAAGACCTACATCTACAATACCGGGAAGGGATTGAATCCCTTCTACCTGCCCGTTTTTGCGCATCGCATGAGACAGGTTTACGGTATATACGCCAGATGTGGGAAAAACGACGTCTTCCTTATACCATAATTTATTTTCCCGTACACTTCCATAGCCGGAACCCAGCCACTGGCCGGAAGCATCTGCCATTTCGTATTCAAGGGTGTCCCTCTGGGTTTTTCCATCGGGGAATTCCATTTCAGCAATTATAAAAAGGTTGCTGTACGGATAGTTATTGTCGTTCCTCAAATTGATAAACAACCGATGTGCACGCGTTGTATCCGGGTCTGAAAAACTAAATTCAAAAACTTCGTCCCGGTCCCATGAAGTATCCGAGGTACTTTGAAAAGAAGCGTAGTACAACTGGTCTTTACATCCCGAAAAAACAAACAGGAAAACCATTGCAATCAGAACTCTATGCATTTTTACTATTTCTTTTTTTTCGGTTCCTTCCTTTTTTTCGTTTCCCTCTGTGTTTTCCTTTGGGCTGGTCAAATCGTGTCAGGCTATCCTGCCCCACTGCATTTTCAAAAGTAACTTTTTCTTCCCTTGTGTGTTCCTGGGCATATTCCTCCAGGCTGGTTACCTTAGCTTTCTTTTTATTGAGCTCCAGAATTTCCTGTACCTGGTCCCTGGAAAGAGTATGCCAGGTTCCGGGATCATCCTTGTAGGAAAACCATAGAATCCCTTTAAAAATATCTGTTTTCTGACAAAAGGCAACCCCCTTTTCCGTAAAAAGTTTGCTGTCTGCAGGCGGGAAGTCCTTCAGGGCATCCATGTAAGTATCCAGTTCATAATTCAGGCAGCATTTAAGCTTGCCGCATTGTCCTGCAAGTTTCTGAGGGTTCAGGGATAATTGCTGGTAGCGGGCCGCAGCCGTGCTTACTGACCTGAAGTCTGATAGCCAGGTAGAACAACAGAGTTCCCTGCCACAGGAACCGATTCCCCCCAGGCGCTGTGCTTCTTGCCGATAGCCGATCTGTCGCATTTCAATGCGAATACCAAAGGCCTTGGCCATGTCCTTAATAAGCTGCCTGAAATCGACCCGGTCCTCTGCGGTATAGTAAAAAGTAGCCTTGGACCCGTCACCCTGAAATTCCACATCTGAAATTTTCATTTCCAGCCTGAGGATAATAGCCATTTCCCGGGACCTTTTTTTAATTTCCTCTTCTTTGCCCCGGCATTTTTGCCATTTATCGATGTCCTTTTGAGTAGCCTTTCGATAGATTTTGGGAAGTTCGGAATCCGGACTTACATTTTTCTTCCTCATCTGGACTTTAACCAGCTCCCCGGTGAGGGTTACGATCCCGACATCGTGTCCGGATTTTGCCTGAGTGGCAACCACATCTCCTATGGAAAGGGTTAGATCCTCTGTATTCCTGAAAAATTCTTTTCTGCTGTTTTTAAAGCGAACTTCCACCCCATCGAATGCCTCCTGCCCGCCGGGCAAAGACATGTTGGAAAGCCAGTCAAACACAGTAAGTTTATTACAGCCATCCGTACCGCAGGTACCATTGTTCCTACATCCGCGCGGCTGTCCTCCCGAACCGGTTGAACAACTGCTACACCCCATATATTATATCTTGATTTGGCTCCCTCAAACACTGTGGGGGCCAAAAAAGGTTCATAATTAATTTTCAATCGTAAAGATAGGATAAATATTGAAGGCAGGCGAAACCTCCGAATCATAAAGACGTCTAAAAAAAGCTGAAGGAATCAGATTGTGCTAACTTGAAAAAGCTTCCGGACTTTTTTTGAATTTCAGAACCTCAGACCGGCCTTTCTTAAAAATCTTATTGCTTACCTCTTTGCCCTTGCGCAGCTTTTTCTGTTCTTCATAGGGCAGGGCGTGGATTTCCTTGCAGTTATCCGAGCAGCAATTGTCCATTTCACGGGCACATTCCTCACACTGTATAAAAAGCAGGTGACAGGCCTCGTTTGCACAGTTTACGTGGGTGTCACAGGGTTTCCCGCATTGGTGGCAACTGGCAATGACCTCATCGGAGATACGCTCTCCCCTGCGATGGTCAAAAACAAAGTTTTTCCCCCTGAATTTATTTTCAAGCTTCTTTTCCCTAACCTGCCGGGTATATTCGATAATCCCCCCCTCCAGCTGGTAAACCTGTTTAAAGCCTTTGTGTTTGTAGTAGGCGCTGGCCTTCTCGCAGCGGATCCCACCGGTACAATACATAACCAGTTTTTTATCTTCCTTGTGATCCCTTAATTGCTCCTCTATCAGGTCAAGAGAATCCCTGAAGGTATCTACGTCCGGAGTGATTGCATTCTGAAAATGGCCAATTTCACTTTCGTAGTGGTTTCGCATATCCACTACTATGGCATTTGGATCTTCTATCAATTCATTGAACCTAAGGGCATCGACGTGTACCCCTTTCTTAGTCACGTCAAAAGAGCCGTCATCCAGGCCATCCGCGACAATTTTATGACGCACCTTAACCTTTAATTTCAGGAAGGACTTGTTGTCCTGTTCAATGGCAATGTTCAGTCTTACTCCCTTCAGAAAGGAAATGCTGTCCAGGTGGCGCTTAAAGGCTTTAAAGTTATCCGCGGGCACCGATAATTGGGCATTCACCCCTTCTTTTGCGACATATATCCTCCCGAGCACTTCCAGCTCGTCCCAATGAATAAACAAGTGATTGCGGAAAATTTGTGGATTCCCGATATGGGCGTACTTATAGAAAGAGATGGTCAGCCGATCCTTACCGGCCTGGTCGATAAGCGCTTCTCTTTCCTTTGCACTTAACGTATTGTACAGTTGCATGCTATACCAATTTGAAAAGTTAAAAGAAAACTCCCGGCAAAGGTAACTAATCTGCAGAAGGACTCAAAAAAAGAAACCCTGTAGCGTTTACAGGGTTATAAGGGATCTCGGCAATTTTTCTTTTTCACAGTATTCCGATGAAACCAAATTGCGGTTTCAGGTATTTACTTGCCGGTCCGAAACGGACAGTCAACCTTTAGATACGCAGATCAGGAAAAGGTTGCTTTTCCGATTGTGATACTAGTAAAAGAAGTGGTAATTTAGCCTTCCGAATAAAAAAAGATCGAGATATATGAGCAGTGAAAAAGACGCCAAGTTAAAAGCCCTGAAACTCACCCTTGACAAATTGGATAAAACCTATGGGAAGGGAGCCGTTATGAAGATGGGAGACAGTGTGGTGCAGGACGTGGAGGTAATACCCTCCGGTTCCCTGGGCCTGGATATTGCCCTCGGGGTAGGAGGTTATCCCAGGGGTCGCGTTATTGAAATATACGGGCCGGAGTCTTCCGGAAAGACCACCCTTACCCTCCATGCTATTGCAGAAGCGCAACGGGCTGGAGGTATCGCTGCCTTTATTGATGCCGAGCACGCTTTTGACCGTTTCTATGCAGAAAAATTAGGGGTAGATATAGACAACCTGATCATTTCACAGCCTGACCACGGAGAGCAGGCCCTGGAAATAGCAGATAACCTGATTCGCTCCGGCGCCATAGATATAGTTATCATCGATTCGGTAGCCGCTTTAACGCCCAAAAGTGAAATTGAGGGCGAAATGGGGGATTCTAAAATGGGATTGCATGCCCGACTGATGTCACAGGCCCTTCGAAAACTAACCGGGTCTATCAGCAAAACACACTGTACCGTTATTTTCATCAACCAGTTGCGGGAAAAAATCGGAGTAATGTTCGGTAACCCTGAAACAACAACAGGTGGAAATGCCCTGAAGTTTTATGCATCTGTTCGCCTGGATATTCGCAGGTCCACCCAGATAAAGGATAACGACGGTTCGGTTCAGGGGAACAAGACCCGCGTAAAAGTTGTTAAAAACAAGGTTGCACCCCCTTTTAAAACTGCCGAGTTCGACATCATGTACGGGGAAGGCATATCCAAAATCGGTGAAATACTGGACCTGGGAGTAGCCTATGAAATCATTAAGAAAAGTGGTTCGTGGTTTAGCTACGGAGATACAAAACTTGGACAGGGAAGGGATGCTGTCAAAACACTCTTGCAGGACAACCCTGAACTTTTGGAGGAATTGGAGGCAAAAATCAAGGAGGCTATTTCGATCCTCAAATAAAGGCACCCCAGTTCATTCCCTTAGTACTTATAAGCAACCTTTGGCCGGCTTTCCCATCTGTCTTTATGGAGTTTAAAGGAGATGTTGCATATGAAGACCTTTCTTTGGAAAACAGTACCGGCCTTGGTGCTGCTACTGCTGTTTTCATCCTGTGATATCAGCGATGATGACGCGAGCTATCACTTTGTTACGGTTCCTGTCCAGACGGTGGATATGCCGGAATCATTTACCCTCAATGAAACCTACACTATAGAAGTAACCCTTTTGATCCCGAACGGGTGTACTTCCTTTGAAGGTTTTGATGTAACTTCAGAAGGGGAAACCGTCCGCCGGGTCGTAGGAATCGGAACAGAGCGGGACAATGTTGCCTGCACCCAGGCCATTGAAGTTGTAAACAGTAGTTTCGAATTTCTGTGCCTGTATTCCGGGACCTACCTGTTTAAATTCTGGACAGGAGAGAATGAAGCGGGAGAACCGCAATTCCTTGAAATAGAAGTTCCGGTAACCCCCTGAAATGCAGGCGAATTTTCCGCTAATGCAACCAACATTTTGAAGCAGAAAGACCTCATACTTAAATGCAAAAAAGGGAATAGGGCTGCCCAGGAAAAACTGTACCGGGCCTACTCCGCAGTTCTGTATGGCCTTTGCCTGAAATACTCCAGGAACAAAACGGAAGCAGAAGACAATTTACACGACAGTTTTATGACCATTTTTGAGAAAATACATCAATATCGATTCAAAGGGTCATTTGAGGGCTGGATGAAACGTATTACTGTGAATACGGTTTTGCAGAAGTACCGTCGTGAGGAACCCCTCACACTAATTACGGAGGCAGAAGATTCTGCAGAGCATCACGAGAGCAGTGACATGCAGGATATCCCACTTGCGACCCTTTTGAAATACGTACAGGAGCTTCCCACCAAATACAGGATCACCTTCAATATGTATGTGCTGGATGGCTATACTCACAAGGAAATAAGCGAGGCCCTGGGAACCTCAGTAGGAACCTCCAAGTCCAATTTATCGAGGGCCAGGATGATCCTACAGGAAAAAATAAAAAATACAAATATTCATATAGCTTAATACCAGAGATATGAAGTCAAAAAATACAGACCGGATATTCCGCGAGCAACTCGAAGATTTCCAACAGGAACCGGAAGCAGCCGTTTGGCATCGCATTAATGAATCCCTGGACCTAAAAAAGAAACGCAGGAAAATCATTCCATTTTGGTGGAAGTTAGGGGGTGCTGCAGCTGTCCTGCTTCTGGCAGTATATCTGCTATCCCCGGATATCGGGCAACAACAGGATGTTCCGTCCATCACCAATTCTGAAAAAACCACTCCTGATTCCCCTATGGATTCCCAAACGGATAATGAACTTTCTCCTCCAGGACAGGAAGTGGTTGCTACTGATAAAACCCAGGAGCAAGAGAGTACTGATACCGGAAATGCCGGGGGTTCTGTACGGGATGAAAATACTAATGAAGTTTTGCAGGAGCACCAGAATACCGCTACACCCTTAAGGGAGCTGCCCTCGCCTGCTCAGCAATCAGGGATTGCCAGTAACCGGGAAATTACTCCTGACAAGGAGAGAATGGGGAACAAAGAAAGAACCGACAATGGAGTACCGGCCAAAACACTTGCCGAAACAAAATCCGAAAGCGGCAGGGATATTTCAAACAAAGCCATTGCGGAATTAATTGAAGAGGAGTCCCAAAAGGAAAGTGCCCTGGTGGAATCTCAGGCCAAAGAAGAACTGTTGGGCAATGCTGATGAGGAAGATGAGATTGTTGAACCGGATGCTTCAAATAAGCGCTGGTCAGTAGGCCCCAGCCTGGCACCCGTATTTTTTAATTCCTTTGGGAATGGCTCGCCTATTTCTCAAAATTTTGTGGCTAATTCAAAATCAGGGACCGTAAATATGAGTTACGGCCTAAATCTGTCTTATGAGGTCTCTAAAAAACTGAGCCTCCGTACCGGTATTCACCGCGTAGACTACGGTTATAATACAGGGGAAGTCGCCTTTACCTCTTCACCGAGTGCGGGCCCCAGTTCCCTGATTCGAACCATTAGTTACTCTGAAAATTCCAAAACTTTGGTGGTACAGAGTGCTGCAAATAACAATCCGCAATTAGATGCAGCCGCTGCCGATGTGGCTGCGCCCAGCCCTGCCAGGGAGGGGAATATGCTACAGGAATTCGGTTACTTGGAGCTGCCCCTCGAAATGCAGTACAACCTGGTCGATAAAAAATGGGGGCTGAACCTGATCGGGGGAATGAGTTCCCTTTTCCTGATCAATAATAGCGTAAGCCTGCAATCTGAAGGAGCGGCAACGGAAATTGGAGAGGCCACCAATATGAACGATGTGAATTTCAGCACAAACCTCGGCCTGGGGATTTATTACAATCTGAGCCCGACCATGCGGCTAAATATGCAACCCATATTCAAATATCAGCTCAATACTTTTTCGGAGACGGCTGGGAATTTCAACCCGTATTCTATAGGTATCTACAGCGGGCTGAATTTTAAATTTTAATCCCTTTGGCCCTGGCAAGTTTTTATCTAAAACCCGGGACCTTGCAGCAGGCTATTGCGAATCAGTTCGTAGGCGTGGTTCTTTAATGGTGCCGTATCTGCAGGGACCAGTTGTTTTGTTTGAATAAATGGATACACCCGGACTCTGAGCTCGCCTGGGGAGCCTTTAAAAATTGAAAATGGGAACCGCTTTTTTGCATCGAAAAAAACAATGGGAACAACGGGAATCTTATGGGCTATAGCCATTTTAAAGGCCCCGTCTTTAAAATCATCCAGCAACACATGCTCCTCAGGCACTCCTCCTTCGGGAAAAATACAGATGCTCAGGCCGCTTTCCAGCCTTTTTTGAGCCCGCCTGTACACCCCCGAACGACTACGGCTGTCTTCCCGGTCTACCATTATACAGACCCTCTTGTAGAAAAACCCAAAGATGGGGATCTTCACCAATTCTTTCTTCCCCACAAATACAAATGGGTTTCGGCTCACCCGCAGCATCAGCATTATATCCAGCATACTGGTGTGATTGGCGATAAGCATATAGCTTTTCCCCTTTACGAGTAGCTCCTCCCGCCGTATCCTGGGAAAACATCCCATTCCGTATAATATTACTGAGGCCCAGATATTGCGGGCAAGCCAGAAAAACTGCGGATAGGTTTTTTCAGATAGTGTAAAAAGGATCAGAAAGGGGGCGAATACAATTATGGGAAGGGTAACCAATATGTAAAACCAGCATCTGTAAAGTACCCGAGCTGTATTCTTTAGAACCCCTAACATGTTTTCAAAAGTAAGAATTTTGGGAGGGTTTTGGTATTTCTTTTACTTTTGTGCTTCCATTTTAAATCAGATATCAAATGCCGCGGATACTCACCGGAATACAAAGTACAGGAAGGCCACATCTGGGAAATATTCTGGGTGCCATACAACCGGCGATCTCCATGGCGGCAGCTCCCGAAAACGACTCTTTCCTTTTTATTGCAGACATGCATTCGCTCACGCAGATAAAAGACGGGGAACAGCTCCGCAGCAACACGTATGCAACTGCTGCAACCTGGCTCGCTTTCGGGCTTAATATTGAAAAGACTGTTTTTTACCGGCAAAGCGACGTTCCGGAGGTGAGTGAGCTGGCCTGGTATCTGAGTTGTTTTTTTCCGTATCAACGTCTGACCCTGGCGCATTCTTTTAAAGACAAGGCCGATCGGCTGGAAGATGTGAACGCCGGTCTTTTTACCTATCCGATGCTTATGGCAGCGGATATTTTATTGTACGACGCGGAATATGTGCCTGTTGGAAAAGATCAGTTGCAGCATCTTGAAATGACCCGTGATGTTGCCTCCAGGTTTCATGTTCAAATGGGGGAAACTTTTGTGATTCCGGAAGCCAGGGTTCAGGAAAGCACTATGTATGTGCCCGGTACCGATGGGCAGAAAATGAGTAAAAGCAAAGGTAATCTTATAGATATTTTCCTTCCCGATAAACAGCTACGAAAGCAAATCATGGGGATTGTTACCGACAGTACGCCCCTGGAAGAACCAAAAAACCCGGATACGGATACGGTATTTGCACTGTATAAAATTTTAGCTACCCCCGCCGAACAAGCAGAAATGCGGGCGAACTACCTGAAAGGAAATTACGGTTATGGCCATGCCAAACAAGCCCTTTACGAATGTATCCTCCAAAATTTTGGAGAAGCCAGGGAGAAATTTCATTATTATATGAGCAATACGGATGAAATTGACCAGGCACTTTCCACCGGAGCAGATAGAGCCCGAAAAGTGGCAAAGGACGTGCTGGGCCGTGTTCGGGAAAAATTGGGCTACTAACCCCTCTCAGGTACAATTTTTAATTCCTGGTTTCAAACCGCTTTCCAGGCAAGGAACGCAGCAGCCCTTTCAATTCCATTTGTAACAGCCTTGATGCCGTTTCGGCTATGGATAACCTTACATTAAAGGCGATATCATCCAGAAAAGCCTCTTTATTACCAGCCATAAACTCCATAATCTGAGCTTCCGTGGTGTCCAGCCCGGAAAGGTCCGGCAAGGTGCCGGTTTTAATGTCCGGTCCGGGGCCTTCCCAGTTCATGGACTCCAAAAATTTTTCAGTACTGTAAAAAAGCTGCGCTTTGTTCTCAAAAATAATTCGGTTGCATCCTTCGCTTTTTTTGTCCCCTACCCGACCCGGTACTGCGAATACCTCCCTTTGATAATTGAACGCCAGGTCTGCAGTCACCAGGCTCCCCCCGCTAACCGCTGATTCGACTACTACAGTGACCTGGCTTAAACCGGCAATGATCCTGTTGCGTTGTAAAAAATGATGTCTTTCCGGGCGCGTGCCTGTCCAGAATTCCGTGAAAAATCCACCCCTTACCACTACATCTTCAACATATTTATAGTGTTCCCTGGGGTATATTCGATCCAGCCCATGTGCCAGGCAAGCTATGGTGGTAAGGCCTAAATCCACAGCCAGCCGTTGGGCATAAATATCCACTCCGTAGGCAAACCCGCTGATAATTACAGGGTTTATATGTGCGATTCCGGGGAGGAAGTCATTGCAAAAGTCCCTGCCGTAAGTTGTCATACTCCGGGTACCAACTATGCTGATACAGGGTCGTTTGTTTAAAGCGAAATTGCCTTTTTGAAATAGTAATAAAGGGGCATCCTGGCATTGGGTCAGATAAAACGGATAGTTTTCATCCCAATAGGCCAAACAATGAACGCCCATAGCCGTCATTTTACGATACTGCGCTTCTGCAGCACGCAAATAAGATGTATCGCTTAGTTTCTGCCTGAGCTGGAAACCCCCTTTCCTTTTTTGAAAGCTGCTTTCGGAGCCCGGGGAAAAAATGGCCGACGGACTTCCGAAATATCGGATGAGTTTTCGTGCCCGAACAGGACCCAGGCCGGGAATTCGCTGTAACCGTATTAGTGAAATCAATTCATCTTCAGCCATTTGGTTCGTATTTCAATTCTGGCATTTTCCGATGTTGATAAAAAGCTGATAATCTGAATTGGTGAAACTGTTAAAAATTGTCATATTTGTCAAAATGGGAATCGAGAATCACATATCGTCACTGCTTTACAGGTATCAGTGCGTAGTTATGCCCACTTTCGGTGCATTCCTGACCCAAATAAAGCCTGCCTTCCTGCAAAAGGATAGCAACAGCTTTTTTCCCCCCAGAAAACAGCTGTCCTTTAACATACAGCTCAATTCCAACGACGGCCTCCTGGCATCCCATATCGCAGAAATTGAAAAATTATCCTATGAGGAAGCCCTTACTGCAATTGAGGAGCAGGCGAAGTCATGGATGAAAACAATAAGAGCAGAAGGAAAACTGGAGCTGGCAGACCTCGGCACCTTCAAATTGAACCATGAAGGGAAAATACTCTTCATCCCGGAAGAAAAAATAAACTACCTGACGGCTGCATTCGGTCTGAGTCCGGTTATTGCCAGTCCGGTAAGCAGGGAAGTAATGAAGGAGGAAGTAGAAGCCCTTGAATCCGAAATCCCATTTATTATTACCCCGGAAAGAAGGGCCAGCTCAGGTATACGCCCATTACTAAAGTACGCGGCCGTGGTTTTCCTGTCTGTGGCAGCTGGTATTAGCGGCTATATGTTTTATCAGCAAAAAGGATATTCGGATGCCATGGTTCGGGCAAACGCTCAGGAAGAGGTCTCCAGGAATATTCAGGAAGCCACCTTTTTTAAATCCCATCCCCTGGAGTTGCCTTCCATTACCGTGGAAATAGCTCACAAGCAAAAGGGAAATCACCACATTATTGCAGGGGCATTCCGTTTTAGGGAGAATGCAGATAAAAAGATCGCACAGCTAAAGGCCAAAGGATACAATGCCCGCTACCTCGGGGCTAATGCTTATGGTTTACACCAGGTAACTTATGGCAGTTATTCAAACCCAGCAGAAGCCCTCCAACAACTGCGGGAAATCAAACGTACGGAATCACCGGACGCCTGGTTACTTTCAGAAAGATAGATCCCTTCCCCCTTTTTTCACTTCTTGATTGCCAGGGTGTATCTTTGCAGCAGCAATTTTTAATGATAATATGAAGGTTAAAACACCCAGCGATTCCCGAACGATAATGACTGATCTGGTTTTACCCAGCGAAACGAATCCTCTGAATAACCTTTTCGGAGGTGAATTACTGGCCCGGATGGACCGTGCGGCCAGTATTGCAGCCCGCCGGCACAGCAGGCGGATTACCGTAACGGCCTCAGTAAACCATGTAGCCTTTAACCGTTCCATACCCCTGGGCAGCGTGGTAACCGTGGAAGCAGCTATCTCGAGGACCTTCAGAACATCTATGGAGGTATTTATTGACGTTTGGATAGAGGATCGCTTTAGCGGGGAACGAACCAAGGCCAATGAAGCCATTTATACTTTTGTTGCGGTAGATGATACGGGAATCCCAACTGAGGTTCCACCCATACAGCCGGAAACTGAATTGGAAAAACAGCGCTTTGAAGCTGCACTGAGGCGGAAACAACTCAGCCTGGTACTGGCCGGGAAAATGAAGCCGAATGAGGCCACGGAATTAAAAGCCCTGTTTATGGGTGACCAATAGGCATCCTGATAATTCCTGTAAATACTTAAGGGGAATATTTAAAATATACCTATCGTATTATTTTATAATCGATAGATCCACTCTTCCGGATTCAGGCGGGTCACGTCGCGATACAAATAGAATTTCAGCTGGGTCAATCCGTTGGACCGATTGGTATATATCTCGCCCAGTGCCTCTTTAGCTTCAACTTTGTCTCCCTTTTTTACATACAGTTCCGATAGATTGTAGTACGTACTGATATAATTCCCGTGCTTAACCTGTACCCCTTTATTTCCTCCGGGAACGGCCAGAATCGCAATTACCTCTCCTTCAAAAACCGCCCTTGCTTTAGCGCCCTCGTCCGTAGCGATAATCACCCCATTACTCTGATGCTTGATCCCCGGATAGACCGCATCCTGATAAACTCCGAATCCCTGTTTTTTTACCCCCTTTTCAACAGGCCAGATCAAATTTCCCTTATTGGCCGAAAAGTTACTGGCGATAAGGGTCGCCTCCGGAGTGAGTGCAAAACGCGACGCAGTTCTGTCCGACCCGCGCTTTTCACGGTTTGAAGCCGCTATAGCCTCCCGGATCAGACGATCGATTTGCCGGTCTATGGCACGGGCTTCTTTTTGCTTGGCATCTATCTCCTTAGCATATGCGCTTTCGTTCTGGCGAATACTCTGCAAAAGATCTTTTTGTGCCTTAACTTCTACCATTAACTGATCCCTGACCCTGCGGTTCTGCGCAATCAGCAGATCTTTTTCCTTGCGCTGCTGGGTGAGGTCCTGGTTCAGAGCGCTCAGGGCCTCCGTTTTCTCAATTATTTCCTCTCCCTGTCGTTTGCGAAATTGGGTGTATTGTTTAATGTACTGCAATCGCTTAAAAGCCTGGAAAAAACTTTGGGAAGATAGCAGGAACAACAATCGGTTTTGTTGGGACCTGTTCTGATAAGACTTACGGATCATCCGGGCATAATCAGTCTTCAGGGATTCGAGCTCCTCCCTCAGTTTGGAAATGTTTCGGATGTTGGCGTTAATCTGGCGATTGAGCAGGTTAGATTGCTGATTGGTTACCCGTATCAGTTCCTGCTGACGATTGATCTTTTGGTCGAGTGCCTCCATTTGATCCAGCACACTCCCCTTTTGCTTGCGCTCCGCGAAAAGCAGGCGGTTGATTTCCCTGATCTCATTTTCGAGTTGCTCCTTTTTTGATTCCAGGGCTTTTTGTTCCCCGGTCTGAGAAAATGAGTTCAGGCCCGTTAAAAACAGGAGTCCGAACAATATTCCCAGGAAAGAGTTCTTCATGTAGGGCCTCACTTAAAAGCAATGGGATTATAACCGCTTGGTATTCTGTAAGGGAACCGCAGGTCTTTGTTCAACTCTACCTGCTTGTAGGTTATCCCTATCGTAATTCTTTCGTCCTGATCAATGGCCGCTATATGCACTTGGTCCGGCAGTATTTCACCCTGAATTTTCTGGTAACTGGTATACCGAACTTCCATAAGTCGTTTTTGCTCTGGCCGGGCCAACTGCTGAGAGGCCATTTTAAAATAGGTGGGTTCAAAGGTCAGGAATAATTTATAGAGTTCCAGCGGCATCCTTGGCTTTAGCTCATAAGCCGTTGCCGTATATCCAATTTCGTATCGCCTTTCTTTTAAATCGATAATCGCCTGCCCCAATAACAGGTTCTGAAGCTTTTTAAAGTCTATTTCAGAGCCTAACAAATTACTCAGATAGCTGAAATCGCCTTCAAAGAATTCGTTGTTTAATTTGTTGTAGAAAGATACCCGCTCAGGGGTTATATAAACCTTTATAACGCCCAAAGGAGCGCTCAACCAGATTACCTCATCCCGTTTCATACGCAGGCTTACATTCACGCTTTGTTCACTGCTTCCATCAGAATACTCGATTCCCAGCCGGCTGTTTAGCGTTTTAAAGTTGACATCTGCCGCCAGATGGTTCCGGATGATCTTACCAGCGGTCAGTTTCTGATCTATCTTTCCCTCGGCCAGTATCCTGGTGCTGCTGCAGGAAACCAATAGTCCTGCCGCTAACACTCCTGTCATGATCTGTTTCCAAACAGCAATCTTCATAAGCCTTCTTTCAATTTGTTTGAATAATATGTTGCTTTTTCCATATTGCCTTTAAGGGAGTAAGCCTTGGACAATGCCTGGTATATCAGGGCATTTAAATCCGATGGGGCAATGAGCAGTTCTTCCCCCATCAGCAAGCTGGAGATGGAACTATCGATATCCTTTTGCTCCAGATAGGCCCTTCCCTGCTGATAGTAAAAGTAAGGCTGTAATGGAAATAATTCAATAGCCTCGGTGCTTAAATCCAGTAACTTAGCCCAATTCTGTTCCCTTTCAATGATTTCCAGACGCAGACGATAATCTTCCACTGATCCTTCCGGGATTTCTGCCTCTTTATCTTCAGTTGTTGCTGCTGCATTTTTATCCGTATTGGCGGCTTTAGACAATTGATTTAGTCTGGCCTTAAGCAGCCGCGTTCTGGGACTCCCCGGAAGACCATTCAGGGCTGTTTCTGCCTTTTGAATCTGCCCATGATCCAGATACCAGCTGGCCAGGTTCATTTTTAGTTTTGGCGAATCGGATGGAATAACGGCTCTGATTAATTCAAAATCCCGGTATTCCCTGGATAAAATTTCCATGAGTGTATTGAGGTACCAGTATTCTTCAGGGGCAGCTTTCAGGGCTGTAATGGCATAGGCTTCGGCCGCAGCTAATTCCCCGGAAAGCAGCATGACTTTTGCAAGCTCATGATCGATTACCGGGTTGTCTTCCTCCAGTTGTTTGCATTGCAGTAGTAATGCTCGGGCACGGTCGTAATTTTCAATTCCCTTTTCCTTAAGGGCTTCAAAAAACAATTCCTGGAAACGATCTGTGTACGCTTCCGTATATATTTCAGAACTGGCAGGCTCCTGTGCGTTTACCCGTGCAAACAAACATAAAATTGCCAAGGTCAATAGCCCATATGTAGGTTTGAATTTGGCCACAATAATGTTGTTTTTCTTAGATTTTTCCTGTGCTTCCAAAGCCCCCGCTCCCCCGCTGCGAATCCGTTAAAGCTGAAACTTCTTCCCATTCTGCCCTTTCATGCCTTGCAATCACCATTTGGGCAATGCGGTCCCCCTTGCTGATTATCACCGGTTCTTTGGATAAATTCACAAGAATCACGCCAATCTCACCCCGGTAATCTGCATCTATGGTTCCCGGGCTGTTGAGCACCGTAACCCCCTGTTTGGCCGCAAAGCCGCTTCTGGGCCTGATCTGGGCTTCATATCCGTCTGGCAATTCAATAAATAAGCCGGTTTTAACTACTGCCCGCTCCAGAGAATTCAGGGTTACGGGTTCAGCTATTTCAGCCCTTAGGTCCATGCCAGCAGCACCTGAAGTCTGATATTGTGGCAGCACATTCCCTGATTTGTTTACGATTTTTACCTTCATTTGCCCAGTAGTAATTTCAATAAGACTTCTTTCTCCATTCTGTAAAGAATACCCAAAAATACTAAAAGTAAACCCAGGCCCAGATAAAGGTTATTGTTAAATCCGTAATAAGAGATCGCGGAAAAGGCAATGGACAGGCCCATATAAAAACTGATTTTCCGCAGGTTATAAGGAATTGGATAATATTTCCGCCCCAGTGCATAAGATAACAGCATCATCGTGCCATAGGCTGCCAGGGTGGCCCAGGCAGATGCCTGATACCCGTACAGCGGGATAAACATAAAGTTTATTGCAATTGTAAGGGCTGCCCCCACAGCTGAAATGATCGCCCCAAAGCGGGTGCGGTCGGTAACCTTATACCATACGGACAGATTGTGGTAGATGCCCAGGCAAAAATTTGCCAGCAATACAATGGGCACAATCGCCATGGCCTCCCAATAAGCTTCATCCCTTATAAAGAGTACTTTTAGCACATCCGCAAATACCACCACCATTAGCAGGATAACACTTCCCAGGACAACGAAGTAATTCGTTATCTGCGCGTAGGCCTTTTTGGGGTTGTCTGACTGGGAATGACTGAAAAAAAAGGGCTCGATCCCCAGCCGGAATGCGGTAGCAAACAAGGTCATAAACATGGTCAGCCGATAACAGGCAGCATAAGTCCCCATTTCACTTTTGGCGATTTCGGGAGGAAGCAATTCCGTAAGCAGGTATTTGTCAAAAACTTCGTTGATGGTAAAGGCAATCCCGGCTATCATCACCGGAAGGCTGTAACGCAGCATCCGCTTAAAAAGAGCTGTATCAAAACCGCGTTTCAGACGAAAGTAATTGGGGCTTAGGATCAGCAGGGTTATGGCACTCGCTGTAAGGTTGGAAATCAGTATATAGGATACTTCATAATCGGGAACATAAAGGGCATTCCAGATTCCTTCCGTATCGGACAAGGCCAATTTGGGTAAAACAAGCAGAAAGAATAGGTTAAAACCGATATTGGTACAAACATTGGCGATTTTTATAATCGCGTAAACTCCCGGCTGTTCCTCCGCCCTGAGTTTGGCGAAAGGAATTATCACAAAGGCATCCAGGCAGAGGATCAGAATAAAATAGCCTATATACCGAAGTTCGATATTGAGAAGGTTTGCCAGGCTTTCCCGCATTGCAAAAGCAGCTATCAGAAAAATCAGTGTACTGCTCCCTACCGATAAAAGCGAGGTAGAAAGTACACTTTCCTTGTTAGCCTCCTTGCTGTAGAACCTGAAAAATGCCGTTTCCATTCCAAATGCAAGGATTACATTAAAGATGGCAAACCAAACAAAAATCAGCGATACTTCCCCGTATAGACCCGGAGCCATTACTGCAGTATACAGCGGCACCAGCAGGAAGGACAGCATCCTTGGCAATACCGTTGCCAGGCCGTAGATAAATGTTTGCTTGAATAATTTCTGGAAAAGCTTCAACTAGGGACGCATTAGACGCAAGTCCTAAATTAGGCAATTAGGCAGAACCCGCAAAGTCAGTTTTTTTGACGTCCCGGATATAGGGTGGTGGGTTTTTCCTTTACCCCCCTTATTTTGTAGTAATATTTCTTCCCGTCCGATTTTACCAAATAACTCATAACAGCCTCATCCGGGTTGAGTTTAAAGGGGAATTTACGGGTATCCGGAAGCGGCCTTGGAAGTTGATTGCCAACCTCTTTTGTGGAATCTGCATGCATGATGATATCTGTAGGCCCGGTCTGGGCATCTTTATAGGAAGCCTCAAGCTTAAAGCCGGTCTCCGTTTCCACAACCTCCAACTTCATGATCCTGCCCCTTACAAAAAGGGAGTCTACCACTATAGCCTCCGGGTCAAAAGGGTTCCAGCGTGCTGCAAAGTTCATCCCCCTTCCACTGCGCTCCATTCCTCCGCTCCAATATTGAAGGCTGGGGCTGTCCACTGTAAAGGGTGGTTCGGAAACCAGAGACTTTTGGGACGTACAGGCCGCAATCCCCAAAAGGCCTATAAAAAGGATATATATTGTTTTTTTCATCTTTTTGACTTCTTCACAATGTAAAGATAGCTATCCAAATTTGATGCCAGAATCAAAAATGGTCCGGAAAGCAGCTTCTGCCCGAAAATAGGAGTGATCATTACCGGGATTCAATAAAAAAGCCCTGAATTTAAATCCAGGGCCTTGTTTTGGTTTGTTTGACAGGGCTATTTGTTCAAAGCCTCAGCTCCACCAACAATTTCAAGTATCTCGTTAGTAATAGCCGCCTGCCTGGCTTTGTTATAAGTAAGGGTTAACTGCTCCTTAAGCTCCCCGGCATTATCTGTGGCCTTGTGCATAGCTGTCATCCGGGCTCCGTGCTCACTGG
The DNA here is from genome assembly GCF_052497835.1 of Robiginitalea insularis. Lineage (NCBI taxonomy): Bacteria > Pseudomonadati > Bacteroidota > Flavobacteriia > Flavobacteriales > Flavobacteriaceae > Robiginitalea > Robiginitalea insularis. Next base: position 1,262,706 of record NZ_CP199296.1, read on the forward strand.
CAAAAGAATCCCTGATGGCTTTGAACAATTGTGTTTTTAAAGACTTTGGGATCAATTGCTCCACAATTTCCGCTTCGGAAGGTTCAAAAATATAATCCGATTTTTCATTTACCGAATCACTTGGCGGTTGAATAGGCAGGAACTGCTCCGACATCACAATCTGGGTAGCCGCATTTTTGAATTTGTTGTAAACCAGATCAATGCGGTCATAGGTTCCGCTATTAAACAATTCCATGAGCTCTTCGGCTATCTTTTCAGAAGCCTCAAAAGTTAGGTCATCGTATATCTCACTGTGATTGGCGGCAATTGTATATCGCTTCTTAAGGATATCAAGGGCTTTCTTTCCAATACAGAAGAAGTCTACCTCTTTGCCGGCATAGGTTTCCTCATGCAGGGAAACGCTCTGTTTTACGATATTGGAATTAAATGCCCCGCAAAGACCCCGGTTGGAACTGATTGCTACAACCAAAACCTTATTTACATCCCGAATCTCGGCAAACTTACTGCCACTGTCCCCATCCAGGTTTGCACTCAGATTCTGCAACAGTTCGGTAAGCTTGTCTGCATAAGGACGCATAGCGGTAATCGCATCCTGGGCCTTCTTCAGCTTTGCAGCAGACACCATCTTCATAGCAGAGGTGATCTGCATTGTAGAAGATACCGATGTGATCCGGTTTCGTATTTCCTTTAAGTTTGCCATAGTGTTGTATGCTATTTAAGCTGCCCCTCCCCAAAAATTATAGGCTGGGAAGGGAATTAACTTCAGGCCTTGTATTTACTTGATAGCTCTTTACACACCTGTGTGAGGGTGTCGGTGACCTCATCGGTCAGTTTCCCTGCTTTCAGGCTGTCCAGAACATCCCGGTGCTTCGCATTGAGGAATTCCAGGTAATCGCGCTCAAATTCTTTTACTTTTTCCACTGGAACATCCCTGAGCAGGTTCTTGGAACCGGCATAGATAATTGCTACCTGATCTTCAACTGTGAAAGGGTCATTCTGGGCCTGTTTCAGGATTTCCACGTTTCTTCTTCCCTTTTCAATCACGTTCAGGGTGGCCGCATCCAGGTCAGAACCAAACTTCGCAAATGCTTCCAGTTCGCGGAACTGGGCCTGGTCCAGCTTAAGGGTTCCAGCTACCTTTTTCATCGATTTGATCTGGGCCGATCCTCCCACACGGGATACGGAGATCCCCACGTTAATTGCGGGCCGGACTCCCTGGTTAAACAGGTCCTGCTCCAGGAATATCTGTCCGTCCGTAATGGAAATCACGTTGGTTGGAATGTAGGCGGAAACGTCTCCTGCCTGGGTTTCGATGATCGGAAGGGCCGTAAGGGATCCTCCTCCTTTAACAACCTTCTTGAGGGTATCCGGAAGATCATTCATGTTTTTGGCAATCTTGTCGTCATCAATCACCTTGGCCGAGCGCTCCAACAAACGGGAGTGCAGGTAGAATACGTCTCCGGGATACGCCTCACGCCCTGGTGGACGTCTCAGTAGCAGGGATACCTCCCGGTAAGCAACTGCCTGTTTGGAAAGGTCATCGTAAATGATCAGAGCCGGGCGACCGGTATCTCTGAAATACTCACCGATAGCCGCTCCGGCAAAGGGGGCATATACCTGCATAGGTGCAGGATCGGATGCGTTTGCTGCAACAATAGTGGTGTAAGCAAGGGCGCCTTTATCTTCAAGGGTCTTGGCAATAGCCGCTACGGTAGAAGCTTTTTGTCCGATAGCTACATAAATACAGTAAACCGGGTTTCCTGCATCGTAAAATTCTTTTTGGTTGATGATGGTGTCAATACAAACGGTGGTTTTACCAGTCTGCCGGTCACCAATTACCAGCTCTCGCTGTCCGCGGCCAATCGGGATCATGGCATCAATCGCCTTTACACCTGTTTGCAAGGGTTCATTTACAGGCTGACGGAAGATTACTCCGGGTGCTTTGCGTTCCAGAGGCATTTCAAACAGCTCTCCTTCTATAGCACCTTTCCCATCGATAGGGGTTCCAAGGGTATCCACCACACGGCCCACGATGCCTTCCCCAACATTGATAGAGGCGATTCGCTGGGTACGCTTTACGGTATCTCCTTCCCCTACTTGCCTGGAGGGTCCCAAAAGTACTACCCCCACATTGTCTTCTTCCAGGTTCAGAACAATTCCTTCCAAACCTCCATCGAATTCCACCAACTCCCCGTACTGGGCGTTGGATAATCCATAAACTCGGGCAATACCATCCCCAACCTGAAGTACGGTACCCACTTCATCAAGGGTAGCCGTTGCCTCAAATCCTGACAATTGCTTCTTTAAGATCGCTGTTACTTCAGCTGCTTTAATTCCGGCCATTTTATTATTTATAAAGGCGATCCGGCGATCCGGATCGGGTTATACAATTAATTCTGTATTAATTCTCTTTTCAAGTTTCCGAGCTTGCTGGCAATGCTGGCATTGTACTCCAGGTCTCCCACACGCAGAATAAATCCGCCGATCAGGCTCTCATCAACAGTATTTTCGATACTTACCTCTCCTCCGGTAATGGATTCGATTTGTTTTAACAATTTCTTTTCCAGCTCTGCTGTCAATGGCACGGCAGTCACCACTTTAGCGATATCCTGTCCTTTTGCCTTTTCGCACAGCGCAATAAATTCGGAGGCTACTACATCCAGTATTCCTATCCGCTTATTTCTGGAAAGCAGCTTAAACAATTTAAAGCTTAGCGGCTGGGAGCCTTTGAATAAAACTTCCATTGCCTTTTCCTTATCTGCAGAGTTCAGTACCGGGCTGTTCAGCACATCATTAAGGGATTCATTCCCCTCAATGGTTTCTGCCACCAGACGCATGTCCTTTTCAACCGTCTTGACTGCCTTCTGTTCTATGGATAATTCCATAAGCGCCTTGGCATAACGATAAGCTACTCTCCTCTCGCTCATACTACTAGCGTAATTTGATGTCTTCGACCAGCTTGTTTACCAACTTTAGCTGCTTGTCTGTATTATCCAGTTGCCCCCCGAGGACTTTTTCCGCTATTTCCAGTGAAAGGCTTGCAACCTCGTTCTTTATGTCTGCGATGGCTGCCCTCTTTTCACCCTCAATGCTTTGCTGGGCTTTTTTGATCATTTTATCTCCTTCTGTCTCAGCCTGTGCCTTTGCCTCGGCAATCATCTTTTCTTTTATTTCCCGGGCTTCTTTAAGCATGGCCTCGCGTTCGGCACGAGCTTCCTGCAACAGTTTTTCACTATCGGCGGTTACATTCTGCATCTCTTTTTTGGCATCTTCAGCAGCCGCCAATGCATTTTTTATCCCTTCTTCGCGTTCATTAACAGCCTTCAGGATGGGTTTCCACGCAAATTTCCGCAATAAGAGCAGAAGCAGGATAAATAAAATGGTCTGCCAGAAAAAGAGGCCTATCGAAAACTCGTTAATTAATTTTTCCATTGCTTTGTCTTTACCTTATGAATTTTCCTTTAAACCCCGCCCGTTTGTACCAACCGTATAAACAGGCGGAGTATGATGCTGGTTTAGCCTGCGAAAATCGCAGCAAAACCAATACCTTCAATAAGCGCCGCTGCAATCAGCATCGCTGTCTGAATTTTACCATAGGCCTCAGGCTGACGGGCAATTGCTTCCATTGCACGTCCACCAATCATACCGATACCGATACCGGCACCGATCACGGCTAACCCTGCTCCTACTACACTTGGAATTTCCATAAAATAATTATTAAAAAATTAAACAATTCAACTATAAATGTGCGAGCTCCGCATCGTCGTGATCGTGCTCGTGTTCTTCTGCGGCAAAACCAAAATACAAGGCTGCCAGCATGGTGAAAATATACGCCTGTAAGAGTGCTACAAGCACCTCTATAAGGGAAATAGCGAAACTCAGTCCAAAAGACAAGGGCCCGCCAACCCAACTTTTAAAGATAAAGATCAGCCCGATCAGACTCATCAATACCACGTGGCCTGCCGTCATGTTTGCATACAAACGGATCAGCAGTGCAAAAGGCTTGATAAACATCCCCAGGACCTCAATGGGAACAAGAATGATATAGATAACCATTTTGCCGTACCAGGGCATTCCATCCCCCAGCGGGTCAAAAATATGTTTCCAGTAATCTTTGGTCCCTGTGAAATTGGTAATAAAGAATACAATTACCGCCAGGGCCGTAGTTACGGCAATGTTACCGGTAACGTTGATCCCCAGTGGAGTGAGCCCGAACATATTCAAAAACCAGATGAAGAAAAATACTGTGAGCAGGAACGGCATGTAACGCTTGTATTTCTTCTCTCCGATATTAGCAATGGCGATGTCATCTCGTATGTACAGAACGATAGGCTCAAAAAAGCGTCCAATCCCTCTGGGAACACTTCCGTTTCGGGCGTAACTCTTTGCCAGGCTACTGAATAACCAGATCAATAAGAGGCCGGTAACCAGCATCATCACCACGTTTTTGGTAATAGAAAAATCAAGTGGCTTTACATTGGTGGGATGGTGCTCCTCATCATAGGTGATGGTCCCTTCAGCATCTGTACGGTATATTTTGCCGTGCTCCAGTGCGTAATAAGCTCCCCCGGCTTCCGCAACGGTTTCCCCGTGATGCAGTTCTGAGGAAGAAAATACTTTCAATCCGTCATCCCAGAGAATAACCGGTAATGGAAAACCAAAATGTTCTTCCTCTCCGGCATCATTAGTATAAGAAAAGATGGTAAAATCGTGAGAGTCCTGCAGGTGGTGCTCGATAAACTCCTTGATTTCAGCTTTGCGGCTTTGAGGAGTGTCTTCCGTATCAGTGCTGCTTTCTTTGGCGATCGCATTTGGACCCGATAAAAGGATTACAAAGGCAATAAGGTACTTCACCAGGGTTTTATGCATGTCTCTAGGATCTAAGGGTCTCTAAAAATCGGTGCAAATGTACGGCATTCCTTTAAAAAGAAAAAAGCATTTAAATTTTATTTTAAAGCTTTGGAAGCTAGCGGAATCAGGGGAAGTTTTTTTCCATATTCCGCAACAGGAGGGAGGCAAAAAGTGTTTCCAGGATCAGGGCTACTGCGTAGGGTACGAAAAAGGCCGCAAACTCGGAACGACCGAGGCTGCCATCAGTGGCATACCCCGGATAGAAGAAAATAAAGAAACCCAGGAATTTGAGGAGGCTGCCGGCAATAAATAAAAAGCCAATCTGGTTTTTGAGTTTCTGGCGAAAAACATAGAGCAACAATACAATTCCAAAGGCCAGGATAAAGTTGAAGAGATAAGTCCCCGGCAGGGCCTCACCGAAAGCGTCCAGCCCGTTGCTGATGCGCAGCCAGCAGTGTATCCCAAAGGCTATGCAAAGGCTAAATAAGAGGATTGCAGCATAACGCCATAGAAAACCTGAATCCTTCATCAGTATTTGACCTGTTTGATTTGTCTGAGAACGACCCATAGGGATATCCCGACACCCAAAAGGGTCGCAATGGCTGTAAAAATTCGTTTTTCAGTTGCGTAGTAGCTATCCAGCCACATTCCTCCCCGGGCAAACAAATAGATAATGACCCCCATTTCAATGGCAATGCCTGAGAGGATTGCGAGGTTTTTTATAGGGTTCCTGTCTTTTTTATCAGGAGGCTTTGGCACGCTCGGATGTATTGGCAGAGCCTCCATCGGATGGTTTCATCCCGGAAGCAGCAGAAGTGGGTGTACTGGCAGTCCCAACGGCGCCTTTCCCTTTCATGGTGCAGGACGCATTAAAAGTAGCCCCGGGTTCCACGGCCAGTTTGGAAACGCTAACGGTACCTTCAATAACCGCTGAATCCTTCAGGGAAAGCAGTTCAGAAACGAATAATTCTCCATTAAAGCTGCCTTCAATATCGGCATTCACGCATTCTACTTTTCCATGGATATAGCCACCCTTTCCAATGACTACCTTCCCGGAAGTTTTTACATTTCCATCCAGTTTTCCGTCAATACGGAAATCGGCTTCGGAAATAATATCTCCTTTTATTTTGGTGTTCTTTTCGATTCGGTTGGGTTGTCCTCCAATTTCGTTCATAGCTCTGGGTTTTTTGTTATCTGAAAACATGGTAATTAGGGTTTTGGGGATTGTATTGTGTTTCTGTAATCGTCTATATTCTTATGAACCTGGATAATTTTATAGTTAGAGGATAAAATTACAAAATTCTCACGCTCAATAAGATAATCCTTATTGTTTTTTAGCAGTTCCAGATATCCCAGGGCAAAGTCACGTGAAGGGAAACCATGTACCACCACGTATGCGTCTTCCAGATCATAGATGTCTCTGGATACCCTGTTTTTATAATTGAGATCCTTAAGGGATTTCTCGAGTTTTCCTGCAAGCTTTTCAGCTTCCTCAACCTGGTAACGCTTAAAGGGAAATACAACTTTCCAGTTTTCCCGTCCTTTGGAGTCATTTGCCCTTGAAAATTCCTTGTTTTCCAACTGCGGAATCTGTTCGTCTATCATGGTTTGGGCCTGCTTGCCTTCCGGGCTGTTGGGGTAATTGAGCGCCACGTAATTCAGGGCTTCCTTAAATGCAATAAAGCCCTGTAAACGGCCGATTGCATTAGCCTTAAGCAGTTCCAGCTTCGGAACAATCGGATCTCCTGTAAATTGATTGATGCTCTTCTCCGCCCCGGTTATCACTTCCAAAAAGCGTTGCTCGCGGAAGGCCCTGAACAATTCCCCATATCTGCTGTCCGGACTGTTTTCAAGGGCGGAAAGTTCTATTTCGGGATTGGTCAGGATGGCCGCATACCGGCTATCCGGGTGGTTTTGGATGATGTCGGAGCGCATGTTTTCCCAAAGCGGGCTGTCTACCGCCTCATAAATCTTCAGCAGGTTATATTTGGAAGGGAGTATCAGACGCTCCTCCGGATTGGAGGCAAGTACTTTCTCGAGTTTGCCGGCTGCCAGCATCAGTTCTTTGAATTTCTCCTTGTAAATAAGCCCCAGTTGATAATTCGCAAAATTTCGCTCGTGCTGAAGACTGTCAATTAGTAGCGGGTCTTTTGGTATGCGATCCAGATAAAAATCCAGGGAATAGCGCTGCTCCTCCGAAAGGACGTCTGCCTCATCTGCAATGTCTGAATCGGCGGTGAGGGCTTCCTGTTCTGTTAAAATACGAGCCTTACTGCTCCATCTCCAGTTATCCTCCAGTTCCCGGTTACCCCACTTATTGGTAAATGCTGTTTTCCCGTATCCCAGGCTGGTGATATTATAGAAATAAAATTTTCCCTTGTTCTGTTTACCCCCTTTGGTTTCCGCAAAAGCCGCAAACCCGGTACTGGCCTGCTGCTCCTTCTTCAGGGCTTCTGCTTCGGCAACGGCCTTTAAGGAGTCAATGTGGTTCTGAAAATAAATTTCCCGCTCAACCGGGCTCATATTGTAAATGCGAATAACACTGTCAGTATACTGAACTACTTCCTCATAGGTAATTACATCATCCAGGTTGTCCCTTTTTTTGCGGATGGCCCGGAAAGTAAGGGTGTTTTCATCCAGGTTCATCAAAACACTGTCATAATAGGCCCCGGCTGTCCGGTAGCTGTTTTCGTCAAAATAGTGATCTGCAAGGTCCTGATAATTCAGGGCATTCAGCTGTGGTTTTTGCTGCGTCTTCCTGAGGGATTGGTTGTAATAGGATAAGGCCAGGCTGTCCGATCCGGTTTGCTGATGGTGTTCGGCCAGTTGCCGGTATATAATATCAAGAAAGGGACGGTTCTCCCGGTCTTCTTCCAGTTCAGTCAGGTATTCCAGCAAATCCTCTTCATTTTCGGGATCTATTGGCGTATTCTGTATTTTTCTCAAATGGGCATTGATAAGGTACACCCTGGGAATCCTCCTGTTTAGCGCAATAATTTTATCAAAGGCAATGTTGGCACTGTCTTTATAGCCCAGCTGGTTAAACAGCTGTCCGATGATGAACAAATACCTCCCTTCTTCAGCCGGTTTGCGCGTATAGGCAACAGCAGTTTTCAATTCCTGTATGGCTGTGTCCGGGGCATTCAGGTTAATATAGGCCTGTCCCATAATGGCTCTCGCATCGGCATATTCCTGATCTTTTAGCCGTTCAAATTTAAAAAGGCGTTTCAGGTTTTTAATGGCCAGCTCCTCATACCCCAGGCGGATGTTGGTTTTTTCCCTCCAGATCGTCGCTTCGTTCAGCTTGTCACTTTCCTCGTATTTCCGCAGTACATAATTAAATGCTTCCAGGGCGGGGATATAGCGCTCGTCAAAGTATCTCGATTTTCCGAGCAACAAGAAGGCCTCATCGGTTTGAGGGTTGCGCTCCTGATCGGAAATATCCATGCTGTGTTTCTGGATGGCCTTTGCAGCTTTTTCTTCGGCTTTAAGGAAATTGGGGTTGTTATCCTCCGAATCCAGCTTGATCTCTCCCGATACTTCCAGGCGCTCTACCGGAAGGATTTCCCAGTAGTTATCTCTGTAAGATTCATTGAGTTGTTCACGGCCCTCTTCAAAGGCCAGGTTCCCGTTATAAAGGACATTATACTTCGTATTCAGGGCATGCCAATTCCTATTGACAAAAGAGTCTTTCTTGGTGGAACATCCCACCAGCAAAACTCCCGCGCCCAACAGGTAAAACAAAAAATTGAAACGAAGCTTCAAAATTCCCGGTATTCTTATGTATCCTTAACTACAAAAGGCAGTTTTTAGTATGCCGGCACACCGCAAATCAGAAGATATTGACGTCTTATTCGGGAAATAACCTATCACTAACCCTTTAGCAGTAGTTTTTACCGACGGCAGGACTATTCCGCCAGGGGTTAATTGTCAAAGAAGGCTTCCAGCTCTTTTAGAGTCTCTGGAGAGGTCTCAATATCCTTAACAACTACTCCTTTATCAAGCACCACAATACGCTCGCAAACTTCGGTTACATGAATCAGGTCATGACTGGAAACCAGAACCGTTACTTCACGGTTGGCGGCCAGGTCTTTCAGTATTTTTTTTAAACGGATTTGAGTGGTAGGGTCCAGGTTGGCAAAGGGCTCATCCAGGATGATTACCTCCGGGTTTCCGATGAGCGATGCCACGATCCCCACTTTTTTCTGATTCCCTTTTGAAAGGTCTCTGAGGTATTTCTTCTGATTGAGGATTTCCCCGTGAAAGAAATCTTCAAATCCTCCAATGAGCGCATCTACATCCTTTTTACTTTGCCCTCTCAATTCCCCGATAAAATAAAAGTACTCCTCAGGAGTCAGATAACCGATCAGAAAGCTTTCATCTATAAAAGCCGAGGTAAAGGGTTTCCAGGCCTCGCTTTTGCGCACTTCAATCCCATTATTGGTAATCCCTCCTGAACTGGGCTGAATAAGATCCAGCAAAAGGCTGAAGAAAGTTGTTTTTCCGGCGCCATTATTCCCAACCAAGCCGAAGCACTGTCCCTTTGGGATTTCCAGCTTTTCAATATTGAGCACGGTTTGGGCACCGTACTTTTTTGTTAAGTCTTCTGCGACAATCATAATTTTCTTTTTGATCAGGCCTTTTGTTTATAGGCCAGCAGGGTTTTGTATTTTTCTTTTTTATAAATTTTTTCAATCAGGGAGAACACCTTGTTTTTAAAGGCATAGCCAATAACCCCGGCCAAAGCAACCAGGATAAAGCCTGTGGTCTGGTCCCATAAAAAATCTCCCAGCCAGTAAACCAGCAGGGGGAGCATCAGCTTGGGAATGGTCAGCAGCAGGGTTTTGGCATTAAAGGATTGGCTGTCCCCAAAAGCCTTTTTGTTAGACGTAAGGTCAATTGGGGTTTTGATATAAGCCCCGCCCCATAAGACCAGGTAGGAGTTTACCCCGATATTGTATATGGCACCCACTACCACTGCCAGATAGGCCTTCCAGCCGAAATAGAGATAGAAAACAGATACCAGCGTACTCAGTGCAGTGGCAATAACGATCAGATACCATTTGGAACTCAGATATTCGCGATACTGTATATTCTGGCTCATCATTAAAGGGTAGTAGGCACTGTCCCAGCTGGGGACAAATTGCCCGAAACTAAAGAGAAAGCCACCAGAAACGAAGATACCTGCGAATATTTGCCAGACTGGTGACTCGTAAACCTCCAGGCCTCCCGAGAAAAATAACAATCCGTAAAAAAGGAATAACACACTCATCAGGACTGTGGTCTTGGAGCGCTTGTTCCGGCGGATGAGTTTAATGTCGTTCTTAAGGAAAGTTCCAAGGTTCCCAAACCGGTTGAGCCAAACGTAATCCTCGGTTTTGCCCTCGGCTGTTTTACTGGCCAATCCGCCATCCAGGAACATGTGTTGCTTAAAATACCTAAAGGAATACCAGGTAATGGCTACCAGCAGCCCCCATGCCAGCAAAGCGGTAAGCGGGATGTCAAAAAACAAATCGAATATCGGGGCGGTGTAGAGGGTAATATCGAACCATCCATAATACTGGCTGATCCCCAGAAAGGCAAGGATAATAATGATTGGGTAAAAAATCCGGTCCTGATTATTCATGGTGATATTCAGGAAATTGTTGGAATAAAACAGTGCAAACATGGCCAGGTGCCATCCAACAACGGATACCGGATCATAGCCTTTATACAGCAATACTACCGAAAAAGGTATAAAGAAGAAGGCGTGCATAATATTAAAAAAAGATAGCACGGTCTTCCCCAGGGAGTACTGTACCACCTGGGCCTTCTTAAATGGAAGATACAGCAGCGGTTTTATATTCATCACCGGCATTTTCTGCAGCATATACCGCAGGTAGAGATCAAAAACCAGGTAATATATCATGTAACGGTTTACCACCCGTAATGGATCGCCAAGGCCCGCATCTTCAATAATGAAAAAAGCCCCAATTCCCAGGGATAAAAAGACCAGGATAAAATAAAGGGCTCCCAGGGCCATTAGTATTTTAAACCAAATATTGGTTGCGAAAGACGCAGACCGAAAAAACGCCTTCCACTGAAGACGGATAAAGTGTTTGAACATAGGGTTGGTGCTAATCGTTCAGCAAGTTAGTATTAGGGTTGAAATTTTTGTTACAAAAGACTTAAAATTAATATCAAAATTAGAAGAAAGCGCTGCAATGCTTAGTTTTGCAGCAAAATTCGCAGAAATAATGAGCAACTTTTATCCCTTGGAAGTTTCTAAAATCGATCACCTTACTCCCAATTCGGTAGCGGTAAGCCTGCAAATACCTGCTGAACAAAGAGAAGCATTCCGGTTTGATGCCGGGCAATATATAACCATACGCCATAAAGGCGGAGATAGTGAAATCCGAAGAGCGTATTCTATTTCCTCGGCTCCGCTTTCAGAAGAAATAACCATAGGGATAAAAAAAGTAAATGGAGGGACTTTTTCAGTCTATGCAAATGACAAGCTCAAAGTGGGAGATACCCTTGAAGTAATGCCTCCTGAAGGGCGTTTTGTCCTGAAGCCAGAAACCGGATACAAAAACGTAGTGGCCTTTGCTGCAGGCAGTGGAATCACTCCTATTATGAGCATTTTGAGAACAGCGCTTCAGGACAAACAGGACCTGAATTTTGTGCTTGTTTTCGGAAATCAAAGCAGGGAAGAAACCATGTTCTATAATGATCTTCAGGATTTGAAGGAAAAATATAACGATCGGTTTCATTTATACCATCTCTTTAGCCGTAACCAGGAATCCGACAGTTTATTCGGGCGGATTGAGAACAGCACTGTCAATTATATTTTACGCAATAAACACAAGGGAGTGGATTTTGACGCCGCCTATCTCTGTGGCCCATTGCCAATGATCGATACCGTAAGGGATTCTCTGAAAGCCAATGGGATGCCGGAAGACCGTATTTTTCACGAACTCTTTACGGAACCCGAAGCAGAAGCCTCTTCAGATGCACCTATGGAAGGAACAACACACCTGGAAGTTACGCTGGATGATGAAATCCATCAACTGGAAATGGACCAGAAATCTTTGGTGCTGGATGTGGTTTTAAATGCCAAGATCGATGCCCCCTATAGCTGTCAGGGCGGGGTGTGCAGTACCTGTATTGCAAGGGTCACGGAAGGATCTGCACATATGGAGAAAAATCAGATCCTCACCGATAGCGAGCTGCAGGAAGGTTTTATACTGACCTGTCAGGCCCATCCGACCTCAGCAGTTCTGAAAATAGACTATGATGACGTTTAATCGGCTGTATCAGGCTCTATGCTTCTTTAATACCTGCTGGGCATTATCATATCCAATAGTAAAGGCTTTTTCGATTCCGTTCTTATCAAGAACTCCTATTTTTTCAAGGTCACGGGGTTGAAACACCAGATCGCATTTCCCAATTTTATCCCGGGTATTCACAAAATGCATTAAGGAGGTGGTCCGGTTTACCAGACGATAAGCAGAACTCATATCTTCCCGGGTAACATTTTTAACCACAGAAACATTGCTGCCTATGAGAAACGCTGCCTGTTCCTTAATGGGTTCAAGGGGAAAATTATTCATTATCCCTCCGTCTGCATACAATTCACCCTCTATGGAAACCGGACTGAAGATTGGGGGCAGAGCTGCCGATGCCAGGAGCGGACGGATCAGTTCCCCTTCCGAAAAGTAGACTTCTTTGCCCTTTAATAGGTTTGTAGCCGCAACATACAATGGTTTTTCAAGCGATTCGAAAGAATTCTCAGGAAATATTTTTTGGAATAAATCAACATATCTTTCCGTGTCCAGAAACCCCGGCTTACTGAAGCTGAAAACATTATACCGAAAAAGTGGGGTTTCTTTAAAAAAAGACAGCATTTCTTCAATTCCCATCCCTTTAGCGTATAAGGCCCCTACCAGAGCCCCGGAACTGCTCCCCGAAATCCAATGCGGGTGTATTTCGTGCTCCCTTAGAGCCTTTAAAGCCCCTATATGTGCCATGCCGCGTACGCCACCACCTGAAAAGACTACGCCAATTTGTTTTGCTTCCGGGAACTTCATCCTTATTTGCTTATTAGGTATCCAAAACTATCACTATTTAAGTAGATTTTACACATCCATGCCAACAAGGCCTTCATATTGGCCAAAACGACCCGTTTTTGAGCCTGCTGGCAGTTGGTTATAACTACAAAAAAACAAACCGGGCGGTCGGTAATTGGATTTTAGAATCAAAAAAAGATGAATCTGGCTGCAATTGAGCAGCTCCAATACACCTTTTGACTATATTTTCTAGTGACAGCAGTGCTTCCAAATACCATTGACAAACCAGGTAGTCGGTTTAGGATATCTGATGCATGCTGTTAAAATTACATCCTGATGTAATGTAAAAAAGCTCTTCCCGACCATATAGGTGTTCATTTTATCGTAAGTTTAAGCACAACAATAAGGCAGGCCATTTTGAGACCCCCGGACACAGCTATTCTAGTCTTCGCCCAATCCGCGAAAAAAGATTCCCTTGACAAAGGAGTCTTGAAAGGAGAGCTGCTTTTTGACCAGCTAACACAGGAAGCGATCCAAAAAGCAAAAAGGAGCGGTCTCCCCTATTTCCACATAGGTGAACAACAACAGTTAGGAACCCATTTCGGGATACGTTTGGCCAATGCCATGCAGGGCATTTATGAAAAGGGCTATAAAAAAATTATTGTCATTGGGAATGACAGCCCGGATCTGAAAACGGCAACCCTGGTTCAGGCTGCGAATATATTGGGTGAAGGAAGCCCGGTCCTGGGTCCTTCAAAAGACGGAGGGGTCTACCTGATCGGGTTAGATCAATCCGATTTTCATTTTGAAGCGTTTATCAGTTTACCCTGGAATCAGGGAAACCTAAGAACAGCCATGATATCATGGCTAAAAGAATTAAGCGCTCAGCCTTATAGCCTGAATCCTTTAATGGAACTGGATTCAGAATGGGACTTTAAGGTATGGCTAAAATTAAACACTCAGTCGGGAAGAAGGCTGCTTAAGCTGTTATTGCTGATTCTGACTCGTTTTTCCACAGCTGTCTCCGCGGTAAACCTATATCTGCAAGAAATCTACTTCAGAATATTCAGAAACAAAGGGTCTCCAAACCTGCTTAGGTTAACCTTTGTTTAATTAGGGTAGTTGCTACTACTGCCATTTCCTTTATTCTGAACTTATTTTATGAAAATCTTAGTTTGCCTGATGGTCTTTGGCCTGGGCGCCGGTTTATACGCACAGCAAACTGTAAGCGGTACGGTAAGAGATTCCAATGGGAGTCCCATTCCCTATGTGAATGTGCTTTTAGCCGGAACCTCTACGGGTACCAGCTCAGATGAAAATGGGGGATACCGATTGGAGCTTCCCAATCTTTCAGGGGAATTGATTTTTTCAACCCTGGGATATACTTCTTTCCGGGCATCTATTTCAGGCAGAAATCGTATCGATGTCGTTTTGCAGGAAGATAGCCAGGTCTTGCAGGAGGTGGTGTTAACGGCGCTGGGGGAGCGAAGGGAGGTCAAAAAGCTCGGATATTCTGTTCAAAGCCTGGATCCGAAAGGGGTCAGTGAGGTAAAATCGGTCAATTTCCTTGATAACCTCAGCGGAAAGGTGGCGGGGCTTTCCATTAGCCAGGGAGCTACCGGAGTGGGATCTTCTTCAAAAATCAGCATACGGGGTGAAGCGTCTTTTTCCAATAACAACCCCCTCTTTGTGATAGACGGTGTTCCCATTAACAACAACACCATAATCAATTTTACAAATGAGGCCGCGGCAGGTTTTCAGGAGATAGACTTTGGCAACGGGGCAATGGAGGTAAACCCTGATGACATAGCAGAGGTTTCTGTATTAAAAGGGCCGGGGGCAGCAGCCCTGTATGGGACCAGGGCCTCCAATGGGGTTATCCTGATTGAAACAAAATCAGGAACTGAGTCACCAGGAATGGGAATCAGCTATTCCAGCAGTTTTTTTGTAGACCGGGCCTTTCGCCTGCCTGATTTTCAGAACACCTACGGCCAGGGGAATTCCGGACAATTTGAGTTTGTAGATGGCCTGGGAGGAGGTGTAAATGATAATATAACCTATAGCTGGGGTCCCAGACTGGACCAGGGCAGCCTGATCTCTCAATTTGACAGCCCCGTTGTACTGGCCGATGGCAGGATTGTTCGGGGAGGGGACACTTCCCTTTACAACGGACTCCCTATCACCCCCACCCCTTTTGTCTCCCATCCGGACAACCTGAAGGACTTTTACGAGACAGGAACGACTTTTATTAACAACCTTTCCGTTTCCAATGCGTTTGACAGGGGGAATTACAGGCTTTCCTTTACGGATTTGCGATCGGAATCCATTATTCCGGGAGTAAATCTGGACAGACAAACACTGCATGCAAAGTTAGGTTTCAAACCAGATAAACGGTTGAATATCAATGCCTCGGTAATGTATGTAAATTCCCAGTCAGACAATCGCCCGGCCAACGGATATGGTTCTGAAAATGTAAACTATTCCCTGGTGGCCTGGGGCCCGAGATCGTTAAACATACGTAGTTTAGAGGATTACTGGCAACCTGGTCTGGATGATATACAGCAGTTTTCCTATAATTATACTTTTTTTGACAATCCCTACTTCATTCTGTTTGAGAATCGGAATTCTTTCCGCAGAGACCGGGTTTTTGGCAACCTTTCCGCTAAATATAAAATCACAGAGCAACTGGAAGTTTCCATACGAAGCGGGATGGATTATTCTTCAGAAGCCAGGCAATTGAGGCGTGCCTACAGTTCCAATCGCTTTCGCAACGGGGCCTATGCTGAACACGATGTCTTTTACAGGGAAGTCAATACGGATTTTCTTTTCATTTATCGGAACAACTTCGGAGATCTTTCCGTTGATCTTTCATTTGGTGGCAACCGTTTGGATCAGAAGGCCGTAAACAAACAATCTCAAACCACCAGCCTCGCACAGCCCGGAATATTCAGATTGTCTAACGCTGCTTCCCCCATAGAAGTGTTTGATTTTGAAGCCAGAAAACGGATTAACAGCCTATATGGTATTGCCCGACTCGGATATCGGGATTTGTTATATCTGGATATTACCGGAAGAAATGACTGGTCCAGTGCACTGGCTACCCCAGCATCCGTTGCAAACACTGATTTCTTTTACCCCTCTTTTTCTTCCAGTCTTATCCTTTCCGAATTACTGGAATTTCCAGAGGTGTTATCCTTCGTGAAACTCCGTGCCAGCTGGGCACAGGTTGGAAACGACACCAATCCCTATCAGACAAATAGCACCTTTATTGCTCAAACCCCTTTTAACGGGCAGCCAACATTCAGCGATCAGGCCAGCATCCCGAATTCGGCATTGCTACCGGAACAAACCAGTGCGCTGGAACTCGGGGCCGACATACGATTTTACGGGGGAAAACTTGGAATAGACATAGGCTACTACAACAATATTACACGCAACCAGATTATTTCCCTACCGATTGGTATTTCTTCCGGCTATACCCAGCAAGTGGTGAACGGCGGACGGGTTCGCTCCAGGGGACTTGAAATAATCCTGAGTGCCAATCCCATCTTCAGCGATCGATTTTCCTGGTACACCCAGTTAAATTTCAGCACCAACAGGGCGATAGTTACAGATCTTCCGCAAGAAGAAGGCCGGCTGACATTAGCGTATTCCAGGATATACGATTCACAAAACCAAACGGTATTTTTACAAGCAGAAGAAGGTGGCCGCGTTGGAGACCTATATGGGACTGGTTATTTAAAAAATGATTCGGGACAGTTCGTGCTTACTCCCGAGGGGCGCTTTATACCGGACAATACCCTGAAAAAGCTTGGAAATTACAATCCTGACTTTACCCTTGGCTTTTCCAATGACTTCAACCTGGGAAACTGGAACCTCAACTTTTTGCTGGACTGGCAGCAGGGAGGTATCCTGGTTTCACGGACCAGGGCCCTTGGGAATGTAGGTGGCCAATTGGCTGAAACCTCCTTCCGCCCGGAATCTGGTATTATCGCCGATGGGGTCGTGAATGTCGGATCCGCGGAAAATCCGGTTTACCAGCCCAACACCGTAGCCGTGAGCGCAGAAAGTTACTACCGCCAATTCTATGACCGCAACCATGAGGAAAATAATATATACGACGCTTCCTTCCTGAAATTACGGCAATTTTCGCTGGGGTATACTTTCAGGAATTTTGAACTCTTCCGAAAGGATGCCTTGTTACAAATAGCCTTAATAGGGAGGAATTTATTTGCCATAACCGAAAACCCCCACTTTGATCCCGAACAATTCGCAGTACAGGGACAGGGCTTTATCAGCGGGGTGGAAGATATGTCTTATGCCACCACACGAAGTATAGGAATGAAAGCCAGCGTAAAATTTTAAACGGATCAGGATGCAAAAAACAAGCTTGCTAAATATAGTCTCCCTAAAAAAACTGTTCTTCTGTGCAGTCTTGCTGGGATCAATTATATCCGTAATAAGTTGTACACAGGATTTTGAAGGGATCAATACAAACCCAAATGCCCCTTTGCAGGTACAGCCCGCACTATTATTGCGTCAGGTCATTTACGATTATGGGGAACAAATGTCTTACGAAGGATTCACTGCCGGAAATTTGCTGGGACAGTACAGCACAGCGCTCGACTTTAACCTTTTTGATCGCCACGACCTGAAATCACCTCAGTTGGGGGGAAACCCCTGGCCGATCCTATATCAGAATCTCCGTGACAATGAAATACTACTGCAACAGGCCCTGGAGAACCCCGCTGCTGCCATCTATGAAGGACCGGCACGGATTCTGAAAGCGTATATGGCAGCTGCACTTACCGATTTATACGGGGATGTACCTTATTCGGAAGCCTTTCAGGGGAAAACACTCACCGTAACCCCTGCATACGACACGCAGGAGTCCATTTATACCGGCCCGGACGGTATCCTCCAGAATCTGGACCTGGGCCTTGCCGCAATTTCCGCATACAATGGTTCCATGGCTCTGGAAGGGGACATACTCTTCAACGGGGATTTAGAAGGGTGGAGGCGTTTCGGGAATTCCCTTAAGATTAAATCGCTGGTACGAATTTCCGCTGTTTCGGATGTTACCCAAGCCTTACAGGCCCTTTATGATGAAGGTTCCTTTATACTGCAAAACAGTCAGAATGCCACTTTTGATTTTACGGATGGGGAGCCCAATAACTTCAGGTTAGCCAGATTACGGATTGGAGATTTCAACAATTTCGTCCTCTCGGAAACCATGGAGGAAGTCCTGACCGGCCTGCAGGATCCCCGGCTGGAAATCCTGTATCGTCCTTTCGCCAATAGTACAGACGGGAGTTTTAATGGCCTGCTCAATGGTATTGACGCCTCCCAGACCTCCATTGCCCTGGCTGATTATTCCCTTACCGGAACCATATTCAGGGAAGAAAGCGGCCGGCTTGACGCCAATTTTATGACGGCCTGGGAAACGAACTTCCTGCTGGCAGAGGCCGCTCACAAATCGCTTATTAATGCCAATGCGCAGACACTTTATGAACTGGCTGTGGCACAGGCCTTCGAATACTGGGGTGCTGCTTTGCCTGCGGGCTATCTGAGCGGTGCAGCATCATTTAGCAACCCGGATAGCAGTCCGCTCCAACAAATAATAACACAAAAATGGATTGGGAATACCATTAACGGGTATGAGGGTTGGATTGAATACAGAAGGACTGGGTTTCCGCTGTTAAAAACCATTTCGGCCAGTTTGAATAATGACCTGATACCCGTCCGGATGCCGTATCCGGCGGAAGAGGAGGCATTAAACAACAGCAACTATCAGCAGGCTTTTGAAAATACGGAAGGCAATAGTATAAACGTCC
The DNA here is from genome assembly GCF_052497835.1 of Robiginitalea insularis. NCBI lineage: Bacteria > Pseudomonadati > Bacteroidota > Flavobacteriia > Flavobacteriales > Flavobacteriaceae > Robiginitalea > Robiginitalea insularis. The sequence goes on from NZ_CP199296.1 coordinate 1,281,439, forward strand.
CGGTGTGGTGGGATGTAAACCAGTAGGCAATGAGTGCAAATGAATGGCAATGGATCATACTAATCGGGCTAAGCCTGGCATTGTTTTTCTTTGCTCCATATGCAAAAAATACCAATCAGTTTTTTAAGGCCCGGATTGCAGAAAGATCTCCGGGCGTCCTGGCCCTGACCGGTAGCCTGGTCATTTCCTGGATCTTTGCAAAAAGCATTACCAATGCCGCCAACCTGGGGATGGAATTCGGTATTGTGGGAGGAGTGGCCTACGCAGGCTATTATCTCTCCTTCCTGGTCGCCGGCTGGATTATATACCGATTGCGCACAATTGGTGGTTTCTCCAGTATCCACCAGTTTCTCAATACCCGTTTTGGAAAGCAGGCCTGCTGGGTATTTTCCTTGCTTATTGCTATAAGGCTCTTTAACGAGGTTTGGAGCAACACCATGGTCATAGGATCTTATTTTGGTGCGGTTGGGGATACGGACTACTATCTGGCGATAATTCTCTTTACGGTCCTAACACTGGCCTATGCCCTCAAAGGCGGCTTAAGCAGCTCCATTTTTACAGACCTCATACAGATGGTGCTGTTTGCAGTGCTTTTACTCGTACTGTTAGCTGCTATTTTTGGTCCGGACACTTCTTATGGTATGGGTGAGGCATTGCAGTCCGGGAGCTGGACGATGAGTACCGGAATAAACCTGATGCTGGCTGCCATTTTACAATCGCTGAGCTATCCTTTTCACGATCCGGTATTAACCGACAGAGGATTTATATCCTCGCCAAGGGTAACCCTTAAAGCATTTTTGTGGGCAACCGTAATTGGGTTTATCTGCATCGTTTTATTCAGCCTGGTAGGTGTTTATGCCCGTTTTGAGGGAATGCAGGGACAGGCTGCAGTTCAGGTTGGTCAGGCCTTTGGAGTTGTGGTTTTGTTGATTGTAAATATCATTATGATTACCTCAGCAGCCTCCACCCTGGATTCCACCTTTGCCTCCTTTTCCAAGCTTATTGCACTGGACCTGGGTCTGGGAAACCGTGTGAGCCTGGGTCGGGCAAGCATGATCGCCCTTGCAATACTGGGATCCATTCCGGTATTCCTGGATGCATCTATACTTTCAGCAACCACCATTAGTGGGACCATGGTAATTGGCCTTTGCCCGGTATTTGTCTGCTGGCGCGCCAAGCCCCCCAAATCCAGCTTTTATCTCAGTATTGGCTGCGGTTTGCTTTTTGGGTTTGCCCTTGTACTGAACTGGTTTCCGGAAAGACTGATCTTATCCAAGGGGGCATATGCTCCCCTTCTGTGGATCAATCTGTGGGGGTTGTTGAGTTGTTTTATTGTTTATTTGATACCATTATGGCTAAAAAGAATATAGATACTATTGGCGCTTTAAAGGGTAAGGTCCTGCTTTTTGGCGGAGTCTACAGCAATCTGCATGCCCTCGAAGCCCTTATCCGAATTGCGGAAGAAGCAGGTATACCTCCTGAAAATTGCCTCTCAACCGGCGACCTGCTGGGGTATTGCGCCTTTCCGGAAGAGACGGTACAGCGCTTCAGGAGCTGGGGGGGCAGGAGTATTGCCGGCAATGTAGAATTACAACTGGCCGAAGGCTCAGATGACTGTGGCTGCAATTTTGAAGAAGGCGGGCGGTGCGACTTATTTTCAAAACAATGGTTCCCGTATACACATGAGCATTTATCAATGGATTCCCTGAACTGGATAGCCGCCCTCCCGGAGCAAATTCGCTTTACCTATGGTAATCGTCAAGTAACAATAGTGCACGGATCTTCGCGGGAAGTTTCGGAATATATTTTTGCTTCCTCTCCTGAAAACCGTTTTCGTGAGGAATTTGAAAACACACAGTCAGAGGTAATCGTGGCCGGGCACAGCGGGCTGCCTTTTGCCAAAACAATAGGTGTAGCTTACTGGCTGAATCCCGGAGTAATCGGGTTGCCCGCCAATGATGGTACAAGCCGTGTGTGGTATATGGTTCTCGATTCTGAAACAGCGGAGGGACCTCTGCAATTTCACCATCATTCGTTGGAGTATGACGCAGAAGCTGCTTCCAGGGCTATGTTACAGGCCCGGCTTCCTGAAGCCTATGCCGATACTTTGATTTCCGGAATTTGGGATAATATGGAAATCCTGCCCCCTCAGGAGCAGGCGCAACAGGGAATCCCACTACAACTGGATAATAGGAAACAAGACAATAATCATAAATCAAATAAAGAAATGGCAGCAAATTATTACGATCCGGCAGATTTGAGAAAATTTGGCAAGATCACCGAATGGAGTGAAGAATTGGGAACGAAGTTCTTTGATTACTATGGAAAGGTTTTTGAAGAAGGGGCCTTGACAGCCCGGGAGAAATCCCTTATTGCCCTGGCGGTGTCTCATGTTGTTAAGTGCCCCTACTGTATAGATGCTTATACCAAAGATGGGCTGCAACGCGGAATCACCAAAGAGGAAATGATGGAAGCCGTACATGTGGGCGCCGCAATAGAAAGCGGTGCTACCCTGGTACACGGAGTACAGATGATGAATAAATACAATAAACTTTCGATGTAGGACAGAATTTGTATTCTGAAAGGAGTCCTGTATCATTGTAATAATAGACTATGGCAACGAAATCACTGAAAGCCAGGAATGAAGCCCTGGGAACAGTCAACAAGCAAATGGAAATTCTAAATGGCGGCATTTTTGCCTCCGGGGAATTGCCCTACTTCCGGGATAAAATCGCGGAAAGTGGACAGGCCCCGCTGAGGCCCGGGAAACTGGAAATACTGCAAATCAATGTCGGATATATGTGTAACCAGGTCTGCGAACACTGCCATGTGGATGCAGGACCGGACCGCAAGGAAATCATGACCAGAGAAACCATGAAACAATGTCTGGAAGTGATACGCAATACCGGGGCTCATACCCTTGACCTTACAGGTGGGGCACCGGAAATGAACCCGGACTTCAGGTGGTTTGTAGAGGAAGCTTCCAAAGCGGGCATACAGGATTTTATAGTCCGCTCCAACCTGACAATCATCCGGGCGAATAAGAAATATTACGACCTGCCCGAGTTTTTTGCAAAATACAACGTGCACGTAGTCTCCTCAATGCCCCACTGGACCCGTGGCAAAACAGATAAGCAAAGGGGGGACGGGGTTTTTGATAAGTCTATCAGGGCCTTGCAGGAATTAAACCGGGTTGGATATGGGATGCCGGACAGCCCTTTAAAGCTGGATTTGGTTTACAACCCATCCGGGGCATATCTCCCCGGAGACCAGGCAGCGATGGAACGGGACTTTAAGAAAGCCCTGATGGAAGACTTCGGGATATCCTTTCATTCGCTCTTTGCCATAACCAATCTTCCCATTGCCCGCTTTCTGGATTATCTGATCGCGTCTGAAAACTATGAAGACTATATGACGGCCCTTGTGGATGCCTATAATCCTGAGGCCGTGAAAAGTGTTATGTGTACCAATACCATTTCGGTAAGCTGGGATGGCTGGTTGTATGATTGTGATTTTAACCAGATGCTGGGGCTGAAAGTGGCCAGTAAGGTCAAGCATATTAAAGATTATAATGAAGCGGTACTCCAGGATCGGAATATAATTATCTCACAACACTGCTATGGGTGCACGGCAGGAGCCGGAAGTAGTTGCCAGGGCACCGTTACTTAAGAATCCATGGGTATTCACTACCAAACGGTCTGCCTTTTATCCGAAATTTACATCGGTTTAACCGACCGGGCGGTCGGTTGAACTTTTGTATCGGAACGTCATTGATCGGATATTTGACCGCTCATCGATTTTTTGCCCGGCTTTGTCTTAATATCCTGACCCAAAACGCAATCTGCAGGTTCTTTGTTTGAGACCACATGGTCTGTAAACCCCAAATGTTACCCAAATGGAAAAGAACCTAAAAAGCATGGCTACCATGCACAAAATGCAAATGACCGGGCTGGAGTTATTTTATGCAAATGGCTACTATAATACCAGCGTCGGAGATATACTTAAAAGCCTTGATTTGTCGAAAGGCGCTTTTTACCATCACTTCCAGTCAAAAGAGGAATTTTTTATCAGTATTATTCAAAATCTCGTATTCCGAAAGGTCTACAGTATGCTCATAGAGCCTCTCGAAGAGCAGCAGGATCCTTTTCAGGCCATAGAAAAATGTCTGGACAATGCCCTTGAAACAGCTGAGCATAATGAAATGGATTTTGGATTTATCCTGAACAATTTTATCAACGAATTCAACGGGAGAAATGAGGCCATAATGAAAAATCTGACGGATATCTGCAAAGTATGGGAGGTAAACCTGGTTACTTTATTGCAAAAAGGCAAAACCAACGGATACGTGGAAAGACATGTAGACAGTGAGGCCCTGGCCACCTATATCATGGCATCTTACTTTGGAATCCGAACGCTCATGGTCAGTGGCAACGCAAAAACGTTGCGGTACCGGTATCTGCAGCAGCTGCGCGGCTATTTCAGGTCCTTAAGTCAGAAAGTTACGGCCTAATATCATGAGGCGTTGAGGATTTGCCTGACCCGATTATAAATTGTTTGTGGAGCAATGGTCTCCATCACCCTTTCATATCCCGGAGGCACCTTATTACCATATATCGAAGTTGGGATATCTGGAAATTGCTGCAGGTCTGGCAGGATCCAGTTCTCCTCAGGCTGCTTAAAGGGTGCGAATCCGGCATAAGGATGGGTTACCCCCCAGACGGTGATAACTGCCACACCGAAAAGAGCTGCCAAATGCCCATTCCCGCTATCCATGGATATCATCAGGTCCAGATTTGAAATCAGCGCAAGTTCGTCTGAAAAACTCAGCTCCCCTGCCACAGATTTACAGTTGCTGAATTCGGATTCCCAGGATTTTAATCGCATTATCTCTTCTTTCCCCCCTCCAAACAGCAATACTTTATAATCTGAAGATGCTTCCAGCAACCCAATCAATTCTTTAGTGCGGTCTTCCGGATAGCATTTCCCGCTATGCGCGGCAAAGGGCGCCAGGCCTATACATTTTACACCGGTAAGGGGTTGGTGGTCTTTAAATGAAAGGGGCCAGGGCTCTGTGGGCAGGAGCGCTTCTGAAGTTAATGTTACAGGAAATCCAAGGGAGGCAAAGACCTCGGCATAACGCTGATGTGTGGTACGTAATTGTCTGAAAGCTTTATTCCTGGTTCGGGTTAATGACCTTTTTTCCGCCCTGCCTTTGTTCAATGCCGCTACTCGAAGCCTGGTAGCCCGGAAATAAAGCCTGATAATCTTTGTTCGCAGTACATTGTGCAGGTCGGCCAGGTATTCTGGCTGCAAGGCATTTAATTCGCGGAATAGCCGCCACAATCCCAAAAGGCCTTTGTGTCTATCTTTTAATTCAGCAGCATAAAATGAAATCCCGGGGATTCGCTCAAAAAGGGCGGTAAAAGCTTTTCGGCTAACTACAGTAATTTGGAGCTGCGGGTACTGGGCAATAAGGGAAAGGATAACAGGGATTGTCATAGCCACATCCCCCATTGCAGAAAACCGAAGGATCAGAACCTTTTTTTCATTGCTTTTTTTCACGAAGGACCGGGTTTAACTCCTCGTCATTGTACATTTTCATTTGTTTGTACACCTTCATATACTTATCCCCATTGGCAATGTCTTCCAAAAGCTGGTCTATTGCCTGAGACAAATCCTTTCGTTGTTCCAGTAAAATATCCAATTTGGCCTGACAGGCAGATCGGTGTGCCTCAGAAGCATCTTCGCGTTCGACCTCTTCCCGCATATGGTATATCTTGAGTGCAAGAATTGACAATCGGTCAATGGCCCAGGCCGGGCTCTCTGTATTGATAACGGCTGTTTCCTTAACAGATACCTCTTGGTATTTTTTTAAAAAGTAACTGTCGATATATTCCACAAGATCCGTTCGCTCCTGGTTACTCGCATCAATCTTCCGCTTGAGTTCCAGTGCCGCTTTCGGTTCTATTTGCGGGTCCCGGATTAAGTCTTCGTAATGCCATTGCACGGTGTCGATCCAGTTCTTCTTATAGAGCAGGTGACCCACCTCGTCCTTTGGGTAAGGATTGGTAAAAGTCTGATCTACCCTGTCTTTTATGTGATAGGTTTCAATGCTTTTTTCAAAGATGTCGAAGGCAAAGTCACTGAACATATTATATGCTTTTTGGCAAAGATACCGCTTATTTGGCAACCCACTCCCCCGCAAATACCAAAATACCCACAAGAAGGAGCCCGGTCAGCATGGCTTCCTTTACGGCTTCCTTCTTAAGGGTTTCGATATACTTGGAAATAAATACGGCCGCCGGGAAGAATAAAAGGATTACAGCTCCACCCCTTTCATTACTCATTAGTAGTACCACTGCAAAGGCTATAATCAAGGCTAAAGCGATAAGCCTCATACTGATTATTTTTCCATGACCGGATTTGCCGAGTTTTAAAAATGACACCAAACCTGAAAGGAGGACCAGCAACAGGAATAACCCTAATTTAAAACTGTTCCCCCAATCCCGCCAGTAAGATAACAGTCCATCCCATAGGAAGCGATAATGTTCGCTTAGGTAGTCAGGATTACCCACTATGATGGAGAAACTCCAGGAAATAATCCCCACTACTATCACGGCAGCCAGCGGGATCAGCCAATTCCTGAAATTTTCAGGTTCATAGAAATAGACAAACAGCCAAACCAAAACCAAAAATAACAGTGCCCAATCGATGAACAGGCTTGCGGTAACTATCCATAAAGCCCCATCAAAGATCTTGAATTTACTGTTGCGCAGCGATTTTAAGCTGATAAGCCTGCGCATTGCCAGCAATAGAAATAAACTGGCATAAATAGAATCTCCATCCAGCAAAATATCCGGGAAAATCAGGAAAAAAAGGCTGTAGATATAAAGGCTATAGGAGTGTGTCCCGGTTAATTGATTCCTTTGAACCACAAAGTTTATGATCAGGACAGTAAACAGCAGGCAGGCGGCCCGCAGCAAATGCCCGGGCAGGTTATCCACGTCTATGGGTTGCCCGAACCGTATCGCATTTACAAACCAGTATAAGGCAAAAAGAAAAGATAATACCAGCACATAATTGATGGGTTTTGTTTTGCCAAAAACACTTGAAATCATCACTGGTTTTCGTATGTTTGTATCGTAAATATAGGTACAATGAAATCTTTTTTTGAAGGCATTGAGGATTTATTTGTCAACGGACTGTTCGCTCCTTTTGATTTATTACGCGAAATGCAGAACTGGTGGACGGCCAATTCGGTGAACTGGGTATTCGTCCTGATAGGTTTTGTGGCCATGGTCTATTGGCTGCGCCAGTTGCGTATTTTTGACGCCAGCGGAGAAGAAGATACCAGTATTACGGCTCACTCCTATATGTAAGCCTGCGGGCTGTAGCCCCTGCCTGAATAACCCGAGGCTACAAATCAAATCCTATATCTTTTCGGAAGTAAGCATCCGTAAAATCTATTTTTTCCAGGTTGCTGTAAGACCGGCCAAGGGCCTGCTTGAAATCTTTTCCAAAAGAAGTTACTGCCAGTACACGTCCTCCGTTACTTAAAGTCCCCTTCTCCCTATCATGCGCAGTTCCGGCGTGAAAGACGACAGATCCTTCAATGTTTTCCAGGCCACTGATAGGATATCCTTTTTTATAGCCTTCCGGATAGCCCCCGGAAACCATTACAACTGTGGTGCAAGCCTCCTTTTTAATTTTTAATTCTGCCTGATCCAAATTCCCACGGGCCGCCGCCACCAACAGGTCCAACAGGTCACTTTCTAGTCTGGGAATTACTACTTCTGTCTCCGGATCTCCCATACGCACATTGTATTCAATAACAAAAGGGTCGTCTCCAACCTTTATCAGGCCTATAAAGATAAATCCCACATAGGGTATGCCTTCTTCTTTTAAGCCGTTTACAGTCGGGATAATAATCCTGTCTTCAACCTTCTTCATAAAGGCTTCACTGGCAAAAGGCACCGGGGATACAGCCCCCATGCCACCCGTATTCAGCCCGGTGTCTCCTTCTCCTATCCGCTTGTAGTCCTTGGCAGTAGGAAGTATTTTATAATGCTCCCCGTCGGTCAGAACAAAGCAGCTCAGTTCAATTCCGCTGAGAAATTCCTCGATCACTACCCGAGCACTGGCCTTGCCAAACTTAGCATCCACCAACATCTCCCGTAACGCTTCCCGGGCCTCCTGTAGGTCTTGCAGGATTAGTACGCCCTTTCCGGCTGCCAGCCCGTCTGCCTTCAAAACATAAGGCGGGCTGAGTGTTTCCAGGAAGTTATAGGCCTCCTGTAGTTCCGAAGCGCCAAAACTTTGGTAGGCTGCAGTGGGAATGCCATGGCGTTTCATAAACTCCTTGGCGTACTCCTTGCTGCCCTCCAGCATAGCCCCTTCTGCAGCAGGCCCTATGACCATCACTTCGGAAAGTTCGGCGTCTTTCTCAAAAAAATCGTGTATCCCCTTCACTAAAGGGACTTCCGGCCCAACCAGCAACATATTGATGGAATGTTCCAATACGGCCTTTTTAATTCCATCAAAGTCTTCAACGCTTACCGCAATATTTCGGGCTATCTCAGCCGTCCCCGCATTTCCCGGGGCGACAAATAATTGATTGAGTTTGCTGCTTTGCTTGAGTTTCCAGGCCAGGGCGTGTTCGCGACCCCCAGAGCCCAATATGAGAATATTCATCTGCTGGCTTTTCAGCAAAAATAGCTTTTGAAAGGGAAAGTGGCCCGTGAATGGGGAGATTTTTATCAGCGCCTGTTGCGGGTCGAAAAATCGCGGTGTTCCTTTTTCTTGAGCTCCTCTTCAGACAGGGTCTTGAAATAGTCAAAGGTTTTCCGCATCCCCTCTGCCCGCCCCACCCTGGGCTCCCAGCCCAGAATTTCTCTGGCCTTAGTGATATCCGGCTGTCGCTGCAATGGATCGTCTTCCGGCAGTGGTTTGTAAACGATTTTCTGCTCCGCCCCGGTAAGTCCAAGAATCTCTTCTGCAAATTCCTTAATCGTTATCTCATCCGGGTTACCAATATTTACCGGCAAACTGTAATCCGAGAGCAACAAGCGGTAGATTCCTTCAATCTGATCGTCAACATAGCAAAAAGAACGCGTTTGCGTGCCGTCTCCGAATACGGTCAGGTTCTCACCCCTGAGGGCCTGCCCCATAAAGGCAGGGATGACCCGCCCGTCGTTCAAACGCATCCGGGGGCCGTAGGTATTAAATATCCTGGCGATACGCGTTTCCAGGCCATGAAAGCGATGATAGGCCATGGTCATTGATTCCTGGAAGCGTTTGGCTTCGTCATAAACCCCTCTGGGGCTTATCGTATTTACATTCCCAAAGTAGGACTCAGATTGTGGGTGGACCAGGGGGTCCCCATATACTTCTGAAGTGGAAGCAATCAGGATTCGGGCATTCTTTTCCTTGGCCAATCCCAGGAGGTTGTGAACTCCAAGTGCCCCAACTTTTAAGGTTTGAATGGGAATTTTAAGATAGTCTATCGGGCTGGCGGGAGATGCAAAATGAAGAATATAATCCAATTTGCCGGGCACGTGAACGAACCTGGTGACATCGTGATGGTAAAAATCGAAATGCTCCAGGCGAAAAAGATGCTCAATATTTTTAAGATCGCCGGTGATGAGATTATCCATCCCGATAACCTCGTAACCTTCCGTTATAAAACGATCACATAAATGCGAGCCTAAAAATCCTGCCGCTCCGGTTATTAATACGCGTTTTCCCACAAAAGATTTAATTATTTTGAACCAACTCCCTGCCTATAGACTCATAATGAAATCCCTCCTGCCTCATTTCCTGAGTATCATAGAGGTTTCTGCCATCAAAGATTACGGGATTTTTTAAAAGCTGCTTCACTTTTCCAAAACTAGGATTTCTAAAGACTCCCCATTCGGTGCAGATTACCAGGGCATCCGCGCCCGTAACCGCCTCGTACATGCTGTTGGCATATTTTATTTTATCCCCTAGTTTTCGCTTTACATTTTCCATGGCCTCGGGGTCAAATGCTGTAATGGAAGCCCCGGATTTTAGCAGCTCCGCAATCACGTCAAGAGAAGGAGCTTCCCGAATATCATCTGTTTCCGGTTTAAAGGCCAGCCCCCAGATTCCAATTCGTTTGCCTTTCAAATCGTCCTGAAAATATTTCCTGATCTTGGGAATCAGAGCGAGTTTCTGACTTTTATTTACGCTGATAACCGAATCCAGTATCTGAAAATTGTATTCATGGTCCTTTCCGGACTTATGCAGGGCCTTTACATCCTTTGGAAAACAGGAACCCCCGTAACCAATCCCGGGAAACAGGAAACGCTTCCCAATTCGGGAATCCGTTCCCATCCCAATACGCACTTTGTCCACATCGGCCCCCACCCTTTCGCAAAAATTCGCGATTTCATTCATAAAGGTAATTTTGGTGGCCAGATAAGCGTTTGCCGCATATTTGGTTAGCTCTGCTGATTTTTCATCCATTATGATGACCGGGTTTCCGGAACGCACAAAAGGCTTAAACAACTTCTGCATCATGGAAATGGCGCGTTCTGAACTCGACCCTACAACAATGCGCTCGGGTTTTAAAAAATCATCTACCGCAAATCCTTCCCGTAAAAACTCCGGATTAGAGACCACATCAAATTCGCATTTGGCATGTTTGGCAATAGCCGCATGCACCTTTTCGGATGTCCCCACAGGAACAGTGCTTTTATCGACAATTACCTTGTAATCGGTTATTAGCTTTCCTATCTCGTCAGCCACCCCGAGGACATATTTCAGGTCGGCAGAGCCATCCTCATCCTCCGGTGTTGGCAGCGCCAGAAAGATGATATTGCCGTGATCCAGACCTTCTTTGAGGGCAGTTGTAAAGGTCAGTCTGCCCGCATTTATGTTCCTTTCGAATAATACATCCAGATGGGGTTCATAAATAGGCACCTCCCCGGACTGCATCTTCCTGACCTTGTTTTCATCTATGTCCACACAGACTACCTCATTACCGGTTTCGGCCAGGCAGGTGCCTGTAACCAGGCCAACGTATCCGGTTCCAATGACAGCAATTTTCATCTGAAATACAACTTACTAATAGATTTATACCGAGAAGTCACAAATGTAAGCACATTCTAACAATATATGTCCTTACCACCTAGTAGCCCTACCTATAAAGCAATTTTGCGCTCCTTAATAGGCTTTCTCCTCTCCTTTGAAAGCATTCAGCACCGTTTGTACAATGATCTTTAGGTCGAGTAAAAATGACCAGTTTTCAATATAGAAGATGTCAAATTTAATACGGTTCTGAATGTCTGCCTGGTTTTCGATCTCCCCCCTGTAGCCCCTGACCTGTGCCAGTCCCGTAATTCCGGGTTTCACCAGGTGTCTTACCATAAACTTGTCTACCCGGTCTGCATATTCATCTGTGTGCTTCAGCATATGAGGTCTCGGCCCCACCACAGACATATTGCCAAAAAGTACATTGTAAAACTGTGGCAGCTCGTCTATGCTGGTTTTCCGGATAAACTTCCCGATTCGGGTCACCCGCATGTCATTTTTGCCAGCCTGCCTGTTGTCCGCATCTTTATTCATTGCCATAGAACGGAATTTAAAACAGTGAAATTCCCGGTTGTCCAGCCCACTGCGCTTCTGTACAAAAAAAATGGGGCCTTTGGATTCCAATACAATCAGTACGGCGAGGATAGGGGTTATCCAGATTAGGATCCCAAAGATAATTACGAGGCTAAAAAGGATATCGAAAAGTCTCTTGATGGCCGCATTTATTGGATTATGAAGAGGTATATCGCGAAGCGAAAGTATGGGCAGGTAATCGTAATACTCGAATTTTAGTTTTTTGGAATATATATTCTTATTGTCCGGGAGGAATTTGAGGGTTTTCAGGTTATTGTCTGCAAAGTTGATGAAATCGATAAGTTCGGTGTTTTTCAGCTCGGAAACAGAGCAGTAGATTTCATCAATGTTTTCCCGAACTATATACTGAAAGCAATCAAAAGTGGAAAAATTTTCTTTTTCGGGATAAAACTGCCTCATAAATTGATACCCAAATTCGGTACGGTCATTGAAGACACCAATCAGTTGTTTGGTTTTTTTGTTGTTGCCCACAACCACAACCTTTCGCACATTACCCTTAAACGATTCCCGAAACCGCATCATCAGGAAGTACGTGATCAGCTTTAAAACGGAAATGATCAGGAAAACTATTACGACATACTGGGCGAGTGCCAAACGGCTCATATTCGGCTGTTTAAAAAAGCCAATAAAGGCATAGATAATCAGGAAGTAAAAGAAAAATTGCCTTACCAGTAAGCGGAGCACGTGAACCACTTTCGTGTAACGATAGATCACATAAAATTGAGTAGAAAAAGCAATAACAGTCCATGAAGTTGAAATATAGATGTGAAAAAGTGCGGTCTCTACGAGGTTGATCGGAAGCAGATAGGCAAATAGATTAATCACGAGAAGATCAGCTAAATAAAAGAGCAGCGTTAATAGGTCTACTACACTTTTTGGTCTAAATATCATCGTTTATTCGTGATTGCGGTTTTCATTCCCCGGTTGTAAAGGTAGAATGAATTCAATTATTCTTGAATTCCCTGTACTTTTCCATTACAAAAGTTTTGTATTCCGATTCAAAGCGTGTTCTGCTAAAGCCTTCCGCGTGCTTTCGGATGACCCGTGCATCGAAAGTCTGTTGCTCAAACCGTTGGATCCCTTGACGCAGGCTCTCTTCTGATTGTTCCATAAAATGGATGCCGGTTCGCCCGTCAATTACGGTTTCTAAAACCCCTCCTTTACCATACCCAATAACGGGGGTTCCGCATGCCTGGGCTTCAACAGGAATAATCCCGAAATCCTCTTCTGCCATAAAAAGGAAGGCCCGGGCCTCCTGCATGTATTTTTTTAATTCTTGTTTTCCTACATAACCCAGGAATTGAACATTATCAGAAGCTTCTTTTTTAATTTTGTGAAAATCCGGCCCATCACCGGCAACAATTAACTTCCTTTCTGGCATTTTATTAAATGCCCTTACAATCTCATCAATCCGTTTATAAGGAACCATCCGCGAAGCGGTAAAATAATAGTCTCCTTTTTGTTCTTTACATTGGTAGAATTCCGTGTCAACTGGCGGATAAATTACTTCAGCCTCTCTTCGATAAACCTTATAGATCCTCCGGGCGATATAATGGGAATTGGCAATAAAATGATCAACCCGTGGATGAGACAGATAATCCCAGTTCCTGAAATTCCTAAGTACACGGCGCGCGTAGGCTCCTTTAAGCCCTTTATTTAATCCTGACTCCTCCAGATATTGAAAATAGAGGTCCCAGGCATATCGGGCGGGGGAATGACAATAACAAATATGCAATTGGTTTTGATGTGTCAGAACCCCTTTTGCCACAGAGGATGAGGAACTCAGCAACAAGTCATATTTTCTAAGGTCAAATTGTTCGATAGCTTTTGGAAACCACTGCAGGAATTTGCGATGGTTGCTCCTTGCTGTAGGAATGTTTTGTAAAAAACTGGTGCAGACTTCCTTACCCCCGAGTATTTCATTCCGGTCTGTTTCTCCCAAAAAATCAACTAAGGCGTAATGCTCAGTTTCAGGCCAAAGGTTATTGATTGATTTTACTACCTGTTCGGCTCCGCCGTAGGTATAATACCAGTCGTGTATAAGGGCGATATTCATGCGAATGTTTCTAAGCAATTCATTTGTAAACGGCCTTCAAGGACAGCATCCGCCTAAAGTACCGAAAAAAACCAGATTGCCGCAATGGCGTATAAAGTGGTTAAGGCTAAAATAGATTTTTTAAATAAAATCCCTTTGGTTTTCAAGGTCCTGTATTGGATGAGGGCGGCCAGGAAAATGACGCTCATGTGTACAAAAACCAGGAGGAAGGTGGTAAGCGAGCCTTTAAGGAAAAACAAAACAATAAGGCCTGCAATAATCAATAGCAGGAACCACAAATTGTTTTTCTTTGCCAGGTTCTCCCTGTCTATAATACTGGAGTTAAGCGCCGTAGCAATCCACATAACCATTTGGAAGCATAACAGGAAGTATACATCTTTGTAATCCTGATAAGTATTCGAAAAGAATACCGAAAATTCATTAAGGATATAGGGTGCAATATAAAAGACTGAAAGGGAAAGGACCCCCATCATTATGAAAAACCAACTGTAATACCGGTCCAGGAGTTTTGGAGGAAACGTATAAAGTTTTCTGAAATATAGAATAGCTACCATCTGGTACACCATTACGGAAACCGCAGAAATCCGAAAATAATAGGCGTAAACTCCTACTTCCTCATACGAAAAGAAATACTCGACCAGGATTCTGCCCGAGGCGGTCAATAAAAAGATCAGGAAAGTACCGAGCATGACATTTAAACTGTATTTGAGAATGCGCCTGTACTGTGAGAAAATAGCTTGCTTGTTGGTGTAAATAAAACTTCGTAATCCTGCCACCATATACACCGATGCATATCCCAGCAAAACATAGTTGATTGTTTCCAGGGAAACTGGTAGGAGCTGAAAATAAAACAACAAGAACAGCACTAACAGCAACAAATAAATACCTGAATCAAAATAAATTGCCATTGTGGACCTCTCGTGGCTTTTTAAACGGGTTGAATAAAATACCTGGTTGGCGATGATAAAAGCCACATTGAAAGACATATACCATTCAGCCTGAAGGCCAAAGACGAAAAATGCCAACTGGTTGCAAAAAAAAAGGGAAGCCAGCCAAACAAGGTGAAGAGCAAAGCCCTTCCGGACCTCAACTCCTTTTTCTCTGAGAAGAAAGTACGGATACCCTCCCGGGACACCCAAATTAATAAAAGCATTCAATACAAAACCCAATCCTGCAAGCGCGTATTCGAGTTTGCCAAAGACCTCCTGGTCCAGAAGGTCTGCCAGGAGTAATGGGGTAAAAAACACAATGCCTTTGGTAAAAAGAAAGCTTAGAATGAATGGAATCCTGGATGCAATATGTTTGTTCTGTATGCTCATCATTATCCCTATTTCAAATTTCCTGAAATTGCTTGTTCATACTTAACTGTTCGATTTTAAACAAAGAACTGCCTTTATTTTTGCGGTGTTTCGGAATTTAAAAAATAAGGGATAATAAAACCTAGTATAAACACCCCATGCTGTCTGTTTAAATAAGATTCAAAAAAACATCCGGCAATAAAAAATAAGAGAATATAAGGATAATAGTAATCTGACCAATTAATTCTTCCACACAGACAGCCCAACAGGATTAAAAAGGCTACTCCTCCCAGCAGACCTGTTTTCAGGAACTCTTCCAGGTACTGGTTATGCGTATTGTATTTAAGCTTTATACCCGATTTAAAACCAACAGTTGCGTATTCCTTATTAAGCCGGTCCTGAACATCACCTGTGCCCAATCCAAAGGGCAAGGATTCCTGGACTATATTTATCGCCAAATAGTCAATTAACATTCTATGTTCAAGGGTGTTCTTTGTGTAAGTATAACGGTTTTTGGTAATTATGGTTTCAATATCAAAATCTGTGGTTTTTTGTATAAACTGCATCCGGTCCTGGATCATGGGCACCTGGCTGCTCAATGACAAAATTATTCCTCCAAACATGATCGCCAAAAAGGCCTTATTATAATCGTTAGCTATAATCAAGCGAACAATTAATACCGCCCAAACAATACAGATAAACAGTAAGGAGGTAAGATTTCTTAAAAGGACAAGAAATCCAAAAGACATTAATACTATCAGAACGTTAATTATTTGGTCTTTTTTCTTCAGCAAGCCTTGAACAGCTGCCAACAAAGGAATGGTAATGATAAATGCCAGGTAAAATTGACTAGCCCCCAGACTCTCGACCAGCATAAAATGCACAAAATTATCCAGGGTCCTACCTGTTATAAATAGATGAAACGCTAACAATCCCAGGAAAATGGCCGGTATCGAAAATTTCAAAATACTCAATATGATATTTCGGTCCTTTTCAGCAAGTGGCTCCGAAAGCAGGACAACAGGGAGAAAAGCCAGGGGAAACATGGACAGGACACGGTCCCAAGCTTGCAGGGAGTTTGAAGAATACATCACTCCTGCCGCCTGGCATAGAAAAAACAAAAGAAATATTTGTATCAACCGATTACAAGATGCCTTTTTTAATTTGGATATTACATTTTGCCTTCTATCTGCCAGGTAAAAGAGTAGTAGGCCCCATACCACCATATTATTCACTGCAAATGAGACAATAAAAGAGATGAACCCCACCAGTAATAAAAATACGTAGATGTTTCTGCGAATATTAATGGTCTGCGTCATCCCGGATTACATTTTTGATAATCACATTGGTTAGCTCACTGTCCTCAATATTGGGTTCAGATAGTTCATGCTTTATCAGCAGGTTATGGATTATTACCGGTTTGAAGGCTTCCCCTGGGTCCAGTCGCAGTTCGGAAAATCCTTCCGAATCCCCGTTTAAAATCCTGACTGAGTCCAACTCACAGTTATCGCATTTGTTCAGCCACAGCCCGGTAAAAGAACGGGCGCTGCCCGCTGGGGCGTCATCCAGACCAGCCATTTGCTGGTTTGATCCACTACCAAAACCTGATATTTCCAACTTGCCAATTCTATGGCCATTACCGGTAAGGTAAATTCCACTGCGCCCGGCGTTACGAATTTTTAGTTCTCCTATGCGAACATTTTTTGGATTGTTATTCCAGCCATGCAACTGTACAGCAGCAGCAGAATACTGATAGTATTTGGTTGGTTCGCCTCCTGCATCAAACACCTCAAGATATTGGATAAGAATATTTCGGGAGCCGGCATAAATGCTCAAGCCGCGATTTTTCTTTCCGTTTATATTCTTTTTTTGATCTGAATGGATCAACAGCGTATCCATTGATATATCTCCTGAATGTCGCACAAAAACCCGGTCCATGACCCTGAGGTTTCCTTTTAGGGATATCCGGGAACTATTGCGGTTCTCAGCTTCGATAATAAACAACTCTCCTCCCAATTCGACCTTTTCAAAATGAATACTAATATCTTCGCCCCCCTCAATTCTGAGGCTTATGGGATAATAACCGGCAGGAAAAAACAAAGGAACTCCCTGATGAGCCAATTGAAATAGTTTTTGAAGTTCATTCTGAGGTACTGTTTGTTCCGGGAAAATGCCATACCTGCGAATATCCCCGTATGGAAAGCTATCATTTGAGACGAAGGCACTGTCGTTAAAATTATCCAAAACCCTTGGAGGCAAAATAGTCTTGCTCTCAGTTTCTGATTTACAGGAAATGGCTAAGAACAAAAGCAGAATGAGGCCAGTCCCTTTCATGCTTCACGATTCTTTAATTCAGGACCATCAATCCGGATTTTAAACAATAATATCGCAACTATAAATCCAAACAGATAATAGGAAGAGGAGCCCAGCAGGAAATTCAGAAAAAAAGAAGCCAGGATAATTGTCGCCAGGTAACCGTAAAAAATGACGTAAGCAGGATGTCCGATCAGCGCCCTTGCATATACTTTTCTAACATATCGTCCCCAAATGAAAATTACCGCTATGCCAAAAAGACCAAAATCTATATAAAAAGGCCCCCAGAATGTAGTGTAAACTGCCGGTTTATAGGATATTTTATTTATTTCTGAAAAAGAGGGTACCGAAAGGCCAAAAGGTCTGAAAAACTTAAAAAAGACATGGAACTCATACATCCCGTAATAATACCCGCTGGTTTTTTCAAGATGGTTTACCAGGCGGATGTATTCGAATATGCCATGGGCAAAATAATGTTTAAGACTGTACAAGCCAATTTCTAAATCCCGATCCTTCTTAGGCAGACTTTCCACGTGTTCCTGAAAATCATCATCTATCTGAACTTCATGCAACTCTTCCCAAACCAGCAGAGTATTGTCGTAATTAAATTCAGCCAAACGCCCCGAGATAACCTTAACGGAATAACTTACAAAAAGGACAAGCAAAAGCAATATAGGGATCCACATGCGCTTACGGTTCAGAAATTTCGGATAGGCCAGAAAGGTTATATTCCTGAAAGTGATCCGGGACAAGCGATAGTTTGTATGGTGCTTCAAGCCAAAAAGGACAGTAACGAAAATGGTTCCTCCAAGCAAAACCATGGTTGTTCTCCCGCCAAGGAAAAAGGTGTCTATGATCGGATATATTCCAATCAAGGTGGCAAATGCCAGATATATTTTGTTATAATTTTTAAAATTATACCAGGCCAGTAACATACAGATTACAGCAAATGGGAATAAAAGTGCTCCAATAACCCCAAAAGCACCACTGCTGAATTCCTGTCCGAAGAGTTCTTCCCTTAATAGAGCCGTATTTCGTGCTGCGTAAATACGGGTCACAAAAAATCCGGCATACAATTTTACCAAAACCCCAATCCCTCCCAGCACAAAAAAAAGAAAAGAGAGTTTTTTTGATTTAAGATTTAGATTTCCGATGTAATCAGCAGAAAACTGCTTCGGTTGCCTCAGAGAGTAAAAACCGACTACAAAGGAAGCCGTATAGAAAATCAGGGTGGTTAAAGGATAAAAAGCGGATCCTGAATACAGGTACTCAGTCGGGATAACTAAAAAAAAAGCAAGCCAAAGCAGAAAAGAAAGAAGCAAAAGACGTATGGGGTGCAGAAATGCCATTATTTTTTTCTGTATACATTTTCAATAAGGTGTTCCTCCTTAACCGGAATCAGACGGGTTTTTACTTTTTCCAAATTGTTGTCCAGATACCGCAGGGATTGGTTCACATACATTCCCGGTTCCTTAAGGTCTTTTGAAATGACAGCTCCTGCTCCTATATGGATGCGCGAACCGACCTTAACCCCAGGATTAAAAATAACTGAGGACCCTATATATACATTATCACCGACCTGTATGCTTCCGTCAATACGGATACGGTCCAACCCCTCATCGGCGTGATAATATCCATGGGTCCAGAGCTGGCTGCCCAGTCCTGCCAATATTGAATAATTACCGAAGCGAACAGACCGGGTAAGGTCCAGATGATGTCCGACGGTTATTTTCGTCCACTCCCCTAAAAAAAGTGTTGATTTCCCGTAACTGACTCCCAGGGGAGCCCTCGTAAAATAGTTCTTATTCCCAATAGCTGCATTTTTTTTCATCCGCACCTCAAATGGGCCCTTCAGAATATTCAGATAGCCAATTTTACATTTCTCATCTAATTCCAGGCTTTTATTTAAGACCAGGTTGAGGTGTCCGATTTGGACCCTGTCTCCCAGGCATAGCTCAGAGACATACAGCCAGCTAAATCCTATGCGGACCCTCTTTCCGATCCTATGCCCCAGTAATCGAAGCATTGGTGTTGCCAGAAATCCTGGCAACAAAACAGAACATAGCGCTGTTAGAAATTTTTTCATGCTTATGACGAAGGAGCTGTTGCTAAGATAGCCCGAAATGCACTAAGAATTTTCTCCCTGTTCTTCTTTTCGATACTATGGGGAGCCGTAAAGGGATCATTGACCTCCCCTTCAAAGCTCGTGCTGTTAAGCTTGTTGATAAAGGCTATCTTCTCGCTGTCGCTAATCCTTGGGAACGTATTTTGCCTGATCCTGTCCAATTCAGGAAGTATCGCCTGAAGGTCATCTACATAAATGCAATTCGGTTGTGAATTGTTAAGTGTCTCTGTTAAGGTAAGCACCGGTTTATTCGAAAGAATACATTCAATAGCAATAGTCCCTGTTACGGTAATTACCAGATCTATTTTTGGAAAAACCAATTCCATATCAAGCCCATGAGAGATGTGAATGATCTTGGGATGATTTTGACACAATGTTACCAGGGCGTCTGATAACTCATACTTGGATTTTGGGTTGGGCTTTACATAAAGTATGGTGTCCTCTGGAAGCAGATCGGCCAACCCTTTGATAAGGGCCGTCTGATCGCGCCATTTTCGGCCCCATACATCCAAATTGGCCTCTGGTTGTATTTGCAAAGGGTAAAGTACAGCCATTCTGCTGCTATCCGGAATATTGCTGATAGCACCAATTTCCCATTGAGCTATATTGGCCTTTTTGTTCTTTTCAAGCTTATATTTCACCAGAGGGTTCGGAGTATTGTACTTTTCGCCCATAAAATAAGATCCTGTTTTGAGGAGTTTATCTTTCCATTCTTTAGACTTGGAAGAGGATGTTTTTTTCATATAGTCTGGCCTGGACTCCTTCTTAACGATTCTCTGAATTATTTGCCACGCTTCTTCATCGGGTAAGATATCCCCTGATCCCATATACGGACTGAGGCTATCATACATATAAAAGGAAAAACGGCCCGTGGGATACCTGCAAGTGGACGGGTTGAGATATAGAATATTTAATGTCTTGGATAGCTCAACGGTTATAAGTTCATGAAAGGCGGTTGATTCCCCGAACACAAAGTCCGGCTTTACTTCCTTGAGGATTTTCTCAATCTTCAGGGAATAGTAGGTGAAATAATCATTATTCTTATTGTCAAAAAAGTTTTGCTGCCGGTCAGATTGGATAATGCTTTCAAGATTTATAATCGTCTCCCCCTTCTTGGAACGTCTTTCTGATGGGAATGGGATGTTCCTCACATCTCCGACTTTAGGGGTGAAAGATGGATTTTGGACAAGCCAGAACACTTCGTGCCCCTCCTTTAAGAGATAAGGGACTAAGGCTTCATAAAATCTGGTTTTATACCTGTTTTCAATAAATAGTATCCGCATTCATCTTTTATTCAAACATATGAAAGTCCAGAGGCTCGCCCCTTTCCACGTCTTTTGTAAATTTTTTTCCCAGTATTTCCTCATAATATTTAGGATGCAAACCATATCCTGGCCTAACTGAACGTATAGTCTGCTCACTGACTAAGTCCCCGGCCTTTACATTAGCAATTACGAATAATGATCTGGAGAACTCACGACTAATTCTTTTCTTTTCGGTCATTTCATAATCCACTTTCCCAAGCATTTTTTCTGCTTTTCGAATGGCTTCAACCATCTTTTTAAATTCCCCTTCATCAAGTGAAAAATGTGCATCAGGGCCACCTACTGATTTGTCGAGCATAAAATGCTTTTCTATTACCTTAGCCCCTAAGGCAACGGCCACAACAGGTGCTTCAATGCCAAGGGTGTGATCAGAAAGGCCTGGCGTAACGTTAAATCGATCTGCAATGTCCGGAATTGTGAGAAGGTTAGTATCAGCAGGGTCGGCCGGGTAAGCCGAAGTACATTTAAGAATTGTAATGTCCTCATTCCCCTCATCCTTACAGGTATTTACAGCCAACTCAATATCTTCAATTCCAGCAATCCCGGTAGAAATAATAATCGGCTTTTTCTTTGAGGCTATATATCTGATCAATGGAATATCAGTAATTTCAAAGGATGCTACTTTATAGATAGGGGTATTCAACTTTTCTAAAAAGTCAACGGCAGTTTTATCAAAAGGAGATGAAAAACAAATAAGTCCTTCTTTTCTGGCAACCTCAAAAAGCTCTTCGTGCCAATCCCAGGGGAGTGAAGCTTCTTTATATAAATCATAAAAATACTTTCCGTCCCAACTGGTGCCCTGATCAATTTTGAAATGCTGGTTTCTAACATCCAAAGTAATAGTGTCAGCCGTATATGTCTGTAATTTGATGGCATCTGCCCCAGCTCGTTTTGCAGCCTTGACAGTTTCTATCGCCGTCTTTAAACTGCCTCCATGATTTGCTGAAAGCTCCGCAATGATAAAAACAGATTGTTCTTTTTTTGAATGATTAAATATTCTCATCATTTATAGTTCAAGCTTAAATCTCATTACCTCATCTCCCTTATTTGTAGATCGAAAGCCCAATTTCTCAAATATTCTACGTGAAGCCTTGTTTTTTTCCATTACATCACCTGTCAGAAATTTTATATCATCTTCTTTAATGGCTATTTCAATTCCTGCCTTTAGTATTTCATAACCCAACCCTAAACCATGATATTCAGGGCTTAAGAGAAAGCTTATTAAAGCCTCTTTTTCATCGTTTATATCCAGTCTGAATGATCCAACTGCCAAATTATTATACTCTGCAATATAGAACCTGCAGCCATCGTCATGTAATTTACCACTAAACCAGGTCAAGTGGTTTTCACGAGTAATAGGATTCTGATTAAACGAATACTTTCTAATCCTTTTATCACTTGCCCATTCAAAAGTGATTTCCTTGTCCCTTTCTTCTGCAGGTCTAAGTTTTATTGAACGATTAATTTTAGAGTGATAAATCACGTCTATGTATTTATTATCAAAGAAACAATGCTCTTTAAGTGTTGCTTCTCTTTTGAAATTACATTTTTCTAAAACGTCATATAATCTTGGTCTCAAATCATATGCATAAGTATATATCTTATGAAGTTCTAATTCGTTGAATGCTAACTGTTCTATAAGCCCCAAAAAGATACTCCAATGAATTTCAAAGTAATCTTCTTCAAGGTCGGTATTTATCAGAAAAGAGATTTCCGCATTTTTATCAACCCAATTGATATGTACCAGCCCTCCATAACCAATACACTGATCCCCTTCCAAATAAGAAAATAACAATTGTTCTGGTTGTGGGTCAGAAAAAAGCTTGCTTACTTTATCTCTGAAATAAGCATCCTGATCCGCAGGTGTCAGAGGACTAGCCTGTCTGAGATGGTATAACTGCTCGTTCCTCCATTTCATAATGGAGTATCTATCCTCATTTCGGATCGGGATAATGGCATATTGACCGTCCCTAATGAATTGCTTTTTTAAGGCTCTATACTCCACTTCCGACTAATTTAGTCGTTTAAATCCTCCGTGACAAATTGGATTTTTCAAAACCTCATCTAAGGAAATATCATGTCGCTCCAATTTAGCTATGGTATTAAAAAGCCCGTCTAATTCGGAGAGATAATCCTCCAGGATCTGATCAGTATGCGCAGTACTCAAGTACACACAATTTGAAGCAAGGAATCCCTTTTTCAGCATCTCCTGCGTAATAAGCGTTTTATAGGCCAGGGCGTTTTCGCTTTGAAAACTAAATACGGATAGGGCAGGCAATCCGGTGACGTTAATATCAAGTCCATGTGTGCTCGCAAGCCGCTTCCAGGACTGCTGCAAAAATTTTCCTTTTTGTGTGATGATCTCCCATGATCTTTGTCGCTCCATAACCTCCAAGGTTTTGAGTGCTGCTGTGGGGCCTATTCGTTCAGTCCAAAATGTACTGCTTATAAAGGTCTTTTGTGCACTTTCCATAATGGCCCTTTTCCCGATCACTGCGGTTAAAGCGTATCCATTTCCCAGGGCCTTACCAAACATAGCCATATCAGGTTCCACCTCATATATCTTGTGAATTCCTCCGAAACTTTGACGGAATCCAGAAGTGCATTCATCAAAAATCAGAATTATACCTTTCTCAGTGGCCAAATCACGAACTTTTTGCAGAAAATTGTTTTCAGGTCCATAATTTCTTGACACTTCCATCTTAATAACGCCAATATCCTGTTCCTGAACAATTTTTAAGAGTGTATCAAAGTCATTGTAGGAGAAGGGGACAGTGGATCCCTCAAGCCCTTTGGGAACTCCAGCCGGCTCCAATCCGGGCAGAAGATGGTTCCCTAAACCGTCTCCTGTGCCCAAATTTGTAGCGAGATACCAATCATGCCAACCATGATAACCGCATATAGCTACTTTTTCTTTACCCGAAGCAGCACGCGCTATTCTAATTGCAATTGCGTTAGCTTCCCCTCCACTTCTGGCAAATCTGGCCATATCGGCCCAAGGATGTAATTCGATTAGCCTTTCGGCTAACCAAACCTCTTCAGGACAGTTGAAAGTAGACATGTTGCTCTTTGATATAGCATTGTGTACTGCTTCATCAATCTCCTCATGTGCATATCCCAATATATTTGTTCCGATACCCATAATTGATACGTCCTTGTATCGGTTTCCATCCAGGTCCCATACCTCGCAACCCTTGGCACGATCATAATAACTGGGCCATGCCTCAGGCAAAAACATTTCCGGACGCTTTGAAAGAAGCATTGTACCTCCGGGGATTAGGTTTTTCGCTTTTCTATATAATTCTTGACCCTTACCCATCATTTTTATCCTTTTTTAGTGATTTAATATATCCTTCGTTTCGGAAAATATTTGTATTGAGTTTTCTAATCTCCGAAGAAAGATAAAACTCTGCATATTCCTGCCAGGTAGCTTCTAAACCGAGCGCATTAGAAAGTGCTTTTATAACTTTAAGGTCCGAAGGTTCGTCAACCGTTAGCCTCACGTGGTTATAGCTTATTGGGGTTAAGAAAGCATCAGCAATAAACGAACTGCCTCCAAAATAATTGGAGTTCTTATACAAGTATGGAGTTACGTGTTCCCTTTCTGAGGGTAGTTTGGCTTCCTTCCAAGCGCGCTCCAGGGCTTCAAACTTAAATACCTCCACATCCTGACCATCCGGAAAAACCTCTTTAAGAGTGTTAGAGCAATAATCGAGATTTTGTTCGATTGCAAATTGTATAACCTCATCGATCAAATTGGGATCTATTAGTGGGCAGTCTGAAGTTAATCGGACAACGTAGTCCGGGCGTTCATTTTTAACAGCTTGATAAAATCTGTCAAGGACATTTTCCAGACTTCCCTGATGGCACTCAACCCCATAAATATCAGCAACTTTCAAAATTCGCTCTACCCCTTGTTCATGAGTAGTTGCCACAATTAATTTGGAAAGCCGTTTTGATTTTAATATTCGTTGCAGGTGAATTCCCAATAAAGTATGTCCCTTTATCCTTTTCAGGATTTTTTCAGGAAACCTTGAGCTTCCAATTCGCGCTTGAGTGACTGCAATTATCTTCATTTCCAATTAGTAGGGTTTAATAAATGAGTAGCTTTTACGTCAAATGCATGGATTCGTTCCATTACCTGGTTTGGAATTACTGTATTTAGATCACGGATGTTCTGTTCTATTTGCTGTGCACTGTCCACTCCGATAACTATATAATCCACATATGGCATGGACAAAATATATTTTAAAGAAAGCTCCCCAATACTATATCCAAACTCCTTGGAAATACGGTGCAATTCCATAAGATCAGTCCGCAATGGAGCCAAGACTTTGGGCAATTCATTTACATTCTTGAAAAACAGTCCTTGCAAAAATGCTGACCGAACATGAATTTCTATACCTCTATCATGAGCTCTTTTCATTTGAGGGCCTTTTCGTTTATGATTGTCAAAAACGTTAAAAGGGAGTTGTATTAAATCAAAATCATAACCATCCAGAACTTCTTGTAATTGTTCATTGGAATATACGGAGATACCGATTTTCTTAATTAGCCCTTTTTCTTTTAATTCCCTGAGTTCATCATAGCTATTTGGAAATTCCTTAAGCATTTCAAATCGGTGGTACATATATGCATGGAGGTTACTCGTGCTGAGCATTGCCAAAGTATCCTTTACTCTTTGTTCTAGGGAGATACTTTGCTTATAGATCAACTCGTTAAATTTAGAGATAACCTGAAATTTTCGGTTTGGAAAAGCCCTGTGATAATCGCCAATAAGTTCAAGTGAATTGCCATATGCCTCTGCAGAATCCAAAAGGCCAATCCCGAGAGAATGAGAAGTATTTAAGATTTCAAATACCCTTTCCTTCGTGGGCCTACCTTCTTTGTTATTTATACCGTAGTTCAATCCAAACTGGACAGTGCCTAATACAACTTGGGGGGTCTCTCGGTTATTCATTGAGAAGAATCATTCTTATGGCATCACAATGCTTTTTATTGTAAATACCCTTATTCGGAATTCTTTTATAAGTCTGGAAACCAAGGTTTTGGTAAAGATATAGTGCGCTTTCGTTCACCTCAATAACCCCTAACGTAATTGACTTTAGGTTTAATTCCTGAAAACAGAACTTTATTACTCTTTGACTTGCCTCACGGGCAAACCCTTTACCCCAGGCACTGCGATCCCCAATTATAATACCATATTCTCCAGTTCTTTTCTCCATATCTAGCGGATCAATTTTAATATTTCCAATATGGATATTGTTCTCTTTAAGGTGGATTCCCCAAAATAAAGTCTCCTTTTTTAGGTGTTCTTGAACGTATTCCTTTAGCATTGTAAATGTATAATTCCCGCCGCTTTCCAAATATTTATAAACCTCGGTGTCATTGAGCCAACTTAAATATTTCTCCGTTATATGTTTCTCGGAAATTGGCCGAAGGACCAACCTTTCAGTTATCAGTTCCTTTGGCATGCTTGAGAATTTTTCCAATTACGTACTCTTGGTCCTCGTCAGATAATGTAGGGTACATCGGTAGGCTTATGCAATGTCTATAGTAGTTCTCCGAATATGGCAAATCTCCTTCTTTCCATCCAAATGCCCGGTAATAGGGCATCAAATGGCAGGGAATATAATGGATCTGAGCAAAAACCCCCTGTTCCCTTAAATACTCGTACAGCCCGAGCCGATCATGCACTTCTATTACGTATAAATGGTAAGCATGCCCGTCCACAACTCCGGATTGCCCTTTAATAAAAGGAAGCCCCTCAAATGCTGTGAAGTATTTTTTCGCAATATCCTTTCTTTTTTCCAGTCCCTGGGCCGCACGCTTAAGTTGTGAAAGCCCCAAGGCACATTGAAAATCCGTGATTCGGTAATTGAAACCCAATTGTTGCATCTCCATATACCAGGATGGATATTTATCTATTCCTCCAGCAAATTCAATTGAATTGACATACCGATTTTCATCTTTCAGGATACCATGCGTCCTCAGCTGCATCAAATTTTCATAAAGCTCAGGGTTATTCGTGGTAATCATCCCTCCCTCCCCTGAAGCAATGTGTTTTACGGGGTGGAATGAAAAAATGGCAAGGTCGGCAAACGCTCCGTTCCCACAATTCTGTGGCATCCCTTTGGAGTCCATAAAATAGCCTCCCGGTGCATGACAGGAGTCTTCGATGATCCATAATCCATGGGCATCCGCCAGTTCCCTGAAAGCTTCCATATTAACGGCACGGCCTGCAAAATCTACTGGGACAATCCCTTTATAGGTGCCTTTAGGCGCCTTTTTCAAAAGGTCTTCCACTGAGTTGATATCCAGCAAATAAGTGTCAGGTTCAATATCCGCAAAAACAACTTCCCCCCCACAATAGCGGATGCAGTTGGCAGAGGCCGCAAAAGTTATGGGGCTTGTAATTACCTTATCCCCGGGTTGTACACCAAGTGCTAGTGCGCATAGGTGAAGGGCTGCTGTCCCATTGGATACGGCTATGGCATAGTCGGCTCCCACATAAGCGGCGAACGCTTTTTCAAATTCGGCTATTTTAGGACCCTGAGTCAGGTAATCTTCGGTAAGTGCTTTGGATACTGCTTCAATATCCTCTTCTGTGATGTGCTGCCGACCGTAAGGGATTACTTTTGTCTTCATGAGAATGCGAATGAGGCGTCTACATGTTCTTTTATAAGACTGCGTAAGGTCTCTACCGTTTCCCATTCATCATTATCCCCTGAATTATAACTAAAACCGGCAGGGACCTTTTTGGCGTTAAAAGTCTTCTTAAATTCATCAAGGCTCCATTTATGGGTGGCAGGTAAGATAGCAAAGTAGGTGCCCAAATCATAAGTATAAAATGAATCAGAAGGGGTGATCATTTCCTCGTGAATTTTCTCTCCAGGCCGGATTCCTACCACCGGTTTATCCCGATCCGGTCCGATGGCTTCAGCTACATCCAAAATTTTGTAAGAAGGGAGTTTGGGTACAAACAATTCCCCTCCCCATGCATGTTTCAGGGCGTGCATTACCATATCTACCCCTCCCTGCAGGGAAATATTAAATCGGGTCATGTTCTCATCTGTAATAGGAAGGTCCTGACCTGCCTTTTTCCGCTTGATAAAAAAGGGTATTACCGAACCATTGGAGCCCATTACATTGCCGTATCGAACTACCGAGAACCGGATTGGGTTATCCCCTTTGATGTTATTGGCCGCAATAAAAAGTTTGTCTGAGGTCAGTTTAGTTGCCCCATAAAGATTAATCGGTGCACAGGCCTTGTCAGTTGAGAGGGCCACCACCCGCTCCACATTGGTCTCGAAGCAGGCATCCACAACATTTTGGGCTCCCCCTATATTTGTTTTAATACACTCTTCCGGATTGTACTCTGCCAAGTGGACGTGTTTCATGGCTGCCGCATGGATAACATAATCAACACCTTTAAAAGCGCGCACCAATCTGGGTTTGTCCCTTACATCTCCAATAAAAAAACGGATTTGCGGATAGGATTCTACAGGATATTCCTGGGCCATCTGAAACTGCTTTTGTTCATCTCTGGAAAAAATAATAAGCCTTCGAATATCAGAGTGTTCGCGCAAAATATGGCTGGTTAAGGCCTTCCCCAGGGACCCTGTGCCTCCGGTTATGAGTAGTGATTTTCCTTTAAATTCCATTTACCCCTTTTTTAAAATACTATTAGCAGGTCTCCGCGCAAAAGTACGATAATTCTTAACCTTTTCAAGGGTTGCCTGATCTGTCAAATGTTCTGCTTCCAATATGCTGGAAGCGAATTCATACCAACTCATAGCCTCGCCATCCGTGAAATGATGAATCCCGTAATCCGCATTCTTTGAGAGTATCAGCTCAATGATATACCTGGAGAGATTCTGAGTATCTGTCGGACATCCTGTTTGTTGATCGGTAATTTGCAAATGTTCCCCTCTCCGTGCTTTTTCCAGGACCGTTTTGTAAAAATTCCGTCCATATTTTTTAGAATACAACCAGGAAGTCCGGATAATAAAATATCGGTCTAAAATATCCTGGATTGCCTGTTCTCCTGCCAGTTTTGATTTCCCGTATTCATTTATGGGATTGGGGGTATCCGAAGGGAGATAGCCCTCCTTTTTTTCACCGTCAAAAACGTAATCCGTGGAAATGTGGATCAGGGTGGTGCCATTTTCTTTACAAGCTTCGGCCAGGTTTTTTACCCCTTTGGAATTTATTTTAAAGGCCTGTTCAGGGTCTTTTTCTGCTGCTTCCACATCGGTAAAGGCAGCACAGTTGATACAGTAATCAGGAGTTACATCCCCAAAGTTTTCTTGAATGCTCTCAGGTAGCGTAATATCGAGTTCTTCACGCGTGCAAAAACGGGCCCTAATCTGTGGGATTCCTGCTAGGGCTTCCTTTAAACTGAGTCCCAACTGCCCTCCAGCCCCTGTTACCAGCACTTGAATCATCCTCTTATGTCTTTAAAAAGAGGTAATTCCCGGTCTTTATCTGATAAAATGAGTTTGTCTTCCGATTTACCCCAGTCTATTGAAAGCTCAGGGTCGTTATAAATAATCCCCCCTTCCGAACCGGGGTGATAATAGGCATCGCATTTATAAGAAAACAGGGTGCCCTCTTCCAGACTCAAAAAGCCATGGGCCATCCCTTTAGGGATAAATACCATTTTATGGTCTCTCTCACTCAATTCGGTGCTGTAATGCCGGCCATAGGTAGGGCTTTCAGGTCGCAGATCAACCACCACGTCCAGTACGGCCCCGCGCAGTACCTGCACAAGTTTGGCCTGAGCGTGCTCTCCTTGCTGAAAGTGCAGCCCTCTTAAAACATTTTTGGCAGATGACGACAGATTGTCCTGTACAAAATGGACTCTTTGACCCAGACATTTCTCCAATTCAGCCGCATTGTATTTTTCCATAAAATACCCTCTTGAGTCTTTGATAATCCTGGGATACACTAAAAAACAACCAGGAATTGGAGTGGATTCTATTTTCAAATTGATTTGTTTAAGACTTCGAAATTAAACTCAATAAATAATCTCCATATCCGCTATTGCGCAATGGGAGCGCCAGGGATTCCAATTGGGCGGCGTCAATAAAGCCCATTTGATAGGCCACTTCTTCAATAGCCCCTATTTTTAAGCCCTGCCGGTTTTCAATAACTTCAACGAATTGTGAAGCCTGCATCAGGGACTGGAAGGTTCCGGTATCCAGCCAGGCCGTTCCGCGATCCAGAATGCTGACCTTGAGTTTTCCCATGGACAAATAGGCCTTGTTGACATCCGTTATTTCCAATTCCCCCCTATGGCTGGGCTTGATTCGGGCAGCAATGTCTACCACCTCATTATCGTAAAAATAGATACCGGGAATAGCGTAATTGGATTTAGGCTTATCCGGTTTTTCTTCGATAGTCTCAACATTTCCCTGCTTATCGAAAGTGACTACCCCATATCGCCTTGGGTTTTGAACGTGATAACCGTATATAATCCCGCCATCGGGGTCGCTATTCTGCTGGAGTTGCTCGGATAAACCAGTCCCGTAAAATATATTATCCCCCAGGATCAAAGCAACCTTCTCAGAGCCGATAAACGCTTTTCCAATAAGAAAGGCTTCGGCAATCCCTCCAGGGTGCTCCTGTACGGCATATTGAAACGCACATCCCAGCTGTGAACCATCCCCCAATAGCTTTTGAAAGAGGTGCAGGTCCGATGGGGTGGTTATGATCAGTATTTCCCGTATCCCGGCACTCATCAGTGTTGCCAGGGGGTAGTAGATCATGGGCTTGTCGTAAATAGGCATCAGTTGCTTGCTGATCGCAAGGGTCAGTGGGTATAAGCGCGTTCCGGTACCTCCGGCCAGAATAATTCCCTTCATTAGTTTACAAGCTTGTATTTATTAAGATACCATTCTACTGTTTTATTCAAGCCATCCTCGAAGGAGGTTTCAGGAGTCCAACCCAACTCCTTTTCCAGCTTTGCTGCATTTACTGCATAGCGCTGGTCATGACCGGGACGGTCTGAAACAAACTTTATAAGGTCCCCGTATGGTTTACCTGAGCTGGGGTGTGCCTTATCCAGAATACTGCAAATTTTCCGGGCTATTTCCAGGTTTGAACATTCATTCCCGCCACCAATAACGTACTGGCTGCCGGCCCTGGCCTTTTCGAAAATACTTTGTAAGGCCACACAATGATCCTTTACAAATAACCAGTCCCGAACATTGGAACCATCCCCATAAATAGGGATTGATTCATTGGCAAGGGCTTTACGAATGATCGTGGGAATCAGTTTTTCAAAATGTTGGCGGGGCCCGTAATTATTGGAACAGTTAGTAATTACAGTATCCAGCCCATAGGTTTTGTGGTAACTGCGCACCAAATGATCTGCAGCAGCCTTGGAAGCGCTGTATGGACTATTTGGGGCATAAGCCGTTTCTTCAGTAAAGAAACCATCTGATACAGAGCCGTACACCTCGTCAGTTGATATGTGCAAAAAGCGTCCCGTTCCTGAAACCGCCCAATGTGTTCGGGCGACTTCCAGTAAATTAAAAGTGCCCTCGATATTGGTCCGGATAAAGTTGTCCGGAGCTGCAATACTATTATCTACATGGGATTCAGCTGCAAAATGGATAATGCCCTCTATTGGATAGTTTTTAAACAAATCCAACAGTGATTGCCGGTCACAGATGTCTCCCTTTACAAAAGTGTAATTGGGTAAATCGCTTACTTCCTCCAGGTTTTTCAAGTCCCCGGCATAGGTAAGCTTATCCAGGTTGATAATGTGATACTGATTGGTATTTTTTAATAACTGCAAAATGAAATTGCTCCCGATAAAGCCTGCGCCACCGGTAATCAAAATAGTTTTATGCAGTTTTTGGCTCATTCCACTTGCATCTCTTTAGACTTCCGGTTCAGGTATTTTAAAAGTGTGATCAGCAAAAAGAAGCCTATAAAAATTAGTGGGAAGAGCACTATGTTTTTTTGGAATAAAGGCTTCATCACCCTGTACGGCTTCCCAAAATTCACAATGGTTATGGCTTCTTGTTTTTGTTTGAGTTCCAGTTTCTTCCTTTCGGTATCCTTAATCAGTTCATTTTTCAGGTCGAATAATGACGGAATATTAAGAGGTTCCTCGTTTTCCAGTACCAGGCGCCCCTCGGTACTCCTCTCCTCCATCATCATCTTCTGGGTATAATTGTTTATCAGGAGGTCTATTTGCTTTATAAGGGAATCGTTCTGCCGGATCCGCTGTTTGGCATTTTCGGTATTAAGGTTTATCAATTCCTTATAATAATCATTGGAATTGATATAGGCCATAATTTTACGGGCCTCTTCCAGAACGGTGCCGGATTCCTTAAAGGTAAAGCTGATCCGCTGATCCAGTGACCCCTTATCCATCAGCTGGGCTCTCACTATATCTTCCATGGCATCGCTGTTTTCAAATTTCTGCAGCAATTCGAGGAACTCCAGTTCTTCTTCAAAGTTTTCGGACTGATCTTCAACTATCGGCGTGATCTGAATATCGAAACCTTTAAGCTTATCAATATCTATAGACAGCTGTCTGAAAAAAGCGGTGTCCTTCGCTTTCGCATTGGCCTGTATTTCTTCGATAACATCGTGAAGGTATTCCTTACTGTCGAGGTTGGGGGTCACTATAACATCAATTTGCTGTTCCACCCCAACCAATTTATTTAAACCAAAGCCCAGGATTGCTCCTGCTACAGCCAGGCCGCCCAGCCAGAAGACATTTTTCTTTACATAAACAAAGATTTTCAGGAAACCGCGAAACAAACGGTTTAACCCATTACCGATCATTTTAAAGAGTTGCCCCAGATCGATCTCGTCGCTGTTGACTGGTTTTTTGGATTGGTCTTCACTCATGGTTTCAGGAGTTAAAAATTTGTTTTAATATTTTATCTGTGATCAAATAGGTTGGCTTAACGCCGGTAGTCCCTAAGCCCCCGGATGCCAGGGTATGGCCTGTTTTTAATGGATTATCAGAGGCGTAATAGGCATAACGCACCTTTACATCCTCCTTGATGCTCTTTCGGATTTTAGAAGCAGATTGAATCGCTTTCTGGTAATGCACCCCTTCCATTTCCAGGCCGATAACATTCCAGGTAGATTGGTGGAAAAAGTTCAGTATATCCTTATTTTGAAGGGAGGTACCTAAAACGGTAACCATAGTGCCTTCGCATACCTGCAGCCCATGGCCTTCAAAATCTGCTTTGCACAATTCATTACTGAAGGGGTAATTATCAGCAGTGCCCTCAAAAATATGGGCAGAAGGAATCATCAGGTCTCCTTTGTCTCCTTCCAGGATTCCGGCCTTTCCCATTATGGAAATAGATTCCACGTCCAGAAATTCCAACGCGCCATTCCCCTTGTACGGCTTTAATAATTCATCTATACTTTCAAAAGCCTGCTCTCCAAACGCATAATCCATCACCAGGATTACCGGCTTCCTGGAATCTTCGATCTCCGGAAGGTCATAACCACAAACATCGTCCGTTAAACGAGCCATATCGAAGATCTGAACATCAATATTGGTGCCCGAGACATCCGGAATACTGATCATCCCATTTTTACGCGCAGTAGCGAGAACCTTTTCCCGCAGGGCCTCGTTGGAGGAAGAACTGAGCGCTTCAAATATCTCAAGGGAGCCGTTTTTAGGAAATTCCTTCTTTAGAGCTTTCCGCGCGAAAAGTGAATTGACCACCGAATGCATATTGGAGCTGATAATATGAAGGGGGCGGCCCAGCAGCTTGTTGCGGTGAAGCTCTTCTTTAATGGTATTCGCCCAGCGTTCTCCATGAATATGGTGGCCCAGGCGTTCTCTTAAAAGCGCACTGAAGGTAATAGTGCGTTTCTCACCGGTAGTTTCTTCTTCAATGGCGAGTTTTCCGAGCCAGTAAATGATCTTTAGAAATCGCTCCGGATCTTTTTTGGTTCCAATCTGTTTGTATACAGCACTGACCTCCGTAAAAGACCTTCCCAATATATTGGCCGTATGGATCAGGGCCACTTCCCTGTCCGCCATCGTGAGCTTTTTCTTGGAAACGGCTGCTTCAAGTTTATTCCAATCCCGGATGGTTTTATTGGTGTCCTCTATAAGCACCCTTTTACCGATCTTATTGGATTCTATAAACAAAAAGGTAAGATGGGTGAGGATGTCATAGATATCAGATCTCCCCCGGGTGATCTCGATATTCATTTGCTCTTCGTCAATCCTGTAGCAATTCCGCCGTCTTTTGGGGGGAACAATCGCCTTAAAATGGGATTTTCCATAGCCTTCATCCGAAGTAAGGTTTATATACCGGCATTGTTCAATTCCTTCAGGCAATCGCTCCAGGACATAAATTAAACCCTCCAGTTCTGCCTTATTTTCGGCTATGGACCCGTAAATTTCAGGTCTCAGCTGCAGCAGTGCATTTCTAAGGGTTTCCCCGGATACCCCCATAGGCTTGTAAAACCCCCTGTTGAAAAGATGGCGCATGGTGATGTACATGCGTTCAATGGCGTTAGTGGATTCCTGGGCACGGGTTGTTTCCATAGAAGATAATCTCAGGCAAAAATACGTTTTATTTCCGTTGCGAAAAGCGGAGTGCCCCGTAAATCAGGATATCCTGAAGCCCGGGCACCACTGCATTTACTTTCGGAATGCAATTAGCCCCTCTGCCAGTTTTCGGTCATTGGACAGGCGTTGAATTTTGTTTTGACCCCCGAGTTTTCCAATTGATTTCATATAATTCTGAAACCCGCCTGTTTGGATTTTAGTGATTTTAAGAGGTTGTAACACCTTACCTTCTATCAGATCAAAATAATAACTGTTCTGCTCTTGCATTTCTGCATCCAGTATTTTAATAAAGCCTGCAAGGTCTTCCGGTTCTTTCTGAAATTCGACCAACCATTCGTGATAGGGGAGCTCTCCTTCTTTCGGACTAATTTGAGGGGCAACAGTAAATTCAGTTACTTCCGCCTTTGATGACGAAAGAGCAGCTTCCATAGCATACTCCACTTCCTTGGCGATTACGTGTTCTCCAAAGGCAGATATAAAGTGTTTGATCCTGCCGGAGACCACTACCCTATATGGATTTAAGGAAATAAACTGAACGGTATCTCCTAGATTATACCCCCATAATCCCGCATTTGTAGACAGTATCATTGCATAATTGACCCCGAGCTCCACTTCCCCTATGGTATGGCGCCTCGGGTTTTGCTCAAAAAATTCATCGGCCTTAATGAATTCATAGAATATTCCTGCATCCAGGAGTAGCAACAGGCCTCTTTTATTCAATTGATCCTGATAGGCAAAAAAACCTTCACTGGCCGGAAAAAGTTCTATACTGTCAATTTTCCGTCCCATAAGGTTTTCAAAACGATTGCGGTAGGGTTCAAAATTGACTCCTCCATAGATGAATAGCTGGAAATTGGGGAAAAGAGCACCAATGGCCTTCCCGGATCGCTCTTTCAATCGTTCAAAATACATCTGTACCCAGGAGGGTATCCCGGCTATAACCGTCATATTTTCCTTGAGCGTCTCCTCAACGATCTTCTCTACCTTGGTTTCCCAGTCTTCAATACAGTTGGTTTCCCAGCTGGGCAGCCTGTTTCGCTGCAGATAGCCCGGAACGTAATGGGCTGAGATCCCGGATAGCCTGCCAACCTTAATTCCATTCTTTTCAGAAAGCACAGGGCTTCCCTGTAAAAAGATCATTTTGCCGTCTACAAATGAAGCATTTCCGCTTTTGTGGATATAATTCAGGATGGCATTGCGGGAGGCTTTTACCTGCTCTTTGATCATTTCCTCTGTAATGGGGATATACTTGGCGCCCGATGTTGTGCCGGAGGTCTTGGCAAAATAGAGCGGTTTGCCGGGCCACAGCACATTCTCCTGGCCCTGGAGTATTTTCTCCACATAAGGTTTCAGGTCTTCATAATCCCGAACAGGTATTCTGCGGGCAAAGTCTGAATGGGTATGGATTTCATCAAAATGATGGTCTTTCCCGAATTGGGTATTCCTTCCCTTTCTCAGAAGGCTCTTAAAGACTTTTTCCTGGGATGCAACCGGGCGGTTGCGCCATTTATTTGTTTTCCAATCTACAATGGCTGCAAATATGCGGGCAGCAAGCGCCTTTAAAGACATAGGTTTTAATTAAAATCTACGTAATTCAATGGGTTTACAGGGCTGCCATTCTTCCATAACTCAAAATGCAGGTGCGGACCAGTGGTAAGTTCCCCCGTATTGCCGACCGTGGCAATTACCTCCCCTGTGTGTACAATGTCACCCTGTTCTTTGGTCAGGGATCCGTTGTGCTTGTAGACCGACAAAAGGCCGTCTTTGTGTTCGATTATAATTACATAGCCAGTGGCAGCGCTCCATTCGGAAAAAATAACCCTTCCATTGGCTACCGCTTTAACCGGGGAATCCGTTGCCGCAACAATATCCACAGCATAATGCTTTTCGTCAGGATTAAAGCCCTGGGAAAGGTTACCGATCAAGGGAGCATATAAGAGAATACTACCATCGAATGCCGTGCGCTCGAAGAGGTTGTATTTATCTTCAAGTGCCACCTGGGCACGAAGTGCACTGTCTTCCCGTATGGGATTCAGATCTATCTGGGAAGGGTCCAGTTTAAAAGGCTCGAAAACAGAATCTCTGTTCATCTTGTTGTTTTCAATGTCCCCGCTTAACACTTTTCTGATATTATCAATATACCGATTAGTATAATTCAATACTGTAACCAGGGAATCTGTTTTATAGGTCAGTTCCGTAGCCTGCCGTTTCAGGGCTGTGGAGGAATAGCCCGGG
Organism: Robiginitalea insularis; assembly: GCF_052497835.1. Classification (NCBI taxonomy): domain Bacteria; kingdom Pseudomonadati; phylum Bacteroidota; class Flavobacteriia; order Flavobacteriales; family Flavobacteriaceae; genus Robiginitalea; species Robiginitalea insularis. Next base: position 1,318,004 of record NZ_CP199296.1, read on the forward strand.
ATATACTCCCGTAAAGGAGTAAAGGCAATCAGCAGGGTCGTAAATGCTATCAGGCCAATAGCTGCCAGTGTTCCGGTCACAAATACATTTAACCTGCTGAGTTTAAAGGAGATTTTTTCCTCAAAAGTGCTTTCATTCAGAATTACCAAACGGTACTTATGCAGTAATTTTCTCTTTATTTCCTTTCTGCGCTTCGTTTTCTTAGCCATAGTCCCTACCTTTTAGCTTAAGTCCGTTCCGGTTCACCAGTCGTTTATCCCAGGAAAAAGCGCTCCTGGTTACATGCTGAAAATTGCATTATTCAACGGAATGAACTTCTTTGGTCTAATTTACATCTTATGAGACAATAAAAATGATTCTATTCTGTTTTTTACTACCTTTACAAACCATTTAAGTTATGTTGGTATGAATGCACAAATGATTTTCCTAGCAATCGGGCCCTGGCAAATAGCCATTATCGTAATGGTGGTTTTACTGCTCTTCGGAGGGAAAAAGATTCCTGAATTGATGCGTGGGCTTGGTAGTGGCATTAAAGAATTCAAAGATGCCTCTAAAGAAGATGAAAAACTTGACGAAAAGAAGGAATAACACCTTTTTGGATTAACAAGATAAGGGCACCTGGATAAGGTGCTTTTTTTATACCTATTAGTATTTTTTATTCTCGGACAACCCTTTTTGATTGATTCCCCTTAAGTGGTAATGTACTCATAACCACAGTCAAAAGGATTTCACGACAGTTTTCCCCTCTTTCACAACAAAAACTTAGCCAAACAGGTTCAAACGACTATTTTCGACGTTATATAAAAATTCAGTGGGGTGATTCCCATTGAACATGTCGCAATTACCGACCTAGATGCCTAATAAAATAAAATTCATTCTGCCCGCAGTTTACCTGCTGCTTATCCAACTGGTTTTTCCGCAAGCTGCCCTGCAGCAGGCGGGAGAGCAGCCTAATGGCCAAAAGGCAGAAGTTTCATCAAATATCTCAAATCAAGAGGCCCTGAATGCCCGGGACGCTGCTGCCTTTATGAATGAGGCCAAACAAAATGAGATTGCCGTCAGAAGCTTCAAACGGCTGAAATCGCTCGACAAAGGGTATTATGTGGTTGTGGGAGTCTTTAAAGAAAGTAAGAATATCGATAGACTTATCCGCCAACTCAATAGAAAAGGCCTTGAGGGCGGTAGTTTTGTAAACCCTGAAAATAATTTGAATTACGTATATGCGGCCCGGTTTGACGAGGCCTCCACAGCCCTTTCCCAAAGTAAATCCGGATTGGAAGGCCGCTATCAGGATGCCCTATGGATTCTTGTTGTTGAAAATGACCCTATTCGCACTGTCCCGGTTACAGAAAATGTAGCTGAGGAGGTTACAGAACCCTCCCAGCCGATTGAGCCGGAAACCGTCGAAGAACCAAAAGAGCCAATACATTCAGATCCTCCGTTTCAAAAGGCCACTGCGAGTGCTGATAAATTACTGCGCAGAGCCAATGACTACTTCGATAAAATGTGGTATGCCGAAGCTGCAGACCTCTATGAGACGGCCCTTAGCCGAAACCCGGGACAAAAATCACCCGAAGCCATTCGAAGAGTTGCCGATGCGCACTATTTCAATACCAATATGAGCCGGGCCTACTACTGGTACAACCAGCTTTACGATCAGCAAAAAGACGATATGGCCGCCGACGATCTGTTTAAATATGCGCATTCACTTAAAGGAATCGGAAAATACTCCAGGGCCAAAAGGCTACTGCGCCTTTATTCGAAAAAACAACAAAACACGAAGAGCGCGTTATCCAACCGCCTCGAAATGGCACAAAAAGAAGCCGTACTGGATAATATCCTAAGCGCTGAAGAAGGCTTTACTATAAGAAACATGGCCATCAATACCCGTTATTCGGAATTTGCTCCCATGTTCCACCAGGATAACGAACTGGTTTTTGCCTCTTCCATGGATTCGGCCTTTTTTAATACCAGAAGGTATAAATGGAACAACCAACCATACCTCGACCTCTACGTTGCCCGTATGAATTCGGAATCGGACGAACTCAGGGATGCCGTAAAGTTTTCTAAAAAAATTAATACCAAATATCACGAAGCGGGGGTCACTTTTTCCCCGGATAACCAAACCATGTATTTCACCCGGAATAACTATGGAAAGAAACTGCGCCGGGATAAAAAAGGTGTGAATCACTTAAAAATATACCGTTCGGTAAAAGTTGACGGGGAGTGGACAGAAGCCACCGAAGTCTCTTTTAACGGCGAGGACTATTCTACCGGACATCCGGCTCTCAGTCCTGATGGCAAACAACTCTATTTTGTCTCGGATATGCCCGGAAGCCTGGGGGAGACCGATATTTTCGTTGTGGACGTCCTGGAAGATGGTAATTTCTCAGAGCCCAGAAACCTCGGGCCTGAAATCAATACGGAGCGAAAGGAAATGTTCCCGTTTATCAACAACAAAAAACTTTATTTTTCCTCTAATGGCCATGTTGGTCTGGGGGGCCTGGACATCTATGAGGTCGCTTTTGAGGCAGAAGAAGGTTTCCTGGAAGTCAGAAACCTGGGAAAACCCATCAACAGCAATAAGGATGATTTCTCCTATATCGTAAATGAAGAAACGCAAAAAGGATACTTTGCTTCCAACCGACGCGGGGGCAAAGGAGACGATGATATTTACTCCTTCCAGCGGTTACTGCCTGAAGAGGCAAATGAAAATGCTATTGCCGGAATTGTTACGGACCTGATCAGCGGAGAAGTAATGCCGGATGCCCTGGTGGAACTGCTTGATGAAAATAATATCAAACTGAAAGAAGTTATTGCAGATGAAGGGGGAAGCTTTGTTTTCGAAGACCTGGAAGGTAACACCAAGTATAACCTGAAAGTAGGATCTTCGGATTATTTTGATGCGATCACCCCGGTTGAAACCAGGGATAACGAACTCGTTTATACAGACGTGCGCATGCGCAAACTACAGGAGCTTATTACAATAGAGGATGGGGTACGCAAGTTGAAAACGGAAATGATCTATTTCGATTTTGATAAATTCAATATCCGCCAGGATGCGGCCACCGAACTGGACAAACTGGTATCTACCATGAAGGAATACCCGGATATGGTGATCAAAATTGAATCACATACAGATTCACGGGGTCCACGCGCCTACAACAAATATCTTTCGGATAAGCGTGCCAAGTCTACCCGGGACTACCTGATCAAAAACGGAATCGACCCGAACCGTATAGCCAGTGCCATCGGTTATGGGGAAGAACGTCTCCTGAACGGTTGTGACGGCAGCATTCGCTGTACTTCTGCGCAACATCAGCAGAACCGTAGGTCAGAGTTTATTATTGTAAAAATGTAATCCCCCCCTTTTAGCCTCTTAATAGCTTTGTAGAAGGCGTTTTAAGGTCCTTTGCTGTTTCAGACAACAATTCTACTGTAGTTCACAACATATACAGGGTAGCGGTATACGGAAGCACTACGAACTGCTGTTTATACGGTATACTTTAATTCCTTTTTATGAAATCACTTCTACTCTTCCGACAATTATACGATGAGGCCTTCAAGGCAATTGGCTCTTTTATCCTGCGTAATGCATATAAGGCCTTTTTCTGGTTCTGCTTCTTTTGCTATGCGATCGTGCTTTATGCTTTCATCTATCGGATTGCCACCGGATTTGCCTTCGATTAGGCCTGTGAAAAACTAACAGGTACGCTTTTGACCCAAGTCATTCATCCTGTTTTTCGTCCTTTCATGGATATTCTAATAACCCCTCAGGGCTTATAGCTAATTTTTCAGTGTTTTAACCGATTAATGCAACATTCCCTATGTTCTCAAGCATCTTTGTAGCGGACATTATAAAGAACTTGAAAGCTTATGGAAAAACTATTACTCGTAAAAGAAATCTACGTGGAAGCCTTTAAAAACTGGACAAACTTATTTCTGCAGAAGTATTTCAAAGCCTTTTCCTGGTTTTGTTTTGCCCTGTGGCTGTTAACGATGTACGCCTTTATTTTCAGGGTTTCTACAGGCTTTGCCTTTGATTAAGCAATATTATACCAAACAACCAATACAAAAGACCCCCCGTTGATCGGGGGTTTTTTTATGGCCGGAATTGCCGGTTACTTGAACTTAACGGTTTTCAGGATGGCTTCCAGCTCAAACATATAATCACGCTTATTGGTGGAAGGTGCAAAGGTGAATCCCTCGAGAACCAATCTGCGATTGTTTACGCTGTCATTGATGATATAGGTAAGAAAGGGGCCGGCCATAGGGTAGTTTACCACCTCCCAGATCCCTCGTACCTCCACGCCCTTTTTCCCTCCGATTTCGGCCGGAAACACATAAGGGGCAAATGCCTTTTCTGTTCCCATATACGTAATTCGGTCTGGAATATCAGGCCCGGGGATATACTTCTTGCCGATTGAATCGCGCATGCTTACGATATCACGGATAAAAGTTGAATCGGATTGAAAACTGTCTGCAGGCATTTCATAGGCGATAATATTCATGCTGCCCTTCTGTATTTCGCGATCGATCCACACAAAATTTTCTTCCTGCTTGCCAACCATATACAGGGAGGGGAGTCTCAGGGAAATCCCGAATTTTTCTTCCAATACAGTTTCCTTACTCAGCGAACGAAAAAATCGTTGCTGGGCCTCCTCGAGCTCCATCTCGCGAATGGCAGCTATAACCTGATGGGCATAGGTGTCAATAGTACTGATCAGGGCTGAATCTGATGGGGCCTTTATGACGCCTACCTTTTGTGGGGCGGCATATAAATCCGTCTGTACCTGCGCTCCGGATAAGCTGTCCCTGTTAATATATAAAACCGCCCGTCGGTGCCGGGTTGTACCTGTAAATACACTGGGGGGCATTTGTTCCAGGTTAAACAAGGGTTCATCCCAGGTGAGCCCCAGTACAGGGGCTGCGAAATGTTCCCGGACCTTATCTCCAACAGCCCCTTCCCACAGGTCGTTATCCATTACAACGGCCAGGGTATTGATTGCCCCCAGAGATGCCGGTTTATACTTCTTTTTAGGTCCTTCTTTACAGGAAACACAAATCAGCAAAGCCAACAACACAATTCTCACTACTTTCATGCTAATATTTTTACGATGAACAATTACATAACTTCAAACGGGTGCCCGGTTGCAGGTTGTTGCCGCGTATCCCGTTCCATTCTCTTAAATTCTCTACAGACACGCCGGGATATTTCTGTGAAATAGTCCAGAGGGAATCCCCTTTCTCCACAACATGAACCTTAGGGCCATCAGGAGTACCTGAGGATGTGGCGGCGGCTTTTTGGGCCTCAGATTGCACACTTGTAACCGGCTTTCTGGGATAAATGGTCAGGCGTTGTCCAATTCTGAGGTCATTGCTTCGCAATCCATTCCACCTTTTGATCTGACTAACCCCCACGCCGTAGCGTTCAGCTATTTTTCCGAGGTAATCCCCACTCCGGACCCGATACCGTATGCGATCATCTGCCTGGACCAACTGGGGCAGGGGGGATTCTCTTTTAGCCAGGTCATCCTTTACCTGCGCATAAATAGCGGTTTCATTGTTTACAAATAACCCAAGGTTTTTCTTGGGCAGTCTGAGGTAGTAGTCCTTTCCTGAAATTTCCGGAATAATGTTCAGTTTATAGGCAGGATTCAGAACTTTAAGCTCTTGCATGCTCACCCCGCTGTACTTTGAAATTTGTTCAAACGTTATGGTGGATTTGACTTTAACCGTATCTGTTTCGAAATAGGGGCGATCCGCTTTGGTATATTCCAGCCCGTGCTCTTTTGCAAACTCAAAAATGTACATGGTGGCAAAAAATGCCGGCACATAACCTGCCGTTTCTCTCGGCAGGTTTCGGCGGATATTCCAGTAGTTCTGATACCCTCCTGACCTTCTGATGGCTTTGTTCACATTTCCAGGACCCGAGTTGTATGCGGCAAGGGCCAGGTCCCAATCTCCGAATATTTCATATAATTTGGAGAGGTATTTACAGGCTGCCTCTGTTGCCTTTATCGGATCACTCCTTTCATCCACATAGCTGCTCACATCCAGGCCGTACATTTTTCCGGTTCCATACATAAACTGCCAGAGCCCGGTGGCACCCACCCGCGATTTAGCACGTGGGTTAAGGGCAGATTCCACTATGGCGAGGTATTTTAATTCCAGCGGCAGGTCGTATTTGTCTAGAGCTTCCTCAAAAAGCGGGAAATAGAACTGACTGGCGGTTAGCATGCGCTGCATTAGGTCCCTTTTCTGGATCAGGAAAGAGTTGATCACGCCCTCAATGGATGGGTTGTATTCAATATTAAAAGGGGTTTTATTATTCAAAAGCGCCAGGCGGGCCTTGAGGGTTTCGGTATCTACCAGCTGTTTTAATCCAGGTATTGTATCGCTTCCAGCCTGCTGAACCCCTGCAAACATTTCCGGAAAGCCCTGCCCGGAAGCAAATAATTCCTCCAGCCACAGGCTGTCGTATCGTGAAGCTGCCTCCAAATCCCTCAGCACCAAAGAATCCCGGGTTTCCAATTCAATTACGGGGGCATCCACAATCAGTTTCTGGTTGCCTTTTGACAATAGCGAATCCTTTTCAGAACCGTCAGATTTACCAGCTCGGACGTCCTGTCCTGAAAGCGTTCCTGCCAGGCACAGTAAACTCAAAAAACACAGAATTCTCATAGGGTCTTGGAATGTAAAGAGTACCGCAATCTAAAATCGGTCATTTTTGGTAAAGAATAAAATTTAGACTCTTAAAGTGCTCTTAAGCCTTAGGGAAAGCCTCCTTTGACTTAGTCTTCCAAAATGGCCGCTATCCCGGGAAGGACTTTCCCCTCCAGACTTTCCAGCATGGCGCCGCCCCCTGTGGAAACATAGCTTACCAGGGATTCAAAACCAAACTGCTTTACTGCAGCTACCGAATCACCTCCCCCAACAAGGGAAAATGCCCCTTTATCTGTGGCTTCCGCAATGTAATTCCCAACTGCAATAGTCCCTTTGGAAAATTGCTCCATTTCAAACACCCCAACCGGGCCATTCCAAAGAATCGTCTTTGATTCCAGGATTACTTTCTTAAAAATTTCCAGGGTTTCCGGACCCGCATCCAGCCCTTGCCAGCCAGCTTCTATTTGGTCTACGGGCATCACTTTGGTTTGGGCGTCATTGCTAAAAGCGTCTGCGGCAATAACATCTACGGGCAAATGTACCCTTACATTTTTCGCTTTGGCTTTTTCGAGAATAGAGAGGGCAAGTTCCGTTTTATCGGGCTCACAGATGGAATCTCCCACCTTACCTCCACGGGCTTTTACAAAAGTGTAGGTCATACCGCCGCCGATGATCAGATGGTCAATTTTATCCAGGATGTTTTCAATTATGGTAATTTTACTCGAGACCTTTGCCCCGCCCAGAATGGCGGTTACTGGTTTTTTCCCCGTCTTCATAACCGTTTCGATAGCCTTGATTTCTTTAGCAAGCAGGTACCCAAAGCATTTTTGATCCCCAAAAAAGGAAGCTGCCACTGTTGTGGATGCATGCGCCCTGTGTGCCGTACCAAAGGCATCGTTCACGTAGATATCTCCCCATTGGGCCAGTTGCTTTGCAAAATCCGGATCTCCCGCTTCTTCTTCCTCATAGAAACGCAGGTTTTCGAGCAGTAATATTTCTCCATCTTCCAATTGAGAGACGGCTTCTTCAACTTCTTTACCAATACAATCAGAAACAAACTTAACTTCAACTCCGATGATATCCGATACAGCATCACAAATATGAGAGAGGGAAAGCTCCGGGCTGGGTTGTCCTTTAGGGCGACCCAGATGACTCATCAGAATGGCACTGCCTCCATCTTCGAGCACCTTAATAATTGTGGGCTTTGCAGCTTCTATCCGATTGGTGTCGGTCACCTCGAAGTCTTCATTTAGGGGTACATTGAAATCTACCCGGATCAGGGCTTTCTTCCCTTCAAAATTAAAATCGTCTATCGTCTTCATGAATTATCTGTTTTATTGAGGAGTACGAAAATAACCAATAATGCCCGTGTATCGGTGCCTTGCATTATAAATTTTTAATCCGGCTATGGCAAAAATAGTATCTTTGAACCAATGCGTTTTTCGGATATTTTAGGGCTTCAGCATCTGAAGCAGCACCTCACCACTTCAGCTGATAACGGCAGGGTTCCTCATGCCCAATTATTCGTGGGCCCTGAAGGATGTGGTACGCTTCCTATAGCCATTGCGTATGCGCAATATTTGCTTTGTGCCAATCGAAATGGAGAAAATACGGGAGGACAGCCAGGCTGTAATGCCAAATGTGACAAGCTGATGCATCCTGATCTGCATTTTGCCTACCCTGTGGCCAACTCCGGCACCGTTAAAAGCCATGCAGTAAGCGACCACTACATAAAGCAATGGCGGGAGTTTATAGATCAACAGCCATACGGAAACCTCTTTGACTGGTACCAGAGCATTGGAGTAGAGAAAAAACAAGGTCAGATTGGAGTGGACGAAGCACATGACATTGTAAAAAAACTCAGTCTGAAACCTTACGAAGGCGGGTATAAAATCATGATTATCTGGATGGCAGAAATGATGAACAATGCCGCCGCCAACAAGCTGCTTAAACTAATTGAGGAGCCTCCGGAAAATACGGTGCTTCTTATGGTAGCAGAAGACGAGGAGCAATTGTTGCAAACCATTAGCAGCCGTTGCCAGGTACTGCATTTCCCGCCCCTGCCAGAACAGGTTATTGCAGAAGGGCTCATCAAAAAAGGGTCATCCCGGGACGAGGCCACACAGGTTGCCCATGAGGCGAATGGCAATTTTAACAAGGCGCTTGATTTACTACTAAACGATTCTGAAGACCTTGTTTTTGAGAAATGGTTTATTCAGTGGACCCGCACCGCTTTTAAGGCCAAAGGTAACAAGGCCGCGGTACACGAACTGATCCTGTGGAGTGAGGAAATCGCGAAAACGGGCAGGGAAACTCAGAAAAAATTCCTGTCGTATTGCCTTACGCTGATTCGTCAGGCGCTTTTGCTGAATTACCGTGTAAATGAATTGGTATACATCAACATCCACCAGGAAGATTTTAACCTCCAGAAATTTGCCCCTTTTGTGCATGAGAATAATGTACAACCCATGGTGCGTGAGCTGGAATCTGCCATCTACCACATCAGCCGAAACGGCAATGCCAAAATCGTTTTTACCGATCTTTCTATAAAGTTAACCAGGCTTTTACATATGAAGGCCGCCTGAGCAAACACCAATAATGAAAACAATTCTGTCTAACATTACCGAAATTTTAATTTTGCTGATGCTGCTGATAACCCTTTTGCAGAGCGGCTGGGATAAATTAACGGACTGGAGCGGAAACCTGTCCTGGCTAAAAGGGCATTTCGCTGAGTCCCCTTTTAAAAATATGGTTCCGGCCTTACTCGGAATCCTATTGGTATTTGAAATTGTTTCAGGGCTGCTGTGTCTGCTGGGAATTTATCAATTAGCCTTTAATGATGACGCGAGCCTGGCGCTTTACGGAGCCGTCCTTTCGGCTATAACCTTGTTGATGCTGTTATTCGGGCAACGCATTGCAAAAGATTATGAAGGGGCCAGGACCATAATCGTGTATTTTATTCCAACCGTTTTTCTGGTCTTCCTTCTGTCTGCATAAAAAACCCCTCACTTATGCGAGGGGTCTATACTTTTATCTGTTACAAAAGCTCGTTATTTCTTGTACCCTTCGTTTAGCAACTGCAGCACTTCTTCTGTTACATCTTTGGCTTCAGCGCCGTAGAGGACCCCTCCTCCATCACCACCTCCTAAAATAAAGGTATATCCGTTTTGCTCTCCGTAAGACTTAATGGCCTCTTTTACGAGTGATACAACGCTGTCCATCTGCACCTGCCCTTGCTGCTGCATCCGCTGTTCTTCCTGCTGCAGCTGCTGCCCAATCATTTGCGCACGTTGTTGCAGGTTTCCATATTCTTCCTGTGCCTTTTGATCAGACATTCCCTTGGATTTACTTTGCATCATCTGAGCTTCCGCCTGGAAAGCCTGGGAAATACTATCCCTCTTTTGAGCAAAGACCTGTGATTTTTGCTGGTAGGCAGCTTCAACATCAATTTTTCGCTGATAGCCATCCATCAACTTTACATTGTCCACAAAAGCAATTTTATCTTGCTGGCAACCCGCCAAGATAAATACAGCTATTAATATTAATACGTTTCTCATGATTCCTGTTTTGTCAATTAGCTCGCAAAAATAGAAAAGCTTTTCAGATCGACCCCGAAAAACTTGTTAATTTCAAATAGCACATTAAGCCCACTATAAGGTTTATCTATATTATACTTAATATATAATTGTTTTTGTCTATTTGTTGTGGCCATTATTTCCGCCCCCTATTCGAGCCAAAAAGATAAGGATATATAATCCGCTATTAGGAATGAGAAGTGGGCTTATAAAGGCTTATTTGGCCTTAGATGCCTTTTTAAGAATGTATATGTGAGAAGAATACTCCTTGCTGCCTAAGCCGCTAAGGTTTGAAAGCAGCCCCAGAAAAAATGCGAACAATGGCGCAAGCCGGTTTCCCCTGTATTTCTCAGACAGCCAGCTCACATAAAAAGCATCAAACCACATTGGTATAATCTGCTCCATTACAAAGCCCATCGGTTCAAATACTTTTTCAACAGAATCCTTTGAAAAGTGCCATAGGTGTCTTGGCACATCGTAAGCGGCCCAATTCTCTTTATAATATTTGGCATCAAAAGAATTGTGATTTGGAAGGGCCAGAATCAAAACACCCTCTGCTTGCAAGCGCTCCTTAAAGAATCGAATATATTTTTCAAGATCCGGAACATGTTCTAAAACATGCCAAAGCGTAATCACTTCAAATTTTACTTCCGATAGATTCTCGATATCTGATACAATCGACAGCTTTTTTTTCTGGGATAAATTCCTGGCCGCTTTATTCGGTTCTACTCCGAAAACGGTCCATCCATCCATTTGCGCGCTTTCAAGAAATGATCCTGTGCCTGAACCAATATCCAGTAGTTTTCCTTTGGATCCTGCAAGCTTGTTGATCAGCCTTATCTTCCTGCGCAGGTTTTGTCCTTTTACTATTTTATATAAAAATCCCATCAGGCCGGACGGGTTATCGCTATGCGAAATGTAGTCGGATGACTGATAATAGGTTTCCAAATCCTTGGGTACGGGCTGGGTTTGTAATACCCCCGTTTCCGGATGAGGCTTTAATCGGAATGATTCTCCGCTCACCAAATGGTCCTTTATTTGCAGGGATTCCTTAGTCAAATGAAGAGTATCAGTTTATTTGAAGTTTATAAATAATGGAATGTTCCACGTGGAACCTAACGCCCCAAATAGACCAGTAACACACTGATATCACTGGGAGACACTCCGCTTATCCGGGACGCCTGAGAAAGCGTAGCCGGACGAATCGCCTCTAATTTTTCCCTTGCCTCATAAGAAAGCGAGGCAAGTTTTCTATAATTAAAATTCTCAGGTATCTTAATATTTTCTAAGCGCTGTAACTTATCAGCATTCGTTTTTTCCTTGGCTATGTAACCCGAATACTTAACTTCAATTTCTGCCTGCTCCAGCACTTCTGCGCCCAGCTTATTACCATTCACATAATCCGCTACGTCCTGCACTTTGAGCATATGGCCTATTCCAATTCTGGGTCTGGCGAATACTTTATAAAGCTTATCCCCCTGGCTCACTTTCTTTGAGCCTACAGATTCAAGAATTGGATTTATTTCGTTTGGATTGAAGCTTGTTTTCTTAAAAAACCCTACCAGGTCCTCAGATTCCTTCTGCTTCTTCTCTACCTTTTTCAACCTGGCTTCACTTGCCAATCCAAGTCTATAGCCTATTTCTGTTAAGCGCAAATCTGCATTATCCTGCCTTAAGAGCGTTCTGTATTCAGCCCTGGATGTAAACATGCGATAAGGCTCTTCTGTTCCTTTGGTTATTAGATCATCAATTAAAACTCCTATATAGGCCTCATCCCTCCTTAAAATAAACGCCTCTTTCTCGTTTAATTTTAAATGAGCATTTACTCCTGCAATCAACCCCTGACAGGCTGCTTCCTCATACCCAGTTGTTCCGTTAATCTGCCCAGCAAAATACAGGTTACTGATAAGCTTCGTTTCCAGGGTGTGCTTTAATTGGGTAGGGGGGAAATAATCATATTCAATAGCGTAACCCGGCCTGAAGAATTTTACTTTTTCAAAACCCGCCACGGATTTCAAAGCTCGGAACTGAATATCTTCTGGCAAAGAAGTAGAAAAACCATTTACGTAAACTTCGACTGTATTCCATCCCTCTGGTTCAACAAATATCTGGTGACGATCCTTGTCCTTAAACCGGTGGATTTTGTCTTCTATGGAAGGACAGTATCTCGGACCTATGCTTTTGATTCGCCCATTAAACATAGGTGACCGATCAAAACCCTCGCGCAACAAATCATGTACCTGTTCGCTGGTATAAGTCATATGACAATCCCGCTGGTTTTTCAGAACCTGTGTGCTTAGATAAGAAAAATTTCCCGGGTCTTCATCACCGGGCTGCACAATCATTTTACTATAATCCAGGCTTCTTCCATCCACCCTGGGGGGTGTTCCAGTCTTCATCCTCCCTGATTGAAAACCAATTTCCTCTAATTGCTCGGTAATTCCTGTAGCCGCCTTTTCGCCAGCCCGGCCACCACCGAATTGTTTATCGCCAATATGAATTAATCCATTTAAAAAGGTTCCATTGGTTAGTACTACTGCCCTAGCAAAAATATCCAGACCCAAAGATGTCCTAACTCCAACTACCCGATCATTTTTAACCAGTAGCCCACGAACCATTTCCTGATAGAAATCCAGGTTATCTGTTCGCTCTAATGCAAGGCGCCACTCTTCGGCGAACCGCATTCGATCATTCTGGGCCCTCGGGCTCCACATTGCAGGCCCCTTGGATTTATTCAGCATTTTAAACTGAATTGCTGACTTATCTGTTATAACGCCACTATATCCCCCAAGGGCATCAATCTCACGTACAATCTGCCCTTTTGCAATACCCCCCATAGCCGGGTTGCAAGACATTTGGCCAATTGTCTGAAGATTCATGGTCACTAACAGCGTCCGTGAACCCATATTAGCAGCTGCAGCTGCGGCTTCACAACCTGCATGACCACCTCCAACTACTATAACGTCATACTCTTCTGAAAACATACTTAATGTTTCACGTGGAACAATATCAGGCAGGCATCCTCTTCCTTCCTCATCTCCTCCCGTTCGTTTTTACTTTTATCTCCAAAGCCCATTAAATGAAGTACTCCGTGTATCATTACCCTTCTCAATTCCTCTTTACTTGAACTGTTGTATAAATTCGAATTCTCCTTCACTCTATCAACCGATATAAAAATATCGCCTGCAATACCTTTTTGGCTCTCGTATGGAAAGGTTAGAATATCTGTGTAATAATCATGACTTAAATACTGCTTATTCTTTTCCAACAGATATTCATCATCACAAAAGATATAATTTAAATAATCTATACTTTTTCCATAAGCTCCTACACACCCAATAATCCAATCGGTATATTTAAGTTCGTCTACCTCGACCGTTGTTTCATAAAAGAATTCAATCATTATCCTTGAAATACTCCTTGACTTTTCTTTTGTAAATGCGCCGCAAAGGTAATACTTGTCTGTTTAACAACTCAACGTCAATCAATTGTTTTCTAAATACTTCCGGTGGGGTTGTTAGTGGTCCTGTAAATGCTTCTTTATTCGTATTGCTTTTTCTTCTGTTCTCCTCCCCCTGTTCCATAGCCGCATTTTCCAGCTTCATTAATTGTTGCTGTATTCTATTCAACCTATTTATGGTTTTATTTGTTATCCCGCTTCGCAGTAATTCATTTTCGAATTGCTCCATTTCGGCCGCAATTTTCTTAGCTAAATCTTTATCAGCCTCTATAATCATGTCTTCTAATTGCTTTTCCAGCTCTCTCCTTATTTCCTGCTGCTTCTTATAGATTTCATATACCTCTTCATATCCCAGTTCATCTGTCCCGCCCTGGTTCCCTTCATTTCCTTCCTGACCACTTCCCTTGCCTAAACCCTCTTCAGACTTCTTTTCTCCCTCTGAGCCTTCGCCTCCTCCATCTCTTTTGCCTCCCTGCGATTCACCGTCTTTACTTTCCCCTTCTCCCTTCTCTTCTCCTGATTCTCCCTGACTCCCACTTTTACCAGATGATGACCCCTGCATTTGCTGTTGTAACTCTTCCTGACTCATAATTATATCCGGCAATTGTTTCCCACCCCCTGAACCCTTACCAGGCTTTAATGATTCCTGCATATTATCCAGCACATCCGCCAAAAAAGCCGCTAATTCATTAGAAGCAGTAAGTACATACTGCTGGTAGGAAGCTCCCCTATACCATTGGTTCTCGCTAAAACTTTTAAGTGCCTTATCCGTATTATAATAAACGTCCGTAATTTCCTTATTCACTTTTTCGGCGATCTCGGCTTTCCGGAGAGATAAAGCAAAAAGACTATCATCCACATGTTCAAACAGCTTTCGCAGTTGCTGTTGTTTTCGCGTATAGCTACTGCCCCTCACCTGGTCACCATTAAAATCTGTAACACTTTCGAACAGGGTTTCCTGTTCCAGGGAATACACCACTAAATTATCCAGGATTTGCCTTAACATTTCCGCATCTTCTGCCATAGTACTCTCTCCGCCGGCTGCCCCTGCAGATTGAAGTGAATCGGAAAGCTCCTTTAACTTCCGGGCGGCAGCTTTCTGCTTTTTATTTGCCTTCTCAGCATCCTTATTGTTTTCATTATCATCTGATCTGGCCTCATTAATTATCTTTTCGGCTCCCTCTTGTTCCGAACTGATCTGCTGTTCCTTATTCTCATCCCTTGACCACGGCAGCGGCTTTCTCAAATCCTGGTTGTCCTTTTCCAGCTCCTTCAGTTCTTCTTTTAAATCTTCGAATTCCTCCTTCAATTTCTTTTGTTCCCCTTTTCTTAATTGCTCCCTTAAATTTTCATTTTCGGATAGCCGCTCCTGACGTTCCGCTTGTTTGTTCAATTCCCGGCTCAACTGTGCTGCCTTCTGTTCTACATAATACCGTTTGGTCAATTCAAGTAACTGTTCGAGGCTGCGTTCCTTCCCTATTTGTTGCTTTGCGATTTCTTCAAGCTTTTCCTGCAAAGCTTCCTTATCGAGCTTATCCAAAACCTTGCGCATCTCCTCCATCATCTCGGCATTTCGTCTGGCCTCTGCCTCCTGCCGCTCAAGACGCTCCTTTAGCAATTCGTCCTTTTCCACCTGGTCCTCCTTTTGCATATTCTCGGAAAGCGCCTTACTGAACTTCTCCATCAGCCGTTCCTGCCTGATCTGCTTTTGCAGGAATTGATCCAATTCCCTTTCATCCTCGAAATTCAATGAAGACTTCTCGCGTTGGTCATCCAGCAGCTGCTCCAACTCTTTCTCGCTTTTCTTAATGGATTCTCTGGTTTTATCGAAATTCTCAATAAGCTCCTTATCCAACTCCAGTCGCACATTTTCAAGAGCCTCTGTGCCCAATAAACGCATATAAAATTCCTCACTGCGACCCCGTTTTCCACCCCTTAATCCGTCATTATCGGTAGCCTCGAAATACAGGACATAATTGCGATCAGCTTCGAGCTCCAATCCGGATGGGAACGTATAATAAAATTGTCTGAAAACACCACCTTCCTTTGCTATCTCAACTTTAACGTGCTCATCTTCCGGCTGACCTTCAGCGTAATAAACCAGCTCTAGCTTTCTCAAGCCATGGTCATCCAGTGCCTCCCCCATAAAATAAGCTGTATTCGGATTGATCGAATCCCTGACCATTTTTACGCGTATTTCCGGCCGAAGATCCGGCACTACCTCGATGGTATATCGCATATGATCATAATCCCTGACATTGCTGTTGGAAGTGGTCATAGAATACTCATTGTCTTTAAACAGCTTTTTAGTTACTACAAACTGATTGTTATCTGCCTCCAGGACAAAGGAAGTATCCCTGTCTGAATACTTTAACGCCTCTGTATGTACCGTTGAAATTTCCCATTCAATTTGGGTGCCCTCAGGTACAGATGCATTTCCAGTACCTTTGATCGTTTTGTTATCCATCCCTAAATATGCAGGGTATTTCAGTTCCATTTCAAATCGATCTACCACAGGCACTTCAAATACCTCTAATGTGTAGGGACCACTCCTCAATCCGTTTGCAAGCAAATAAAAGTTTTGTGTCTTTAACGGAGGCCGAAATGTATATTCAAATTCACTTGCCTTATCTTCCATTATAAAGGGCTTATCCCCTATAATCACCGATACGGATTCTGGCTGAACCTTGCCTTCTGTTCGTACCCTGAGAATAAAAGGTTTGTCTTCCTGTGTCCTTAGGTTTTTATTTAAAATTGCAAACGCAAACGGGGCCGGGGCCTCAAAAGCCATATCGTACTGCACTACACGCTTATACGATTGAAATAGCTCAAGGCCCTTTCCGCTGACCCAGATAAGCACACCTATCCCTGCCAAAACCACAACAAACCGAATATATTTATAACCCTCCTTTAGCGGGATAGCTTTTGTAAATGGGATTTCCCTAAGCCCGGCTGACCGCTGTTCGATACTTGCCAGTAACAAATCGGATTTTTCCTTGTTGCCGGCCAGCTCCAGCAAATTCTGGAGCCTATCTGCCACTTCGGGAAAGTGCCTGCCAATTAACCTGGCGCTCTGCTCATAGCTAAGGCCTTTTTTAATCCGGAATAATTGTAAAATCGGGACGATCAGATACCGATACGCCAATATTGCAAAGAGTAGCAGCATCCCCCAGAAAAGCATGGTCCTGAAGCCGCTGCCCATCCACAATAAATACTCGAGAACGCTGGATACTACTACAGCCATCCCCAGGCTAAAAACAAAAAGGCAACCCCCTTTTATCAATTCCCGGATATAGTATTGATTCAGAAAGGCTTCCAGTTTCCTGATGATATGTTGATAACTTTGCAAAATCAAGTATATTTATTACCAAGATAGTACGATGCCGCCAATTCGGGGGCCAAAAACATGTTAAAAGGCAAGATGAAGGAGTTTAAATACCTTGCTGCATTTAGTATCCCCCTTACCGCCTGGGTAGGAATCAGCCTGGGAGGATATTACGCTTTTCTCACCCCCGTTTATGCTTTTGTATTTATCCCACTCCTGGAAATGCTGCTTCCCGAGGACCCGGCCAATACTTCCCCGGCAGAAAAAGCGGCAGATGGAATCAACCCTGTTTTTGATTGGTTATTATATCTGAACATTCCCATTATAGCGCTACTGCTGGGGTTTGCCTTCAATAACATTGCCAACAGCGTTCATCCAATTTACGAGTACATCGGGATTGCCTTTTCAGTAGGTATCGTACTGGGTACTAATGGAATTAATGTAGGGCACGAGCTCGGGCACCGAAAATCAGGGATCGAACGCCTTCTTGGAAAAATATTGCTATTACCCAGTCTGTATATGCATTTTTACGTGGAACACAATTTTGGCCACCACATGCACGCGGCAACCCCTGAAGATCCCGCAACGGCCCGGTATAACCAGTCAGTATATTCCTTTTGGATCACCTCGGTAATCAGGCAATATGTAAATGCCTGGAAAATTCAAATAAAGCTGCTTCAATCCGGGAATAAGCACTTTCTTTCCTTAGAAAACAATATGTTCTGGTTCAGTCTTTTTCAAACAGGATACCTCTTGCTGCTCTGGGCCGTATTTGGAATTGAGATTGTCGGTTTCGCCATCCTTTGTGCCGTAATCGGTTTCCTGCTGCTGGAAACTGTCAACTATATTGAACATTACGGGCTTCTTCGAAAAAAGCTTCCCTCCGGCAGATACGAAAGGGTAGAGGAGATTCATTCCTGGAACAGCAATCACCTGGTAGGAAGGATTGTCCTGTATGAACTAACGCGCCATAGCGATCATCACTATAAATCCTCCAAAAAATATCAATTGCTGGACTATCACAGCAAATCCCCGGATATGCCTTTCGGATATCCTACCTCCATGGTTCTGGCGCTGATCCCCCCACTTTGGTTTCGGATCATGAACCCCAGGATTCCGGAGGCCATGAAACCCGCCTGAGAAGCCTTGTTTCTTCGGTTTGCAGCCGTATCTTTGCTTTCCAAATTCAATTAAAATGGAGAAGAGAACCCGAGTCCGATTTGCTCCCAGTCCTACGGGGCCCCTACATATTGGAGGGTTGCGCACAGCCCTTTTCAATTATCTTTTTGCAAAGGGCAAGGGTGGCGACTTTATCCTCCGCATTGAAGATACCGATCAGAATCGCTACGTGCCCGGCGCCGAGGAATATATTGTGGAGTCTCTGGAATGGCTTGGGATCCCTTTTGATGAAGGCCCGGGCACCCCATCCGAGTACGGTCCTTACCGCCAAAGTGAAAGACTTGCCCTGTATGCAGAATTTGCGGAAAAACTCATTGCTTCAGGTTGGGCATATTACGCTTTTGACCGGCCGGAAAGTCTTGACAAGCACCGGGCTGCGCATGAAGCCAATGGCAAAACCTTTATCTACAACTGGCACAACCGGGAAAAGCTCAACAACTCCATCCGATTTAGTTCTGAAACCGTAGCAAAGCGAATTGCGGCCGGGGAACCCTACGTGATCCGCTTTAAATGCCCGGTGAATGAAACCATTGAGCTGAACGATTTAATACGCGGACAAATCCGCATAGACAGCAACACCCTGGATGACAAAGTCCTGTTTAAAAGCGATGGGATGCCTACCTACCACCTCGCCAATATAGTAGACGACCACCTCATGCAGATCAGCCATGTGATCAGGGGGGAGGAGTGGCTGCCCTCGCTGGCATTGCACAAGCTGCTCTATCAGGCCTTTGGCTGGGAAGCACCCCAGTTTGCGCATCTGCCCCTGATCATGAAACCGGTGGGGAAAGGAAAACTCAGTAAAAGGGACGGGGAGAAGCTGGGCTTTCCGGTATTTCCGCTTTCATGGAAGGATAGCTTGGGGTATCGGGAAGAAGGGTACTTTCCGGAAACCGTATTGAATTTTTTGGCCTTATTGGGATGGAACCCGGGTACGGAACAGGAGCTCTTCTCAAAAGAAGAATTGATAGCTGCCTTTGATCTTCAGAGGGTTAACAAGTCAGGAGCCCGGTTTGACCCGGAAAAGAACAATTGGTATAATCATCAGTATTTACAGAAAAAATCTGTGGCAGAGCTCTTGCCCGCCTACAAAAAGCTACTCCATACTCATAGGGTAGACACTACTTTATTTACGGAAGCGTTCCTGGCGAAAGTGGTTGGAATGGTACGGGAAA
The DNA here is from genome assembly GCF_052497835.1 of Robiginitalea insularis. Lineage (NCBI taxonomy): Bacteria > Pseudomonadati > Bacteroidota > Flavobacteriia > Flavobacteriales > Flavobacteriaceae > Robiginitalea > Robiginitalea insularis. Next base: position 1,337,384 of record NZ_CP199296.1, read on the forward strand.
GAGCCTCTTTTGTAAAAGAGCTCTGGCAGCTGTCCCACTACTTCTTTACGGCTCCCAAAAAGTATGATGAAAAGGCCGTAAAAAAACAATGGAAGCCCGAGACTGCCGACCGCATGGAAGGGGTAAAGCAGGTCCTGGTTTCAGTACAGGACTTTAACAGCGCTTCCATAGAATCTGAAATTAAGGAACATATCAGTTCGTCAGGTTTGTCTTTCGGACAAATTATGGCACCGCTCAGGCTGGCCGTAGTAGGTGCGCTGCAGGGCCCACACCTGTTTGATATCATAGAACTGATTGGAAAAGAGCAAACCCTGCAGCGAATAGATAGCGCTATTGAGCAACTGAAGCTTTGAAATATGCGCCCTGTGGTGTAACTTTTTCTATGTTTTTTCGACCTATACTGTACTGCATTTTTTAATTGTTTAACCATTAACGTACGCACATGAGCTCTTTTATTATATGGTTTCCTATTATCCTGATCGGGTTGGTAATCCTGCTCAGTTCCTTTTTTATCGTAAAACAGCAGACCGCTGTTATTGTTGAACGTTTTGGGCGCTTCCAGAGCATCCGCAATTCAGGTCTGCAGATGAAAATCCCGCTGGTAGACCGGATTTCCGGCAGGGTCAGCCTGAAAATTCAACAGCTTGATGTGATCGTTGAAACCAAAACCCTGGACGACGTATTTGTGAAACTTAAAGTCTCCGTTCAATATGTAGTGATCCGGGATAAGGTTTATGACGCTTTTTACAAACTGGAGTATCCGCATGAGCAAATTACTTCCTATGTATTCGACGTTGTGCGAGCCGAGGTGCCCAAAATGAAACTGGACGATGTTTTTGTAAAAAAAGATGACATTGCCATTGCGGTAAAGACAGAACTACAGGATGCCATGCTGGATTACGGTTATGACATTATCAAAACCCTGGTGACGGATATTGATCCGGATGCACAGGTAAAAGCTGCCATGAACCGCATTAATGCCTCTGAACGCGAAAAAATCGCTGCCCAGTTTGAAGGAGATGCAGCGAGGATACTAATTGTTGAAAAAGCCAAGGCCGAGGCGGAAAGTAAAAGGCTGCAAGGCCAGGGAATTGCGGATCAGCGGCGGGAAATTGCCCGCGGGCTGGAAGAGTCGGTTGAAGTCCTGAACAAGGTTGGGATCAACTCACAGGAAGCTTCTGCCCTTATTGTGGTAACACAGCATTACGACACGCTGCAGGCTATTGGGGAAGAAACCAATACAAACCTTATCCTGTTGCCAAACTCCCCACAGGCGGGAAGCGATATGCTAAACAATATGGTGGCCTCATTTACGGCCAGCAACCAAATAGGGGAAGCCATGAAAAAACAGAATAACCGAAAGAAGGATTCCTAAGCTCCTTTTGTAAACTAAAAAAGCCCGGTAAATACCGGGCCTTTTTTTATCCTTTTCGCAATTTTTTTATCCCCCATTGTATTGCCCATGGCAATACAAACTTCCGGAGGATATCTTCCGTTCCATTCTTGAGCGACCGGAACTGAAACTGTTCCCGAATCAAATGTAATCCTCCCCGGAAACGCTCCTCGGCTATGGACTGCTTTAGTCCTGCAATGCGAATATCCCGGTCGAGCTCTTCAAAGGAAGTATAAACTTTATTACTCATCAGTCGTCAAAATAATATTTGGAAAAACTTTTCAATATACTTGAATCTATGCGTGAACGCATCAGGTATACAATAATTCCCACTACAATATACATCAGTCCTACTGCGACGTAACCCATCGTTTCACTCTCCCACATACTGTTTAAAATAAATGCCAGGGCTATTGAAAGGAAAATTAAGGCTATGAATACTATCAGGCCAAATACCATCCCTTTGATAGAATGGGTGATTACTTTCATGGCAAACCTGAACGTTTTAAGCTTCAGGTATTCTGCAGTGGAATCAACGTACTCCTTTACGGCCGTCTCAGATTCGGTCAGGCCGGATTTTAATTCATCCAGGGCCATCTATTACTTCTGTAACTGAGCGTTCTTCTTCTTTAAATCAGCCAATTTCCGCTCCAGGCCGGCGATGATATCGTCAGCCTTATAGCTCATATTGGAGATAGATTCATCCAGCCTGCGCTCAAAATCCTCTTTCTGGGTTTGGGCTGTCTTGGTAAGTTCTTCTGTAGCTTTGCTTACGCGGTCACTGATATCTTCAGAAGCTGCCTTTGCTTTTTTCTTGATTTTCTTTCTTGTCTTGGACCCTTTATCAGGGGCGTAAAGTATTCCTACTCCAGCTCCAATGGCTGCGCCGGTTAAAAGAGCTAATAATACTGAACCACTATCGTTTGACATATATATAATGTTTTTAAGGTTATTAATTTACTTTACTCAGTATAACAAGAATATATTAAAAAGTGCGTTAAAGGCTCGTTAATTCCCCAGGTGTGGGGTTCAGGACTGTTTTTGAAACGAAAAGCGATCCCGGCAGGCAGTGTGTCAGCCCAAAAACTTAAATAAAGCCTGTGGAGCTATTTTTTACTACCCTTTGGTATATTTCCTAAGGTTGCATCCAAAAAAGCCTGCCAACGCGATTTGAGAGCGCGTTAATTAGTTTGATTTGTCTATCAAAGAAAGTCTTACCATAGGCTTTCTTTATAACGTAATAAATCAGCTGTTAAGCTTCTAGGAATCCTTTTGTTCCAGCTTTGCCCAGGTGTCGCGTAAGGTAACGGTTCTGTTAAAAACAAGATTGTCTTCAGAAGTGTCCGGGTCTACACAAAAATATCCCAATCGCTGAAACTGATATCGATCCCCTGCTTTTGCGTTATTCAGGGATGGCTCTAATTGTGCAGTTATAACCTGTAAAGAATCCGGATTGATAAAATCAAGGAAGTCCCTGTCCTTATGTTGGTCAGGAGTAGGATCCGCAAACAAGCGGTCATACAGACGTACTTCAGCTGGGGTACAGTGATTTGCAGAGACCCAATGCAGGGTCCCTTTTACCTTTCTCAAACTTTCAGGGGTACCACTGCCGCTCTTGCTTTTAGGATCATAGGTGCAGTGAATTTCCATAATATTCCCATCGGTATCTTTTACGACTTCCTCTGCCTTAATTATATACGCGCTTTTAAGCCGGACTTCTCCCCCCAATTTTAAACGGAAGAATTTACGGTTCGCTTCTTCCCTGAAATCTTCCCGCTCTATGTACAATTCCCGGCTAAAAGGTACCGTCCTGTTTCCCGCATCCGGATCCTCAGGATTGTTTTCCGTTTCCAGCCATTCTTCCTTATCCCCCGGGTAGTTCGTAATGATGAGTTTTACAGGGTCCAGTACTCCCATCACACGGGGAGCAATACGATTCAGGTGTTCCCGCATGTGAAAATCCAGCAAGGCCACATCTACCACATTCTCCCGTTTGGCTATTCCGATGGTATCCGCAAAATTGCGAATTGCCTCCGGGGTACATCCCCGTCGCCGCAGACCCGAAATAGTGGGCATCCTGGGGTCATCCCAGCCGGAAACATAGCCCCCTGTAACCAATTGGAGTAATTTCCGCTTGCTTACCACGGTATGGCTTAAATTCCTTCTGGCAAATTCCCGCTGCTTGGGCCTTATCTTCTCTGAACTAATTACCTGATCCAGGAACCAGTCATATAATTCCCGATGCGGGGCAAACTCCAGGGTGCAAAGGGAGTGCGAAACCTGCTCAATATAGTCGCTTTCGCCGTGGGTCCAGTCGTACATAGGATAAATACACCAATCGGTATTTGTTCGGTGGTGGGCCTTGTGCAATATCCGGTACATTACCGGATCCCGCATAAGCATATTGGAGGAGGCCATATCAATTTTAGCCCTTAAAACATGGGATCCCTCGGGGAAACCCCCTTCTTTCATCTTTTGAAATAATTCCAGGTTTTCCGCTACCGGCCTGTCCCTGTACGGGCTATGGCTCCCTGCCTGCGTTGGTGTGCCTTTTTGCTCTGCTATCGCTTCCGAACTCTGGCTGTCTACATAGGCTTTTCCGTCCTTGATCAGTGCTGTTGCCCAGTCGTAGAGTTGCTGAAAATAATCAGAGGCAAAGCATTCTTCGGCCCACTCAAAACCCAGCCATTTTACATCTGCCTTGATGGCGTCTACAAATTCCTGTTCCTCTTTGGTGGGGTTGGTATCGTCAAAGCGCAAATTAACCGGGGCGTCATAACGCAATCCAAGGCCAAAATTCAAACAAATGGAACTGGCATGACCTATATGCAGATAGCCATTGGGCTCTGGTGGAAACCGAAACCTGAGATCGCTTTTTGGAAAGCCGTTCTCCAGGTCTGTTTCTATGATGTGTTCTATGAAATTCAGGGACTTTCCTGACTCACTCATTGCTAAAGATTTAAAGCCGTAAAGGTAGGAAAAATGCAAATCCCGCCCTCATATTTAAAGGGCTTCCATACAAATCCCTTCATTTCACAACATAAATAACCCCTACTACAACATTAAATTCAATAAACACGGGCTAAGAACCATATTTGTTATTCAATGTTTGTTTGCAGAAATCCGTCCGGGAGATACCCGAGGAGATAATCACACTGCCAGACAGCATTCAAAATATTAATTGTAGGGCAATTAATTAGTCACTAACACGCAGAAACATGAGAGTCATGAACAGAAAATTACGCAATGCCGCAGCCCTACTGTGCGGAGTCCTGTGGATCCAGTTCGGATCTGCCCAGGTATTAAATGCCCCGGAAGCGGCTCCCAACCAAACACCTCCGGCGGGATCTACCCCCTGGAGCGCCGCCTGTGCTTCTTCCAGCTTTAACGATTATTGGGTAAACTTTACCTGGGGACCACCCCTGGTGAACAGTGACAACGAGTTTATCCTGGAGTTGTCTGACGCCACCGGGGATTTTTCAAGCCCCGTTGAACTGGCAAGAGATGCTTCCCAAAATGTAACTTTCGATTTTTACTTCCAGTTCAGCCTGCCAACCAATATCAGAGGGGAAGGTTACCGTATGCGGGTAAGAAGTACGAGCCCTGCCCAAACTTCTGCGGTTTCTGTAGCCTATCCGATGTATTATCTGGGTGTAAATTCTTCTCTGACTATCCGCCCTCAGGGCCAGGCCGACTTCGGAGACGGAACGGCTGAGGTCTGTGACGGAAATTCAATAACCCTTGAAGTATATGGTTTAGCCAACGCCGGTACCTATCAGTATAATTGGTATAGGAGCGGCAGTCCATTAAGTGATAAAGGTCCTTCTATTACCGTCAACCAGGCAGGAATGTACAATGTTGAAATAGATTACGGGGCCTGTTCCGGATCCGGTAACACCCTTTCCAATCTGATAGACGTAACCACAGGCAGCAGCCTGGGTATTGCTATTAACCCGCCTTCCAAAACCGCATTATGTGCAGGAGAGACTGAAGTACTGACTGCCAATATCGCGGGCATGGGCCTTACCTATACCTGGTTTAAGGACGGGACACCTATTACCTCCCCAACCATAGACGACCACACCTATACTGTAGATGCCAATATCGCCGGCTTTGAAGGGGATTATGAAGTTGAGATCTTTGGTCCCGGAGCATGCGTTGAGCGCTCGGCTGCACAAACCATTACCAATGCGGGCGACTTTACTGTTACCCGGGATAATGCTGGCTCGGTAGTGGTATTGCCATCACAGAATGCCACGTTATCCATTACAACGGATGCCTCGCCTGCCACTTATCAGTGGTATAAAGACGGCAGTCCGGTTGCAGGAGCCACCACCACCAGCCTGAATGTTACCGATACTGATACAGGCACCTATTTTGCAAGGGTGTTCCTCAGTGGAGGCGCTTGTGGCGGAACCTCAAAAGACTCTCCGGCTACTTCTGTAGTAAGCCCAAGCAGCCTTGAGATGGATATCGCATACAATGGCTCTTATACCGCGTGTGCAGACATCTCCACAATACTGGAGGTTACCCAGATAAGGGCCCTGGATGGCAGCGGCGGCAGTACAGATGTAACCGCAGACCTTCTGGGTACTATGAGCTACCAGTGGTTCAAAGACGGAGCTCCCGTTAGTGGGGCTACAGGAGCCACAATAAGCCTCACGGACATTACAGAAAACGGGGTCTACCATGTTGAAGGCAGTATTTCCAGTTACTCCCCTGCTTCCAACGACCTGAGCGTTCAATTACGTGTAAATGAAACCCTGGTATTGAACAGCACTTCCACTACGGTTTGCGGGCCTTCACAGCCAGTAACCCTGAGCACTCCTACTGACCTGAGTAGTGAAAGCTTTGACTGGTTCAGAGATGGTACAAATTTGAATCTCTCTACACCTTCTATAGACGTAGGCACACCAGGTGTATACCAATTGGTATTACAGCGAAATGGATGTCCCCTGCCTTCCAATGAAGTTACTATTTCTCCTCTTGATGAGAATCTGATCAGTCTTGACCTGGGAACCGAACTGAGGTTTCCGGAAGGCAGCTCCCGTACGGTTAACGCCTCAGGAGGTGATACCTATCGCTGGCTGGACAGCAACAACAACCAATTGGGAACCGCTTCTTCCTTCACGTTTACGAGCGAGGGAGGTTATACCCTGGTTGCTACCCTGGGTGGTTGTCAAATTACACGGGCTATTACCGTTACCTACCTGGACACCTTCAGGGTGCCTAATGTGATCTCTGTAAACGGAGACGGTATAAACGATCAGTGGATTATCCCGAACAGCTATTCCGGCCGTCAGGATGTAAATGTGATCATTTATAACGAACGCGGTGAAGAAGTGCTTAACGAAAATAATTACCAGAACAACTGGCCCAGTTCGGCTGCGAGTTTCCCAGCCCAGAACATGGTGTTCTACTATAAAATCAGAAACGCCGAAAAAGTCCTGAAACAGGGGACCATTACTGTTATACGATAACCTAAACGATGAAACACAGATTACTGTTCTTGATGGTATTTCTCCTGGCACTGCCTCTGGCTCGTGCCCAGGAAGACAATCCTTTTATTGCCTATGACGTACCCGCTCAGAACTTGTTGAAATTCAACCGGTTTTTGATCAACCCTACCTTTTCAACTGTACGGGAAGACAAATCCTATATTAATCTGTTACATCGCAACCAGGCCGTTTCTTTTGATGACAACAATCAAACCTATTTCCTGAGCTATAGCGGTAGGATAGGCGACCGCTCAGGATTAGGTCTGAGCCTGTATACCCAGCGGGAAGGTACTCTCAGCAACTATGGGGTGCTGGCCAATTATGCCTACGGGATAAAGCTCAGCGATAAAAGCAATTTCACTTTTGGAGCAAACCTCTCCTATTACAGCAGCGGCTATGATGAAAGCCGGGCAAACCCCCTGGAGGTAGATCCCTTTTTAAATGGCTTTCAGGATATTTCCCTGCTAACGTTCCAACCGGGTTTCAATATCTCTTTCGGGGCTATTGATTTTGGGATGTATGCCGAAAACCTGATTGATTACAACCTGAAAACCAGTGAGTCCATTACTAGTTTCGCAGATAAAACCTTTTCCGGACACCTGCAATATACCCATCAGTTTGAAAATGGAGAGGGTGTATTTGAAGGAGGGCGTCTGATGCCACTCGCCAGGGTTCGTAAAATAGGTAATGAGGAGTTGGTATTAGGCGGAAACCTGATACTGGACCTTCCAAAAATAGGATGGTTGCAGGGAGGCTACGATAGTTTCTACGGGGCATCTGCCGGTATCGGTTTTAACCTGAACCAACGGCTGTCTATAGGATACACCATGGAAAAAGGCCTCACCAACAACTTTGACAATTTCGGGCTAACCCATGAAATCTCTTTTGCTTATTCCTTTACCCCCAACCTTACTGAAGACCGGGTAATGCTGGAAGACGATTACGAGGAGAGTCTGGTTTCCAATGAAGAGGAGCCCGAACCAATCGGAGATCTTAGTGAAAAAGATCAGGAAATCATTGAACTGAAAAGTAAGTTGGCCGAGAATGACGCCATCCTTGCTGAGTTGATGTTCCGACAGGATTCCATCGAAAAGAACCGCCAGCGAAACCTCGAAAAGCGTTTTGAAATGGTAATGCGTATGGTGCGTCAGGAAACCGGAGGCAAGCGCCCAGACCTGGAAGACAAGGCCAAGACCATGTACTTTATCAATAATGATTCCAGCGCCCTGGCCCAAAGGGACAATAAAAATAAAACAATTGGTATAAAAGAAGAGGTTGCCCGCCAGGATCGCACTCCTGAACCAGCGGAAAGACTGGCCCAAACCGATGTGGTTAAAAGGGTAAGCCAGGAACGTCAGCCGGCCATTCAGACCGAAGACCGTGTGGCTGAAACAAAACAAGTCAAAGAAAAAGATGCTGTATCAACGGCTGTAAAACAGCAGAAAGATGCAATTGCCAGGACAGAAAAGCCTTCTGAGGTACCTAAGCCCCCAGTAAAGATCAAAAAATACGAGCCCCGTGAAACTACGGCAGTTACCGATAACACACGGGAGGTCAAGATGCGCAGATTCAAAGACCTGCAGGATGTAACTGACGGGTATTATCTGGTAGCCAATGTTTACAAGGGCACCCATTATATGGATAAGTTCATTGACCAGCTCAAGGGCGAGGGACTGGATGCCAGCTATATTGACAATCCGAATAACGGCCTAAAATACGTTTACATTAACCGCTTTGACAGTTGGGAAGAAGCAGCTCAGGCAGCCCGCAGCGGCATGGGGGGTGCTTTCGATGGCCAATTGTGGGTAATGAATGTAGACAATCGCTATACCAACGAGGCCTATGCCGCCAATAGTGAAAAGATTAAAGATAAAACCGCTCAGTATGAAACTGACGTGCTCCGTAAGAATGTGGTGGTCCAGGATAAAGTGGCCGCTCAGGGTTATGAAGAGCGCGGAGATATCATTGAAGGAGCCGGTTCCGCTTACTACCTAATTGTAAATGTATTTGCCAACCCCAGAAATGCCAACCGCTTTGTAAAGCTGTTGAATTCACAGGGGCTGAGCGCCAGTTACTTTATCAATCCGCAAAACAACTATCGCTATGTATACCTCAAGCGCCATTCCACATGGAACAGCGCCTTGATTTCCTACTACTCAAAAATCAATGACACCTATGATGAGAAAATGTGGATCATGCGTGTCACCCCAAACCTTATTGCATAGATGAAATTACTCTACCAATCAATTAAAAACCTGTTCTTTTTATTGTTCTTCCTGTTTGGGGGCATGCAAATGCTCCTTTCCCAGGAAGCAGTTCCATTTAGCCCAAGACTAAGTGGAGGGAACATTGAAATTCGCGGAGATGTGATTTTTGTTGGGAATAATATTCTCAACCGGGCCTCTGAATCGAACCCATCACAAGCCAATTCTGCCTATAACGGAACTCAGAACAACAATAACCTGTGGATGGAATACATCGATATCGATGGGGATCCAAGCACATTTAGTTCCAGTAGCGCAGACCTGAACGTACCGGATCCTTCATGCTCCATCGTGCGGTATGCAGGATTATACTGGGCTTCCACTTACCCTAATGAACGAAGCACCAATGGGAGCGCCCCTTTTGACGGCACCCCCAGGATTGAAGATTGGAACCAGATAAAATTCCGTTTACCGGGTGGTAGTTATATCGACCTTTCGGCAGATACTGCAGCTGATCCGGCCGGGGACGAAGACGACATTATTTTTGACGGTTATGACCCGTCAAACATCAATAATTCCTTTAAAGATTCCCCTATTGTATGCTATAAAAATGTAACCTCCCTTGTGCAGTCACTGGCAGATCCAAACGGTACCTATACCGTTGCAAATGTGAGGGCAACCAAGGGTGTTCGCCAGGGATCCAGCTCAGCAGGCTGGGTTTTGGTGGTTATATATGAAAACCCCAATGAAACCGGGAAGTTTATCTCAACTTTCGATGGCTATGCCGGTGTACAGGGAAGTGTCCCTGCAGTAAATGTTGCCGTAAACGGTTTCAGGACGCTTCCTTCAGGTTTTCCGGTAAACGCCCGTGTTGGGGTAGGGGCGCTGGAAGGAGATCGTGGAATCAGTGGGGATCGTTTTCGAATTCGGGCCAATTCTCTTCCGGGTTTTACGGATCTGAGCACAACCCTGAACCCGTCCTCAAATTTTTTCAATTCTACCATCACCACAAACGATGCTCAGGTACCTACACGAAATCCTTATGGTACAAATACGCTTGGGCTTGACCTGGACATCTTTGAATTGAGCAACCCCTTTAACAGTGTGCTGCCCAATGATGAAAGCGGCGCTACCCTGCAGTTTACTTCCTCTGGAGATGGGTATGGTGCCTTCCTGACCGCATTCATTGTAGAAATCATTGAGCCCGATATTAACCTGCAGAAAACGGTTGAAGACATAGGGGGCAACGATATTACCGGCCTGGGGGTAAACCTGGGGCAGTACCTGGACTACGTTCTTACCTTCCAGAATGTGGGGAACGACAACGCAACCAACTATACAATAAGGGATGTTCTTCCCATAAATGTTACCCTGGACGAAGCATCAATGAACCTGCCTGCCGGGGTTACCTATACTTACGACGCCCCGAACCGGGAAGTACTCTTCTCTATTCCCAATAACCTGGTTGAAGTTGGAGATCCGGCCTATACCATCCGTATGAGGGTTCAGGTGGCGGAAAATTGCTTTGATTTTATAGATGCCTGTACTGATTTAATACAAAACCAGGCCTATTCCACCTACAATGGAGACCTGAATAGTGCGCAGATTACAGACGACCCCAGTGTGTCGGACTTTGACAACTGTGGTTTTGCGACGCCGGGGGCGACCAACTTTTTGCTGGATGACCTCGAAAATTGTGACTTTACCCGTACCGTTGAATTATGCGGAAATAGTGTTGTGCTGGATGCCGGGGATAATTTTGACTCTTATGTGTGGTATCGCGACATTAATTCGGACGGACAGATTGATGCCGGGGATACTGTGATCACCGATGGGGATCCGGACGGGGATCCAAGCACCATTCGCGTAACAGACGCCGGGCAATATATTGTGGATAAAATAGTAGCCGACCCCTGTAAGGGCTTCCAGGAAATAATCACCGTAGTGCTTCCCGGGGCTACTCAAATCAACCCAATTGTCACCCTGATAAACGACCCTACAAATTCTGTGGAAGGTGAAGTGGTTACCTGTGCAAATGACGGGGATCTGTTGCCAAAGGTTTTCCTCTGTGGTCAAAATGACACAGAGCTGATTCAAATTAACATTCCGGATGCAACCAGCATTATATGGGAGCAATTGGATGAAGCGAGCTGTGCCGATTCCGGAGATGACTGTGCGAACAAGAATTCAGCCTGTACCTGGAACCAGGTCGATACCGGCTTTGATTTCCTTGCATCGGATGCCGGGGAATACCGGGTAGTGATAAACTACCAGAACGGGTGTTTCAGCCGTTTCTATTTTAACGTGTTTAAGAACCCGCTGAACCCTCAATATACTTCAGAAGACATTCTTTGTACTACCCCGGGGAACATTACGGTTACCAATATGCCGGCCGATTACGAATACCAGCTGCTGGATGCCAGTACCGGAAACGTTCTTGTGCCTTACAGCGCGAACAACGGGCCAAGCTTTGACATTGCGACTAATGGCGCATATACCGTTGAAATGCGGCAGGTAGGGGTAAGCGGAGGCTGCCTCTTCTATGTTGAAAATATCGGCATCCTCCAACGCGATTTCACAGTGGATGTTACAACTGTGGAGGCAGACTGCGACGGACTGGGGTCTATTGGCATTGCCGTAAATGATGCCAATCCTCAATATTACTATGAGATTTCCCTAAACGGGAGTGTGGTGGATACCTATGGCCCTAACAATGATAACCGTTACAATTTCTTCAACGTTAATGGTGGTGTTTATGACGTAACAGTAACAACAGATGATGGTTGTAGCTATACCGAGCAGGTAACTGTTGTGGACAATAACACCCTTGAGCTTACGGCTCGGGTTTCACAGCATATTACCTGCCGGGAAGGAAATATCCTGATGGAATCAGAGGGCGGTAAAACCCCTCACACCTATGCTATATGGGAATATATTGATGAGAGTGGGGTTACCCAGATTTCTTATAATTCCCCTGCCGAAATCCCCGCAAATGAATTCCAGACAAGTCAGATTTTTGACATTTTTACCCCTGGGCGCTACACCTTTGTGGTAGTAGACCGCTTCAACTGTTTTGACATCTCAAACTCTACGGTGATCTATTTTGTGCCTCCCGTGGAGTACAACCCAACCACTGTTATAGACGAACAGTGTTATGGGGATGCTACCGGCCGAATACAGTACAATCTGGTTTCAGACAATGGATACCAGATTACCTACTACCTGATAGATGAAAATGGTGTCGAAATTGCGACTAATTCATCCGGAATATTTAATGGCCTGGCTCAGGGAGATTATACCGTACGAGTTAATTACCGAAAGGGAAGTGCTTCTTGTGAGTATTTCGAAAACTATACCATATCAGGCCCATCCTCCCCTCTTGACGCAGATGCTGCGCTTATTCAGGATTATACCTGTCTGCAAGGCGGTATCATTGAAGCGCAGAACGTCAGCGGCGGAACCGCCCCCTATCAATACAGCATTGACGGGGTAAATTTTGTTTCTGGTCCGGGATCCGAAACGTTCACATCTCTTAGCCCAGGCTCTTATACCATTACCATATTAGATGCAAATGGTTGCGTTTTCCTTACTAACCCAATCACCATAGATCCGACCAACCCACCGGAAGATCTGGATTTTGCATTGAGCAATATTGACTGTAATTTCCAAACCGGGGATTTGGTTGTAACCGCCACTAATGGCACACAGCCCCTTACATTTGAAATTATTGCCCCTTCATCCGTTTCCCCCGACAGCAGTAGCGGCAATACCGCAACCTTTAACAACCTGGCTGCGGGCACCTATACCTTCCAGGTCTCAGACGTGGATGGTTGTAGCTATACCGAGAACTATACCGTCCCTGAAATAAGCCCTATTCAGGCCAATGGTTCCTTGTTCAGCAATGTAACCTGTTTTGGGGATGCCGATGGCAGAGTAGTGGTTCGCGTAAGCAATTTTGTCTCCACCTACAGTTATACCGTTAATGGAAATACCCCTGTTACCGGGCAGTCCGGAAGCATTATCAACCTTACCGGGCTTACTGCTGGGGACTATGAGGTTGAGGTTTTTGATGAAACTACCGGCTGTAGCGACCTGGCCAATGTAACCGTTACAGGCCCTGCCACCCCCCTCGCATTCACTTTTGATGCCACACAACCGAGCTGTGTTACAGATGGATTTGTAACTATTAGTGCCTCTGGTGGGTGGGATGGCTATGAATACGAGCTGGAGCAGCCCGACAACAGTATCCTGGGCCCCCAGACAAATTCACTGTTTTCAGGGCTTACTCAGGCAGGCACCTATACCATTACCGTACGTGACGGCGGTGGGTGTGAACTTACGGACACCTTTGTTCTGAACACCCCTCCCTTACCCACAGTAAGCCTTGATCCTACAACGGACCTGTGTTTTGACCCTTCAAATGGGGTTAGTTTAACAGCTACTCCAAGCGGAGGAACGGCACCTTACACCTATAGTCTCAATGGCAGTCCGGCACAAAGCAATAATGTCTTTACAAACCTGACGCCTGGTTCATACACGGTAGTACTCACCGATGCTAACGGGTGTACCGCAACCTCAGCCGCCGTAACGGTGGAGCCCCAGCTAACAGCAACAGGGGTTCTCACCAAAGAACTGGATTGTTCTGCATCTTCGGATGCTGTTATTGACATCACCATCAATGGTGGTTACGCCCCCTACACCTATGAAGTAAATGGAGGGGCAAGCACCCCGGTAGTTGGAAATACCATTACCTATACTACCCCTACAGCCAACACCTACACCTTCACCATTACTGATGCGGAAGGTTGTGTTGCCCAAACCAGTGTTGTAGTTGCTCCGATCAGTAACCCGGTAGCAACCCACACGCCTGCAAACCCAAGTTGTGACAGTGCATCAGACGGTTCCGTAACCATAAATATCGACCCTAACTTCGGCACACCGGCCTATGAGGTAGATTTTGACGGAAGCGGATTTAGTGCTCAGACAACTTATAATGGCCTTGCTGCAGGAACCTATTCCTATACGGTACGAGACGCCAAGGGTTGTACGTACACAGACAGTGTTACCCTTACGGCTCCTGCCCCGATTACGGCCGACGCTGTCCTCATCCAGGCCTATACCTGTCTGCAGGACGGTAGCATACAGGCACAGAACGTGAGCGGTGGTACTGCTCCTTACAGCTACAGCATTGATGGTGTAAACTTCGGTGCCGCAGATACCTTTACAGGCCTTACAGATGGTACTTACACTATTTTTGTAAGGGATGCTAATGGGTGTGTTTTCATCACTGCCCCTGTTGTGATTCCACCACTGGATCCTCCAACCGACATCAGTTTTGTGGCAACCCCGCCAAACTGCCCAACCCAGACCTCAGATGTAACCCTAACGGTTACCGGGGGAACAGGAGCTATTACTTATGAAATAATTGCGCCTGCCGCTGTTAATAACGGGGCCAGCAATGTATTTACAGGACTTGCCCCAGACACCTATACCTTCCGGGTAACAGATGCCAACGGCTGTGCCTATGACGAAAATCTTACAATCAATCCGGTTTCTCCTATTCAGGTAACAGGCATTCCGGTTAATGATGTTTCCTGTGTGGGAGCGTCCGACGGTGCTGCAGATTTCAATGTGTCCGGATTCAGCGGAACCTACGCATATACTGTAAACGGAGGCGCTGCAATTACGGGTCAGTCAGCCGCAACTATTAACCTTACAGGGCTTCCGGCAGGAAACCATACGGTAGTGGTAACGGATGAAGTTACCAATTGTACAGACACTGATACCATTACCATCAATGAACCTGCACTGCCTCTTTCCTTTACCTTTACCGTAACACCATTGACTTGTGTCGCAGACGGCTCGGTTACCATCAGTGCAACGGGAGGATGGGGAAGTTATACCTATGAACTGGAGCAACCAGACAGCAGTGTTCTGGGGCCACAATCCAGCAATGTATTTAATGGCCTTACGCAGGTTGGCAACTACACCATTACCGTAACCGATGCAAACGGATGTATCCTGACCGACACTTTTAACCTGGCGGCCCCGTCCAACCCGGTTGCAAGTATTGATGCCACTTCCAACCTTTGCTTTGATCCTGCTACAGGAGCTACAATTGTAGTTGGCGTTTCCGGAGGTTTGGCACCTTACTATTACAGCATGAACGGTGGTGCCACCCAGACTTCCAACACCTTTGCAGGGCTGGTTCCCGGCAACTATACGTTTACGGTTACGGACAGCAATGGCTGTACAGACACCATTGCTCAAACCATTGAACCACAGATTAACGGTAATGCCGTACTAACCAAAGACATAGACTGTACCGTATCACCCGACGCCATTTTGGATGTAACCGTCAGTGGTGGCTACGCCCCCTATACCTATGAAGTAGATTTCAATGGAGGTGGGTTTACCCCTTATGCCGGCGGCTTCCCGTATACAACAGCAGCGGACGGTACCTACCAGTTCCGTATTACCGACAGTGAAGGTTGTGTGGGTCTAACCAATATTGTGACGGTAAGCCCCGCGGTATTGCCCCAGGCAACCGCCTCAACCATTGATCCTACCTGTTTTGGTGATTCCAATGGAATTGTTGAAATAGAAGTAGATCCTAACTTCGGACAGGCCCCATATGAAATAAACTTCAACGGCCTCGGATTCAGCAACCAGACGGTTTATACCGGCTTGCCTGCCGGCACTTATAACTATACTGTGCGGGATGCCAAGGGCTGTTTGTTTAATGACAGTGTTACGCTTACAGATCCTGCGCTTTTTGACGCCACTGTTACTGTTACCGATGTATCCTGTAGCGGGGTGCCCGGTGGGGGAGACATTCCCGGGAGTATTGATATTTCAATCATCAGTGGCGGAGTCCCTAATTTTACCTATACGCTCTACGACCAGTCTAATAATATTGTACCTGTAACCGGTTCCAATCCAATAGTCAATACCCCAAGTACGAATGTGACCTTTGACGGCCTGCTTTTCGGGGACTACTATGTGCGGATCATCGATGCCAATGGATGTGAGTTTTACCAGAACCCTGTTCGGGTACGAGCCAATCCATTCTTAAGCCTGGATTCATCAGTGATTGCAGACTGTGCAACTGGTGGTACGGTAACCGTATCTGCCGATGGTGGTTCGGGAGATTATACTTTCAGCATCTACGGACCCGGAACCGCTCCTGACAGTGAAACAGCCGGTCCGGGCCCTCTGGAAGAACAAGCGGTATTCGGTGGCCTGAATGCAGGGCAAACCTATATTTTTGAGGCAATTGACAATTCAAGCCTTTGTACAAGTTACATCGAGGTTGCCATCCCTGCCCTTTCAGGTATTGAAGTAGTTCCATTTCCCTCTGTTACCGATGTAACCTGCTTTGGGGACAATAATGGCTCCATCGCTTTCCAGTTCCAGAATTTTGATGCTTCTGTGACGGATGTGAATTACAGTATTCTGGAAGCTCTGACCAACAACCCGACCGGTGTTAGCGGTACCGTTAGCGGACCAGGAGGAGGACCAACTCCTCTGGAAACCATCAACGGACTTTCCCCGGGAGACTATGTGCTTTACTTTGAAGAAGCTACCAGTCCCTTCTGTTCCAACACGTATGAGTTCAGGATAATTGAACCTTCCCCGATTACCTTTAACCTGGTAGACCTGAACAATGCAAATTGTAATGAAGATGCCCAGGTTACTGTACAAGCTACGGGAGGAGCCGGTGGCTTTACCTATGCCTTTGTCAGGGATGGGGTGCCGCCTGTGCCAGGAGATTTTGGGGCCAGCAGCTATGTAGAACTGGATCCGGCAATAGATACTGACTGGGATGCCTATGCAATGGATGTTAACGGATGTATGACGCCTCCGCTGGATATTACCATAAGCATGGATCCGGAACCGGTTATCTCCGGAGTCGCCAATAACTGTCTGGCTACAGAAGGTAACTTTGAAATTGAAGTAACCCTGGATGTTGCCGGAGTAGGGCCCTATTTCCTCAGCCTTAACGGCGGGGCTTTTCAGGCGTCAACCCTTGCAAATGCCGGAGACACCTACACCTTTACCAATCTCAACTCAGGAAACTATACTGTGGAAGTGAGGGATTCCAACAATTGTGGGAATACCATAAATATTGAAATCTACCCTCCTTCCTCCCTGAGTACCGAAGCGCTGGTTCAACCTACCTGTGCCTTGAATGACGGGCAGATTTTGCTTACCGCTTACGGAGGCTCCGGAGTATACGAATATGAATTATTCCTGGGAGCCGTTAGTGTTACTGGTGCTCCACAGGCCTCACCGCTCTTTACAGGTCTTGGGCCGGGTACTTATAACGCAGTTGTATATGATTTGGTAGCAACCGGTTGTAACGCCAGCTCAACTATCGTCCTAACAGTTCCGACTAACGTCTCCTTTACGGCAACAGCTACGGATGTAAGTTGTATTGGCGATTCTGACGGTACCATTACCGCAGTGCTTGATCCGGGTATGGACAACCCGCCTTATACCTATCAATTGTTTGATGCTTTAGGAGTATTGCCGCTTTCAGCCGTACAGACCAATCCAGTATTTACAGGCCTTTCGGCGGGTGATTACACCGTTCGGGTGACCTCAGGGCGGGCATGTACAGCAGATGAATTAGTAACTGTTGGTGAGCCTACGGCAGTAACGGCAAATGCAACGGCCACAGATTTTGCCTGTGCTCCGGATAATTCCGTTAATCAGGCCGTAATAACCGTAACTGCTGGTGGTGGAACAGCCCCGTATTTATATAGTATTGACGGAACGAATTTCTTTAGTTCGAACACCTTTAGTATCACGGATACCGGAGCAGTACAAAACTTTACTTTGACCGTAAGGGATGCAAATGGATGTATTGCCACAGATACTATCAGCATCAATCCATTGCCTGAGATTACCGATGCTGTGGTTTCTCAATTGACGGCCATCAGCTGTACCAATGACGAACAGGTAAGGATAACGGTTACCGGAGGTTCCGGGGATTTTGATTTTGATTTGCTCCCACTGGGAACTGTCCCCACACAGTCTCCCGGTGCCGGGGTATACACGGCAGATTTTACCTTAACGGCTCCCGGAGATTACACCTTCAGGGTAACCGATAACGTAACCGGTTGTTACTTTACAACCCTGCCATATACTATTGCCCCATACGACCTGATCGATGTGGTGGCAACAGCCATAACCCCTGTAGATTGCTTCGGAAATACTACCGGAGAACTTGAAATCCAGATCAATGATTACGTTGGGAATTATACCTATGAGGTTTTCTTTGCGGACGGGACTCCGGTTACAGGAGTAGTGCCTACGGACACCTCGGTAAACCCACGAACCATTTCTAGCCTGCCGGCAGGCAATCTGTATGTTGAGGTAATCGCCACAGATGCACCTTTCTGTGATGCCACCTCCAATACAATTACCATTGCCTCCCCGGATGCTCCCTTGAGCCTGACCGTGATTGCAAACACTAATGCCAACTGTTTCGGAGGAGCCCAGGTAAGTGTACTGGCGGCTGGGGGAACCCCTGCATATGCTTATGCTTTTGTTCCAACGGCCACCCTTCCGGTACCTGGAGATTTCGGGCCATCGGCGAGTGCAGTACTCAACCCGGCTACCTATCCTGCAGATTACGACGTTTATGTACAGGATGCCAATGGGTGTACAACCTTTATTACGATAACAGTTGATGAGGATCCGCTGCCAACAGTAACAGCCCCTCCTTATGCAACAGATCAGTGTACCTCTGACGGTACTTCCTACAACTTTACAGTGGTCGGAACCGGTCTGGCCCCATTGACCTACAGTATTGGTGCAGGCTTCCAGAGCAGCCCCGCCTTTACGGTAAGTGCCCCGGGCACTTATACTGTAACCGTACGGGATGCGAATGGATGTTTGGCTACAGATACAATTGATATCCTGCCTCCGCTGGGGATCACTCCTGTTGCCAGTGCCCAGCCTTCCTGTGCACTGAACGATGGGGAGATAACGATAACCGCCAGTGGTGGATCCGGCATATATGAATACGATCTGCTTGATTCAGGAGGAGCCAGTCTAACCGGCGGAGCCCGACAAGCTTCAAGTGTGTTTACAGGGCTCGCACCGGGCACTTATACCGCAGTTGTATTTGATACCAGCGGAAGTGGATGTGATGCCCAGGCACCGGTAAGTTTAGAAGACCCTACTCCGGTAGCATTCACTACTTCAGCACTGGATGTAAGTTGTAATGGCGCCGCTGACGGTTCCATAGAGGTAACTCTGGATCCGGGTCAGGATAATCCACCATATACCTATGAGTTATATGATAGCAGCATGGCACTGGTAGGTGGTCCTCAGGCCAGCCCACTGTTTACAGGGCTACAGGCCGATTCCTATACCGTACGCGTCATTTCTGACAGAAACTGTGAAGCAACCCAAATACAGGCAGTTGGCGAGCCAGCACCTGTTGTTGTTAATGCTTCGGCAACAGATTTTAGTTGTGCGGCTAACAATACGGTTTCTGAATCTATCATAACGGTGACCGCCTCAGGTGGTACAGCGCCTTACTTATACAGTATTGACGGTGTGAATTTTGTAACAGGCAATACCTTCAATGTTGCAGATACGGGAGTATCTCAGACCATTGATGTATATGCCAGGGACGCCAACGGTTGTGTCAGCACAACATCGGTTAACATAGAGCCCCTTAACAGCTTTACAGCTGCTGTTTCGCAGCTAACCGCTATTACCTGTATCAATCCGGAGTCTGTTCTTATTGAGATAACGGATAACGGCGATATAAGCAATGTATACACCTTTGAGTTATTGCCCCTCGGTAACCCCAACGGAATCCAAACGGGTGCTCCTGCCTACAACCAGGCTACCTTCGAACTCAGTGTACCGGACACCTATGTGTTCAGGGTAACAGATACAACAACAGGCTGTTATGTAGATACGGCCCCTTATGTGGTGCCTCCTTATGACCTGATGGACCCTGTAGCTGTGGCCAATACTCCGGTTAGCTGTTTTGGGGATGCTAACGGTTCCATTTCCCTGGATATTACCAATTATACCGGAAGCTATGATTACGAGGTTTTCGACGCCGCAGGAGCCAGCACCGGGATTATCGGTAGTGCGTCCACAGCAACCAACCCGCTTGTCATTAGCGGCTTGAGCGGCGGGAATTATTTTGTTCGAATCACCCAGACGGGAACCCCTTTCTGTAGCGAAGATTCGAATATCATTACCATCCAATCACCTCCTAGCGCCCTTACGGCAATTGTACAGGAAGTTGCTCCGGTAACCTGTTCGGATGATCTGGGTGAAATTCTGGTGGATCCGGAAGGCGGCTACGCTCCTTTTGATATTGTACTTACCCATACGGGTACCGGACAGGTATTTACAGCCAATGGGGTACAGGATTATATTTTTACAGGACTTTCTTCGGGCTCATATACCGTAGAAGTAACCGATGCTGGTGGTTGCGTTTATAACGATGCCATAGACCTGCTGCCTGCTGTTCCCGTAACAGCTGATATTACTGCTGCACCGGCTATGCTGGCTTGTTTTGGAGACACCAACGGCGAGGTAACAGCCGTAAATGTAGTCGGGGGATCTGGAACCTACCAGTACCAACTGAATTACTATGACGCCTCCGGTGCGGTGGTGGAATACACTTCCGGTTTCCAGACGAATCCAACTTTTACAGGCTTGGGTGCCGGGATCTACAGTATTACCGTGTCAGATTCCTGGGGTTGCGAGGTGGAAACCGTTCAGGTAACCATTAGCGAGCCTACCGAGATAATGAGTAACCTGGTGCAGACTGCCATGATGACCTGTACCAATAATGCCGAGATAGTGCTTACAGCCACCGGCGGCACAGGGCCCTATGAGTACAGCACGGATAATGTGACCTTCCTGCCTATGTCAGGCGGAAACACTCATACGTTTACGGTTACTGATGGGGTGTATCAATACTATGTAAGGGATTCTTTCGGCTGTTCAGCCACAATCTCCAACCAGGTTAGTATTGAAGCTGTAGCGCCATTGATGATCGATATTGACGATAGTGCTGCCATGATTAATTGTACCGGAGAAGCTACTGCCTCCCTGTTTGCCACGGCAACAGGTGGTCTGGGCAACTACCAGTACGAGTTATATACAGATGCCGCACTCACCAACCTTCTGGCCGGCCCTCAGTCCAGTGGTGACTTCAGCAACCTTCCCATGGGAAGTTACTGGATACGGGTAACCAGTGTGGATTGTGAAACGGTTTCAAGTGAAACGATTATCATGGAACCCGTTCCCCTGCAAATAGACAGGGAGGAGTTTACCAATGTTACCTGTGCGGGAGAAGAGGATGGTACTATTACGGTAGAGGTTTCCGGGGGAACCGGGAATATCCTCTATGCCATCAGTCCGAACCTGAACCAGTTTGATGATGTCAATACCTTTACCGACCTGGCCCCTGGAGTATACGATGTTATTGCACAGGATGTGAACGGATGTTTTATCCCATTCCAGTTCACCATCACGGAGCCACAGCCCCTGGATATTAGTGCCGTTGCTACTCCTGAGATTTGTATCGGAAGTGCCGACGGAATCATCGACATCACCATTTCAGGAGGTACGGCCCCTTACAGAACTGCCTTTAATTCCAATGCAGATGCAGATTTTGTGCCGGCCCAGACCACCTTTACGGACCTGGCAGCAGGAACTTACGTAATCTTTGTAAGGGATGCCCAGGATTGTGAAACCAATGTGATCGTGGAAGTGGAACCCGGCGTGAATTTGAACGCTACGGTTACCCCAATTTATGTGTGTACTGATAACCTGCCGGATAATTATCTGGAAGTGGTATTGGAAGATCCTTCCGTAGCTGCAGATGTGATGTATGCCCTGGACTCCACCGACCCTGCTGATATGCAGCTGGATGCAGACTTTAGCAGCCTTGCGCCCGGACCGCATTACCTGGCAATTTCCCACGCCAATGGCTGTGTGCTGACCATTGACTTTGAAATCACTGCTTTTGACCCGCTTACACTGGTGCTGGAGCAGCAGAATATCAATGAAATTACAGCCATTGCCACGGGTGGTGTGCCGGATTACACCTTCTATTTCAACGAAGATGACAATGGTACTGATAATACCTGGTATATCACGGAAACCGGCACTTATACAGTGCGGGTGGTAGACCAGAACGGCTGTATGGTTGAGGCTCAGATATTTATGGAATTTATTGATATAGAAATCCCTAATTTCTTCACCCCGGATGGGGACGGAATGAACGATTTCTGGATTCCGGAGAATCTTGAAGGCTTCCCTGAGATACTAATCAAAATTTATGATCGTTATGGTAGAGTAGTCGCTGAACTCGCATATGGTATGCAGGGATGGGACGGAATGTACGACGGCAGGGAATTGCCATCCGGAGACTACTGGTACGTAGTGAAATTAAATGGCGAACGCGATAATAGAGAATTTGTAGGGCATTTTACCCTATACAGATAATTTAATAACCCAATAAACAATGCGTAAGGGACTCTTGATATTTGTGCTGATGATGGGGATGCTCCGCCTGGGAGCACAGGAATTGAATTCTCCCCAACTGTCTCAGTACCTGGCAGACAACCCTTTCGTGTTAGCTCCTACTTATGCAGGGATTGGGGACCATGTCAAGATCCGGCTCAATGGCCTCAGCCAGTGGGTGGGTATCAAGGATGCTCCCCAAACCCAATCTTTGGCCGCCGATGCCCGTATCGGCAATAAATCGGGGCTGGGTGTCTTTCTTTACAATGACAAGAATGGATATACCCGGCAGCAGGGGGCACGTCTGTCCTTTGCCCACCACCTTACCCTGGACCGCTATGAAGACGAGTTCCTCTCCATGGGAATTTCCTATAACTTCAACCAGTTCAGGATCGATATAGAGGAATTCAGGAACCTTAACGGGGATCCTTCGGTAACAGATGATCGTTCTACCAGCAACCACAACTTTGATGTTGGGGTTATGTACCGTAAAAACAAGTTTTACGTAAGTGTGAATGCATCCAATTTACTGGACAAAGACCTGAGAAGCTTTAACCCTGTATTTGAGCCCAACCAGCTGCGTAACTATTACGTGTATACCGGTTTTCGCTATTCAAAAAACAAAAACAGCCGGGTAGAAATTGAGCCTTCGGTGCTGTATAAGCTCTTTGAAAGTGACGGGCGTTCCGAAACCGACCTCAACATGAAGGTCCGGCTTTATGATTTTGAAGATTATTACTACGGGGGGATCAACTATCGTTTCCTCAATGACCAGGTCGGTAAGCCACTTTATATCGCGCCCTTCGTTGGGTTTAAAAAGAGTAATTTTTACTTTGGGTATTCCTTTCAGATCATCCTGAATGAGATTCTGGCTTATAGTTATGGTACCCACGTTATTACAGTTGGGATGGACCTATTTCAGGGCCTTAGTAACTGCCGTTGTACCTATTGATCTTTCTTCCGCTTCCTTTTGCTTTTTTGCACTAGCTTTGCACTGATATGGAAGGCTTAATTGAACTTAAAAATATCCGGGTATACGCCTATCATGGTTGCCTGGAAGAAGAGTCTCTGATTGGATCGGATTACCGTGTAGATTTAACGGTGGGTGCAGACCTTGCCAGGTCTGCAAAAACGGATTCCCTGTCGGATACCGTAGATTATGTGCTGCTCAACAAAATTGTTGTGGATGAAATGCACAAACGTTCTAAATTACTGGAAAATGTGGCCATGCGCATCCTGGATCGGATATTTGAAGAGGAACCAGCCGTGGGGTATGCCGAGGTCGCGGTCTCCAAAATAAACCCACCACTGGGCGGAGATGTTCAACAGGTTAGCGTTTGTCTTTCGAAAAAGCGCTGATAATTTTTAAGGAAGCGCGAAAAAATAGTAACTTTGTGCACTTTTTAAAGGCATCGTGGCCGAGTGGCTAGGCACAGCTCTGCAAAAGCTTGTACAGCGGTTCGAATCCGCTCGATGCCTCAGAAAAACCCTGAATCACTTCAGGGTTTTTTTATTCATTAATAAGTTCGATTCCCTTCTCGATACTGAGTTTATCCTTGGGCAAAAATCCTTTGACAATCATTACAAGGCCGCAAATGATCAGTACAACCCCAAGGATTTTCTTAACCATTCCTATTCGTTCTCTTGTAAGTTTTTTCCGTAATTGTTTAGCCAGTAAGATTTTGAGGATATCCGTAGTCAAATAAGCCCCTAGCATAGCTGAAAAGAAAGTGATGATCCGATCGGGCTGATTATCCAGGCTTGGCCCGACAATTATGATTATCCCCAACCAGAAAACCAGTACTCCTATATTGATAAAATTCAAAAGGAAACCTTTTACAAACAAGCCCAGGTAGTCACTACCTTTAGTAACAATACGGGGTTCTTTTCCCTTGAAGTCGGAACGGAAAACAGTGGTAAGCCCATATACAAGCAGGATTACACCTCCAAACACGTACAATCCCGGCTGGTTGCTGAGGTTTTCAAGGAGTTGAAAACTGGAAAAATAGGCGATTACCAGAAAAAGAATATCTGCCAGAACAACCCCCAGATCCAAAGCGAGGCCGGCACGAAAGCCTTTGGTGGCTGCTGTCTCCAATAGTACAAAGAATACAGGCCCTACCATAAAGGCCAGTAAAAAGCCCAGTGGTATCGCTGCCTGTATATCCTCCATCATAATGGCTTACATCCTTTTAATAGTTCCCCCGAATACTGTTTTTTCGTCCATTTTAGCCGGATTACCGAACACCAAAACCTTTCCGCCGGCTTTTACCGTAGCCTGAACATAGTCGGTAGCATTAACTTCTGCAGTAGAACCTGCATTTACATTTACCGTACAAAAAGCGGTTTTAAAAGCTTTTCCGTTGTAAATACCTCCAGTATTGATCTGAACGTCCTGGTTTTGAGATTTTCCATCCGCAGTTATAATTCCCCCGGACACTGCCTTTACCAGGAACTGGGTAACGTCTGCCTTTACCCTTATCTCTCCTCCCTCCTGAGCTTTTACCTCCAGCACCTCCTGTTTGATAAGTCCTTCTGAAATGATTCGGGCATCTTCATTTACATCTATTACCAACAGGGGTTCTTTATAGAAAACATCCACAAAAGTCCGGTAGCCACTGAATATTTTTGTGATCTGCATCCGGATCTTCAAAACCCCATCATTATTGACAATAGCGACCTGTTCAGTGTTGGCCCCCCTGATAACCGCTTCGTTTTTGTCGCTGCGAATCAAAGACACAGAGATCCCGTCAAAGACCTTTATCTCCTGAAACGATTCCAGCTCTTGTGTGCTCTGAGCTACAAGTGCCCGCTGGCCCGAAAAAACCAAAAGGAGTGTTGCTATGAAGAATGTCTTACGGTACAAATACATTCTGTTTGTTTTTTCTGCCCGGATTAAAAGGGGTTATTTCTCCATTACCAGGCTAAAATCAAGGTGACGTTTTACTAAATCTGTATTCTTGACCATAACCGTTACCTCATCTCCAAGCTGATACATTTTACCTTTCCGTTCCCCAACCAGTGCATACTGTTTCTCATCAAAGGTATAATAATCGTCTTTTATATCCCGTATCCGAACCATACCTTCACACTTGTTTTCGATGATCTCCACATAAATCCCCCATTCGGTAACCCCTGAAATAACTCCCTTAAAGGGGCTGTCACGGTGGTCTTCCATAAATTTTATCTGCATGTATTTTATAGAATCCCGCTCTGCACTGGCTGCCAGACTCTCCATTTCTGAAGAGTGTTTTGATTTTTCATCATACTCTTCAGCCTTAGGGGGTTTTCCACCTTCCAGATAATGCTGTAATAGACGATGCACCATTACATCAGGGTACCGCCTAATCGGAGAAGTAAAGTGGGTATAATAATCAAAAGCCAACCCGTAATGCCCGATGTTATCCGTACTGTACACGGCCTTACTCATACTGCGAATGGCCAGTGTATCTACCAGGTTCTGTTCTTTTTGCCCCTTTACATCCTCCAATAACTGATTCAGAGAACTATTGAGCGCCTTTTTATTTTTAAAATTTAGCTGATGTCCAAAACGCTTGACGATTCCATTCAGGGCCATCAGTTTATCTTCATCCGGCTGGTCGTGAATCCGATATATAAAAGTTTTTTGAGGTTGCTGTTTTCCAATAAACTCGGCTACTTTCCGGTTGGCGAGCAGCATAAATTCCTCAATAAGCTTGTTGGCATCCTTACTTTCCTTAAAGTATACCCCAACCGGCTCATTATCTTTATCCAGTTTGAACTTTACCTCTAATTTGTCAAAGGAAATGGCACCGTGATCCATCCGCTTTTTGCGCATTATTTTTGCCAGGCGGTCCATGGTCTCAATGGCCTCCACTACTTCAGCAGCTATTCTGTACCCCCCCTCTCGTATCGAAATATCTGCTGGAATATCTGCTTTTTTACTTTCAATTACATGCTGCGCCTCCTCGTAGGCAAAGCGTTCATCCGAATGGGTAACGGTTCGGCCGAACCACTGGTTGCGGATCTCAGCCTGCGGACTCAACTCAAAAATAGCTGAGAACGTAAGCTTATCTTCATGAGGCCTCAGGGAACAGGCATTATTCGACAGAATTTCCGGAAGCATGGGTACCACCCTGTCCACCAGGTAAACAGAGGTTGCCCGGTTGTAGGCCTCCTCCTCAAGCAGAGTGTCGGGTTGCACATAATGGGATACATCTGCAATGTGAATACCCACTTCAAAATTGCCATTTCCAAGCTTTCTGAAAGATAAAGCATCATCAAAGTCTTTGGCATCCTTTGGGTCAATGGTAAAGGTTAGTACATCCCTTAAGTCTTTTCTTTTGGAAATTTCTGCAGGATGTATTCGGGTATCCAGCCTGTCTGCATCCCTTTCCACTTCTGCCGGGAAGGTGTATGGCAAACCGTATTCCGCCAGGATAGAATGTATTTCTGTATCGTGCTCACCTGGCTTTCCAAGTATTTCTGTAATCTTTCCGTAGGGTGAATCAGCATCATCCGGCCAGCTTGTAATTTCTACAACAACCTTTTCGTGGTTCTGGGCCCCATTCAGGTCTGAAAGTGATACAAAAATATCAGTATACATTCGGTTGTCCGTTGGACGGACAAAGGCAAATGATTTATACAGATCCACTATCCCTACAAAGCTGGTCTTTTTCCGGCTGATAATTCGGGTAATTTTCCCTTCAGGCCGGCTTCCCTTTCGTTTCTGGAATAACTGTACCTCCACTGTATCTTTGTGAAAGGCTCTATTTATATTAGGATAGTTAATAAATATATCCTGATCCAGCTCTTCTGTAGTGATGTAGGCATTTCCCTGAGAATTTACATCAACCACCCCTGTATAGGTATCCGGGCTGTGTTTGGCTTTGAATTTACCTCTTGATACTTTTTCAATCCTGTCTTTGGCAGTTAACTGCTCTAATTTCTTGATGAGGATATTACGTCTTTCGGTATCTGTGATTTCGAGTTTGGAAGCAATTTGCTTGTAGTTATAGCTGTTCTTTGGATCTGCTTCTAAAACCGTAAATATTCCTTTAGTAACTTCGTTATTCAAATGATTTGTTGCCCTTTTCTTTTTCTTCGACATTAATCTTTTTATTTCGGCGCAAATTACGAATAATATTGGCAGCAGTCCGTTATAGCCCTCATAATGCGCTGTTAAGAAATAAACATTCTATTATTAATCATTATATATTCTTTAATTAAAATAAATAAAATGGTCTATTATGATTGCTTGTTAATTGCGGTAAAAAATTATTGGTAAAAATTTGATTTATCCACAGTTAAAAAATTATTGACAATTTTTAAAATAAGAATAAGATAAGGATCAAGTAATTAGGCTATTTATTAACGTGTCTTTATAACAGGAATGAACAGGAATTTCTTTACAAATTTTCATTATCTGTTTGTTTATTTCTCTTAAAGAACTCACGTTCTTTTTCTGATAAATTTTCAGAATAACAGTTGCAATTAGATATTTAATTTCACAATGGACAAATTCGGGTTGAAATCAAAATGCAATTATTAAATAGTTATTCAAAATTCTCAACAACAACCCACTTTTTTAAGTTATTCATAGATAACACTTTAGGTGAAACATCTTTTTTATTGTTAACACTTGGATTTCGGATGATTCAAAATCGGTTTTGTACCTTTATAGGTGTTATAAATAGATGCAAATGAAAATTTCAATTGGGAATGACCACGCAGGCACAGAATACAAGCTGGCCATTATCGGATTGTTAAAATCTATGGATATTGAAGTCGAAAATTATGGTACAGACGGCACAGACAGTGTTGATTATCCCGACTTTATCCATCCTGTAGCCGAGGATGTGTCTTCGGGCAAGACAGATTATGGAATTATAATTTGTGGCAGCGGCAATGGCGCCACCATGACTGCCAATAAACACCAGAAAGTCCGGGCTGCGCTATGCTGGAATAAGGAGATCGTATCCCTGGCACGAGAACATAACAATGCCAATATTCTAAGTTTGCCGGCGCGTTTTATTGCCATCCCCCAGGCGCTCGATATGGTAAAGACCTTTTTAAACACTCCTTTTGAAGGAGGAAGGCACCAAAGAAGAATAGATAAGATTCCTTGTTATTGAAAAGGGTGCTTAATAGCTACCAATTCTAAAGCCTTTACAATATTATGGGGCATCACCACCACCATCATTCCAGTGAGATAAAAGGCAAAAATCTGCTGATTTCCATTATCCTGAATATTGTTATTACCGCGGCACAGCTGGTTGGGGGAATCCTTTCCGGGAGTCTGGCGTTGCTGTCAGATGCCTTGCACAATTTTAGCGACGTTATTTCTTTGATTATAAGCTATATAGCTAATATTCTATCCAGAAAAGAAGCTTCTACCAATAAAACATTCGGATATAAAAGAGCTGAGATCATTGCGGCCTTTGTTAATTCTGCCACGCTTATTGTAGTGGCCATCCTCCTGATCAAAGAAGCCATTGAACGGCTTATAAGTCCGGAACAAGTAGGCTCCGAGATTGTTATCGGCCTTTCCTTATTAGGTATTCTAGCCAATGGTTTTAGTGTGCTTCTCTTGAAAAAGGATGCAAACCGGAATATGAACATGAAATCTGCCTATCTGCATCTTTTTACAGATATGATGGCGTCAGTAGCAGTGCTGGTCGGGGGGATACTGATGTTTTTCTATGGCTTGTACTGGATAGATCCCTTATTAACGGTGCTTATTGCATTTTATTTGGTTTATATGGGTTATGACCTGCTCAGAACCTCCACCCGGGTATTGATGCTTTTTACACCTGAAACCATAGAGGTTCAGAAAATTGTTGAAAGTATTGCAACCATAAAACCTGTTAAGAATGTACATCATCTACATATTTGGCAGTTAAATGAAGATGAGGTTCATCTCGAAGCCCATATTGATTTCGAGGAAGATATAAGCCTGTCTCAATTCGATTCTATCTTGCTGGCTATTGAAGAAAAGGTTTATCATGAATTTGGAATAAACCATGTCAATATCCAACCTGAATACGGTAAATGCGACAGTAAACAACTAATAGTTCAGGACTGAATGAGAATACAGGTTAAATCATTTAGCGAGCTGAGCGTGGAAGAATTATACGCCCTCTTACAGTTGCGTTCCGATATTTTTGTGGTGGAACAACAGTGTATTTACCTGGATCTGGATGGCAGTGATTCAAGGGCGGTTCATGTTCTGGGGTATGAGGGAACAGAACTGGTAGCCTACACCCGTATATTCAGGGCAGGCGATAATATGGAACTGGCCAGTATTGGGCGGGTAGCCGTACAAAAAAATTACAGGGGCCAGGGCAAGGGAGTGGAAATAATGAAAGCCTCTCTTGAGGCTATTGCATCAGAATTCAAGGAAAAGGATGTGGCTATTTCAGCACAGACCTACCTTATTGAATTCTACGAAGGGCTTGGGTTTAAAAAAATAGGGGATATCTATCTGGAAGACGATATCCCGCATATTAAAATGATTCGTACCCCTGATTAGGAAATTTTAATCGGCTGTTTGTTTCCAAGGTTGAGCTCCTCCAAAAGTGTGTCTGTAAACTTGTAGTGACCTCTGAAGGTAATGATTCTGAAGCGGTTGGATTTCATTCGACTCAGCGTATCGAGGAAAAGCCATTTAGACTTAAGCATCACCGGTTTTTCCGATTTCAGGCTGATGTCAAAAAAATATTTCTGACCATTCTTGGTAGCCGTTATGTCTGGCGTTACAGGATTGCCAGTGCTTTTCTTAATGTAGGACTTCGGGGTTTCATAACCCTCCATATCTGCTTTGATATTGTCAAACCCCCGGGACTGAAGATGTTCTACGGACCGTTCCAGAACATCCAGATTATCTTGTTTTTCTAGTTTTATCATAACTAGTAAAATAATAAAAAATAGGAGAAATGCAAATTTTAGAAGGGGTTTAACAAAGATTTAATGAATTAAAAATCAATTCTTTAATCCAGATAAATAGTCTTTCCCTCCCGGATGGACCGGTCTGCCGCCAATACAATTTTTAAACTGTTGACCGCATCTGTCAAATGAGCGGATAAATCCAGATCACTTTTGATGGCATCGTAAAAGAACTGTTGTTCCAGCTCACAAAGTTGTTGATGAGTGGGTTCATCTTCCATTTGAAATAAACTATCTGCATGAAGGAAGTCTCCCTGAGCGTTTGTCGCAGCCTGATGCAATCGCAGTACGCCTGTTTGTGTGTGCCCTTCCAGGTCATCTGTTGCCTTTTCCGGCAAATCTTCCATTGAAACGGACCCCAGGGGTCCCATTACATCTTTAATGAAATGTGCATTAGCGCTGATCATTGGCCCCCAGCCAGCCTCATACCAACCTACGGAGCCGTCCTCGAAGCGAACCTGCAATTGTCCGTAATTGTACATCTCCGGTCCGATTTCGCCACTCAGGCGCGCTCCAATAGCGTTTACACTCAGGGGCCGGGAAGCGGTCATCTGACACATTACATCCACATAATGAACCCCGCAATCTACTATTGGTGACATAGATTGCATCAGTTGCCGGTGCGTATACCATTGAGGCCCGGAACTCTGTTGATTGAGATTCATACGCATTACCAGTGGTTTTCCCAGGGTCTTTGCCAGTTCAATAAAGCGGTTCCATGAGGGGTGCACCCGGAGAATATAGCCTACCACCAGTTTTAAATCTTTGTCTTTTGCCAGTCTGAGAAGCCCTGAGGCCTCTTCAGCGGTTAGTGCAATGGGCTTTTCAACAAACACATGGCAGCCTGCGTTCAGGGCTTCTTTAACCAGGGGACCGTGGCTGTCCGGATATGTATTGACGGAAACGGCTTGTGCGTTGGAGTGCTTAAGAGCTTCCTGCAGACTGGAAAAAGTAGGGTATCCCCCAAGTTTTTTTGAGAGTTTGTTTCGGCTTTCCGGACTCCGGCTGACCAGGGCTGCAATTTCAAAGCCCGGAAGTTGCTGGTAGGCCAGGGCATGGCTGCTGCCCATATTGCCGCAGCCTACAACAATAACAGGGATCTTATTTTTCACTTGTCTTCAGGCTAAATGCGATTATTTTATTGCCTTTGGGTGTCCCGAGTTTTTCACCCCCGCAGGCCAGGGCGATGAATTGCCTTCCATCCGTCTCGTAGATAGCAGGGGTTGCAAAGGCCGGAACTGGCAACTTGTATTCCCATAATAGTTTGCCATTATGACGGTTAAAAGCCCTGAAGTAACCATCTTTGGTAGCTGCTATAAAGAGCAGCCCATTTTCTGTAACTACTGGTCCGCCATAGTTTTCCGAACCGGTTGGGGCCCGTCCTTTTTCCTTCAGCTCAGGGGTGTCACCCAAAGTTACCGACCATATATATTCCCCCGAATTAAGGTCAATAGCATGTAGCGTTCCCCATGGCGGGTTAATAGCCGGCCGGCCGTTTTCATCCAGGAATTTATGGTAGCCCAGGTGCTTGTAAGGCAGTTCTGGCTGAGCCAGACCAGCGTCGGCTACCCGTACTTCCTTTTTATCTTCTTCTCTGTTATAGAGGAAAGCCAGTAGAGCTTTTTCCTGCTCGGGCTTAATCTGTGGAAAACCAGGCATCATTCCTTTTCCCTGTCGGATCAGCAGGCTCACCTCTTCAGTACTTTTGCGCAACTCCAGCCCCTGAAGGGAAGGAAACCCGCTCTGTGGCATCCCTGAACGGTCTGCCCGGTGACAAACCAGGCAATAGGTATTGTAAAGCTGGGCCCCTAAAGATCCTTCCACTTCGCTTTCGGTTTCTGACATCTGGAGGAACCAGGCCATTTCATTAGAGTTAACGTAGAGGATGCCCTCTTGCGGATCTGCAGCAGCCCCTCCCCATTCTGCACCCCCATCGTAGCCCGGCAATAATAATACAGGATCCAATCCGGGCGGGGCGTAAAGCCTTCTATCTAAGGAACGCAGCAGCGCTTTGAGACCTTCGGGATTGGGTGCATAAGGGCTGATATCATTTTCAGTGAGGGATTGGGCCTGGCGCGCAAAAGGGAGGGGTTTTTTCGGAACGGGTTGAGTGGGCCAGGCAGCTTCCCCACGCAGGTCTGATTCCGGGACCGGACGTTCTTCAATTTCAAAAAGCGATTCACCAGTGAAACGATCAAACACGAAGACGTAACCCTGTTTGGTTATCTGTGCAACTGCCGGTATAGTGGCACCCTGGCTGTTTTTAACGGATAAGAGGTTCGGCGGCGCCGGAGGATCCCGGTCCCAAAGATCGTGATGGGTAAACTGGTAATGCCAGATCCGCTCCCCTGTATTGGCATTAAGGGCAAGCAGGCAGTTTGAATAAAGATTGGCCCCTTTTCGATTGCCGCCGTAGAAATCCGGGGCAGCAGAGCCAGTAGGGACATATATAATTTCATTTTCCGCATCCAGGGCCATCCCGGCCCAATTGTTGGCTCCTCCGATAAGGCTGTTGCGAACATTTTCCAGCTCCCATGTTTCTGCCCCGGCTTCACCGGGATAGGGCAGGGTGTGGAATACCCATGCCAATTTCCCTGATAGCACATCAAAAGCCATAATATCTCCGGGGGCAGCCCCGGCCCCCTCTGCCACCCGGGTAGGCATAATAATAAGGTCCTTGTAGATGGTCCCCGGACTGCTTGAGGTTACAAACTTATCACGGGCATCAGTCGGCAGCCCGGATTTCAGGCTTATTTTTCCGGATTCACCAAAAGAATCTACAGGCTTTCCACTAAGGGCGTCCAGAGCCCATAAATCCGAGCCGATGGTATAGTAAATACGCCGGTCTTCTCCCTTTTCCCAATAGCTGACCCCCCTGCTGGTGGCATACCAGGCATTCAGGCTGTCGCCAAAGACCCACAGTTCCTTTCCGGTTCTGGCATTAATGGCAAATGGCCGCATTGCCGCGCTTACACCATACAAGACAGAATCAACAATTATGGGATTCATTTGCATCTGTCCGGTATCCGGGGTTTCATATTCCCAGGCAACTTCCAGCTGTGTAACATTATCAGGGCTAAAGGCCGAAAGAGTGCTGTAGTGACTCCTTCCGGGATCCCCCAGATAATGGGCCCATCCTGTATAAGAATCCGGGTTAGTAAGCCCCTTTTCGGGCTGACATCCGAATACTAAAACAACAAGGAGGAGGCAGAAAACATACCCAAAACAATAATTGCGCATGGCGGTGGGTTTACCACTTAAAAGTAGCGAATTCACAGCAAATGTGTGGAAGGAATTAACCAATAGAGAACAATTCCCTGCTGCTTTGTCGCACCGCCGAAAGATATCCGGTTCCGAAAAGGTTAAGGTACACCAGTAGGTAGTATAACTGGTAAAGCTGCTGTCTTTTTTCCCAACCGTGTTTTTGGGGTCTCAGGCTGTAATACCCCCGGTAGAAGCTTTCCGGAAAACCACCGAAAAGGCGGCTCATCGCCAGGTCTACCTCGGCATGCCCGCAATAAACGGCAGGGTCGATAAGAAAAAAACGGCCTCCTGAATACTGATAGTTTCCACCCCAAAGGTCTCCGTGTAGCAAAGAGGGTTGCACCTCAGGTGTCATGTTTGCAATGGCATCCAGTAAAATATCTGCCTCAGCAACCCATGCATTTTGAAATAGACCCTTTTTTACTGCCAGCTGATATTGCGGCAGTAATCTTTCAAACACGTAAAAGGAGGCCCAATCAGGATGGGGGTTGTTTGGCTGGGGAAGGGATCCGATAAAATTAGGCCTGGCCCATCCAAAACCGGGCTGTTGTTGATTGTGCATACAGGCCAGGTCCCTGCCAAAGGAACCGAAGTCTCCGGGAGGGGAATCAGGCTTCAGATATTCCAATAGCAGTACCGCCCCATTTGGAATACGGGAACAGGCCAACACTTCGGGAGCCGGGAGGCAATTGAGCCTGCCAATGGCCAGCAGGCCTTCCTTTTCTGCATCCAGCATTTTAAAGGCATTTTCCCCTTTCAGCACCTTGGCAAACAGGTCTCCCTTCTCTGTTTTCAGCTGCATGGCTTCTGCAATATCCCCGCCACTAAGCCGGATGGCAGTTTTAATTTTTATTCCAAAGCTGGTGCTGATGTGTTCTATGAGAGAGGTGTCGCCCATTTACAAAGCAAACTTTTGACCCTCACGGGCGATGTTGTAACCTGCAGCCTCAATGGTTTTGGAGGCGCTGCTTTGGGGGTCCAGCAACGGATTGGTGTGGTTAAAGTGGATGAAATGTATCTTGCTTCGCTCTGCATCAGGCAATCCATCCAGAAGATTCCGAGATTCCACCACAAAAGGATGGGGGATTTCAGCCATGTCCCGGTACCCCAATTCTGCAGCATCGTAAAAGGTGGCATCTATAAAGGCCAGGTCAACGCTTTTAAGTTTTTCTATCAGGGAGACTTTCCAACGATCCCACTTATCGATATCCGGGATAAATAGCAGGCTTTTGTCCGGGCCTCTGATTTCAAAACCAACCGTTTCGGAGTATTCATCCCGATGCGGAACCCGGAAGGGAATTACCATTAATTCATCAGATAGTACCTGGGGTTGCTCCTCCTGTAGCGGATGCAAAACAATATTTTCTAATTCAACCAGCTGATTCCAGGGGCCGTTTTCCCTTAGGAAGCTTTCCATGCCTGGCATGGCAAAAACAGCTATTCCTTGAGCATTTAGTGCTTCCCTTCCCAGGAACATCAGGCCGGAATAATGCCCTATATGGGCATGTGTCAGGAATATGCCATCTGTGCGTTTGCCAGACCCAAAACCAGCATAATCGCTCAATTCCTGAAGTTGTGAACCCAGGTCCGGAGTGGCTTCAAACAGATAGGACTTTTGGGTATTTCGGTCGATAAGCCCAAGGGAAACGACCTTTCTGGAAGCGTCTTGATTCTGCCACAGCATCTTACAACAATCCCTGTTGCAGCCAATATGCGGGGAACCTCCATCCTGTACGTTCCCAAGGATTACCAATTCAACTGCCGGGGAAGACTCCGCTTCAGGAACGGGGGAGGGCTTTTCCCGCTCTGCCCCCATACACCCCAGTAACAGGATCAGGGACACAAAAGCCGAAAGTGCACTGCCCTCAGTTTTCATAGCCGCCTATTGCAGGATCTTTTGGTAGCTTGCAGGGTTGGCAAGCACTTCTCTCGCAGTAGTAATGGCCTCGTCGTGATTCAGGTAGAAATCGTAGAGCCCCTCGCGATAGGCATAGCGCTTGACTATTTCATCTTCAAGCTTTTTCCCGATCTCACGGGAATAGCGATTAAGCCCACTCAGTTTGCTCTTGTCAATATCGGCCAGTAATTTTTCAAAATCGGCCTTTATTTCCGGCGTAAAGATCAGGGCTTCCTTATCTGTAAGGGCATCCCGCAGCGATTTCTCTGTTTTGGTTTCGAAGGAAAAATCACTTTCACTTACAAAGGAGATAAAATCCTGATACAACCCATCTGACATACTAAAGTCTGCAGGCTTTGTTTCCGGATGGCTGTAATAATAATTTGTGGCAAAATCAAAAATAAGGTTGTTGCCGTTCAGGGCGTCTATGAGTTCATTAGAGCGCAGGGCCGTAATCTCTATATCGGGCATAACCCCGCCGCCATCTGTAACTTTGCGGCCGTTGCGGGTGGTAAACTCCTGGAATTCGGTGTTGCGAACTGCCTTTCCGGAAGCATCCCGGTTCCAGTAATCAAGGGCCTGTATACAACGTCCCGAAGGCGTGTAGTAACGGCTTATGGTTACTTTTAGCTGGGTGCCGTAGGTGAGTTTCAAAGGCCTTTGAACGAGGCCCTTTCCAAAACTCCGGGCTCCTACAATTACCGCCCGGTCCAGGTCCTGAAGCCCGCCGGATACTATTTCACTGGCCGAGGCGCTCTGGCCGTTTACCAGCACTACCAGTGGGATGTTTTCGTCAACTGCATTTCCGCGGGTCCGGTATTCCTGGTTGAATTTTTTCACCTTGGATTTAGTGGTTACGATCAGCTCTCCTTTAGGGACAAAAAGGTTGGTTACGTTGATGGCTTCGGAAAGCAGGCCTCCAGGATTGTTTCTCAAATCCAGAATCAGGCGTTCGGCACCCTGGTCTTTTAACTCCAGAATGGCATCTTTGGTTTGGTCTGATGCCTTTGCATTAAATCGGGAAAGCACAATATAGCCTGTTTTATCATCGGCCATTTTGTAGAAGGGTACCGCATCGATTTCAATAGCATCCCGTTGAATGGTTGCCGTGTTGATTTTCCCTTGTCGCCTGTAAGTAACCTGAACATCAGAATTGTTCGCACCCTTCAGCAGGTCTGCCGCGTCATCCTTGAAATCGGCAACGGAAATATCCCCGATCATGATGATTTCATCTCCGGCCTTTAGGCCGGCCTTATCTGCCGGATAACCTTTATAGGGCTCCACAATCAGTAATTTGTTTTCATAGGAGCGCACCAGCGCTCCAATCCCGGAATATTCCCCTGCATTGTTGATTTTATATGCCTCAACATCCTGCTCGTTTAAAAACTGCGTATAGGGGTCCAGGTCTTCCAACATGTTTTTGATCGCCGT
Source organism: Robiginitalea insularis (assembly GCF_052497835.1). Taxonomy (NCBI): domain Bacteria; kingdom Pseudomonadati; phylum Bacteroidota; class Flavobacteriia; order Flavobacteriales; family Flavobacteriaceae; genus Robiginitalea; species Robiginitalea insularis. The sequence continues at coordinate 1,374,509 of NZ_CP199296.1, forward strand.
ATCCATTAACTCAGCGGGATTGGTCTCATCCACATAATTCATGTTGAGTTCTTTGAACAGGGTCGTAAAGATCTCTATTTGTTTGGCGATTTCGAAAAAATCGCTCTTAAAGCCAGAGGCCGTGAGCAATACTGCAACGGCGATCAGAGGGATAAGGACTTTAGTTTTGATGTATTTTTTCATTTGAACAGAACTTTTGCAACAGCTGATAAACAGCCTTTTCTAATTGATGGTATTCCGGAAGCTTTTTTCCAAGGTATAAAAATACCAACGCATAGCTTCCTTCAGTATTGTTAAAAAATTGTGGCTTTTGTGTCCGATAGGCTTCCCGGAGGTGTCTTTTGATACGATTTCGGTCTACTGCTTTTTTTACAGACCTTTTTGGTACTGCAAAACCGGCACGGAACCCTGGGGGGTCTGATTTTTCTGCCGGGAGGTAGTAGAGGCTCAGCGGAAATGCTTTTAATTGCTTGCCCTCCCGAAAAAGCAACTCCCAGCGTTTTTTGCCGGACAACCTTTCAGATTTGGGAAAGCGGGAAGTAACCATGCTTCAAAAGTACCAAAATATTCCGGTTGGGGCAGGCTGATAATTATCATATAAAACCCTGTGTTCAAGCAGTAACTTGCCTGAATCAACCAAACCCAGACAGACGGGTCAAATCTTGGATTCTTATGGGAATTTTAAGCGTTAAGCCCCTTAACACCAGTGCTGACAGAGCCGAATACATCAAACAGTTACTGACCGATATTAAAACACTGGAAACCATGCTAAAGGAGCAGGTTTTCGAGAATGAGGCCATCCATATTGGGGCGGAACAGGAGTTTTGTCTCGTAAACGAGGATTGGGAGCCTTCCAATCAGGCTCCCGAAATCCTGAAGGAAATAGACGAAAAGCATTTTACAAATGAACTGACATGCTACAATCTGGAAATAAACCTGGACCCCCTGAGGCTGGAAGGCAGCTGTTTTTCGCAAATGCACAAGCAACTGAACGCCTTGCTTGACCGGGCTCAAGAGGCTGCTGATGTGTTTCAGAATAAAATTATCATTACGGGAATCCTGCCTACTATTCGCACGGAACACATGGGCGAAGACTATATGACCCCTGCCAAACGGTATAAAGTGCTCAATCAGGCAATTAAGGCAATCAGAGGGGCAGATGTGGAATTACATATCCGGGGGGTGGACGAGATTAACCTGCATCACGACTCCATTATGTACGAAGGCTGTAATACCAGCTTCCAGGCCCATTTGCAGATCAATCCGGAGACCTTTGCCGACACATACAACTGGGCCCAGGCCATAGCTGGTCCAATCCTGAGTATTTGCACCAATTCTCCCATGCTGATGGGACGGGAATTATGGGCGGAAAGCCGGATTGCGCTGTTTACCCAGAGTGTCGACACGCGTAAGAGCACTTTTCTATTGAATGAACGAGAATCCCGGGTGGGTTTTGGAAGTGCCTGGGCAAGCGGTAGTCCGGCCGACTTTTTTAAGCAAACAATTGTTCGCTTCAGAAGTCTTATCACCGCAGATTTTGATAAGGAGGACAGCTGGCAGCAGTGGAAAAAAGGGAGCACCCCCAGCTTATCTGCCCTTAGTCTTCACAACGGAACTGTCTACCCCTGGAATCGTCTTTGTTACGGCAGCGGCAAAGGGAAACCGCACCTGCGAATCGAAAACCGTTACCTCCCATCCGGGCCCACCACCTCGGATGAGATCGCCAATATGATGTTCTGGGTAGGGGTAATGCAGGGAAAACCCGGAAAATGGGATGATATCCACACAAAAATGGATTTCAGGGATGCCAAACACAATTTTTTCAGTGCTGCCCGATATGGAATGGGGGCTCAATTCCATTGGGACGGGAAGGTTCTCCCGGGCCGGGAGCTCCTTTTGGAGATCTTCCTGCCCATAGCCTATAAGGGATTGCGCAAACTGCGGGTGGACTCGGCCGATATTGAGCGTTACCTCGGTATCATTGAAAATCGTATCTTCAATCAGAATGGCTCGGATTGGATGGTGCAGTCTTTCAGGAACCTGAGAAAACAGCATAATATTCCGGATGCATTAAAGGAAATGACCGCTAGTCTTTTCGAACGTTCTTATAAAGGATATCCTGTGGATGCCTGGAAGCCCGCAAGCGGTAGCCAGTACAGGCTCAACCGAAATGAGCCACTAGTCAGGGACCTGATGAGCACCCGTATTATTACGGCACAGGAAGAAGACAGCGCGGCCCTGGTGGTTCACCTGATGAAATGGAACCGAATCCACCACCTGCCTATCCTCAATTCGGACAGTGAATTTTCAGGTTTGCTGAGCTGGAAAGACGTATCAGGGATTGCCAATACAGAAAGAATATACGATACCAGCATCAGGGCGTTGATGAAAAGCTTGGTGCTTACCATCAAGGGCGAGACTCCGGCTGCTGAGGCAAAAAAACAAATGGAAGAATTAAAAATAAGTTGCCTGCCAGTTTTGCAAGGTAACACCCTGGTTGGGATACTAACATTGAATGACTTTGACAAATAGCAATATTACAGTGGAAAAAAGCCGACCGGTAATGGCAACAAACCGGCTTATCGGAAAGACGGGGACTTCAAAAGAAGGCCCGACCCTTGTTGTTTTTGGGGGAATTCACGGAAATGAACCTGCCGGGGTTAAAGCACTCAATGAGGTTTTTAAACAGCTTAAGGCTGCCGGCACCCCTCCAATCAGGGGTTCTTTTATAGGGATACGCGGCAATCCAGCTGCCTTAAGCGCCAACAAGAGGTTTTTAAAATCGGACCTGAATCGATTATGGACCAAGCCAAACTTAGCCCATATGCTCCTGAAGCGTCCGGAAGATCTTGAGCATGAGGAGGCTGAAGCCCTGGAAATCAGAGAACTGCTCTTTTCCATCCTGAAGCGAAACAGCCCACCCTTTTATTTTATAGACTTACATACTACTTCCAGCCCCACTCTTCCTTTTATTACCATTAATGATGCGATGATAAACAGGAAGTTTTCCAGGCTGTTTCCGGTTCCTGTAATACTCGGGATCGAAGAATTTCTGGAGGGCCCTATGCTAAGCTATATCAATGAACTGGGGTATGTTTCCCTGGGATTTGAATCCGGACAGCACCAGGACCCGGAGGCAATTGTGAATGCCCGGGCGTTTATCTGGCAAACGCTCATTTACACCGGTTTGCTGGAAGATTCTGAGGTGCCCCTGCTAAAGGAAGAAATAGGACATCTAAACAAAGCAAGTGGTGGCAACCGCACTTTTTACGAGGTATACCACCGGCACCTTTTGGACCGGACCCATGACTTTCGCATGGAAAAAGGGTTTGCCAGTTTTCAAAAAGTAAAAAAAGGCGAGCTCCTCGCTAAAAGCAGAGGGGGAGACATTCACATGTCAAAAGACGGGATGATATTTATGCCGCTTTACCAGGAACAGGGGGAAGAAGGCTTTTTCCTGATCCGTCCCATTCCGGACTGGGCGCTGCAATTTTCAGCCTGGCTTCGAAAAAGGAGGTTTCAGGATTTCCTGCACTGGTTACCCGGGATTAGCTGGCAGGATCCTGGCGGCGACAAAATCAAGGTTAACCTGCGGATCGCCCGCTTCTTCAGCAAGCAAATCTTCCATTTATTGGGATACCGTAGTAAACAGGCAGATGAAACCCACCTGATACTGAGTAACCGGGAACGCAATGCCCGAAATTCAGACTACTCCGTCACCAGCTGGTACCGTAATAAAGCCTGAGACCTATTCGGATGCCTGCCAGAGGTTATTTGAAAGATCCACATCTGCCATAAGCTGAGAGGGATCGATCACAACGGCCTGGATCTGGTCTATAGGGGCGTCCACCTCTATGGTATAGATGGGTCGCGCCCAGGGCCAGTCTTCGAGGACTTTGCGCTCAATCCCAGGATATGGGTTTCCTTTCTCGCCCCGCATCATCCGCAGCGGCATATACAGCAGTTTCCGGCTTCCGTCCTTATATACCAGCAGTAGGTCTATTGGCATGGGCATTTGCCCGATGCGTTCCAGCTCAATAGCGGTTTTGTTATTCCCGCCGGCTGATACTGACCGAATTCCGTAATCAATAGTATTGGTGGTCTGGGCAAAATCAGTCAGGTACCAGTCTAGTTCAAATCCGGAAACCTTCTCCGCACTCCGCTTGATATCATTGGGGGTGGGGTGCTTAAATTTAAAGTCCTGGAAGTATTTCCGCAGGCTCTCCATCAGCTTGTCCTGTCCGATTACATAACCCAGTTGCGCCAGGAAGACAGCACCCTTACTGTAGGCAGAAGTCCCGTAACCGGAATTAAAGTCATAACGGTCTGCATGGGTGGAAAGCGGCTGCTCCCTGCCCGATTCGACCAGGCGGTAATAACTCCTGTAGGAGCCTTCAAAAGGATTGGATTTTTGCTGGTCCATTATCTGATTCATACACAGGGCAGATATAAATGAAGTAAAGCCCTCATCCATCCACTCGTGTTTTGATTCGTTGGTGGCCAATAGGTGCTGGAACCAGGAATGGGCCAGTTCATGGACCATCACCCCCACCAGGCTTCCAAAACTGCGCTCTCCGGTAATCAGCGTGCTCATGGGATATTCCATTCCGCCGTCACCTCCCTGTACAACTGAGTATTGTTCATAAGGGTAGGCACCTACATTCCGGCTGAAGAACTCCATGGCTTCAGCTGTTTTGGGCTGTAACTTTTTCCAGTTTTCTTCCAGCTCCGGTTTATTTTTATAAAAGAAGTGCAACAGCGGGCCATTGGTTACCCTGAGGGTGTCGTGGCGATACTCAGGATCTGCCGCCCACATAAAGTCGTGTACCTTGGGGGCCTTAAAATGCCAGGTCAGGGTTTTTCCTTTTGTGCGCTTAACTTTTGTTCCGGGCGCCTGGTATCCATGCCCTATTTCAGACGGGTTTTGCAGGTACCCCGTACCGCCTACCACATAGTCTTTATCAATTGTGAGCTTCAGGTCAAAGTCTCCCCAGACCCCGTGGAATTCCCTGGCAATATACGGATGGGCGTGCCAGCCTTCGAAGTCGTATTCGGCCATTTTTGGGTACCACTGGCTCATGGACAAGGCAACGCCTTCCCTGTTATCGCGGCCCGATCTCCTGATTTGCAGCGGGACCTGCCCCTCAAATTCCATTTCAAAAATGCTGCTGGATCCCGGGGGGATGGGTTTCGCCAGGGAAACAACCAGGACGGTCCCCTCCAGCTCATAGGAAACAGCTGTTCCGTCCTGCAACAGTTTTGATGCTCTCAGGTACCCGATTTCATTTGGCTGCAGGTTGGCTATCCGGCTTTGCCCATTAGCCATCATCCGTCCGTCCGGGTCTTCTATGGATTGCAGGCGCAGATCCATTTCACTGCCCGGTTGAAAAGCGTTGAAATACATATGGTAGAAAACCCTGCTGAGGGTATCGGGAGAATTGTTGGTATAAGTCAGTTTCTGGGTCCCGGTGTAACGGTAGGTCTCCACATCCATGTTGACCTCCATCTTATAATCCACATGTTGTTGCCAGTATGCCTGGTTTCCCTGTGCCTGCAGCAGGCCGGTTCCCATTAAAAGATAAAACAGGTATTTCATGTCTTCTTATTTTTTAGATAATTCAACTGTTCCGGCTGCAACCCTGTCGGACAGGATGAGCGCGTTATAAGCATTTGCGATTTTTCCCGATTTGGAGGCTGCGGCAAAATCCCTTGAATTTTCCTGGGATCCGCCCAGGATCACAGGTGTTTTCAGGGGAAGCCCGGATTGCATAATGATTTGTTTGACCTGGGAAGCAGATAGTTTGGGGTGCCTGGACCAGATAAGTGCAGCCAGGCCGCTCACCGCTGGCGCCGCCATGGAGGTGCCCCCCTGAAAGGTGTACTCATTTTCGGGCATTGTGGAATAGATCTCCCCTCCCGGAGCAAAAATATCCACATTGCTGGTCCCGTAATTTGAAAAAGAGGAGATCATCTCTGATCCGTATTCGGGATCCAGAGCCCCTACCGTTAAAACATTATTGGCAAATTCGGCTTCAACCCCCAATTGGTCGTTCGGATAATTCTCATTTTCAGGATCATCAAGGTCCAGGGCATCGTTCCCGGCGGCGTGGACGATCAGTACATCTTTCTGGGCTGCGTACTTAATGGCTTCATAAACCCATTCTGCATTGGGTGAAAAGGATTTGCCAAAACTGGCATTGATTATCCGGGCCCCATTATCAACCGCATAGCGGATACCCAATGCAATATCCTTATCGTATTCATCCCCGTTAGGCACAGCACGGATGCTCATAATTGCCACATTATTGGCAATGCCGTCTACTCCTAATTTATTGCCCCTTTCGGCAGCTATGATCCCGGCCACGTGGGTACCATGCGATTCATCTTTAACCCGGTTTTTCGGGTTGCCATTCCCGTAGTTCCTATCGTTGAGGTCGTAAGGATTATCTCCTACAGGGTTGCGGCCATTAAAATCTACATTGAGGTGGTACTTTACCCGTTCGTTAAAATAGGTAACGCCTTCTTTGATCTGTTTGATTATTTCATCGATGCTGTCATCGAAGCTATACATTTGTTTTAAGACCGCCTGGTGCTGTAGCAGTGCGGCATCTGTGGTTTTAATGCCGTTAACATCCTCTTTGGTGTAATTCTCTGTATCTAAATGGGCCTTAACGGCGGCATCTGCATTCTGCACAGCCTGCAGAATTTGCTCATAGCGCTGCAGGTTGGAACTGGCTTCGTTAAGCTGTTCCTCCAGGGTGCTTTTGGCACGGGCCTGTAGGGCAGCATCCCCTAATTTTAATCTGAGGATACGGGCGTGTTCAAGTTGCTCATAAACAGATTCGCCCAGGAAATTGTAACCGTGTACATCGTCTATATAGCCATTGTTGTCATCATCTATTCCATTTCCTGCTTTTTCATCCTCGTTGGTCCAAAGCACTCCATCCAGGTCTTCATGGTCCAGGTCAATCCCGGAATCCAGGACCGCTACAATTACTTCTTTTCCCTTTTTATTTCCGATGAGTTCGGAATAAGCGCGGTCTACACTCATTCCCGGAATGGTATCCAGGACTAGGTCTGCATGCCCCCAGCGCTGAGACTGTGCTTCGCTTAATTCCGACACCTTCAGGGGGACTGTGTCTATTTTTTCCATGGGGGTGCTCACCAACTGCGTAGATCCACAGCCGCTAAGGATTATCGCTGCCGCCCACAACAGGGCAGTAGGTTTAGGAAGGAGATTTTTCATATAAAAGTTATCCATTTAATTCAATTAAAATTTGCGCCGGGGAAAGGGGTGCTGACTACTTCAAAGCAACCCCGGTCCGCCATTGTTATATAACAAAGGGTTCCGTCCCGGCCCGCAAAGGTAAGATTGCTGGGCTTTTTACCCTTCAAAAAGTATTCCTTTAACAATTTTCCTTCCGGATTCAGCACCAGCAGGCTACCCTTGTCATACCGTGCAATGTACAGATTTCCTTTGCTGTCACATCGCATGCCGTCCAGGCCGTAATCTTCAAAAGAGGCAAAAAGCTCTTTTTTGAGCAGGTCCCCGCTGTCCGAGAGGGTATACCGCCATATTTTGCGTTGTACAGACTCATTCACATAGAGGTAGCGACTATCCGGGCTGAGGGTGATCCCGTTGGTAGTGCCCATTCCGGTTTCCAAAACAGCAATGCTGCGATCCGGCATAACCCTCCAGAGCTTTCCGCTGCCTTTTTCCCAATTCGGGTCACTCAGGTAGATGCTTCCGTTGGGATGTATGCAGAGGTCGTTAGGCTGGTTCATCTCCGGGTGCGCAGCCCAAATTTCGGGCTGCCTGCTCCCGTTGGGAACCCGGTACACCCGATGGGCTGTGTAATCGGCAATAAACATATTACCCTTCCTGTCAAACTGTATACCATTACCTGTGCTTCCTTCAGGCAGGCGCAGAAATAATTCAGCCGTTCCATCCGGGCTGACCTTCCCTATGGTACCTTCCTCCTGAAAATTAACAGCATAGATATTTCCGGAAGCATCGGTTGCCGGTCCTTCGATCCCGGCGGTGAAGGTATGCTCAGGGAGCAGGTCTGAACTATCCGGCCCACAGGACGCCAATGTAACGGCCAGGGCGAAAACGGCAACAATAAACCTGTTATAGGTCATCAAAAGCGAAGGTTTTATCAAGGCGGACACCTTTTTCGGTATGCTTTAGCAGGGCACACTGGTTATGGGCGTCATGTTCAAAAAAGAGGATAAAGTTTTTATCGGCAGCGCGTTTTAAGAACGCATCTTTTTCTTTTAAAGTGAGCAAGGGGCGGGTGTCATACCCCATAACATAGGGCAGGGGGATATGGCCCACGGTGGGCAGCAGGTCTGCCATAAATACCAGGGTATGTCCTTTGTATGAAATATGGGGGATCATCTGCTTGTCTGTATGCCCGTCTACATACAACACGCCAAATCCCAGTTCCGTCCGGTCCTGGTAGGCCCCTGTGCTTCGGTTTAGAAACCGCAGTTGCCCCGACTCTTCCATCGGCAGGAGGTTTTCTTTTAGGAAAGATGCTTTTTCCCGTGCGTTGGGCTGTGTGGCCCACTGCCAGTGGGCTTCATTGGTCCAGAACTGCGCATTTTTAAAGGCCGGTTCGTATCCCGTCCGGTCTTTGTTCCACTGTATACTGCCCCCGCAATGGTCAAAATGCAGGTGGGTCATAAAAACATCAGTAATGTCGTCCCTATGGAAGCCGGCAGCTTTCAGCGATTTATCCAGGCTGTGTTCCCCCCAGCGGTAATAGTAACTGAAGAATTTTTCGGATTGCTTGTCACCCAGGCCTGTATCGATCAGCACCAGCCTGTTGCCATCTTCAATGAGGAGGCACCTGGCGGCTATGTCGATCATGTTATTCGAATCGGCCGGATTGGTGCGGTTCCAGAGCGATTTGGGAACCACGCCGAACATGGCCCCGCCATCGAGCTTAAAGTTTCCGCATTCTATAGGGTAGAGCCTCATCAGGGTAAAAATACAATGGTTTCTGAAAGTGCCGGAAGGATTAACAGGGATTTTAACAAATTCTGAGCAGTGATATGTCCCTGAAGAGAAAGTGAAGAACAACAATATTTGTCAGCGGATTAGGAGAACTGAGGATATTCGTTATTTTTGGAGGAATCACCAAGCCGAACCCTATGATTGAATTAGCCATGATTGTAATATTGGGAATTGTAGCCCAATGGGTAGCCTGGCGGCTAAAGCTCCCTGCAATTCTCCCGCTTATTCTCATCGGCTTGCTGGTAGGTCCTGTTTCTACTTTGTACACGGCAGACGGGGCCAAGCTAATTGAACCTATCTGGAATGGCAAAAAAGGGCTTTTCCCGGGGGATGGCCTTTATTATTTTGTTTCCCTGGCGATCAGTATCATCCTCTTTGAAGGCGGGCTTACGCTAAAGCGTTCTGAAATTGCCAATGTTGGCCCCATCATAACCAAACTGATCACCCTGGGGACGCTTACCACCTTTATCGGAGGGGGGATTGCCGCTCATTACATCATGGACCTCAGCTGGCAGATTTCTTTCCTCTTCAGTGGCCTGATCATTGTAACCGGGCCCACCGTCATTACACCGATCCTTCGGAATATCCCCTTAAAAAAAGACGTTTCCGCAGTCCTGAAATGGGAAGGCATCCTAATTGACCCTATCGGGGCATTGGTTGCCGTACTGGTATTTGAATTTATAAGCGTGGGGGAGGGGCAGGCCTACACCAAAACCGCCCTTATCGAATTCGGGAAGATACTGCTGTTCGGGACCACCTTCGGTTTTACTTTTGCACACGCCCTGGCTTTTGCCATAAAAAGGAATTTTATACCGCACTACCTGCTCAATGTAGTTTCGCTTTCAGTGGTGCTGTTGGTCTTTATTGAATCCGACATCTTTGCCCATGAATCGGGCCTGCTGGCAGTGGTGGTGATGGGGATGGTACTGGGCAATATGAACCTGCCCAACATCAAGGAACTGCTGTATTTTAAAGAATCCCTGAGCGTACTGCTCATTTCCATCCTTTTTATACTGCTGGCAGCCAACATCAACCTGGAAGACGTAAAACTGATCTATAACTGGGATACCGCCATCCTTTTTGCAATTGTCGTTTTTGCGATCCGTCCGGCGGCGGTGTTCCTGAGCGCCTACAAATCCAATCTGAAACTCAACGAAAAACTCTTTATTGGCTGGGTTGGGCCCAGGGGGATTGTGGCGGCGGGTATCGCATCACTTTTTGGCTCTAAACTTATTGCCAAGGGGGAACCCGGGGCGGAAATCATTACCCCCCTGGTCTTTACAATTGTGCTTGGAACGGTTCTGCTGAACGCCACTACGGCTCGTCTCTTCGCCAAATTGGTAGGGGTATTCCTTAACAAATCTGAAGGTATCCTGATCGTGGGGGCTTCCAAAGTCTCCAGGTTAATCGGCAGGTACCTGCAGCGCAATAACCGCCATGTGGTACTTATAGACAACAACCGCTCCAATGTGGAAAAGGCCAAAAACCTGGGTCTGGAAGCACTTACGGCAAATATCTACTCAGACAACCTCACGGATAATATTGAATTGAACGATGTGGGATACCTGATGGCCCTCACCGCAAATTCGGACATCAACAGTTACGCCATTGATAAATTCAGGTCTGAGTTCGGTGAAAATGGCTCCTTCCGTATTGTCAGCAGCGATGAGATGGCCGATCCTGAGAACAACCCGAAAGAAGGACTCTTCTCGCACACGGACGATTTTATTAAACTGATGGAGACCACCCGCAAATATCCGGCCATCCACGAGATAGAACTGACCAGTGAAGAACATTACCACGGGCTGATAGAACTCACCAGGAAAGATGATGATATAATTCCGCTTTTTATTAAAACCCCTAGCGGGTCACTCGAAATTATCGGGTCTTTTTCAGATAATGTTCAGGAAATAAGGGAAGGCTTTAAGCTGGTCTACCTGGGAAAAATGTTTGACCTGGATGTGGAAGATGAGGAAGAATCTGTAGTGATAACCGAGAGTGACTGATTCACTACACGTTTTAACCGTAAAAAGGCAGGGTCTTACTAATATCAACCTTAATATCTTCCAGAGCTATCTTAAAGGCATCCCCGGCCAGTAGTTTGTAGAAATGTATGGAAGATTCGCGCTTTATTTTGCCTTCCAGCAGTTCCAGATCTACCTCGCCCCCTTCCTGCTGCCAGGTAAATACAGAGTTCTGCTTTAGCTGAATAATTTTATGGGCGGCTGTAAAATGGGCAATATAGGTAGTCATGCAGGGGGATTAAAATTACTGGAACGAACCCGCTGTAAGAAAATTGTACTGTAAATGTAAGTTTTTTAAAAAAACCGGAAGCTAGTCATTGAGCTTTAAAACGGCCATAAAGGCTTGCTGCGGAATTTCCACGTTACCAACCTGGCGCATGCGTTTTTTACCTTTTTTCTGTTTCTCCAGTAATTTACGCTTACGGGAAATATCCCCTCCGTAACATTTAGCGGTTACGTCTTTACGCAGGGCTTTTATGGTTTCCCTCGATATTATTTTAGAGCCGATGGCTGCCTGTATGGGGATATCGAATTGTTGCCGGGGGATGAGCTCCTTGAGTTTTTCGCACATTTTTTTACCGATATGGTAGGCGTTGTCAAAATGCACCAGGGCCGAGAGGGCATCTACCGGTTGGGCGTTTAACAAGATATCTACCCGTACCAGCTTGGATACCCGCATCCCGATGGGGCTGTAATCGAAAGAAGCATAGCCCTTGGAGACGGTTTTAAGCCGGTCGTAAAAATCGAATACGATTTCCGCCAGGGGCATATCGAAATTGAGCTCCACCCTTTCGGTGGTCAGGTAGGTCTGATTGGTGATCTGCCCGCGTTTTTCGATACAAAGGGACATCACATTACCGACAAAATCTGCCTTGGTTATTATGGTTGCCTTGATGTAGGGTTCCTCAACGCGGTCTACGGTAGAAGGGTCCGGCAAGTCTGAGGGGTTGTTAACAATAAGCGGGACCTCCGGGTTCTTGGTAGTGTAAGCGTGATAGCTTACGTTGGGAACGGTGGTGATCACCGTCATGTCAAATTCCCGCTCCAGGCGTTCCTGAATGATCTCCATATGCAGCATCCCCAGGAATCCGCATCGGAACCCAAAGCCCAGGGCGGCACTACTCTCAGGGGTAAACACCAGGGAGGCATCATTGAGCTGTAATTTCTCCATGGAGGAGCGCAGCTCTTCAAAATCTTCTGTATCTACCGGATAAATCCCGGCAAAAACCATTGGCTTCACATCCTCAAAGCCTGCAATGGCATTTTTAGTAGGGTTAACGGCATCGGTGATCGTATCTCCCACTTTTACTTCCCGGGCATCCTTGATCCCAGTGATCAGATATCCCACATCCCCCGCGGAAATACTGTTTTTTGGCTGTTGCTTTAGCTTTAGGGTGCCTACCTCATCGGCATAGTATTTTTTGCCGGTTGCCACGAATTTGATCTGCTGCCCTTTCTTTATTGCCCCGTTTATTACCCGGAAGTAGGTTTCCACTCCTCTGAAGGGGTTGTAAACAGAATCAAAAACAAGGGCTTGTAAAGGCTGATCCGGATCTCCGGCAGGAGCCGGGATTCGTTCTATAATGGCCCGCAGGATTTCTTCAATCCCGATACCCGTTTTGGCACTGGCCGGGATCACTTCTTCCGCCTTGCAGCCCAGCAGGTCCACTATATCATCCGTTACTTCTTCAGGATTGGCACTGGGCAGGTCTACCTTGTTGAGTACCGGAATAATTTCCAGGTCGTTTTCCAGGGCCAGGTAAAGGTTTGAGATGGTTTGCGCCTGAATGCTCTGGGCGGCATCCACTACCAGCAGCGCCCCCTCACAGGCGGCGATAGAACGTGAAACTTCATAGGAGAAGTCTACGTGGCCGGGAGTGTCAATCAGGTTTAAAATATATTTTTCCCCCTGGTATTCATATTCCATCTGAATGGCGTGGCTCTTGATGGTAATACCGCGCTCCCGCTCCAGGTCCATATTGTCCAGCAACTGATCCTGCCGTTCCCGATCGGTTACCGAACCGGTAGAATCGAGCAGCCGGTCGGCCAGGGTACTTTTCCCGTGGTCGATATGGGCGATGATGCAGAAGTTGCGAATGTTTTTCATAGCAGCCAAAAATAGGGCCCAAAGATACTCAATTGACGGATCAATCCTGCCATTCGGCAATAAATAGATTGGTGTCGCGTGTTCCCCCGTTATTTCGGTTAGAGGAAAAGATAAGCTTTTGGCCGTCATTTGAAAAAACCGGGAAGGCGTCAAAGGTTTTACCATGGGTAACCCGCTCCAGGCCGGTTCCGTCTGTGTTGATCATATACAGGTTGAAAGGAAAGCCTCCTTCTGCTTCAAAATTACTGGAAAACAGGATCTTCTCCCCACTGGGATGGAAAAAGGGGCTCCAGTTGGCATTGCCCAGAAAGGTTAGCTGTTTAAGGTTGCTTCCGTCTGCATCACAGATAAAAAGTTCCATTTCCGTCGGCTGGACCAGGCCCTGGGCCAGCAACTCCTTGTATTCTGAAATTTCGGCCTCGGTTTGCGGCCGGGAAGCCCTGAAGATAATTTTGCTGCCGTCAGGCGAGAAAAAGGCCCCACCGTCGTATCCGAGCCCATCGGTGATTTGCTTTACATCGGAACCATCCAGGTTCATGGTGTAGAGCTCCAGGTCCCCGCTGCGGTCTGAAGTAAAAACGATTTTATCCCCCTGAGGCGAAACAGTGGCCTCGGCGTCGTATCCGGGCTCATCGGTAAGCTGGGCCGTAATATTCCCTTCGAGGTCTGCCACGAAGATGTCAAAGGAATCGTAAACAGGCCATACGTACTTACCATTTTTACGAAGTGGTACTTCCGGGCAGGCGGCGTCTCTTAAATGTGTGGAGGCGTATACAATATGTTTATTATCGGGCAGGAAATAACCACAGGTGGTTCGCCCCATACCTGTGCTTACCATAGGAGGCTGTTTATTTTCAAAACGCTCCTCAGCGCCCATTATAAACATCTGGTCGCAGCCCACGCCCCATTTCTCGTAATTGGATTGGAAAATGATGTGGGAATCGTCAAAACTCCAGTAAGCTTCTGCATTGTCGCCGCCGAAGGTTACCTGCCGTATGGATTTAAAGTGTTTCTCTCCGGGATAGATAAGGGAATCTGAGGTAATTGCCATTGGACTTTGCGATTCGCCTGTTTGCTCCGCTTCCGTTTTTCCCTGTTTACAGGAAATAATCAAAATACCTGAAAGCATTAAAAGAAAGATTCTCATGGTTGTGTATTTTTGGACAAAAATAACCGCTAGTTATGAGGTATTATACATTTTTTGCCGGAATTCTATTTTTAAGTCTTTCCTGTAAGCAGCAGGCTCCCGAAATCAGTATGCAGGAAGATGTGCGCATCCTGGCCAGCGACTCCCTGGGCGGAAGGGAGACCGGTACCGAAGGCGCCCGGATGGCTGCCGAGTACCTGGAAAAACGGATGGCAGACCTGGACCTTTCCCCGGCTGGGACCAAAGCCGGTTACCGGCAGGAATTCAGCTTTCGGGACAAGACTGACCCGCATGCCGAAGTTTCCTTTGAAAAAGCTTCAGACAGCAGCATTAACGGGATTAACCTGATAGGCTTGCTGGACAATGGCGGCTCCCGCACTGTAATTATCGGCGCACATTACGACCATTTGGGAATGGGCGGCAACGGCTCTCTGCACCGGGGGGATGCAGCCATTCATAACGGTGCGGACGACAATGCCAGCGGGGTAGCGGTGATGCTCCATCTGGCAAGGGCTCTAAAGCAGTCGCAAACGGCTAAGGATAATTATTTGTTCATCGCTTTTTCCGGGGAGGAAATGGGCCTTTTAGGCTCCAACTATTTCGCCAAGAACCCTACACTTTCCCTGGATGAGGTCCCTTTTATGATCAATTTGGATATGGTGGGCCGGATGAGGGAAGACCGTACGCTATCCATCAGCGGAACGGGTACCAGCCCCATCTGGAAACAGGAATTGAACGCACTGAACCCGGGCTTTAAACTCGTACTTAGCGAATCAGGCGTGGGGCCATCGGACCACACCTCCTTTTACCTGCAGGATATCCCGGTATTGCACTTTTTTACCGGGCAACATGAAGATTACCACAAACCCTCAGACGACGCCCCCAAACTGAACTATTCTGAAATGGATGCGGTATCCGATTATATCCTGAAGCTATTGCAGTCTATGGAGCAGCAGCGGGAAGTTGCCTTTCGTAAAACCAAAAACGAAAGCGAGGAAGTCCCCCGTTTTAAAGTAGCCCTGGGGGTGATCCCGGACTACCTCTTTGATGGGGAAGGGATGCGTATCGATGGGGTAAGCGAAGACAAACCCGCCCAACGCGCGGGCTTGCAGAAAGGCGATATTGTGATACAGTTGGGAGACAGCACCGTAACGGATATGATGAGCTATATGAGAGCCCTTTCTGTCTTTGAGGAAGGCGACAGTACCCGGGTAGTGGTAAGTCGTAACGGAGAGCAGGTGGAAGCCTCCATTAAGTTTTAGGGAAACAAAATTTAATCAGTGTAAGCAGAAGGGTAATTAACTGCAAAGCCAGTGTAGGAAAAATAATCTATATTTATATTCTTGACCCTAACCTACAGCCCATTGAAGTGTCCCCTCTTCATATTCCTCGGATTGCTGCCAGCCCTGTTTTTTGCCCAGGGATTTGAAATTTCCGGAACCGTAAAGGATGCGGACGGGAAACTCCTTCCCTATGCCAATGTAATGCTGCTAAGGGTGGCCGATAGTACCCAGATCAAAGGGGTTTCCGCAGACGAAACCGGCACCTTCCTTCTGGAAAAGGTCCCGGCAGACCTTTATTTTTTACAGGCGCGCTATTTTGGTTATCAGTCCGGGTTGATCCCCCTGGAAATCAAATCGTCCATAACTATAGGGGCCATAGTCCTGGAACCCGGCAGCGACTGGCTGGATGAGGTGATTGTAACCGGGCAGGTCCCAACAGTGGAACGCCTGGCAGACCGCATTGTCTTCCAGGTTGAAAATTCCATAGTGGCTGAAGGGAGCACCTGGGACATTCTTCGCAACACCCCTGGGGTGATCATGGTACAGGACAACCTGGAAATCCGGGGGCAGGCTGCAACCATTTATCTGAATGACCGAAAGATACAGCTAACCCAGACCGAGATACAGGACCTGTTGCAGGGCCTGGGGGGGTCAGCCATTGCCTCAATTGAAGTTATCCCCAATCCTCCGGCCAGTTTTGAGGCGGAAGACGGGCCAGTGCTCAACATACGTACGCGGGAAAATGTAACGCCCGGCTATAAGGGCAGCCTGAGAGGGGAGTTCACCCAGTCTGTTTTCCCGAAGTACAGCTTTGGCACCAGCCATTATTTTAAAAACGACCGGATCAGCCTTTTTGCCAATTACAGCATCAGTCCCCGCAAGGAGTTCAAACGGTCTGAAAGCAATATCAACTTTATCAATGCCGCGGACCAGGTATTTGCCCGCTGGGATACAGATTTGGAGAAAACCACCCGCTCCCAGGCCCAGCAGGCCAATCTGATGCTGGATTATAAGCTCAGCGAAAAAGAGTTGCTCAACCTTACCGCCAGCGGGAGCATATCCCCCAATAAGCGTTATACCAACCGGGTGCAGACCCTGATGCGCAATGGGGCCGGGGTGCTGGATTCCAGCCTGCAAACGATAAGCCCGCTGGAAGACGACTTGCTGAACCTTTCTTTTGACCTGAATTACGAGCGAAAACTCAAAAAGGAGGGGGAGGTCCTGAAGGCCAATGCGCATTATACCTATTACGACCTGAGCCGGATTCAGGCTGGGTCCAGCGATTATTTTGACGCAGCAGGAGGCTTCCTCAGGAATTTCAGCTTTTCCACAGATGCCGGACAGGATATTGATATTTATACCGGGCAGTTGGATTATTACCTGCCCCTGGGCTCAGGAAATTTCGAAGCCGGCCTTAAAGGCTCCCTGATCGAGTCGGGAAGTCGTATTGATTATTTTGACGTTAACGATACACAGCCGCCATTTGACATTGCGCTATCTGACGATTTCCGCTATAGGGAAGGAGTACTGGCAGCCTATGCCAGCCTGAGCCGGCAATGGGGAAGCTGGCAATTGAAAACAGGGCTGCGTGCCGAGCAGACAGACGTAAAAGCCCGCTCGCTAACCCTTAGCCAGACCAATATACAAAGCTATCTGGAACTTTTCCCTTCGGCTTTTATCAGTAAAGACCTGGGCAATGACAACAGCTTTTCGCTGGATTACAGCCGCAAACTGAGCCGTCCGAATTACGCAGACCTCAACCCTTTCCGCTATTTCCTGAATGAAAATGATTTTGACGAAGGAAATCCGAACCTGGTGCCGGCGTTCAGCCATAATTTTAACCTGAACCTCAGCCTGAAGAACACCTTTTTTATAGACCTTTACTACCGGGACAACGGGCAGTATATCAGTACACTCAGCTTTCAGGACAACCAGACCCAAACGCTGCGGCAGATCAAACAGAATGTGCAGGAAAGCACCTCCTATGGCCTGGATTTTACCGTGTCTACCTCCCTCACATCCTTTTGGTACCTCTACTCTTATAACTCCCTGTTTTACGAGGATGAGACCTTCCTGGCTGTGGAAAGCAACATAGATACCTTTACCAATAAGGTAAGCGGGTTTTACGGCTATCTCAGCAATTCTTTCACCCTGAGCGGGGATGGCACCCTTAAAGGGGAAGCTTCCCTGTTGTACCTCAGCGGGTTTCTAAACGGGTCTTACAAGATGTCGGAAACCATTCAGGTAGACCTGGGCCTGCGGAAATCCTTATGGGACAACCGGGCGGTGGTTTCCATTACGGCCGAAGACTTGCTGCGGCGCGCAAACGCCACCTATACTTCCCGCTATGCCAACCAGGATAACGCTTTTTTTGCCCGGCCGGAAACCCAGTTTGTGCGCTTTGCCTTTACCTACAACCTGGGGAATTACCGCCTGAGTAATCAGGTGCGCACAGCACAGCAGAGCGAGCTGGAACGCCTTGATAAAGAGTAAATTCGCACCAAGTCAGACTTTATTTATAATTTTGCCGCTCAAAGCACAACACCATGCCCAAAATCGGGGACATCAATTTACCGGACTTTCCATTGTTGCTAGCTCCCATGGAGGATGTAAGTGACCCGCCCTTTCGCACCCTGTGCAAGGAGCAGGGGGCCGATGTGATGTACACGGAGTTTATCTCTTCTGAAGGGCTCATCCGGGATGCCGCCAAGAGTGTTATCAAACTGGACATTTACGAGAAAGAGCGTCCCGTAGGGATACAGATTTTCGGGGCCGAGCTGGATTCGATGCTGCAGGCAGTCGATATTGTTACCGCCACCGGCCCGGACATCATCGACATTAATTTTGGATGCCCAGTTAAAAAAGTAGTCTGCAAGATGGCAGGGGCCGGAATCCTCAGGGATATCCCGCTCATGGTAAAACTGACCGAGGCCATGGTCAAGCGTACGCACCTTCCGGTTACGGTTAAGACCCGACTGGGCTGGGACCAGGATTCCATCAAGATTGTTGAGGTGGCAGAGCGGCTTCAGGATGTGGGTTGTCAGGCTATTTCCATCCACGGGCGTACCCGAGTACAGATGTATAAAGGTTCTGCAGACTGGAAACCCATAGCAGAAGTAAAAAACAACCCGCGCATGCATATTCCCGTATTTGGCAACGGGGATGTAAACAGCCCGGAGGCTGCTGTTCGCATGCGGGACCAGTACGGCCTTGACGGGGCCATGATCGGCCGGGCGTCCATTGGCTATCCGTGGTTTTTCAGGGAGGTAAAACACTATATGGAAACCGGGGAGCATTTAGCGCCCCCCACTATGGAACAGCGGGTAGAAGCAGCACGCCGCCACCTGCAAATGGCGATAGACTGGAAAGGGGAAAAACTGGGGGTCCTGGAAACCCGCCGTCATTATACCAATTACTTTAAAGGGATCCCGAATTTTAAACCTTACCGCACCAAAATGGTGACCAGCGATGATGCAGCCGATGTGTTTGAAGCCCTGCAGGAGGCAAAAGAGGCTTTCTCAGACCACATCTTTGCCTGATCAGGCATTCCAGCTCAGGAGTTTTTTATCGATGCGGTTGCTCGCGATACGGGAGGCAATCAGCCCCAGCACTACAATAGTGAGCAGAACCAGCAGTACATTGGTCAGTCGGTATTCTACCGGATAGGCAAGGGATGGCGTGATCTTCAGCCAGCCAAAAAGGAGCTGGGAACCAATCAGCAGGGAACCGATCAGCAAACCGATTAGCCCACCTGCACTGGTAACCAAAACGCCCTGTACAAAGTAAATCCTCCGCAGGTCCTTTACAGTCAGTCCCAGGGAATAGAGCGTTCGTGAATGCTGCTGCTTATCCAGGATCATCATGATGATAGCCCCCACCACATTAAACAGCGCAATGATCAATACCAGTGTAAAGATGAGGTAGGTGGCCACGTTTTCTGTATTGAGCATGCGATATAAAGTCTGGTTCAGCTCCCGCCTGTTTTTGAGTTGTACCGCAGGCCCCAGGATTTCGGATAACCGGGCCCTGAGGGCAGATTCATCTGCCTCCGGAATCAGCTTGAAATTGACCCCGGAGATCTGACTGCTGTCCCGTTCCAGCAAGGCCTGTACTAGCGGAAGGTCTGCAAAGACATATTTCTTGTCCAGGTTTTCTTCCAGCTGGTATACCCCGCTTAAGACCAGGGAGAGTTGGTTATAGGGTTTGTCTCCGAACCCCTGTGGGCTCAGGCTGCCTTTTCCCGGTTTGGGCGCCAGGATGATGAGTGGGCTGCGGTAATCCTGAACACTGAGGTTAAGCAGGTTGGCAATGGTGATCCCGGAGACGGCCTGCTGTGCGCTAAGGTCCCAGGAACCCACAAAGAGACTGCTGTCTATCCCGGTGGTGCGGGTGTAATTTTCATCTACTCCTTTCAGGTAAGCAATCCGGCTTTTCTGCTGGTGGGTCAGATAGACCCGTTCTTCCAGCTCACGGGAATAGGACGCTATTCCTTCAAGCTCGTTCAGGGCGGTCCTTTGGGTTAGATTCAGGGAAAAGGTTTTTCCGGTTAGGGGAACAGCCTTCAGGTCCGGATCTGATGTATTGCTGAAGGAAAGGCTGAAGGACTTCAAGCCTGAAAATCCGGAAAGCACAATAAAAAGGGCAGCGGAGCCGATAACGATCACCACAAAGGTTACCGCATTGATGATGTTGACCGCATTCTGACTGCTTTTAGAGCGGATATAGCGCTTAGCGATATACAGCGGAAAGTTCACCCTCAGGATTTTTTGCGTCTCGGCAACAGGTCCGGGTTTTCAATAGGGTTATCCCCACCCTGAAGCGATTTTTCGATTTGATCAATGTATTCAAGGGAGTCATCCAGCAGGAATTGCAATTCAGGGACGCGCCGCAGCTGGTTGCGGGTCCTTCGGGCCAGTTCATGGCGGAAGCGGGGGTTATCGGCCTGAATACCCTTCATTACCGCCCGGGCTTCCTTTACCGGAAAAATACTGACATATACCTTGGCTATAGAGAGGTCTGAGGTCACATTTACCTTGGAGACGGAGATTATAAGCCCTTTCAGCCCGGCATCCACAGCTGCCCGCTGCAGGATTTCGGCCAGGTCTTTTTGCAGAATCCCGGCAATTTTTTTCTGTCGCTGCGTTTCCATGGGTCAAAAATACGCACAATTAGGCGGATTTAGATAGCTCCAGGGCAGCTATCCTTAAAAATAAGGGGGCCTTATCCGGCCACCTGCATCATTTCTTGCAGTATTTCACTATCCAGGGGTTTGTGATAGGCCCGTTTCTCAAGGCCCCGCTGTTTTAATTCTTCCCGATCCACCGGGCTGAATTCGGAGCTCAACAGAAAGAGTGAGTGCTCGTTAAGTGTAATATTCTGGTCCCGAACGGCATCCAGGAATTCCCAGGCATCCATAATGGGCAGGTTGATGTCCATCAAAACCAGTGCGGGGGGTTCCGCATCCGGGTTTTGCAAGGTGGTAAGAGCGTCACCAGCCGAGGTGAAAGATATTATTTCTGATTCGGTAAAGGCTTTGCTAAGGTGCAGCTTATGCATGTAAAGCGTTACCTCGTCGTCATCGATTAAATAAATGATATGGGGCATAAGTTGGGGGATTTGGTTGGTTCTCGGAGATAAATAATTTCGCCTTTTTCAGACAGTCAGGATTTGCTGCAGGCGCTCTTCTGCCAGGGGCTTGGCAATGTAATCTTTCACCTGAGCATAATTTAGGGCCCGGGTTTTATCGCTGGGGTTGATGGAGGAACTCAGCACATAAATCTCCATGTTTTCTTTGCCGGGCATGGAAGACTGCTTCAGGGCCTCCAGAAAATCCCACCCATCCATAATGGGCATGGTCAGGTCCAGAAAGATCACCTGCGGTAAGGCCTCTCCTTTACTAGCTAAATGTTCAAGTCCTTCAATAGCGTCCTGCCCGTTGTTCCAGATTTCAGTGTCAAGGGAAATCCCCATTTGCTTCATCATCAGCTTCATCCCAAAGATCATTATGGGATCATCATCTATTATACAGGCTTTCTCTAGTGTTTTCATGGTATCCAATCAGTTCACAGGCGTTTTTAAAAAGACACTAAAACAACTTCCCGTCCCAGGGGTGCTTTGCACTGAAATACGCCCACCCATAGATTCGATCTGGTTTCGGGTAATAAATAAACCAATCCCCCTGCTTTCCGGATGCTGGTGAAAGGTCTTGTACATCCCGAAGAGCTTTGCCCCGTATTTTTCCAGGTCAATACCCAGGCCGTTGTCTTTAAAATGCAGGCAAAGCAGGTCTTTTTGTTCCTCGGCGGTTACTTCTATGGTACAGTCCTTGGCCGGATCCCGGTATTTTACACCATTGGTAATCAGGTTCAGGATGGTGCTTTCCACATAGGCGGCCACTCCCATCACCCTGCAGTTTGACGGGATGTTGAGGGTGAGGCTTACGTTGTTGGCTGCCAGAAGTGCTTCCAGGTCGCTTTCAACTTTGCGTACCATCAGGTTTACATCCAGAGGGACCATTTTCTTTTCTGCCTCCGTTTTGAATTGAACCACTTCATTCAAATGCGCAATGGTCTCATTCAGGCCGTTGGCAGCTTTCTTGAGCATTTCCAGGGTGTTAAGCTTTTCATCTTCGCCAATGCGATCGTTTAGCAGGAAATCGGTTAGCATGGAGAGGTTGGTGGCATGCGAACGGAGGTTGTGGGAAACGATGTGTGCAAAATTCAGCAAGCTTTCATTCTGATAGGTGGTGGTATTCAACAAAGCCTGCATTTGCTCCTCAGTCTGTTTTTGCTCAGTTACATCCCAGTTGGCCCCAATCATTTTTAACGGATTCCCTTGATCATCTCGCAACACGGTCGCCTCGGCATGTATCCAGCGGATTTCCCGCTCTTTATAGTTGATTCGGAAATCTATGTTGAAATCATTTTTTCCTTCGATGGCCTCGGCAACGGAAAGGGCAGATCGCTCCTTGTCCTCAGGAAGCACCGTGGCCTCCCAGGCTTCATAGACCCCTTCAAACTTATCTTTCGGGACCCCGTACAGTTTGTACATATTATCATCCCACTCTAGGCCATTATTGACTATATCGTAATCCCAGATCCCGATACGGGCCGCCCCAGTGGCGATTTCCAGTCTGTCGCTAAGAATGCGGGACTCAATTTCTGCCCGCTTGCGCAAATCAATATCCTGAAAAGTCCCTGAGAGGCGAACGCATTTGCCATTCACCATTTCGGCTTCCCCCTTGGCGCGAACCCAGATATCTCTCCCTTTGGCAGTAACCAGTATCAGCTCAACGTCCCAGGGCGTTCCCTTTTCTATGGCCTCAGTAACCAGCTTGCCAATAGTATCCCGGCTAAAGCCTTCTTTGTAGAAGTTAATCCCCGTTTCCAGGTTAGGCACAAAATCCTCAGGTACTTCATGGATCTCTTTGGTAATGGCAGACCAATTTACCGTGTTATCTAACAAGTTTACCTCCCAGCCGCCAACCCGCGCCATCCGTTGCGATTTACGGGAAAGGTCTTCGTTTACCTTTTGTTCAGTAACGTTTTCCAGGATGATGATGCTGCCCGTAGGCTGGTCTTCTGCCGGCTGCCAGGGGTTTAGTTTCCACTGGTACCAATCAAATTTACCATTGGAATGAACAAACCTCGCCGGCTCCGAATTAGTGCCAATCCCTTCCTGACACAGTTGTAAATCCAGATATAATTCTTCAGGAAGCTGGTTTAAAATTTTTTTAAACGACACCCCTTTGATATTTTCATCCAGGCCAAAGGTTTGCAACCAGATTTTAGAGAAACCAGTGAAATTCAGGTTGTGATCGAGGGTGGCCACCGGGAATGGGGCTTCGAAGAGCAGGGATGCGGTCCGAACCATATTCAATTTTTAAGTCTTACAATAAAAGTAGAAAATTCTTACTCGTGCTAGAAGATAGAACAACATTAATAGCACTTTATTGTATGCTTATGACTGTTTTATCCGCTATATAACCCGTGTTTAATTGAAAAAACAACGCGAGATATTCCTTACCAGACCAAACTGTCCCTGAAACCCTTATTTTAGTAATTCAAACCAAGTCCATGCGAAAAATAGAACATATCGGTATTGCCGTAAAAGACCTTGAGGCTTCCAATGCCTTGTTTACAGAGCTATTCGGGCAAGCGCCTTACAAAACGGAAGAAGTTGCTTCCGAAGGGGTCCGCACTTCCTTTTTCAAGGCCGGCCCCAATAAAATAGAACTGCTGGAAGCCACAAATCCCGATAGTCCCATCGCCAAATACATTGAAAAGAAAGGGGAGGGCATCCACCATATTGCCTTTGACGTGGCCGATATCCGAGCTGAGGTGTCCCGTTTGAAGGCCGCCGGGTTTAGCATCTTAAATGAGGAACCCAAAAAGGGGGCAGACAACAAATGGGTGGTGTTCCTGCACCCGAAAAGCACCAACAAGGTTTTGATTGAACTCTGTCAGGAGATCGATTAATTTTTAAGCTTATTTTGATTTGATCTTTCTTTCTGGGATAACCATAGCTATAAAAACATTACCGAAAACCTATTTATTATTCATTTTGGCTTGATCCAAAACGAATCAAAAAATCAAGAAAGATTAAAGGAAATTTTTAGCTGCGCTAAAATAGCAACAAGGCTTTGCTGCATGCTCTTTTTTTGCAGGTGCAAAAACGCACTTCCGCTGGCCTTGTTGCTATTTCTGGAAATCTTTCGCTGGCTTTCGATTAATTTATTAGTTCCTAAATATATTTGTGACCTAATAAACAGCTAATGGCATCAGGATTTTTTGCGATTTTGGATGATGTGGCTACCCTGCTGGACGATGTGGCCACTATGAGTAAGGTGGCCACCAAAAAGACGGCCGGGATCCTGGGGGATGATTTGGCCGTAAACGCCGAAAAGGCATCCGGGTTTGTTTCCAAACGCGAGCTCCCCGTGCTTTGGGCTATCACCAAAGGGTCGCTGCTTAATAAGATCATCATCCTGCCCATCGCCTTTTTGCTGAGTGCCTTTGCCCCCCTGGCAGTAACGGTAATCCTGCTACTCGGGGGCCTGTACCTCGCTTATGAAGGAGCCGAAAAGATTTACGAGTTCTTTGTACCGCACGCCCACGCTTCCATTCCCAAAGACACTGCAATACCTTCCAAAAAAGATATCCTGGCCCTGGAAAAGGAAAAGATCCGGTCTGCCATCCTCACAGATTTTATCCTCTCCGTTGAAATTGTGATCATAGCCCTGGGGACTGTTATGGAAGAGCCCCTTATCAACCAGGTGTTGGTGGTTTCCTTAATTGCTCTCCTTGCTACCGTTGGGGTGTATGGCCTGGTGGCCCTAATCGTTCGGATGGATGAATTTGGCACGCATTTGATATCCATTGACGACGAAAAGGATGGTTTTTTGGCCCGGATCGGGCGGTTTTTTGTAAATGCCCTGCCCTGGGTGATTAAAGGCCTTTCTGTGATCGGCACTCTGGCCCTGCTCCTGGTCTCCGGGGGTATCTTTGTACACAACGTATCCTTTTTACACCATCTCTTTCCTTCCATCCCCGGTTTGATCGTGGAGTTTGGGGTGGGGCTTGTGTTTGGAATACTGGTGCTGTTGATTTATAAAGGGGTAAAGAAACTTTTTTTGCGTAAATAGGCTAAAAGCAGGCTTCCGATTCGCTTTTAGTCCTTTAAAAAACACTCTTAATGAATGGAAAAAGGAGGTTTCGTTGGCCCTGAATGCTTTAAAAATAATTGAACTGTTGTTTTCGCAATCTTTCTGCATTCCATTCGTTGGCATAGTAGCAACTTCCAACGAATTTCGCTATGCGCCTGATAATTCTAGTATTGATTGTCGTTCTTTCGGGGCTGTCTTCTTTTGGGAATTCAAACTATGAAGCCGTTTATATCTGCAGGGGAAAATACAGCAAGAAATACCATTATGACAAATACTGCCGCGGCCTTTCCAATTGTTCCACTGATATCTACAGAGTGGACAGGGAAGATGCCAAAAGAATAGGGCGGACCCTTTGTGGGTGGGAAGATTAACACTTCGAAGTTGTACATATTATGTTGCAACATCTTAAAATATGTAGTAATATTGCAGTCCCTCAAAAAGGGTCCTATCCCAAAGCAGAGCAAAGCACGCTTCGGGACAGCGGACAAAACACAAAAGTTCTTTACTTACTTAATAAAATTGGTCCTATAGCTCAGCTGGTTAGAGCACCTGACTCATAATCAGGGGGTCCCTGGTTCGAGCCCAGGTGGGACCACCAGACCATGAGTCCAGCCCCTTCGGGGACTGGGCTCTAAAGGTCTAAAATCCCAGCTATACTTATACTTTCCGAGTTTATTTGCAACTACTTTAAAAGTCAACATGTCATCTTATTTGGGTCGTTTTAGGTGTCCCTACAGGTGTCCCGCTGTGAAAAAATAGGTGTCCCATTCCACATTTCGGGAATTTCAGGTGTCCCATTTTTCACAACGAATTGTATGCCAATTGTTTAATCTTAATTCAATTGGTCATGAATCAAAAATCTATCTCCATTCTGTTCTATCTGAACAAATCAAAAACAAACAGTAGGGGGGTATGCCCTATTAAGTGCAGAATAACCTATCTGGGGAAGCGAAAGGAGTTCGCTACAGGTGAGTTCATTAACCCAAAGCACTGGATATCCAAAAAGCAAAAAGCATCTCCTGAAACGTTCCAAAACCAGCAAATCAACTTGCAGTTGGGGATCATTACGTCCAATCTGAAGAAAGAATTCTTGCGTCTACAAGTACAGAGCAAGGACTTCACTGTTCTAGACATATGGAAAGGCTATTTCAAAGTATCGGAAAGGCAAAAGTATGTACACGTGATTGCTTACTTTCAGGAGTATTTGAATAAGGAAAGAAAGCTTGTTGGAATAGATTTAAAGGAAGCTACTTGGAAGAAATTCAATTATGCTTGTCTCCAAGCCAGAGATTTTATCAAATGGAAATATGGCCAGGGAGACCTGCCTATGAAACAGTTAACACTCCAGTTTTTACAGGACTTTGAATATTACCTGAAGACGGAACGAAACCAACGGCAAATAACTATAAATAAATGTATACAACGCTTTAGAAAGCCTGTTAAGATTGCTGTGGCTGAAGGCTATTTAAACAAAGACCCATTTATGCTACATAAGCCAAGAAGAGTAGTAAAAGAGGTTGTTTTTCTTACTCAGGATGAATTATCTGTATTTGAAAGCCACACCTTTACCCAACCCAGGTTAGAACTGGTAAAAAACTTGTTTGTGTTCTGTTGTTATACAGGACTTCCATACAATGAAATGGCCAATCTGAAAAAGGAACATCTAGTTAAAGGCTTTGATGGGCATCTGTGGATTAAGATTAAAAGAGGTAAAACAGGTAAAATGGTATCTGTTCCTTTGCTACCTAATGCCAGGGAAATATTAAAGCTCTACAACTTTGACTCAGAATACTTGCTTCCTAGAATGAGCAATCAGAAGATCAATTCTTACTTAAAGGAGATCGCAGGAATATTAGGGATTAAAAAACGAATTACTCATCATACTGCAAGGAAGACCTTTGCGTCTACAGTTCTACTAAACAATAATGTACCGATGGAAGTGGTAAGTGAATTGTTAGGACATTCCAGTATTAAGATTACCCAGGAATATTATGGAAAGATTGTTCAGAGGAAAGTGAGCGATGAAATCAAGAAGGTTCGGAGTAAACTTAAAGGATAACAAATTAAAATATCATTAATAACCTTCTACTATAATATCCTGCGGCAGCCCTACTCTCATAAAATATCGAGCGAAAGCCTGTGACATATGTTCACGATAAGGAGGCTGCAACCTTATTCTGCCTGAGATTTTTTCTACAAATGATTGTAATGATTTAAAATGAACCCCATAAACATTTCGGAAGTCAACAACTTGATAGTCACTAAGGAAAGCCAATTGGTCGTCTTTATTCAAAAGATGATAACCAGGTAAATTTCCCTTTCTTAAATTTTCAATTACTTTTTTTCGTGCTTTTGACCCTTGTTGTTCCTCAGGTAATCCTTCAAGAAATGATGATAAGCTTCTATAGGGGCAAACAAGGACTATTTCAAGCTTGCCATGGACTAAATCACAGGACTGAGAAAGAATTATAGAATCAATGAAAGTGATTTCGATATCGTTCTCTCCTTCAAAATTCATTTCGGCAGGAGGAACAAGAATTGGACAGTCAGGTATGAAATCACCTTGCTGTAAATCATTAACAGAGTCCTCTATAATAGTATACCAAGGAAAGGACATTAATCTATTACGATTGTTGGATTAAAGCCTGATTTATGTATTCTAGCCTTAATTTTTCTACTGTTTTTAAATGTAAACTTGGATATTATATCATAATCATCAGTAAGGTGGTTCTCATCATCTAATAAATCCAGCGGCCTCTGCCTATCTTCAAAAATAGATGTGAAAACCGAGGAGAGAAAGTCTGCATATACTGGTGTATTAAGTTCCCAATGATGAGTTCTTAGTTTAGGCTTTTCTTCCTTGAACATAGTTGTGGACGAGTCTCCATCAAGCACTAAATCTCCGAACATAGGTCTTTATTTAAATGAATCGTATAATTCTCCAGCTGTAATATCCTTGAACAATTGGCTTGAGAATGCATGAGCTTTATTTAGCCAATCCAGAATTTCGCTCTTTTCAGACATAGAAGTGTTGGACTTTAAACCATTAGTCACAAGAACCCCTTCTTCTTTTTTTGAATTTTGTCCTCTTTTGAACAAAACGTCCAGTTTGCCAAGTTCAGTATTATAGTAATATCCAATATTCAAATTATATGGATTTCCAGTGTCTTTTAAAAATGACTGGTCGATAGTTAGGTTGAATTGATTATTCAAATAATCATTTACATTGTCTGAGTTAAAATCAAACCTAAAAAAGTCTAAATAAATAAGGCTAGGAGTAAATGTTTCTGAATCAAAAGAAAACACCTCCATAAAATCGGATAATAGCTTGTTAGACCAATCATAGAATTCCTCCCAATAATAATTATCATCAATAGTATTGAGAGTAATCAGACCAGGCCCGATCTGTACAAGTGGATATTTATTTTGTCCCGCTCTAAATCTGTGGGCAGGTTTGTTAATCAAAATATCTGAAGGTATTTCAGGTGGGACTAAAGATTCCCTGTAAGGAAACCGATCACTGATTTTTGAATATAAATCACCTATCAGATATTGATATTTGGTTAGATCAGATTTTTCTTTAATCTGCCATCTCAATTCAAAAATCACCTCGATTAAAGGTGCCTTTGGCAGTTTACTCATTTATTGCTAGCTATTACTGGGTTACACCAAATTTAGAAATAAAAAACGATGAATCACAGGAAGCCTGCCTGAACTTCATTCACAAAAGACCAATCAACAGCAACCAATTACCTTTCCAATGGTATCTTAAATTCATATCATATGGTGGGAAGAAGATGTGAATTCTATTTTGAAAATCAATTCCTAAAATTAAGAGTAATCTAACCTAAAAGTCACCCCCCACCCTTTTTGGATTTTGCGGGCTCCCCCGCATCAATCTTTTATTAATAATCTAAAAAGTAAAAACTATGGTTACGATTGCAGATTACAAAACGTATCAAAGAGAAGACGGAACGGATTTTCAGGTTCTGGTAGTCCAAGGTGAAGTCGAAGCGGTCAAAAGTAAAGAAACAGGTAGGCTTTACCTAACCGCCAAAACAGCCAATGTGGCTTGTACTTTCGATGCCCCTATGTGCCAAGCCTTAATAGGTACAGAAATGGATGGACGGATCAAGAAGGTTTCGGTCGATCCATATGAGTATGCCATTCCTGAGACAGGCGAAATGATCACCCTTAGCCATCGCTATGAGTTTGTGAGCGAATTGGATGATCTTGAAGAAAAGCCTCAAAAACCTATACTCACAGCAGCATAATCCCAATTTTTCAAATATCAGCAAGGGACTCCACACGGGGTCCCTTTTTTTTACACATCAGGAGTATGATACGGCATCATAAAGAAAATTATTAACCCTCATAAACATCAAAAAATGAAATTACAACAAGCAAAGCGACACCAGGTAAAACTGCGGATTGGCCTTAGTGGAGCCAGTGGTTTTGGCAAAACCTATTCAGCTCTTCTATTAGCACATGGGATCACCAATGACTGGGCCAAAATTGCCGTAATAGACACTGAAAATAACAGCGCCAGCCTGTACGCTCATTTGGGCGATTTTAATGTGTTACCACTAATTGAGCCTTTTACGCCAGAACGCTATATAGAGGCCATTAAAATGTGTGAGAGAGCCCACATGGAGGTCATTATCATTGACAGTATTACCCATGAATGGCAAGGAAAAGAAGGATGCCTGGAACTCCACCAAAAACTAGGAGGACGTTTCCAGGATTGGGCCAAAATTTCTCCCAGGCACCAAGCATTTTTAGATGCTATTTTGAATTCCTCCTGTCATGTAATTACTACCACCCGACGTAAAATTGATTATTCACTTGACCTGGGTTCTAATGGGAGAACTAGGGTTATTAAACACGGCACCAAAGAAATCACCCGTGAAGGGTTTGAATACGAGCTTACAGTGAATTTTGAGCTTATTAATGACCAGCACTTGGCCAAAGCAAGTAAAGACCGTACGGGGCTCTTTATGGACAAACCAGAATTTGTGATTAACGCAGCTACGGGAAAGAAGCTCATGCAGTGGTGTAGTATGGGGATTAGTCTTGCAGACGCTAGGAAAGAAATAGACACCTGTTCAAGTGTGGATGGCCTCCACCATTTATACACCAAGTATCAGGGTATTAAAGGAGAAATAACCCCATTGCTTCTACAAAAGAAAGAAGCACTGGAGCAGGAGCTAACAAATGAAAAAGAATCACTCACATCCTCTAAAATTCAAAACAATGGGAGCATTAATAAATAGCAACGGACAGGTTGTCCAGAATCAATCCGAACCTCCGTCAATATCCTCCAGTGGTTTTATAGAAGCCAATACGCAGGAGGTATCTCTAGAACACTTACGGAATGACTGCATTATCCCTGTGTTTTCAAAGGACAATGAATCCACAATAAGTCACTCCCAATTTATAAACCAAGTCTATGAAGTTGTTCAGGAGTTGTATCCTGAATATGAGGTATCACCACCAAGTATTCGGGTGAGTCATATGATTAAGGGGCGTATCCCTTCTGCTGTGGGAAAACCAGCCAAGGAGTTACTAGAGCATGAGAAAACCATTTATTATGAGCGTTGTGCTTTTCTGATTGACATTCCTAGAATTACTGAAACAGTCAATGGAAATACTCTTGGTTTAAGTATTGGTGGGGTTAGAGCCTACAACCAGGAAAACCTCTACAGCAAGAAAAGCCTGGAGAAATTCAAGGTCTTTATAGGATTTAAGAATTGGGTGTGTACCAATCTGTGTATTTCTACAGATGGGTTTTCCAATAAGATTCGTGTTGGTTCTATAGGGGAGCTTTCTGAAGCAGTTCTAATGCTAGTAAAGGGGTATAATGCGGAAAAGCACCTGGGCATGATGGAGCGGATGAGTGGATTTAGTTTAACAGAACGTCAATTTGCCCATTTAATAGGGAAACTTCGGATGTATCCATATCTAGGTAAAGAAGCTGAAAAGGGATTTCCCATAGCTATGAATGATAGCCAAGTAACTCGTGTGGTGAAGGAGTACTATGGATGTCCAAATTTTGGAAGGGATGGAGACGGTTCCATCAATCTTTGGAATTTGTATAATCTGTTCACCGAGGCCAACAAATCTTCCTATATAGATCACAGCTTTGAACGCTCCGTAAGTGCATACGAACTAGTGAATATGCTCGGAAATTCAATGCAAAATGGCAGCCAAAACTGGCTGCTGTCATAAGTATTCTATAGCTATTCATGTAGAATAATGTCCCTGTGGAAGATACTTCAAATTAAGTAGCTTATTATGATGATTTAGTGCAGAATTATCTATGTTGTATAATGTTGTATATAATATAAAGGGACATAATTCTGCACTAAACATTTAATTCAGAGACAATTTCATAATAATTTTCGTCGACAATGGTATGCTGTAGCAGTGTATTGTTGTTTATGATTCTTGTATTGGTATTTAAGTCCATAACTTCAAATTTCATGCTGACGCCATCCCATTTCAATATTTTGGTGGTGGCATGTATTGCATTCAAATCCCTTTTTAAAACTTTATTTTTAGTCTCAATTTTCGGAGGAAGTGAACTTTCAAACAAGTAGCTGCTTTTTCGCCTTCCATTGTGTGTCCTGTTCTTGTATCCAGATTTCATATAAAAAAGACCGTTGACCAAACCGTAAAGAAAAGCATTAGAAATCCTTACTATTTTGTTTTCAGGATCAATCATCAATTGATCTAAGGGGAATACCTCATTTTCAGTTTCTTTTATTCTATAGTTCTTTAACCTGTGAATAAGGTAGTTTTCTAAATCCTCATAATTAATGAAATCATTATTCGTGCAGTATTTGAATGTGCTTTTTATTAAAAATTGAACGAGCTTTTCTCTTTTTGAGAAAACTTCTCTTATTA
Source organism: Robiginitalea insularis (assembly GCF_052497835.1). Lineage (NCBI taxonomy): Bacteria > Pseudomonadati > Bacteroidota > Flavobacteriia > Flavobacteriales > Flavobacteriaceae > Robiginitalea > Robiginitalea insularis. Next base: position 1,406,662 of record NZ_CP199296.1, read on the forward strand.
AATCCCTCTTTATTTTAATAGTTGGTGGGTTACCGTTTGCTGGTCCAGACACTTTAAAGAACCTATTAAATTCCTGGTTAATATAAAAAGCTAACTTCAGACGATTACGTTTGTTCTTTGCTACCTTTTGAATAATATAGAGTGTTTTTCCTCGAGATTTAGTAAACTCTTCATAATCCATTAGAGGAATCAGAACTTCTTTTATGAATAAGGGGTTTTGGATTTTTTGAAGTAGTGTTTTGTCCAGCTCCACATCTCTCAACTTTCCAAAATACAAGTGCCTTTTAAACTGTGATAGAAGGTAATAATTATTGGAATGGGCAAGGTAATACTCTATTGCCTTTAAGTATTCCAATTGTTTGATCATGAAATCGTTGGTTACTTCAACTAACCAATTGTTTCGGTCCTTTTCTATATTTAAATTAATATGTGCATCATCAAGCTTTAATTCCTCATAATAACTAGCATTGACTGATATAACATCATGATAATTATTGAGAACCTTTGCCAAACTTGCAGAAGAATTATAGGTCTCATTAATCTTGTCAGTGTAATAGACTTCTTGGATAAGACTACGCTCAATAATTTTATCAATCAACTCGTCTGGAGACCCATGGTTGATATCGTAAAAATCTGGATCAAATGATAGGAAACTGAGGCTGTTCTGGGTGAGAGTGATTATACTTTCTATTAAAGCCTTGAAGTAATTTCGTTGTTTCCCCCTTTTGTCTACTAAATTTATTCTTCGCTTTACTAAATCCATTTCAAAGGAAGGCACCCTATTGACCACATCAACCCTCAAATCCATTTTTTTCCGAAACCTTTTTGAAAATTGCTTGATTTCAATAGGGTTGTATTCGTTAAGCATAAGGGCATTCCCCACATTGCCATTTAAAATATTAGCCCCAGTGCTAATAACATTTGTTGTTATTAAAAACTCTATGTCCTGAGGAATAAGGGACTCATTTACTAATTTTTGATACACTTTTGATTGCTTGCTTTCCGAGGTTAGAACAAAAGCTTTGCTGTTAAAATTTATTTTAATGAGCTCTCTAAATTCCTCGCATTTTCGCCTATTCTTAATATAAATTATATGGAGATGGTTAGGGCCATATTCTTCTAGAGATCGTTTAGCAAACTCTAACACAATTAGGTTTTCATTTTCAGAAGAATACTGTATGTTGATATTACTTTTCAAGTCATCTTTTATGACCTTTAGCTCCTTTAGGTTAAGGAATGAATTTATACCTGAATGAGGAGTCCCAGTCATCAAAACAATTTTCGCTTTTGTCTTGAAGAGGAACTTCATCATTTCAAAGAAAAAGTCTTTTCGGTTGACTTTATTAGAATAATGAAAAAGCAATGAATGTGCCTCATCAATAATCACTAAGTCATCTTCTGAAATTTGGTCTTTGATGTGGTGGATGCTCTTAAAGGTAGATGTGATAATTACATCAGTATCAAGGAGTGTTTTTCTTCGGGTCTGTCCATTAAGTTCAAAATCAATAGACAAACCCTTACTATTTAACCTTTGGTCAAATTGCTTTTGAATGATTAGGAAGGGAGCACAGAATAAGATTCTCCCTGGCTTTTTATTTTTTAGATGCTCTGCACATAGGTCCGCAAAAAATGTGGTTTTACCACTACCAGGACTGGCATTTAATTGTATACGCCTATGCGTATTAATGAAGTCCATCAGGAAATCCTTCTGTTCAGAGAGGTAATTTTCTATTGATATTTCAGATATCTCTGAATCATTAATAGAATCAATTACTCGATAAGGAATCCACTCCTTTATTTCTTTAGAATATTCAAAGATTCCTTGTGGTGTTTTTTTATATGAAGACATTGAATTAACACTTAACTCACATACTCCTAACGGTTATTACAATTCAATATTTGAACTGCTGATAAGTTGTCTTCAATTCAAAGGAGATTTTTGATAAGCCTCTCATTGGATAAAACACTGCAAGCATTAGTCACAGATGATTCATATTTTCGTAAAACATTAATTAATCATGAAAAAGAAAATTCAGCCCATTGCGGCCAAAAGAAATTATAAGGTTGAAGATATTGGAGAAAATGTTAAGCTTTTTATTGGCGACGTGAGAGAAGTTCTCTCCGATATTGAGGACGATACGTTTCAATGTTGTATTACTAGCCCTCCTTATTGGGGTTTAAGAGATTATGGTGTTTCTAATCAAATTGGCGCCGAGGATGATATTAACGACTATATTGACACCTTAGTCTCTGTTTTTAGAGAGGTTAGAAGAACACTTAAAAAGGATGGAACTTTATGGCTTAATATTGGTGATTCGTATACAAGCGGGAACAGAAAATGGAGAGATAGTGATATCAAGAATCCTGCAAGAGCCATGAGTTATCGCCCTCCTACTCCAAAAGGTTTAAAGCCTAAAGACCTTATTGGGGTTCCTTGGTTGCTTGCTTTAGCACTTCAAAAAGATGGTTGGTATTTGAGATCAGATATAATTTGGAATAAACCAAACTGCCAACCTGAATCAGTTAAAGATAGACCAACTCGCTCTCATGAATATGTTTTTCTATTGAGTAAATCAAAGAAGTATTACTACAATAGTGAAGCGATCAAAGAACCAGGAATAAATGGTAAAAAGAAAAATAGAAGAACTGTCTGGAACATCAATACAGAGCCTTTTAAAGGGGCACATTTTGCTGTATTTCCTCCAGAATTAGTAAAGCTTTGTCTGCTTGCGGGGTCAATGGAAAATTCTAAAGTGTTAGACCCTTTCTTTGGATCAGGAACTGTGGGGCAAGTCAGCAGCTTATTTCAAAGAAAGTGCTGGGGCATAGAGGTTAACGAAGAATATGCATCAATTATTAAGGAAAGAACTTCCTCACTGTTCAAGTAAGTTGGCTCCAGGAAAAATCCATACGCCATGCACAGTACAGTATTCCTTTAAAAGATTCTTTATTTGTAGTTTTCGTTCTGACCCCCCATCAAAATATAATTGAAACTTTTGTTTGGTGGGTGAAGCATATACATAACAATATCCAGGTTTTGGAAATTGGCTTGATTTAAACTTCATTTCTAATTTACCATGAGCTGCTTCCTCCAACAATGATTTGGGTATTTCAACTAATTCATAATGCCAATCCTTTGGATACTTTGCAAGGCACCTCAAAGTAAAAATCCTGCTATAATTTTTCATGTGAGAGAAGAAGCTATTTCTAAGAGTTTCTAGATCACTTTCATTATTCCCCCATTCATCCTTACCCAGCTCCATAAATTTTGAAATATGAATCTTGTCTTTTTTTATGTTTCTATCTGCCTGTGTTTTTAATGAGATTTTTTGTCGATTAACAACAACATCATGTCCAGGATTTCCTGTAGGGGCCTTATCGGCGTTAACTCCAGATTCCTTTAAAGATCGAATTAGAGCATATTCAAATTTATCTTTAGTAAAGGGTTCACTAGAGAAACAATGATGTAGTCGTAAAATATCGCCAAAATTGCTTAGCACGAATTCTGATATGATGTCAGAGTCAGGATTTCTCCATTTATGGATAAAGCTGTATTGAAATTGTTTTGTGATATTGAGAAGGATAGTCAACTGATTAGCAGATAGACTTGATAACGTATTATTTATTTCATTAATTCTTTGTTCTTTGGAATGTAAGCTCATGTTTAAAGAATAAAAATTTCTATAGTTTGAGATGATTGTTTAAATTGGATAGACACTTAATTTGAAAATAATATTATTAAAGTTAAAAAATAAATATAGGCTTGCAATTCGGACACCCAGGTATCTGACAAGTTGCTAAAAAACTAGAAATAAAGAAGTTATTCTCCCTGGTTCGAGCCCAGGTGGGACCACATCAAGCAGAAAACCCGCGCCGGAAGGCGTGGGTTTTTGCTTTTTGGAAGCAACCCAAATTTATTTGGGGTTGCGGACAAAAAGTGAAAATCGGCTTTGCGCTAGCAAAGGCAAGGGTTTTCTATACCGCCTGTCTGCGGCACAGGTTTGCAGCAGCGGGACTTCTCTGGTCCATTCCCGCAGGGAATGAACCCAGGCAATAATTCTTTCAGGATATCCTTGCCCGAACCAATTCATTTATCAAAGGAACCTAAACTTTTTTGAGCTTCCGGAAAGAAAAGCAAAACTGCGATTCGCGTTAGCGAAGCGGAGGTTTTCTATACCGCCTGTCTGCGGCACAGGTTTGCTGCAGTGGGACTTCTCTGGTCCATTCCCGCAAGGAATGAACCCAGGCATCTAATTTGGTTCCAAATTGGAAATAGCCAGCGCACCACCTGGCTTCCCGATAGCTATCGGGACTACAAAAAGTCCAACTACTAAATAAGTTGGACTTTTTGCGTTTCAATCTCCCACAGTAAAGGGGCTTGATTGGCAGAGTAAAAACTTTTAAAAGTTTCCCGCGCTACTTTTTGGGTTAAAAAAGGTGTGCAATTAGGTGTCCCATCTGGAAATCTAGGTGCCCCATTTTATTTTTACCGAATTGTATGCCAATTGTTTAACATTTAAATCAATTGGCCATAAAACAAATGGGATTCTATTAGTAAATCTGATAAACGTTTCCCCTTTGTCTACAACCGGGCACACATTTAAATCGCCTTTATCGCACCAACCTGAGCCGTCACGCCAGGTATTTTTATATTAATGAGTCCGGTGAGCTGGGTTACTTCCCATCGCGCTGGAAGTGTGTGTAAACCAGGAGCATCTTCCAGAGGAGAATCTATTGCAAAACTCCCCAGGCCGGCAACCAGCAGTAACTAACTTGCTACTGACATAACTACCTTGCTGAATGTTGACTTCAACGGTGACATGATTTTCTTTTATTGTGCTGCTGAAAAGGACTTATCCGCCTGCTGGATAGATCTTCCAGTCTATTTTTACCGACCACTTCGCACTTTCTTTTGCCAAAGAGGGCCAAAGGTCAAAGCTGTCCGTGATATCCCTGGAACCAGACAAGGTGGTACCTTTCTGAGGTAACGGATTTTTATAGATCAGACCTTCTTTTTTAGCCCTTATACTGATAAACGACCGGGCAGCCATGGAAAGCTTCCTGTCCGTGATCTTACCGCAATCCTCATCGTGTTCTGTTCCTTCGAAAGTGAGGCTTCTTAGCATATCTGTGCTGGTTGAAAACGAATACGAATTGTTGTTGAGGTTCACCAGCAGGAGCAGGCTGTTGGGATTGTTAACCCCCGGTTTCCCTTTTTCGCTTTGCGCTTCCAGTCCGTATTGCCGGAAATTTTTGTAAGGTTTGCCACTCAGGCCTTCACCACAAGGGCCTTCAACCCCAGTTGTTTCCTCATAGAATTTTGTATTCACCCGGGTGAAAGCGGATCCGGATACCGGATCGACCATCCACATCTTGTATTTCCCAAAATCCATGCTATAAGATGCTGTTTCTTTTTTCGCTTCTTTCAACTCTTCCATAACGCTAGGATCCATGCCTGAGTTTTTCATGGCCTCGGAAATGGCCTCCATATCCATGCCTCCCATCATACCGGAATTGGCTCCTAATCCAACTTCAGAGGCATCCCCCCTTTCCACCTGGAACATATCAGCAGCTGTCACCTGGCCGGGACCCGTTACAAATGCATGTTCAAAGGACTGGGAAGCCGTTACCGTATTTCTGTTTTCTGCCTGGGTCTGGGTGTAATCATAGGTAAAGGTGATCTTGATTTCCGCCTTATAGGCGTTCACGTCAAAAAAGCGTTCCGGGCCATTACCCTTCTGTTGGGCGAAAGTATACCCGCAGGCAGCAAAAATGCCCACTGCAAGTAAGATTAAATTGTATTTTTTCATTGTATTTGGATTATGGCGTTCAAAATTTAATAACGAGATTTTTGCTAAAAATTTGTGACAGTTATTTTCTAACAGCAGTCCATGTTCCGGATCCTTTGGCTTCCCAGGGGCAGTATGTTTTGAGGGCACCCCAATCCCCTGAGACGTCCTCAAGGACCCATCGCCCTTCTATTCTATCTTCGCCGTTAAAATGTCCTGCTACTTCAAAACTACTATGGCCACCCCCACTAGTAGAACCCATTTCTTGACCAATTACAACGAAACCATTGTCCAGGTCATCTTTTTTCAAGGTTCCGAATTGTTTACCTTCTAATTCTGATTTTTCTCCCCAATATCCTATTTCCATGGATCTTAGCCCTTTAAGGATTTCGGTCTCATGAAAGGGAACTCCGTAAGCGGCGAGTCCTTTATTGGTTTTTTCTCCATTGTCAAAGCTAAATTGGAAGATAAAAAGGCCTTTTGCATTGATAGTTTCATTCCAATGGCCTGCGTCTGTAGAGTCGAGTTTGTTTTTAAACAGTGGTTCTGTACCAATGTGCAGGAATTTGATGAAGGTCAGTTCTTCGTCCAGAATTGGTGAATATCTTTCAGTTTTCGGTTCACACCACTTTCCACTACCTGGTGCAACATAATTGACATGGCCTGTAAATTCGATAACTTTCCACTCTCCAAGATGGGGTTTGAAGCCGGAATCGATTTCAGGTACATCCCGACCTGGCCAAAAGTAAATCACGGACAATAACAGGATAATACCGGATGCGAGTAGCAGAATTTTTTTATTGGTAACGTATTGTGCGGCCATTTTTTATCAATGTTAAATTGTTTTCTCCCGACGAGAATATTGGATGAGCCTTGTACAGTTCACTCCATTTATTACCCTTGCATTTAACCTCCGGGTTTCTAGTATAAAGATTAATCGGAGGTTCAATCAGTACGTTTTGTGCTCTGCCTTTACCAGACCGTCTGTACCGATAAGCTCCCAGAGCCTCAATAATCACGAGATTACTCCCTTGGTCATAAAGAAGTCTACTCTATTTAAGGGCCAAATATGCTATGGCTGCTTTTCAAAGGTCCAGATGTAACGGGTTCAATAGTTAATCTTCAGAACGCAACAAATTTCCAGGACAGCACTCCGCCTTTTTCATCCTTGTAGGACCCGCTAAGGGTATTGGTGGATCTCGAAAAGGGTATGTCAAAGGCCTCTAGTACAATATTATCCCTGTCCGGACGCCAAACGTATTCGGGGAACATCTCTTTTACTGCTTCAGGATATAACACCGGACGGTCAATGCTTTCCATTTTCTCTATAAAGGCACGTGTTACTTTATTTTCAGTTGTTTTGAGCACTTTTACACCAAAGGCATCGATGTCAGCTTCATAGGACCCAGGGGTAATCCGAATTGAATAGGTCTTACTGGCACGGTTTATCTTCAGGTAGGTATCTTCCCTGCGCCGTTTAATCTGATCTTTTCCCTTACCGTCGGTTAAATGCACTATAAGGCCTTCGCCTAATTTTGAAAGAGACATCCTCGCTATGGTATAGGACACAGTTCCTTTACCAGCAAAATGTCCCGGCAATGTCAATACTCGGTCTCTGACCTTTTTCTTTGCCTGCGTGAATACGATGTGCCCTGTTACTTCGATGTTCTCAGTAGACTCTCCCCTAAGCCCCTTCATCTTCATGAACTCTGTTGGATAATCATATAATTCTTCCCGATATTCCAATTTATAAGTAAAGTCTCCCTTCCATGCTGTATAAGCTGCATAATCCGTAACGGGCAAATCTTCTTTTGTTTGGTACATACTCAACTGTTGTTCTTCTAATCTCAGTGCAGACCATTCTGCCGCCAGATCATTTTTCCTCTCCAAAAAGTGAGTCTGGTTTTCGTGTGAGGCACCAACAAATGCGACCAGAGAAGCGATTAAAATTGCGGACACAACCAGGCAAAGGGTGTTCCAACCAAACTGAGGCAGAATATTTCTTTGTTTCATGATGCTCTGTTTTGCTAGTGGCTTCATTACATCGTCATCAAAAACTCCTGAAAACTTCGTTTTGTGTAGCCTTCCGGAATATCAAATTCTGAGGGGGCTACCACCCCTTTTTCAATATTGATCACTTCACTGGAAGACTCTGTCCCTTCACTATCGTATTGGAATGACATCAACTCAAACCCCGAAGCCTGCACTTCTTTATACGTCTCTGACAATTCGGGCACACCCTTTAAAAAGGAGGCATCTGGCAGTGAGCAGGAGACCACTTCGGATTGAAACTTTAGCCACTCCTTAAATACACTAACGATGTCATTGAGCCGGGGGTCGTTTGTTATCCATTTATCCTCGAAGAAACCCGTGTCAGACTCGAGGGTATACTTCACGGTGGCATACCCCAGTATAGGGTCACCTTTTTCCTTGCTTACCACAATTTTTGGGGCGGGCATGGCTTTTTGGTCAGCGATCATTTGCTGCAACATGGTAGCATCCATCCCTTGCTGCATGGATTTCAGGGCATTGCAATAGTCTTTCACAGTTCCTCTGGCATAGGTCTGATTGGCCTCATCGATCATCACAATGAGGTTCTCAGCAGTGTTGTACATCATAACATACTGCTCTTCGCCGTACTCATCCTCCCCGTCGCCCGGATATTCCTCATCACTTTTGTACTCGCCGCTGCCGGGGAGCAGTTTAACCCATCCCTCGCCAATGAGAATGATGCTGTTGTCTGATTGGGTTATTTTCCAGTTTTGCGCATATGCGGTAAGTATACCGAGGCCGAAAGCCAGAAGGAATGCGCAGGCATACTTTTTCATATAATTCGAATTAATAGGTTGTTTGATATTTCTCTCAGGTCCTGTTTATCAGGACAACTTATTATTAGAATAGAGGTTCCGGGCGAAATACGAAACCTCCGGGTATTACATTTTCACAAATTCCACCCGGCGGTTGTTGGCCTTGCCTTCCGGGCTATTGTTGTCGGCTATAGGCATATCTTCTCCGAAGCCTTTTGAAACCAACCTGTCACCTGATATACCCATGTCGATCAGGGTATTCATTACCGTAGCCGCGCGTTGCTCTGATAAATTCTTATTGAAAGCACCATCACCATCGCTGTCTGTATGGCCTTCCACACTAAACTTAATCTCGGGATATTGTTGCATCAGCTTTGAAATTTCGTTGATAACGCCCATTGATTCTGGTCTCAGGGTAGCCTTGCCGGAGTCGAATCGAATGCCGTTTGTGACGATCTTACCGTCGGTAATCATCTTATTATATAATTCCAGGTCTCCAGTGGCGATGCGGATATTCCTGATGGCGGCGTACTGATTTTCATGACATTGCCTGGAGGAAATAGTGATCCCCGTAGGATTGTGCCTGAAGTTGGGGATGTTGGCGATACGCTGTTCCCCTAAATAGATCTTTAAAGCGCGCACGTTGAAGGAGATGGCTATCCGTTTCCAGTAGGGGTAGTTTTCATCACCCTTAAAATCCGTAACACCGGAGAACTGTTGGGTGACTTGATCGGGTTTGATATAGATGTTCGGTAACCGCGTGGTATTTTTCTGGTTGACCTCGTCGAAGAAGGCTATCTTATAGGAGGTACAGAACTCACTATAATAGGCGTCGAACTCCAGGGTGAAGACGTCTGGCAGATAATCCCCCTTTTCCTTCATCATGGGAACGATATCGGCCCATTCGGTGTCAGGAAAGTTGATGACCATGTAATCGCCCAGCTGGGCCATTTCCACATTGCCTTTCTTCAGGTCCCATTGGGAAGGGAACTCGCCATTTCTTTCTCCCAGAAGATCGTCCTCAAAAATGACCACCTCCCCGGGTACGAAGTCATATTTGGACCAAAGTTTTATTGTTTCGTTATTACCGGCTGACTGGCCCTCTCCATTCTTCCCTTCCGGAGATTTCTCATCTTCCTTCCCTTCCATGCCTTCTTCAACTTTGTCCAGGCCTTTATCGATACTCTTATCAATTTTCTTTTCTATCCTTCTTTCAGTTTTATCCTTTACCTTTTTATTTATTTTCTTTAGAATTTGAGCTTCCGCAGATAAGGGTACAAGGAAAAATATTCCTAGCAGGGCATATACAATACTTTTTCTCATGATGAAAGTCTTTAGTTTGCTAATAGGTAAATGTTTTATCAGCCCAGAAATTGAGCAGGTATTGAAGTTTTTAAAAACGATTCAGATACGCAATGACTACCGTCATGCGATAGCACTTTAAAGCCAGTTCTTCGCGAGTGTTTTCCCCTTAAGATTTTAAATTTCCCTACTATTATTCGTTAGTCCATTATGGAATGCCTGATTTTGTGCTCATTTAATAGAAAATCAGACAGATAAAATCCATCTATCCATGACTTAGGCAAAAGGCTCTGGAGCCAGCTCAACACCTGACACAGAAACTCCACCGGACCTTTTTGGCCGTTCGGCCCTCTCTGGTCCATTTCCGCAGGGAAACGAACCCAGGCGATAAACATTCCTGTCCATACTAAGAGCCATCCTCTGGGAATTTGATTGAATTCATGTAATGTGCACAGGCAGCCATTCCTTTGTTACATTCATACGCCTCTTTCGTCTCTTTAGAGTAACAACTAATCAAGAACAGAAACCTATGAGACGAATTTATCTTGGGAGAGTCGGTTTAACCCTATTTGGTTTGATGCTGTTGGGCAGTTGCAGCAATAATAAACAAGCTGAAATAAATCAAAAAAAAGAAATGGCCCTTAACGGCCTTATTCAGCAAGACAGCATAAAGCTATCCGTTGAAGAGGTTATGAAAAATAAAGGGCTCACCGGGCTCAGCGTGGCTGTTTTTGAAGATTATGAGATCATATGGCAGGAGGCCTGGGGCGTGAAGGACGCTAACATTGAGGATTCGGTGGATGTCGAAACCGCTTTTTCAACGGCGTCCATTTCAAAAGGGGTAACCGCCACCCTCCTTGCAATTCTGGAGGCAAAAGGCCTTATTGACCTTAAGGCTCCTGTATCCAGGTATTTAAAGCGATGGCAGATACCTTCCAATGATTTCACCAAGGACACGCCCATCACCATGGAGCACCTTCTGAGTCATACCGCAGGGACCACCCAACAAGGTTTTGCCGATTTCTATGAGGGAGACACCATCCCAACATTGACGGAAAGCCTGCAGGGAAAACTCCCGCGATATGATGAGGAGATCAGTGTAGTCTTCAAACCCGGGTCTAACTGGCAGTACAGCGGAGGAGGTTATGTTATTGCTCAAATGGCCCTGGAGGATCATATGGGCAGACAACTCGCCGATTTGGCTGATGAATACCTGTTTACCCCTTTAGGGATGAAGCATTCCACAATGAAACAGCCGAATGAGGAAGGTTTTCTTCAGAACGTGGCCAAGGCCCACGATGAAAACGGGAATGTGATTAGGACCGGAATCCCTATAACTCCTCAGGTGGCCCCTTCCGGATTATGGTCCACACCTCATGACATGGCCTTGTTCATGATTGAAATGCAGAAGGCACTTGCAGAAAGAGACACAGAAGTGATTAGCCCACAGGTTGCGAGGCGGGTCACTAAAATCGTAACCACCAAAACGATAGGGGGTTGGAGTCTGGGCTGGGAACGAATGCAGGGCTTTGGGAATCGGGAATGGTTTTCACATGGCGGGGCAAATACGGGGACCGGCGGATATGTATATGGGACAATGGAAGGAGGAAACGGGATCGCTTTCTTTGGCAACGGCCCCAACAATGTGCGCATGCCACTTCTGGATCAGTTTCGCAACAGTATTATAAAGTCCCATGGGTGGTATAAGCCATTGGAGATTGAGGAGCAGAAACCAATCCCGGAATCGGTACTTCAGGAGGTAACGGGCAGGTATAAGCATGTGCAATACGATGCTGAAATTCAAGTGTCGGAGGAGAACGGCAAGCTTATTATAAATCCCTTCTTCGGAGGTATCCCTGCTGAATTGCATTATTTGGGCGAAACTAAGTTTGCCGTGGAAGAATTTCCAAGCAACCTAGTTTTTGAGGAAAACCCGGAAGACAACAAGTATTATATAGCCCTGGAAAGAAGAGGATTTCAGGGAGGCTTGGATTTTAGTTTTATAAAATTTCAGTAAGAAGACAGGAGCAACACGTGGTGGTTCTCTGCTTCCGGGACTTCTCTGGTCCATTTCCTCAAGGAAATGAACCCAGGCAGGACCAACCAATAAAAAACCCAGTCTATTTGAAACGACTGGGTTTAATTGTTTAATGCCATGTTTTTCAACAACTTACCATGCTTCCGGAACTATATACCATTGATTATTTGCAAAAAGAAGATTTAATAGAATTTGGTCTAACTTATTATTCTTATAAAGGATAATTTGAATTTGCGCTGTATAATATTTGGCTTGTGCTTCAGGGACGTAGTTTATGGAATTTGGCCACTCAATGGTTTTTCTGGAACCATCTTTATCTAAAATCCAAAAATTATATCTTACCAGTTCAATTTTTCCCAATTCATAAAATTCTTCTGTGTCTTTAAAATTCCTTATATATTCCAACTTATCTTCATCATATTTGATGGATTTACGCTTTATTTCCTCGGATTTACGCTTTATTTCCTCTTCCGTCACTTCCTCTTCGCTGATATAGGTCTCTAATAACTTCTCGAAAGGCAAGAATAAATCCTCTAACTGCTTGTAATTCTGCTTTTTTAGGATATAAACAAAATTTTCAGCGAAGGATCTTATCTTATTTTTGTCTTCATCTTTTACAGGCTGCACATCATCAATTACGTTTCCATCCGCGTCCCAGACCTTTGCCCGTACTATGCTACCTCTGAACACTAAACTCTCTGACTGTTTTTCACCATTTTCATACCACCTAGTTCTGTTGCTTGTACCAGATGCACCAAGGTCCACCTTATCTTTTAGCTGTCCGTTTTCATACCACGTCCTGTAGCCATTTTTACTTTCTTCAGACGCTTTCTGGCCATTTTTATACCATCTGGTTTCATTCCCGGAACTTCTTTGTTCAAATTCTTTCTGCCCATTGCTATACCATTGGGTATAAGTCCCAACCTGGGTAATACCATCTCGCATTTCGCTTTTTAAATTTCTTTCAGACCTCTTCAGGCCGTTTTCTTCATACCACAATGTATAGGGGCCATTAAATTTTCCGAAAATAATAGTGGCTGTGGAATGGAAAGGATTCTCTCTTACACGCCACCATACTCCTTTTCTATATCTGTAGTCCAATTCTCCACTAAATTTTATTACTCCCGTGAATGGTTTGTCTGAACCTTTCTTATAGGCACTCAAGGGGCCCTTCCACTCAATCTCCTCCATATCAACAGTATCTGGCAAGGGCATCTCACCACGGATTATTTCGCTCCCATTATGATCCCATATTTTCCATACTCTTTGTTCATTCTCATAACTCTTTTCCTCCATTTTACTCCCATCAGAATACCAATGCGTCTCTCTTACTTCTTTTTTGTTTTCATATACCTTGCGCATTATTTTATGGCCATCCAGAGAGTAGTTTGTATGGCTAATCATTTCCCACGTATTTCCATTAAGGATATGATCCTGCTCAACTTTGAGATTCCCCACATAATCCCAGGTCATTTTATAGCCGACCCCATCCTCAAAACGCACTTCTTCAACCTTGGTTCCCTGTCTGTTCCAAACGGTAAACTCCCTGCGCTTACCCTTTACATAGTTGGCCTGATATATTTTTACTCCGTTGGGTTGCCTGTTGATTGCGACCCCTGAAAAGGGTTTATCTACCCCTATTTGATATTTTAATCCATCTCTATCTTCAAGTTCTCTTACGTGCAGGGTGTCATTTTCGATAATGGGCTCCAGGTTGTTAAAAACCATTTTTAGAAGGTCCAGAAATTGGATATCGGTACCATCAATATTCCTCCTTAACCAAAAGCCCAAGGCCGTATCAGATTCATACCAATCATATCCCTGCCCCTTCATCCTATCACTAATCCTACGGAAGTACTCCTGTAAAAATTCTCCTGGCAAATTATCATTGCCCATCTTTTCAAGGTAATCCTCTTTCAAACGAGTTAATTCACCGCTTGGAGAGCCGTATATTGAATGCAGATTTTGGTATGCGGCATAATAGGTTTTCAGCAGTTTCCGGAAATTCCTTTCATACAACACTTTGGCATCCTCCTTAAACTCAGGGTCTTCAAAAAGTGTTTTCAGGGTTCGGTTAACTTCGTTGAGAAATTCGGGGTTGTAATACCCCATGGTATTGGAATAATAATTGATTTGCCCCTGGTGGGGCCCTTCGCGGAATACTTTGATGCCCGTTGCCGACTCCAGTATGTCCATGCCCGCGATAGATTTCAGGATGGCATACTTGCTTCTGACTCCCAGGTTTGGGAGCCAGGAGTCCATCACTTCTTTGGTATTCGGAGTATCTTCTTTTAGCTGTTCATAACGGCTCAGGCTTTTCACAATAATCCTGGCAAGGTCCGTTTGATCTGCGGTGGAAAAAGCAGACAGGGATACGGTTAAACCAAATAATAGGCAGAGTCCTGCGCCATATAAAACCTTTGTAATTTTCATAGGCGGATTTAGGCAGGGAAATTATTAAAGCCTCCTTTAGAGATTACTACATTTTTGCTTCTCAATAACGCTAACTGATTTAAACGCTTTTACAATATAATAAATTAGAGTAACTCTTCGACGCAGGAGAAAGCAATCCAGGTGACGGATTATGTTTTGAAGGCCAGCGCACCACCTGGCTTCCCGATAGCTATCGGGACTACAGAAAACTCACCAGACCTTCGGCGATGGATGGGGTAATTCCACCCGTTAAGCCTGTAATAGCAGGGGTAAAACCAGGAGCGCAATAACATCTGTCACAAAATGGGCAATTATGACCAATGGCAGGTTTCTTTTGGATATATATACGAGCATAAATATGCTGCCGGCAAAGAACACGAACACCAGGTGTCCAATGCCCCAGGAATAGTGCACCAGCGTAAAAATAAGTACCGGTATGAGCCCGGCAAGCCATTTGGAATTCGTGAGTTCGTACATCCGCTCAAAAGCAAATCCACGATAGAGTACTTCTTCCACTACTGCAGCTCTAAGGGCGATAAGCAGGAGAAAGGGCGCAGACTGGCTTGCGATCAGTTCTGCGGTTTCCCGATTAAGCTCAAGGCCTATAGTTTGAATGGCAACAGTTAATACCCCAAAAAGGATGAATACCACCAGGCCCAGCCCAATTCCTGAAAAGAGGGTTTTTGCGTTGAGCTTCTTCCATCCTATTGATGTGATTGTGCGTTTCTCCACAAAATAGATCCACAAGACAATCAATACCAGAAGCAGCCACATAGCACCTTCGAATAATTTTAAATCCAGGCTCAAAAATTGCAGCAGAAAGGGAAATGCCAGGAACCCCAGCAACCCAACACTTGTTTTTATATGATTTTTCATAGGAGTAAGATTTTTTGTTTCCTGAAGTAAAGAACCGACAATGTTGTAATAAATATTTATGTCTGGTCGCATACTTTCCCCAATGGTCATGGAAATCTTACCGAATGGTCAATCAGGGACGGGATCCGTGCAACCACTGTTTGAATCTGGTAGACCTGTAGCGGCTCACTGGCTCCTGAAGCCTGGAATCCTGGGGGCCAATTGTTACGAGGAGCCTGTGGTTGGGCAGCTTTTTTATATGGGAGATACTCTGGCGGGCAACCAGTATTCTTCTGTTCAATCTGAAAAACCGGTCGTCAAGGCCCTTTTCCAATTCAGCCAGATTATATTGGGTGGCCCGTTTTGTTCCTGAGGCATCTACCAGGAAAACAATTTTGAATTCACTGATAAAATAGAGGACATCTTTCAGGTCAATTTGAACGCTGCCTTTGAGGTTCTCAAGGGTGATAAAGTCTTTCCACTCCCTTTCGGCTTGTCTGCCATCCTTTTTACGAAATAAGAATTCCCCATCGTTCCACCAGGAGTGCCAAATATGAACGCCGGCGTAAAGGATGACAATTAGTAAACTGAGGCCAGCGGTTACAAACAGGCCTTGAAGGAATTTAGCCCAAACAAAATCCCAATCTTGTAGGTAGACCAAAATGGGATAAAAAACAAAATAGAAAATGGCCGTAACAGCCACAGAGGCTATCGTCATCTCAAAAGGCAGGAATTGGGAAACCGTATTGGATTCAATCCTGGATTGAAGCATATAATCCAGGGTGAATTTGTTCGCAAACCATATGGATAGGCTACCGAGGATCCTTATCCATAATTCAAGACTAAAAAGGATGTGTGAATCCAGCCTGCCATACTGCAGGGCCATAGAGACTATCGACAACAGAATAATGAATACCGTTTCTATGTAAATGGCCCTGCCTTTTGGCCAGATACGCGATCTTTTGGCTGGAGATTCAGACATGTCCTAAAGATAAAAGTATCCTGGTTATTCCTGGATTTCCATAGCGCCTCACTTACCTGCCTGCCTCCAGTGCTGAGACTTAAGCTCCATGGTAGCTTTCAGGATGTCTTTCTGTGAGATCTGCCCCACCAGGCGGCCATTTTCCAGTATTGGGAAGCGACGCCTGCGGACCTTCAGAAATTTTTTGGCCGCGTCAAAGATATTCATGTTGCCATCTATGGTTTCTACTTCCCGAATCATCCGGCTGGATACCTTACGCTCTTCCATAGGCATATTAAAGTAGCGGCTTTCGCTTATATGCTTGATGCAGTCCCCTTCCGATATGATCCCAACCAGTTTTCCGTCCTCATCAACCACTGGCCCGCCTGAAATACGGTGTTTGATGAGCAGGTCAATCACTTCCTCCACAGACTGGTCTGGCTTAAAAGTGATCAATTCCCGTGTCATATAATCCCGGACGCGTATTAGTGTTTGCTCCGGCTCCTGTTTCTTTCTCGGCCCTGTAAAACTCTTGATAACCATAACGTTACCTCTTTAATTATCCTCTATAAAAGATACAAAATTTTGCCCATATCTGGTATTACACGACTTGTTGGTGATTCGGAAAATACTATCTTCGGTCTTCTCAAGATATCCCAATGCCCAAAAGCAACAACTCCCGATCCTGGATCGATATTCTTAGCGAAATCGTTGAGCTGTTTTTTAAAAGCAGCCGCCAAAACAAACGCGGAAGGTCCTGGCACCAGCACGTGGTGCCCTATGAAGGGGATTGGGCCGTAAGGCGGGAAGGGAATAAGCGCATCACCTCAAAACACAGATTGCAGGAAACCGCTATTCGAAAAGCAAAACGCCTGGCCCGGAAATACAAGGCGGATGTGGTTATCCACCGGCAGGATGGGAGTATTCGGGATCGTATAAACTTCGATTAAGACCAAATTTAATTTCAGGGTGACCTGTCTGCTTAGGCTCGGCCAGAAAATCAACTCCGCCAGTCACAAATGTGGTTTATCCAGGTGACCCCAGTCATTGCCATTGGGCAGAGCAAAAACTACATTGGGGTTACAAAAATCACATCATGAAACCCAAAGGCATTCCTTCATTATTGTTTGGTTTAATTTTCCTGACCCTTTCCACGGTGCATTCTCAAAACCTGTTAACCAACGGAGACTTCGGTTTAACTACAGAGATCATTTCAAATTTTGACGGCCCTCCGCCAGAAAATGTCTGGATATCCTGGCTGGGAGATAATGCAGCCGCTAACGCATCTATTGGAAACGAGCAGCTCCATTATCAGATAAGTAATTCTGGTAACCAATCCTTTGAAGTGCAACTGTTCCAGGCAGGATTTACTTTGAAGTCAGGGCATACATATAAACTTTCATTTGACGTGAAAGCAGATGCCAACCGGACTTTTGGGGTATTTCTGGGGGAGTATGGGGGCAATTGGACCAGCCTTTTAGGCTTTGATAATTATACGCAAAATGCCACAACAGAATGGGGCACTATCACTATTGAATTTGATGTATATACGGTATTCCCAACCCATAAATTAAGCTTCGAGTTTGGAGCCATAGATGCCAGTGTGTATTTAGATAATGTAAGCCTCATTGATCTTGGGGTTACCGAAAAAACCAATGGCACGGATTCAAAGGCCTTAAATAAAAAAATAAGGTATCCGGCGTACAGGCCTGAATCAGTACTCGAAAAGGCTTTTACAGATTCATATAAGGAAGCTGCGACCACCCTGTACCCTACAATTACCCGGCAAATTGACACTACAACCTTTTCTAAAGCCTTATCCGAAGCATTTGCCCAAAACTTGAAAGCAGATGAAAATTTAAATATCCTATTAAGCGGAAAAACACTGGATCCTGGGGAATTAATGGGGAAAAGTCAATTCCAATTCTTTATGTATGATATGGTCCGCCTTGGAAATGAGATCAAAATTAAAGGGCCAACTACAGAGTATCATATTATACCGGAAATCCTGTTTGGGCCCAAAAGGCAGGGGACGCTTTTTGTGTTCGGAATCCATGTTTTTATCCTGGACAAGGAGGGCGAAAATGTATTTTCTTTCTTGCTCAATTCCCATCACGAGCTTTTTGTTGACGCAAAATTATTTTCCTACAACCCTGATAATACTGATATAGAAGCATTGCTACAACGGTGCCTGCAGGTTGCAGCAAGGGCTTTTAGCATAATGGTTCATTAAGGGGTACACAGCGAGTAATCAGATCTGTCCTGACGATGGATTGGTTGCACAAGATTGGAGAATCTTTTTTCATATAGTAAAACACAGGGAGTTCTGAAGCGGGCCGCTGTTCCACTTAATCCATAAAAAAACCCGGCCTTAAGACCGGGTTTTCAATAAATCAATCAGTTATGGGTGCTATTAACGTACTTTGTTGGCTGTGATCTTGTGAACCACAGTTGCCCCGGCACCGGAAATGTATATATCACCGGACGCTCCGACCGCCACGCCATCAAAGCCCCATGTAGGTGGGGAGCCCAGGCCCGGGCCATATAATTCAAGCCCTGTAGCTATAACCGTCGTCTCTCCGGTACTAAAATCATAACGGGAAAGTTGATTGGCATTATTTCCTGCTTCAACGATCAAAAGCCTGCCTTCATTGTCAAGGGCTAACCCCTCTGGTCCCTGGAATCCATCGGCAATCACTTCGGAACTCGGCGGATCGAAGGCAATTTGCCATATTTCCCCTGTTGCCTGGTCAGCAGCCCACAAGGTTGTGCCATCAGTAACCAGGCCACTGGCTACATTCAGGGATTGGATTAGTGCATTCCCCTGGCTTGCATTGACAACGCCTCCCTCGACAAGGTCAGAGACAATGATATCCCCATTGATCTGTACGGCATCAATGGGAACCTCGAAGACATAAGACTCCATTACTGTTGCCGGGTTAGTGCCAATATCCCAAAGTTGTACGCCGCCACTAAACCAGGAGGAAACCACCAGCTTTTCGCCGGAAGCCGACACATTCATGGGCAATATCGGTAACGGCAGATCAGGACTATTGATTAGGAATCCTTTGAAGATGGCCTCCTGTTGCCCGCTTGTCCCATCAAACTCCCTCATGTTGAAGAGGTCTGCTACGATGACTCTGTCCTGATTATTAGATCCCGGCATAACGGCGAGACCCTGGGGCAAAATCATACCGCCCGGGCTAAGATAACGGGCCTGCCCGTTGGGCATTATCTCCGCCACCCAGCCATTGTCGTTGTTGGTCATGTACAGGGTGCCGTCATCGTCAAACGTCATATTGTCCAGCCCGGGTTCCAGGGTTGCAAACTCGGTTTTGTCATCCTGCCCGTCCGGGTTTACCTTGAAGACCTTTCCTGCCTGGTCCAGCACATATAACATCCCGTCCGGGCCAAATTTGGCAGCGGCGGGATTGAATAGGTTGGAACCAGTGAAGTCTCCTGCCACGATGCGTATAGTTCCGTCAGTTAAACCGGCAACCAGGGCACCTGGCAGATCATCTTGTGTAGGAGGATTGTTGTAATCACCTGGTACAAAAGCGTCTATTTCTATCGCAATCACTACGTTCAAGGCAAATAAAGGCCCATATAGCCACAGGCTGCCGTCTTCCCATCTTGTATCGAAGGAATTGAAGAATCCGAGGCAAAAACCATCAGGACACGTAATAATTGGTTTCGGAGGGGCTTGCAGGTCCGGATCTAGTTCGTAAATACCATCACCCAGGAAGTCAAGGCCCACAAAAAGGCGTGGCTCACTTTCCGGATCATCTGGATTAGGCTTTGAAAACCGAATGGGGTTTACGCCGGGGGAAACAGGTTGATATCCCAATGTGGTGCCATCAATATTCTTACGTCCCACAAATCCCGTGAGGATGTCTGTCCAATAGAAGGTCCCATCCGGCCCGAACACCATATCATCAGGACCCAGAACACCCGTATCGGCTCCATACCTTCTGATGATCTTTCCGCTGTTCTTGTTCATCGCCACAATCTCCTGACCGTTGACACTTGCGACGTAGATATTCCCGTCAGGCCCCACGTCCAGGCCGTTTGCGGCTTTTAATGCCGCTCCTTTGATCAGGGTTTTTAAAATGGGGGTGTTGGATTTGGCGTTGGCTGCCTCCAGATTAGCAGCTTCTAAATCCGGTTCCGGGCTGCAGGAGAAAACCAGCGTCAATGCCAGCATCAAAGTGCACAGCCAAATGCATTGTGATAAGCGTTTATTAATTGTTTTCATACTATAATTGTTTAGTGGGTTACTTGTTTAAAAAAATTGGTATAGCAAGACAATGGAATTCTCGGGGGAATGAGAACTTAGCCCATGTGTCAGGCAGATAGTAGATATAGGGGAGGGGGAAATAGAAAGATACGATAAATATTTGATATTCAGAGCTTTTTATGCAAGCCAAATGAAATATTTATAATATCAATAAAAGGATGTGCAAGTATCGGGAAAGTGGTCCCTGAAAGTTGCGGAAAAAAGCCGGGAGCTTACTGTAAGCTCCCGGCTTTTCAATTCAACTAATATTGAATTTTACTTTGTTCCTTCTGCATTTTTCTGCTGGTGGACCTCTTTGTGATTCGCGCCCAGGAATTCATATTGTTTGTCCATGAAATCGATATAGGACTGCCCCCAGACAAAATCAGGATTATCGCCAAATAGTACTACTAAACCTTCCAGGGGTTGGTCATATGGATTGTATATGACATGCTTTACGTAGGGTCCGATAAAGACGCTCATACCGGGTTCAATATCCACTTCTTCCTCCCCAAATAGTCCTTTCCCTTTTCCTTTTGTAAAGATCAATAAGTTTGGTACTTGCCCTTTGTCCAGGTTCTTTTCAGTATTGGCAGCCTCGTCTTTACCCAGACTGAACCAGGCTATTCGCTTGTCTTTCATGGTGTAAAGGGAAACCAGGGCCGCCCCATGGCTGGGCAGGGATTGGTCCCTCGTAAACCGGGTAATTTCAACAGCGTCTTTTTTCCAGAAATGTTCCATTACCTGGTAAGATATTCCTTCGTCCTTCGCGGAGAATTCATGTCCTTCTGTAGGCCTGATATTGAGCCCCACTTTGTCTTCAGCGGTAGATTTTGCAGCAGCGGTGCTGGCACTCCAGTACCCCGAGTAAACATTTTCCAGTACCTCAAGGTTTGCAAATTCAAAATACCAGGTTGGGATTGTGGGTTTCCCTTTGTGAAGGCTTACGTCATGCGGGCCGAAATTGTGGAAGGTGTACTGTTTTTTCTTTCCCACCTTGTAGCCTTCCTGCTTTCTCAGGGTCGTAACATGCCACCACTGGTCATTTACTTTTACTCCAAAGGTGCCACTTAAGGCCATAGGGTCTGTTTTGTAGCTTTCCACGAAGGATTCCAGCATTTTTTGGATGTTTTCTTCCTGTGCCTTCAGGCTGTTCGAGCCGCTAAAAAATAATAAGCATGCAGCGGCAAGCATTAGGAATTGTCGGGTTGTTTTGCTTTTTGTTTTCATGATAATAAAATTTATTGATTGATGTTACCACGAATGTATATGCATCACGGGAACGAACCCAATTTTAGATGGGGTTTGGGGTAAAATCTGGTTATTTGTGGTGAATGGACCCCTACTGGAAGCGCTTATACTGCTTTAAGCGGTCCAGGGTATTGGCCACATAAGTGCGGGATACCGGGATGATAACATCAGAATAAGCCATGGTTATTTTCAAATCCTTCTGATTCCCTTTGATGGAATGCACATTGTAGAGATTGATCAGGAAGGAACGGTGGCAGCGCACGAGGAAATCCTGCTCCAGTTGTTCCTGCAGGGCCGAGAGGGATGATCGGATAAGGTGTTTGGATAAAGTGCCGTTCTTCAGATAATGAAGTTCAATGTAATTGTCCTGTGCCTGTGCAAAGATAAAATCGGACACGGCTATTGAAATATTATCCTTTACCCCTTCCCCTTTAAAGTGTATCATCAGCTTTTCATCTATTCCCCCCATCAAATTGGTAAGCACTGAATCGTAGTCTTTTTTCAGGGTCTGGAACCGGAAATAGAAGAAGATACCCGCCGCGGGAAATATGAAAACGGTAGACAAATTCAGGACAAAACCAGGAAAGCTGCTCCATTGCCAGTCATGCCAGTCCCCCAGGTAATTATAGGCCGTAAAAGTGGCTGCTCCCGTCGAAATAAAGCTCCAGAGGGTCCAGCTGATTATAAAAGGATAGCCTGTGTTGTTATTGAAGAACCTTTTGATGCCAAATTCATTCAGGAGGCAAACAATTACCGTGACCGGTATAAAGAAGCTGATTTCGAGCAGGAAGGTGGGGGTATAGGCGTGTTGCGGATCGTAATTGTCTACCCCGAAGGGAAGGAATGCCAGCAGGAACAGGAATAGAAAGATCCCATACCCCAGGCTGAGCACCCATTTATAGCGGGAGGTGTGAAAGAAGTTGAAGGCTGCGACCATTGGTGATAAAGATAGCCTAAAAGGAAAAAATTAAGTGGTTATGAGTTTCTGAAGCGAGGTTACCCCGGCGGATATTCATCTAATTCCCTATCGAAATCAAAGGCGATACAGCACCCGAACCCTCTTTGGCCATGCTGAAGAGGATTTGCATGAGGGTAAAGGTGTTTTTGGATTGTACATCCCGGTCATCAATATAATACCAATGGTCCCGGTATTGTATGCCCAGGTAGGCGTTATCGGGCCTGGTCGGGCTAGACAAAACACGGATCAGGTCTGTGTTTTCCGGGTTGAAAGTGGGCAGCGTCCGCCCCTCTGACACATGTTGTTCGGGTACTTCAATGTACCAGGAGAGGTTGGACATCATTTCCAGGATGGAATGCGTCTGTACCACAATATGATTATTCCTTTCCAGGATTACTCCATACTCAATATCAAAAACATTGATTTCCGGATCCAAACGCAAAAGCTCCTTGAATTTGTTAATGGTCTGCTTTACGGAGTCTGTTCTGGCGACCGCCGGAAGGATCACTTCCACATTCACCTTGGGCCAGTCTCCCCTGAAATGCATCCCCAGAGCTCCGGCACGTTGGAGCTGGTGCAGCACTTCCAGCAGTTCCTTGAACTTGTGGTCTGCCTGCCGCTGTTCCCCGGGGGTCCCTATTTCGTTGTGCAGGCCGTTTATGGCTGAATTGGTCAGGCGCATCAGGCGTTCAGCAGACCAGCCGGACTGGATCAGGAAAAAGATCACTGACGGGGGGAGGGGCGTTAGCAGGCTCTGTGAAAAGGCCTGTCCGGACATGGGAGTATAGGTAATAGTAGGCCGGTCCGACCAGTTGGCGGAAACATTTCCACCAAGGGATGTGCCAAAGAAATTGGAGCTGCCGTTAACCCCTGCGGCCCCGCCGCGGGTATATGAATTGATGACGGAAGACACATTGAGGAAACGTGGCATTTCCAGATATCTCAGGCGCACGATATTGAGCAGCATCTGCTCATTTTCGTGGTTGGCCACGCGTTGGTTATAATTAAAGCCGTCCTGCGGAATGGTCGTTGGCCCCATGGATCTGCAGGAGGAAAGTAAAAGGGCAAGAAGCAGCATAAATGCAGCCGCTACCATACGAACAGGGGGTATGGATTTGTCCTGGATGGAGTTCGGACAATGGCTTAACATGATGGTTTCAGTTGGTTGGGTTACAGTTAAATATAATCCAAAGAAGGCAGATTGCCCCCAAATAAACCGCTATTCATTAGAAAATTTTTGGCTTTGTAGAAATTATCTTACCCCCAGCTTAGGACTTATCCATTAATTAACTTTATTCTGAATAGGAAAACGGGCAAAATTGAGTAATCCGCCCCATCCTTTTTAACTTATTACAATCTCTTTAACTCTTCAGAGATTGCTGCTTTTAATTCCTCTACTTTGTCCCGCTTCATTTGATTGATCCTTTTTGTAAATACCATGTAGTTTACCTCTTTCATAAAATGGCGATAAAACAATTTTTCAATCTCAAGTTCCGCAAGGGTTTCATGGAACGGTTTCCCTATGTACAAGGGATCCCCTTTTAAAAATCCTGCCATATCGGTTATCTCCCAAACCAGGGAAGGGTAATCTGACTGATGGTTTGCAATCCTCAGGTTACTGTGGTCCCAGAAGGAATAGTAGTTTACAACATTGTTTCTGAGATTGGTGTTCCGTATCAGGCGCAAATGACCGGAAGATATCATTTCCTGAAACGTGCCCGTAAGTCTGGCATTCGGAAAATCGGTCCCTATAATATCACTGTCGTTTAAGATGGTGATTACTGAGTCACCCATTATTGCATTTGGATCATCAATAAACCCCCTCACCATCATCAGGCTTTCTTCTTTTTGGGTTAGGTATCTTTCTATAGATTTAACAATATTGAGGTCTCTGTCCAAATCAACGTTCAGCCTTTTCAGATATTCCCTTTCCAGCTGCCTTTCCTTATTCATTTGGCTCCAGGCATCTAATTGAAGCGCAAGCAGAATCCCGATCACCACAAGTAAAACCTCCCCGATTGCGTACAGCAGATACTTGCTGAACGGGCTTTGGTTTAGCAGGCGTTGGCGGAATTGGCTTAGAAATCGAAGCATATTTTACTCTTTATTTTGGTCCAGTTCCCGAAGTAAATCCAGTATTTCCAGAATTTGTTTGCGAAGGGTAAATGATTCTGCATTTACTATTTCGTTTATCAGGATGGAGTTGGCCACAATCCCTTCCAATTCTGCATTGTTCAGTATTGCTTCGAGGCTTGGCTCTAACCTTGATTTCTTAAAGTCGTAGGGGATATATTCCTCCCGGTTAAGCAAAAAGGTGCTCAGGTCATTGGCCTTGTCATATAACGCTTTGTCTATGGCCCGACCAATCCCGAACTTATTCATTACAGGTACGTTCTCATAATGATGAGCGTTGATGTATATATTCTCTACTTCCTGAACCTGAATAACATCTGTTGACCACTTCGTTAGCAGGGTTTTTAATTCCTCGTTCTGTATGATATTGATTTTTCCCGAAGCAATAAGGTCATTGTTGATAGGATCATAAGTAACTGTCAGGCCCAGGTTCCCTAATTTGGATAATACACTGTCTTTGTTTGCAGATTGGGGGTTATCAAAAAAAGTAAGTAATTCTTTGGAGGAACGTATCAGTACTTTTCTGGTTGTGATTTTACTATCAAGCTGCTCCAGATTTGCCGTATAATCATCTTTTAATTTCCTTAGCAGAATCTGTTCGTCTGCCCGAATCTTTCTCTCTTCATTCCAACTGTCTACCTGTAAGGCAATTAATATCCCGATCACCACCAACAGGATCTCTCCAATGGCATACAGGAGGTATTTACTTACCTTGTTATTGATTATCAGGCGTTGGCGGATTTTTCGGAAAAAGCGAAACATGAACTGAGGTCGGATTGCCTCCTGAATGTACAAAAAAGATCGGGACAGGTATACCCCACACCAAGTAAAAACTGCAGACGCGATATAAGGTTACAGTTCTCCTGATGCTTCCAGACGAGCAACTTTATTCTGTACCGATCGGATTTCCTCCATTCGTTTGTCAACGATCATTTTGAATTCCTGTATCTCCCGGATGTTGTCAAAAGAAGGGTCGCGTTGTATAAAGTGCAATTTGCCGTCATCCCAGCGGTTGATACTATCAAACTTTCTTAAATACTCAAATGCCAGTTCGTGTTTCCCGAGAAAGGAATAGATGCCGGCACTTTCATAAAAAATAGCATGGGCGCGCTGGTAATTTTTCTGTAGTTTTTCATTCAAATTCAGCTGATATTCCATCAACTCCTGCGCCTCTTTTGTCCTTCCCAGCCCGGCCAGAACCTGTCCATACCTGTGCCAGGATTCCAATTCAGCAACCTCCTGCACCCCTTCTTCAGCCACTTTTATTTCCCATAACTCGTAATATTCGAGGGCTTTTTCATATTCCTTTAAAAGCAGGTGAAAAAATCCGAGTGCGGCAAATTCCTCTGTGTCTTTCATAAGCTCAACAGCCTCGTTGTACCTGCCCTGCTGCACATAGTACCATGCCTTTAGGCCCTTCAAACCTGGATAGAGGGGAATAGCCTTATCCAGGTAGTAATACCCTTTCTCATGGTCCCAGAGGTCCCAATAGAGCAAGGATTGGTTTATGTAGGCTCCATATAATTCCCTGGGGGAATGTTCCAGTTTTTCCAATTTCCTGTACAGCCTTAAGGCAGGGATTATTTCACGGTGGTGAACCCACTTCAAAACGGCTAACTGACCAATTGCACCCACAAGGTTGGGGTTTAGTTCTACAGCCCTGCTTAAATCTTTGGTTGCCTTTGGGATGTCATATAAAAAATCGTCATAAAAGGCCCCTCGCACCCAATAGGCATCAGCCAAATCAGGGTCCATGGCAATTGCTTTATTGCACATTACCAGCATGCTATCTATAAGAGTCGCATTCTCAAAAAATTCAAATTTATGTTGCTCCCTGAATACGCGGATTCGTCCCACCTGGGCCTGTGCATAGGTGGGGTCTCGCTGAAGGGCTTTCCGGAACAGCAGGTCTGCCTTTTGTAAGGCGTCGTTATTTTCAGTTGACTCCGAGTTGTTGAGGTATAACTGTCCTTGCAGATAATAGTCATAGGCTGTAAGATCCTCAGTGGGCTGTTCTTCTATCCTGTGCATTACCTCAGGGGAGATAGTTGTTTCCAGCTCGTTTGCGATATTTTGTGTTACTTCTGCCAGCACCATAAAAACATCTTGCAGTTCCCGGTCGTATTCCTGTGACCAAAGGCTTCGTTCTTCCGGGGCAAATATCAGCCTGGCGCGGATCACCGACCGGTCTTCCAGGCGCAGCACACTGCCCTCCAGGATATACTGTGCCTTAAGTTTTTTTCCTATTTCGGAAACGGAAGGAGGGTTGTGCCTGAATTGTTCTACGGAGGTCCTCGAGATAACACTTAAACTGGGAATCCTGGAGAGGTTTTCACGCACCCCTTCAGTGATGCCATCGCAGAAATACATGTTTTCCGCATCAGGGCTGTCATTTTTAAACGGAAGGATGGCTATAGATGCCCCTGAAAACCCCCGAGGTGAAGGTACCCCGGAGAAAAAAAGGCGCTCTGCCAATAAAAGGGATAAGGCCAGCGCCAGGATACCAATGATAAATTGATTCAGCCTGCGCCCCACTTTTTTGTTGTCAGAAGTATCCTCCTGCAGGGCTCCGGTTCGCTTGAACCCTTTTGGGGTTAACTCATAAAGCCAGGCGAGCACCAGGGAAACAGGGAAACCGGCTATCAGAAGCTTTATAAGCAAGGTTTGAACGGATTCAGACCAGCCCAACCCGGGGCCGACAATATCCACAACCTGTAATACGAGCCACCCACTGACGCCATAGGCCGTGGCAACCCTGTAGACATTCCTCTTTTTAAGTTCTTCAAAAAACTGCCTCATGAAGCTATACTTGAAGCGTTATTTCTTAAGGCTAATACCTTGTAAAGTAGTTAGTTCACAGCAATTTAAATATGATATAAATCACGTTCAATCCCTGGAGTTTTTGGCAGGGAGAAACCATTTGGGCAAAGTCACAGCCAACTTATTGGGAGGCCCTGCCCCCAATTATTGGAAAGGATCATTGCTTTCACGATATTTAATCCAGGTGAAATCCGAACTATATTTTTTTATTCCCCTGTTTGGGGGTAATATTACCGCAGATGAACTTCCTGGATATCCTCATTTACTTATTCGTCCTATTTTTCCTCATTCTGTTTCCCCTCATCTTTTTCGGCTATAGAAATGGTTTTGGGAAGAAGAGTAAGCATAGCGAAAACAAAGGTTGCTGGAAAGCGGTTTTTATTTTGGCGTTAGTGATAACGCTTATTGCCATTGTTGTAATTGTTATGATTTTTCTACTCGGCGCCGCCATGACAGGGAACCTGAGCTAATCATTAAGGAAGAAACGCAATGGCTTTATAGCAGCTGAGACCAGTCGTTTGAGGATATTATCGGCCAGTTCAGTCAAATAGTTCAATCTCCGCGTCAATTTCCTTTATGAGGTATTCCAGGAAATCCTGCATCAGGAAACCCTGGAAATTGATCATCTGGGAAGCGATCCGAACATTGAATTTTAAGACCTGCCGATAATCGGAATTTGCGATAAAGGCCTCGTAATCCTTCGGGACTAAATCTCTTGGCGATACGGTTTCAAAAGCCTGCATAATCATGGGGGTGAAATAATTCGTACAGTGCTCATTAAGCACCCTCATTTCCAGTTCTTTGTATAAGTTGATCGGCCGGGTATAGAAATCTGCCACCCCAAGACGGATGGAATCGTTAGTGATGATGCTGGACCCGTTTTGCCTGATGTTATCAAAGGTGGTGTGGTTAACAGAGAATGTCTGGAATGGGTTCATTTGGCTGAAATGGGGAATCAAAGAGTCGTGGTAGGGCAATCGCTCATCCATATGCTGCAGGATAATTTTATTGGAGCGGATAATATGTTGAAAATTTATACTATCGCTACGAATATCCTCCAGGGTCTGGGTAAGGTCAGCCTTAAGCTCTTTTAAAGTCTTTAATTCCACCTCACGTGCCTTGCGATTATCGTTCCAGGTATCGATCTGAAAAGCAATCAAAATCCCAATCACCACCAACAAAATCTCCCCAACTGCATACAGCAGGTATTTGCTGAATTTGTTGTCAGTAAGAAGGCGTTGACGTATTCGTCTCAATATGAGGAGCATCTATTAAATTTCGTTAGTTTATTGGTGTTTCAGTACCCGTCTCCTGCCTGATAAGATGCAGGATTCTTCGGATCTCCTCCAACAGATTCCGTTCGAGCTCCATCAGCGTATGCCTTCCTTCCATATAGGCTTTTATCCAGCCTATGAAATAGCTATCGGTATAAAGTATCTCCATATCAATAGGAGTTAAGGATTCTTTCTGATAATAAAACAAGGGAACATGATGGTCATAGAAGGATTCGTTGATATAATTTACAGGCTTGTAGGAAGTGATCCACGTGGGCAGTGTCGATTCAAAATAATTGATCACTTCCTCCTTTATACTGGAGTTCAAAATGACATCAAAACCTTTATTCTTGTATTGCTCATAACCGGCCTGTGAAAGGCTGAGATCACGTCTTGGCACTCTGGCCAGATGAAAATGCACTGCCAGGCTGTCCTTAAAAGGCAGTCTGTTATCGAGTACATTTACTACAATTTGCGCAGAATTATCGAGTAAGGTTAACCGTTCTATGTCTGCTTCAAGTGTTTCTATATGCAGCTCCAGGTTTTGAACCAAGTTTTGAAGAATCTCCTGTTCTACCCGCCGCTCTTTTTTCCATTCCTGCCAATTATTTATCTGTAGTGCAATCAATATCCCAATAACCACCAAAATAATCTCCCCAACTGCATACAGCAGGTACTTGCTGAACTTATTATCATTCAGAAGTCTTTGGCGTATTTGTCGGAAGAAGCGGAGCATTTTGATTAAATATCAGGATTTTCTTTAGTTAATAAAGGAGATCATTCATTTTGAGATTCCAAATTCAGCACAATATTCTTAGCTGCATCTAGAATACGGTTCATATTACGAATTATGTTTTCTTTTAAGATATATTCATTCTTAATCCTTGCCATAACGTCCGGACGAGCCATGTAATCCAAGTAATCTTTATTATTCTGAGCAAACCCATTTAAACGGTCTTCAAAGGGCTTATAAACTTCCCAGTTTTCCTCTTTAATTTCTGATAGGGGTCCGGAGAAAACCATCCGCAGATGCTCATCATATAATTTTTCTAAAATCCTATTTCTATAAAGCAGATTGGCTATGTTGTTATCAAAATTGTCATCTTCTATTAGGTCAATTCTGCCAGAATTAATTGCCATTTCCACTTTTTGAAACGGCAGGAATATCCCTGTTTGATAAAAGGTTCTGCTTATATGTTGTTTTACCGAGTCGATAGGTATCGTTATATTCTGAGCCTCTATCATTTTAATAGCACTATTTAGTTTTTTCACTTCATCTTCACCTGTCCTTATGCTAGCTTCTAAAAATTCGATTTGACTTTTAAAATGTTGAGTTAGGGTATTAACTAATTCAATTTTGTCCTTTTTTCTCTTTCTGTCCTCATTCCAATTATTGACCTGCAAAGCCAGGAGGATACCTATCATGACCAACAGTATCTCCCCAACCGCATACAGCAGGTATTTGCTGATTTTGTTATCAGTGAGTAGTCGTTGTCGGATCTGTCGGAAGAAGCGGATCATTTCAGAACAGGGGTTATTTCATAGCTTTTCTTCTCCAGGTCTACCACAATCTCGTAGGTTCCTTTTCGAACCGGGATCCTGGGACCCTTAAAAATGAGGATGTCCGGATTTGCCTCTCCACCTCCCCATTCAAAAGTCCAGTTCTCGTCCGTCCTAAATTTGACGAATCCATCCTCCAGGGTGGTTTTTAACAGCCAAAGGGTTCGAGCCGCATTGGCAGGCTTCATGGGCACTCCCAAACCATAACCATGCAGGGATGCACTACCAAAAATCTCAAGGTGGTGAAAAGAGAGGTCCAGATGCCCAAAATTAGCTTCAATAAATTCCAGGACCGTCTTTTCGGGGGTAGGTGTGATCTCAAAGATCTCCTGGCGTCTCTTCTTCAGGGTTTGCAGTTTAAGGACAATCGCATCTGTTTCCAAAAGGGTTCGAAGCTTTTTGGAGGTGTTTTGATCCAGGGGCATTTTTGCACATTCGTCAATGGTAGCCCGTAAGCCTGATGCGGAGAATTCGCAAATTGGGATGTTTTCCCGGATCAACACGGCTTTAAAGGATTCGAAACCATTTAAGTCTGCCCAATTTTTAAAATCTGGGTAGCGCCCTCTAAAATAGCGGTGGAGGTGTTGCGCTACCCCAAACTGAATCGAATCTGTGGGATTGAAATCTAAATAGGCCAGAAACCAATTCTCATCCATCCAATCGTCGTTCAGGAATTCATCCAAAACCAGCAGGTTGCCCGCCAACCGTTCCGGGGGTATCAGATCTGGAAAGTCCAGCAAACTATCAATGATCGATAAATGAAAACTGGCCCGATCCTGGTAGAGGTCCCAAGTAAGATCTCTGGCCTTTAGCTTTCTGTATAACTGCTTGATGCCAAACTCGTAACGCTCCCGGTTGATGCGTTGCTCATTCCAGGAATCAATCTGAATGGCAATTAGGATACCCAGGATTACTATAAAAACCTCAACGATCACATACAGTAAGTACTTGCTGAGTTTGTTTTCAGTCAGGAGGCGTTGTCGGATTTGTCGGAAGAAGCGGATCATTGGTTAATGGTTGCTCTTTTCAAGATAGGCAAATAATTAATACATGGGCATTCGAGAATCAGGAGTACCCAGGAATACATATCTTTACGAAACCTCAACCCTTTTAAAATAGGCATGAATGAAAATT
Source organism: Robiginitalea insularis (assembly GCF_052497835.1). Classification (NCBI taxonomy): domain Bacteria; kingdom Pseudomonadati; phylum Bacteroidota; class Flavobacteriia; order Flavobacteriales; family Flavobacteriaceae; genus Robiginitalea; species Robiginitalea insularis. Next base: position 1,438,253 of record NZ_CP199296.1, read on the forward strand.
TAGGACTTCCGCGCACAATCAGAAATAGCATTCTCTATATAGGATCATTTATGCTGTTTTTTCTTAATATGGATGGGATATACTCTCAATCTGGCTTTCAATACGATATAGTATTGAAGGGAGGAAGAGTCATAGATCCTGAAACCGGCATGGATGCTATTAGAAATGTCGGCATTGATGATGACCGAATAGCTGAAATCTCCGAAAATGATCTTGCGGGCAAAGAAATCATTGACGTTAAGGGTCTGGTTGTATCTCCGGGCTTTATCGACCTCCATGTACACGGGGTCACCAATGTGGAGCAGGAGTACCAGATGCACGACGGCGTAACTACAGCCCTTGAACTGGAAGGCGGTTTACCCATGCTGGAATCCTGGTATAATTCCCGGGCGGGAAAAGCCCTGATTAATTATGGTGCCAGCGTATCCTGGGGATTCGCCCGTTTTATGGCAATGAAGAAATACCGGGATCTAACCGAAAATCTTGAGGAATTTGATACCATTGCGGACAAGGCAGGAACACAATCCGTAAGAGAACCACTGACGCCCGATGAACATCCGGAGATGATAAATCACATCGAATCGGAATTGCACGCAGGGGGTATTGGCATAGGGGTGCCGATCGGTTATTTTCCGCATGCCACTCCTTCGGAAGATTTCCGGCTTTATCAATATGCCGGTGAAAAGCATGTGCCAGTATTTTCCCATGTAAGAGAAGGCGGGTTTATGGCTATTCAACAGGCTATAGCAAATGCCATGCTTACAAGGGCACCTCTCCATATTGTTCACATGAACAGTATGGCTCTTGGAGACGTTGAATTAGGGATTGAAATGGTGCGTCTTGCCAGGGATCAGGGATATCAGGTCACCACGGAAATGTACCCCTATACCGCAGCTTCTACCGGTTTAGCATCCGCCATTTTCGACCATGGCTGGCAAGAGAGCTTCGGAATAGGCTACGGCGATCTGCAGTGGGTGGCCACCGGGGAAAGACTTACCGAAGAAACATTTAAAAAATATCGGGCTGAAGGAGGAACTGTAATCATTCATATGATGAAACCCGAGTGGATTGAAGCAGCCCTTAAAACAGAAGGCACTATTATAGCTTCAGACGGGATGGGATATGCAAAGCTGGCACATCCCAGAACTGCAGGCACTTTTTCCCGAGTCCTTGGCAAGTATGTTCGTCAGGAGAAAGTTCTTGACCTGAATACGGCTATTGCCAAAATGACGTTATTGCCGGCAAGAGTGTTGGAAAGCTTCGTGCCAGGAATGAAAAACAAGGGCCGGATACAGGTAGGGGCCGATGCAGATATTACTGTTTTCGATCCAGGCACCATTGCCGATAAGGCTACTTTCGAAAAGGGGTTGGCTTTCTCAGAAGGCATCCATTTTGTATTGGTAAATGGCGTTTTTGTCATCAAGGAAGGGCAATCCGTTGAAAGAGTATTTCCAGGAAGGCCAGTATATGGCAAATACAGAAGATAAGAGTCCGTTTCCCGGTCCAGAAAGCTATCGGAAGAAACCTTTGACGAAGTAGTCAAACAAAGCTAGGCATGGGTTGAGGATGGTAGCAAGATGAAATTTTATCAGTCCAGTATCTTCGTTCCTATCATATCTCTGCCAAAGCGATGCGCAAATATGTGTATGCTGTCTTCATCTTTCTCAAAACGGAAATACCAATTCCTGTCATAAAATTTTTGAGAACCTCCAGGATGTATTAGTATTTCATCTGTTTTGTTTCCCAACCAGTCTGTATCGGAGTATAACATATTGTCTTTGATGAAAAAAGTCCGTGATCCCACCCCATTAAAAGTCATAAAAGTGCCCTCATAAAATTTATGCATCTCCGGGTCGATAGCCCACACAGCTTTTTTGTCGGATATCCCCAGCATAATAGAAATTTGTTGGTGGCAGGAAATCGCTTTTTCGCGAAATAAACCCACTTCCTCTAATTTCTCTTGATATAATTGCTGATGAAGGATATATTCTCCCTTAAAGGCATCATCGTACAAAACATAATCAAGAAAACTTTCGTTGCTTGTCATCAAGGTGTCAAATCGATGAACAAAGAAAGAAAGGTCCTTAATTCTTTCCTCATTTCTTGCCTGACTTCTGATCAACCTGTTCTGTTGGAACAGAATAGCCTCTTTCTTGGTCTCGTATAGATCTACAAGCTCATCCACAATACTCAAATAGTAATCAGGGACGTTATCGATGTTGTTGATGAGCTGGTTATAACTACTCTGAACAAGTGATAATTCGTGATACAGAACCGCATTAAGCCGTAATGCCGGATGCACGTCACTGGGGTAATCAACTCTGATGTCATCCTTGCCTAGTTGGCCCAAGGATAGCATATATGCCAGGGAATCTTCTACCTCATAGTACCTGAAAATCTTTTCTGATTCTTCAATATTATTTTCCAACTCGGTAAGTACCCTTGCGAATACGGCCCGAATCTCTGCTTCTGTTTTTCGTTCTTCATTCCAATTATCAACCTGCAACGCAATCAAAATCCCAATCACTACCAACAGGATTTCCCCAATGGCATACAGCAGGTATTTGCTGAGCCTATTGCTGGTTAATAATCTTTGGCGGATTTGTCTGAAGAAGCGGAGCATTAGGATTTGCTGATTTCTTGATCAATAAGAATAACTAGTTCATCTATTAGGTTTATTAATGTATCTGCCCCATCTGCCCTCCAGCCTGCTCTTATAGCTAAGCTCAATAGTAAAGCCTTTCGTACACCATTATCACGAATCAGATTTAAAGGATCTTCAAGGTTTGAAACATTAATGTAATTTACACCATCGCTTCTCAGTGAACTACGCCATTCCCCATGCATGCTCGGCTTATCCGAAGTAAATCGCCAACCCAATTGCCCGTAATAATTGTTAATTGAAGATTTTAGGGCATCATTCTCTATCTTAGAGTACAAGCCGGTATTTTTAAATTCTTCAATAGAGTATAAATTTGGAATCATAGGTCGTTCTCTCCCTGTCCAAGAAAAGGATATTTTTAAAAATTCTGAATCGGCGTGTTCAGGAATTGGCCTATTCCAAATCCAGGATGGTTCATATTCTATGATATTATTTTGGAGTTCTAATACATGTGGTTCAGACTCTCCTGCAAGTTCAATGAGTTTATAAAATGAATGAACCTTAAAAATTTCAACAGACCGAATATTGTTTAACCAATCCTTATCCAAGAGTAGAGATTCTTTCAAAGAGATAAATTGTTTTCTTATCTGATCTTCTTCCTTTTGTTGTTCATTCCAATTGTTCACCTGCAATGCCAGAAGGATCCCTATCATCACCAAAAGTATCTCCCCAATGGCATACAGCAGGTACTTGCTGAATTTATTGTCAGTTAGGAGGCGTTGTCGGATTTGGCGGAAGAAGCGGAGCATTGGTTGGTTGTTGCTCCATCAAATTACGAAAAAGGAAATTATGGTCTGTAAACCATACCAGCAATCCATAACTTTAATGACAAAACCACAAGATGAACGAAGCCGACTTCAAGCAGTACGCCGACCAGGAATTAGTCAAATGTCAACGCTTCAAGCAAATATGGAAGAATGCCACTAATCCAACCATTAAAAGCAAGGCTTTCTTTGCCTGGTGTATTAAACGGTTTCAGTTACAGCAGATTCATATTTATTCACCTGAACCTATTACGCCATACAACCAGTACAGCATGAGTGAGGCTGTTGGGTATTTCTGAAATGAAATTGCAGTCTGATCCTGTTCCTTTGAATAGTCTGATGGTCTTCGTGTAACCCCTTGGTAAAATGATATGCCAGGGTTTTTTTCTCCTACAGAGTGTTATTTAGTCAGGGTCAGAATAATTTCTATCGAAATGAGCACATCTGGTGTTTCTGGATCATCATCGAGATCTTCTGAGCTGCTCTCCGAGATAGACGCGCTCCAGGTATTAGCCGAAATGGAATTGATCATAAGAATGACATTGTCTTCACCTTCGATGAGTGTCAATGTCTTTTCATCTGCGCTGAGACTCCAAGTGCCACTTGTGGATCTATCTCCGAAACTTGACACATAGGTGTCATCCGATTTCAGAGTAAGTGTCCCGGTTAAATCCGATACTAAAATAGCTTCAAAAAACGCATATTGGGCCGCTGCCTCGGCAGGAGGTAATCCTTCCACCTCTACCAGATAATCAATGAGCGATTGAGACCCTACCGTAATATTAAAGTCATAATCAGAAACGGACCAGGTGCCAATTAGCAATTCCCTTGTAGTCAAATTAATGCCATCACCACCATCATCATCTTTGTTACAGCTACTGAAGCCTAGCAGAAAAGTGATGATAAAAAGGGCGAATAGAATATTGCTTAATTTTTTCATGACATATCTTTTTTCCATTAATGGATTCTAAGCCATAATATAATTCATATGAAAAGCCGGTAGCAATGATTTGGGTCAATCTGACTGAAACTGCAATCTAATTTCAGCTATCTAACGTAAAAGGAAATCTGGCATTGCGGTTAACGAGGTCAGGTGAAATCTAATAATCGCATTTAATGCAACCATACTCTTTACCAGTCGAAGTTGCTAGACATTCCTCTTTTGTTTCAAAACATTTTGTAGAAACTTCTAAATACGCCGTTGTCCAAGGTTTATCGGAGGTGCATCTCATCGGGCAAATTGTTCCATCCCAGTAATCATCACTAGAACAAGTACTCAATGAGAATACTGAAATGAATAGAATTATTGTAAATCTGATACTTTTCATCTCGTCCAGAATTGAAATGAAGTTAATGCTCAGGTACTAAGCGGAAAATGATTTGGGTCAACCGATGACTGAAAGGAGATTGCAGTCTAAATAAATTCTATGCTTTTGAATTTTCACCGATAGGCATCAATCTAGCAGGCCACTCCACACTGACAATTATCATAAGATTTGATTTGGCCCCGTCTTACCTTGAAAGGTGCATTACAACCTTGCTCTAACAAAACCTAAATACTTACAGTCATGTTAAGCATATCCGTCCCCGTCCTGTTCGGAGCTCCCTGCCTCATTTATTCTTGGATAACTCTGTGGTACTCATTCCCAATAATCTTATTGGAATTGCCGATAAATTGGGATGCCATATCCGCCATTGGTGAAACGCTGGGTGCAATAGCGGTAGTCATTTCTCTGGTCTATGTAGGCCGCCAATTAAAGCAAAACACGGCAATGATGCGTAATGCTTCAGCCACTGAAATTTTGGAAATAGACCATACCATTATTTTACCCATAATTGAAAGTGAAGAATTCTCAGAAATCTGGCTAAAAGGGGATCATCGGCTAAATGAATTGAGTGAAGCGAATTTGCAAAGGCTCCTGTTATTTGAGCGACGGGCATTCACTTTATGGCACCATCATTTTCAGCAACGCCGTCAAAAATTAGTGACGGATGAAATGTGGCACTACCAAAATCAGATGGTTCGCTTTCTTGGTCTTCGTGAAGCAGTCAAAGTGGCGTGGGGCATATTCAAAGAGACTTATGAACCTTCTTTTCAAGAGTATGTGGAGGAACAATTTCAAATTGGACAGGAAGCGTCGAGCCAAAGAGATCGTCAATCTCCAGCGGAGCCGTCTCATTGATAATTATCATAAAATTTGATTTGACCCTGCCTTACCTTGAAGAGTCAATCCAATCGCCATGCTTCATTTCTTTCGTAAAATCCGCAGAGAACTTTTAGCCAATAGTCAAACCATAAAGTATTTGAAATACGGTATTGGGGAGATCATCCTGGTGGTGATTGGGATTTTAATTGCTATCCAGGTGGATAACTGGAATGAGGATAGAATTGATGCTGAAAACAACAAAATCCTTTTCCAGTCCGTAAGTGACGAGTTAGTACAGAATATTGAAGAAATAGATAAGATACTTGACATCTATATAACCGAACAACCTTATTACTTCAAAGTACTCCACAAAAAAGTTGATTACGAGGACTATAAAAATGGATTTCCGTATCTACCATACCGCTGGCAAAGGACGAACCTAACTGATGGAGACTTCCGTGAATTACTTGCAGGAAAAAAGAATCTCACCGAGTTACAGGATTCTATACTCGCAGAACTAAGAGACCTCTATGGCAAACGAAAATTAAATGCCGATAAAGATGAGGAAGAAATAGCCGATTGGCATTTTTACCGAAGAATGAAATGGATGGATGAGCACTCGTGGCAACCAGATTTGTTTGGTAAACGCATATTTACTGATGAGTTTATTGAATACCTATTGACCGATCCTTCCTACATAAACGAAGTGACTGAAATACATCTTAGAAATCATGGGCATCAAGGGGGAATGCTCTGGTTTAGGACACAAGCTTTGGATCTATATAAGGAGATTATGAAGATGATTAAAAAAGATTCAGACACCTCTCTTGTTAGAGATATAAAAGATTTAGGACACCTAAAAGGGGTATATGAAGCCCAATTCGCTCAATATGATGGTTTAGTCGGCAGATGTGAAATCAAGGGTGACGAAGAAGTGAAGTTTTTTGCCTATTGGGGTGATGAGGTATTGGCTTCTGAATGGGATATCCATCCTTACTCTGATTCGGTCCTCATATTCTACGGATCAAAAAAAAATGATAATTATATGGCTAAAATTTTATCAGGAAGTGACGGCGAAATAATGGGGTTAGACTTTATTGGGTTTCTTCAAATGGATGAGAATGGAGATAAGATAATATGGAAAAAAATAGAGTGAGTAGAATTTGATAACTGTTAACAAGAATTAAAACATTAACTACAATGAAAAAGCTACTACTAATTTTCACTGTTTTGTTGGGTATCTATGGATGTGCCAGGCAATCCGTCGATCAGGAAGCAGAAGCAGAGAAAATAATGGAATTGTCCAGGGAATGGGCCAAATCAGCTCAAACCACAGACATTGAAAAAGTATTGAGTTACTGGTCAGACGATGCTGTTGTAATGGCGCCGGGCCAGCCACCCACCATAGGCAAGGAAGCCCTTAGGAAGATGCTTGAAATGAATGCTACAATCCCCGGTTTTGAGGTAAACTGGGAACCCAAAGCGGCCTATGTTTCAGAAAGTGGGGATTTGGCCTATTCCATTGGTGTAAACTATATGAAAATGCTGGATTCCCTTGGAAACAAAATCACCATCTTTAATAAAGCCGTGGAGGTTTGGAAAAAACAGGATGATGGATCATGGAAATGTGTGGTGGACATTTTTAACCAGGACCCCACATTGACATCGATTAAATAATAGCCAATGAAAAGGACAAGCAGCGTACCACTAAATATCATAGTGCTTTTCATTTCAATTTTTTCTTTCGCACAATCACCTAAGGAACGTTTGAAAGAATTAGTTGGGATCTGGAAGGTGATAGAGAGTTCTTATACGGATCCGCCTGAAGGTATTGTAACTGTTATTCCGGTTTCCGATGGAAATGCCATTTTCAGTACCTGGAAACAAGGAAGGGACGAAACTTATTATGAGGCAAATGCGTTATGGGGATATTCTGAAACCACAAAGGAGATCAGGGTGTTTGAGGTAAATACACTGGGTGTTGCAGAAACTCATATTGGCTACGTTGATGATTCAGGCACATTAATTCTCGAACTTCGTGACCCCGAGACCAATAGCTTGATGCAGAAGAGATCCATGACTTGGGAAGGTAATTCTTGGAAAATGACAGCACTTTTTATTGAAGAAGGGAAAGAGGTAAACCATCATGTTTCATTAGTTCGTCAAAAGAGCTAATTGCAAATCTCACTTCGCCTTGACTATTGTTATAGGTTACGGATTTACGGATTAGTCTCTCACACCTTTTCTCCAATCCCAGGGTGGAATAGCATTCTTGATTTATCCTGAATAGTCTTTTTCAAGACCAGTATTGATTAATTCAATCAACTGAATAGCTTCCTGCTTTACTTTCAAAAAGTATCTGATCATCGAAGTTCGTCGGGAATAATTTGATTTAATAAAGTTTCTGCCTTCGATCGATTGGGCGTAATCAAGGAGCGTTTTGACCTGCTCACTTTCTGAAGAAAGCTTAGGAAAATTGGCCATGTTGATCTCCATTTCCTGCCACAAAACTTTGGGAGTATTGTGCTCAATAAAGAATCGTTCTTCTTCTTGATTATTGTAGTCCAGGAGGAATTTGGTGTCCGTGTAATACTCCGTTAGTGCGCTTTGCAAATCGAGAAAACCAGTAAGATTTGGGTTTTGAGAAACCTGAAGTTTCCTATACGTGCGATCCTGAACAAATTCTTGATATACCGGGCCAAAAAAAACCTCTTTAAGACTGTCGATCTGATCCATTTTGTATGCAAGCTTTTGCAGGGCCCATGCTTCAAAATTTGTTTGTCTTTCCAGAAGTGATACAACCCTGTTAATGCCCGTGGTATCTGAGGCAAGATCCTTTTTAAACTCTTGCAACAGCACCCTAGACTTCTGAATGTCCTTTTTGTTTTCGTTCCAATTATTAACCTGCAGGGCAATCAGTATTCCAATTACCACCAGCAGAATCTCCCCAATGGCATACAGCAGGTACTTGCTGAATTTATTGTCAGTTAGGAGGCGTTGACGGATTTGACGGAAGAAGCGGAGCATCAGTAAGGTTTAGTTCGTTTCATTTATTCTGAAAGGTTGAGTTGCCATGAAATGCCATATCGGTCTATAGAATATTAATGTATCCTTCTTTTTAATTCTTTGTTTATTTCTTTGAGGAGATTGGTGGCCTCGGTTTTCATGTTGCGGTAATCATCTAAAATTCTGATTTTACGCATGTATTCTAGTTTTAGAATATTCCTCGCTTGGGGTTCTGAAAGGAGTTTTAATACATTTTTTCTCTGTTCTCCTTCATTTTGAAAATTTGGGATATCTGGAGCATTTAATTCAACCATATTCTGCTGTCTTCCCCAATACGAAAAATCCTTAGCTGATTCGTTATTCTCAAATTCATTGATAGTATTAAAATAATCAAGTTCAATAGTATAATAGTCATAAATGTTCTCTGAAAGACTATCATTTTTGGTAATTTGAGTTATTCCTGAGTTCGTTATTTTATTAAACGTGGTTTGCACAGGAGTATGTTTAGTACTAGTGATATGAATAAGTAATCTTAAGCTATCCATTGGGATATTTTCAAGGTCAGAACGCTTGATGTTTTCTTTTATGGCAATAATATTTTCATAATCTCTAATGGCATGGCCGAATTTTGTAGTGTCCGTTTTTAAATCATTTTCAAGACTCTTTAGGAAGGAAGTCATTTGTTTTTCTGAAACACGCTCTTCATTCCAATTATTAACCTGCAACGCAATCAAAATACCAATCACCACCAACAATATCTCCCCAACCGCATACAGCAGGTATTTGCTGAACTTATTTTGGGTTAGCAGACGCTGTCTAAGATGTCTGAAAAATCTAATCATTTAGCTTTTCACATTTGTAAGTATATGCATTCATGTTTACCGTGATACGATATAGACCGGATTCTTCAATCATTGGGAAAGACTCATAATCTTCAGGTATTTGCCTGTGAATAAGATTCCCTTCAGGGTAACCGTCTACAAACCAATGATTATACCAGCTTTCCCTGTTTTTAAAAACAATCCCCCCCGGACGCAGTCTTAATTCTATCATCCAGATACCTGATTCAGCATCTATTAAATTCAATGGAACATCATCCGTGATTGAATTAAAATCGGGAATAGTGATAGCGTCTCCAGTGAGTCGTAAGTCTTTGATGGGATAATTTAATGTAGGTGGCGAAGCACGGCTTCCCAATTCTTCAGTAAGAATCGCAAGGATGTCTTTTTGGATTTTTTCTACCCAAATGAGAAACCCAAGTGATTCAGTCATCGCAATTCTCTTGGATTCCAAAAGATTCTCCAATTCCGGATTACGAAACGCTAATTTGGTGTTATGTTCTAATTCAGTGGGGCCTATAACGTCACCTTTGCGCACCCAATCGCCATCATATCCAAAATTTCTAATGGGAAAGAAGAGGCTTCTATTCTCCAATAGCTGGTCGGTAATACTTTTTGGTTGCAGCAAAATATTATTTCCGTATCGTCTGCAATAAAACTCCCATTGATTGAGAAAACTCTTAAGTTCTTCATTTTGTAATAACTCTAGCTTACCTGATGATACGATGGAATTTGTGGCACTATTTATTGGATAATATACGGGCAGGGAATATGAAGCGATAACAAAGGCCTCAAGCGTTGGTTTATCAATTGACAGATCTTTTTGCCCAAAACTTTTTAGGGATGCTATACAGGCATCCAAGGTTTTCTGATGATTTTGCTTGACAAATGTTAATTCAAATTGATTTCGATCGAACTCATTTTTGAGGCTTAACAATAGTTGAATCTCTTCTGCTCTATCCTTCCTGTCTTCATTCCAGTTATCGATCTGAAGCGCTATCAAAATCCCAATCACCACCAACAAAATCTCCCCAACCGCATACAGCAGGTACTTCCTGGCAGAGCCAGTTTTAATCAAGGATATTCTGATTTTTCGCAGAAGTGTTAGCATGGATAATTTTATTCTTGTAGCACCTTATTAATTTGGTCAAGGATTTGTGAATGCTGCTTTATTGCTTCCATCCGTAATTCAATGGCAACCACCCTGGAGTGACGCCACCAGCTGGCCAGGCCCTGATAGTCATTAGAGCCAATCAATTTATCGTAATCAAACGGGATTACCCTTAAAGTTTTAAAGTCCTGCCCGGGCCTGGAACTTTCCGTTTTAAACAGCCGGGTATATAAGGGCCAGATTGAATTAGCAGCGTTGTCATAACTAATCTGTGTAAGATCATTCATCTTCGCATATGTCCCTTCATATAAGTCGATTATTCCCGTGCGAAGTGCATCAGACCTTATTATATCCACTCCCTGTGATTTCAGGTTTTCATACCCTGCCGATTTACGCACCGGAGAAGGAAAATAGGCCACATTTAAAAAGTGGTATCCAAGGCTATCATGATATCCTTTTGCCTGTTTCAGGTTGTCCAAGACAATATCAATGGAATTGATTACGGCGTATTCCTCTTCAATTTCTTCTTTAAACCGATCAGAATTGTATTCAATGTTTTCCCTGATCTCCCGAAGTATGCGATGGCTTTTCTCTATTTCTATTCTGTCCTCGTTCCAGTTATTGACCTGCAAGGCTATCAGAATCCCGATAACCACTAACAAAATCTCCCCAATGGCATATAGCAGGTATTTGCTGAATTTATTGTCAGTCAGGAGGCGTTGTCGGATTTGGCGGAAGAAGCGGAGCATTGGTTGGCGTTGCTGGTTGCTCCTTTCAAGATAGGAAAATAATTGACTTGCAGTAAACTATTGGGGTTGTCGAGCATATGGATCACTTTTTTATCTTTTAAAAGAGTCCTTTATTTCTAAAGGATCAATGTTCTGAATAATGTTTTTTGGGGATAATTTTTATAGAGAATAAGAATGATTGAGGCCTATTGAAACAGGAAATCAATAATCATCACAAGGTCATTTAAGGGCTATTTCTGCTTGCAACTTATTTTCCAACTTCTTCATATCTCTGAATAAAAATTCAAGCCATTCGTTTTCCTGTTGTCTGTTTTCAATGTTTGATTTCAGAATATTCTTATATGTTTCATTGGTCTTCAAAGCTTCATAATTATTTGGTTCTACACCTTTGTGATATAAAGAAGGAGCGCTGGTAAATTCAAAAAGTTGGGTTAATTCTGGAATTACCGTATTGTAATAGTATAAGGTTTGTCTTTCATCGTTGGTCTCACTCCATACGATTTGATATTCATAAACGGTGGTCAGCAACCTTCTTGTTTCATCTTCCTTAATAAAATGCAATCCGTACGATTTCGCATTGTCAAAGGCACTTTTGGCCAACATTAATTTTGACCAATTATTTGCCCGCCGAAAATGCATTAACAAGGAATCATGTAAGGGCAGATTATTGTCCAAATGTTCCAATATAATCTTACAGGAGGCCTGGTCCCGTTTATTCCACAGAATGACCTCCTCGATCTTGGAATAGTCACCTTGAAGTGTCTCAATTAGTTCAGATAAAAGTTTATGTTCAAACTTTTCAGCTTTTTTGCTTTCGTTCCAGTTATTAATCTGCAAGGCGATCAATATTCCAATCACCACAAGTACTATCTCTCCAATGGCATACAGCATGTATTTGCTGAACTTATTATTAGTCAGGAGGCGGTGTCGGATTTGGCGGAAGAAGCGGAGCATTAGTTATCCAGATATTTATCAAGTTTAGTTATTAAACCTTTTGCTTTGACTAACAATGAATCTAACTCAGTATTTCTGGATGCCAATACAAAACCTTTTGTTTTGATTAACCTTGATAATTTTGGAGCCAGATCCTTTGGGTCAACATCTTTCCAAATTAATTCTCTTAATAAGGGCCCAGACTGGGCAACTTCTAATGATTCAAAGGAATATTTGTCCGTAAACGAAATAATCGCCGACTGATAAACAGATTCGTTTAATTGTTGATCCTCTAGTGATTTATTCATGAAGGCATAATAATCAAGAATGTCATTAGCCAATTCTTTTGTAATTAGACGGATGTGACCTGTTGAAAGCAATGTGGTGATTGTATTCTTGTTATAAGCTCTGGGGAAAGGTCTGCTGGGATTAAATTCGTTTTGTGCCAGTTGAATAAGGGAATCAGTGGCCAGGCTTGGATCTTCTGTTTTTAATTTGAATTTTTTCCAATCATCAAACCATTCTCTGATATCCGGATATCTATTTTCTATGAATATTTTGTCTTTAATCAAGTCTGATTTCAATGAGTTCAAGTATTCCCTTGCCAAACGTTCCTCTTGTTTGGCTTCGTTCCAGGAGTTGACTTGCAAGGCAATCAGTATCCCGATCACCACCAGCAGGATCTCTCCAACCGCATACAGCAGGTATTTGCTGATTTTGTTATCAGTCAGTAGGCGTTGGCGGATGTGACGGAAGAAGCGGAGCATGGATTTAAGTTTGGTATATTACTTTTCAAGTTCTTTAAGCAAGTATTCAATCTGGGTGCTTAATAATTTATAGTTTTCAACTATTTTAAGCCCAGTATTCCTAGAGGTAATCTTATGCCTTCTCGACCGAGTTAAGTAGTGCTGAAACTTGTAATCGGTTTTCATTAATTCAAAGTTGTAAACAGCCTCATCTTTAGAATTGAACCATAGGACATCCCCATTTAGGGATCTATCATGCCCAAAAAGATTTTCTTGATGAATATCAAGTAAATCTTTTCCATACCCATACCTATCAATTAATTTGCTTATCGTTCTTACCACTTCGTTTTTACCGGTTAATTTTGATCTGGAAATACTTTGAGACAAGGACTGTAAATCTTCAATCTTACGGGTCCTGAGACCCAGGTAATTTAAAACTTCAAAAGCGCTTTCGAGTACCTTTTGCTGTTGAGGGGTGGGTGCATCAACTTCTTCAATAATGATTTGGGCATTGAGGACAGTATCTATCCATCCATTAATTTCTTGAATTTGGGCCTCCTCCTTTTCTATTTCAATTGCAATAGATATTTTTTCATTTTCCAGAATGGAGATCAGTGCATTGTTTTCCTTTATTTCTTCATTCCAGTTATCAACCTGCAGGGCAATCAGTATTCCAATCACCACCAGCAATATCTCCCCAACGGCATAAAGCAGGTATTTGCTGAATTTATTGTCAGCTAAGAGTTTTTGACGGATTTGCCGGAAGAATTTTAGCATTGGTTGCTATTATGCTTATCAAAGTACGCAATTAATTGTTTGCCTGGGTATTGAGGACTAGGTTTGGGAACATTTGATTACTTCTGTCGTCTTTTAATAAGAGCAGCCCTTTATAGGGAATGCTGAGGTCCTTATTCCCTGATAAGCGAACGGGAGAACAAAATAAAAAGCAATGTTTCGGACACCCATTTTTATCCTTGTTATTTTCATATGTACTTTCCTGGCCTGCGACAGGCCAACCGGCATAAAAAAGCTGGCTTCCAAAAACCTGGTCGAGGAGGCCTTCAGGGAAAAGATCCTCTGGCAACAAGAGAACGAACCGGAGGCTTACAGGAACTTTGTAGAGGAGTATAAATCACTATTTAATGAAAACAGGATAGAAGCAATTTTCGACAGGGCTTCGAGCTCCCTGTTAAACCGAACCCCCAGGGAAAGGCTTGAATCCTTTTTATCGACCATAAGAAAGGATTACGGGCAAATTGATTCCATAAGGTTTAAGTACTTTGATAAAAAATACCAAAGGAGAAACGCAACATATCTGGCGGTTTATTACGTGCAGTACCAATACGCCACCGCCGATTTGCGAATTGGACTGAACGACAGCCTTCAGCTGGATAAGACCATTCTGGTCGATAACAATTTCAACGAGGATTTGCCTTTGTTCAAAAACCAGACAGCACTTAACCTTCCCTTTGAGAAAGGAGAAGAATGGTACGTGCTTTGGGGTGGAGACACAGAAGACCTTAACTACCATGTTACCTCCCGCGCCCAGAAGAATGCTTTTGACTTTATCATCAGGCACCCCTTTAACCATAAATCTTTTCAGGGCAATGGGGAAGCCAATACAGATTATTACGCCTTTAACAGGCGTATCCTTACTCCCTGCAGCGGGAAAGTCGTAACCGTGGTCAACGATGTTAAGGACAATATTCCGGGCACACGAAACCCTGAACAATTAACGGGGAACTCGGTTATAATAGAAACGGAGGCCGGGGAATATCTCCTGCTGGCCCATTTAAAAAAAGGGTCGATACAGGTAAATGTTAATGAACAGTTGCATGCCGGACAATACATTGGCCTGGTCGGAAACTCGGGAAACTCTACGGAACCACATCTGCATATGCATTTAATGGACGAAAAGGACATGGAAAGGGCAGCCGGAATCAAGATGTACTTCAATGACCTTATTATAGACGGGGTATCCGAAGCACGGAACTATTCCCCAATCCGGACCAACAGGGTTATGCATAAGTGACCATGGTTTATGGCCCCTTTTTTCTTATTGACCTAGTTCTGATTTTATCATTTCGATTAATTCTTCTGTATCCCTGAGCGCCTGGCTTTTTAAGTCTCGGGAGAGATGCCTGAAGTGCACCCTGTGCATTACCATATTCTTGTAGGTGGTATCTTCCATTAAGGCGTTGTAATTCGTCGGGGTTAGTTTGCGGAACTCTGTTTCCCTGAAATGCTTGTGGACCATGGGCAGTACGGAGGAGGGCCAGAATTGATTCTCCAGGCGGACCGTCTCAGCGATTAGGTGTACATAGGCCACATCAAATAAGGCGTAGATCTTTTTTTGAAGGGGTTCGTTTTGGATAAGGTCAATCCCTTTGTCTTTTAGTGCTTCATATCCGGACGATAAAATGATAATATCCGGGGAGTAAAGAGCTTCCGCAAATACTACATCAAGGGATGGGTCATAGGGTTTCCGGTCATCCAGGTGATTTATTATTCTTCTTGCCTGCCTTATGGTGCGCTCTTCCAGGGAAATATCATTTTTCAGGCGGGCGCGGTTAACGGCCAGATCTTCAAGAATTGCATTCAGGATTTTTTCTTCGGTTGCACGATCTTTTCTATACTCATTCCAGTTATTGACCTGCAAGGCTATCAGTATCCCGATAACCACCAGCAATATCTCCCCAAGGGCATATAAGAAATACCTCCTGAATTTGTTCTCACGGAGCAGTTTCTGCCTGATTTTTCTAAGAAAGTTCAGCATGTTTTGTTATTTGGTCCATATGAACGCTAACCCATGTTAAGGATGGCTTATTGCTTTTATGAGGTTATATGCAACAGCCGCAAAAGGTTATTATTCTAATTCTTCATCGATTTTGGCAATAAGGTCTTCACAAATCGGTAACAGGACGTTCTGCTTAATATCGATTTGTATTTTGGTAAAATAGGCAATGTGCCTGATCCTTGAGACAAGGTCATCATTTGCGGAAATTTCTCCTAAGCTAAATCGCAAATTGTCATTTTGCCAGGTGGTTTTATCTGTATACTCATAGTTCTGCAATGGGATATTCCCGGAAAAAAAACCACTGATTATTCTTTCGTAGTCCTTTATGTCTTCATTCCAGTTGTTTCCAATGGTTTTGAAATCCTCAAAGGCAGATCTGTAATTGGCAAGGGCCGTCTTTAATTCATTTGACTCCAAAAGGCCCAGCTTCCCGGACCCCTGAATTTCATTGTAGGTGGCAAAACTTGGGTTATGGTCCTCAATATATCCCAGGATAAGCAGTTTGCGAGCCGTTTCAGCAGAATCTATTTCTGAAGGGATATCCTCCAGTAGCTGTAATACGTCATCCGCTATTTCCTGCCGCTGCTGCAATCTGTAAATATTCGTTTTGTAGTTAGCGATATCATTGGCCAGGTCTGTTCTGAGATTCTGCAGGATATTGATCCTTTCCCTATTCAGGATGCGGTCTTCATTCCAGTTATTTACCTGTAACGCAATCAAAATCCCAATTACCACCAGCAAAATTTCCCCAACGGCATACAGCAGGTATTTCCTGAATTTATTGCTGGTTAAAAGGCTTTTACGAAGTTGGCGGAAGAACGAAATCATGGGCGCAGCGCTTTAAGTTCAGCCTCAATGACAGCCTGTATGTTTTCAATCAGGCGAATCGTTTGGGTGTACTGGTAAACCCCCCGCGACCGGTATAGGATCAGTTCGGATAACATATTTACAAACCGCTTATCTGCTTTCATACTCTCAAAATCTACCGGACGGAGGTTGTATCGGATCAGGTCTGCTTCTGAGCGGTAATCTTCCTGTTCAAACTCAAGATACTGGTTGAGCAATTCTGTTTTTCCATTGCTGGCAAACTCCCATTCGGTCCGGTCATAGTCCTCTGAAAGGTAGACGAATTCTTTTTCAAACAAAGCAACGACCTGCTTTTTCAGGCTGTCGTTTTCTACTATCTCAAGCCCTTTATTCTTGAGGCTTTCGTAGGCTGTGCGGGTAAAGAAGGGACTATGCCAGTTGGGAAGGTGCCTGCACAGGCTATCTATAATGGGCGATGGAGGCTGGTCTTCCCGGATGGCCCGGGAGAGGCTTCTGTATTCATCTAAAAACAAACGATTTGTCTCCCGTCCGTCCTCCAGTTCCTGCAAATTGGCTTTCAGGTCGGCAGCCAGGTCCCTGAGCAGGCTGTATTGCTGCTGCCGGAATTTTCGTTCCTCGTTCCAGGTGTTGATCTGCAGGGCGATCAATATCCCGATTACTACAAGCACAATTTCGCCAACTGCATACAGCAGGTACTTGCTGATTTTATTGTCAGTTATGAGGCATTGTCGGATTTGTCTGAAGAAGCGGAGCATTGGAATTACTTGAGTTATTTGTTTAACAGATCAATGCATTTCTCCGTAAGATATTTGATTCTTGTACTCTGAACTCTAAAAAGAGTAACCAATGAGTGGTAATTAGTTAAAACATTGTGCTGACTTAATAATCCTTGTTTTTTTCTTGATATATCTTGTCCCCAATTCACTTTATCAAAAAAATCACTTTCAGAAAGATCGAAATCCAAATACTTTCCTCGCTCATATTGGTAGGTTTTAATATCCGTAATGGTTTTATCAATAATTATTACTAAGAATTCTTGTTCGTTATGCAATTCGATTAGAGCTTTCCGTTGTTCTTCAGATAGCAATACAGCCTTACCTGTATTCTGCATGTCTTCAAATGTATAGTTGATTGGGAAATACCTGAAAAATCTGGCATATACACTTTCTGATTTTTTTATGCTTTCATCTAAAGATAAATTTTGAGTTTCAAAATCTTTAAAGTAAGCTTCTATTTCATTCTGCATTTTGGAGCCTTCAGCCATTAATTGATTGATATTCAATGTGTCAGTGACCAGATCATTAATTAACTTACTTCTATAAGCCTCCGCTGAAAGTTTTGTTTTTCTGTCTTCATTCCAACTATCAACCTGCAACGCAATAAGTATCCCAATCACCACTAACAATATCTCCCCAACTGCATACAGCAAGTATTTGCTGAATTTATTTTCAGTTACGAGCCTTTGGCGGATCTGTCGGAAAAAACGTAGCATTAACCTGAGGTATTTTTGTCGATTTCCTTTTCGATCATTTCGATCAATTGATCTAATTGATCGAGGACATCGGAAGCGCGGTTTGACCTGAAAGTTGAATCATCCACTATGTTCTTAAGTAATGCCACGGTAGTGGGGATGGATAATAGTTCCTGAACCGGATCTTCAAGCAAAGCAATGTCGAGATAAGAATAACCATTAGATACCAACGAACGTTTTAAGAGAACGGAATTGGCCTCCCCGGTTATTTCTGCTGGCGGGAATGCAAATGCAAAACCTCTATAATAGCGCGTAATCCTATTCTTAATTTCGTCATTTTCAAAAAGGGCGAACAACCCGGTGCTTTTAAACTCGTCAATAGCAACTGTATTTGGATTAATAAAGTTGCTTCTAACCAGCCACGAAAAGGCCCTTACAACAAAATCCTTATCGTATGAATCTGGAATTTTACCTCCAAATAATCCTTCCTTATCCAATTTGGGAAGCGGTCCTGCTTCGGGATAGGGCACTATTTTTTCAGTTCCATTATATTGATCCAACAAATAGTAGGCTGCATGTACTCTAAAAGAATGGAAGTCTATTAGTTGCTCCAATCCTCCCCTGTCTTCCCTCAGATCTCTCAACAGGCTCGTTAGTTGTGCTTTAATTTTATCAGCCTCCTGACGGTCCTCATTCCAGTTATCTAGCTGTAAGGCAATCAGTATCCCAATCACCACAAGCAGGACCTCCCCAACGGCATACAGTAGATACTTGCTGATTTTGTTATCGGTTAGCAATCGTTGGCGGATTTGTCGGAAGAAGCGGAACATGGTCGAAGGTTGGATTAATCCTCCCTCAAGATACAGAATCATTTGATAGGATGGTGTCCCGAAATAATCGTGGCGGGCACCAGGAGGGATAACATTATTAAGCGGTCATATTTTCAACCGTCGATTTTACTCTTTCTTAGATTTTTGAAAGCGCCTGCTCGAAATCAGCAATAATATCTTCTATATTTTCTATCCCCACCGCACAGCGTATTAAGTTCTCAGGAATACCCAACTGTTTTCGTTCTTCCTCTGTGGCTTCAACATGGCTTGTTACTTTTGGAGGGCCGATCAGGGTGCTTACCGAACCAAGGCTTGCAGCCAAATGAGCCAATTCCAAACCATTCAGGAATACTTTCACCTTGTCGAAATCTCCTTTTACGGAAAATGCCAGTACGCCCCCAAATCCTGTCATTTGTCCGGATGCGATTTTATGCCCGGGATGTGATGCCAGGCCCGGGTAAAAAACCTGTTCGATATTTTTATGTTTTTCCAGATGTTCAGCCAGCTTAAGCGCGTTTTCATTTTGTCGCAAAACCCTTAATTCCAGGGTTTGAATGCCCCTTATCAGAAGGTAGGCCGTATTTGCATGCAAGCTGGCTCCGTTGATTTCGCGGTAATGGAATATTTGTTGTATCAAGGCTTTCTTACCGCAGACCACTCCTCCCATTGCGTCGGAATGACCTCCAAGATATTTTGTAGCGCTGTGCAAAACGATATCAGCGCCAAGCGCCAGAGGATTTTGATTGATTGGAGTTGCGAACGTATTGTCCACAACAACCAATGCCCCTGCTTCGTGTGCAGATTTAGCGAGCCTTTTTAAATCCAGTATTTTCAATGTTGGATTGGTGGGAGTTTCCAGGTAAAGCAATTTGCACCCCTTTTTTACCTCTGCTTCAATTTCTTCATGATTGGTAGTATCACAAAGGCTTACCTCAACGCCATTTTTGGGAAGAAACTCTAAAAATATGATGCTGGCACCCCCATAGGAGTCTTTGATGGAAACAACCCTGTCTCCCATGGATAGAAAAGTGGACAGGGTATTGCTTATGGCGGCCATTCCTGTTGAAAAGCTGGTCGCTGCTTCGGCATTTTCCAGAACCCTTACTTTTTCTTCGAAAACGGCTACAGTCGGGTTGGTGTTTCTGCTATAGATATGCCCTTCTTTTTTTCCTATGGCCACATCAAACCAATCATCCACGTTGTCATATCCAAAGGTTACACTGTTTACGACAGGAACCTGGGTGGCTCCCTGATAAAACAATTTGTTTTGTCCTCCCCATACGGCATTAGTTCCTTGTTTCCTATTGCTCATTTTGTTATTCTTCATCAATGTGTTAATACCCTATTGATTATTCCTTTGAACATTGTTATGCCTGTCTCTATGATTTCATCCGGGAAGTCATAATCGGCTTGGTGCAGGGCCGGGGATGCCAATCCGGCTCCCAGACCAAACATGGCCGCCTTGTATTTTTCAGAAAACCAGCCAAAATCTTCCCCGAATTTAAATGCTGCGTTTTTCTCAATATAGTCAAACTTGCAGGCTTTTGCTGTTTCCGTAATAAGCTGGTTACAGAGCCCGTCATTTACTACGGCGGGAAAATATTCGAACCATTTTACTGTATAAGGCAATTTGTATTTCGGACAAACTTCCAGCAGGATGTTGTCCAGGTCCTGCTTCAGCCTTTCCATTTTCTCCCTGCTCCTGGTTCTTAAGGTGTAATGTACCTCGCCAAACCCTGCAGATATACCGTAAGACTTCACACCCATGCTGGAATAAACAGGAACGCATAACCGGAAATCTTCATCAGCAGGATCATTCATGTTTAACCGGTTGAATTTTTGTATGAGCTCAGCCATGCACAATGCCGGATTCACTCCATGTTCAGGCTCGGCAGAATGCGATTCCCTGCCTTTCAGTTGGATGGCAACACTCTGGACAGTAGAAGAGAAATTACCCTTTAGGATTATAATAGAGTGCAGGGGCTGCCCCGGAATATTATGCAAGGCAAATATATAATCCGGATGTAATTTCCGAAACCTTTCATCCTTTAGAACTTCAGGGGCACCGGCACCTGTTTCTTCAGCAGGTTGAAAAAGCAGAATCACTTTTCCTCTTTTGAAATCCTGCTCGTTTAACCAAACGGCCAGTCCGGCCACAATGGCCATATGACCATCATGGCCACATTTATGGGAAACCCCCTTGTTGAGGGATCGGTGCTTAAAATCATTTGCTTCTTCGATGGGAAGCGCATCTAATTCGCAGCGAATTACAATAGTGGGGCCGCTGTTTGAAAACTCATAAATAAAGGCTAACCCATTCCCCCCAATATTTTCAATG
The DNA here is from genome assembly GCF_052497835.1 of Robiginitalea insularis. Lineage (NCBI taxonomy): Bacteria > Pseudomonadati > Bacteroidota > Flavobacteriia > Flavobacteriales > Flavobacteriaceae > Robiginitalea > Robiginitalea insularis. Next base: position 1,459,474 of record NZ_CP199296.1, read on the forward strand.
ATTTTGGTGTTGTGGTATTTTTCTATGAAATTCTTAATCCGACAGGCTGTAGCTATCTCCTGTCCGGACAACTCAGGATAGCTATGGAGTTCTTTGCGGAGCAACGTTATTTTTTCGATGGTCATTTGATTAAATTTTATGCTCCCTGTTATTTTTTTGATCCAAAAGTTTGCCTATTTCAATTGCAAGATCACAACGGTTTTTATTGTAAGGTAATCCTGGAAATTGTACAGAAGTTACTCTTTTCTCATTCTAGGTGTCAATCTGCAAAGCAATGAGTATTCCAACCACATACAGCAGGTACCTGCTGAACTTGTTTTCAGTGAGCAGGTGTTGGCGGAGTTTGCGGAAGAAGCGGATCATTCGGATCGGTTTAGTTCCTGGCTTATCAACTCCAGAATGCTGAGGTTCTGCCGGCGAACCAGTTTGAGTTCGTTTTGCGCATCCACTGTGTGGCCGTATAATTGGACTGCGTAGTCCTGAAATAAGTAATCTTTAACCAGGCCTTGGTAATCAGACTGTAAATTGTCCTTATCGAGTTCTGGATAGAAAATTCCGTAGATATCCAGAAGTCTAATATAAGGGCTAACAATTTCATTAGATTTCATCCGTAGTGCTATATGCCGATCTTCGTTTTCCCCTGCATCGGCAACCACATCCGGCCAGCTGAAAAGTAAATTAATGAGCGAATCGCTTTGGATCAGGTGGATATCCCCGGAAGAAATGCCCGATCGCAGCGCCCCGTTCTGCGGGTCGAAGGTCCAGAGCCATGTAGTATTCCTGAGCCATTTTCGAAGGGTGTCTTTAGGTGTTGAAGGAAGCTGTTCAGGCCTGAGGCGGATAAATGTGTCTGTGGCTTCTAAAACACTGTCGTTATAGCTTATTACACTATCCAGCTGTATAAGGTTGTTGTTGAACTCCACGGCGAGCGCAGTCAGCAAGGCATTCCGCTTTGCCGAACCTTTTCGATCCTCATTCCAGTCGTTTACCCATAGCGCAATTAAAATCCCAATCACTACTAACAGGATTTCCCCAATGGCATAAAGCAGGTACCTGCTAACCTTGTTTTCAGTTAGCAGCCTTTGGCGGATTTGTCGGAAGAAGCGGAGCATTAGTTATGGATTTTATTGCCCCCGTCATTTTTCAAAAATGATGGTTTACAGGGATTCCCCCATAGAATTATTCCTTCCGGGTTAGTGACAGGTTGATCACGATGGCCATAAGAAGCCAGATAATAAAGGTTTCGCCGTGTGTCATCTCATAAGAGGCACCTGCTGCTCCGGCAGCTATTAAAACAATGTACACTACTACAGGAGATAAAAGCAGGCTAATGGCCAGGTAAAGAAGGGATTTTTTGTAGTTCATAATTGATTGGTTTTGTTTGTTAATAGTACTCATTTTTTGGGATATAAGGAAATGCACGGAATGCATTAGGATAAAAGGACCGTAAATCCGCTTTGACCTGGCATTGATGATAATGGCAATAAAGACCCTTATCTTCCTTCCCCCTTTTTTAATTCCTGCTCGATTAAGGTATGGGTCTGGTTAATCTCATCTTCCAATCGGGAATAGTACCCATTATTCAGGAAAAGGGAAGTAGCAATAAAGCCAGTCAGATAGTTATCAAACTTTAGGTTGTTAATCAGATGGTTGGAGGAAATCTCAAAGTCATTGGGGCCTAGCCCTGCGAAGCCACCAAACGCATTCAAAATGGATTTCCGCGTATTGCCTGCTTGTTCCACAAACTCAAAAAGAGCAACCCGGGGCCGGGCGTGTTCTTCTTCCTGAAAGCGCACCCGGGTTATCAACCCGTCCCAGGAGGACAATTTTTTGCGAAGTAGATTGTTGGAGAGGATCCCCAGGTTCCCGGATTGGATCAATTCACGCATTACCCCTTCCGCTGGCCGGTACTGTACTTCTGAACCTACCGCTCCTATAATGAGGGAATCAAAGGTTTTTTCTGGAATGGTTGCATTTTTCCCCATACGTGCCGACAGTGCCAGGGCGTGTTCCAGGTTTTGGGAATTAAGGGCCTTTACCCGTTCTACCTCCTGTTTGTTATTCTCAAATTCCTCCTTGAGGGCGTTGAGGTAAAAGCGCTCCTTTTTTCGCTCAATACGCTCTTCGTTCCAATTGTTAACCTGTAAGGCCAGCAGAATTCCTATCATCACCAGCAGGATTTCGCCAATGGCATACAGCAGGTATTTGCTCACTTTGTTATCAGGAAGCAGGCGTTGTCGGATTTGTCGGAAGAAGCTGAGCATGGAAAGATTAGCTTAATTAATCACACGAGCTTGATATTAATGTCGATGTCTGATATAAGAAAATGGGTTCGATAGTTGTCTTCATTTACTCTTTAAATTCATCTTCTATCAACCTAAGCGTAGTTTCTATATCTCGTTGAGCTCCAACAGCGTGCCTGTTAGGAAGCAGGTATGCAAGATTATGCAATGTTTTTATCCTGAAGCGTATTTTTCGGTCCGATCTGAGTTTATCAGCATCAAATATTTTCAAAGGTTCAAACCAATTCATCTCTTCCAAATGATCTTCAAATATCAGGAGACATTCATCTGCCGCCTTTTTATACTCCTCAAGCTCAATATAATATCTTGGGTATGCTACCTCGTATAAATGCGTTAATTGAATCCTGAGCGAATCATTTTGGATGATCTTCACCCCAACCTGCTTTAAGGTTTCATAAGTTCCCTGATTGGCGAGAAACCTGGATCTTAATAATGACCGGCTTATAAAATAGGAAAGGCTATTGGAAAAATAGGGGACACTGTCATTGTAATTTTCTTTCCCATCGATCCACTCAATAAATGCATTCTGGCATCGCAGTATTTCATTTTGTAAATCTATGCTTGCCTCAACCTTAGCCAGGTCGCCTTTTAAGTTGTTTCTGATTTCTGTCAGCAAGTCACGCTCAAGCTGCCTCTCTTTTTTATCCTGGTTCCAATTGTCGATCTGCAAAGCGATTAAAATTCCAACAACCACCAGCAGAACTTCCCCAGCCGCATACAGCAGGTATTTGCTGACCTTGTTATCAGTTAAAAGGCGTTGACGGATTCGCCGGAAAAAACGGAGCATATACTTGGTAGTTGATTCTTCAAATTACAAAATAGGCCATTTATATAAACTAAGCCTTTCTAAATGGACTTCTATCATTTACTCCATACTGTCTAATTCTTCTTCTATCATCCTTGTAAGGGTTAAGCGACTCTGCCTGCCAAGCTCATGCAGGTTAATTTGTTCTGTCCGGTTGGAAATCATGGTTCTTAAGATGTGCTTATACGCGGGTGACTCTCTGAGCTGCTCATAATCCAGGGGCTTCATGGAGCCGGAAAACTTATAGGAATCAAACCAGTTAACCAGCAAAGGCGCAACGGTACCGTTGAAGTATTCTTCCTGACGATCGGAAAACCTTTCAAGAAAAGTCCATTCATAAATATCTCCCAGTTTTTTGCGAATTGAATCATTTGAAATTAAATGCAAACCATAGGATTTTAAACTCTCATAGGCGTCGTTTGTCAGGGAGGGGTGAAACCAGAACAGGGCTTTGGAAAAATGAAAATCCAAAGAATCATGATACGTTTGGGAAGACTCTAAATAACTTAAGATAAGTTGTGACGATTGCCTTGCTTTTTTGTTTTCATCGATTGCCCTGTCCAGGTATTGGATGTTGTTTTGAATTGAAGTATGGAGCTCCCAAAGCATTTTTTGTTCAAACCGTCTCTCTTTCCTGTCCTCATTCCAATTGTTGACCTGCAGGGCAACCAAAATCCCAAGGACCACAAGGATAACCTCCCCAACGGCGTACAAGAGGTATTTGCTGAACTTGTTATTGGTCAGGAGGCGTTTGCGAAATCGTCGGAATAATTTTAACATGCTCTTTAACGCTAATGGCTTATGATACCCTGCTTCAGATACAGCTCAAGTTTCCTGGTTATTTGATTCATACTATAAAGATCATTATTGACCCCGGCATTAGTTCGTGCTAATTTCTGCCTCAATTTCCCTGAGAACATTTTCAGCCATACTCCTGCCTTTGATGGCTCCTGTCCTTCGCCAACTGGCATTATTCCTGACCTTCCTCAGCCGGACAACCAGGGCGGGATCATTCTTTATAAAAGCAACCGGGTTCGCTAAACCTGGAATGTCGCTCATAAGAAAATTATAGGTGTCCCTGATGTAATCATTTAAATCATCAAGACTTGAATTAACCAATTCCCCATCACTCCCAAAGTGCCATTCAAGAGCACTGTAATAATCGCTCAGCAGGTTTTTCAATTTTTGGTTCTTAAGCTGGGAATAGGAACCGGTGCTCTTAAATTCCTCCATGGCATAATCATGTATTATCATTGAGCGAGGCCTGTTTATCCATGTAAAGGTTGCCTGGAAAAAGTCCAGGTTAAATGTATCGGGGATGGCACTATTCCAGATCCGCTGACTTTTCAGTTTTCCCGGGCCAGCATTTGCATCAGCGGTATCAATTTGGATGAGTTTTAGCAACTGTTGCAATGATTCATACCGGAATTCATTATTGATTTCGATCTCAACCAGGAGTTCATCATCCTTTTTTATGGCATCCGCAAGGTTTGCGAGATTTAACTCTATTTCGGCACGATTGATTTTCGCTTCATTCCAGTTATTAATTTGCAGGGCTATCAATATCCCGACAACAACCAGTACCACTTCCCCAATGGCATACAGCAGGTATTTGCTCACCTTGTTGTCGGTAAGCAATCGGTGGCGGAGTTGACGGAGAAAGGGGATCATTGGTCGATTTGGTTCAGTTCTTCATTGATGAGTTGTAGTACTCTTTGGGTTTCAGACAATGCATGGACAGTTTCTTCTTTCATCCAATCACAATTAAAATGGTAATCCTTAAGGACGGAGTATAACCGGACTGACTCGAACAATGAATTGTAATCAAATGGTTTCAGGGAATATTTCCTGTTCTGATAAAATAACCCCCCCACAACCTCTTTATAGTACGGATTAAATCCAACAAATGTATTATCGACAGAAATCAATATACGATAGGTAGTTTCGAATAATTGAAGAATATCGTTTTTTAATACCTTATTTAAAATTAGGCTAAAACCGCTACTTTTCAGGGCTTCATACCCTACCGTGGAAATCACGTCGGCTCCTCCATAACCGTTTACCGCGCGTGAAAAGTGAACCCCCAAAGAATCATTATAAGGCAGCTTCGATTCAAGCACTTCCATTATTATTTCACCGGACTCCAAAGCGCCATTAAAATAATTCACTCTATCTTCTAGAATAGTAACATCGTTTTCCAGAGTCTGCTTGAGTGCAAATAAGACTTCCTTTTCCAGAACCCTGTCTTTCCTCCCTTCATTCCAATTGTTGACCTGAAGCGCAATCAAAATCCCAATCACGACAAGCAAAATCTCCCCAACAGCATACAGGAAGTACCTGCTGAATCGGTTTTCAGCAAGGAATTTCTGACGGAGCTGTCGGAAGAAGCGGAACATGGTTTGGTTGGTTGTTGCTCCTCCCAAGGTACGGAAATAATTAAATCAAAAAGGGTCTGCTGAAAATCCCCAAGGATAGATTTTGGGCTATGAAAGCCCGGAAGGAGATAAAAAGGAGATGGCCCTTGGCAACACCCGAATGGTAGCCGGCAGTTGGCCCACGTACTCCCCATCCGCCTCGATACTGCAGGGCTCATTGCTATGCAACGATATCTCCCTGGCATTTTGGTAATGCACCTGCTGATGGGTTATTTTTACTCCTTTTTTTAGCCTTCCCAGATTTTTCAGATAGTCCCAAATACTTAAATCCCCGAAAATGGCCAGCTGTAACTGCCCGTCTGAAAGGTTCGCGTCTGGAGCAATACAGAGGGCATTGCCAAAATAACGGCCATTGGCTATGGCCATCTGTAATAGCCTGCCCTTCCATTCCCAGTCGCTGCCATTGCACAGGACTTCCTTTTTATTGTATTGAAAAAACCCTTTCAGGATATGCCAGAAATAATTGAAGGCCGGTCCGAAGACACTTTTGGATTGTGCCATGGATTGCACCACTTCGGCCCCAAGCCCAACCCCCGCTATATTGATAAAGTAGCGGGTTTCCCGGGTCTGATGTAGGATTATTTTTCCGAGGTCTGTTTTTTGGATGCTTTTAGATTTAATCATTCCCATAAGGTCTTCAATGGAATTTGTGATCCGGGCTGTCCTCGCAAAATCATTCCCTGAGCCACAGGGTAGCAGCCCCAGGGTTGGATATAAATTTGAGGGCAGGTTGCTTTGAAAAACCCCATTGATAACCTCGTGCAGGGTGCCGTCGCCCCCAACGGCAATGAGGTAATCGCAGTTGTTTTCAGCAGCCTGTTTGGCAAGTTGGATAGCGTGTTTTTTGCGCAGTGTTAACAAAAATTGCGCGCTGCCCGGGCTCACTTTTTGGCAATACAGTTCCACCCTCCTGAGATAGGCCATGCGGTTTTTCCTGTTGTTGACTATAAAGACAATCTTCATTGCGGACGGAGAATTGTGGAACCGGATCTCAATTTATCAGATAGCTGCCCTCAAGCAGGTTTTTTCAATTCACCCTGTATGATTTGAAGAACTCTTTTAACTTCTTCAAGGCTATCCTCAATTGATTGGTTATACCAATTCCTGGAATTCTTAATAGTGCGTAACCAACTATAGTAAATCTCATCCTCCATTAAAAGTTCAGAATCAAATGGTGCAAAATCGAAACCATTCTCCCTGAGAAAGTATTTCTGGCGTAACCTGACCAATTCCATGTTGAATTCCATGATTCTGGCCTTTCTGGCCAGGGGCAATTGAACCGTCTCCTCAAAAAGATAGATAATTTCCTTCCTCAGCTCCTTGTTAAGGATAATCTCAACCCCTGCCTGTTTTAAGGACTCATACCCGACAAAAGAGATCATGCTGCCGGGGTCTTCCACAGCCAGGGACCAACCGAAGTGCTTGTTAAGCGAATCGTTATAGGGCAGTTTGTTTTCTATGGTATTGATTACAATATCACTAGCTCTTTCACAATATTCATTCGCATCTATATGGACCTGCATTTTCTGAATGGTAGCCTCCAGGCTTTCGGCCATATTTTGCAAGATTTCTTTCTCAACAATCCTTTCCTTGCGGTACTCATTCCAATTATTAATACTCAAAGCAATCAAAATCCCGATAACCACTAATATTATCTCCCCAACCGCATACAGCAGGTATTTATTGAATTTATTGTCGGTTAGCAGACGGTGTCGGAGTTGGCGGAAGAAGCGAAGCATGGGGTTTGGTTGGTAAACTACCCTTAAATATAGAACATAAAGTCATACAGTCCTGGCAAAGGCCTTGAAGGCTGCTTTCCTCTAGAAACTCCGGATGATGGTTTGGGTAAGGGCAGGACGCTTCATTGAAGGGTTTAGACTACGCTCAATAAAGAGAATACTTAATACAAGGTTCTTTATTGCTGTAATAAACGTAATCCACTGAAAATAAATAAAATAAAGCCTTCGAATGGTTAAATATTGAGTACCTTTTAAGGAACAACAACCTAAAACCAATAATTATGAAACGAATTTTATGTGCACTGGTATCAGTGCTGGTATTCGGGTCCGCTTTCGGACAAACAAATCCCAATTGGGAGTATTACCGGACCATGCGCTGGAAGGCCAAACCCGGACAGGCAGAAAACTTTAAAAAAGCCGCAGCCAAGAAAACCAAGATGTTCAACAACACGCCGGAGACAGCCATGGTAACCTACCAGATCATGACCGGCTCGGACCAGGGGAAATTTGAGCGGGTATACGTTAACAAAACCCTCGCCCAACTGTATAGTGAGAACCCCCAGGAATTGGAGTATTGGGGTAAAAACGTTTCGCAATACGCGGAAGAACCCAGCGGCGCCAAAGTTTGGTGGCGGATAAAGGGCTGGAGTGTTAATTGGGACCCTACTACAGCCACTCCTAGCAAGTACATGGACGTACAATCCCTGGTCATTAAAGATGGGCATGGGGCTGACTTCAGACGGGCTATGAACCGGAGGATGTCGATTATGAAGGAGCACAGTACCCGCCAAATGGCAGTTTTCAAATTGAGCTCGGGGGGGCAGTCTATGGAATTCAGGATCATTACCTTTTTTGATGACCCTATGAAGGCCATGGGGGAATGGAAATCAGAAGATTTTAATTACCAGGATGCCTATAACGAAAAATATGGATATGATGCCCGCGATACAGACAGGGCAGCCTTTTCCAATGCCATTGAAATTTATGGAAATGCGATAGAGACCCACAAACTGGTGCCTGAGATGTCTTTTATGGGCAACTAAGTGCCTTTAATATTCTAAAGAAAACCCGCCAAAAAGCGGGTTTTCGTGTTTAGGTGAACCGGTATACTGCAAACGCAACCTATTATTAGAACCCGTTTTTGAGACAATTGTGTCAGGCCCGGGGTTTTGCCAGTCCATAACTTATTTTTTTCCAGATATACTCCAGCGGCCCCTGGGAATGCCTTTTTAACCATAGATAACTCAAGCCTGTTTGAAAAACAAACAGCAACAGGGCTATCAGGAAGGTTTGCCCCCGGGTCACTTTCCCGAATAATTGGAGGAAGGGGGTACAGTGGTAAAACAAAGTCACGTAAAAAACCGATTGCAGGATGTAGTTGCTCAGGGCAGTCCTCCCCACGGGTTTAAAAAACCGCAAGACCTTTTTGATTTTGGGGTGTTGGTAGGAGCGGATAAACAGGCTGATATAAAACAGGCTGTGCAGGACCATGCCGCCGGCAAGTACGAAGGGCACCCAAAGCAGAGGAAGGTCCAGTTCAATTTCCCCAACCATTATTTTGTGGTAGAAATAGCTGGCCAGTAATCCGATAGTCCCACCAAGAATGATAAAATAGAATGATAGTTTGCGGGCTTTTTTGGAAAGCCGGAAGAAATCCAGCTTGCCCAGCAGTAGCCCCACCAGCATATTGCCGAAGGTAAAGACGAAAGTAATAGGGATGTCTTTCAGGAAATTGCTCCAGGGGTTCATGGTGTAATTAATGCTCAGGTACCTGAGGAAGGAGGGGGTAATGGGGTACTCCGCATCCAGGGCGTAGTCGTAGTCGTAGATGCGCCATCCCAGGGCGTCGTTTCCTATAAAAAAGATACCGGTTAGCAGTACATTGAAAACAATGGCGAGGATAAACAATTTCTTTACGGACCAATGGCGAACCAACAACAGGAATACACCTCCCAGGGCATAGGTCATAATGATATCCCCGTTCCAGATGCCATAGGAGTGGATCAGCCCGATTAGGAAGAGCAACCCCATGCGGACCAGGAAATAACTCCTGAAGTTGATCTTTTTTTCTTCCGCCCGGGAGAGTTGTATATAAAAGCCGAAACCAAATAGAATTGAAAAGGCTGTAATGAATTTCTGGGAGATCAGGAAATGGGATAAAAAGGTCAATAGCTCATCCCAGTGTCCTGTTATGGTATCCGGCCCGGCAACCGGGATGTTGGCCAACAATACCCCCAGCAATGCGAATCCCCTCAGGGCATCCACAGCTTCTATTCGGGCCCCTTTAGATATAGGTTGTAGTTTCATAATCGTATGGTTTAAAGATTCTTTTAAACAATGACGTAATGATACAAAGGCTGCTACAGTAAGGAAGCGGTTTTGATGTCCTGAAAACAGGATTCAGGACATTACTCATGCCGAAAATTTCCCGGGCTGCTCCCAGTGTGTTTTTTGAAGGCTGCATACATGGCAGAACGCGACTTGAATCCGGACTCCATCCCAATACCCTCCACTGAGAGGTGGTTGAAGGCGGGATCCTTTAACATGGATAGGGCAGCCTCTACCCTGAAGTTGTTTATCCATTCGGCAAAATTATTCCCGATGTTTTGGTTGATACACCTGGAGACCAGACGGGGCGAAACATCCATGGCCCTGGCCAGGTCGTACAAAGTGAGGTCCTGACGCAGGAAAATCTTACTGGAGGCTACATAGGAAGTCAGTTCCTTTTCCAGTTCCGTATCAGGATGGGGTACTGATGGTTCAGCGATTGAATCTGTTTTGTTTGCCCCGGTTGGTCCCGCGATATATTCCAGCAGATTCTTTTGCTGATATGCCTTGAAGCTGATGTAGTAAATAAAGGCAATTATGAAAATCCAGGTAAGGGAGGCAAATACAGATGGCCCTTTACCGCCCGCGGCAATCCGGGTCAATTCCAGCCCCCAGAGCAGCACAACAGGAATGATACCCAGTACAAAATGCCAGAGCCAGCGTATTTGCAACATATCCAAATCGGAATAGTTGTTTTTGACCAGGGCTTTGTATTTCCCGATTTCACGTATGGAGATTGTAATAGACGCAATAGTCAGAAAGAAGGCATAGTACTGCATGATCATAAAAACAAGCTCAATGCTATGGAAATCAAATGCCTCATGAAGGTTTTTGCCTTTAAAAAGAAAAAGAAGCACACTGAAAGGCGTAATACAGAGAAAACCAAATGCAAGCAGATAATGGACCTTCAGAAAGCGATGGTAGCGGGTGGATTGCCCCAGTTTCTCCAGCACATAGTGTAAAAAGAGAACCGGTAGCAGCAGTTTTGCCTCGGGCAGGGTGAAGTAGCCGTTTGTGGAGTATCCGCCAAGGTCCTTCAAAGGCACATTGGTAAATGCCTCCACCACAAAAGCGAACATAAAAACCCCAAGCAGGTTATTGGCTGGGCTGCTTCGTTTCCGGGAAAAAATAAAAAGGGACCCCAGCAGTACCCCCTGCAGGATAACGGCCCAAATTAGGGTGTTTACAATTAGCTCCATGAAATGGGAAGTCACATCTTAAAAATACCAGCAGCCCTCATCAAATACAAATTTGATTGGAATGTAAAGATCATGAATATTTTTTAAGCGGTTCAGCCCTAAAATCCTCAGGTAGTTTTGTGGCGAGTCCTCAGGGGGTTGATGAGGTTTTGCCTTAAAACGACATCCAATTACCAGATTGGCAAACGGCAGGGTATGATTGCGAAGCGGATTTTAGTATCTTGGCTATAGGATGGACTTTAAAAATTATTTTGAGGAGCTCAAAAGGCGGAAGGTTATCAAGGCAGCTATTGCCTACGGGGCCGTGGCATGGGTGCTTATTGAAGTAGCCTCGGCCGTGTTGCCCGCTTTTGATGCGCCCCCGGTGGTGCTCAAAGCACTGATCATCCTGCTGGCTCTTGGGTTTTTTGTTATGCTGGTTTTTTCCTGGGTGTATGATGTAACCCCGGAAGGGATCCGAAAAACTGATGATCTGGACGATGGCCATGAAATGTCCCGCATCAAAAACAGACGGCTCAACTGGGTGTTGATTACATTCTTGTCTGTTGCAGTTATCCTCTTGCTCTACAACCAATTCAGGCGATCAACTAATCATAATCCTGATACTTCCGGGGAAGTAGCCCTCGCGGAACCCACTTCGGCCTCCATTGCCGTCCTCCCCTTTAAGAACTGGAGCGGGGACCCTTCCCTGGAATATGTGAGCGATGGGATGGCGGATGAGATCTCCACCAAGCTGGAACGTATAGATGCAGTGGAAAAAGTGATCCCCTTTGTGGATATGCTGAAATTTAAGACAATGGATATCAGCCTCCGCTCCCTTTGCGATACCCTGGGGGTACAATATGTTTTGGATGGAAGTGTACAGATCTCGGGCGACCAGATACGGGTTCGGGTACAATTGCTGAACGGGCAGGCCAATGACTATGTATGGTCCGATGATTTCACGGGTAACTGGAACACCAATGACCTTTTTAGTATACAGGCTAAAGTTGCTGAGAATGTGCTCAGGAGGCTTACCGACAACCTGGATGCGGAGGAGCAAACCTACCTGGATTATATGTCCACGGATAATATGGAGGCCTATACCTATTATTTAAAAGGGGTCCACCAGGCCAACAAAGCTTCGGCAGATGGGATCAGGCAGGCAATAGCCAACTTACAGACCGCGGTAGAGCAGGATCCGGGTTTTGTGGAGGCCTGGATCAACCTTGGGTCGGTTTGGATGAACAGCGGCCTGTATTTTGGGATTTACCCGGAGCAGGAAGCCTGGCAGAACGCAAAAAAAGCCTATCAGCAGGTTATAGAAAGGGCCTCGGGCAAAACAGAATACCTTAAAGTCTTTGTGGAGGGCAACCTGTTATGGTATTCTTATTTGTATGACTGGAACTTTATGGGGGTTGAGCAAGCGTACAAAACAGAAGTGGAAGACGAATCCCTGAAGACCTTGTTTGAGGTACAAACCGGCCGCTATGAGGAGGCCCTTGAGACCAATAAAAGGATTACCAAATATTTTACAGACCGGGGGGACATCCCTTTTGGACGCACGGTGGGCTATCGGGCCATGACGCTTTATTACCTGGGCCGCTATGGGGAGGCAAAAGATAAACTCGAGGAATACGCAGATTTGCTCTGGGACGACCCTACCTACCTGATGGAGTCTGCCAAATGGTATTATTACCTGGGGGCTTACCCGGAATCCCGTAAATCCCTGGAGCATCTGAGAGAAGACTTTAAAGACGAATCCCCTATTGTCTGGTTCCTGACTGCCGCTTATGCCCACGACGCTTCTGACGAACAACAACTCCAGACAGCCCTAACCGAACTACAACAAAAATACGAAGCCCAGAAATCCGGCTCCCCGGCCTGGAACCTTGCCCTTTACTACGCCCATGTCGGGGATTACAATACCTGCCTGGATTGGCTGCAGCGCTCCTATGATCGACACGAGATCGAAATGATCTGGCTGCGGGCCGAACCCTTGCTGGCCCCTATCCGCAACAACCCCCGCTACCTTGCCATGTATAAGGGGGTAGAGTATCCTGTGCCGCCATTGGGGGTTCCGGAAGGAGAGGCAAGAAAGATAAACTAGTTTCCCGGGTTATTTCTTCAGTAATACGAATTTTCAAAAAGGCATTTACAACTTCACCCTGCTGATCTCTACCCCCTGTGGCATGGAAACGCCGGCTTCGGCCTCGGCGGTAATAAAGAATTCAGTGCCTTTAAAGGAGGTAACGGTTTCCAGTTCGGAGTCTTCCCCGTTTTCGTTGTAGAGGGCGCCCAGGTTTTTGATACCGTTCTCCTCGGTCACTAACCAAACCACAAAGGCCGTGGCATCGCTTTTAACCCGCTCCGGGCTGGCCAGATATTTGGCTTTAACAGAAATCTCGTTGTTGTCATTGTTATTGGTCTTCTGCTTTACCTTGATTTCCGCAGCGGGCACAATATCCGATACTGGGAAAGTTTTGGTTGTGGCGCATGAGGCCAGGAATATAAAAAGGAGTAGTAAAATTGCTTTAGGTTTCATTTTCAATTGCATTTAATCGTTCTTCTAATAAGATAAAGAAATTTTGGAAGAGAGGATTTTAGAACTATCTGAAAACAGTAGTGGCTACTATTTCTTGTGATATGTGAGCTCCCTCAACATCTCCACCGTCTCCCCCTTGATGATCCAGGAAACCCCAAAGGGGATCAGGGCCATTACTTCCATCCAGAAAACAAAGTTCCGGATGTTTGCCCCTGTAATGAAGTAGAGGAACAAAGTCCCGACAGCCACCCAGGTAATGATACCGCAGCTGCGGTATAGTTTTACCTGCCAGCAGTCCTTGTTGGGGATGTCCCGGGTAAATTTGTAGAAAGACATCCAGCCCATAAGTGCTACAAAGATCCCGGCTGCGACCAGGTGAATCGTATCGGCTGTGTTGTTTAAATGCCCGCTTAAAGGGAAGAGGCCGCTGCGGCAGATGGCATCAATATCGCCATTCCCGCTCCCGTTACAGGCGGTGGGGACCAGCACCAAGGCTAACACCGCCAGGCCGGCGAAGTTGGTAAGCCAGTCGTCATTGATGTAGTCTTTTTCCCCGAAGGCCCTGGCCGAAAACCCCTTATAGGAGATCAGGAAGAGCCCCAGGGATGAGAGGACGATTATAAAATACAAAGAAGGGGCCGTGAGGTAGTAATAATGACTGATGGAAGAAAGCACTTCGCCTCCGGTGAGGGCCGGCAACACAAAGGGGATGGAGATCCCCAGGAAGCCGATCAGCTTGCGGATGCGGAAGTCGGAATGCCGGAGTTGGTCGGACACAGCTTGCTTTTTTAGTTATAAAAAGATATGTAAGAGATATCCATAAGATAATGATAACTTATGTTTTGCGGCTATATAAAAACCATAGGATCATTAAGGTTCCTCCACAGTAGCAGAGGCAACGCCTTCAAGTCCGTCCAATGGCAAAAAAAACCAGGCTGTAAGGAGCCATCCATTGTGGTTCCCAACATCCTGGTTCTTAAAATGCAGTGCTTACTGCAGGGAAGCTGTTACTCCTTCAGGTATACCAGGCGCTCCAGCCTTTTCAGCTCCTTGTCGTCCACATACTTGCCAATTTCGGTTCGGAACTGTGCCATACTGGTGTAAGGGCGGTATTCTTCAAATTCGTGGGCCATACGGTCGCCTACACCCGGCAGCGCCTTGATGTCTGCCTCCGTAGCCGAATTGAGTTCCACGGGGACAAAGACGTAGTTTTCGTATCGCGCTACCTCGTCCTCGTCCACATATTTCCCGATTTCCCTTCTGAATTGCTGTATGCTGCTATAGGGCCGGTACTCCTCAAATTCGTGGGCCATACGGTCGCCTACCCCGGGAATCATTTTAAAGTCTGCCTCAGGGGTGGTGTTGAGGTTGAAGGGGACAAATACCTTTTTGTAGAGTTCAGACTTGTTTTCGATCTCGCCCAAAATGGAATCCAATTCGTTCATACTTAGAAAAGGGCGGGCGCTCAAAATTTGAGTTACGGTTTCGGCAGTCAGCCCAATCCCGCCCAGTTCGGCTTCAGTGGCCAGGTTAGCATTCAGCACGGCAGGGGACCCCATGCTTTCCGGGGTGGCCGCAGCTTCTGTGGCCGTTTTTTCAGTGGTTTCTGCTTCGCTTTCTTTTTCTTTGGTTTCCTTACAGCCAACAACGGCCAGGCCTAAGAAGGCACATAACAGCAATAGGGTACTTGATTTTCTCATGTTCTTGGTTTTAATAGTAGTATATATGAATATCCGATTAATGCCAGTACAATCATGCTGGCCGGAGCCAGGGCCGGCAGGGCGCCCGACAAACTTTCTATAAACAGATCCCAGGGCCTGGCCCCGGGGGTCATTTCCTGTTCAAATTCATAGTTGGCCACCAGGTGCAAATAAGTGCCGTAGATCCCGCTAATAGCCATCAGGCCGAGGACTGATTTTAAAATTCCCAGGATGAGGCGCGTCTGATTAAAAAATAGGACCAACACCAGCAAGATTGCGGCTGCTATGCAGAAGATGGGAATCAGTTGTTGGGTGTCTTCGTAATGCCCCAGCAGGTACAGCTCCATCAGGATGCCGCAGGTCATAAAGAAAAATGCCGTCGTGATGACGCCCTTTAACGGAAGACCTTTCGCGTTGCTCATTTTACCTGCATTGGAGACCAAAAATAATCAGGCAGGGCGGATAATAAAAATTATTTAGAAAAATTCTAAATAGAATTTAAAAGGTATTAGAACAATCAATGAGACGTCCATTTTAATAAGTATTTTAACTTAGAAAAGATAAGTTGGGGATATCCAACAGATAAGTAAACCTTATCTTTTCGCTTATAAAAAACCAAAGAAGTCCTTGGGTTTTCCTGCCATTTCGCAACCCAGGCCCTTCTCCTTTATCTAATTAAAAAAACTTCATGAAAAAGCTGGTTACAGTACTGTTTGTCCTTTCAAGCCTGGTCTATTCCTGTTCTAATTCCATTGACCCACTGCAGGTGGAAACCTGGCGCCTTGCCAGCACTTTTGCCTATATGACCGGGACAGAGGCAAGTGCTGAAGAACTGGGTATTGACGAACAGATCTACTTTGAAGAGGGGGGACGTTTTATAAAATCTCGCGAACGCGATAATGAAACCAACAGCGTTGAAGGGGTCTGGCAGGAAATGAGCCGAAACGGGCAAAACGGCCTTTTGGTGAACTATCCGGAAAACAGCCCGCTGGTCTTTAATTGCTTCGGCAGCCCGGAAGAATTCTATTTTGTACGGGAGGGGATACTGATACAGGATGGGGCCACCCCCTGTGACGGGCCGGAGTACCGTTATCTTGCCGTGGACTAAGTTTTGGCAAAAGACAAAACAAAAAAAGCCCGGCACTAAGGCCAGGCTTTATGATTAAGTGGTCTCGGGAGCCCGCTTAATAAACAATATATCCTTCACCCGCATTGGAATAAGTGCCTGCGCCTGTAGATGGATCAAAGAAAAATGCTGTAGTAGCCAGGTTAAATTCCCCTGAAGCACCTTCAAAGCGCCCGGAGCCTCCGGTTACAACGTAATCTACGGAAGGTCCGTTAAAGGAAGTGGACTCGAAGTCAATTTCATCACCATTGGCAGCTGTTATGGTACCGGCAATAAAATTAACCGGGCTGGCCAGGTCTGCATCCACGTTGGTACACCAGACTAGAGAAACCTCGAAAAGGCCTATATGGGAAGCATTTCCAATACCGGAAAGTAATATCCCAATGGGTTTATCTTCATCGGGGCAATTTTCGGCAGATGGGCCGATAGCCTGAAACGCTCCTGAACTGTTGATTTTCCAGGGCCGTTGCTGACTGTTTTTTACCGAAACTGCATTGAGTTCTTCTCCCTGAATAAGCTCATCAGACAAATTTTCCTGTGTACAGGAAAAAAATAGCAAAAGCACACCCGCAAGGGCCATGGTGCCAACTGCTCTGATGGTTGATAGAATACTGGTTTTCATATTATATTGGTTTAAAGATTACGCGCTATTGGGGAAACTCGGATAGCACCAACAAGGCATTGCTTCAAATGCATTGAGATATAGGAGGGGAACAAAATTGCGGATTGATTTCAGGGAAGAAAAAGGTACAATTATTATTTGATATTCAAGGGGTTGCGACAAATTATTTTGGGATTGGCTTTTTGTTTGCAGAGGGAAATGTTTCGTAAGAATAATAAGACTACTTAGTAAGTAAGGCAACACCTGCAAGACATGATAGAAACCTCTTAAAAACTGAATAATCTTGTATCCCTGAAAAAAATATACCCGGCCTTTTGGCCGGGTATTGATTTTAAGGTGATGGGCGAACTACTCTTAATAGGTGATTTCTCCGACCAGCTCCCAGAAAGATCCGTCCGGGCCAAAAGTGGCGTCTACGAAATCCATATGACCCGATGCCCCGGCAAACCTGCCGGTTCCCCCATCGATGGTTATGGCGTGTTCAAACCCGGCTGATCCTCCAAAGTTTCCGGTGGTGTAGTCTATTTGGGTAACGCCATCCTCGTCTACAAAGGTGTTGGGGAAGTTAATGGTCACCTGTTCGGTGGTTTCAAAATAGTCCCCGTTGGCCGCCACATAAAATACCTTATAAACCGTAAAGAGTTGGTTAAAGGTTTCCAGGTTGATTTCACAGCTTATAGGCACGCCAAAGCTGCCCGAAAGCCGTTCTCCGGTAACCGGATCTGAAATACCTTCCTGCAGGCTTCCCAGATGGGTCATATGGCCACTGATCGTATTACGGGTAAGCGGGAATTGAAATTCCTGGGGAAAACAGATCAGCGTCTCTTCGGGGAGTTCGTTTGGATCCGGAAAGTTGACTAACCGGCCGGAGATTTTCTTGGTAACCTTTTTGGCCTGGCTTGCTTTGGCCGCCTGTAGGTTCAGGTTATCCGCCTCGTTCAGGTCTGAATTCACGGACTCCTGTGTACAGGAAAAAAAGAGTGCCAGCAGGCCCATTAGTGCCAGCCCGCACAGTGTTTTAAATTGGTGTGGTTTCATTGTTTTCATGCTATTGTGGTTTAATGGGTTACGCTTTAACGGGGGAACCCAGATAGCAGAAAACACGGTATCCTATTAAGATGCGTTGAATTAAGGGGGGATTATATCAGGATATGGTATTGAATCATTTTAAGATACGATTATTAATTGATAACCAGCCAATTAAAGGGAGTTCTTTTTAATTAGCATCAGAATCATCCCTTTTCTGCAAATCGCACCAGTTGCCAATAGGGAGGCACATAGCCCTGTTCCCTTTCAAAAGCTGCCGCCCTTAAAGCCGTTTGTTCTTTTAGTTGTTGAAACCGGGAAACAAAATCATTGTTTTTTAAAGCCGTAACCGCACTCATTCCTTCCGGGATAATCCCTTCTTTCCCGAAAGTTGTCTGTAAAAAGGAATAGGCCTTCAATACCCTGGCTACCGGGAGCAGCCAGATGTTGTAATCGATTTGTTCCCCTGAATTGGCCCGCTCGATCAGCGCATCCATTACGGCATTGTCCAGGTGGTCTTTAAAAAGGGTCTGCTGGTCGCGCCATTCGGCTACCACGCTAAGCATAGGGTCATACTCCAGATCTGAGGGCATCTGTGTTACAAAATGTTCCACCCCAAAGCTGTGCAGCCAGTTAATGATCCCGTCAGAAGATATGGTTGACGGGTACTCCCACAGGGGCATTCCGAATTGCTTATAGGCAAAGGACCCCACCTCTGAGCAGAACATGGCGGAAGGATCAAAATAATCCATTTTAAAATCATAGGGGATATGCCGGGAACGGGATTCTTCATACATATAGGCGGCAGCCTGGTGCGGGAGCATCGGGTTAGCCCTGAGTGCTTCCAGGTTGGCTCTGGGGCGCATCACCATAAACCGCAGTTTTTTGTCTTTTAAGTATTGTTCTTTGCTGGCAATGGCAACCCCTTTTTCAATATGCGCTTCCACGAAGGCGGGTTCCCCGCTATCAGCATCTATATAGACCAGGGCAACATGTGAAAAATTACCCGGGTAATCATTTCCCCTTGAGATAAATGCAGATACCTCCGCCCCCCCACGGCTTACCAGCAAGTCCCCGCTGTGGACCTCAATCCCGAGGATATTTGCAGATGGGGTAACCGAAGGCTCTTTGGAGACATACTGGGTGGCATTAAACTCTTCTGGCGTAGATTGCAGCATAATTTCTTCCACCCCGGCTCGAACGCCATACAGCACCCTATAGGCCTGCTGCCGGGCTGCTGCCTGGCCCATATCCCAGTTTTGGGAATCGGATTTGAGTTTTTTGCGCAATCGGTTATAGAAGCCGATATACCAATCAGATTTGTGCTGCTGTGCAGCTATAAGCGGTGCGACCCGGAAAAAGCGATCCAGTACCAGGGGATAAAAGGGGTCTTTCGGGGCCATTGTTTCATGGGAATGGTTATTAACGATACTGTCCAATTCGAGAGTCATTTGGGTTACCAGGGTATCCAGATCCGCACTGTCCATATTCCTGCCCCTGACAAAGGTTTCTTCCAGCTGCTCCCAAAGGGCATCCTGATCCCATACAAACGGGGATTCAGCAGCCAGTTGCAATTCGTCCTCAGCTTCAGGAAAGGGGATCAGGAGCAGGCAATAGAGCCCTGCCAGTGCAAGGATAATCTTCAACAGTTTTTTCATTTCGGGTAGTTGGCCGGGCAAGCGCCCATTACTGCAAGATAGGGATACTTCCGCTGTCTTGTATTCTCACCTTAATATATTGGCCGGGCCGAAAGGTAAATGTAATTGAAATCCCTCATAACCAAAACATTACAGATAAATTTTGTAACTTACAGGAAAGCCAATAGCCTTATGAAAACTACCTTTCCATTACTTTTGGCCGGCGCTTTTATTTGCCTCACTGCCTGCCGTGAAAAACCCAAAGATATCCCGGAAGCCAACCCTGAACCAGTAAACAGGCTCAGTGCTGCCGACTACGCCCAAATGGGCCAAAAGAAACTGTACATAGACTGGGAATACGAAGCCGCCAAAGAAGCCCTTCTAAAGGCTGTGGAATTAAACCCTGAGGATGCCCTTTCCCATGCTAACCTTGCCTGGTACTGGATGCTCGAAGGCAAAAAAGAGGCTTCCCTTGACGAAATCCAAAAAGCCCGGGAGGCTGCACCTGATAACCCGCTCTGGGCACAGTGGCATGGTTGGCTCTGCTATTTT
Organism: Robiginitalea insularis; assembly: GCF_052497835.1. NCBI lineage: Bacteria > Pseudomonadati > Bacteroidota > Flavobacteriia > Flavobacteriales > Flavobacteriaceae > Robiginitalea > Robiginitalea insularis. The sequence continues at coordinate 1,479,470 of NZ_CP199296.1, forward strand.
TACGATGACTTTGAATGCGCAGAAAGGGAACTGAAAGCCTCCATTGCCATGCAACCTCAGCAGCGGGACGCCTATTTTACGCTTGGGCGGATGCATTACCGGAACGGCAATACCAAAGAAGCCCTTAAATGGCTGGACCGGGCCGCAGAGGATTCCACCGGGCGGGTAGCCCGCGCCATGTACTGGATCATCAGCGGAGACAGCCTGAAGGCAAGGAAACTGGTAAATGAAATTAAAGCCAATCCTGAGAGCTTTGAGCGGATGGTACTGGTCCCTTTGCAAAATATGCTGGGCCAGCGGGATTCCGCCCTGGCCTGGCTGGAACAAAACTACAAACTCCGCCAGCCGCTTTTACCCTGGCTCCGTTTTATGCCGATTATGCGCCCCTTCCATGGAGATGCTCGTTTTGAAGCACTGGTAGAAAAGATCGGGAAGCCCTGAATCTATTCGATTATCACAAACCCGTCCAGCAGGGTGCGGTATTTAGCCAGGCAGGTACTATCCTTCCCAACCATAACCCAGCGGTTTTCGGCAGGGGCACTTCTAATCAGCACTTCCCCCGGAGCAAGGATGTTTATCCCGGCAATATTTTCTGCTTCAAAATTCCAGTATATTTCCCGGGGTTCTTCGGTACTGTTGTAAACGAGATTCCAGAAAAGGAATGGGTGAATGCTATCAGTAGGATTCCCTGGCGCATCACAGGGCATCAGAAGGCTTTGTTTTAACCCGAAATTTTCCAAATCCGGGATCAACTCTGCGAACCCCTTCCCTTCATTGATTTGTTTAAGCTCCGCCCAGATCAGTATCTGTAACATCTGGAAGCGGGCAGTCTGCCCGCTGAAATCGTGCTGGTACCTCCTGAAAATCTGCAGGCGGTTCCTATAGGCCGTATTGGTGTAATAGAAACTTTTCCGGGCCTCCCAGGCCGTTGAATCTACCTCGAAAAGCCAGTTGTATTCAGCTAAATCCTCCAGGTTCTGTTGTTCCAGCGCTTCCAATTTCGAGGCTCCTGTAACCAGGAAGGCATCCCGGATGGATTTCAGGGTTCGGATGCGCTGCAATACCTTTTTGTAACGCTCCGGGAAAATGCGCTCCTGGTCCAGGATGGCCTGTATGCTTTCATCCCAGTAGAAACCTGTGAAATCCACAAACGATAATGGGTTGGTAACCCGGGAAGGGCCGGCAACCTCCGGAATATTTTTGTCCAGGATGTAATTCTGGATGCTGTCCCTGTTAAGATAGGGGTCCAGCAGGAACCCGTAACTATCAAAGCGATTTTCAATCGAAGCTGCAAGGTCCTGCATTACCCTGAGGGCTTCCTGTTCCCGTACCCGCTGCTCATTCCAATTGTTTACTTGCAGTGCGATCAAAATCCCGATCACCACCAGCAGGATTTCGCCAATGGCGTACAAAAAGTATTTGCTAAGCTGGTTGTTGTTCATAAGTTGTCTTCTGAAGTTGCGTAAAACAGGAATCATAGGGTTAGTCCAGGTAAGGGGTTAATCCGTCAATTACGGAGCGGATCTGCAGTTGCATCCTCTCCAGGCGGCCCACTTCCCGGCTATACATCACATTGTAGGCACCGAGGACAACAGCCACCCGGGGTACAAAATGGTCAGGATCAATGTTTTTCCAGTTGGCATTAAAAAGGTAGCTATCCCTGTAATTGGGGTCGTGTATCCGCCCGATGATGTTGTAGTGCTGTACAAATTCATCAAGGTGGGTGCGGTATTGGTCCGTGTGTAGGGCGGCCATTTTTTGGTAGTCGACAATAGTAGTGTAGTAATCAGATAAGCTTGCCTTTAAGCCAGGGGGTAAAATTTCAAAAGCCCCCGTGGATTTAAGGTTCTCAAAAGTGTTTTGATTAAAGGGCAGACTGGAAATCCAGTATATGGGAAAATCCTCTTTCATGATCTTCACCAGTGTATCCAGGGTGGTTTCACTGGCATAGGCTTTTCGGAGGAGAGTTTGATTAAATTGGGATCGTTCCCTGAGCGGGGGCAGATTATCATGGATCAACAGGCTATCCTGAACAATATCGTTATGAATGGACTGTAAAGCCACCCTCAATTGTTTGGCCTCTTTCCGATCCTCATTCCAGGTATTTACCTGCAGGGCCAGCAAAATCCCGATCACTACCAGAAGGATTTCTCCCAGGGCGTATAGCAGGTACTTCCCGCCCTTGTTTTCTAGGAGCAAGCCTTGCCTTATTTTTTGTAAAAATCTAATCATCGGCCAGTTCTTTTTGGACCAGGGCGCTAAGGCTTTCCAACTTTTCCGGCATGGGTTGCAGTAAGCGTAGCGTAAACCGAATACGGTCTGAAATATCATCGAGTAGTAACAAAAAAGCTTCCTGTTCCAGCAAGTCCCCTGGCAACTCCCGGGTAACCCGGTAGGTGTTGTTTACCATTCTTATTTCCGAGGGACCAGTTCTTAGATTACTTAACTGTTCTACCTGATCAGTATAATTTCGCTCTGCCCATTCTACAAGGTCGCGATTGCGGAGGATGGTAAAATCATAAAAGGAAATCAGCCTGTTTCTCAATGTTTTGTTCGATAGCCGGTCTAACCCACTTGCTTTTATGGCCTCGTAGGGCCCTGGATTAAACTCGTACTGAATACCTGTAAAGAGCCAGTTATAAGTAAATTTAAGTTCATCTGAAAAGACGCTGTCATGGGCAATGGCCTGGAAGAATTTCTGGGCAGTGCTATCGGCATTTTGAAGGCGCCTGATCATACGGTTAAAATAGGCCTGGTCTGCTTCCAGAGCACTTTGTACCTCTGACAACATTTCCTTTTCAAAGGCCCTGTCCTTTTCAGATTCGTTCCAGTTATTAATTTGCAGGGCGATCAGGATTCCGATCACCACCAATAATATTTCCCCTGTGGCGTATAACAGGTAGCGGCTGGCATTGTTTTTACCCAGCTGGCTTTGCCGGAGGTTGCGGAATAAGCGGATCATTCTATGTTGCTAGTTTGTGATGCACAGTATATTGGATTGACAATTTTTAATCAATTTTGGTAAAATAGAGATTTCGGTTGTTGCAGGCGGCATATTCCAGGGAGATACCGGTAGAATCCCTGTGCACGAGATGCATAAACCATCCTGTTGGGGATATTACCGATTTGGAATCCAATACCACCCATTCAATCTTCTGATCTCCCTCCACGTTTTTTTGTTGGGCCGGATCAAAGGTGCTATATGTAAATAACCTTCCGTTATCCTCAAAAAGGATATATTTTCCCATATCCAAGGTGTCGCTGTTAAAAGCTCCTGCCTTACTCCACACCTGATACGTGCCTGTAATTTCGGAAAGATCAAACCTGAATTCCTCCGGGGCCTGATAACTGAAAGTTTCGTTTGGAGACAGATAAGCTGAAACGGACTCTAAATAAGCGATCATAGCTTGTCGAAGGATGATTAAGTCCGGTACCGAATTCCGTGCCATGGAATTCCAGTATTGGCCCAATTGATTCTTAAACCTCGGGTTCTCGAATATGTACTCCAGAATCAACTCATTAAGTTGGGGATCTTTTTCCGGAGACCAGTTCCATAGTTTATGCAACCAACTAATATTTTTAGCCCTGTAATCTATCTCAGTCCTGGAAATTTCCGCAAGCCTATTATTATTGTCGGTTATTTCGTCATAATTGGAGTCCAGATTTCTTAGTTCATCCTTCATACTCGTTAAGGCTTCGGGTAAATTTTCGAGGTTTGTGAGAATTTTATCCAGTATTTCCCGGGCTGGCGGAAAAGCCAAATGATTGACACCAATGTAAAAGTGCCCTGCAAACTGATTGTTTATATCTTCCTTTGAGATGGCATTGCAAAGGTGCAGACGGATCAAACGATCTTTTATTTTGTATTGCTGCAATACCCTGTGAGATTGAATTAGGTTGGACTCCAATTCCAATCTCAACTCTGACAGCATCTGCTCCATCTCTGCCTCCTGCTTTTTTTGGGCATTGTAATTATCCAATTGCAGGGCAATCATAATCCCCACAACTATCAAAATGATTTCCCCAATGGCATACAACAAATACCGGCTGAAGTTGCTTTCAGGGAGCAATCGCTTTCTTACGTTGCGGAAAAAGCGGATCATATGTGGTTCTGGTTGGTTATGGACAAGTTAAGGATTTTGTAGCATGTTGAGCTCTCCTTCAATATCACTCAAAAGAGAAATTAAGGCCTTTCGGTTCCTTTCGTAAAAGGAGATGGCCTCGTCGTATTCATAAGCGAGGTGTGACACAAAGTTCAAAAATTGATGATCCTCTTTAAATGCCAGGGAGTCGGTGGGGTATTTGGTAAATAAGTTGTCGCGCGTCTCCAGGCGTTCCCATAAATCAGGGTTGGAATCCACCAGCATATCAAATTGAACCTGTATATAGTCGTCCGTTCGCTTGTACTCATAGTCATAGAGGTTTACAATGCTTTGGCGCAATGCCTCATTCTGGATAATATCGATGCCGGCCACCTTTAAGGATTCATAGGCAAACCGCTGGGGGTTGAAGAAATAGACCCGGTTGATGCCTCCCAGCAGGTTGTAGACCAGGGTTCCATTTTTCCGGACCTTTGTGGCCCCTGCCAGGTTGCCAGCGCGCAGGTACGCCAGCAGGTCTTTATTATTGGCAGACACAAAAGAATCCACCATTATTTTCCGGCTCAGGTTCGCCAAATCTGTATTCAGGTCTTCCTTCAGGCTCTTGAGGATGCGGATCTCTGTATCCAGGTTCTTGTTTTGTTCGCTCCAATCATTTACCTGCAGGGCAAGCAGAATCCCGATCACGACCAGTAAAATTTCCCCAATAGCGTAGAGGAGGTAGCGGCTAAGCTTGTTTTCAGCGAGCAGGTTCTGGCGGAGTTGGCGGAAAAATCGAAGCATATGCTAGTTTGTGTTTAACTCTATTACAAGGTCTTCGGCTTCCTTAAGGATATTTTCATAAACGATATTCCGGGTATACAGCGTGGAAAGCCTCCGGGTGAGGATCCGGCTAAAAGAGGAATCAGTAACGATGGCCAGGTAGGCTTGCTCAATCAAATCCGTATCTGGGGGGGGAGCCTCGCAGGGAGCGAAATCCTGTATGTCCAAAACGCTGATCGTATAGCAGGAATCCCACATATATTCCTGCAGGGACATTGGGATTATGCTCCTTATAAAGTTCCTGTATTCCATTGTGCCCCCTGTTAACTCCCCTAATTGCAGGGGCCATTCCGTATAATAGCGCTGCAGGGAATTTAAAAGTTCCGGTCGCCCCAGTAATTCCAGGATATCCGGGTTTTGGGCTTCATTATAAGTAGCGGAAAGTTGTGTAAAATTCCAGATCTGGCTCACGTGGAAGGAATACACCAGGAACTGCCAGTGATCTTCTTTTGTTAGGGCTTCCCGATTTTTCAATTCGTTTTGTACCAGATATCCGAAATCTATCGCACTGCGGAAAAAATCGAGGCGTGTTTGGATATTTTCAATATCCCTGGATACGCTTTCCGTAAGAAGCCTCCTGAACTCCTTTGCCTGGGTTTTATTGTTCCTGGACTCATTCCAGTTGTCTACCTGGAGGGCCATTAAAATACCGATGATCACAATAAATATCTCCACCACTACATACAGCAGGTACTTGCTGAATTTATTTTCAGCGAGCAGGTTCTGGCGGAGTTGTCTGAAAAAGCGGATCATGGGTTTTGATTTTGGTCTATTTCTTCTTCAATTCGACTTAAAAGCATGGCGGTCCTTTTATAGACTGAATAGGGCTGATAATAAAGCTCTTCCAATAAACTAGTAGTTAGTTTTAAATAATTTTCAGTTGCCGTGATCAGCTGGTCCGCGGAGACCATTCTTTCCTTTATGTCCGCAAAATTGTCCTCGCTGAACGAACTGATAAAATTATCGGACAGGGCGTAGCGATAAGTCTTCTGCACTTCCATTACAATTACATTCTGGAATCGGTCTGTTTCCTTTACATCCGGATAATGGTATTGTAATGAAGTCTTCAGGGAATCATTGGACAGGATATTAATTTTCCCGGTACTGAGCAATTCCTGGAAGGTAATGTCCGTTGGAGAAAAGTGAGCTATTGCCAGGACGATAAAAAACTTTCGTCCCATGCTCAGCGTATCGGGAAGCGGATTTAACTGGTAATTTTTGACGGCAGTATTAAAATGATCCCATTTCCTGATAATGGAGCCGTTGTTTTTCCCCAGGGAATCCAAGAGCTCAAGCCCTACAATCAGTCGGGTCTCATAATTCTCACGGATTCTTTCCAGCCTTTCTATATCCCGTGTCAGGTCCAGACTCAGACGTTTCAGGTATTTTTGTTCCTCAATTTTGCTAATGCGCTCTTCGTTCCAGGTATTGATTTGCAATGCCAGTAAAATTCCAATGACCACAAGAAGGATTTCTCCAATGGCATATAGCAGATACTTGCTGAATTTGTTTTCAGTGAGCAATCTTTGTCGCAGGCTGCGGAAGAAGCGGATCATTGGTTTGGTTAACTATGCCTAAGTTAAGCAATTAAGAGCTTTGAAGCGCCAGGCGTTTTTCCATTGCTCCCAAAAGAGAAATCAGGGCGTTCCTGCGGAGCTTTGAACCGGCCTCCGGCCTCAAAGCCCAAAATAGCAGGCTAACGGGATCAGGCTTTACTCATGCCAAAACTCCAGGATTTCTTTAAAAGCCGCTGTCTTGATATAGGGGGTGAAAATAGGATCGTTATGAAAAGTGCTATTGGTGTAACGCTTTCCGGCAGCCACTGCTTTTTTAAGGTAATCCATGGATTGCTTCTCCTCCCCGGTGGTGGCATAAAATTGCGCCAGGGCATAATCGATATCCCCGAATTGATACCCGGATCTTTGCTCGTTTAGGGCTTGTAGCTGTTCGCTGCCGCCGCTTTCTTTCCCATTTTTATAGAGTGTAGCAGCGAAATAAGCCCTTTCCGAGGCACTTAGGGAGGTTTCCTTCAAAAGCTGGCTGTACCATTTTTCGGACCTGGCATAATCTTGCTTGTAAAAAGCGGCTTCAGCACGGATTTTCTTCTGATAGTTTTTGAGGGGCGCCGGTTGTTCGGCGTAGAAGCCGATCAGGGCATCAAAATAGGCATTTGCTTCAGCTGTGTTGCCAACTTTTAGAAATTCCATTCCTGTAACCAGCATATTTTGTTCCCAGTAATCGGAATCCCCCACTAATTTTACGTATTCCAGGACTTTTTTGGCAGCTTCCGTATCTCCTTCCTGCACATAGGCTTTGAGCAAGGCCCTTTTTATCCATTCCAAACCTTCGGACCGGGCAAAAGGCTCTAATAACGCTATAGTTTCCCGGGCCCTGCCCAGTTCGATATTGCTCATGCCTTTGATAAAATATCGGTACTCACATTGTATACAGTTCCCCAAATCCATATCCTTCATGTCCATAGCCTCGAAAATAGGATCCACATCCTGTGGCCGGTTTACGAATTGCAGGGCCAGGACCATCAGACTGCTGTTGAGCTCCAGGTCCATTGGCGCATTGTTATATTCTTCCCGATAGGTTCTGTAGGCCGTCTTGTTATCGCCTTTCAGACAGGCTTCCAAATGTTTCAGCATGTTGAGCTGCTGTTTGTTGGTGCCAATTTCTGTAGATAAAACCCGTACCAGCGAATCTGCCACGGCAAACCTGTCCCGGTTGTAATAGTAAAGTACCCGGTCCAGTTTGGGTTTAAAGTAACTGCTGTCTGCAGCAATGGCAGCGTTGATCAGGTCTAAGTAGTTGGGTTGTTCCAGGGCTTCCTCTGCCTCCAGCCAAAGCTGATATGCACTGAAACTCGGAGGGGTATCTTCCAGCATAATTTGGGTATCCCCCCGGGAGCGGAAATAGCCAAGGATTTCCTGTTTAAGAGCCTCTATACATACCAGTGGGCTGTCGGCCTTACATTCGGTTACTTCGAAGGAAATTAATGTGGTATTCATGTTTCCGTCCAGGATAGAACACTGTAAGAGCAGCCGGTCTTTGTCCAGGTAATAAGACCCGCTAATTACTTTGGATGGTTTTAAATAGGTTTTCAGAACCCCATTATCTCCAGTAGGCAGGATGGAAGCCTTTAAAATATTGGAATAGTTCTCCACTATTTTGGGCGAAATTACCTGCCCCAGCTTATTTTCGGTAATGCCGTGCATAATCCAGTCTACAGCCATCTTCCCGACAATATCCAGGGAGGCATCGGCTGTATTATTGTCAAAGGTCAGGACGGCAATTTTATCGTTTCCCTCTGCCTCTGAAAGGGGGTCTTGAGGTATTGATAATGTTTCGTTATTCTGCTTGATAACCAAAAGGACAACACTAATGCCGAGCAGGCCAATCACACTCAGGAAGGAGAAGTACAATTGTTCAAAGCCTGTTTTTACAAATTTGCCGGGCACCACATCCCCATCAGGGCTTTTAAGGGGTTTTTTGCGGATCTTATGACGTAATTCAAAATGCCATAATAAATAAAGGTATACCGGAAAACCGACTAAAAGGATAATCAGGAGGTAGGTAAGGGTAGCTTTGGGCAGGTTAAGGGGTTCGGCAACAAGGTCTGCTACCTGTAGGAGTACCCAGGCCGAAACCACATAAATAGAGAGGTTTTTAAAAACATCATTCTCACGACACTCGGCAATGAATTTTTTGAACTTCATAATTATTGGGCCCTGGACAGCAGTCCTGGTTTGGCGGTTTGGATTTAGAAGGGATCAATCCCTGGAGATCTCCCCTAAAAATAAAATGGGTAGCCCAGATCTAAATGCCTTGGTTCGAATTTAAAACAAAATTTGGTCTGCGGGAACATTTCATGCCCCGTAATATGACAGGGAGCCAAAACCATTTTTGTCCTGAGCTGTTTTGTCGGGACTACTCTTTTACCACCCGAAACCCTGTATGACCTCCTTCCGACTGACTTTCAGGGTTAGCGGGGTCCACAAAATCATAGGCGCTGTAGTCATAGGTTTTGAGGTGCTCCCCATCCGTGTAGTATTCCGCGGCATTGCCTCCCAGGTCAAAGACAAAAACGTCTTCACTTAGTTTGACCATGGGGTGGCTGCCTGTGTTTTTGATAAGGGGCAGGGTAACGGCCTGCAGTTTGGTTTTCAGATCAGGCACATCCAAAGCGGTAAGCTCATAACCCGCCCAATGGTTGAGGTTGTTCTGTTCTTTGAAGTTTTTACGGGCAGTTTTGTGCAATTTTTTGGCTTCTGCGGCATTGGGCAGGCGATAGGTTTCGCCGGTTTCACTGCTCAGCCAATTTAAATAGCCGGCAATAGCTGCCTTTGAGAGCCCGGTAACCGGCTGGTTGGCGCGAAGCCGGTCATAGGCTTCTCCGCTGTAGGTATGGTATTGGGCCAGGGTGACTTCGTGGGTGCCAATGGCAACGCTGTCTTTTCCCAGGGAAACCGTGGCAGGTATGAGTTTGCCATCCTTCATTTGGCCAAGCAAGCCGCCCTCAGCTGTATTTTGCTGCATTTTGAGCAGGGAAGCCAGGGGGCTGTCTTTCTTAAAGGCTTCGTTTTCCACCTCTTTATCTTTAAAAAGGTAGGTCTCAAACCAGGCGATCTCCTCCTTCATCTTGCGCAGCTGGTGGGTAATTTTCTGCAAGCCGTGGGGCTGGCCGGGGAACCAAAGGAACTTCACAGGGGCCTGGCCTACTTGCTGCAAACCGCGGTAGTATTCCCAGCCCTGATCCCTGGGAACGGCCCGGTCTTCACTACCATGGAAGATGATGGTCGGCGTTTTGATCTTTTCAATCTCAAAAATGGGGGAGTATTTGATGTACCACTCATTGTAGTGTTTGCCATTGGTATCGTCCCAGGGCGCTCCGCCGAAATAGCTCTGGTCAAAAGAGACCCCAAACCGGCAGGTGCCGTAATCCGAGGTCCAGTTTACGTCACCGGCCCCCGGGGCTGCTACCTTGAACATATCCGGATACTTCAGGGTCATCCAGGTGGTAAGGATGGCCCCGTTGGACCAGCCCATTATCCCCAGTTTATCCATATCAATCATCCCCTTTTCCTTCAGGTGCTCTATCCCATTGTAAAGGTCTACCTCCTCCAGGGAATAGTAGTTTCCATTCTTGATTGATTCTACAAAGGCCTGGCCGTGGTCACTGGAGCCATGGTAATTGGGCTTTAAAACAAAGGCTCCCTTGTCCGTAAAGATCTGCGGGTAGGTAGACCAGCGTTCTGACCACTGATCCTGGTCCACCCCGGAAGGACCACCATGTATACTTAAAACAAGGGGGTATTTTTTTCCTGCCTCGTAGCCTTTTGGGTAATAAAGGATTCCGTTTACCTGTTCCTCTTTTGCCCCTTCCCAGTAAATAATTTCGGATTTGGCGATGGGCTTCTTTTTAAGCTTGTCATTCAGGGAAGTCAGCATCTGGGGGATGGTAAGGCCCACGGTTTTGCGCCCGACAGCCAGTTGGGCCAGGGTGTATTCCGGCAGGGAGGAGGCAGTGGAGTAACGGGTGATGATCTTCCCGCTTTGCCGGTTAAAGGCCAGCACGGCCGTATGCTCCTTCTTTTCTCCCAATTCCCAGTCTTTCCAGTTCCAGTTGTCCCCCTTTTTCTCATAATAGCGAAGTTTTCGCAGCGGGCCATTGGCCAGTTGTACAATGAGGGCGTTACTGTTGAGGAAATACTCCCCGTCCAGGCCATTTTCCCATTCCAGCGGTACTTTCTGATAGGAATTGTTTCCCATGGAGAAATAGTATAATTCGCGTATCCCGGCCCCGTTCCACTGGGGATCAGAAGAGGTCTCTGCCGAAAAGTAAAAGCCTTTCCCGTCTGGTGTGAATTTAAAACCAGCAGGGCTTTGCAAGCCTTTCAGGATGGGTTGGCTTTGCATGGTTTTTAGGTTTAGCAGCACATAATTGGGTTTGGGGTTGGCGTCTGTCCCGTAGTCCGGGCTGGTGATTTCCTGGTAGACCAACATATTCCCATCTTCCGAAACGCCATAACTGCTGATGCGATATTGGTTTTCCGTTAGTCGTTTGACTTCCTTGCTTTTCAGGTTAAAGGCATACAACCTTCGGGGGTTCCAGTGCAGGGTATCTTCGACAATATCAGTATTGTCCTTTTCATAAGTAATGTCGTAGAGGGTTTTGCCTTCTTCTCCTATAAATATCAGGCTGTGGTCTGCCCATCTCTGAAGGGATTGTATGCCATTTTCAAAGGTCTGTACTTCCTCTGGTTCTCCGCCCAGGAGGCTGAGCTTCCAGAGTTTCTTGCCTTTTTCCCGTGAAGACAGGAAATAAAGGCTTTCCCCGTCTGCGCTGAAAACCGGGTTGGATTCGCTGGATTCGGAGCGGGTAAGCTGCACTACTTTGGGTTTGTTGTCCTCCAGAATATCCAGGTGTGCCAGGTACAGATGGTTTACGAATTTGTCTTCCTTGGGGAGCCCTTTGCGCTGGCCCCAGACCACCTTTTTCCCATCCTTTGAGAATTCTGGGCTGCCCACATAAACGGTGTTGATGATTTCTTCCGGGGTCCATTTGTCGTTTTGGGAAAAGCTTGTAAAGGGCACTAACAAGAGCAGTAGCAAAGCAAAAGGTTTCATAGAACCGTGTTTATTAAGTTTTAATAATATGACAAGATAAGCAATACTCGATGTTATTTACGGGGGGATGTTTTTCTTAAAATTTTCCCGGCTTTAATCTCTTGAAACGCACCTTCTTTAACCGCTGCTTTCCCATTTATAAACACATAGTAAATTCCTTCCGGATACTGATGGGGTTCTTCAAAAGTGGCCTTATCCGCAATGGTTTCCGGATCGAATATTACCAGGTCAGCTTTCATCCCTGCTTTAAGCAGACCGCGGTCAGAAAGGCCCATTGCCAGTGCGGGCAGGCCGGTCATTTTATGGACGGCTTCCGCCAGGGGCAGCACCTGCTTTTCGCGCACGTATTCCCCCAGGACCCTCGGGAAGGTACCATACCAGCGCGGGTGTGGGTGGCCCATCCCCGGGGCCACCAGCCGCCCGTCTGAGGCGATCATGGTTTGCGGGTGTTTCATGATCTGGATAACGTCCCCTTCATCCATGGCAAAAAAGACACAGGAGGCCCCGCCGTTCAATTGGGCTTCAATGACCAGCTCGGCCCCGTTTTCGATGCTGGGTTCCATCCCTTTTATAGCACACCAGTCTGCCAGGGTCTGTCCTTCCAGCTGCGGCATCCAGGATACTTTGGCAAACTGAACCCGGCTGAGGTCGTCTCCACCGCGGTCATTGATGATGTTAAAGACAATTCCATCCTTGATGCTGTCGCGAAGGACCGGGTTTGCGATCCGTTCCCGGAAGGCCTCGTTCCCGCCGGCGCGGGCCCAGGCCGGAATCAGGATGGAAATGCCTGTATAACTGGCATTGTAGGGGTATTGGTCTATTTTGATGTCCAGGCCTGCAGTACGTGCCGAATCTACCAGGGCCAGGGTGCGGCTGCTCTGCCCCCACATGGGTTTGCCAACCACCTTATGGTGGGTCAGGATAACCGGGATATCAGCCCCTGCCGAAATTTCAATGGCTTCCTGAACGGCATCGATCAGGCCCAGGCCTTCCTCCCTCAGGTGGGAGGTGTAAATTCCGCCATAAGCTGCCGCCTCCCTGGAGAGGGCGATTACCTCATCTACTTTGGAAAAGGCGCCCGGCAAATATTTTAGCCCGGTTGAAATCCCGAAGGCTCCTTCTTCCATGGCCTGGCGGACCTGTGCCTGCATTTCGGCCAGTTCTTCCCCGGTCGGGGCCCGGTTATCCAGGCCCATTACATTGCGCCGTACTGTATTGTGCCCTAACAGGTAGCCCACATTCATGCCGATCCCTATTGCCTCCAGGCTATCCAGATAGGATGCGTATGGCCAGGGGCTCCTGCCGTCCGGCCCCCCAAGGGCCGTGGTGACCCCCTGCCGGATATGGCTTTCGCAATCCGACAATTCCAGGATGGGATCCAGGTGGGTATGTATATCGATAAACCCGGGGCTTGCGACATCCCCCTCCGCATCAATAACCATATCCGCTTTGGCTCCGGCCAAATCGCCTATTGCGGCAATGGTATCGGCCCGGATGCCGATGTCCCCCGAAAAAGCCTCCGCACCTGATCCATCCAGGATACGGGCATTTTGGATAAGCACATCAAAAGACTCGGGATTCCCGCAATTGATCAGCAACAGGAAGAAAAGATAAAGGGGAGATAAGCTTTTCATAAGTTTAGTTTAATTGAGCATTACTATTCAGTTCGGGTCAGGGAAATTATTTCTGTGGCCAGGGCTTCTGCTTTTTCCAGTTGTATAATAAGGTTTTGCTGGAGGTATAGGGAATTATCCAGGTAGTTTTCGAAAACCAGGGACTGGAATAGTTCCATTTTCCGGTTTGCCAGCCGGCTTTTCCCGGTCCAGGAGTAATCCCCCTGCGCATCCATTTCTTTAAAGGAAATATATTCAGCCATCATGGGCAGCATGATGTTGTTGGTCCATTCATCCCCGAATTGCTCCCTTTGTTTTACCTGGTCCAATAAAGCTTCCCACTGATAGAGGGCGTTAATAAGCATTTTGTTGGTAATCAGGTTCATTTTCCCTGACTGTATCACGTTTTGCAGGGAGGTGCCCGAGGTGGACAGGTCAAGAGCAGGAAGGAAATGGAACAGGAGGCTGTCTGTATTCTGGCTGCGGACTATAGCCTCTTCGGCCCCGATCAGGTTCATCAGGGCCTGCCCGTTTGCCAGGATTTCCCTCACCCCGTTCATGTTTTCCCCTATCATTGCCTTATTCTGAAGGAATTCTTCGTGCAGGTTAGACAGGATTTGCTGTTCCTCTTTTCGTTCCAGCCGCTGCTGGTTCCAGCTGTCTACCTGCAGGGCTATCAGGATCCCGATGACCACCAACAGGATCTCCCCAATGGTATAAAATAAATACCGGCTTATGTTGTTGTTAACAAGGAGTCGTTGCCGAATCTGTCGAAAAAAACGAATCATGACTGACAGCTAATATTAAGGGATTAAGGTACATAAATAATTTATGGAGTGGGGGATTGCCTCAGTCATTGGACAGGGCTTTCAATTCTTTGTCGATGCTCCCAATCAGATGCTGCAGGTCCTTCTCCAGGGATTGGTTGATGACTATGCTGTAGTTCCTGAGGGAGATAATTTCGGCGAGTAGATTTTTATAGGCCTCATTGCTCAGCAGGCTTTGGTAGTCTACAGGTTTGGCGAATTCGTCTTCAAACACCTGCCAGGATTCCGGATAATATTTTCTGAATAGTTTTACGTGCATGGGATATATGGTGGAACTGAGTAATTCCGAATCCCAGACTTCCACCTCGGATTTGATCACATCAAATTTGTAATCAAACATATCAGTAAGCTCCCGCCTCAGTTCCGGGTTGGAGATCAGTTCCAGCCCCCGCACTTTTAATTCATCGTATGCAGAAGTGGTAAGCTGTAAGGTGGATGACCAGAAATATGAACCGAAACAGGGGTCCAGGCTCTCGTCGTAAGGCTTTTGCTGATCCAGGTATTCCAGGATCTTATAATTGCAGGCCCTCCAGCGCAGGTCCTCCTCAATAGACCGCAAAACTTCTTCCCGTGTATTTACCAGACCGGTCCGGATTTCTTTAAGGATGTCTTCTTCGTATTCCCGAAGCTTCTGTTTTTCGTTCCAGTTGTTGATTGCGAGGGCTATCAGGATTCCAATGACCACAAGGACTATTTCCCCTATGGCATAGAAAAGGTATTTACGAACCAGGTTTTGTGAAAGTAGCTTTTGCCGTAGCAGGCGGAAGAATCTGAGCATGGTTTAGCGTGGGTTACAATATTTAAATATAAAAAATGTGTGAATTATAGATCCAGCCAGTCTGAGGTCCGGTACTTCGGCCAAAAGGTCAGGGGGTGATTCCACCAATGGTTCGCTTCTGTTCAAACCATCTTACTTTTTTTGTAAATTCCGGGGGATGAAACAACACCTTTCCTTGTTTGCGGCTGCGCTGCTGTTATTTCTCTGCGGGAATGGATGGGCACAGCAACTGCGGCTCCCAGGTTCCGGAAGACTGATCCTGGGACCCTATACAGAGCGAACTGCCTCTGTTTCCAGTGGGGATTTGGATGGTGACGGGGATACGGACCTGGTAGTTGCCAATGGACGCCACTGGCCCGGCCAGAACAGGATTTTTTTTAATAACGGCCGGGGGATTTTTACTGTTGAATTGCAGCTGGGAACCCTGCGGGCTACTTCCTACGCCACCGAACTTGCAGACCTTGACCAGGATGGGGACCTGGATATTGCCGTCGGAAATGATATGGCCCCAAATGAATTGTTTTTCAATGTGGGTAACGGAACCTTTACTCCAGGGCCCTCATTTGGACAGGCATATGCCCCAACCCGGAACCTCACCCTGGCCGACCTGGACGGGGACGGGGATGTGGATATCCTGATAACCAACCGGGGACGCCCCAATGAGATTTGCCTGAATGCAGGAGATGGCAGCTTCCCCAAAACCCTCGAATTTGGCAGTAGTGAAGATGCTACCATTGATGTGGAAGCGGCAGATATGGATGGGGACGGGGATACAGACCTGATCCTGGCCAACCGGAACGCCCAGCCCAATTTTGTATATCTCAATGACGGGGCGATGGGATTTACGCAAAAGATACCCTTTGGAACCGGAAGTGACAATACCCGCTCGATAAGCGTTGCGGATGTAGATGGCGATGGCTATAAGGACATACTGCTGGCGAACATCGGGGAACCCAATACCATTTATTTCGGTGATGACAAGCTGGTGTTTTCAAGAAGTGTTGCCTTTGATGCGACGGCTGCCAGGAGTTTTGCTATTGCCGTGGCGGATCTGGACCAGGATGGGGATATGGATATCGCCATAGGGAATGCAGGAAGTCCCAACCATGTTTTTTTAAACAGTGGAAAGGGCCGGATCTGGGAAGCGTTACCACTGGCAGAAGAGGAATTCCTGACCTATGACATTATCGCTGTCGATATTAATGCGGACGGATGGCCCGACCTGATTGAGGCCAATTCCGATGCCGTAAACCGCTATTACCTGAACCGAACACAGAAATAACACACAAACCATATTATTATGACAATCTCGCACCACTTGCAAATAGCTGCCAGCGCAGTGTTTTTCCTTTTTACTTTCTTAACGGGAGGGCAGTCATTTGCGCAGGACACCCCCCTGGAATTAACCTATCTGGGTACGGCCGGCTGGAAAATCACCGATGGGGATTTTACAGTTTTGGTAGACCCCTATATCTCGCGCGTTAAGCTTGGGACCGGCCCCGGCATTAGTCCGGATGACACCCGCCAAACCGTAATGCGATCAGACTATTTTGTTTCGGATACCCTGCTCATTGACAGCCTGATTACCAAAGCCGATTTTATTTTGGTGCACCATGCCCACTTTGACCACCTCTCCGATGTGCCTTATATAGCTAAAAAAACCGGGGCCAAGGTAGTAGGGACGGAAACCACCTGCAATATCCTGAGGGGGTATGGAATCCCGGATGAACAGCTTTATCCGGTACGAGGGGGGGAGGACTATCAGTTTGAAAAGTTCTCGGTCCGGGTGATTCCATCCATTCATTCTGCCCTGAATGATAAGCATTACCTGGATTCCCGTACCTATACTGAGGTGCCAAGGGTGCCGCTTCGGGTTTCGGAATTTATTGAAGGGGGCTCCCTGATGTTTCTGGCCCGTTTTTCAAATCACAAGGTGCTTACCATGGGGTCTATGAATTTTGTGGAACGCGAACTGCAGGGTATTGAACCGGATATTTTACTGGCAGGGGTCAACCAATCCCAATTGGGATTATACAACTACAATGAGCGCCTGCTGAAGGTTACGGGAAACCCCAAAGTAATCATTCCAACGCATTGGGATAATTTTCGCTTGCCTTACGGGTTTTCACAGGAAAGTTCTGTAAACCTTAAATTACTACCCTTTAAAGAAGATGTTGCCCGGCTTTCGCCCGAAACCGAAGTGATAATCCCAAAGCACCTCGGGACTATTCGAATCGAGTAAAGGAGACAGAGCCCCGGTTTATCGGGAAAGGTATCCACTGGCAGCTGTAAATGCTTCCGGGTCTTTCATTAGCAAAACTTCCTGAAGTGCTGCTGGTTTGTCGGCGGCCTGCTCGTAATAGGCCGAACAGATTTTATAGCCCATGGCATAGCCCAGCAGTTTGGGGTGTTCTTCCTGCTCAATGGAATCCCATAACCAATATCCCTTCTCCTGTTGGGCAAGGTCTTCGGCAAACCTTTGTTTTAACTGATTTTCGTTTTGATGAATAAACTCCAGTGCTTTGTTTTGGGTGATTACTCCCAGCACTAATGATGTAATGAATTCTGCCCCGCCTTCCCGCAGGCAAAGCCCGAGCATGTTGTTGGGAGCCGAATAAAGAGCCTGGTATTGTTGCCCGCCCATGGCCATGGCCTGTTGAAAATGGGACAGTTCATGGACCATTAACTGACGGAATTTTTCAGGCTTGTCCAGTACACGGGTAACCGTTATCAGCTGCCCGGCCTGGGAGGCCTGCCCTATCCCCCGGTTTGCCCCTACCAGTAAATAGGTGGGAGGGTACATGGCATTGGGCATTACTTCACTGAACTGGCTCATGAGCGCTGCATAATCCGCCTCCGTGGCATTGATCTTTTCCATAAAAGCAGGTAGCAGTGCGTAACGCTCCGGGGCTTTGGCGAGGGCATCCTTAAGGAGTTCAGGGGTTAACTGGTGCCGCTGCACAAATTCTTTAAGGCCGGGAGAGCCCTTCTCGAAATACAGGGTTTGCAAAACCGCGACAGTATCCTGGCTGGTTTGCAATGCCCGATAGGCGTCCATAAAATGTTCCAGGTCGCTGTATACCAGTTTTGCCTGCTCCGGGGTCCTCGGAAAGTCAGGCTGCCCGAAACTGTGAATGCTGGCCAGCAGGCATATTCCCAGATAAAAAACCCGCCTTGGGCTAAAAAGGCTTGTAAGAGACATCTTAACAGAATGGGTTGGTTCGTCTATCTTAAAGAAGACTAACTCAGGAAATTGTTACACCGGGAATATCCTCAGACATGCCAAAAGGACGATAACACCTCCTTGAATTCCTTCAGCCGGGCGGGGGAAGAGTGATTTTTTAGCTTTTTAATTTTGAAGTAGCATTGTAGGGTTTTTCTATCCAAACACTTTATATTCTATTATATCTTGATTGAAAGTTGGCAGCCCAGATAGCGTACCAAATACCAAAAGCGAGCAAACCGGCTCCGGTAAGTAAGGTCAATGCGGTAGCCACTTTTGAAGGTCGCTTTCTCCAGAGATATGCCTTTTCAATTTGGTCCGCGGGAAGGGAAAAAAATTTGGTTTTAACCTGTAATGTATCCCATGGATGGTATCCTGTTTCTTAAGAAGCTTTACCCCCCTGTAAACCTTACCGTGTTCTGTATAAATCTTATACCGGTCTTTTGGATTCGGATCTTCCGGCAGCCCAATTTCCTGCTTCTGATAGATGGTACAGCTTTGGAAAACGAGCAGCAGGGCCAGCATAGGATTTATTAGGGAAGATCTGATAGTTTTCATTGTCTAAGGTTATTCCGTGGAGAGGGTTGTAAACTCCTGTATGGGTCCGGCATCCCCTCCCAGGTTCATGGAATAGTAAGGGCGTATATAATATTTCGTTCCGGGTTCCAGATTTTCCAGGAGCAGTTCAAAGGAGAGCGACAACGACTCCCAGGCATCTAAACCGTTGGTACGGTCCAGTTCTGGGGTTGTGCCATACCAGACCCCGGACCCAAAATTGTAGTTTAGTTCTGCGCAATCTTTCGGCACCACATATCCCGAGACAACTACAGAAGTTGCGGTGAGCTCGGAAAACGTAAGGGGGCTGAATTTTTTGGCGCCTGAACAATCGTCGCTATTGCTGCAAGCTGTGAGCAGCACAATGCTGCAAAAGATCGAGTACTTAAGACCTTTTTTAATATGGGTTAGGAGACTTTTTTGTTTAAAACGGTTTTTGGATTCCATAGTGAATTGATTTGATCCTGAAATTAAATAGGTTATTCCCTTTATATATCCCAAAAATTGCTGGTGGCAGGATCCAGGACATCCCGGGAGAGGGACCAGAAAAAGTGTATAAATACTTTAAATAGGCCGATTCAGGTAATTAGTTAAAAAAGCCCTGCTGCAGCTCGTATTCCATCAGCGCTGTCATGGCCCCGGCCAGGACCAGTCTCAATTCCGCACCCAGATCCGGCCGGAGCCAGACCTTGTTTTTATTCAAACCAAATGCTCCGCCCCCGTAATACTGAACTGCTGCGAGGGATTCTCCTTTTGAAAAAAACTCATAACCCATAGCAGTGATGTTTCGGGAACCTTTTCCGTTCGATGGGGAGGATACCGGAACGATTTGAATGGTCTGCTCCCCATTGCTCATTTCGCTGATAATTTCTTCTCCGTAATCTTCCCGCCAGGATCGGACAAGCAACAGCAGCCAGCCAGGGGGTGCCCCATTGTCAAGGCTCATGCGCGCCTCGAAATAATCGGTGGCCGATTGCAGGCCCTCCTCGCCTATGGAAAGCCATTCGAATATTTGGGATGCCCGCAGCTCTTCCATGCTGCTTCGCGAAGCGGCCCTCACAAAAACGGAGTCATTTTCCCCATTGCTCAGGGCAAACGTAAAAGCCACTTCGGCCCTGCTACTCGCTTTCCGGCTAAAGGGTTTCTGGGTGTAAGTACTGGTGGCCATTCCCTGTTTGCTGTCTGCCACTGCATAATCCCCAAAGCGGTATTTGGAGATTTTCCCGGGCCAGGCCGCCCCTATTTTTACGTTCCATTCCGGGGCTGTGTCCTGAAGGAGTTCATCTATTTCGATTCCCTGTGCCAGGACCTGCGTGCAACTGTAAAGCAGGGCGGCAGTGAAAGAGAGGAGTTGAAGTGGCTTTCTCATATCTTATCTCAGATTTATACTGTGAGTTCCGGGAGTTTGCATTTCAGGATGAAAAGTAGTTCTGTTCCCGGCAAAGCGACTCCTGTTTCTTGCCTGGAGCATAAAACAGGACATGGCATGATTTTATTCGGAACGGTTCAGCTGGGCCTTAATGGAACTGGTGAGATTGGCCACCGCCTTCT
Organism: Robiginitalea insularis; assembly: GCF_052497835.1. Classification (NCBI taxonomy): domain Bacteria; kingdom Pseudomonadati; phylum Bacteroidota; class Flavobacteriia; order Flavobacteriales; family Flavobacteriaceae; genus Robiginitalea; species Robiginitalea insularis. The sequence goes on from NZ_CP199296.1 coordinate 1,499,572, forward strand.
GCATGGTTACACATCGACCCTTGCTTGAATTGCGTACAATCATTACATCGGCCAAATGATCTGAAAGGGCAGGAATACTATTCAGGCGAGCTTTAAGGAGAGTGGGGTCAATAGCACTTTTTAATTGGATAAGGTTGCCGCTTTCAGCATGGACGATCAGGTTTTGGTGGATACCCAATCGGGTATCAGCAGGGATTATATCGGTAAGAAGGTTACGGAACAAGAGGTTATAGGAATTCCACTCCTCCGTGTACCCCTGATATATTGTAATATCCCTGTACAATTTCCCAACTTCTGTTTTGAGGTTCTGATCTTCTATGAGGGATAAACTCCCTGTGGACTGTAGTTCCTTCCAGATAGTACTTTCAAAAATATTCAGCGGTTCTGCCCAGCGGATATGTTCCAGGGCATATAGTATGGTTTCGTTATTCTCAGGTAAGTATTCTTCCTTTAGGAAGTCTAAAATGATCTTGGCATTTTCTATCTGGAATCCTGCAAAATCCTCCTGGCGGATAGCAATTCGCTTGTTGGTTTCCAGTTCAATGAGGAGGCGTTCTAAATAGGAAGCTTCGGTTTCCCGGTCTTTCCTGTATTCGCTCCAATTATTGATTTGAAGCGCAATGAGGATCCCTATGACCACTAAAAGGATTTCTCCAAAAGCATAGAAAAAGTATTTGCGGATTTTTTGATCGCCAAGCATTTGCTGGCGAATGTTCCTGAAAAATTTCATGGGCTATTTATGAATGAGTTCATCATCGATGATTTCCACTACCGAATCAATATAATTGAGTACCCCTTCAGATTGGGTATTGATAAGCGAAATCCAACTTATAACAAAGGCCAGGTAATTTTCGAATTCAACGGATTGTTGCAGTACGCTCACGTCCACGGGTTTATTTGAAAAGCCAATTTCCCTGTTTACCTCTTCCGGGGAGGAGAGCAGTATGGGGTTTATCACCTTGTTTCTTATGCGGCTATTGATAATATTACGGCTGTTGTACTGCTTGTAAAGGAACGGCCGGAAGAAGTTGTGGTTGTAAGCATTGTACATGTTTTCGTCCTCCTTGAAATCCTCAATCATGGAATTCCAGCTCGAAAGCTTGTTATTGAGCGCCTCATTTTTGATGAGGGTAAGCTTATCTGTTGAAGTAAGTTGATTCAGTACCCCAAGGGAAGGGTCAAACGTATAGACGGGCAGGGCAAGGGCCAGCAGACTGTCTACCTGTTCAGACTGCTTATATTCAGATGTTCCGTCGGCAAAGCGTATCAATTCCCTTGCCGCCGATAGAGCCTTTTGCCGCATCATTATTTTATCCACCATTTGTTCCCTGTTGACCAGGAATTCATTTTTTAAACGGGTCAGGAACAGGTGGGCCTCTTCCTTGTTCTCTTGCTCCGTATTCCATTTATCTACCTGCAGGGCCATCAGTATCCCGAGTATCACAATTATTACTTCGCTGATTACATAAAAGAGGTACTTGCTGAATTTGTTATCGGCAATTAATTTCTGGCGAAGTTTGCGGAAGAATGAGATCATATTGTCATGGCTTATAGGGATGGAAGGGTTAGCTGATTTCCTGGTCAATTAAGGCAATCAGTTCTTCAATTTCTTCCAGGGCCCTGTGATATACTTGATCTTTTTCCAGGATGATCCTGAGGGCAATTGTAAAATAGTTTTCAAATGAGGAGATGTATAATTTATCCTCGTTTATGGCAAGGTGTGTATCCAGGTTAACAGCCGTTATAAGCTCAGGAATCATTTCAGCAATAGCGTTGTAATGAATGGTCTCCATCCGGTTCACATAGATGTAGGTTTCTTCCAGGGCCCTTAGGCGTTTTTTGATGTCCTCACTTTTCATGAGTTTGATTTCACCGCTACTCACAAGTGTTTGATAAATAGTACCCTGTCGGTCAAAATCCGAGTAATCTACAAGCCTGGAGGTAATGGCACTGAGGCTATCCTTCAGGGATCTTGCGTTGTTGCGGATAAGCTTTTTGGCGTATTGGAACTGTTCCGTATACCTGCTGTTATAATTTATCTGCCCCTGAATATTTCTACTGTCCTCCAGCAATTGCTGTCGAGTATTTGAATAGGAAATCCTGGCTTCCTCCCGATTTAACCGCCCTTCATTCCAGTTATCCACCTGTAGTGCCAATAGTATCCCAATGATAACAATAATGATTTCACTTATCACATAAAAGAGGTACTTGCTGAATTTGTTGTCCGCAAGGAGTTTTTTGCGAATACGGCTTAAAAAGCGGATCACGATTCTGTTTTTAGTATTAACCAAGGGGGGACTTACCCCATCGCTGCATGAAAGCACAAGGGCTACAGAAAGTTAAGGAATTATTTAATGCGAGCGGGTATGTATACCCGTTTACCTTAGATCAAAAGACTTCACATTCCCAATGTTATAATGGGTAAACGCCCAACGGTACAGATTTCAAGGCAAAATGCAATTATTTAAAAAGCCCAACGTTCTTAAGTAAGAAAATTCTCATTTTCATTGAGGTGAATAACAGGCAGGTTTTTATATTTTACAACCTAAACGGAAAAAATTTTAAATGGGAATTGCTTTCAAAAGGCTTAATGAAGGCTATAAAAGGAGGCAGGAACTGTTAAATATGCGTATTATGCTCAAGAGAATAATTAGCCTCTGTTACAATCATCTGGATTTCTTAACCGATGATCGTCTTTATATTTTTTCGACCTCAGCTTATCTAATTTTCCAGCGCTTGGACCGCCGCATTAAAATTATATTATCACCTTTTAGTTTTTAACATAGACAATCATAACAAAAACAGTTTTATGAAACGCAGAAGTTCCCTGATAAAAAGTGCTTTGATCCTTTTGATTTGCTGCCTGAGTACCCCATTAAGTGCTCAGTGCGAATTGTTTAAAAGTGAAATAACAGATGTTAAAAGCTACATTGATGAGGTAAGCCATTTTACGGATTCCATGCAAACCTATGCAGAATCTGCAGCCTTTGCAGCCAAATTTTCTGAAGCCCGGACCGATGCCAGAAAAGTAGAAGTGCTTGCCGGGGAAGCCCTTGCGGCAGCCTACGAAGCGGTTAAGCTTGCTTCTGAAGCTCAGTATTATTCAGAGATTTGCGGGATAGACGCAGTGGTAAGCTTTTCAATAGATGCAGAGAGCCTGGCAATCGATGCCCGGGACTATGCAGATGAGGCTTTTACCAACGCCAAAAAGGCCAATACTGCACGTAACCTGGGAGATATCCGATTCTTTATGCGTAAGTCGCTGGAGGCGGGAAAAGAGGCACGAAAATCTGCCGAAGCAGCTGCCTATGCAGCATCAGATGCGCACTATAGCTGTACTCACAGCGACCTTACGGCCAGTGGACAAAACTAATACGACCCGATTCTTAAAGTTGAAAAGCCCTGTAGCACCTGCTACGGGGCTTTTCTGTTTTTAGAGTCTCATTCAGGTCCTTCTTCCTCGTATAGTTTTTCCTTAAACCGATTATAGAGATAAGACACCAGTAGCAACAATATCCCAAGGGAAACAAAGACCACAGTTTTGGAAAGGGTGTTCAGGTGGGCTATATCGTAAAAGAAGAGTTTTAAAAGCGTGAAGGCAAACAGGGCAATTGCCGCAACCCTCAGATGCTTTTTTCGATTCCAGATACCCAGGCCCACCAGTAGCAGGGCATAGACTCCCCAGAGGATAGAAACCCAAAGCTTGTAGACATTTGCTGCCCCATAGATGTCCAGCCAATGCAGCAATTCACTGGTTGCAATCCAGACTGCGCTAAGGGCCAAAACAAGGTCAAAACTTCCATTGGACAACAGGTAGGGAGCGTAGCGTTTCAGGTTTGTATGTGCTGTATAAAATAGCAGGCCCAGTAGTGCCAATACCAGGTAGCGAATCCCCAATGGGAACCCGGCACTGAGGAAATCGGGTTGTGTTACGCCCGCCAGAAAGGCCTCGCGGAGCTCACTTAAGGAATACAGCCCCGCGGTTAGGAATAGTAATAAAGCTATCCCCTGAAGTACGAGGGAGGCCGCTCCCAAAGACCGGCTATTCAGTCGGGAGAAATTGTACAGGCACAGCCCACTGAGGAAGGCAAAGCTGTAGATCAGCATCCAAACAGCCTTGAAAGATTCGGTGAGCCCCCTGATGAACCAGGGCCAGGGCTGGATGCCAGAGTTCTCGGTAGCGTAAATCCTGTTCCAGTAATTGGATATTTCGACTGCAAAGCTGGCGAATAATACCAGTAATAAAAGACCCGCAAGGCTGTAGCCAATTAAGGGCCTGAGGGAATCGGAACCCTCTGAATCAGATGCTTCAGGAACCCGGTGGAATAAGTAGTTCATATAGGCCAGGGCAGTTGCACATAACAGGGAGCTTAGTAAAAGCACATTGAAAAAAGGAGTATACTCAAGTGCCTCAGGCAGGTTTTTTGATGCCTGGGATGCCACTGCCCAGTCCTGATTAAGACTCAGCAGGGCAAGGACGATTAGCGGGTAGGCCATTTGTTCGTAAATAACAGCTTGCCTGTTTCTTCCTATCCAGAAAAGCAGGGTGGCCTCACCCATCCAGAGAAGGGTAACCCAGTTCCCGTCCAGTTGAACCGGGATACTGATGGTCAGAAATATCAGCGCCAGGCCGCTTAACAGGTAAAATACATTCTGGTCTGCCAATTTCCGGCGATAAATTAGCAAGCCCACAAGGCCATGCAGCAATCCATTGAGGAAGGTAAAACTTCCAAGATAGGTGCTGGTGTCCGGGCTGCTTTCCAACAGGTCGTATCCGAAGCCGAAGAAAATAAAGGCATTACCCAAGAGCAAAGCCACATCCAGCCAATTGAAAGTTTCTTTTTTCAGCAGTTTATAGGCCAGGAAGCTGCAATAAAATATGGAAAAGAACAGTATTAAAAACAGCCAGGTCAGGCTCCAGTGCTGTTCCATTTCATAGGCGCTCACATACCAGGTAAAAAAGATGAGCCAGGTTAGGCCAAAAGAGAAAACCGATAACAGTTTCCAGTATTTGCGAAGTGCAAGGAAAAGTATCCCCAGGTTGATGATGGTTATATAACTGAAAAGTATCATTGCCTGCCCGCGGCCTTCACTGAGTAAAAAGGGGACAGCATAAGCCCCTACCATCCCTATGTGTGCGATGATCTGTTGATCGTATTTCAGGGCAGCATAGACCGTGCCAATGGTAAAGAGCACCATCAGGGCAAAGGCCGCGGTCTGAGGCCATAAATCGTAATATGCATAGGCGACGTAGGTCACAAAGTAGAAAAGCGCCATGGCACCACTTACCAGGACAGCACTGAACTTTTCATAGCTGGCCCGTAAGCGGACCCCGGCCAATAAAAGCAGGCTGGCGGTCAGATAACCAAGAATAACCCGGACCAGGGGGCTGATCAGCCCTTTTTCTATGGAGTATTTGGCACCGATCCCAAACCCGATAATCAGGATCACCACCCCAATTTTACTGATAAGGCTTTCGCCTATATATTTTTCCAGATTAAAGGCAGGTCGGCCCGGAGGTGAATCAAAAACGTGTGTTGGTTGTTCTTCAGCTTGCGATTTAGAAACGGAGGATGCCTCAGAATCCTTTGGGGTTTCGGCAGGGGCAGAAGCTTGCCTGGGAGCAGAGATGGGAGAGGATGGAACAATAATCCACATGGCCAGGTATACTACAACCCCTATGCAAAAGGCCAGCCCGAAAAGCACCCAAATCAGCCGCATCAGGGCCAGGTTTATTCCCGTATATTCCGAGAGGCCGGCACAGACACCCCCCAGAATTTGCTTTGAAGGCAGGCGGTAGAACTTTCGCGATGCTTTTAGTGGAGTGGCTGCTGTGGTTTTTGGAGCGGGAGGTTTCTGAACCTGTTTGGCAGTCTGAGAAGACTTTGCCTTAAAACGCAAATCGGCCAGAGCCTTTTGTAACTCCTCAATTTCTTCTGTGAATTTCGCCTGCTGCTTTACCAGTAGATTGAGTCTTTCCTCCAGTTGTTTGAGTTCTTTCTCCTGCGAATTCATTTGTGCTGGGTTCGGGCGGGCGTTTGAATATTAGGCCAAGGTTAAAGCTAAGATAGGGTTTTCAACAATACTTTGGGTTCCACTAGTCATCTTAACAGCAAAAGAAGAAAGGGGAATGCAATTTCGGCTTCAGGTATGAGGAGGCAGGGGGCTTATTTCTGCATTTTAAGATAGTAATCCACAGAGTGTTTCCCTGAGCCGTAAAGCAAGAAGAAAAGGCATACCAGTAAGACAGCAAAGGCAAGGAAAAACTCCCCTGAATGCCATTCCCCTAAGAAATTAACCATAACAGCACCCAAAAGAATAGGTATCTGCAAGGCCGCGGCCCAGCGGGTAAGCAAGCCGATGATGATAAAAATTCCGCCAACAAAGTGAGCCCCCACAATGTAATGCATGATAATCCAGCTCCCCGGCCAATTTTGAAAAGGCCTGATTACTTCTGAAAAGGCCTGCTGATCGGACATAAAAATGGCCATCTTATAGATAAGGAATGCACCGAGCAGGATCCTGAGCAGATCCAGGGCATAATACGTATGTGCATTGGCCCATTTGTTAAGTGTTTTAATCCGTCCCATCTATCCGTATATCACACCTTTTAAGTTACTGAAAATAAGCGAGATAATGAAAAATTTAACATCATGTTCTCTTTCGGCATCATATTTATTGGGAGAAGAGCTGCCAAAAACGCTGCTTATAATGTCTCTTTCCCCTAAGAGATGGCAATGCGAATCGATACGGATTCTGTGAAATTCACAGTATAACACTGATTTTATTGCTAATAATCAGATTGTTTCATATTTTACGGCTAAAATTAATATTCACCATGGGAAAATTTGAAATCAAGAAAGACAAAGCCGGAAAATTCAGGTTTAATCTTAAATCGGGGAATGGACAAGTCATCCTGAGTAGCGAAGCTTATAATACCAAGGCGGCCTGTGAGAACGGCATTGCCTCAGTTAAGAAAAATGCCAGCGATGATAACCGCTACGAGCGTAAAGAAGGGAAAAATGGGGCACCATTTTTCAATCTGAAAGCAGCCAATAGTCAGGTAATCGGTTCCAGTGAGATGTATTCTTCCACTTCCGCAATGGAGAATGGGATAGCTTCGGTTAAGAAAAATGCCCCTGATGCAAGTGTAGAGGATATTTCCTAAACAGTAAGCTGAAAAATTTTATCAATTAGAAGGGCAGTTCTTATAACTGTCCTTTTTTTATGGCTTAACTTTCGATTAAGCAAGCCTTAATCAGAACTTAATTAAACCTTATCTAAAACAAGCCTGAAAAATGGCCAAGCCTATTGCTGACCTGCACTGTCACCCGTCTCTGAAACCGGCCAACAATAGCAGTATTCCCGGTTTATGGCCAGGGGTCCGCAATATAACAACCGGGAGGTTATTTAACGGCTTACGGCTGGCGAGCCTGCTTCGCAAATGGGCTATTGGATTGTTTTTGAAAAACACAGCCAAGTACACCCAAAGCAACCTGGATGCCTGCTACAAAGGGAATAACCGCTTGCTTTGCCTTGCCCTGTACCCGCCGGAGCGCCCTTTTCTCAGGCCGGATCGTCCATTTAATAATGCAACAAATAAACAGCGCTTACTATTGCGCTCTCTCTTTGGGAACCTTGGCGTGGATCGAAAGATTATTCAGGCGTTAACGGGTTTTTCAAAAGCTCAAACTCTGGCTTATCTGGACTCGGTTTATAATCAGGAGGAGGTTAACTACTTTAAAGACCTGATACGGGAATACAACACCGTTTTGCAAGCGCATGAAAGCCGTTCTTTACTCCCGGATTTTCGTCAGGCACCGGTATTCAGACTGATAAAGGATGCCCTGGAACTGGAGGGCCTCGGGCAAAATGAAATGGCCGGGATTTTATCCTTAGAAGGCTTACATGGTCTGGGGGTATATCCGCGTGAGGCGCTCTTTGAGGCTGAAACCCTGGAGGATCTCAGTGAGACAGAGCAGGCAGCTGTGAAACAAGCCTTTATCAATAATATTGAACGCTTGAAAGATGGAAACCAGATGCCTTTCACCCCTTTTTTCATCACTCTTTCCCATCATTTCAATAACCTGCTTGCGGGTCATGCCAAGAGTTTTGCTGATGCCCCCAACCGAACCGTTCCGGGTTTTTCGAATGTATTCAATCAATCCAAGGGCCTGGACAGGGGGATCTCATCTTTTGGGCGAAAGCTGATCAGTGAAGAGCTGCTTTCCAGGCACAATGGCCGGCGCATCCTGATCGATACGAAACACATGTCACTGAAGGCCCGGGATGATTACGCCGAAATGGTGAGGAACTTTTGGGTGGAAGCAGGAGATCGGGTCCCCATCATTTGTAGTCATGCGGCCATCAATGGGATTCCCAGCCGTGAGGCTGCCAGGAATTATGCCAATATAAACAGGAATAACCCGGATGCTTTTGTGAGCCGCTGGGATATTAACCTCACTGATCAGGATATACGCGAGGTTTTTGATTCGGATGGGATTATAGGGCTTTGCCTGCATGATGGCCGTATGCCCGGGGGCCGGTTTAAAAAATTATTGCAAGTGGAATCAAGGGCTATGGGGAGTTCTGAAGAAATCCGGCGGATGCATACCCAAATATTCCTGTCCAATGTTTTTCATGTGGTCCGGATCAACCTGGAGCATCTTCGCTCTCAGAACCTGGAGCGGGCACAAATCCCCGAAAGCGATTCCTGGAAGACGGTTTGCCTGGGCTCTGACTACGATGGCATAGTGGACCCTTTTGACCATTTTGATACCGCAGCAGATTTTAAGGATTTCAGGCATTATTGCCGGGAGGGGATACGGTATAATTTTTCCCTCCTGGAAGTACGCAAAAAACGGCGGGTATTAAAAATAGATGAAAGGAGGGCCCGCCCCTATACCCCGGAAGAATTCAATGAATTGCTGATGGGCCAAAGCCCGGAAGAAATCGTGGATGCCATCTTTTCGGATAACCTGATGAATTTTTTAAAGAAATATTATCGGGAGGGATACCTGAAGGCCTGAACCTGCAGGCTCATCTTAGAAGAAAAACCAGTTAATCCAGCAAGGCCGTATAGTGCTGGTAACGGTCAAATATCTGATTAACGTAGCGATACGGTTCAATCCCTCTCACATATCCGTGTTCGACCACCTCATGGTAATAGTTCTTGGGATAGCTCAGGGCCAGGATCATACTGTCTACATTACCGTCCCAGCAGTATTCATTGAGCCCCTTCACAGCAGCCAGCTTTTGGGCATCTTTAACGTGGTTATACCCGCAGTTGTAGGAGGCAAGGGCAAATTTGATACGTTGGATGGAATCCGGGACTGTGGCAAAGGCTTCAACCAGACGGCTTAGGTATTTAGTTCCCCCGTCTATGCTTTGTACGGGGTCTGAACGATCCTCAACCCCCAGTTCTTCGGCTGTGGCCGGCATAAGTTGCATCAGGCCCTGTGCTCCTGTCCAGGAGGTCGCTTCCGGATTGAAGCGGGATTCCTGGTAAACCAGCGAAGCCAGAAGGCGCCAATCCCAGCCAAGTTCCCGGGCCTCTTTCTTGATCAGGGTATCATAGGCACTGATCTGGTCTTTATTAAGGCTGTAAAACTCGCTTTTGATACGCCGGTTAAAACTTCGGCTGTTTTTAAAGTATTTGTTGTAGATCACGTAGAAATCGGTTTGCCGCTTTTCGGAGGCGATCCAATCATTGGTAGCCTCCAGCAATTTATCTGCCCCTTTGGGCAGCGCCCAGGCGATCCGTTGGGAAAAACTGACCGGTACGCTGATATCCAGAATCGGATAATTGGAAGCATTGATACGGGCCAGGTTGCGGTCGGCCACGGTGTATTTGATTTTTTTATCTACCACCTGTTTGATGATTTCATCGGTGGAAAGGTTGCCTTCAAGGGTATCGATAATGATGCTGCCTCCAATTTCACGGGAAAGGTTTTCCAGCCTTCTCAGGTAGGAGGAATTCTTGCGTACACTAACCGTATCCCCTATAAGCTGTACCGGGTCCTGAACGAGATAATCTAAGGTCTGGTCTCGGGTAAGGCTCCGCCAGTTTACCGGCTTACGCTGTACCAGTACTTGTTTGGTGAGGTATAAATAGTCTGCAAAGGCCACTTCTTTCTTTCGCTCCTGGGTAATGGCCAGACCGTGGGCGACAATATCGACTTGCCCCTTTTGAAGGATTTCAAGCATTTGATCCAGGTCACGGGCGACCCGTATTTCCAGTTCCAGTTCAAGATGGTTGGCGAGCCTCCGCAGCAGCTCGTATTCATAACCCATGGTTTGACCTTTGTAGAGGAAGTAACTGGTTGCACTATATGCGATCAGGGCTCGGAGCTTCCCGTCTTCACGGATTTGATCCAGATCCCGGGAAGGGCGCTGCGGAATGGAAGCTTCCCGTCCAGACTCCGAACCGCTCAAGAGGCAGGAATTGGCTACTACAAGGAGCAGCAAACAACTGATAAGCCTTAAAAACATAAGATATCTGCGGATGATCCGGTAAAAGATAAGAAAGAATTTTATTATAGCTAATAAATCGCCTGTGTGCGAAAGGGAAATAGCCCGTTAACGCTGTGCAAGGGATCCGCTATATTCATTGAAGGAGGTAGCCAGTCGGTGGGCTGTTTCTTCAAAAAGGCCAGCATTGATTTCCTGGTATACCAGCATGGAAAGGGTGAGCAAAAGCAATCCCAGAAGGGCTGCCCCGATTCGTCCTACGATTAATTTGGTTTCAGGATTCATGGAATGTGCGGATTGGTTGTTCCCAACAAATTACGCTATTTCCATGAAATTAACAAAAAATTAAGAAATTAAAACAGCCTGAAAGAAAACGTCTCTCTTTAAAACTAAGCAGTAAATTGATTTCGTCTGCCTAAAACAGCTTGTACTGCGGGGGAACAATTCCCTGAAGCCTCAGGTAAACGGCTGCTTGCCCGCGATGGTGATTCAGATGCTCTTTTGCCTTGTGCACCCATCCGATACGCGTTACTTTAAAAGGTCCGCGCTCCACTATCTCTTCAAAAGTGGCCGGATCCATGTTCTGAATAGCTGCAATGGCAAAATCAAAACTCTCGGTCACCAGACGCTTCACCTCAGCTTTTGTCTGAAAGGAGGGGTCTTTCTCCAGATTTTGCCCGGCATAAATAGGTGTGGCCCCGGTCCCATTGGCTGTAAGGCCAATAGTACCTTGCGAACTGTGTAGAAATTGTTCGGCATAGGAACGGCTGCCTTCTGCAGGCTTGAACCCAAATGCCTCTTCAGGCATGGCATCAATATAGGCGAGGGACATGGTTTTCCCTCTTTCAAAATCGGCAACCAGGGCCTCAATAGTTGCATCCTGCGCATGCGTCACAAGACCGCTGATCAGACAGAGAACAAAAAGTGCATTTTTCATGATGTTTGAATTAAAAGGTTGTTTGTTTTTAAAGCTATGCACTATAGGTCTGGATATCAGTCAAATAGTTACAACAAAAACGTTAAAATTCAAATACGAATCAATTCAGGATTAAGGCCATAATGTGCATCATTGCTTTTCCAGAATATAATAGCCTGAAACCTCATCAATGACAATGCCTGTGTCCGTAAATTTCAGCATATCATTTCCATCCATCCAGGTGCTGTTGCCCACATAAACGGTAAGGGTGTCTTTTTCTGCCCGCCCGGCTTCGCCTACGATGAGTCCTTCCGGGCTTAATTCAACCTCTAGTTGCAAGACTCGCCCCCTCACCTGTCCTTTGTACGCTCCGGCAAGGGTCTCAGCAGCTACTTCAGGAGTTTGAGAGGCATATTTCTCCTTTTCCAGCAGTTGCCAGGATAATTCATTGGCCAGGTATCCTGCCCCTACAGGGCCGGTTGTGTTGACCAGGCAAATGATATATAATTTTTCTTCTGGATAGTATAGAGTCTGAGACAGGAAGCCGTTTATCCCGCCCCCGTGTCCGATCCTCAGTTGCCCGTAATCTTTAAAAACGGAAAGGCCTTTCGCATACCGGAGTTGGGTTCCATCATTGAGCCGGGCAGGTTCTATCAGGGATTCATAGAGGGAATCACTGAAAAACCCGCCTTCGTGAACGGCTTTTAACCATTTTAGCTGGTCTGAAGCGCTCGAACAAAGAGACCCCGCTGCATACGGCCAGGTATGGTCCAGATAGGGCTTTTGCATCAGGCCATCCTCCGTATAGTTGTACCCGTATACTTTGTCGGGTATCACTGTGGAAGTACTGCAGTAGTAAGTGTTATCCATGCCCAGCGGATCAAATATGGTTTCCCTGAGGTATTCCTCGTACGTTTTGCCACTTACTTTTTCAATAATCAGCCCCAGGATGAAATAGGCGGTATTGTTGTAGATCATGCGCTCACCCGGTTCAAAGAGGAAAGGCTCTTTTTCAACCAGCCGCAGCAGGCTGTCTCTGGGATATGTTCTCATAGACATTTCCCAGAATTCAGGGATTTCCGTGTAGCTGGGAATACCGGAGGTATGGTCCAGCAATGCACTGATGGGAATTTCACGCCCCCCCGTATCATAAGGGACGTAATCCCTAAAATCGTCTTCCAGGGATAGTTTCCCATCTTCAGCAAGCTTCAGGATGGCGGCCGCCGTAAACTGTTTTGTAACCGAACCGATTTCGAAGGAGGCCTCCTCCGGTACCGGCACCTGTAGTTCCAGGCTGGCGTACCCGTAGGTTTTGTTCAGGAGTGTTTCGCCATTCTGGTGTATCAGAACTGCTGCGCCGGCAATCCGCGAACTGTCTACAGCCTCCTGTATAAGGGAGTCTGCGAATATAGTTACCTTATTTTCGGTGGCGGTTTCAGTTGTTTTTTTGCAACTTGTAACCAAAAGGGCGAAGCTTAAGATGAACAATAAATGTTTTCGGTTCATTTTCTATTTTTTACAGAATGTTTACTCATTATTTTTTGTCCCATTTTCAAAAGATTTATCCGGATAAGGCGGCGGTGGGGGTACTTTTCTCGGGTCTTTACGGATTTGTTCCTCCAAATGGCTGATGGCCCTTTGGAGCTGGGCATCCTCTCCTTTAAAGGTCGCATGCGGGAGGTTGTCTACAACAATGTCGGGTTCAAAGCCGTGCCCTTCAATCAGCCATTCCCCGTTTTCTCCATAAACCCCATTCATAGGGGCTCTGGCAAGGCCCCCGTCACTGAGGCGGTTACTGCTGTTAAGCCAGATTTCACCTCCCCAGGTACGGGTTCCGATGGTTGTACCCAGTTCGAGTTTTTTAAACCCGTCTGCAAATGCTTCCCCATCGGAATACGTATTTTCGTTTACCAGGACCACAATGTGCCCGCGGAAGGCGTACTGCATGTTCCAGTAAGGCTTCCCATTTCGGCTGGCCCAGTACATCCAGGCCTTTCGCAATAGTTTCTCAAGGATGAAGCTGTCTATGTTCCCGCCAAAATTATAGCGCACATCAATAATCAGTCCCGGGCGGTCAAAAACCGGGTAGAATTCTCTGTAAAACTGGCTGATATCATTGCTTCCCATGGCCCTCAGATGAAGATACCCTACCTTGTTTTCCGTAGCTTTTTCAACACTAAGCCGGTTGGAATATTCCCAGTCCCGGTAGCGCAGGTTATAGGGGTTCCCGATGGGGGTTACGATAATATCCTTCTTTCCGGTACCCTGTTTGAGGCTTAACCGAACCTGTTCACCTGTCTGGTTTCGTATTAATTCACCTATATCCAGTGCAGTCAGTGCTGCTTTCCCATTTACATGTGTGATGATATCCCCTTCAGAAATGTTCAGATAAGGATCGTCCAGGGGGGATTTTTCATCCGGATAGTCAGGGTCTGCCCGGTAAATACGTTCAATCCTGAAACCTCCGTCGGCCTCGGACCGGCTAAAGATTCCCCCCAGGCTTGCAACGGAAATATTACTGGCGTCTTCCCTTGTATCCCCACCCCGTACGCTGGTATGCAGGGCGGAAAGTTCCCCTACGAACCGACCGATCAGATCTGAAAGCTCCTCCCGGGTGGTAACCCGGGATACGAGGGGTAAGTATTTGGCGTGCATGGCATCCCAGTCTACTCCATGCATGTTTTCGTCGTAAAAATAATCCCGCTCCATTCGCCAGGCATCCGTAAACATTTGTTTCCATTCTTCCTGAGGGATGATTGGGATCTTCCAGTTGGCCAGGGATATTTTGTTTTTGCTGAGGTCGCTTATTGGGGAGCTGCCCGCATCTGCCATATAGAGGTTTTGTCCTTTGCGGATCAGGAGTTTTTTTCCATTGCCACTGAGCATATAATCCGTGATATCCTCCGTAAGGGTTGTTAACTTAACCTCTTCGTTGGTGATTTTGATCGCGCTTAGATCGGTTTTGGCGTTAAGGCCTGTCCCCGAAGACTTGATAAATAGTGTCTCATCATTAAGACTCAGGTCTGAGTAATTCCCGGCCGGTACCGGAACCTCTTCCATTCGCTGTTGCAGGCCGGTCACCTCAATAAGTACCTTCGGGGTATTGTTCTCTTTTTTGGTGTCTTCTGAAGGGCTGAAGAGTTCGTCAGCGGGGCGGAAAGGGGACCGATTCCCCTTTTGCAGGGCCGTGTGATAAACCTTGAATTTGGCATCAAAATAGGGCTCCGGTTGCCTACTTCCCCAGGGGCTGCGAACCAGGGATGTGAAACTCCTGTCCGAAAGAAAATATATGAATTTCCCATCAGTGCTCCAGACCGGGCTTGTACTATTTGCACGGTCAGTGGTAAGTGGAATATTTTGCCTGGTGTCGGTATTGTATAACAGGATCTGCAACATATTGTTATCTGCCGCCTGCTCGAATGCAAGCCATTTACTATCCGGAGACCAGGAAGCTTTTCCCACATAGTTGTCGTTAGAAGAAATCTGAGTGCTGACACCAGAATTCAGCTCCAAAACGTACATGCGCTCGTGCAGGTCTTTATAGGCCAAATATTTCCCGTCAGAAGAAGGGACTCCACCAAAGCGTAACACTTTTCCGTCTTTTGTTATCGCAGATTCGCTGCCAATTCCATCTGCAGGGATTCGGACAAATTCAAATTCCGAACTTTCATCTGAAAGGGCCAGAATATTTTTACCGTCATGTGAAAAGACGGCGTCCCGGTACCGCACATCGCTTTTATCAGTAAAGGCCACGCTTCTGCCGCTTTTTACAGGAACTACAAAAACCCTGCCCCTGGCAGTGATCACTACTTTTTCACCCTTGGGATCCGGGGCCAAATGCGTTATATATTTTGCCGGTTCATCTTCCCATTTTTCACGTAACTGGTCCAGGTCAGAAGAAAGTCGGATATCAATTTTTTTATAGGTGTCTGAAGCAATATTATACAGCCAAAGGTCTGCCTGCCACTGGTAGACAATGTTTCCGTCCGATAGCCGGGCATAGCGAACATCGAAGCCGGTGTGTTCAGTGTGTTGCTGCAGATCTGACCCCCCTTCATTTACGGACCAGATATTCATTGTGCCATCCCGGTCGGTAATAAAGTAAACCCTTCCCTCGTACCACATGGGATGGTGGCTTTCCCCTGTGTAATCCGAGGTTAGTTTAACAGCTTCAGGCATTCCTTTTGTAAATTTCCAAAGCTGGCGTGCAGTCCCTCCCTTATAACGCTTGGTAACATTACGGTGATAGGCGGGACGTACAAAAAACAGGGTCTTCCCGCTATCGTCATAACAGCCTTCACTGGCCTGGCTCAACGGGATGCGCTCCTTTTCTTTTGTCCGGGGATCTATTGAGACCAGCTGATAGTCTGGAACCCCGGAGTATGCCCGGGTTTGGTACAAAACTTTTCCGTCAGGAGTCCAGCCATTTACCACGGAAAGGTCTGATTCGTAGGTCCATCGTGTTGGCAAGCCGCCTTCTGCTGGCATAGTGTAGACTTCGATCGGGCCTTCATAGCTCGCTGAAAACGCAATGGTTTTTCCATCCGGGGAAAATGCGGGATACATTTCTTCTTCGGCGTGGGAGGTGAGGCGGCTGGCCAGCCCCCCTGTAATGGGAACCTGCCATAAGTCCCCTTCGGCAGCAAAAACCAGTTGGTCCTTATGTATGTCAGGATAACGGTAATATCCCTCGAAACCCTGGCCAAAAGCACAGGGTCCCGAAAGCGTCAGGGCACAGATCAGCAAGCTGATATTTATAAAAAGGGATGAATTCAGCATTCTCATAATTACAGTTTGGTTTAACAGGGCGCAGTGTTTAGCAGGCAGAATGTACTTAAAATATTTCAAAAAGGGCAGCTGTGAATTTGTTCACTAATAAGTAGTGAAGACAAAAAGCCAACAAATGCTGTTGGCTTTTCTGTTTCTGATTACTTCCGGAATTATTCAAGGCTGCCGGATAATGTGCTTGCAGGGACCCTTTTGCGGTCTGATTTCAGACTAAACCAATCCCTGATGCGCAACCCCAGGAAGCCTGCGACCACAACCATACAGAAGTACACCAGCACATCCCCGATTTGAGAATAGAAGGTATTTACTCCTTTTACAGGTACGGATGCCATCAGCAGGTGGTCTTCATCGCTGAAGTAATCATCGCTGCCAAGTACCCTTCCATAAGGATCCGAAATAATGGAGGTGGCACGGGAAACGGGACGGACAACGGAAACCCCGTTTTCTATCCCCCGTAAGCGCGCCATAAATGGGTGGTAAGGATCTATCGCTTTCCAATCCCCAGAAGGAACCAGGAGGATATCGGCACCATTTTTCCCGGCTTGTTTCATAAAATGGGGGAAATCCGCATCGTAACAAATAACGGGAGACAGACCGCCATATGGAGTTTCAATCAGGGGGATAATGTCGTCTGAACCGTAATCCTGTTCCGCGAAGGGGACTGGGTTACTTTTCAGGTATTCATTTAGGATTTGCCCCTCCGGACCTATCGCAACGGTTTTGTTAATTAACAGCAGCCTGTCAGCTGTAACCGGGCCTGGCTGAACTACCCCCAGGGCAATCAATAAATATACTTTTTCTTCCCGCGCCAGTTCAGTGGCCTTTTGCAGCAATGAGTCCTCTTTGGAATCTATGATCAGGCCAATTGCCTCTGACCAGACGATTATCCGGGCCCCTTTCTTAGCCGCTACCCTGCTCTGTTCCAGTAGATGATTTAGATTATCGTCCATTACTTTACGGGTAAGGGCAAAGGTTTCGCTGTCCGGGTTTTCAATAAACGGTACCATTGCTTTATTTGCTTCCTGCAATATGGGGGAGGTTTGGGAAGCATCTGCCGGAATATGTATCGTTTTTTCAAACACGTCATAGTATAATTGTTCCATGATGCTGGTATTGTTCATGGTTATTCCTGCAACTTGTACTTTTTCAACATCCCTTTCCGGACCCATTGTAATCCGGAATGTTCCATATCCAAGAGCCAAAATGTAAACCCCGGTTGCCAGCAACAGACTTTTCCTATGGGCTTTCCAGTCCCAATTGGTGTCTGCCATCCAGTTCATCAGGGAAGCAAACCAGCCGATTAAAAACGTAATCCCCCATATCCCAAAAACAGCAGCTATTTGCTGTAAGGGGAGAAAATCGTATTGTGTATTGGCAACCGAACTCCATACATCCCCTCTGTCCAGGGTATTGACATATTCCATCACGACCAGGGTGGCAGGGAAGATGAGGGTTCCTGCAAAACCTCTTTTCGCGGCACCAGTCCATTTGTCGAGAAGATAAGGGATAAGACTTATGATAGTGACAATAATGAGAATGATGAGCAGGATCGGCAGTGGAGCCGGAAAGACCTCAAAAAGGCCAATAAAACCCGAAATGAAAAATACTGCAAAGGCAAATAAATAGGCTTTCCAGCCAGATACTTTACGGAAGAAGTAAAGGATAAAAGGAATTCCGATCCACGGGCCGATAAAGACAGTCCATTTGGGGGAACCCAGCAGATTAAAGGAAAGACCCAGCATCAGTGCCAGGTAAGGATTCGTTAAATAATTCTTTAAAGTTTTCATGACCAAATTGTTTTATTACCCCAAAGGAATGGTATAAACAGTCACGGATCGACCGGATACAGAAAGTCGTACGGATTAAATGGGTTCGGATGGATGGCCTGAAAGTCGAACCTTGTAAAGAGTCAGGAAATACGGTTCTTGTAAGCGGTAGGGGTAAGCCCGGTATATTTTTTAAAGGCAGTATTAAAACTCGATTTGGAATTAAACCCGACTTCATACATTACTTCCAGTACAGTAAGCCCCGGGTCTGTAGATTCTTTAAGGACACGTTTGGCCTCTTCAATCCGGTAATTGTTGATAAGGTCAAAAAAAGATTTTCCCATGCCCTTGTTTATCAATGCGGAAAGTTGCCGGGGGGAGGCATGCATTTGCTTGGCCAGTTGCCCCAAAGACAATTCGGGGTCCAGATAGGGTTTATTCTCCAAAAGGTGTTGCTTGAGTTTCTGTAGCAGGTTTTTATCGGAATCTCCGGATGCATCATTTGTTTCAGAATCCCAGGATACCCCTAAGAACAGTTTGTTCTGATGCAAGCCTTTGAGCAAAATACTATTGATAAAGTAAAAGGTCCCGGCCAGCGCAAAAACGAGGACCCAACCATTAAAGCCATCCGTTTGACTGTGCCTCAGGATACTGGAAAGCGCACTCGCCAGAAAGGAAATTATAAATATGTTGACCAGGTAACTCAGCCAGTTCAGGTTGATCTCCGCAAGATTGGAAAAGTGCTCTTTTAATTTTTTTCTGTAATTGTATATCAGCATTTTGATGCTGATCAGATAGACTAGCTCATAAACAAACCCTACAAGGCTGATAACAATGGTAGTGGTAGCCTGCCCCTTTACCACTTCTTCCATGATAAATTCCCTTGTTGATGAGGTTTGGTTGTAATAGAATTGCAAAAGCAGGCCAAGGGCCAGCAAAAAAGGAATGGCATGGAATAGATGCACCCAGCGTAGGCGAAAGCGCGGGTTGGTAAGCGATTGTGTATACAGCAACAACAAAGGAGCATGTAAAATGGCAAGGCTGTTCAGGAAAAAGACGTATTGGGAATGGTGTTGGTAATAGCCATTAACCAGAAGGTAGAAATCCACCAGGCCTGCCCCGAGGCAGAAAAAGAAGCATCCCAGCAGGCGATTGCTCAGTTTTCTTCCTTTGCCCGCCCCCATAAGAAAGAGACCGATAAAAAACGTCTGGAAGATGACAATCAAATAAAGGATCTGGATGATGGTGGACATTTGCAAGGATTTATTCCACTTTTTAAAATTCTGCTTATTGGGGTTTAAAAACTGATGATTCTCTCTCTAAGGTACGGTTTACACAAGAAAACACAAGCTATCTGATCATTACGGTCAAACTTTCTATTCACATCTATTGTTAAAGTAACCTTCCATTTAGTTAAGGCTGCCGGGATGGATCTGAACTTATGGGATATAGCCCCTTATCTCTTCCAGCATGCGCGCGCACAATTTTCGTTGCTCAAGGATGGTGTCTTCGCCCACTTTAATACTGGACATATAAAAATTGAGATCTGCTATCAATTCCGGATCACTGGCTAATTTCCGAAGTACTTTTTGAATTCTTTCGGGATCGGCCCCTGGGGAACAGGAAGTAAGGATTTGAAGATCCCCATTTGTTATATGGCAGTGTTCCCATAAGTAGTTCTGGATATCATGAGGGATCTGTCCCCTTGCATTTTTGCGGTATGGGGGGTTTATTCCTACTGTTTGCTGGTAGCGGATCTGCCCACCACCGTAGTAGAATGACATCTTATTCCGCAACTCCGTGCTTTGGATTAGGGACAACTCGCCGGAACTCTTGAGTTCTTCGTAGGTAGATGCTGAAGCAATAACAGGCCAGATCTGGCTGGCATGGAAAAAAGAAACAAGGACTTCCCAATCTGAGGTGCTGTTTTTTTGAATGCCATTGGAATAATCAAGGGCCACCTGTCCGTAATCAAAGACCTGGGCGTAAAACGCGAGGTTTAAATCAAGTATCTCCAGGTCTGTATTGAGATTTTCTTCCAACCGCTGTAAATAGGAAATTTCCCGTTTGCGCTCTTTTTGCTCTTCATTCCAGTTGTCGATTTGCAGGGCAATCAGGATTCCAATCACTACCAGGGCTATCTCACCTATGGCATATAACAGGTAGCGGGATAACAGATTTTTCTCTAATAGGCTATGCCGGATTTTACGGAAGAATGAAATCATTTTTCGAATACAATTTAGAATACCTCAAGTTCCTTTTCGGTCAATTGGATGACCTGGTCTAATTCATTTTGTAAATCCTGTCGTATCGAAAGCACTTCATTCGACAGTACCAGCTTCATAACAAGCAGGTTGCGGATGTTCTGCTTTTGAAAGAGGTCCATATAATTGTTTTCAGATTCTCCCTTCAGGTCAACCTCGATCTTTGTGGAGGGGGAGTTGAGATATCTTACAAAATTAATTTCATTTTCTGCAATGCCGTCTATGCGTATTTGCTGAACCGTAAGACGGTCTTTAACAGCAGTATTCAAACGGTTTAACGATAATTCCAGGCTCGTGAATTTTTCCCTGATCCGGGCATTGGAGATGATATTGGCTTTTCCGGTATTCTTTATTTCTATTAAGGAATTGATGACCGGGACATTGGATTCGAAATTCCATAATATTTCCAGAATGTTGTCTTCCTTAAGGGAAGAAGGAGAAAAGGTAAGGCCTTTGGGGTGGACCCCCAACAGAAGAACCAGGTTATTTACCAGTTTTTCTTCACTAGATATAAATACGGCTGATTGCTGAGCTGCTGATTCCAGGTCCTTTAGAAGGTTCGCGAGCAAAACCTGCTCCTCCTGTTTCTGTTTGCGTTCTTCGTTCCAGTTGTTGACCTGCAGTGCCAGCAGGATCCCGATCATTACCAGGGCAATTTCCCCAATGGCATAAAGCAGGTATCTCGAAAGGTGGTTTTTGAATATCAGCTGCTGTCGTATCCGACGAAAAAAAGCAATCATGCAGGTTGGTTTAGCTCCTTCCAAGATAGTTAATTATCTTTAGGTCCGGCCAGTAGGGAGGGGAGACAAATCGGGAAAAGTTTCTGCCTAAGAATTCTCAAAGGGGAGAGACCCTATCCCCAAAATGTAACAAAAGTCACAATATAGTTAGGGGGCATCCGCTAACTTTGTGCATCTAATTCGGCACTATGCTTGGAAAAGGCAGTAAGTTATTCAGCATTCTTTTTCTAAAATGTCCCCGCTGTCATGAGGGCGCTTTTCTGCAGGGCAACCCCTATGAGCTCAGTAAATTTAACAAGGTGCGGGAGCATTGCCCCAAATGTGAGCTTAAATATAAAATTGAACCCAGTTTTTACTACGGCTCCATGTATGTATCCTATGGGGTAGGCGTTGCCGTTGCCATTGCCGTTTACATGCTTATTCTGATTTTTGGACTGGAACTGAGCCTGGTTGGTATTTTCGGTTCTATAGTGGTTACCCTGGTCTTATTGATGCCCTACATTGGTGCGGTTTCCAAAAGCATCTGGGCAAATTTCTTTTTTAAATACGACAAGCAAATTGCGGAAAAAGTAAGGTAGAAACGTATGATACAGGAACTGAAAGCAAGTTATGGAAGGGTCTTCGAAGATGCACTGATTGCTGAAATTGCACAGGTAGGCACTTTTAAGGAAGTTCCGGCCGGCCATAAGCTTATGGAAATCGGGGATTACATAAAAGGCATGCCGCTACTGATTTCAGGGGTTATCAAAATACTC
Source organism: Robiginitalea insularis (assembly GCF_052497835.1). NCBI lineage: Bacteria > Pseudomonadati > Bacteroidota > Flavobacteriia > Flavobacteriales > Flavobacteriaceae > Robiginitalea > Robiginitalea insularis. Next base: position 1,521,271 of record NZ_CP199296.1, read on the forward strand.
CGGGAAGATGCGGACGGGGATGAACTGCTATTGTATTATCTGGAGCAGGGAGACACCTGCTCAATGACCATGAGTTGCTGCATGGGTCAAACCAAAAGCGAAATCCGCGCTATTGCCGAGACAGACGCCAAACTGATTATGATTCCCATTCGCAAAATGGAAGAGTGGACGGCAAAATACAGGAGTTGGAGGAACTTTGTGTTTGAAAGCTACAACAGCAGATTAAATGAAATGCTCCAAACCATAGACAGCATTGCTTTCCTAAACATGGATGAACGCCTGGTAAATTACCTCAGGGAAAAAGCTCGGGTAAACCAGGATGCCATTATCCGCAATACACATCAGGAAATCGCTTACGATTTGCACAGTTCCCGGGTGGTTATTTCCCGTCTGCTGAAGAAGCTGGAACAAATGGGAAAAATAGAATTACACCGGAACTATATACGAATAAAAAATCTCGATTAAGCTTTTCCCGGACAAGGGCTAAAGTGAACCAAACCGTTATGCTTAAAAAATTCTTTCCCATTCTCAGCTGGCTTCCGGGGTACCGAAAAGAATACCTTTCCGGTGATGTCTCGGCAGGAGTAACCGTAGGCATAATGCTTATCCCACAGGGTATGGCCTACGCCATGATAGCAGGATTGCCCCCTGTTTTTGGATTGTACGCTGCCATGATTCCTCAAATAATATACGCTCTGATGGGGACCTCCAGGCAGTTGGCCGTAGGTCCGGTAGCCATGGATTCGCTGCTTGTCGCTTCCGGATTAGGGGCTTTATCCCTTTCGGGGATAGAGGAGTACCTGGCCATGGCTATTTTCCTCGCCTTATTTATGGGGGTGCTTCAAACGGTATTCGGACTGTTGCGAATGGGGTTTCTGGTCAATTTTCTCTCCCGGCCGGTGATCAGCGGTTTTACCTCTGCCGCTGCCATCATAATAGGCCTGAGTCAGTTAAAACATCTTTTGGGGACCGATATTGAAGGAAGCAACCAAATCCAGATATTATTGCTCAATGCGGCAAAAACCCTTCCGGATACCCATCTGACAACTCTTGTTATTGGTATCTCGGCTATTGTGCTAATAAAGATAATGAAAAAAGTGAGTCCCAGGCTTCCCGGAGCCTTACTGGCCGTATTTTTGGGAGTACTAGCGGTATATTTGCTCGGCTTGGACGCTTCAGGAGTGCGGATCGTTGGGGAAGTCCCCGGCGGACTGCCTGGTTTTGTAGTTCCGGAGGTACAATGGGAACGGGTATCCCAATTGTTTCCGATAGCGCTCACCCTGGCACTGATAGCTTTTATGGAAGCCATCTCTGTTGCCAAGGCGGTGGAGGAAAAACGAGGAGAAAACTCGGTTGATGCCAACCAGGAACTCGTTGCCCTGGGGATGTCCAACATTGTTGGATCTTTTTTTCAGTCTTACCCTACTACCGGGGGATTCTCAAGAACAGCGGTAAATGACCAGGCAGGGGCACATTCCGGGCTTGCCTCCCTTATCAGTAGTGTGGTTGTGGGGCTTACCTTGCTCTTCCTCACGCCCGTATTTTATTACCTGCCCAATACCATTTTGGCAGCCATTATCATGGTTGCCGTTTTCGGACTGATAGATTTAAAATACCCGGTACAGCTCTGGAAAAACCGCAAGGATGAATTTTTATTATTACTGGCGACCTTTTTGCTAACGTTAAGCCTGGGTATTAAGGAAGGGATCTTATTAGGGGTTCTTTTTTCCCTTTTATTGCTGGTTTACCGTATTTCCAACCCGCATATTGCCATACTGGGCAGGATTAAAGGCACTAATTACTTTAAGAATATAAACCGCTTTTCGGAAAATATTGAGGTCTTTAACGACTTTCTGATCCTGAGATTTGACGGGCAATTGTTTTTCGGGAATAAGGACTATTTCAGGGTCCGCCTGGAATCTGAAATTAAGCGGAAAGGCCCACTTTTAAAATATGTTATCCTGAATGCCGAAGCTATCAGTTATATAGACAGTACGGCGGTTTTTATGCTTCGCGCTTTGGTAAAGGAGCTTAAATCCAGGAATATACGCCTGTTACTGGCCGGGGCCATTGGGCCAACACGGGATATTCTCTACACTAGCGGCTTAATTGACGATATCGGACGGGAAAACCTTTTTGTACGAACCTATGAGGCCTACGAACATTGCCTGGATGCCAGTGAGAAAACCGAGATGGAGCGGCAAATTTCAACTCAATCCGGGAAACGCCTTGTGTAACCTAAGTAACTGAATTTCAGTTTGCCAATTCCTACTTTTATAGGAAACATCATTTCCAAAAAATTAAACAAATGAAAGTAGAACAAATTTATACAGGCTGCCTGGCCCATGCGGCCTACTACATCGAAAGTAAAGGCGAAGCGGCCGTATTTGATCCGCTAAGGGAAGTACAACCCTATATTGACCGGGCCCAGATTGACAACGCGGAAATCAAATATGTCTTTGAAACGCATTTTCATGCAGATTTTGTGAGCGGACATCTGGATCTCCGGAAAAAAACAGGAGCTGAAATCGTATTCGGACCCAATGCGAAACCCGGCTATGAAGCTACGGTTGCCAAAGATGGGCAGGTATTTAAAGTAGGTGATTACAAGGTTAAGGTTATTCATACCCCGGGGCACACCATGGAGAGCACCACCTATCTCCTGATTGATGATAAAGGAAAGGAACACGGGATTATAACCGGGGATACTTTGTTTATAGGGGATGTTGGAAGGCCTGACCTGGCCCAGCATGTGGTTTCAGATTTAACCGAGGAAAAACTGGCAGGACATTTATACGATAGCCTTCGCAATAAGATCATGCCGCTTTCAGATGACCTTATTGTATATCCCAATCATGGCGCAGGTTCTGCCTGTGGCAAAATGATGAGCAAGGAAACTACAGATACCCTAGGACACCAGAAAGAGGTAAATTATGCCCTGCAACCAGATATGAGCAAAGAGGAATTCATTAAAGAATTGCTTACCGGGCTGACTGCACCTCCAGGATATTTTCCCCAAAATGTGCTTATGAATATCAAAGGATACGAGTCCCTGGATACCATTATGGAAAGGGGTACTCAGCCGTTGTCTGCCGAGGCTTTTGAGGCAGCGGCCAATGAAACCGGTGCCCTGGTCCTGGATACCCGGAATGCCGAGGATTTTGCCAAAGGTTTTATTCCCAATAGCATCAATATAGGGTTAGAGGGTAGTTTTGCCCAGTGGGTTGGCGAGATGATCCCGGATGTAAAACAACCTATCTTACTAATCACAGAACCCGGTAAAGAAGAAGAAGCGGTTACCCGCCTTTCAAGGGTTGGTTACGACAATACCCTTGGATACCTCAAAGGGGGTATTGACAGCTGGAAGAAATCAGGCAAAGACATGGAGCAAACCCGCAGGTCAACTGTTGAGCAGGTAGTAGATCAATATGAAAAGCATCAGCTCCCTATGGTTATTGACGTTCGCAAAAAGAGCGAGTTTGATTCGGAGCACCTTATCGATGCAGTCAATATTCCTTTGAATGAGATAAACCAACATTTGGCAGAAATCCCAAAAGACAAGCCGTTCCTGCTTCACTGTGCCGGGGGCTATCGCTCTATGATTGCTTCTTCCATACTGAAGCAAAGAGGCTGGGATAATTTCGCAGACATCAGAGGCGGCTTTGATGCCTTAAAGGAAACAGAACTTCCTAAATCGGAATATGTTTGCCCTACCACTCTCTTGTAATAACAGATGAAAGTATAAAAGCCCGGCTCTGTTAGCCGGGCTTTTTCTTGTGTAACTGTGGTTACTGTAAGATTGCGGACATCTTTGTTTTTTTGTATAGAATTTTAATACAGTATTTATGAAAATCGAACAGATTTATACCGGTTGCCTTGCCCAGGGAGCTTATTATATTGAAAGTGAAGGGGAAGTTGCTATAATAGACCCGTTGCGGGAGGTGACCCCCTATATCATGAAAGCACGGCAGGAAGGAGCCGAAATTAAATACATTTTTGAAACCCATTTTCATGCAGACTTTGTAAGTGGGCATGTTACCCTTTCAGAGAAAACCGGGGCCCCCATAATCTATGGTCCTTTGGCCAACCCCAGCTTTGAAGCCATCATTGCGGAAGACGGACAGGAATTCAAACTGGGAGCGATTAGTATCATTGTATTGCATACCCCGGGCCATACCATGGAAAGCACTACTTACCTTTTAAGGGATGAAAACGGGAAGGACCACGCTATATTTAGTGGGGACACTCTTTTCCTGGGTGACGTTGGACGCCCAGACCTTGCTCAGAAGGCAGCCGATATGACCCAGGAACAATTGGCGTCTACCCTTTTCGACAGCCTGAGGGAGAAAATCATGCCCCTGGCCGACGATGTAATTGTTTATCCTGCTCATGGTGCAGGCTCTGCCTGTGGGAAAAACATGATGAAGGAAACCGTGGATACACTGGGGAATCAGAAGAAAATGAATTATGCGCTCCGAGCCGATATGAGCCGGGAAGAATTTATTAAGGAAGTTACCGATGGCTTGCTGCCACCTCCGCAATACTTCCCTTTAAATGTGAAATTGAATAAAGAGGGATATGAGGATGTGGAAAAGGTATTAGAACGTGGAACACGCGAACTCAGCCCGGAGGCTTTCGAAGCGGCAGCCAACGAGACCGGGGCACTGGTTCTGGATGTCCGCAGCGAGGATGAATTTTCTAAAGGGCATATCCCAAGATCCGTATTTATAGGGCTTGACGGAAGCTTTGCGCCCTGGGCAGGAGCCCTGATTGCCGATGTAAACCAACCCATTCTCCTGGTTGCCCCTGAAGGAAGGGAAGAAGAAGCCGTTACCCGTTTATCACGCGTAGGGTTTGACAATACCCTAGGCTATTTAAAAGGGGGATTTTCGGCCTGGAAAAATGCGTCTATGGAATACGATATCGTGAGCCCGATTAAGGCAGATGCGTTAAAAACCCGCTTAAAGGAGGAAAATATTCAGGTGTTTGACGTACGCAAAGAAAGCGAATACCTTTCTGAACACCTGGAGGGGGCCGAGAACACACCTCTCGATTTCCTCAACGATCACCTGAGCGCTTTCCCCAGCGAAAGAGTTTTCTACCTGAATTGTGCCGGGGGGTATAGAAGTATGATAGCCGCTTCCATTCTCAAGAGCCGGGGGATACACAACCTGGTGAATATTGAAGGAGGCTTTAAGGCCATGAAGGAGGCCGGGCTGCCGGTAACAGATTACGTGTGTCCGTCAACCCTGTAGGCCGTTTGCCTGGAGTTGAAGAAAATAACAGCTTGTGTAACCATTGTTACTGTGCCCGGAAGTTGGAAGTAGTACTTTAGAGTTATAAGTGTTAAGAGCACCCTGTCTTCGACAGGAAGACTTTTAGAATGGTTGAGTTGATTGTTTTTAGTGAAGAGCGGCCTGTCAGAATGCAGGCCGCTTTTTTTGTTCAAATCTTTAAAAGAAATTAGTATGAGAACCATAGGACTAATAGGAGGGACCTCATGGCACTCCACTATCCCTTACTACCGCCTGATTAACGAAGGGGTTGGAAAAGTCATAGGTGAACAGGCCAATCCTGAACTGATCATTTACAGTATTAATATTGAATTGATGCGGGAGCAAGACCGGCCAAAAATTTATCGGAAATATACTGAGGTGGCACAGAAGCTTGAAGCGGCAGGAGCAGAAGCTATTGTGATCTGTGCGAACACCCCGCACATGGTTTATGAACATGTACAGCCAAAAATAGGGATACCGTTTTTACATATCGCCCATGCAATTGGGGCCGAAGCGAAGCGCCTGGGGCTTAAAAAGCTTGGGTTGCTGGGCAATAAACCCACCATGACCGGAGATTTTATCCCTAAAATCCTCGAGAGGTCTTATGGTATTGAAACCATCATACCCGAAGCCCACTCCCTGCAACAGTCACATCGATATGTTTCAACGGAGTTGACACAAGGTAAATTCACACCCGAGGCAAGAAAATTCTTCCTCGATCAGGTACATTTGCTAAAAAAGAGGGGGGCTCAAGGAATTATTTTGGGCTGCACAGAATTACCACTTTTGTTAAAAGAAGGGGATGCAGATATTCCGCTGATCCCTACCACCCAGTTACACGCTCAGATGGCTGTAGATTACATTTTGGAAAATGACCATAACACATAGACTTTTATCAGTAATATTTTCAGCAGCCTGCTTTATTTCTGGCCTGACCGGGATTATGGCACAGGTAACGGATGCTGCCTACGAGGCTACCCTGAAACGCTTACTCTCAGACCGGGTTCCCACCATTGGGGTATCCGAGGCAGTAAAACAAGACAACACCATTTTTCTGGATGCCCGGAAAAAGGAAGAATATGAGGTTAGCCATATCCCAGGGGCTATTTGGGTGGGGTTTAGCAAGTTTGATTTTGAAAATATCCCTGAAGGGCTTAAAGGGAAGGATCTTGTGGTCTATTGTTCAGTAGGGTACAGAAGCCAGAAAATTACACAAAAACTCAGGAGGGCTGGATATACCGGCGCACGTAATTTATACGGGGGGATTTTTGAATGGATAAACCAGGGCCATCCTGTGGTTGATCAGCAGGGGGCCACCCAAAACATCCATGGGTATAGCAAAAAGTGGGCGATCTGGCTCCGCAACGGGAATATCGTCTACTGAGTGGACACAAAAAATAACCATCTGAATGTTGGGAAACCCCTAAAACAAAACTTCTTTAGTTGGACTTGTCCCGCTTGCCAAAACCGTAAATATTCTGATGTACAAAATCCTTTGGGAAGTTTTCATCGCCGGGGAAACCCAGGGGTATGGTGCCGCTGTCTTCCGGGATATAATTGGTTTTAAAAAGGTAATCCCAAAGACTGAGGCTGATCCCGAAATTGACTCCGTATTTCCCCTCGGGCAAGGTGTATGAATGGTGATACAGATGCATGACGGGATTATTGAAAATATATTTTAACGGCCCCCAGGTAATTTTAATATTGGAGTGGTTCAGGTGGCCGATGGCGATTGCTGCAAAATGGACAATATAAGCCTGTTCCGGTTCAAAGCCACCCAGGATCATAACCCCAAAAGTCTTCAGGGGCTTATACAGGATGTTTTCCATCCAGTGATATCGCAGGTGCGCTGCAAACCCCATTTCCTTAACACTGTGGTGAACCTTGTGAAACTGCCATAGAACCGGGTATTTATGCAGTAAAATATGGGTGAACCACTGTACAAAATCCAGCACAATAAAAAACACAAGTAATTGAACCCAGGCGGGCCAGGCTCTGGTGTCGATAATAGCCAGGGCGTTGGCCGCAATGCCAAGATCTCTGAAAAGGACTTCCAGTAATTTATAGAATCCGCTGATGGCAATAGCAAAGAGGAAAAAATTGAAAAACATATAAAAGGCATCCAGCCAGAAATCCTTGCGGAATATGGACTGTTCTTTTCGCCAGGGGAATAAAATTTCCAGCCCCCAGACGATAAGGGAAATTGCGATCAATCCCCAAAAATAATTGGTATACCAGGGGACCTCAAAAAGGATGGATTTCCAGGTCCAGTTTATCGTTCCCATAAATGCTTTGCCAAAGGCTTCCAGATACTTTTCCATAACTATTGAAATATTGTTGTAATGCTGTCTTTTGTTACCGGTGCTGAAGGATCAGCACTCCATTCGAGCCAGGAACCGTCATAATTCCTTACCTGTCGGTATCCCAGCAATTCGGAGAGCACAAAGCTGGTATGTGCAGACCGAACCCCGGAATGGCAATAGGCTATAATATTAGATTTACTTTTTAACTCTCCGTATATGTTTTGAAGTTCTTCCGGTTTTTTAAAGGTTTTATTTCCATTATAATCCACTGCACTGGCCCAGTCCAGGTGCAGGCTTCCGGGAATCCTCCCCGCCCGGGCGGCTCCTTTCTTCTGTCGTTTCCCACAGTATTCATCTGCCGTCCGGGCATCCAGGATCGCCCAGTTTTCGTCCCCCAGGATGGCTGTTACTTCTTCCTTGTTTATGAGTAAGTCCGGATTTGAAGGCCCTTCGAAATGAAAATCCCCGGCTTCCATACGGGTGTAAACGTCTGTGATTTTGCCACCGGTGGCCTGCCAGGCATGCAGCCCGCCATTGAGCAGGCGAACCCTGTTAAAGCCGTATACCTTCAGCACCCACCAAAGTCTTGCAGCGTCGCAATTCGCCTGGTCATCATAAAGGATCAACTGATCATTTTGGCCAACCCCAAGCCCTGAAAGCAGCGATTCAACAGCCTCCTTTCTGGCCATCAGCCCTTTTCCGGGAAACTGCTGATCCTCTATATCACTTCGCCACATTGGAATGGAATTGGGAATGTGACCCGCATTGAAATCCGCCATTCTGCGAAAATCGATGATTTTTACTCCGTCACTGCCTATGATTTCCTGCAAATCCGCAACCTCAATCAGAGCCTCCTCGTTGTAGTATTTAAGTACAACCGGCTCGGCTTCCTGCCTGCAGGAAGCCATGACCAACCAAAGAATCACTATGTATTTAGTCTTCCAGGGCATACCACTCTATATCTTCTAAGTTTTGTCTGCGGCCTTTGTTTTCAGGGGCATAATAAGTAGCCAGGTAGTTTACTATAATGGCTTCATTATTCCCGAGGTCCCATAAATTCTGAGTTTCCTGCATCCAGCGTATGGTGGCGGTCCACCCTTCTGCTGACATACGGTTTTGGGTTACCAGCCGTGCAGAATGGCAATTGGTGCAATTATTGACCACGGTCATCAGGCCCTCTCCTTCAACAAAGCCGGTACGCAAGTGTACCCCGTTTTCAATCTTATCAAAGTCATCTTCAGCAACCACAGTTTGTTCGGCTATGGCCATCTCGGGCTGTGGTTTAAAAGCACTGAGGTCCGGATCGATCATCAGATAGACCAAAAACCCGCCTATAAGAGTAAACACCGCAAATACAACTCCCATCATACGGTAAATCTGCCGGGCGCTCTCCTGAAATTTGTCTGGACCTTCCATCAGGTTATTTTTATTGCAATCCGGTGGCAGGCATTATTGAGGTATCCTTTTGGATTCCACCCGGGGAGCACCATGGGTTGTGAGTTCCCCTGGCTGTCTTCTGCCTTTGCCCATAGCTCGTAATAGCCTTTTTTTGGAAATCTCACCGAGCCCGAAAAACGCTGCCAGGCCAGCCGATTAGCCGGAGGTTCCAGGCGGCATTCCTGCCAGCTGCTTCCGAAGTCTATGGAATAATAGACTTTGCTGACTTCCAGTTCCCCTGCCCAGGCATGTCCTCTGAATTCCAAAGACCGACCCAGTGGAAGGGTGGCACCTGTTTTGGGATAGGTGATCAACGATTTTACAGGCATGGATTCAATAATGCACATATCTTCATCTGCCACTTTTTCGCCCGGGGCAACTGGTGTGCAGGGAACCCTGTAAGAGGTTCCGCCCATTTTTTCCCCATCGTGTACTTTGTTTCGTATACTGAGCCGGTTAAGCCATTTCCCGGATACCGAAGCAGGCCATCCGCCGGCGACTAGTCTGAGAGGATATCCATGTGCCAGGGGGATATCAGCCCCGTTCATTTGGAAAGCTACAAGAGTTTCATCCTGCAGTGCTTTTTGCATAGGAATCCCCCTTGAAATGGGCTCCTTTTCAGGATCTCCGCTGAGGTGCTGGTCGGCAGCGTGGTAACCTATATAGACTGCATCCGATTGGTAACCCACATCCTCCAGCAGGTCTTTGAGTCGAACCCCTGTCCACTCGGCACAACCCACTGCACCAACCGTCCATTGGTTTCCCTTTGCGGGTGGGTTAAATTCACTGCGACCATTCCCACCACATTCCAGTGTTAACTGATAGGTATAATGCGGGAACCTGGACTTCAATTCCTGCAGGCTGTAGGTTTTTGGATTTTTGACCGATTCCCCGTCAAAACGGAGTTCCCAATTTGCCACATCGATATTTTCAGGAATCTTGCCATTATTGCGAATAAAAAGAACCTTATTAGGGGTAATGGCGTCATCCAACAAATGGGCCCTGGCCTCAATATTCCAGGGTTTATCGTTAAGCACCACCATGTCGGGGTCCTTGTTGAACATTTTAAAGGGATCGGGATCCTGTAGCCCCAATAGCGGAATACCCGGAGGCAAGTAATTCCCAAATACGATTTCCGTTCCCAGGGCAGCGGCAAAAACGGACAGTGTGGATCTCTCAATAAATTTACGACGTTCCATAGAGACTGATGCTTGAATTTATAAACTTAGGTTTTTTTCAAAAAAAGCTTTGTAACCTTTGTTACAGATTTGAATTTTAGGGTTGCCCGGGGCTTATATACGGCTGTTCCCAGTGGGATGAAACGTGATTGATTCAGAATAAAAACGGGAGTGCAGAATAAGGGTACCAATGTAACAAAGGTTACAATTTTCCGATAGAGGGTTTCGTAAATTTACTGTTGAATAAATGACTTAGCCATGGATAAACATTTTGAAATTTTAGTTATCGGTGGAGGAACGGCTGGCATTATGACATCAGCCCAGTTTCTTCAAAAAAACAAAGCCCTGAAAATCGGGATTATTGACCCTTCTGATACCCATTATTATCAACCTGCCTGGACCCTGGTCGGAGCGGGTACATATGATTACAAGAAAACCGCCCGCCCCATGAAATCCGTTATCCCAAAAGGGGCAACATGGATACAGGACAGCGTTGAGGCTTTTAAGCCTGAATCCAATTCAGTGACTACTGTTTCCGGAGCGCAATACACATACGATTATCTGGTAGTGGCCCCCGGGCTGACCTATGATTTAAGCCTTGTACCCGGTCTGGCAGAAGCGCTTGACAAAGGAGTAGTTTGTAGCAATTATACCGACCCGGAACATACCTGGGAGGTACTAAAGAATTTTAAGGGAGGCACAGCCCTGTTTACGCAACCAACCACACCCATAAAATGCGGGGGTGCCCCACAGAAAATCATGTACCTGGCCGAGAGCCATTTCAGAAAAGCAGGGGTTCGCGAGAATACCACAGTGGTCTTTGCAACACCGGGGACAACCATTTTTGGGGTCCCTGAGGTCAAGAAAACCCTTTTAGAAGTAGTAGACCGAAAAGACATCAATTTGCGTTTTGGATATAAACTGGTTAAGATTGACGGGCCCAATAAAATTGCCTGGTACCAGTTTGCCGATCACGAGCACGAATACAACCATAAGAATATCAAAATCGAAAAGGATGGAGACCTGACCGGAATTCATTATGACATGCTTCATTTGGCACCTCCCTCGGTAGCCCCCAAATGTGTACGGGAATCTTCCCTGGCCAATGAGGCTAAGTGGCTTGATGTGGATAAGCACACCTTACAGCATCACAAGTTTCCGAATGTGTTTGGTCTGGGAGACGTTGCCGGGATACCGGCATCCAAAACAGGGGCTGCTATCCGCAAACAGGTTCCTGTGGTAGTTGCCAATATAATGGCGCTTATTGCTACCCGGAATATCACTGAGAAATCCTACAACGGTTATTCCTCATGCCCCATTGTAACTGACTATGGGAAAATGGTGTTGGCTGAATTCGATTACGACAACAATTTTACTCCGGACCCAAAACTAAAGCAGATGCTGATCTGGGATTCTTCCAAAGAACACTGGAGGTTATGGATGCTCAAGAAGTATGGCCTTCCCTATCTTTACTGGAACAAAATGCTGAAGGGGAAAGAGGTTTAACATTTAGCCTGTGTGACTCAGGTTACACGGGAATCACATAAATGTTGCTAATATTGCGCTTTTAATTAATACAAAAACAACAAACTCTGATGGACTGGATTATGCAACCCTGGCCCTGGTACGTATCCGGGGCGGCCATTGCAATTGTAATGTTATTACTGATGCTGGTTGGCAAAAACTTTGGTATGTCGGCCAACCTGCGTACGTTTTGTACCATTTGCGGGGCCGATAAAAAATCTGATTTTTTTAAGTTCGACTGGGCCACCCAGAAATGGAACCTGATCGTAGTTGCCGGGGCAATTATCGGTGGATTTATAGCCTCTCAATGGCTGACGGCAGATCCGGCAGTTATGATCAACCCGGATACGGTCGCCGAATTACAAACCCTTGGATTTAACAGTGCTGGAAAGGCCTATATGCCAGACGAACTATTCTCCCTGGACGCCATGACAAATGTTAAAAGTATCGGCTTACTGGCATTAGGAGGGTTTTTGGTAGGTTTTGGCGCGAGATATGCGGGGGGCTGCACCTCCGGGCATGCCATTTCGGGACTGAGCGACCTCCAATGGCCGTCTCTGATAGCCGTTATCGGATTTTTTGTAGGCGGTATGATTATGATTTACTTCCTGTTCCCCTTAATATTTTAAAAAATGAGAAGCTTTATATACTTATTGATCGGAATCTTTTTCGGGATTACCATGTTTAAATCGGAGGCAGCTTCCTGGTTCAGGATTTACGAAATGTTCAAGTTTGATGCCTTCCATATGTATGGTATTATCGGCACGGCAGTGGTACTAGGGGTCATATTTGTTCAGATACTAAAAAGGTTCCGCCTGAAATCCTTTTACGGGGAACCCATAGAATTTTGTCCCAAGGCCAAGAGTGTCCCCAGATATGCTATTGGCGGGGTGCTCTTTGGTTTGGGATGGGCCCTTGCGGGAGCTTGTCCCGGCCCGATGTTTACCCTCGTAGGGGCGGGCTATGCACCCATTTTAATCGTGATTGTGGCCGCAGTTCTGGGCACTTTTGTATATGGTCTGTTACGGGATAAATTACCACATTAATACTATCGGAATAACAGTATAACTGCACCGGCGGCCGTAAGGATGAGGATCATTTTCCGGTAGAAGTTGTCCGTTATCCACCTGACCAGGCGGATCCCTGCAAATAATCCCGCCAACAAGGCCGGGAGCAGGAAAAAATTGGTTTGGATTACCTCAAAAGTGATGGTTTCCCAGACAAAAATATGCAGTGGCAATTTTACCAGGTTGATGATCAGGAATAGCCAGGCGGCTGTTCCGATAAAGACGTTTTTGGGTAATCGCATCGCCAGGAAATAGATGTTTGAAAACGCCCCGGCAAGGTTCCCGATCATGGTTGTAATTCCTGCCATGATTCCCATAAAGCCTGCAAAAGCCCAATGGGAAGGCACGCTTTTGGACCTTCGCAAATCCCACCAGTACATCATAAGCACACTAAACATAATGATTCCGGCCATCGCCCATTTGAACTGTTTTTCCGGAAGGTCTTTCCCGATTAGCATGCCAAAGAAAATTCCCAGAAGTATCCAGGGCAGGAACCTTCTGATATATTGCCAGCGGGCATGACGGTTGTAATACACCACGGCGAAAATATCACCGCAAATCAAAAGGGGTACCAGGGTACCGGTTGATTGTCGCGCCCCAAAGGCAAGGGCCATAAGGGTAACGATCAAAACCCCAATCCCCTTGATCCCGGACTTGGAAAGCCCCAGCACAAAACTTCCCGAAAGCGCGAGAATAAATGTAGCAGCCGTAAGGTTGAGGGCGTCTGGGAGGATGCTCATAGGTTGGTTTCCTGCTGTAAAGGTATCCCAAAAAATAATATCTTTATCGCGTAACCACAACCAACCTATGCAACTCAGCACCTTAGATTACGCACTGATCATTGGGTTTTTCAGTATCGTTTTAATCATTGGGATTGTCGTTTCCAAGAGGGCCGGAAAGGACACTACCGAATTTTTTCTCTCCGGTAGGAATATGCCCTGGTGGCTGCTGGGCTTCTCCATGGTTGCCACTACCTTTTCTACTGATACCCCAAACCTGGTGACCGATATTGTGCGCAGCAACGGGGTGTCCGGGAACTGGGTTTGGTGGGCTTTTTTGCTTACCGGGCTGTTAACTGTGTTTGTATACGCCAAGTTATGGCGGCGTTCCAATGTGGCAACAGATATGGAATTCTATGACCTGAGATATGGCGGAAAACCAGCTCACTTTCTAAGGGGCTTCCGATCTATTTATCTCGGGATTTTCTTCAATATAATGGCCATGTCGGCAGTAACCCTGGCTGCGATTAAGATCGGGCAGGTAATGCTTGGGCTCAGCCCGGTGCAAACGGTCCTGATCGGAGGGGTAATTACAGTTATTTTTAGTGCCGTCGGAGGATTCAGAGGGGTAGTCTATACAGATCTGATCCTCTTTTTTGTTGCTATTATCGGAGCGGTTGGTGCGGCGATTTATCTGGTAAATCTGCCTGAAGTAGGGGGTGTTTCCGCCCTGGTCAACCATGAAAATGTACGGGGGAAAATATCTATTTTACCCAATTTTTCGGATACTGAGGCCCTGATTGGGATACTGGTAATCCCACTTGCAGTACAGTGGTGGAGTGCCTGGTATCCGGGAGGAGAACCTGGAGGAGGGGGTTATATAGCCCAGCGGATGCTGGCTGCAAAAAATGAAAAACACGCTATTGGAGCGACCTTCTTTTTCAATATCATGCATTATGCACTCAGGCCCTGGCCCTGGATCCTGGTGGCCCTTGCATCCCTTATTGTATTTCCGGACATCGCCAGTATACAGGAGGCCTTTCCCAATATTGACAACTCCAAACTGGGGAACGACCTTGCGTATTCCGCCATGCTGACCCTTTTGCCCAGCGGCCTGCTGGGGATTGTTCTGGCCTCGCTGGGAGCAGCTTATATGTCTACCATATCTACCCACCTGAACTGGGGTTCTTCATATGTCGTAAACGATTTTTACAAACAACAAATACATCCCGGGGCGTCGGAAAAGGAACTTGTACTGGTGGGACGAATTACTACAGTGCTCCTTATGGTCTGTAGCGCCATCTTTGCGCTGTTCCTGACCAATGCCCTGCAGCTCTTTGATATTATCCTGATGTTTGGAGCCGGAACCGGCTTGATTTTTATCCTGAGATGGTTTTGGTGGCGCATCAATGCCTGGAGTGAAATATCTGCCATGTTTGTGAGCGGGCTGGTTTCATTGCTTTTCAATCTGAGCGACTTGGGATCACAGCTTTTCGGGGGTGAACTCAGCAATGGTGCAATGGCTGAAGGACTGTTGCCGGGATGGAGCAAATTCCCTTCAGTTGTCCTGATTACAACGGTGGTATGGCTGGCAGTAACTTTTCTGACCCCTTCCGAAAAACCGGAGATCCTGCGTTCCTTTTACAAAAAAATCCAACCGGGAGGTCCGGGCTGGAGAAAGGTGGTTGAGGATGCTGCGGCGGAAGGAGAGCAGATCGTATTGCAGCCGGGGAAATGGAGTGTCCCCAAGGGTGTTCTGGCCATGATTCTGGGCTGCATCCTGGTATATAGCTGCATGTTTGCCACCGGGAACTGGATTTATGGAAATTATACCCTGGCACTGATACTTACAGCAGTGGTGCTCCTGGCAGGCTGGCTGTTATTGAAGGTTTGGAAACAATTAAAAGGCGAAATACTGTAAAACTATGAAGGAAAGAATCATTTCGGTTGACATTTTCAGAGGGCTTACCATTGCCCTCATGATCCTTGTGAATACCCCGGGTACCTGGTCTGCGGTTTACCCACCACTGCTGCATGCCGAGTGGCATGGGTACACGCCAACAGACCTCGTATTTCCCTTCTTTCTTTTTATTGTAGGGACTTCAATTGTATTTGCCTACCGCAACAAACAGGCCGGGCCGGCAGCTATCCGAAAGATCAGCATCCGCAGTTTGAAGTTGATTGGCCTGGGGATTTTTCTGGGGGCTTTCTCCCTGGATTTCCCATTTTTTGTACCCTTTGAGGAAATACGGTTTCCGGGGGTGCTACAGCGGATTGGGGTCGTTTTCTTTATCACTGCCTTATTGTTTCTCTATACGAATTGGAAAGTCCTTTTTGGGGTAAGTATCAGTGTCCTGCTCGGTTATTGGATATGGATGGGATTTATCCCCCTGGATGGAGTGGCACCAACCCTGGAACGGGCTGCAAACAACTGGGCCAACTATATTGATTTGCAGGTATTCGGTACGCATATGTACAAAGAGGACTATGACCCGGAAGGCCTTCTCAGTACCTTGCCAGCCGTGGTCACTGCCATTCTCGGGGTCTTTACCGGCTTGCTGCTTTCATCAAAGAAACAGGGAAAACTCAAATGGATGATTGTAATGGGCATCGCTTTGTTGCTGCTGGGCAGTCTGTGGCATATGGTTTTCCCGATCAACAAAGCCCTCTGGAGCAGTAGTTTTGTACTGGTTACTGCCGGCTGGGCGAATCTGGTGCTGGCCCTGATCTATTATCTTACCGATATCCGGGGGATACAGTTTGGGAGCATCTTCAAATATGCGGGGGCAAATGCTATAACAGTCTATTTCCTGTCCAGCTTTTTTACCAAATTGTTTTACCTGATCGATATGGGCAATGGACAATCCCTGCATGAATGGTTGTTCAGGAACATTTATGTGTATGAGGGGGTATCCATGAAATTTTCGTCCCTGATGTACGGGCTAACAGTAGTTTCCTTTTACCTGCTGCTGGGCCTGTATATGTATAGAAAGAAGATCTTTATCAAGGTCTGAGCCTAGTTTTTTTCAAGCAATCGGGCCACGTATTTCCCGATGAGGTCAAATTCAAGGTTTACGATACTGCCTACCTCATACTCCTTAAAACGCGTATGTTCATAGGTATATGGAATTATCGCCACACTGAACTCACCGGGGGAGGAATGTACGACGGTCAGGCTAACCCCATCTACCGTAATGGAGCCTTTCTCAATAGTAACCTGCCCGTTTTCTTGCGGGTATTCAAAAAAATATTCCCAGCTTCCATCCCGGGTTTCGATCCGGGTACAACGCGCGGTCTGGTCTACATGCCCCTGAACCAAATGCCCGTCCAGGCGGGCTCCCAGTACCATGGCCCGTTCCAGATTAACCAGGCTGCCTTGTTTAAGAGACCCCAGGTTGCTTCTGTTAAGGGTTTCTTCTATGGCGGTAACGGTATAGGTGTCGCCACTAATTTCAACTACCGTCAGGCAAACCCCGTTATGTGCCAGGCTTTGGTCTACTTTGAGCTCTGGAGCCAGGGAGGAGGTCAGGCTGATATGCAGGTTACTGCCTTCTTTTCTTAGTTCACTCACCTTCCCGAGGGTTTCGATTATTCCGGTAAACATAGTATAGCTAAATTGAGTAAGTTTGCGATGCTTTCTAATTCGCAAAGTTACATCTTTCATGCAGGACCGCGAGGATAAAATTAAAGTTGGAATATCCATTGGAGATCTCAATGGTATCGGGGGCGAGGTTATTTTAAAAAGTTTCGAGGATACCCGAATGCTTGATTTTTGCACCCCGGTGATATTTGCCTCCACCAAAACCATTTCTTTCCAGAAATCCCATTTGGGCATGGAGATGAATTTTCATGGAATACAGGATGCTTCGGATGCCATCGACGGGAAAATTAATGTTGTAAACGTGTGGAAAGACAGCCCGGATATTCACTTCGGAAAGGCAACCGAAACGGGCGGAAGTTATGCCATACAGTCTTTGAAGGCAGCAGTAAAGGCCCTTCAAGAGGAAAAGGTGGATATTTTGGTCACTGCACCTATAAACAAAAAGACCGTTCAAAGCGAAAATTTCAGTTTCCCGGGACATACGGATTACCTCGCAAAGGAACTGGGAGGGAAAAGCCTGATGTTTATGGTTACCGATACTTTAAAGATCGGGCTCTTAACAGACCATGTTCCCGTAAAGGATGCCCCGTCACTTATTAGCCCTGAACTGATAAATGATAAGGTGAAGGCCATGGATGATTCTCTTAAGCGGGATTTCGGGGTTCGAAAACCCCGGATTGCCGTTCTGGGAATCAATCCGCATAGTGGGGATGATGGGGTCATCGGAAAGGAAGATGAGGAGGTCCTGAAACCCAGCCTTAAAAAACTAAACGATTCCGGCTATCTGGTATACGGACCCTATGCGGCGGATACTTTTTTTGCCTCGGATAACTATCTCAGCTTTGACGGGATCCTCGCCTGTTATCACGACCAGGGATTGATCCCCTTCAAAACCCTGTCTTTTGGAAAAGGGGTTAATTTTACTGCCGGTCTGTCCCGCATCAGGACGTCTCCCGATCATGGAACAGCTTTTGAGATAGCCGGGCAAGGCAAAGCAGATCCCTCGTCCTTTAAAGAAGCAATATTTACAGGGATACAGATATACCGCCATAGATCAGAATTTGAAGAGCTTCATAAAAACCCCCTGAAAAAGCAAAAATTAAGGCGGTCCGGAAAGGGAGCGAAGGAGTCATAAATAAGTGACAGAATAATTGACTTTTTACAAAAAAAGGGTATCTTTGCACGCCCTAATTGAATGGATACGACGATGAGGCATAAGGAATTTACGATTCCTTTTTCGGGTTTGAAACTAGGGAAGCATCATTTTGAATTTCAAATTGATAACGCGTTCTTTGAGTCTTTTGATTACGATGAGTTTAATGCAGCAAGTATTAAACTCGATGTAGTTCTCGAGAAAATGAGCACCATGATGGAATTGGAAATCCGGTCTTCGGGCTGGGTAAACCTGGCGTGTGACATCACCAATGAGCCGTATGACCAGTCCATTTCATCTACCCTGGAATTGGTAATTAAGTTCGGGGAAGAGTACAATGATGAGGATGACGAAATATTGGTTTTACCCCACGGGGAACACCAGTTCAACATCTCGCAGTACGTTTATGAAATGCTTGTTCTGGCAGTACCTACAAAACGGGTCCATCCCGGGGTTGCCGACGGAAGCCTTAAGTCTGAGGCTTTAAAAAAACTTGAGGAATTACAACCCAGAGAGACCAAAGGAGATAAAGAGAATACCGATCCCAGATGGGACGCTTTAAAAAATTTATTAACGGATAAAAAATAGATTAGAATGGCACATCCTAAAAGAAAAACTTCGAAGACCAGAAGGGATAAGAGAAGGACGCATTACAAAGCATCTGCTCCTACGCTTGCCACTGACCCGACTACCGGTGAAGTACACTTGTACCACCGAGCGCACTGGCATGAAGGTAAGCTGTATTATCGCGGCCAGGTTCTGGTAGACAAGACTGAGGAGGCCAGCGCCTAATCAAGAAAATGTTGTGTATTGAACTCCCACTTAGAGAAGTGGGAGTTTTTTTATAGCCATGCTACATTCAAAAAGGCTTATTTTTGGGATGGAATTCCCAAAAAATACTTATTTTTCACGAATTTTGAAGGATTTTCAAAGGCTTCCTTTACAAAAACGACGATTGTAATGAGTACTATTTCGGCAGCGATTACCGCTGTAGGAGCATATGTTCCCGAATATAAACTTACCAATGCCATTCTTGAAACCATGGTAGATACCAATGACGAGTGGATTACCACCCGCACCGGGATCAAGGAACGAAGGATTTTAAAGGATAAAGATAAAGGAACCTCCTATCTGGCAATAAAGGCAGCTGAAGACCTTATAAGGAAGCGCAATCTGGACCCGGCAGAGATAGACCTGGTACTTTTGGGAACAGCTACACCGGATATGCCCGTTGCCGCTACTGCCGTTTACGTTGCCGCCAAAATAGGAGCCGTAAACGCTTTTGCTTATGACCTGCAGGCAGCCTGTTCCAATTTCCTCTACGGGATGTCCACCGCTGCCCGATATATTGAATCCGGTCGTTACAAAAAGGTACTGCTTATCGGTGCTGATAAAATGTCATCCATAATTGATTACACAGACCGAACCACCTGTATTATTTTTGGAGATGGTGCGGGTGCCGTTTTATTTGAACCCAATACGGAGGGCCTGGGCCTGCAGGATGAATTTTTGCGGTCCGATGGTAACGGGAGGGAGTTTTTAAGGATTGAAGCCGGGGGGTCGCTGATGCCACCTTCCGAAGAAACCGTAAAAAACAAGCGGCACTATGTATATCAGGATGGAAAATCCGTATTCAAGTTTGCAGTATCTAATATGGCCGATGTTTCTGCTAAAATAATGGAGCGCAATAATCTGACACATGCAGATGTGAACTGGTTGGTTCCGCACCAGGCCAATAAACGTATTATTGATGCTACGGCAAAGCGGATGGGCCTGGAACATTCCAAGGTAATGATGAATATTGAAAAATACGGGAATACCACTTCCGCAACGCTTCCTCTTTTGTTACACGATTATGAGAAGCAGCTTAAAAAAGGAGACAACCTGGTATTCGCCGCTTTCGGAGGCGGATTTACCTGGGGAGCCATTTACCTGAAATGGGCATATAATTCGTAAATTACTAACAACAAACTAAACCTTAACTCATGGATATCAAAGAAATTCAAAGCCTGATCAAGTTTGTGGCCAAGTCAGGAGCCAGTGAAGTAAAGCTGGAAACGGATGATATTAAGATAACCATTCGCACAGGGGGCAGTGGTGGCAGCGGAGAAACTACTTACGTACAGCAAATCCCGATGCCTGCACAGGCGATGCCTCAGATGGGGGCCGCACAACCTGCTGCACCAGCCACTCCGGCACCTGCTGAACCCAAAAAGGAATCGGAAGAAGACTCCAAATACATAACTATAAAGTCTCCCATTATCGGAACTTTTTATCGCAAACCCTCGCCGGATAAACCTTCTTTTGTTGAAGTGGGGGACACCATCTCTAAAGGAGATGTACTCTGTGTGATTGAGGCGATGAAACTCTTTAACGATATTGAGTCTGAAGTTTCCGGGAAAATCGTAAAAGTACTGGTAGACGATTCGTCTCCTGTTGAATTTGATCAGCCACTCTTCCTGATAGATCCTTCTTAGGCATTGTTTACGCAATTCTGGGAACTCTGGACTGAGTAAAAAAAAGAACTACCAAGAGAAGAAGCACTATGTTTAAAAAGATATTGATTGCCAACCGGGGAGAAATAGCCCTCAGGATTATCAGAACCTGCAAGGAAATGGGCATAAAAACGGTTGCAGTATATTCCAAGGCCGACGAGGAAAGCCTGCATGTTCGCTTTGCAGATGAGGCAGTTTGTATCGGGCCTGCCCCCAGCAGTGAATCCTACCTGAAAATACCAAACATTATTGCAGCTGCCGAAATCACCAATGCTGACGCAATTCACCCGGGTTACGGATTCCTTTCCGAAAACTCAAAGTTCTCCAAAATCTGTGCGGAACACGAGATAAAATTTATAGGGGCTACAGGGGATCAGATCGATAAAATGGGGGATAAGGCTACCGCAAAGGCTACCATGAGGGAGGCCGGGGTACCAACCATTCCCGGTTCGGAAGGCCTGTTAAAGGATGCTGCAGACGCCAAGAAGATTGCTAAAAAAATGGGTTATCCCGTTATGATAAAGGCCACAGCCGGAGGTGGAGGAAAAGGGATGCGGGCCATCTGGAAAGAAGAAGACCTGGAGAAGCAGTTTGAAAGTGCTGTAAAGGAAGCAACCGCAGCCTTCGGAAACGGAGGGATGTACATGGAAAAACTTATTGAGGAGCCCCGCCATATTGAAATACAGGTTATCGGAGACCAGTACGGGAAGGCCTGCCATCTGTCTGAGAGAGATTGTTCCATACAGCGACGCCATCAAAAACTTACTGAAGAGACCCCGTCCCCTTTTATGACCGATAAATTGCGGGATGCTATGGGGAAAGCAGCTGTAAAGGCTGCGGAATATATCAAATACGAAGGAGCGGGGACCGTTGAATTCTTGGTGGACAAGCACCGTAACTTCTATTTTATGGAGATGAATACGCGGATTCAGGTGGAACACCCCATTACGGAACAGGTGATCGATTACGATCTGATTCGCGAGCAAATCCTTGTAGCCGGAGGTGTCCCCATTTCCGGGAAAAATTATACGCCAAACCTGCACTCCATCGAATGCCGGATAAATGCGGAGGATCCCTACAATGATTTCAGGCCGTCCCCCGGAAAAATAACTACCTTACATACTCCCGGAGGGCATGGTATCCGCCTGGACACACATGTTTACAGTGGTTATACGATTCCTCCAAATTACGACTCCATGATTGCCAAACTGATTACTACTGCCCAGACCAGGGAAGAGGCGATCAATAAGATGAAAAGGGCTTTGGATGAGTTCGTGATCGAAGGGATTAAAACCACCATCCCCTTCCATCGCCAGCTGATGGACCACCCGGATTATCTTGCGGGGAATTACACCACCAAGTTTATGGAGGGCTTTAAAATGGCCCCTCCGCCTGAAGACTAGTCTCAGAACAGAAAAAGAATAGCTTAAGCCAACAGCCGGATGAAAATCAGTTACTGGGAATACCAAACCTGGCTTTCAGAGCTGGATTACTGCATTATCGGCAGTGGTATTACGGGTATATCCTGTGCCCTGGAACTACGTGAAAAGGAACCCCAGGCCAGGATACTCATCCTCGAGAAGGGAAGCTTCCCCCAGGGAGCCAGTACCAAGAATGCAGGTTTTGCCTGTTTTGGCAGCCTTACCGAAATCCTGGATGACCTGAAAACCCATTCTGAAGAAGAAGTCCGGGATTTGGTTACCCGTCGCTGGAATGGAATCCGAATGCTCAGAGACCGTCTTGGGGACAGGGCAATAGGATATGAAGGGCTGGGCGGCTACGAATTGTTTCAGGAATCAGAGAGCGGGGAAACTTCGCGATACTTGGATAAGATTAACTATATAAATGCTCTCCTCAAGCCGGTTTTTGGAGCTAATCCCTTTAAAATTGTCCCGAATACTTTTGGTTTCAAAGGGGTTTTACCTCAATTGGTCTATAATCCTTTTGAAGGTCAGATTGATACGGGAAATATGATGAATGCCCTTTTAAGTAAGGCAGGCGAAAAAGGTGTTCATATATTAAACGGGGTTTCCCTGCACGAATTTGAAGACTGCCCTTCAGGAGTCTTCCTGCAAACATCAATAGGTGAGCTCAGTTGTCGAAAATTGTTACTGGCAACAAATGGCTTTGCCGGGCAGCAAACAGAGCTACCCGTATCTCCTGCCAGGGCTCAGGTGTTGGTTACCACGCCTGTCGTAAATTTACCGTTCAGGGGGGCCTTCCACCTGGATAAGGGCTATTACTATTTTCGAAATATCGGAAACAGGGTATTGTTTGGAGGAGGGAGAAACCTGGATAAAGCTGGGGAGACCACCACAGAGTTTGGGCAAACAGAGCTGATACAGTCACAGTTGGAGAAATTGCTCAGAGAGGTTATCCTTCCGGATACAACCTATGAAATCAGTCATCGCTGGAGTGGAATCATGGGAGTTGGCAGTCAGAAAAAACCCATTCTCCGTAAGCTTTCAGACAATGTTAGTTGCGGGGTCCGGCTGGGCGGTATGGGCGTAGCCATCGGGAGTCAGGTAGGAGCCGAATTGGCTCAATTGGGAATGCAGCACTAATGGAAGATGTTAAGGCCTTTTTAAGGGAATATTGCAGTAAGTGGTTGCATTCAAAAGAATCCCTTTTACAGGCAAGGATAGCCGAACTAAAACAGGCGCTGGATTCCGAAACAAAAAGCTCTGCCGGAGACAAACATGAAACCGGGCGGGCAATGCTACATTTGGAACTGGAGAAAACAGCCCGGGCGCTTGCGGAGCTACAGCAAATGTATGCGGTGCTAAAACGCATTCCGCAACCCATATCCAGACAGGAAATCGCAGGACTAGGCAGCCTGGTGATTTCGGATTCGGGACTATATTATCTGGCTGTATCTGCCGGAGCAGTACGCTTTGAAAATACGGATTACTGGTGTATTTCCACGGCCAGTCCGGTAGGTAAAGCCCTGATTGGGAAGGCTGCCGGGGAGGAGGCTGCCTTCCAAAACAAGCAAGTCAGAATTCTTGAAATTTTCTGAAGCAGGGGAACCTCTTCTAAAAGCCGGGATTTTTTTTGCTGGATTTTTTAGCTGATATTAAGGGTGCTGAAAACCTATCCCCGTCATGGAAATCTTCTTGTTAGTCCTTGCCGTTATCGTAATCATTTACCTGACCACACGCCTTAGTTTGCATCCCTTTCTGGCCTTATTCCTGGTTTCCATAGCCTATGCGCTGGCTGTCGGGATGCCCCTGGAGGCAATTATCCTGGCCATAAATGACGGCTTTGGGGGGACGCTGGGGAAGATAGGCCTGATCATCGTTCTGGGGATCATTATTGGGGCATTTTTGGAGCACAGCGGCGGAGCGCGAACCCTGGCAGAGAGAGTGCTTAAATGGATTGGCAGCAAACGGGTCCCATTGGCTATGGGAATTCTGGGGTATATAGTATCTATTCCCGTCTTTGCGGATTCAGGCTTTATGTTACTGGACCCCCTGGGGAAAAGCCTGAGCCGGAAAGCGCGAATTTCCCTGGCCGGAGCGGCCATTGCCCTCGGACTGGGCCTGATGGTGTCACACACCCTTGTGCCACCTACCCCGGGGCCCATAGCTGCAGCCGGAATCCTGAATGCAGATCTGGGGATGGTGATTCTTTTTGGGTTACCGGTCAGCTTGCTGGCACTATTCAGCTCCGTCCTGTTTGCAAGCCGCTATGCGTCACGTACCCAACTTGACCCGGGCACCTTGCCGGAAACTACAGCGAATGCGGAAGCTACTGTAAAGGCTCCGGGATTTGCCAAGGCAACCTTGCCTATTGTGGTCCCTATTTTACTGATCGTCTTAAAATCGGCATTCATTCGCCCGGGCGATTCAGACTTATCCGGGATAATGACGCTGATCGATTTTCTTGGGGAACCGGTCATTGCCCTGCTCATAGGGGTTTTCTTTTCGCTCCTACTACCTTCAAAACTCAAAAAAGATATGCTTTCCAGCAGCGGATGGGTCGGGAAAGCCATACGGGATTCTGCTTCCATTCTGCTGATAACCGGAGCCGGAGGAATTTTTGGGACCGTATTGCAGCGTTCCGGCATTGCAGAAACCCTGGGGACTGCGCTGGTGGAATTCAATCTGGGAATATTTCTTCCCTTTATCCTGGCAGCAGCCCTGAAAACGGCACAGGGATCCTCTACGGTTGCCCTGATAACCGCCGCCTCCATTTTGTTGCCAATGATGCCTGCACTGGGGCTGGAAAGTGAGGTGGAGAAAGCGCTGGCAGTAGTCGCCTTAGGGGCAGGATCCTCTGTCATTTCCCATGCCAATGATAGTTTTTTCTGGGTGGTTACCCAAATGAGCGGGATGGATGTTAAAACGGGATACCGGCTCTTTGGGCTGGGCACCCTGGTTTTGGGAAGCACAGCTGCTCTGGGCGTATTTATATGCTCTTTATTGTTTGCTTAAGGGGTACTTAAGTCTCAGATAGGCATTCGCTTGTTTATAGTATTCAAAGAAACATTCAAAAAGACTTTTTTCCCGCCTTGAACGGGCGTCTCCGAATTGAAATAAACGCCTCTGTCTCCATCAAAAGTTCCATATACCCGATAATACCCTCCCAGATAATAGGAATGGGACACTACCACTTCCAAACCCGATTTGGCGGATACCTTGAGTTCGTGGGCATACACTACGATGTTGCGGGTAGTGGAGGCATATGATTTGAGAATATTGATTGGGATCAGGTTTGCCTCCCCAAGCAGGGAAGCTGTATACAGGTTTCCGGGCTGTTCATAGATTTCCTTGACAGGCCTCAGATCAAGGACCTGCCTGTCCTTTAAAACCATTATTGAATCCGCATAGGGCAGTACATCGTGGTAATCGTGGGTGGCACAGATACAGCTGATCCTTTCTTTTTTCAGATAGGCAAAAAGACTGCGACGCAGCTGATTTCTCCTGAAATGATCTATATGTCCGAAAGGCTCGTCCAGTAAAAGCAATTCTGGCTTTTGTGCAAGAACGCGGGCAAGGGCCACGCGCTGTTGTTGGCCCCCGCTGAGGTATTTAACTTTTTTATTCCGGTATTCCGTCAGCTCCATGGTATGCAACAACTCATCTATACGGCGGGCTGTATCTTCGGGATAATTAACAGAAAGGTATTTTCCGATATTTTCTTCAACGCTGATAAAGGGCATCAGGTCAAAGTCCTGAGCCAGGTATTTCAAAAAAGGGGCTCCGGGAAGCAGTTGGAATGCAGGGCCTTTTATGGCCTGGTCTTTCCAATGGATGCTGCCTCTTTCGAAAGGCAGCATCCCGTAGAGGATCTTAAGCAGTGTACTCTTTCCACATCCGCTTTCCCCCATCACGGCAAGATGTTCCCCTGCCTGAAGTGTAAAACTGATATCTTCCAGCACTGGCTCCTGCTCATACCCAAAGTATATTTCAGAAACGTTAAGCATACCTACAAAAAAATCCGTTTCCCGGGAAACGGATTTTTGATCCTTTTGGTTATCCTAATTTTTAAATTCTTTTAGTACCAACTGGTTGGGGAGGGATTCGAATCCCATATTGTACAGGGTGAATCCAAAAACATCTGCGTATTGTTCAATTGATTTGCTGATAGGAGTCCCCGCCCCGTGTCCGGCCTTGGTCTCAATGCGGATGAGCACCGGGTTTTCCCCTGCTTGTTTTTCCTGCAAATTGGCTGCAAATTTAAAACTATGTGCCGGTACTACCCTGTCATCATGGTCTCCTGTGGTAACCAGGGTTGCCGGGTAGGATACGCCTTCTTTCACATTGTGTACCGGGGAATAGCCCTTAAGGTACTCAAACATTTCCGGGCTGTCTTCAGCAGTTCCGTAATCATAAGACCAACCGGCTCCGGCTGTAAAGGTGTGATAGCGCAACATGTCCAAAACCCCTACTGCCGGCAGGGCCACCTGCATTAGGTCCGGGCGCTGGGTCATTACGGCGCCCACCAGCAGGCCGCCGTTGGATCCTCCGCGTATGGCCAGGTACTCCTTGGAAGTATAGTCTTCTGCAATTAAATATTCCGCCGCCGCAATGAAGTCATCAAAGACATTCTGTTTTTTCATTTGGGTTCCTGCATCATGCCATTCTTTGCCATATTCCCCGCCGCCCCGGATATTGGGAACAGCATAGATACCTCCCTGTTCCATCCAGATGGCGTTAGGGGTGCTGAAACTGGGGGTCAGACTAATGTTGAAACCGCCGTATCCATAAAGGATGGTTGGGTTCTTCCCGTTTCGTTCAATCCCCTTTTTATAGGTGATGATCATGGGGATTTTAGTTCCGTCTTTGGAATTATAGAAAACCTGCTCGGACACGTATTCCGAGGAATTAAAATCGATATCAGGTTTCCAGTACAGCTCGTATTCCCCGGTATCCACATTGTATTTATAGGATGAAGTAGGGGTGTTGTAATTCGTAAAATAGAAATAGAATTCCTTTTCTTCTTTTTTACCGCCAAAACCGCCTGCACTTCCCACCCCGGGCAGTGGTACTTCGCGGACGAGTTTTCCATCGTAATCAAACTGTTTTACCTGTGAAATGGCATCTACCATATATTCTGCAAAAAAGTAACCTCCACCGGTGCTGGGGCTGAGGACGTTTTCGGTTTCAGGAATAAAATCCACCCAGTTTTCCGGACCGGGATCCGAGGCGTCTACGGTAACAATTTTCTGGTTGGGCGCATTGAGGTTGGTAACGATATAGAGTTTGGAACCAACATTTTCGATTATATAACTCTCAGTGTCTTCATTATTCAGGATAGGGATTATTTTCCCATTGGGATCTTCGAGGTCTTTTATAAATAATTTATTGCCTGAAGTAGTGTTTGAGGCCGACAGCACCAGGAATCGATCATCTTCGGTAACCCGGCCACCTATATAACGATGTTTTTGATCAGGGCTTCCTCCGAATATCAGTTCGTCTGCTTCCTGGGGGGTTCCAATTTTGTGATAATAGACCTTGTGCTGATCCGTTTTTGCGGAAAGCTCACTCCCATCCGGTTTATCGTAACTGGAATAATAGAAGCCCTCCTGGCCCTTCCAGGAAATACCGCTGAATTTTACATCTACCAGGGTATCCTCGACTATTTCCCTGCTTTCTGCATCCAGAACAATGATCTTGCGCCAGTCACTGCCTCCTTCTGAAATGGAATAGGCAGCCAGGGAACCATCTTTTGAAAAACTGAGCCCGGCCAGTGAGGTGGTCCCGTCTTCTGAGAAACTGTTTGGATCCAGGAAAACTTCGGCTTCCTCTTCCTCGCTTTTTTGCCTGTAGACCACAGATTGGTCCTGAAGGCCATTATTCTTGTAGAAATAGGTAATGCCACCTTCTTTAAAAGGGGTTCCCAGTTTTTCGTAGTTCCACAACTTTTCGAGCCGTTGCTTGAGCTGGTCGCGGAAAGGAATCTGATCCAGGTAACCAAAGGTAACCTCGTTCTGGGCGCTTACCCAGGTCTCCGTTTCGGCAGACATGTCGTCTTCGAGCCAGCGATAGGGGTCCGGTACTTCATTCCCGAAATAGGTATCCACGGTATCTACCTTATTGGTTTCCGGATAAGCAATTGCCATTTTATTGTTTTTTTTGGTATTGCAGCCCAAAAGGAACAGGGCGGCACAGAAAATAGTTGCACAGTATTTCATAAGGGTTTTTTAAATGTGGTCTTCTCAAAAATACCATATTTAAGGCGCTCAACCCGAATCTGAAGGTTGTATTTAACAGTATTTTAAGGAGATTCAAACAAGGCTTTGCGCCAGGAGGTATTCTGCAATTTGAACTGCATTGGTGGCGGCACCTTTCCTGAGGTTATCTGCCACAATCCAAAGGTTCAGGCTGTTTGCCTGGCTCTCATCCCTGCGTATCCGGCCCACAAAAACCTCATCCTTATCGTGGGCTGTTACGGGCATAGGATACCGGTTTTGGGAAGGTTCGTCCTCCAAAATGACACCTGGGGTGTTAGCCAGGATATTCCGGACCTCAGCCAGTTCAAAATCGTTGTGGAATTCAATATTTACAGCTTCGGAATGCCCGCCCGCCGTAGGGATACGAACGGCAGTGGCTGTTACTGAAAAGGTTGGGTCGTCGAGAATTTTCTGTGGTTCGCGGGCCAGCTTCATCTCTTCTTTCGTATACCCGTTGTCCATGAAAATATCGCAATGGGGGAGGGCATTTCTGTGTATAGGATACGGATAGGCCTTCTCACCCTCGATTCCAGCCATCTCATTTTCCAATTGACGGACCGCTTTAATACCTGTTCCGGATACCGACTGGTAAGTGGAAATCACGACCCTTTTAAGTTTGTATCGCGCATGCAGCGGAGCCAGGACCATAACCAGCTGTATGGTGGAGCAATTGGGGTTTGCGATGATCTTATCCGATGCCTGCAGTGTGCCGGCATTAATTTCGGGCACAACCAGTTTTTTATCTGGATCCATCCTCCAGGCGGAAGAATTATCGATGACTGTTGTCCCTGCCTCTGCAAATCTGGGCGCCCACTCCAGGGAGGTGTCACCCCCGGCTGAGAAAAGGGCAATGTCGGGCCTTGCCGCCACCGCTTCCTCCAGGCCGATGACTGTGTGCTCCTTTCCCTTGAAGGGTATCTTTTTACCTATTGATTTTTCAGAAGCTACCAGCAGTAACTCCCCAACCGGGAATTTTCGTTCTTCCAGAACCCGAAGCATAATCTCTCCCACCATTCCGGTGGCTCCCACAACTGCAAGTTTCATAAATGAATGATTCAAGTGGTAAAGGTAGTCAAGCCCCGGATTCCGGACAAGAAATCATAGGGCGACATTTAAAAATTAAAACATATTGTTTAATTTGTAACAAAAGTATTTTCGTACTGATCAAAAAAGAACCGCCGTGAGGTCTTCACAGCGGTTTGATTAAAATGGTGTAGCGGTTTCCGCTGAGCGGATTATTTCTTTTTCAGCAAATCCCGGATTTCTGCAAGTAACTCTTCCTGGGAAGGGCCTTTTGGAGCCGGAGCTGCTTCTTCTTTGGGCTTTTTGGTCTTGTTGTACGCCTTTACGATCACAAAAAGGACAAAACCAACAATCACCAAATTGATGAGTGTATTTACCCATGCGCCATATCGGATCGCACTTTCAGGGGTAGTTACGCTACCATCTGCTGCCACCACAGCTTCGGAGAGGATGATCTTCATATCTGAAAAATCAACTCCCCCGGTAAAATACCCCACAATGGGCATCATAATGTCATTTACAAAGCCGCTTACCACAAGGCCTGCCGCTCCTGCAAGTAATACCGCAACCGCCAGGTCAATGACGTTTCCGGTCATGATAAAATTCTTGAATTCTTTTAGCATGGTTATAGTGTTTAATGTTTTACGGGTAGGAAGATACTAAAATATTTAACTGATTTTAAGGCTAATCGGTATCTAATATTACCCTCGGTACCCGTTGGGAAATCCCGGCAAGTAGCTCATAAGATATGGTCTGCGCCCCTTTGGCAAATAATTCTGCCGAATGCATGTTTCCAAATAAGATGACCTCATCCCCCTCCCGGCAATCGATCCCACTAATATCCACCATCAGCATGTCCATACACACATTGCCGATAATTGGTGCTTTTTTGCCCTGAATCCAGACAAAGCCCCTGCCCTGTCCGTACTGCCGGCCAATCCCGTCGGCATGACCGATGGGCAGGGTAGCCGTGTTGCGGAAATCGGGGGCTACATACCCCTTATTGTATCCTACCCATTCTCCTGGCTCGATCTGGTGGATCTGGGAAATTCGCGTCTTCAACCGGGCCACCGCCTTTAATTTGGAATCTGTTTCCAAATCATTCGAATATCCGTATAATCCGATCCCGCTGCGAACCATATCCCATTGGGCCTCGGGATAATTGAGAATGCCCGATGTGTTTAGCAAGTGTTTTAAAACCGGAGCCGGGAAAAGGGTTTCATACTGCCCGACTATCTTCCCGAAGGCTTCTATCTGCATGCGGGTAAAGCCTTCCTGATCCGGATCATCTGAGGCGGCCAAGTGAGATAAGATGGAACGCACCTGCAGGCAGGAGGTATCTTTTAACTGGTCTTTTATCCAGTTGAGGTCATTTTCCCAAAATCCAAGCCGGTTTAGTCCTGTATTAAACTTTAAGTGTACCGGATATTCTTTCTGCTTCAGAGCTTCCAGGGTTTCAACAAATAATTTCAGGATACGGGGGGCATACAATGCCGGTTCCAGGCAATGTTCGATAAGGGCATGGAATCCGGATGGCTGCGGATGCAAGACCATTATGGGTAATCGCACCCCTCCTTTTCTCAATGTAACCCCTTCTTCCGTATAGGCTACAGCCAGATAGTCTGCCCCCAGGCTTTCAAGTTTACGGGCAACAGCCAGGGATTCACTCCCATAGGCAAAGGCTTTTACGACCCCTAAAAGACGGGTGTCCGGATGAAGTCGGGAGCGTATGAACTGGTAATTGTGAGCGAGAGCCCCAAGGTCTATTTCCAGAATAGTATCACTGGTTTGCAGCATTCCTGGGGTTTTTAGGGGTCACTTCTTCTGCATCGGTAACATCCAGTTTGCGAATTTTTTCTTTGAGCATGGCTTTGTAGAATGCTGCCCGGCTCAAGGGTTCATATTCATCCGTTTCCCCTAAAAGGACCAGTCTGTCGTTCTGGGATTTGCGATAGCTGTAATTGGCAAGGTTTCCGGTTCGGGTACAAATAGCGTGTACTTTGGTTACATATTCTGCCGTGGCCATAAGGGCTGGCATGGGGCCGAAAGGATTGCCTTTGAAGTCCATATCCAATCCGGCGACCACTACCCTTACCCCTCTGTTTGCCAGATCATTGCATACCGTAACGATTTCGTCATCAAAAAACTGAGCCTCATCTATGCCCACAACATCGCAATCGTCTGCCAGGAGCCGGATGTTAGCGGCGGCAGGGACGGGGGTGGACCGAATCTCATTTTCGTCGTGCGAGACTACCATTTCCTCATGGTAGCGGGTATCTACTATGGGCTTGAAAATTTCTACCTTCTGCCGGGCGAACTGGGCCCGTTTCAGGCGGCGGATTAATTCTTCTGTTTTCCCCGAAAACATGGACCCGCAGATCACTTCGATCCAGCCGAATTGTTCTTTGTGATTAACTGTATTTTCGAGAAACATTTCGTAATTTTAGACGAAAGTTAGCACTTTGTCCGTTCAATAAACAAACGGATACATAAAAGTATTAAAAAAGCAACACCTTCCCGGAGGAGTACAAGGCTAAATTGCTATGAAGCGAAAATTAAGAGAGGAATTGATCTTGCTGGCTACGGATATTATAACCAGCAGGGAGGAAATGGATATCCCGCGGCTGTATACCCGCTCACAGCGTTTATATGAAAAATTGGCGGTTCTAAAATTGATTGAGGAAAAGCTACAGCATGTGGAGATCGATGTGAGTAAAAGTGAGATGGCTTCCAAATTCGAATCTATTGCTTCCGCTGTAATCAATGAAAACAGGATGGTCCCGGAATCCAACCCGCATGAAGAGGATATTATTATTCCGGGAATAGATACCATAAAGCATATGGTATCTGAAATGCCGGGGGGCGAGGAACTGGAGGAAGTACTGGAGAAATTCCTTTCCCAGAATGACTTTATTAAGAACGACAAAGAGATCCTGACACCGGACATTCCCGAAAAAACCGGGATGACCGATAAAAAGTCACTGAACGATACGCTGTCTGCCAGGGAAATCTCTGTAGGGCTGAATGATCGGCTGGCATTCGTTAAACACCTGTTTAACGATAGTACGGAAGATTTCAACCGTATCCTTTCCCAATTAAACACCATAGAATCTCAACAGCGTTCAGTCGAATTTATTGAGAAGATGGTTAAGCCCGAGTACGGGAACTGGAAAGGTAAAGAGGAATTTGAAGCCCGGTTTATGGCACTTATAGAAAGACGTTTCGCCTGAAAGCAGGCTTTATGAATGTTTTGGCCGAAACCATCTGATGTGGTTCGGCCTTTTTTATTGTTAAATGGAGCAGCAAGGGATTCTTTATATTGTACCAACCCCTATCGGCAACCTTGCCGATATTACTCTGCGGGCTTTGGAAGTCCTGAAGTCTGTAGACCTCATTCTCGCGGAAGATACTCGGACTAGTGGAAAATTATTAAAGCATTACAACATAGAGACCCCTTTGCGGCCCTATCATATGCATAATGAGCATAAAGTGGTGCATCAGATTTGCAGTGATTTGGCTTCCGGTACTGCCATGGCGCTGATATCGGATGCCGGTACCCCTTCCATTTCAGACCCAGGCTTCCTGCTGGTTCGCGAATGCTTACAGCAGGGGGTAGCGGTGAATTGTCTGCCTGGAGCAACCGCACTGATTCCTGCTCTGGTCAATAGTGGTTTCCCGTCGGACCGTTTTATTTTTGAAGGCTTCCTGCCCCCTAAAAAGGGCAGGCAAAGCAGAATGGAAGCCCTGGCTTCTGAGCAGCGAACGCTTATCTTTTATGAATCACCTCATAAACTTTTAAAAACCCTGGACCAGTTTATAAGTGTTTTTGGCCCGGACAGGGAGGTGGTTGTAAGCAGGGAGCTCACCAAATTATATGAGGAAACTGTCAGGGGCAGCCTGGAGGAAGTGGCAGCACATTTTCGCGATGCCCCGCCAAAGGGGGAATTGGTAATTGTGTTAAAAGGGTCGGGTAAATAAACCTCTCTCTTTGAGTAAGCTCAGGCGTGCTTCCCTTTTTCCCAGCCGTGTTTTCCGAGGTATTTTTCACCACTTTCAACGGCCCCGGATTCAATGGTAGTGCCCATAGAATCATTCCAGCGATTCAGGTAGCCGAAAAGGGAAATAACCCCCAGCATTTCAACAATTTCGCCTTCATTCCAGTGCTTGTGCAAGCGCTCTTTGATCTTACCATCAACCGCATTGGGTACCTGCGAGGCCGCCAGGGAAAAATCCAGGGCAGCCCGTTCGGCTTCGGAAAAAGCGGGATGGGTTCTATATTCCCATATATTATCGAGTTGTTCCTGTTCGGCCCCGTAGCGCTCTGCAGCCCGAATGGCGTGGGCCTGACAGTACCGGCAGCCTGTGGCATTGCTGCTTACCCAGGCTATCATGCGCTTCAGGGCTGATGTAACCCTGCCCTGGTTGGCCATTACGGCCTTGTTTAGATTGATAAACGCCTTGGAAATGGCAGGCCTGTGCTGCATGGTAAGGATCGAATTCGGGCAGAACCCAAGGGTTTCATTAAAGAATTCGGCGAGCTTTCTGGTTTCCGGGTCGGCTGCAGGATCCAGGGGGTTAACTAAGGGCATAAGGGATATTTTTATTGTATTTTTAGGCTCACAAGAAACAAAAAATATATGGCTTCAACCAATCGTGTTACTACTAAGTGGCTGGGAGATATGGCATTTGAAAGTAATAATCCCTCAGGATTGAAATTCAAAATAGATGCCAGCCCGGAAGATGGAGGAAAAGGAGAAGGGCTTCGCCCCAAGGCACTAATGCTGAGTTCCCTGGCGGGTTGTTCAGGCCTGGATGTGGCTTCTCTTATCCGCAAAATGAAATTGGACGTTTCGGGTTTTCATATAGAGACCAATGCCGATCTTAGCGATACCCATCCCCAAACCTATACGAAGGTATCTTTGGAATTTCATTTTTTTGGAAAGAATCTCAATAGAGCCAAGCTCGAAAAGGCCGTAAATTTGTCTGCCGAAAAATACTGCGGGGTAATGGCTATGTTTCGGGAATTCGCACAGATGGGTGTGATCTGCCATTTTCACGAGGAATAAAAAACGAAAAAGGGATGTTGTTTGCCAAGCCGCTGGAATGGTGCAGCAAATGGATCTAATTTTATTGCGCAGTCAGAGAATATGCGATGGATTTATAAAGATATTCCAACGGAAGCTGCGACTTCCAAGTTGGCTTCTGCACTAAAAGTAGATCGCCTGCTGGCGGCTTTGCTTTTACAACGGGATATTTACAGCTTCGAAGAGGCAAGACTTTTTTTTCGTCCGGAACTGAGCCATTTGCACGATCCTTTCCTGATGAAGGACATGGACAGGGCCGTTGCCAGGATACAGAAAGCCATTGAGGAGGAAGAACGCATCCTGGTCTATGGCGACTACGATGTGGATGGTACTACTGCCGTTTCCCTGATGGTAGCCTATTTGAGATCATTCTATTCCCATGTAGCCAGTTATATTCCCGATCGCTACAAGGAGGGTTATGGAGTGTCTATAGAGGGGATAGACTTTGCTGCGGATAATGGGATTGGTCTGATCATCGCCCTGGATTGCGGTATTAAAGCAAACAAACAGGTAGCCTATGCCGCTGAAAAAGGGATCGATTTTATTATTTGCGATCATCACAGGCCAGGGGCAGCACTCCCTGCAGCCGAGGCCATCCTGGACCCGAAGCGGGAGGATTGTACTTATCCCTACCCGGAATTATGTGGTTGTGGGGTAGGCTTTAAGCTCATACAGGCCCTGCATGTGTCCAGAGGAAATTCAATGGAATCCCTTTTGCCCTACCTGGACCTGGTAGCAACGGCAATAGCGGCCGATATAGTGCCTATTACCGGTGAAAACAGAATTCTTGCCACCTATGGCTTGAGGGTTATAAATGATTCACCCCGTCCCGGGATTCGTGCCCTGATGCAACAGCAGGAGAAAAAGGATTTTAAGATTTCAGACCTAGTTTTTCAATTGGCGCCCCGGATCAACGCAGCCGGGCGGATGCATCATGGAGAACAGGCAGTGGAATTATTGATTGAAACAGATTTCCAGAGGGCCATAGCCCTGGCCGGAGTTATAGATTCAATGAATGCTGAACGGCGAGACATGGACCGTCAGATTACCCTGGAGGCCCTGGAGATGATTCGCAGAAACGGGGAGGAAGAAAGCTGGAGTACTGTAGTCTACAAGGAAGACTGGCACAAAGGGGTAATCGGGATTGTAGCATCCCGCCTTATCGAGACCTTCTATCGTCCCACCCTTGTATTTACCAGAAGCGGCGATAAGCTGGCTGCCTCTGCACGGTCGGTCCGGGGATTCGATTTGTATGAGGCCCTGGAAGCCTGTTCGGATTGTATAGAGCAGTTTGGAGGGCATACCTACGCAGCGGGTCTGACCATTGATAGTTCCCGCTTTGAAGAATTTAAGCTTCGCTTTGAGGAACAGGTGGCCCGCACTATGGACCCGGCCCTGCTGCAGCCCGAAATATCAGTAGACCTGCCTATAGAGCTGAAAGACATTAACGAACGCCTGTTGCGCATCCTTAGTCAATTTGCACCTTTTGGCCCGGGGAATGCTACACCCGTTTTTGGAGCAGCCCCCCTGATGGATACCGGTTATGCGAAAAAAGTGGGACAGGATGGGGCACATCTAAAACTCGCTGTAAAACAAGGGGATTCGGCTGTTTTTCAAGCCATAGGATTTGGCCTGGGGGATCGTCTCGAAATCATAAAAGGGGGCAAACCTTTTGAGGCCGTTTTTTCAATTGAAGAAAACCATTGGCAGGGCAAACGGAATATTCAGCTAAGGATCAGGGATATAAAGCCCCTATAAAGGCTTTTTATGGTATTCCAGGGTCATGGACTTACCGTCAAAAACCCCATAGCTGAAATAGCGTATCCAGTCACCGAGGTTTATATACCGGGATTGGGGAGTGAGGGAAATATCCAGCGGTAAATGGCGGTGGCCAAAAACAAAATAGTCATAGGATTTTTGCTGAAGTTTACGACGGGCATACTGTACCAGCCATTCGTTTTCTTCCCCCTGGAATTCGGCCTGTTCATCTCCTGAAATCAGTTTGTTCTTTACTGAAAAGTATTGCCCCATGCGAATGCCGAT
Organism: Robiginitalea insularis; assembly: GCF_052497835.1. Taxonomy (NCBI): domain Bacteria; kingdom Pseudomonadati; phylum Bacteroidota; class Flavobacteriia; order Flavobacteriales; family Flavobacteriaceae; genus Robiginitalea; species Robiginitalea insularis. Next base: position 1,557,852 of record NZ_CP199296.1, read on the forward strand.
ATCCGGGTGCAACCACCTGAAGAGCCATTTGGATAGCGGGTTTGTAAAGACCTTTTTCATCCGCTTAAACCCCTTATCTCCCGGACCCAGTCCATCACCATGACCTATCAGAAAATGCCGGTCGTTTAATTGGAATTCCTGCGGGCTGTGATATACAGGAATCCCCAGTTCTTCTTCAAAATAACCATTCATCCATAGATCGTGATTGCCCACAAAGAAGTAAACGGGAATGCCCTGGTCTGTAAGATCGGCAAGTTTCCCCAGGGTTCTTGTAAATCCTTTGGGCACCGCATATTTATATTCAAACCAGAAGTCAAAGAGATCGCCCAGCAGGAAAACGGCTGCTGCATCCTTTTGAATCTGCCCCAGCCAATTGACAAAATGCCGTTCCCGGGGAAGGCTCTCCTTTGAAGTTGGCGCCCCAAGATGGTTGTCACTGGCAAAATAAATCTTTTTGCCTGAAGGGATGTCAATTCTTTTCATGCCGGGTCAAAGATACAAATCGGAAAACCAATCCGACTCTAAAAGCGTTATTCCGGATTGTCACTTGCATACCATTCGGCAAAAGCAGTTCCGGTTTCCCTGAGTTTTAAGCTGTGCAATCGAATATTATCCGGCAGGCGCGTCTTTATTTTGGAAGCAAAATCAAGGACCATATTCTCACTGGTAGGCTGGTAATCGGCAAGGATTACTTTATGACCTTCGGCTGCCAGGGTATTTGCTAAAGCCACATGCGGGGTATTCTTATTAAAAATAGTGGCGTGATCGAAGGGGTCTACTATTTCTTCCTTTACAATTTCTTTAAGGTCACCAAAATCCATAACCATTCCCAGTTTAACTTCTCCGGGGGTTTCAATGGGCGTACCGATAATGGTTACAGCCAGCTGATAGCTGTGCCCATGGACATTGCGGCACTTGCCATCATAACCGTAAAGGGCATGTCCTGTTTCAAAGGTAAATTCTTTGGTAATGCGTATATTTTTCATCCGGGCATCATATGTTTACAAAAGTAGAAAATCTGAAGTATCCGCCACCATAGGTTTAAAATTAGCTTAGGAGCCGGGGCGGGAGGATTGGGGGAGGTTGTGTAACTTGCAAAGAAAAAAGGTTGGCTGCAAGACGCTTGAAATCAATTACGGAAGATCAGCGCATCCCACTGTCCGATTCCTTCAGGGCCTGGAGGGCCATTCCCAGGTTTTTCAGGGAAATTTACCAGGCGGGTCCCGGGCTTTTTGTGTTGAATCTGCTGGCGCGTATCCTCAAGGCCTTTAGTCCGGTGATTTTGCTCTGGGTCGGTAAGATTATCATCGATGAAATCGTTAGGGCCGTGCAAACAGGCCCGGAAAACCTGGAACTGCTCTGGAAGTATGTTGCAATAGAATTAGGGGTGGCTCTCGCCTCTGATCTTTTGGGTCGGTTGGTAAACCTTACCGATGGATTGCTGGGCGATTTGTATTCCAACCAGTCTTCCGAAAGGATCATTCGTAAAACCCAGGAACTAACTATAGAGCAACTGGAAAACCCGGACTTTTACGATAAGCTCGAAAGGGCCCGGACGCAAACCAACAGTCGCGTCAACCTTATGAGCAATGTGCTCGGCCAGGCTGAAAGCCTGATTTCCATTGCTTCTTTGATTGTGGGGTTGATCTATTTTGAGCCCTGGCTGATCCTGCTGTTAGTTATCAGCATTATCCCTTCTTTTATAAATGAAATCAAGTATTCCTCTGATCGTTATTCCCTCGCACGGAGCTGGACCAGCGAGCGACGGGAACTGGATTACCTGCGGTATATAGGGGCTAATAACCTGACAGCTAAGGAAATAAAACTATTTGGCCTTACTGATTTTATTGCCAGGCGTTTTTCAGTTCTGGCTCACCGCTATTATTTGCTGAATCGCAAACTGGCCATCAGGCAAAGCCTGCTTGGGTCTGTTTTTAACATTCTGGGTATTGTGGCTTATTACGGGGCGTACGTGCTGATTATCTATCGGACCATAAATGGATTCCTATCCATTGGGGAGCTCACTTTTCTATCGGGCTCGTTTAACCGGCTTCAGTCTAATTTACAGACCTTTTTTTCCCGCTTTACCCGAATTTCTGAAAGTGCACTTTATTTAAAGGACTATTTTGACTTTATAGACCTCAGGATTGAAACTGTTTCTGAAGAAGTTGTTCCGGTACCGGATACCATCCGGGATGGTTTCACCTTTGAATCCGTACATTTTACGTATCCCGGAGGGGAAAACCCTATCCTTAAAGGCGTTTCTTTTAAACTGCATGCAGGTGAAAAGATGGCCTTTGTAGGGCAGAACGGGGCGGGTAAAACAACCCTGATCAAACTAATACTCCGGTTTTATGAGCCAACGAAGGGAAGGATACTACTGGATGGGATTGACATTTCACGATATGATAAACAGCAATACAGATCCCTTTTTGGGGTAATCTTTCAGGATTATTTCAAGTATGAATTTACACTGAGGGAAAATATAGCAGTGGGTAACATAGATGCCCTGGAAGACACCCCCCGTATTGTGGACGCTTCAGAAAAAAGCCTGGCTTCTCAGGTAATAGCCGAAATGCAGGATGGCCTGGATCAACAGCTGGGCCGCCGATTTAAACGCGGACAGGACCTTAGCGGAGGACAATGGCAAAAAGTAGCGCTCGCACGGGCCTATATGAAAGATGCTGAAATCATGATTCTTGATGAGCCAACTGCTTCTCTGGACGCCCGTGCAGAATACGAGGTATTTAAGAGATTCATTGGTCTTACCCAGGGAAAGACAAGTGTTATTATCTCACATCGTTTTAGTACTGTTAGGATGGCCGATCGTATCCTGGTCCTGGAAGATGGACAAATCCTTGAATTGGGAACACATGAGGAATTACTGGCGAGAGATGGGCTATACGCTGAATTATTTAACCTGCAGGCGGCAGGCTACCAATAAGGCTATTTTTTCTTAAAATCGTCCAGGGTCCTTCGCGTTTCTTCGGAGAGGGCAAGTTTTCCCGTAAGCGCCGCACGGCTTGTTAGTAATTCTTCCCAGTGATCCGTTCCTGCCCAAAGCGCTTTTTTCATCAATGAGAGGGCTTCACTGGAATAGGAAGCAAGGTTTTGAGTATAGAATTCTGTCTCCTTATCCAGGTCTTTACGGCTTTCATATACCTTGGAATAGAGTCCTTTTTCGAGTGCCCAGTAGGCACTTTTCCATTCTTTGGGGGAAAGCGCTAATTCTGAAAGACCTGAAGCCCCTGCTTTACGGGCTACAGCCGGAGCAATTACCAGCGGGGCTATTCCTATGCTCAATTCGGAGAGTCTGATGGCCGCAGCTTCAGCAGCCAGCACATAATCACAGGCAGCGATAAGGCCTACACCGCCACCCACGGCCTTCCCCTGTACTTTCCCAATAATAGGCTTGGGGCAAAGCCGCATTTTGTTTATTAATATGGCAAAACCACTAAAAAACGCCTGGCTTTCCTCATGGTTGGATACCTGGAGCAACTCGTCAAAGGAAGCCCCGGCACAAAAAGCCCTGTCGCCTTCCGACTGCAAAAGGATTACAGCTACTTCCCGGTTTTCGCCCAGGGATTGTATTTCAGAAGCCAGCCGTGAGAGCAGTTCAGAAGTAAAAGAATTACTTGCGGGATGTCCGAATTCAACAATAGCCAGTTTCCCACTGATTTTGGTGTATAGACTACCTTCTTTCCGACTGGTTCCCATGGTTTTTTATCAAATTTACTGGTTTTACAAAAGCGGGCGAAATTTTCTTCGAAACTTCCATATCAGTGTTAAACCTCTTAATAACATCCAGACGGTAAAGGCAGCCCAAATGCCATAAAGGCCCCAATCCAGGTATTTTCCCAGATAAAGTACCGGTAAAAAGCCTAAAAAAGTTGCGATTAGCAGCACATTCCGAAGGTACCTCATTTCCCCCAGGCCTTTGAAGATCCCGTCGAATATAAAGGCTATGGTATTAAAGGGCAGCCCCAGAATAACAATTATAAAGATGCTGTTAAAACTGCCCAGCACAAGGGGATCTCCCGAAAATATCTGCCCGATTTCCCTGTAAAAAACCCCGCCCAGGACCATCAGGATAAGGCTAATCCAAATGCCATAGGTAACGGTCTTTTTGGCGAGCAACCATAGGCTGTCATAATCCCTGGCTCCCAGAAACCGGCCGCCCAGTATTTTACCAGCTGCCGAATAGCCGTCAATAAAGAATGCAGAAAATAGCCAGAGGTTAATAGCTATAGTATGTGCCCCTATATATCGGTCACCCAGTGCCGTGGCTTCCCGTACTGCAAATAAAAGGGCAATGTTCAGTGAAAGGGTCCTTACAAAGAGGTTAAGCGCCATCCCGACCAGACGTTTCATTTCGGGATGTATAGGGAATTGTACGGCAAGGCGGATGGGACTCTGCGTAAACAGCAGATAGAAGGCAAGAATTGCCATTACAAATTGCGAAATAAGGCTTGCCCAGGCAGCCCCTTCCAAATGCATGGCAGGAATGAGGCCTTCCCAACCATAGACCAGAAGAAAATCCAGGAGGATATTGAGACCAGCTCCCACCAGGGCTATAAGCATGGGCCAGGTTGTATTCTGCAACCCCTGAAATATGCCCATTATTGCGAAGGTAAACAGGGTTAGCGGAAAACCCCATACACGGATGTGGTAGTAAGACAAACAATATTCCAGGATTTTTCCGGAGGCGTTGAGTAGTTGAAAAATCTCTGCACTGAAAAATAGAGTGCTGACAAGGATCAGGATACTTACCCCTACATTTAAATAAATGGCCTGGGCCGGGAGGGAGGTGATATCGTCCAGCTTTCCGGCCCCCAGATATTGGGAAATGATGGCTGCAATTGCCGAACGGGTCTGTCCCAGAATCCAGATAAGCATAGAGAGGAAGGAGCCAACAATTCCTACTGCTGCCAGTGACTCCAGGCCATCTTCAGGGATATTTCCGACAATGGCGGTATCAGTGATACTAAGCAGCGGTTCTGCAATTCCTGCCACAATGGCCGGCAGGGCCAGCTGGTTTAGTCTTTTACGGCTCAGGGCTGGATTCAATGGGCGGGTTTTAGAAGCAGTTCATAACAGTAAAAGGGGTGCTGGCTCTGGTTGGGGAAATAAACAGAGCCGAGTCGCTGATAGCCCCGTTGCTCATAAAATCGCTCATTCCTTTTATTTTGGCTGAACGTATCCAGGCGTATAGAAACAGCCCCTTCTGTTCTGGCCTTTTCCTCTGCAAAATCCATCAGCTTACGGGCATATCCCTGGCCCTGGAATTTCGGATGGATTGCCAGGCGATGCACATAACGATTATTTTCATCAGGGCAGAGCCATTTTACCGCCTTGTACTCTTCATCCATGTGTTTGGAAAGAACTACCGATCCTATAAGCGAAGAATCTTTGAACAGGACAAAGAGTTCTTCCCTTTTCACATCATTCAGAAAGGCTTCCTCTGAGGGGTAATGATCGTTCCATTGGGCTATTCCCCTGCTGAGCATTTCTTCTCCACAGGCTTTTGTAATATTAAGAATTTCAGGTATTTCCCTTAACTTTGCCAGGCGGATCATGCGAAGCTTCAATTTTGTTGTAAATTTAGAATATTAATCGACAATCCTTTCTTATGAAAAACATTCTGGTTCCCGTAGGTAACTCCCCGGACTCGTTTGAAACCCTGCAGTACGCGGTAGATTTTGCGGCTAATTTTGGGGCTGATGTATATGTAATGGAGGTTCTTAATATTAGTACGGGTGCAGGAGACCTGGCCAATATCAAGGATAAGGTTGTTGAGAGCAGCCGTGATCGCATTCGGGAGCTGATCGAAAAGATCAAACCGGGAAATACCGAGATTAAAATCGCTACTTACAACGGGGATATCATCGATGGCCTGAAGGATATTGAAAAGGAATTGGGTATCGACCTGATTATTATTGCGCCAAGAAGTGTGGAAGTCGATGACGAATTATATTTGGGGAATACTTCGGGGCGGATTATTAAACGCACCGATATCCCGACCCTTATCGTTCCCAAAGGCAGTAAGTTCCAGAAATACAAAACGATCCTGACGGCCTTCCGGTCAGGAGTGTTGAAACGCAAACGCGTTCTTAATCCGCTGATCAACATAAAAAATTCCTTTAAGTCACAGGTAAACCTGCTACTTGTAAAAACGCCAGGCTACACCGATGATGATCTTAAGATCAATACGGCACTTATGGATATTAGTGCACAGGTTACCCTGACAGAGCACGCCACTACTTATTTGGGTGTTCTGGAGCACTTTCAGCTTCAGCATCCTGATTTGCTTTGCGTTTTCAGGCGTAAAAGGGGCTTTTTTCAAAACCTCTGGGAAAAGAATACTATCCTCAAGTCTGAGTTTTCGGTACGAATCCCGGTACTGGTCTTAAGTGTGAAAAAAGACTAAGCATCCGCTAAACTTGGGAAGTTCTGCATGGATTTTGCGGTTTGCAAGCTTAAATTAGAGCCGGGGAGGGGTGGCACCCCTTATAAATCCAATCGAAAATCCGAAGCTGCTCCAGTTTTGCTGCAGGCAAATGACAGTTAAAGATTGTAAATTGAAATGGGGGAAGGGGGAGTCCCCTAAAATTAGCCTCAGAACCGGACGACACCTTGGTTTTTACAGTAATGCAAATACAAAAATGTTGTCCGTTCCGTCCTTTGCATGCCGGACGATAACGAAAACAAAAAACCGCTTAAAGAAAGTTGTTGAATTTGACCGGAGTAACTGCGTTGCTCCGCTGAACTCCAGTCCTGCAAATACAATTCGCTTTGCCTTGTGGCTCAGGTGTCCAAAAAGAAAAAATCTGCTCAAGTTAACTTGGCAGTATGACCGGAGTAACTTCGTTGCTCCGCTGAACTCCAGTCCTGCAAATACAATTTTATTTTGCCTTTATGGCTGCTTCTCGCAGCCACAGTATTAAAAACAAAAAAACCGCTCGAATTTAATTCGGCGGTTTTTCTATTTCTAATCCTTGCAAAATAAAATTGTGCTTGATCAGTGGAGAATACCGGAGTCGAACCGGTGACCTCTTGCATGCCATGCAAGCGCTCTAGCCAGCTGAGCTAATCCCCCGAAAACTAGAAGGCAAAGGAAGTACTTTTTAGGGAAGTTTCAAAATGAAGACGAGTTTTTCTGACTGCCGGTTTAAGCCCTTATCTTTGTATTAAACCTAATAATGAAGTATGGATAATTTAGAGAATAAAGTAGCCTATATCACCGGTGGATCAAAGGGTATAGGATTAGGAATTGCGAAATCCCTGCATGCTAACGGAGTGAAGGTGGCCATAAGTGGACGTGACAAAAAAGCACTGAATAATGCAGCTGAGCAGCTGGGCTCGGAAAACGTGCTAACCCTTGTATCTGATGTCAGCAAAAAGAGCGATGAGAAGACTGCGGTGAAAACCATTCTTGACAAATGGGGACAATTGGATATTGTAATCGCCAACGCCGGGGTCGGGCATTTTGCACCCATCGACCAACTTTCTGACAGTCAATGGCACCAAATGATCGATACAAATCTGACCGGAGTATTCAACACCCTGCAAGCTGCCGTTTCGGCCCTGAAGAATTCAGAAGGTTATTATATCAGTATCGCAAGTCTGGCCGGGTGCAATTTCTTCCCTTCAGGAGCTGGCTACAATGCGACTAAATTTGGAGTAGTAGGCTTTACTCAGGCAGCCATGCTGGATTTGCGTCCCTACAACATCAAGGTCTCTACCATTATGCCCGGTTCAGTGGCTACACATTTTAACGGGAATAGCCCCTCGGAAAAGGATGACTGGAAAATTCAGCCTGAAGACATAGGGGAGCTGGTTATAGACCTGCTTAAAATGAACCATAGGACGCTACCCAGTAAAATTGAAGTTCGACCTACCCGGCCGGATAAAAAATAAGAAAGAATCAGGTTAGTGCGGGTTCAAAAGAGATATTCGGGTTAAATATCTCCTCTACAAGCATTTGAAGCTGGCTTTCAAAGTTCAGCAGTACCGATTCGTGGAGATCTGAATCGTAGTTTCGGCCTGCTTCTTTTAAACCAAACCACTGGTAACCCGTCTTGAGATTTTTAAATGAGATAACCCCTGCCATTAAATTAGGGACGGAGTGCTGCTGTTTATATAACCATGCATAGCACAACACCTGGAAGGCCTTTGACTTGTCCGGATCCGTTCTGAGGCTGTCCCAGTCTGAAATCCTCAGATTACGGGGTTCTACCATTCCCGTCTTATAGTCGATTATTCTCAAATTACCATCTACCTCCTCTATGCGGTCAACAGTACCTTTCAGGTAGACCTCCTGTCCCTGTGCTCCCGTATTGAAAGGAATTTTGAGTTTTCTTTCAACGCCAAGAAGCTTTACTTTATGCTTCTTGAGGCGGTCTTTTTCCATTAAAAGGAAGGTGTCCAGATAATGCTCCATGACCCTGAGAGCGATTAAATTCTTTCCGCTGGCTTTCATTCCCCTTAAAAAATGCTGATCAAAGGATTTTAGCGCTAATTCCGGGGCTTTCTGCCTCATGGAATGTATTGCGTCCGGACTAAGAAAAAGTCCTTCATATGGCCTGTACAGGTCCTCCAGGGCCTTGTGTAGTACCGTTCCGAATGTATTCGCAGCAACGGTTTCTTCCAATTGTTCGGAATCCTTAATACCCAGGATTACTTTCTTATAGAAAAGGATGGGATCTTTGATATAATCAGACAGAGCGGTCGGGGAAAAGCCCGATTTTGCCTTTTCATTAAGTCGAACCAACAAGCTTTCGCTCTTATCAATGGCCTTCTGAGCATCCGGATGTATGCCGGTTTTGGGTGCAATAATCCGGTGTTCTATTTGGGAGGATAAAACCGGATCATTTAGCAGTTGGCTGATAAATCGACTTGGCTCACCTCCTTCCAGCACGTCGGGTTCAGTATTGTAGCATATATGAACCGATTCGGCTCTTTGAATCAATCTGTAGAAATGATAGGTATAAACCGCATCTTTTTCCTTATAAGTTGGTAAACCAAACTCCTTTTTAACATCAAAGGGGATAAACGAACTATTGGTTTTACCAGATGGCAGAATTCCCTCGTTTACAGAAGTAATGATAACCCTTTTGAAATCCAGGTTGCGACTCTCCAGCATCCCCATAATTTGTAAGCCTTTAAGGGGTTCTCCTTCAAAATCTATACTATCCTCGGAAAGGAGTTGGTCAAACAGGAATTTCAGGGCTTTAAGGTCGCTAACAAAGGGATGTTGAAGACACAAGTCCCCCAGACGCGTAAAGAGGTTTTTGAAATGATCCAGATATTCTATGTTCAGCACATCATTCCGTTGCCGATAGGAGGGCAGGAGTTGGTCTGTAAGGCCTATAAACTGCTTTATTACCTGATGAACGCCCAGATTTTTGTGCGGGAAAAGCAGCTCCAGTATATCTTTTGAAACACCGGCTTCCAGCAGTTCTTTTTCTGAAACAAAAAGAGGGTATTCTTTGAGCAGGATGGCGCATACTTTTTCTGAATTGAGTGCCTGATCCCTGAAGAAGGGTTGCAAAAACGGATGTCTGATTATTTGCAAAGCAGATTTTACCCTCCATTTATCCTGGGTCTTTTGTTGGAATAGTCCAAACAAAGCACTAAAAAGCTGGGCAATAGAACTGTGATGAAGCGGATATCCCATGGTGATATTTACGCCTCCTATTTCAGATGGGAGACTGTGTAGCATCGGATTCAATAAGGTTTCATCTCCCAGTATCAAAGCGGTATTGTCGAGGTTTTCCATGGATTCCCGGGAAAGCTTTTGAAGTAAGTCACCACAATATTTAACCTGTGATACGGCTTTTGGTAAGCCGGTTACGAATATATTTTTTGGATTTTGGAAATGGCTTCCTATACCTCTTAATCCGTTTTTTTGCAGGTAAGGCCACTGAGATCGGTATTTGCGCATAAATAGCCCCGCATCGTGCAGTGGATCATCCAGATAATGTGTGTCGGCATCCCAGCAGATGGCAGCATTTTCCTGCTTCAGAAAATTCTGAATAATATCCTGTTCAGCTTTGTTAAGGGCATTGAATCCTATAAAAAAATAGTGTTTGCTTCTATTTTTGTCAATGAAGTCAGGGGTTTGCAATACGGCCTTACGATAAATCTGACCCTGGTACCCAAGCCCCTTTTGTTCCAGGGTATTCCTGAACTGTATATAAATAGGGTAGAGAGATTTCCAGAAGGCCAGTCTTTTACGAATCATCGGACTGCTGGTCCCGTCTGGTGTCCAATGATGCAGCTCCTGAATATTTCCGAGATAGTCGAAAAGTTTCGCACTATCGATAAGGTAACGGTCAATTTCATTAAAATCCTGGATCAGGAGTTGACCCCAGCGACTAAACTCATAAAAAGACTCTTTTTCAGTACCTTTTTGATCGAGGTATACCTTATATAATAGGAATTGCAGATCAAGCGGAGATGCGTACTGCAGCCCGGAGATTTCCTCTACAAAGGATTCAATGCTCCAGATCTCGGGCAAAATCAAGCTTTTTCCGGCCTTTAATCTCAGTTTTTCCCTCAGGAAAAAGCCAGCTCGCTTGCTGGGGAGTATAAAAACGTGGTTCCCGGGGTTTTCTCTCCAATGGGGTATTGAGTCTAAAACGTCATCCAGGAAGTAATGCATATCTAAAAATAAAAAAGCCCTGGTAAAACTACCAGGGCTCTTCTAAGATTATTGGTTTATTTTATTTAACCAGGTTTATTTCAACCCTTCTGTTCTGAGTTCTACCGGCTCTTGTATTGTTAGAGGCAATAGGACGGGATTCTCCGTATCCTACGGCAGTCAGACGATCAGCAGCAATACCTTCCTTGATCAGGAAGTCACGTACAGAATTCGCTCTTTTCTCAGAAAGTTGCTGGTTCAGTTTTTCACTACCAACGCTGTCAGTGTGACCTTCTACGGTGAACTTAGCGTTAGGATACTCGTTAAGGATTTTAATGATGTCAACGAATACTGATACTGATTCAGTTTTCAGAGAAGCTTTTCCAGTGTCAAACAGGATAGTTCTGGCGTATTCGTTCAATTGCTTCTGAACTTCTTCAGTCACTTCAGGACATCCGTTGTTAGCAACTGTTCCAGCTACATCAGGACATTGGTCATCTTTGTCAAGAACACCATCTCCGTCAGTATCAGGCCATGGGCATCCGCCGTTAGCAGCAGGACCAGCTTCGCTAGGACAGTCATCATCTTTATCAGCTACTCCGTCTCCGTCAGCATCAGGACATCCGGCTAAAGCAGGAAGACCAGCTTCGTTAGGACAAGCGTCGTCTTTGTCAGCTACACCATCTCCGTCAGAGTCAGGGCATCCGTTCATTTCAGCAGGACCTGCCTGGTTTGGACAGCTGTCCTTAGAATCTTCGATACCATCTCCGTCAGAATCAGGACATCCGTTGAATGCTTCAAGTCCGGCTACTTCAGGACAAGCATCGTCTTTGTCATAGATTCCGTCTCCGTCTGTATCGGTTCCACCAAAGCGGATAGAAACACCGGCCATGTGCTGGAAGTGTTTTACACCGTAATCTTCAAAGGCGTGCTTGTAAGAAGACTGAACGGTTAAACCGATAAAGTCGGTGAACCAGTAGTTAAGTCCAAGACCTCCGTTTACAGTACCGGCTCCGATTTCATCAACCCAGGTGTAACCTCCACCTACTTCGATAAACGGATCCAGTTTCGCATTTTTGCGAAGGTTATATTTTATTGTACCATCAACAGCATAGTGAGAAAGATCATCAACAGATACATCTCCTAATTTGCTAATTCGGTTCAGGGAACCTCTCGCGCCAATAGAAAATCCGTCACCAACGTATTTAGATACGGACACATAAGACAGTGAAGGCAAGATGTTCCAATGATCGTTAACATTGAAATATTCACTGAAAAGTGTTCCGGTTGGGTATGCGGCACTAGCATCGTTAGTAGGGTAAACATCTATGGCATTCACACCGATGCTTATCTGCCAAGGATTATTCTCATCCTGCGCTTGAATGTTGTTAAACCCTAAAACAAGTAGGCCAACAACCAATAATCTACTAAGCTGTTTCATGTTCAAATTTTTAAGTTTAAGTGTTTATTAGCTGCAAATGTAAGTTGTTAAGAATTATTAACAAAATCAATTTCTTATTTTTTTCAATGCGGTTTTTGCCTGCAAAATGGGCTTAAATCACCTTTAACTCTTTTCCAGCCACAACAAATGCCTCAATTGCTTTGTCCAGATGTTCCTTTGTATGAGCGGCCGATAATTGCACGCGGATGCGCGCCTTTCCTTTGGGGACCACCGGATAGAAAAACCCGATAACATAAATTCCCTTCTCCAGCAGGCTTGCAGCCATTTCCTGTGAAAGCTTTGCATCGTAGAGCATAACGGGAACAATGGCAGAGTCTCCGTCCACTATATCGAAGCCCGCAGCCTTCATCCCTTTTTTAAAGTATTCGGTATTGGCATCCAACTGCTTTTTAAGGGACCGATCCTTTTTGAGGAGTTCAAAGACTTTCAGGCTGCCACCCACGATGGCAGGGGCCAGACTGTTTGAAAACAAATAAGGCCGGGATCGCTGGCGGAGCATTTCTATAATTTCCTTTTTTCCGGTCGTATACCCTCCCATGGCTCCTCCAAGGGCTTTCCCCAGGGTGCCCGTAATAATGTCTATCCTTTCAAGCACCCCTTTTTCTTCCAGGGTTCCTATTCCGGTTTCCCCTATAAAACCGGTAGCATGGCATTCATCGATCATTACCAGGGCATCGTATTTATCTGCCAGGTCACAAATTTCATCCAGGGGGGCGACCAGGCCATCCATGGAAAAGACCCCGTCCGTTACAATAAGTTTAAATCTGGCGCTGTCTGCGTTTGCCTGTTGTAACTGCTTTTCGAGGTCTGCCATATCGTTATTGGCATAACGGTATCGCTTGGCCTTGCACAACCTGACCCCGTCAATGATAGAGGCGTGGTTGAGCGAGTCAGAAATAATGGCATCTTCCGGGCCTAACAGTGGCTCGAAAACACCACCGTTGGCATCAAAACAGGCTGCGTATAATATGGTATCCTCAGTACCGTAGAAATCAGCAATTGTCTGTTCCAGATTCTTGTGCAGATCCTGAGTCCCACAGATAAACCGGACTGATGACATCCCGAAGCCGTGACTGTCCATCGCATCCTTGGCGGCCTGTATCACCTCAGGGTGGGCAGACAAACCCAGATAGTTGTTTGCGCAGAAGTTCAATACCTCCTGCCCGGTGGAAACCCTGATAACAGGCCCCTGCGGAGAAGTAATGATGCGTTCGTTTTTAAATAATCCGGCCTCCCGGAGGTTTTCTAATTCTTCTGTAAGATGTTCCTTGATCTTCCCGTACATAATTATATAAATTCTGGTATTACATTATTTTCTTCAATATAAATAAGGATAGTATTTTTTAGCGTATACCCCATCGACTCCAAAATCCGGCCGTATAATTCTATCTGTTCCCGATGGCTTATCTCCCGTTTTCCCGTTTTATAATCGATTACGGTTACTTCCCTATTTTCGAATATCATTCTATCGGGCCTCAAAAGTAGTCCATTTTCACTAATTATATCCCGTTCATTCAGTATCCCGGGCCCTTCCCGGAAGTACTCCTTAAGCAAAGGATGACGGACCACGCGGTAGATGATTTCCAAAAGTGTGGCTTCGCCGGCCTGGTCAATAGCTCCTTGCTGTAACAGTACCTGAACCGCAGCGGGTACGTCCTGCTCTGTTTCCACAAGGCTAAGGGCTGTATGGATTAAATTCCCGTAGCTGATCGAAGTTTCCTGTTCTGCTGATTTATTTCTGGCAGAAGGAGTAACCACACGAACCAATTGAGACTCCTTGTTGGAATACATATAAGAGAGATAGGCTGTTTCCTGTGCTTCTTTTTTTTCAGTGGCCACAGGGAGGGAGCCTTTCTGGAAGATAGCGCCACTGTTTTCAAAATTTTCTGATTCCTGCAGGTAATTCATATAAAGACTGGAATAATCAGCCGGGTTTTGGATTTTTCCTGCTTTGGGAGCTTTGCTCAAAACGTACAGGCCTTTGGCTGCCCGGGTATGCACAACGTACAGTACATTAAAGGCATCTAGTTCCTGTTTTTCCCTCTCCTGTATGTATTGATGGGCGGCCTGCCCACCGTATTGTTCCAGATCCTTTTTCATCCCTGCCAGGATAAAGGGGAAACCGTTAAAAGCCTCCGGATTTACGGGAATCCATAACTTATCTTTTATGGCAGGATATACCGGGGCATCAGCAAAGGGAAAAATAACGATGGGGAATTCCAGTCCTTTTGATTTGTGGATGGTCATTATCCGGACTGCATCCATGTGTTCAGGAGCCAGAACACTTAGGCTCTCTTTATGGTGTTCCCAGTATTCAAGAAAAGTGTTGATGGAGTGATCGGTAGTCTGGCCCACTTCCAGAACCACATCCATTAGAAAAATCAGATAGGCATTTTCTGCAGTTGCCAGCTTAAATTGGCGTATTGCTGTCTCCAGAATATCGTAAACGGGTTTCAGAATGGCTGCCTGACAGTCAAAACCATAGGTAGTTCTGAGAAAGCCCTCTGGGTCACGGAGTTTTTCAGCTATAAAATCATGAGCTTCGGGGTTTTCAGGAGTTAAGTATTGTATTAAACCAAAACTGTGGTTTCGATCCCCGGGCTCCCTTAGAAAACAGAGTAAATGGATAAGGAATTGAACCTCCGCATGGCTTGCCAACAAAAGGGTTTCTGACGAAATAACCGGAATGCCTTCCCCAATTAGAATGTCGGAGATAAGGACACCTTCGGCACGTCTGCGCGTTAAAACGCAAATATCCCCGAATGCATATCCTTTGTTTTTTACTTCCCGGACTAAATCGAGCACCTTTAGCTGATAAGCTTCCTGGGTGTTTTCCGTTTCCTCCGGGATAAATTCGATCCGGACCATACCTTCTTCCTTTGAATGCGATTCCTGCTTATTGCCATCGATAAACAGGGATTGGTATACACGGTTGTTCAGGAATTGGCTGATATGACTGAAGAATTGGTTATTAAAGGTCACAATAGTCTGGTTACTCCTGAAGTTTGAGGGAAGCTGGAAAGTCTCAGCCGGTATGGGAAAAGGATTTCCGCCTCCCTGAAAAAGTCCGATAAATTGCTCCGCACGGCCGCCCCTCCAGCGGTATATTGCTTGTTTTGCATCTCCCACGAGCACCAGAGATCCTTTCTGGCCTGTTTCGTCAATTCCCGAAAGGGCGTTATCAATTAGGGGAACGAGATTGTTCCATTGCAGTTCCGAAGTATCCTGGAACTCGTCTATGAAGTAATGCCGGTATTTCTCTCCCAGCCGTTCGTAAATAAAGGGGGCCGGTTCGTCTTTCAATTCCCTTGCAATAATGGCGTTGAAAAAGGCAATGGGGAGCATGCCCTCTTCTGTCTGAATTGTTTTAAGCTCTTGTTGCAGCAGCCCCAGCACGGTGAAAGGTGCCAGCTGGGTATATACATTTATCAGGAAGGATCTTTCAATAACCCGCTCCTTTATCCCCTGAAAGGCCCTGTTGAACTCCGGCATTAGTTCAGTTAGGATATCCTGTGTTTGCTGCGGGGCATTTTTTTTGAAAAGCGGTTCATTCCCAAATTCCTGTTTCCATTTTGCGGTAAAATCTTGCTGGAAATCCCCTGCAGCTATTTTATTTAAAAAATCAGGGAAGTACCCGGCTTTAAAATCGAGGCGTTCCAATCCGTTTTCTTCAATTGTCTTCAGCGCTCCCTCAGCGGTTTCCAGCAATTCCTTTTCAACTCTTTGAATACGCGAACGCAATTCCGACTTCAATACCTGGAAATCCTTCATTTTTTTGCCTTCGAAGGTTTTGAGGTACTCCAGGTGGTTCTCATTAAACAGCAGCTTACCCATCTCAAAAAGATCTCTGCTGATATCCCAGCTTTTGTCCTCGGCTGCTTTTTCCAGTGCGAAATCGATAAGCACCTCGCTTAGTTCCTTATCTGAGCCGGCTTTGCTTAAAAGGTTATCTACTGCAGTTTCCAGCATAAAGTCAGAATCAATTACAACTTCAAAATTTGCCGGCAGGCTCAGGTCTTTGGAGAAGGTTCGCAGCAGTCGGTGGTTGAACTTATCGATAGTGGAAATGTCGAAAAAGGCATAATTGTGGAGTATCTCCTTTAAAATGCGCCGGGATTTATCCGAAAGGACTTTTGGGTCCATTTCCAATTCTTCCTGAAGTATTTTAAAAAGCGGGTATTCTTTTGCTGTTTCCTTCAAAGAATCGAGGGAACTGAAAGCTACCAGACTGTGGAGTATTCTTTGTTTTAGTTCAGTTACGGCCTTGTTTGTAAAAGTTATGGCCAGGATTTTTCTGAAGGCCTGGTTGGCACCAGGGCGGAGTAATAATTTGAGATACTCCAGGGTTAGCGTAAATGTTTTCCCAGATCCGGCTGAGGCGTTGTAAATACGATAAGGGCTGCTGGACCGCTTCATTAGCTGCAAAATAAGTATTCTCGGGGGGTTCTTAACAAATAATTAGCGCAAAGTATATGTTAAAATCTTTAACTTTGGAATTCACCTGTTATTAACAAAAAATATAATTCAATATGTCTTTTAATTTACCAGATTTACCTTATTCATATGATGCCCTGGAGCCGCATATAGATGCACGCACCATGGAAATTCACCATACAAAGCACCATAACGGATACACCACTAAACTCAATGCGGCCATTGAAGGCACTTCCCTGGAAGGAAAAAGTATAGAGGAAATTCTTACCGGCCTGGATATGTCCAATACGGCTGTGCGCAATAACGGAGGGGGATATTACAACCACTGTCTTTTCTGGGAAGTAATGTCAGCAGATGGTGGGGGTTCACCATCCGGCGACCTGGCTGCAGCCATAAATGATGCCTTCGGGTCTTTTGAAGGCTTTAAAGACGCCTTTACCAAGGCTGCCGGGGGACGATTTGGATCCGGCTGGGCCTGGTTATGTGCCCATAAAGGGGGAAAACTGGAAATTTGTTCAACCCCCAACCAGGATTGTCCTATCATGCCTGGTGTCGGTTGCGGCGGACACCCCATTCTCGGACTGGATGTGTGGGAGCATGCCTATTACCTGCATTATCAAAACAGGAGACCCGATTATATCGAGGCCTTTTTTAATGTGATTAACTGGGCTAAAGTGGCTGAGAATTACAATTCCGCAAAATAGAAACCACTGAATTTTGAGAAAGAAGCCCTGGATTATTTCCGGGGTTTTTTTATGGATACTCCTAAATAGAAAAGAGCAGAGAAAACTCTGCTCTTTTCATCCCAAATCTTACCATAAACTTAACCTACTTATGCTATGGCAATACTAAATTACCTGTATACCGGGAAATAACAAAGGAAAATGCTGAAATTTTAAAATGGAGTCAGGCTAAAAACACCGGAAAATCTTACATGAAACAGGGGCTTTTTGAACTGAAAGTAATGGCTGAAAAAATAAAAAGGCAAGGTTTTAACCTTGCCTTTTTCCCCAAATCTTACCATGAACTTAACCTACTTATGCTATGGTTCTTCGAAAGTAGCTGGAAGCCGATGGATAAAAAAAGGTTTTGGACGAACACCCCGTAAAACCGTTGAAATACAGCTTTGGAGGAAAAGGTTTACAGCCGGTGATACAGCTGGAATTTTACTGTGGGAACTTTCGGGTAGACACCAAATAAAAAAGGTGGAGAGTTCTCCACCTTTTTTGCCCCAAATCTTACCATGAACTTAACCTACTTATGCTATGGCTATCCTAAAGTAGTTGGCTTATTGCCCGGGTTTTGATAAAGACGATGAAATGCACATATTATCGATGAAATGCATCAGACCATGCATTTCACCGAATTTATTTTAGTATGCACGTTGGTTTTTTCCTTCGTAAAAATTGATAAAGGCCTGATTTACTACCCTGTTTCCACCCGGTGTGGGATAATTCCCGGTGAAGTACCAGTCACCCAGGTTTTTAGGACAGGCTATATGCAGATTTTCAATGGTTTGATAGATAATCTGCACCTCTGCCTGTATATCGGGAGGACTCAGAAGTTCTGCAATTTTGGACGAAATCTCTTCTGCACTGAAGGGGGCGTAAAATTCTTTGACGTGATTAATGGCTTCTGCATCAGATGAGCCATTTTCCCTTTTGCACTTTCGATAAATGTTTTCTACGATTTCCATACTACCCTGTTCCTTGTGTAGTTCGAGGGCGGCTTTGAATGCTATAAAATCCTCCAGTTTAGCCATGTCTATCCCATAGCAATCGGGATAACGGATTTGCGGGGCGGAGGAAATCACGATAATCTTTCCGGGATGGAGCCGGTCCAGGATACGTAAAATACTTTTTTTCAGGGTGGTTCCCCTAACAATGCTGTCATCAATTATGGCCAGATAATCGCCCTTGTTTACAGATCCGTATGAAATGTCATAGACATGGGTAACCAGGTCATCGCGGCTACTGTCCTGAGTAATAAAGGTCCGTAATTTGGCGTCCTTGATCGCAACCTTCTCTATCCTGGGGCGTACTTCAAGGATTTCATGCAACTGTTCGCTGCTTATTGAGGGTCCCAGGGCGAGTATTTGTTCCTCCTTTTTTTTATTCAGGTAATTCTGTGCTTCCCGTACCATTCCCAGAAAGGATGTTTCAGCAGTGTTCGGGATATAGGAAAATACAGTGTTCTTAATATCGTTGTCTATGGCCTTCAGGATTTGGGGGAAGAGCAATCGGCCTAATTCCTTACGTTCCTGATATATTTCCTTGTCACTGCCTCTGGAGAAGTAGATCCTCTCAAAAGAACAGGCCAGTCGTTCCCTGGGTTCCTGTATCTGCTCTATACCTACCCGCCCGTCATTTTTAATAATAATGGCATGCCCGGGTGGAAGTTCCTTTACAGTATCATAGGCAACGTTAAATACGGTCTGTATGGCGGGTCGCTCCGAAGCTACTACAACCACTTCATCATCCTGGTAATAGTAGGTAGGCCTGATTCCCGAAGGATCCCGCAAAACAAAGGCGTCGCCGTGCCCCAATAAACCGGCCATGGCATACCCCCCATCCCAGTTTTTCGAGGATTTCCTGAGAATTTTCGAAACTTTCAATCGTTCGGCGATGAGCGGGGAGGCTTCCATCTTCGTAAAACCTTCCTTCTTTATTTGTTTATAGAGCTTGGCAACGGCATCATCCAGAAAATGTCCGATTTTCTCCATTACTGTTATGGTATCTGCCAATTCCTTGGGATGCTGGCCCAACTGTACCAGGTTGTCAAAAAGCTCCTTTACGTTGGTCATATTAAAGTTCCCGGCAACGATCAGGTTTCTGTGCATCCAGTTGTTCTGCCTCAAAAAGGGGTGAACACTTTCGATACTGTTCTTGCCAAAAGTTCCGTAGCGGACGTGGCCCAATAATAATTCCCCCACGTAAGGGATATGCTTTTTTTGCCAGGCAACATCTTCCTTGGCTTCAGGATTTTCCTTTAAAGCGGTATTGATGCGGTTGTTTATGGTGTCGAAAATATCCTGTATAGGCTGAGATTCAATAGAACGCACCCGGCTCATATAGCGCTCCCCTGGCTGCATGTTCATCTTTATGCTGGCAAAACCAGCACCGTCCTGTCCGCGGTTGTGCTGCTTTTCCATCATCAGGTACATCTTATTTACTCCATAAAAAGCAGAGCCGTATTTCTCCTGATAATACTCAAGCGGTTTCATCAACCTGATCAGCGAAATTCCGCATTCGTGTTTAATAGCATCACTCATGTAAGGGCGTCGTTATAAAGATCTTTATTCAGGCTATTCTAATTCAATATCAAATTGTGTCAATTCTCTGAATTGCTTCAGTCTTCCATTTATTTCACCAGCCTGAAGATTCTGCAAACGCTCCGTTCCAAATTTTTCAACACAGAAAGAGGCCAGGTTGGATCCATGAATTACGGCATTTTTCATATTTTCAAAGGAGATGTTTTCACTTTGGGTAATATACCCGGCAAAGCCGCCTGCAAAGGTGTCTCCGGCTCCTGTGGGGTCAAAAATGTTCTCAAGGGGAAGGGCAGGGGCAAAGAATATGCGGTCTTCGTGGAATAACAAAGCCCCGTTTTCTCCTTTTTTTATTACCACATATGCAGGTCCCATTTTACTTATTTTTTCAGCAGCTTTAACCAGTGAATATTCCCCGCTCAATTGACGGGCCTCCTCATCGTTGATAGTTATGACGTCAATTTTGGCAATAACTTTCATCAGGGAATCCCAGGTGTGGTCCATCCAGTAATTCATGGTGTCCAGAATGCTGAGTTTTGGCCTTTTCGGCATTTGTTCTATTACGCTCATCTGAATGTCCGGGTGCAAATTGCCCAGCATCACCACATCGGAATACTGGAATGCTTCCGGTACCCTTGGCTGAAAATCGGCGAGCACATTGAGTTCTGTGCTCAGGGTGTCTCTTCGGTTAAGATCGTTGTGGTAACGACCGCTCCAGAAAAAAGTCTTCCCCCCCTTCACCTTTTCCAGGCCCGATATGTCAATTCGTTTATTTTTCAGCAATTCCAGGTAAGATTCCGGAAAATCATCCCCCACTACCGAAACAATAGCAGATTGTTGCCGGTAATAAGAGGCAGCCAGGCCTATAAAGGTGGCAGCACCTCCCAGGATTTTATCTGTTTTGCCGAAAGGGGTTTCTATGGCATCAAAGGCAACAGTGCCGACGATTAAAAGTTTACCCATGGGGTCCTGAATTTGCTGCAAATATACGCTTTTGTTAGTCGTTAGCTAAAGGCTTTGGAGACAGCTTGGTTCCCAACTTATTTTCTCCCGAAATCTGCAGGAATTTCCCCCCATGCCCTGGTTTCCCATTTCACAATTTTGGTGCTGTAATGGTTATTTCGCAGCCAGGATTCGGCCCGGTGAACCAGTTCAAACAGCGTCTGGTTGGTTTCTGTTTGGACCAGTTTGGTATTGCAATGCTTTTTTTTAACCCAACTGATGGCTGTACGCGAATCTGTATATATGATACGGGAGCTGCCTTTCTTTTTTAAAAATGCCAGGCCGTGAACAATTGCGAGAAACTCTCCTATATTATTTGTTCCCTGCTCAAAGGGTCCCTGACGGAATAAGCGCTTCCCGCTTCGGGTATCCACCCCCTGGTATTCCATTTTGCCGGGGTTGCCACTGGATGCAGCATCTACAGCAATAGAATGGTAATTGGGTTTGCCAACCCGTTTTTGCAATTCCTCAGAAGGTTCTGAGGCCTTCTTTTTTTCTTTTTGTGCTGTTTGATAGGAATGTTTAAAGGCTTTTTTGGCAGCTTCCTCAGTGGGAAAGCCCATATATTGTGCGCCCTGGAACTCGCGAATTTGTTTCTGACATTGCTCCCAACTATTGTAAATACCGGGTTTCAGGCCTTTCCATACCACGTAAAACTTATTTTTTTGGGCCATACTCAGCGAGATAACAGCTTTTCTATGGTTTTAGGGAAGTAGGTATATTCCAATTCATGTATTTTTTCAGCCAGCCGCTGCGGACTATCGCTTTTTTCGACTGCCACCCTTTCCTGCAGAATAATTCCCCCCTGGTCGTATGCTTCATTTACATAATGAATACTGATACCGGATTCCCTGGCCCCATCTGCAATGACCGCATTGTGAACATGCATTCCATACATGCCTTTCCCCCCATATTTTGGAAGTAAAGCGGGATGTATGTTTATTATCTTATTGGGGAATGCCTTTACGTATGACTCCGGAATTTTCCATAAAAAGCCGGCAAGAACGATCAGGTCCGGGTTTAAAAATGTCAGGATTTCCAGCAAGGCCCCTGGCTTGCTAAAGGCAGTTTTATTAAAGCTGTAAACAGGGGTTTGCAGTCGGTTACACCTTTCGATTACACCGGCTTTCGGGTTATTGGTGAAAACAGCTGTAACTGTTACTCCTGGCTTATCCTCAAAATATTTGATGATGTTCTCTGCATTGGAGCCTGAACCTGAAGCGAATAAAATTAGATTACCGGAAGGAGTAGGTTGCATGAATTCTGCTGTAAAAACAAGGACAAATTTACTATAGATGTTATTAATTTATGTAAATTGAAGGACATTTTGCCGCGAAAAGGTGTATTTAAACCAAAGTTTTTTATTTTTGCCAACAATTTAAATTTAAAACCAATAACACTATGTCAGACATTGCATCAAGAGTAAAAGCTATCATCGTAGATAAGCTGGGTGTTGACGAAAATGAGGTTGTGGCTGAAGCTAGCTTCACCAATGACCTGGGAGCAGATTCCTTGGATACCGTGGAGTTAATAATGGAATTTGAAAAGGAATTTGATATTCAGATCCCTGACGATCAAGCAGAAAACATTGCAACTGTTGGCCAGGCTATAAGCTATATCGAGGAGGCCAAATAAATACATGATATTTTGTCTTCAGATCTAAAATTATCCATGCGGTAATCAGGCTGCGTGGATAATTTTTTTTAATTTACGCTGAGGTTAGACGTCAACAAAATAGTATCGTTCCATGCAAATAAAACGAGTAGTAGTTACCGGAATGGGGGCCCTTACTCCCATTGGCAACAACTTACAATCTTATTGGGAGGGCCTTAAAAACGGTAAAAGCGGTTGTGCTCCGATAACTTATTTTGACACCGAAAAATTTAAAACCAAGTTCGCCTGCGAACTGAAGGGTTACGACCCCAACGAATATTTTGATCGCAAGGAAGTCAGAAAGCTGGACCGTTTTGCCCAATATGCACTGGTTTCTTCGGATGAGGCTATTGCCGATTCCGGGCTGGATCTGGATAAAATTGATAAATTCAGAGTAGGAGTAATATGGGGTGCCGGAATCGGCGGCCTTGAAACCTTCCAGACCGAAGTCCTGAATTATGCCCAGGGAGACGGCACACCTCGTTTCAATCCGTTTTTCATTCCGAAAATGATTGCAGATATCGCTCCTGGCAATATCTCAATCAAGCATGGTTTTATGGGGCCGAACTACACCACGGTTTCTGCTTGCGCGTCTTCAGCAAATGCCATGATCGATGCCCTGAATTATATTCGCCTAGGACATTGTGATGTAGTGGTGACAGGCGGAAGTGAAGCCGCGGTTACCATTGCGGGAATGGGGGGTTTCAACGCTATGCATGCCCTGTCTACTAGGAATGAATCTCCAGAAACTGCGTCCAGGCCATTTGATGCTACCCGCGATGGATTTGTACTTGGCGAAGGAGCCGGGGCACTTATCCTGGAAGAATATGAACACGCCAAGGCCAGAGGGGCTAAAATATATGCTGAGGTAGCTGGTGGCGGACTCTCCAGTGATGCCTACCACATGACTGCCCCGCACCCGGAAGGGATAGGAGTAGTCAAGGTAATGGAAAACTGCCTGCGCGATGCGGGAATGGGCCCTGAAGAGGTCGATGCAATAAATACTCACGGAACCTCAACCCCATTGGGGGATGTGGCGGAACTGAAAGCGATCTCACAGGTATTTGGGGAGCATGCCACGCATATCAATATCAATTCAACAAAGTCCATGACCGGACATTTACTGGGAGCTGCCGGAGCAATTGAAGCCATCGCCTCAATACTGGCGATGGAACACAGTCTGGTTCCCCCAACTATAAACCACAGCGTGGTTGATGAACAAATCGACCCCAAACTGAATCTTACCCTGAATAAGGCACAGAAGCGAGAGGTAAAGGTTGCAATGAGCAATACTTTCGGTTTTGGAGGGCATAACGCCTGTATACTGTTTAAAAAACTTAGCTAGGCGCGGATGACGTTTCCCGGAAATATATTTAATTCCCATCCCAAAGAGGATGGGGATTTTTTTTTGGGGATGACAAGGATACTGGGGTTCAAGCCAAAAAACCTGGAAATTTATAAAAAGGCTTTCCTGCACCGATCTGTCAATCAAAAAGACAAAAAGGGAAACCCCATGAATTATGAACGCCTGGAATTTCTTGGAGATTCCATGCTGGGTACTATCATTTCCAAGCACCTTTACAAGGAAGTGCCTGCGGGAGACGAAGGGTACCTGACCAAAATGCGCTCCAAGATTGTCAGTCGCAAGCACCTCAATGAATTGGGAAAGGACCTGAAATTATTGCAATTTGTACAAAGCCGAATCCCAAAATCACATTTCGGCGAAAACATCCATGGAAATGTCTTCGAGGCCCTGGTAGGGGCCATTTATCTCGACAGGGGTTACGATTATTGCGAGCGCTTTATCCAGGACCGCGTTATAGACCCTTATGTAGACATCGAACAACTGGAAGGACAGGTAATCAGTTATAAGAGCCTGGTAATTGAATGGTGTCAGAAACAAAAAAAGGAGTTTCATTACGAGGTTTATGAGGATGACGGGAAGGATCCCGTCAAGCATTTCGCCGTAAAACTGCATATTGATGGCCGTATTATGGCCAAGGCGCGGGCAACTTCAAAGAAAAAAGCGGAGGAAAAGGCATCGAAAAGAGCCTTTTTTGCCTTGCAGGCCAAGATGCAGAAATAGAGGCAGGGCAACGCTAACTATAACGTTATAGGGGATTGAGGTTATTGGATTCAGGCCTTAGCACTAGGTGAATTCCATAAGAACCTGTATCTTTAACTTTCGGGTTATATCTATGGGATCACTGCAGGATATATGGGAAGAATTTCTGGAGGATACGTCCTTTAGTCTTTTTGCCATTCACTGTAATTTAGAGGATCATGCCCTTGCATATTCCTTAAACCGGGAATGTAAACTGCATTTGTGCAGAAGTAGGAGGGATATTGAATTAAAGGGGACAGCTCTTTTTCCAGTATTTCAATGGGAAGAGGAGGCTTATTTTCGTACCTGGACCTTATTCCGGAATTTTGGAAGCAGCGTTGCAGACAAAGATCAGACAGGACTGTTTCAAAATGAGCCTACATTTACCCGGCATTACCTGATACCCGAAAAAAAGGAGGTGGATTATTTCCTCAAGGTAGAAGGGGACGACAAAAATTCTCCCACATTGGCAAGATTACTTTCCATCAAGGAAGTAATTACGGCTTACAGGGTACCCGTCTCTGATCTGAAATCCAAACAAAATCTATTATATTAATCTGTATGCCAAACCAGAAAAAGACCAAAATTGTTGCCACTTTAGGTCCTGCAACCAGTAAAAAAGAAACGCTTCAGCGCATGATGGAGGCAGGGGTGGATGTTTTCAGAATCAATTTTTCGCATGCCGATTACGACGATGTAAAGGCCAGGGTTAAGATGATCCGGGAATTGAGTGATGAAATTGGTGTATACACAGCTATCCTGGCGGATCTTCAGGGGCCTAAACTGCGCGTTGGGGTTATGTCCGGGGAAGTAATTGTTTCGCCTGGGGACGAAATCGCTTTTAAAACCGGGAAACCCTTTGAAGGTACGGCTGAAGCAGTTTTTATGAACTACCAGGAGTTCCCCCGTGATGTCAATCCCGGTGAGCGTATTTTGCTGGATGACGGGAAACTGATATTTGAAGTGATCGAGACCAACAGAACGGATACGGTAAGGGCTAAGGTTATACAGGGCGGCCCTTTAAAGTCCAAAAAAGGAGTAAACCTGCCCAATACTAATATTACCCTTCCGGCCCTGACCAAAAAGGATATCAAAGACGCCAAATTCGCCATTTCCCTGGAGGTAGACTGGATTGCCCTGTCTTTTGTAAGGCACAGCCAGGATTTGATAGACCTGCAGCAGATCATAGAAAAGCATTCAGAGCATAAGATCCCGATAGTAGCCAAAATTGAAAAGCCGGAGGCCGTAAAGAATATAGATAAAATTGTGGCCTACTGTGACGGCCTGATGGTAGCCAGGGGAGACCTGGGGGTAGAAGTTCCGGCACAGGAAGTACCGCTTATCCAGAAAAAACTGGTTTTACGGGCTAAAAAGGCCAGGATTCCGGTAATCATTGCCACCCAGATGATGGAAACCATGATTACCAGCCTTACCCCAACCCGGGCCGAGGTAAATGACGTGGCTAACTCTGTCATGGATGGGGCGGACGCAGTGATGTTGTCGGGGGAAACCTCCGTTGGGAACTATCCCGTTCAGGTTATCGAGAAGATGACCAGTATCCTCAAGAGCGTTGAGGGGTCTGATTTAATCAAAGTTCCTCAGGAAGCCCCGCAAATAAGGACCAAGCGCTATATTACCAAATCTGTTTGTTACCACGCCGCTATAATGGCAAATGAGATCAAGGCCAAGGCTATTTCCACCCTTACCAATAGTGGTTACACCGCCTTTCAGATATCTGCCTGGCGACCGAGTGCTCACATCCTTGTTTTTACTTCCAACCGGAAAATTCTCACTCAATTGAATCTGCTCTGGGGGGTAAAGGCGTTCTATTATGACCGCTTTGTTTCAACAGATGAAACCATTGAGGATGTCAATAAAATTGCATGTAAAAAAGGGTTTCTGGAGGCCGGGGATATGATGATAAGCCTTGCGGCTATGCCCATAAAAGATAAAGGGATGGTCAATACCCTGAGGGTAACAGAAATTGAGACCTGTAATTTTTAGGTGGCCGGATAAGGGTGTTAGAAATCGAAACTCAGCTGTACTGAAACGGACGAATTGGGGGTTTCGGCAGCTTCTGTAGCTGTATTGAGGTTGGAAAGGGATATTCCTAAAAGTCTGACTGAATTTTCAAGGGGGGCCTGAAATAGCAGTTCCTTCGATATCTCAAAAATCAATTCAGCCCTGGAAATATAATAAGGAAGGGTTTTACTGCGGGTATGAAGGTTAAAATCGCTGTATTTGATTTTAAGGGTTACCGTTTTTCCAGCTCTTTTTTTTGGTAAAATCCTGTTCTCCAGTTCTTCTGCTATTTTTTGCAATTTTTCAAGCATAAAAAGCTCACTGCTCAGATTTTCTGAAAAGGTTCGCTCGGCGCCGATAGATTTGGGGACCCTGCTGGGCTTTACAGCACTGGTGTGAATTCCCCTGACAACCCGGTAGTAATGGCCGCCACTCTTTCCAAAATGTTCTGTGAGAAAATCCTCTGATTTGTTTTTTAAGTCGGCTCCGGTAAAGATCCCCAGCTGGTACATCTTCTCTGCGGTTACTTTTCCCACACCGTAAAATTTGCGAATATCCAGACCCAGCAAAAAAGACTCCACCTCTTCTGGGGCAATGGTTTTTTGACCATTGGGTTTGTTGATGTCGCTGGCAACCTTCGCTATAAATTTGTTGATGGAGATCCCTGCAGAAGCCCTCAGGCCAGTTTCATCAAAGATTTTCTCTCTTATTTCCCTGGCTATCAGTGTTGCCGACGGCAGGCCCTTTTTGTTCTCTGTTACATCCAGATATGCCTCATCAAGGGACAATGGCTCTACCAAATCCGTGTATTCCAGAAATATCTTTCTGATCTGTTGGGAGATTTCCTTATACCTCTCAAAACGGGGCTTAACGAAGATCAGTTCCGGACACTTATTCCTGGCCAGAACGCCACTCATGGCAGATCGCACGCCAAACTTCCGGGCTTCATAACTCGCTGCTGCGACCACCCCTCTTTTGGACCCGCCACCCACTGCAACGGGCTTTCCCCTAAGGGTGGGGTCGTCCAGTTGTTCAACGGAAGCGTAAAAGGCATCCATATCCACATGGATAATCTTACGGATGGGGGTGGATTCAGCCATATGCAAATTTAGGGTATATTTGAATCAGACAGGGTCTTCAAAACCTGCAGTCCAATGGTTGAAATAGAACGCAAATTCAAGGTTTCCGATACTTCTTTTAAAAAATTAGCCCGTTCCACTACCAAAATGGTTCAGGGTTTTTTAAATACGGATCCTGAACGAACTGTCAGGGTGCGCCTTCACAATGATCAAGGTCTGATCACCATTAAAGGAAAGACCTTTGCCAAAGGAACATCCCGCAGAGAATGGGAATTTCAGATTTCAGCCGGTCAGGCCAAAGAATTACTGGAAATTTGTGAGCCCGGGCTGATCAAAAAGACCCGGTACCAGGTTCCGGTGGGCAAACATATCTTTGAAGTAGATGAGTTTGAGGGGGATAACCTGGGGCTAATAATCGCAGAGATTGAATTACGGGAGGAACAGGAAACTTTTGAGGTACCCTCCTGGCTGGGGGAAGAAGTAACCGGACAAAAGCAATACTACAATTCACAATTGTCATCAAACCCCTATTCAAAATGGAAAAAATAAAAGAAATATCGCCTTTTTGAAAAGTGGCCCTACCCGGTCCCAGACCCCTGAAGAGGCTGATAGCATGCAACGCTTACATCTGGCCCACCTTGGGAGCATGTATGAAAAAGGTTTTGCAGATATTTCCGGTCCGTTTGGCGATGATGGTGAAATACGCGGGATCACTATTTATAATGTACCCGCTCAAGAGATGGCAGGCAGCCTCGCCAATATGGACCCAATGGTTCAGGCAGGCCGGCTGGTGATTGAAGTGCACCCCTGGTAGGCAGCAAAGGGGTTCCCCTTGCGATAATAGGTTCAGAGGATACTTTTGAATTGCTTGAGAAAACGAAGGTCATTCTCGCTTAACAGCCGGATGTCCGAGACCTGGTATAAGAGCAATGCGATACGGTCAATTCCCATTCCGAATGCGAAGCCGGAATATTCCTTGGAATCGATCCCGCAATTATCCAGGACATTCGGGTCTACCATACCACATCCCATGATTTCCAGCCACCCGGTTCCCTTGGTCATACGGTAATCCGTTTCGGTTTCCAGACCCCAGTAAACATCTACCTCAGCACTGGGTTCTGTAAAAGGAAAATAGGAAGGGCGCAGACGAATTCTGGATTTGCCAAAAAGGGCTGTTGTAAAATACTGCAGGGTTTGTTTCAGATCTGCAAAGGACACTCCTTTATCGATATAAAGGCCTTCAACCTGATGAAAGAAACAATGCGACCTTGCTGAAATAGCTTCATTCCGGTAAACCCTCCCGGGTGAAATGGTCCGGATGGGGGGCTTGTGATTTTCCATGTACCGTACCTGCACTGAAGAGGTATGGGTACGTAACAGAATATCTGGATCGGTCTGAATAAAGAAGGTATCCTGCATGTCTCTTGCCGGATGGTATTCAGGAAGATTCAAAGCAGTAAAATTATGCCAGTCATCTTCTATTTCAGGCCCTTCAGAAACCGTAAAACCGATTCTGGAAAAGATATCTATAATTTGATTTTTAACCAGGGAAGTAGGGTGGCGCGCACCCAGCTCCAGTGGTTCTCCGGGACGGGTCAGGTCTCCGTAAAGGGACTTAACTTCTTCCTTATCCTGGAGGTTGTTTTTGAGTTCCTGTATTTTTTCGGTAGCCGCAATCTTCAGTTCATTTACCGTTTGCCCGAAAACCTTCTTCTCTTCTTTGGGTATATTGCGGAGTTCCTGAAAATAATCATTCAGCAGGCCTTTTTTCCCCAGATATTTAATCCTGAAGGCTTCAATGGCGTCCTGGGAGTCTGCTGTAAAAGACTTTACTTCTTCTAACTGCTTTTTGAGTTGGTCTATCATGCTGTTACAAACTTCGGTCAATCAGCCCGGGGCACTGCCGATTGAAAGCGCTGACAAAGGTAAAATAAATCTTCAGAACCCCGGCAATCCGGGCCTTTTAGAATTAAAAATAAAACAAGATGTCAGTATTCATCGCGAACATTCTGCCTAACCCATTCCAGGCAGGACTTAAAGGAATCAAAAATATGGGCCTCCGGTATAAGGTCCGGAATTATCCCGATTCGTTCCATCAGGTAGCGGGGCTGGTCAAGAACATTTAAAAATAGTACAGTGATTTGTTTATTGCGCAGCTCCTGAAGAACGTCTTCCATGGCATATAAACCGGATTGGTCCATGTACTGCATCCGTCCCAACCTGATGATAACTGTGGTAGCCGTGCTGGGAATTTGTTCGGCAAGGGCCTGGAAATCGCTGGTGGTCCCAAAAAATAAAGGTCCTTTCAGATGTTTGATAAAGATTTCCTCTTTTAAGTTGGAAGGAAGATTTTTCTCATCCGGCCAGGTCCGCTCCTTTGGAAGCAGGCTTACATTGGATCGTTTTGCAGTAAGGTCGCCTATCTTTTTCATAAACATCAGGGAGGCTATGACCAGACCGATTCCTACAGCATAAATAAGATCCCAAAAAGTAGAGAGGATCATGACAATGAGCATGATGATCACTTCTGAACTCAGTTTTAAGGGTCCGATGCGCATATCTTTAGGCAGGCTGGGAATGGCTTTCAGGCCCTTATAATCCATAACACTTATGCCCACCGTAATAAGGATTCCGGCCAGTACGGCAGCGGGGATGCGGGAAGCTACCGGACCCAGGCCCAAGAGGATTAACAGCAATAATAAACCGGCAATCATACCGGAGAGCCGGGTTTTTCCTCCAGAATTTATATTGATCACCGTTCGGATTGTTGCCCCTGCTCCGGGAATACCACCGAAAATAGCCGCAATACTATTTCCAACCCCCTGACCAACCAACTCCCTGTTTGGCTTGTGTTTGGTTTTGGTCATATTATCTGCAACCACTGATGTAAGCAAGGAATCTATGGCTCCCAGGAGCGCCAGGGTAAGGGCTGTAAAAATAAATGGACTAACAGACTTAAATGAAAACTCTGTAAAAATTTCAAGCCTGGGCAAAGGGAATCCGGAAGGAATCTGATCTATGGGCCTGTAATCCATCCCAAAACCATAAGCTACTCCTGAAACCAGAATCAATGCAACCAGCGCAGATGGAATAGCCGTAGTTATTCTTTTAAATCCGTAAATGATAACAATCGTTGCCAGGCTAAGGAGGAGTTCCAGCGTATTGATGTTCTTTATTCCACGCCCCAGGGCCCGGATGCTCCCAACTACACCTGAAGAAGATGCCCCGGCCAGTGTCTTTGCCTCAATCATGATAATCTCCTCGGTAATCTCTGCTGACCGTTTCACAGTCTCTTCAAAATCTTCCAGTACCAGTATCCCTTCTCCGGCTTCTTCCCGCAGGATATTCTCCAGGATGAGTTCTTCCGCCTCAGGCACAAAATAACTTACAAACTCTGAATCTTCTTTAGGATAGTATCCGATGGCCGGTAATATTTGGGTGATGATAATGATAAGGCCGATGGCTGTCATAAATCCGGAAACTACCGGATAGGGGATATAGCGTATATACCGTCCCAAACCCAGTAAACCCAGTCCAATCTGCATGAGTCCTGCCAGGAGAAAAACGGTCAGGATGGCAGGAAGGGCTTTTTCGATACTTCCTTCATACATAGCCAAAATACCGGCAATGACCAGCATGCTAACAGCTGTCATAGGAGCAGTTGGTCCGGAAATTTGAGTGTTGGTACCTCCGAATAAGGCGGCGAAAAAACTTATAAAAATGGCGCCGTACAAACCGGCACTCGGACCCAGGCCCGAACTGACGCCGAAGGCAAGGGCCAGAGGAAGCGCAACCACCCCTGCTGTAATGCCCCCCATCAAATCACCCTTAAAATGCCTGAAGAATTTTTTCATTACCGCCTAAGTTCAGAGATTAATACGGGATAAAACATAAAAACAATTCAGCAGTTACACATCCAGCATCGGCTGAATCAATCAGGAGCGCAAAGGGTTAATCCATAAAGGCCACTTTACCGGTCCGGATATCGTACATGGCTCCTGTGATTTTGATCTCGCCGTTTAATTCCATATCTGCAAGCACCGGACTTAGTTTCCGGATATTTTCGATGGTCAACTCAACGTTAACCCGGGCTACCTCATCTACAAAAGAGGCGTTTGCGGAATTGCGCAGGGAGGCTTCTGATGGTTCTTTTACCACGGAAACCGCTGGTTTTATTTTGGATACCAGGGCGGTAAGATTGCCTAGCCTTGCATCGTCACAGGCGCCTTTCACGGCTCCACAAGCCGTATGCCCCAATACCACAATCACCTTGGTTCCGGCCAGTTTGCAGGCAAATTCCATACTTCCCAACAAATCTTCATTTACGATATTACCGGCAACGCGGACGCTGAAAATATCCCCAACCCCCTGATCAAAGATTAATTCGGCAGATACTCTGGAGTCGATACAACTCAATATGGTGGCAAAAGGATATTGTCCGCCAGCGGTATCCTGTACCTGTTCCAGCAAGTCCCGGCTGGCAGGCTGGTTCTGTACAAATCGCTCATTACCTTCCTTTAAAAGGGTAATGGCCCCATCCGGGCTGATCATTGCCTGAGTTTCCTTGGTCTGTGCTTTCATTTAGTTAGGCTGTTTTTGGTCTTAGTTTGAAAAATTCTATGAAACTCTCCGGGTTTTCTACATTTCCCCTATTTGAAATCAGGTGGATATCTATATGGCGGTTTTTAGCCTTAAAGGCAAAATCATCCAATATCTCAATAATATCGTTGTCCAGGTAACGGGTACTGCGAACGTCCAATTCAAGATACGTATTTTCCGGAATACCATCCAATTCCTTCAGGATGGCACCTTTATTAAAGAAGGTAACTTCCTCCGCCAGGGTCATCTTCATTTTGTGTTTTCCATTGCTCATCTGGTCTACAATGTGCAGGAAATGAGAATTCTGGTAGCTCTTAATAAGGATTACAATAATACCAACCCCAAGCCCGAGGCCAATACCGACCAGTAAATCTGTAAAAATGATCCCCACTACGGTTACCGTAAACGGTACAAATTGTTTCCACCCCAGTCCGTACATTTTTTTGAACAGGGCCGGCTTGGCCAGCTTATATCCAACAACCAGAAGGATTGCGGCCAGTACTGATAAGGGTATCATATTAAGCAGTCTCGGGATCAGGATAACGGAAATGAGCAGAAAGAATCCATGGATGATGGCGGACAATTTGGTTTTCCCGCCAGATTGAATATTGGCTGAGCTCCTTACGATTACCTGTGTGATTGGTAGGCCTCCGATCATCCCTGAAATTACATTTCCGGTTCCCTGCGCCAGTAACTCCCGATTGGTAGGAGTTACCCGTTTTTCGGGATCCAGCTTATCGGTCGCTTCTACGCATAGGAGTGTTTCAAGGCTGGCTACAAGTGCAATGGTAAAGGCCGTAATCCAAATTTCGGGCTTCCCGATTACTGCAAAATTTGGAAAACTAAATTGCCCCAGAAAAGAAGCGGCATCCTCAGGGACCGGGACGCTTACCAGGTGTTCTTGTGAAATGGTCATCACTTCATTCCCCTTGGTAATGAGGTAAAAAACAATGCCAAGTACTACTGCTACAAGGGGCCCCTGAACAAGTTGAAATATTTTAGCTTTTTTGGTCAGTACTCTTTCCCAAAGGATGATGATTCCCAGGCCGAGTACAGCAATTATGGTAGACCCGGGAGAGATGTTGTTTACAGCCTGCAATATTTCAGAGAAGGTATTTTGCCCATCCACCTGGAAAAAGGCGAAATCCCCCTCCGGGTCTGCATCATACCCAAAAAAATGCGGAATTTGCTTCAGGATGATAATGATCCCGATTCCGGTTAACATTCCCTTAATGACAGATGAGGGGAAATAATATCCGATTACCCCGGCCTGTAACAAGCCAAATGCAAGTTGTATAAAGCCGCCGAGGACTACGGCTACAAGAAAATTTTCATATCCCCCCAGGGTCCCTATGGCCGCTAAAACAATAGCCGCCAAACCTGCAGCCGGGCCACTTACCCCAATGGATGAACCACTGAGTGCACCTACTACAATCCCACCAATTATCCCGGCAATCAAACCGGAGAATAGTGGAGCACCACTGGCCAGGGCAATCCCCAGACAAAGCGGAAGGGCAACAAAAAAGACTACTATACTGGCAGGAAGGTCCTGCTTTAAATGCTTGAACATGTTTTATTATGGATTTTAATATCCCTGGGGATATGGTGAGAAGAATTATTAGAGGTCAGTTGATAAATGAGATCAGATCAGGCCTTGGGAGGGGGCACCTGAATATCCTGATAGATCTGTAATACTGATGCCTGTTTTTCTATGGATAGAGACGGGTTGTTTATATCAAAGCCGGGGGAAATACCAATTGAGCCTTCAAGTATATTTTGGGAATTAAATAAATCGATCAGCAAGGATTCCCCGGATTCCTCTTCACCTGTCAAAGCAGTTATTTCAACTGCGGCATTTTCTGCGTACAGATTGATAACAGGTGGGAGCATTACAGCTAGGATCCACACCAAAAGGAGGGATATAAGAGCAAGGCGTTTTTGCATATTAATTGGCTTCCCTACAAATATAACATTCCTTTGCTGAATTGGACGTGGATAGTTTAAAAGTCCTTCAGCAGCCTGATACTACCGGCAGAAAGCCAACCGGTCTGCCCGTCAATTATCCTGATTTTCCGCCAGTTTTCAAGGGAATCCAGCACCTGAACCTTTGTTCCTTCATGCAGGGTAAAAGCATCCGGACTACGCTCGTTAGGCTCGGTGGAAACAGCTACTTCTTCGTCAAAAATTATTGCAGGCTGATCCTTCTTATATGCGGAGTACTGTAAATAAGACAATCCGGTAGTTACCAGGCAAAGAAATAGGGCCGAGAGGCCACCCAGTAAGGCCAGTCTTTTTTGATTTGGATAACGCAGAAAATAGAATAGAATACTTCCCAGAACAAAGAGGAGCATAAATACAATTCCGGTATAGGCCCACTGATCGATACTCAGCCAGTTTACTATTTTTTTGTAATAGCGGGAGATCTCCGATTCCGGAAGGGGTTCGATGGCATCGATTGTCATATTGCGGGCAAAACCCAGATTATTGAGAATCTCCGGGTCATTCGGAGCTAGCAGTAATGCCTTTTCGTAATAATAAATACTGGGCGCAATTTCATCCTGCTTATAATAGGCATTACCCAGATTGAAATAGACTGCCGCGGAGTGCTTACCATTGTCCAGTATTTCATTATAATAATCGATAGCTACACTGTACTTCCCTTCATTGTAAGCTTCCGTTGCTTTTTCAAACAATGCAGTATCCTGGGCTTGTGTTCCCCAGGAGAGGAAAAGAAGCCAGATTAACAGGTGATATCCTAATGAATACTTCATGCTTATAATTCTTTATCCAATGCCGTGATAACTTCGCTGGCTTTTTCGTAATCCTGCTGCATCTGTACTTTGGAAAACGGACTGTAGCGAGCCATCTCGCAATTAACCAGCAACTCTGTAAACGCTTCCATGGTTTCAGCAGCTATTCCTTTGTCTGATAACAGATCCCGTATTTTATCTTTACTGAAATCTGAGGTTTCTATTTTTAATTTGGCCTTGAGATAATTATGCAGCGCTTTTTCCAGTGCAATGTAAAAAGCATCCTTTTCTCCAAGTGTTTTTCTGGCTTGTGAGAGGTACCTTTTGGCAAGGCGATTGGCCCTTTTGATTCTGTTGCCCTCTACATCCCGCTCTATAGCCTCTCGTTTTTTTCGAAGCAAAACAAACAGTGGGATCAGTAGTAAGGGTGCAAAAAGCCAGCCAAGGTGGTAGTTGCTCCCGAAAAAAGTAGTCCATTTTCTCGGCTTCAGATTCGGTTGTAATTTTATAAAGTAAAATTGTTCCCCGCCCCGGACTACATTTTTGGCAACGCTTGATACAGGACTTACAGGACCGCTGTCCGCCGTAGGGCCTTCCAGGACATTTATGGTGATTTCTTTGGAGGTCAGTCGTTCATATTTTTCTGAATCCGGGTTGAAATACGTAAAATTGACCGCAGGGATCGGATATTTTCCCTGGTAAGTAGGGACAATGGTGTATTCTTCTGTGATCTCCCCCTGCATTCCCGTAAGCGTAGTGCTAACATTTTCTTTGAATTCCGGTTCATAAACCTCCAGGGCACTGGGCAGGGTAAGCTTGGGCAATTGAAAGAGCTTAAGGTTACCTGTCCCGCGAACGGTTACTTTGGCCTGCATGGATTCAGAGGCATTCAAGGCGTTTTTACTGGTAGATACTTCAAAATTAAAATCCCCTACTGCCCCACTGAAATCTGATGGTTTGCCTTGTTCGGGCAGCGGCTTTACCTCTATGGTCCGCTTCCCCGCCGAAACCACTTTATTTGTTTTAGTGTAAATCCTGCCCCCAAAAAAGTCCCGTTTGTTGGTGGGTACTTCCAGGGAAACATCGAGCGCAAGTGGTTCTATCTCCAGACTTCCGCTTTTTTGGGGATACAACACCACGCGTTTCAGGACTACATAACGGTAAGGTTGCCCCTGATAAGTGCCTTCCTGTATATTGTACTTGCTGAAGGCGATATCCTGGCTCCAGAAATTATTGTACTTCGGGTTGTCCAGAGGGCGGAAATTAGACACTACTATGGACGGGCTCACATATAGCTTGTAGACCACACTAATAGGCTCGTTCATGTACGGGCGGGTGTTGGACACCTCTGCTACAAGATGCAGATTCTGGTCTGCAATATCTTCTGCAGTAGGCTCCCCATCCGGGCGGTCCACCGCATCGGTCACCGTAATTTTTTTAGGGATGGTCTTGTAGGTTTCTCCTTCTATCACAATGGTACCCTGCCCAATGGTAAAGGTCCCTTTTTCCAGTGGGGCAAGGGTATAGGAATAGGTTTTTGAATAGGATCGGACCCCGTTGATCCAGGAAGAACTGATACTCTGGGAGGGACCCATCAGTACCCTGAAGCCGTCAAAATCCGGGGGGATGAAATTATCTCCATCCCGATTCATTACAAAATCGGCCCTTACGCGCTCATTTACTCCAAGGGTTTCTTTGCTAAGGCGCAGCTCAAAACTGATCTCCTCCTTTTCCTGTGACCTGGCGGCTGGCAGGAAAAAAAGAAATGATAAGCCCAATAAAGCTACAAGCCTCAACATTTTACCAATCCTTTTCATTTTTCTTTTTCGCTCCTTTCACCTTCATTGCATCAATTTTCTCCTTCACCTTTTTTTCTTCATTTTCCATTGCCTCCAAAAGGTTTTCTATTTGCTGAGGAGATAACTGGTTGGGTCTGGGAGGTTTTTTTGAATCCTCTTCAGATGGGTTAGGCTTTTGGTCTTTCTCTTCTTTCTCTTCTCCATCCCCTTCTTTGTTTTCTTCTTTCTCAGACTCCCCTTCATCCTGGTTGGGTTGTTCCTGCTGATCCTCCTGCTCCTGGTCCCCGCCTTCGTTCTGGTCCTGATCGTCCTGATTTTGTTCTTCCTGTTTATCCTGATCCTGATCCTGCTGATCGTCCTCGTTCTGATCGTTTTTCTGTTCTTCCTGTTCCTTTTTCAGCAGTTCTTTTGCCAGGGCGAGGTTATATCGCGTTTCCTCGTCAGCAGGATTGTTTCGCAATGCTTCCTTATAGGCTTCTACGGCTTTCCCGTAATCCTTGTTTTGCATAAAAACATTGCCCATGTTGTGATAGGCCTTGTGCTTGTTGGGTTTCTCTCCTGCTTTTTCCCCTGCTTCCTTAAACCGCCCAAAGGCTTCGTTGAAGTCTTCCTTTTCGTAATAGGCATTGCCAAGGTTGTAGGGTGCAGTTGCATTCTCGGCACTCCTGGAGATGGCCCGGCGATACTTTGCCTCTGCATTTACAAAATCATCCTCACTCAATTCCAGGTTCGCTTCCCGGGTTTCCTTCATAGAGGCTTTAAAGGCCTTTTCATCTATCTGTGAGGCATCCTGAGCCATTCCCCATAAGGGAAGACAAATTCCGATAATCCAAAAGGCTGTTTTCATTTATGCGGCTTCTTTTTCATTAAACAAATTCAGCTTTTTAAGCCAGGCTGTTTTGCGTTCCAGCACAAAGATATCCAGAAACAAAATGAGCAATGCTGCTCCGAGAAACCATTGAAACTGATCTTTGAATTCCGCAAATTGTTTGGCTTCAAATTCTTTTTTGTCCATCTGATTCAGTGTTTCCCGAATGTAAGATACTGCAGCAGCTGTATTTTCTCCGTCTATGTATTCCCCATCTCCTTCGTCTGCAATTTCACTGAGTATTTCTTCATTGAGCCGGGTAATTACCACTTCCCCGTTTGCATCTTTTTTCAGGCTTTCCACCACACCATTTCGTTTAAGGGGGATGGGCCCTCCTTTGATGGTACCGACCCCTATAGTATAAACCCTGATTCCCTGTTCAGTTGCCAGTTCAACAGCATCCGAGGCTGTGCCATCGGAGTGGTCCTCCCCGTCTGAAATAATAAAGAGGACCCGGTTGGTTTGTTCCTCATCGTCAAAATAGGTAGCCGCAAGTTTTACCGCTTCCCCTATGGCCGTTCCCTGGGAAGAGAGCATATCGGTATTCATGCTCTGTAAAAACATCTTGGCGGCACCGTAATCCGTTGTGATGGGCAATTGGGGGTAGGCCTGGGCGGCATAGGCAATGATTCCCACCCGGTCACTGGCCAGTTCATTGATGATTTCGGAGACCAGTCTTTTGGCTTTTTCCAGGCGGTTGGGGGCAATGTCCTCTGCCAGCATGCTTTTGGAGACGTCCACTGCAAAAACAATATCGACACCTTCCCTCTTGACCGTTTCCATTTTGGTCCCCATTTTAGGATTGGCCAATCCAAGTATCAGCAATGCGAAAGCGAAAAGCAACGCGACCATCTTCAGCTGCGGTTTGAACAGGGATCGGTCCGGCGCCAGCTTTTTAAGCAAACGGGGGTCGGCAAATCTGCGCTGGGTGCGCCGCTTCCATACCTGGTGGGCAATGAATACCAGGATGAGTACCGGAATGACCAGCAACAAGTATAAATATGTTCTATCGTCCAGTTGTATCATTGCCTTATATAAAACTTCTGAATAGGGTTAACCTGAAGATCCATTCCAGTAAAAGCAGGCCTCCTGCCAATAATACCCAGGGCCTGAATTTTTCTTCATACCGGTAGTATTTGAATTCCTCAATCTCCGTTTTTTCCAATTTGTTGATCTCCTCGTAAATTTCTTCCAGGCTGTCATTGTCCGTTGCCCTGAAATATTGACCCCCGGTGGCGTCGGCTATATCCTGCAACAATTCCTCATCTATTTCCACCTGCCGCATCCCGTAGCGAAAAGAGCCATCAGCATTGTATCCAATTGGGGACAGGGCATTCCCGTTCGTTCCCAGGCCAATGGTATATGTTTTAATATCGTACTCCAGCGCCAGGTCTGCTGCCGTTTGGGGCTCTATAAAGCCAGCGTTGTTTACCCCGTCGGTCAGCAGTATGATTACTTTAGAGATCGCCTTGCTTTCTTTCAGGCGGTTTACGGAGGTAGCCAGCCCCATCCCAATGGCTGTACCATCGCTAAGCTGCCCATAAGAAATCTCTTTCAGGGCATTTTGCACAATGGCTTTGTCACTGGTTATAGGGGTTTTGGTATAACTTTCCCCTGCATAAACCACCAAGCCTATACGGTCGTTGGGCCGTTTTCCGATAAAATCAGAAGCTACTTCCTTAAGGGCCGAAAGCCGGTTGGGTTTCAGGTCTCTGGCCAGCATACTGGATGAAACGTCTATGGCCATAACAATGTCGATACCCTTGGTCGTTTTGGTTCGGGTGGAGATGTCTTCAGTCTGAGGCCTGGCCATTGCAGTAATGATTGCCGCCAATGCCAGTAGCCTGAGCGCCAGGCTCAGCGGCCTCATCCTGGTGAGCAGGCTGGGAGCGGAAAACCCCTTTGTGCTTGAAATCTTCAGGGAAGCCCCCTGTTTATTCCTTTTAAAAAAGAACCATAGCAAAGCCACCGGAAGCAGGAGCAGCAACCAGAAAAACTCGGGGTTTGCAAATTGTATATCACTGCCTATCATACGGTGGTTTTAACTTCTATGGTCTTTAGGATACGATCCACGATTTCTTCTGCATAGGGATCCCCTTCCTCCCAGGAAATAACCAATTCCTGTAAAAATCCGTTGCCGCCGAACATGAGGATGGTATAAGCCCCGTCTACGCGGCTGGAGGATTCCGGGACCGGGAAATCGCCTCTGCCGTATATCTTGATTCCTTTTACGCCCGAAACAGTGGTAAATGTTTCCTGCTTGGTAATAATGTTTCGCGCCCCCTTTTCTTCAAAGCCTTTGAGAATTTGCTCTATAGACCCTTCAAAATCGGGTTCAGCGTCAGTTTTGTTGAATAGGGTGGAAGAAGCAGCAATTGAAAGTTTGGCATCCGGGTTGTTGTAAATGAAAGCGTCGATCTCCTTGACAGCCTCCCGGGCCTCCGGCGGGAGATTTACGTCCCTGCGATATAGTACTTCCGGGGTCTCCAGAATTACCGGAGGATATCCGTAGGAACTGGCCACCCACTCCCCTTCCAGAAGGGATTTACTGGGATTTCCCAGCAGTGTGTCTTTTACATTGGCGAAACCGAAATAAGCAATGGAAGATATCAGGGCAACAAGCAGGATACCCGCCAGGGAAGCAAATGCCAACCGTATCTTTTTACGTTTCTTCTGGATTTTCAGGGCTGCAAGATATTCGGCCTGCTGCATCAATTCTTCTTCGGTAGGTTCCGGAATGGCCTCCTTGGTTTTAACCACAATAGATTCCACTACCAGCCTGTCCTGTTCTGCCCGGCTCACTTCAGGTTTGGATTTGGCAAATTTTACCAGGTCTGCCGTTTCCAGGATTTTCCTGAACTGAATCAGGGTGTCCGGTTCCAGGCGCAATTGCCCGGCATCTTTCAGCAATTCCAATTTTAGAATGAGTTCTGAAGTGGTGCTTTCCAGGGCACTCACGTGCACTTCTTCCTCCAGATAGGACCTGACAATATCGGTTAGCTCAGTATAATATTGTTTGAATTCATCCTGAATCAGGTACCTGGAGGTTTCCAGTCGTTTTAGTTCCCGCATGGCCCTTTCAAAAGGGGGCAAAAGAGCTTCCTCTTCTTCAGGGCTAAGCGGTTTTTTGCGAATAAAAAACCAATAAACAGCTATCCCCGCCAACAGTAATACTAACAGGACCCAGCCAAGGGTTCGCAGCCAGGACAGGGGGTCCCGGTCCACTCCTATCAGCGGCTTGATATCGTACATCTTCTGGGTTACAGTATCCACCGGAACAGTGGCTACAGAAATCAGCAGGGAGTCCGTGAAATATCCCTTGCCATCAACTTCTATACGCTGTGTAGGAAGTAAATAGGCGCCCGAATCGAATTGGGTAAGGGCATAGGTTTTTTCCAGCAGGATGCGGTCCGCCTTACGGGTGGTGTCTGTCATAAAAGCCTCAACCGTTTCGAGAGGGGAAAAGGTCTGTCCCTCCGGGAAAAAGACCACGGAAGACGAATCGGTTTCTACCCGGACCGTAAACCGGATCTGCTCTCCGATTCGAATGGAAGTAGTGTCCACGGAAGTGCTGATCTCCGGTTGCGATTGCGCCTGCAGGTTCAGGGCAGCAAATAGCAGAGTGGCCCCGCCTATGACGCGGCATAGCTGCGGGAACTTTCTTTTCCGGGATGTAGCTCTCATCTTCACTTTAAGCCCTGTGTTTAAAATATCCTAATAGCTTTTTCACATAACTTTCATCTACCCTGCAATCCAAATGCCCGCATCCGGCCCTTTTAAAGGTCTCGCGAAAATAATCAAGCCGCTGAGTGTAATAATTGGCGTATTGCTGCCTGACTTTTTTTGACTGGGTATTGACCAGTCGGATTTTTCCGGTCTCCGCATCCTGCATATAAACCATGCCCAGATTGGGGATTTCGGTTTCCATGGGGTCGTATATACGAATACCCGTGAGGTCGTGTTTTTTCCCGGTTATCTTCAGGGTTTGCTCGTAATCCTCTGCAATAAAATCTGACAGCACAAAGACTATAGATTTCTTCTTGAGCACATTGGACAGGAATTTAAGGGCCTGTGAAAGGTCTGTTTTATGGCTTTGGGGTTCAAATTCCAGTAGTTCGCGGATTATGCGCAATACATGGCTTTTTCCTTTTTTTGGCGGGATAAATAATTCCACCTGATCCGAAAAGAGGATCAGGCCTGCCTTGTCATTGTTCTGAAGAGCTGAAAACGCAAGGGTTGCAGATATTTCGGTAAGTACCTCTCTTTTGAACTGATCTACAGTGCCAAAAAATTCCGAACCACTCACATCTACCAGCAGCATCATGGTGAGCTCCCGTTCCTCCTCAAATACCTTAACATGGGGTTCGTTGGTTCGGGCCGTAACATTCCAGTCAATACTCCTTACATCATCTCCGTACTGATATTGCCGGACTTCGCTAAAAGTCATACCTCTCCCCTTAAAGGTGGAGTGATACTCTCCACCAAAGATATGATCGGAAAGACGCCGGGTCTTAATCTCGATCTTTCGGACTTTTTTTAATAATTCTTTGGTATCCATGAGGGTTCAAGGGGTGTTGTTCGAAAATATGGCAAAAGCAAATGGCTGTTGCTACCCGGTTTGAACGTTATGGTACTTCAACCTCATTAACAATCCTGTTAATGATGTCTTCAGAAGATACGTTTTCTGCTTCTGCCTCGTAGGTTATCCCTATCCTGTGGCGGAGTACATCATGTACAATGGCCCTGACGTCTTCAGGCACCACGTAACCGCGTCTTTTGATAAAGGCGTAACACTTGGCAGCGATGGCCATATTTATACTTCCCCGCGGAGAGGCCCCAAAGCTGATCAGGGGCTTCAAATCGGCCAGGTTGTATTTTTCAGGGTATCGGGTGGCAAAAACGATATCGAGAATATATTTTTCAATTTTCTCATCCATATAGACCTCCCGTACAGCCTGCTGGGCATCCAGAATTTGCTTTAAGGAGATCACCGGTTTAATTTCTGCCAGGTCGCCTTTAAGGTTTTGACGAATGATGAGCTGCTCTTCATTCATCCGCGGGTAATCGATAACGGTTTTCAACATAAATCGGTCTACCTGCGCTTCCGGAAGCGGATAGGTCCCTTCCTGTTCTACCGGGTTCTGGGTAGCCATTACCAGGAAAGGCTTATCTAAAGGAAAGGTCTCGTCCCCTATGGTTACCTGGCGTTCCTGCATGGCTTCCAGCAGGGCAGATTGTACCTTGGCAGGGGCCCGGTTAATTTCATCTGCGAGGACAAAATTTGCAAATACCGGCCCCTTCTTGATAGAAAAGTCGTTTTCTTTGATATTGTAGATAAGCGTCCCTATCACATCGGCAGGCAGCAGGTCCGGGGTGAACTGTATCCGGGAAAAACTTCCTTTAACAGCCTTTGCCAGGGTATTAATCGCCAGGGTTTTTGCCAGGCCGGGAACTCCTTCCAGCAAAATATGTCCCTGACCGAGGAGGCCTATCAATAGCCTTTCAACCATATGCCTCTGGCCAACGATGGCCTTGTCCATTTCTTTCTTTAGCAAATCGATAAAAGCGCTCTCCTGGGCAATCTTCTCGTTCACCGCGCTGATATCCACCGTGTTTGTCTCTTCCATAAAATGGGTTTAGTAATTGTTTTTCAATATGTTGGTTTTGTTGCAACACGCAAATTGAAAATTTATTTAGTGATTGCCTGTTAACGATTGGTTAAAAAATCCCGAAAACCCTAAGTTTTATGATGCTTTTAAGGGATTTTCTTACTACTTTAAGCAGCCTATGAAGACCGCTGTAAACTATTCGAGAATTATCGCCGGAACGATGACCTGGGGTGACTGGGGAAAGCAGTTCGATACCAGCGAGATGGCCCGGATGATGAACTTTTGTTTGGAAGTGGGAATCTCGACCTTTGACCATGCAGATATCTACGGGGGCTACACCACGGAAGCAGACTTTGGGAAAGCATTTTCAGGCAGCGGTATTTCCAGGCCGGATATCCAGCTGATCAGTAAATGCGGCATTCAATACCCCTGTGAGAACCGCAAGTTGCAGGTAAAACACTATGAGTACAATAGTGAATATATTATCCGCTCTGCGGAAGCCAGCCTGACCAACCTCCGAACGGACTATCTTGACTTATTGCTGCTGCACCGGCCCAGCCCGATGATGCATCCCAAAGAGGTTGCCCGGGCCTTTGACGCATTAAAAGCGGGCGGGAAAGTTCGGGAGTTCGGGGTGTCTAATTTTACGCCTTCCCAAATACGGCTTATCGAATCGGAAACGGACCTTTGTGCAAACCAGTTTGAATGTTCGCTTACCGCATATGAAGCGCTGTTTGATGGTGTTTTGGATGACTGTATAATCGGGAAGCGGCTCGCTATGGCCTGGAGCCCCCTTGGAAGTTACTTCAGGGAAGATAACGATCAAAATAGCAGGATTCGCAAATGCCTGGCCGATTTGGGAAAGAAATACGAGGTGGGTGAAAGCCAGTTGTTGCTGGCCTGGTTGTTGCAACATCCCGCTAAAATATACCCTGTGATAGGGACTACGACCAGGAAGCGGATAGAGGAGTCTCTTAAAGCCCTGGAGCTGAATTTGAAACTGGAAGATTGGTTTGCAATGCTTGTGGCCAGCCAGGGCCACAAGGTGCCTTAAAATAGAATACTCATGAAAAAAACTGCATTTATAACCGGAGCCACCAGCGGAATTGGCCGGGCCACCGCCATTTTATTGTCTCAAAAGGGTTATCAGATTATCGCATGCGGGCGCCGCGATGAACGCCTTAAACAATTAGAGGAGGAATTAAAGACCCCGGTGTTCCCCTTGCTCTTTGATGTTCGCAACAGGGAAGCCGTAACCGATGCTGTAGCTTCCATTCCCAAAGCCTTCCGCAATATTGAGGTACTGGTAAATAACGCGGGCAATGCACACGGGCTCGATCCGATCCAGTCCGGAAACCCGGACGACTGGGACGCCATGATCGACATCAATGTAAAGGGCTTGCTATATGTTACCAGGGCTATCCTCCCGATTTTTATCGAAAACAAAAAAGGGCATATCATCAATATCGGTTCTACAGCCGGGAAAGAGGTATATCCCAAAGGAAATGTTTACTGCGCCAGCAAGCATGCGGTGGATGCCATCAATCAGGGGCTTCGGATTGATCTGAACGAACACGGGATCAGGGTTGGCGCCATTAACCCCGGACTGGTAGAAACAGAGTTCAGCG
This sequence comes from Robiginitalea insularis, assembly GCF_052497835.1. Taxonomy (NCBI): domain Bacteria; kingdom Pseudomonadati; phylum Bacteroidota; class Flavobacteriia; order Flavobacteriales; family Flavobacteriaceae; genus Robiginitalea; species Robiginitalea insularis. The sequence goes on from NZ_CP199296.1 coordinate 1,602,771, forward strand.
ACGTGCGTTTTAAAGGCGATCGCGACAAAGCAGTCAAGGTTTACCAGGGGTATCAGCCCCTGAAACCGGAAGATATAGCAGAGATTATCTATTTTGCCATTAGCCGGCCGCCACACGTGAATATCGCAGACCTGGTCGTGATGCCCACGGCACAGGCCAGCAGCACCATTGTTCGTAAGGAGCTATGATTAATAAGCGTTTGCTCATAAAAAACCTGCTCGCCCACAACGACGAGAACAGTTTTTATGACAAAAAACGCTTTATCGACATCGGTCAAAGGGAAGGGAAGGCTAAATTCCTGAAACACGTGTGCGCCCTTGCCAATAGTAATCCTACCAACCGCTCGTATATCGTTATCGGGGTGGAAGATGAAGACAATGAAATCATCGGGGTGGATTTTTTTGATGACAGCAAGATCCAGAACCTGGTAAATGCCTATCTGGAAAACCCGCCCATCATTTCATATGAAAATGTTTTGTTCCCGCATTTGCCGGAGGGCAAGGTTGTGGGCCTTGTAACGATTTCCTCTTCTGCGAAGATTTGTTCCCTCAGAAAGAACATTTGGAAATACTATGGGGGGGCAGTATTCTTCAGGGAAGGCAGCATCAGCATGCCCAAAAACTTTGACCTTGAACTGAAAGACCTCAATTCAAAGACGGTCGCAGAAATTGAACGGCATGCGCGCAACAGTATCGAGCTTACCCTGGACGGAGTAATCGATTTTATCAATTACCGCCACAAAGACCTTTACACGGACTACAAGGTCTTTAAGGAGCAGTTTGTGGTTTGCTGGGCAGGCCATCGTAAAAAAGTTCAGGACCATTACTATTTCTCCCGGGTGGATATAGAACTGATCAACGAACAGGTTAAATTGTTTTACTCGGCCCTGGATGAGGTCTCCATAAGTTACAATGAAGATTCCTATGCCATTACGGAGTACGTCTATCTGGGGCTGGGGGATCAGAAGAAATACTATCCGCTGGAGGAAGTTTCCATACAATTTGCTGAAAACGGGACCTATCAGATCCACGGCCAGCTTGTTTTTGAACCCCCGCAATACGATAAGAAAACGCTGCACCATATCCTGAACGCCAATAAAGCGCTCCTTAAAAAATTACAGCAGTCCAGTAGTCTGAGCGGCAGGGAATCTGCGGATTTACTGCAATTTCCGGCTACGCTTCTTATTTGTTACCTCAATGGGTTTGAAGAAGCCGGGGAACTGATGCAGTTAAGCCGTAAGTGGCTTAAAAAGAGCAGCCTTCCCGCCTACAATTCCCTTAAAGAAGCCCTGAGGGTCTTGCGCAAGGTCCGCTATAGCTAAACCTTTAAAAGCCAAAGTAAATCGTAAGGGGAAACCTCCAGCAAACCGCTATTCAAATCCAGGGTTTTACCATTAACCAGGTTTTTATTCCCCTTTTTGTTGAGATAACCCAGGCTTTCCAGCCAGGAAGCATTCAGGACCTGAGGATTTTCATCAAAATTCCCGACAAGCAGTAGTCCTGCGCCTCCCTCTGAATGGCGTTCAAAAACCAGCAGGTGCTCATTCCCGGAATCTAAAAGCCGTAGGTTGCCGGTATCGGTGAGTACGTCTATTTCCTTTCTAAGGGCGATGAGTTTTTTTAATTTCTGGAATACCCTGGAGGATGGCAGGCTTCTTTTCCGAAGATTGGACACAGCTTCCCAATCGTGTACGGGTCGGTTGACCCAGCGGCTGTCATCTGCTTTGGCCGGGTCTGTGAGGTAGGAGTAATCATTAAGCATCGCAATTTCGTCTCCGGCATATACCAGAGGGATTCCCGGGAAAGCCAGGATACTGCCATATAGCAACAAGATCTTGTCTAGAGCCTGATCAATACCCTTACTGTCTTTTTCTTCCAATGCTTTTTCAAGGCCCAGAAGGGAGGCCGTGCTTCCGGTAATCCGCCCATCTCCTGTAAGCGGGTTATACATAAACACTGCTCCTTTGGCCGGGGACCATTCCAGCCGCTGACAATAATAATCCAGCAGGAAGCGGCGGTGGTCACCTGGGTTCCATCCCAGTTCGGCAATATTCCGATCATCAAACCCCAGACCGATATCATCATGGCAGCGAACATAATTCACCCAGGTACACATTTTCGGCTTTGCCGGGATGGTTTCAAGGCTGCGGTAGAGGAGCCTTGTTTTTTTGGTGGCAATGGAATCCCAAAGGCAGGCCATATATGTGGCATTATATGCTAACTCACATTCATTGCCCTGGTAGATCCCTTCCCCGAAATACCTTACGATCTGCTGGGGAGATACAATGGCTTCCGCAAGGATAACCGCCCCCGGGGCAACAACCTGCAAACACATGCGGAACAGGGATATGAGCCGATGCGCCTCCGGGAGGTTTTGGGAATCGGTCCCAATGCGTTTCCAGAGAAAGGCAAGGGCGTCAAAGCGGATAACATCCACCCCTTTGTTGGACAGTTCCACCAGGTTTTCCAGCATTGCCATAAATACCTCTGGGTTGGTGTAATTTAAATCCCACTGATAGTGGTTAAAAACAGTCATTACCCAGCGCTGCATGTCCGCATCGTAGGTAAAATTCCCCGGAGAGGTTTCCGGAAAAACTTCGGGCAGGCTCACTTCAAACAAATCCGGGATGGTTCGGTCTGCGTATGTGTAATAGTATTGCTGAAATTCCGGGTTGCCTTTTTTGGCACTGAGGGCCCAGGGGTATTCATCGGAAGTATGGTTAACCACAAAATCCAGCATCAGGCAAATGCCTTTTTCCCTGAATTTTTTGGTCAGAAGGGTCAGGTCCGCATCGGTACCGAATACAGGGTCTATTTCGGTGTAGCTGTTTACTGCATACCCCCCGTCATTTTGTCCTTTGGGCCTTTTGGTCAGTGGCATCAGGTGCAGGAAATTTATTCCCAGCTTTTCCAGGTAGGGTAATTTTTCCTCAAGGCCTTTTAAATCCCCACAGAACCGGTCTACATATAGCTGCATCCCGATCCATTGCCCCCTTTGATACCAATTCCCTTCACCCAGGCGCTGTAAATCCTGGATTTTGAGATCTTCCGGACGCCTTTTAAACAATTTTGCCATTAGGGCCAGCAATTCCTCGAAAGCCATTCCGTAGGTTTGATTCGGATAAAGGGAGAAAAAAAGTTCCTGTATCAGGCTGAGATTGGCAGCAAGCCTTTTTTCAAAAAGCGGTAAAAGATCTGTTTTTTTTGGGTTCTCAAGCCTTTTGCCTCCCAACAGTCTGTGTATGGCACTCTGATTCATTGGATGGCCTGGTTTATTTGTTCCTGATCCGGCAGGGATTCGATTGCACCGTATTGTGTGGTGGTAAGCGCCCCTGCAATATTTGCTTTGTAAACCATCTCAGACAACAAATCAAATTCCTTTTCCAGTTGTAAAAAGTGTCCCTGTTGCGCGATTTGATGCAGCAGGCATCCGATAAAAGCATCTCCTGCCCCTGTGGTATCTACCGGATTTACTGAAATGCTGGGAATGACCTTTTGCCGGTTTCCCGTACTGAGATAGGTTCCCTCTCCTCCGAGTGTGATGACGATCACCTCCGTGCCCATCTCATGAAGGCTTTTACAGGCGGCTTCCATAGCCGTTTCTCCACTCAACAATAAAGCCTCTTCCAGGCTGAATTTGCACAGCTTGGATTTCTCGATATAGGGAATACATTTTTTTATAAAGCTGGTCTCTTTATTTTTCCAGAGGTCCAGGCGAAAATTGGGATCAAAACTGATAAAGGCTCCTTCCGTTAATGCGTCAAAGAAGAAATGGCCATAAGCAGATTCAAGCGGCCCACCTAACAGGGAGGTTGCTGCGCCAAGGTGCACCATATTGCCTTTGAATCCTTTTTTGATCTCAGTGGTGTATTTCAATTCCCGGTCTGCTCCCCTGCTAAAGACGAAATCCCTTTCTCCATCTTCAGCCAGCGACACAAATGCCAGGGTAGTAAAGGTTTCGGTTCGCTGTAAGTGGCGAATATCCACCCTGGCCTTTTTCAGGGTATCTTCCAGAAACTGACCGAAAGGATCTGCCCCTACACAACCTACAAACAGACTGGAGCCTCCCAATTTTGCGATGGCACAGGCAACATTTGCCGGAGCACCCCCCGCTTTTTTGGTGAACTCGGTTGCCCTGGAAAGGTCACTTCCCTGATTTTCTGCAACAAAGTCTATGAGCAGTTCTCCGATACAGTAAATATTCTTCATCTTAACCTGTTTAATGATCTATCGGTTGCTTAAGCAATACTTAATATAAATATAAGGGTTCTATAAGGCCGGATTAAGTATTTGCAGTTGAAAAGTAAACAGAAATGTACATTCAGGCCAGAAATTACTGAGATATCTCGGGATCGCCGTCTTCTCTCGCAGTTCTGCCGGGCAGGGGTAATTAGTGTAACTGGCATCCAATTTTTAATGGAAGAAGGGATCTGCGTTTTTTTCTCATGCCGATAATTCCGAATTTTGGGACATGCGGAAATTGGTAGTGGGAGACATTCATGGAGGTTTGCGGGCGCTAAAAGAAGTGCTTGGGGCTGTTGATTTTAGCAACAAGAATTTCTTTATTTTCCTGGGGGATTACGTGGACGGTTGGAGTGAGGCTGCAGAAACCATTGACTTTCTGCTCAGATTTAAAAAGGAGAACAGGTGTCTTTTTTTAAGAGGAAACCACGATGATCTCTGCCTGCAATGGCTCAGAGACGGGATGGATAACCCTTTATGGTTGCAATCAGGGGGCCTGGCTACCCAGCAGTCTTACAAGGGGGTTAACGGGCAGACGCGCCAGGAGCATATTGCCTTTCTGGAAAGCCTGGAAGATTATTATCTGGACAAGGACCACCGGCTTTACTTGCATGCCGGATTTACCAGTCACAGGGGAGTAGAGCAGGAATATTTTTCAAAAACCTTTTATTGGGACAGGACCTTATGGGAAACTGCAGTATCCCTGAATCCCAATCTCTTGCCTGAAGATGAGCGCTATCCGCAACGCCTGAAGCAATACAGCGAAATATTTATAGGGCATACCCCCGTTACCCGAATAGGAAAGCAAGTCCCGACCCGTGCTGCCAATGTCTGGAATATTGATACGGGAGCTGCCTTTAAGGGTCCCTTGAGTATTATGGATGCCGAAAGCAAGCAATTCTGGCAAAGCAGGCCGGTGTACACCTATTACCCCCGGGAAAAGGGGCGAAATGGTTAAATAAGCCTTAAAACTTGGGCTTTCAATGGAATATAGGCGATCTTTATAAAAAACACATTCATGGATAATATGCGGTTGGAAGTAATGCAGGAAGTTGAGCCACGGCTGCAAGGCTTTATGGATGAATTTCTGGTTCCTGCAGAAACTATTTGGCAGCCTTCAGATTTCTTACCCGATTCAAGGCAAGAGGGCTTTATTGATGAGGTTAGGGAAATACAAGGGGCAGCCAAAGAATTGAGTTATGATTTTTGGGTTACCCTTGTTGCCGATACCATTACCGAGGAGGCCTTGCCTACATATGAGTCCTGGCTGATGGATGTTGAAGGCATCAATCAGCACGGAGAGAGTGCAAACGGCTGGTCCCGATGGGTCAGGGCCTGGACAGCAGAGGAAAACCGTCATGGGGATTTACTGAACACTTATCTTTATTTATCCGGGAGGGTGAACATGCGGCAGGTGGAGATGTCTACCCAGTATCTGATAGCCGATGGTTTTGACATTGGTACCGACCGGGATCCCTATAAGAATTTTATCTATACTACTTTTCAGGAGCTGGCCACCTATATTTCGCACAAGCGGGTAGGGACCATGGCCAGGAAGGCTGGCAATAAACTTCTGGGAAAAATGTGTACCACTATTGCCGGGGACGAAATGCGGCACCATCTGGCTTATCGCGAATTTGTGCGGGTGATCATGGATTACGACCCCAACGGCATGTTACTGGCTTTCGCAGAAATGATGAAGAAGAAAATCGTTATGCCGGCGCATTTTTTGAGAGAAGCCGGGGAAGGGGCAGGAGCAGCATTTGAGCGGTTTTCGATTTGCGCACAAAGACTGGGGGTCTACACAGCCAATGACTATGTAGATATTTTAAGAAAAGTGAGTGCCCATTGGAACATCGATGCGCTCAGGGGGCTGTCTGAAGAGGCCGAAAAAGCCCGTGATTACCTGTTGAAGCTTCCCGCAAGACTGGAGCGGGTAGCTGAAAGGATGCCGGTACCTACCGATTCATTTAAATTCAGCTGGGTACAGGCCAATGGACAGCTTTAAACCTTTCCTCTAAGTTCATTCAGAGTTTACCGTGAAGGTGTTCCTGCTGCCAGCGGGAGAGTACTTTCCATTTTCCTTCGGCCGCCATCTTAGCCTGCATGGGCCAGGACGCAGGGTCGTGTACCCTGAAACGATTACCCCCGGAATCCAGTACTTCCTGGCATTTTGAGACCGTAAGCCCGGATAATGCCTGCCAGGTTTTGATATCATAATTATGGAACAGCCCTTCAATCTTTGGGCCTATACCCTCAATGATCTTGAGGTCGTCCTGGGTCACTTTCCTGCCGAGGGCCTTTCGGGCTGAAACAGGATCGAAGGGAAGTTGTTCAGGACTCCCTGAATGTTCCAATTCACGACGGCTGGCCATGCAATTTTCCAGTTCTTTTCGCAAAGCGGAATTGGCTTGTTCAAGCGATTGTAATTGATCTTTCATTGGGGATCCTTTGGTTTTTCGACCAAAAAAATAACCCAGGATACAGCCAAAAAGAATGGCAAGGATCAATAAAAGCCAGTAAGCCAGGGGAAGATTTGAAAGATCCATATTATTGATTTTTGAAAGGCGGGTACTTTTTACAGACCGTACCGTGCCACTGTTAGTAAACAACACCAGGTAAATTCAGGGAAGGCAATTGGTACCCCATAGATACAGGGTACTATACAAGGTATTAAAAAAACCAGTACAAAAGGCTTGATTTTGAGAAGTTTTTAAAGGATGGCAAATAATCTCCGGAGTCTTTCCGTGCCGGTAACCGATTCATTCTATTCCAATTATACAGTCATACATGCCAGTTGTACAACTTTTTAATTTTGTGTGGAAAGAAAAATTAAATTTAAGTAGAAAAATAAAACCTAGATTCTCCCGACTAAGATCCGGCATTGAAACAGGTTTGAACTATTCTTTTGAGTTAGTTTGGTTAGTTAAAATCCGTCAGATACCTACTAAGCTGTATTGGCGGATTTTTCTTTCCCCTTTCTGCTCTTTTAAAGGTGGTTACACAAAGAAAAGCTCCGGGGCAAACGCCCCGGAGCTTTTGTGTATTTACCCTGCTTGTCTTTCCGATCAGAGATCAAATTTGATTCCCTGTGCCAGGGGCAATTCGGTGGTATAATTTATGGTATTCGTTTGCCTTCTCATGTAGATCTTCCAGGCATCCGAACCGGATTCACGACCCCCTCCGGTTTCTTTTTCTCCTCCAAAGGCACCCCCGATTTCTGCTCCTGAGGTTCCTATGTTTACGTTTGCAATACCGCAATCGCTGCCAGAGGCAGACAGAAATGCTTCGGCTTCGCGCAGGTTATTGGTCATAATGGCCGATGAGAGTCCCTGATCCACTCCGTTTTGTATGGCAATGGCGTTTTCGACCCCCCCGGAATACTTGAGAAGATAAAGGACCGGCGCAAAAGTTTCCTGCTGAACAATTTTGAAATGGTTTTCAGCCTCGGCAATGGCAGGCTTAACATAGCAGCCACTTTCATATCCTTCTCCTGCTACCACGCCTCCGGGGACGATTAGTTTCCCTCCTTCTTCCACTACTCTGGAAAGCGCATTCTGGTAGGCCTCAACCGCATCTTTGTCAATAAGCGGGCCTACATGGTTGTTTTCATCCAGCGGGTTTCCTATCCTCAATTGTCCATAGGCTGCCACCACAGCATCCCTTACCTTGTCGTAAACCGATTCATGGATGATCAGCCTTCTTGTTGAAGTGCAGCGCTGCCCGCAAGTTCCCACTGCTCCGAAAACGGCTCCGATTACGGTCATTTTTATGTCTGCATCCGGGGTTACGATAATGGCATTGTTGCCTCCAAGCTCAAGCAGCGATCTGCCCAATCGGGCCGCAACGGCCTGGGCAACAATTTTCCCCATGCGGATAGAACCGGTGGCAGAAACCAGAGGAACGCGTTTATCAGCCGTCATCATTTCCCCTACCCGGTAATCTCCATTGATCAGGCAGGAAATCCCCTCTGGCAAACCATTATTCTTAAATACCTCGGCCGCAATATGCTGGCAGGCAATACCGCAAAGGGGCGTCTTTTCGGAAGGCTTCCAGATACAGACATCCCCGCAAACCCAGGCCAGGGCGGTATTCCAGCTCCAAACAGCCACCGGGAAGTTAAACGCCGAAATAATTCCGACGATGCCCAGGGGGTGGTATTGTTCATACATGCGATGGCCAGGACGTTCCGAGTGCATGGTAAGCCCGTGCAACTGCCGGGAAAGTCCAACGGCGAAATCGCAGATATCGATCATTTCCTGTACCTCTCCGAGCCCTTCCTGATAGGATTTCCCCATTTCATAAGAAACCAGCTTTCCGAGCGGCTCTTTTAATTCGCGAAGTTTCAGCCCAAATTGCCGGACGACCTCTCCCCGCTGCGGGGCTGGCATATTTCTCCAGACTTTATATGCTTCCTGGGCTTTGCTGACAACCCTTTCATAATCTTCAGGGGTAGTGGTGGTTACCTTCGCAATAAGTGCCCCATCTACAGGAGAGTACGAAGGGATTGCCGGTCCGTTACCAAAGTTTTCTAGGCCTGTAGAGGTTCCCGGGTTTAGTTCCTTTATGCCCAGCTGTTCCAAAGCCTGCTCTATACCAAAATCAATCGCGACATCTGCCATTTTATAACTTTTTGCGGTTCTATTGTTAGATTTTCTGCAAAATTACGAATTCTTAAGCCTTTAAACCCCCGAAACAAAGAGAAACTTGATCAGCCGATGAGCTGGTAAATGATAAGCCCGACAGCGAGCAGGGCGGGAAGGCCCTGCACGTAAAATATTTTCCGGGAAGCGGTGATAGCGCCAAAAATTCCGGCTAAGCTTATACATAGGGTGAAAAACAAGCCAACGTACAACTTCCAGTAGGGGTGTTCAATCAAAAGGCTCCAGATTAGTCCGGCAGCCAGGAAACCGTTATACAGCCCCTGGTTAGCGGCTAATTTTTGGGTGGGTTCAAAAAGGTGCTCCGGAAACTGCCGGAAAACTTTTTTGCCGCGGGTAGTCCAGGCAAACATTTCCAACCACATAAAGTAAAGGTGTTCCAGGGCAATGATTACTATAAGGATTCTCAAAAGTACACCACCCATTATCAGTTCTTTTGTTGTGCTGTAAACCTGGGGTCTGCTTCCATAACGGTCCCACACTGGTTACAGGTCCTCAGGGCTTCGGAATTGTAGAAATGCTCAAAGTGTGAGAGGAAATCCTTTTCGATATCTTCCAGTTCGAAATAGGCTTCGTATAATTTGTGATTGCAGTTATCACAATACCATAAAAGCCCGTCTTTGACACTGAGCTCCTTTCGCTTGCGTTCAACTACCAGCCCAATAGAACCTTTATGCCTGACCGGGGAATGGGGTACCCGCGCAGGGTGCAGGTACATATCGCCCGGGCCCAGTTGGAAGCTGCGCTTTTGACCGTCTTCCTGAATGTGTACTTCTATAGTCCCTTCCAGCTGATAGAATAATTCCTCTGTTTCATTGTAGTGATAATCCTTGCGGGCATTAGGCCCGGCCACTACCATTACGATATAATCCTCGGCCTCTTTATAGAGGTTTTTATTCCCAACCGGGGGTTTTAATAAGTCACGGTTTTTCTCTATCCATGTGTGCAGGTTAAAGGGAGGGGCAATTTTCATATTTATTATTTGAAGGATTGATCAGCAGGCTTTTCAGAATTAAAGATAAGAAAAAGCAGCTGTTTTTACCCGGGCATTGCAGCGGGGATAGTTGAAAAGACAGAAGGGTTCGGAGCCTTACTGCAGGTAAAATAATTGGGTAAAGTAAAGATTGCCGTTTGCATCCTGCTTTACGCTCACCGCAGTATGCGAAAAATCACCTTCCATGGTTTTGCGATGGGCTTCACTACCCAGCCAGCCTTCCAGAGCCTTTTCTGCAGAGGAGTAATCCTTGGCAACATTTTCGGCAACAGCCCTGGCGTTCACCTCTGAAGTGATTTGCGAGGCCCTGGCGCTGAAATTATGGTGGCTCAGGGTCCCGGTGGAGATCATGTAATCTGTGTGTGCATTGGCATAATCATAGGCCACTGCGCTAAAAGAAAGGCCTGGGTACCCTAGCGTACTGCGGTGCTGGTTGACCAGCTGCAGTAAGTCGTTTTCGACCGCTACCATATTCACGGCAACAGGAATGTCTTCCTGATTAACCGTTTCTTTCGAACAGGAAAACAGAAGGCACATAAAAACCGCTGCGAATGCAAAGTGCATTCTCTTTTTCATATAGTGTTCTCTATATAAGCGGTTAAAAGCGGAAAGATTGGGGGCTGAATATTTGTAGTAAATAATCAGGCCTCTAATATAAAGGAAATTAGGCCGATATCCCGATTTTTGGGCTCGTTTATTCGATGAAATGCAGCATCTCTCGGAAATCGGCAAAACCAGTTACTTAATCGATCAGGAGTTACTTATAAAATGTAGGAAATCAGAACACTATTGCTGGAAAATCTGATATTTTCAGTCCGTGGAATCGGCTGTTTTTTCCGGTTCCAGCACTAAAGAAAAAACAAAGGCCCCAATTTCCTTTATCGGGGGGTAGAGTACCGAGTTTTCGATGGTCTCCGACCTGACTACCCGGAGGGATTGGTTCGCCCTTTCGAAAAATATCAAAAGAGCCCCAAGGATTACAGCAACTTTGACCAGGCCGAAAATCCCGCCGGCAATTTTATTCAGCAAACCCAACATGGTAATATCGGCAATCCTGGTAAGGAGTTTTCCCAGGAAATGAACTGCAAAAACAATAAGCACAAAGGTGATAATAAAGGCAGTTATCTTGATATATCGAATTTCCCAGTTTACCCGTTCCGAAAGATAATCAGCAGCCAGATATGAGAAATGAATGGCCCCGTACAAACCCGCAATGAGCGCCACCAAAGAGGCAATTTCAATAAATAAACCATTTCGCAAGCCTTTGTAAAGCCCGTAGGCAAGCAAAAGGGCAAGTACGATATCAAGGATTCCCATCAGCTTGTTTTTATCAAATATAAGGGATTGATTTGTACCTTTACGGATCATTTAAAGGACCTGTAAATCTTCAGATAAATGGCCAGAGACGAGTTGTTAAAGGAACGATGGGAATTACTCCAGGATAAATTATCCAGTCAGTTTGCTGAAGGAGCCCCCCTGGACCTGGACGCAATTATTTACCTGGTAGGACTACAGGAGCTTGGTCAATTTCAGCGAAAGTTCAAAAAGGATGAAAAGTTGAACCTGATGCATATAGCGATTTGCAGGCTGCTGGAACCTTATGGATATTATTCCTTTGAGCATTTTGATGAGGATGGCTGGCCGCACTACAAATTGGTAGAGGAGCTTCCCGTTTTGCGGGCAGGCGAACAGGCTGTTTTGATGAAAGAAGCTATAGTGAGCTATTTCATTGAAAATGAATATTTGAAATGAACCCCAGACCACCATACTACGCCGTAATTTTTACAAATAAGCGAACAGCGGGGGATCATGGCTATTCGGCTATGGCAGAACGAATGATGGAACTGGCCAGCCGGCAACCGGGGTTTCTCGGGGCAGACCATGCCCGGGAAGAAATAGGGATTACCGTTAGCTATTGGGAGTCACTGGAAGCAATCGCTTCCTGGAAAGCGCATCCGGAACATGTTTTGGCCAGGGAGCTGGGCAGGAAAACATGGTATTCTTATTACCGTTTGCGTATTTGTAAGGTCGAGAGGGAATACGACTTTGACCGGATGTAAACGAGCCTTTATACAAGCTCCTCCCTTAAAGATAAGATAATACCAGGTCTTTTGAATAGCAGATTTTAAGGGTTATTTTTGGTTAATTCCATAAAATATGAAAGATCCTGTTACTTTTTCTGCCCTGAACCGGGCAGCCGATATTGAAAAATTAAAAACCGAAACTTTTGACCTCCTGGTTATAGGAGGAGGCATAACAGGAGGTGGTATTGCCCTGGATGCAGCATCCAGGGGACTGAAGGTCGCCCTGCTTGAAAAGGGTGATTTTGCTTCCGGAACCAGCAGCAAATCTACCAAACTCATTCATGGGGGCCTGCGGTACCTCAAGCAATTTGACTTTTGGCTGGTGAAGGAGGTTGGTTCCGAACGGGCAATTGTTCATAAACTTGCACCGCATTTAGTCCTTCCCGAGAAGATGGTACTGCCCTTGATCGAAGGAGGCTCATACGGAAAATGGTTAACATCCATCGGCCTGAAGGTCTATGATATATTAGCGCAGGTAACAGGTGATGACAAAAGGCAGATGCTGGAGAAGAAGGAAGCGCTGAAGCTGGAACCGCTGCTTCCGAAAAAAATTCTGAAAGGGGCCGGTTATTATGCGGAGTACCGCACCGATGATGCAAGGCTTACTATTGAAAATATAAAGACGAGTTTGTTTTATGGGGCTACTGCTCTTAATTATGCCGAGGTATCCCAGTTTATTTACAACAAGGAGGGAATAGTTTCTGGAGTTGTCGCTAAAGACCGAATTGGCGATACTGAGTTTGAAGTCAGTGCCAATAACGTGATCAGTGCCGCTGGCCCCTGGGTAGACGAATTACGCAGTCTGAACAACAGCAAGAAAGGAAAGCGGTTGCATCTTACCAAAGGGGTGCATTTGGTTTTCCCCTATAAGAAATTACCCGTAAAGCACTCAGTATATTTTGACGTGCCGGATGGCCGGATGATTTTTGCCATCCCCAGGGGAAAGGTTACCTATGTGGGTACTACCGATACCAATTACAATGAAGACAAGGACCACGTGAATACGGACCTGGCCGACGCCATATATCTGATTTCAGCAGTTAACAATATGTTCCCTTCAATTGAGCTGGAGCTTTCGGACATTCAGTCTTCCTGGGCCGGGTTGAGACCGCTGATACATGAAGAGGGCAAATCGGCCTCAGAGCTTTCGCGGAAAGATGAAATATTTACTTCAGACAGCGGGCTAATCAGCATAGCCGGGGGGAAGTTAACGGGTTATCGCAAAATGGCTGAGAGGGTGGTTAACCGAATCGGGCAGCGAATGGAGGAAGCCTCGGGGGAGAAACTCAAAGCTTGCAGTACCGATACCATCCCGCTATGCGGAAGTGACTTCAAAAAATACAAGCAGGTTGAAAAGTATATTGATGAGGTATCTAAAAGGCTTGCCAAGGAAGGTTTCAGCCATCAGGATGCCTGGTTTTTGGTGACAACTTACGGGAAGCAAACAGAGGATATCCTCAGACGATATGGCGCTTTCAAAGATAAAAATAAGCAGTGGCGATTGCTAAAGGCGGAGTTGCATTTTGCCCTGGAATATGAAATGATACAGAACCCCATGGATTTCTTTATCCGAAGGACCGGCCGGATGTATTTTGACCTGGAAAGTGTCCGTGAATTTAAGGACAGGGTGGTGCAGGAAATGGGAGGCCTGCTGAAGGCGGATAAAGATACGATGGGTAGCTGGAAGCAAACGCTTGAAGCGGAAATTGAAAGGCATTCCTCCTTTGAGTTGGAACGGGCCTGAGACTTCAGGAGGATGCGGAGCTAGCTGAGTTCATCGGCAAGGGCCTTAAATGTTTTGCGAGCACTTTTGTGTTCATATAAGACTTCGTAAACCGCATCAATAATGGGCGTTTTAACCTTCTTTTCAAAAGCCTCCTTTATTTTGTAGGCACTTTTTACGGCATAATATCCTTCGGCAACCATGCTCATTTCCATCATGGCGCTTTTTACGGTATACCCCTTGCCGATCATATTACCAAACATCCGGTTACGGCTGAAGGTGGAATAGCCTGTTACCAACAGGTCTCCCAAATAGGCAGACTGGTTTATGTTCCGGTCAATGTTGTAGAGCCGTTTGGTATACCGCTTCATTTCCCGGATGGCGTTACTCATCAGTACAGCCTGAAAATTATCACCATATCCGAGTCCGTGGGCGATGCCTGCGGCCAGGGCATATATGTTTTTTAACATGGCTGCATATTCAGTCCCGATAATGTCTTTGGAAACTTTTGTTTTGATATAAGAGCTGCTCAGGGCCTCCGCCACCTTTTTGGCTTTGGATTTGTCCAGACAGGCTATAGTAAGGTAGGACAACCTTTCCAGGGCCACTTCTTCCGCATGGCATGGCCCGGTGATAACGCCAATATTCTTATACGGGATATCGTATTTTTCATGAAAGTGTTCTCCGACAATACGTCCGCTTTCGGGCACAATCCCTTTGATGGCTGAAATAATGATCTTACCTTCCAGAGAAGCTGTGAGTTTTGATAATTCTGATTCCAGGAAGGCTGACGGGATGGCAAAAATCAGAATGTCTGCTTCCGAAACGGCTTCGTCTATCTGGTCGGTTAGCCTGAGTTTGCTGAGGTCAAATTCTACTGAACTCAGATAATTGGGATTGTGTTTTTCGGCCTTGATAAAGGCTATCGCCTCAGAACTTCGCATATACCAGATCACCTCCGAAAGGTTTTCACAAAGCATCTTTACAATAGCCGTGGCCCAGCTGCCTCCGCCCAAAACGGCGTATTTCAATGGTTTCTTCACAGTTTTAAATGTAAAACCGAGAGGTTCTCGGACTATTTAAATAATTCATAACCAGTTACTTACTAAAGTTGGCACATTCCTTGTTCCTATGGTTATTGAAATCAAAGAATACAGTCATGAAAAAAATTACTCTGCAAATTACGATTTTACTGCTAAGTTTCAGTCTTACCTCCTGTTATACGGAAGTATTTGTGGATGAGCCGGTTTTCGAGAACAGGGCCCTGCAAACGGAACTATTGCTTGAATCCTATGATCTCTGGTATATCGATATACAGGAAACTGTAGGAAGCGGGGAGGTCCCCTTTCTGGAAACAGCCTTTACGCTTTCCTTTAACGGTGGGATTTTAACGGCTAATAATAACCTTGTCAATATCGGGAAAACAGGATCCGGATTTGGAATTGCAGTTGGTAACTATGCCGGTCTTTCTGATTTGGTCGAGATTCGCCATGACCTGGACGGGCTTTGGCAGCTGGAGGTTATCCCCCTTGGAGGGAACCGAATGGAACTTTACGATCCGCGTTCTGATACTTCTTATTTTCTTTATGGCTACAGGAGGGCCGCGTTTGATTACGATGCACTCTTCTATGATAATATCCACTATTTCCTGCAGGAATATATAGCCTGGGAAAAAATTTTTACCAGCGATACAGGAGCCTTAAATGAATTTGATCAGGAACAGTTCCTGCAATTTTCAGTTGGGTTGAATACCGATGCATTCCGGTCTTCCATTGATTCACCCGGAACTCCGCTCAATCTGCTGCAATGGGATTATGAAGGTTTCTATACCGTGTACGACGTGCCAGGGGAACCCGAAATGAAAACGCTGACTCTGGATTACAATTTTCTGGGGGATGACTATTTCGAGCTCTACGTCCTGGATGATCAGACCATAGAATTATACCATGTCTCTTCCGGTACCCTATATGAATTCAGGGGCAGGGGCTATCAGCAAATACTAAAGTCTGAAAGTTCTTCCGGGAAAAAGCGACTGAGAAAGAAACTCCCTGAGATGAAGGTTTCACGCAAGCGTCCTCAGTAAATAGTAGTTAGTTGGTTGGTTGAAAATCCATCCGTGGCAATAGGGCCGCGGGTGGATTTTTTATATCCGCAACGGAATCTGAATTTATTTGCCGGCTGCGGCTGCAGATTGTTAATTGTATTTCTTTCAAATTTTCAATTTGAGGCAATAAAGCCCTGATTCTTGCCATATTCTCAATAGTTTCTAAAGGAAGCCGGAGAGGGGATATTAATTGTATTTTTGCCCGCTTAAAACCAATGCAGTGCGAAAATATCTGAACTTGTTTGATTTTTCTCAGGAAGTAAACTACAAGACGGAAATCCTTTCCGGTTTAACAGTGGCCCTTGCCCTGGTACCCGAAGCGATTGCCTTTGCCATGATAGCGGGCTTGTCTCCCTTGACCGGATTATACGCAGCTTTTGTGATGGGGCTTGTAACTTCCATCCTGGGGGGTCGCCCCGGGATGATTTCCGGGGCGACCGGAGCGGTTGCAGTAGTAATTGTATCTCTGGCAATAGACCATGGAGTGGAATATGTTTTCGCTGCCGTAATCCTGGCAGGACTGCTGCAAATGACCGCGGGATTCCTGCGCCTCGGGAAGTTGATGCGCCTGGTTCCGCATCCTGTGATTTTCGGCTTTGTAAACGGCCTTGCCATCATTATTTTCACCTCACAGTTAGATCAATTTAAAACAGCTTCAGGGGACTGGCTCAGCGGAACCGTATTTTGGACCTTTACCGGCCTGGTACTGCTTACCATGCTTATTATCTGGGGGCTGCCCAGACTTACCCGGGCCATTCCGGCGTCGCTGGTGGCCATTCTTGTAGTTTTTGGCATCGTACTCATTGGGGATATTCCCACACGAAGCATAGGGGATATCGCTTCCATACAGGGGGGGTTCCCACCTTTTCATATTCCTGAAATCCCCTGGACCCTGGAAACCCTCGGTATTGTATTTCCCTATGCCGCGATTGTGGCCGGGGTTGGACTGATCGAAAGCCTGTTGACCCTGAATATCGTAGACGAGATTACCGAAACCCGCGGACGGGGAAACAAAGAAGCCGTGGCACAGGGGACAGCAAATATCCTGTCTGGCCTGTTTTCGGGTATGGGTGGCTGCGCGATGATCGGGCAAAGCCTTATCAATACCTCAAACGGGGCGCGTGCGCGACTATCCGGGATTGTTGCAGCAGTTATGTTACTGGTGTTTATCATGTTCGGTTCAGGCCTGATAGAACGCGTACCCATGGCGGCCCTTACAGGACTGATGATCATGGTAGCTCTGGGAACCTTCGAATGGGCAAGCCTGCGAACCTTCAGAAGGATGCCGAAATCTGATGTCCTGGTCATGGTGCTGGTTACCCTGGTGACCGTATTCCTTCACAACCTGGCGCTGGCCGTTTTGGTTGGGGTAATTATCTCTGCACTGGTTTTTGCCTGGGATAACGCCAAAAGGATTCGGGCGCGGAAATATGTAGATGAGCAGGGCGTAAAGCACTATGAGATTTACGGGCCCCTGTTTTTCGGGTCGGTTAGCTTGTTTAACGAGAAGTTCGACGTGCTCAATGACCCCGATGAAGTGATTATCGATTTTCAGGAGAGCCGGGTAGTGGATATGTCCGCGATTGAGGCCCTGAACCGGATAACTGAGCGCTATCAGAAGGTCGGAAAAAAAGTCCACCTGAAACACTTAAGTAAAGACTGTCGCAGGCTCCTTAAAAACGCGGACGATATCATAGAAATTAATGTGCTGGAGGATCCTACCTACAAAGTATTAATCGATAAAATCTAGAGCTTTCCAGGAGGTTTGGGCAAATTGAAAACTTCCGTTCTGGAGGGCTGTTAAAACTCTCAATAAAGTATTAATACCATTATTTTCAGTATATTAGGGTATCTGTTTTGATGTGCTGAAAAGATGAACAAATACCGGAAAGTAGCCCTGGGGAATACGGCTCATAAGGATATTCCAGGAAACCCTTCCACAGCTACCAGCAGCCGCCTGAAACTGAATGACCGCAGTAACAACAAACCGCTTCGGGTCCTCAGTGAAGAAGACTGGCAATTCTGGCAGCGGGAAGGATATGTAATTATCCGCGAAGCGGTACCTCCAGAGCAGGCTGCCCAAACCGCTGCATTTTTATGGGAGTTTGAAGAAAAGGATCCGGATGATCCCAATACCTGGTACACGCCACCCCGGGCTGAAATGCAAATGAAAGAGTTGGCGGGTACTGGCATGGTTGAAGTATACAATCATCAGTTGCTTTGGGAAAACCGTCAGACCTCCAGGGTTTACAACGCCTTTGTCGATATCTGGGGGACTGAAAAACTATGGGTTACCATAGACAGGGCAAACCTGAATTTCCCCAATCGGCCGGGCTTTGAACAAAAGGGATTTATTCACTGGGATTACGATCCGGAAACCCGACCCCAAAACGTTCAGGGGGTATTGGCCCTTGCCGACCAGACCGATGAGCAGATGGGAGGG
The DNA here is from genome assembly GCF_052497835.1 of Robiginitalea insularis. NCBI lineage: Bacteria > Pseudomonadati > Bacteroidota > Flavobacteriia > Flavobacteriales > Flavobacteriaceae > Robiginitalea > Robiginitalea insularis. The sequence goes on from NZ_CP199296.1 coordinate 1,621,021, forward strand.
TTTCAATGTATCCCATGGTTGTACCGGAATTACGATCAGTGGAAACAAACCCAGCCAAAGGACCGGGACCGGTTTCAACCGGATATCAGCGGGCTGGAAGACAAGATTGTAAAAGTTAAGCTCCGCAAGGGAGACCTGCTTATATTCAACAGCCTTCTCGCCCATGGTATCCGGCCCAACCTTTCTAAGGACAAGGTAAGGCTCGCCCAGTATATCTCCATGATGCCCGCAGAGCCGGAGAACAAGGAAATGCTGAGATGGCGGATTCACTCCTGGAAGAACCGGGTTGCCCCGGAAGGGTATGCTTTTCCGGGAGATCCGAGGAATTGGGAACAAACCCGCTACCAAACGGCTGAACTCTCCGAATTGGGTAAAAAATTACTGGGGCTTGATTCCTGGTAAGGTTTTAAAAGGATATTCCCGGAACCACTCCCAGAATTTCCCATTATGCCTTAATAAAAACAAGCTTTTTGCAGTAAAACTCCTTTCAAACCTGCGCCCGCTGAATTCCGGCCAGGCCTGTTCGAAGGCCGATTCTTTGAGATCCCGGGTAGCAATGGTCATATGGGGATGAAAGGGAAGTTGTCTGGATGGTTTACTGATTTCCAAAACCTCATTTACCTTTTCCTGCAAAGTCCGGTATATTTTTTCAATGGGCCCGGGGTTGGCAATTTTGATAAAAATTACCCTGGGAGGAAAGGCTGCAAAACCTGATAAATCAATCTCAAACGGACTTTGGCCGATACTGAAATCCTCCAGGTATACTTCCAGTTTTTCCAGTTGTGGCAAGGTCCTCCAAAAGGGCATTTGCAGGGTTATATGTGCGGGTACCTTCAGTGCATGAGAGGCCTGAAAGCGCACTTTCATTTCCTCCTTCAGCCTGCGCACTTCTTCTCTCAGTTCTTCAGGAGGAACCAGTGCCAGCAGATACAGGGATTTCTCGAATGAGGGATTTCTCTGGCTTTGGTGCATCATTAGGATGAATTAAAAAAAGCGCCATGACTTGATCATGGCGCTCCAACTTTCTTATCAGCTATGGACTAGAGCGTACGCAGATATTCAGCCACAGCCCTGGCTTCCTCTTCGCTCAGATTTTGATTGAGCATGGGGGTGTTGTTGTATTCTTTAAGCAGTGCCTGGGCAATGGGGTCTTCTTTGAGCATACCATCGGGATTGAGGATCATATTCATGACCCACTCCGGACTGCGTCTCTCGTATATCCCCGCCATTGCAGGTCCTATCATCCTGCGGTCGGCCATATGGCAGGCGGTACAAATTGCATTGAATTTGGCCTCTCCGGCAGCAGCCATTTCCATATCGATTTCATCCCCAAAATCTACTTCTTTTACCGGTCCTATCCCTTTATTGTCCATATCAACGGGAACGGCTTCGGAGGTTGCCCCTGCAGCTGCCTTGGTTTCAGTTTTGGTTCGGCTCATTTCAAAGCTTCCCTCTTTCTTTTCCTCTTTTTTTTCACCGCAGCCAATCATCAAAAGTGCTGCAGCGGAAAGGAACATTAGTTTTTTCATTTTTCAGATTACTTTAGACTACTAATATAAGAAATCAGGGCTTATGTAAGATTATTTAAAAAAGATAAGGCCCGCTCTTCGTTGTAATAAAAGGTTCCCTGTCTGTAAAAACCAACATGCCCCCCATACTCCGGCATTTCCAGATAGATTTGCTCATGTTTGCTGGCAATTTGTACAGGATAACATTTGGCGCCCAGAAAACTATCGTTCCGGGCATTGAGAAGTAGTGCGGGAATACTGATGCCTTCGAGAAATTGCAGGCTGCTGCAGGAGTGGTAATAATCAAGGGCATCTTTAAACCCATGCGCCTTGCTGGTATAGAGGTCGTCAAAATCCTTAAGCGTTTTTACCTCCCTGATAGTCTGTTCCGTAATAAGCCCGGGAAACAGTTTTTGTTTGTCCCGCAGTTTTTGGATCAGATTCATCCGGAACCTTCGGGCATAGAGGAAATTCTTGGGTTTATTAAGCTGTATAAGGGAATCGTGCAGATCACAGGGAACCGAAATGGCAACTGCCCCGCATACTTCCTTAAAGTGCAATGGTTTTTCCCCTAAATATTTTAAAAGCAGATTTCCCCCCAGGCTAAAACCTTTCAGGCAAATCTTGTTATAGGAACAAGTGGAAACCACATGTTGCAGTACCGCTTCCAGATCTTCGGTGGCACCTGAATGATACGAGCGGTAACGTTTATTTGGCTCGCCGCTGCATCCCCTTAAATTTACCGCACATACGTCCCAACCTGAGTGGCTAAAAATCGCAACGCTTCCCAGTATGTAGGGCCGTTGCGCATTGCCCTCCAGACCGTGGAGGAGTATTAACAGCCTGTCGGCCCCGGTTTCTGAATAGCTCCAGTCCAGATCCAGAAAATCGCCGTCTGGCAGGGTGAGTCGTTCCCTTTTTTGCTCCGGGAAATCAACTTTTCGCAACAGGGCCGAATAAATGGTGGAAAAGTGCCCGTTCCTGTAGAGCAGTGGGGGCCGGTATGGACTTTGAACTAAGGGCATTTAGGACAACAGGGCTTGCTGAAGAATATAGCGCTTTCAGTCAGTGTAATTCTCATTTGGGATAGATATCAAGCAAACGGGCCTGTGCGGAAACGGCGTCTTTAAACTCCGTTTTCAAACGACTGACCAATTCGGATACCGGAAGCACATCTTCTATAGTTGCAACTCCCTGACCAGCGGACCAGATGGTTTTCCATGCCTTTGCTTCAGTATCCAGTTCTTTTCCAAAATCAACTTTGGTATCTTTTTTTAAATCTTCAGGGGTAAGTCCTGCAGCCTGCAGGCTTTTCGCCAGGAAGTTGGCATGTACTCCTGAGATAGCGGCAGTATACACAATATCGCTGGCCCCTGCCTCAATGATCATTTGTCTGTAGGCTTCCGGGGCTTCACTTTCCCGCGTATTTATAAAACGGGTTCCCATATAAGCCAGATCAGCTCCCATCTGGAGGGCAGCCGCCACATCCCTGCCGTTGCTGATGCAGCCGGAAAGTAAAATAGTCTTTTTGAAAAACGAACGAACCTCAGCAACCAGGGTCATGGGGTTGAGGGTTCCCGCGTGGCCCCCTGCCCCGGCCGATACCAGGATTAATCCGTCCACACCGGCACCGGCCGCTTTCTCGGCATGCCTTTTTTTGATTATATCATGAAAAACCAGCCCCCCATAACTGTGAATGGCGTCCACCACCTGGCTAACCGCCCCCAGCGAAGTAATGATCAGGGGCACCTTGTGCTTTACGCAAATCTTCAGGTCTGCTTCCAGTCTTGGATTGGTTGGATGTACTATCAGGTTTACCCCAAATGGGGCAGCCTTCTTGCCTGTTTCAGATTCAAATGCCTGCAGAGCTGTTTTGATTTCTACCAACCAGGACTCAAAGCCTTCACTGCTTCGCTGGTTCAGGGCTGGAAAAGTGCCGACAATACCATTTTTACAGCAGGCAATAACCAGTTCGGGATTGGAAATTAAAAACATAGGAGCCGCTACTACCGGAAGCGAAAGATCCTGAATAAAAGAAGGTTTTTGGTCCATACTATTAAGGTTGAGGCTTAAAAGTAAGCATAAATTACAGTGTGCTTGCAAGGGTTTATAAAATCACCGTATTTTTGATGCTATGCATGCATAATAAACCATAAAAATATGTTTATAAAGGAATTTGAGATCCGCTGGAACGACCTGGATGCCAACAAGCACCTGGCTAATAGTGCCTATACCAGTTATATGAGCCATACCCGTATGGCTTTTCTCAACGAACTCGGTTTTGGTCTTAATGTGCTGGAGGATAAACAGCTGGGGCCAGTAGTTTTTTATGAGCATATGTACTATTTCAGGGAAATCCTCCCCGGGGCAACTGTCCGGGTTTCCCTTGAATTAATGGGGCTTAGCAAGGATGGGATGTTTTTTGAATTTCACCATAATTTTTATGACCCACAGGGAAAGCACCTCGCGCATTGCGAGTTGATGGGAGGCTGGATAGACCTGAACAACCGAAAACTGACCACATTGGATACCGAGCTATTGCAGTTTTTCGACCGGGCAGAAAAAGCAGAATCTTTTAGGTTTCTCAGCAGAGAAGATACCCGCAAAAATGCTAAGTTCCCGAAAGACCTGGCTTAGGTTTTTTGCTGACCAGGTAAACCCCGCCCAATACCAGAAGGGTTGCCGAGAAGTTTAACAGGCTAAGGGTATCCTTTCCGCTTATCAGTGCAAAGGCAATTCCGATTACCGGCTGGAAATATACAAAGGCACTCACCGTAGAGGCTTTTAATTGGGTGAGGGCGAACACGTTAAAGAGATAAGTGAGGAAGGTAGTCCCCACAATTACAAAAATGATAGCCCCAATGGCATCCAGCGGTAGTTCACGCCACTGAATCTCCAGAAACTCAGGCAGTGTTACAGGCAGATTGATAATAAAAGCCAAACTGAACAGCCATTTCATAAGCGTAAAAGGGTGGTATTTTTGGATTAATTTTTTTGCCAGGATCAGGTATAGCCCATAACTGGTTGCATTCAATATAAACAGGGCATTCCCTGCGGGAATATTCGGGGCGTTGGAACTGACGCTTTCATTCATGAAGATAAGGGCAAGGGCGCCCAGCAGGCCCATAGCTATCCCTATGCTTTTTATCCGTGTAATTTTTTCCTGTATCAGAAAAAAAGAAAAGATTACTACAATAATCGGGGTAATGGTAACCAGGACAGAACTATTGATTGGAGTGGAAAGTTGCAGCCCTTTAAAAAATGCCAGCATATTGATGACCATTCCGAAAAGGGCACAAAGCAGCAAACGCCCCCAATCTCTTTTTTCAACGGATTCCCTCGGACCCAGCAATGAAATAATCCAGAACAGGAGTGCAGCCCCGCTTACTCGCAGGAAAATAAACCCGAAAGGACCTACATAGTGGGGCATGACCCCCTTAGCAATGGTATGGTTCAGGCCATAAATGGTGGTGGCACCAAATGCAGCCAATATGGCCAGGCTTCTTTTGCTCAACGTGAAAGGGCTTCTTTGGCTGCCGCCACGGTTTGCGCTGAATTTCCAATGTAAATTTCTTTATCCAGCACCAAAACGGGCCTCTTTAAAAAACTGTAGTGCTCCAGTAACATGTCGCGGTAATCCGTTTCGCTGAGCATTTTATCCCTTAGCTTTCGTTGGGTGTATAGGCGCGCCCTTCTGCTGAAAAGTGCTTCATAACTCCCGCTGAGTTCTTGCAAAGCCTTCAGTTGAGCACTGCTCAGCGGTACCTTTTTAATATCCTGAAGGGTCACTTCTTCCGGGAGGTTCAATTCTTTAATAATCCGTCGGCAGCTGTCGCAGCTGCTCAGGTAAAACATAATTTTCATTTCATTCTGAGTTAAGTGGCTTTTTAAGCCGGTATTCTCTGCTGTCAAAGGTAATCCTTAAATTTAGGACTCTAATATTCTAAACAGAACCAAATGGCACCCGAACTGATCTTTGAAACCAATATGCAATTGCGAAGGCGCATGTCAGATGTTCTTGACCAAACCTCCGCAGCCGACCTGAACCGGATCCCTGAGGGATACCGCAACAATATCTGGTGGAACATTGCTCATATGGTCGTTACACAGCAATTGCTTTGCTACAATTTAAGTGGTTTGCCCATGACGGTTGAAAAAGACATCGTCAAACGCTACAGTAAGGGGAGCGTCCCTGCTGGGGTACCCTCACAAGCAGAAACTGATCAGGTCCGGGCCTATTTGCTCAGCAGCGTAGTGCAATTAAAATCGGATTATGATAAGGGAATATTCAAAACGTTTAATGCCTATACAACCAGTGCCAATGTTACCCTGAAATCTATAGAAGATGCTTTGCTCTTCAATCTTTTTCACGAAGGCATACACTTTGGGGTGGTTCTCTCACTTCAGAAAGCAGTCGGGGTTACCAGAGCTTAGGGGTTACCCCGGTTTCTTTGAGCATCTCAAAGGGAATTACCACGGTCAGGGGGCCATCGGCATAGGAAGCAACCTCGTATGGGTTGTATAAAAGCGTCAGGCCATCTGGTGTAAATCCGATTTGTTCCGGAAGGTAAAAAGTATTTTCCTCAAACATAAAGCCAGTGCTGTTGATAGCTGAGTCTGCCGAAATTTTGAATGTTTTCCTGAATGCGCTTTCAGCCACTTCTTCTAGTTTACCCCGATTGGAAAAGAAATACAGGGCATCCATTTCTTCCCCGGTTTCCTTGTTAAAGTTCAGGAACCTTGTGGTAGTGTAGCCATGGGCACCTCCTGTAAATAAGTACGCTTCAAATCTCAGGCTGAGGAGCTGCGAATTTTCGTGACTCATTCGGGCTAGGACTGTTGCCTCCCAGGGTGCCAGCTCTTCCGGAAAATTTTCGGCCAGAGTACGCCAACCACTTGTAAAGTCTTCTATGGCCTCTTCTATAGTCGATGCGTTTCCTTCTTCATCATAATCGAGCAACTCAATGATTTCCTCGCGGATAGCCGTATTGATGTTCCGGCCCAGAAGGGTGCGCTGCGAAGCCTCGGGAATATTGATTTGAACATGCGGGCAATCCTCGCAGGCTTTGGCATCAATGGTCTTTTGGGTGAACTCCAGGGAATTGTCGCTCTGGCAGGCGAATATTAGCAACAGACATAGTGATATTCCGGCACCTCTCATTGGCTTTAATGTATTTGATATATCTAAATCAACGGTTGTATTCTCCTCGGGAGAACAATACCTTTGCTCAAATGTAATCCGTATTTATTCCCTATGAAAAAAACGCTTCGTTTTAACAGTAAGACCATTCATGGCGGGCAGGAGCCCGATAAAGCCTACGGGGCTGTTATGCCTCCTATTTACCAAACCTCAACTTTTGCACAGAAATCTCCCGGAGACCATAAAGGATTTGAATATTCGAGGAGTGGCAACCCAACCCGGCACGCTTTGGAGAAGTCCCTGGCCAGTATTGAAAATGGCTCTTTTGGCCTTGCATTTGCCAGTGGCCTGGCGGCGATTGACGCCGTGTTAAAACTTTTGAAGCCCGGAGATGAAATTATCTCTACCAACGACTTGTACGGAGGAAGTTACCGATTGTTTAAAAAGATCTTTGAGGATTTCGGGCTTCGCTTTCATTTTGTAGGGATGCAGGACATATCGCATATCAGCGAAAAAATCAACGGGAAGACACGGCTGATCTGGGTGGAAACCCCAACCAATCCGATGATGAATGTTATAGACATTGCGGCGGTTTCGAAACTGGCTAAGGAAAACAATATCCTGCTGGCAGTAGACAACACCTTTGCAACCCCATATTTGCAGCAACCTCTGGATTTGGGGGCGGATATAGTGATGCACTCGGCCACCAAGTATCTCGGCGGGCATTCTGACCTGGTAGTGGGGGCCCTTGTAGTACGCGATAAAGAACTGGCAGACCGGCTGTATTTTATTCAAAATGCCAGCGGGGCCGTATGCGGCCCCATGGATAGTTATTTACTGCTCAGGGGAATCAAAACCCTGCACGTGCGCATGCAAAGGCACTGTGAGAACGGTGAACAAATTGCCCGCTTCCTGCAAGCCCATCCGGCTGTGGAAAAAGTTTTCTGGCCCGGTTTTGAGTCTCATCCCAACCACCATATTGCGCGTAAACAGATGAGTGATTTCGGAGGTATGATCTCTTTCGTGCCCAAAGGTGCTACTTATGAGGATGCGGTAAAAGTCGTTGAGGAGCTAAAGGTATTTACCCTTGCAGAATCGCTGGGAGGGGTTGAAAGCCTGGCAGGTCATCCGGCGAGCATGACGCATGCGAGTATTCCGAAAGCTGAACGGGAAAAGAGCGGGGTAACAGATGCACTCATACGACTGAGTGTTGGTATTGAAGACGCCGAGGATTTAAAGGAGGACCTGGAGCAGGCCCTTTCCTATTTGAGCTAATCCCGGGAAATCCGCCTGAACCAAAAATATTTTATCAAATTTTCAAAAATATAGGCGTGATATTATGGGAAACATATAATTTTGCGCATATATTTCTGATTCAACAATCTTTTACCAATCACCTATGTCTGAGATACAAGCAAAAATAGACGCCTTTATGGATGAGGTTAAGACCCGTAACGGGCATGAACCGGAATTCATTCAGGCAGTGCAGGAAGTAGCTGATACTGTTCTCCCCTACATTGCACAGCACGAAATTTACAATGGAAAAAATATTTTGCTCCGAATGGTGGAACCCGAGAGGCTTCTCTCTTTCCGGGTAGCCTGGGTAGACGATGACGGGGAAATCCATGTAAACCGGGGTTACAGGGTGCAAATGAATTCGGCTATCGGCCCTTATAAGGGTGGTTTGCGATTCCATCCATCCGTAAATGCCAGTATTCTGAAATTCCTTGCCTTCGAACAGGTATTCAAGAACAGCCTTACCACCCTGCCAATGGGTGGTGGTAAAGGGGGTTCCGATTTTGACCCTAAAGGCAAGTCAGACGATGAGGTAATGCGCTTCTGTCATTCTTTTATGACGGAACTTTGCCGCCATATTGGTCCGAATACAGATGTACCAGCCGGAGATATAGGGGTTGGAGCTCGAGAAATAGGCTTCCTTTTCGGTATGTATAAAAAGATCCGCAATGAATTTACGGGAGTATTGACCGGAAAGGGACTTTCCTGGGGAGGCTCCAAAATACGCCCGGAGGCTACCGGCTATGGGACGGTTTATTTTGCAGACAGTATGCTAAAGACCCGGGGGGAAAGCGTAGAAGGTAAAACCGTAGTTGTTTCCGGTTCCGGAAACGTGGCGCAATACGCTGCCGAAAAAGTAATACAACTGGGAGGAAAGGTGGTTACCCTTTCTGATTCCGGAGGATATATTCACGATAAGGATGGCATCGACCAGGAAAAGCTCGCCTGGGTAATGGACCTGAAGAACAACCGCAGGGGAAGGATCTCCGAATATGTGGATAAATATCCCGGAGCCACCTATCACAAAGGGAAAACACCCTGGGAAGTTCCCTGTGACATGGCGCTGCCCTGTGCCACACAGAATGAACTGGAAGGAAAAGATGCAGAAACCCTTATCAAGAATGGTTGTATTTGCGTAGCGGAAGGGGCAAACATGCCATCAACTCCTGAGGCCATACACACTTTTCACGACGCTAAAATACTATTTGCCCCTGGCAAGGCATCCAATGCCGGCGGGGTGGCAACTTCAGGACTGGAAATGTCGCAGAATTCACTGCGCATTAGCTGGACGCGTGAAGAAGTAGACCAGCGCCTCAAGGGGATTATGGCTGATATACACGATTCGTGCATTGAATACGGCAAAGAAGAAGACGGTTTCTGCAACTATGTCAAAGGTGCTAATATTGCAGGCTTCGTCAAGGTAGCCGATGCCATGCTGGCCCAGGGCGTAATTTAAAGAATGCAACAGGCCTCCTTTTTACAAGGGGGCCTGCTCTATTATTCGGTTATCTTTGTGACATACTTTGTCCGGACGTGTCACTTACAACCCAAGCTATTGTTCTGAGCTCCCTCAAATACGGGGATAGCCATCTGATTGTCAAAGCTTTTACAGCAGCTTATGGCCTGCAGACCTATATGGTCAAAGGTGTGCTAAAAAACAGAAGAGGCCGGCTTAAAGCAGCTTATTTTCAGCCCCTTACCCAACTGGAACTCGTTTGCAGCCGGGTAAAGCCCGGAAAAATGGGTTATATCAAGGAGGCTGTAGTGGCATTTCCCTATAGCAGTATGCACACAGACATATATAAAAGCACAGTAGCCTTCTTCCTCTCTGAAATGCTGAGCCAGTCGATCCGGGAAGAAGAGGAAAACCCTGCGCTTTTTACCTATTTACAAAACGCGCTGCAGTGGCTGGACCATCACCACAGTATTGCTAATTTTCATATTCAGTTTCTCCTCGGATTAACGCGCTATCTCGGCTTTTATCCAGACAATTCCAATATGGAGGCACCCTATTTTGATCTGGTCGAAGGGGCCTTTTTGGACACAACTCCGTTAAACCCGGCTATCAGTGGGGAAGCTTTAGGTTTTTTCAAGAAATTTTTGGGCACAAATTTTGATGCAATACACACTGTAAAAATGTCTCAAAAACAGCGTCAGGCCCTTTTAAAAAACCTTGTAGACTATTTTGAGGTACATTTGCACGGATTTAGAAAACCAAAATCATTAGCCGTACTAGATGAGGTATTTTCATAGGCCAGGCCTACTGATAGCTATACTTTTCTTACTAACTGTTTTTAAGCTTTCTGCTCAGAAGATCTACATTTATGAGCGGGAGACAGGCAGCCCCATCTCGGATGTTGCGGTTTTTAACGAAGATCGAAGCACTTTCGCTATCAGTGATTTTGACGGCGCATGCGACATCAGTGCCTTCGAAGCCGGGGAACGATTATACTTCAGACATTTAAGCCATGAGCCTTTCGTAATTCGCAAATCCACATTGCTTAAACAAGGGGGGCGTGTTTACCTCTACGCAAAACCTGAACAATTGCAGGAGGTGGTGATGTCTATTTCCAAATGGGAACAACAAAAGCGGGAAATACCACAGAAGATTGTAAGCATTGATGCTGGCGGTATTGCCTTTGCCAATCCGCAAACCTCAGCAGACCTCCTGCAGCAATCCGGTAAAATTTTTGTCCAGAAAAGCCAATATGGCGGGGGAAGCCCTACCATAAGGGGGTTTGCAACAAACCGCGTACTGCTTTCGGTAGATGGGGTACGTATGAATAACGCCATCTTCCGTGGAGGAAACCTGCAAAATGTAATATCCATTGATCCTTTTAACGTGAAGAACACGGAGGTTATTTTTGGTCCGGGATCTGTTATTTACGGGAGTGATGCCATTGGGGGAGTCATGAATTTTTATACCCGCACGCCTCTTTTTTCCAGGACCGATTCTCTGGAGGTCTCGGCAAATGCCGTGTACCGAACGGCTTCGGCTTCCAATGAGCAAACCCTGCATGGGGACGTGGAATTGTCTCTGAAAAAATGGGCCTTTCTCAGCAGTTTCAGCTTTAACTCCTATGGAGATTTACGGATGGGGTCTCATGGTCCGGATAGCTACTTAAGACCTGGTTTTATCATTCGCAGGGACGGGGAAGACCAATTGGTCACAAATTCGGACCCTGAAAAGCAGGTCCCCAGCGGTTTCGACCTTTTCAGTTTCATGCAAAAAATCCGTTTTAAACCCAATAACAGCTGGTCTTTTGATCTGGGCCTGCACTATTCGGAAACCTCAGATTACGCCAGATATGACCGATTGATCCGGCCTGCAGACAATGAAGCCGGCCTGAGGTCGGCAGAGTGGTTTTACGGGCCCCAGAAATGGTTTATGGGAAATTTACAGGTGTATCAACAGGGGCGGAATACTTTCTACGACGGATTTAAGATAACAACAGCCTACCAGTTTTTTGAGGAGAGCAGGAATGAACGTGCATTTCGGGATGAGATAAGATATAGCAATCGCGAGCGTCTGGATGCGGTTTCATTAAATCTGGATTTTGAAAATAAAAAAATAGGAGACCTCAGTCTGTTTTACGGAACGGAATTTATTTACAACCAGGTTAATTCTGTTGGTAGCCAGGAGAATATCCTATCCGGTCAGCGTTCAGACTATCCCTCCAGATATCCTGATGGGTCGCGTTGGCAAAGCCTGGCAGGATATGTGAATGCCGCTTACAAATTCAGGCCCAACTGGACCCTGCTTTCTGGTTTGCGATACAGCCATGTATGGATAAATGCGGAATTTGATGATCGGTTTTTTGATTTTCCCTTTGAAAGCGCAAATTTGGATAACGGGGCCCTTACCGCAAGCCTGGGGCTGAGTTGGTTCCCAAAAGAAAACACTCAGATCACCCTGAATGGTTCAACGGGTTTCAGAGCGCCAAACATCGATGACATTGGTAAAATATTTGACTCCGAACCCGGTTCGGTTGTAGTGCCCAATCCGGACCTTGAACCGGAATACGCCTACAATGCTGAGGTCGGGATACGGCAGAATATTGCCGAGAAACTCGTTCTTAAAGGAGCGGCCTATTACACCTATCTTGTAGATGCGCTGGTACGGAGGGATTTTGTTTTTGACGGACAAAATACCATTGTATATAACGGGGAGCCCTCAAATGTACAGGCCATACAAAATGCAGCTAAAGCCTACGTTTATGGATATGAACTGGGTTTTGATGCCAGGCTGCAGGAATTCCTGAGCCTGAGTGGGAATCTCACTTTTACCGAAGGGACAGAAGAGGAAGAAGACGGGAGTGATTCCCCTGCCAGGCACGTGCCCCCAACCTTCGGAGACCTGCAATTACAGTGGAATAAATACCCGTGGAAAGCTGCTGTGGTTTTTAATTATAATGGGGAAATACCCTTTGAGGACCTCGCCTTTTCCGAACGCTCCAAAGCTTTCATATATGCCAGGGATGCAAACGGAAATCCCTTTTCCCCATCATGGTATACCCTAAACCTGAGGACTTCCTTTAAATTTTCGGAGCGCTATGAACTCGGATTCTCGGTGGAGAATATCACCGATCAGCGCTATCGCCCTTATTCGTCTGGGATTGCTGGCCCCGGAATAAACTTTATAGGCAGTATCCGGGCCCGGTTTAACTGATTTTCTAAGGGATTTTGGACTAGTTGTCCTCCACTGCTTTTTTTACATCTTCCTTGAGCTGATCAGCAGCTTTCTTGATATCTTCCCCTGCTTTTTCCAAATCTTCAGCGGCTTCTTCACCCGCTTTCCGAAGCTCTTCCCCGGCTTCTTTGAGCTCATCCCCGGCTTTCCTTAGTTCGTCTCCTGCTTCCTCCAGTGCTCTGGCGGCTTCTTCGGTAACTTCTTCAGATTCTTTACGTGTCTCCCTGCAGGATGAGAGACCGATTGTAAGGGCAGCTGCAAATGCCAAACTGAGAATGCGTTTATTCATTGTAAAATTGTTTTTTTGTTTCGCCTTTCAAGATACACCCAAAAACGGATAGAATGAAATGCTTTTCCTATAAGTAGTTTATCCTTAGCAAGCTGCTGTCGCTTTTCCAAAGCTGGATTATCTGAGATTACGACTAAAATCACTAATTTTGCTCGCTTTAAGAATTGGAACCCTATTGGCTTAAGTCCGTATGAAGTTTAACGAGTATAAAAATCTGAATCTTCCTGAGCTTGCTGAGGATATTCTGGAGTTCTGGAAGTCGGAACGAATCTTTGAAAAAAGTATCGAATCCCGTTCAGAGGGCACTCCTTATGTTTTTTATGAAGGCCCTCCATCTGCGAATGGAATGCCCGGGATTCACCACGTGATCTCGCGTACCATCAAGGATATCTTTCCCCGTTACAAAACCATGAAGGGATTCCAGGTAAAGCGGAAGGCTGGATGGGATACGCATGGCCTGCCGGTTGAATTGGGGGTAGAAAAGGAATTGGGGATTACCAAGGAGGATATCGGGAAAAAGATTTCGATAGAAGCGTATAACGAAGCCTGTAAGAAGGCGGTTATGCGATATACGGACGTGTGGAACTCCATGACTGAAAAGATTGGCTATTGGGTGGATATGGATGACCCCTATATTACCTACAAGCCAAAATACATGGAGACGGTATGGTGGCTGCTGAAACAAATCTACGACAAGGGGCTCATCTACAAGGGTTATACGATACAGCCCTATTCCCCAAAGGCAGGTACCGGGCTGAGTTCCCATGAACTGAATCAGCCGGGAACCTATCAGGATGTTACAGACACGACCGTTACCGCCCAGTTTGAATTAATTCGGGAATCCCTGCCAGGACTGCTCCAATCGGAAGAGGGAAAGATCTATATGCTGGCATGGACAACCACCCCCTGGACCCTGCCTTCCAACACGGCACTTACAGTAGGCCCCGCCATAGAGTATGCCCTGGTGGAAACCTACAATCAGTACACCTACAAACCGACTAAGGTGATCCTGGCCAAATCGCTTATATCGAAACAATTCAGTGGAAAATTTGAGGAGGTGGATGCCGGAGCAGCATTTCCCGAAAATCCGCAGGAGCTTAAAAAAATACCCTATCGCCTGCTAAAAACCTTTAAAGGTTCCGACCTGATCGGAATCCGTTATGAGCAATTGCTGGATTACGCCCAGCCTTACGAGCAGCCCGAAAACGCTTTCCGGGTAATTGCAGGGGATTTTGTAACCACAGAGGATGGTACTGGGATCGTACATACGGCCCCTACCTTTGGTGCCGATGATATGCAGGTAGCCCAGGCTGCTGAGCCCCCGGTTCCGCCTATGCTGGTGCTGGACGAAAACAACAACCCGGTTCCCCTGGTGGACCTGCAGGGGAGGTTTCGCCCCGAAATGGATGATCTGGGAGGAAAGTACGTTAAGAATGAATACTACCCGGAAGGGGAAGCCCCTGAGCGTTCAGTGGATGTGGAAATTGCCATTCGCCTGAAGGAGGAGAATAAGGCATTTAAGGTTGAAAAATACAGCCACAGTTATCCGAATTGCTGGCGAACCGATAAACCGATTTTGTATTATCCTTTAGACTCCTGGTTTATCAAAGTAACCCAGGTCAGGGACCGGATGTATGAGCTGAACCAGGAGATTAACTGGAAGCCCAAGGCAACGGGGGAGGGCCGTTTCGGGAACTGGCTGGCCTCTGCAAACGACTGGAACCTGTCCCGTTCGCGGTACTGGGGAATTCCACTTCCAATCTGGAGGTCCGAGGATGGAAGGGAAGAAATGATCATTGGGTCGGTAGCAGAGTTAAAGGAAGAAATGGCTAAATCCATAGCAGCCGGCCTGATGCAGGCCGATCCATTTGCCGATTTTGTGCCCGGGGATATGTCGGAAGAAAACTATGACCGTATTGACCTGCATAAAAATATTGTAGACAAGATTATCCTGGTATCTGCATCGGGGAAGCCGATGTATCGTGAAAATGACCTGATCGACGTCTGGTTTGACAGTGGTTCCATGCCCTACGCTCAATGGCATTATCCTTTTGAGAACGGGGATTTGATCGATAAGGGGATTTCCTTTCCGGCCGATTTTATTGCCGAAGGGGTAGACCAGACCCGGGGATGGTTTTATACCCTGCACGCTATAGGCACCATGGTTTTTGACTCCATTGCCTACCGTAATGTGGTTTCTAATGGCCTGGTATTGGATAAGGACGGTAAAAAAATGTCCAAACGCCTGGGCAATGCTGCGGACCCCTTTGAAACGGTTCAAACCCATGGGGCCGATGCCACCAGATGGTATCTCATATCTAATGCAAACCCCTGGGATAACCTGAAATTTGACCTGGACGGAATAGTGGAGGTCAAACGCAAATTTTTCGGAACCCTTTACAATACTTATTCCTTTTTCGCCCTCTATGCCAATATAGATGAATTCAGGTATGAGGAGGCTGAAATTCCAATTAAGGAGCGTCCGGAAATCGATCAGTGGATCCTTTCCGAATTGAACTCCCTCGTTGTACTGGTAGACCAGGCGTATTCTGATTATGAGCCCACGCGCGCTGCCCGTGCAATCGCTGATTTTGTTCAGGAAAACCTCAGTAACTGGTATGTGCGCCTGTGCCGGCGACGTTTCTGGAAAGGGGAATATCAGGAAGACAAGATTTCTGCTTACCAGACCCTTTTCAGTTGTTTGAAGACCGTGGCTGAGTTATCGGCACCGATCGCCCCTTTCTTTATGGACCGACTCTACAAAGACCTGACGGGAGGCTCTGTAGTGGCAGGGGAAGAAAGCGTTCACCTGGCACAATTTCCAAAGGCCGATACAGCCCGAATCAATAAGGATTTGGAGCGCAAAATGCAGAAGGCCCAGACCATTACCTCTCTGGTTCTTTCCATCCGTCAGAAAGAGAAGATCAAGGTTAGGCAACCCTTGCAAAAAGTAATGATCCCGGTGCTGGATGCCGCTCAGAAGGCGGAAATTGAGGCGGTTGCAGACCTGATCAAATCCGAGGTGAACGTAAAGGAAATAACCTTACTGGACGATGCCTCCGGAATCCTGGTAAAGCGGATTAAACCCAATTACAAAACCCTGGGCCCTAAGTATGGGAAGGATATGAAGGCCATCAGCAAGGCTGTGGCCGGCCTTGGGCAGGAAGACATCCAAAAAATTGAGCAGGAGGGCAAAATAGTTCTTGAACTGGAAAATAAAAATGTTATATTACAGTTACATGATGTAGAAATCAGTTCACAGGACATTGAAGGCTGGCTGGTTGCTTCTTCCGGTACCACTACGGTAGCATTGGATATTACCATTAACGATGAGTTGCGAAAAGAGGGTATTGCGAGGGAGCTGGTCAACAGGATTCAGAACCTGCGAAAGGAATCCGGTTTTGAGGTAACTGATCGGATTGACATTAAATTATTAAAAGACGAAACAGTAGAGAAAGCAGTAAAGAGCAATTTGCAATACATCAAATCTGAGACCCTTACGGCAGATTTGCAGTTTGAAGAAGTCCTGGAAGAGGGTACTGCTATTGCCTTTGATGAAGTAAATACAAAATTGTTTATCCAAAAACATTAAAGCTATGGGACAAGATATTAAAGTTCGCTATTCAGATAAAGACCTTGAAGAATTCAGAGAGCTGATCGAACAGAAAATAGAAAAGGCAAAGTCGCACCTTGACCTCTTAAGGAGCTCCTATATGAATGACGGAAATAATGGAACGGATGATACCTCCCCTACCTTTAAGGCTTTTGAGGAAGGATCTGAAACCATGAGCAAGGAAGCGAATACGCAACTGGCCATACGTCAGGAAAAATTCATCCGGGATTTGAAAAATGCCTTACTCCGGATTGAAAACAAGACCTACGGGATTTGCAGGGTTACCGGCAAACTTATCAATAAGGAACGCCTTAAGCTCGTACCGCATGCAACCCTTAGCATTGAAGCCAAAAACATGCAAAAATAGTAGGGTCCAAACAGTACGGAGGCTAATGCGCCTGCTAATGTTTGCTCTGCTGCTTTTTCAATTTCTTCCTGCCTACAGTCAGAAGAAGGTTGTTAAGACCCTGCTTAGCCCGGAAATCTCCTCCATTCGAATAGACGGGCAGCAATGCTTCAGCATTGAACTAAAAACCGCCGATGTTCCTGAGGTGGTTGTTCAGGCCCTGATGGAGGGGGAGTATCAGCGTCAGGTACTGTTATTGGCGGAAAAACAGGCAAACACCCTAGTTATAAGTACGGGCTTTAGTCCGGATTTTGAATTGCCCAACGACAAGCTGGGTGCTCACAAAGTGCTTTCCATCCGCTTAGAAGTAACTGTTCCGAACTACCAGAACGTAGATGTATACGCCGGTAGTTGTTCCGTGGAGACTTCAGGACAGTTTCAAAACCTATCCATTGCTTTAAATGACGGCCAGTGCAAACTGAGCCATACAGCTGAAAATACCCAGGTACGAACGCAGTCTGCGAAAATCACTGCTGCAGTGGCAAGTGGTGTAATAGCAGCCAAATCCAGGTATGGGAGGGTGGAAATTGCCAATATTCCAGCCGGAGATTCCAGGTTTACACTAAATAGTACCGAGGGAGATATACTGGTTCGCCCGCTTTGATAAATTACTTTCCAGGGAATAAAGAATGGTTTCCAAGTTATTTTTAATACCTATTTTTGCGCGAAGTATTCCGTATTGATGCAATTAAAAAAATCCCTCATTTTGGTGGTGCTGGTACTGCTGGCAGACCAAATAAGTAAGATATACGTTAAGACCAATTTTCAGCTGGAAGAATCTGTAGAAGTATTCTCCTGGTTTAAGATTTTCTTTATAGAGAATGACGGGGCCGCATGGGGCACCAAGCTGAGTGACTTCCTGCCCATAGGGGAGCGGACCGCCAAACTGGTCCTGACCATATTCCGCTTGTTTGCAATTGCAGGTATCGGTTACTGGTTATGGGATATCATTCGTAAGGGCTCTAATACTACCCTGCAGGTAGCCGTGAGCCTTATTTTTGCAGGAGCCGTGGGGAACATCATTGATTCAGTTTTCTATGGCTTGCTCTTTGATCATTCCTACGGGCAGGTTGCAAGCTTTTTAGGGGAAGAGCACTATGCCGGCCTCTTTTACGGGAAGGTTGTAGATATGCTGTACTTTCCTATCATCGACACGCAATGGCCCGAATGGATGCCCTGGATAGGAGGGAATAATTTTAGGTTTTTTGCCCCTGTATTTAACCTAGCTGATACTGCTATCAGCACCGGGGTAGGGATTCTGCTGGTATTCAACAAAAGAGCTTTCGCAAAAGCAACTACTTAAAATTCGTAAGAAGCCTTTGGAGTCAGGGCGAAATCCATTGCAATGTCATGATCGTTCAGGTCGCTGATGGCCTCAACCGGATCAAAAAACGACAAGCCTACTTTTACAGTACTTTCAGGACATTGTGCCAGGAAGCGGTCGTAGTACCCGCCTCCGTAGCCAACCCGGTATCCCTTGCGATCAAAAACCAGCAGGGGCAGAAAGACTACTTCAATTTTTTTTGGGTCTACGGTTATCCCCGATAGCGGTTCCGGAATCCCGAACTTATTGGCCTGAAGCGGCGTATTATCCGTCAATAAATAGTGTTCCAACTGACGATCCGGGAGCATTTTGGGGATGATAACCTCTTTGTCCCTGCCCTGCAAAATGGTTAACAGGAATGAGGTATCCACTTCACTTTTTTCGGGGATGGAAAGGAAGAGGTGAAAGTAATTTTTGTCCCAAATTGGGATCGAGAGGGATCTGTTGGCCAGTGCTATACTGGCTTCTTTATGTTCTTCTTCAGTAAGTAGGTCTCTAAGATGCGTATAATGCAGCCGAAGCTTATTTTTCAACATAGACCGAAAATTAAACGCAAATTGTGGGGGAGCATTTAAAATTTCTTAGTCCTTGGCGGAAACCGCGAAATAAATCTTGAAAAATAGCATCAGTACAAAGTACATTCCCAGGGTAATGAGATAGTTGTCCATATACAGTGCTTAATTTTGACAGGTTAATAATAGTAAAAAAAACATTAACTCCTCCCTAAACGGTATCATAAAATCGATGAAATACACATTTTTAGCATTTTGTTAACCATTCAACTGCGTTTTTTAAACAGCCTGAATGTTTTGACAGGCCTGTACAGGTCTGCTAATCAGCTTGTTTTGTAAGTGCTGGCGGCAGTATCTTTCTGCAAATGAAATTAAACAGGCTGTAAACACCTTGCAGCATGTAGAAAACCTTGATTGCCGTTTTCAATTTCCTCCGATCAAATAATTATCCCTGATTATCTTTGTTGTAAGCCATTGCTTATGAATAGCATTTCCATTGATGTTCAGTTAAAGACGCTGCCAGATAGCCCCGGGGTTTATCAATTTTTTGATGAGGCCGGAAAGATACTGTACGTGGGGAAGGCAAAAAACCTGAAGAAACGGGTCAGTTCTTATTTTACCAAGACCCATAACAGTGGGAAAACACGGGTAATGGTCCGGAAAATCAGAAGTATAAAGCACATTGTGGTTCCTACCGAATCCGATGCCCTGCTTCTGGAGAATAACCTGATCAAGGAACATCAGCCAAGATATAATGTCCTGCTCAGGGACGATAAATCGTATCCATGGCTTTGTATCAAAAATGAACGTTTCCCGCGTATTTTTCCAACGCGTAAGCGCATAAGGGACGGATCCGAGTATTTCGGGCCCTATACCCAAATGAAAACGGTCCGGGCCCTGCTGGATCTTATAAAAAGCGTCTATCCGCTGCGGACCTGCAATTACGACCTGTCTGAAGAAAAGGTCAGTGCCGGCAAATACAAACGTTGCCTTGAGTATCATCTGGGCAACTGCCTGGGCCCCTGTGAAGGACTTCAGGATTCCGAATCCTATGACCGGCAAATTGATGATATCCGTCAAATTATTAAGGGGAATTTTAAGTCATCCCTGCATTATTTCCGCCATCGCATGCAGCAACTGGCAACAGATATGCGTTTTGAAGAAGCCCAACAGATAAAGGAAAAAATCGAGATCCTTGAAAATTACCAGTCCAAGTCTACCGTAGTCCACCCGAAAATTAACAATGTTGATGTTTTTTCAATTATCTCAGACAGCAGTCATGCCTATGTAAACTACATGCAGATTTCACATGGCCTGGTGGTGCGGTCTCATACAATAGAAATCAAGAAAAAACTGGACGAATCGGATGAGGATTTGCTGTCTTTGGCCATCGTCACTCTCAGGGAGCGATTTGAAGCAGATTCCCCCGAAATTTACCTTCCTTTTCCTGTTCCGGTTTCGGGCGAGGTGCGGGTAAAGGTTCCCAAATCTGGCGATAAACGTAAGATTGTTCAGCTGTCGGAACGCAATGCCCGTTATTACAGGCAGGAACGGTTTAAACAAATCAAGATAACAGATCCGGACCGCCATGTAAAACGCATTATGGAGCAGATGAAAAAAGATCTGCGCCTCTCTTCAGAACCCAGGCATATTGAATGTTTTGATAACTCCAACATTCAGGGTAGTAATCCGGTGGCTGCCTGTGTTGTTTTCAGGGATGCCAAACCTGCCAAAAAGGAGTACAGGCATTACAACATTAAAACGGTTGAAGGGCCGGATGATTTCGCCTCCATGCGGGAAGTGGTATACAGGAGGTACAAAAGATTGCTGGAGGAAGAGGCCGATTTACCACAGCTAATAGTAATTGACGGGGGAAAAGGGCAATTGAGTGCAGCCCTGTCCAGCCTCGAACAGCTGGAATTAAGGGGGAAGATTGCGATTATCGGAATCGCCAAGCGGTTAGAGGAAATCTATTTTCCAAATGACTCTATTCCGCTTTACCTGGATAAAAAATCAGAAAGCCTTAAAGTAATACAGCTATTGCGAAATGAGGCACACCGTTTTGGGATCACATTCCACAGAAACAAGCGCTCTAAGGCAGCCATTAGCTCTGCCCTCGAAGGGATTGACGGAATAGGAGAAAAAACCGCCCGGGAACTCCTCAGGAAGTTTAAGTCTGTCAAAAGGATCCGCGAGGCCTCCCTTCAGGAAATTTCAGAGCTCGTAGGACCTTCAAAGGCACAGAAAGTTTATGAAAGTTTGCGGGAATAAAGTAACTTCACCCTATGCGCCTGCTTTTGATTTTCTCTCTCATATCTGTCTTAACCAACAAGCTCCCTGCACAGGAGCAAAACCCTCCCCAGGACCTGAAGGTAGGCCTTGTTTTAAGTGGCGGAGGAGCTAAGGGCCTTGCCCATATTGGGGCTTTGAAAGTAATTGAGGAGGCAGGGGTGCGCATCGATTACATTGGAGGCACCAGTATGGGGGCTATTGTAGGGGCCCTTTATGCCTCTGGCTATTCTGCCCATGAACTGGATTCCCTTTTTATGAATACTGATTTTCCTGAACTCATTCAGGATAACTTTCCCAGGAGTGCAAAGACTTTTTACGAGAAGGAAGATTCCGAAAGATATGCCTTAACCCTGCCGTTTAATAATTTTAAACTGGCTATTCCACAAGCGCTTTCCGGGGGTCAGAACATTTATAATGAATTGGTAAAAGTCCTTTACCATGTCAAGGATATCCGCAAATTTGACCAGTTGCCCATCCCTTTTTTCTGTGTGGCCACTGATGTGGAAACCGGGGAGGAGATTATCTTAAGAGAGGGTTACCTGCCGGAGGCCATACTTGCCAGCGGCACCTTTCCTTCCCTATTTGAGCCCACAGAGGTGGATGGACGTATCCTGATAGATGGTGGCGTACTGAACAACTATCCGGTGGATGAGGTGAAGAATTCAGGGGCAGAGCTGATAATCGGGGTGGACGTTCAGCATGGGCTGCGCAAGCGCGAATCCCTGCAATCCGCAACGGAAATCCTGCTGCAAATCAACAACTACCGCACTGTGGGGCAGATGAAAGCAAAAGCCGGTAAAACGGACATCTACATTAAACCCAATATGGATGCTTTCTCTGTAATTGATTTTAACATGCGGGAAAGCATCATCAGGATTGGAATGGAAAAAGCCCGCGAGCACATGCAATCTCTTAAAGAAGTGGCTGCACGCCAGACGGTCAAACACCCACCTGCTGCCGGGATAAAGCCCCAGGATACTATCGTTATCAACCGCTTGCTGATTAAAGGGAACAACAATTATTCCCGGGGGTATGTAAAAGGGAAACTACGCTTCGATCTGGCGGAGAAAATTTCATTCAACAAACTGCAGCAGGGACTGGGGAACTTGTCGGCTACCGGAAATTTCAGGACAATCCGATATGAATTGGTATCCAACGGGCTTGGCCAGGATCTGATCCTTAAACTGCAGGAGAACCCGAATCGCACCTTCATCAGGGTGGGGGCCCACTACGATGACCTGTATAAGAGTGCGGCCCTTATAAACCTGACCCGGAAGCATTTCCTGGTAGACGATGATGTGGCTTCATTTGATTTTATTTTGGGAGACAACCTGCGTTACAATGCGCAGTACTATATAGACAAGGGATCTTACTGGAGTTTTGGGGTAAATTCGAGATTGAATGAATTCGATCAGGAGATCAATTATAACGTGATTCGTTCAAATTTCGATGTGCCTGATGATCCGAACATAAACAATATCAATCTGGAGGTTGGGGACCTGACCAACCAGGTATACCTTCAGACAGTCCTCAGGGAAGAATTTGCCTTCAGTCTGGGGGTGGAACACAAATGGCTGAAGTACAGTACAGAAACTCTGAGCGAGGTTAATGAGGACCTAAACCCTGGAATACAGGGGGGAGAAGACAATCGCACTTTTTTTGAGAAAAGCCATTATTTCAGCACCTACGGAACCCTTGTCCTGGATACCTATAACGATCGCTACTTTCCCTCTAAGGGACTTTATTTCAACGGCGATTTCCACCTGTATCTCTTTTCTTCGGACTTCAATGACAACTTTAAGGAATTTTCCATTGCAAAAGCCCGTATGGGTGTGGCGTTTCCTCTTGCAGGAAACCTGAGCCTCAATATGGAGACTGAGGGCGGTTTTAAACTGGGGACTTCAGGGGTTTCTTCCTTTGATTTCGTCCTGGGAGGTTTTGGCAGTACCAGCATCAATAATTTTACCCCTTTTATAGGATATGATTTTCTGAGTCTCCCCGGGAATAGCTTTGTTAAGGCATATAGCAGGTTTGATCTGGAGTTCGCCCCCAAGAACCATCTGATGTTTACCCTGAATTACGCTAATGTGCAAGACGATATCTTCCGAACCGGAGAGTGGTTTACAACTCCCGATTATTCCGGGTACGGGATCAGCTACGGATGGGATTCTTTTTTTGGCCCGGTGCAGATAATGTATTCCTGGTCTCCCGAAAGGGACGCAAGCAGCGTTTTTTTCAGTATCGGATACTGGTTTTAAGCCCTGCCTAATTATCGGTAGAACAGTACTATTCCGTACATTTTTGCGATATTTGCTAAAACTAAGGTTATGTCCGGAAGCCGCTTTTGTATTTATTCGCATTTACGGGCCATGTGGTAAGCGTGCAGGCCACTTACAGACTTATTTGTGGTCATAGACCTCTCTGAAAATTAACACCACTAATCTTAAACAAAATATCATGTCATTAACAGATAATACTTCACTACACTTACCCAAAGAAAATCCCGAGGCAGAAGATTTCCTGCCCCTGCTGGGTACCGATCATGTCGAACTATACGTTGGAAATGCAAAACAGGCCGCTCATTACTACATGTCTGCCTGGGGCTTTCAGCCGGTGGCTTATGCCGGGCTGGAAACGGGCCTGAAGGACAGGGTTTCCTATGTGCTGGCACAGGATAAGATCCGCCTGGTACTTACGTCCCCTTTAAAGCCGGGAGGAGAGATTAACCGGCATATCAATGATCATGGTGATGGAGTTAAAGCCATTGCCTTATGGGTGGATGATGCCACAAAAAGCTATGAGGAAACCGTAAAGCGCGGGGCTGAAAGCTATATGGAGCCCAAAACCCTGGAGGATGCCAATGGGAAGGTAGTCGTTTCGGGGATCCACACCTATGGGGAGACCGTCCATATCTTTGTAGAGCGCTCCGAATACTCTGGTCCTTTCCTGCCGGGCTACAGGGCATGGAACCCTTTTTACCAACCGGAACCCCTGGGCCTTAAATACATTGACCATATGGTGGGCAATGTTGGCTGGAATGAAATGAATAAATGGTGTGAGTTCTACGCCAAGGTAATGGGCTTTGCCCAGTTGGTCTCCTTTGATGATAAGGATATATCAACGGAATATACCGCCCTGATGAGTAAGGTGATGAGCAACGGGAACGGCCGGATTAAATTTCCTATAAATGAACCCGCAGACGGCCGTAAAAAATCACAGATAGAGGAGTACATTGAATTTTACAACGGGGCAGGGGTACAGCATATGGCCCTGGCAACGGATAATATCATAGAAACAGTTACTGCACTGAGGAACAGGGGAGTCGAATTTTTGACCGTCCCCGTTACCTATTACGAAACCGTACTGGACCGGGTGGGGGAAATAGACGAAGAGCTGGCACCCTTGCGGGATTTAGGGATCCTGATAGACCGGGACGATGAAGGTTATTTGCTGCAGATATTTACCAAGCCCATCCTGGACCGTCCTACAATGTTTATAGAAATCATTCAGCGAAAAGGAGCCAAATCTTTTGGAAAGGGAAACTTCAAGGCGCTGTTTGAAGCTATAGAGCGGGAACAGGAGTCCAGGGGAACGCTGTAAACAGGTTTCCTGGTGAAATCAAAAACCGGGCTTCAAAACAATAAAGTATTGTTAACAGGCTAGTTAAAGTACGTTAAAAATTATGGAGGAGCGGAATACTTATATAATTTTGATGTCATAAGGGGTGGTTCCCTTATAACTTTAAGTATTGGTTTTTCATAATTTAAAGTTTGGTTGGTTATTTAGGAAAAGCCCTGATCGCTCGATCGGGGCTTTTTTTTTGAATCCGGAAGCCTCCCTTTAACCCTCTGGTTCTCAATTATTACAATACTTTGGAATAAATATTGTTTAATAAAGAGTAAAATATGTTCTCATCCCTTTGAGGTATGAGAATTTTATAGAAATTTGCCCCGAAATGAAATCGTTTAAATACGTTCTGCTCGCATTATTGCTCAGCCTTAACCTGGGAGTTGCCCAATACCGCTCTGCCGCGGATTATACTGGGCCCAATAATAGTTTTAAACCGGGTGAATGGCTTAAGTTCAGGATACATTACGGTTTCCTGAATGCCAGCTATGCCACCCTGCATCTGACCGCAGACACCCTCAGGGGAAAGCCTGTTTACCATGTGGTGGGCAAGGGAAAAACGACGGGCTTCGCCAGTATCTTTTTCAAAGTAGACGACACTTATGAAAGTTATTTTGGTGTAGCGGACGGGCGGCCCTACAAATTTATCCGGAATATTTCCGAAGGGGGCTATACCAAGAATATCGAAATCAATTTTGACCATCAGTCCGAAAAGGCAACCCTTTTTGATAAGAAAAAAGGGAAAAGCATGCAATTCGTTTTCAACAATGGGATTCAGGATCTGATCTCTGGCTTCTATTTTATGCGAAACAACTACAGTGCAGAAGAACTGGTTGTTGGCAAAAGCATCGAACTGCAGATGCTCTATGACGATGACGGTATTTTCAAATTCAGGCTGAAGTACCTGGGGAAGGAAGTACTTAAAACCAAATTCGGGAGGGTAGAGTGCCTGAAATTTCGCCCCTACGTTCAGTCAGGGCGGGTGTTTAAAGAGCAAGAAAGCTTATCTTTATGGGTGTCTAATGACCAAAATAAGATTCCGATACGCATAGAGGCGGACCTGGCCGTAGGCTCCATTAAAGCAGACCTGGAGGGTTTTAACAGCCTTCGGAATCAGTTCAAAATCATAATGGACTAAACAATTTTGATGAAAGATAAGGCGCACGTCGATTCGCAAATTCGCAAGCTGGAGGAAAAATACAAAGACTCTGGGCAGGACCTGAGCTCTTATCTTGACGGGCTTTTGTATCAGCGCTACCTGACTTACTGGGACTATATCCATCTGGATACCTTGTTAAGCCTGCAGGTGCCCAGGACCCACTTTCCGGATGAGGAGATCTTTATCATGTACCACCAGATCACTGAGTTGTACTTTAAGTTAATCCTGCACGAGCAAAAACAGATCGTCGACGACAAGTCTCAGGAATTATCCTTTTTTATCGAAAAAGTAGAAAGGATCAATAATTACTACAAGGCCCTGATTTCTTCATTCAGCATTATGATTAGGGGGATGCAGCGGGAACAATTCCTGCGCTACCGTATGGCTCTTTTACCTTCCAGTGGGTTTCAGTCTGCCCAATACCGGATGATTGAAATATACGCCACTCCCCTGGAGCATCTGGTTCACCCGGATATCCGCGAACAATACTCGTCCGAAACGCCCATTGAGGAACTCTATGAGCAGATTTACTGGAAAAAAGGGGCGACAGATCTTAAAACCGGGGAAAAGACCCTTACCCTCAAACAATTTGAATATCGATACACCCCGCGCTTTATCCGGATCGCCAAAGAATTAAAGGGCAACACCATTTATCATAAATACTTAAATTTGCCAGCTGAAGCCCGGGATAATAAAGCGTTGAAGACTGCGTTACAACAGATGGATATCAATGCGAACGTAAACTGGCCACTGGTACATTTGGGATCGGCACACCGCTACCTGAACAAGGATAAGGAAACGATAGAAGCAACCGGGGGAACCAATTGGAAATCGTATCTTCCCCCCAGTTTTCAGCAGGTGGTATTTTTCCCGGAAGTTCACGATAAAGAAACACTGGAAAATTGGGGAAAACAATGGGCTGAACATCATTATAACCCGGAAAAACAACTATAGAGTCTATGCGAACATTGTGGGGCATTTTTTTGTTAGCATTAATTGGGCTGTCCTGTTCCGATAAAAAAGGGAAGGACCAAGAAATTAAAACAGAGGCAAAGCCTTTGGTGGCGCAGCTGGAACCCCGTATCGAATACGGCTTTAACCTTGATGATTTTGTGGTGGTTTCAGATACGATCCGAAGGGGCGACAGCTTTGGGGAACTGATGCTGGAAAACAAGGTGGAATACCCTAAAATTGCCACCATTTCTGAGAAATACAAAGATTCCTTTGATGTCCGCAGGATCCGGGTTGGGAAACCGTATCTCATCCTGAAGTCCAAGGACACTACCGAAAAAGCTCAGGTTTTTATTTACCAGGAAGACCCCATAAACTATACCGTGGTGGATTTTCGCGATTCGGCCAGAGCTTATAAAAAGAAAAGGCCTGTCAAGTATGTAGAGCGGGAAGCTTCCGGGGTAATCCCACAGGGAGGGTCCCTCTCCAACGTAATCGTGGAGCAGGAACTGGATTATTACCTCACCTACGAGCTTTCGCAGATTTATGCCTGGACCATCGACTTTTTTAAGTTAAACCCCGGCGATAAATTCCGCATCATCTTTGACGAAAAATATATTGCCGACTCTGTCTATGCCGGGATTGGTCCCATCAAGGCAGCTTATTTCCAGCATAACGGAGAGGATTTTTACGCTTTTGCCTACCATAACGATTCCCTGGATATCCGGGAATATTACGACCAGGAGGCCAATAACCTCAGGCGTACCTTTTTAAGGGCGCCCCTGAAATTTGGAAGGCTTTCTTCCCGATACAACCTCAAACGAAGAATCCGGTATTACGGTTATAAAGTACGTCCACACAAAGGGACAGATTACGCTGCGCCCATTGGCACACCTATTCTGGCAACCGCGGATGGAGTGGTATCCGAATCCACCCGCCGGGGCGGCAATGGCAAATATGTAAAAATCCGGCATAATGGAACCTATAGCACCCAGTATCTGCACATGAAGGCTCAGAACGTCCGCAAAGGGGATTATGTCCGCCAGGGGGATGTTATTGGCTGGATCGGAATGACAGGAAATACCGGGGGGCCACATGTTTGCTATCGTTTCTGGAAAAATGGCAGGCAGGTAGACCCGCTTCGCGAAAAATTGCCGGCTGCCGATCCTTTGGCAGAACAATACCGGCCCGAATATTTTGAGTATATTTCCCCTTTACAAGAACAACTGGATTGTATCCCACTTAATGAAGCGGGACAGGAAGAAGACCTGATAACCAGTAATACCAGGCAAAATGCCATTACCCAAAATTGATCCAACCCAATCAGCCGCCTGGAAAAAATTACAGGCCCACTTTCAGCAAAGCCGTCAGACCCACTTAAAGGACCTCTTTGAGGCAGATCCGCAGCGGGCAGGCCGCTTCAGTATTCAGTGGAATGATTTCTTTCTGGACTATTCCAAAAACCGGATAACGGACCAGACCCTGGACCTGCTTTTGGAACTGGCTCAGGAAACCGGGCTCTCTGAAGCTATATCCGCTTATTTTCAGGGCGATCCTATTAACGAAACCGAGGACCGGGCTGTGCTGCATACAGCGCTGAGGGCTCCCTCAAACGCAAAGGTGACTGTAGATGGGCAGGATGTGATGCCAGAGGTTGTACAGGTCAAAAAACAAATTAAAGAATTCAGCGAGGCGGTCATCAGCGGAAAGAAGAAGGGCTTTACCGGAAAAAGGTTTACCGATGTTGTCAATATCGGGATAGGGGGGTCCGATCTGGGGCCCGCCATGGTCACCGAAGCACTGAAGTTCTACAAGAATCACCTTAATGTACATTTTGTAAGCAATGTAGACGGAGACCACGTACACGAGACCATTAAAAACCTGGACCCTGAGACTACCCTCTTTGTGGTGGTTTCCAAAACCTTCACTACCCAGGAGACCCTGAGTAATGCGCTTACCATTAAGAAATGGTTCCTTAGTCATGCCTCCCAAAAAGATATCGCGCTGCATTTTGCCGCTGTATCCACCAATACTGAAAAAATCGCAGAATTCGGGATAGATGCTGCCAATGTATTCCCCATGTGGGACTGGGTGGGGGGCCGGTTTTCCCTTTGGAGCGCCGTGGGCCTTTCCATAGCCCTGGCTGTTGGATATGAACGCTTTGAAGAATTGCTGCAGGGGGCTCATGAGATGGATGAGCACTTCAGAACTGCTGATTTCAGGAAAAACATGCCAGTGGTACTGGCACTTTTAAGCGTCTGGTACAACAATTTTTACGAGGCCGAGACCGAGGCAATAATCCCGTATTCCCAATACCTGCACAGGCTGTCTGCCTATTTGCAACAAGGGATCATGGAGAGTAATGGCAAATGTACAGACCGCAGCGGGAAGCGGGTAACCTACCAAACCGGTACCATTATATGGGGAGAGCCGGGAACCAATTCCCAGCATGCCTTTTTTCAGCTGATTCACCAGGGCACCAAACTCATCCCTGCAGATTTTATCGGGTTTAAAGAATCCCTTCACAAAGACCGTGATCACCACCTGAAGTTGATGGCGAATTTCTTTGCCCAGACCGAGGCCCTGATGAATGGGAAAACGGCAAAAGAGGTTGAGGCGGAATTGGAAACACAGGGAAAAAGCCCCTCTGAGATCGAAAAATTACTGCCGTTCAAGGTGTTTGAAGGCAATAAGCCCACCAATACGCTGCTAATCGACAAACTTAGCCCTGCAAGCCTGGGGGCATTGATCGCCCTCTACGAACACAAAATATTTGTTCAGGGGCTGCTCTGGAATATCTTCAGTTTTGATCAGTGGGGCGTAGAATTGGGTAAGCAACTGGCCAGTGCCATCCTGAAGGACCTTCAGGATTCTGAAATTGGCAAACACGATGGCTCCACATTGCAACTTCTGCAAAATTTTAAGAATTAATTTAGCTGTTCTACACTGTTAAAAACTGCTGATAAGTTCCCTCAATCCAAGGGTTCCCGGATACTTTATTATTTTATTTTTGAGCAGTAGAATTAACATTCTCTTAATGTAATTGTGAGGGGTATGCTTCACTTTTGCAGCTCTGTTTAAAACCTAAATAACACAAATTAAAATGAAAAAATTACTCTTAACACTGCTCGTGGCTTTGAGTGGTACACTGGCCTTTGCTCAGGGGGTTACCACCTCGGCAATTAACGGTCAGGTTTCTGACGAAAACGGAGAACCCCTTGGAGGGGCAACTGTTTTGGCCACACACGTTCCAACCGGAACAACCTACGGTGCGGCTACTGATTTTGACGGATTCTTCCGTATTTCGGGGATGCGATCCGGAGGACCTTACAAGATTGTATTTTCCTACCTCGGTTTTAATGAAGATGTCCGCGAAGGAGTCTACCTGACTCTGGGGCGATCAACACAGTTTCCGATTACCTTAACCGAATCGGCTACTGCCTTGCAGGAGGTTGTAGTGACCGGAACATCATCCGGAATATTCGGATCTAACAAAACGGGAACGGAAACCACAGTTACCCAAAGGGACATACAGACCCTGCCTACTACTTCGCGTTCCATTGCGGATTTCGCCAGGATTACACCTCAGGCACAGGTCACCGAAGGGAATGACGGGTTTTCCATTTCCCTGGCAGGTCAGAACAACCGCTATAATGCTATCTATATAGATGGTGCTGTAAACAATGATGTTTTTGGTTTGGCCGGTTCCGGTACAAACGGAGGGCAGACCGGGGTGAATCCTTTCTCTGTGGATGCGATTGAGACTTTCCAGATCAACATCGCACCTTTTGACGTACGCCAGTCTGGTTTCTCAGGAGGTTCCATTAACGCTATCACTCGCTCCGGTTCTAATGAGTGGGAAGGTTCGGCTTACAGTTTTGTTCGAAACGAGACCCTTGCAGGGAAGACACCTACTGCTCTTACCAATGAAGGGGATGAAAGAGAAAAGCTTGCAGATTTCAGTGCCCTGACCTATGGAGCACGTATTGGCGGGCCCATCATCAAAGATAAATTATTCTTCTTCCTGAACTATGAACGCCAGGAAGACGAGACGCCTCAGCCCTTTAATTTTAGCAACTACACAGGGCGCTCCTCCAGGGCTGATATCGACAACCTGTCGAACTTCCTTCAGAGTACTTATGGGTACAACCCGGGTATTTTTGACAACAACACCCGAACCCTGGAAAGTAACAAGCTTACGGCCAAGATAGACTGGAACATCAACCAGGACCATAAGCTTTCGCTGCGTTACGGATATGTTGGCGCAGACAACCTGGAAGCCCGGAATTCTGGATTCAGAAATATTGGCTTTATCAATGGTTCCGAGTCTTTCGAAACCGTTACCAACTCTCTGGCGCTGGAATTAAACTCCCGTTTCGGGAACAAGTTTGCCAACAACTTTATTCTCGGATACACTACTGTTCGTGATGACCGTGACCCGGCAGGGCAGCCTTTTCCCACAGTTGAAATTCAGGATGGTGGCGGAACCATAGAGTTTGGTTCTGAACCCTTTTCCACAGCAAACCTGTTGGATCAGGATGTACTGACCATCACCAATAACTTTGAGATTTTTGCAGGGGCACACAATATTGTTTTGGGTACCAACCTGGAATTCGCAAAGGTTAAAAACCTCTTTTTTGCCTTCAATTATGGATATTATGAATTTAATGACCAATTTGAAGACGACATAAATGGAAATCCACAATTGGTTTCATCAGGTTTAAATCAATTCCTTACAGGGGAGGATGCTGACTTATATCAGCATGGGTATTCTCTGGTAGGTGATGGTACGGTAGGGGATGAGTCTGCCGGTGCTTCTCAATTTGACACCTTCCAGGCTGGATTCTACATACAGGACGACTGGCAGGTAACTGATGATTTCAAATTATCTATAGGTGCCCGTATCGATATTCCTTACTGGAGTGACGGACCTGTGAATGATGACTTCAACGAGCGTACCATTCCTATACTGGAATCCTTTGGAAAGGACCTGCAGGGCGCCCGTGTGGGTCAGGGAATTGACCCTACCCCTATGTTTGCCCCGCGTGTTGGCTTTAACTGGGATGTAAACGGAAACAGTACCACCCAGGTACGTGGAGGTATTGGGGTATTTACTTCCCGCCTTCCATTGGTATGGCCAGGAGGTACTTACAATAACAACGGGGTAACTGGTGGTTTTATGTTTGAATTCGGACAGCCTTTTGAGCCAAACGTAAACAACCAGTTTGAAGATCCGGCCCCCGGATCTGGCGGAACTGGTGGTAACGTGGATTTGATCGCCAAAGATTTCAAACTGCCACAGGTAGCCAAGTTCAACATCGCCGTAGACCAGAAACTGCCTATCTGGAACCTGGTAGCAACTGCTGATTTCCTTTATACCAATGTTATCACGGATGTTTATTATCAGAACCTGAACCTGCGTGGGCCTGATGGCTTCTACGATGGGGCAGACAATCGTCCTTTCTACGACAGAAGGAATGAAATTGATGACACCTACAATGGAATTTACCTGGCTTCCAATACGGGTGGAGGGTATGCACATAACACCACTTTTACACTGCGTAAGCCTTTTGAAAATGGCTTTGCCGGATCTGTTTCCTGGACTTTTGGAGATTCCTACAAGATCTTTGACGGAACCTCTTCACAGAACAGCTCACAGTGGCGGAATATCCAAACGGTTAACGGAAAAAACTCCAACCTTCCTGTAACCCGTTCCGACTTTGCCCTGGGGAACCGTATTACAGCTAATGTATCATACGAAATCCCATGGAATGATAACATCAAGACAACCGTGGGGCTGTTCTACGAAGGCTCACAGAGCCAGCCCTATAGCTTTATCTACAGGGAAGGACGAGACCTGTTGAACGATGATTCCAGGGACAATGCCCTGATCTATATCCCGGCTTCAGCCGACGAGATCGTGCTGGTTGGGGATGACCCTGCTGGTGACTGGGAGCGTCTGGATACGTTTATCAACAGCATCGAGTACCTGCGTGAAAACCGTGGAAAATACGCAGAGCGTAATGCCTCACGTGGTATCTGGAGCCACATTGTGGACCTGAAGGTGTTGCAGGATTTTAAACTGGAATTCGGTGGAAAGAACCACACCTTCCAGTTGTCTGCTGATATCTTTAACTTTACCAACCTGTTGAACAAAGACTGGGGTCGCCGCCGCTTTATCCGAAGCGAGGTGTCTCCTCTGATCACAGCTTCTTCAGGTGGAGGAACACCTACCTTTGAGATCAACAACGGGGTTGTAAATCCTGACGGTACACCGAACATCACTGAATTTGATGATAACGGCCTGGCTTCTTCCAGATGGCAGGCTCAGATCGGACTGCGTTATATTTTTAACTAGGAACGTTCTTAAACCAATTAGACCCCGGCTTCAGGCCGGGGTTTTTTTATGCTAAAAAGTGATATCTTTAAGGCTCGAAAAACCCCTTATAACCTAAAAACACCACCCATATGGAAATCCTGCAAACGGTTCACTCATACCTCGCATACGTAGCCTTACTGGTTTTATTCCTGGCAGTGGCCAATGCCCTTACCGGCCTTGTTCAAAACCGCATGTTCACCATGGAAAAAGACCTGAGGATAAGTCTGTTTACCCTGATTATCTGCCATATCCAGTTGCTTCTGGGCCTGCTGCTATGGTTTATTTCCCCCAGCGGCCTGTCGGCCCTTACGGAACTGGGGATGGGCGGCCTCAACAGTGCGGCCCGCCTGCTGGCCGTGGAGCACCCTTTTATCAATATCATTGCCATTGTACTGATCACTATTGGCTGGTCGCGGCACAAGCGCTTTATGGAGGGCAAGAAGAAGTTTAAGAGTATCGCCATCTTTTATGGTCTGGGCCTGGTTTTAATCCTGAGCCGTATCCCCTGGGGGCAGTGGCTTGATTAGGCATAACTTACTTGTCATATCTCATTTAAATATGCCTGTAAAAGAATTGCAGGCATATTTTTTATTTTTATCTGAATGAGATTATCGGAATTTTTGTTACTTGATAAAGATGACCAAATGGCTATTTTATGGGATAGTGGAGTATTTCTTTGTGAGAAATATGAAAATGAATGCTCTTATTTTGTTTATAATCTATATACTTTTCAAGTAATGGTTGAATTTGATAATGCCGGAAGAGAGTCTGGCTTATATTTGCCTTTAGGATAGTATTAAAAATAGGGAAGCTTTAGAATTTAAAACTCTATATCTGAAGAACAATTTCAATTTAGTTTAAAATAGAGTAAATAAAAGAAGTTGGCTACAATTGAAGAATGATAGATTAAAAAAAATAGTGTTTAAAAACAAAAGCCTTTCAGAAGACCTTCCTGAAAAGGATGTAAATATTGCTGATAAAAAAAGAAGCAACCTTTTCACTTGGAGAGGTCAGTTTTCTCCTCAGCTTATAGAAACTCTCATTCAAAATTATGCCGAAGACAATAGTGTTTTATACGATCCTTTTTGCGGAAGTGGTACACTTTTGATAGAATCTGCGCGACTTAATTTAAGCGCCTATGGTACAGAACTAAATCCTGCTGCATATGGTCTAGCATCAATATATAAATTGACAAACTCAAAGCAGGAGCAATTAAAATCAGCACTTGAATATGTTGAAAATCTAATTTTAGACTATTTCCTGCTTGAAGACCTCTTTAACAAATCGAAAGGCAAAGAATTAAATAACCTTAAGAATGAATTAGTTCAGGCCTTAAAAGATTCTCCAAACGAAAATACCAGCATAATTCTAAATGCATTGATTATTGGCCTTGACTTTGAACAGAAAAAATTGACTCATGAGAATCTGAAAAAAGCTTGGTATGCCCTAAAAGGCAAAATAGAAAAATTACCTTTCACTACTAAGGAAATAAATGTCAAACTAGGAGACGCTAGATTGTCATCATTAAATAGCAACTCCATTGATTTAGTAATCACTTCGCCACCATACATTAATGTTTTTAATTACCATCAGAATTACAGGAAGTCAGTTGAAGCAACAGGATTCAACGTTCTTGACATAGCCAAATCAGAGATTGGAGCAAACAGAAAGTTTCGTTCAAACAGATACCTCACTGTAATTCAATATGCTATGGACATTTTTCAGGTGTTTCTTGACTTGAAAAATATCTGCAAACCAAGTTCAAAAATAATTTTTATAGTAGGCCGGGAATCCTCAGTTCGCAAGACATCCTTTTCAAATGCCAAGCTATTAACGGAGGTGGCTAACAAAGCTGGTTTTAATTTGGTTGGTGAGCAGCCTAGAGTATTTAAAAACAAGTTTGGTCAGGATATCTACGAAGAAATTCTTCGTTTTAAATTGTCTAAAGATGAGAATATTGGAGACCTTAATTCAATAAAAGAAATAGCTGCAAGCTATTTAAAGTCAGCTTTAAAATATGCACCAAAAGATAGTTTGGCAGACTTAAATGATGCTATCTCAAAATATCATAAAGTAGAATCTTCAATAATTTACAATACGCCTTAGTATGAGTTTACCAACTCCACACTTAGATAAATTAAATGCAGCATTGGCAAATGATAAGCTACCTCAATCTGAGGTGCCAAGAATTCAAGCTGCCATAACTAGGTATAATCAATGGATAAGCGATATAAATAACGTTGATAAAAAAAGTGATAAATTAGTCGAAGAACTTGTACAACTCTTCAACGATTACAAGTTTTATATTGATTATGACTTAATTTTCATGAGTCCTAACGACTTTTTGTATCGACAAAAAGGACAACTGAAGCTTGACAATACTGTAATTGAAGAATTTTTGCCGCATCTAGCATCGAAAAGATTTCCAAATCTAAGTGATACAATAGTCTTCGGACCTAGAAAGTGCTTCTCGGCAATGTATTTTAAATCAACCCTACATGACACAAAGCACGGCGGCGGTGTTGAAATAAGAACTAAGGACCAAGATTTTGCGATAGCAAAAAAGCTATTTATTCGAACATCGCATAATGACTCATTCAATCAGTTTGAATCAAAAGATGCATTTTTAGGTTATGTGACATCAGAGTGCAAAACGAATTTAGATAAAACAATGTTTCAGGAAGCAAATGCAACAGCAAGTGATGTGAAGAAAGCTATTCCCGGTTCAAAATACTTTTTATTGTGTGAATGGTTAGATATGACACCAGTTAGCACAGCCCCCACTGACATAGATGAAGTCTTAATTCTAAGAAAGGCAAAAAGAATTAGTTCTAACGTCCGAAGAAATTATTCAACAGTAACGGGTAGAACTGCTAACGCGACCTATTTTAGACAATACTTAGAAGATAATCCATATGATAGTGGAGTTTTCAATAGGTTCTTAAATCATATAGATGCCATGCTTAACGATGAAGATCCTGAAGAGGGTTCTGTTTTAACAGATGGGTTTTTCTAAAAAACTTTAGCGTGAATAGTGCTTGATGCCCTGCGGGATACTACGACTCTATAGACGGTCCGTTGTAAACTATTCTTAGGGTGCAGCCTGAAATTTTGCAATCGTTCAAGAATTTACTTATTACAATAGCGTTACATGCTTATGGTTTCGTAGTCTATTTTTCCTTTAGGACGCGAAGCTAATACAGTAATTCTTGCTAAAGCTATGCTATTCTCAATGCTTAACGTCGTATTTGGAATAATTCAGCCTTATAATGGCAGGAAAGAAAAAAGAGACGGGAAGTTTATCATTGCACTTCTCGGTAATAGTTTGGGATTATTAAATCTAATCGTAACCTCTATTAATAATGTAAGGCTTATTCCTAGTATACTTTCAAAAATTTACATCATCCGCTTTGCCACATAGATCCCTTATACCAAAAAGAAAATTCCTACTTTTAATTAATCAATAATTACCCCAGGCAATTGCAACAACTGACTGGCTTTTTTGCCGTGAGCCCTTTGAAGGTAAAACAACCGCCCGAGCGACCTTGCAAAACCGGGGCTGTTAGCCACAATAGAAAAAAGAATATGGAAGAAAATTATACGGATGAGTTCTCCCAAGAGCTTGAAAAAAAAGAAAAAGAAGAATTTGAATCAGATGATTTCGCTGAAGTGCCTCCTTCTGATATTGTTGCTTTTAATGAATTGAGATCGTGCGCCGACTTAGTAAGAATGTATAAAACTGATCAACTGGAAATTCAACCTGACTTTCAAAGAGATGTTGTTTGGTCCAAGGCATCACAGACAAGATTCATTGATTCATTAATCAAACAACTTCCCATACCAAGTATGTGCCTTAGTCTCGACTATAAGACAGGTCAGAGGTTAATGATTGATGGACTTCAAAGAATCTCTTCAATAATTAATTTTCTAACTGATAAAAATTGGAAACTCTCCACATTAGATGATATCGATAAGAACATTTCCGGGAAAACTGTAGAGCAGATTAAAAGTCGTAATTATGAAGTATATAGTCGTCTAGAAAATTTAACCATTCCAATTACTGTATTAAGATGTGATTACTCCAAAAAGAGTCACATGCACTACCTCTTTACGATTTTTCATAGATTAAACACAGGAGGTAATAAGCTGAACAACCAGGAAATAAGGAATTGTATTTTTCACGGCCCTTTTAATAATCTTCTTAAGACACTTGCTAAATATGACAACTATCTAAACCTACTTCAGATAAATCCTGACAAAACTTATCGTTTTGCTCATGAGGAGCTCATATTGAGATTTTTCGCTTTTCATGAAAATTATGAACAATACACAGGACGTTTGGCAAAATTTCTTAATGATTACATGGACGACCACAAAGTTCAATCAGAAGAAGAATTAGCTGCAAAACGTCATCTTTTTGAAAGAGTAATAGACCTATTGTATTTGCGGATTCTAGATTCGAATCCTTTGCCACGTCTAAGTAAAGCTACTACAGAGGGAATAATGATAGGAATTTCAAAAAACATAAATCAGCTAGAAGAATTTGGAAATGCTAACCTTAAGAAAAGACTCACCCAACTCAGAGCAGATGAACACTTTTCACTAGACAATTTAAGGGAAGGCTTATCAGCAAAAGAAAAGGTAATATCAAGACTTGACAGAGCAATTGAGATTTTTTCTGAGTAGTGGTAATTAAGAAGTACATAGAAAAAACCCTGAAGGAACTTGACATTAAGTATAATATTGCCCTTACATCAACAAATCCAAATGAGGCAACATACTACTCTAAGCTGGCCTTATTAGAATATTGTGGCTGGATTGAAGAGACTTTAGACAATATAGCTCGACGGTCTGTCAAGAACAAACTCAAAACGACTACATTCCGGAGCATGATGGAAGATGGTGTTATTGGAACTAATCATGGTTTCTTGTACAAAAGGCACTTTAGGCCTATGCTTTGTAAATCAATGGGAATAGTCAAAGTCGAAAAATTGGAAACAATTTTGACGGGGACTGGTGGGAAAGATATACTAGAAAACGAGTTTGAGGCTGTCAAAAGTTCTAGAAATGACGCAGCCCATACTTGGATTGAAGGTGTTACAAAAACCTATCCTGCACCCTCTCAAACACTCGGAAGATTAAGAGTTGTATATCCGGTCTTGAGGATCGTATACAGCGAGATAATAAAAATGAATTAATAAACTGCGGCCAACAATTTATAACAGTAATTACTAAAGATTCGACTTCTTCCAAGGCCACTCGATATTTAAAGGCAGTACTTAACTTAAAATTAGCTCATCTTAAACCTTAACCGACGGATATAACTAAACCGCTAGCAGTATTTTAAAAAGCAGGTTAAAAAAATTTATAATTCTTACTTTAGGTTCAATGGGTTCTTGTAATTCAAAACAAACTAAGAATAACATAGGATGAGCTGCTGGCAATTCACATTTCGTTAAATTTGCCCCTATGGACAGCACACAATTCTTCGAACATATCCGCAACGGTAATCTGGCAGGTGTAAAGGCCAGCCTTGCCGAACAGCCCGGTTTAATAAGCGCGAAAGACGACAGAGGCTCTACCCCGCTATTGCTGGCAGCCTATTACAACCACAAAGAACTGGTGGCTTTTCTCCTGGAAAAGGGGGCTGCCGTAGATGAAAAAGACGGGGCCGGGAATACCGCCCTGATGGGGGTTTGTTTTAAGGGCTATACGGATCTGGCACAATTGCTGATCGATACCGGAGCCGATGTAAACGCACGTAATGGCATGGGCGGTACCTGTCTGACCTTTGCTGTTACCTTTAAAAGGGAAGAAATAGCCCGTTTGCTTATTGAAAACGGGGCCGATATCCATGCAGCGGATGCCCAGGGTAAAACTGCCCTGGACCAGGCCATAATGCAGGGGCTTACAGACCTGGCAAAATTTATGGAATCCAAAAGCTGAAATCCTGACATGGCAAACCTGGACATAGCGCTGGTACAAACCGAATTAAGCTGGGAGCAGCCAGAGCTTAACCTGAAACGGTTTGAAAAAATAGTATCGACCCTTACAGCACCGCTTGACTTGTTGGTCTTACCCGAAATGTTTACCAGCGGCTTTACCATGGAACCGGGCAATATCCCTGATTCGGCCGGGCCGCAAACCCTGGAATGGATGCAAAACCAGGCATCTTCTCTCAACGCTGCAGTAGTGGGCAGCGTGGTATACAGGGAACAGGCGGGATATTTTAACCGCCTGATCTTTATGGAGCCGGATGGAAATTACCATACCTATGACAAGCGGCATACCTTTACCCTGGCCGGGGAGGACAAGGTATATCAAAAGGGGAAAGCGAAAACGGTAATATCCTTCAGAGGCTGGAAGATCTGTCCGCTTATTTGTTATGATCTCCGGTTTCCGGTCTGGTCACGCAATACGGAGGGTTATGATCTGCTTCTATACGTGGCCAACTGGCCTGCGCCCAGGATTGCTGCCTGGGACACCCTTTTAAAAGCCCGTGCCATTGAAAACATGTCCTATGTTGCCGGGGTGAACCGAATTGGGACAGATGGCAACGGATTGGAATATACCGGGCACTCGGCTGCTTATGATTGCCTGGGGCACCCGCTGGCGTATTCTGAAAAAGATGAGATTTTGCGGGTTTCCCTTTCAAAAAATTCCCTTGAAGAAACACGAAACAAACTTCGGTTTTTAGAAGACCGGGACTCCTTTAGTTTGAAATTGTAAAGGTGCGGATATCTTCCCAGTTGGCACGCATTTCAATAGGTGCCGGAAAATAGACCACCCGTTCGGGCTGAATTTTTTCAAGGAAACTGCCCGTATCCCAGATCCCGTTTCCATTGCGGTCAAAAACAACACGTATCCGGTAGTTGCCCGGGTCCAGAGAAGGAAATTCGATTTCCCTTGGGGCCTCCAATGTTCTGCTCTGTATGAGGTCTCCCCGATCGTTAATCAATTCCACCAGCAAAGGAAAGCTGAGCTCTCCGGCAAGGCTGAGACGCAGCTCCCCGTATTCCGCAGGACTGCCGGTAGTCAGTTTGTTGATAAGGCTGTCATTGGTAGTGCCGAAAAAGTCAGTAAGCGCGCCGGGAAGCAGCTCCACTTGATAAGATTCGTTCGGATTTTTTTCAAAGCTAAAATAGATCCGGTTAAGAGCAGTATCCAGGCGAACCGAATGGGCCAGGGGAATGGTATCCTTGTAGCGCATCTGTATCCTCGAGGTATCTATGGCCTGAATCGGAAGGGAAACGCCTGCATAAACAGAGTCCTGGATCTTGAGGGCTCTTCTGGGGTTCCAGCTAAGGCTAAGCGAATCCGCAGCCAGGTTCAGCGGTTTAACGGTGAACGTATCAATTTGAGTTTCAATTTCAGGATGCCTTAGGGTGAAAATTACGGAATCGGGTTTCCAGGGGGTAAACCAGAAATTGATGCTGTCTTTTTCGGGTTCTTTTGCGTAGCGGTAGCGCACCGAATCTGGGATGGGGGTAAGCGATTCAATAAGCGGTTGGTCTTTGCCCTGATAGCCGAAAATTATTTTATTGGAGGCCGCGTAGGCAGGAGGGATTACATTGTATTCCGGGATTTCCCTGAACATGCGCAAGAGATAGGTGCTGTCTGAAGGAAGGGTGATGGTATCGGCAATAAAACCTATTTTATCCGAAACCGGGTCATAGATATTGTTCTTGCCTTCATCCTTGAGGGCTATCAGCCGGTATTTCCCTGCTTTGAGGTTTTCAAGTTTGAAGATAACCGCACTGTCCAGGGTATTGGTCAGGTAATAGGGCGGTTGCAGAAAGGGTACCGAATCAGTATAGGCGCTGTCTATCTCGTACAGCATCACGCTTATAAAATTATCAGCGGTTCGGTTAAAACCATCGGCAACAGCTCCCTGAAGGGATAAGGAGTCAATATAATCCCCGGTAGAGAAAACATAGGTCAGGAAATTGTAGGGATTCCCTTCATTATTGTCTACTACGCTCTGCCCGAAATTTAAGGTATAGGTGGTATTCTCGAGCAGGGTATCCTTAAAGGTGATTTCAACAAATTTACTGGCACTGCCCTGTGGCCGGATTTCCGGCTGGTATTTCAGCGGAGGCGAAACAATAAGCTGGTTTTGTACATCCTGCAGTTTTATATACTCATCAAAATACAGGCGGATGCTCTCAGATTTAAACTGGATACTCCGATTCTCCGGAATGGCCCGGATAAGTTGCGGAGGAGTTTCATCTTTAGGCCCGCCTCCCGGGGTTCCCGGCCTTCCGCATTGGAACAGCGCCAGCAAGAGAAACAGTATAAAAGCCAGGACAGAAATGCGTCTGATAAGTACCATGGATGCATTAAAATTACTACGCAAAGAAACGATTAATTTTAAAGAAACCGGAAACTACGGAACCACCGCCATAACCGCAATATAAATTTCCAATCGGGCAACAGACGACAGGGCCAGGCAACAGGCTTCCAGGGTTGCTCCGGTGGTAATGACATCATCGATAAGCAATATTTTTTTACCCTCCAACCGTTCCGGATGCTTCAGGTGGAATACCCCCTGGGTATTTTTCCAGCGTAACCAGCGGTTCCGGGTAGTCTGCGTACGGGCGTTTATACGCTTCCGGAGCAGTTTGCCAGTATATTCGGCCTGCAGGGAAGAGGCAATGGCCCGTCCGAACAATTCACATTGGTTGTAGCCCCGTTTTCGCATTTTGGCAGCATGCAGGGGTACCGGGATTATCAGGTCAATATTAGAAATTCCGGGATCTTTTTTGAGTATTTCCCCATACCATTCGCCCATAAAGCCTCCCAACTGCTGCATTCCCTGGTATTTCAGCCGGTGAATCAGTCGTTTGATCAGTCCTGTTTCCCTGTAATAAAACAAGGCCGAGGCCTTGCAGACGGGGGCCCTTCCGTAGAAAATACGGTCTACAGAGTTCTCCTGACCAAAATTGAACTCGGTGAGTGGTAATTCATCTCGACAAAATGCACATAAAACCTGCTCTCCCCGATATAAGTGGGCATTACATCCAAAACACAATTCGGGAAACAGGATGTTCTTTAGTGCAATTAGTATCTTTGGTAGATTGGAATCAGACGATTTCATCAAATCTTACGTTTACCTACATAGTATTTGCTATCTGAATGAACCTTCAAGAAAACAAATTCAACTACAAGATTATTTTTGCTGCTCTAATAGCCGTAATAATAGGCATCCTCATTGCATTTTATTACAGTTATGCCCAGGCACAGACAGAAATCAGCTATCTGGAGGAGGAGAGGAGTTTGTTGGTGAAGGACCTAACCCTGATGAAAACCGAAGTAGACCGGCTCTCCGCCCTGAACGAGGTAAACGAAATAGAACTGGAAGACAGCAGGTTCAGGGTTCAGGAATTACTGGATTCGGTAGGGCGTCTAAACTTCAATATTGCCAAATTACGCGAGTCCAGAAAGGAATTGCGTATCCTGGAATCCCGATTCGACAGCATCAAACTTAAAAACGACTTCCTCACCTATTCCAACCGGTTGTTGGTTAATAAATATGAGGAAACCCGTGAGCTGCTGGAAGAAGTCCGGGGGAAAAGCAGTTCCCTGGCTGAGGCCGAGGCCCTGCTGAGGAGGAAAAACCAGGAACTGAGCCGTGAGTTAAAGCGAAAGAGTTATCTCAAACTGCAAAACCCGGAGGGAAGCGGGTTCCGCGTACGGAGCGGCAAGCCTATTAAAACCAACAAAGCATCTACCATTGAGAAATTAAGGGGCTGTATTACCATATTAGGGAATCCGAACGAGAGATCAGAGGAAAAAATACTGTATTTTCAGTTTCTCGGCCCAAATATGGGCGTTATAGAAGACAATGCCAATACCATTTCCGTTAACGGGAATATCTACAGCAAGCGGGTAGAAGTTATTTACGCAGGAATTGAAATGAATGTCTGTGATTTTATTACCATCCCGGAAGGTTCCCTGGAACCCGGAATTTATACCCTCAATGTATTTGAGGATGAAAAATTACTCTCCTCTACGGAATTTCAGTTGAAATAGTAGTATTCATTTTAGCTTATATTCTATTTTTGCCGAATGGCAAATCAAGAAGACGACTTCAAAAAGGTGATATCCCATGCCAAGGAGTATGGGTATGTGGTACAGTCCAGTGAAATTTACGATGGTTTAAGCGCTGTTTACGACTACCAGCAGAATGGAGCGGAACTCAAGAAAAATCTTCGGGATTACTGGTGGAAAGCAATGGTGCAACTCAATGAAAACATCGTTGGGATTGACGCTGCCATCTTTATGCATCCCACAACCTGGAAAGCTTCAGGGCACGTAGACGCCTTCAATGACCCCCTTATAGACAACAAGGACTCCAAAAAGCGATACCGGGCCGATGTATTGATTGAAGACCACGTTGCCAAAATTGAAGCCAAAATTGAAAAGGAAGTTGCCAAGGCGGCCAAGCGCTTCGGGGAGGCTTTTGATGAGGCTCAATTTCTCAGTACCAACCCAAGGGTTGTAAGATACCAGGAACAGGCTACAGCGATCCTCAAACGGATGGGAAAATCCCTGGAAAAGGAAGACCTGGCCGATGTAAAAGCACTTATTGAGGAACTCGAGATCAGTTGTCCGGTTTCCGGCTCCCGCAATTGGACAGAGGTAAAACAATTTAACCTGATGTTTGGTACGCGCCTTGGGGCAACGGCCGACTCATCCATGGAGCTGTACCTGAGGCCAGAAACGGCGCAGGGGATATTTGTAAATTTTCTGAATGTCCAGAAATCCGGCCGGATGAAAATTCCCTTTGGAATTGCACAAACAGGCAAGGCATTCCGCAACGAAATTGTGGCACGGCAGTTTATCTTCCGTATGCGTGAATTCGAACAGATGGAAATGCAGTTCTTCGTGCGTCCCGGCGAGCAGCAACAGTGGTATGAACACTGGAAAGAGGCCCGGATGAAATGGCATTTATCTTTGGGGCTGGGGGCCGATAAATACCGCTTTCACGATCATGAAAAACTGGCTCATTATGCTGATGCGGCCGCTGATATTGAGTTTAGGTTCCCATTCGGATTTAAAGAACTGGAGGGAATTCATTCCCGTACCGATTTTGACCTTTCCAGCCATGAGAAATACTCCGGCCGCAAACTGCAGTATTTTGACCCGGAACTGGAAGAACACTATGTACCCTACGTAGTGGAAACATCCATAGGACTGGACAGGATGTTCTTGGCAGTTTTTTCCAATGCCCTGCAGGAGGAAGTTTTAGAAGACAACAGCAGCAGAACGGTGCTGAGACTTCCTGCCGTGCTG
Source organism: Robiginitalea insularis (assembly GCF_052497835.1). Lineage (NCBI taxonomy): Bacteria > Pseudomonadati > Bacteroidota > Flavobacteriia > Flavobacteriales > Flavobacteriaceae > Robiginitalea > Robiginitalea insularis. Next base: position 1,665,502 of record NZ_CP199296.1, read on the forward strand.
GCTCCGGTTAAGGCAGCGGTACTCCCCCTGATCAAACGGGATGGCTTACCGGAAATGGCCCATAAAATAGTTGAGGAGCTCAAATGGGATTTCAATGTGCTCTACGATGAAAAGGACGCTGTGGGCCGCAGGTACAGAAGGCAGGATGCTGCGGGCACTCCTTTTTGTATTACTGTGGATCACCAGTCACTGGAAGACCAGACCGTAACCATCCGTTACCGGGACAGTATGGAGCAAAAGCGGGTAGCCGTTAGTGAATTAAGCCGGCTTATCCATGAGGAAGTGGATATGAAGCACTGGCTCAAAAAGATGGAAACCCTTTAGAGGCTGTAAACCAGGTTTAGCCCCAGGTAATAATTGCGATTATTGCCCGGATAGTAATAACGGGGTTCCGAACCTCCAAAGCTGTTTGCATTGATCAGCACTGAACTGGCATATCGGGCATCCAGCAGGTTGTTAAGGCCTATTTCCACTCCCAGCAGCAGGTTTTCCCATAAACGACTCCGGTATCCCAATTGTGTATTAACCAGCTGGTAAGGTTCGCTGTAGAGGGTGTTTTCATCCCGCAGCGAAATGGCGTCCACATACTGGTAGCTTATATTTCCATACCAGCCTGCATTTAGCTGCAATTTCAGGCCGGCAAAAACGCGATGCCTTGGAACTCCGGTAAGCGGATTGCCTGAATAATCCCCATCGGCGTCTGAAAATTCCCGGAAATAATGGTCGTTTAGCGTATATGAGATAAAAGGGGATATCAGGAATCCCTCCAGAGGCCTAAGGGAATATTGCAGGGCGGCCTCTGCTCCCCGGTGTCGGGTATTGCCTGCATTACGACCGATAAACTGGTCCTGCCCGACCCGTTCCGCCACCAGCAGGTCTGTTATATCCATTTGATACAGGCTTAAGGAGGCCTGAAAACCGGTCCCGGGAAGATACCAACGGCCTCCAACCTCATAATTCCAGCCTTTTTCCTGACTGATATCCGGGTTGATTATTCCGTCCGGATTCAGGGATTCTTCCAGGCTGGGATTGCTGAATCCGCGACTTACATTCAGGTAATACCAGGAACCTGAATCAGCAGTATACCGGATATCCAGGCTGGGTAGCAGGATTGGCTCAAAGTTACGCCGAGCACTGGTGTCCGTCCCGTCTGCGGTGAACAGGTCCCGGAAATCGTATTTGGTTTTATTCAGGGATACCCCCCCCTGTACGGATAGCCTGGAAGTGAGGTCCCATTGCAGACTACTGAAGAGATATAACTGCCTTCTGAATTCCCGATTTCGGCTTATCCTGTCGCCCGGCAGGCTGCCTTCATCCGGATTGGACTCATACAGGTTCTCATACGTACTCCAATTGTATTGATCCCTGTAAAATTCCCCTCCAAACCGGAGGTTAAAGTTCTGTTCCCAAAGTTTGAAATCGCCACTAACCACAGACCTGAAGCCATACCCAAAGGTGTACTCATCCAGGATATTAAAGGGCCTGGGCTCATAGTGGTCCAGGTAACTTACAAAAACACTGGCAGTCTGTTGCCAGTTGTCCCCCAGGCGAATTCGGTCGGAAAGCCCCAGCAAGGTATACTTATTGGCTTCAAACCCCTGGGCAGCATTCCAGGTAAAAGCTGCCTGGGTGGGATCTTCCCTGAAATCGGTTTCACTCAGGGAGCTGGGGATCTGTGCTGTATAATCTATATAGTTCAGCAGCAGATTGAATTGGTGGCTCCCACCGGCTCGTACCCCCAGGTTTAACAACAGGCCATCCCTGTCAAAATTGTTGTTCTGACGATAACCCCGGGTAGTCATCCGATTATATCGAAACTCGGTACTAATAATACTATCCTTATAAGTAAGGCTTAAGTTGTTCTTAAACAGGCCATAAGATCCTGCACTCATGCGATTTTGCAACAGGGCCCCGGGTTGGGAACGGGGGTCTGAGCGCAGCAGCAGAGCGCCCCCGAGAGCGGCTCCGTAAGCCCCGGATTTAGGGCCCTTGACTACTTCTATGGTGCTGAGGTTTTGCAAATCGAAGGCTTCAAGGGTAGAAAAACCGGTCCCGTTCGTTACCGGGATATCATTGTAATACATTCGCAACTTATCTGTGCCAAAGGGTGTGCGTGCCCCAACCCCCCTGATGGTAATCCGGTTTGTATTTAAAGCTCCGGACAAAAAGTAAAGGCCTGGAACCTGATTGAGGGTACTGGCAAAATCCGTTGGATTCTGGGAACTGATGCCCCGTTCGCTCAGGACTTCCACGGGCCCAAGTCCAACGGGAGATACTTTTTCCAAACTCCCGCCAACAACCACTTCTTTCAGATACGTAATGGAATCTTGCTGTTTTTGCTGCCCGGTGGCCTGGCAGGTTGCGGAAATAAGCAGGATTATAAATATGGATCGTTTCACTAGCTCGGCTTTATCAGGTGCAAAGGTACGGCGATCAGCTAAGATCCCCGGCCGGGATTCGGGCAAAAACCCCGGACTTCTGCAAATAGGTTTCAGCAGCTCCTCCTCATTGTGTATTTTTGCCCAAAATTGAAAAATTTTGAAAATAGCTTCCTATAATGTAAATGGTATCAGGGCTGCTGTCAGCAAGGGATTTCTGGAATGGCTGGTACAGGCAGACCCGGATGTAATCTGCCTTCAGGAAATTAAGGCACTGGAAGAACAGCTGGATCTGGAACTTTTTGAAAAGGCAGGCTACCCCTATCACTATTGGTTTAGTGCTGAAAAAAAAGGGTATAGCGGGGTGGCGATACTTTCCAAGCAAAAACCCGATCATGTGGAGTTCGGTACCGGGATCAAATACATGGATACCGAAGGGCGCAACCTAAGGGCCGACTTTAACGGGGTTTCGGTAATGAGCCTTTACCTGCCCTCAGGCACCAATATTGAACGACTCGACCACAAATTGCAGTACATGGCAGATTTTCAGGACTATGTAAATGGTCTTAAAAAGGATTATCCGGATTTGGTAATCTGCGGGGACTATAATATTTGTCATCGCGCCATTGATATCCACGATCCGGTACGCAATAAAAATGTTTCAGGATTTTTGCCGGTGGAACGGGAATGGATTGGAAATTTTATAGAAAGCGGATTTATTGACAGTTTCAGGTATTTCAATCAGGATCCCCATAATTATACCTGGTGGAGTTATCGCGCAGGTTCCCGGGGAAAGAACAAGGGATGGAGGCTGGATTACGGCATGGTGAGCGAGAGCCTGGAAAAGCAATTAAAGCGATCAGTAATCCTTAACGAGGCAGTGCACAGCGACCACTGCCCCATCTTATTGGAATTGAATTAAGAGAATGTTTCCTAACCGGGCTTACAGAGCCCGAATACCCTTTTTATATGGAGTACAACTACTTGCCGCATACCGATATCGAAGTTAGTAAGATTTGCCTCGGGACCATGACCTGGGGACGCCAGAATACAGAAGAGGAGGGTCATGATCAGATGGATTACGCCCTGAGCCAGGGTGTCAACTTTTTTGATACGGCAGAGCTCTACCCCATTCCTGCACAGGCCGAACGTTATGCCCTAACGGAAACCATTATCGGAAACTGGTTTAAAAAAACCGGGAAGCGAAGTGAGATTGTGCTTGCCACCAAAATAGCAGGCAAAGCCCCATTTACAAAATTTATCAGGGAAACCGGTTTCAGCAGAGATTCTATTGTGGAAGCAGTAAACGGGAGTTTGCAGCGGCTGCAAACAGATTATATTGACCTCTACCAGCTCCACTGGCCGGAACGATCCACCAATTATTTTGGTCAGCGAGGCTACCAGCCGGATCCCAGGGATCACTGGGAGGACAACATCCATCAGGTGCTTGAAACCCTGAGAGACCTTATAAAAGAAGGTAAAATCAGACAGGTGGGCCTCTCCAATGAGACCCCCTGGGGAACCATGCGGTTTCTGGAAGAAGGGAAGGTGCATCCAAGCCTTCCCCGGATGATAACCATCCAGAATCCCTACAGCCTGCTCAACCGACTTTTTGAAGTAGGCCTCTCTGAAATTTCCATGCGCTCCAAAATAGGCCTGCTGGCCTATTCTCCCCTCGGGTTCGGGACTTTGAGCGGGAAATACCTGGAGGGAAAACCACCCGAAAATGCACGGATTACCCTTTTTCCGAACTACAACAGATACAGCGGGGACAATGCAGTAGCCGCTACCCGGGCGTACAAAGAAATTGCGGATAAGCACAATTTATCGCTTACCCAAATGGCCCTGGCCTTTGTGACCAGCAGGCCCTTTGTGACCAGTAACATAATCGGGGCAACCTCTATGGAGCAACTTAAGGAAAACCTTGGGAGTATTGATACAGTACTGACCCCTGAAATTCTGGAGGAAATAGAGACGGTACACAACCGCATCCCCAATCCTGCCCCCTAACCGAAAAGCGCACTCACCAGATCTTCTACCTTGGCAATTTTTTGAATGCCGATTCCTGTCTTTTTCGGCAGGCCTTTGACATTTGTAGAGATATAAATCTGGCTGAATCCCAATTTTTCGGCTTCGGTAATGCGTTGTGATATCCTGGGTACAGGGCGTATTTCCCCGGCCAGGCCAACTTCGGCGGCAAAACAAATATCCCTGGGAATGGGAATATCGGCATTGCTGGAAAGGATCGCAGCCAGGACCCCAAGATCTATGGCGGGGTCATCTACCTGAATGCCTCCCGTAATATTCAGGAAAACATCCTTGGCAGCCAGTTTGAACCCTGCCCGCTTTTCCAATACGGCCAGAAGCATATTTAACCGCTTTGCAGGGAAACCGGTTGCAGAACGCTGAGGGGTTCCGTAAACAGCTGTGCTGACAAGGGCCTGGATCTCTATCAGCAAAGGTCTGACCCCTTCCACTGTAGCGGCAATTGCCGTGCCGCTCAGGTCTTCGGAATTTTGAGAGATCAGAATTTGCGACGGATTAGCAACGGGGATCAGGCCATTGGCCTTCATTTCATAGATGCCCAGTTCGGCAATGGATCCGAACCGGTTTTTAAGGGCGCGGACAATTCGAAATACATGATTCCGGTCCCCTTCAAACTGCAGTACGGTATCAACCATATGTTCCAGAATTTTGGGCCCCGCAATGCTCCCGTCTTTGGTAATATGGCCGATCAAAATTACAGGGGTGTGACTCTCCTTTGCAAATTTGATCAGTTCAGCCGTGCATTCCCGGATCTGTGAAACGCTCCCGGCCCCGGCTTCCAGAAATTCGGAGTGCAGGGTCTGAATGGAATCCACAATGACCAGGTCTGGGTTGAGCTCGTTTATCTGCCTGAAAATCCGGCTCGTGTTTGTTTCGGTTAGTATGTAGCAGGAATCGCTCTCCGGCGCGATGCGTTCTGCTCGCATCTTAATCTGCCGCTGGCTCTCTTCCCCGGATACATAGAGGGTTTTGACATTCAGCCGTAGTGCAATCTGCAATAGCAGGGTGCTTTTTCCAATGCCGGGTTCCCCGCCTATCAGGGTCATGGAACCGGGGACCAGCCCTCCTCCCAAAACCTGGTCCAGTTCGGTGTCCCTTGTAGAGAGCCGCATTTCCTTATCGGCATCGATCTCACTAAGGCGTAAGGGTTTAGGGGTTTTCTGATGGGATCCTTCATTGGATTTCCAGGCAGGAGCAGCAGCTTTTTCCAGCAGCTCTTCAGAGAGGGTATTCCATTGTTTGCAAGAGGTGCACTGTCCAACCCACTTGGCGTGCTGCGCCCCGCAATTCTGGCAAAAAAAAGCTGTTTTGGTCTTGGCCATTAGCCGGTCTGGTTTGGGCTAAAGATAGACCGGAGTGCTTAAATAAACAAGGTAATACAGAACGGTTTTTAATATCCGAAATCTGCCTTCAGGGCATCCATTTTCTCCAGGGCCATTTCCTTGGTAAGGAAATCGATTTCATCCATTCCAAAGGCTTTTTCAAAGGTGCGCAGCGCTTTTTTGGGTTCTCCCAGTTGTTCGTAATACTCACCCTCAAAATAAAAGCCCATCATAGTATCCGGAAAGGCGTCCTTGCATAAATCAGACAATAGTTTTAAAGACTCCAGATCCTCTTTTTTCCGGCATCCTGCATAAATGGCCATAATATCATTGAGTTCTACGGTCTTTTTGAAACCGAATAACTCTTCGATGGTGTTGTATTTCTCTTCTATATAGTTAAAAACAGGCTCCTGAGAGGTCAGGATGTTTTGGCGGTATTCTTTTGGGCTGATGGGTTTAAATATATCAAAAGTGCGGTCCCAGGCCTTGCCTATTCCGTAGGTTGCAACCGATACCTCGTTGGCATTATCATACTGGTCAAAATAGTAGGTCAGGCCCTCCTTATTCAGACTCTGTATGTTTTTATGCATGGCCAGGATCCCATCCTTGTCCTTACCCGATTCCCCTTCCACTATAAGGTGATAGAAGATCTTCTGGTCGATATCCGAAAGCCGGGCCGGCACCCTCATTTCCATTTCAGGTGCGAGCTTAGGTGAAATACTGATATAGGCATTAAAAAGGGATTGTTCCTTGAAGAGGTAGAAATTCCCAAAGTTGGCCGTGATGTCATAGCCTACGAACATTTTAAAAGGAGCCACATTAAAGGCGCTTACCATGTAGGGGATAATTTCCAGGCCAATAAACTCATAAAATAGTTTGCCTTTGTCCGTTGGCAATCCGGTATCTTCCTCAAAGGCACAATCTTCCCATCGGAGTTGGTTTTTCCCCTGTTCGATCCCAACCACCAGGGTTTCAGGCATTCCCTGGTACCTGCTGTAAAACCTGGAGGTGGCCACTACCTGGTCGAACAGGTATTCGGCGTCCAGCACAATTACAAGGGGGTATTTCTTTTCAGGGTCGTAGTCTTCGGGGATATAGTACTTAACATCCCTTCGTTCCTGAAGTTTGAAAGATTCGAATATTTCTTGTTTCACCTGTGAAAAAGCGGGCAGGCTAAGCAAAACCCCCAGGGTAATCAGCACTATACGTTTCATAAATTCGGATTAGAAAGGAATACTATTTATTCCTGTTCCATAACGGTAGCAAGAGGAAAGATATTGCACCAAAAAACACTACCATAAGGGTTTGGGCGATCCACATAATCCAGCCAAAGGCATCCCCGGAAACCTCGCTTATTCCAAAAAGGGTCAGGGATTTGCTCACCGCTAAAGGATAGAGGCCCAATCCACCAGGAGTGGCGGTCATGGCAAAAGCTCCGGCAACAAAAGCAACCAGTAATTCCCCCGCACTGAGCCCCAGGGTCTCCGGGACGGTGTATTTAATAACCCAGAACATTGCAAAATAAGCGCCCCAAATAAAAATGGTGTGCCCGATAAAGGCCCATTTACGTTTCATTTTAAAGATGCTCAGCACCCCTTCCAGCAATCCCCTTATAATACCCCTCAGCTTAAGAGCCAGTTTTGAGTCCGAAAGCTTCAGAAAGGCTCTGAAGATAAAAAGCCAGAGGATACCACCCAGGAGCAAGAGTGCACTTGCGGTAAAACCTATTCCTTTTTCTGAGAGGAATTCCAGGATGATCTCAGTTTGGGAGAAGAGGGCGATTACAATCACAATAAAGAGCATGATCAGATCGATTACCCTTTCAGTCACAATAGTCCCGAAGCCCTTTTGGAAGGGAACCCCCTCGTATGTGGCCAGGGCGGTTGCCCGCAATACTTCCCCGGATCTGGGGATGCCGAGATTGGCAAAGTACGCCATCAGGATTATCAGGATGTTGTTGCGGAGCCTGGGGGCATGGCCCAGCGGTTCCAGCAGGTAATTCCACCGGATGGCCCTGGATATATGGCTCATGATCCCTATCAGGACAGAGATCCCCACCCAGAAAAGGTTGGCTTCCCGGATATATTTGATAATTTCCCTGCGGTCTTCCGCAGAGGTCATGTTATAGGAGTACCATATCAAAAAAAGACCCAGCAGGATCGGGAGGATGATTTTAAGGGCTTTTTTGACGGAGGGGTTCAAAATCAGTTGAGCTGGTTGGTCGCTTCATTCGGGAATACCAGCGCAGGGTTAAATTTCTTTGCAGCTTCAATGTCCATCCAGGCATAGGCAATCAGGATCAGGATATCGCCTACCGCTACTTTACGGGCAGCGGCCCCATTAAGGGTAAGTTCCCCGCTTCCCCTTGGGCCGGGGATTACATAAGTTTCAAGGCGCTCGCCATTGTTGTTGTTGACAATCTGCACCTTTTCACCCTGGATGATATTTGCGGCGTCCATCAGATCCTCATCAATGGTAATACTGCCGATATAATTCAGGTCCGCTCCGGTTACCCGGACGCGGTGGATTTTAGATTTTACTACTTGAATTTGCATGGGGCAAAGATACTTAATTAAGGGCTATATTGTCGATCAGCCTTACCTCACCGAGATAGGCGGCAACAAAGGCCCTGTACTTTTCATTTTTTCTTGGTCGCTTTACGGGCTTTAAACTTTCGGCATGCGAGATTTCAAAATATTCCAGTTCAAAATCCGGATCTTCAGCATAAGCCCTGCTTATTTCTTCCTTCAGTTCTACAGCACTTTTTGTGCCAAATTCCAATTGTGCTTTTTTGAGGGATTTAAAGATGAATGCAGCCTTTTTCCGGAGTCGTTTTGTGAGCTGCCGGTTTCTTGAACTCATCGCCAGCCCGTCTGCTTCCCTGATAATCGGGCAAGGGATGATTTCCACAGGGATCTCACGCTCAGAAACCAGTTTGCGGATAATTTGCAATTGCTGGTAGTCTTTTTCACCAAAATAGGCCCGATCCGGCAAGATCAGCCTGAGCAGGTTCTCCACAATTGTTCCCACCCCTTCAAAATGCCCTTTTCGGAAGGCCCCTTCCATAAATTTGTCCAGTCCCTCAAAATTGTAATTCCGGGATCGGACTTCTTCTCCGTACATCTCCGAAACTTCGGGGGCAAAAACATGTATGCTACCCTCCAGACTTTGCAATTTATTCAGGTCTTCCTCCAGCGTCTTGGGATATTTCTCCAGGTCTTTGGAGTTATTGAACTGTGTGGGATTGACAAAAATGCTGACCAGGACTTCATCATTTTCGGAGAGGGCTGTTTTTACCAGATGTAAATGACCCTGGTGCAGGGCCCCCATAGTAGGGACCAAACCAAGACTGTTTCCGGAATCCCTGACCGAAGCCCTCAATAATTGTACTTCCCCTTTCGTCTTCAACAGTTTCATCCCTGTGTTTTAGCGGCAGCAAACTTACTATAATTACGGCTATTCTTCATAATTTTTGTAATTTTGCAGCTACGTTTACACCCTTTACAAAATTTTGCCTTTATGAACGGGAAAAAGATATTGTTTGTATCTTCTGAATTAGTACCATACCTCCCCGAGAACGAAGTTTCCCTAATGTCTTATGAAGCACCCAGAATGGTCAACAGCAAAGGTGGCCAGATCAGGATATTCATGCCGCGTTACGGGAACATAAATGAACGCCGGCACCAGTTGCATGAGGTAATTCGACTCTCGGGAATGAATCTGGTAATCAACGACATGGATATGCCCCTAATCATAAAGGTAGCTTCTATACCAAAAGAGCGTATTCAGGTATATTTTATCGATAATGAGGAATACTTCAAGCGCAAGGCCACTTTTGCCGATGAAGAAGGTAACCTTTTTCCCGATAACGACGAACGCGCCATATTCTTCGCAAAAGGGGTTGTGGAAACAGTTAAAAAGCTAAACTGGTCTCCCGATATCATTCATGTTCACGGATGGATGGCATCCCTTTTACCACTATACCTTAGGGAATATTATAAAGATGAGCCCCTGTTTGCAGACAGTCGTATTGTAACCTCGGTCTACGGCAGAGGGTTTGAAGGGGAATTAAACCCGGAACTCAGCAAAAAAATAGCCTTTGACAACATATCTGCAGACCGCAGTGCGGTTGTTGACCCCCCCACCTACAATAATTTGTTAAAAGTAGCCCTAGATTATTCAGACGCAATTATCTTAGCCGCTGAAGAGATTCCTGATGAACTACAGGAGTACGCTACCAACCTTCAAAAACCGGTATTGCCATACGTACCTCTTCAGGAATTTGAGGAGGCCTATGCCAATTTCTATACGACCGAAGTTTTAAAATAATTCAGATGAAACGACTCTTAATTTCCCTCGTGGCGGGTATATGTCTTGTCCTGGCCACTGAGTCTTGTGAGGAAGAGGTGGTAACCATTGGTGACGAAGTAATCGGGGGAGAGCCCTTTACCACCGGAAAAGCCGTTTACGATGTGTTTGCATTCAACAAAAACATTGAAGCCGTACCCACAAACAGACTGCCTTTATACCAGCTGGGGGTTTTTAATGATCCGGTTTATGGCCGGACCGAAGGTCGAATTACAAGTCAGTTGAGCCTAGCCGACAACCTCGGGAACCCTACCTTTGGGCGCTATACGCAATTACAGGAGAATACAGACCCGGATGCCATTCCGGAAAATGAAACCATAACGGAGGTAATTTTATACCTCCCATATTTTCAGAATAATAGGGCAGATCTGGATGCCGACGGGCTTATAGACAGCCTGGACGCAGACCCGGAGGATCCCAACAGTGATACGGACGGAGACGGGCTTACGGACGCTCAGGAGCGATCCAGGGGTACAGACCCGCTCAATCCGGATACCGATGGCGATGGGATTTCGGATGGGGATGATGATGCCACCCCCCAGAATATTTTTGCCCAGCGCAAGGATTTGGACAGTATCTACGGAAACAGGGCCGCACCTTTTAATTTTAAGGTGGAGCGCTCTACCTATTTCCTGAGGGATTTAGACCCGAATTCCGGTTTCCAGGAGCAGGAACCATATTTTTCCAACCAGTCTTTCAGCCCAACGTTTGTTTCTGATGTTCTGTTTGATGAGAGCCTTACTATTTCCGACGAAGAGTACCTGATCTTTCAGGAAGATGATCCGGATACTGAAGATGACGAGTCTATATTGGTGGATGAGCGGATACAGCCTGGAATCCGGGTTGCCTTGGATCCTCAGTTTTTCCAGCAGAATTTCCTGGATAAGGAGGGATCTGCCGAATTGCTCAGCAATGCGAATTTCAGGGAGTTTTTCAGGGGAATCCATATGTCACTGACCCCCATTACAGACGATCTGATGATCTTGCTGGACCTCACCAATGCCCGGCTCACAGTCAATTATGAATACGATTTTGAATCTGATGGGGAAATCGAAAGGCGGGAAGACGATTATCAGCTCCGATTGTTGATAGGAGGGCAAAACCAGGCCTTTAGCGGCAATGCCGTAAATACCCTGCTCAATGAAGCTTATCCTGCGGAGATTACCGATGCTTTCGCCTCTTCCGAAAATGCATCTCGTATTTACCTGAAAGGGGGCGCTGGCAGTTTTGCGGAAATCGAACTTTTTGACCTGCTTGGTGGTGGGGACATTATCAACCAGATTAAGCAGAATAACTGGATTATCAACGAGGCCAATCTCGTTTTCTATGTAGACAGGGATCGCCTGGATGCCCAGGGCGGAGCTGTAGAACCTCCCCGTTTATATCTGTACAACGCTGAGACCGATCAGCCTTTGTACAACATCCTTACGGAAACCAACCTCGCTGACAATCCCTTTGGAATATTCCTTAACTACGACGGCTTTTTGGAAGAGTCTTCGGGGAAAGGAATCAAATACACGGTTCGGATAACGGAACACATCAATAATATCGTCATAAGGGATTCGGCCAATGTAACCCTGGGCCTGACCCTGACCCCGGATTTGAGGATATCCGGCGTAAATGACGTTTTACTGCCAGACAATTCCCAAAGGCCGCTCCCGGCCAGCAATGCCATCAGCCCACTCGGAACGGTGCTGATCGGCAGCAATGTAGCTGCGGATGATCCCAAAAAGCTGAAACTGGAGATTTCTTACACCGAAATAACGCAGTAGGAACCGATTAAAGGTAAATTACGTTATATATCCATATTTTTACATTCATCTATTATTGAAGTGCTAGTTTTGTAGCCAAATCATTACGATCAAAATCTTTTGCTATGTGTGGAATTGTCGGTTATATCGGTCACAGGGATGCTTATCCCGTAATCATGAAGGGCCTGCAGCGTCTGGAATACAGGGGCTATGACAGCGCAGGGATTGCCCTGTATGATGGCACACAGATAAACCTTTCCAAGACAAAAGGTAAGGTGGAAGACCTGAGCCGCAAATCCAAAGAGGAAATATCCCTTAATGGCAGCGTGGGCATTGGCCATACCCGTTGGGCTACCCACGGTATTCCCAATGATGTGAATTCCCACCCGCACTTTTCGAATTCAGGAGACCTGGTGATTATCCATAACGGAATTATCGAGAACTACGAATCCGTTAAAAAGGAGCTCATCAAAAGGGGGTACACCTTCCATTCTGATACGGATACGGAGGTGCTCATTAACCTTATCGAGGAAGTAAAAAAGAAGGAAAAGGTAAAGCTGGGCAAGGCCGTGCAGATAGCTTTAAACCAGGTAGTTGGCGCCTATGCCATAGCTGTTTTTGACCGTACCAAACCCGATGAAATTGTAGTGGCTAAATTGGGAAGCCCATTGGCTATTGGGGTAGGCGAAAAAGAATTTTTTATCGCCTCGGATGCTTCACCTTTTATAGAATTCACCAATAACGCTGTGTATCTGGAAGATGAGGAAATGGCCATAATCCGGCTTGGGAAGGAAATCAAATTGCGAAAAATTAAGGACGATGCCATCGCCTATCCGATGATACAGGAATTAAAACTGAACCTGGATGAGATTGAAAAGGGAGGGTATGATCATTTTATGCTAAAGGAAATTTACGAGCAGCCCAGGGCCATTAAGGATACTTTCAGGGGGCGCCTGCTTGTAGACCAGGGCATCATCAAGATGGCCGGAATAGACCAGCACCTGGAACGATTCCTGAATGCGAACCGGATTATTATAGTTGCCTGCGGGACCTCCTGGCACGCCGGGCTGGTAGCCGAATACATCTTTGAAGATCTCGCCCGTATCCCGGTGGAAGTGGAATACGCCTCGGAATTCCGCTACCGTAACCCGGTAATTACTGATAAGGATGTGCTGATTGCCATTTCTCAGTCCGGGGAAACCGCAGATACCCTCGCTGCCATCAAACTGGCCAAAGAAAAAGGGGCCTTTGTATTTGGGGTTTGTAACGTTGTGGGATCTTCTATTTCCCGTGAGACCCATTCCGGAGCCTACACCCATGCCGGTCCTGAAATAGGGGTGGCTTCTACCAAGGCTTTTACCACTCAGATTACGGTTTTGAGCCTGCTGGCTCTGAAACTGGCCAAGGAAAAAGGGGTTTTCTCTGATTCCCGTTTTCACGAAATACTGACGGAACTCGAAAATATCCCTGCCAAGGTGGAAAAAACCCTGGAAGCCAATCCGCTAATTGAAATCATTGCGGAAGTTTATAAAGATTCCACCAATTGTCTGTATCTGGGCAGGGGCTATAATTTCCCTGTAGCCCTGGAAGGTGCACTCAAACTAAAGGAAATCAGCTACATACACGCAGAGGGATACCCTGCGGCCGAAATGAAACACGGCCCCATTGCCCTTATTGATGAGCATATGCCGGTGATCGTTATCGCCACCAAAAAAGGCCATTACGAAAAAGTGGTCAGTAACATACAGGAAATCAAATCCCGCAAGGGCAAGATTATTGCCATTGTCACAGAAGGAGATGAGCAGGTACGGGACCTGGCAGACCACGTGATCGAAGTGCCTGAATGCTCTGAAAGCCTTTCGCCGCTGCTTACCACCATCCCCCTGCAGTTACTTTCGTATCATATAGCTGTAATGCGCGGCTGTAATGTGGACCAGCCTAGGAACCTGGCCAAGTCGGTAACGGTGGAGTAGAATCACGGTAACAGCTAACTATTTGCTACCCAGCATAATTACCCCGATTATAATAAGGAACATTGCAGTTGCAAAGGAGAAGTAAAACTGCCAATAGAGCTTTCCTACTTTTCCTTCATCTTCAAGGCTGCGTTTCCTGTAAAGCGGGAGGTAGGAGAATATCTTTCCTTTTATAAAAAAGCCAAATTTAAAAAGGCTTGCCGATTCCCCCTTATCCCTTAAGTACAAAACAATCAACCTGCTAACCCACAGGTTCCACCATATTAGCAGAAGTGCCAGTATTCCCAGAAAGATAACAAAACCCTGCATGCTTAGATTGATTAGAAAGCTTTACTAAATTTAGTCAATTTTCAATGTTCATACAAGATGAGGACAACTCGAATATTGGTGCTATAAATACTGTATTCCATGGCTCTAAAAAGCCTTGCCCGGCTCCTGAATTCAGGACATCACAAAATTCAGCTCTGTAGATTGTCATATTATTATTATGCACGCATAATTTTGAGAATTTATAATTCGGGTTTTAAAAAAATCTCTATCTTGCTTTAAACTTCTAACGCAAACTAAACTAATGAGAACAATACTTCTTTTTTCCCTGCTCTTAATGGGAATGGGGTCTTTCGCGCAAACGACTGTTACCGGGAATGTAAGTGATGAAAATGGGGAACCTATCCCGGCAGCAAATGTTGTAATAGTCGGAAAAGCTATTGGGACTACTACCGACTTCGACGGGAATTTCACCCTTGAAACTTCAGAGGTGCCGCCTTTTCAGCTGAGGTTCAGCAGCGTGGGTTATTCGGATGCCACGGCGCAGGTAACCACCAATAACCAAAGGCTTACCATTACCCTGGCTGAGGCCCAGACCTTTCTGGATGAAGTAGTTATATCGGCCTCCCGTACCCCGGAACGCCTGTTTGAATCCCCGGTTTCAGTGGAGCGTTTCGGATTAAAGGAGATCAAAAATACCACAGCCGAATCTTTTTATGGCGGCCTGGTGAACCTGAAGGGTGTAGACATCAACACCAACAGTCTTACCTTCCAGTCTATCAACACCCGCGGCTTTGCAACCTTTGCAAATACCCGGTTTATGCAATTAGTAGACGGGATGGACAATACGGCTCCCGGTCTGAATTTCGTTTTGGGGAACCTTGTGGGGATGTCGGAACTGGAGGTGCAGAGCGTGGAAATATTGCCG
This sequence comes from Robiginitalea insularis, assembly GCF_052497835.1. Classification (NCBI taxonomy): domain Bacteria; kingdom Pseudomonadati; phylum Bacteroidota; class Flavobacteriia; order Flavobacteriales; family Flavobacteriaceae; genus Robiginitalea; species Robiginitalea insularis. The sequence goes on from NZ_CP199296.1 coordinate 1,680,535, forward strand.
GGAGCCTCTTCCGCTCTTTATGGAGCCGGCGCCTTTAACGGAATACTATTTATGAGGAGTAAGAGCCCCTTCGATTTTCAGGGGATCAGCACCTATTTTAAAACAGGCTTTACCAATCAGGACGCAGCAGGGACCAATGAATACTATGATTTCGGAATCCGCGCAGCACATGCTTTCAATGATAAACTTGCCATTAAGGCAAATTTCTCTTTCCTGCAGGGGGAAGACTGGCACGCCAACAGCGTGATTGACCTGGCCAGACCCGGAGCAGACCGCTCCAATCCTGCCTATGATGGACTAAATGTATATGGGGATGAAGTAAATTTTTTACTGAATTTTGATGCCGCAGCCGGTTTGCCTTCCGGAACTGTCGGATCTGCCCTTGTCAGCCGGACCGGTTACAACGAGGCCGACTTAACCAATTATAATGCGCAGAGCGTCAAAACGGATTTTTCCCTGTACTACCGCCCCTTTGCCGATGATTTTGAGATCATTTACAACGGCCGTATTGGTAGGGGTAATACTATTTACCAGGGATCCAACCGTTACTCCATCAGGGATTTTATATTGCAGCAGCACCGTATCGAATTCCGAAACGACAACTTTTTCCTGAGGGGGTACATCACCTCCGAAAATGCGGGGAATTCCTATGATACTCGTTTCGCGGCAATCAACGTGAACAGGAGATGGAAAAGTGATCAACAGTGGTTTCAGGATTATGCTGCCACCTATATTGGGGCCCGATTGGGGATAGGAACCGGGGTGCAGCTGGATGAAACCACCGCCCACGCGGCTGCTCGACAGGCAGCAGATACCGGACGTTTCCTGCCCGGAACGCCGCAGTTCAACAATGCTTTAAATTCGGTAATTGCCGACGGCGACTTTACCACTGGTGCAAAATTCATCGACAACACCAAATTCCGTCATATTGACGCAAACTACAACTTCAGCCACCTGACAAAGGATATTGCAGAAATCCAGATAGGAGGATCCTTCCGGGAATACGAGCTGAATTCTGAAGGTACCATTTTTACGGATTTTGATGGTCCAATTACCTACAATGAGTACGGTGCCTATTTGCAGGTCCAGAAAAAATTAATCGATGAGCGTTTGAAATTTACTGGTTCTATCCGTTATGATAAAAATGAGTTTTTTGATGGCTTCCTCTCCCCCAGGCTTTCCGTCTTAGGTACTTTTGGCGAACGGCGCAACCACAACCTCAGGGTCTCCGTTCAGCAGGGATTCCGGAACCCCACCACTCAGGACCTCTTTATTGGCTTGAATGCAGGGAGGGCTATTTTAGTTGGGTCTGCCCCGGCTAACCTTGACCGCGATATCCGAACCTTCCCTTTAAGCGATGCCGGAGCAGCTTTTACGGGCAACAGTACGGCTACCGTAGTCGGCCGTGCCGCTTATGAGAATGCTTTTTCACTAAACTCTGTGCTTTCCGGGAATCCGCAAGCCGTAGAAACGCCAGTGGTAAAACCCGAGGAAATAACGGCCTATGAAGTAGGATACCGTGCACAGATTGGCAGGGTTGCCATTGACATTAGCGGATATTATAATAAATACCAAAACTTCATTTCGAATACCACAGTGCTCGTTCCTTTTTACGGAACCGCCGGAGACGGTGGGGCTTCGCTGCTCGCCTTACAGAATGGCGATAGGTTTGCCTATCAGACCTATACCAATTCCCAGGCGGATATTGAATCCTATGGGGTAACGGCCGGGGTGGATGCCAAAATACTGGGGAATTTTGATATTGGGGTAAACTATACCTTTGCCGACCTGGATTTCAACCAGGCTGCTTTCCCGGATTTCCGGACCAATTTCAACACCCCCAACCACAAGGTGAAAGCCTCCTTCGGGAATACGGAGCTCTTTACCAATTTTGGTTTTAACATCAACTACCGCTGGAGTGACACCTATTTCTGGCAGGCTACTTTTGCCGATGGGCAAATACCGGCCTACACGGTACTGGATGCACAGGTAAATTACGCCATCCCCAACTGGAAATCAGTTGTAAAACTGGGAGCCTCCAATTTGCTTGGTGAGGAATACTTCTCGGCTATCGGAACCGGGGCAGTCGGATCTATTTATTACATCTCACTTACCATTAATCCATAAGAGAAAAAGCATCTTGTAAAAGCGTCCCAAAGGGGGCGCTTTTTTTATTTAAAAAGGACCGAAAAGCATTCTTTTTTACAATGGAATACCATATCTTTGCAGCCGAAAAAACAGCGCCTAACATATATAAGTAGTTTAAAAAGAACACAATGGCAAAAAATTCAGGTAAAGTTTCGCAGATCATCGGACCGGTAATTGACGTTGAGTTTCCATCCGGAACTGAATTACCAAGAATCTATGATTCTATGGAGATTAAAAGGGAAGATGGATCCATTCTGGTACTGGAAGTACAATCGCATATCGGAGAAAATTCTGTGCGCTCCATTTCTATGGACTCTACAGATGGTCTGGCAAGAGGTGTTGAAGTGCAGGCAACAGGAGCCGCCATACAAATGCCTATTGGAGACGATGTTTACGGACGTCTTTTTAATGTGATTGGAGATGCCATTGATGGATTGGGGAATTTGCCAAAAGCCGGCAAGGATGGTTTGCCCATTCACCGGGAAGCACCAAAATTTGAAGACCTTTCAACTTCAACCGAGGTTCTGTTTACCGGGATCAAGGTTATTGACCTGATCGAGCCTTATGCCAAAGGTGGAAAAATTGGACTATTTGGCGGTGCCGGGGTTGGTAAAACCGTACTGATTCAGGAACTGATTAACAATATTGCTAAAGGCCACGGAGGACTCTCTGTATTCGCAGGAGTAGGGGAACGGACCCGTGAAGGAAACGACCTGCTTCGGGAAATGCTGGAATCCGGCATTATCAAATACGGGGACGATTTCCTGCATTCCATGGAAGAAGGCGGCTGGGACCTGAGCAAGGTAGACAAGAAAGCCATGAAGGAATCCAAGGCTACCTTCGTATTCGGACAGATGAATGAGCCTCCGGGAGCCCGTGCGCGTGTTGCGCTTTCCGGGCTTACCATTGCAGAGTATTTCCGTGACGGAGCCGGAGAAGGACAGGGGAAAGACGTTCTTTTCTTTGTGGATAACATCTTCCGTTTTACACAGGCAGGATCTGAGGTTTCGGCTCTTTTGGGACGGATGCCTTCCGCGGTGGGTTACCAGCCTACCCTGGCCACTGAAATGGGGGCCATGCAGGAGCGTATTACCTCTACCAAGCGGGGATCCATTACTTCTGTACAGGCGGTTTACGTACCTGCGGATGACCTTACAGACCCGGCGCCTGCAACTACTTTTGCCCACCTTGATGCAACTACCGTACTTTCGCGAAAAATTGCAGAGCTTGGGATCTACCCTGCGGTTGACCCGCTGGATTCCACTTCGCGAATCCTCACTGCAGACATTCTTGGTGATGAGCACTATGATTGCGCCCAGCGCGTAAAAGAGCTGCTGCAGCGATATAAAGAATTACAGGACATCATCGCCATTCTGGGGATGGAAGAATTATCTGAAGAAGATAAACTGGCCGTTGCACGTGCCCGTAGGGTACAGCGCTTCCTCTCTCAGCCTTTCCACGTAGCTGAGCAGTTTACCGGTATCCCCGGGGTGTTTGTAGACATCAAGGATACCATTAAGGGCTTTAACATGATTATGGACGGGGAACTGGATCACCTTCCGGAATCTGCTTTTAACCTGAAGGGTACCATTGAGGAAGCCATTGAAGCTGGCGAGAAAATGCTGGCTGAGGCTTAATGAGTTAACAGTGGCAGTTGGCAGTTTGCTACCCGGCCATGTGACAAATAGTTAAAGATTATGTATTTAGAAATCGTTTCTCCTGAAGCCACCTTATTTGCAGGTGAAGTAAGTTCGGTAACCGTACCGGGTATCAACGGGGAATTCCAAATGCTTAAGGATCACGCCCCGATCGTTTCCCTGCTGCAGGAAGGCGAAGTGAAAATTACCGGGCAAATCGAGATCGAGGAGGAATTTGAAGATAAGTTCCGCAAGGAAGGCAATGGAAAGACCATTTTGGCTATCAAGAGCGGAACCATCGAATTGAAGAACAACAAGGTTATCGTACTGGCTGATTAAATCGTATGCCTGAACATATATAAACCCGTAAGTCTTTGGATTTACGGGTTTTTTATTTCCAGCATAACACTTCCCAACTTTGATCTGCTTCTTTGTGAAAAGCCACGGACCGGAACCCTACCGCATGATGTGCTTTTAAGGAACGCACGTTAGAGCAGGCTACCTCGGTAACAATGGCTGAAGGCGAAACCATTTTTTTAAAATGATCGTACAGGCCCCTGAAAAGACCCTTCCTTCGAAATTCGGAGGCGATACAAATCTGGCCCATAACCCTGAAATCATTTATGGGCTCATCCAACCCCTTCAATTGTAAAAACATGGGCTGGAGCCCCGGAATTAAGGCAGACAGGTCGGGATGCAGGCAAAGTGCGTAACCTGCGAGTTTCTGGTCTGCCAGGACCATTAACTGCGGACAAAGTGCTTTCATTTTTTGGAGGAGTGGTAAGGTATGCCTGAGGGTAACAAAACCCTCAACGGCTCGTTCTTCTTCAGACAAGACAGAGAAATGATTGAGCTTTTGCAGTTCAAGGATAGATTTTAGCTCCTCTCTGGTTTCAGCAGGTCTGTAAACAATCTCCATAATTAATAACTGAGGAATTCACAAATCTAATTTAGCAGAATTCCGGCTATATACTACCTTTATCATATGTCTGAATTTCCGGAAAAACTAGCATCCAGATTGAATAGGCGCAAGCAGGAAGGAGCCCTCAGAAAGCTACAGCCCAGAACGCATCTTACCGATTTCGCATCTAATGACTACCTCGGTTTTTCCAGGATGGGGCTTCCTTCATCAGAGAAAGGGGAATCTGTCCATAATTCCGGGAGTACCGGTTCCCGGCTTATCAGCGGGAATGATCCGCTTTTTGAAGTATTGGAGGAGAAATTAGCTACATTTCATGGAGCAACTGCTGCTTTGGTATTTAATTCCGGCTACGACGTGAATCTTGGTTTGTTATCTGCAGTTTTACAGCGATCGGATTATATTTTTTATGATGAAAGCGTGCATGCCAGTTTGCGGGACGGCATAAGTCTTGGGCAGGCCAGGGCCTTTAAATTTTCGCATAATGACCTGTCATCCCTTACTTCCAGGATTCAAAATGTCTTTAAAAAGGGACGTAACAGTGACTCTGAAGTATATGTCTTGCTTGAATCTGTCTATTCCATGGAAGGGGATGGCCCGGACTTGGGAGCATTTGCAAGGTTCTGTGAGCAGAATGGTTTTCGATTAATTGTGGATGAGGCGCATGCGGTTGGCATCCTCGGCAAACAGGGCAGGGGAGGTGTAGATGCTGCAGGCCTGAAGGATTTGGTATTCGCAAGGATCGTCACTTTCGGAAAGGCCATGGGCTGTCATGGGGCGGCTGTTTTGGGCTCGGTTTCGCTTAAGGAATATCTGCTGAATTTCAGCAGGTCATTGATATACACCACTGCTCTGCCACCCTATGCCTTGCAACATATTTTGCAAGCTTATCAGGTCCTGGAATCTTCGCAGGGAATGGTTGCCAGGGAACAACTGCAGCAGAATATCCGGGTTTTTCTGGCCGAACAAAAAAAACTTGGGCTGGACCGGTATTTTCTTAAAGGGATCGCAGCTATACAAACCTGTATTATCGGGGGAAATGCTCAAACCAAAGAACTTGCCTCCCTATTACAGAACCAGGGTTTTGATGTAAGGGCTATTCTTTCACCAACCGTTCCCAGGGGCCGGGAATGCCTGAGATTTTGCCTGCACAGCTATAATTCGCCCGAGGAAATCAGGGCGGTTTTGACTATCTTGGCCTCAGCTATGAAAATGTCTGAAAATGAATAGTGCTTACCGGATAGTTGGGGCCTTTGATTATGTGGCAGATGCCGAAATCCTCAGGGTTAAGCTGGAATCGGAAGGGATAGAAGTCTTTCTGAAAGATGCCAATGTCTTGCAGGCGGAACCCTTTATTGCCTCGGCTATTGGAGGTGTGAAGGTAATGGTTTTGGAAAATGACCTGGATCGGGCAAAAGAAATATATGACGCCCTGCGTCCCTATGCCCAGGATAATGATGGTAACCCGATCATTTGTCCAAATTGCAAGGCTGCCCGGTCTGAACGTTACTCGGAACGGAAGAATTTACTTCAAAAATTGTTTCCCTTTGTGGAGGCCCGCAAGTACAGGTGCCTGAATTGCGGCATGATTACCCGATCCGAAAGATGAAAAAGATTTTTGTAACCGGTATTTCCACAGAGGTTGGTAAAACTATAGTTTCCGCCATTCTGACAGAGGCATTGCAGGCAGATTACTGGAAACCCATACAGGCAGGAGACCTGGATTATTCCGACAGTGACAAGGTGCAGCACCTTATCAGTAATCCTCAAAGTCGTATTCACGAAAATGCCTTTGCCCTGAAAACCCCTATGAGTCCGCATGCTGCCGCAGCTATAGATGGTGTTTCCTTAAGCTTAGAACAAATTAATCCTCCTCAAACGCAAAACACCCTTATCATAGAAGGTGCGGGGGGTTTGCTGGTCCCCTTGAATGACAGGGATACCATTCTGGATTTAATACAACCGGACTACAGGGTAGTGGTAGTTTCCCGACACTATCTGGGGAGTATTAACCATACGCTGCTAACCCTGGAATGCCTGTTGCGGAAGGGTCTTGATGTAAGCCTGATTTTCAGTGGGGATGAACATCCCACCACAGAAGAAATAATCTTAAAAAAATCCGGGGTAAGGGTATTGGGGAGAGTAGAAGAACATCCTGAATTTACGAAGGAGGCTATTTCAAAACTCGCAACATCCCTTAGGCCCGCCCTTCAGGCAGCCGGATTTTTTTAGAAAGGAATGCCTACTGCCGCTTGCGAATATAAATACTGGCCTTTTCCACTTTTGCTTCAAGGGTATAGTCCTGTTCAATGCGCTTGTTAATGTAGGCGTTTTCCTCAACGAGTTTCTTATCGAACACAAGCCTGCTTGTTCGGGTTACCAGTGTGGCCGGGCGAATTTCTTCCATAATGTACCGGATTTCTTCCATGGCCGTATTGCGCTCCGGATTGTAGTAAGGAAACATTTCGGATTTACAGATATTACTGGGGTGGGTGGCGGTTTTAACCGGAGGGTAAAGGTCCAGCATCCAGTACCCGATGTGATACCCGAGGAATAAGATGTTTTCTGTGTCGATGTTTTTTTCCAAAATATATTCAGGCACCCTGTAACCCTCTCCGTTATAGGGGGTGTTGTATTTTGAATAATTGCGGCCGACCTGTATGTATTCCAGATAGCTTTCCATTGGAATCAAAAGGGATATGAGCACTATTATCCTGAAGGATTTTTTCTGAAGGCTCTCTAAAAATGGGGCAGTGGCTGCGCACAAAAGAATCAGGAAGACAGGATATAGCATAATCAGATAATGGCTATTGATGCGCCCCCCTTTGATAAAAGAAAACAGGATTCCCAGCAGGGCTGCAATCAGTATCCCGATTTCAGGCCTTTTAATATCCAGGTGTTTTGTCCGAATGGCCCAGAAAAGAACAATTAAAATCGCTGCAGCAAAGCCTGTAAGGACCGGAAGGGTGTTGCGGCCGCCTTCGGTGTAAGCCAGGGGCGCCAGGATCACGGAATCCCACCATAAGGATTGCTGTCCGCTCAGATAATAGGGAAGTACTGTTAGCAACACAATCAAAAAGGCCGGTCCGGATAGGAGCAGCATATTTTTGAACGCCCCGGCCATACCATAGCACTTATAAAACCACCATAGCAAGAAACAACCTACCAGCAGGACTGAAAAAGCGATATTGATTTTTACCATAAGGGATATCCCTAAAAGGACCCCTGCCGCCAGCAGGTTAAGAGCATTTGTTTTTCTGCTTAATGCGTACAGGGCCGCCATAAAGAAACACATCAGGATGTGTTCAGACATTACTCCCTGTATGCTGCCGAACATGCTCTGCAGGAACACACAGGCAAAACCACAGAAAACAGCGGCCCTTTTTGTACTGATCCCAAGGCATATTTTATAGGAAAAAAATGAAGTAAATGCCACCAGTAGCGTTCCCAGCAGCCGGATTACAAAAAGGCTTTTCCCGAAAAGGAAAATACTAACGGCATAAAACAGGAAGGTAAGGGGAGGCTTAACATCCCATAACATAGTATAGGGCAGATGCCCGTCTACCCAGGCCTGGCCCATAAGGATGAAGGTGCTCTCATCACGATCTATATAGTCTCTGAAAAAGAAGGGAAAGCGAATCAAAAAACTACCCGCCAGCAGACACCAAAAAAAGGTCCTGCTTTTCAGGCTGTCAATCCATTGTGACCTTGTCTTTTTAAGGGGTTCAGACATCTTTAAAAAGCTATTAATTTGCCATCTTTGCAAGATAGAAAATCAACCCAAGTAAAGACAGGCGCATTGAAAAATCTTTCCGATCGGGATCGGCTGCATATCTGGCATCCACTGACCCAGCATAAAACTCACCAAAAAATGCTGGGGATCAGGCGCGCGGAAGGGGTTTACCTGTACGATGAGGAAGGAACGGCCTATATAGACGGGATCTCATCCTGGTATACGGCCATGTACGGACACTGTAATCCGTATATCACAGAGCGCGTATCCAAACAAATGCAGCAACTGGATCAGGTCGTCTTCAGCGGATTTACGCACGAGCCCGCGGTTGCACTTTCCGAAAAACTGTTGTCATTGCTTCCCCCTAATCAGTCAAAATTGTTTTTTTCGGACAATGGCTCCACAGCTGTGGAAGTGGCTGTCAAAATGGCCCTGCAATATCATTTTAACCGCGGCGACAAAAAAACACGCTTACTGGCATTTGAAGAAGGGTTTCACGGTGACACCTTCGGGGCCATGTCGGTCTCAGGCCTCTCTGTTTACAATGGGCCATTTGAAGATTTTAGCCTGGATGTAGAACGCATTCCCGTCCCCGTAAGCGGGAACCCTGAAGAAATACTGAACGTTTTAGAGGGCCTGCTTAGCAGGCGGGATATTGCAGCATTTGTATATGAACCCCTGGTTCAGGGAGCTGCTGCCATGAAGTTCCAGGACCCGGAAGGCCTGGAAAAAATATTGGCCCTCCTCAGAGAAAATGGGGTATTGTTGATTGCAGATGAGGTCATGACCGGTTTTGGGAAAACGGGAACCCATTTTGCGTCTGAGCAGCTCAGCACGCAGCCCGACCTGATTTGCCTTTCCAAGGCACTAACAGCAGGCTTGCTCCCGATGGCGATCACCAGCTGTACAGACGAAATATACAAGGCTTTCTACAGCGATGAGATTTCTAAAGGGTTTTTCCACGGACATACCTATACGGCCAATCCTTTGTCCTGCACAGCTGCTCTTGCGGGATTAGAGTTACTGAGCAGTGCGGAAATACAGAAAGGGATACAAATGATAGCGGGGGAACACCTCCGTTTTAAAGAGCGGATGCAATCACATCCCAAAGTCAGGGATGCCCGCTGTTGGGGCGTTATTTTCGCTATGGAACTGGATGTAGACTTTTCCAGGTATGGTAATATGCGCGATACCTTATTCCGGCATTTTATGGATAGGGGAATCTTTCTGAGACCACTTGGAAATACAATTTATATCCTGCCTCCTTATGTCATCACCCGCAAGGAATTAAACGAGATTTACGGGGCGATAGAAGCGGTTTTTGATTGGATTTGAACTAGCCTGAGGTTTTTAAAGCCTTGCGGTGCATTTGTCGTATTTGATACAGATCCCGCCACAAGCGGAAGAAATACGATATTTTCACCTTGGAAGCTCCGCGGTCTACCCAGCGTTTAACGGGGATCTCTTCCATCTTTCGAAGGCCTTCTTCAGGGCCGAAATGGACAAGGAGCCTGCTGAAGAGTTCAACATCAAAGAGCCAGGTAGAAACAAAGGGCTTTTCAAAAAGCAAGGAGGCCAGGTGGGCCTTAAACACTTTGCATCCGCATTGCGTATCGTATACTTTTATCTGTAAAGCATTAGAAATAGCTGTGGCAATCACCCTGCCAACCAGGAAACGACTGTATTTCCTTTCTACCACCGAACCAACTTTTAAAATACGGGAGGCAAATACAAAGTCTTTGTTTTCCAGATAGGACAAATACGAATAACATTCCTCCAGAGAGGTGGCCAGGTCCGCATCCAGGTAGGCCAGCGCCGGTGCTGTTTTCTGCTGCTGGCAGTAGCGTACCCCTGTCCGAACGGCCTCTGCTTTCCCCTTGTTTTCAGCATGTTCCAGAATGCTAAGCTGTCCTTTGAATTCAGATTGAAGGTTTTTTAACACCTCAGCCGTTCGATCGGTTGAAGCATCATTGACAAAGCAAACCGCCGCCTTCGGATAGTCTTTCAGGAAGCGTTTAAATTCCCCTACCGGTAAGCGTTTGGATTCATTGTAACAGGGAACAACTATAGCCAGTTTTTTTTCGATCATGAAAAGGGTTCCTTAAAAGGGGAAGACTGATTTACGGCACAAAAATACTCTTTTTGGGGGTTCGCATTTTCCGTACAGGGTAAAGAATTTGAAAAGGGTTAGTTTTGTCGGGAAAAAGTGCATTGATGAAGATATCCATTCGTTCGCTGTATTCCATTTCGGCATTGGGGGAATCAAGTGGTGTCCCTGAGGCCTACACGACCCCTTCACATTTTCTCGAAAAGACAAAAAATGGCGATTCGGAGGTTTGGGTGGGAAGAATACCGGAAACACTAAAGGCATCGGTTTTGGAACTCCGGAATCAAAACCCAAACTATGCACGGCTGGATGAAACGGTTTTATACGCTATTTGGGCAGCACGCAAGGCTATGGAACAGGCCGCCTGGACTAAGGGCAGGAATACGGGCGTCAATATTGGTTCTTCCAGGGGGGCCACAAACCTTTTTGAAAAGTATCATCGTGAGTACCTGGGCAGCGGGCGTAGTTCAACCCTGTCTTCTCCCAATACAACATTGGGGAATATAGCATCCTGGGTAGCTCAGGATTTGCAAACCAGCGGGCCGGACATCTCACACAGCATCACCTGTTCAACGGCCCTGCACGCCGTCCTCAATGCGGTTGCCTGGCTGGAGTCCGGAATGGCCGATAAATTTGTTGTTGGGGGGAGTGAAGCGGCCCTAACGGATTTCACCCTGGCCCAGATAAAGGCTTTGAAGATTTACAGCCCGCTTGGTCAGCCCTATCCCTGCAGGGCTCTTGACCAGAACAAAACCGGGAATACCATGGTCCTGGGGGAAGGGGCTGCCATTGCCTGCCTGGAATCCGGGGTTAGTGGAGATGCCCTGGCCTATATCTGTGGGATAGGCTATGCAACAGAGGTACTTTCACATCCGGCCTCCCTGTCCGCAGAAGGCAATTGCCTGAGGCGTTCTATGGAAATGGCTATAGGGGATGTACCCAAAGAAGCCATAGATGTAGTGGTGATGCATGCTCCCGGAACCCTGAAAGGGGACCAGTCAGAATTTGAAGCCATTAAGGGGGTTTTCGGAAGCCAGCTCCCCGCCCTTACCGGTAATAAATGGAAAATCGGACATACTTTCGGCGCCTCCGGGATGTTAAGTTTAGAAATGGCCGTCTTAATGTTGCGGGAACAAAAATTTTTCGGAACTCCTTTTACAACTACTGCCAAGCCTCCGGAGAAACTGAATTACATTCTGGTCAATGCGGTGGGTTTTGGAGGGAATGCCGTAAGTGTTATGTTGTCAAAAAGCTGATTTGAAAAAACTATCTTTAAGCTCAGCAGCGGGATTGTTGTCCATTTAGGAGCAATCCGCTATTTTTGAGTTTATAAGTTCTGCTTTTGGATATTCAGCAGCTGAATATCCGGCCGGGGCTTGTTAAATAAAACATATGGCAGAGATCAGACATAACTGGACCCGGGAGGAGATTATTGAGATTTACAACAAACCTATGATGGAGTTGTTGTTTGAGGCAGCAGGGGTCCACAGACTACACCACGACCCTAACACCGTTCAGGTTTCCACCCTGCTCTCCATTAAAACAGGAGGATGTCCTGAAGATTGCGGGTATTGCCCCCAAGCGGCCCGTTACCATACCGATATTGATGGAAACGACCTGATGTCAGTCGGGCAGGTAAAGGCCCAGGCCTTGCGCGCAAAAGCTTCAGGAAGCTCCAGGGTGTGCATGGGTGCAGCCTGGCGAAATGTTAAGGACGGGCCTGAATTCGACCAGGTCCTTGAAATGGTACGGACCATCAATAAGCTTGATATGGAGGTTTGCTGTACCCTGGGAATGATAACGGAAAACCAGGCCGAGCGGCTGGCAGAAGCTGGTTTATATGCCTATAATCATAACCTGGACACCTCCGAGGATTACTATAAAGATGTGATTTCCACCCGGGCTTTTGAAGATCGTCTGGAGACTATAGGCAATGTCCGGAAAACTAATGTAACCGTTTGCAGCGGCGGGATTATAGGGATGGGAGAAAACCTGTCCGACAGGGCCGGGATGCTGGTAGCCCTCAGTACCCTGAACCCGCAACCCGAATCCGTTCCTATCAATGCCCTGGTAGCTGTTCCCGGAACCCCCATGGAAGATATGGAGCCGGTTTCTATATGGGAAATGGTCCGCATGGTGGCCACTACCCGCATTGTAATGCCTGAAACCCAGGTGCGCTTATCTGCGGGTCGTACCCAGATGAGCCAGGAAGGGCAGGCCCTTTGCTTTCTGGCAGGAGCTAATTCCATATTTGCCGGAGATAAGTTGCTTACTACGCCCAATCCGGATGTGAACGAGGACATGAAATTATTTGAACTACTGGGCCTCAAACCACAGCAGGCCTTTGTTAAAAAACCCCAGCCGGCAACGGTGGAAGCAACAGAGTCCAAATTGGCTCCTCTGGGGGAAAAACCCAGATGGAGCAGACCTGGTCACCTTATTGAGCGCAATGAAATGGCCAGGGCTAAAGGCAAAAAACAGTAATGTTTAACAGCTCAAAATCCTGTCTTTTCTTCAAAATCGAAAGGCTGGAGTAATATTTTGACCCGTGTACCTTCAGGAAGTCCCCAGAGTAAAGACCATTAGCAGGGAGGCGTTTCTCAATGATTTTTTCCGACCCCAGCAACCGGTGGTTATTGAGAAAGCTACCGAATCCTGGCCGGCCCACTCCAAGTGGAGCCTTGAATATATGAAAGAAATTGCCGGGGAGCTGGTTGTCCCCCTTTACGATAATCGTCCGGTTGATTTCAGAGAAGGGTTTAATGAGCCGCACGCACGCATGCGCATGTCTGAATATATAGACTTGCTCCGGACAGAACCCACCAAATACCGAATCTTTCTCTGGAATATTTTAAAAGAGGTCCCCCAACTACAGGATGATTTTGAATACCCGGATTTTGGCCTTCGATTGCTTAGAAGCCTGCCCATGTTATTCTTTGGCGGGGAGGATTCTTATACGTTTATGCACTACGATATAGACCTGGCTAATATTTTCCATTTTCATTTTGAAGGAAAAAAGGAGTGCATTCTGTTTTCGCAATCTGAGAACAGATTCCTCTATAAAGTGCCCCACTCGCTGATTACCCATGAGAGTATTGATTTTTCGGGGCCGGATTTCAGTCGATGGCCTGCACTTGAACATGCCAGGGGCTATAAAACCCAATTGGCTCATGGAGAAACTTTATATATGCCGGAAGGGTATTGGCATTATATGCGCTATCTCAGCCCGGGCTTTTCAATGAGCCTCAGGGCCCTGGCTCGGAATCCGAGAAACCTCAGTAAAGCGCTTTACAATGTTTTTATCATGCGGTATTACGATAACCTAATGCGAAAATTAAAGGGGCAGCAGTGGATTGACTGGAAAAACGAGCAGGCAATCGAGCGAACGCATCAGCAACTGCAGAAAGCGGAAAAATAATCAGCAGCCTTTACTTTATTTTTCTCAGGCGGTCGTAAATCAGATCTTTTTCCCAGCCCCTGTACAGTAGGTAGTTGAATAGTTTTCGTTTCTTTTCCTCCCGGGAAAAAGCCTTCAGGCTTTCAAGTTTTTTGACTGCCAGTTCCTCAAAGGCCTGCAGATAGGAATCCTCCGGTATTTCGGCCAGGGCCTTCCCGATGAGATAAGCACTGATGCCCCTTTGGTGCAACTCCCGTTCAATACGCTCCCTTCCCCAGTATTTCTGATTAAACTTTCCCCGGGCAAAGGCCAACGCAAATCGTTCCTCATTTAAAAAGCCTTCCCCGATCAGGTGCACAACGATCTTGTCTATGGCCTCGGGGATCATGCCCAGTTCCTTTAATTTTTGCACTACTTCCTGATGGCAGCGCTCCTGATAAGCGCAGTACCGCTCCAGTCTGCGGGTGGCTTCTTCAAGGGTATAGGATTTTTTGCCGAATCGGTTCACCTGCTGAGTTTACTGACTTTAAATTCCAAAACCCCATCCTGGCTTATAATGTGTGCCTCCCCCTGCTCATCCGTTAATAGTTTACCGGAAATGATTTCAATGGTTTTTTCTGCCTGGGCTTCAACGGGGACTTCAAGGGTCCAGTCATTTTGGGATTGAGTTACCTTCAGGTGTAAGCGTCCATCTTTTTGGCGTTGATAATAAACGGAAATGGAATTTCCGGCGATTCTGACGTTTTCCAGGCTTGCTTCCCCCCATTCTGAGGGCATCAGCGGACTGATACGAATCCTTTTTTCAGCAGCCATGGGGTCTATTCCAAAGAACTGTTCAACTACGGGGATCGCAAAACTGTATATATTCCATGCCTGGGCGATCATGCCGTAATCGGGAGACACCTCATACATGCTGCCCGGGAGGGCATAGCTGAAACTCCGGCACATGCGTTGCAGGTAATCCAATGCCCGGTCGGGCCTGCCGTAATTATTTTCAGCAATAGCCTGTACCCCGGTCGGCAGGGTCATCACGGCCCCGGTATAGGAAAAGACTTTGCTGCCTTTAAAGGAGCCCTCATCCGTTCCGGCCGAAGCATCCCGGTCAATCCCGGTAACAAACATCCCGAAAGGGTTTACAAAATTATGCGCGGTTTCCAGGGCCTTCAGGGCTTTATCCGGGTCTGCGATCCCCATTTCCATCGGGGTATTCACTACCCAGTTGTGATGCAGAACAAATGGTTTAAGACGGTCGTTCCGGTTCTGCAATACTTTCGCCCGTGTTGCTTCCAATTCAGCTACGGCCCAGGGCTTGTTAAGGGTGTCTGCACGTACAATGGCATCTGCTATCAAACGCAGAGCCTGCTGGTCAGTACCAATAAAATCAGCATAGGAGTTAAAGTCTTCAGACCAGAATTCCCGGTTTATTTTCACCTTTAAACGGTCTGCCACCCTGGCATAAGCTTCTGCCTTTTCAATGTCTCCAAGGACTTGCGCTATGGAAGATGCATCAGCAAATGCAGCCTGGGTATAACTGGCCACATCAATCATTTCGCTGTCAAGGCCATGGATTTCCATCATCCCGAACCCATCCGGAAAACCATTGCCATTCTTATCTTTTTCTTCCACAAGCCAGTTAAGCCCTTTGGTAATGGTTCCATAGTATTTTTGTAGAAATGCAGCATCTCCGTTCCAGCGATAGATATCCCAAACCAGGGAGGCAAATTGAGGGGTTTCATTGATGTTCCCCGGATTGAATACGGCACCATTGGTAGACATTTCATGCAATATCCTGCCATTCCCGTTTATGGCATTTGAAACGCTGTCCAGCAGGCGTATGGTTTTTTCCACAATTTCCGACCGCCCAATAGCCATGTAGCCCTTCAGGGCATATTCACTGTCTACCCCAAACCACCAGGGGTAGTCCGGAATCCCGGCGACAATCCCGGTCCCGATCTCGGGCACGGTCTGAATGAGCCAGTCTGAGTTGTATTTCAACCACTCGAAGGTTTGATTGAGGGCAGAATCCGGGGTCTTCAGCCGGGACATAGAGGCCAGTTGAACGTAGCGGTCCCTTTTTTTGGTAAGCAAAGCGGTTGCATTTTGAAGCAAGTCGGAATAGGTTTGCCTGGCTTCTGCTTCTGAGCGATACGAACCGGCGATGGCAAAACGAAGCAGCTTTGCTTCACCCGGGGCGATTTCCAAAGGGTAAGTCAGCCCGGACTCGGAACTCAAATCCGTTTCAGGATTTCCGAGTTTGTCCATATACTGGTAATTATTTTTATCCGATGAACTTTCTGGATTGCCCGCGGGTTGATCAGACCCGAAAATTACGAACCAGGGATTGAGAGAATCTTTGACAATCCACGCTTGAAGCACCTCATCCTTTGCAGGCAGGTCTCTCCCATTGATCATCCCGGTGCGCTCCCCCAGCCAGGTGGGCCGCAGGTCTGTTCGTCCTCTAAAGATAAAATTCAGCGGAACAGGCCTGGTCCCCTTGTTTTCAATAACAAACTCCAGGAGGAGGCCTTCTTTCCCATCCGGGACAAATTGCCAACGGTCTATTTTCAGATTAACTGAATCCAGTTCATATATGTGGCGGTTGGCCATGGGAAAATTCGTAAAACTACTGGCCCGCTTCAGAGGGTGGGTGGTATTATTAATTTCCAGGGAAACCTCAAATCCATCCATTAATTTAATGGGATGGTCCCAGATACCGCCCATTTCCCCTTTGATGTGCCAGCCCAGATCCGGGAAGCTGCCATCCTGATGTCCTACCATGTAGACCCGGTCCCCGGCCGTTACATAGGGACTTGGAAGATAGAATTCTTTTCCTGTTATAGACGGGCTTTCACTCAGGAGGTTGGCAAAGGAAGTTGGGGCAGACGTTTCGCGGGTCGTGCAGGAACAATTTATAAGAAATGACAAGCCCAGTAGAGGAAGGAGGCGCATTTTCATTGTACAGTGGTTAAGGTGCCTTAAAGATAGGAATACAGCCTGAGTTTTTATCCGTTCAGTTCAGGGCAAAAAAAAACAGCCGCTTAATTTAAGCGGCTGTTTTTTATACTTCAAAAGTGTTTCCTTCCTTATCGGTAAATCGGTATTCCAGATACGTGTAAGCGTCTCTTGGTTGGATCTTGACCCATTTCTTATGTTCCAGAAACCATTTGGAACGTATGGATGGAAATCCTTTGGTAAGGAAAGCGGCAATAAAGGGATGCGTATTTAAAATAATCGGCTTATCCCGGTTTTTGGACTTCAATATCCTTTCGAGATCTACCCCTATTTTCTCTACTAACACAATAGGCGCTTCAACTTCCTCCCCACTTGCACTGGGGTTGGCTTCAGTGGTTTTAATATTAACCTCAGGCCTTACCCGCTGTCGCGTGATCTGTATGAGTCCGAATTTACTCGGAGGTAAAATTTTATGCTTTGCCCGGTCATCCTTCATCTCATCCCGAAGATGGTTGAAGAGTTTCCTGCGGTGATCTGATTTGACCATGTCAATAAAGTCAATCACAATGATCCCACCCATGTCTCTAAGGCGCAATTGCCTTGCAATCTCGGTGGCTGCCAGCAGGTTTACTTCCAGGGCAGTGTCTTCCTGATTTTTTGCTTTGTTTGAACGGTTTCCACTGTTCACGTCTATAACGTGCAGGGCTTCTGTATGTTCAATAATCAGATAAGCACCTTTACTCATAGAAGCTGTCCTTCCGAAAGAAGTTTTAATCTGCCGCTCTATCCCGTATTTTTCAAAAATGGGGACAGCAGAGCTATACAGCTTAACTATGGATTCCTTCTCAGGGGCTATCTCGTGCAGATAATCCTTGATCTGGTTATAAAGCGTTTCGTCATCCACATGTATCCCGGTAAAAGTATCGTTAAACACGTCCCTCAAAATTGAAGAGGCCCTGTTTAATTCCACTAACACCTTGGAAGGTGTGGGGGCTTTATATAATTTCTTGCACATCGATATCCATTTGGACATCAGATTTTGAAGATCTTTGTCTAATTCTGCTACTTTTTTGCCTTCAGCAACCGTCCTGATAATCACCCCAAAACCTTTGGGTTTAATACTCTGGACTAATCTTTTAAGCCGGTCTTTTTCCTCTTTACTCTCGATTTTCTGTGAAATAGAAACCCGGTCAGAAAAAGGGACCATTACCAAAAAGCGCCCTGCAATCGATAGTTCTGAACTGATTCTGGGGCCTTTGGTAGAAATAGGCTCCTTAACAATCTGTACGAGTAGCGATTGATTCGGCTTGATAACATCTTTAATGCTACCGTTTTTATCGATATCTTTTTCTAATGGAAAATTTTTCAGGGAGTAATCTCTTAGCTTCCCGGTGCTGACCATTTTAATGAATTTCAGCATGCTTTTGAGCTGTGGCCCCAGGTCGTGGTAATGCAGAAAGGCATCTTTTTCATACCCCACATTCACAAATGCGGCGTTCAGACCTGTTACGGGCTTTCTGACCTTTGCGATCAGAACATCCCCAACATTGAAATTATGGTCGTCCTCGTCCTGATGAAGCTCAGTTAGTTTTCCATCTTTAAGTAAGGCAAAATCAACAGAATTGGAATTAGATCTTACGATTAATTCTCTATTCACCTGATTTGATTTAGTTCCATTTTCAATAGAAAATGGAAAGATTAAACAATATGTAATTACAGGTTGTATTTTTAACCCGTCGAAACTCTTTTCAGAATTTCTATGTCAAAGAACGTTGTAAAATGAAAAAGTAGTTTTTTAAAACTACTTTTTCTTGTGGCGGTTAGCTCTCCTGCGCTTTTTTCGCTTGTGAGTCGCTACCTTATGTCTTTTTCTTTTCTTACCACTCGGCATAGCTATATTTTAACAGTTACTATTTAACTTGCACATTGCTCTTAACACCTTCTACAAATACTTTTGCAGGCTTGAATGCCGGAATGTTGTGAGCTGGGATTTTAATGGTTGTATTTTTGGAAATATTCCTTCCCGTTTTTTCAGCCCGGGTTTTGATAATAAAACTACCAAATCCTCTTAAATAGACATTATCACCATTTTCCAGAGATGCCTTTACTTCTTCCATAAAGCTTTCTACGGTTGCCTGTACATCTCCTTTTTCCATTCCCAGTTTTTCTGAGATCTTAGATACGATATCCGCTTTAGTCATTTTTAATATTTATTGTCGTAGGTTTTCAGGGTTGCAAATATATAAATATTATTCAATCTTTCGCCCGGTAAATTAATTTTAAGTGCTTAAAACAGTTAGTTTTGCGGCCGAGAATCAGCAGCATGACTTTTTCGGAACACATTTTAACATGGTACCGTGCACATAAGAGGGAATTACCCTGGCGCAGTACTACCGATCCATATACGGTCTGGCTTTCCGAGATTATATTGCAGCAAACCCGGGTGGTACAGGGTACTCCCTATTACCTGAAGTTTATAAGCGCATTTCCCGGTATTAAGGATCTTGCAGCAGCCTCAGAGGAGGAGGTTTTAAAACTATGGCAGGGCCTTGGATACTATTCCCGGGCCAGAAACCTGCACACCACGGCCAAGTATATTACTGATGAGTTAAACGGCCGTTTTCCGGAGACCTATGAAGGCCTGTTGTCACTGAAGGGAGTGGGCCCTTATACTGCCGCAGCCATTGGCTCGATATGTTTTAATTTACCCCGAGCCGTTGTAGACGGCAACGTTTACAGGGTTCTGAGCAGGTATTTTGATGTAGACATGCCTATTGACCGTCCGGAGGGCAAGCGCTATTTTGACAATCTGGCCCATGAGGTAATGAACGCAGACCAGATTGCCCTTTACAACCAGGGGATTATGGAATTTGGTGCTTTACAATGTGTTCCGGTAAACCCCGAATGCGATAAGTGCCCCCTGGCTGCCAGCTGTGGCGCCCGTTTGAAGAAGCGTGTGGGAGAATTGCCGGTCAAACAAGGCAAAACGGCTGTTCGCAAGCGATATTTCAATTATATCATGCCAGTGGATGAAAGCTTTCGGACCAAACTAGTTCGCCGTTCAGGCCGCGGAATCTGGCAGGGCTTATACGAGTTTCCGCTGGTTGAATCCAAAGGGGTATTGGATCATCAAAAGTTAATATCCGAAATGGTCGGGGAAAGGGAAATGGACTTTTTGGCCAAGGGCGATTTGATTCAGTTTAACGAGGCGCCCCTGATCCATAAATTGTCGCACCAGCATTTATACACTACCTTCTGGATTTGCCGTCTCAGCGAATTGCCAGGGGAATCTGTTCCCATCCAAAAAATGGGAGAATTTCCTGTGCCGGTTCTCATTTCGAACTTTATGGAAACGGTTAAAAATTCGTACTTTTGATCCAATAAAGGAATTATGAGCGGAACATTGAATAAAGTGATGCTGATCGGGCATCTGGGGGATGAGGTTAAACTGCATTATTTTGATGGGGGAAACTGCATTGGGAGATTTCCAATAGCAACGAATGAAACCTATACCAACCGGCAGACTGGTGAAAAAGTTACCAATACAGAATGGCACAATATCGTTGTGCGGAATAAGGCAGCTGAAATTTGTGAGAAATACCTGAGTAAAGGGGATAAGATATATGTTGAAGGCCGGTTAAAGACCCGACAGTGGCAGGGTGAAGACGGCAACACCAGGTACACTACCGAGATTCAGGTTACGGACTTCACCTTTTTAAGCACCAATAAGGACAGCTCGGAGGCGCAGAATATGAATGCGCCCTCACGGCAACAGCCCTCGCAGGCAAAACCTGCTGCAGCCACAAAGGCTCCATCTGTGGAAGCCCCGCAGGAGGAGGAAGATGATTTACCATTCTAGAAAACCTAATTAGAAACTGTTGGACCCCGAGCCCATTAGCCAGATTATTTTAGGGATTCCCATGGATACCTTTTTAATCCCAAAGTTTATCCTGTTAATAATACTGCTTGGCTGCTCGGCCATGATTTCAGGCGCAGAGGTCGCCTTTTTCGGGCTTTCCCAAACCGAGTTGAACGAAATTGATGAAAGCGGCAGCAACAAGGGACAGCTGATTATCCGTTTGCTGGAGCGGCCCAAAAAGCTACTGGCAACCATCCTTATCGCCAACAACGCCATCAATATCGGAATTGTATTGCTACTTAACAATATTGGAGACAGCATTTTTGCGGGGATTGACCAAATATATTTTGGATTTCTGCCCGGTCGTTTCCTTTTAGAGGTGGTACTCGCAACCTTTCTTATCCTCCTGTTCGGGGAAATCCTTCCAAAAATTTACGCCAACCGGAACCGCAGGATTTTTGCTACTCAGATGGCCTATATTATCAAGGGGCTGGATATCCTGTTTACTCCCCTGAGTTCGCCCATGCGGGCCGGGACCATATTGATGTACAAACGGCTGGGAAAACAAAAGTCTAACCTGAGTGTGGACCATCTTTCACAGGCCCTGGAACTGACCTCAGAAGGGGATACCACCAAAGAAGAACAAAAAATACTGCAGGGCATTGTTTCCTTCGGAAATACGGATACCAAACAGGTTATGCGGCCCAGGATCGACATTTTTGCGCTTAGTGAGACCATGAAATATCCGGAAGTCCTTGAGGAGATCAAGAAAAACGGGTTTTCGCGCATCCCCGTCTTTTCCGAGAATATGGACAATGTTCTGGGAGTGCTATACGTAAAGGATCTCCTGCCTTACATAGACCGAAAATCCTTTAACTGGACTTCCCTGATACGCGAACCTTATTTTGTGCCTGAAAATAAAAAACTGGATGACCTCTTGCTCGAATTTCAGGATAAGAAAAACCACCTGGCGGTAGTGGTGGACGAGTTTGGCGGGACATCGGGTATCGTGACGCTTGAAGATGTAATAGAGGAAATTGTAGGGGATATCAGCGATGAGTTCGATGATGAAGACCTCATTTTTTCTAAATTGGATGACTTTAATTACGTCTTTGAAGGTAAGACGAATCTTAAAGATTTCTACAGGGTTGCCCGAATTGAAAACACGGAACTGTTTGAAGCTCAAAAGGGGGAATCTGAGACCATTGCCGGATTCATACTTGAAATTTCGGGAGATTTTCCGAAAAGGGGTGAGCAGATCCAATTCGAAAGTTACACTTTTCAGGTAGAAAGCCTCGATAAGAAACGTATCAAACAGATCAAAATTACGCTGCCTCATGAAGCATAAACTCAGCTTGATTTTATTCCTGACCATATTTGCAGTAGGGTGCAAGGATGAAACGCTTCCAAAGCCAAAGGCCATGCTCCGGCTGGATTATCCTCAAGGGGCCTATAAAATAGCTGAAGCCAATTGCCCTTATGAATTTGAGTACAATCAACTGGCATCCCAAAGGACAGACGGAGATTGCAATATAGTACTGGATTATCCCGAAATGAAAGGCTCCATCTACCTTACCTATAAGCCGGTTGAAGGAAATATCACCCAGCTGTTGTCCGATGCGCAAAAGTTGTCCTATGAACACGTGGTGAAGGCAGACAATATCCTGGAACAGCCCTATATCAACCCTGATGGAGAGGTTTACGGAATGTTTTATGAAGTTAGGGGCGATGCCGCTTCCCAGTCCCAGTTTTACGTTACGGACAGCACTTCTCATTTTGTTACCGGGTCCCTTTATTTTTATGCGAAACCCAATTACGACTCCATATATCCCGCCGCCGTTTATTTACAACGAGATATCCGTAGGATAATGGAAAGCCTGAGCTGGAAGGCTGAATGATCGTATAAATTAGCTAAGATGCAGGCATATCCCAAGGAATTACTTCACTCGGCCCTTCAAAAAGTGAGCCCCTACATACATCGTACTCCCGTACTTAGCTCCGGTCTGCTCAATGAACTTTCCGGAACCCGGCTGTACTTTAAATGTGAAAACTTCCAAAGGGGAGGCTCCTATAAAATACGGGGAGCTACCCATGCCCTGATCCGCCTGATGGAATCTGGTACGGTTCCGGCCGTGGTCACGCATTCCTCCGGGAATTTTGCTCA
Organism: Robiginitalea insularis; assembly: GCF_052497835.1. Lineage (NCBI taxonomy): Bacteria > Pseudomonadati > Bacteroidota > Flavobacteriia > Flavobacteriales > Flavobacteriaceae > Robiginitalea > Robiginitalea insularis. The sequence goes on from NZ_CP199296.1 coordinate 1,703,451, forward strand.
GGCCCTCTCCCTGGCCGCCAGGTCACTCTCCATTCCGGCTTATATTGTGATGCCCGAAAATGCACCAAAAGTTAAGAAAAAAGCCGTATTGCAATATGGGGGGAAGGTATATGAATGCTATCCCAGCCTGCAGGCCAGGGAAGCGGCCGCTGCCCGAATTGCAGAGGAGCACGGAGCCATTTTTATTCACCCTTCCAATGACCCCATGGTTATAGCAGGACAGGGAACGGCCGCTATGGAACTACTCGGGGAAGTTCCCGATTTGGAAAGGGTAATTGCCCCCGTTGGGGGAGGAGGATTGCTTGGGGGGACAGCTCTGGCAGTAAAATATTTCGGTAAACATTGTATCGCTTTGGGAGGAGAGCCCTTTGCTGTGGATGATGCCTACAGATCCCTTAAAGCGGGTGAAATAATGGATAATGAGACCACTGATACCATTGCAGATGGGCTCCGGACGGTTTTGGGATCACATACCTTCCCGATTTTACAAAATCACGTACAAATCATAATACGCGTTACGGAAGAGGAGATTGTGCAGGCTATGCATTTGATCTGGGAACGGATGAAGATCGTTATCGAACCTTCCAGTGCAGTTGCTTTTGCGGCGGTGCTGAAGGAACCCCGGCATTTTAAGGATCACAAAACAGGAATCATTATTTCCGGTGGGAATGTGGACTTACAAAATTTACCTTTTTAGGCCTACTGATCGGTTTGAGAGGTATCCAATATTTTTAAGAGTGCTTCGGCTCGTTCTATGCTGCCGTTTACCTTATCGCGCATTACCTTTACTTTCACCTCTTCCTCTTCTAACCAGGCTTCTTTTTCTGCTGTCAATTTTTTCCCTTTGTGAATCTCTTCATATTTAAATCGGTCCCCAAAGCCTTTCATCCAGTCCATCATGGCTGTATTAGCTTCCTGCAGGTCCTTCATGGCCAGTTGATAGGCAATCCCCTCTTCAGTGCTATCTGCCAGGGGTTTCAGTTGCCCGACCAATTTCCCGATGGTCTTCATTCTAGGCATTACGGAGTCGTGTATGGCCATAACACGTTGCATCTGCATGGAAGTCGTGTTTTCTTTCTGCTCGGACTTACAACTCAGCGTTACCAGGGCTATCAGGCCAATGCACAGGGTAAGGAATTTAAGGGAAAAGGCATTTGACTTTTGCATAGATGAATAGTTTTATACTATCGCTACTTTCTTCAAAAGTAGGAACTTTGGCGTAATTTTCCGGCCTATGAGCGATGTAAACCGGCGCTGGTTCTACCTGATTATACTTTCTGTTATTTGGGGAACCTCATATATCCTTATAAAGAAGGGACTTGAGGGGTTTACGGCCCTGCAGCTGGGGAGTATTCGTATCCTGATAGCAGGGGGATTATTACTGCTGATTGGCCATAAGTCTCTTCGTACTATTGAGAAAAAACAGTGGAAGTGGGTAGCACTGAGCGGACTGGTGGGCAGCTTTATCCCCATGTTTCTGTTCGCTTTTGCCGAAACTGAAATCGACAGCAGCATAGCCTCCATTTTAAATTCCCTGGTTCCGCTGTTTACCCTTTTTGTAGGGTACTTTGCATTTAAGATATCCTTTAGCACTAATCAACTAACAGGTGTTCTGGTGGGGCTGGCTGGAGCAGCCCTTCTTATATACCTTGGGGCAGAAATCAATCCGGGACAAAATTACTGGTACGCGGGCCTGGTAGTACTGGCAGCGCTCTGCTATGCCTGTAATGCAAATATTATTAAAAGTAAGCTCTCTGAAGTGAGTCCGATGGGGATTGCCACGGGTAATTTTATTTCCATTATGCTTCCGGCATTGCTTATCCTTCCGTTTTCAGGGGCTTTTTCCAGTGGCGTGACCAGCGGGCCCTATTTTTGGTCTTCCATAGGGTATATCGTTATTCTTTGCATTTTTGGCACCTGTGTGGCCAAGGTAATGTTCAATAAGCTGATCCAGCTTTCAACTCCCGTTTTCTCGGTTTCGGTTACCTATCTTATTCCTGTGGTGGGCATTTTTTGGGGCCTTTTAGACGGAGAACGTTTTACCTTAATGCAAATGGGTGCAGCAGGCATTATCCTGCTGGGGGTTTATTTGGTCAACAAAAAATAAAGGCACCCATTGGGGTGCCTTTACTCCTGTAAAAGAATTCGGGTTTAGTTGAAATCCGATTCAGTCACTTCATAATTTATAATTGCTTCCAGCAATTTGCTTTCAATTTGCTGAGGCCCCATGGATCCCAGTTTTATAGAAGGGAATTTTATACCATCTACTTCCTGATACTCCTTGATGATGGTTTCCTGGTTTTGGGTCTGCCCATTCATGGAGACAACGGAGGCCTCTTTTACCTTCAGGCCGGTCTCCACATCGTAAAAGTAACTGGCCTGCACTACTTCTCCGGGCACATCGATCCGATAGGCTGCTTTGCCCTCAACCATCTCCGTTCCGGCCAGCTTGACATCAGGATTGGATGCGAAGCCCTGCTCCGGGAAAATGCCCATGGCATTCTTCATATCCTTTTGCATCTGTGGTGGAAGTGGCATTTTGTTTCCTCCCTGCTTCATATACAGCTCGTCACCTTTGGCGATTACTCCCATCATGGGGTTGTTGTTCATAAAGGTCGTTTGGGCGTAATTTTCGGCTGTCCGAATTTCTTCGGTCTTGATGGTTGCTCCCATGGCGGAACCTTCGTATACCAATTTCAGGGAGTTTATGGCTCCGACTTTATCTTTCCCGCCAATCGCCATAAAGTATTTATCCACAACGGCAGCCACATCTATTCCCTCGGGCACGGAAGCTGAATAATCTGGCTTTTCGGCAGGCTCGGCGTATTTGGTATAATACTTAACAGGCACAGCTTTTCCATTGAAAGTCACTTTCTCAAGGTTTTCCAAGACGTCGCTACCCTTCCCCGCAATGACGATACGGGCATTGGCCACATTAAAGTACTTCTGTGCCGCTTTTTGCACATCTTCTTTGGTTACCGCATTAATGCGCTCCAAATAAGTCTTGTAATAATCCTTAGGCAGGTTCTCTGTTTCTATATTCAGAGCATACCGGGCAATTGTAGATGGCTGTTCAAGGGCTCTTACAAAACTCCCTACGTATTTCGCTTTTGTGTTCTCCAGCTCTGTGTCACTTACAGGTTCTTTGGAAATCCGGTCTATTTCACTCAGAATTTGAACAACAGAACTATCCGTAACCGCATTCCGTACACTGGCATATGCCCTGAAGCGGGATGGCCCGTATTTGTCATTTCCAATGCTGGAATAGGAACCATAGGTATATCCCTTGTCTTCTCTGAGGTTCAGAAATAACCTTCCTTCACCGCCACCGCCGAGTATTTGATTGGCGACCAGCGCAGACAGGTAGTCCGGGTCATTCATTTGCAATTCGACCAGGTTCTGAACGGTAACTTCAGACTGTACCGCATTGGACATGTCCACAAAATTAATCTGGGTATACTGCGCATCACGGGGATCCGAAAAACTCAGGGAAGGGGGAGAGGCCAGGGTCCATGGCGTAAAGTTTTCCGTAACAAGTTCTTTTACATTATCAAATTCCACATCACCTATAACTACCAGATACGCATTGGCGGGCACAAAATAATTCCTGTAGAATTCCTGTACATCTGCAAGGCTAACTTTATTTACAGTCTCCTCAGTTGTAAATTCTCCATAAGGGTGATCCTTTCCATAGGCCAGCGCCCTTTGTACCCTGCCGGCTGCGGCGGAAACATCTTTTTCCTGCGCTTTTAGTCCGGTAAGCACTTTTTCCTTTTCCTTTTCAAATTCTTCCTGGGTAAAATTCGGGTTGATTGCCGCATCGGCCATCATCTCCAGGATACGTGGAAAGTATTTGCTGAGGGAAGAGGCAAATGCGCTCTGGGATCCAAAGTTTATGGAAGCACCAAGAAAGTCTACTTCCTCATTGAACTCATCTTTCGGAATGTTTTTGGATCCGTTCCCAAGCAAGCTACCAGTCAGACTGGCTACTCCGGATTTGTCGCCCTCCAGAATGGGAGGGTTGTCTATGGTTAACTGAATGGATACCCTGGGGAGTTTATGGTTTTCAACTACCATTACGGTTAAGCCGTTTTTCAATTCAAAGCGCTGGGCTTCGTCCAGATTTATGGTAGGAGCCGGTCCTGGCTCGGGCATCTGGGTTCTGTCGATTTGCGCCTGTATACTGCAGGTAAACAAGGCGATCAATACGGGTATAAATAACTTTTTCATATGCTTAATTCTCCATTTTTTCTTCTGGCAGGTAGTCAATCACTACCCGCTGATTTGGTTTTAAATACTTCTCTGCCACCGCGCGCATTTCAGCCCGGGTAATGGATCTGTAGATATCTATTTCTTTGTTGATCAGGCTGGTATCATCATACAGCATGTAATAGGTTGCCAGCGATCCGGCAATTCCCTGAATACTGCTGTTGGAATTCACAAAACGGTTCTCAAACTTGTTTTGCAGTTTCTGGTAATCATTCTCGGAGATCAACCCGGAACGGACCGCTTCAATTTCTTCTTCGATTTCCGTAACCAGTGTTTCCAGGGTAGTTTCACCCACTGGAAGTGAAAAAACGATGTACATGCCGTAGTCTTCCTGTCCTATATTAAAGGCGCCAACCTGCAGTGCCTGTTTTTGGTCATCGACCAGTTTTTTATAGAGTTTTGAGCTTTTTCCATCGCTGAGATAGGCGGAAATCATATCCAGTACATATGCGTCCCTTGTGCCATATCCGGGCGTTCGGTAGGCAACTATAGAAGCGGGTATCTGTATGTTTTTATCGTAAGCCTTGCTCTTTACTTCGCTAATGATTGGGTCTTCTTTGGGGTAACTCCTCACTATCTCCTCTCCCCTTGGGATGGGTCCGAAGTAATCCGCAACCATCTTTTTGGTTTTGGCAATATCGATATCCCCTGCCACTACCAGTACGGCATTGTTTGGGACATAATATTTTTTATTATAGGCGATAACGTCCTCCAGGGTAGCGGCATCCAGGTCTTCCATATACCCGATGTTGGGATCTTTATATGGATGCTTTTCAAATAAAGCCTGCCTCAGGACGGGAAGGATCTGTCCGTAAGGAGAATTGTCATAGCGTAGTCGTTTCTCCTCTTTTACTACTTCCTGCTGGGTGTCTACCCCATCCTGATTGATGATAGGATGCAGCATCCTTTCAGATTCCATCCACAAGCCCAATTCCAGATTATTGGATGGAAATACTTCGTAGTAATAAGTCCGGTCCTGTGAAGTATTGGCATTATTTGTTCCCCCTCTGGAGGAGACAATTTCAAACCATTTTCCTTTTTCGATATTTTTGGTGCCTTCAAACAACAGGTGTTCAAAGAGGTGGGCAAATCCGGTTCTGCCCTCGGTGCGGTCCTTTCCGCCAACGTGATACATCACAGAGGTGGTTACCACAGGGGCAGAATTGTCCTGATGTAAAATAACATGCAGTCCGTTGTCCAGGTCGTATTCCTCATAGGATACCTCCTGGGCAGTAAGTGTTAAAAGCAGCCCCGAAAACAGGGCTGATAGCAATAATTTTTTCATGCGTTACAGGGTTTAATTAAGATGTGCAATATAGGCAGTTTCCTACAACTCCCAAGGGTCAACAAGATACTTCCTAAGTCATAAAATCAAAATCTTCCAGACTTTCTTTAACTATTTTTTAATATAAAATAAGCGAATAATAGTATCTTTAAAGGGAACCAATATTGTTACTACAAATGATGAGATTTGCTCTCCCCATTCGTTTTGGACTTGCAACAAGCGGAAGTCTGATAGCTTATTTTTTGGTGCTGTCCTTATTTGGGCTGCACACCAATGTTTTTTACAGCCTGTTCAATGGTGTCATTACGGGCTTTGGAATTTATGAGGCCATCAAATACTACAAATTAAAATTGGGCAAGGACTTCAATTACGGTAAGGGTTTTTCGGCTGGTATAACCGTCGGTTTTGTGGCTACGCTCATCTTTACGGCCTTCTTTGCCTTCTATAGCACTGAAATCAATACGGATTTTCTGCCAAACCTCTCTACGACCTTTTTTAAGGACTTTAAGAATTTTGAGGGGATAGTCTTTTTTACGGTAGCTATTATGGGCTTTGCCAGTTCCCTTGTATTGACCCTGAGTTTTATGCAATTATTCAAAAGTTCGTACAACCAAAAAAAATCTTCTTAAAACCGCTTTAAAGGCTTGCCTATTGGCAATTTAGCAGTATATTTGCACCCGCCTTTGACGAATTGAGCAATTGTTCTACGGTCAGGGGATTGTCTAAATAATCATTTATTTCGCTATGTACGCAATTGTAGAGATAGCAGGGCAGCAATTTAAAGTTGCGAAAGACCAGAAGGTATTCGTGCATCGTCTGAAAGAAGAGGAAGGGAAAAAAGTTACTTTTGACCAGGTACTTCTTATAGAAGATGGAGATGCGGTTACTATTGGCGCCCCGGCTATAGACGGCGCAGCTGTAGAGGCTAAAGTCGTAAAGCATTTAAAAGGAGACAAGGTAATTGTCTTTAAAAAGAAAAGAAGAAAAGGATACCGCGTAAAAAACGGACATCGCCAGTATCTTACCGAACTGGTAATAGAGGGTATCGTTGCTAAAGGCGCTAAAAAAGCAGCAGCTAAAAAAGAGGCACCCGCCCCTAAAGCAGCTCCTGCAAAGAAAGCAGAGGCCAAAAAAGAGGCGCCTGCAAAATCCGAGCCTAAGGCAGAAAAGCCAAAAGCAACAGTAGATTTGAGCTCAAAAACAGTAGCTGAGCTCAAAGAGATGGCAAAAGAGCAAGGGCTTAGCGGGTATTCATCTATGAAGAAAGCCGAATTAATCAAAGCCCTCGGAGGAAAATAAATTGAAAACAGGGAGGCTAGCCTTCCAAAAAAGTTAATACCATGGCACACAAGAAAGGTGTTGGAAGTTCCAAAAACGGACGCGAGTCAGAATCGAAACGATTGGGCGTAAAGATTTTTGGCGGGCAAAAAGCCATTGCCGGAAATATCATTGTACGCCAAAGGGGTACCAAGCACAACCCTGGTGAAAATGTTTATCTGGGTAAAGACCATACCCTGCATGCACGGGTTGACGGAATTGTCCGTTTTGACAAGAAAACCGGCGGAAAATCCTTTGTATCCATCGAGCCGTTTGAGGCTTAACAGGAACCCAAGCATATCACATAAAGCCCGCTCTGCAGAGCGGGCTTTTTATTTTCAGGGATATTCTATTTTTTTAATATCTTCAGTGGGTTAACACTAAAAACCTATCAAATGAAAAAATCAATTATGGCCCTGTCACTGGCCGCTTCGCTTTTGTTTAGCAGTTGTCTTGGATCCTTCAGTGCATTTAACAACCTGAAAGACTGGAACCAGGGAGTATCGGACAATAAGTTTGTAAATAACCTGGTGTTCTGGGGATTAAATATCATCCCGGTATACGGTCTTTTTTTCCTGGGGGATGCTATCATCTTTAATGTGATTGAATTCTGGTCCGGGTCCAACCCCATTGCGATGAAGGAAGGGCAGCGGGAAGTCCAGATGGTGGAAAGGGACGGAAACACCTATAAAATGACCGCAACCAAAAACAGAATTCAGGTAGCTGTAGTAGACGGCCCTAAAAAAGGTGGAAAAATTGAGCTTTTTTACAAACCTGATGAAAATTCCTGGAATGCCATCCGTCCGAGCGGGGAAATCATACCCCTCTCTAAAATGGAAGAAGGGTTTTATATTGTGTACTTGCCAGACGGTAAGGAAATCAAAATGAATACCCAGATGGACCGCAGAGAAGGCCTTGCCCTTTTAGAGGAATATAAATCCTGCTATTTTATGGATGGGATGCTGGCAGAAGCCCGATAAGGAGATTCCAAAACACCATAAAAAAACCCGGAAATGTCTTCCGGGTTTTTCTTTTAATTAATATCGGTAATAATCGGGTTTGAATGGCCCCTTGGCCTCCACCCCTATGTAACGGGCTTGCTCCGGACGCAATTCCGTCAACTCTGCCCCCAGCCTTGAAAGGTGCAGGGCTGCAACTTTCTCGTCCAGATGCTTAGGCAGCATATAGACTTTGTTCTCGTATTTATCGCAGTGTTTCCACAGCTCTATCTGCGCCAGGGTCTGGTTGGTAAAACTGTTACTCATCACAAAACTCGGGTGGCCTGTAGCACATCCTAGATTCACCAGTCTTCCCTCGGCCAGCACAATAATATCTTTCCCGTCAAGTGTGTACTTATCTACCTGCGGTTTGATTTCGTCCCGGGTATGCCCGAAGTGTGTATTGAGCCATGCCATATCTATTTCGTTATCAAAGTGGCCGATGTTGCAAACGATCACCTTGTCCTTCATAGCCCTGAAATGCTGCTCCTGTATAATGTCCTTATTCCCGGTAGCGGTAATTACGATGTCTGCGTTGCCAACAACACTTTCAAGGTGTTTTACCTCGTAGCCATCCATACAGGCCTGAAGGGCGCAAATCGGATCAATTTCGGTTACAGTTACGATCGCACCTGCGCCCCTGAAGGAGGCAGCCGTTCCTTTACCCACATCCCCATATCCGGCTACAACAACACGCTTTCCGGCCAGCATGGTATCAGTGGCCCTTCGGATCGCGTCTACTGCACTTTCCTTGCACCCGTATTTGTTGTCAAATTTTGACTTGGTTACCGAGTCATTTACATTTATTGCGGGCATGGGAAGGGTTCCTTTCTTCATGCGCTCGTAAAGCCTGTGGACACCCGTTGTGGTTTCTTCTGAAAGCCCCCGGATTCCTTTTGCCAGTTCCGGATAACGGTCAAACACCATATTGGTGAGGTCTCCGCCATCGTCCAGGATCATATTCAGGGGTTTGCGCTCTTCCCCAAAGAACAGGGTTTGCTCAATACACCAGTCAAATTCTTCCTCACTCATGCCTTTCCATGCATAAACCGGGATCCCTGCTGCGGCTATAGCTGCTGCAGCGTGGTCCTGAGTGGAGAATATATTGCAGGAACTCCAGGTGACTTCCGCCCCCAGGGCTACCAGGGTCTCAATTAATACGGCAGTTTGAATGGTCATATGCAGACACCCTGCAATACGCGCACCTTTCAGGGGCTTCTCCTTTCCGTATTCCTCCCGAAGTGCCATCAAGCCTGGCATCTCAGCCTCAGCCAATAAAATTTCCTTCCGGCCCCAATCAGCCAGGCTGATATCCTTGACTTTATAGGGCATGTATTCTACTGTTTTGGTACTCATAGCAATGGATAACTTTTATTCTGAAATTACTTTTTTGAAATTCCCTTTTAAGGGAACAAAAATAAGTGACCTTAAATTCTTAATTTGTATTCCGGTCCCTTATTTTTATGCGGTTACAAAGGTACTGATAAGTTCGGATTTCCTATGCCTCTTTATAAAAGTATAACAATTGATCCCCAAACCAGGGTGTTTATTTGGAAAGTAACGGAGCCGGAAGCGCGTCTGCGCTCCGAAGTTTTGCTTTCACAAAACAGCGAGCACAGGGTTTCGAATATGTTATCCGAAATCCACAGAAGGGGGTATTTGAGTATTCGTCATCTCCTAAGCCTGGCGGGCTATTCAGATAACGACCTTTTTTACGATGCCAATGGCAAACCCCACCTGAAGGATGGCGCTCATATTTCTATTACCCATTCCTTTGAGTTTACAGGGATTATTGTTTCCACCCACAGGGAAGTGGGCATTGACATTGAAAAAAAACGGGACAAAATTATGAGGATTGCCCGGAAATTTACCCCCTTAAATGAGTACAGGACACTGGCCAATGAAGAGGCGCTTATCCGTAAACTTACTATGGTCTGGGGAGCCAAGGAATCGCTCTACAAAATAATGGCCTGTCCGGGCCTTAGTTTTCTGAATCATATCCATATAGAAGATTTTGAAATGGAAGAGGGGGAAAGCTGGGGAAGCGTTTCTTATAAGGGCAGGCGTACAGATTTCAGTCTGAATTTCCTGGAATTTGAAAATTATGTCTGTGCGTACGCTTTAAAAAATGAATCCTCTCAATAAGATCCGTCCGCGTATTCGCAAAGTCTGCCTACCTTTGGATTTTAAGTTTCAACCATGGATATTTCAGTAGAAATCACCCTGAGTCCTTTGCAGGACAATTACGAGGAAGCAGTCATCCGCTTTATAAAATCCCTGAGGGCTTCAGGCCTGAAGGTACTTGAGAACCCACTTAGCACTCAGGTTTATGGAGAATACAATAAGGTAATGCAGGTACTGCAGCAGGAAATCCGATCCAGCCTCGAAAACATGGAACAGGGAGTATTTACTATCAAGGTTGTCAAAACCGATCGCAGTTCCTATGAGCCCCATTTTTGATTTTTTCCTGGATCCTTACCGGGACAGGTCGCTGCTGTTTATTGTACTGGAGGCCATTGCGTTTGTATTCGGGATCGCTAGTGTGATCTACGCAAAGAGGGAGCATATCTGGGTTTATCCTACCGGTTTGATCGCCACCCTGATTACCATGTACATCTTTCTGAAAGATGAACTGCTCGGGGACATGATGCTCAACTTGTACTATTCCCTGATGAGCGTCTATGGCTGGTGGAACTGGTCGCGTAAGAAAGGGGAAACTTCCCTGGTTCGCATCAGCCGTACAAATACCCGGGAAAAGTGGCTAGGGCTGCTGCTCTTTGTGCTGACCCTGGGGGTTACCTATGGGGTTTACAAACTCTTCGGGACGGAAATAGGGTACACCAATTATATTGATATTTTCACCTCTGGTATCTTTTTTACAGCCATGTGGTATATGGCCAACAAGAAACTGGAGAACTGGACCCTTTGGATCCTGGCAGATATAATTACGGTTCCCCTTTATGCCTATCGCGGCTGGGGAATGTTGTCCCTGCAGTATCTCATATTTACTATCTTGGCCATCCAAGGATATTTTGCATGGAAAAAGCTCTTGAACAAAAGCCTTCAGACCTCTTTAAAGTAGTTGTTTTCGGCCCGGAGTCTACCGGAAAGACTACACTGGCCAGGGCCCTGGCTGAGCACTACAATACAGAGTGGGTGCCTGAATACGCAAGGGATTACCTGCAGGCGAAGTGGGACCGGGGAGAGGGAGTTTGCGAAGCAGAAGACCTGCTTCCTATTGCCCGCGGACAGATGGAACTTGAGAATCGCTTATCGCAAAAGGCGAACAGACTGTTGATTTGTGATACGGACTTACTGGAGACCAAGGTTTATTCAGAGGCCTATTATTTGGGTTATTGCGACCCTGTCCTGGAAAGATACGCCCTGCAAAACAAGTATGATCTATACCTGCTTACGGATATTGATATTCCCTGGCAGGCAGATGACCTTCGGGATAAACCGGATCAGCGCGAAGAAATGTTCGAATATTTTAAGCGGGCTTTGGAAGATACTCAGAGGAGTTTTATTATTTTAAGGGGAAGTCGGGAACAGCGGCTGCAGAAGGCTATTACTCAAATAGATAAATTACTCAATACATGATTGAATTTACGGAAAAAGACAAGCAGTTATTTAAAGCTAAGGGAATTTCTGAAGAAAAGGTGTTAAAGCAAATCGGGATCTTTGAAGAGGGAATACCCTTTGTACAACTCGAGAAAGCGGCCGTAATCGATGATGGGATATTGAGTTTAGAGCAGGAGCAGCAAGAGCAGATGCAGGCTTACTTCAGGGAACATAAAAAAGGCCTGCAGGTATTGAAATTTACCCCTGCATCCGGGGCAGCCTCCCGTATGTTCAAGGACCTCTTTAATTTTTTGGAGGAATATGACCCGGATAAGACAGCGCTGGAGAAGTACCTGAAAAAAACTGCGAATAAAGGAATCAAAACCTTTATAAAGGGAATGGAAAAATTTGCCTTTTATGAAATGGTAAATTCCCGGATTGGAACAGAGCATAAAACAGAGGGCCATCGGGTTTTTCGGTTTGTGGATGAACTAATGTCTGAAACCGGCCTGAATTACGGTTTTTACCCTAAAGGCTTGTTGCCGTTTCACAATTATAAAGGCTACCTGGCGACCCCATATGAGGAGCACCTGCTGGAGGGGGCCTCCTACGCCCGCAGCACCAATGTGGCATATTTGCACTTTACCATTTCCGAAGATCATCAGAAACTCTTTGATCAGGAGCACCTGCGGGTAGCTGAAACGGTGGAAGACCGGACAAAATGCGGCTTTCACGTAGATTATTCCTTTCAGAAAGGGGCAACTGACACGATCGCTGTAACTCCCGAAAATGAGCCGTTCAGAACAGAGGAGGGTGAAATTCTGTTCAGGCCCGGAGGCCATGGGGCGCTTATAGAGAACCTGGATGAACAACAGGCCGACCTGATCTTTATAAAAAATATAGACAATGTGGTTATCCGTGAATCACTGGAAGAAGTCGCCTATTGGAAGGAAGTGCTTGGCGGATATCTGCTGATGCTTCAAAAACAGGCATTCAGCTTTGCGCGAATGCTGGAGCAAGGCTCCCTTGATACGGACCTGCTAAACCGCATTCGGGAATTTCTGGAGACCCGGCTAAATGCCCGCTTTGGTTCCTCATTTGAAGGCTATAGCATAGAGGAGCAGTTGGCTGTTTTAAAGGATAAACTGTTCAGGCCTATCCGTGTTTGCGGGATGGTGCGTAATGAAGGGGAACCGGGAGGCGGACCGTTCTGGGTTGCAGACCAGAAGGGGCACATTTCGCTTCAGATCGTCGAATCCGCACAGGTAAATACGGATGACCCGGAACAAATGCAGATTTTTAAAGAATCCACCCACTTTAACCCGGTAGACATTGTCTGCGGGGTTCGGGATGCCTTTGGAAAGGATTACAAACTGATGAATTTTGTTGATGAACGCCTGGGTTTCATTACCGACAAAACCTTTGAAGGCCGGTCCTTAAAAGCCCTGGAACTTCCCGGTTTATGGAATGGGGCAATGGCTTACTGGAATACTGTTTTTGTGGAAGTGCCGGTAAGCACTTTCAATCCAGTCAAAACCGTAAATGACCTCCTGAAACCGGCGCATCAGGTATAGCTCCCACAGTTTTTAGGCTATGTGAACTGCACTTAGTATATAAAGCTTCCAAAGTATTTCGGCAATTAGCCATGGCTTCTTATCTTTGGGGCATCTCTTAAGGGGTGCTTTGAAATGGCTGAGGAATATTTGTATTCCATTGTGCTTTTCAAGGCTGAGATCAGACCCGCTGAACCTGGGCAGGTAATGCTGCCAAGGGACGGCCTTTTAAAAAGGTCCAAAGGCTTGTGATAACTTAATTTGACAGATACCGGAAACCAATCCCCCGTATTTTTTAAATATCACAGCAGCAACAATCCAATGAGAATAATGGCCCCTTTTATTCGTAAATGTTCGACGAATGAAAAAAATTATACTTTTTGGGGCATTGTGTTTCAATTTCGCCTTCCTGTGTGCACAACAAACAAATAAAGACTCCACGGCAGCGGAGATTAAGCTCGATGAGGTCCTTGTTTCAGCAGTTCGCGCCAAGCAGGAATCTCCGGTTACCTTCACTAACCTGAAGAAAGAACGGATCCAGGCCAGGAATCTGGGCCAGGACATCCCCATCCTTATGAACTATCTTCCTTCGGTAGTGTCTACCTCCGATGCAGGGGCAGGCATTGGCTATACGGGCATACGGGTCAGGGGAAGCGATGCAACGCGTGTAAATGTCACCATCAACGGGATCCCTTACAACGATGCCGAATCTCAGGGCACTTTCTGGGTCAATATGCCTGATTTTGCCTCCTCTACCGAAAACCTTCAATTGCAACGGGGGGTAGGTACTTCCACAAACGGGGCCGGGGCTTTTGGGGCCAGTCTGAACCTGCTTACGGACGCCATCAGGGAAGATGCCTACGCCAGTCTTTCCGCCTCTCTGGGGAGTTTCAATACCCACAGAGCCACCCTTAAGTTTGGTACAGGTTTGCTAAAGGATCATTTTGAATTTTCAGGTCGCCTGTCCCGAATTGCTTCAGACGGGTACATAGACCGGGCTGCTTCTGACCTGGATTCCTATTTCCTGCAGGGGGCCTATAAAGATGATAATACCCTTATAAAGGCACTCCTCTTTGGAGGGCATGAAATAACTTATCAGTCCTGGTACGGTTTTGACCCGGCCACCATCGGCGCCATAGGGGAAGACCCCAGCCTGGAAACCAACCGTCGGTTTAATATCGCCGGGATACAATTTGACCCGGATGGGAATTTCGAAGGGTTCTACGAAAATCAGGTAGACAACTACAAACAGGACCATTTTCAATTGCACTGGAATGAAAAATGGACCTCCGCTCTCAGAACCAGCCTGGCTATTCACTATACCCGTGGAAGGGGGTTTTTTGAAGAATACGTAGATGAGTGGTACTACAGCAATATCCTTTTTGCTCCCGACGCCCAGCTGAGTTTTCTCGGACAGCCCAATCCAACCATTAACGGGGAAGAACAGCAAACCACTGATTATATCCGACGCAGGTGGCTGGACAATGATTTTTACGGGGCCGTATTTTCTGCAGAGTATACCAAAGGCCCGTTGGAACTGATTTTCGGCGGCGGGCTGAACACCTATCGCGGGGACCATTTCGGAGAGGTGATCTGGGCCAGGAATGCCCCGGGCATAGACAGGGGAGATCGGTACTATGAAGACGATTCCCAAAAGGATGACATCAATTTTTTTGGGAAAGCGAATTACCTTTTGGGTGAGCAATTGCGATTCTTTGTGGACCTGCAGTACAGGGGAGTACGTTATCAGGCCAATGGACAGGAAACCGGGCTGGTAGATGACCGTTTTAACTTTTTCAACCCCAAATTGGGTCTGACTTACAACCTGAACTCCTACCAAAACCTGTATTTTTCATATGCGGTGGCGAATCGGGAACCCAACAGAAACGACTACGAAAACGGGAATCCTAAACCGGAGCGTCTGAATGATTTTGAACTCGGGTGGCGCTACTTAAAAGAAGGGATACGCCTCAATACAAACCTGTATTATATGCGTTATAAAGACCAACTGGTGCTCACCGGGGCCCTGAATGATGTTGGGGCACCCATAAGGGCAAACATAGGGGATAGCTACCGCCTGGGCCTGGAGCTGGACGCAGACCTTCGCCTGGGAAAACGCTTCAGCTGGCAACCCAATCTGGCCCTTAGCCTTAACCGGAATGTGGATTACTTTTTCAGACGAGATGGAGAACTGCAAAACCTGGGGGATACGCCCATTGCCTACTCCCCTGGAATCGTGGCCGGAAACCGACTCGTTTTCATGCCAACGGATGCCTTACAGCTGGCCTTGCTCAGCAAATACGTCGGGGAACAGTATATGAGTAATATAGAGGCGGAAGGTTCAAAACTGGATGCTTACACCCAAACAGATATCAATCTGGTTTATACCCTGCAGCCACGTGGCCTGATCCAGGAAATCCGGCTCACGGCCCTGGTCAACAATATTTTCGATGCCAAATTCAGTTCCAATGGATATTTCTACACCTTTGACGATGATTTTTCAAATCCGGGTACCATTACCACTGTTGAAGGAGTGGGGTATTATCCGCAGGCGGGTATTAATTTCCTCCTGGGGGCGGCCTTCGAGTTTTAATTGCTGAGGATTACCAGATTCCCATTGCGGTTTGCACGGTATTCCAGCATGTCAAAATAACGGTTCCCGTCATCGGGGCGGTCCAATTGCTGCCCCGTAAAGAGGCTGTAGGTATAATCCTCGCAGTCACAGCGGGCCACTTGCCCTTCTATGCGCATGGTGGAACAACTGTTTGGGGCATGATTCGGGCAGGAGGCTTCAAAGGCCCTGAAGATATCAAAGCCTGTATTCATGACAAACACCCCCCGGATTCCCGTCGCATTATTGCCTATATAAACGGCATTTCCGGTTGTCGTAAGCGGGCTGTACAGAGGGAGGTTCAGATTGATCTCAAAGCGGAACCCAATTTCCTGCAAATAGGGATTTCGGTTATTGGTGTTGTTGCTGCAAGCCTGAAGCAATAAGAGTAGCAGTAAGGCAGGCAGTATCGAAATACGCGACATGGCAACTGGTGTTTAGGACAAAAATCTGCAAAAAATACCTATATTTGCGTTAAATCCTCTCAAATATACGTAAGTATAGCAGGGGATTTTCTATTTATTAAAAGCAGACCATATGAGCAAGGTATCTTATTATACGGCAGAGGGGTTGAAAAAATTAAAGGATGAATTAAATCACCTCAGGGATGTAGAGCGCCCAAAAGCTTCCCAGGCAATTGCGGAGGCAAGGGATAAGGGTGATTTATCAGAAAATGCTGAATACGATGCAGCCAAGGAGGCACAGGGCCTGCTCGAAATGAAAATTGCCAAAATGGAGGAATTGTTGGCCAATGCGAGGCTCATCGATGAATCCCAGCTGGATACTTCCAAAGTGCTTGTACTTTCTACCGTAAAGCTTAAAAACACTCAGAATGGTATGGAAATGAGCTATACCCTGGTTGCTGAAAGTGAAGCCGATCTTAAATCCGGCAAAATTTCGGTTACTTCTCCCATTGGGAAGGGGCTTCTCGGCAAGAAGGTTGGCGATACTGCTGAAATTCAGGTCCCGAATGGCACCCTGAAATTTGAAATTCTCGAGATTTCACGATAGATTCTGCCTGCCGGGGCACCCCAAACCAAGACTGCATTATTCTGGCTCCCGAAACGGCTTTTTACTATCTTTAGTGAAAACAAGCGCCATACCATGCCCAGTATTTTTACCCGAATTATAAATAGAGAAATCCCCTGTTATAAAATAGCGGAGGATGCCGATAATTTTGCTTTTCTGGATATTAACCCAAACAGCAAGGGGCATACTTTATGTATTCCCAAAAAGGAAGTGAACAAGATTACGGATATGGACCCCGAGGCCTACGAGAGCCTTATGCGCTTTTCAAGAAAGATAGCGATTGCGCTGGATGCCAGTATGGACTGCCTTCGGGTAGGAATGACGGTTATCGGGCTGGAAGTACCCCATGTACATGTGCACCTGATCCCATTACAGACCATGGCAGATGCTACCTTTCAGAAAAAAGAACAATTGAGTCCGGAGGAATTTGAAGCTATTGCCGCTAAGATCCGGTCAAACCTTTGAAATAGCCTTGCTGAAAGAGGTAAACCAGGGCAGCTACCAACGCTATACCCAGGAGAATCACCACATAGAACAGGGGTTTGAACTGAATTCCTGCCCTGTCGGGTTCGACAGCCTTTTCATAGTAATCCACGCTTCGCTCAATATCTTCTGTCCACTTGACCGGGAAAATCTGACTTTTGCATGTATTGCATTCAAGGGTCCTGCTCACTTCTGAGGTAGTTCGGTGGTATAACTTTCCGTAGCTGTGTTTCTGGAAAAAGGTCAGTTTCAGGTCCTGATTAAAACACTCCGGGCAATTGTTGCTCAGCGGGGCTTCTTTCAGGATTTTTTGTTTGTTCTTAGCCATGATCACTTTTAATTTTAAGGGATACCTGCATTATGGTTCCCTCTTTTCCGGATGTTAATACTTTTACCTTTCCCTGGTGGTATTCCTCAACAATTCTCCTGACCAGTGAAAGCCCCAGCCCCCAACCCCTCTTTTTGGTGGTTACACCCGGGTTGAAGATGTCGTGGAAATGCTGGCGTGGAATCCCGTGCCCGGTGTCTGAAATCAACACATTTACGTAGGGATTTGCAGGTTGGATCTCAATGGAGATGTGCCCTTTGCCCTTCATCGCATCTATCCCGTTTTTTACAAGGTTTTCGATGGTCCAGTTATACAGGGATTTGTTTAGCATTACCGGGATATTTTCGGCTTTGGATTCAAAGCTGAACTGAATAAGCTTGGAGCTTCTCAATTTCAGGTATTCAAAAGCCTCCCGGGTTTCGGAGACAAGGTCTGCCTCCTGCAGCTTCGGCAGGGATCCGATCTGTGAGAACCGTTCCGTAATGGTCTGCAACCTGCCGATATCCTTTTCAATTTCGGAGGTGATTTCCGGATTAATTTTTTCGGACTTCAATATTTCATTCCATCCCAGGAGGGAGGTAAGCGGGGTCCCGATCTGATGGGCCGTTTCCTTGGCCATCCCTGCCCAGAGTTTGTTCTGTTCGGAAGCCTTATTGGTTTTAAAGAAAAAGAAGATTACGGTGCCGAAAAGCAAAATGATCAAAAGCAGCGCAATGGGATAGTATTTCAGTTTATTGAGTACCTCGGAGTTTCCGTAATACAGGGTGGCCAGTTGTTCCCCCTGAAAATCGATAATAATGGGCGTGTTTTCATTTTGAAACCGTACTATTTTATCCCGGATCAACAAACTGTCTTCTGCGGAGACCCCCTCCATATTGTTGATTTTGAAGGACCCGTCCTGGTTCACCAGTATCATGGGAGTGCTGGTATTATTCTGCAGGACCTTCAGGTGTAAGTTTCCCAGGTCCTGATCTTCTGAAGATCGCAATAACTCAGATTGGGCTGTGGCCCAGATTTCCATTTTAAAGCGCTCCTCTTCTTTGAATTTTTTGAAAAAACTATTAGTGTTCCACAGGATCAGGCTAACGATCACAAAGGAGGAGATCAGCAGAATTGCGTTGGAAATTTTTTTAGGCGGGTTAAATCGCATACTATGCCATATGGTCCTTAAAGATAACTTAATTTGACGGGAATTGTTGTGGACTGTTGTCTGCATTCGCTTCCATTTCGGGGGTTTTTTACATACTTTTGTCAGACTATGGAAGAGCGCCTGTCCCTGAACCCATCTGATCTGGAAACCAGAGAACTCCACGCCTATTTGCTGGGGGCTGTGGGTCCCAGGCCCATTGCTTTTGCCAGCACTATTGGAACTGATGGCCAACCCAATCTGGCCCCATTCAGTTTCTTTAATGTTTTTAGTGCAAACCCGCCTGTATTGATTTTTTCCCCGGCCCGTCGGGTCAGGGACAATACCACCAAGCACACCCTTGAAAATGTACAGCAAAACAAGGAAGTGGTTATCAATGTGGTGTCCTATGATATGGTTCAGCAGATGTCTCTGGCCAGTACAGAATACGGCAAGGGGGTAAATGAGTTTAAGAAAGCCGGATTTACCATGCTCCCTTCCGAAAAAATAAAACCATTCAGGGTGGCCGAGTCTCCTGTTCAGTTTGAATGTAGGGTTACTAAAGTTATGGCCCTGGGGAAAGAAGGCGGAGCCGGGAACCTCATTTTTTCTGAAGTGGTAAAAATGCATATCAGTCGCTCCATACTCGATCAGGACGGGCGGATTGATCCGTTTAAGCTGGACCTGGTATCCCGGCTGGGGGGTAATTGGTACAGCAGGGCAGCTGCAGGCCTTTTTGAAGTGCCAAAACCCTTATCCAGCCTGGGTGTTGGGGTGGATGCTATTCCGCTGCAAATTCGGCAGAGTAAAATCCTGAGTGGTAATGACCTGGGGATGCTTGGAAATGTAGATTCCCTGCCATCTGCCCAGGAAGTTCAGCAGTTTTTACAATCCAATATGGAAGCCCGCAGCGTTCTCAGTACTGCCGATACGGAACAGGTCCATAAAAAGGCCAAGGAATACCTTGAACAAAAAGACGTAAACGCTGCCTGGAATTTACTCCTGGCCGGGATGCAGGCGTAAAGAAATTAAAAATCAAATAGTTAACTAATTAGTAAGAACACTTAGAAATGGAAATTGAAGGAACCATCAAATTAATAGACGAAACAAAAACATACGGAAGTAAAGGATTCCGAAAAAGGGAAGTGGTGGTTACAACAGATGAACAGTACCCGCAGCATATCCTGGTAGAATTCATTCAGGACAAAACAGACCTGCTGAATGATTTCAAACCCGGGCAGCCTGTAAAGATCAGTATTAACCTGAGGGGAAGGGAATGGACCAATCCACAGGGGGAAACCAAATATTTCAACTCCATCCAGGGATGGAGGATAGAGAGCCTTCAGCAACAGGACGGATCCGGAGAAATGCCGCCCGTTCCGCCTATGGAAGCCTTTGAGCCTGCAGAAGACCTGAAGGAGGAAGATTACGACGACCTTCCATTTTAAGGATTCCCAGGTGCGGCATCTCTTTTTAAGGCATAACAGGCCCGAAAGCCAAACAGACACTATCTGAAATGTCTGTAAGCGGGTATATCGAAAGGTTGTTCAGGAAATTCCTGCCCTCTCCCTTTGCGATTGCGATCCTGCTCAGCCTTCTGACCCTTATCCTTGCAACCGTTTTTGGAAGCTATCCGGAAGGAACCCCCGCGTGGCAGGGTACCCTTAAAGCCTGGGAAGCCGGGCTCTGGAACAGGGGTTTACTGGTTTTTGCCTACCAGATGATGCTTATCCTGGTGTTGGGACATGTTTTAGTTCTTAGCAAACCCCTGGAAGGGTTAATAATCAGAATTACTTCCCTGGTGCGTAACGGAGCAGGCGCAGCTCTGTTGGTGGCCAGCACAACCATGCTGGTTTCCTTTTTCAATTGGGGCCTCGCACTGATTTTTGGGGCAATCCTGGCCCGTAAGGTGGGAGAGCATGCCCAACGAAATCAGATTCCAATTAACTATCCTTTAATTGGTGCCTGCGGGTATCTCGGACTGATGGTATGGCATGGAGGGATCAGTGGTTCTGCGCCCATTAAGGCTTCGGAGCCGGGGCACCTCAGCGGCTTGCTCAGCGGGGTGGTTTCAGACGCCACGCTTCAGGCACTTCCGGAAGTTATCTCCAGTTCAGAAACCATATTGAGCTCGTGGAACCTGATTATTTTCAGCACTGTAGTGCTGCTGGTCAGTCTGCTGGCGTATTATCTGGGAAAAAAAACCAAAGCTGAGGTTTTTGAACTACCCGTTTACAAGTTTGCCGAAAACACTGATAAAGAATCGGGCAGCAGTGCAGAACGCCTGGATCGCTCGCCCTGGTTTTCGATGGTCTTTGCCCTGCTCATTTTTGTCGCCTTTCTGATTCAGTATTTGCCACAGCTGCAGGCGCTCAATCTGAGCCCGGACATGCTTAATTTTTTTATGCTGGGACTGGCTATTTTACTACATGGAAACATACGTCGTTTCCTCAGGGCAGTTGAGGCGGCCATTGGCGATACTGCGGGGATTTTAATTCAGTTTCCACTTTATTTTGGGATTATGGGGGTAATGACCGAAAGCGGGCTTATCCATCAGATTTCAGACTTTTTTGTTCAGACCAGTAATTCCGTCACCTTTCCGGTTTTTACTTTCTTCAGCGCCGGGCTGGTAAATATTTTTGTCCCCAGTGGTGGCGGTCAATGGGCAGTTCAGGGGCCGGTTATACTGGAGGCAGCTCTGCAATTGGGAGTACCCTTGCCCAAAGCTATAATGGCCCTGGCCTATGGAGACCAACTAACCAATATGCTTCAACCTTTCTGGGCGTTACCCCTGCTTGGAATAACCCGCCTCAAGGCCAGGGAGATACTTCCTTATTCAATCCTTTTTATGCTGCTGGGAGGGATGATCTATCTGCTGGGTATTCTGATTTTCTGATCAAATCAATACCTTTGAAATAAAAATTTGTCCAGACCACGCATTCCCGTACCCCTTTTAAGTGAGGCTCATGTTTTCCCACCTGCTGCTAAAGCCAGTTCCGAAGGACTGGTAGCGGTAGGAGGGGATCTGCATCCCGAAAGGCTCCTCTTGGCATATCGATCCGGGATTTTTCCCTGGTTTAATACGGATTCGCTAATCCTGTGGTGGAGTCCTGATCCCCGTATGGTTTTATTTCCGGAGCGCCTGCGGATTTCCAAGAGTATGCGAAACCTGATGCGCAAGGGAAGATTTCGCATAACCCGAAACCGTTGTTTTTCTGAAGTAATTACACAATGTGCTCAGATCAATCGCAAAGGTCAGGACGGTACCTGGATTACCAACCGCATGCAGGAAGCCTATGATCAATTACATGCGCTGGGTCATGCCGTATCTTACGAAGTGTGGGAGGACAAAAAATTGGTAGGTGGCTTATACGGGGTAGACCTCGGGGGTATTTTCTGCGGGGAAAGTATGTTCAGTACCGTTTCGAACGCATCCAAGATAGCTTTTATTCAAATGGTGGAAGACTGCAAGGCCAAAAACTATGCCCTTGTCGATTGCCAGGTTTATACGGAACATCTTGAAAGCCTCGGGGCAGAAGAAATTCCTAGGGAAAGGTTTTTGCAATTGCTAAAAGCTAATGTTGAAGGAAGTCAAAAAGAATAAGACCTTTACCGTTTATAGGCTGACATGCTCCAGGGCATAGGGCAAACAGCTAGCAAAAAATACCGGAAGAAAAGCGTTTTTAATATAGGACATGATCGTAATTGGCCGGCAACGCTTTTCTCAGTCTGATAAAATTCCCTTCACTGTCAAACAGCACCTGGTATTCATTATAGCCGGCTTCTTTTTTACCCAGTACGATCAATTCATATTTAAGCTGTGGCAGCAGCAGGTTCTGGAATGCTTTTTTCAGGGTCTCCGTGTCTGACGAAAACGCGTCTCTGGGGTATTGCTGCTGGATTTTGCGAATGCGGTGCTTCTCAAAAGTAGCTTCCAGGAAAGATACAATGGCACTATAGCTCGCGTTGGGCAGGTCTATTGCCTTTACCCTGATTTCCACATCTTGGAGCCCGCCACTTTTATCAAATGCAATACTGTAGTGAAGACGGTCTTTTTTGAATTTAATTTCAAAACGCTGTTCAGAGGAATCTATTTCTTTGTAAAAACGTATCCTGCGTGTCTTGTTCAGGTATCCCTTAACCGCAGTGTAGGCAGATTCCGGGAATTGAGCTTTGCGGATCCGGAATTCACGCTCGTATTTTTCCTGGGCTAGCATAGGGATGCCGGCAAAAAACAGGAACACACAGATAAGACTAAACCTGTTCATAGCGAAAACAACTTATTTCGTGATCATTGACCATCCCGGTGGCCTGCATATGGGCATAGACAACGGTACTGCCTACAAATTTAAAACCGCGTTTTTTTAAATCCTTACTGATTTTGTCAGACAGAGGGGTGGTAGGCGGGGCTTTGGTGTAATCGACAACTCTGTTTTTAAGCGGTTTGCCATTGACAAAACCCCATATATAATTACTAAAGCTCCCGAATTCCTGCCGGACTTCCAGGAACGCCCGGGCATTTGTAATCGTGGCCTGTATTTTCAGGCGGTTTCTGACGATCCCGGCGTCGTCCAGCAGCCTTGAGACCTCAGCAGGCCCGTATAAGGCTATTTTCCGGAAGTCAAACCCGTCTAAGGCTTTTCTGAAATGTTCCCTTTTTCTCAGGATGGTGATCCAGCTCAGACCAGCCTGGAAGGTCTCCAGTACCAAAAATTCAAAAAGGGTGTCATCCTGATATACAGGGACACCCCATTCTGTATCGTGATAGGCCTCGTAGAGCGGATCTCCTACACACCAGCCACAGCGGTTTTTCTCCATGGCTTAAATGTAGGCCAAAATTTCTGGCACCGCAATTTAGTTAACCAGGTGCAGTTCTCCTTTATCCCTTGCATCTGGCCAGATAGCGGTAATGGTTGGGAAATTTCTGAAGAATTTACGACCGTCTTTGCGCTTTAAAGTTACTTCGGTCCCCCACTTGGTTTCCTTGAAAGACTGCACTACAACCAGCATGCCTTCCACTGATTTCATATCTGCAATTCCGCCCCTTTTAATAATGAAATTTTTCCTGGGAAATTTAACGTATTCAAAGTTTCCCGATTCGGGCCGGTCAATTTTTAAGACCTGTCCCTGTTGCAACATACTGGTTTGAGCCTGTACTTGTGACATACCCGCAAATAATGCGAATATGATAATTATAGCGATCTTTTTCATGGTGTATTATTATATTATCAATATGTGGTTAATATATTATAAATATAATAAAATTATACCACATTATAAAACAATTACTACTGTTAAAAGGTGTTAAACTATTAGGATATGATAGTAATACTATTATATTTGCGATGCTTTAGTAGATGCTCATGAAATATTTGATACAAAACCTGAAAATAACGGTTAACGAAAAGATTTTCGTGAAGGACCCTGAGTCCTCCGAATTGGGGAAGCGAATTATACGGAACAGCATTGAACTGATTTCAGAAATCGGTTTTGAGAAATTTACATTCAAAAAACTGGGAACGCGCATCGGTTCCAATGAAAGTTCTGTATATCGCTACTTTGAGAACAAGCACAAACTGCTCATCTATCTCAGTTCCTGGTACTGGGGCTGGCTGGAGTACCAGTTGGTACTCACTACCAACAGCATTGATGACGCGGAAGTGCGTTTGGATAAGGCCCTGGAAATATTGACGCGCCCGGTGGCGACGGATCAGTCGTTTTCCCACATTAACGAGGTAGCCCTACAGGATATACTTATAAATGAATATTCAAAATCATACCTGACCAAGGAGGTGGATGATGAAAACAAAGAGGGCTATTTTGAAATTTACAAACGGATGGTTCTGCGACTTGGCAGCATGATTGAAGAGGTAAATCCAAACTATCCCTATCCGCTCAGTCTTTCCAGTACTGTTTTGGAGGGGTGCATGCACCAGTATTTCCTGAAGGACCATTTTCCGTCCATCACTAATTGTATAACTCACGGAAGCCCCACGGATTATTTCAAATCCCTGGTCTTTTCAACCCTTAACCATACAAAATAATGCCGAAATCTATGTTGACATCCTGGCAGCGTCTGATTGGGCTGCTGACCCTTGAGAAGAAGGACGTTTTCCAGATCTTCTATTATGCCATCTTCGCTGGTTTGGTAAACCTGTCACTTCCTTTGGGGATACAGGCCATTATCAATTTAATTCAGGGCGCGCAGGTCAGTACTTCCTGGATTGTGCTTGTAATTCTGGTTACCCTTGGGGTGGCTTTTGTTGGGGCCCTGCAGCTCATGCAAATACGGATCATTGAAAACGTTCAGCAAAAAATATTTACCCGTTCCTCCTTCGAGTTCTCCTACCGCTTCCCAAAAATCCGGATGAGTGAGCTCAGGAACTACTATCCACCGGAGTTGGCTAATCGCTTTTTTGATACGCTCACCGTTCAGAAAGCGCTGGCTAAAATTCTGATCGATTTTCCGGCGGCCCTGCTGCAAATCCTTTTCGGATTGCTGCTGTTATCGTTTTACCACCCATTTTTCATCTTTTACGGCATACTATTGCTGTTGCTGATTTATGTGGTGTTTAAGTTTACTGCCCAGCGGGGGTTGGATACGAGCATTGAGGAATCCCGAAATAAATATCGGGTGGCGCACTGGATACAGGAAGTAGCCCGCTCCATCATCAGCTTTAAACTGTCCGGGAAGACTTCCCATGCCATTGATAAAAACGATGCTTTGGTGAGCGATTACCTGGAATCCAGGGAAAGCCATTTCCGTATCCTGGTCATTCAGTTTATACAAATGATTGGCTTCAAGGTGCTGGTAACGGCTGGCCTTTTGCTTATTGGCGGCTTACTCGTGCTTAACCAGGAGATGAATATCGGGCAGTTTGTTGCCGCGGAAATCATTATCCTGCTGGTGATCAATTCGGTTGAAAAACTGATCCTGGGCCTTGAGACCTTTTACGATTTACTTACTTCCCTGGAAAAGCTTGGGGAAGTTGTAGACAAAACCCTGGAACCCCTGGACGGAGAACGCCCGTTTAATCCCGAGGAAGGCTTTACGGTCGAGTTGAAAGAAGTGACCTACCATGTGCCGGATCGGGATAAGCTGATCATAGACCACGTCAATCTGAAGGTTACCCCTTCATGCATTGTTTTACTGCAGGGTCCGAGTGGATCCGGTAAATCTACCTTGCTAAGGCTTATGACGGGGATATTGCAGCCAGACTCCGGGCAAATTTTTGTAAACGAAGTTTCCCTGGCCGGGGTTAACCTGAATTATTACCGATCCCATTTAGGGAAATCCATGCCGGAGGAGTCTCCCTTTGAAGGCACCATTCTGGACAACCTGACCTTTGGCGATACGAGCATC
Organism: Robiginitalea insularis; assembly: GCF_052497835.1. Classification (NCBI taxonomy): domain Bacteria; kingdom Pseudomonadati; phylum Bacteroidota; class Flavobacteriia; order Flavobacteriales; family Flavobacteriaceae; genus Robiginitalea; species Robiginitalea insularis. Next base: position 1,729,374 of record NZ_CP199296.1, read on the forward strand.
AGCAATGAGGTAATCTATTGGGCGCTGGATAAGGTAAAACTTTTGTCCTTTGTTAAGGAACAACCCATGGGGCTGAAGACAATTATATATCCTGAGGGCAAGCAGGTCCCTTATACCGTTGGAAAGAAGTTGGTCCTGGCCAGAAGTATCCTGCGCAAGCCCAAATTACTGGTACTTAAGGACCCCCTGGATCATTTTAATGAGGAAGAATCGATTGAGATAATGGATTTTCTGACCGATCCGGCTAACGGATGGGCCCTGATTGTGGTCAGCGAAAACGCCCGATGGGCCAGTCGTTGCAACCGTGTTGTACATATGAGTGAAGGTAAGATTATTAAAGAAAGTTGAAATGCTGAATATTTCACCAAATAAGCTTAACGAAAAGGTAGACCTGATGAGATTCAGGGCTGCCCAAAAGGTATTCCACAGGAGGCATTACAAGCACTTCAGTCGGTTCCTGCTGGTTTCCTCCCTAATAGGGTTCATCATACTCTTTTTGCCCTGGACGCAGAACATCAACGGGGAAGGATACCTTACAACCCTGAATCCTGACCAGCGACCCAATACGATTCAGTCGCCCATCCCGGGCCGGATTGAAAAGTGGTTTGTGCGCGAAGGGGACCTGGTACAGGCCGGAGACACCATACTGTTTATTTCAGAAGTCAAGAATGAATATTTTGACCCGCGTCTTATAGAGCGGACCGGGAAGCAAATTGAGGCAAAAAACCGTGCGGTAAGCTCTTATCAGGAAAAGGTAAAGGCGCTGGGCAGCCAGGTGGCCGCCCTGGAAAATGAGCGTAAACTCAAGTTGCAGCAGGCAAAGAACAAATTGCTCCAGGCACATTTAAAGGTTACCAGCGACAGTATTGACCTGGAGGCGGCCCGCACCAATATTACCATTGCCCAAAGGCAGTATGACCGGACCAGCCAACTGGAGTCTGAAGGGTTGAAGGCGGTTACGGATGTGGAAGAAAAACGTCTCAAATTACAGGAGACCCAGGCAAAATTGATTTCACAGCAAAACAAATTGCTGGCCAGTCGGAATGAAGTTATCAATGCGCAGGTGGAGATTAGCCGTGTCCAGGCGGAGTATACCGAAAAGATCTCCAAGGCCCAGTCTGACCGTTTTACGGCAGAATCATCGCAGTTTGACTCGGAAGCCCAGGTAACCAAACTGGAGAATGAATACGCCAACTATGAGCGCCGCAATGAATTGTATTACATAAGGGCCCCCCAAAGTGGTTATATAAATAAAGCCATCAGGTCCGGACTGGGGGAAACCTTTAAAGAAGGCGATCAGCTCGTAAACATAATGCCCATAAACTATGAAATGGCAGTGGAAACCTATGTGGACCCCCTGGATCTGCCCCTGATACATCTGGGTGAAAAAATACGGATCCAGTTCGATGGCTGGCCTGCAATTATCTTTTCCGGCTGGCCCAATGTTTCCTATGGGACTTACGGGGGTACCGTAGTGGCTATAGAGACCTTTATAAGTTCGAACGGGAAATACAGGATTCTGGTAGCCCCTGACCCGGAGGACCATCCCTGGCCCAAGGAATTACGCGTGGGATCTGGTGCTTATACTATAGCTCTACTGGAAGACGTACCTATATGGTACGAATTGTGGCGACAGCTCAATGGCTTCCCCCCGGATTATTACAACCCATCAAAGATTGAAAAACCGTCAACGGTTACAATGCCTGAAAAATGAGAAATGCGCTTTTTTACATATTTCTTCTTTGCCTCTGGCCGGCTTTGCAGGCCCAGCAGGCCGACAGCCTTGAACTGGGCTATCGGGAGTACCTGGCGTATGTTAAACAATTCCATCCGGTTGTAAAGCAGGCCGACCTGGTGCTCGGACTGGCTGATGCCAATTTGCTGCAATCCAGGGGTGGTTTTGACCCCAAACTGGAAGTAGACTACGACCGCAAGGAATTCAGCGGGACCGAATACTATGACCGTTTGAATGCCACTTTTAAAATCCCAACCTGGTATGGGGTGGAATTCAAAGGGCAGTTTGAGCAGAATGAAGGGGATTTTCTGGACCCTGAGCGTACGGTGCCCACAGATGGCTTGTACAGTGCAGGAGTAAGTGTTTCAGTAGGGCGTGGGTTTTGGATCAATGAGCGCATGGCTACCCTGCGAAAGGCACGGTTTTTTGAGCAGCAAAGTGAGGCAGATCGGGACCTGCTGGTCAATGAGATCCTCTTTAGTGCTTCTGAGGCCTATTTCAGCTGGCTTCAGGCATATAATGATTTACAGGTATTCCAGAATTTTCTGGAGAATGCCAGGGTGCGTTTCGAAGGGGTAAAGAGCAGTGCCCTGGCCGGAGATCGTGCCGCTATTGACACAGTGGAGGCCCGGATTGCTTTGCAAAATCGTGCCCTCAGCCTGGAACAGGCAAGGGTTAACCTACGGAACAAATCACTTGAAGTATCTAATTTTATCTGGCTAGGGGATGGGATACCCGTTGAATTACAGCAGGATGTAAGACCTGAACCTGATCCGGCAACCGCCGTTACTGAATTGCTGGAACTAAGGGACCTTAGCATGGAAAATTTTGCTCTTGGAGATCACCCCAAACTCCGCTCACTGGATTTTAAAATAAGGGGCCTGGAGGTAGACAAGCAACTGAAGATAAACGGACTGTTGCCTCAGATAGACCTGGAGTACAACTTTCTTACTGAAACCCCCGAACTGATACGGAGTTTTGAAACCCAGGAATACAAAGGAGGAGTGCGTTTTCGAATGCCGCTATTCCTGAGAAAGGAAAGAGGTGCGCTTAAGATGGCTAAATTCAAACTGCGGGATGCGGTTCTGGAGCGGGATTACACCCTTATCAGCATACAGAACAAAGCCCTTGCCCTCTTTAATGAACTGGATTCATTTACCCGGCAGAATGAACTGATCAGCCAGATTGTTTCGGACTATAGCCGTATGCTTCAGGCCGAAGAACGTAAATTCAGTTTTGGGGAAAGTTCCGTGTTCCTTTTGAATTCCAGGGAAAGAGCCCTGATCGATGCCCGTTTGAAGGGCAATGAGGTGCAGAATAAGTACCTGATGGCCAAAGCCAAACTGTTCCGGGCACTCGCCATCAACCCGCTGATAAATCCCTGAGCCGATTACTTTGTAAGGAAAACGAATTTGTAACTACTCAAGTAGGGTCCAAAATGAATTACGATTTATGCGAACGGTAAATACAGAGAGTAAAACGGAAGTGGATTTAATTCAGGATGCACTCGGGGCAGCTATGGATTATAACAGCTATATGGAAGAGCTTTCCGATCAGGTAAATGGTGGGAAAACCTCAGGGCCCGTGCAGTCAGAGGCTTATGTTCATTACACCTTGCTCAACAGACAACGTATGCTCCGCTGGGATCGCACTTTCCGACTCATGGAGGAGGACATGGAAAAACTGTCGCATCTGAAAGAACCCCTGATCTGGCTGGTGCTTACGGAAAGCTGGTGCGGGGATGCGGCCCCCGTCTTGCCGGTACTGAATGCCTTCGCGGAAAACAGCCCAAAGATTGACCTCAGAATAGCCTACAGGGATGAGCACCCGGACCTTCTGGATTTATATCTCAGTAACGGGGCCCGCTCCATTCCCAAGTTGTTAATGCTGGAGCGCAATTCCCTCAAGGTCCTGAAAAGCTGGGGCCCCAGGCCGGCTGTGGCTCAGCGTATGACAGATGCCTATAAAGCGGAACACGGGGTCTTGAGCCCGGAGTTCAGGGAGCAACTTCAGAAATGGTATAACAAAGATAAAGGTCAGGAAATCAGGAAGGAACTCCTCGAGTTACTTGCTTTGAAATAGATAGGTAATGGTTCCCGGCTGTACTGAGCGCTGGGCCGGGCTGAACCGCGCTTTCAGGGCGTAGGCAATGGCATTGTCGATAAGGCAGCCATTGGAAGTGGTGGAGCTTTTGGAATTATAATCGGCTTCCACTACAAACCCCAGATTATCTACTTTTATGTTAACAACCACCTTGCCTCCTTCAATGCAGGTATAGATTGGCGGCGGCAGTTTGTAGGCAGACCGGTCTACAAGTGAATAGGATATAGAAGTCCTCCGTTCTGCAAGGTTGTTGGTATATTCTTTTTTCTCGGCTTCTTTTTCCCCTATGAGCTGCTTATTCTCTTCCCTTTTTTTGGCCAGCTCCCGCAAGGTGGAGTTAAAGGCCTCCGAATCTCCAAGATAATCTTCGTTTTCCTCGCCACCGGTAAGCTCTTCCCTTTCGGCCATGATTTCTTCCAGGGTCTTTAGAGGTTCAGGGGCTCCGTAAGTGGGCTTTGCTGTTTCGTTAAAAGCCATATGGCTTTTTACCGGATCTTCTGCCTGTAGTTCTTCCAGTTTTTGCTCCTCCTCTTCCAGCAGGGCCTCTATGTCTTCGTCTGCAAGGCTCATCTCTATTACGTACTCCTCCTGTTCACTGCTCCCCAAATGCAGGTTAAACAGGGTCAATACCAGGATCGCCAGCGAGAAGCCGGTAATGATCAACGAAAGCTGGCTACGGGTAAAATCCATATGCATATAACCGCTTTTTTCCGCTTTTATTTCATTTTCCTGATCCATGAATACTTACTGGATTGAATATCCCTTTTCCCTTAAGCGTTCTTTAAACTGCTCAGGGCTTATCGCTTTATTTACGTCAAAAGGTCCTATTTTGGTTCTTTTAAGGGCGGATAAATAGGCTCCGCTTCCCAGAGCTTTTCCAAAATCGTGGGCCAAAGAACGGATATAAGTACCTTTGCTGCACACTACTCTAAAGGCCACTTCGGGAAGTTCAATGTGCGTTATTTCGAAGGTATCGATACGGATCTTTCTGCTGGGTACTTCAACCTCCTTCCCGCTCCTGGCATATTCATATAAGCGCTTCCCGTCCTTTTTGAGGGCAGAGAAGACCGGGGGTTGTTGCAGGATTTCCCCGGTAAATTCCGAGGCCATTTCTTCTATAGCAGCTTTGTTCAGGTGTGCTGTGGGAAAATGCGCATCCGGCTCGGTTTCCAAGTCATAGGAAGGAGTAGTGGCCCCAAAAGTGAAAACACCGGTGTATTCCTTGGTCATTTCCTGGAACTCCGGAATGGTCTTGGTCTTTTTGCCGGTGCAAATAACGAGCAGGCCGGTGGCCAGCGGATCCAGCGTCCCGGCATGACCAACTTTTATTTTTTTAAGCGTAAAGGCCTTTTTAAGTGCCCATTTAACGGCATTGACAGCCTGGAAAGAAGACCATTTATAAGGCTTGTCTATCAGCAGGATTTGTCCTTCTAAGAATGCTTCTCTGGAAAATTCCAAAATATTGAGATTAGGGGCCTATGCTGTCCAAAATACCGAAACCATTGCAAACAAGCCCACCACAAGACAATATACGGCAAAAAAGCTGAGTTTGCTGTTGCGAACCAGTCGGATCATCCAGGTGCATGCCAGCAAACCAGCCACAAAAGCCGCGACAAAGCCAGCACCCATACTGCCCAGATTTGAGCTCTGAAGGCTGAGGTCCCCGCTCAGGATATCCTTGGCGATCTTTCCAAGTATTAAGGGGACCACCATTAAAAAGGAAAACCGGGCAGCCTTTCTTTTGTCTACCCCCAGTAGTACAGAAGTTGCAATGGTTGCCCCACTTCTCGAGATGCCGGGAAGCATGGCAACCGCCTGGGCAATTCCTATGAGTATCGAGTTCGGGAAGGAAACGGGCTTGTGGGTATTCTTTGCCCTGTCTGCCAGAAACAGTAAGAGAGCCGTAAGTATCAGCATGGCACCCACAAAAGCAATGTTCCCGCCGAAAAATGCTTCCAGCTGGGCTTCAAAAAAGAGCCCGACCAAAACAGCCGGAATCATAGAAAGAAGTATTTTAAGGGTAAACCGGCTCTCCTCATTATTGGAAAACTTGAAGAGGCCACCTAAGATTTCCCATACATCTTTGCGGAAAACGACCAGAGTGCTCAGGGCCGTGGCAAAATGGAGTACAACGGTAAAGAGGAGGCTTTCTTCCGGCATGGAGGAGTCTCCCAGCAGGGCTTTTCCGAGTTCCAGATGTCCGCTTGAAGAAACGGGAAGAAATTCTGTCAGCCCCTGAATGATTCCCAGAATAATTGCGTCTATAACTTCCAATTATTTGGATTTACTTTTGTGCGGATTGGCCAGGATGGCATAGACCTCTATCCCCAGGCCTATCAATACCAGGGTTGGAGCGAGCCGTATCCTGCGAAAGTTAAAAATTTCAGGGTTGAAAACATTGGGATCATCACTGCCACCACCGGCCATCAGTATATAGCCAAGGGCAATTAAACCCAGCCCGATAAACATCAGGATATAATTTTTACGCTGGAAAATAAATTCCTGCTGTGGCTTTTGCTGCAGCGAATTTTTGTTCTTTTTACTCATAGGGCAAATTTAGTAATATAAATCATCTGTTCGCAGGTTCAGGAACCGCTGCGTTGCGAAATAGGTGCTGACCAGGGAAATGAGCAGTCCGAGGATAAAAACGCCCGAAAAAAGTATTGCCAGCATTTTCAGGTCCTGCAATACTCCGAGCTGTGGAAAATTAAGGTCCAGATAATACAGGAGGCCAAACAGCGCCACTATTGCCAGCAGTGCCCCAAAGACACCCAGTTTAATGTTGGTCCAGATAAAGGGTCTGCGGATAAAAGATTTGGTCGCCCCTACCATCTGCATGGTTTTAATTATGAAGCGTTTGGAATAGATAGACAGGCGGATGGAGGAATTGATCAGTAAAACGGCTATAAGGGTGAATACCGCACTGGCGATAAGGATTCCCAGCCCTATGCGCCTCACATTTTCAGTTAACAGGCTTATTGTGGGCCTGTCATAGCTAACTTCTTCCACAAAACTCCTTTTGCCAATATCAGCGGCAATAGAATCTACCTGGCTGGTGGAAACAAAGTCTGCGTTTAAATTGACATCTATTGAATTTTTAAGGGGGTTATAACCCAGGAATTCCAGAAAATTTTCCCCGATTTCCTCACTGTGTTCTTCGGCGGCCTCTTCCTTGGATACAAATACCGCAGACTTTGTGTAATCAGACATCACCAGGCTTTTTTGCAATTCATCTATTTCAACCTGTTTGGCGGTATCTTTAAAAAAGACTGAAATCGTTATTTGTTCTTTAAAATGGTCGGCTAGTTTTTTGGTGTTGAGCACCAGCAGGCCCAGGATTCCAAGCAAGAACAGGACCAGGGCAATACTCAGGGTGACTGAAAAATAAGAAGAGATCAATTTCCGCCGCTGAAAGCGCTCAAACGATTTACTCATAGCTGTATATGAATATGTAAAAATAGGAAAGTATATGGATTCCGCTTATTTTTGCGCAGAATTAATAAAACGGGCATACCCGCCCAAAAACATACCCCCTGGATGCATTACGATTTTAAGGAAATCGAAAGAAAATGGCAGAAGTACTGGGCAGACAACAAAACCTTCCGTGCTCAATTCCCTTCTGAACAACCCAAATTTTATGTCCTGGACATGTTTCCCTATCCCTCCGGGGCAGGACTACACGTAGGGCATCCCCTGGGGTACATAGCCAGCGATATCTACGCCCGCTTTAAGAGGCATAAAGGATTTAACGTATTGCATCCAATGGGTTACGATTCCTTTGGTCTTCCGGCGGAGCAATACGCCATTCAAACCGGGCAGCATCCGGCCATTACAACGGAAGCGAATATTAAGAGGTACCGTGAACAACTGGATTCTTTAGGTTTTTCCTTTGACTGGAGCCGGGAAGTACGTACCTCAGACCCGGCCTATTACCGCTGGACCCAGTGGGTTTTTATGCAGTTGTATAACTCCTGGTATAACAAGGAGGCGGATAAGGCAGAGCCGATAGAATCTCTGATCAGTTCCTTTAAGCAATCCGGAAACCTTCAGATCAGTGCTACCTGCGACGAGGACACCCCGGAATTCAGCGCGGCTCAGTGGAAGGCGATGACTGCTGCAGAACAGGAGAAAATACTTTTGAAATACAGGCTTACCTACCTGGCCGATACTGAGGTAAACTGGTGCCCGGCCCTGGGCACAGTGCTGGCTAATGATGAGATCATTAACGGGGTTTCAGAACGGGGAGGACATCCGGTTATCCGGAAAAAAATGACGCAGTGGAGCATGCGAATCACAGCTTATGCCCAGCGCCTGCTGGATGGTCTGGACTCTGTAGACTGGCCACAACCCTTAAAGGATTCACAGACAAACTGGATAGGACGCTCGGTGGGTGCATCGGTGGTTTTTCATACACAGCCTTCTGATACCCAACACCAATCTTTTTCGATAGAGGTGTTCACTACCCGGCCGGATACAATTTTCGGGGTCAGCTTTATGACCCTGGCTCCGGAACACGAGTTGGTAGGGCCCCTTACAACACCTGAGCAGGAAGCTGCAGTAAATGATTATGTCGAAGCGACCTCCAAGCGTTCCGAGCGGGATCGCATGGCAGATGTAAAAACGGTTAGCGGGGTATTTACCGGTTCCTATGCCATACATCCCTTTACCAAAGAACCCATACCGATCTGGATAGGGGATTACGTGCTGGCCGGATACGGTACAGGCGCCGTAATGTCTGTCCCTTGCGGAGACCAGCGGGATTACGATTTCGCCAAACATTTCGGAATACCTATCCCGAATATTTTCAAGGACGTCTCCATAGAAACCGAGGCCTTTGAAGATAAGGCAAACACGGTCATTGCCAACTCAGACTTTATTAACGGCTTGGGACAAAAAGAGGCGAGCCGTAAGGTTATCTCCGAACTGGAAGCCCTGGGCCAGGGAAAAGGAACGATCAACTATCGCCTGAGAGATGCCGTTTTCAGCCGGCAACGGTACTGGGGGGAGCCCTTCCCGGTTTATTACAACGCGGAGGGTTTGCCCAGACTCATTCCTGAGCATTGCCTGCCTCTGGAATTACCGGAGGTGGAAAAGTATTTGCCTACCGAGACAGGGGAACCGCCCCTGGGCAACGCCACACACTGGGCCTGGGATGTGCAAAAAGAGGCGGTAGTAGCCAACGACCTGATCGATCATAAAACGGTTTTTCCGTTGGAACTGAATACGATGCCGGGATGGGCCGGGAGTTCACAGTACTTTAACCGGTATATGGATCCGGGCAATGATAAGGCCCTGGTTTCTGAACAGGCCAATGATTACTGGCAAGACGTGGACCTGTACATAGGGGGGAGCGAACACGCCACCGGGCACCTCCTCTACTCCCGCTTCTGGCAAAAGTTTATGTTTGACAGGGGTTGGGTGAAGCAACCCGAATACGCCCGAAAACTGATCAACCAGGGGATGATCCTGGGTACTTCGGCCCTGATTTACCGTATAAGGGGTACTGAAACCTATGTAAGCAAAGGGCTGACCGAACAACATCAGGTAGATGAAATACGCGTCGACGTAAATCTGGTCAATGCGTCTGACGAACTGGATATAGAAGCCCTTAAACAATGGCAACCGCAGTATAAGGATGCCGAATTTGTTAAGGAATCAGGCAAGTTCCTCGTGGGGAGGGAAGTCGAAAAGATGTCCAAATCCAAGTTTAACGTTGTAAACCCGGACCTTATCTGTGAGGAGTACGGGGCAGATGCCCTTAGGATGTACGAAATGTTCCTCGGGCCCCTGGACCAGTCGAAACCCTGGAATACCGCAGGGATCAGCGGGGTATTCGGATTCCTGAAAAAATTGTGGAGACTCTATCACCAGGGACCGGATGGGCAATTTACAGTCTGGGATGCAGAACCTTCCAAAGACAGTTTGAAAACCCTGCACAAGACCATTAAAAAAGTTACAGACGATATAGAAAACTTCTCTTTTAATACCTCTGTCTCTACCTTTATGATTTGTGTTAATGAACTGGCTGCTTTCAAATGCAGGGAGCGCGCAGTTCTGGAACCGCTGGCAGTATTGATCGCCCCGTATGCTCCGCATTTAGCGGAAGAGTTGTGGCATAAGCTTGGAAATACAGTGTCAATAGCGAGGGTTTCCTATCCGGAATTCCAACCGGAATACCTTGTTGAAAGCAGTAAGGAATACCCCATTTCCTTCAACGGAAAAATGCGCTTTACCATGGAGTTGCCCCTGGACCTGTCTAAGGAAGAAATTGAGGCAGCCGTCATGGCACATGAAAAGACGCAGCAGCAGCTCGCTGGACGGACCCCTAAAAAAGTGATAGTGGTTCCGGGCAAAATCGTGAATATTGTTGGATAAATTTGCTGCCCGCCACAGGAAAGGCGATCTTTAGGAAGATCAACCACCCTCTTTGGAAACAGCTGAATTTTTGGGTCTGATAGCGGCTTGCTGTACTACAGCGGCATTTATGCCGCAGGTTTATCGCGCCTGGAAATCAAAGTCCGTCCGCGATATCTCCCTTTTTATGTACCTGGTTTTTCTTACCGGAACCATCCTTTGGTTTATTTATGGAATATTGATTCATAGTATTTCAATAATCCTGGCCAATGGGATTACTTCAATCCTGGCCTTGATTATCATCTTTTTAAAACTAAAATATCGATAAACGACACTTAACAATTTGATAATATAATTGAACATACCCCTAAAAAATAGGGGGTCAATTGAAAAAATAAGTGTTTTTACATTACATACCCCCTAATTTTTATCGATTTTATTTCTAATAAAGCAAAAAATACAACATCTTTACATCAAAATCATAATATTCAAACTGATGGTAATTGGTATTCCAAAAGAAATTAAGAACAATGAAAGCCGTGTAGGGATGACCCCTGCCGGAGTAATGGAACTCATTCGTTATGGACATACAGTCCATGTTCAGTCTGGTGCAGGAATTGGCAGCGGCTTTACGGATGAAGATTACAAAAAGGTAGGAGCTCATGTACTGGACACGATTGGCCAGGTATATGCAATCAGCGATATGATTGTAAAGGTGAAGGAGCCCATTAAGGAGGAGTACCCGCTCATCCAGAAAGGCCAGATTGTTTTTACGTATTTCCACTTTGCCAGCTGCGAGGAACTCACTGAAGCGATGATAGCCAGGAAGGCCGTTTGCATTGCCTATGAAACGGTTGAGGATGCCGATGGCAATCTGCCCCTTCTGACACCCATGTCTGAAGTTGCTGGCAGAATGGCCATTCAGCAGGGGGCCAAATTTCTGGAGAAACCTGTCAAAGGAAGAGGGGTATTGCTCGGAGGGGTTCCCGGTGTTGCTCCTGGCAGGGTTTTGGTACTGGGAGCCGGAACAGTAGGCATTCAAGCTGCGAAGATGGCAGCTGGTTTGGGAGCCCATGTGACCATAATGGATGTAAGTATGAAGAAGCTGCGTTATGTGAATGATGTTATGCCTCCTCATGTGGTGACCGAATTCTCCAATGAGTACAATATCAGAAAACACATAAAGAACCACGATCTGATTGTGGGGGGTGTATTGCTGAAAGGAGCGAGGGCCCCTAAACTTATTACCCGCGATATGCTCAAGGAGATGAAGCCCGGAACAGTTATAGTAGATGTTGCAGTTGATCAGGGTGGCTGCGTGGAGACTTCCCGCCCGACCACTCATGAAGACCCGATTTTTATAATCGATGACGTGGTGCATTACTGTGTGGCTAACATGCCCGGCGCCGTTCCCTATACATCCACAATTGCATTAACCAATGTTACCCTGCCCTATGTCCTGAAACTCGCAAACCAGGGGTGGGAGGATGCCTGCAAGGCAGACCCATTATTGGGCAAAGGCCTTAATATTGTGCTGGGAAAGGTGGTTTATGACGAAATAAGAATACCAGAGGAACCCATTCCTGCGCTTGCAGTCTGAAAAGCGGCAAAATGTCAGGTTTGAGAATTGAAATCCGGTCAGATACGTCAAATGCGTATTTGGCCGGATTTTTGATTTCTATAGCTTACTTTTGAAATAGAAAAACAGATTTGACTATGTACGGATATTATATATTAATTGGAGCGATAGCGCTGATCAGCTGGCTGGTCAGCAGAAAACTAAAGAATAAATTCAGGCATTACTCTAAAGTACACCTGCAAAATGGGATGAGCGGGGCCGAAATTGCAGAGAAAATGCTGGCAGATCACGGGATTCGCGATGTGAAAGTTATCAGCACGGCTGGAATGCTCACAGACCATTACAATCCCGCCAATAAAACAGTTAACCTCAGTGAGAGTGTTTACAACCAGCGGAATGCCGCAGCCGCAGCCGTGGCAGCACATGAATGCGGACATGCCGTACAGCATGCCCAGGCATATGAATGGCTCACCCTGCGTTCGCGCCTGGTACCTGTAGTAAGCGTTACCTCAGGTATGTCCATGTGGGTAGTTTTGGGAGGTATTATGCTGGGGGCTGCTGCCGGAGTAGGGTTTGGCTACTGGGTAGCTGTTGCAGGGCTTATCATGATGGGTCTAGCAACCCTTTTCAGCTTTATAACCTTGCCTGTGGAATACGACGCCAGCAACAGGGCCCTTGCCTGGCTAAAGCGCCAGAATATGGTAACCCAGCAGGAATATAAAGGTTCTGAAGATGCCTTGAAATGGGCTGCCCGAACCTATTTGGTAGCAGCAATTGGCTCTTTGGCAACTTTGGTGTACTGGGGACTCCAGGTATTGGGCGGACGGGATTAAATACTGATTTGCCGATCGATTTGCTGATCCAGTGAAATGAAGGTCTCGGTCCTTGACACCCCTTCAATTTGCTGGATTTTTTTATTGAGTAGTTGCATCAGGTGTTCATTGTCTTTACAAAGCACCTTAATAAGGATAGACCAATTGCCCGTAGTATAATGGCATTCGAGGATTTCTGGGATTTTCTGAAGTTCTTTGACGGCTGCCGGGTTGCTCATGGCCTTATCCAGAAAGATCCCGATATAGGCCATGGTTGTATAACCAAGGATTTTTGGGTTGATGCGAAACTGGGAACCGGCGAGCAGGCCTGATTTTTCCAACTTTCGAAGGCGCTGGTGGATAGCGGCTCCCGAAATCCCGATTTTTCGTGCAATTTCCAAAACGGGCGTACGGGCGTCTTCCATCAGGAACCTGAGGATTTTTTTGTCAATGCCGTCTATATGCAGGCCTTTGTCCGTGGCTTTCATACGCTTAAAGATAGGATAATTCTGTTGATGCTAACTGGCAACTGAGTCCGGGTTGTAGCCCAGGTAGGGAACCTCAAATTCATTAAATGCGACACCGTATGTCTTCAATTCCTTTAAAATCGGGTCGTACACTTCCTTATGGATGGGAATCTGTACCCCTGGCTGCGTAATCTCTCCATTTAAAATCAGCAGGCAGGCCATGGCCACCGGAAGGCCCACGGTTTTTGCCATCGCCGTTAGTTTTGGGTTTTCGCCCAGCACTACCGTGTTGGAGTCTAGCTGATATTTCTTCCCGTTTAGTTCATATCCGAATTTATGATACATGACGATCATATCGCGATCTTCAGGGCCAAGGGTCCAGCTCCGTTCCAGGATTTCCTGTAAAATTTGGGCAGGGGTACCATTGGCAGTGGTAATGGTCTTGTCTGCATCAAAGAGGTTGATTTCCAATAGCTTCCCCCATATCACGTCGTCCTGGTCTATCTTGAGGTAATGCCGCAGCTTTAGTTCAACGGAGTCTGTTGGAGAATACGGCAGGAACAGGTTTGTAAATTCCCGGTAGGACATACCCTCTGAATTTTCTATGTGATAGCCGTCATCGGTCATCCCCAGCTGAACGAAAATGTTCCAGGCCCTCGAGAAACCGACCCTTCGCATGGTACCCCGGTAAAGCGTAAGGGCTTTATCCAGCCCGTAGGCCTCCCGATAACTCAGGGAGTCCCTGTTTGCGTAGGCCTCAAAGGTGCCGTGGCCTTCTATTTCCAGGAATTCCGTCCGTCGGAAAAGCTTGTGATAGGGGATGTATTTATAGGTTCCTTCCTGAATGAATTTAGCCGCCCCGCCCTGTCCTGCAACCACCACATTGCGGGGGTTCCAGGTAAATTTGTAGTTCCATAGGTTGGTGTCACTTTCGGGAGCGACCAGGCCTCCGGTAAAGGATTCGAAAAGCAGCATTTTTCCGCCTTTCTTTGTGATGCGGTCAATTACTTCCATGGCACTCATGTGGTCGATTCCGGGATCCAGGCCAATCTCGTTCATAAAGATCAGCTTTTTGGAACGGACCTGCTCATCCATTTCCCGCATTTCCTTACTGACATAGGAGGCCGTAACCAGATTTTTTCCAAACTCGAGACAATCTTTGGCCACTTCAATATGCAACCGGGCAGGTAACATCGAGATAACGATAGCTGCCTCCTCAATGGCCTCTCTTCTTTCGGGAGCACTGGAGATATCCAGGGCTATGATTTCCGTGCGCTGGTGGTTTCGGATGCTCTCTGAAATGGTTTCTGGCTGTTTGTCGGCAATGCAAACCAGCAGGTCCTGTTCTTCTGATCTATCCAGAAGGTACTGAATAAGATAGGCGGTAGACTTACCCGCCCCGATAACTAAAATCCGTCTGCTCATGAGGGAAATCGGCAATTTATGGTTGGAATACGAAGGTATCAAATTGTTACATTTGCATGAAAATTCTCCATTGTAGTTATGAACAAAACAATTTTGATTACTGCAGGTTTTCTGGGCCTGACGGCTGTGGTATTGGGAGCCCTGGGGGCGCATGCCCTGGCAGAGAAACTCCCCCCGGCGGCCCTGAAAAGCTTTTCTACCGGAGTTGAATACCAGATGTACCACGCCCTGTTTTTACTATTTCTGGGAAGTACGGACAGACTGCTGATAAAACATAAAAAAGCTATTTTCTGGCTGATCTTTACAGGTGTGATATGCTTTTCCTTTTCGATCTACGGATTGAGCACACAACCCCTGAGCGGGCTTGAACTTGGTAGCATAGCCCTGCTAACGCCTTTGGGGGGGCTGTTGATGATTTCGGGCTGGGGATTGCTGATTTACCGTGTTTTTCGGTCTTTGACCTAACTAATTAAAAAAATGAAGCTTTTGGGGAGGATTTTTTCTAATTTTGCCCAACATAAAAACAACTTCTATGAGTACAACCAGCCAAAATACGAAATCGATTTCGCTGGAAAAGCTGGGTCTGCTTTCAGACCGGATTCATTATCAACTCTCAGCTGAGGAATTGCATGACCTGAGCCTGTCTATGGATTTGGGAAGGGAGGCAGATTCCGGAGCACTGGCTGTCAATACGGGGGAATTTACCGGGCGCTCACCCAAGGATCGATTTATTGTAAGGGATGATGTAACCAAAGACAAAGTCTGGTGGGGCCCAATCAATATCCCATTTGAGCCGGAACAGTTTGATGCACTGTATCAGAAGGTTATCAGCTATTTAAACGATAAGGAACTCTTTGTACGGGATTGTTTTGCCTGTGCCGATCCGCAATACAGCATGGGCATCAGGGTAATCAATGAATACCCCTGGTCCAATCAGTTTGCCTACAATATGTTTATCCGCCCGGAAGAGGAAGAGCTGGAAGATTTCGAAGCGGAATGGACCGTAATCAATGCCCCCGGTTTTAAAGCCGATCCCGATGTTGATGGCACGCGCCAGCATAATTTCGCTATTCTCAATTTTAGCAGGAAAATTGCACTGATAGGAGGAACAGGATATACCGGGGAAATTAAAAAGGGGATTTTTTCCGCGCTTAATTTTATCCTTCCGGTTGACAAAAATACCTTGCCCATGCATTGTTCAGCCAATGTGGGTGAAGATGGGGAAACAGCCATCTTCTTTGGCCTCTCCGGTACCGGAAAAACAACCCTTTCTACAGATCCAACCCGTAGGTTGATCGGGGATGATGAACACGGCTGGACCAGTGAAAACCGAATTTTCAACTTTGAAGGGGGATGCTACGCCAAAGTAATCAACCTGTCCGAGGAGAATGAACCCGATATTTTTAGAGCCATTAAAAAAGGGGCTATCCTCGAAAATGTGATTATGGATGAGGAAGGAGTTGTAGATTTTTCAGACACTTCAATTACCCAAAACACCAGGGTGAGCTATCCAATATACCACATCAAAAACAGGCAGGTTCCTTCTTTTGCCGGTAACCCGAAACATATCTTTTTCCTTACGGCTGATGCCTTTGGGGTATTACCTCCAATATCGAGGCTGACCCCTGCCCAGGCAGCTTATCATTTCATATCCGGCTATACGGCAAAGGTGGCGGGTACCGAAGCAGGGGTTGATGAACCCATCCCATCATTCTCCGCTTGCTTTGGCGCTCCTTTTATGCCCCTGCATCCTACAAAATATGCGGAAATGCTCAGCAGGAAAATGAAGGAGGCCGGTGTGAATGTTTGGCTGGTGAATACCGGATGGACCGGTGGGCCCTATGGTGTAGGAAGCAGGATGCCACTGAAATATACCAGGGCCATGATTCACGCAGCCCTGAGCGGCAAGCTTGGGTTATACACTTATGACAATTACCATATCCATTCGGTATTCGGGGTGGCACAGCCCAGAACCTGTCCTGGGGTTCCAACCCGAATTTTGAGCCCCAGGGCTACCTGGAATAATGATGATGCCTATTACAAAACGGCGTTTAAACTGACCAATGCGTTCCGGGAGAACTTTAAGAAGTTTGAGGAGTACGCCAGTGAAGAGATAAGAAGGGGAGGACCCCAGCGGTATGCGTTTTAGAAAAAAAAGGCTTCCGATCGGAAGCCTTTTTTTATTTCTTGTTTACACTGGTAATATATTTCTGAAGCGCCATGGTCATTGAAGGTGTCTCCGGTGTTGGTGCTTTAATATCAATTCTAAGGCCGGCATCCGTAGCTGCATTCACTGTAGAATTCCCGAATACGGCAATACGGGTATTGTTTTGCTCAAAATCCGGGAAATTTTTGAGAAGCGATTCTATCCCGGACGGACTGAAAAATACCAGTACATCGTAATATACATCCCTCAGGTCAGACAAATCGCTGATCACTGTTTTATAGAAGATACCCCGGGTCCAGTCTACCCCGACCTTTTCCAGAACTTCGGGAATTTGAGGTTTCAGGGAATCTGAAGAAGGGAGCAGATAGGTTTCGTCTTTGTACTTTTTAAACAGGGGCTGCAAATCTGCAAAATTTCGCTTACCCACGTAAATTTTGCGCTTGCGGTACACCACGTATTTCTGCAGGTAGTAGGCTACTGCTTCCGACTGGCAGAAATATTTCATGCTGTCTGGCACCTTAAATCTCATTTCCTCCGCAATCCGGAAAAAATGATCAACAGAGTTACGACTGGTTAAAATGATAGCGGTGTAGCGGGACAGGTCTATCTTTTGCTGCCTTACCGCTTTGGCGTCTACCCCTTCCACATGAATAAATGGCCTGAAATCTACTTTGACCTTCTCTTTCTCAATGAGCCTGGAATATGGGCTATTCTCCATTTTTGGTTCCGGCTGGGATACCAGAATCGTCTTTACCTTCATATAATCAGTCTTTTAGCAAATTCAAAACAAGCAAAAAGGGTGCAATTTCAAGTGCGCAAAGGTACAAAATAAAATAGAAAAAGTGTAGTGCAATCAACTTTTGATGAATTTTCAAAAGGGCTATCCATCCGATTGCATTTGTAAGGATTATTAAGAATATACCTGTTAAAACCACTGTCTTGTTACCTGGGAACACATAAGTCAGTAATACACATGCCAGGAACATGATAAGAGCACTGTAGTTGAAGTAAGTACTCTTGATAAACACCAGGGACCCCATCAGTTTCTCGGCATTAAAAATATACCCGGCTGTGAGTTGCAAGCTTATTTTGAGTAAAAGGAAAATAAACACGCCCCCGGTAAAATATAAAAAGGCTACTGCCGTATCGGGGAAAGTATCTTCAAAAAGTGCTGCTGATCCCAGTGCGAGAAACAGCCCCATGGAGATAAGTGAAAACAAACTAAGGGAAAGGTGGAAGCCGTTCAGGAGTAAGCCTTTCTTATTGTAGAGAAACAGGTATTTGTTATTAAAAGGCAAAATGATGAAATTGAGGAACCGACCATAGAAAAAAGACTTTGCAAAAACCAGGCAAAGCAGCCCCAGGAATAGTACGGCAGTTATCCAGTCAATAGCCGGCAGGCTTCGTTCCAGGGCTTCCATTATCGTTCAATTTTCTGGTTAGCTCCGTTTAACCCCCAATACAGATTCTCTCTGGCAAGGCTAGCCCTGAAGTAGGCAGGGTCGGGAATTTTTGTTTCCGGGAATACAAAGGGGATGTAGGTGCTGTCCCGGCTATGCAATACGGATTTTTCGGAAACGCCTGGAGTTGGTTCAACAGGAACAAAGTCCTTTACATTTTTATACCGGTCCAAAAAGGCTACTCCCAATTTTAATTCTTCCAGAAGAATGTCATTGGGGTACGGATTGTAAATCCACATCCTAACCTCCTGCCCGTGGCGTACCTCCTGTTCTGGAATAACCCCGGCCTGAATCTTCCGGTAAGACGTGAAAGAATCTATAAAATAACCGTACCGCTTTTCCCCGCTTCCGTCCAGATAGTACAGCGGCCTTTCTGCCCTGCTCCTCGGGACATAAAAGATCCGATGCCCCTGCACCCGTTGCTCTGAATCATCAATAGAGTACTGGTTTTTTCTGTAGTAAATATTGTTCAGGCTAAAAGAGAGGTTCCCTGAGTAAAAGGCATACATAGAAGCCAGTCTGTAGGAGTTTTCAAATACCACGGGATGTTCCCCAACCACTTCTTCGAGGCTGGCAACCCATTTTTTATTTCCGTGGGTTTCATACTTCACTGGGAATAAAGGTTCATAAACCAGGCCTGCCCGAAGGAACAAAAGGATTATTACATTGATAACAGAGAGTCGGTAGAGCCATTTTCTGAATATTTTATGATCCATCGCATAATACACCACCATCAGGGCCATTGGGATGCAAATGACAATAAGCCATTGGGTCTGTACCCTCCTTTGAAAACTGGAAGCGAAAAAAAAGATGAGGATGCCGTAGGTGATGAATTTCAGCGCCCGGTTAAAGGGGTCTTTGCCCGGAAACTTGTAAAGGGCCCAGTAGGCCAAGGGAAAGGTAAGCCCAAAAAGGGCGACCAGGTTCAGAACGTACCCCGCTGTAAACTTGGTAAAACTGTAGGCCTGGTTTGGCCGATCAAAAAGATGGTATTTTATGGAGACCAGATCCTGCTCAAACAGCCACCAAAGGTGGGGGGTATAACACAACAGGGAGACCGCTAAAGCTATCCAGGCCCTGGGGTCCTTCAGGAGTTTCAGGTTGGAAAGCAACAAGAAAATAATTACCAGTGCTGCGTGGTATTTACTGTACATTAACCCGGCCATTACAAGGCCCAGCAAGACGGCATTGATGGTGTCCGGACGGTGGAGGAAGTTTCGGTATTGGAACAGAAACAAGGCTGTAAAAAACAAAAGAGGTGTGTCGGGCAGGCTTAAAAAGCCATACGCGTGCAGCAGCGGGATGGAAATCAGCCAAATAAAGCAAACCCAGACAGCTACGGGAGCCTGTTTGAAACGGATCATTTTCCAGAGCAACCAAAGCGTGCCCACCCCCATCAGGCAGGAAATAAAACGCACCCCGAGTTCTCCGTCAAAGAGCACCCCACCCAGCGCTATCATCCATGCAACCATAGGGGGGTGGTCAAAATACCCCCAGGAGACATTCTGTGCATAATACCAATAGTATGACTCATCGTAAATTAGCTCAGTAGCGAAAGCCTGCAGCAGATTTAAAAGAAACAATGCCCCTAGTAGCATATAGAACAGCCGCGGGGATAAATGTCTCATAGGCGTCAAAATTCGGTCAAAGTTACAAAATCTGGCAAAGGCTTATCTGCCTGTCCCTATAAAAATCAAGGCAGCAGACCAGAGGGCGTTTTAAAATTGGTATTTTTGGCAAAAATCCCGGTTTGTATGTCGGAAGGACTGGTAATTATACCCACTTACAACGAAATCGAAAATATCGAAGCGATCATTAGAGCGGTTTTTGACCTGCCCAGGGCATATGATGTTTTAATAGTTGATGACAATTCCCCAGACGGAACGGCTCAAAAAGTCCTTGAATTACAACAGCAGTTTCCGGAATCCCTCTTTCTCGAGAAGCGGGAGGGTAAAACCGGCCTGGGGACCGCATATATCCACGGGTTCAAATGGGCTTTACAGCGGTCCTATGAATATATTTTCGAGATGGATGCAGACTTTTCGCATCGTCCGAGCGATCTGACCAGGCTACACAGGGCATGCCTGGACGGGGCGGATATGTCTATTGGATCGCGTTATAAAAAAGGTGTAAATGTGGTAAACTGGCCCCTGAGCAGGATACTCTTATCCTATGGGGCTTCTTTCTATGTGAAGATCATTACCGGAATGCGGATACACGATCCCACTGCGGGGTTTGTTTGCTATCACAGAAAGGTGCTGGAAGCTATAGACCTGGATGCCGTTCGTTTTATAGGTTATGCTTTTCAAATCGAAATGAAATACAGGGCCTACCGAAAGAAATTCAGGATTCAGGAAGTCTCCATTGTTTTTACGGATCGTGAAAAGGGGCAGTCCAAAATGAGTAAAACAATTGTTTGGGAGGCTATCTTCGGGGTAATGAGTATGAGGCTTAGAAGTCTGTTTAACAAAAATGGATTTTAAATGAAAAAATTGCTTTTAAAAAATGCGCGTCTGGTCAATGAGGGACAGATACGCGAGGGAGATTTACTAATTGACGGGTTGTATATCAGCAGAATAGGGAGTGAGCTTTCAGAACCGGAAACGGAAGTCCTTGATTTGGAGGGAAAATATTTGCTTCCGGGCCTGATTGATGACCAGGTGCATTTCCGGGAACCCGGCCTGACACATAAAGGGGATATTGCCTCAGAGAGCCGGGCGGCCATAGCCGGGGGGATTACCAGTTTTATGGAACAACCCAATACGGTACCTCAAACAACGACCATTGAAAAACTGGAAGAAAAATTCAGTATTGCAGCCAAAAACTCCTATGCCAATTATTCCTTCCTCTTCGGAGGTACCAACGATAACCTGGAAGAATTAAAACGACTGGACAAACTCAGTTGCAGTGGGGTAAAGTTGTTCCTCGGGTCTTCAACCGGGAATATGCTGGTAGACGATCAGCAGGTTCTGGAACAGATATTCCGAAGTACGGAAATGGTCATTTCAGCACATTGCGAAGATGAGCCAACGATTCGTAAAAATTTAGCCCATTACAAAGAGCTTTATGGAGAGGATATTCCGATGGACTGCCACCCGAAAATAAGGAGTTCCGAAGCGTGTTATCTCTCTTCATCCCGAGCCATTGACCTTGCCAGGGAAACCGGGGCACGGCTTCATGTCTTTCACTTGTCTACCGGCAGGGAAACCGCATTATTCCGGAATGATATTCCCCTTTCCCAAAAGAAGATTACAGCTGAGGTCTGTATACATCACCTTTGGTTCTCCGAGGAAGATTACAGGGAAAAGGGTAGCCTTATCAAATGGAACCCGGCGGTAAAATCTGCAACCGACCGGGAACAGCTGTGGGACGCACTCCTGGATGATCGCATAGATGTTTTAGCTACCGACCACGCCCCGCATACTTTGGAAGAAAAACAAAACCCCTATGCCTCCGCTCCTTCCGGCGGGCCACTGGTACAGCATGTGCTGCCAGCACTAATGGAAAAGGTCCGGGAAGGAAAGATCAGCCTTGAAAAGGTAGTTCAAAAAATGTGTCACAACCCGGCCATCCTATTCCAGCTCGAAAAAAGGGGGTATCTCCGGGAAGGCTATTTTGCAGATTTGGTTGTGGTGGATCCGAATAATCCCTGGACGGTAAGCCCGGATAATATCCTGTACAAATGCGGTTGGTCTCCTTTCGAAGGTCAGCGTTTTGGTTCACAAATTGTACACACCTTTGTAAATGGCCATCTGGCCTATAATCAGGGATCGATTTCCCCTCAGCGGAATGCCCGAAGATTAACCTTTGACCGATGAAACTGAAAACCTTCTTTTTATTGCTCTTTCTGGCTTCAGCTGCTTGCAGTGAAAAGCTGGTAGAAAAACCGGAGAACCTTATCCCTGAAGAGAAGATGATATCTGTTTTGTACGATATGGCCTTGCTGGATGCCATAAAAAGCAGTCATCCCCAGGTTATTGCCAGTAACAAGGTTTACGTAATGGACTTTCTGTACGAGAAGTACGGTATAGACAGCCTTCAATTTGTTAAAAGTGACTTATACTACGCCTCCATCCCGTCCAAATATCAGGCTATTTACAAAGCTGTGGAAGACCGGTTGTCCCGTGAGCGTGACAGTATAACCAATCTCATTCAGGAAGGGGAGAAGGACACAGAGATAGATGAACAGGAAGAGGAATATGAAAATTAAGTTCCGGAGGTATCCTTAAAGTGGCTGGAACAAATGCGAAGAACATCTTCAAGGGGTTGAAAATCCATGGGAATGGCTTTGCAAATCCTGCGATTATCGTATTTCTTTGGATTTTTTAAGGAATGT
This sequence comes from Robiginitalea insularis, assembly GCF_052497835.1. Taxonomy (NCBI): domain Bacteria; kingdom Pseudomonadati; phylum Bacteroidota; class Flavobacteriia; order Flavobacteriales; family Flavobacteriaceae; genus Robiginitalea; species Robiginitalea insularis. The sequence continues at coordinate 1,751,812 of NZ_CP199296.1, forward strand.
GCCACCGCTTTACTAAGCCGGCGTTTTCCTCCGCCAAGGGCGCATCGCAACCAATCTGCCCTCCAGAGGACCTCCAGCATCCAGGATTTCAATTCTTTTTCAGGCGGGGCCACGCCTAACAGCTTCGAAATAGCGTCGAACACTTTTTTAAAACTCAGGTTTTCGCCTACCAGGATAAACCGTTGCTGGTAGATTTCGGATTCCATTAATTTCCGCATGGCCTTTACGACATCCCATACACCAACAAACCCTGTTCCTCCCGGGGGGTAGTATTGAATTCCCGATGCCAGGCGGGTAAAAAACCAACCGCTGCCCCTGCGCCAGTTGCCAGGCCCGAAAATTACCCCCGGGTTTACGATTGCAATTTTCAAACCTTCTTCCCCGCCCCGCCAAACTTCCATTTCTGCGAGGTATTTACTGGTGGCGTAAACATTGGAGTGGGCTGCATCCCATGGGTCTTCCTCGTCCAGTATTTCTTTATTTCCTGAAATGGTGGCTATGGAACTGGTATAGCACAATTGACCTACGCCTTTGGCGAGGCACATGTTTACAATGTTTGCGGTACCCTCGTAATTGGCCTTCAGAAGCTTTTCTTCATTTTTAGGGTCGAAGGAGATATAGGCTGCCGTGTGGTAGACGGTTCTTACCCCCTCGAAAGCCTTTTCCAGGGATGGGATTTCGGTTATATCACCCGCTATCCATTCAATCTTTTCAAAAAGGGCGGTACCCTTTTCCCCATACCACTCAAAGAGTTCCTTAACCTGATCTATTTTGGAGGCGTTCCGGTAAAGTGCCCGTATTTTCTCCCCATCCTCTGCCAGGGCGTGTAATAGATGACTGCCAACAAGCCCGGTTGCTCCTGTTACTAAAACCATGAGCTAAAATTAGGCATTCATTGGATATCTGCGGCAATACAAAAGACTAAAGCCCCTATTTAATTATATTTGCTGCGAAAAATTACGATTGATGAATTCCAATTTTGTAAATGAATTGAAGTGGAGGGGCATGTTGCATGATGCCATGCCGGGGACTGAGGAGCACCTGCTTTCCGGAATGCATTCGGCCTATGTGGGGATTGACCCGACGGCAGATTCGCTGCATATCGGCCATCTGGTAGGAGTGATGATGCTAAGGCATTTCCAGCTTGCCGGACACAAACCGATTGCCCTCATTGGTGGGGCAACAGGGATGATCGGGGATCCTTCAGGAAAGTCTTCTGAGCGAAATTTACTGGATGAAACCACCCTCAGACTGAACCAGGAAGCCATCAAAGGGCAACTCTCCCGTTTCCTGGATTTTGACAGTGAGGCAGCCAATGCGGCCATACTGGTCAACAATTACGATTGGATGAAAGACTTTAGATTTCTTGAATTTATCCGGGATGTGGGCAAGCATATTACGGTGAATTACATGATGGCTAAAGATTCCGTGAAAAAGCGTTTATCTGAAGACTCAAAAGAAGGGATGTCCTTTACGGAATTCACCTACCAACTGGTGCAGGGATATGATTTTTTATATCTGTACCGCAATTACGGATGCAGCCTTCAAATGGGAGGTAGCGACCAGTGGGGGAATATAACCACCGGGACGGAACTGATCCGCCGCATCGAGGGAGGGAAAGGATATGCCCTCACCTGCCCGCTTATTACCAAGGCAGACGGAACCAAATTCGGAAAAACAGAAAGCGGGAATGTGTGGTTGGATGCCCATCGCACCTCTCCGTATAAATTCTATCAGTATTGGCTGAATACTTCCGACCATGACGCTGCCAAATACATCAGGATTTTCACCTTTATGAGCCGTGCCGAAATTGAGGACCTGATCAGCCAGCATCAGGAGGCACCCCACCTGAGGCAGTTACAGCGAAAACTGGCAGAAGAAATCACAATCATGGTACATTCAAAACAGGATCTGGAAAATGCCGAAATGGCGAGTTCTATCCTGTTTGGTAAAGCCACTGCAGAAGAGCTGAAGAAACTGGATGAGGCCACTTTTATGGAAGTTTTTGAAGGGGTTCCCATGGCTGAGGTTAAGAGGGATGCCATTGAAAATGGGATGGACATGATTGCAGCCCTTTCCGCAGAAACAGGTTTTCTGAAGTCCAACGGAGAGGCGCGGAGGGAACTTCAGCAAAATTCCATTTCAGTCAATAAAGCAAAGGTTACGGATAATTATACGATTACCCCTTCGGACCTGATAAGCGATAAATTTATACTGCTACAGCGGGGGAAGAAAAATTACTTTGTGCTGATTGTACAGTAAGGCAGACAGTTGCTCCAAGGAGAACCTTTTGCCCTGTTAAAAAATACTCACCCTTTAGAGGGCCATCAGGTTGCATCCACGAATATCGGAATGGTCGAAACGACCGAGTACCTCAAATTGCCCCTTAGGTTTTAAGCGTCCCAGGTCCTGGGTAGCCAGAAAGGAACAGGAATACTGATTGGCCAGGTCAATAATATTGATCCCTCCTGTTCTCTCGGGTTCCAGAAAACTTAAAGGATCTTCGGTATCCCTGAGGAGTACCCGCATCCAGGGAGGGCTTTGGAATAAGCCATTTCCTTTTGAATAGGCCTGAGAAAGCAGTTCGGTCATCCCGTATTCGGAATGGATTTTAGGAAGGCCAAGACCCCTGCAAAGAATTTTGTGTAATTCTTCGCGAACCATTTCTTTTCTTCTTCCTTTCATGCCCCCGGTTTCCATGGCGATGGTATTTTTCAGGCTCAGGGGATGGTTTTGGGCCAGATCCAGCAGCGCAAAGGAGACCCCGATAAGCAGTACGGGGCTACCCTGATCATCTATTTTCTGCAGTTCTCTGGCGAAGGCCTTCAGATCTGTCTTAACAAAGCCACTCTGTGGATGCCCGCTGCGCCTGATCAGTTCGGATACCATATAAATCAGGGATGATCCGGGCCTTTCCTGGTAAGAAGGCAGGAGTGCGAGGACACAAAAATTCTGAGCCGGCCCATAGAAAAGTTCAAAGGCCTTTAAAAAACTCTCGCGATAGAGCTGCAGGTCTGCTACCGGGTGCCTGCTTAGCTTACTTCCTGTAGTTCCGCTGCTTGTGAAAACAGTTTCAGGTCGAAGCCCGTTTTGAATGATGGAATGGGTTTTGAAAAATTCAATGGGGAGAAACGGAATATTTTCAATTCTTTCAGTGTTGGAAGGGTTGCGCCCCAGGTAATCACAGAACTCCCTGTAGGGTGCCAGATGCTGGTATTGATTCTGAAAAGTTTTCAGGCAAAGAGCCTGAAAATCTGCTTCATTTTCAATTTGAAATATTTGTTCAGGATGCATTGGAAATACAATGCTCAAAAGTAGCTAAATTTCGGCTGTTTGAAAATTAGAGGGGCAGGAGAGGGGTCGTTTTTACCGGACGACAAGTTTTTTTGTAGCTACCAGGTCTTTCTGTCTGATCTGTACCATGTAGACCCCTGGAACCAACTGGTCTATCGTAAGGCTGTTGGTTGTGGTCCGCCGCTCAATAACCACCTTGCCAAAAAGGTCAAATATCATGATGGTTTTGGGCGATTTGTCTGAAGTTTCAATGTAGATCACATTCTCAAGTGCAGGATTTGGATGCAACTTGAACTCAAGTGCTTCCTTGCCGGCAGAATCGTCTTTGCTTTGGGCAGAAAGGGTATAGCAGCCCAACAGGCATATGAGCAGGTATAAATACCTCATTGTAGGTTATTGATTTGGGATCAACGCTTTAAATATAGAGCAAAGCCGAAAAGTCCAGTTGCTTTTGTTGTGTAATTCGCGTTTTTGTAGGTGAATTCAACGCCGCTTTCCGTTGATCGATAAATCAATACACTTTATCGATGGTATAAATGAGCCAACATCTCCCTTAAGAGAGCTATTTTACAATAAGTTTACGGGTAGCCACTTTATCTTTTTCATATACCTGTATCAGGTATACGCCTGCTTCCAGCCGGCTCAGGTTTAACTCGTTGCCCAGGATTTTTGTTTCAAGCACGGGAGTGCCTAAAACGTCGAATATCCGAATGGTTTTAGGGGCATTATTGGCAGTAACGATGTACAATTTACCCTGGGTAACCGGGTTTGGGTATAATTTGAAGCCTTCAATATCCCCCCTGCTCTGAGTTTGCTGCCCAAATCCAGTACTGACAATCAAAAAGAAAACAAAGGTGTAAAAGTGCTTCATACGCAAGTAGCAACAAATGCTGTGCCACAAAGATATTGTTTTTGCTTTCCAATAAACCTCCGGAGCCTTTAATTTAGGATAAAAATCGATGAAATGCACACTTAAGATTCCATTCGGGGAATTTTTGATGGACAGATGTTATCAAATTGTTAGGTTTACGAAAATCGGTCTTTGGGTTATTTGTCTTGCGGTATTATCTTTATTTTTGATAAGTACTCTTTAAACCTATCTTCATGAAAAAGCAGGATATCAAGATATTACTGGTAGACGATGAACCCGATATCCTGGAAATCCTCAGCTACAACCTCTCCTCGGTGGGATATCAGGTTTTTACGGCTAAGAATGGAGTGGAAGCCATAGAAAAGGCAAAAAAGAAATCGCCCCATCTGATCATCCTCGATGTAATGATGCCAGAGATGGATGGTATTGAAGCCTGTGAAATCCTCCGTAAGACCAAAGGGCTCGAGAATACAATAATCTGCTTCCTCACGGCCCGGTCTGAAGACTACTCACAGGTGGCCGGCTTCGATGCCGGGGCAGACGATTATATTACCAAACCAATCAAGCCAAAAGTATTCCTGAGCAAGGTAAAGGCACTGCTTCGACGCCTTAGGGAAGATGAGGGCCCTGCTGAGATCATGAAAGTTGGCAATCTGGTGATCAATCGTGAAGAATACAAGGTGGTCAATAATGGAGAGGAACTCATCCTGCCGCGAAAAGAATTTGAATTGCTGGCGCTTCTTGCTTCCAAGCCAGATAAAGTATTTAAGAGAGAAGTAATTCTGGACCGGGTCTGGGGTCAGGAAGTGGTGGTAGGCGGGCGTACCATTGACGTACATATCCGCAAGCTGCGGGAAAAAATTGGGGACGACCACTTTAAAACCGTAAAGGGGGTTGGCTATAAGTTCGTGGAATAATGGCCATAAAGCTTCGAAAATCCTATCGATTTGCACTTCGCTCCTCCGTATATATTTCTTTGGTAATCTGCTTTGGCGTCTTAGTATTCCTGTATTATGAAGATTTACTGAAGGAATACTGGCCCTGGTACCTGGTTTTTATTGTGCTCACATTCACCATGTCCTTCGTGGTGCTCCAAATTCGGGTGGAGAATTTTATTTACCGCCGCATCAAACAAATCTATGACGATGTTTCCCTTCTGGAGTCTTCCTCATTCGCTTCACGGCCTATCACCACAGATATGAAGACGCTAACCGAGGAGATTGAAAAGTTCGCAAAGGATAAAAAGGTGGAGATCGACACCCTTAAGATCCGGGAGGAGTACCGTAAAGAATTCCTGGGGAACGTCTCCCATGAATTAAAGACCCCCTTGTTTACCGTACAGGGTTATATACACACTTTGCTTGACGGGGCCATGGAGGATAAAAAAGTGCGCAAAAAATACTTGCAGCGGGCGGCCAAAGGGGTAGAACGCCTCATTTACATAATCAAGGATCTGGACCTGATCACCAAGCTCGAAATAGGAGACCTGCATCTGGAATGGGAAGATTTTGATATAATAGAACTCATACAGAACATTTTTGACCTGCTCGAAATGAAAGCTGCGAAAAAAGGGATTTCCCTGGTTTTTGATACCCGTTACACCAGCCCGGTTTACGTTCATGCAGATAAGGAAAAGATTCAGCAGGTGATCACCAATCTTCTGGTAAATTCGATCAAGTATGGCCACCAGGACGGCACTACGGAAGTAAGCGTGGAAAACCTTATCAAGAACAAGGTTATTGTCAGGGTTACCGATAACGGGGAGGGAATTGAACCCCAGTTTCTCACCCGTATTTTTGAGCGCTTCTTCAGGGTGGATCAGAGCGGAAGCCGGAAGGAAGGAGGCTCCGGACTGGGCCTGGCCATCGTAAAACATATTATTGAGGCGCACAATGAAAAAATATACGTGGAAAGCGTTGTGGATGTAGGTTCGGAGTTCTCATTTACCCTGGAAAGAGCCAGTGCCCCCAAAAAAGAAGAGACTGCCAAAGCCTGAATTTAACTAGTTTTGTGAAACACGCGAACGCTGTTTATGGGGAGTAAAAACAAATTAAAAAGATTCAGGGATAACGAAACCTTCAGGAACGTGGTTCAGCCAGGCAGGGAGGAATTGCTGGAAGGAAAATTTAAGCAGCGCGGAAGATGGCATGAATTTTTTGGCAACCCTAACCCTATCATCCTGGAACTGGGGTGCGGTAAGGGTGAATATACGATAGAGCTGGCCCGGCGCAGTCCTGAAGCCAATTATATCGGGATGGATATTAAGGGAGCACGTCTCTGGAGAGGCGCCAAAACGGCGCTGGAGGAATCGATAGATAACGCAGCCTTTATAAGAAGCCAGGCAGAATTGCTCGAGCAACTTTTCAAGCCGGGTGAAATAAGTGAAATATGGATCACCTTTCCGGATCCTCAGATAAAATACAAGCGGACCAAGCACCGGCTGACCAACGCAGCCTTTTTGGACCGCTACCGCCGGATTCTAAAGAAGGACGGCTTGGTCCACCTGAAAACAGACAGCGAGTTCCTGCATGGATATACCCTGGGGATGCTACAGGGAAAGGGTCTTAAGATCCATTATTCGAACCACGATATTTACCGCAACGGTGGGGCGCCCGACGAGGCGTTATCCATACAGACTTTTTACGAAAAAGGTTACCTTGAACAAGGGAAGGCCATAACCTATCTGCAATTTAGCCTGGAGCCATCATGACCCATCTGCTCATCCTTTTTTTTGCAACCTTTTCCGCTGCTTTTATGGCAACGGTACCCCCGGGGTTGTTGAATATGAACGCTGCTAAAACCTCAGTAGAAAAAGGGAAATTAAACGGGGTGATTTTCAGCCTTGGGGTATCCACTATGATCATGGTACAGGCGTATATTGCCGTTCTGATCTCTAAATTTTTGTACCGGAACCCGGAAATAATCAAATGGCTGCAAGTAGCAGCCCTTATCGTTTTTAGTTTTTTTGCTGTTTATTTTTTCCTGCTGGCGCGAAGGAGCAGCCAAAAACCCATTAAAATGGTTCGCGTAAGCAAGAAGAACAGTTTTTTTAAGGGATTACTGCTGGCGGCTCTGAATTTTCTGACCATCCCCTATTACAGCGCCCTGAATGCCATGTGGAATGCCTCCGGCTGGATTCAGTTTAAAATATCAGATATAGCCACTTTTATCTTTGCCGCCGGATGCGGCACTTTTTCAGTACTTTATCTGTATACGGTTTACTTCACCAAACTGGAATCGAAAACGGAGACCTTCTCCAAGAATTCCAATTATATCCTCAGTGTGCTAATGCTCATACTGCTGGTAATCACATTGATACGGATCTTTTATACCTGATGCTTTAGGAAATGGACAAAGAAGGCTTTTTTGAAAAGGTTTACGATGTTGTGCGGCAGATACCCTATGGCAGGGTAACTTCTTACGGTGCCATTGCCCGATACCTGGGAACCGGCAGAAGTGCCCGTATTGTTGGCTGGGCCATGAATAATGCCCATCACCTGGAGGATGTTCCCGCCCACAGGGTAGTTAACCGGAATGGCCTGCTTACCGGCAAACACCATTTTGCCGGCAGCAATTTGATGCAGCAACTTCTGGAAAATGAGGGGGTAATAGTAAGACAGGATCAAATTGTAAACTTTCAGAAGCATTTCTGGGATCCTGCCACGGAGCTTAGGGCCCCACTGGAGTAGTGATTGAATATTTCCACAGCTTTTAGAAAGGTGCTTTTGCATTTGGGTTTCAAGCCGTATCTTTGCAATTTAGAATGAATTTGAATAATTGCTATGGATGTGAAGCTCGATAAGAAAGATATCCTCCGCGCACTGGAGAAAATTACCGTTCCCGGCGAAGGGGAGAATATGGTAGCAAGCGGGGCTGTGCAGAACATCCAGGTTTTCGGGGATGAGGTGGTGGTAGACATCACCATTAAAAACCCGAGTTTACAGGCACGTAAAAAAACAGAGGTCAGCATATTAAAGACCATCCACGAAGAGGTTTATCAGAAGGCAAAAATTACGGTTAACCTGAAAGTGGATGCCCAGGCCAAGCCTCAGGCGAATCAGATCAAAGGAAAGCAAATCCCTGGAATTCAGAATGTAGTTGCCATAGCCAGTGGAAAAGGCGGTGTCGGGAAATCTACAGTTGCAGCCAACCTGGCTGTTAGCCTGGCCAAAATGGGTTTTGAGGTAGGATTACTGGATGCAGATATCTACGGCCCTTCCATGCCCATTATGTTTGATGTGGCCCAGGACAAGCCCATGGCAGTGCAGATTCAGGGAAAGTCCAAAATGCGGCCGGTTGAAAATTATGGAGTAAAGCTATTATCCATTGGATTCTTTACACAGCCAGACCAGGCAGTTATATGGCGGGGTCCCATGGCCTCCAAGGCCCTGAACCAAATGATATTTGACGCCCATTGGGGCGAGCTGGATTTCTTACTGGTAGACCTGCCACCGGGAACCGGGGATATTCACCTGAGTATCATGCAGGCCCTTCCCGTAACCGGGGCCGTGGTGGTTAGTACGCCTCAGCAAATTGCACTGGCCGACGCCCGTAAAGGGGTTGCCATGTTCCAGCAGGAGGCCATTAGTGTGCCTGTTCTGGGGATATTGGAGAATATGGCCTATTTCACTCCGGAGGAACTCCCTGATCATAAATACTATATTTTTGGCAAGCAAGGAGCAAAAAACCTCGCTGAAGACCTTAAGATTCCTTTTCTGGGTGAGATCCCATTGGTACAGAGCATAAGGGAAGCCGGAGATGTGGGCAGACCTGCAGCATTGCAGGAAGGAAGCCCCACCGAGGCGGCTTTTAAGCATGCTACAAGACAAATGGTAGAAGAACTGGTAAGGAGGAACAAAGACCTTCCGCCTACCGAGGCTATAAAGATTACGACAATGGCAGGTTGTGCTGCCGTAAAAAAGAAGTGAAAATGACCTCTCAGGAATTAAAGAGTAAAGTGGAGGCTGCCCTTGAGGAGATCCGTCCGTTTCTGCAAAGCGACGGAGGAGATATCTCCCTGGTATCCATAGAGGAGGACAAACGTGTTTTGGTCCGACTCCAGGGGAATTGCGTAGGGTGCAGCGTAAACCAGATGACATTGAAAAGCGGGGTGGAAATGACCATAAAAAAACATGCCCCACAGATTGAACAGGTTGTTAACCTGGATTGATTCTTGAGAGTTCATCTGAAAGATAAGACGGAGATTACTCAATGATTAAAACAGATATACTGATTATAGGTGCCGGCCCAACAGGGCTTTTTGCAGTTTTTGAGGCTGGTCTTTTACAGCTGAAGTGCCATTTGATCGATGCACTCCCGCAGGCCGGGGGACAATGTGCTGAAATTTATCCCAAAAAGCCGATTTACGATATTCCGGGATTTCCCGAAATACTTGCAGGAGACCTGGTGGCGAACCTGATGGAACAGATAAAACCCTTTCAACCAGGGTTTACCCTTGGAGAACGAGCAGAGACTATTGAGCCTCAGGAAGATGGCACCTTTATTGTTACCACTAATGAAGGCACCAGACACCAGGCGCCGGTTGTTGCCATTGCAGGGGGGCTGGGTAGTTTTGAACCCAGGAAGCCCATCTTAAAGAACCTGGAGAAATTCGAAAATAAAGGGGTTTCTTATTTGATTCGGGAGCCCGAAATGTACCGCGGGAAGCGGGTGCTCATTGCCGGAGGCGGTGATTCAGCCCTGGACTGGAGCATCTATCTCGCAGAAATTGCCGAATCAGTAACCCTGGTCCACCGCAGAAATGAATTCAGGGGAGCCCTGGATTCTGTTGAAAAAGTACAGGAACTGAAAAATCAGGGTAAAATCAACCTGATTACACCTGCGGAGGTTGTAGGTCTGGAAGGGGAGGAGCAGCTGCAGGCCCTACTGGTACAAAAGGTGGGGGAAGACGAGGAGAAAAGGCGGATAGAAGTAGATGCTTTCATCCCGTTATTCGGATTGTCTCCCAAGCTGGGCCCTATCTCAAACTGGGGTCTGGAAATAGAAAAGAACGCGATCCGGGTAAATAACAGTCTGGATTATCAGACCAATATTCCCGGAATTTATGCTATAGGGGATGTCAATACCTATCCTGGAAAACTGAAGCTGATTTTATGTGGTTTTCACGAAGCCACTCTGATGGTACAGAGTGCCTATCAGCGAATTTACCCCAATAAGCGGTATGTGCTTAAATATACCACAGTAGGCGGAGTGCAGGGGTTTGACGGCAGTAAGAAAGAAGCTCCCAAAGCAGTGGTGAAAACCATTGAATAGGAGATTAAATCACAATTTTGCTATGAGTGAAATACGGGTTCATATAACAGACCGGAAAGGAGTCAGCCACCAGGTGGATGCGCCTACGGATATGAACATGAATCTTATGGAGCTGGTCCGGGTCTTTGAACTGGCCCCGGAGGGAACCATAGGGGTTTGCGGGGGGATGGCAATGTGCGCCTCCTGTCAGTTTTATGTCAATTCCGATCACGACCTTCCCGAAAAGACAGAAGATGAAGAGGCCATGCTGTCTGAAGCATTTTTCGTGAATGAAAAAAGCAGATTGGGATGCCAGATCCACCTTACCAATGATTTGAACGGGCTGCAGGTAGAACTCGCCCCGGAAGGGTCATAATTACGGCTCGCTTTAAACCATATGGGCTAAAAGCCCACAAAAACCCTGTCCCGTTTTAACCGACGGGTTCCTGCCGCTTTGGGGCGGGAGCATATGTCCTGAAAAGGGATGCTCAGGCGATAATCTTCTCCCTTCTGAGAAAGGTGTCCAAACTATCTGCAATATCAAAGCACCTACTGAATTTAGAAGGCTCATTTTTAAAACGCGACTCGTCTTTGTGGTCGGTACATTTGAATCCGGACAGATGGATTTCTTCAAAATTCTTGTTGATACGTTTGCATTTTTCGTACATACCATCGATGCTCTCATCGGCATGTGGCTCAATGGAATTAAGAACCAGGAACCCTTTCAGGTAATTTTCAATAGCCGCATGCGAATTGCTGCAAACAAGGGGAGCAACAACATCTTCCTCCGGACGGCATAATTCATCATTTGCTTCCCTCAATTTTTGGATGGCATCCTCAAACAAGAGACTGGCTTGATTTTTCATGAGTGACAAATTTTATTATGGTTTACATATGTATATCTTATATGCTTATTAAGGGTTACATATTTCTGAACAACTCCAAACGTTCCCATCGGTTTTCGACTTCTTCCTGAGCCTTTTGCAACAATTCCTCCCCTAAATCAGCATCCTCCTTGGCAACCCTTTTGAAGCGGGTTTCATTATACATGAATTCACTGATAGGCATACTCGGTTGTTTGGAATCCAGTTTGAATTTTTTGCCCTTGGGTTTGGACGGATCAAATCTGAAAAGTGGCCAGTAGCCCGAAGCAACTGCTTTTTCCTGCTGCAAGGCCCCATCTTTCAAATCATAACCGTGTTCCCCGCAATGGGAGTAAGCTACAATCAGGGATGGTCCGGGATATTCCGCAGCTTCTTCTATGGCACGTAAAGTTTGCAGGTCTTTGGCACCCATGGCTACCTGTGCCACGTATACATTTTCATATGAAATGGCCTGCAGTGCCAGGCTCTTTTTACCGGTCCTTTTCCCGGATACGGAAAATTTGGCACTTGCGCCCAAGGGGGTAGCCTTGGAGGTTTGTCCGCCGGTATTTGAGTATACTTCTGTATCCAGCACCATTATATTGATGTCTTCCCCGGATGCCAGCACATGGTCCAGACCTCCGTATCCAATGTCGTAAGCCCAGCCGTCTCCGCCAACTACCCATACTGATTTTCTGCGCAGGTAATCCGTTAGTCGCAACAGTTTTTTGGCATCGTCCGATCCACTGGTTTTAAGGACATTTCGGAGGCGGTCCAGGTCTTTGAATTTTTGGCTGCGCTCCTCTTCATTGGTTTCAGGGTTTTCCAGAATGGCCTGCACCAATTCCTTTCCAACCAGGGATTCCTGGGAACGAAGCAGGGCAGCCGCTATTTCCTGTTTTTTCTTCAGGGCCAGTTTCATCCCGAAGCCAAATTCAGCATTGTCCTCAAACAGGGAGTTCGCCCATGCCGGCCCTCTGCCTTCTTTATTGGTCTTGTAAGGGGTGGTGGGTAAATTACCTCCGTAAATGGAGGAACAGCCGGTTGCATTTGCAATTAAGATGCTATCCCCGTAGAGCTGGGTCAGCATTTTTATGTAGGGGGTTTCCCCGCAGCCCGAACAGGCTCCCGAAAATTCGAATAGCGGTTCGAGGAACTGAGATCCTTTTACATTGGTTATCTGCAGGGCCGCCCGGTCGTAATCAGGCAGCTTAATGAAGTAGTCCCAATTGGCGTCTTCCACCTGATCTACCTCGATTTTTTTCCTCATGTTGATGGCCTTGAAGTTTTCAACCTGCTTACTCTCTGCCGGACAAACCGCCACGCAGAGATCACAGCCGGTACAATCTTCAGGGGAAACCTGTAAAATATAGGATTCAGTCTCGCTATTAAACGGCCTTCCCTTGGCAGGTACTGCTTTCAGGCTCGCCGGGGAACCTTTCAGGTAGTCATTCGGAACTACCTTGGCGCGAATGGCAGCATGCGGGCAGATGGCAACACATTTATTGCATTGGGTACAAAGGTCAGCATCATCCCAGACGGGGATAAAATTGGCAATACCTCTTTTTTCGTATTGGGATGTTCCTGTGGTAAAAGTACCGTCTACCGGGAACGCACTTACCGGGAGTTCATCTCCCCTGCCGGCCAGGATGGTCCCCAGTACTTCCTTGACAAAGGGATCCGTTGTTCCCGTCATCATGGATTTAAGGCCCATATTGCTGGTAATCTCATCGGGATAATCCACTTTTTGCAGGTGTTGCAGGGCAGTATCAACCGCCTCAAAGTTCATCTGTACAACCTTATCTCCTTTATGGGCATATGATTTCACGATGGCATCCTTGATTTTCTGAATGGCTTCTTCTCTGGGAAGAATTCCTGATATAGCAAAGAAGCAGGTCTGCAGTACCGTGTTGGTGCGCTTACCCAGTTTGGCTTCTTCGGCCACGCCGGAAGCATCGATAACGTAAAAATCCAATTGGTTTTCCACGATCTGTTTTTGCATCCCATGCGGTAGCTTATCCCAGATTTCTGTATTCGGGAAGGGGGCATTCAGGAGGAAAGTCCCACCTTTTTTGATATTTTTCAGGATATCGTACTTCTCTATAAAATTAAACTGGTGGCAGGCAATAAAATCGGCCTTGTGGATCAGGTAAGTGGAATGTATGGGATTTGGTCCGAATCTCAGGTGGGAAACGGTTTGTGCCCCTGCCTTTTTTGAATCGTATACAAAATATCCCTGCACGTAGTTATCGGTGGTTTCCCCGATAATTTTAATGGAATTTTTATTGGCCCCAACCGTTCCGTCAGATCCCAGGCCATAGAACATACAGTTGAAAGTGCTTTTAACAGTTTCAAGGCGCTGCCCTACTTCCAGGCTTTTGTGTGTAATGTCATCTGTAATCCCAATTGTAAAATGGTTTTTTGGTGCCTCCTTGTCCAGCTCGTCAAAGACCGCTTTTACCATGGCAGGATCAAATTCTTTGCTGGATAGCCCATAACGTCCACCAATAAGCAAAGGGGTTTTGCGATCGCTCTCTGCAAAGGCGGTGAGTATATCCAGGTATAAAGGTTCCCCTGTGCCTCCGGGTTCTTTGGTTCGGTCCATGACGGCAACTTTGGACACGGTTTTGGGCAGGGAGTCTATAAAATGTGCAATCGAAAAGGGCCTGAAAAGCCGGACAATGACGGCTCCTACTTTTTCGCCCTTTTTAACCAGGGTGTCTACCGCCTCAATAACCGGTCCCTGACCGGAGCCCATAATTACCATTAATTTTTCAGCTTCGGGGTGGCCGATGTATTCAAATAGCTTGTATTGGCGCCCGGTATGCCGATAAAATTCATCCATGGTATCCTGCACGATTCCCGGCACTTTATCGTAAAAGGGGTTGGATGCCTCTCGGGCCTGAAAAAATACATCCGGATTCTGGGAGGTCCCGCGCACTACAGGGTGGTCAGGATCCAGTGACCTTTCCTTATGGGCCATGATGGCCTCCTCTGGCATCATTGCCTTGATGATGTCATCGGGAATGGCATCGATTTTGGAAATTTCATGTGAAGTCCTGAATCCGTCAAAAATATTTAAGAAAGGTACTCTTGACTTAAGCGTGGCAACTTGCGCAATAAGTGCAAAATCCATTGCTTCCTGTACAGAACCGCCAAAGAGCATCGAAAAGCCGGTTTGCCTCGCAGCCATCACATCCGAGTGATCCCCAAAAATGGACAGGGCATGCGTGGCAACCGTTCGGGCTGCAATGTGTATAACGCCCGGGAGCAGTTCCCCCGCTATTTTATACATATTCGGGATCATTAACAACAATCCCTGAGAAGCTGTAAAAGTGGTGGTTAGCGCCCCTCCCTGTAAGGATCCGTGAACGGCACCGGCCGCTCCGCCCTCACTCTGCATCTCTACAATCCTGGGCACATTGCCCCAGATATTCTTTTCGCCTTTTGAGCTGAATATATCTACATGCTCCCCCATGGGCGATGCCGGAGTGATGGGGTAAATGGCGCAGACCTCATTGGTTTTATGCGCTATTCTGGCTACTGCTTCATTGGCATCGCAAATGAGCTTCGGGAATTCTTTTTTCATGACAGGAAGGTTTATTATAATGCTGGATGTTCAAATAGGAAGCCTCTCTGTACGTGCATGTGTTTGGTTTACACCCCTTGAGAGTCCACCGATTCTTATAAAAATACGCAGCCTAAGAATCTCATAATATGATATTTATCATCGATATAAGTATCCTTGCCGGCTGTAGCCACGGATAGCATATCTGAAGGTTTCCGACAGATACGACAACTAATGGGATCCCGGGTTATTCCCCGTGCAGCCAGGCTTTTTTGGTGAGGAGTTCTTCCTCGCTTTCCTGATGGGCTTCGTCAGGGACACAACAATCCACCGGACATACGGAGGCGCACTGGGGCTCATCGTGAAAGCCTTTGCATTCCGTACACTTTTCGGGGACAATGAAATAGAATTCATCGGATATGGGGTCGTTCTGGGCGTCGGCATCCACCTCACTTCCGTCAGATGGAAGGCTTACGTTCCCGCTAAGGGCTGTTTCATCGGAATAGGACCATTCCTCTCCGGGTTCGTAGATAGCATTATTTGGACATTCCGAAATACAGGCGTCACAATTAATACATTCGTCTGTGATAATAATGGCCATGGTATTTTATTTATAAGGTTACCTGTAAAATTAGGGCTCATAAACGCCGCTTTAAATGATAAAAGTCAGGATTTCTTCCCTGCAGCTATGGTATATTTAGTGTATCGTCCTGAAATACATTTTGGACCATCTTAAAGCAGTGGAAACCATGATCAATGTAAAAAGCAAAAAAAAGGAAAGCACGGCACTGGAAGCGGTTGTAATCAGATTTGTAGGGGATTCCGGAGACGGAATGCAACTAACCGGTACCCAGTTTACAGATACTTCGGCCATGTTTGGAAATGACGTTGCCACCTTCCCCAACTACCCTTCAGAAATCCGGGCCCCCCAGGGGAGTCTGTACGGGGTTTCCGGCTACCAGGTGCACATAGGGAGTATTGAGGTAAGTACCCCCGGGGATAATGTTGATTTGCTGGTTGCCATGAACCCGGCAGGTTTGAAGACCAACTTATATGCAGTAAAGCCTGGTCATACACTTATTGTTGACACTGACTCCTTTACGAAAAAAAATCTTGAAAAAGCGCATTATTCCTCCAGCCCCCTGGAAGATGGAAGCCTGCACAATTACCGGATAATTGAAGTCTCCATGACAAGCCTTACAAAAGAAGCGCTGCGGGATGTGAAGGGGCTGGACAACAAAACCATTAACCGGAGCAAAAATATGTTTGCCCTGGGCATGGTGTACTGGATGTACCATCGTTCCCCGGAACACACTATCGATTTTTTCAGGAAAAAATTCGCAAAACAACCCGAATTGGTAGAGGCGAACACCAAAGTGCTGAATGCGGGATACTATTACGCAGAAACACTGGAACTCATTCCCAACTCCTATAATATTGCCCCGGCAAAAATGACCCCGGGCACCTACAGGG
The DNA here is from genome assembly GCF_052497835.1 of Robiginitalea insularis. Taxonomy (NCBI): domain Bacteria; kingdom Pseudomonadati; phylum Bacteroidota; class Flavobacteriia; order Flavobacteriales; family Flavobacteriaceae; genus Robiginitalea; species Robiginitalea insularis. Next base: position 1,768,133 of record NZ_CP199296.1, read on the forward strand.
TCATTATGGGAAATACTGCCACAGCCTGGGGATTTTTGGCTGCAGCTGAAAAATCTGGCTTGAACCTGTTTTTGGGGTCCTACCCGATTACCCCGGCTTCCGAAATCCTGCACGAATTGGTAAAACACAAGCACTTTGGGGTAAAAACCTTGCAGGCTGAAGATGAAATTGCGGGGATTACCTCCGCAATAGGTGCCTCGTTTGCAGGCAGTCTGGCCGTTACCACCACCTCCGGCCCCGGACTGGCCCTCAAAGGAGAAGCCCTTGGCCTGGCAATGATGGTTGAATTGCCACTGGTTGTAGTAAATGTTCAAAGGGGAGGTCCCTCTACCGGGCTGCCAACCAAAACAGAACAATCAGATCTGTTGCAGGCCATGTATGGAAGAAACGGGGAAAGCCCTGTTATTGTAATTGCTGCCAGTACACCTGCAAATTGCTACAATTTTGCCTATCAGGCGGCCAAATTGGCCCTGGAACATATGACCCCGGTAATCCTTTTGACCGATGGCTATATTGCAAATGGTTCGGCTCCCTGGAAAATCCAATCGGTTGATGAGATGCCGGAAATAAAACACAGAATTTTGAAAGAAGCCCCTGAGACCTGGCATCCTTATGACCGGGATGAAGAGACACTGGCACGCAACTGGGCCATCCCCGGTACGGCTGGTCTGGAACACCGGGTAGGTGGGCTGGAAAAGGACGGAACCACGGGGAATGTTTCCTATGTGCCCGAAAACCATGAAACCATGGTTAAGGTACGAGCCGAAAAAGTAAGGCGTGTGCAGGAGTATATTCCGGAGATCGTGCCTGAATTTGCACAGGAAGGGGAACTTCTGGTAATTGGCTGGGGGGGCACTTATGGCGCCCTTCATACCGCCGTAAAACAACTTCATGAGGAAGGTATTCGAAGTATTGGCTTTGCCCACTTCAATTATATCAACCCGCTCCCCAAAAATACAGGGCAAGTGATAGGACGCTTTAAAAAGTGCGTTGTCTGTGAGTTAAATAACGGACAATTTGTACAGCTTCTCAGAACCCGATTTACCGAGCAGGACTTTTATCAGTATAACAAAATTCAGGGCCTTCCCTTTGGTAATGAGGAACTGGTTCAGAAATTCAAACAAGTATTGGCATAGTTATGGAAACACAAGAAAAGAAATACACGTTTAAGGATTTTGCAAGCGATCAGGAAGTAAGGTGGTGTCCGGGCTGTGACGATTATGTGATATTGCGGTCTATACAGAAGGCCCTTCCCGAAGTTGGCGTAAAGAAGGAAGATGTGGTGTTTATATCCGGTATTGGCTGTTCATCCCGATTTCCGTACTACATGGATACTTTTGGCATGCACGGTATTCATGGAAGGGCTCCTGCCATCGCTTCCGGGGTAAAGCTGGCCAATCCGGCACTCAGTGTTTGGGTAATTACAGGTGACGGGGACAGTATGGCTATAGGTGGAAACCACTTTATTCATGTTTTAAGACGCAATATTGACCTGAATATGATCTTGTTCAACAACAGGATCTACGGACTGACCAAAGGACAATTTTCGCCAACTTCCTCAGTTGGGCAAAAGACAAAATCCTCCCCTTATGGGAACACACAGCCACCATTCTCGGCCGGGGAACTGGCCCTGGGGGCTAAGGCCCGTTTTTTTGCCCGGGTTGCGGGTAATTCACCCAAAGAAATGACAGACATCTTTATCGCTGCAGAAAATTTCAACGGGACCTCCCTGATTGAAGTACTTCAGAACTGCGTCATTTTCAATAACGGGTGTTTTGATCAATTTACGGATAAAGGCGTACGGGAAGACAGGCAGTTGCATGTAGTGCATGGGGAACCCATGATATTTGGAAAAAACCGGGATAAAGGCATTGTGCTTGAAGGGCTTAAACTGAAAGTTGTGGAGCTGGGGAAAAATGGAATAACCGAAGCGGACCTGCTTGTACATAACGCTGAAGAAGAGGACCCCACCCTGCACCAAATGCTGGTTCGCTTAGAGGATCCAATAGTTACCGGAATTATCAGGAGTTTTCAGGACGTTACCCTTGAGGAGCGCGCCAATGCACTCATGGAACAGGTTAAGGCAGATTCGGATTTCTCCAAAACAGATGACCTTTTCTATTCAGGAGAGACCTACGAGGTCAGATAAAGCAACCAAAAAAATACAGGGGTCAAACCATTCCGGCAAAGCCAAGGAAGGCCAGAGACAGGAGCCCGGCAATCAGCAAATTAATGGGGACACCCTTCATGCCCTCAGGTAGGTCGGCAAGCTCCAGATATTCCCGTATGCTGGCAAATAGAATGATAGCCAGGGCAAAGCCGATAGAACTGGAAAATGCAAAAAATACAGCTTTCAGCAAGGTTCCGTCTGCCAGGCCCAGGGCCAGGATGGCTACCCCCAATACTGCACAGTTTGTCGTGATTAAGGGGAGGAATACCCCAAGGGCCTGATATAAGGGCGGGCTTACCTTTTTGAGAATGATTTCCACCATCTGTACCAAGGCTGCGATGATCAGGATAAATGAAATAGTCCTGAGATGCTCCAGGCCCATAGGAGTCAGAATATAATTGTGTAATAAATAGGTGGCCGTGGTGGCGATAGTCATCACAAACAATACAGCACCCGACATCCCCACTGAGGTTTCTATTTTGCTGGAGACCCCTAAAAAAGGACAGATACCCAGGAATTGCGACAGTACAATATTGTTGACAAAAACGGCGCTAATAAGAATGATCAGAAATTCCATTTCAGGCGATTTTACGGGTTAATCTGTTAAAGGCCATAGCCAGATAGGCCAGGGCGATAAAGGCCCCGGGGGGAAGAATGAACAGGATAAGGGTATTGGCCTCTTCAGAAATGAATCGGTATTCAAAAATACTGCCGTTACCGAGGATTTCGCGTGTTGCTCCAAGAACAGTCAAAGCCAGGGTAAATCCCAGGCCCATGCCCAACGCATCTATGAGGGATGCTCCCAGCCTGTTTTTGGATGCAAAGGCTTCTGCCCTTCCCAATATGAGGCAGTTTACTACTATTAGTGGGATGAATATTCCCAATTGCTCATATAAAAAGGGAAGGTAAGCTTCTAAGACCATTTCCACCACTGTCACAAAAGAGGCAATAATCACTATAAAAACCGGGATTCGCACCTTTGCAGGTACCTGAGATTTAATAAGCGAAACAACGGCGTTGGACATGAGCAGTACAAACAAAGTGGCTATCCCCATACCAAGCCCGTTTACGGCAGATGAGGTGACCCCCAGAGTAGGGCACATCCCCAAAAGCATAACAAATACGGGGTTTTCTTTGATGATCCCCTTCAGGAAGTTTTGTCGGTAATCCGTGTTTTCAGCCATGGCTCTAATGAATGGGTTGTTCTGCTATTTTCCTGTTTTTCATAAAGTGGTCATAGGCCTGTTGAGCCGCCTCACCGAAGGCCCTGGAACTGATTGTAGCTCCTGACAGGGCATCTATATCACCCGCATCTTTTTTAACCTTCAGGCTGTATTTGCCCGGATCCTGGTCCCTGAATTGATCCAGGAATCTGTTCCCGGTGATTTTGTTGCCTAAACCCGGAGTTTCTTTCTGTTCGAGGACTGCTATTCTGATAATGGTGCCCTCTGCATTAAAACCCGCCATAAGTTTGATCAATCCGTTATAGCCCCTGTCCGAACTGCCGGTAACGGCAGCTCCAATAAATACACTATCGCGAAAGGCCGGATATATTTCTATACTGTCTTTCCCTTCTTCAGAAGGAACCCGAATGACTTCGGAAAGGGGGTTGTTGTCATATGCATTCAGGACCGCATTGATGGCATTTACTTTTTTGGCGAGTTTGGCGCGGGCCCTCGGGGCCTCAGTCAGGTCGTTTACATACCCCAGAGACAGGCCTGAGACCAGGGTAGTCATAAAGAGCACCAGGATCATGTTCGGGAGTGTTGATTTTTTCTGCTTCATCTTTACATGATTTTGGCTTTTATTCGGGCTCCGAACCTTCTGGGTTTAAAAGCTTTGTTGATCAGGGGTACGAATGCATTCATAATCAGAATAGCAAAGGATATCCCTTCCGGATAGGAGCCAAATAGCCGGATAACCACGGTTATCAAACCTATACCGATGGCAAAAACAACCATCCCCTTTTTTGTTACGGGGCTGGTGACCAGGTCTGTAGCCATATAAATGGCCCCCAGAATTGCTCCGCCAGACAGGAGGTGTATCAAAGGGTTTGCGTACTGTTCAGGGTTTATACTCCAGAAAATACCGGTCAACAGGACGATGGTGGCCAGTACGGTCAATGGAATATGCCAGGAAATCACTTTTCGCGCTATCAGGAATACTCCTCCCAGAATCAGGGCAATTGCCGAAATCTCCCCCAGTGACCCTGCGGTAACACCCATAAACATGTTAAGGGTGGATGGGATACGGTCGCTTAAAGAACTAATAGTCTCTCCATATTGTAAACCTTCCTTGAGTATCCCAAGGGTAGTGGCACCGGTTACGGCATCCACTACAGAGGTATTATTTTCAACAGCCGTGGGCCACAGGGTCATCTGCACTGGAAAACAAATCAGGAGAAAGACCCGGCCCACCAGTGCCGGATTGAAAACATTATAGCCCAGCCCTCCAAAAGATAGCTTGGCTACCCCTATGGCTACCAAACTCCCTGCTGCAATCATCCATATCGGAATCCCGGCAGGCAGGTTAAAGGCCAGTAAAATTCCTGTGATGAGCGCCGAACCATCTGCGATGGTAACTTCCACTTTCATTATATATTTCTGGATGACGTATTCAAAGAGCAAACAGAAAATTACAGCTGTAGCGGTTGCGATCAATGCGCGAAACCCAAAAACATAGATGGAAACCAGAAAGGCAGGAACCAGGGCAATGATCACATCGTACATGATCTTTCTGGAAGTTCTGTCTGAATGAACATGAGGAGAAGCGGAAACAATTATGGAAGGATCGCTCATACCTGCTTTTTTTGATTTTTGGGCTGCCGGACAACAGACTTTCCAAATCGTATGTAGTCCAGCAGGGGTCGGTGTGAAGGACATACATAGCTGCAGGAACCACATTCAATACAAGTCAGGATATCTTCTAATCCGGCTTTTTCAAACATCCCTTTTTCAGTGAGATTCATCAACAAATGGGGCTCCAGCCCCATTGGGCAAACGGAAACACAATCACCGCAACGAATACAGGCCTTGGGCGCCCCTCTGCTGGCTTCATCCTCAGGAATCACCAATATGCCTGAGGTGCCTTTGGTTATGGGCACATCCAGGCTTTTAAGGGCTTTTCCCATCATGGGCCCCCCACTTACAATTTTACGGGTTCCCTCCGGGATACCCCCTGCCTCATTAATCAGGTCCTGCACAGGGGTGCCGATTTTTACCCAGAAGTTGGAAGGTTGTTGCAGCTTTTTGCCACTTACCGTAACCACCCGCTCAATGAGTGGCTTGTTGTGCTGAATACCCTGATAGATGGCAAAAACGGTTCCCACATTATGAACCACTACTCCTACGTCAAGAGGCAGGCCGTTTTTGGGCACCTCGCGATTGAGCAATGCCCTTACCAGTTGCTTTTCACCTCCCTGCGGGTATTTGACCTTTAAAGAGGCTACCTGTATTTCAGGCTCCTTCCGCGTAAGGTCCCTGAAAATGGCAATGGCGTCCTTTTTGTTGTTTTCAATCCCGATGATAGCCCTTTTTAAATGGAGGGCATGCATCAGGATTTTAATACCCACCAGAATTTCCTCCGGCCGTTCCAGCATTAGCCGGTGGTCTGCCGTCAGGTAGGGTTCACATTCCACCCCGTTAATTACCAGGCAGTCCAGCGGCTTATCATCCCCAACATTCAGTTTAACGTGTGCCGGAAAAGTAGCTCCTCCCAGGCCTACTATGCCGTACTCCGAAATACGTTGGAGGATTGCAGCCGGTTCCAGTTCAATTTCTTTTTTCAGGGGCAGTTCCGGCACCTCTAAATTCGATTCATCTTTGAGGTCTGTCCGGATCACGATACATTGCTTTTTGTAACCCCGGGTATCTACAATCTTATCCAGTTTGGTAATTGTTCCGGCCACCGGAGCATGTATGTTTGCAGAAACAAAACCGCCGGATTTCGCAATAACCTGACCCAGGGTAACCTTGTCCTTTCGTTCAACCACAATTTCAGCAGGAATACCGATATGTTGGGAAACTGGGACGTATACCACTTTGGGAACCGGGAGTCTTTTAATGGGCCGGGAAGCTGTCAGTTTGTTCTCCGGAGGATGTATACCTCCTTTTGGGAAGGTCTTAAGCATTGTTCTCAGGATTAAGCTTTTCGGCTTTCGGTTCTGTTATCTTTTCTTTTCTGGGGGGGAAATTTGTCTCGATAATTGAATGTGTGGGACAAACAGGGACGCATTTCCTGCACAAAGTACAGATTTCGGGATCTATATAGGCCAGATTATTTTCCATCACTATGGCCTCTTTCGGACAGATGTCATAACATTTGGAACAGCCAATACAGGCTACCGAACAGGCTCTTTTTGCAATACCTCCCTTTTCTTCGTTCAGACAACCCACAAAAATCTTCAGGTCGCGCTTCTGCTTTGGCCGCATTTCAATGATATCCCTTGGGCAGGCATCCACACAAAGGCCACAGGAGGTACATTTATCTGTAATTACCACCGGCAGTCCTGTGGCTTCGTCCATATACATGGCATCAAACTGGCAGACCGCCACGCAGTCCCCCTCCCCAAGACAACCGTACTGGCAATCGGTTTCCCCGCTGTATATAAGGGATGAAATGGCACAGGATTTCGGACCCTGATATTCCGAGGTACGGGGACGCACCTCGCAGCTTCCCTGGCAGCGGATTACCGCCACGGTAGGGTCCTGCTCCTTTACCTCCTTGCCAAGGGCTGCCGCGACCTGAAGCATCACGTCATTACCCCCGACCGGGCAAAAAAGCTCAGAAATATCCTCTGTGGTAACCAGTTTTTCAGCAAATGACCGGCAACCGGGATACCCGCAACCTGCGCAATTGGCTGCAGGAAGCAGTTCTTCAACCTGTGCGATCAGCGGATCTTCATAAACGTAGAATTTTTTGGAGACCACATAGAGTATCAGTGCAGCAACCACTCCCAGGAGGGTCAATAACAAGACGCTGTATATAATGGAATCTCCCATGGTGTTTCAGTTGCGTTGTAGTGTAATTTTAAAAGTTTCTCTGAAATACAGTTTCAGGCTATATATCAGAGTGAAATAAGGAATAAGGACCAGAATCGACAGCAGGCCTGCTAGCCATTCCTCCAGAAAGAATGAAGCGATTACAAGGGTTATCAGCATCAGGAAAAAGGGTAAGATATAAGCCCAGACAACCGCTTTGTAGCCCAGATTCTTTTTAAGGATCACCTCTACAGGCTCATCAATGGCATATTTGGACCCTGGAGCTACAATTTCAACAGACCTGTCAACCCCTTCAGAAACCCCGCACGCACCTTTCGCAGAACAGGACTCGCAATGAATATTTTTATTGAGGGTAACCGTTACCGTTTCAGCCGTAAGCCCGCTAATTACTCCGGAATGAATAAACACATCCTTCTCTGTTGCTGTTAAACTCATGACTCTCGAAGTTGTCCAATCCGTTTATAAAGTGAAGCTACTGATATTAGGCAAGGCATTTTATGATATATGTCAGCGATGAAAAGCAGCCTTTGATGCCATTCTGCACAAAAAAAATATTTTAGCCCTACATTTATAGGGAAAAGGAACAGCGTTCCACAACCTTAAAAAATATCAGGAAGCTATTTCAGTAACCAGATAAATAGCAACTAAATATCTAAGTATGAGAATTTTTGTACTGTCAGTGTTCATAGTCCTGGCTTCATGCAGCCAAAGCCCTCAGAATGAAATTGAGAGATGGGAAGAACAGGCCTCCAGAGTGACGATCATCCGGGACGATTTTGGCATCCCTCATGTATATGGAAAAACAGATGCCGACGCTGTTTTCGGCATGTTATATGCCCAGTGTGAAGACGATTTTAACCGGGTGGAACAAAACTATATTTGGGCCATTGGCCGCCTCGCCGAGGTGGAAGGGGAAGAGGCTTTGTACAGCGACCTGAGGGCCCGCTTGTTTATGGACCGGCAGGAAGCTGTTGAGGCCTATGAAAACAGCCCTCCCTGGCTCAAAAAGTTGTGTGATGCCTTCGCTGACGGGATCAATTATTACCTGCATACCCATCCCGAGGTTCAACCAAAGTTGCTTAGCCGTTTTGAACCCTGGATGCCCATGTATTTCAGTGAAGGTTCAATAGGGGGGGATATTGAGCGGATCAGCACCCAAAAACTAAAGGCCTATTACGAGGAAGGTATTGATTTCCCGGAGGCTGAAACCACGGAAATGGAGCGAAAAAAAGCCGAACTGGAACCACAGGGCTCCAATGGCATCGCTATTTCAGGAGACCTGACGGCTTCCGGAAATGCCATGTTGCTGATTAACCCACATACTTCCTTTTATTTTCGGGGTGAGATTCACGTGGTAAGCGAAGAAGGACTAAATGCTTACGGAGCGGTTACCTGGGGGCAGTTCTTTATTTACCAGGGCTTTAACGAGAAAACCGGCTGGATGCATACCTCTACCTACACGGATGTTATGGATGAATTTAAAGAGAACATCACAACAATTGAAGGGGTACCCATGTATCAGTACGGAGAGGAATGGCGCCGGGTTAAAAAATCAGAGGTAAGCCTGTCCTATAAGGCCGGGGACAGCCTTAAAAAGAGAACTTTTTCCATGTACCATACCCATCACGGGCCCATAACTCACCGACAGGATGGAAACCCCGTGGCTTCTGCCATGATGTGGGATCCCGCAAGGGCGCTGGAGCAGTCCTTTATTCGGACTAAGCAAGACGGATACAAAGGCTTTCGGGAGATGATGGATATACGAACCAATTCTTCAAACAATACAGTTTATGCCGATGCTGGTGGGAATATTGCCTACTTCCACGGCAATTTTATACCACGCCGGGATACAACCTTCAATTACCGCGAGGCTGTGGATGGCAGCAATCCGGCAACAGACTGGCAGGGATTGCATACCGTGGATGAAAACATCCTGGTTCTGAATCCTCCGAATGGCTGGATACAGAATTGTAATTCAACACCCTATACCTCAGCTTTGGAATTCAGCCCCAAAAGGGAAGATTACCCAAAATACATGTCTATGGATCGGGAAAATTTCCGCGGGGTACATGCCATTGAATTGCTTAAGGGTCGTTCCGGATACACCCTGGACAGCCTGATCAAACTGGCTTATGATCCCTATCTGCCTGCTTTTAAAGCGCTGGTCCCGGGACTGATAGCTGCTTACGATGCCAGCCAGGGAGCAAACACAGACCTGAAAGAGGCTATAGAAGTATTAAGGGCATGGGATTACCGAACCTCGGAAGCATCTGTAGCCATGACCCTGGCCCATTATTACGGGACTTACTTTGCCCGGATAGCTGCACGGCCTGATGGGCTGAGCGATATGGAACTGATGCAATATCTGGGATCCAGTAGCCCCATGCCGGAAAGACTGGATGCACTCAGGGACGTGTTAACGAGCCTTAGTACGGATTTTGGCAGTTGGGATATCCCCTGGGGGGAAGTAAACCGGTATCAACGTCTCAATGGAGACGTCCGCCAGCCCTTTGATGATGACAAACCGAGTATTCCTATCGGATTTGCCTCGGGCAGGTGGGGTGCTCTGGCGGCTTATGGGGCACGGTATAACAACAATACCAAAAAAATATACGGGACAAGAGGGAATAGCTTTGTAGCCGTGGTGGAATTTGGCCCCAAAGTTATCGCCAAATCTTTGTTGGCGGGAGGCCAGAGCGGGGACCCTGAATCGCCGCATTTTGATGATCAGGCCAAACGCTACGCCGATACAAATTTCAAGGAAGTTCCTTACTACAAGGAAGATGTGCTGGCCAGGGCAGAAGAACAATATCAGCCCGGTAAAAGGGGAAAATAAGTAGTAGTGGTGGGTTAGTTGTCCCTGACAATAATCAGTGAAGCTTTGGAACCGGTAGAAAGCAACCATTTATTGGAATAAATCAGCTTTCCAAGCTCGTCGTACACGTCTACCTGGGCCGTATTCGGGCCGGAAGACCCCTGGTTGAGCGCTTCAAAATCCAGGCGGTTAAACCCCTTGTCGAGATCCAGGTTGAGCCCTTTAAAGGAACCGGTTAACAGTATATTCGGTTCTACCACCACCCCGTTAAGATAGATCCGCACCCGGTCTCCGTCTACAAATTCATGGTCCCGGCACACAATACCCACAAATTTGGAAGAACTCTTAACGTCTCCCAGATACATGTCTCCAAAGTGTTTTCCGGAGTTGCCTTTTTCACCTTCCCCCATGTTCGGTTTTAAAACCAGATCGTGTCCGGCCTGTTTTAATTCCCTTTCCGGCAACATATTTACCGTGCTTTTATTCTTGGAGTCTTTCAGGTCAAAATTTGGTGTAGTACCGAATCCAGGAGGTAAACTAAGGCCAGGGCCTTTATTCGGATTCAGATTGACACCCTTATCCGGTTTCGCTTCAATGCGTAGCTTTTTGGTCTCAGGTACATCGGTCTGGCCCCGGGTACTGAAGATGCCGCAGATTAATAAAATGGATAAGAGTAAAGGGCGCATACATGAGTATTACGCTATAAAAGTAGCAAATACCGGGCCATATCATCATTAATTTTCGTTAAAATGCACCCTTTGCCTAAGCCTTAAAGGCTTAGTTGGTAGTCCCTTGCGGCTATTTCCCAATGATCTGTTACCTCCGCATTTACAACCACTCCCGCCCTGGGATATTTGATTACGGTAGGGCAAATATGCATGGGGATAGCATAAAACTCCTGCCCGATATCAAAATTTGAAGCCTTTTCAGTTCTTAGTACCAGGTGTTCTTCACTCTGACTTATCTGAGTAGCTCCTTCCAGCCCTGGGATAACAGCCCTTGGAAAAGGCATTTCCGCAGCAAGAGCTTTATGCCCGAGATCCAGGCAAAGTATATCCTCAGAGGGTTTGCTGATTAGTCTGCATAATACTGTAGCCGCCGCTAAAAAGGGCATTTCCGGAAAGGAGCTTGCATAGCGCGCATCCCACAATAAGGTGGTCCCCGGGCTTAATTCGACCTCTTTTCTCCGGGCATGGATAGGAAAGCTGGGAGAGCCTCCTGCAATGACGGTGTCCACCGGGAAGCCTGCTTTTTTTAATTGGTCTTTAAGATCGAGGACAGCTGCAAAAACCTGGTCGCATTCAGCAGTTCTTTTCAAGGGATCCGGGTTTCTGAGATGCCCGTCGTAAATATGCAGTCCTCTGGGATGGACAAAGGGATCTTTGCACAGGGCTGCATACAATTCAAAAGCGGTCTTTCCCGGGGCAATTCCCGTGCGATTCATCCCAACGTTCAGGTCCAGGAATACTTCAAATGAATCTGCTTTCTTTTCGGCAAGCTTATGTAACCTTTCCAGGGTGTGGAAATGGTCTACCAGACAGGAATAGCGAGTCCTGGGATAGGCTTTCTGGATTTGCAGGAACCTTTCAGGCCCGGGTCCTACCAATGGGTAAGCAACCAAGACATCCCCTGCCTCACACCTGCCCAATAATTCGGCCTCTGCCAGGGTGGCACACTTAAATTTCGAGATTCCGGCCTGTTGTTGCATACGGATGATCTCGGCCATTTTATGTGTTTTGATGTGGGGGCGCAGCCGGGCTGCACTTCCGGCAATCTCCAGCATTTTGTCAATATTGTGTTTTATGCGATCCGGATAAATCAGCAGGGAAGGGGATATCTGCGCCTCCGGATGACTAAGGGCATACCATTTTTTTCCGGCCTGTTTCATGCGTTATTTCAATTTAAAAATTGCCTCAATTTCAACTGCAACGTTCCCGGGAAGTTCCATCCCGACAGCAGAGCGGGCACCTACTCCGGCATCTGGTCCGAACACCTCAGCCATCAGTTCGCTGTACCCGTTTATCACGTAAGGGTAATCGTGAAAAGCAGCACTGCCATTGACCATGCCCAGGGTTTTAACCAACCTCTCTATATCGTTCAGGGAACCATAGTGGGTCCTGATGGTAGCCAACATGGTCAGCGCAACTTGCCTGGCTGCTTTTTTAGCCTCCTCCCTGTTCAGATCAATCCCGGCTTTTCCCGTAATATATGATCCATCAGGTAACATGGGTGCCTGCCCGGATACGTACAAGTATTTTCCGGTTACCAGCAAGGGTTTGTACAATCCTGCAGGAGGAGGGGCAGGAGGAAGTTCCAGGCCAAGGGCCGCAATACGCTCTTCATAATTTTGTTCCATAAAGCTTTCAGATAAAAGTGTCCAGAAAAAGTACCCCTACCAGCCCCATGATTCCAACGGTGGTTTCCATTACCGTCCAGGTACGGAGGGTATCCTTAACAGACAGGTTAAAATATTCTTTAAACAACCAGAACCCACTATCGTTAACGTGGGATAGCATCAGACTACCCGAACCAATGGCCAGTACCATCAGTTCAGGGGAAACATCGGATTGGGCTACCAGGGGTAAGACGATGCCAGCGGCAGTGAGGCCGGCTACCGTAGCCGATCCTACACAGACCCGGATAACCGTGGCAATTCCCCAGGCCAGTACCAGTGGAGAAATACTGCTGTTTTGGAGCAGGCCTCCTATGTATTCACTTACCCCGCTGTCTATCAGGACTTGTTTCAGAGCTCCTGCCCCGGCAATGATCAGCAGTACCATGGTGATACCACTTACCGAACTGGATGCGGACTTCATCACTTCTTTCATCGGTTTACCATGGGCAAGACCCAGTGTATATATAGCCATTAAAACGGACAGCAACATTGCAATAACAGGGTTCCCTACAAAACCAAGCAGTTTTTTTACGGGGCTTCCGGCTGGCAATAATAGTTCACTCAGCGTTGCCAGGCCAATGAGCAATACCGGTAAGAGGGCTGTAAATATGCTGACACCCATTCCCGGCATTTCCGCATCGCTCAGGACTTTCGGATTTACAAATTCCTTTAAGGGGCTGGCCGGTATATTTTTAAAGTTGCGCGAAAGCAGTGGGCCGGCAACGATGATGGCGGGGATGGCTACCAAAATCCCGTAGAGCAGGGTTTTGCCGAAATCTGCCTGAAAAATTTCAGAAATAGCTGTTGGTGCCGGATGCGGGGGCAGATATCCATGGGTGACGGAAAGAGAAGCCAGCATGGGCATCCCAACATATAACAATGGCAGCCGGGTAGTTGCGGCAACTGTAAATACAAGGGGCACCAGGATCACAAAACCAACCGTGTAAAACATTGGAATTCCGACTATAAAACCGGTAAGGACCACGGCCCATTGTACATATTTTTTACCGAAGCGGTTAACCAGGCCGGAGGTAATGCGTTGTGCTGCCCCACTGTCTGCTACCAGTTTCCCCAGCATGGCCCCAAGCCCCAGAATGATGACCAAAAACCCCAGGGTATTGCCAATGCCATTTTGAATGGCGCTAATAAGCGCATCCAGGGGCATACCTTCCGCCAGCCCCACGAGCAGCGAGATGATAATAAAACTGATAAAGGCATTGAGTTTAAAACGGGCTATAAGCAAAAATAGCAGCAGGATACCGCCAATTACAATGAGTAAGGGCATGCGGGCTGGGTTCTAAGTGTTTCTGATTTAAAGATACTAAATCCCGGTGGGTGACCTGCCAATTTCAAGCCACTGAGGTAAAAATTCCTGTGGCCGGTCATTTCGGGCATAAAGAACCACAACAGTCGTGACTTAATATTTTATGTATATGCCTGTGAGCTTATTCCTTCGGCCTCAGAGCGCATAGTCTTTAAGGTTTTGCGGCCCCTCAAGCAATACCCGGACCACCCTTAAAACCCCTTCTTCGGTTGTTGCGATATGCCATTTAATCAGGCTGATCTGACCATTTTCTATTTCAATGCCTGTTATACTTCGGGGGTGTACGCAACTGCCATCGTTAAAAAACGGGATTTCTCCCGGTTCGGGAAACCGGGGCCGGTGCGTATGGCCGGCAATTGTGATTCTGAGATTATGTGCCACGATCCATTTTTTAATCCGCTTTTCCAGGCGGATCAATTCTTTGTAATTCTTCGCCGGCGAGGTAGGGTCTGCAATACCCCACACCTGCAGGGGTTTCCAAAGCACCCTTACGAGAAAACGGCTCCATCTCCAGAAGGTGTAATTCCACCAGTCTGCCTGATGTCCGTGGCAAAGGAATACTTCCTGCCCGCTGTTTTCGTGTTTCAGGACAATTGCCTCATTGTACTGAATTCCTTCCAACAGCTCTTTATTTTTACCTTCTATGGGTTCAAAATAACTGCTGAGGTGTTCCCTGACATATTTAGGATCCTTGTAAACCATATCGTGATTTCCCCAGACCATGTGGAGGCGGTTGTCCAGATAGAATTTTCGAAGGAGCCCATAAACATTTTTGTGCGCCTCAAAAATGGCTTCGAAATGAAGGTTTTCCCAAAGTTCATCTCCGTCACCCAGTTCACAATAAATAAAACCTGCTTTGTAGTAATGCTGCAGGGCGTGAAAGTAAATATTCCGGTTGTTGGCAAAATCGTCTGCAAAACTGTTATCTCCCCTGTGGCAGTCGCTGAAGAGTATAAACCTTGAGCGATCGTTGAAGGGGATGACTTTCGCCCTATGATAGGCACGGCTAAGCCGTTTTTGCGAGGACATGGACTTAAATTTCCATAAAGATCACAAAAAAGTGGAAATACAGCAGGAATCCCTAAAATTAAACAATGACGAATTCTTTGTAATTTTAAAGGGAAAATGCAGACTAAGGTGTTTACAGACGTCCATATATGAACAAAGAATTACCCATTAAGCCACTAATAAGTTTTGATAAGTACCTGCGTCATTATGACCAGCTGCTCAAGCAGGGCTCTGCATTTGAACGGGAGAAGGCCGGAAAAATACTAAGCGCACAAAAGCCCTTCCCTTTTTTGAGGGATGGTTTTGCAGATGTAAACCTTTTGGAGGAGCACGAAGATGTGATACAGGTGATCCTGCAGGATTCCTTTGCGGATGTGCTGGGCGATAATGAAATAAAGGCCGTATCCTTTCCCTATTTCAATGAAATGTTCAATCCATCGCGCCGGCTGCGAAAGATACTTCAGGAAGCGGGTCCGGATTTTACCCCTGAGTTAAAGAATCAGCAGGAGGGGCTGGATTATATCATGGCCTGTACGGTAATCCTGAACTTCCATTACGGCTACCATCTCGATTTCAGCCGGCCTTATTTCTTTGAAATCCCGGATGCAAAGGGTGTGATAAATTATTACCGCGTCCTTTACAATGCGGATTTTATGGAGATCTTTCCAACCGAAAAATCCCCGGAAATCACCCAGGATATTGTTGATGAGTTACTGGCCCGTCCGGAAGACGTGGAGTTTTGGAAATCCAAAATCCCGCCTGAGAGTTTTGTAGGGAAGGGATTTGTGATTGTCAATATGTTCAACGTGACGGCCGACCACTCTATTTCAGCAATTAAATCCGAACTGATTGCCAGCGACAAGAGGGGGAGCGATCGTTTTATGGACGAACTTCAGGATATATTTCGTTCTTTTTTCAGGTTGAAGGATCTCAAGGTTGGGTTTATAAAATACAATCATAAGGATAACCGCTTCGAGCGCATTTATGGCAATGGAATAAAAAGTTTTATCCTTCATGAAAAGGATACGGAATTTTGCAAAGAAGCCCTATGTAATGGTTCTTATGATAAACTCCTTCGGCAAAAAACCTATTTTGTAGTACCCGACGTTGAAAAATTTGCCGCCATGTCTGAAGGCAAAGGGTTTTACAAAGGTCTGGAAGAACAGGGTATCGGGAGCGCCATTTTTGCACCCATAGCCAGCGCCGGGGAATTGCTGGGCATACTGGAGGTGGTCTCGGGCGAGAAGAAAGTACTCAATGGGGTAAATGCGACCAAACTGGACGATGTTATGCCTTACATTGTGTCTGCCGTGATACGTTCCAGGATAGAAGAGGAAAACCTTATTGATGCGATCATTCAGCACGAGTGTACCACAGTTCACGATGCGGTGCTCTGGAGGTTCAAGGAAGAGGCAAAACAGTTTATAATTGATGAACTGGAAGGCCGGCAGCCTTCCTTCAAGGAAATAGTATTCGATGAGGTCTATCCCTTATATGGGCAAATCGATATCAAGGGGTCATCAACAGCACGCAATGCGGCTATTCAGCGCGATCTCATTATCCAATTATCCAGGATTAATTCTATAATGGAGAAGGCGAAGGCTTCAACTTCCCTGCCCATTTATGAAGAATTAAGCTTCCGGTTGGCAAACCATATAGATGAAATCAAAGAGATACTCCACACCAACAGTGAACAGGCTATTTTTAATTTCATTCAGGAAGAAATGGTGCCTGTTTTAGCCCATTTAAAAGAGCAAAACACGGATTTGGCTGCTGAAATCGAAGCATATGAAGTGGAGATAGACCCGGAGACACAATCATTTTATGACCATCGGCGCAATTACGACCAAAGCGTGATGCGCACCAACAAAACCCTGGCAGGCCTGCTCGATAAAAGGCAGGTGGATGCCCAGGAAATGTTTCCGCATTACTTTGAGCGCTACAAGACAGATGGGGTTGAACACAATATGTATATAGGGCATTCCATCTCCTCTGGCAAGAAGTTTGACATGCTCTATCTGAATAACCTGAGGTTATGGCAATTGCAGGTGATGGTTGAAATGGAAAATGCGTATTACAACCTCAAGAAAGAGTTGCCCGTAAAGCTGGATGTGGCTTCCCTGATATTGGTGTACAACACTTCTCTGTCCATTCGTTTCCGCATGGATGAAAAGCGCTTCGATGTGGACGGGACTTACAATGCGCGGTATGAGGTGATCAAAAAGCGGATAGACAAATCTTATATCAAGGGTACCGAACAAAGACTAACGCAGGCCGGGAAACTGGTAATTGTCTATTCCCAAAAGAGCGATGAACTGGAATATTTGAGGTATGTTTCCTTCCTGAAATCCAAAGGGTATTTTACAAACAATATTGAGATTGTTGAATTGGAAGGCCTTCAGGGAGTTTCCGGATTGAAAGCCATAAGGGCCGAGATTTTATATAAATCCGGTGAAGATAAGGACCGCATGTATACCTATGAGGACCTGATGGAAACCCTTAAAAACTGATCAGGCCGGTAAATCCAGAATCCTTTCCGGGCCAAAATACCTTAGGGCAATAAAAAAGGCCAGCACGGACAGGATCATGCCTATCATAAAAAAAGTGTAGGTCCACCTTAGCAATTTGTATTTGCGGTTTAGTACCACGCCGAGAAAATAGAGGTCTTTGGTGAGCGAATCGTATACGTATTGCTTATCCTTAATCAGTTCCTGCATGGCCCATTCGTAGTCCTGCAATTTCATCTTGTGAAAGTTCCCGAAAAACAACAGATTTACTCTCTTTTTGGCAACGTCTTCCTTGGTAAATTCCCCGCTGGTGACATTAGGGCGGGTCGCCAGTATTGAAAGGATCATGGAGATAATACTGAATATCAGGAATACGACCGTGGGGTAGATCAAATAATCATTTGATGGGTTGTCCAGTTTCGGGATCAGGTTGGCAATCACAAGTGAAATTATAATGGCATTTACGGATAACAGGATGTTGGCCTTGGTATCTGCAATATCACTCAGTTTCAGGTGGTTTCGCATAGAAACCCTGTAAAGGGTTTGTATCCCCCTTTCCGGACTTTCACTTTTAAACTTAGCCTTTAACTGCTCTTTTTTAGCCAGTTTTTTCCGGGCTTTTTTCTCCTTTACCAGTTTTCGCACGTTCTTGTCTTTGCCGCCTTGCCAGTGCTCCAGGGCATAATCCGTATAAAAGCGATGCTCCGTCCGGAACATTTGCATATTCAGTTCCCTCCATTCTTCCAGGGAGTATTCTCCGATTCCGAGTAATTTTAATTCTTCCCGCAGCAATTCGGCAGTTTCCGGATAACTTTTTTGAGCCAGGTGGGAAGCGTCTGCATCCCTGATAATCTTCTCCAGAATACCAGTCGGCTCGTGGTAGCGTCGGGTGGCCAGAATCAGATCGCAAATGAGTTCTGTGGTTTCTGAGGCTACACCGGCTTTTTTTAAATAGGCCTTCGCAATTTCACAACTACTCTCCTCGTGATTGGTATAACCCCTGGTATAACCTGTATCGTGAAACCAGGCAGCCATAAGCAGTGAATCCTTTTCCTCGGCGCTTAATTTATGGTTGTCCAGTAATTCTTTTGTACTTTGAACGACTCTTTGAGTGTGCCTCAGGTTATGGTACAGGAAGCGTTCGTCCAACTCTTCTGTTAGAAGATGGGTTACGTATTTTTCTGCATCTTCCAGAATCTGGGTGGTCATACATTAGGTATTAAAGTGTACAAATTACAAAATTTAAATGGCTTCACCTTTTACAACTGTAAAACAATATTTAGGCCTTTTACTGCTGCTGATAACAGCATCCTGCGCAACCTATACCCCAAAATATGCAGATAAGCAGCAGGTTCAAAGCGGGGTTGCCGGAGAGCTTTTGCACCGGTTTTACCTTATTGGAGATGCCGGATATTCCCCTATAGGGGGCCTTAACCCGGTTTTGATGCGGTTTCGGGACCGCCTGGCGGCAGCCCCTGAAAACAGTACGGCTTTTTTTCTTGGAGATAATATCTATCCTTCCGGGTTGCCGGATGAAGACGAGGATCCGGCCGGGTATACCCTCGCCAGGAACCAACTGGATGCGCAAATCAGTACTCTGGAACGTTTTAAGGGAAGGCCTGTGTTTATTCCGGGTAATCACGACTGGTACAGTGGCGGTATCAAGGGCCTGAAACGGCAGGAAAAGTACATAGAGGATATCCTGGACCAGAAAGATGTTTTCCTTCCTGAAAACGGCTGTCCGCTGGAAACCATTGAGTTAAATGATGAAATTTTCGTAATTGTTCTGGATAGTGAATGGTACCTGACCAACTGGGATACCAAACCCGCAATTAATGATGATTGCGAATTAAAGAGCCGCGATAAATTCTGGGCGGAACTGGAAAGCGAGATTAAAAAAAATGCAGATAAAACCATACTGATCACGACCCATCATCCCGTTTTCAGCTACGGGGTACACGGGGGGCAATACACCCTTCAGGAACAATTCTACCCCTCAAAAGGGAAAGGCCCGCTTCCGGTGATTGGCAGTGCAATTAACCTTTTCCGCAAAACGACAGGTGTGTCTACCGAGGATCTCTTTAACAAGCGGTATCTTGAATTGCGTAAGCGACTGGTTACGCTTGCGCAGTACGGGGATCGCGTTATTATTGCTTCCGGCCATGAACATACCCTTCAGCATATAGTGGAAGAGGGGGTCACACAAATAGTCAGTGGTGCCGGGGCCAAACAGGGAGCAACCCGTTTACTGGGGGGCAGCCGGTTTTCAACCGGGATGTGGGGTTATGCCGAACTGGATATCTATAAGGACGGGAGTTCCCGGGTAACCTATTATGGGGTAGACAAGAACGGCAGGGAAGAGCAACTATATCAATCAGAGGTTTATCAGAAAGCTGACTACGCCGATGGCCGGCAGTACCCTTCCGAATTTGCCGAACAGGTTCAGGCATCGGTTTACCGGCCCGGGGAGGTTGACAAGAGCGGCCTGTCCAGGTTTATTTGGGGCAAGCGATACAGGGAATATTATGGAACGCAAATTTTAGCACCCACAGTAAGCCTGGATACGCTTTACGGGGGGCTGGAGCCTATTCGAAAGGGTGGGGGGCAGCAATCCAAATCCCTCAGGTTAAAACATTCGAGCGGTAAGGAATACGTAATGAGAGCCCTCAGGAAACAGGCCGAACAATTTCTGCAGGCTGCGGCTTTCCAGGAGCAGTTTGTTATGGGTCAGTTTGATGGAACCTTTACTGAAAACCTGCTGGAAGATTTTTATACCGGAGCCCATCCTTACGGACCCTTTGCCCTGGATGTTATGTCCGATTCCCTTGGGTTGTACCATACCAACCCCAGGATATTTTATGTCCCCAAGCAACTTGCCCTTGGAAAATACAATGAAGATTTCGGAGGGGAATTATATATGATAGAAGAGCACGTATCCGAGGGGCACGAAGAGCTTGCCAGTTTCGGCTATGCCAGGGACATTGAGAGTACTTATGACATGCTCAATCAGCTCAGGGAAGATGAAAAATACAAGATTGATACCGACTTATACCTGAGAGCGCGCCTTTTTGATATGCTTGTAGGCGACTGGGACAGGCACCAGGACCAGTGGCGCTGGGCCGAATTTAAATTAAAGGATGCTGACCGCGTTATTTACCGCCCCATTCCAAGGGACCGGGACCAGGTTTTTTCCAATATGGGAGACGGTGCCCTGATGGGACTTCTGGTGCGCTTAATGCCCCCCATGAAGAAATGGGAAGGTTTTAACGAAGAGATCCGCAATGTACGAACATTCAATGCCAATGCCTTTGCCTTGGACCGGGTTTTGCTTAACAATACCCGCCTTGAGGACTGGCTGAAACAATCTGCATTTATCAGGGAAAGGATAGACGCCGCAGTCATCGATGCTTCTTTCATGGGGTTTCCGCCAGAAGTTCGCGGAAAAACGACAACGGAAATCAAGCGAATCCTGCTGGCCCGCTTATCCCGCCTGGATTCTTTTGCTGAAAGCTACTACAGGGTGCTGCAAAAGTATGTGGTTATTTATGGAACCGACAAGGACGACTGGTTTGATATCAAGAGCCCTGCTCCCGAAACGGTTCAGGTACAGGGATACCGAATCATTGACGGGGATAAGGAAAAAAAATTCTACGATTATACCTTCGACCCTTCGCTGACCCGGGAAATCTGGATTTACGGACTGGATGATAAAGACCGATATGTCTTTGACCTGCACCCGAAAAATAAAATCCGAATTCGTGTTGTAGGTGGTCGGGGAAAGGATTATTACGATCTGAACGGGACCCGCAAAGCAACCATTTACGACTATAAAAGCAGGGAATCTGTCTATGAAGGGCAGGCTTCCCGTACCCGAATTGTACGGACAGATGATTACGAGCTCAACACTTATCAGCCTTTTAAGCTTGCGAACTATACCAGCCAGTTCACTCCCGGCTTTGGGTTCAACCCGGATGACGGGGTTCTCCTGGGACTGGGGTACACCTATACGCATTATGGATTCCGAAGAAACCCCTTTACCTATCAGCATACCCTGAACGGGGCCTATTTCTTTGCCACCAGCGGGTATGATTTGAGTTATACCGGGGAGTTCGCAAACCTGCTGGGCAATTGGAACCTGCAGCTTGAGGCCCGTTATACCAGCCCGAATTTCAGCAGGAATTTCTTTGGGTTTGGTAACCAAACAGAGAACCCGGATGACGATTTAGGTCTGGACTATAACCGGGTACGGCTCAGAAACCTGCACTTCAAGCCCTCCTTGGTATGGAGAGGTGCATTGGGGGCACAGTTTAAAGTGGGATTGTCCTATGAGAATATCTCTGTTGAAGAAACCTCAGACCGGTTTATCAATGTGTTCCTGACGGCCAATGGGGAAGAAAGCCAAACTGAATTTCTGGGAGTGCATGGCGCCTATTTTTACGAGAACAGGGATAATGCGGCCTTTCCTACTTTGGGTATGAGCAGCAGCCTGGAATTTGGTGCAAAGTCTCAGTATTTCGGTTCCGGGGCAACTTTCGCTTACCTAATCCCCAGCCTGAGCCTGGACCACCGCCTGGTATCTTCCGGAGCCCTTGTACTGGCAACCAAATGGAAAGCCCATTTTAATATCGGGAATGGCTATGAATTTTACCAGGCAGCCCAGATCGGGGCCAATAATGGCCCCAGAAGCTACAGGAATGAACGTTTTACAGGGAAGTCTGCCTACTATCAGCTCACGGATTTGCGCTTGCAGTTCAGGCAGATGAAAACCGGACTTTTCCCCCTCTCATTTGGCTTGTTTTCCGGCTTCGATTACGGGCGGGTATGGGAACCATCGGAGTCCTCGTCAAAGTGGCATACCTCTTACGGAGGAGGGTTTTTCCTGAACGGGGCCAATGTGAGTAGTATCAACTTTGCCCTTTTCCATGGAGGAGACGGGCTGCGGTTTTCATTCGGGCTTGGTTTTGCCTTTTAAAGGAAGGGGAATGGTAAAGCTGTAAATATTGCCGCCGCTCCCGTGACTGCGTTCATCGGTAAGGTAAAGCTCGGTCTCACTTATAAAGCAGATAGATTCCAATTGGGTACTGGCACCCAGGGCTATCATCCGGGTGGGGCCGTTTTTAAAGCCACGTCTCCTGAAATCCTCGAACACCCATAAATTACCGTATCCCAGTAAGACCAGTCGGTTCCCCTCAGGAGAAATCGCAGCATCTGTAATCTGACACTGCCGGTAATCTTTACAAGTTGTAAATTCGGCAATCCATTCGGCTGTATAGTTGCCAGGCTGGTCTGGCACTCTGTAAACCCTTGCTTTCCCGTTAAAGGGGCGCCCCCTGTTTTTATTGATTATATAGAGAAAACCCTCGTAATGGAAAAAAGCCTCCGCATCGTAATACAAGGCGTTTTTTTCAGGCGGATAGGCATCCTGATCGGGGTAACGAAAGCTGATTTTGCTAGCTTCGATCTTATCCCCGGGCTCTATGACAGGATTCGGAACTTTATAGATGCGCAGGTTTTTCCGTTTATTAGTATTGTTTCCAAAATCCCCGATATATACGTGCCTGTCAAGGTCCACGGTCAGGGCTTCCCAGTCGTCATTTTTAGCTTCTTTTACCTTAAAGGATTTCAGCATTTGCCCGCTGCTGTCTACCGCGTAGAGTATATCCGGATTGCCATTGTCCTCAATAAGCCAAATTTCATTGGGTCTCAGGCTGATGATTCCAGAACATTCATTTATGCCTTTTGGTAATTCTGCCACATAACGCAATTGCCCGTATTGGGCGCAACTCCAACCCAGCAACAGGCAGCTTAATACGAGAATGCGGTTTAATTTCCTCTTTGCTTTAATAGCGGCAACGTTTTTTGTAATCGAATGCTTTAAAAATACAGTTTTAATTGTGAATGGCGGCTTGAAAAGGCTCCGGACAAAGGATAATTGCCACGGCTTTTTAAAAGTTTAGGAATAAAGGGATATATTTAGGGATCCAAACAAACCAATACCGACAATCATGATAGGCATTCTTTCCTTTGTGGGTTTTACCCTGCTCGTAGCAATTATATCCTATTTCGCTACCAGAACAACAAATGAAACAACTTCCGATGGCTATTTTTTAGGGGGCCGAAGCCTGACCGCAGGAGTGATTGCAGGATCTCTATTGTTGACCAACCTCTCAACAGAACAAATCGTTGGCCTGAACGGAAGCGCCTATTTGGATGGCCTTTCAGTAATGGCCTGGGAAACGCTTGCTGCGATCACCATGGTAATCACTGCTGTGTTCCTCCTGCCCCGCTATCTGAAGGGTGGTCTTACGACGGTTCCGCAATTCCTGGCTAAAAGATTTGATGTTACCACCAAGACCATCACTTCCGCCCTTTTTCTGACGGGATATGTTGTGGTGTTGTTGCCGGTAATCCTGTATTCCGGATCGGTAGCAATCAGTGGGATGTTTGATGTTCCCGGTTTACTCGGGGTCTCCGAGTCCACTGCCCTCAAATTATGTATTTGGGGAATAGGGATAGTAGGTTCAATCTACGCTGTATTCGGAGGCCTGAAGGCGGTAGCTGTTTCAGACAGTATTAACGCTATTGGTTTACTGATCGGGGGGGTCCTTATTCCCGTTTTCGGACTGATGGCTATTGGGGATGGAAGTGTCCTGGAAGGCCTTAACAATTTATACGAATCTGACCCGGCCCGTTTTGATTCAACCGGGGAGCATGGACAGGAAGTGCCCTTCAGCACTATTTTCACGGGGATGATGCTGGTACAATTGTTTTACTGGGGAACCAACCAGCAAATCATACAACGGGCCCTTGGTGCCAAGAACCTGGCAGAAGGGCAGAAAGGCCTGCTACTGGCTTCCTTTGTTAAGATCCTGGGTCCGATAATTCTCGTACTTCCGGGCATGATCGCTTATTATTATTTTGAGGGAGACCTGGCCTCCAGCAACATGGCCTATCCGGAACTGGTTCGGGCGGTATTGCCAACTTACCTGGTTGGCTTTTTCGCTGCAGTCCTTTTCGGGGCTATCCTGAGTTCCTTTAACAGTGTCCTGAACTCTTCTGTTACGCTCTTTGGGATTGATATATACAAGCAGCACATTAACAAGGATGCTACTGAGGCCACCACCGTCAAATACGGAAAGGTATTCGGGGTAATCCTGGCCCTGGCGGCAATGTTTGTTGCCCCTGTCATAGAAAGGGCAGGAAGTATCTTTGAATACCTGCAGGAGGTAAACGGGATTTATAATATTCCGATACTCACCATCATAGTTGTGGGCTACCTCACGCGACGGGTTCCTGCGATCGCTGCCAAAATATCCATTTTCCTGGGATCCGGGTTGTACATCATCAGTCAGTTTATCATTGGCCCGAACATGGTGGACAATGCCCTGCAGGCCGCCAAGGATTCTGGAATTACAGATGCTGCCAGCCTGAGGATGGTAGAAGCAGATGCCTACCCGCATTACCTCCATATTATGGCAATTCTCTTTATCCTGAATGTGGCTGTGATGATTATTATAGGCAGGATTTGGCCGAATAAAGATCCTTACCAGCTCGAGTACACAGGCCAGGTAGAGATTACTCCATACAAATATGTGAAGCAGGTTGGGATTTCCATAGTGGCCGTTGTGGTTGTAATATATATCGCCTTTGCTAAATAACCCGGCAGCTTCTTTGACCGGGACAGCTAAGGGTTAAATATATTGATTGATCAGGTTTTCAAATAACTCCTGTTTTCCGCTCTGAAGCGGGATCTTGCCCTGTTCCATGGCTATGTGGTACAGGTCTTTAAAATTGAGTTCCCCCGCTTCAAATTCCCTGCCCTTGCCCCAGTCATAAGACTGATAGCGCTCCTTGCGCATAACCCTGTAGGGAGAGGAATCCAATATTTTTTCAGCAATCAGCAATGCCCTGGCAAAGGTATCCGCCCCACCAATATGGGCCAGGAAAAGGTCTTCCGGGTCTGTGGAATTCCTCCTGAGCTTGGCATCAAAATTAATGCCACCCCCCTGCAGGCCTCCTGCATCCAGAAAGGTGAGCATGGCCAGGGTCACTTCATTGATGTTATTTGGAAACTGGTCTGTATCCCATCCATTCTGATAATCCCCCCGGTTGGCGTCTATGCTTCCCAGCATTCCATGGGCAGCTGCAACTTCCATTTCGTGTTGCATGCTGTGCCCGGCCAGGGTGGCATGGTTTACCTCCAGGTTGAGTTTAAAATCGTCCTGTAAACCATACTGCTTAAGAAAACCAATAACAGTGGCGGCATCATAGTCGTATTGATGCTTCATCGGTTCCATGGGCTTTGGCTCTATAAAAAAGGTGCCTTTAAACCCCTGAGCTCTGCCGTAATCACGCGCCATCCCCAAAAATCGCCCCAGGTGGTCCAATTCCCGCTTCAGGTTAGTATTGAGCAGGGACATATAGCCTTCCCGTCCACCCCAGAAGACATAATTTTCTCCCCCGAGTTTAATAGTGGTGTCCAGTGCCAGTTTGATCTGGGCCCCTGCACGGGCCAGAATCCTGAAATCCGGATTGGTGGCAGCCCCGTTCATATACCGGGGGTGGCTGAAACAGTTAGCCGTGCCCCATAACAGCTTTACCCCCGATGCCTGCATTTTTTTTAGGATATAGTCGCTAATCTGTTCCAGTCGCTGTTCTGAGGCAGCCAGGTTATCTGCCTCCTGAACCAGGTCAAAATCGTGAAAACAGAAATAGTCAAAACCCAGTTTGGTGATAAATTCAAAGGCAGCATCTGCTTTCAGGCGGGCTGCTGCCAGTGGGTCTGAAGGGGCATCCCAGGGATGGACCAGTGTTCCGGGCCCGAATGGGTCTGAGCCGGTTCCACAGAAGCTGTGCCAGTAGGCTACCGCAAATTTAAAGTGTTCCCGCATGGGTTTTCCTGCTACCAGCTGTTCCGCATTGTAATACTTAAAGGCCAGGGGGTTGTCTGATTCGTTCCCTTCATACCTGATGGCTCCTATCCCCTTAAAAAATTCTTTATCCCCGAGTAGTATCATGATTTAGGTATTTAGTATCGTTTCCAGTTTCTCTTTCCAATAATTATATGCCCGCAGATATGGTTCGCTTTCCTTATCCGGGATAACAGTTTTAACATAATCCCTTTCCTGTGCCTGGGAAACCAAAAAAGAGATGCCTCTTTCCTGAACGGAACAGGCCCGGGCAGCACCTATTGCCCCGGTTGTATTGTATAGTTCTACCGGTTTGCCGGAAAGGCTGGCTATCGTTTTTGCGAAAACCCCGGATTGAAACAGATTATCTGTTCCGGCACGTATTGCAGAATCTGCTGCTGCTTCTGAGGCGGTAAACTGCATATCATAAATTAATGCAAATGCTATTCCTTCCAGAGCGGCCCGATAAAGGTGCCCCTTATGATGCCGGTTAAAATCCAGATACGTAAAACTACCCCCGGGGGAGCGCCCGCCCAGGAGTCGTTCTGCACCGTTTCCGAAAGGGTAGCACAACAGCCCCCCGGAACCAACAGGAATGGCGGCTGCCTGCACATTCATGCTGTGGTAATCCGGTGCTGTCGTTTGTTCTTTAAGCCAACGATATTGTATTCCGGCACCGTTAACACATAGCAGTTTTCCGATACGCGGTCGTGTCCTGCTGTGGTTAGGGTGAGCGAAGTTATTGACACGGCGGATTTCAGCCGGCGGAAGCTTATCAGTGATTCCGTAAAGTACGCCCGATGTTCCGGCAGTAGCTGCCCACTCCCCGGGCTCAAATACATTCAGGCTAAGGGCATTGTTGGGCTGGTCGCCAGCTCTGTAAAGGAGCGGAGTTCCCGCAGCAAGGCCACTTTGAGAGGCTGCTTTTTTGCTTACCGTCCCCTGTATTCCAAATGAAGGCACATGGGCGGGGAGCAAATCGGGGGAAATATTCCAGTGATCCAAAAGGAAATAGGCGGGCGTATCTGCCTCAAAATCCCAAAGAGTACCCTCAGAAAGACCGCTGGCAGTGGTTGTATGGCTTCCGGTGAGTTTAAAGGCCAGGTAATCTCCGGGCAGGAGTATCTTTTTGATCTTTTCGAAAACTTCCGGTTCTTCTTTTTGTACCCACCTGAGTTTAGAGGCTGTAAAGTTTCCGGGTTCATTCAGGAGCCTGCTCTTACAGACTTTTTCGCCCAGTGCCTTTGCAGCATCATCCCCAATGGAAACGGCCCGGCTGTCGCACCAGATAATGGCATCCCTGGCGGGCTTCCCGTGAGCATCTATGCCAACCAGTCCGTGCATTTGATAGGCAATACCGATGCCTTTGATCTGATTTGCAATTAACCCATTTTTACGAATAATTTCCTGTGTGCCCGCGCATAAGAGCGACCACCACATTTCCGGGTCCTGCTCAGCCCATCCGGGCCGTGGAACCTTTATGGGGATTTCAGTCTCCGGGTATTTAACAAGGTCCTTTAATTTGCCGCTTTCCTGTTCTACCAGTGCAATTTTGAGTGAAGAACTACCTAAATCATATCCGAGATAATACATAAGGAGCGGTTAACCTTTGCTTAACAGGTGCTTATGTAAGATATAAAAAAACCCTGACGATACTTCGGCAGGGTTCAGGGTTCTTTAAGGAATCGTTTATTCCTCAGGGGTCTCCGCAATGGGCAAATAAACATCGGCCCGCCACTTCAGTGCATCCCCTCCCATATTTGGGTTGTTGAAGAAGAACTCTATGGGGTTTAATTCAACCGGGATATCATTGCGCTTAGCGTAATCTGCCAGGGCATACCAGGCCCGGTCCGAGGTAATGTAATTCCCATTGTAAATGGCCTTGAGGGCTTTTTTCTCAAAAAGCCGCTTGTATTTGATCCTTGGATGGTTCGGAAGTTTTTCCGAACGGATGATGGGGAAACAAAAATTAAAAGTAATACTGTCATTGGCCTGATTCCACTCTGTAACCTCTACAAAGGGGGTACCGTTGAGTTCTACGCCTGCATTGGTCAGGGATAGCCCAAGAAAATCTATATTGTCCATCATTCCGGCTGCTTTTCGCAATTGCGTTGTTTTAATGGTCGTATAGGCATAGTAGGTGCTTTTTAATTCCTCCTCCCCAACAATAGTTACCCGGAACTCGGAGAGATGCTCTTCCAGACCTTGTAAGAATTCTTCCAACTTGTTTAAGGTGGCTTTTTCAATTACAGATTCTCCGAAGGGCGCTTTCATTTTGTTCATCAGGCTGTGCTGCGGGTCTTTTACCTTTACCACTACCCTTGAGGTGCTGTCCGTAAGCGGCTCTATGGTCCAATTATAGAGGTGTACCGAATCTCCGACCTGTACCTGCTGTTGCAGGTTGTATAAATCTTCCTGTTCTACCGGGGTGTTCACAACTCCGGCGGTATCATGCCATAGTTTTATACTCTGGTTGATGGTGCCGGGGAAGGTATCGGCCTTAAAACGGACAATGTAATCATAAGGATAAATAAATAAATAGCCAACCAATGCGAGGCCTGCAATAGCAAGGGTTCCTATAAGTATCTTTTTCATATTCTAAACTGGGCTTTTACTGTTTTGGAGCAATTCAGCTGCTCTGGGTTTTATTTTAGGATTGTGGTTTATTTTCGGCCAATTCGCCGGTCTTTCGCATGCTGAGCTGGTCATTGATGAACCGACCCAGTGATTGCCCCTGATCAATGCCTATTTCTACGGCTGCGCGGTAATGAATCCCCCCGTACATCCGGCTGATAGCCGCTTCTTCCGAAGCTTCTATAAAAGAATTGAAACTGCGTACCGGAAGGCCATATTGTAATTCGGTGTCATCATCAAAAGCAAAATCTTCACCGAATATACTGGTCAGGGTTACTGCTGCGGCCCCTGAGACCACACTGTGCCCGCTGGTGTATTCCGGAAAGGGAGGTGTTTGCAAAACGGGTTTCCAGTTGTCGTCTATATGCTCATTTATCAGCGTTTCCGGCCGGATCAGATTAGAGCGGTATTTTTCATCCCAGCAGCTGATAAAACCGTCGGCAATGGCGATGGACGTTTTGGCATAGGCAAAAACACTGTCGTCAAAACCATAATCCACTTTCCTGCAGGCTATTTTGGTGATACCGATCCAATGGGCTCCGGGGCTGATTTTTTTGGTTGCAAACATCAGGTGTCCCCGGTTTACGGAGACATAAGGGTTGCAATCCCAAAACTGGGCAATAGCTACTTCTTCGGAACTGTCCCCTTTTGCAGTAATCTCCCTGCTTACATCGTAGACCTCCTTCACTTCCTTGTAAAAGGCAGATCCCTCCTCCATTGAAAAGGGTGGGGGCGGGGCAGGCCTGAACTGAGAGGCTGAATCCAGCACAAAAGGCCTGATCTTATTCCAATGGGGCTCTATTCCTTCCATATAGGAAGGCGGAGTAGGTTGCCAGCGCGCCGGGTCTTCTGTATCAACCGTAAATTTGGACATGGTCCGGGTTTGTTTGTAGTTGTCCTGGTCCATCCAGCCTGCGATAAATTCGGCTACCTCCAGGCCATAATCCCTGGAAGCTTCAAATTCCCTTTTGTTCTGATCGTTCCATCTGCCGTACAAACTGTCCCGGTAGGTTTCTATGCGTTCTTCAGAAAAAATCAGCCTTTTACTCAACTCTATATGAGCGATAAGCGCTGAAAGCTTGTAGTTGACGGCCGCCTGCTCATCCGGTTTCGGGATGCTCCCAAGGCCATCTACCTGGCCCTGAAGGGAATTGTATTTTTCGTTTTGCAAAGCCATGATTTCATAGGCGGCAATATTGGGGTACGCATAAATACGACTGGCAACCGGCGGGCTGAATATGTCGTGCACCATCACCTCCGTAACTTTATCTACCGAGGCGTGAAAATCTTCAGCCGTAATCTCAATGGGTTCTGCAGGTTTATTACAGGAAACCATTACAACTGCTGTACAAAGGATTGATCCGAAAAAGGCTTTCATCTTATTGTTTTATCAATTCATCAATTCGTAAACTTCTGCAGGAGCGTTATTGAAAACGACCAGCAGACAAGGTTTGTTTTTTAATTGGAAAATGGCCATATGCCTGACAGATTTGTGAATCAGGTCCAGCCCTAGTTGGTTTGCTAAAATAATGGTATTTTCATTTTTTATCAAGGCCCCGGGGAAGGAATCCAGGCGCCCCTGATAGGGCTTTAAGCCGAAATAATTTCCTGCAGCCAGTATCTCCTGCTTTCCGTCCCCGTCAAAATCAGCGTTAAGGAAATCCATTATGGGGGCTGTTTGAAGCGGGTTTGCAAAAGGCACGAAGCTAAAACGGCCGGTATCATTTCGAAGAAATCCGGAACGCAGTTCTGATATTTCAAATTTTTCAGCGGCCTCAAGGGTTTCCTCCCCGAAAATTGCCGTCAGATCCTGCCCGGCAAAGGCACTGTACTGTGTATATTTCTTTCGGAGCATTACCATCTGTGAAGCCAGTTCGTCCAGGCCTGCCAGGGGAAAGTACTTGCCATTTTTTGCGGTGGCTATGAGCGTTTCCGTACTTCCGTTACCATCGAAATCAGAGAAATACATTTGCAACGGATAACTTTCAGAAGCAGTGAATTTGGAATTCAGACCCCAATTTCCAAGAGCGTAGTCAATATCTCCGTCCCCATCCATATCAAAGGGGGCAATACGTTGCCATAATCCATTTAACTGCGGTGATTGATACGGCCTGAACCCATTACCATCATTTTCGAAGAAGCGCGGAGACATCCATTCCCCAACCACAATCAGGTCGCTGTCTCCGTCCCCGTCAAA
This sequence comes from Robiginitalea insularis, assembly GCF_052497835.1. Taxonomy (NCBI): domain Bacteria; kingdom Pseudomonadati; phylum Bacteroidota; class Flavobacteriia; order Flavobacteriales; family Flavobacteriaceae; genus Robiginitalea; species Robiginitalea insularis. The sequence goes on from NZ_CP199296.1 coordinate 1,799,092, forward strand.
ATCGGTCCATAGCGCATCGGTTACCATACCAAGGCTGCGGCCGTCAAATTTGGCGGATACTTTAAATACCCCATCCTCGTTTTCCAACAGGAAACTATCCGGCCGCTTGCCAAACTTCCCGGTGATGGTCTGGTTTCCTACAAAAAGATCGAAATCCCCGTCCCCGTCGAAATCAAAAGGCCGGATAACGGATGTGTTTGCAAAATCTTTAGGAAATGCCTTTTTCACAAAGCCGGTATCGGTCTGTATATAATAACGGTTCTGTAATGGGGGCGTTTCCCCATAGAAATCCCCTCCTCCATTGCCAATGAGTAGATCCATTTTGCCATCTCCATTCAGGTCCTCAATAACCGCTGCTATATTTTCATCTATACTGTCGTTTTGGATTGCCGGCAGGGATACCTCGGCATACTCTCCGTTCCTTTGCAGAAATATTTGTGCCGGGTTGGATTTGGAACCGCCGAAAAACAAATCGGGTTGGCCGTCATTGTTCAGGTCGCCACTGGCGAAGGCGGGCCCGCGGTCTGCCAGGCTGTAGGGCAGTAATTTCTCACGGTTAAAGTCTGTGTAATTATCTTCCATATGTTCAAAAGGAAGAACGGCGGAATCATTTAGCTTCTTAAAAAGAAGCGCCGGATGCGAGGCAGCCAGAGGTCTTTTAGCAAGGGCGGGTCCTTCGGCCCGGATTGCCAGACTTTGGCCGGTTTCAAGGTTTTTTAGTATCTGGGATTCTCCTCCCGGCCATATAATTCTGAGGGAATCGACGGTTTTCAAATTTCCGAAACCAAAATGTACTACCGGCTCCGAGGAGGCCTGGAAGCCCCTGACCGTGTACAGTTCGCGAAATTGCATTTGCCCCCCGGCCCAGGCGTAAACTTTGCTTCCAATCCCATAGGGGTTTTTATCTGAGTAATGCAGACGGAGTTTGAGGGATTGGTTATTTTGTGGGTTTTTATTTTCCAGGATACTGGCCTTGCGGTTCAGGTTGTTGATCACCAGATCCAGGTCGCCATCCTGGTCAAGGTCTGCCCAGGCGGTTGCTCCGGACAAAACCGTATCTTTTTTAATCCATTCCCCGCTGCGATCGGTAAATTTCAAATCTGAGCCCCCTTCAAATACATAGTTGTGCACATTCCCGCTGGGCATCATTTCAAGGGCCTGCTGATCCATCAACTTGGTGTTGTTGATTTTGGCGCGGATCTGCTCGTTTGAGATGAATTTTACAAAATCCAGGTCATTTGGCCGTTTGGGGATACCATTGGATATGAATAAATCCTGCCTCCCATCCTGGTTCCAGTCCCCGAAAAGGGCGCTCCAGCTCCAGTCGGTTGCAGCCACGCCGCTCATCAGGGCTGTTTCCATAAACTTCCCGTCGGGCTGGTTGATGTAGAGCATATTACGGGTAAACTGGTAGTAGTAACCAAAGTTCTGGATACGGATCCGCTGCGTCTGTACATTGTCATCTCCTTCCGAAGATTTCAGGGGGACTTCTTCTTCCGGCAGCATATCCAGTGAAATCAGGTCCGGCCGTCCGTCATTGTTGATGTCTGCCACGTCACTACCCATAGAAAAGCGGCTGCTGTGGCCAAAATAAGTCCGCAGGCTTTCGGCAAAGGTTCCGTCCCCGTTGTTCAGGTAGAAATAATCATCCTCATGAAAATCATTTCCGATATACAGGTCAGGATACCCATCCAAGTTGAAGTCTGATACCGCCAGACCCAGGCCGTATCCGTTAATCCCCCCGTAAATACCGGCTTCCTCGCTAACATCAGTAAAACGGTCTCCGTCATTGCGAAGCAATTTGTCCCCGGTATCGTAGTTACGATCGTACCTCAGGGCTGCCCTGCCATAGGAATCCTGCGTATGTACCGCATGATTGAGCAGATATAAATCCAAATCCCCGTCCTGGTCGTAATCCAGGAAAGCCGCATTGGAACTGAAGGTGTCGAAATCCAGACCGTACTGCGCAGCACGCTCCGAAAAAGTATTATCCCCGTTATTGATATACAATTCATTATGTCCCGAAAAGCCGTTGATCCCGACTACTGCGCACACATAAATATCAAGCAGCCCATCCCCGTTTACATCGCCCATCACTGACCCGGTATTCCAGCTGCTGTTTCCGGCCACCCCGGCCGCTTCGGTAATGTCTTCAAACTGTAAGTTGCCTTTGTTCAGGTAAAGCTTATTTTTAACCTGGTTCCCGGAAAAATACAGGTCAGGAAGTCCGTCCTGGTTGATATCACCAACGGCTACCCCGCCTCCGTTATAGAAATAGAGGTAGTCCAGTATGTTGAGGGCATCCGTTTCCTTCAGGTCATTCGAAAACGCAAGGCCGGTTTTATCAGGGTCCACTTCCTGGAACTGGGTTGTGTTGTCCTTACAGGCCCAGAAGACACTTATTGATAATAGTATGTATATCGTTTTTTTCATTGCAGGCTAAAGAGCTTGGGAACATTTTCATTTAGTGCGGCCAGAACATAAATGTTGCCGTCTTTATCAGATAGTTTTCGCAAATACTTTACTTCTCCGTCTATCATAAAACCGCTTTTCTTGAAGTCCTGCCATTGAAAACCGGCTTTGCCGTCTCCCAGCAGTACGTTTCCGTAACCTGCATCCAGCCTGGAAAACTGCGGCTTGAATTCATAGTTGTTCCCGGCCATCACCAGGTCGGTATTTCCGTCGGCATTTACATCCATGCAGGCAATGTCACAAATACAGGACAATTGTACGCGGCTCGGGAGTTTCTTTATCGTAAAAGAACCGCCCCCTTCGTTAATGGCCACCACCGATTCAGAGAGGGTTACGCGTTTAATGATAGAGTTGCTCACCAGCTCCTGCGGGAACAATTGCTGAATGGTCCGGGTAGCATAAACAGATGCCTTCAGGTTTTCTTTTTTGAGGGAAACCAGTTGTCCTGTGAGTTCTTTTTTCTGATGAATAGGGTAGTCTCCTCCCTTATCAGACAGGGTCATGATCTGTTCCAGGGTCCCGTTGTTGTCAAAATCATTAATCCATAAGCGCATGGGTTTTCCGGGTTCGGGTTTGTAATGGATATTGGAGCCCTGATTCCCCAGTACCAGGTCCAGATCCCCGTCATTATCGAGGTCTGCACTTTGAACAGAATTCCACCAGCCGTGCAGGCTGTCCAGGGAGGTATTGATGCGGGTCAGCCGCCTGCCGTTATTCCGGAAAATTTTGGGGCTTCCCCAGTCCGACACGGTAACCAGGTCGGGTTTCTGGTCTCCATCCATATCTGCCCAGAGGGAACCGGTAACCATCCCGGCCTGTTTCAGGTCATTGGCCATACGGTCTGTGGCATTGCGGAATTGGCCATTTCCAACATTCTCCAGAAAAAGGTGGTCCGGGTCTACCCCGTAAACACCCACTACGGAGCGCGATCCGATAAATACGTCCATATCCCCATCCTGGTCAAAGTCCAATGGACTGACTGTTGACATATTCTTCAATGCTGTGGGTAGTTCTTCTGGGGATTTTTGGAAATTCCCCTTACCGTCATTGAGATAGAGGCGAGGCCTGTAGGTTTGTTTTTGGGAAACCTCGTTCCCCCCGCTTGCTACCAACAGGTCTATATCGCTGTCCCCGTCAGCATCAAAAAAGGCTGCAGCGGTATCTTCATACGAGGCATCCTGCTCAAATGAAAGGTTTCTTACAGGCCTTAATTGTCCTTTGCCCATATGGAGATAGAGTTTTCCGGACTGGTTGCTTGCACCACCCAGGTAGAAATCATCATTACCGTCTCCGTTCACATCTCCTACGGCCAGGGCGGGCCCTTCCTGCGAAAGTTTGTGGGAGATCAGCCCTTCATGGTCAAAATCATTGTAGAGGTTTTCTTTATGCGCCTGCACATTAGTAAGGGGGATTTCTGTCATAAGGGTTTCCGTCCTTGGCGGGGGAAGTGGCCTGTAGGTTTCATTCGCATCTGAATACCTTAACAGCAATTCCTGGTTGGGTTGTACTCCTGTGAGTAGCTGTGTTTGGTCATCCGGCCAGATAATGCGAACCGAATCGATCAGGCTGGTTTTTCCAAGGCCCAGTGCCATGGTATAGTCTACCGAAGATTGAAAACCCCTGGAAGGAATTAATTCCTGTACGATGACCTGATCATTAAAATAAACCCTGGCAGTGGTGCCGATCGCGAACGGGTTTTTCTCCGGTCCGTTAAACCGAAGACGGATGTAGTTGTTGTTTTTCTGTTTGTCCGTATTGTTGCGGTATATAAAGGCTTCCATATTGACATTGTTGATCACCAGGTCCAGGTCGCCGTCATTATCCAGGTCGCCGTAAGCGGCGCCATTGGAGCGGGTCGGTAAATCAAACCCCCAGTATTCATTGGCCTTGTCAAAAGTTATGTCCCCCTTGTTGCGATAGGCGTAGTTCGGCTGGGGTTCGATGGGCATTTTCTGAATGATGGAATCAATGGACTCCTTGCGCCCGGTAAGGGCCATTTTCTGAATGATTTCATTCGCGAAAAAGTCTACAAAATCCAGATCTGTGAGATCGTGGTTGATCCCGTTGGTGATAAAGATGTCTTTCAGCCCGTCGTTGTCCATGTCAAACATCAGGCCAGCCCAGCTCCAGTCCGTTGCATCCACCCCGCTGTAATAGGCCACTTCCGAAAAGGTGCCGTTTCCATTGTTGAGCTGGAGGGTGTTCTGAATATATTGCTGGAAAAAATCTTTTCCCCTCTTGAGGTTGTAAACATTATAACCCTCAAATTCCATAACCGATTTAACGCGCTGCTCGGGTTCTGGCAACATATCCGTTATAAAGACATCCTGGTAACCGTCATTATTGATGTCTCCCACATCTATCCCCATGGCTGACAGGCTCAGGTGACCCGTCCAGTCTTTAATCTGTTCCGAAAAAGTGCCGTCCTGGTTGTTGATGTATAAATAGTCCCTTTCGTAAAAATCATTCGATATATACAGGTCTGGGTAGAGGTCCTGGTTAAAATCGGTAACCATTACCCCCAGGCCAAAGCCGATCAGGCTCCCGTAAATCCCAGCTTCTTCACTTACGTCTACAAATTTACCCTCGTCATTCCGGAGTAACATGTCTCCAACACCCCTGAATATATGCGGAACACCTTCCCAGTCCTGGGCACGCACTTCCCGTTGTTCGGCGTATCCCAGGCTGCTAACAGGGATGTTGCTATTGTTGAGGATATAGGCATCCAGATCCCCGTCTTTGTCGTAATCAAAAAAGGTGGCGTGAGTGGTAAAACCGGTTTCGGCCAGGTTATACTCGGCAGCCTGTTCCGTAAAAGTCAGGTCCCCGTTATTGATGAAGAGATCGTTGTCGTGATTGTTGCCCTCCATGTTCCCGGCGTTGCTGACATAAATATCCAATAAACCGTCTGCATTGATATCTGCCATGACCACTCCTGTAGACCAGGGTTTGTTCCCGGTCACACCTGCTGTTTCAGATATATCCTCGAACCGGAAATCACCTTTATTCAGGAATAATCGGTTAGCGACCATATTCCCGGTAAAAAAGATGTCTACCAGGCCATCATTGTTAATGTCGCCCAGGGCCACCCCGCCACCGTTGTAAAAATTCCGGTATTTGAAAATATTGAAATCCTTCTGGTTTTCAACAGAGTTCACAAAGCTTACCCCGGTACTGTCACTGCTCAGGAGGGTAAACAGGGTTTCTTCCTGTTCAGGGGTTACTGCTTTGGGCTGTTCTTCGGCACAACTGGCCAGGAGTGTTACTATTCCAAGTACGATTAATCTATTGAACTTCATATTCGTTTTCATTGTATTCTAAAAAAGACCGGGCTGTCATCATTCCTTCCGATCACATAAGTTTTTACCCCTTTGATGTTAAGGGATGTTATATTTCTGGCGGCCCCTGAAAGGGGGATCGTATTTCTTCTGTCCCATTTAAACCGGGCATTGCCCTGGTTGATCAAAATTAAACCATTCAACCCGTCCAATCTACCGAGTTGTGTATTAAGTTGATAGTGATTTCCGACCGGTAGCAGATCTACTTCCCCATCCTGGTCAAAATCATCCAAAGCGAAATCGTAAATAACGGAGGCCTGGGCCAGAAGGGGTAAGCGTTGCTTGTGGTACTTTCCATTCCCGTCATTGATAAAAAGACAACTGGCCAACTCTGTGACTTGTTTTTGATCTGCCTTTAAAAGCGCTTCCCGCCCGAACAGGTCCTGCAGGTTTGCCCTGGCAAAGCTATTATAGGTACGATATTTTTTATTTAGGAACGGCATTTGTTTGACTAGTTCGTCTTTGGAGGCAAAAGGGGTTTCAACTCCCTTGTGGTAATAGGTTACCAAAGGTTCAATGGAGCCATTCTGATCAAAATCGTAACGATACAGTTGAAGGGGTTCTTTGTAGGAGGCTTCAAGTTTGCTGTTCAACCCCCAATTTCCACCCAGGATGTCCAGGTCCCCGTCCTGGTCTATATCTACAATTTTAATAGTATTCCATAAGCCTTTATGGGTTTCCAGGCCGTTGCCTTGCTGCAGTTCCCAATGTCCTGCCTTGTTTAAATAAACAGCCGGGGCGTTCCAATGACCAATCACTATGAGGTCCTCAAGGTCATCCCAGTTGAGGTCCTGCCAGAGGAAATCCTGAATATTACCGTACTCCTGAAGGCCCGGCAGGTATTTTTCCGTAAGGTCGGAAAAGTGACCCAGGCCATCATTTTCCAGGAGGTAGTGCCTGGTATTTTTTCCGAAGTTCCCTGCAATCCCATCCGAACTGATAAATACATCCAAATCCCCATCCTTATCTATATCATGGGCCCGAACCCTGGAAGCATTCAGTTCCATCTCCGGGAAGGAATCGGATCTTTGAAAGGTTTTGCCTTGCAGGTTTAAATATAAGCGGGGTTGCAGTGCTTTGCCCTGCTGAAATTCGTTTCCTCCGCTAACAACCAGTATATCGGGCCATGAATCACCATTTGCATCAAATACTGCCTGGGAGGTATCTTCATATAGGGCATCTTCTTCAAACACCTCTGTTGCCAGGGGTGCGAAGGATCCATCGGGTTGTTGCAGAAAAAGGGAGGAAGCTTGTTTTTTGGCACCACTGATAAATAAATCATCAAGCCCGTCCCGGTTGAAATCTGCCACGGAGATATCCGGTCCTTCATTGGAATTGGCAAAGGCTATTAACGGCTCCCTGTCAAAATCGATACTGATATTTTCCTTGTGTCGAAACGGAAGGAGGGAATCATTGACCTGCCAGTATGAATCTGTGGCCAGGCGAGCATAGTAATTACCACCGGCCTCTTTTTCATGCAGGCTGAGATGGTCCCCTGCCGAAATCCCGCTAAGCTTTTGGTAAGCCCCTCCGGGCCAGACAACGAGCAGGGAATCTAGCTGTTTTGCCTTCCCAGGGGCGATATGGATTTGGGCCGGGACTGCAGAGAGGTACCCCCTGCTGCTGTAATTTTCGCGGAATTGAAGGGTATCCCCCGAATAAGCCAGGATTTTGGCCCCAATGCCCTTGGAGTTATCTCCGGATCCTTTCAGGCGTACTGAAAGGGCCGAAGGATATTGTGAAGTATTCTCATAAACTGCCGCAATGGCATCTACCTGGTTTACGATTAAATCCAGGTCTCCGTCCTGATCCAGATCGGCGTAGGAACATCCATTGCTATAACTGGGAGTGGTTCCTATCCAGGCTTCCGTCTGGTCTGAAAAATTTAAGCCCCCGGTATTCCTGTAGAAATAGTTTGGGACCTTTTTGGGAGGGATCTCCTGGGTCAGGGGTAAGTCGTCTGTGTTCATGCCGCTGTCGATACGACGCTGAATGGCCTCGTTGGCTATAAAATTCATATAGTCCATGTCATTGGTGGCCCCTTTGATCCCATTGCTGATAAAGACATCTTTCAGTCCGTCATTGTCAAAATCTTCGATCAGGGCACCCCAGGACCACTCGGTCGCAGCAAGCCCTGAAAGCTCCGCAATTTCTGAGAACTGTTCCCCTCCCATATTTAATTGCAGGGTGTTTTGCATGTATTGAGGTGCAAAGCCATTGTTCAGGTACTGCCTGTAGATGGGGTAGGGGTATTCCAGGCCGGAAGTTTTATAGGTAATCAAATCTTCCGGGAGCATATCCAGTGAGAGAATATCAGGAAGACCGTCATTGTTGATATCCGATATATCGTTGCCCATACTAAAGTGGGAGGTATGGCCTATGCTGCCTGTCTCTTTGGATATGACCTCCTGAAAAGTTCCGTTTCCGCGATTGAAATAGAGATAGTCATTTTCAAAGAAATCATTGCTGATATAGATATCCGGGTAACCATCATTATTCAGGTCACTTATGCCTATGCCCAAACCGTAACCGGCCTTGCCCTGGTATATACCCGCTTCCCGGCTTACGTCCGTAAAGGTGTCCCCTTCGTTTCTGAATAAGCGGTCCCCGGCCAGCGGGTCAAATTCACTGCGTTGCGAGCCTTTTCCGTAATTCCGGTTAGGATGCACCGAGTGGTTGAGCAAAAACATATCCAGGTCTCCGTCCAGGTCGTAATCAAAGAAAGCAGCCTGTGTAGAGAGACCACTGAAATCCAGCCCGTATTCTTCAGCCATTTCCTTAAAAACAGGAATGCCTTTTTCGTTGTTCCCCTGGTTTACGAATAAAAGGTTTCGACCCTCTAGACTGCGGTAACCGGCGGCTTTACAAATATAGATATCCTGAAGGCCATCTCCGTTAATATCCGCATGGGTTACCCCGGTGGTCCATCCTTCAGAATTTATAGTGTTTGCTTCCTGGCTGACCTCTTCAAAGCGGAAATTCCCTTTATTTAGGTATAAGGCATCTGCTCCCTGGTTTGCGGTAAAGTAAAGGTCAATTAGCCCGTCATCATTAAAATCTGCAGCGGCCACACCGGCCCCGTTGTAATAATACAGGTAGGTGAGTATATTGAGATCGGGCGTTTCCGTAAGTTGATTTTTAAATGTAATACCAGTCTCAGATGGAGTGGTTTCCCGAAACAAAGGTGGCGCGGTATTGTCGCAACCACTCAGAAATAAAACAAAGGCTATTCCAATTAATAGAATTCTCATAAGCTCCTGAAGACAGCTCACGAAATTAAGCAGAAACCCTAAGAAAGGCCAATGAATCCTATTGTGTTAATATTTCATTAAGTTAAAGTTTAAGGAATAGAGGTGAAGTGTGAAAAGTTCTGTAAAATAAAAAGGCTGCCCGAAGACAGCCTTTTATTATTATTGGAACGCTGGATTAGTATCCAGGATTCTGTACCAGATTTGGATTCGCCAGTATTTGTGGCAGTGGGATAGGGAACAACAAACGGGTTGGATTGTTGGTTGCACTGGCACCTTTAAATTCCCAATCTCTCAGGTATGCACCAAAGCGAACCATATCGTTTCGTCTCCAGCCTTCTGCGAAAAGTTCTCTCGCTCTTTCGTCAAGGATATCTGACTCCGTTACTGATCCCAGAGGACTAGCTCCTCTTTGGGTCCGTAGAGCATTGATCATAACAGTTGGATCACCACCACTTCTAAGCATAGCCTCAGCTTTCATAAGATAAGCATCGGCATAGCGGAACATGATGTTGTGATTCGCAAATCCGTCATTGTACTGTGCCTGATACTTCTGGACGCGAATACCGGTTGTTTCACTGTTGTTGATAAGACTGGTTGCTCCGCTTCCATCAACAAAATCACGGGTAAAGGCCAGTGGCCCTCCCTGACGATCTTCGAGAGGTGTCCCATCTTCAGCGTATTGCTGCCCAATCAGGAAACCAACCCCTACGTTGGAACCGGCGTTTCCGTTTCCAATCTGAGGAACCCCACCACGGCGCTCTTCCTGGTTACTTACCTGTGCAGAGAACAGTACGTCATCAAAATCGTTGTCGTTGGGGTTACCTTCGAAAAGGTCGTAGTACTCTGCCAGAGTACTGAAACCATTCCATCCCCCTCCACCTAAACCGGTAGAGTTGTAGTGCAGGCCGTTGTAAATACGGTTACATACACAAGCTTCGGCCCACCAGATCGTTTCAGTATCCGGGGTATCGCGGAACATATCAAAATAATCATCCTCCAGGGCATACCCTTCAGCAGTAATGGCATCCACTAAAGAAATTACCTCTGCCATATCCGATGCGGCTGGCGTTGGAATACTTAGTTCACCTGCGGCCAGAGCTAACTGGTTGTCGTAAATATGACGATTCAGTAAAACCTTGGCCTTTAACATCCTTGCGGCAGCTTTGCTGGCGCGATTTAAACTGGCAGTAGACGTTCCTGTAGCCGGGAGGCCACTGATCGCTGCATCCAGATCAGCCAGTATAAAATTAACTGCGTCCGCCCCTGAAAGAACTTCAGGTACTACGGAAGAAGACAGGGTTACATCCCTGAAGGGTACCTGCCCGAACAAATCCAGAATAGTGAACATGTTATAGGCTCTCAGGAAATGTGCCTGAGCGGCTACATCAGCTGTGGCAGCAGACCTGGAATCCAGGATCTGAGAGGCCAGTAACTGGTTCGCGTTGTACTGGTTGAAAGGCGCAATGATATCAGCTTCTTCCAGACCCCATTCGTGCTGGTGTAATTTTCTCCAGCGACCGTTGTCCCCCCAGTCAGCACCCCTGGTAGGAACCAAAAGTGCGTCAGTGGTTACTTCGTAAAGGGCGTAACGGGCAGCCTGGTCGGCCCATTGGCCATAAACCTGTCCGTATAATTGATTAAGGGCTGAGGCCGGATCCTCCAACCCCTGGAAACCCTCACTGATAAAAGAGTCGGTTTCCTCAATCTCCAGGTCAGTACAAGAACTGAGTCCGAAGACTGCGAGTAATGTTAGTGTTAGTAATTTAAGATTACATCTTTTCATGATCTACAATTTTTTTTAATTAAAATGTTGCATTAATTCCAAATGTAACAGTTCGTGGGTTAGGGAAGGCTGCCCAGTCGATTCCCCTGGTTGGAATTCCTGATCCCAGTGATCCGGTTGCTACAGTTACCTCGGGGTCTATTCCGCTGTAATCCGTAATCAGGAACAGGTTTTGTCCGGTAAGGGAGAAACGTAAACTTTTGAACGTCCCGTCTCCACTTAGAGGCACATTGTACCCAAGGGTTGCGTTTTGGAATCTAACAAAATCTCCTTTTTCCAGGAAACGGGTAGAAACAGCTGTTGAAGCCCCTCCGTTTTCGCCTGCATTGGCAGCAGCAACCGTCACGTTACGAGCGGTAGTAAGCTGTCCTGCATTGAAGAAGGAGTTGGCTGTGTTGTTATAAACAGAGAATCCGAATTGGGCGTTAAAGAAAGCACTAAAGTCCCAGTTTTTATAACCGAAGTTCAGGGACAAACCTGAAGTTACATCAGGTAATGCATCTTCTCCTACGAAAGATTTATCTGAATCAGGATCTCCGATTCCATTTCCGTCAACATCTGTGTATACAGGGTTTCCATCGCTGTCAAAACCTTCGAAAGTAGCCATGTACCAGGAGAACAGGGACTGGCCAGCTTCAAAGCGCTGGGCAAAAGCTCCTGAAAGTCCGGGTCCGGCAATCTCACCTGTGTTGATGGATCCTTCGAAATCCTGAATCTCGTTTTTGTTGTATGCAATGTTAAAGGACGCGGAGAAAGAAGCATCCTCAGATTGCAAAAAGTCGTACGAAAGGGCCAATTCAATACCCTGGTTCAGTACAATTGCATCTACGTTACCAAATTGGAATGGGTTAACCGATGGAGCAGCAGGAGGTGTCTGTAACAGAAGGTCCTGTGTTTCGGAGCGGTAAACATCAATACTACCACTAAAACGGTCCAGATTGAAACCAAAGTCAAGACCAACGTTAAAGTTGACAGTAGACTCCCATTTCAGGTCGGGAACATCAGTAGCAACAATAGACAAACCATTTTGGTTTACAGTGGCATCGGCATTGATTCCCAGACCGGCAAAACGCTGACGGGCAACAAAGTTACCATAACCCAGTCCATCCTGGTTACCGGTAATACCAGCACTCAATCGAAGCTTCAGGGTAGAGATATTTTCCCCTATGAAGTCTTCTTCCCCAATTTGCCAGGCAAAAGCACCGGATGGGAAGTAACCATACTGATTTTCAGGACCGAATCGTGAAGATCCGTCTGCCCGCATGGTAGCTGTAAATAAATATTTGCTGGCAATGCTGTAGTTTACCCTACCGAAGAAGGATTGCAGCTCGTCAGTATTATCCCCTGTGTCGGCAGTAATGGACTGAACCTCGCGCAGGAACTGGAAAGGAATAACCTCCCCGGCAACCACATCAGGAAACAGCCTGTTTATAACTAAGCCGGAAGTATTATTTCCGTAGTAGAACTGCTGATATGAACCATCAATGGAACTTGCAGCAGCATTAACGGTATTTTTCAGGGTTTCTGCCATCAGGTTGAGGTCAGAAGTACCAAAACCACGACCTGCTGCACCCCGTCCAGAGGTACGGAAGTCCTGGTAGGCATAACCCACAAGGGCATCCAATTTAGAATTATTGAAGTCCTTTACATAACTTAAAGTAGCTTCAAGGGTTTTATTTTCCCTGTAAAGCGTGTTGTAAGTACCGAAACCAGTGCCTTCTATTCCATTGAAGTTTTGCAGTCTGGAAGACAGAACAGAAAGATTCTGGCTTTCAGACTTGTCATAACCTAAATTCACTTTACCGGATAATTCGGCGGTGAATTTATATTCGGCAGAGCCGTTTATCAGGAAACGATCTGTGTTCGTTTTGTTTTGAGTTTCTCGCAGATAGTTGGCTGGCTGGATTTGACCTCCACCATCGTCAAAGAAGGGGTCACTAGGCCAGGTAGGATTAGCCGAATAGGCTGCTCCCAGAATATCCCCACGGAATCCGGCACCACCGGCAAGGGGTGGCTGGTCCCTGTTTACGCGAGAAACAGAGGCCTGAAGCCCTAATAACAGGCGATCCTGGAAAAATTTGTGACTTGCATTAAGTCGCCCGGTAATCCTTTCGAATTCGGATTTCTCCACAACACCAAATTGTTTCTGGTATCCAAAGGTTGCCCGAACGTTCCCATTATTATAGCGGTGTGAATAAGCAATATTATTGTTGGTAGAGGCTGCGGTCCGCAACACTACCTCCTGCCAGTCTGTATTAGCTCTGTAATCCACATTGGCACGGTTACCTCCATAAGCCTCAACGGCATCCAAGAAACCTTCTCTCCCAAGCAGGTCGTAATTCCCACGTGGAGTAGAAATACTCAGGTTGGAAGAAAATTCAATAATGCCTCCTTCTGCACCCTTTCCACTTTTTGTGGTAATGATCACAACCCCGTTGGCACCCCGTGAACCGTAAATGGCGGTTGCAGAGGCATCCTTAAGGATACTGATACTTTCGATATCACTTGGGTTCAGGAAGTTCAAGGGGTTACCTACATCACTTCCTCCCTGTCCGGTGTCTCCGGATGCATCCGTATTCTGTCCGAAAAGCGGCACTCCGTCCACAACGAAGAGCGGGTTGTTATTGGCCCGAACAGAGTTAGCACCACGGATGTTTACCTGGATACCAGCACCCGGCTCACCACTGGTTTGCTGGATGTTAACCCCGGCAGTTTTACCCTGGATTAATTGTTCAGGGGAGGAGATCACACCTCCGTTGAAGTCTTCAGAAGTAACTGCGGTCACAGAACCCGTTGCATCTTTAACTGTGGTCTGACCGTAACCGATTATCACCACTTCGTCCAATGCCTGGGCATCTTCCTCAAGGGTGACGTTTATGGTGGAACGACCATTTACAGGGACTTCCTGGGTAGCGTAACCAATGTAACTGAAAACAAGTACTGCATTGGCATCTACTCCATCAAGGGTATAATTCCCATCGAAGTCGGTTTGCGTACCAGTGGTAGTTCCCTTAACCACAACGCTTGCCCCTGGCAGGGGGCCCGTTGCATCAGAAACAGTACCTGATACTTCTTGCGCTTGAGCAAGTCCGAAGCATAAAAATGCCCCAACAAGCAAAAAGCTCTTGAGTAGCGTAATCTTCATAAATAGTTAAATTTTAAGTTTAGTTAATTTAATTCAAGAGGTCAAAGTATGTAAAAAAAATGTTAATATCCTATTTTTAGAGGGGTTAACAAGTACGAAAACGGTTTCGTGTTAATAACTTATGGTTTATATGAATACTATATTTTTTGGTTGGTTCACTTGCCAATTCAATAATGTGGAGGTGTTTGAAATGGCAAATCACTGTCAAATATAGTATTTTTTTATTCCCCTGACAATTTAGTTTTTTTTGAGAAGCATTTGCAATTACGGCGATTAGCGAACTTTTAGGGGAATAAATATTAAATATTGTAATAATATGTACCTTCACCTATATAATTAATCCCATAGCTAAGGTGCGCAGGAAAATTACACTTAAGCACATCGCTCGAGAATTGGATGTTTCGATATCCACGGTATCCAAGGCTTTAAAAAACAGCGAGGAAATAAGCCGGGATACCAAAGAGAAGATTCAGGCTTTCGCAAGGCTATACAACTACAAGCCCAATAATATTGCGATAAGCCTTAAAAATAAGCGCACCAAGAATATAGGTGTGGTTATTCCGGATATTGTCCATCATTTTTTCACTACGGTTTTCAGGGGGATAGAAAAATATGCAAATCAGAAAGGCTATAATGTAATTGTCTGCGTTTCCGACGAATCCTTTGATAAGGAGGTCATCAATATGGAAATGCTCGCTAATGGGAGTATAGACGGTTTTATTGTAGCATTATCTGCAGAGACACAGCAAAGGAATGATTTCAACCATCTGCGGGAAATTACCGAACAGGGAATCCCACTGGTGTTGTTTGACAGGGTCACAGACGAAATTGAATGTGACAAGGTTATCATCAACGATGAAGAAGCAGCTTGTGAGGCAGTTGAGCGTCTGATTCTATCCGGGAAAAAAAATATTGCACTCTTTACCACAGAGAGTTATCTGAATGTTAGCGAGAAGCGGACGATGGGATATCTAAAGGCCTTGCGCAAGCACAATATCCCGATTAGGGAAGAACTTATCCTGAAATTACCTTTCCAGTTCGAAAACGAAAATTTAAGCGAAAAGTTTTTTAAAGAACAGTCCTTTGATGCGGTATTAAGCGTAAATGAAATTTTTGCCATCAGGGGAATGCGACTGGCTCAGAAGTACGGATTCAGGATCCCACAGGACATCGCCTTTGTTGGTTTTACTGACGGCATACTTTCCAAGAACTCCATGCCAACACTTACCTCAGTTGCTCAACACGGCGAACAAATGGGAGCCCTTGCTGCCGAAATGCTCATTGAAAAAGTTGAACAACAAAATGAGGAGAACGATAAAGGTAATTATCAGACAAAAATTATTAAGGCCTCGCTTATTGAGAGAGAGTCTACTTTGCTCAATAGCTAATATACGTGCTTGCGAACCGGCCGAATGGAGTCCAAAATCAAATTCCTTTCTATATTTGGTTCCGGGATCTGATAATCGTATCAGAAAGATTCCCTACATTATATATCTGAAATGAGAGGATTTATTTTTGATCTGGATGGCGTGATAGTAGACACAGCCAAATATCATTATTTCGCATGGAAACACCTGGCGGATGAATTGGGAATTTCTTTTACGGAGAAAGACAATGAGAACTTTAAAGGGGTAAGCAGGAAACGCTGTCTTGAAATTCTGCTCGAAATGGGCAACAAAGAGGTCTCAACAGAACAATTTGATCGTTGGCTTGCCGAAAAAAATGAGGACTACCTT
The DNA here is from genome assembly GCF_052497835.1 of Robiginitalea insularis. Lineage (NCBI taxonomy): Bacteria > Pseudomonadati > Bacteroidota > Flavobacteriia > Flavobacteriales > Flavobacteriaceae > Robiginitalea > Robiginitalea insularis. The sequence continues at coordinate 1,814,817 of NZ_CP199296.1, forward strand.
CAGTATATTTCAAAAATGAACGCCTCCGAGATTCTCCCGGACGTACCCAAGGTACTCAATTACCTGAAATCAAAAAATATTCCCATGGCACTTGGATCTGCGAGTAAAAATGCGCGCCCGATCCTGGAAAAAGTTGGATTATTATCTTATTTTGATGCCATAGTTGATGGTACAGCCGTAACAAGAGCGAAGCCAGACCCGGAGGTTTTTCTCATCGCTGCGGATTTACTGAATGTTGTACCGGAACACTGTGTGGTATTTGAGGATGCCCTAGCCGGGATAGAAGCGGCCAATGCTGCCTGCATGCTTAGTATTGGCATAGGGGAGGCTGAGGTGCTCAGTGAAGCAGACAGAGTTTTCAGGGATTTTACGGAAATAGACCTGGACTTTATAGAACAACTTACGCAAATGGAACATAAACCCAGAAAATCATAATATCATGAATCAGGATTATATACTACCCAATGACTGGTCAATAATTGAAGAGGGCTTTGATCCCGGCCGGGTGAAATCCTCGGAAAGCTTATTTAGCCTGGGCAACGGTGCCATGGGGCAGCGCGCCAATTTTGAAGAAGCATACAGCGGGCATACTTTTCAGGGTAGTTATATCGGTGGGGTTTATTATCCGGATAAAACCAGGGTAGGCTGGTGGAAAAACGGTTATCCGGAATATTTTGCTAAGGTTATTAATGCCCCCAACTGGATCGGTATCGGGATTGAACTCAACGGCGAGGTACTGGACCTGCATTCCTGTAAGGTTGTCAATAATTTTCGAAGAGAATTCAACATGAAGGAGGGATGGTATCAGCGCTCCTTTGAAGCGGTTCTTCAGAACGGGACGGAAGTAGCTGTAGAGGTGACCCGTTTCCTCTCCATGACACGGGATGAGCTGGGAGCGATCAGATACCGTATCCGAGTACTGGACCAAAAAGCTGATGTGGTTGTAGAACCCTATCTGGACAGCGGGATAACCAACGAAGATACGAACTGGGACGATCAGTTTTGGCAAACCACAAATGTACAGTCAGATGGGAGCAAAGGCTTTATAGAAGCTCATACCCTTAAAACAAATTTCCATACCTGCACTTTTATGGATACGCGCTTCGAACTGGATGGGAATGGCCTGGAGTTGGAAGCGGAAAGGATTCAAAAAGACACCTATCTCGGCCACCGGTATAAAATGGCTGTTGCCGGTGGGAGTACCCTCTCTATCTATAAGTACGGAGGCTATACCGTAGACACCAATCACCCGGCAAAGGAATTGATCAGTGCAGCAACCAAAATTCTCGACTCAGCTACTGATACTGGTTATGACGGACTGCTGGCCGAGCAGCGGGAGGCCTGGGCTCGCATCTGGGAAATGAGCGATATTACCATCGAAGGAGACGTAAAGGCACAACAGGGGATACGGTTTAATATTTTGCATTTAAACCAGACCTATACGGGACGGGATTCCCGTCTGAACATTGGCCCGAAAGGATTCACAGGCGAGAAGTACGGGGGAAGCACTTACTGGGATACAGAAGCGTATTGTATCCCGTTTTATATGGCTACCAAAGACCAGCATGTTGCCCGTAACCTGTTGAAATATCGGTATAACCATCTGCAAAAAGCCATAGAAAATGCACGGAAACTCGGCTTCAGTAACGGGGCGGCGCTCTATCCGATGGTAACTATGAATGGTGAGGAATGTCATAACGAATGGGAAATCACTTTCGAGGAAATTCACCGGAATGCGGCCATAGCCTTTGCCATTTATAATTTTTACCGCTTTACGGGAGATTACAGTTATATTCCTGAAATGGGGCTTGAGGTATTAATTGGCATCGCCAGGTTCTGGCATCAGCGCGCGAGCTATTCCGAGCCTAAGAAGCAATACGTTATTCTTGGGGTTACCGGTCCTAATGAATATGAAAACAATGTAAACAATAACTTTTACACTAATTATGCTGCCCGCTGGTGTATTCAATACACCCTTGAGCAGCTGGAAAAGGTCAAGGAAGGATATCCGGAAGATTACGAGCGCATCATCGGGATTACTAAGCTTACAGAAATAGAAACCGACAAATGGGCTGAGGTAGCGGGCAATATGTATCTGCCCTATTCAGAGGAGCACGGCATTTATTTGCAACAGGATGGATTCCTGGACAAAGAACTGATTACGGTTGAAAATCTCGCTCGAACCGAGCGGCCCATCAATCAAAAATGGAGCTGGGACCGCATTCTTCGTTCACCCTATATCAAACAGGCAGACACCCTTCAGGGATTTTACTTTTTTGAGGATCACTTTAGTCTGGAGCAGCTGGAAAAACACTTTGATTTCTACGAGCCCTTTACCGTTCACGAATCTTCCCTGTCTCCATGTGTACACAGTATACAGGCGGCCAAACTGGGCAGGATGGAACAGGCCTACAAGTTTTATCTGAGAACCTCCAGGCTCGATCTGGATGATTACAACAAGGAAGTGGAGGAAGGCCTGCATATCACCTCCATGGCGGGTACTTGGATGAGTATAGTTGAAGGTTTCGGGGGAATGCGAATTCTGAATGACAAGCTTTCCTTTAGCCCCAGGATTCCGAAACAATGGAAATCGTATTCATTTAAAATAAATTTTCGCAACCGGATCCTTACCGTGAAGATCTCATCCGAGGGCAGCAGTTTTGAACTGGATGGCAAAGAAGATATGTCTATCCGGGTCAACGGGGAGAGGGTGGTACTGACCCCTCAAAAAACGGTTCATGTTTAATGGTAGGTTTTCCAGGGTGCACTTTCTACTCAGATTTCCTTACAAGGGGATGCTATGCTTACTGCTTCCCGCAATATTATTCATGAGTAATTCAATGCAGGCACAATTGCGCGTAGAACCGCCCAACTGGTGGGTAGGTATGCGAAATACCCGCCTGCAACTTATGCTGTACGGGGAGGGACTAGCACAGTACACCCCCGGGCTCAACTATGAAGGGGTTAGCCTTATGGCCTGGCATCCGGGGGCCAGTGATAATTACCTGTTTATAGATTTGGAAATTGGGTCGGCTGCCTCGGCAGGGACCTTTGTGATCGATTTAAGGCAGCCTGAAAAAAAACCTGTTTCCATCACCTATCAATTAAAGAACCGCAGAAAGCCCGCTGAATCATTTAAAGGTTTTGACGCCTCTGATGCCATCTACCTGATTACTCCGGACCGCTTTGCCAACGGGGATCCGAACAATGACATCGTAAAAGGGATGCGCGAGGAAAAGCTGGACCGGAAAAATGATTACGGGCGCCATGGAGGCGATATAGAGGGTATCCGCCAGCATCTCGATTATATTGAGGAGATGGGCTTTACGGCAATCTGGCCCAGCCCCCTGCTGACCAATGACATGCCTGAAGCTTCTTATCACGGATATGCTATTACCGATTTTTATGAAGTAGACCCGCGCTTTGGCAACCTGGAAACCTATCAAGAATTGGCGAAGGAGGCGGCTGAAAAGGGGATTAAACTGATAATGGACCAAGTGGTGAACCATTGCGGCCTGTACCACTGGTGGATGGAAGATCTACCTTTTCCGGACTGGATTCACTACCAGGAAAATTTCCTGAATGATGCCCCCTTTACGGTTACCAACCACAGAAGGACGGTTAATCAGGACCCCTATGCGTCCCATGCGGATAAGCAGCGTATGAACCAGGGCTGGTTTGTACCCTCAATGCCCGATCTGAACCAATCCAATCCATTTCTGGCTACCTACCTCATTCAGAATAGTATTTGGTGGATAGAAACTTTGGAACTCGGAGGGATTCGTCAGGATACCTACCCCTATCCAAACAAGCACTTCATGGCAGACTGGGCCCGGTCTATTATGGAAGAATACCCGAATTTCAATATTGTAGGGGAAGAATGGAGTTATAATCCTTTACTGGTGGGTTACTGGCAACACGGTTCCAGGACCACCGATGGCTATGCATCCCATTTGAGAACGACCATGGATTTTCCGCTACAGCGTACCTTGGTTGAAGCCCTGAACACTGAGGAAGAATGGGATAGCGGGTTGAACCTGCTCTATGAGGCCCTGGCCAATGATTTTTATTACCCCAGGCCTATGGACATCATGCTCTTTGGGGATAATCATGATATGGACAGGCTCTTTACCCAATTAGGGGAAAGTCCCTTGAAAATGGAAATGGCCCTGGCTTTCATCGCTTTGGCACCCAGGATTCCCCAATTTTATTACGGCACGGAAATACTCATGGAAAATTCGGCAAAACCGGGAGACCATGGTTTGATTCGAACAGATTTTCCGGGTGGGTGGAAAGGTGACAGGAAAAACGCCTTTAGTGGAAAGGGCCTTTCCGGACAAGAACTGAAGATGCAACAATACCTGAGGAGGATATTGCAATTCAGAAAAACGAGCAGGGCACTTACCAAAGGAACCACCCTTCATTTTGCTCCGGAGGACGGTATATATCTGCTGCTTAGACAATACAATGATGAAACCGTACTACTGCTGCTTAACAAAAATGAGGGATCTGTAAAGATGGAGACCAGCCGGTTTGCAGAATTGGGGCTGGCAGGGAAGGAATTAGAAAACCTCGTTACCGGGGAGGTGATTACCTGGGATACCGAAATAGAGGTTCAGAATCCCGGAGCATATATATGGATGGTTAAATGAAGATTCAGTTAAGATCGTTTGCGATATCTGGCCTGGCATTTGTCAGCCTGCTGTATATGGCATGTCAGCAACCAAAAGAAAATGTTTCTTCAAGCGAGAATACAATTGAAATGGAAAAAAAGCATAAAGCTGTAATTTATCAGGTTTTTACCCGCCTGTTCGGGAATACAAATACCACCAACAAACCATGGGGTACCCTGGAGGAAAATGGGGTTGGTAAATTTGAGGACTTTACACCCAGGGCGCTTTCAGAAATAAGGGACCTGGGGGTAACGCACATCTGGTATACCGGGGTGCCACACCATGCAATGGTCACTGATTACAGTGATTACGGGCTGCCTGGTGACGATCCGGATGTGGTCAAGGGCAGGGCGGGGTCTCCTTATGCTGTAAAGGATTATTACAATGTAAATCCGGACCTGGCAATGGACCCGGCCAACAGGCTTGAAGAGTTCCGTTCCCTGGTAGAACGTTCACACGCTGCCGGATTAAAGGTCATTATAGATATTGTGCCAAACCATGTTGCGCGCAACTATGAAGGGAAATCCACCCCGCAGGGAAAGCAGCCCTTTGGCGCAACAGATGATACTTCCGTCGCATACCTTCCTACCAATGACTTTTATTATATCCCCGGACAGGACTTCCAGATGCCTCAATGGCGGGATGGTTACGAGCCTTTGGGAGGAATGCCTCACCCCAAGGCAGATGGCCGGTTTTTGGAAAGCCCTGCCAAGTGGACCGGGAATGGATCGCGCCTGGCGCGCCCGGATATGAATGATTGGTACGAAACGGTTAAGGTGAATTACGGGGTGAGCCCCGAGGGAGAATTTGCATTCGAAACGCTACCCGATTCCTACTCGGAAATGGATTATCGCGAGCATTTTGAGTTCTGGAAGGATAAACAACTCCCTCCAAGCTGGATCAAATTCAGGGATATCGCCCTTTATTGGCTCAATTTTGGGGTGGACGGCTTTCGCTACGATATGGCTGAAATGGTCCCTGTGGAATTCTGGAGTTACCTGAATTCCAGTATTAAGATGAAGGACCCACAGGCTTTTCTGATTGCGGAGGTTTATAACCCAGCCCTTTATCGCACCTACATCCAAAAGGGAAAGATGGATTACCTCTATGATAAGGTAGAGCTCTATGACAGTTTGAAACACATCATGCAGGGTCACGGTTGGACCGATCATATCCCTGTTGTCCAGAATGGGTTGCTGGATATTGAACACCACATGCTGCATTTCCTTGAAAACCATGACGAGCAGCGCATTGCCAGTCCGGAGTTTGCAGGGGATGCCAGGATAGGTAAACCAGCCATGGTGGTTTCAGCTACCCTGAGCACTTCTCCCACCATGCTGTATTTTGGACAGGAAGTAGGAGAGCCCGGAGCGGAGGATGCGGGTTTCGGTAAACCTTCCAGGACCTCCATCTTTGATTACATAGGGGTTCCTCACCATCAGCGGTGGGTAAACGGGAAAAAATTTGACGGAGGAGCTCTTTCTGAATCCGAGAAGGAGCTCCGGGATTTTTACAGGAGATTACTGTCTTTTGTTATTCAAAGCGATGGGTTGATGGGCTCTTATGCAGACATACATTACTACAACAAAGAGCACAGCCCAGGTTATGACCATAGAGTTTATTCCTTTGTAAGATGGTCTGCAAATGAAAGGCTTGTAATCGTAAGTAATTTTGACACGCACCGTTCTTATAACATTACCTTAAAAATCCCGGAATCAATAGTTTCGGAATGGAACCTGGCCCCCGGGAACCAACCACTGGAAGAAATGCTATATGGCGGGAGGGACTTGCAAATGAACATTAGCGGGGGAACGGGAGCAATTCCACTCAGTCTGGCCCCCCTGGAGTCAGTAATCCTCAAATTGAAATAAAAAAACCGGCCCTTCAAAGGGCCGGTTAATATGCTTAAACTGTTTTGCCGATCAGGCAGCGGCCTTAGGTGCACTGGCAGTATAAATAAGGGCAATTATGGCACCGGTTACCCCATAGTACAGAATATCCACGATAGCCTCTGCGATATGACCGGTCATATCCATAAAATTGGATGTTCCCAGCCAGACGAGGCCCATTCCCACCCCGATCAGGAATCCAACCCAGGCACCAAACTGAAAGCCCTGTGCGGCACTGTGATGACCACGTGCCCACTTCCCGTAAAGTGTGCTAAGTGCAAAAGCGGTAGCCAGATTGCCGAGGAAAATCATCCCCAGGCTCATCTCTTCATCGCTTTTCATAACATCCACAATGCTGTGCTCTTCAAAAAATGACATCAGGGCCATCCCCCAAATGAGGTACCCCAGGATGAACATAGCAATGGTGGCTGCCACCGTTGCCAATAAATTTTGTTTGCTAAACATTTTGCTTGGTTAATTGGTTAATAATGAATTAAATATACCAAAAGATTTCTGAGTTTGGGTTGCAGGAATCAAAATTTATTGGGGTCAGCAGGATTCAAAAATCCAGGGACTTTGTACTTTAGAACTTTCAAAATGATAGAAAATGAGAATATTTGGATGCCTTTTAATTATCGCTTTTATGAACGGGTGTAAAACAAGTTCTGATTCCCCGCTGATTATTGGTCATCGCGGGGCCATGGGTTACGAAACAGAAAACAGTATTGCCTCTATTGAAAAAGCAATGGAACTGGGGGTGGATATGATAGAAATAGATGTCTTCAGGATCAAAAGTGGAGAGATTGCGGTATTTCACGATGAGAAGGTAGACCGGTTAACAAATGGTGAAGGCTTTGTGGAGGATTATTATATGTTGGAATTAAAGCAACTGTTGTTGGACGGTGGCCACCAGATACCGATACTTCAGGATGTCCTTAAAGCAATTGATAACCGCGTGGCGCTCAACATAGAACTTAAGGGGGCGGGTACCGCCAACAGAGTACAGTACATAACCGATTATTACAGTACCAAAAGAGGCTGGGATAGCAGTAATTTTCTGATATCAAGCTTCAACTGGGATGAACTCAGGGAGTATCGAAAAATGGATCCTGAAGCTCGAATTGCTGTTCTTACGGAAGGAGATCCTCTGGAAGCCCTTGAATTTGCCAGGGAATTAAATGCAGAGGCGATCAATCCGCATTTCTCTCAGCTAAATGCAAAAAATGTGAAACAAATACATGAAGCAGGGTTTAAGGTATACACCTGGACTGTTAACGAGGCTGAAGTATATCGCAAATTGGAACAGATGGGAGTAGATGGTGTTTTCAGCGATTTCCCAGATCGGATGCAATAATGTATGATCTGCTGGTAATTGGAGGAGGAGCTGCAGGTTTTTACGGTGCAGTACACACAGCCAGGAACGCTCCCGCATTGCGTATTGGTATCCTGGAACAGGGTAAACAGGTTTTGGGTAAAGTAAAGGTTTCCGGAGGCGGACGCTGTAATGTGACCCATTCCCCTGCTGCCCCTGAAGTATTTGCCCGGAATTATCCCAGGGGGTCCCGAGAATTGATAGGGCCTTTTTACAGACATGGGAGCTCTGAAGTGATGGCCTTTTTTGAATCCCTTGGAGTATCCCTGAAAACAGAAGACGATGGCCGGGTATTTCCGGTTACCGATAATTCACAAACCATCATTGACCACTTGCTCGGCGAAACTTCTCGTTTGGGTATAGAAGTACATACCCAAAAGAAGGTTTTTGAAATAAGCCCCCCCGGCCCTGAATCTGATCACTGGGAATTGCAGACTTCTTCGGGTGCGATGAAAGCCAGGCGGATACTGGTTGCCAGCGGCAGCAGTAAAAAAGTATGGGATATGTTATCCGGCCTGGGGCATACCATCGTTTCCCCGGTCCCCTCCCTTTTTACCTTTAATGTTGCCGATAGTCGCCTGCAAGGCCTGCAGGGCCTCAGCTGCGAGGCAAAACTGGAAATATTCCCGGATATCCCGGATGGCCAGAACGAAATAGGTATTTACTATCGGCATGCAAAAAAAGCCAAGCAACTACAGAGTGAAGGCCCTTTACTTATTACTCACTGGGGATTGAGCGGACCTGCTGTACTAAAGCTTTCTGCCATGGCTGCAAGGTTTTTGGAAAAAGCGCACTATCGTTTTGCGCTTCGGATTAACTGGGTTCCGCAGTACCATGCAGATGGGATGAGGTCCTTTCTCGAAGGAGTAAAGCAGGCAGATGCCGCCCAAAGGGTGGAAAAGAGCCGGGCGGTTTCTCTTCCAGGAAGATTGTGGAGGCGTTTGGTGGAAGCATCCGGGATCACCCCTGAAACACGTTGGGCGGAGGTAAGTCGGGAAGCACTGCAACTTCTCTGTAAGGAGCTTACGGCCGGGGAATTCAGGATACACGGAAAGAGTACCTTTAAGGAAGAATTTGTTACGGCCGGAGGGGTTTCCCTGAAACAGCTCAACTTTAAAAGCTTTGAAAGCAAGATACATCCCGGCCTCTTTCTTGCCGGGGAAGTTCTGGATATCGATGCCGTTACCGGGGGATTCAATTTCCAGAATGCCTGGACCGGAGCTTACCTGGCGGCCCAGGGTATTGTCGAATCCCTCAAACCTGATTAAGCCGAGAGCAGGAGGTACAGGCCCGCAGCAGTGAGCGACCCGAGTACAGGCCCCAAGACAGGAACCCAGCTGTATCCCCAATTGCTGGTTCCCTTGTGTTTTATAGGTACAAGGGCGTGCACAATACGCGGTCCGAGGTCTCGGGCAGGGTTTATTGCATAACCCGTTGTGCCTCCAAGCGAGAGGCCGATTCCCCAAACCAAAAGGGCAACGGGCAGTGCCCCAAGAGAACCGAGGCCAATGACCGAGGCGGTTTCCAGGATACTGGCATCCGTAAAATAGAGGACGGTAAAAACCAGTACAAAAGTACCGGCAAGTTCGCCCAGGATATTTAATAAGGGATTGCGTATAGCCGGAGAAGTACTGAAAACGGCCAGTTGCATACCCTCTGCCTGGGTTTTGTCAAAGTGGTCCTTGTAGATTGCCCAAACGCAGAAGGCCGCCAGCATGGCTCCAATAAATTGAGCGAGTATGTAGGCAGGTACCTGCTCCCAGGGAAAACTGCCGGCTGCTGCCAGGCCTATACTAACCGCAGGATTAATATGTGCGCCGCTGTAAGGGGTGGCAACCACTACCCCTACATAAACGGCAAATGCCCAGCCGGTCGTAATTACCATCCACCCGCTATTTTGACCTTTGGTACCCTCCAGTACCACATTGGCATTGACGCCGCAACCGAGCAGCATCAACAAAAAAGTACCTATAATTTCGGCAGTGAATGCACTCATATCATGAATTTAGGTTTATTTGATTTTCATCTGCAGACCAGGTTTCCAGGGCCCTGATTGCACGGTACCAGCCTTTAATCCTGTTTTCGATATCGGCTCGTTCGGTGGTGGGGGTAAAGCGGGTGTCGGTTTGCCAGATTTCTTTGATTTCTTCCACTGAGTCCCAGTAACCAACTGCCAGGCCGGCAAGAAAGGCCGCCCCCATAACCGTGGTTTCTATGATTTTCGGACGGATCGTTTCTGTATTCAGAACATCGGCCTGGAACTGCATCATCAGCTTGTTCACTGTAGCCCCGCCATCCACCCGCAGTTCCCGGATGGGTATTCCGGAATCTGCTTCCATCGCTTTGAGAATATCCATGGTCTGGTAGGCAATAGATTCCAGTGCAGCCCGGGCAATATGTGCATCGGTGGTGCCGCGGGTAAGCCCGAACATACACCCCCTTGCCTGCTGGTTCCAATGGGGTGCCCCCAGTCCGGCAAATGCCGGTACAAAGTAGACACCCTCCGTGTCATTTACACTTTCAGCGAGGGGCTCCACATCCTTTGATCTCTCAATAATTTTCAGGCTGTCTCGCAACCACTGTACCACTGCTCCTGCTATGAAAATACTTCCCTCCAGGATGTAAGTAGTTTGGCCGTTTATCTTCCAGCCAACCGAAGTAAGGAGGTTGTTCTTGGAAACAATGGGGGAGTGTCCGATATTCATCAACATAAAACATCCCGTCCCATAGGTGTTTTTTACCATGCCCTGCTCTATGCACATCTGTCCGAATAAGGCTGCCTGCTGGTCCCCGGCTATTCCTGCAATGGGGATGCCCTCTTTAAGAAAGCCCTCGTCGGTAGTTCCGTATACCTCACTGGATTCACGGACTTCCGGCAACATGGATTCGGGAATTCCAAACAGCTCCAGCAGCTCAGGGTCCCAGGCCATCTCGTTGATATTGAATAGCATGGTCCTGCTTGCATTGGTGACATCGGTTATATGGAGATTGCCCCCTGTCATTTTCCAAATTAGCCAGGAATCAATGGTACCCACAAGCAAATCCCCGGCTACTGCTTTCTCCCGGGCCCCCTTAACATTATCCAGGATCCATTTCACTTTTGAACCTGAAAAATAGGAGTCTATTACCAGCCCGCATTTATTGCGAATCCATTCTTGCCGTCCTTCTTTTTTCAGGGTTTCGCAATATTGGGCGGTTCGTTTGTCCTGCCAGACAATGGCATTGTAAACGGGGTCGCCGCTGTTTTTGTCCCAGACCACAATCGTTTCCCTTTGGTTGGTAATACCAATGGCTTTAATTTGCTTGGGCTTAATCCCTTTTTTAGCCAGGGCTTCAGCTGCCATTCCGGACTGAACGGCCCAGATTTCCTCTGCGTCGTGCTCAACCCAGCCGGCTTTTGGAAAGTGTTGCCTGAATTCTTTTTGTGCGGTGGAAACTATTTTGCCGGTCCTGTCAAATAACAAAGCCCGGCAACTGGTGGTACCCTGGTCCAGGGATAAAATATAGGTATCCATAAAGAATTTAACTTTTTAGCTCCTTTTTTGGGCTGCCTAAAAATAACAGATTTATCCCTATATACACAATTCACTACCTTGGATAGGATTATAAGTCTCCAAATGCAGCAATTAAAAGTGTTTATTGGTCTTCTGAGAGGGATAAATGTAAGCGGAAAAAACCCGGTGAAAATGAAAGATCTGAAAGCCCTGTTACAGGCGGCAGGATTTAAGGAGGTGATAACCTATATACAAAGTGGAAATCTGGTTTTCAAAACACCGCCAGAATCCCATGCATCACTGGCCTCCCGTATTGAAAAAACCCTTGCGGACCAGTTTGGGGTAGAAATACCTGTATTGATATATTCCCCGGAGCAATGGGAATCCGTTCTGGCATCAAACCCGTTTATCCAGTCCGTTGAGCAGGATACGGCCTCCCTGTATTATATATTCTGGAAATCCCCTCCGGGGCAGGAAGTGTCGGACAAATTAAAGGCCGCAAACATTGTCAGCGAAGAGTGGGCACTGGGAGCAAATTGTCTTTACATCAAGTGTCACAAGGGGTACGGAAATGCAAAACTGAACAATAATTACCTGGAACGTCTGGCCGGAGTAAAGGCCAGTACCCGGAACCACCGGACCCTTCTGAAATTGGCTGAACTGGCCTCAGACCAAACCGGTTAATTCAATTCAATGATTTTATAGTTGAGAATCCCGGCAAAAATCACCCAGAGTAAATAGGGGAGCATCAAATAGGCAGACAGTCTATTTACTATTCGAAACCACTTGATTGTAAATCCGATGAGCACAATCAGGGCAAGGAGGATTACCAATGCCCAACCCGGATCCTGCATTCCAAAGAAAACGATGCTCCAGGCAGCGTTAAACAACAACTGAAAGCCAAAATAGTAAAGGGCGGTTTTGACCCATATGTGATGAAACCCCCGGGACCAGACCAGGCCGGCTGCTACCCCCATCAGGATATAGAGGACCGTCCAGACAGGCCCGAAGATCCAGTTTGGCGGGTTAAAAGTGGGTTTATTCAGGCCGGCATACCAGGTGTCTACTGAACTTTGGGTGGCAAAACCTGAAAGGAAGCCAATTAAAAGGCATACCATTACGGCAATTCCTATGCGGACCATATTTTTTTTGCGAAACTGCATCTCTCTAAATTAGCAATTTTTTGGAATGTAGGTGTGCCAAAAGGCGAAGGCTTATCTTTGCCAAAATTGCTCGATATGACAGCAGCTGAATTCAAGGCCAAAAAAACGGAAGATTTACCGGAAAAAGGGCGTTTTAAATGGGAAGCTCCCAGTAATATTGCCCTGGTCAAGTACTGGGGAAAAAAAGGGGAACAGCTCCCAACAAATCCTTCGGTAAGCTTTACACTCAATGCTTCTGCTACCCGGACAGAACTCACATACCAGAAATGTTCTGAGCCCTGGAAAACCCCGGATTTTGAGATCTTACTGGACGGGCTTGCGGCCCCGGATTTTAAACCGAAGATAAGCGCCTTTTTCAATCGGATACTGCCATACATGCCGTTTTTGCAAGAGTACCGCTTTGAGATCAGCACTGCCAATACCTTCCCGCACAGCAGCGGAATTGCCTCCTCGGCGAGTGGTATGGCCGCCCTGGCCCTCTGCCTGATGGATTTGGAACGTGAAATATACCCGGAAACTGATGGGGATTATTTCCATACCAAGGCTTCTTTTATTGCCCGGCTGGGATCAGGTTCTGCCTCCCGGAGTATTCTCGGACCTTTGGTTTTATGGGGATCGCATCCATCTCTCAGCGGCAGCTCCGATTTATATGGAATTCGCTACCCCCTTGAAGTTCACCCGGTGTTTGAATCTTATCAGGATACCATTCTTCTGGTGGATAAAGGGCGCAAAACAGTTAGCAGTTCGGTGGGGCACGGACTTATGAAAGGGCACCCCTTTGCCAGCCAGCGTTTTTCGCAGGCAGGCAGGCATCTGGAAGAGCTTCTTCCCATTTTTAAATCCGGGGACCTGGAAAAGTTTATGTCGGTAGTCGAGTCTGAAGCCCTGAGCCTTCACGCCATGATGATGAGCAGCATGCCGTATTTTTTACTGATGAAACCCGGCACCCTGGAAATCATCGAACGGATTTGGAGTTTCAGAAAGGAAAGCGGTCACCCGCTGTGTTTTACCCTGGATGCGGGAGCCAATGTTCATGTTTTGTACCCCGAAAGCGCTGCAGGTCCGGTATATTCCTTTATCAGGGAAGCCTTGTTGCCTTTCTGCGAAGGCGGACAGCACATCTGTGACCAGGTGGGTAAGGGGTCCCGGAAATTATAGTAAAGGCGGAAATTAAACGAGTGGAAACCATCCCTGATAAGTTGAATAGACACCTCCTAACTATTTGATTGAAAATGACCTACCCTATCAATATTAACAGTACCTTTAGAAGAAAGTTTTATATTTTTGTGAGCGTTTAGAATTGCTGTTTATGAAAGGACCCCTGTTTTACTCAAAAATCCTGCTTTTTGGCGAGTATGGAATTATTAAAGATTCCAGAGGCCTGTCCATCCCTTACAATTTTTTTAAGGGGGCATTGAAGAAGTCCAAAAATCTCAGTGGTGCAGCCCTAAAGTCAAATGAGAATCTGAAGCGTTTTGCCGGGCACCTGGAAACGGTGCAGGAGGACACAAGCATTGAAGTGGCTTTTGACCTGGAGTTATTGCGTTCAGATCTGGCAGAGGGGATGTATTTTGACAGCTCTATCCCACAGGGTTACGGAGTGGGAAGCAGCGGTGCCCTTGTAGCAGCTATTTACGACCGCTACGCTATCGGGAAAATTACGGTGCTGGAGAATCTCACCCGCGAGAAGCTGTTGAAATTAAAAGGGATATTCGGCCGGATGGAATCTTATTTCCACGGCAAGTCTTCCGGACTGGATCCATTAAACAGTTATCTGAGCCTGCCTATCCTGATCAATTCACAGGACAATATCGAATCTACCAGCATCCCTTCCCAGCACTCAGAGGGAAAAGGCGCCGTTTTTTTGCTTGACAGCGGTATGGTGGGGGAAACAGCCCCAATGGTTCAGATATTCATGGAGAAGATGAAGCAGGAAGGGTTTCGGCAGGTGCTCAAAGATCAGTTTATCCGGTATACGGACGCCTGTGTGGAAGACTTTATCAGCGGAAATGTAAAATCCCTGTTTGGGAACATCAAGCAGCTTTCCCATGTGGTTCTTGATCATTTCAAACCGATGATTCCCAAAGAGTTCCATCAGCTTTGGAAACAGGGAATTGAGACAAATGCCTATTACCTGAAACTTTGCGGTTCAGGTGGTGGCGGATATATACTGGGTTTTACAGAAGATCTCAGCAAAGCGCGTAAAGCGCTTAAAGGCCACCGGCTGGAAGTGGTTTACAACTTCTAGGGCCGCCCGGGATGCTCAACCGGAGGAACAGACTTATACTGCTTAAGACCATTAGTCTTATTTCAATCGTAAGGGGTTACAACATCCTTGTTATAATACTGGCACAGTACCTTGCGGCCATTTACATCCTTTCTCCCAACCTGCCGCTCAGGGAGGTTATTTTGGACAGTAACTTATTTGTCATTGTCCTGTCTTCGGCCCTGGTTATAGCCGGGGGTTATATCATCAACAGTTTTTACGATTCGGAAAAGGACCTGATCAACAAACCCCAAAAGAGCATGCTGGACCGCCTGGTGCGGCAGCGGACCAAAATCTACGCCTATTTTGTGCTCAATTTTATAGGGGTCTTATTGGCCAGTTATGTTTCGTTTAAAGCTGCCTTATTTTTTGCTTCCTATGTTTTTGGGATCTGGTTGTATTCCCACCGGCTTAAAAAGATCGCTTTCCTGGGGAATTTTGTTTCTGCAACCCTCGCCATAGCGCCCTTTTTCGCTGTTTTCGTTTATTACCGGAATTTCGAACTCGTAATTTTTGTGCATGCCCTCTTCCTTTTTTTGCTGATTTTAAGCCGGGAAATGGTCAAGGATATGGAAAATATTGCAGGAGACCTGGCTCAGAATTACCGTACCCTGCCGGTGCGATATGGAAACCGGTTTACAAAGTGGTGCATAACTGCATTGATCCTCCTTGCCCTTATCCCTGCCTTTTTACTGATCCGATATTTTGATGTGGGCTATATGTACCTGTATTTTATAGCCTGCAGCCTTTTGCTTTTGCTCTTCCTGTTTTTGCTCTGGCGATCCAGCACCAAAGAGCACTATGTCTGGTTGCACAACATTATTAAGTTTATAATTGTTTCCGGGGTTTTTGGCATCCTGCTGATAGACGTAGACCTGGTTTTAAACCGAATCTTATGAAAAATGCAGAGCTGAAAGTAGGGATTGCACAATTGTCACCCGTGTGGCTAAATAAATCAGCTACAGAAAAACGCATCCTGCAGGCCATGGAAGAGGCTTCCACCAGGCAGGTAGAACTACTGGTTTTCGGGGAAGCCCTCTGGCCGGGATACCCATACTGGCTGGCCTATACGGATGGGGCGGCATGGGATACTAAAATCAACAAGGCCTTGCATGCCCACTATTTGGCCAATGCCATAAGCCCTGAAGCCGGAGATCTCAAGCCTATATGTGAACATGCAGCCAGGTATCGGATGGCGGTATACCTGGGAATCGTTGAGCGCCCTGTTGACCGTGGTTCTCACAGCCTTTACTGTTCCCTGGTCTATATCAATACTGAAGGAGCTGTATGTTCCGTGCACCGCAAATTACAACCCACTTATGATGAGCGCCTTACCTGGTCCCCCGGGGATGGGAACGGGCTGAAGGTTCATCCGCTGAAATCATTTGGGGTCGGAGGCCTGAATTGCTGGGAAAACTGGATGCCACTGGCACGCACTGCCCTGTACGGACAGGGGGAGAATGTGCACATTGCCGTTTGGCCCGGCAGCGATTACAACACCCGGGACATCACACGATTTATCGCAAGGGAGTCCCGCTCCTATGTGATTTCCGCATCGGCGCTGATGCGAAAGGAAGATTTTCCCAAAGACACGCCTTTTGTTCAGGAAATTTTAGAGAAGGCCCCTGCAATTCTCTCCAATGGCGGTTCCTGCATTGCCGGCCCGGATGGAGAGTGGGTTATGGAACCCCGAACGGATGAGGACGGCATATTTACGGCCAGCCTCTCCCTGGAACGCATCTTTGAAGAACGCCAGAATTTTGATCCCTCAGGACATTACAGCAGGCCGGATGTTACCCGATTGACGGTAAACACCTCCCGTCAATCTATTCTTGAGATCAACCCTGAGAAGGAGTAGCAATTTCATACCTTTGTCAAAAAGTATTTATGAGCAGATCGGAAGGGAACAAAGGGAGGAAAACCTCCGGGAGACAATCCACAGGGGGGAACAGTGATCGCAAGGCATCCGGCAGACAGGGTGGCACCTTCCGCAAGAAAAGCTATTCCAGGGGTAATGCGCCCATTCGTTCCACAGATAAAAACATACAGGCTTCCGATGGCCTGATCCGCCTGAATAAATATATTGCCAATTCCGGGGTTTGTTCCCGTAGGGAGGCTGACACCTATATCGCCGCAGGGAATGTAACAGTAAACGGGAAGGCGGTAACGGAAATGGGCTTTAAAGTCAGCAAGGATGACGAAGTTCGGTTCGACGGCCGATTGCTTAAACGGGAGAAAAAAGAATACGTACTGCTCAATAAACCTAAGAATTTTATCACCACCACCCGGGATGAAAAAGGAAGGCGCACCGTGATGGAACTGGTTTCCAAGGCCAGCGCCTCCAGATTGCTGCCAGTAGGACGATTAGACCGGAATACTACTGGCCTGCTGCTCTTTACCAACGATGGGGATTTGGCCAAAAAACTGACACATCCCAAACACGGGGTTCGTAAGATCTATCACGTGGAATTGGATAAAAACTTTAAATCTTCCGATATGCAGCTGCTGAAAGAGGGATTGGAACTGGAAGACGGCCGTATACAGGTAGATGAAGTCAGTTATGTAGACGGGAGTCCCAAACGGGAGGTAGGTGTGGAAATACACAGTGGCAGGAACCGCATTGTAAGGCGCATATTTGAACACCTGGGCTACAAGGTTGTTAAACTGGACCGGGTTGTATTCGCAGGTTTGACCAAGAAAGACCTTCCCAGGGGGCATTGGCGGCATTTAACCCAGCAGGAAGTAATTAACCTGGGGATGATTCAGTAGCCTGTTATTAGCCGGAAAGTGCTGCATCCATTTTCAGGCGTATTTCTTCGAGGCATAGGTTTCCAAGGCTTCCTTCATGAGTATGTTTGGCGTCTCTTACGGGCCTGAAAGTGCCCGCCTCAATTGCCGCACCCATTTTTTTATAAGCATCCCTGAAGGGAACCCCGTTCAGGACCATTTCATTGAGCGTATCTACGCTGAAGAGGTAATCGTATTTGGAATCTTCGAGT
This sequence comes from Robiginitalea insularis, assembly GCF_052497835.1. Classification (NCBI taxonomy): domain Bacteria; kingdom Pseudomonadati; phylum Bacteroidota; class Flavobacteriia; order Flavobacteriales; family Flavobacteriaceae; genus Robiginitalea; species Robiginitalea insularis. The sequence continues at coordinate 1,832,673 of NZ_CP199296.1, forward strand.
ATATTCTTTTTGACTTCTATTTGCTTCAGGCTGGTGTGCATCATTTCGAGGCAGGCCTTCAGTTGTTCAACCGCGGGAAGCAATACCTCCTTGGTCAGTTGGAAATCCCGGTGGTACCCGCTGGGCAGATTGGCGGAGAGCCGGCTGAGCTGGGTGGGGACAGCCTGAATCAGGTTGCATTTGGCACGGATCAACTCAAAAATATCAGGATTTTTTTTGTGCGGCATTATACTGCTGCCCGTAGTAAGGCTGTCCGGAAAAGCAATAAACCCGAAATTCTGGCTCAGGTAGAGGCAAATATCCGTCGCAAATTTTCCAAGGGTTGCGGCAATGGCAGAAAGTGCTGTGGCGGCTGCCCGTTCTACTTTGCCCCGGCCCATCTGGGCTGCCACCACGTTGTATTTCATGGTGCTGAAATGCAGTTCCCTGGTAGTAAACTCCCTGTTAATCGGAAAAGAGCTTCCATAGCCGGCTGCACTCCCAAGCGGGTTCTGATCGGCAACCCTTACTGCTGCCCTCAGGAAATAAATATCATCTATCAGGCTTTCCGCGTAGGCCGAAAACCAAAGCCCAAATGAGGAGGGCATTGCAACCTGCAGGTGGGTGTACCCGGGCATTAAAACAGCTTTATGTGTTTCGGCCAGCCCCAACAGACTATCAAAAAGACTGGATACCAAATCCGAAATTGAGGTAAGTTCAGCCTTGATATACAGTTGCAGTGCCACCAGCACCTGGTCATTCCTGGAGCGGGCCGTATGGATTTTTTTCCCCGTATCCCCCAGTTTCTCAATCAGGAGGTATTCGATTTTGGAATGCATGTCCTCGAAAGACTCCTCAATGCTAAATTTTCCATCTGCTGCCTCCTGCAGCATCAGGTCCAGTTCGGCAACCAGGGCAAGCATTTCTTCCTTGCTGATCAGCCCGGTATGGCCCAGCATTTTGGCGTGCGCCCTTGAGGCCAGCAGGTCGTATTTGACCAGAACCAGGTCCAGTTCCCTGTCATTGCCAACCGTAAACAGGTCCGTTTTGTAATCCGGACTACTTCCTTTGTCCCATAACTTCATAATGGTATCTTTTTGTTTTCCCGCTTATATATTAGTGTTTTTTCGGGATTAAAAATTTTTCGAGCATTGTTATATAGAGCCGGACTCCCTGTTGAATTTCTTCAAGATAAATAAATTCATCCGCAGAATGCGAACGGGTACTGTCTCCGGGCCCTAATTTCAGCGAAGGACAGCTCAGTGCAGCCTGATCGGAAAGCGTGGGGGAACCGTAAGTGCCCTTTCCCAGGCCAATCCCGGCCTGTACCAGAGGGTGTTCCCTGTCTATGGAGGAAGAATTCAACCGCAGCGATCGCACCTTAAGCTCACAGGGAGCTTCCCGCTTCAGGATTTCAGCGATTTCTTTATTGGAATAACAATCATTAACCCGAACATCCACCACCAGGTCTACCTTGGCAGGGACCACATTGTGCTGTGTACCTGCACTTATCTGGGTAACCGTCATTTTTACAGGGCCCAACACCTCAGAAACCTTTGAAAATTCATAATCCCGAAACCATTTAAGGACTTCGATAGAATTGTAAATGGCATTGTTGGGATTGGGATGGGCTGCATGGGATGGGGTACCTTTTACGGTACCATCAAAAATAACCAGGCCTTTCTCCGCAATGGCGAGTTCCAGTAAAGTAGGCTCCCCTACAATGGCCACATCGATCTCAGGCAGTATTTTCAGCATGCTGTTCAGCCCGTTTGGCCCGGAATTTTCCTCTTCGGCAGAAGCGACCAGGATCAGGTTATGTGAAAGGTCTTTTCTGGGATACCAGTAAGCGAAACAGGCCAGCAGGGAAACCAGGCAGCCCCCTGCATCATTACTTCCCAGACCGAATAATTTACCATCTGAAATTTCAGCCTTAAAGGGGTCGCGGGTATAGGCGTCATTGGGGCGAACCGTATCGTGGTGTGAGTTCAGCAATAGATTGGGCTTCTTTGCATTGTAATCTGCATTAAAAGCGTAAATGTTGTTCTTACTCCTTTTAAAGGGAATCCCTGCAGCTTCAAGCCAGGCGGCAATACAATCTGCGGTATGCTGTTCTTCTCCGGAAAATGAAGGCGTTTCAATAAGTTGCTTCAACAGGCTTATCGCCTTTTCTGTAAGATCTTCTATCTGACTCATAGCGTAATTTCTGTTTTAGGTGATTCCGGGGAGGAGAGCATTTGTTCAGAGCCAATAAAAACCCTTTCCACTCCTTCCTGCAGGGCGTGGAAACAATTGTGAAGCTTGGGGATCATCCCGGATGCAATCTTCCGGCTTTGGGAGAGTTCCTCATAGGTTTTCCTGTCGATAGTACGTATCAGGCTATTTTCGTCTTCAATATCAGCGAGGACCCCGGCTTTGTCAAAACAATAGTAAAGCTTACTTCGGTATTCCGAACTCAGGGCAATGGCCAGTTCGGCGGCTATGGTATCGGCATTCGTATTGAGGAGCTGCCCTGCCCCGTCATGGGTTAGTGCACAAAAACAGGGAACAAAACCAGCCTGCAGCAGTGCCTTCAGACTTTTTGTATTTACAGAACGAATATCCCCAACAAATCCATAATCTATTGACCCTACAGGTCGTTTGCCGGCCCGGATCAGGTCCCCGTCAGCACCACTTACCCCCAGGGCATTGCATCCCTTTGCCTGTAGCCTGGAGACCAGGTGTTTGTTCGCCCATCCGGCGTAGGCCATAACGGCTGCTTCCAGGCTTTTTGCATCTGTAATCCTCCTGCCCTCTACCATAAGGGGCTCAAAACCAAGACTCCGGCTGAGGGAAGAAGCCTTCTGCCCGCCTCCGTGCACGATTATTTTCCGGCCTGCCAATTGTAAAAAAGCGACACAGAAGGCTTCCAGCTGATCGGGATCCTCCAGTAAAGCCCCTCCAATTTTGACTATTGTAACTTTTTCTTTCATGGATTCATGGCTTCCAGAAGATATAAAAGAGCCAGTTTGGCTGAAACCACCCTGTTGGCAGCCTGTTCAAAGACAAGGCTGTTTGGGCCGTTGAGGACCTCATCCGATACCACCACATTTCGTCTCAGTGGAAGGCAATGCATAAAGCGGGCCGAACCCAGTTTCTCAGGGGTCATCATCCAGCTTGCATCCTGTGACAGGACTTGTCCATATTGCGTAAAACTGCTCCAGTTTTTGACATATACAAAATCTGCTCCCTGCAATGCTTCTTCCTGTTCGTAAACTGGGGAATATCTTCCTACTAAATCCGGGTTCAATTCATAGCCTTTGGGGTGGGTAATGTGTAATTCAACATCCATTTTTCGCATGGCGTTAACAAAGGAGTTGGGAACTGCCTGTGGTAAAGCCCTCGGATGGGGAGCCCAGGAGAGCACTACTTTTGGTTTGGGTTTGGTCCTGTTCGCGTGAATGGTCAGCGAATCGGCCAGGGCCTGCAGGGGGTGACCGTTGGCACTTTCCAGGTTCAGAATGGGAACCCCTGAATAACGCACAAAACCCAGAAGCGTCTCTTCCGCCAGGTCCTTATTGCGGTCCTTCAGGCCTGCAAAGGCACGAATACCAATTATATCTGCATACAGCCCCACAACTGCCGCTGCCTCCCGGATATGTTCGGCCTTATTGCCATCCATGCGGGTACCGTCTTCAAACTCCAGCATCCAGCCCTCTGTCCCGAAATTCATAGTCATCACCTCCATCCCGAGATCCTTTGCCGCCTTTTGGGTGCTGAGCCGTGTACGCAGGCTGTTGTTAAAGAACAACAGGCAGATGGTTTTACCCCGGCCCTGTTTTTGAAACAAACCTGGATTTTCCCTGATCTTCTCCCCGAGCAGCAGCCACTGCTCAAAATCCCGGATATCTTCTATACTTCTGAAATGATTCATTCCAATTCTGTTTTAAGCGCCCTGAAAAACAATTCGAATTCTTGTTTGGTTATGTTTAAAGGGGGAAGGATGCGCAGTACCTTTTTGTCTTTGGCGCTGCCTGTAAATATTCGCTGATTAAAGATCAGCCTTTTTCTGAGGTCAGCAACCTCAAAGTCAAATCTCAGGCCCAGCATCAGCCCCCTGCCCTTTACCTCTTTTACAGCCTCAAATTCAGTCGCCTGTTTCCTGAACCAGGTCTCCATCTGAGCTGCGTGGGAGATCAGGTTTTCATTTTTGATTGTATCCAATACGGCTATTGAGGCCACGCAGGCCAGGTGGTTGCCGCCAAAGGTGGTTCCCAGCAGGCCGTGGGAAGCCTTAATGTCTTTATGTATAAGGATGCCCCCAACCGGGAAGCCATTCCCCATCCCCTTAGCCATACTGATGATGCCCGGCCTGGCCGTTGAGTGTTGAAAAGAAAAAAATCTTCCACTCCTTCCAAATCCCGCCTGGACTTCATCCGCAATTAATACGGCTCCGTGCTTCCTGCAAAGTTTATCGGCTGCTTTATAAAATTCAGGGGTGGCCATATCGAGGCCACCAACGCCCTGTATCCCTTCCAGGATAACGGCACAGACATCCTCTTTTTGCAGGGCTGTTTTTAGCTGTTCTATATCGTTTAGAGGTAATAGTTCTACCTGGTGCTGAGCGTTGAGCGGGGCAATTATGGCAGGGTTATCTGTTGCTGCTACGGCGGCAGAGGTGCGCCCGTGAAAGCTGTTTTTGAATGCAATCACCTTTGATTTCCCCGTATGGAAGGAGGCCAGTTTCAGGGCATTTTCATTCGCCTCGGCTCCCGAATTACAAAGGAAGAGCTGATAGTCCTCACATCCTGAAAGGGTCCCTAATTTAGAAGCCAGCTCCTGTTGAAGCGGGTTTTTTACGGAATTGCTGTAGAAGGCCATTTTGGCCAGTTGCTCCTGCAGCTTAGACACGAAATGCGGATGTGAATGCCCGATGGAAATAACGGCATGCCCTCCGTAAAGGTCCAGGTATTCCTTACCATCATCGGCAGTAACCCAACACCCCCTGGCACTTTGCGGGCAAATATCGTATAGCGGGTATACCTCAAATAGTTCCATAGTCAGCCTTTTCGGATTTGTGAGATTTTGTCAAAAGAAGTAATAATCCCCTTGATCAGAGAAGAACTCAGGCCCTGGTGCTCCATTTCGTTCAGGCCTTCTATAGTACATCCCATGGGGGTGGTAACCCGGTCTATTTCTTCTTCCGGATGCCTGCCCGAGCTAATAAGCAATTCAGCAGCGCCCCCACAGGTGTGCATAGCAAGTTCCTGTGCTTCCGCCGCATCGAAACCGAGCTGTATGGCACCCTGGGTAGTTGCCCTTATCAGGCGCATCCAGAAGGCGATCCCGCTGGCACAAATTACCGTGGCCGCCTGCATCTGGCTTTCAGGGATTACAAGGGAATGCCCCATCCTGTTAAAGATGGACTGCGCCAGTTTCAGGCGTTTTTCACCTTTTTGATTACTGCAAAGACAGGTCATGGACTTGCCCACCGAGATGGCCGTATTAGGCATGGCGCGAATGATATAATTTTCCACGCCAATGATCGCTTCGATCTTTTCAATACTAAAGCCTGTAATGGTGGATATGATCACGTGTTTTTCGGTGAGCAGTTCCTTTATGGATTCAAGGATGCCGGCAAAATGCCCCGGCTGCACAGCAAAAATCAGGATATCCGATTCGCGAACCGCCTGAGGGTTATCAGAACTTATTTTTACATTTCCATAGGATGCGAACTCCTGCAGCGATTCCAGATTCCGCCGGGTCAAATACATGGAGGTGGCACCATCGCTGTGCAAGATGCCTGTTGCAATGGAAAGACCAAGGTTTCCGGCTCCTATTATGGCTATTTTCATCTCTTTTGCTTTAATTAGTGTCTGCTTTTAAAATGCACTGGCTTTAAGTTGAAGGCCTGCTGCTTCATGTAGTCCGAACATTAGGTTCATGTTTTGCACGGCCTGTCCGGAGGCCCCTTTTAAAAGGTTGTCGATTACGGCTGTGACCAGCAATTGATCTTCGTGCTTGAGCAGGTGCAGGTAGGCCTGATTCGTATTCACCACCGCCTTGAGGTGGAGGGACTCCACTGAAACATGGGTGAATGGGGCATCCTTATAATAATCCGCGTACATCTTCCTGATCTCTTCCAAAGGTGCTTTAACCCGCGTAGTGGCAGTCGAAAAAATTCCCCGGCTGAAATTACCCCTTATGGGAAGAAATAAGAGTTTTGCAGCATCGGGCTGCAAGCTTTTAAGGCTTTCGTTTATCTCACCCAGGTGCTGGTGTGTAAAAGGCTTGTACCAGGAAATATTGTTGTCGCGCCAGCTAAAATGCGTTGTTTCCGATGGGCTGATCCCGGCCCCGGTACTGCCGGTAAGGGCATGAACGTGAACGGTGTCTTGCAGCAATCCGGAACTGGCCAGGGGTAAAAGTGAAAGTTGAATAGCCGTGGCAAAGCAGCCCGGATTGGCCAAATACCCGGTCTTTTTAATACGTTCCTTATTCAATTCCGGCAGGCCGTATACAAAGTCCATTCCCTGAAAATGCCGGTCTGCCGCCAGGCGAAAATCATTGCTGAGGTCTATGATGCGGGTCTTATCTGAAAATTTCCTGCCCTTCAGGAATTCTTTGGAATTTCCGTGCCCCAGGCAAAGGAAGACCACATCCACATCAGGATCCGGCTGATCAGTAAAGAGCAGATCGGTCTGTCCCAGCAGGTCTGCATGTGCGCTACTGAGGGGTTTTCCTGCCCGCGTGGTACTGTATACAAATTTCAAGCTAGCCCAAGGGTGGTGAAGCAGCAAGCGGATCAGTTCCCCGCCGGTGTAGCCCGAGCCACCAATTATACCTGTAGTTATCATGAGTCCGAATGTATTTCCTGTGCAATCTTCCCGGAATTGGAAAGCAACTTGATAAAACCTTTTGCTTCAGCTGCACTCCATCCTTTGTTCATTTCCCCATAACTCCCAAAAGAAGGATTCATGAGGTCGTTTTCTGAAGAAATCCCCTGCAGCTCAAAACGGTAGGGGAGCAGTTTAATATAAACCTCCCCGCTTACGTACTGCTGTGAACTCTCCATAAAGGCTTCAATGTTTCGCATTACCTCATCCAGGTACTGCCCTTCGTGCAGGAGCATCCCGTAAAAATTTGCAAGTTGCTCCTTTTGGAATTGTTGCCATTTGCTGAGCACATGCTTTTCCAGCAGGTGGTGCGCTTTGATGATAATCAGTGCGGAGGCAGCTTCAAAACCGACTCTACCCTTAATCCCGATTATTGTATCCCCAACATGAATATCCCGGCCAATAGCATAAGCGGAGGCAATTTCCTCCAGTTTAAGGATAATACTTACCGGATCTGCCTGCTCGCCATCAAGGGAATGCAATTCGCCATTCCGAAATCCCAGCCGGATTTGAACGGGCTCCTTTACTTTTAACTGGCTGGGGTAGGCCTCTTCCGGCAGGGCCAGTTTTGATCCCAGCGTCTCAACCCCTCCCACGGAGGTCCCCCAAAGGCCTTTGTTTATGGAATATTTAGCCTTTTCCCAGCTATAGGAGATTCCGTGTTCCTGCAGGTAGCTTATTTCGGCTTCTCTGGATAATTGCTGATCTCTGATAGGGGTTATAATCTCTATTTCAGGGGCGAGGATCTGAAAGATCATATCAAAGCGGACCTGATCATTGCCGGCTCCCGTGCTGCCATGAGCGATGTATTTAGCCCCCAGCGATTTCGCATAATTGGCAATTTCTATGGCCTGTACAATGCGCTCCGCACTTACGGACAATGGATAGGTGTTGTTGCGTAGCACATTTCCATAGATCAGGTACCTTACTACCTTTTCGTAAAAGGTCTGTACTGCATCTACCGCCTTATAGGAATGCGCACCAAGTGCCAGGGCCTTTGTTTCGATTTCCTCCAGCTCTGCGGGGTCAAACCCGCCGGTATTTACGGTAACGGCATGCACTTCAAACCCCTGCTGATGGGAAAGGGAATGGGCGCAATAGGAAGTGTCCAGGCCACCGCTATAGGCTAAAACTAATTTTTCCATTATTTCTTCTTCTTTAATAAAAGGGCTTCTTTAATACTTTTGAGCCGTTCAAAGGATTTCTTATTGATTGCTTTTTTTTGTGGCTGTTTATTTTTGGCCGGGTCGTATAGCATACCCGTACACAGGCACATTTTTTGTTCTGTCCGCGTCAGGATATCGAAGTTTTTACAGGTCTGACACCCTTTCCAGAATTCTGGGTCATCGGTCAGTTCCGAAAAGGTAACGGGTTGGTAGCCCAGCTCGTAATTCATCTTCATTACAGCCAGACCGGTGGTGATACCGAATATTTTCGCGTCTGGGAATTTCGATTTGGAAAGATCGAAAATGGCTTTTTTAATTCGCTTGGCGAGCCCCTGGTTACGGTAATCCGGGTGAACGATCAATCCGGAATTTGCAACATATTTTTGATGCCCCCATACTTCAATATAGCAAAAGCCTGCAAAGGTATCTCCGTCAAGGGCGATGATGGCATTGCCGTTTTTCAGCCTTTGAATAATATATTCCGGGCTTCGTTTTGCAATCCCTGTCCCGCGAACCTTGGCAGATTCGGCAATGGTATCGCAGATTACCTGTGCGTATTTAATATGTGAAGCATCAGCAACAATTATGTTCATTGCCAATTGATTATTGATTATTGATAAGATTTATGTGAAACGGTTTTGCGGAAATGGACTCACCTAATTCCAAAGATACAGTACACCCTTACGGGCGGCGGCGTAAACGAGGGGTTGCAGACAGGAAGCTGCCGGGGTTTTCAGAAAGAATAATATTCCTCATATCAATCAAATGTACAAATATAATTGGAGTAGCCTCCTGAAATCATTAATTTTTAAGGATGGGTAATCGAAAGCGTTTATTTCTGAATAATTCATAAATGATAAAGGCGAAAACTGCAGAATACTCAATAATTAAAACAAAACTGCTCTCCTCCACAGGGCTGTTCGCATAAGCGGTATAACTCAAAACTACGGTTGCCGACCATACCAGAACAAATCGGAAGTCCGAAAAAATGCCCAGCAACAAAGGGAAAATAATATACCAGGGATGTACCACGGCGGCTGTAAAAAAGTAAACACAAAGGATCAGAAGTGAGCCTCCGATAAAACCGCCACGGGTTTTAATTTTAGGATAAAGGGATACCGCCAGGCTGGTTAGCAGGGTCAGAAATGGAATATATTTCCCGTAGATCCGTATGTATTCCCAGGCCCTCAGATCTTCTCCTGTAAATAAAGCCTCGCTGAGATTGTAGAGGCTGGCATTAAACTCGAAATTTGAAAACCACAGCCGCAGGGTTTGGCTGTAATGCGAGGCGAAATCAGGGAAATAGAGCGGATACAAACAGGCCAGGACAACCCCGGCAGTTACAAGAAAAAATACCGGACTCTTGCGTAAACCGAGAAAAGGAAGGAAGAGCGGTAAAAACATCAGGGGGATCAGTTTAAGGCTAATGGCCAGGCCATAAGGGATGGCGGCCAGTAACCAGGACCCGCGGAACAACAGGAACATTGCCAGCACGTAAAAAAACAACATTACCCCTTCAAAATGCAGGTTACCACTTAGCTCAATGATTACCAGCGGATTCAGAAAATACCAGAGGATCAGATGCGGAGACCTGTTAAGCTGCTTCAAAAGCTTTCGGCCAAAATACAGGATTCCCAGATCGGCCAGCAGGATCATGAGTTTCATTGCAATCACAGACCCCATAAGCGTTTTCCCCCCCAGGGCAACAGCTGCAGCAAAGCCATATTGATTCAAGGGAGGGTAATTGCTGTAATTTTGCTGGCTGAGTTCCCCCATTCCTGCAAAAAGTTCGTTTGCCAGGGGGAATAAATTTTCTGCTCCAGCCATCAGAGCTTCCGGCTTAAAGGCATAGGGATTGATTCCCTCCAGTATTAAATACCCATCCCACACAAAGCGATAGAAGTCTTGTGAGAGCCCCGGCAGGGACCATAAGAGCACCAGCCGGAACAATACGCCACTAACTACCAGGAAGCGAAAGTTCCATTTCTCGAATTGAATCAGCTTGTAGCAGAGAAAGAAAAGAGCGGCGTAAAGCCCCAGCAGTTTTAGGGAGTCGGACCGCTGCAAATCGTAGCCAAAAGCTGTGTAAAAACCCAGGCTGATCAGCACCATCAGAATAGAGATCCTGTGCAGGTTCCAGAAGGTCAAGAGCGCATTGGGCATTTCGGTTGGGTATTGGTCTTGCAAAGAACAGGAAAATTTGAGAAATCAGGTAACAAATAGTGGACCGCCCTTCTGAACCCATACAAATTGCGAATGCTTTTGTACCTTTTAAGTGTCAGAACGCAAACACGACCAGAATGAACGCATCAAAAATCATTTCCACGGCAATCCTGTTTTTTATTTTTCAGTGGAGTCCCTCTCAGGAAAGCCCGGCAGATTTGGGTGTTGCAGGGGTTGGACTGGTGGTATCGGATATAGATATTTCCCAAAACTTTTACAAGAATATTATAGGGATGAAAGAATTGGGGGGCTGGACCACAGATTCCATTTTCAGCAGGGAAGCCGGTTTTTCAAACAACCGGCCTTTTCAGGTTAAGGTTTTTAAAATGGAAGACAGGCCCGAGGCGAGTGAGGTTAAACTCGTTCATTTTAAAGATACCGGGGAGCGGCCCCGGCAGACGGGCATAGACACCTATCCCGGAATGAACTACCTGACCTTGCAATTCAACTCCCTGAAGGAAGTCAGCCAGCGCCTGAAAGAAGCAAAGGTCCCCATTGTGGGCTGGGTAAAAAGGGAGAATTTCCAGGTGCTTATCATACGCGACCCGGACGGGGTTTTTGTGGAACTGGTGTCCCCCCCGGATTAAGTGCCAGATTAAGCCTTCGCGGTAAGGGATTTAAAGAATACAAAGCCGAAGCCCAGGAAAAGCATAAAGTGGAATGGAAATAAACCGAAATCATTCAAAGGAATGGCGCTGTACATTCCGAAGAGGAAATACAGCATCAGGGCGAATTCCAGAATCATATTGGGCGATAACTTCTTTGCCAGGTATTTATTCCCTTTCCAGCTGTCGGTGATATTGTTGATGTTGAATTTTGGGGTACGGACAAATTCGCTGCGCTTGCCCATATGCCCTTCCAGCACGGCAACCGTATTGTGAAGGGAAAAGCCCAAAGCTACAGAAAAGAAGGTAAAAAAGAGCTTTATATAGTCCACGAAACTGTCAAAACTACTTCCCTGAATACTCTTGTACGTAAACCAGTAACAGACAAACAGGATGATGGTACTGACAATAAAGAAGCTGGTTACCTCAAATACCCAGTCCAGGTGTCCGAAGGTATTTTTGATATAGAGCATCGGGATACTCAAAAGCGCCACGGTAAATACACATAAGAACATGGAACTGTTCAAAAGGTGCATAACTCCGTGAAATTTTGTTTTAAAGGAGATATTTTTGGCCGTGATGACACTCCAGACCGTTTTCCGGAAGTTTTCGGCTCCACCTTTATTCCATCGGAATTGCTGTGAACGGGCTGCACTGATCACAACGGGCAGTTCGGCAGGGGTCTCAACATCCTCCAGGTATTTGAATTTCCAGTTTTTAAGCTGTGCCCGGTAGCTGAGGTCGAGGTCTTCAGTAAGGGTGTCTCCCTCCCAGTTCCCTGCATCCAGGATACACTCCTTCCTCCAGATACCAGCGGTTCCGTTAAAATTGATAAAGTGTCCCTTTGCGTTTCGGCCAACCTGCTCCAGGGTAAAGTGGGCATCCAGGGCAAAAGCCTGTATCTTGGTTAAGGTAGAGTAGTCGCGGTTGATGTGCCCCCAGCGGGTCTGTACCACCCCGATTTCCTCATCCTTAAAATAGATGACCGTCTTTTTTAACCAGTCTGCAGCCGGAAGGAAGTCTGCATCAAAAATGGCGATAAACTCACCTTTGGCAATCTTAAGGCCTTCCTTCAGGGCTCCCGCTTTAAACCCTTCGCGGTTTTCCCTGCGAATGTGCTGTATATCCAGGCCTGTTTTCTGTAAATCTTCTATAAGGCTGGCAGTGTGCTCTACCGAATTGTCTGTGGAGTCATCCAGAACCTGAATCTCAAGTTTGCTTTTAGGGTATTCGAGCTTGGCAATATTTTCAAGCAGCCGCTCCACTACGTATTCCTCATTATAGATCGGAAGTTGAATGGTCACAAAGGGAATTTCCTTTGGGTCCATCAAGTTGAATTTAGGAGCTACTTTAACACTCCTTCTGAAGCTCAGATAATTCAACAGCAGATTCAATTGCGAAAGGCTGTAGAAAAATATCAGAAGCAGCGCAAGGCTGTAAATTCCGATGATGATGTACGTTATTGTTATTGCCATTTTTATCTAAAACTGTATTTAAAAATCCAACCCAAAATTTTTATGCCCGCAAATATACTACCTTTTACTGTTCCTGAAACTTTTGAGACCCCAATTCTTTTTTTGTAACGAACTGGGACTTCGGTATATGCAAGTTTTTTCCTGAGGGCTTTTAACTGCATTTCGACAGTCCATCCATAGGTCTTATCTTCCATATTCAGGCTGGTAAGGGCGTCAAATTTAATGGCCCTGAATGGTCCGAGATCCGAAAATCGGGCTCGGAATAAAAGGCGCATTAAAAAAGTTGCCAACCAGTTTCCAAAGATCTGCTGCGGGGTCATGGATCCGGGTTCCCTGAGTTCCTTGCAGCGGGCCCCGATAACAAAATCCAAATCGTTTTTGTCTATGGGGGCAATCACCTTGAGGAGGTCTTCGGGATAATCCGAATAATCACCATCCATAAATACGAGAATATCGGGTTGCTTGGATTTTTCGGACAGGTAATTAATTCCTTTCAGGCAGGCATAACCGTATCCCTTTCTGGGTTCACTGAGTACCGTGGCTCCTGCATCTGCCGCCACACGGGCCGTCTGGTCCGTTGAAGCATTGTCAACAACAATGATTTCAGATACAATTTCGGGCACTTCAGCCAATACCAAACCGATGGACGCAGCCTCATTATGAGCGGGAATAATCAGCTTGATGTTCTTCATAGAGATGAAATCTGCTGCAAAAGAAGTAAAACTTTAAACAATATCAGGAAGATTTATTTACCAGTTCCATCAGGTCCACATCATTTCCCAGAAGGACCTCCTGGCTATTAATACGGCCGGGAAGGGGTCCGTTTTCAAGCTTGAGAACCCCTCTGGGGCAAACTGCAGAGCAGATACCGCAACCCACACAACTGGCCCGGACAATATTGGCTCCTTTTTGCGCATAGGCCCTTACATCTATTCCCATCTCGCAATAAGTGGAACAATTCCCACAGGAGATACACTGTCCGCCGTTGGTAGTTATTCTAAAACGCGAGAACAGGCGTTGCTGCAGTCCGAGGATAGCCGCCATCGGACAACCAAAACGGCACCAAACCCGGTTCCCGAAGATTGGATAAAAGCCCGTGCCGATTACCCCTGAGAAGATACTTCCGATAAGAAAGCTGTACGATTTTCTGAGGGTTTCGGATTTAAACAGGAAGACGTGTTGCGAATCGCCTATAAAATGGAAGGCCAGCAGACCCAGGATGATTACAAAGTAACCGACAGCTCCATAACGCGCATCCTTTTTGAGCTGATCGCGTTTGAAGAGCATTACCAGGGCGAATATTAGGGTGAGCAGCGAACCAACGCCAATAAGGAACTGGGATTTGCTCAGCCAGTATTTTGAGTTATCCGGGCCCAGGTATGAATAAACCACTGCCGTGGTCATTAAGACTACAAAAACAAGTACGGAATGCACCACCCATCTTTCCACTTTCCAGGCAAAGGTGCTTTTGTCACTGAGATGGCGGAACGAATCCCCTGCAGTTTCCGCCAGCCCGCCGCAACCGCAAACCCAGGAACAATACCATCTTTTTCCGTAAAAATAGGTCAGTACAGGGGTTATAACCAGGATTGAGGCAACTCCGAAAATGAGCATGGCAAGCCCTATATCCCCGGCATCAATGAAGGCATTTATTCTGTAGCGCTCAAAATTGTAGTAGTTAAGCGGCCAGATATTCTTAAGGTCGTAATAGGGTAAATCGCCATTGAGCCTGGCCATAATTTCCGGGATGATAAAGGCGAAGGCAGTCTGGAAAAACACAACACTGAGGGTCCGGATCACCTCGTAGCGGTTGTGCCTGTATTTCCATATAAATTTAATTCCGAATGCCAGGATGGCAAGCGTGTAAAGCGTACCGTAAACAAACCATTGGCTCGCGGGGTTACCGCTTAAGGCCCGGCTAAGCGGATCAAAGAGTGAAATGAGCCCTTTGTTCGGGCCATCGGCAACCAGACCGAGGTATTGCGGGTAAAAGTACAGGACAATATAAAACCCTGTGAGCATAATACCGGTTGCCCAACCCAAGATTCCCCGGGCTGAAACGGATTTAAACCATACGCCGTTGTTCTTTATTCCCTTGGGTATTCCTTTATAGGCCTCGCGGCTGAACCACACTACACCTACCAGAATGCTTAGCAGTGAGGCAAAGAGCCAGGCTGCACGGTTCGGGAAATCCAGACCAAAGCCAGACAGAGCCATTATAAATAAGCCAGCGAACCCAATGAAAACCGCCAGACGTTGGGAGGTGTTGAGGCTTTTTGGAGGTCCTGATCCCAGGGCCATGGATTGGTAATCACTCATATTTCAATGGGTTGTTGTTTTCGGAAGGCAGCCTGTATGTCGGATTCATACCGTTTGTACCATTCAGGGTCGAAGTTTGCACTCCGCAGGTTTTCTACCGCTTTTTCAATAGAGATTTTTTGAGATAACCAGGTATCCAAAACGTCATGCCGCATTCGAATTCCAAAAGTATTCAATCCCAGAAGTTCCCTGTTGTCCTTGTGATAGGCGAGCGTCAGACAGATTTTTTCTTTAGGATGCCTCCAGTGAAAATGCATTGCCTCCTCGGATTTTCGCTCCTCACTGAATACCCAGCCGTAGGTCTGGTACTCTATATCAAGGAATTTAGCCGAATTAAACCAATGCCCCGGCCGGTACTCCCGTTTGTTGCCACAAATAGTATGCGCTACGGTCTCGCCCATCATACGTCCGGTATACCAAACAGCTTCCACCGGACGGCGCTGGCCTATGGGCTCCTTTTGTTCGGCGCAATCCCCTATGGCAAAGACATCCGGAATATTCGTTTCCAGATACCGGTTTACCAAAATTCCTTTCCCAAGCCCTATCCCGGAATCCTTCAGGAAGGATATATTCGGGCTGACTCCTGCGGTGAGGCCCACATAATCGCAGTCTATGGTTTCCCCTTTGTCAGTAATCACCGCCCTGCAATGCCCGTTTTCATCCGGCAGGATTTCTAGCAGATTGGTATCCAGCTTTAAGTCAATATGGTGCTCTCGTATGTGTTCATTGATCATTTCGGATTCCCCGGATGGCAGTACACCATTCCAGAAACTGCTTTCCCGGACCAAAAAGCTTACCGGGATCTCGCGGCTTCTCAGCATTTCCGCCAATTCTATCCCAATGAGCCCGCCTCCCACAATAACGGCCCTTTTACATTTGTGCTTATCAGGTGCCTGTTGTTCCAGATATTCGAGGTCCTGCTTGGAATAGAGCCCCCTAACCCCCTCCAGGTCCTGTCCCGGCCATCCGAAAAGGTTGGGTTTTGACCCGGTTGCCAGAATCAGCCTGTCGTAGGACAGGGAGGATCCGGAGTCCAGGAGGGCAGCCTTTTTTTCAAAGTTGATGCTTTTTACCCGGTCCCTGAGCAGTTCAATACGGTTCTTTTTCCAGAAATGGTCTTCATAGGGCTTGGTGTGCTCAAATTTCATATGCCCCATGTAGATGTACATCAGGGCAGTTCGGGAGAAGAAGTGATCCGATTCGGCCGAAACCACAGTGATCCGGTAATCCGACAGTTTTCGAATGTGCCTGGCGGCAGTGATCCCCGAAATTCCGTTCCCAATGATTAATATGTGCATAATTGGCTGTTGCTTCTAAAGCTCGGTCGGAGTCAATTTACAAACTTAACAGAACCTTTTAATTTAGAATCGATATAAATATTTACTTTTAATCTTAAATCCACTGGACATGCGGCAAATAGGTATCCTGCTTCTGTTTTTTCTACAGTTTTCCTGTGGACAAAAGCCTGAAAAGATTAACGGGGTAAGTTTTGTCGGTTCCCGGGAACCGGCCGATCAGGAACATGTTGAGGCGGTAATGAACGTAAATGCAGATCACGCCGCGGTAATGCCCTTTGGCTTCATAAGGGAACTGGGAAGCCCTGAGATTATTTTTGATACAGATCGGCAGTGGTACGGGGAAACCCGTGAAGGAGCCCGGCAGTACATCAAACTACTGCAGAAGAATGGGATACAGGTAATGCTCAAACCACAGCTCTGGATTTGGCGGGGGGTGTTTACGGGAGACCTCAAAATGAATTCAGAAGCAGACTGGAAACGTCTGGAAGAAGAATATTCCGATTTTATCCTCACCTATGCAGATCTGGCAGAAGAAACCGGGACAGCCATTTTTTGTATAGGAACGGAGCTGGAGGAATTTGTAAAGGCCCGCCCGGAATACTGGAAGTCACTCATTAAGGAGATACGATCCAGGTATCAGGGAAAGCTGACCTATGCTGCCAACTGGGACGAGTACCCGCGGACGCCATTCTGGAGGGAACTGGATTATATTGGGATGGATGCCTATTTTCCGTTGTCAGAAGAACGAAACCCCGGTGTGGAAGAGCTCAGGGAAGGATGGCAGAAATGGAAAAAGCAAATCAATGAACTATCCCGGTCTGTGGGAAGGCCGGTATTGTTTACTGAATATGGCTACCGCAGCATGGATTATGCGGCAAAGAAGCCCTGGCTGGTAGACCGGGGGGAGCAGCAGGTAAACCTGACAGCCCAGGCCAATGCCAAAAAAGCCCTCTTTGAGGAATTCTGGAAGGAATCCTGGTTTGCGGGGGGCTTTGTATGGAAATGGTTTATACACCACCCCAGAGCAGGAGGACCTTCAGACAATCGGTTTACCCCGCAGAATAAACCTGCTGAGGCTGTGATCCGGGATTATTACCGAAAACAATAAAAAGTATATTTGAATAGTAGTTATCCAAGATGGAGGAAGCAATTAGAAAGAATTTTGTTCTGATCTTTTTCGGTTTACTGGCAATGCCTGGCCTAATCGCGCAGGATTCGCTGAAAACGGTGATTGCTGAGAAGGGAGACGGGGTGTACTCCCTGCTTCGCAAGCACGGGGCAGATCCCTACAACCAACTGGATGAATTTATAGCCCTGAACGAGGACAACCTGCGCGATGGCCTGCATTTATTTGAAGGGGTCAGTTACATGATTCCGGTAGACCGGGAGATAACCGAGGCAGCCGTGGAAGCTGTTCCGGGGGAGGCTGAAGAGGCTGTGGCCACGGGTACTTTTGAAATTTTTGGAAAAGATTATGAGACGGTCCGGTTCAGGGATAACAAAATGGAAGGGGCTGTTTTTTACCTTGTTTCCGGGCATGGAGGCCCTGACCCTGGTGCCGTAACATCCTACGGGAATACCCGTATTTCGGAAGACGAATACGCTTATGATGTTACCCTCCGCCTGGCCCGCCTGCTTTTGGAGCAGGGTGCTACGGTTTACATAATTGTAAGAGATCCGGATGATGGGATACGGGATAAAAGGATACTGGAAATGGACCGGGATGAAGTGATTTATCCGGAACAGGAAATCCCTTTGAATCAACTACAGCGCTTAAAACAACGCACCGAGGCCGTCAATGAACTGTACCGTCAGAATATCGGAAAATATCAGCGACTTATTGTTACCCACGTAGATAGCAGGAGTAGTGGGCAGAATATCGATGTCTTTTTCTACCACCACCATAAAAGCAAAAGCGGGAAATTACTTGCAGAGCGCATTCATGAAACCTTCCGGAAAAAGTACGCATATTACCAGCCCAATAGAGTTTATACGGGCTCCTTTGAAGACAGGAGCAGTTTGTACCTGGTTAAAAAGACCCTGCCACCGATGGCCTTTATCGAAATTGGCAATATCAGCAACAGCAAAGACCAGCGGCGCATCCTGGAACCGGATAACCGACAGGCACTTGCCAATTGGATTAGCGAAGGCCTGCTTCTGGATTTTGAGTCGCGTTAACCTTCCTGGCAATTTTCCTGCTATAATATTCATGTAGTTGCTCAGGCCCTGCCCCCAGGAAATATTTAAGGTGAATGATCCCAAAATAATATTGCAGCCGGAACATCCCTACCTGCCTGTATTTTCGTGCTGAGGTAAGCACGCGCTGCTTCAGGATGGCAAAAGGAAATTTTTTACAGATCCGCTGTATAAATTCATTGTCCTCATATACCCTGTAGGCTTCATTAAACCCCTGAAGTTCATCAAACCACTCTTTTGGCAGGAAGAGGGACTGGTCTCCCCCACGGCAAAGGCTGAAATTAAAGCGGGTCCACCAGGCAAAAAACCTCAGAAACCAGCTGTCCTCATCAAATTGGAGTCTGAAACATCCCGCGGTAATTTGCCTGTTCATGGCCTTTAGGATCAGCTGGTCAAACCCCCTGGGAGGGCACGAATCTGCATGCAGGAAATAGAGGATGCTGCCACGGGCCTGCCGGGCACCGGCATTGAGTTGAACCGCCCGCCCCTTTGAGCTGTTAATTACCCTGGCGCTGTGCAGTTTGGCAATTGAACTGCTTTCATCCCTGCTGCCCCCATCCACGACCAGAATTTCCAGGATATTGGAAGGGCTGCTGTTTCCGTGTAAATAGGGAAGAAGCTTTTCTAGGTTTTTGGCTTCATTGAGAACCGGGATGATGATACTGATCTCTTTCAAGGAGTTTTTATTTCATTCAGGTCCCAATTATAGGGAAGGTAGCTGATTTTGATTTTGGTATCCAGGGGCGTGGCCAAATATTTGTTCAGAAAATCGACCAGTTCCTGGTCTCCGCCTGCAAAATCTCCCTTATACCATTTAAAAATTTTACTGAGTTCCAGGCCGTCTGCGGATACCTTATTGCGCTCAGGATCTGTTATAAAACCAAGGGTAGCCTGCTCCAGTTGTTTGTTGAGGTCCCGGGCGGTGAATGCCTCCCGAAGCAGTTTCGGGCAGGAATAGGAAGCGCAGTTAATGGCAAAGTGAATACGGGGTTCACCCATTTCACGGAGCAGTTCATGTTCAAGCATGCCCAGGGAAACTTCCCGGCTGCCCATTCGCAGTATTTTTTGACCCCAGGGGCGGTTTATCTCCTTAATGCTTCCCAGCGGATAATGGTCCAAAATGAGTTGAACCGTTCCGGCATTGTACAGGTTGATATAGTAAGCGAGAATTTCTTCCCTGTTCCATTTCTCAGTTGGCGGATGATCAGCAAGGTCCTTCAGGTATTTGCTTAGTTCCGTATAATCGTTTTGAAAGGATTTGTAGTCCACAAGACCGGATTCCTGTACATGCCTTTTTAAAAGCTGGTCCCACAAATGATGGCTGGGTACTCTGTCCTGATGATAAACCAAATCAGCCTCAGTAAAAATTTCTGACAGCGAGCCGGCCTGTACGGCGAGCAGGAAACAAATGAAAATCCCTCTGAGCATATCTTGAATAATATACCTCCTAAGTAGTTAAAATGATTAAAAACTTACACCTATACCTCAGGATCAGGCATCCTTTAACCCGGCAATTAGCAGTTTAAAAAGTTTGACCAGCTCCGGTTCGGCCTTTGCTGCTACCGCCAATATTTCTGAAACATTAACCGGTTGCAGGTTATCAGGGTCGCATTCATCGGTCAGAACAGAAACAGCTATAACGGGCAATTCAAGGTGATTGGCCACAATTACTTCGGGAACAGTGCTCATGCCAACGGCATCGGCCCCCATCCTGCCTAACATGCGGTATTCGGCCCGTGTTTCCAGCTGAGGCCCGACCACTGCCGCATACACCCCGGTTTGCAGCCTGATGTCATTTTCAGAGGCAATATCCATCAGCATCTGACACATTTGCCTGTCATAGGGTTCGCTCATATCCACGAAGCGATTTCCGAATTCGGCAACATTCTTGAAAGCCAGGGGGGAGCCTCCCTGCAGATTGATGTGATCGTCCAGCAGCATCAGGTCTCCCTTTTTAAAATCCAGGTTAATAGCCCCTGCGGCGTTAGAAATCAGGAGTTTTTTGATTCCGAGTTGTTGCATTACCCTGATGGGGTAGGTGATATCCTTAAAGTCATAGCCTTCATATAGGTGAAAGCGGCCTTGCATAACCACAACCTTTTTCCCAGAGATGTTTCCATAAACCAGTTTCCCGCTGTGAAATTCAACGGTTGCCAGCGGGAAAAAAGGGATATTATGGTAGTGTGCAATTAGAGGGGCCTGTATCTCTTCCACCATCCGTCCCAGGCCAGAGCCAAGGACTATTCCAATTTCCGGGGCTTCGAAGCCCTTATCTTTAAGATACTTTACAGAAGTCTCTAATTGTTTTAAGGTCATCTTAATGCGCTTTTAAATAGGATTTAAATTCGGGTCGTCCGGAAATATCTTCGTAACGGTCTATATCGTTGCGAACTGGTAAAAGAAAAGAGTCGATTTCCTTGAGGTCTTCAAGGGTGTCCTTAAGTACGCTGTCACTACCCCAGTCTTTCCCCTGAAACAGACCGGGATGCAGTGCTTTCATCCCCAGCAGATAGTATCCGCCATCTGAGGCTGGCCCTATTACTATTTCATATTCATCCAGTTTCTTAAAGGCAGTTTCTATGTCCTTGCTGCTAAGGTCTAAAAGGTCGCTTCCAATAATGACAACTTTTTCATAGCCTTCGCCAAAAGCCCTGCTAAAGGCAGTGTTCATTCGTTCTCCAAGACCGGCACCTTCCTGTACTTTAAACTGGAATTGCAGCGGGTCCCAAAGCGTTCCATCGCCCCGTTTCTCGCTAAAATAAACATACTTGTCTGCCCCTTTTACCTCAGTGCAAACGGAAGCCGTGTGTTTCAGTAAATAAATATAGATTTCCAGTGCAGCCTGCTCGCCTATTGTTGCAGCTAGGCGGGTTTTGCATTTGCCCAATTCCGGATTTCTTGTAAAAATAAGCAGGGCTGAGGTGGACTTTCGGGGCAAAGAAAATGGGTGTTTTGACTGATATAACTATTGGATAGTCATCAGCCGTGTTCACCCACAAATATATTGTTTTGAAGCAAAGTATCCCCTTACGTTTACAGTATTTTTAACGTTTGCGGGAGTGCTCCGGAAGGCACATTGGCATTACGGGCCTGCAGGTTCCGCTACAAGTTTTATTTCAATTCTTTCCTAGACCGTTACTGCCTGATAGGAATAGACCATAATGGCTACTAGATAGAACCAAAAGAAAAAAGCGGTTCGGTATCGCAATATAAATTGCCAGACCCTTTGAATATTTTCAAAATAGTGTAGTTCTTTCATAATCTAAGTGTTCTCGTAAAAGAGTAATTCTGTAATTCTGGACAGGACTACAAAAGGCCTAATCCCAAACGAAACCTGTAAAAAGCCTGAATATAAAGGCATAGAGTACTATAAAGAATAGTGCAAAGCTAAACCAGGTAAATGCCTTGAAATAATTGCGGATTACAAAGTTCCCGAAATCCCTGAAAGCTTCCAGGTAGAGTTCTTTAAAGAGTAAAACTGTTTTCATAAACGTGTCTTAGAGATTAACTTTTTCATTCAGGACAAAGCTTATGCCTTTATTGTAAACTTTGGGTGTATTTGGATTTTGTGATAAAAAAGCTCGATCAACTGCTGGTGCAGCAACAAAAAATCGAAGAAATATGTCATTTATCGGGAAAACACAATTTCGAGTTATTCCATAAACCCCGGAATTTATCGCTCAAAAGCACCTTAATAGGACCGTTTTCTTAAGCAGCAGCCACTTCTATTTTTTGAAGCACTCTTAAAAAACAAAAACCGGCACCTGAAGTACCGGTTTACAACCAAACTAACTCAAACAACTTGTAGGAATGAATGAGATGCTAAAATTCAGGAAATTTTGTGTTATCCGGGTTTCCTAAACATTAAGAGATGGTTTCGAAAATATGTTTTCTGCATTCCTATTCCTTAACAACCGGAATATAGATGTCTTCCTCAGACTGCGGATCTGCGTTTCGATATTCCTTTCCCATCAGGCTGAAATGGGGCCGGTGGTCTAACTGATAGTCGCTTTGTGGCAACCACTCCGAAAAAATATACCAATAAAAGGATGAAGCTTCTTCCGGGCGCCCCTTATATCGAAATATGGCGTATAAACCACCTGGAATACTAAGGCTTTCCATTGACTCGGGAGGGCTGCTCTCCGGTTGGGCCGCCACCGCGGCCCATTTAACAAAAAGCCGTTGGGGATCAAAATGATCAAAATAGCCCGTGGGATAAATTTCAACCGAATAGTGCAGATCGGGGATGTGGTTTTCAATTTGCTTTTTGTACGGCATAAATCGCTTCCAAAGCTCCCCGGTTTTACTCTCAGCAATGGACATTTCGCAGTGGATCCCAATCAGCAGGAGGGGTCTTATTTCTTCGATTCGGGGTTTTTTGGTTACCGGAATCTTTTTATTGCGGGGGTTCTGACGTTTTCCTGCCTGCATTATTCAACGGTCTTAAGAATCCAGTCTGAAATCTCCTTCAGGGCAACGGGAGAAAAGGTTTGTTCAATTGTCGCATATTCGGATGGGGAACCACTACCGGCTTCCTGGAAAAGATGGTTCAGATTATCCATGCTTTTTACAGTTACATTTTTATTTCCGCCTTTCTGAAGCGCATCCCGAATAGCATTTAGATTCTGGGTTGCCGGCACCTGTAAATCTTTGGATCCATTGAGGGCCAGGACCGGGCAGCTGATTCGCTGGAGGGACGGAACCGGATCATAGGTCAGGAAATAGCGCATCCATACAGTGCCCAGGCGGCTCGCATAAGTTTGTGCAAGGGCTTCAGCTGTCATCCCTTCTGGAACCTGAGAGGGGTTCTCTTCAAATTTTTGCAAATAATACTGGTTTAACTCCGGCTGCAATGCGGTTTCCTCACGGGTGTTTACAATAATATCCAGCGCTCCCTGAAGCAGGTCTAATTCGGCCTGTAATTCTGAAGCTTCCATACCATTGGCCCGGTAAATTAGTTCGGTCTGCTGCAGGAGAATGTCATAGCCACTCACTCCGGGCCCGGCCAGCAGCACAATAAACCCAACCTCCTCGGAAGAAACGGCAACCATCGGGGCGATCAGCCCTCCTTCGCTATGCCCGATCAGGCCCAGCCTGGCAGGGTCTATTTCAGTGCGGGTTTTTAAATAGGCCAGTGCTGCTTCTGCGTCCGAGGCAAAATCCAGGCTGGTTGCCGAACTGAAATCGCCACCAGAAGAGGCGGTCCCGCGGTCGTCAAATCGCAAAACGGCAATACCATTTCGGGTCAGATGATCGGACAACACCAAAAAGGGTTTATGCCCCAAAAGACTTTCATCCCTGTCCTGCGGACCACTCCCGCTAATCAGGATTACGGCTGGAAAATTTTCACCGGCTTCTGGCAAGGTCAGTGTTCCCGCGAGGGTGATCCCGGCTTCGGGATTATCAAATGTGATGTCTTCTGAGCGGTAGGGGAGCGGCTCTTTAGGTTCCTGAGGCCTGAGGACCGGGGCTTTTTCAACTATTTCACGACGAAGGTCCAATGGCAGAGCCTGTCCCGCCTGCCTGAAAGTGCCTGATATTTCCTGCTGTTCAGTTAGCATTCCTTCATACCGGATTCCCGCCCGGAGTATGCTGAGTTTCAGGCTGTCATTTACAAATATGGTTTCATCTACCGGAATGCCCTTTGCACCCTGGTCCGGGCTGTCCATAGTGGCTGAGTAGGTGCCGTCCTCCGTTTGCTGTATATTGAATACTAGCCTGAGCTGCAGCCCCTGCACTTTTAAAACCCCGTTCCATTCTCCACTTATTTCCTGTGTCCAGGAGAGGGCCGTGCATAAAAGGAATGTGATGAGTATTGATTTTTTCATAGCGAGCCAATTATCTTTTAAAGTTAAATTATTAGGGGGTATCAGCCAATGCACAGGGATAAGAATCCTACAGGTCTGGAAAACGAAAAGGGATAGAGACAATCTGGCTGATCCAGGTCATTTGTAATTTCAGACAAATGCCATTTCTTTTGCGGGTTTTCGAACGTATCCTTTTAGGTCATTGAGCTAGCCATTGCTGAGCCTTAACAGACTGTTTTACAGAAGATAAAGGATGCATTGGAAATCAATATGGATAATAGTATTTATCTATGAATATTTAAGTTTTAATAGCTAAAATATTGGTATTTTAGAGGTCTGAAAGAATCAAACAAAAACACAATACGTCTTATGGAAGATCTGAAAAATAGTAACGGCTCCGGAGCTGCATATCATGCTAATGAAGGAGCTGATGCCAGCAAATGCCCGTTTTTGAATGGGGAAATGATGCAGGCTGCCGGTGGAGGAACTACTAACCGGGATTGGTGGCCTAATTCACTGAATCTTAACATCCTGCGTCAACATTCGGAAAAAGTTGACCCAATGGACCCTGACTTCGACTACGCTAAGGAGTTCAAAACGCTTGACCTGGATGCAGTTAAGAAAGATCTGACCGAATTAATGACTGACAGTAAAGATTGGTGGCCAGCAGATTATGGTCATTACGGGCCATTTTTTATCCGGATGGCCTGGCATGCTGCCGGAACCTATCGCATTGCTGATGGACGTGGCGGGGGAGGAACCGGAGCCCAGCGGTTTGCCCCGCTGAACAGCTGGCCGGACAATGCAAACCTGGATAAAGCCAGGGTACTGCTTTGGCCGATAAAACAAAAATACGGGAAGAGGATATCCTGGGCAGACTTGCTGATCCTTGCAGGAAATGTGGCACATGAATCCATGGGGCTGCCCATGTACGGATTTGCAGGTGGCCGGGAAGACATCTATCAGCCTGAAGAAGATATCTACTGGGGTTCTGAAACGGAATGGCTCGGCAATAAGGCTCGATACAATGAAAACGGAGAGCTGGAAAAACAAATGGGAGCCGCTCACATGGGACTGATTTACGTAAACCCTGAGGGGCCTAACGGTAATCCTGATCCTCTGGCCGCCGCCCACGACATCCGCGAGACTTTTGGACGGATGGCAATGAATGATTACGAAACCGTAGCCCTGATAGCCGGAGGACATACTTTTGGGAAGACCCACGGTGCAGCCAGTGATGCGGAGTATCTGGAGGCAGAACCCGCAGGGGCACCAATTCATATGCAAAGTCTGGGATGGAAAAGCAATTTTGGTACCGGTAAAGGATCAGACACCATCACCAGTGGCCTCGAAGGAGCCTGGACCGACACGCCCATAAAGTGGAGCCACAAATACCTGGAGAACCTCTTCGGCTATGAGTGGGAACTGACCAAGAGCCCGGCAGGCGCCTGGCAGTACAAACCCAAAGACGGGGCCGGTGCCGGAACCGTGCCGGATGCGCACGATCCTGAAAAGAAAAACGATCCGTTTATGCTGGTAACTGACCTTTCCCTGCGTATGGATCCTGCCTATGAAAAGATTTCAAGGCATTTCCTGGAAAATCCGGATGAATTCAAGGAAGCGTACCAGAAAGCCTGGTTTAAGCTGACCCATCGGGATATGGGCCCCAAGAACCGTTATCTGGGATCTGAAGTTCCTAAAGAGGACCTGATCTGGCAAGACCCGATTCCTGCGGTTGACCACGAGTTGATAGATGCAAAGGATATTGAAAGCCTGAAGAAAAACATACTTTCTTCCGGATTGAGTATCTCTGAGCTGGTTAAGGCAGCATGGGCTTCCGCTTCTACTTTCAGAGGCTCGGATTACCGGGGAGGTGCCAATGGAGCCCGGGTGCGACTGGCCCCGCAAAACGACTGGGAAGTCAATAATCCGGTTGAGCTTGGAAAAGTACTGGATACCCTAACCGATATTCAGTCATCCTTCAATAAAGCACAGAAAGGGGATAAAAAAGTTTCCCTTGCCGATCTGATTGTTCTGGGAGGATGTGCTGCAGTTGAAAAAGCAGCCCATGATGCCGGCTATAAAATGAATGTTCCCTTTAGTCCGGGTCGTACTGATGCGAGTGAGGAAATGACGGATGCCGAAGCCATGGAACACCTGAAGCCAGTGGCAGACGGATTCAGAAACTACAAACAGTCCGGAATTTCTGTGCGTGCAGAGGAACTCCTTGTGGATAAGGCGCAATTGCTGACGCTTACAGCCCCTGAAATGACAGTCCTTGTTGGGGGGATGAGAACTCTCAATGCAAACTTTGACGGTTCTCAACACGGAGTCTTTACAGACAAGCCGGAAACCCTGAGCAACGATTTCTTCGTGAATTTGCTTAATATGGATAACGAATGGAAGCCAGTGGATGATAAGGAGCAGGTATTTGAAGGCCGCGACCGCAAGTCCGGAGACCTGAAATGGACCGGAACACGGGTTGACCTGATCTTTGGTTCCAATTCTGAATTGAGAGCCCTGGCTGAGGTTTATGCCTGCAACGATGCGAAGGAAAAATTCGTAACGGATTTCATCGCCGCCTGGAATAAGGTCATGAATCTGGACCGCTTCTGATTCGCAAAACTGAACCGGGGAGGCAGCAACCTTTCCATAGAATTATTTGAATGCTGAAAGTGGCCCCATCCGGGCCACTTTTTCTTTTAGAGACTAATCCTGTAGAGGCCTTTATTCCTAAAGTTTCCAGGGAGGATCCTTTCGATTTTTGCCGGCGTAAAATAGCACCAGTGAATTACCATCGGGATCCCTGAGGCGGGCCTCCCGCCACAACCATGGTTTATCCTCAGGGAGTGAATCAAAAAGGACCCCCTTCCTTTGCAGGGACTTAACCCTTTCATCCAAATCTGCGCATTCAAAATATATCATAGCCCCTTCGCCCTGTGCCAACTCCTCAACCCGGTGCAGGGAAAAAGTTGCATCTCCCTCCGGGCATTCAAAGCGAGCATAATCCGGCAGGGCCCGAACAATGAGCTTTAACCCAAGGGCTGAATAAAAGGAAATAGACTTTTGAACATCCCTGCAGGGCAGGGTAACCTGATTCAGATTCATGGCTATTTTATTTTTTGTTTTTGGCTGCTTACTCTGCTTTTTCCCTTTGGATTTCTTCCCTCAGGATTTCATTTATAGAAACTTTGGCTCCTTTCAGCAACCAAACCCTTGTTCCAAATTCCCTGGCGTACGGATTGTTTATCTGCCCAATGAGTTCAACGCTTTCAAAAAATTCCCGCTCCCGCTCGCGCTCCGGGTCATCATCATAAGTACTCTTCACCAAAATTACGTTCCGAATTTCAAATGCATCCAGAGGGTACCAGTCAATGTAGTCGGCATTCGTGGAAACTGCATCTGTATAAAGCTGTTTTGAATAGTAATTGATCGCCCCTGCTTCTCCATAATTGTCACAATGGATGAGCGTATGTTCTTTGTCGGCAACCTTTTCTAACGCCTGGTCTGCGAGTCCGGCCAGTTCACTCCAGCCGAGCATATCCGCGAAATCCTGGGGTATCTGGTGGTTCCTGCCGTCCTCCCACCTGAGCAGGCCAAATTTTTCAAAAGTTTCCGATTTCTTGACAATTTCAGGAGGAGAAAGCACAGGAACCATTATACGGAACATTACAATAATGACCAGCAACGGAATAGCCAGCAACACCGGGCGGAGGTACCTTTTCCAGTTTCCGCTCAGCAAGCTTTCGGCATAAACTGCCCCAAAAGCGAATAAGATGGGGTAGAGCCCCATGGCGTAATAACTTTTGGCCTTAAAATAGGTGAACAGTATGAGCGTAAAGCACAGGTTCCAGAAAAACAAGCGATATTTTCTAAATGGGGGATGGGTGAAAAATGAAAATAAGGCAAGAAACAGCACAGGCAGACCTCCTACAAAAAACAAAAACTGCTCCTTCAGGAAATCCATTCGGTTTACATAGACCAACTGGGTCCTGGCTAACTCGCTAAGATGCCGAATTACCGGGAAATTCTGGGTGTATTGCCAATAGAGGTTAGGGGTGATCAGTACTAATACAAGAGCAAGGGCACCATATAATTGACGGTTGCTGAAAATTTTGCGTTGTGGCGAAACCAGTAATGCCAGAAAGAGCCCCAGGGCCAGGAAGCCAATATTGTATTTGTTCAGAAATCCGATCGCAAAAGCCAGGGCTCCGATCCAGATCCATTTAATGTTTTCTGTTCGAACAAACTGCAGAACTGTATAAAAGACCAGGGTCCACAACATAAATTCAAGGGAATTGGGCTGGTACAGGGTATTTATGCGCAGCAGGGCCGAAAAAAAGACACAGCTGCTGGCAAGTACCATCGCAAAAAGTCCTCCGTTAAGGGCCTCTGTAGCTTTCCATACAATCCAGAGGGTAATGGCCCCGAAAGCAGCGGGGAAAAACTTTACCCAAAAAACATCACTTCCCAGAAGGTGGATGAGATAGGACAAAAACCCGGTAATCGGGGGAACAGAACGGTATCCCCAGGCCAGGTGGTTTCCAAGGTCCAAGTGAAGATACTCATCCCGGTGGAGCTCGTAGCCTGAATCAATGGCCAGGTACTGAACCAGAAATTTGATCAGGACCAGGAAAATCAGGACCAGATTATTTCGGGATAGCATCTGCTCAGCTATTTAGAATCTCCAATACGCGATCCGGACTAAAGGGCAGATGCCTGAGGCGTTTCCCGGTCAATTTGAGGAAAGCGTTTGCAATGGCTCCCGCAACCATTGGGGTTGCTGTTTCCCCAACCCCCTGAGGCACTTCATCAGACGGGATTATTGCAACTTCAATTGCATCGGGGACTTCCTGCATTCTCAGGAGTTGGTAATCATTGAAATTGGATTGGCGCACCCGGCCATCCTCAATGGTAATTTGTTCTTTCAGTACACTACTCATTCCCATGATTATGCCGCCCTCCATTTGGGCAATAACATTATCGGGTTGTATCACCACCCCGGCATCCAGGGCAATCCAAAATTTATGTACCCTGATTAGCCCGGACTGGCGGTTAACTGAAATTTCGCAAACCCCGGTTCCCAAAGAACCATGCTCCACAAAGGAAAGACCTTTTGCCCTGCCTTCAGGAAGGTCAGCTTTCCAGTCTGATAACTCCAGAACCTTCTCAAGAGTTGCAAGGGCCCTGGGAGAGTCCTGCATCAATTCCCTCCTGAGGGCTGCCGGATCCTTTCCTTCCCCAAGAGCTACCTCATCCAGCAGGCATTCAATAGCAAATTTGTTTGGCCCATGGCCCACCGAGCGCCAGTGTTTTAATCGGATCCCGTGTTTTGCTTCCCGCCACTCGGCGAATTGATTCGGGATATTGTAATGGTCGTTTTTTACCCCGCTGGCCACCAGATTACCTCCGTCCCCAACCACACAGTGGGAAAAAGCCGTAATGTTCCCCTGGGAATTTACCCCTGCTGTAAGGCGTTGAAAGGATAAGGGCCTGAAAGCCCCGTAAGTAAGGTCATCTTCACGCGTCCAGATCAGTTTTACCGGGGCAGGGGCCATCTCACGGGCGAGCAGGGCACATTCCTCTACAAAATCATTCATGCTCCTGCGACCAAAACCTCCTCCCAAATACTGCAGGTGTACGTTAACTTTCTCGTGTGGAATCCCCAACAGGGTAGGTACCCCCAATTTGGTATCTGGCCCCTGTTGGCTGCCTACCCAAACTTCTGCCTCAGTATGGTCTTCCGAGACCCGAACCACTGCGTTAAGAGGTTCCATCTGGGAATGGTATACATAGTCATTCTTAAAGTCAGCCGAATACTTTTTCGGGGCAGATTGCAGCGCTTTTTGCACATCCCCGATCTCGGTAATCACCTGCCCGGGCCCTGCCTTGGCAGCCATTTTCTCATAATCGCCGAACGCTTCCTGGCTGTTGTAACCAGCCGCTATGGAGTCTTCCCACTGAATTTTCAGTAGTTTTTTGGCGGCAAGGGCCTGTTCCAGGGTCTCTGCTACCAGGCCAATGGCATAATCGAGCGTTACTACTTTCAGAACCCCTTGCTTTGCGAGGATTTCTTCTCTGTTCATCAATTTGGGGGCAGCCCCATGCAGCCGGCCTCTCTCCATCACCCCATACACCATTCCGGGAAGCCTAATGTCCATGGCAAACTGTGCAGTCCCATCCACCTTGGAAGGTATTTCCGTTCGGGGAATCTGCTTTCCTATCAGTTTAAATTCGCTTTGAGGTTTTAAATCGGAGGGGGTAATCTCCGGCATTTGGTCAGGCCAGCTCAGATGGGGAACAAGCGCCCCGTAACTGATTTTCCTGTTCTCTTTGGAATGGATGATCTCACTGTTCGAACTCGATAACTCTTCAATTGGAACATCCCACAACCGGGCAGCCGAATGCATTAAAACATAACGGGCCTGGGCACCTGCCTTACGCATTACCTGGTAATAGCTATTGGTGGTCCGGCTCCCTACGGTAAACATGAGCTTACTTCCCGGGGCCCATCCCGGGGAGCCATAGATGTCGGCTTCCTGAGGAGAGAACTCCACGCTTACCCTGGACCAGTCTGCATCCATTTCCTCTGCCAGGATCAGTGGCAGGGAAGTCATGGAACCCTGGCCCATTTCGGCAGCCGGGTTATAAATAACGATATCCCCTTCGGGACTTATCTGAACCCAGGCGGTTACCTTGTGTTTTTCCAGGGCCTCCCGTACTTTATCGGAATCCTCACAGGAAATAAATCCCGGCAATATGCCTGAGACTCCTATCAAAAGGGCTACGCCTCCGGAAGCTTTTAAAAAGTCACGTCGGCTTTGAATGGTTTGGGCTTTCATAATAGTTGTTTGTTCTAACTGATGGATTTGTTTTCTTTTGCCGCCTTTTCGATGGCCTTGATTATTCGCATATAGGTGCCACACCTGCACAGAATACCATTCATGTAGGATTTAATCTCGTCCCGGCTGGGATCCGGGTTGGATTTAAGAAGGGCCGCCGCCTGCATAATCTGCCCCGAATGGCAATAGCCGCATTGTGGCGCCTGTTCACTTATCCAGGCATTTTGAAGAGGCGTGTATTCCCCATTGGACAATCCCTCTATGGTGGTTATCTGTTGTCCTGACGCAAAGTTGTCTACGGGCAGAATACAGGCTTTCACGGGGTTTCCGTCTACGTGTATGGTACAGGATCCACACTGTGCAATCCCGCAACCGTATTTGGTCCCGGTAAGTCCTAAATGTTCCCGAAGCACCCAAAGCAGCGAAGTTCCTTCAGCCACGCTAACCTCATGGGATTCATTATTGACAAGAAGATTGAATGTAGCCATGCAAATAAAATTTAGTATAAGTTACTGAAAAAGTACAATTGCTACAGTTAAGAAATTTGAGGATCTGTTGAAATCAGGAAATAGCCTGGCCTGTAATGGATTTCTCAAATTGAATTTTCTGTATGCCTGCCTCCGCTATATACTGACCGACCTCCCTGAAACCCAATTTCCGGTAAAGGGTTGTTGCAGGATCATTCTGCAAACCCGTTTCCACAGTGAATCGCCTGGAAGGATATGTTTTAAAAGCAAATTCCACAAGAGCTTTTCCGATTCCTTTTCGAAAATGCGCCGGAAGGACCACAAGGCTCTGTATATGAGTAGTATCCTGCCTGAAAACAATCTCTATTACGCCCCAGATCTGCCCGCCGGAGGTATAGGCATAAAAATCATTTTTACTCTGTGTAAACCCTTCTAGCGGCCTCCGTAAAGGAGGGAAGTCCTTTGCTTTCAATAAAGTGGCCTCAACGACATAGGATTCCTGGAAAACCTGGTGTATTTTTTGGGCAATCCCCGTATCGGAATGATTTAGTTTTTCAATCAAGACACCTGTATAATGTGGGTTATAAACAGACGGCCCTTAAAATTCAGTTGGGGAACCGGGCTCAGGTTAAAAATAAGGTTTTAGTCAGAACTGGACAGTCGGAAAGAAAAGAAAATCCAGTACTGATTTCCGGAAGGCAGGTATCTTTTCTCGCAGGATATGGAGGGATTGAGTATCTTGTATCTGGCACAAAAGAATTGTATCATGAAAAATATCTTACTGGCTACTTTGTTGTTTGGAATCTGTCTGGGTTTTGGGCAGGAACAAAGGACTCCTAAAACCCCGTTTACACAAATGTATTTACCTGTTTGGGAAGAGGCCCGGGATCATTGTCTGCAAGTAGCCAGGGCAATGCCCGAGGAATTGTACTCCTACCGGCCTACCGAAGTCAGTAAGACTTTCGGAGAACAGATGGTACATATTGCCTATACCATTGAGTTATTGACAAAACGCTATGTCCAGGGAATGGAGGTTAGCCCGAATCCGCCGGATGCCGCTTCCCTGGGTAAAAAAGATATCCTGGAAATGCTCGAAAAAGGCTTTGCCTATGCCACTGAGGTGATCTATACCATTGAACAGGAGCAGTTAGATGAACCTTGTGTAATGTACCACAGCGGCAATACCGTAAGTCGCGCTTTTGCTTTGTTTTACGTGCAGGACCATATGGCAAATCATCGGGCAAAGGCCAATCTGTATCTTCGGATGAACAACATAGCCCCCCCTGAGTATACCTGGTAAGCAGCAGCTTTCATTATATTTACGAGAAACCAAATTTTAATAGTCCTCAAGATGAACAACCAACCAGCCCTTAAACCCCTCTTCCTTTTTGCTTTTTTATGCCTGTTTATTTCTGTAGAATCGCTGGCGCAAAGTAATAAAACCACTGTTGAGCAAGCCGTAAAAGGGCTTTCGATGCGGGCTGTTGGGCCTGCTGTTATGGGTGGGCGAATAGCAGATATAGCGGTTAGTCCGGATCATCCCAATACCTGGTACGTTGCTGCAGGTTCCGGAGGGGTTTGGAAAACAATCAATCGCGGCATTAGCTGGCAGGCGGTTTTCGAAGATCAGCCTTCTTATTCCATTGGAGCAGTGAGCATAGACCCGAATAACAGCCAGGTAATCTGGGTGGGAACAGGGGAAAATGTAAGCGGAAGGCACGTGGGATGGGGAGATGGTGTCTACAGGAGCCTGGATGGTGGCAACAGCTGGCAATCCATGGGCTTGAGTCGTTCAGAACATATTGGAAAAATTGCAATCGATCCGCGAAACAGCGATCTGATTTATGTAGCCGCAGAGGGACCCTTATGGGCTTCCGGGGGAGAACGGGGCCTTTATCGCTCTGAAGATGGCGGCAACAGCTGGGATTTGGTCCTCGAGATCGATGAGCATACCGGGGTAACCGATATAGAATTCGATCCTTCCAACCCGGATGTGCTTTATGCAGCTTCCTATCAGCGACGCAGGCACACCTGGTCCCTGCTGTCAGGAGGCCCTGCTTCCGGAATTTATAAATCCTCTGACCAGGGCAAAAGCTGGAAGCGCTTGCAAACGGGCCTGCCTAAAGGAGATATGGGAAAAATTGGCCTGGCTGTTACCCCTGCCGATCCGA
The DNA here is from genome assembly GCF_052497835.1 of Robiginitalea insularis. Taxonomy (NCBI): domain Bacteria; kingdom Pseudomonadati; phylum Bacteroidota; class Flavobacteriia; order Flavobacteriales; family Flavobacteriaceae; genus Robiginitalea; species Robiginitalea insularis. The sequence goes on from NZ_CP199296.1 coordinate 1,866,096, forward strand.
ACCTGGTGTACGCTACCATAGAGGCTGATGATGCTGAAAAAGGGTTCTATCGCTCCTCAGATAAAGGGGAAAGCTGGGAAAAACAAAACAGTTATATCTCCGGGGGGACCGGACCCCATTATTATCAGGAGATTGAAGCGTCTCCCACCAATCCGGATCTGGTATACCAGATGGATGTTTTTTTACACGTAACGCGGGATGGGGGCAAAACCATTGATTACCTCGGCACTGGAAGGGAGAAGCACAGTGACAACCACGCCCTCTGGATTGACCCCGCAGATGGGTCGCATTTGCTGGCCGGTACCGATGCGGGCTTGTACGAGACCTTTGACGAGGGCACAACCTGGCGGCATTTTCCAAATCTGCCAATATCCCAGTTCTACAAACTCGCCCTGGATAACACCCAACCATTTTACAATATAGTTGGCGGGGCCCAGGACCTTGGGACCCTGATCGGGCCTTCTGCGACCACCAATACTGAAGGAGTGCGGAACCAGGACTGGTATGTTCCCCTGGGCGCAGACGGCTATGATACAGCTGTAGACCCTGAAGATCCGGATATCATTTATATGGAGATACAGGAAGGACAACTGCATCGCTACCATAAAAGCAACGAAGAGGTTCTCAATATCCAGCCGAAGCCCGGGCCCAATGACCCTCCTGAGCGCTGGAACTGGGATAGCCCGATACTGATCAGCCCGCATAACCACAAGCGCTTGTATTATGGTTCCCAGCGCCTCTGGAGGAGCGATGACCAGGGCAATTCGTGGACTCCCGTAAGTGGTGACCTGACCACCAATACAAACCGATATGAACTGGAAATGATCGGCAGGGTCTGGAGTGTGGATGCCCTTTACGATAATGGCGCCATGTCCAAATATGCAACCCTTACGAATATCTCCGAGTCTGTCCTGGAGGAAGGGTTACTCTACACGGGCTCGGATGACGGCCTGATCTATATAAGTGAAGATGGAGGTCAGAACTGGAGAAAAAGTGGAGCATTGCCTCAGGTTCCCAACAGATCCTTTATCAACGATGTGGAGGCTTCCCTTCACAACTCCGGGGTGGTGTTTGCGGCTGCAGATGCACATAAGCTTGGTGATTTCAAACCGTACTTGTTTATGAGCTCAGACCGGGGTCGCAGCTGGAAATCCATTACCGGGGATTTGCCGGCCAGGACAATTGTTTGGTCCATAAAACAAGACCATTTGAATCCGGATTTGTTATTTATCGGAACGGAATACGGAATCTATTTCAGTCTCAATAAAGGCAGGAACTGGATTCAATTAACTGCTGGGGTGCCTACCATCCCTTTCAGGGATATTGAGCTGCACAGCAGGGATAATGACCTGGTTGGGGCTTCCTTCGGCAGGGGCTTTTTTATCCTGGACGATTACAGCTCACTGCGCACGCTTGCCGGCATGCCGCAGGCAGGAAAAAATACGCTTTTCCCGGTACGGGATGCCTGGTGGTATATCCCCAATGCCCCCATGCAGGCAAAAGGGATGCCTACCCTTGGCAGTACCAGTTATGTGGCAGATAATCCGCCCTACGGAGCCTTAATAACATTCCTCCTGCAAGACATTCCGCAAACTGCCAAAGCGCAAAGGCAGCAAACCGAAAAAACCCTGCGCAAAGAAGGAAAGGACATCCCCTTCCCCGGTTGGGAAAACTTACTGGAGGAAAACAAGGATGAAGCGGCAAGCGCCCTGGTGCTCATCCGAAATGCCGCGAATGAACCGGTCCGCTGGCTGAAGGCTCCGGCTTCCAAAGGCATGCACCGTATAAACTGGGATTTGCGATACGCTGCGCCCGATCCTATTGATTTGAGCCAGCCCGGGTTTGTACCCCCCTGGGCAGGGCAGGAACAGGGCCCCCTTGCGGCACCTGGAAGCTATACGGCAGAACTCTTTGTGATGTTTTCCGGCACCCTGGAACCCCAGGGACCACCACAGAAATTTGAGGTAAAACCCATTCCTGCTCTTTTGGGAAGCGCTGATTTTGAGGAGGTAGCCACTTTTCAGCAGCAAACCAGTGAACTTTCCCGCCAGCTTGCTTCTGCAAACCGCCAATTACGAGAAGCCGAGGAACGGATGCGCTATATGAAAGCAGCCCTGACACAAACCGCCAAAGCAGGCCCCGATTTCTTTAACCGGCTTAAATCTTTGGAAGACCGCAGGGCAGACCTCCAAACAGAACTCTCGGGGAACCGGGCACAACAACGCCTCAATGAAAACGGCCCACCCAGCCTTCAAGCTATGGTGGGAAGTGTCATTTACGGGCATTGGGAGACTACCCGCCCCCCTACGCAAACCCAAAAGCAAAGTATAGCCGGGGCAGGGGAGGCCTTTTCCGTTTTTCAGCCGAAGATCCGGTCCTTTCTGGATGCCCTCCAGCAGTTGGAGTCAGATATGGAAAAAGCGGGAGCCCCCTACACTGCTGGTCGCAGGTTTTAGCCCGGAATTAAAATCTGCCAGGCCTGATCCGTTAAAAGGAGTCGATTATCTGGACGCCCGGATGGTCAAACCGATCCATTAAGGGCAGGGCTGTGGCGGCTTCTTCAAGGTGAATACGTTTTTGTATAAGTTTTTGTGGCTGTAAGATCCCGTTTTGGATCATTGTAAGCATTTCGGGGTATTTATGCGCCTGCATCCCATGAGTACCCAGAATTTGGAGTTCATCTGCAATTATCCTGCCCATGGGTACTTTGGGAGCTTTATGGTTTCCTGTCATAAGGCCGGCCTGAATGTGCTTTCCCCTTTTTCCAAGGCCGGAGATGGAATTCAAGCAGGTTTCCTGACTTCCCAGGGCATCCAGTGAAACCTGTACCCCTCCGTCGGACAGGTCTCTTATGGCCCCCGCGATATCAGTCGTTTCCCTGGCATTCAGGCAATGCTGCGCTCCCAGTTCGCGTGCCAGTTCCAGAGCAGCTTGCCTGATATCTACTGCAATTACCTGTGCTCCCAAAGCATTTGCAATCATAATGGCGGACAACCCTACTCCCCCACAACCATGAACTGCTACATATTGGCCTCCACTAACCCTTCCCTGGGCCACGATGGCCCGGAATGAGGTGATAAACCGGCAACCCAACACAGCCGCGGTGGCGTAGTCAATATCATCAGGCAACTTCACAAGGTTTGTGTCTGCATAGTCCACCGCCACGTACTCGGCAAAGGAGCCCCAATGTGTAAAGCCTGGCTGGGATTGCTTATCACATACCTGTTGATTTCCGGAAGCACATTCCCTGCAATGACCGCAGCCGCAGACAAAGGGAAGGGTAACCCGGTCGCCTGCTCTAAAGGCCCTCACCTCCCGGCCAACAGCCTCCACCGTGCCTGCCAATTCATGCCCGGGAACATGGGGCAGGGAAATATCCGGGTCATGTCCCATCCATCCGTGCCAGTCGCTCCGGCAGAGGCCGGTGGCTTTAACCCGGATCACCACTCCATGGGGATTGGGTTCGGGATCAGCTACCTGCCGGATTTCCGGGGTTTTCTGGAAGGCATCATAAAGCAGTGCTTTCATCTGGGAATATGGCTATTTGTGACGTTTGCCTGTTCATGTTAAATGATATACCTAATGGGCCAGGGGCTACTTTCCTCCATCCCCCATAGGCTGAATACCAGAGCTTTCCAGTAAACGGTTAACCTCTGGAATGTTTTCATTCATGACTTTCCCAAATTCAACAACATGCTCCTTCAGTTCTGCCGAAAGCTCCCTGAAAACGGTATAAGCCCCATCGGTAGGCCGGGCGTCACCGGTTTCCACGCTTCTTCTTAGTGAGGCCAGACGGTTATTCAATTTAATCGGGAAATTCAGCGGGTCCTGGCCGGATTGGTTCCGGACCTGGTAAAGTTTTTCTTCAATGACAGATAATTTACCTAAAAGCGGAACAATGATATTGGTGTAGCCCGGTTCATTAATTTCCGATTTATTGGATTCCAGAAAACCGCGAACCTTGCGAATATCAATGACCGTTTTGTTTGCTAAACTGGTCTTTTTCATAATTTCGGATGCGAGTTCAAATTGTTCCTTAAGGTCCGCTTCTGTAACCCCTTTTAGGTTGGGGTCTATGTGGATGGAAAACGGATAGGTTTGTTCATAGGACCCGGTCTTCATCCGCACACGGTATTCCCCGGGAGGGGCTTTGGGGCCCCTTTGCGGACGAGCGCTCCAGATAATCATCCCGTCAAAAGTTGTGGCCCCCGGGTACCTCAGGTCCCAGGTAAAGGTGTTCAGGCCTTTGGCCGTTGTGGGTTTGCTGGAGCCCCCGCGTTGCCACCAGGGGAGGTCCGGATCTACCTTGTATTCGGGTTGGCTGCCGGTAAAGGTGTCAATGAGCTGGCCATTCCCATCGAGTATCTCAAAGGTAATGCTGTCAATTTCTTTGCTGAGGTAATAGGGTATGGCTGCATCGCTGATCCCGCGGATCGCATCTGAGGGTTTGAAAAGTACGGCGCCGGCATCTTTCATTTCGGGCTGGTATTGCCGAAGGGAATGAATGTCATCCAGGATCCAGAAACCCCGTCCGTGGGACCCGAGGACCACATCATCATCCTTTACAACCAGATCCCGGATAGGTGTATCCGGCAGGTTGAGTTGCAGGCTTTGCCACAAGGCTCCGTCATTTAATGAGAAATAAACCCCATGTTCGGTTGCCAGGAACAACAGGCCTTGCCGCACCGGGTCTTCCCTGACCGCCCGGGCAAAATGCCCGTCTGCAATACCATTTGTGATTTTAGTCCAGGTCTTGCCGTAGTCATGAGTTTTAAAAACATAGGGTTGCCGGTCGTCTACCTGATAGCGATTTGCCGCCAGGTAAAGGGTTCCCGGCCTGTGCCTGGACTCATCAATAATACTGACCCTGGAATATTTCGGAAGGCCTTTGGGGGTAATATCCAGCCAGTTTTTACCGCCGTCCCGGGTAATATGTACTTTTCCGTCATCAGAACCTGCCCAGATGGTGTTGATGTCGTGATAGGAGGGCGCCAGGGCGAATACCGTAGCGTAAATTTCGGGGCCGTTCATATCCATGGTAATGACTCCCCCGGTTTTCCCCAGGGTCTCCGGGTCGGCATAGGTCAGGTCCGGACTTATCTTTTCCCAGGATTGCCCGTCATCTGTGGTTTTCCATACGTGTTGCGAACAGGTGTACATCACCCGTGAATCCTGAGGTGCAAACATGATAGGGAAAGTCCACTGCCAGCGCTCCGGAAGGGCCTCGGCCGGTTCTCCGGAGAAGAAACGCGGGTAAACCTGTATATCCCGGATTTGGCCGTTACTTCGGTCATAACGGGTAAGCAGGGCACCCTGGCTGCCTGCATAAAAAATATCGGGTTCGTCCGGATGCTGGGTAATCCAGCCACTTTCCCCTCCGCCCACGGCATAATACCAACCGTGATTAGGCCCTCTGGCCTGCATATGGTCCCAGCCGTCACTGGGCATGGCCAGGGTACTATTGTCCTGTTGTGCTCCTGCGACGTGATATGGCACATCACTGGTGGTCATTACATGGTAGAATTGCGTAGTGGTATAATCCTGCTCGGTCCAGGTCTTCCCGCCATTGATGCTGACATTTCCCCCTCCGTCATTGGAGTTGATCATGCGTTCCGGATTTTCAGGATCGATCCAGAGGTCGTGGTTATCGCCATGCGGCACCGGAAGGGTAGTGTCAAAGGTTATACCCCCGTCGGTAGATTTGTACAAACTGGTATTCAGGCAATACACCGTTTCTTTATCTTTTGGGTCTGCGTAGATTCGGGAATAGTAAAAGGCACGTTGGCGGAGTTTTCGCTCGTCATTGGTGCGTTCCCAGGTTTTGCCGCCATCCTCGGATCGGAAAACCCCTCCTTCGTTAGCCTCTACTATGGCCCAGACCCGATTGGAATCAACCGGAGAAACCGTAACCCCGATTTTTCCTATGGGGCCCTCGGGCATACCCGGGTTGCCGGTCAGGTCGGTCCAGTTGTCTCCTCCGTCTGTGGATTTCCAGAGTTTACTCTGGCCTCCGCCACCCCACATCTTCCAGGCTTTGCGATACACCTGCCAGGTACTGGCGTACAATACCTCAGGGTTGTTGCGATCGATGATCAGGTCTACGGCCCCTGCCTTGGGGCCTGCGTATAAAACTTTTTCCCAGGTTTTGCCCCCGTCCTTTGAACGAAATACCCCGCGTTCCTCGTTATCGCCATAAGGATGGCCGAGGGCTGCGACGTAAACAATGTCGGGATTATCGGGGTGGATCCGGATGCGGGCCACGGCCTGAGTCTCCTTTAGTCCTAAATGCTCCCAGCTTTCCCCTGCATCTGTTGATTTATACACCCCATCCCCCTGGGTAATACTACCCCTGAGTTGTACTTCCCCCATCCCGATATAAACAATATCCGGATTGGTTTCGGCTACGGCTACTGCCCCTACAGAAGAACTGGTGACTTTCCCGTCGGTAACGGGTTTCCACTCATTGCCCCCATCCGTGGTTTTCCACAAACCGCCCCCTGTAGCTCCAAAATAATACTCATAGGGTCTGCTGGGGCTGCCAGCGCAACCGAGGGAGCGACCCCCGCGATTGGGCCCGATATTGCGCCATTCCATGCCTTCATAAAATCCTGCCGGGAGGGTTTGATTTGCAGTATTCCGCGAATCTTTTTTTTGGGCCGCTGCGATCAGAAAACTGCCCAGGGCGATCAGGCTTAACAGGGTTCGGGTTAATTTCATTTCAAAAGTTTTTAAGGAGGATGTTGGTTATTGTCTTAATTGTTTAGGGTTGCATGATAACGGCCTGCCAGGGCTTAAGGGATACCGTCGTCCCGTCATTTTCAAGGGTTGTATAGTTGTTGATTATTGCCTTGCCAGCGCCCCATCCTTCCGGTAATGCTATCCGGGCCGGGCTTTCCGAAAAATTCAGCAAGACCAGCATTTGGTCTTCTCCCAGGGTTCGGGTATAGGCATAAATTTGCTCGTGGTCGGGCGCCAGCATTTTGTAGTCACCGTAAATCAGTACCTGGTTGTTATTTCTGAGCGCGGTCATTGCACGGAAATGGTTGAGCACGCTGTTCGGATCGGATTCCTGGGCGGCTACATTGATTTCCGTGTAGTTTTCATTTACCGGCAACCAGGGTGTTGCCGTGCTAAACCCTGCATGTTCTGTACTGTCCCACTGCATGGGGGTGCGACCGTTGTCCCGTGAGAGGAAATTCAGGGCCTGCATATGCAGCTCCATATCGGCACCTTCCGATAGCGCTTTCTGGTATCCGTTTATGGCGGCGATATCCTGGTATTGCTCAATGCTTTGAAAATCGATATTGGTCATCCCCAGCTCGTCTCCGTAATAGGTGTATGGGGTGCCCCGCATACTTAGTAAAAAGGTTGTCAGCAGTTTGGCAGATGGGCTTCTGTATTCGGGAGTATCGTTCCCAAAGCGACTGACAATACGGGAGACGTCGTGGTTGGAAAGGAAAATGGAAATCCAGCCTTTTTCAGCAAAGGCACTGTCCCATTTTGAGAAGACGTTTTTAAGCTCCTTCAACTTGTATCCTTCCAGGGAGTTGACCAGGTCCACAGTCTCGAAATGATAGGCCATATCCAATTCGTTCCGGTCTGCATCAACCAGCATATGGGCATCCTCAAAAGTAGAGCCGGCCCCTTCCGAAACGGAGAACACATCGTATTTGCTAAAAACCTCCCGGTTCATTTCCTGCAGGTAATTGTGCAGATGCGGACCCATGCCCACGTATTTGATAAAATCCTTCTCATAGCCTTTAGGCCAGGCAGGGAAAGTGGTGTCCTTGCTGACAAACTGGAAGGCATCCAGGCGAAAGCCATCAACGCCTTTATCCGCCCAGAACTTCATGATGTCATAGACTTCTTCCCGGACTTTGGGGTTTTCCCAGTTGAGGTCCGGTTGTTCGGCCGCAAAATAATGCAGGTAATAGGCATCCGTAATGGAATCGTATTTCCAGGCATTCCCTTCTGCATCAAATAGACTGTAGCGGTAAGGGGGGTCGCCTTTTTCTGCGGGCCACCAGTGGTAATAATCCCGATAGGGGTTGTCCCTGGAACTCCTGGACTGTTTAAACCACTCGTGCTGGTCACTGCTGTGGTTCACCACCACATCCAGCACAAATTTGATATCGCGCTGGTGCAGGCCGGCCAGCAACTCGTCAAAATCCTCCATGCTGCCAAAGGCCGGCAAAATAGCCCGGTAATCACTTACATCGTATCCATTGTCTACCATGGGAGACTCGAAAAAGGGGTTCATCCAGACCATTTTCACCCCGAGGCTTTCAATGTAATCCAGTTTGTCAATCACCCCCCTCAGGTCTCCAACCCCGTCCCCGTCACTATCCTTAAAACTTCGGGGGTAAATCTGATAAATAACCCCTTCCTTCCACCAGGCGCGGTTCGCAATTTCAGTTTTTTCGTCAGGCTTGTTCATATTTTCCGCACAGGCGAGGGGAATCAGCAGTAGCAGTAAGAGATAAAGCGATTTTTTCATAATGGTTGGTTTCAAGTGGGCCGGAACCTTAAATTTAAGGGATTACATTCAGAATTAATAGCTTAAAGCAGGTTACATTAAAATCATCAATTATTTACCTGATCGCTCTTTCTTTAGAGGGGGTTGCCCGATTGCTTCGAATTTAAAGATATCATCACGTGAATAATGCCCGGCGGGATCAAAATCCATCCTGCTTTCGGGTATTTTGCGCAGGTCCAGGGTAGCCATCAGGGCACCGGCGGTATCGTACAGGGGTCCTTCCAGTATTTCCCCAAGGGGGGAAACGATCAGGCTGCCGCCCCTGCAAAAGGGTTCCGGACTATCAGAAAGCTGATCCAGATAACGCACTGGATACATGGCTTTAGTAAAGAACTGGTTGCAGGCCAACACAAAACACCGGCCTTCAAGGGCAATGTGTTGCATACTGCTAACCCAGCTCTCCCTGGAATCGGCGGTTGGGGCTATATAGATTTCAACCCCCTGCCGATACATCGCCATACGGGCAAGCGGCATGTAATTCTCCCAGCAAATAAGGCCTCCCAATATACCGATGCGCGTCTGAAATGTAACCAGCGAACTGCCGTCGGCTTCTGCCCAAACGTATCGCTCTGCAGCCGTGGGTTTGATTTTTCGATGTACCCCGAGTAAACCTTCAGAGGGGGAGATATAAAGCATAGAACAGTAAAGACTGCCGTTTTTCCGCTGTTTTTCGGTAACCCCTATTACCAGGTATGCCCCGGTTTTTTTGGATAGCACTTCCAGGCGTTTCAGATCGGGGGAATCCAGGTCCAGGCTTTGCTCGTGGTATTCAGCATATAATTTCCTGCCTTCGGCACTTCTGCTCCCGATACTGGTCCCGAACGTAAACCCCCTGGGATAGCCGGGAATAAAGGATTCAGGAAACACAATGAGTTCTGCACCTTTCCTGGAATAGGTCTGTACCAGGGTTTCGATTTTGTCCAGGGTGGCGGCTTTGTCAAAGAAAACCGGGCTGTCCTGGATTAAGCATACCTTAACGGTCATTTATATCACACTTAAGTTTATGGATGCGCCTTTATTCATACTGTGGTCTTATGGGCATCCATATTTTTAAAGATAGGGAAATATTGAGAAGCTGCCCCTGTAGGTATTCAGGGCCTTTACAGTTTTTTCAGGAAATAGGTAATTCGGTCTTTGCGCTCAGGGAACTGCTTTTGGAGCCCGGGAGTTATGGGTTTCCCCCCAAGTTTCTCAACAGCTTTCTGAGATCGGATATTTTCCGGGGCAATGTGGAAGAAAACATAGTCTACTTGCTGAAAAGCATGGCTAATCATTAATTCCTTAAAAAGCCGGTTGTAAGTTCCGCCCCAATAATCCCTTTTTAGAAAAGACCAGCCAATTTCGATACCATTTGGAAAATCCACTATTCGCTTAAAGCGGGAACTCCCGATAATCTGCTGGTTTAACTGGTCGATGATGGCCAGGGCCCCGCAGGATGCCAGGGACTCCGCAAAGAAGCGTTCAAATTCTGCAGCTTGGTTGCGCTTGTTGGGGTGTTGTTCCCAGATCAGCGGATCGGAGGCTGCCTTAAAAAGGACTGCTTTGTCATTCGCCTGAAGCGGCCTTAATTTGAGGAACTCATTTTCGAGGGTGGGCTGTAAATCCATATTGGATTACATTCTGTAAACGGCAGCATTGATATTCATTCCGGCCCCAACCGAGGCAAAAACCACAAGGTCTCCCTTTTGCAGGTGATGGGGCTCCATCTGGTTTTTCAGGATGAGATCCAGCAGGGTTGGTACGGTAGCCACAGATGAATTTCCCAGGGTATCAATGGTCATGGGCATAACCCCTTCCGGCGGAGTATTTATCCCGTAGAGTGCGTATAGCCTTTTCAGGATGGCGTCATCCATTTTTCCATTGGCCTGGTGGATCAGTACTTTTTTGATCTTCTCAATGGGGGTATTGCTTTTTTCCAAACAACTCTTGATGGCCTGCGGCACAGTTTCCAGGGCATACTGATAGAGTTTACGCCCGTGCATCTTCAGGAAGATATTCCTCGATTTTTTGGATTCCGGTTTATAGGAGGGACCCATGTATAACATTTCAGAATACAAATAGGTGTCCGAACGGGTCGAATGGGCAAGAATCCCTGTAGGTTCCTCACTTTCCCGGGCCTCCAGAAGGGTTGCTCCGGCTCCGTCGGAATACAACATGCTATCCATGTCATGCGAATCGATTACCCTGGAGAGTACCTCTGCGCCAATTACCAAAATCTTCTGCGCATCCCCTGATTTGATATAGTAATCTGCCTGTATGAGTCCCTGCAGCCAGCCGGGGCAGCCAAAAGGAAGGTCATAAGCTACCGTGGCAGGGTTCTTAATACCCAATTTATGTTTAACCCTTGCCGCCAGGGTGGGTACCAGGTCAATTCTTTGGCTGTTGTGTTTTACATCCCCGAAATTGTGGGCCACAATAATGTAGTCAAGGGTCTCCGCATCCACTCCTGAAGAGGTTATGGCATCCCTGGCTGCAAAGTATGCGATATCTGAGGTAACGAGATGGTCCTTTACATAGCGCCTTTCCCTGATGGTAGTGATTTCCTCAAGTTTTTCAATAATTTGCTGATTGGACTTTTTTAATTTCTGCTGATCAGCCCCGTAAAATTCATTCTCGAGAAAGGCTTCATTTTTGACCTTTTGGGTTGGAATATAACTTCCTGTCCCTGTAATGACACTGTAAATTTTACTGCTCATAATTCAACCTGGCAAGAACTGCCGCTATGAGATTACTACTATTCAGGTACCTGACGACCTTTCTGCGGCTTAAAGGTCATCTTGCAAATCCTGTATTACAAAGGTACGTCAAGAATTCCGTATCCTTTGCTGTATCACAGCCGAACCCCTGTTTTTTTCGTGGACCACTTAAAACTGCACCCCGAAATCTGCAGGAAATTGCTGTGGTATTTCGCTGGCATCTTCCCCCAGGTTCTGTCTGAGGTCTATTTCTATCCCCCTGGCAATGGTGGAGATGGGTACATCATTAGAAGTACCCTCAAAGGGGTTTTCCCCCGTCCTTCCAATGCGCTCCATGGTATGGAACATCCAGGCTACCGCCACGTAGATGGGAATACTGAACCAGATAAACAATCTCGAAATAAGCGGGTAGGTTTCGGATAACCCCTTGCCGATATCCATAAATTGGGGGATGAGCGCCATAGGGAGCAGCATCAGTAACAACCACATAAAGTAATGATTCAGGGAGGCGTATTGGCGGGGGTATGGAAAATTCTTGATGCGTTCCGATTGTCCCTGTAGCGTAAAAAGCTCCTGTAGAAGGCCCTCAAGTTCCAGAAAGGAAAACTCCCAGATCACCCCCTGTTCTTTTAGCTTTCTGAAATGATGGGATTGCAGATACAGGACAGCTGTCTGCGGATTTCCCTTGCTTAGTACGTAATTCAGATCCTCATCGGAAAGGTAAGGCCTCAGATCTGCTTCCAGGCTGGATTTTCGTTCCGGGGGGAGAATGCCCCATTCCGAATTGGTTTTATGCCTAAAGGTGGTTTCCCAGCTTTTTTGCTGTCGCATGGAATGCCTTAAAGCTGTAAGCCAGGCCAGGTGCCGGTACGTCACTTTTTTGACAATAACGGCAATGTCTTTTTCAGTGATACCTTTCGGCCCCTGCTCCAGGGTGATCATATCCTTAGCATATACTCCCAGCGTCCTTGAGGTATTCACAATCCCACCCCAGATCTTGCGGGACTCCCAGATTCGCCCGTATACGGCGTTATTCTGAAACCCGATAATAAAAGCAACCGCCGTCCCGATCAGGGCCATAGGCGTCCAGGGGATCCTGAGCCAGTCCAGGTCCAGGAAAAAATATGCGCAAACCCATAGTCCGATAATAAGGATAAACACCAGGGTTTCGTAACGTGTCCAGCGCACCATATCAAATATGCGGTAGACTTTTTTGGTATACATGGTTCAGGTTGTTAGAGAGCTAAAAAGAGCACTTGGGATTGCTGACTTTATCTTGTAAAGCTCTCCAACAAGATAGGATTATTAATACAAAAGCAAAACAGTTTTGTGCTTAAAAGTCATGTAATGACGGGATTATCCTTATGCCTTTTTGCTGTGGAAGAAACCTGCAATCCAGTGGCATACTAAAATAAGGAGGGGTGCCGCAGCAAGGCCGTAGCTATATATCCAGAACAGTTGCGCAGCTAATTGTCCGCCCTGAAAGGAAGCCTTTTCTGAAAACGTATTCGTTAAATTCCCTGCCAGCAGGGCGCAGAGGGGAACCCATAGAACAGCAAGTACAACCACACCTTTTAAAGCCACTTTCAGCACTCTTCCAAATTTGGTATGAGGTTTTCGAAGTCCTTCTGAACCCAAAAGGATACAAATTGGAAGGGCAATAAGTCCTGCCCAGGTAATCAGGTTTCCAAGTGGAAACTCAGGGTTTTCCGAAAGGGCAAGGGTTAGTAGGGGGGAGCCTGTAACCAGTAAAAACAGGGCGGTTAAAAATACAAAAAGGCTAAACCAAAACCAGAATCTTTAGGAGGTCATAATTTGTTATAACAACTATTTGGTGAATAAAAGTAATCATTTTGGCGTTTTCCCAATTGATTCCTTCTTCCTTGAAAGTTGGGTTTCGGTAGTTTTTTCACATCTGTAACAATTCCTTACTGCAATCATCCTTACTATAAATTTTTAACAATGAAAGCGAACAAGTTGCTAACCTCCGGGCTGTTATTGTTACTGCCCCTTTCTATAATTGCGCAAGCGGAAACCGCATTTAACGGAATCCATTTGAAGCAGTCTGTAGATGCCGTCAGGCAAAAACTGACCCCAATTTCAGGAAACATACAAACCATCCGGGCAGAAGCTCCTGTTTTTCCGCTGGCACGCCAGGGGGAAACGCATCTGGTCTGCCATTCGGTTCAGCTTGAATCCGGCCTGATCGACCGGGCGGTCTTTACCTTTGCCGATAACGAGCTTTCCTATATAGAAGCCAGGGGAAATGCATACGAGACCTTTGCCAGACAGGACCGGGACAGCGCCCAGGTTTTTATGGGGTATGAGGTATATTTTGAGGATAAATTATTCCTGAACAAACAGGAGGATGCTGTTTGGATCATGACTGAAGAAGCCGTGCACCCAAATTTGTTTACCTGGAAGAATCCCTACTTGGGGGGAGCCTCTGAATCGGTACCGCTTATGCCCAATTCGGGTAAGATTCCTGAATTTATTGAAATGGGAGGGAGTTTTGATAAAATGAAGACTGTTCTTGAACAACAGAGTAGTTTTTTATATGAAGAGACCCTTGACGGGTCCGACCCAAACGCACAGGTGCAGCTAAATTGTTTCGGGATTCCTTATCTGGGGTTCCCCAGAAAGGTGGAAGCTCGCTTCGGGGATGGGGTTTTAAACGTGGTATGGATCCTCACTGGAAAAGGGGAAGAAGCACGGGTTAGGGCCGCCCTGGTTGAGCAGTTTGGACAGCCTGTTTTTGAAAATGAAGCATGGGAAATTTACAATGACTGGCAGGTGGGATTGCGCAAGGATAAGCCCGAAGTCCTCCTTATGGAGAAGGAAATAGGACAGTTTTACCGGAAGGAATATTTTAACCAGCAATAGCAGGAATAAGGCTTAGAGATATCCTGTTATTTGGAAGGCGAATCCGGTTTTGGCTGGGGAATGCCTGGTTGTTAGTAGCGTTTCTGATTAAAGATTCCTCCCCGTCCTGATATAATTTCTATATTTAACGGTCCGAAATGTTGGATACAGACAAACCAAACCACCCAAAACCACCGGGATGAAAATTATCAAACCAAGGCTTACGTTCTGGCAGATCTTTAATATGAATGTTGGATTCCTGGGGATCCAGTTCAGTTTCGGGTTGCAGCAAACCGCTGTAAACCCGATTTTTTCATTTTTAGGGGCCAACCATGAAGATTTGCCCATACTCAATATTGCCGGGCCCGTTACCGGGCTTATTGTCCAACCCATCATTGGGGCCATATCGGATAAAACCTGGTCTCCCCGATGGGGAAGGAGGAAGCCCTTCTTTCTTATCGGTGCCCTGCTGGGAAGCCTCTGTTTATTTGCCTTTCCATTCAGCCCGGCCCTGTGGTTTGCCGTGGGTCTCCTTTGGATACTGGATGTTGGAAATAATATGGCCATGGAGCCTTACCGTGCGTTCGTTGGGGATAAACTCAACGACAAACAAATGAGCTTTGGTTACCAGATGCAAAGCCTTTTTGTTGGTGCCGGAATTGTACTGGCCAACGCCTCAATTTTCCTGTTTCAGGATTGGTTTGGTGGAGCTGAAACGGTTACCGAGGCGGCGGATTCCATTCCCCGCTGGTTGTATTACTCCTTCTTTATAGGGGCTATCCTTTCCGTAACCACTATTTTATGGTCGGTCCTGAGGACGCCGGAAATCCCGCCTTCTTACGAAGAGATGGAGGAAATGAAAATTCATAATGCCAAACCTTTAAAAGATCGCATCCGGGCTCCCTTTATGGAAATAGTAGAGGCCATTAAGGATATGCCCAATTTTATGTGGAAACTCTCGGGTGTATATCTTTTTCAGTGGTATGCCCTGTTTGTTTACTGGCAATTCATTGCCCCGCTTTTTCGGGAGTCCATGAATTTTGACCAGTCGGAGGCGTTGAGCCAGGCTGCCAAAATGAATACCACCTATAATGTCACTACCATGGTCATTGCCCTTGCCCTGGTACCCCTGGCCGTGCGCTATGGCGGTAAGAAAGTATATACAGCCAGCTTGTTCCTCACGGCTATTGCGATGCTCTCAATCCCTTATATACACGATCCGTTGCTGGTCTTGTTTCCGATGGTTTTATTCGGGATTGGCTGGGCTGCCATGATGGGAATACCGTATTCCATGGTGTCCAAAATCGTGCCTCAGGAACGCCGTGGGGTGTATATGGGAATCCTCAATATGATGATTGTAATTCCCATGGGAATTCAGACCCTTTCTTTCGGGCCCATCGTTAAAAACCTGCTGGGCAACAGTGCCATCAATGCCATCCTTTTTGGCGGGGTCTTTTTTGTGATTTCCGGATTGCTGGCCCTGAGGTTAAAGGAACCAAAATCTTCCGAAGGGGAAGATGCTCCCATGCCGATGGGGGGAGGGCACTGATTCCTTAAATTTCCAATAAGGGCGTCAGGCAAACCTTCTTCATTAGCGCTACTCTGGCATTCAGGGTTCGTGGATTGCGTTTTGGCAAATGTGTTAAATTACTCCTTCTCCACAATACTGATCGCAAAGCCGCCGCCCGGGGCAAGGCGGATATCCATTTGGTCACCCTTTTTTACTTCCATGGCTTCAATGGCGTAGGCCTGTGGATTGGTTTCCCAGTGGGCATCCTCTGCATCCCGGTATACGTTTGCGGAATACGTTTTTCCGTCTTCCAGGAAGTCTAATGTCAGGTTGAGGGTCCTTTCATTTTCATCCGTAATACCCCCTACGAACCAGTTTCCGGTTTTCCGTTCCTGCCTGGCGATGGTAACAAAGTCACCAACTTCCCCGTTCAGGACCTTGGATTGCTGCCAGTCTACCCCCACATCGGTAATGAACTGAAAGGCCGGGTGGACCCTGCCATCCAGCATATAATGTTCCGGCAGGTCGCAAGCCATCTGTATGGGGCTGTAGATCACCACGTACAGGGCCAGTTGGTGGGCCAGGGTCGTGCTTACCCTGTTGTCTTTTTTGTATTCTTCAAATTTGATGTTGAAAACCCCGGGTGTAAAATCGATGGGGCCGGAAAGCATGCGGGTAAACGCTACCGTCGGGAGGTGGTCCGGAGGGTTGCCCCCGTCTGCAGACCAGGCGTTGAATTCCTGCCCCCTCAGGCCTTCCCTGGCTATGGCGTTCGGATAAGTCCTTCGTTTGCCGGTGGCCTTAATGGGCTCATGCGCATTTACGGCTATTTTTTTCTCTGCAGCTTTCTCCAGTACTTTCTGGTAGTGGTTCACCATCCATTGGCCGTGGTGGTATTCTCCTTTCGGGATGATCTTGCCCACATAGCCCGTTTTAACGGAATTCATTCCATTGGCTTTCATAAAATTATAAGCCTCTTCCATTTGTTTTTCATAGGTGAGGGGGGCTGCTGAGGTTTCGTGGTGCATAATCACCTCTACCCCTTTTTCATTGGCATAGCGCATTACCTCGTCAAAATCGTAATCCGCATAAGGCGTCATAAAGTCAAAAATCCCTTCGCGGTCTTCCGAATTCAGCCACTGGTCCCAGCCGGTATTCCAGCCTTCTACCAATAAGCCTTTAATTCCGTTCTCTGAGGCAAAATCGATATAACGCTTTGCGTTTTCGGTGGTAGCCCCATGCTGGGAAGACCCTACTTTTCCCGTCGTCCAGGTATTCATGTCCTGGCTGCCCTCCATGTCCCAGGTAGATTTACCAATGTGCATCTCCCACCAGATCCCCACATATTTCATGGGCGTGAAGTAGCTAACATCCCCGATGGCATTCGGGTCATTCAGGTTCAGGGTCATTTTGGATTCAATAAGGTCTCCCGCTTTTTCGGCTATCTGAATGGTTCGCCATGGCGTATTGAATGGCAAGCTTAGCTGTGCTTTCCCACCCAGTCGCTCTGAACCAACCAGTTCACTTACCATTCGGTGGTTTTCCGGGTCAACCTTGAGGGTCATCCCGGCATAGTTGGTAAGGTCGGCTTCGTGGAAACTCAGGTAAAGGCCGGTATTGGTTTTCATGGTTACCGGGGTGTTCACTGCATTTTCTGGAATATAGGTGGCCGCCAAGTCCGGGACGTCCCGCTTGGAGAGGGCGTCAATTTCGGAGAATTTGGTTTCGTTATACAGGTGTTCGTAAATGTCCCAGTCTCCAGGAATCCACCATACTGTATGATCTCCGGTAAGATTAAACTCGGTGTTTTCATCAAGGATAAGGATGTCCTTCAGGTTTTCCTGTTCGGGGAATTCATAACGGAAGGCCACCCCGTCGTTAAAAGCCTTAAAGTGGATGTTGACCTTGCGCTTTTCCCCATCCTTTTCTTCCAGGGATACCATCAGGCCGTTGTAGTTGTTTCGGACTTCCAATTGCTCCCCCCAGGGCATTTCCCAGGTCTCATCCAGGGTTTCCACCTGAGATGCAGTAACCTTAAAGTTATCTGCAAGTGCCGGCAGGTCTTTTAGCTCAAAGCTCATAAACGAGCTGTCAACTACCGTTTCGTTTTTATGTGCCACCATGTAAAAGGGTTCTCCTTTCTCAGTCAGGTCAAAGGTGATCTGGTTGTTGCCATCCGGAGAACTGAGCGTCAGGGATTCTGGTTCTGTCTCACAGGAGGTAAGGCTGAAAAGTACAAGCATAAAAGATAAAAGATAGTATTTGTTCATTGGTTTAAACTTATTTAGGACCCTTGCATTAAGGCAAAGGAGTTCGCTGATAATTAAAATTTCGAGGCCTTAATTTACGTAATTTATAGGCAGGAAGAAAGTGCAGTTTTTGAGGACTTCCGTCTCAGAACCCTAATGCGATCCCAATTCTCTGGGGTAGCGGTCGGCAATCAGGTTCAGATCTATACCGTGCTCCAGATAGGCCTTTAAGCCGGCAAGTACCCAGGAAAAACCGCCAGTTGCATCCCGGACAGTCGAAAGGATTTCATCTGTGCTGCCATCAAAGCCACTATTTACAACGGAAATATAAGTTTTATCATTCGCAAGGGGCCTGAAGGACCAATTAAGTTGTGTCTGCTTCCCTTTGTTTCCCCAGCTCATCAGTATACTTTTATCAGGCTCAATTTTTATCACCGAAACATCAACACTGTGGTTGTACATTTCCCAGGTCCAGCGAATCTCTTTGCCTTCCTTAAGCGCTCCGGAGCTTTTGGTAAACCAGAAGTGTGTCGTTATTTGCGGGTCGGTTATTGCCTGAAAAACTTCTGATACGGGTTTACGGATAAGCATACCGGCTTCAGCGTATGCATTTGATTTCCTGGAATCCATTGTTTTCAGTTTTTGGGTTTGGCATGCCAATGACAAACATTTCAGGGCCTCGCAATGTGTTGTTTGTCTTTGACCCTACTCCTTCTTGCTGTATACTACTTCCCCATTAAAAATGGTCATCACTACCTCGGTATCCAGCACTGATGGCTCGGGTACTGTCATCAGGTCCTGGTTGTAGATGGTAAAGTCTGCCAGTTTCCCGGGTGTGATGGATCCCTTTATATCCTCTTCAAAGGCTCCGTAAGCTGCATCAAGGGTATAAGACCTCAGGGCCTGTTCCCGTGTCATCCGTTCTGCAGGTTCATACCCTTCCTCTGGCGTTCCCTTCAGGGTTTTGCGGCTGATGCTGGCATAGAAACTTGGGATGGGGTCCAGGGGTTCTACCGGAACGTCTGTCCCGTTTACGATTGGAATCCCGCTCTGCAGCAGGGATTGCCACATATAGGCTCCTTCCTTAATGCGTTTCTCGCCCAGGCGGTCAATCGCCCAGGGTCGGTCTGATGACATGTGGATGGCCTGCATGGCCGGGATAACTCCCAATTCGGCAAAGCGCGGGATATCCTCAGGATGCAGGTGCTGAGCGTGTTCTATTCGGAAGCGATGGTCCCCTGCCAGGTCGGGAAGTTCTTTGAAAGCAGCCTCATACCGGTCCAGGATCTCGCGGTTGGCCCGGTCCCCAATCGCATGGGAACAAACCTGGAAACCGTTTTGCAGGCCATTAAGAGCTGTTTCCTTTACAATTTCCATGGGCAGGGTCTCGTGGCCGTAATGCCCGGGCCGGTCTGTATAGGGTTCCAGCAGCCAGGCACCACGGGAACCCAGGGCCCCGTCGCAGTTTAATTTAATGGACCGAATGGTCAGCAAATGTGCTGTATCTATTTGCGGCCCCCTTTCATACCATTCCTCCAGTAATTCAGGGTCCCAGCCGGTGAGCATGGTAAACAGGCGGATATTCATTTTACCTGATTCTTTCATTTGTTCGTAGAGCGCAATGGTTTCCCGGCCGATGCCCGCATCGTGGAAGCCTGTGATCCCGTTTCTGTGACAGGCTGCCACAGCCATTTCAAAAGCTTTTATATCCCGCTCCGGGGTATTTTCCGGTATATGCCGGGTGATCAGGGTTTGTGCCCTTTCGTTAAAGATACCGGTGGGCCTGCCCAGGTTATCCCTGAGAACTTCCCCGCCTTCTATTTCGTAGGTATCTGCTCCTTCTCCAGGAAGTATGCTGATCCCTGCAATCTCCATCGCCCTGGCGTTGGCAAAGCCAGCATGGCCACTGGCGTGACGCAGGTATACCGGGTTATCCGGGGACACGGAACTCAACAGGTCGTGGGTCTGAAACCCCTTGACCACTTCCTCCGGTATTTCTTCCCATTTGCTCTGGTGCCAGCCCCTTCCCGTAATCCATTCCCCGGGCTCGGCTTCGGCTACCTTTTCAGCCACGGCATCCACAATTTCCTGGTAGCTGGTGGTATTCATCAGGTCCAGGTCCAGTTCGTTATACCCCAGGCCCATAAAATGCCCGTGGCCTTCTATCAGCCCGGGAGTCATGGTCTTTCCCTGCAAATCGATTACCTGGGTTTGTTCTGTCTGGTATTGCTTTGCTTCTTCCAGGCTTCCTGCAAAGAGGATGGTATTGTCTTTGGTTGCAACGGCTTCCACCATTGCCTGGGTGGTATCCACAGTATAGATAGGGCCTCCGTAGATCAATAAGGTGGCCGATTCTTTTTCGGTTTTGGAACAGGCCGTCAAAATCAGGCAGGCAGCCAACAAGGTCCCTAAGACACTTTTTTGTATATGCATTGGTGTATGTTTATTGGGTTGAATTTACAATTTTAATTGGGATATGTTTCCTTTCCTTCCCCCTTATGGATTATGAAATGTGTAGCTATTCCGGAGCCAGAAATTATTTGTTTTTTGCCAGGAACAGCAGTTTGCCGTCCGGGTCCTTAAGGTTGATACGGGCTTTATTTAGATTTTTAATTACGGAAACAAATGGAGGTTAATCAAAATACCCCCCTGCAACTCCCCTCAAGGTAAACTGTGATTCTGTCTACTTCAACTGCCCCTACAGGTATTTCTTCCACTTCCAGGCCCGGGTAGCTTTCTGCAGCCTTCCAGTCTGCAATGGTGTTGCTGAAGAATTCAGTGGCCGCTGAATTGGTTTCATAGATAACCACATCAAAGGCCTCCCCCTGGTCTCCCCCGAAGCGGGTAATAACCTGCCATTCCCCGTTGTGTTTAAACGAAGTGTTGGTGTCATCAGATTGTGGGTAATATTTCTCGTCAGTAGGTTTTAACAACACCCAGATATCCTTATTATGCCCCATGGGATAAACCCCCATGGTCAGGATGCGGCATTTTACGGAATCGCCTTGCAGAGGGGAAATGACCTGTATGTCCTTTACCGGATATTCTACCGGTTTCTTGTCTTCAACAACCACGGTTTCGACCTGCCCGGGTGGGATCAGGGTTCCGTACGAAAACCCACCGTAAATGATCAGTAGTATCCCGATTACCCCGAGGGCAACCCCCAGGTTCGTGTTCACCAGCCCCAGGGGTTCCCCCTGGCGTTTTATGGCCGTACTCAATCCCAGAAGCAGAAATAAAATTCCAATGATGATAATGATGAGTTCTGCAGACATTGCTTTATAGTTTTTTTACCAAGACTCTGGCGCCTGTAAAGGCCTTATATAGAAACTATAAGATAATAAATATTTCTCTTTTTAGGGGCATTTTAAGAGGTGAAATTCAATCTTAATAAATTGAAAATCAATTACCTCTGAAGCCTTGGGAGGCTAAGATCTTCCTGTAAAATATAAAGGCATTATAACAGACTCTATTAAATAGCTACTGCAGCTTACTTATCGCTCCAAACAGCGAGCTCATTCCCGCCCGGGTCTTGAAAATGAAAGCGCTCACCCCCGGGGAAAGCAAAAATATCCCGGGTTATGGATCCCCCGGCAGCTTCAATTTTTTCCATGACGGCCTTAAGGTTTTCGTGATACAGAACAATCAGGGCCCCATTGACAGTTGGGTTTTCGGATATTTCAAAGCCTCCGGCAACCCCGCTTCCTTCAAAGGAGGTATAGGTAGGGCCGTAGTCAGTGAATTTCCATTCAAACACACTGCTGTAGAAGGATTTAATCTTTTCAAGGTCTGAGGCCTTAAATTCTATGTAATCAATATGGTTGTTTTGCATAATTGCCAGGTTTAATATTGATACCATATCCCATCACCACCCATTCAAATTCCAACAAAAGAGTTCATAAGGCTTCGGTTTCTGAAATAATCCCATCAATAATAGTCCCCGCTTCCATTAGATCATTTCGGTATACCAACAGGCGGTATAACAAATCGTCCATAAGGTTTTCATATTCCAAATCCCCGAAAATGGCAAACTTGTCTACCTGAAGGGAAGATTTGGTTTTCCATTGCAGCTCACCGTAAACATCGATGTCCTTTAGAGGGTAACGGGTGGTGAGGTAGGGGATCAGGTCCCTTTCTACCTTGTCATCGTAGCCTTCAAAATTGTCATCTGCTTTTTTCAATACCCGCGACCAGTTGTACAACAGGTCTTTCAGGGTTTCGTTCTGCAACAACTGCAACCGCCCCGATTGGATAAGGTCGGAAAGGGCGTTCTCGGATGGGTTAAAACGCCGGAAATCCACTGTTTTAAAGATCAGGCTGTCTGTGTTTGTGCTCCCGAGTTCCCCGGGCTCGCTGCCGATTAATTCCATAATATTCAGGCCGCTTTCATAGGATTTACCGTTCAGGTCCAGGACCGCATTCAGGGCCTCCTTGTTTTGCATGAATTCGCGGTTCAGGTTGGCCAGGATCGCCTTTTCTTCGGATTGCGACTTCCGTTCCTCGTTCCAGGTATCTATTTGCAAAGCGATCAGGATCCCGATTACCACCAGGGCAATTTCCCCAAGGGCGTACAGTATATATCTGCCGAATTGGTTTTCAGAAAGAAGTCTTTGTCGGAGATGGCGGAAAAATGTTATCATGGGTTATTTCAATTCCTGTTCAATCAGATCATTAATGGATTTCATTCCTTTAATTTGGCCCCGCATAAACACATTAGAGGTTTTTCGTGTTTGGATAATATCCACGATAAAGCCGGGGAGTCCTTCAATCTCCCGTAGCCTCTTGATTATATTTTCCGGATTTGTAATAGTTATGTTATCCCCGGTAAACCCACCCGGCTCCAAACTTTCATCGATATGAAGCCGGACTGCAGGAGGTAAAATGTCAGCCAGCAATCGACGCGCCCCGAAATTATAGGAGCTCCACTCGTGCTCCTGAAAGGTATTGACCAGTCGCATTACGTTGTACAGATCCGTCAATCTCATTTTTATTTCTTCATTACGGATGAGCCCTATATTCCCCGTGGCGTATAATTCACTCCAGACATCACTTACAAAAATAACTTCGTGGTTCCATCCGACATGTTCCAGTGCGATGGCCAGCTCCATGGGATCATAAGGCATATTGCCTTGTAGTAAATCCAGAATCAGCTTGCAGTTTATTATTTGGAAGTCGCTGAATTCGATCTGTTCATTTGCAAGTTGAATGTTAAATACCAATTCTTTTTTAAGATTTGCCAAATAGGTTGCTTCCAATCGCCTGTTCTTGCTTTCTTCATTCCAGGTGTTAATCTGCAGCGCGATCAGTATCCCTATTGTCACCAGTGCAATCTCCCCAACCGCATAGAGAAGGTACTTGCCGAATTTGTTATCAGTAAGAAGACGTTGGCGAAGTTGTCGGAAGAAGCGCAGCATATGGAAGGTAAAAGGACTAGGATTCTATTTCGCGATCTATCAGAATAATAAGTGCTTCTGCCATCTCCTTCATTTCCTGCATCTGGGCATTCATGGTCCCGTACTCCAGGATGGTCATCAAAAAGCCGTTCTTGATCTGCGTATTTTGTAAAAACGAATCGAAATAATCCGCGGGAATAGGAGTGTCCTTTCCCTGTGCTCCGTCGCTTACCCGGTATAAAAAATTATTGACCATGGGATTTAGATCCATAGTGTTGTACAGGGGTTTGTAAATAAGTTCTTCGGTGTCAAAACGGTAATGTTCCTCTTCGCTCTTTAGCTTTTTGTAAAGGGTTTCGATATTGAGAAGGGTATTCATTATGGAGTCATTGGATATAAGGGCCAAATTCCCGGAATTGACCAGTTCCTGGAACGTATTGTTGTTCTGGTAGAACTTCTGCCAGTTATAGATGGGTAAGCCCAGGGCGTTGAAATCTTCGATGTCTTCAATGGGTTTCCCTTCTATATGTGCAATAATCTGCTCAGCCGCCTGTATACTGCCATTGCGCACTTCTATATAACGGTCCAGTTCTTCTATGGTTGTTTGCAGGTCGGATTTCAGGTTGGAGAGGTAGTGGATTTCCTTGGCCCGTTCTTTTCGCGCCTCATTCGTATTGTTGATCTGAAGGGCAATCAGGATCCCGATAACGACCAGCACAATCTCTCCAATGGCATAAAGTAAGTATTTAGTAAAATTCTTTTCTGCCATAAGGGTCCGGCGGATTTTTCGCAAGAAAGTGATCATGGGTTGGCTGGTCTGATTTATCAGATAGTTAAAGTACAAAATAAATACAGGCGGCAAAGGGTATCTATCAGTGTTGCAGTTTAGGAGGGTCCACCTGATTTACTCAGGTTCCCAGCAAACCGTATCACGGCCTGTGCAATTTTATGCAGCACCCAGAAAATGGGCGCCAGGATACAGGCTACCAGCACTGGAAGTACTCCGCCTAAGACAAAAGCTGTTCCAAGGGCAAAGCCAATCAGGTATTCCCCCAGGTAAAGCGGGATAATAAATGCAATCACAAAAAGGGCCGCCATCATATATCCGGGGACCTCAGACCCGATGATAAAAAAATAGGACAGGATGCACCCGAAAAGCAGGCCAGCTGCAAAGCGGGTATAAATACCCCGTTTCTGCTGCATGGACCGGATGATGGTATCGCTTTTATACCGCCTGTTGATGCGAACCAGGACTACCCAGCAGAGTAGCGGAAGGGAAACAAGGCCCCACCAGTTTGAAATCCCGGGCAGGTCTGCCCGTTTCAGAAGGTGGTGGACTGGTACCCCTCCGTGGAAATAGTCCCACAGGATGTGTATAAGGGTACCGAAGAAGACGATTAGAGTATATAAGATCCGTTTATTTAAGGGCAGGATGGGTTGCATTGTGGTTGTATTAGCGTTGGTATTCCTATTGAAATATTTCCACCAACAGGAGTCCTAATTTAAGGAAATATTGGATGATACTCCGCCTGGGGTCATGCTCGAACCTTATCTGATAATCCAAGTGGCCGAGCCACCTCTGTTTTCAGGGGTTCCTTTTAAATACGGTTTCCCCGTTTTTTACCGTCTCCACAACCTGTATATCCTTGATGGCATCCGGCTCCACCTTCAGGGGGTTTTGGTCCAGGATCACCAAATCGGCTATTTTTCCCACCACCAGGCTGCCTTTGCTTTCCTCCTCGAAGTGCTGGTAGGCACTCCATATGGTGATTGCCTGCAGGGCTTCATAAGGGGTAAGCCTTTCCCCTTCCCCGATGACTATCCCGGAGCGGGACGTTCGCTGAACCGCTGTCCAGACCACCCGCATGAGGTTGGGCAGGGCCACCGGAGCATCCGAATGGATGGTCAGTTTCAGGCCCTTGTTCAGTGCCGTCCGTGTAGGGCTGATCCGGTTACCCAGGGAATCCCCGATTAGCTGCTTGTGCCAGTCGCCCCAGTAAAACGTATGCAGGGGGAATAAGGAAGCAATTACGTCCAACTCCCTGAATGAATCCAGTTGGTCTTCCCGCACATACTGCCCATGAATCAGGGTATTCCGCCGATCTCCCTTTCCATATTTCTCTACCAGGGGGCGTAGGGTTCGGATCATCTGGTCCATGGCTGCATCCCCGTTTGCATGGATCAGAGTTTGCCAGTTGTTCCGAAAGCCTTTGTCCAGGATCGCCTGCACGGTTGAATCACTGGGGATGGCCGGGTATCCGGCATATTCCGGGCCCTGCCCGTCAGGCGGGATCAGGTAGGGCTGGGTCCTCCATGCCGTACGGCCCTGTGGGGAACCGTCCAGGGTTACCTTCATGCCCCCGATACGGTAGTGGTTGGTGTAGGCCTTACTATCCCATTTGGAACCCATGTACTGATCCACAAGAAGGTAGTCGATGTAGCTCACCACATCCAGTTTCAGTTTTCCTGCCTCTGCATTGGCTGCAAGCAGTTGGTGGTTCTGCATGGCACGCCCTTCCTGGGCTGTGGTATAGCCATAAGACAGTGCCATGTCCTGCCCTGCCTGGAAGAAGCGCTCGGTTGCGGTTGTGTCTAGCGGCATCAGGGCTTTAATCATATAGGGGATGGCTGCCAACTCCTCCAGCACCCCATTGGGGGTTATGCCATCGGCTTCCCGGCGAATTACCCCGCCTTCCGGATCCGGGGTGTCCGGACCTAACCCCAGCATTTCCAGGCCTTTGGAATTCACCACTGCAAAATGGCCTGAAATATGTAGGATCATGATGGGATATTCCGTGCTAACCTGGTCCAGGTCGTGACGGGTAGGGAAACGCTTTTCCTCCAGAACCGAATCATCGAATCCTGTGCCAAAGATCCATCCGGTCAGGGCCCTGTTCTCCGGGGTATTCCATTCCCTGAGGATTTGGATCAGGGTTGGGATATCCTTACAGCCGGCATCAGGAGGGGCCAGCAGCTGCGCCCCGATTGCCTGCAGGCCGTAATTCGCAAAATGGGCATGCCCGTCAATGAAACCCGGAACCAGGGTCTGCCCGTTGAGGTTTACCATTTTATGCCCTGCCCCGGCCGCCTCCATTGCCTCTCCGGCATCCCCGGTGAACTCGATTACCCCATTACGGATAACGAGGGCATCCACATATTCCGGCGTTTCCCCTTCCATGGTCAGTATGTCCCCTCCATAGTATACCGTGGCGGGGGTTTTACCGGAAGCATTTGAAGAAGGGTCCTGCCGGCAAGCTGTAACTATCAAACAAAAGAACAGGCAAGCCGTGATGCCATAAGTGAAATTAGCTTTCATAAGCTTACAATTTTATGATTCAACCCCCAGGCCGGGATACGGGATAATTATATATGTTGATGAATTTAAATCATTTTAATTGAACCAGCCAGTGTGCTTATAATATTAAGTATCAGATAAGGGAATCTTAAGTCAGGCTTAAGTATCAGATATATTTGCTGGTTGTTACACTTTCAAATTACAGAAAAAGAGTTTATGGTTTGATGTTCTTAATGTGGAGGGGATATGCAGATGTGCAAACAACAATCTGCTCCGGTTAAGATGTGTAGTGCTGAACTTTGACATTTTCAAAATGCCTCTGTTTACTCTATTTTTTTCATCATTCTCTTATTTCCATCCTTATCCATAATCAAATCACCAACCAGGCTTAGCCCTAAAACTTCTCCATTTTTATCTAACTCTATCTTATATATAAAATTCTCATTTTTTTCTTGAGCGTAGAATATTAGATAATTTTTAGAATAGGGATGGATATTCCATTCTCCATACTTAGTACCATTGTTATACCAGATTATTTTCGATTCTTTCTTCTCATTAATTTCACCTTTCCATACTCCGGATCTTCCATACACACCCTCATAAACACCTAGGACGTGCTTAAAGTTTTTAAAGTCTTTAACCAATGAAGTGTCTTTTTCTATCAGAAGCATATCCATAATCTCCTTATAAAGATCTAAGGCTTTGGTTCTAAACCAGAGCATTCCACCTAAATGCCCACGTTCCCTATTATGTATCTCAATTACTTCATTTAAATAGAAAGGATCCGTCAAAGCAAACTGTATCATTTCGTCTGTGATAATACCATTGCCCAAATAGTCCGACGACCATGGTAACTCATCCATCCATTTCATTCTTTGATAAAAATGATACTCTGCTATTTCCTCATCATCTTTATCCGCATTTAATTTTCTTCTGCCATATAGATCTCTTAGTTCTGAGAGTATAGAATCCTGTAGCTCCGTGAGATTATTTTTACCTGCAAGAAGCTCCTGATAGTCTCCATCCATTAGGTTCGTTCTCATCCATAAATGTGTAAACCCAAATAAATTATAAGTTTTTTTATAGTCCTCGTAATCGACCTTTTTGTTGAATACAATAAAATATAGAGAATCTTTAACCAGATAGGTATTAATTATTTTATCTATTTCTTCAATATTCTGCACCAATTCTTCACTTACTTCCTGAAAAAGAATTTTGTTGTTCTCAGCTTTTATCCTTTTCTCATTCCAGTTGTCTACCTGTATGGCGATCAAAATCCCGATTACCACCAGCAGAATTTCCCCTACTGCATACAACAGGTATTTGTTGAACTTGTTATTAGTTAGTAGACGTTGGCGTATTTGTCGGAAGAAGCGGAGCATGGGTTATTCCTGGATTTAAATTTTTTATAAAACTATTTACTGCGTTGAGACTCTATTTCTTCGATAAGCCAATTAACTCTTTTCTGTATGTTTTTTAATCCGCCAATGGAATTCGTGGTTAAATAATTTACATTCCCGCACTGTAGTTGTAACTCAGTGTAAGCTTCTTCGAAGCGGACAGGGTCAATGACAGTAATTTCAAAATCAGAAGTCACAAAAAAGCCAATTTCCCTTTGAAGAAAGGGGATTAATAGGTTGTGGAATTTTTTGTCACTCACTTCATCTACATTTTCATATCTGGGACACCAATAATCATATAAGTCAATAAGGTCTGACTTAATCTTTTCCGAACTTATGAGATCAATTCCTTTATTGGACACCAGTGAATTATACGTCCCATACTTTGGAAAAAAGCTATACGCCCCATTGTAGACATCTAAAATTAATTCCGAGATTTCCCGGTTCGAATGCTTGTCCAACAGTTCTTTGGCATTTGAATTTAGAATAGTGTTTTGAGCGTTGAGGCTTTTGGTTTGAACATCAATGATCCGCACCAGCTCCAGGGAATCCTTGCGCAGGCTTGTTAATAGAACAGCGTAGGTCTGTTTTTCTGCGGCCTTTAATTCTTTTTTATTGGCCCAGTCATCCACCTGCAAGGCGATCAATATTCCAATTACTACCAGGAGGATCTCCCCAACCGCATACAGAAGGTATTTGCTGAATTTGTTTTCAGTGAAGAGGCGTTGGCGGATTTGGCGGAAGAAGCGGAGCATGGGTTGGTTGTAGATGGTTAAAATCGGTATGCTGGAGGAATTATACCATTTAGTCGAAGATATGTTGTTGCTTGTCCTTTGTGGTGAACGGTATGATTATATGCCAGCATAAGCACATCATAATCAGACAAATAAATCTCTCCATCCATGGTGTTGATAACATGTTTCGGATTATAAAGATCAATTGTGTTCAGGGGGTAAAACGCAGCTTTAAATCTTTCAAATCGAGATTGCAAATATGCCATCAGCGTTTTTTTCCCTTCGGACTTCGGCTCCTCAATTTTTTCAGTACCGTCAAGGATTTTTGCAAAATTATCCAGACTGAGTCCGATATGAGAAAAGAGCCTGGCAAATGACTTTACATCTGCGGTTGGTTGGAAATTAAACTGGTTATCAGGCATGGCATCGAATACTTCAAAAGTGTGCTTCCGGAGCCCTTCCCACCTTGTATTGAAAGCTTCTTTAAGCCCTTCACTCTGCTCAGTATCTTTTATTCCGGATATCTTGGAGGGAAAGGCAGATTGCACCAATAAAAGCGATCCAGCTCCAACAAGGCCTATTGATTTTCTTCTGTCCATAAGTATTGTTATTAAAGTAAAGTAAAAAAGTGTCTTAGTTCATTAAGATGATCCTTTCTTTCCTCATTCCAGTCATCTACCTTCATGGCAATCAATATTCCAATCACCACCAAGAGAATCTCTCCGACTGCATACAGCAGGTATTTGCTGAATTTGTTATCAGTCAGCAGGCGTTGGCGTATTTGGCGGAAGAAGCGGAGCATGGGTTGGTTGTTGCTCCTTCAAATTACGAAAAAAGTGCTAAAGCTGTGATAAATAATAAATTGCCAAAACCGCGGCCAGAGGAATTTGGCAATGATTTATTTATTAGATTTCGTTCAGATGAAACGCAATACCATTTTAATCGTTTTGGCCCTGTGCGGGATTTTAAGGCTCCACGCCCAGAACGAATTCAGGGCTCATATCATTGACCATAAAACGGGTGATCCGCTCTTCGGAGCCACGGTGCTGATATCCGAATTGAAAATGGGGGGGACTAGCGATGAATCGGGTAAGATTACAATGGATGGCATCCCCGATGGCAAATATACCTTGCGCTTTAGTTATGTGGGGTACGAAACCCTGGAGCGTTCATTTACGTTTCCCCTTGTGGCGGACCGGGGAACGGTTGTTATAGAGTTACATGCCGCACCTGAGGAAATGGACCAGGTTACCATAACCTCTACGAGAAGCACCCGATCCATAGAAGATATCCCTACCCGGGTCGAGTTTATTGCGGGGGAGGAATTGTCTGAAAAAGGCAATATGAAACCCGGGGATATCCGGATGCTCCTTAATGAGAGCACGGGAATACAAACCCAGCAAACTTCGGCTACCAGTTATAATTCCAGTATTCGCATCCAGGGATTGGATGGGAAGTATACCCAGCTCCTCAGGGATGGAATGCCACTGTATTCGGGATTTTCCGGGGGCCTGAGCCTGATGCAGATTGCCCCCCTGGACCTCAGACAGGTTGAGGTCATCAAAGGAGCCGCTTCTACGCTGTATGGAGGCGGCGCCATAGCGGGGCTGGTGAACCTCATAACCAAAACGCCGGGCGAAGAGCGCGAGCTGAGTTTCATGCTCAACGGAACTTCAGCCCTCGGATTGGATATAAGCGGCTTCTACTCCGAACGAATTGGTAAAGTCGGAACAACGGTATTCGCCTCTTATAACCTGGGGACCCCATACGATCCTGCAGATATAGGCTTAACGGCAATTCCGGATTTCAATCGGTTTACACTCAACCCCAAGCTCTTTATCTATTTTAATGATAAGACCACCCTGAACGCCGGGGTTAATATCATTTCAGAAGACCGGGTAGGGGGTAACCTGGAATATGCCAGAGGGGAACAGGTTCCGGACCCCTACTTTGAAGAGAACCAAACGGACCGGATTTCCACCCAAATGCAACTCAACAGCAAAATTGGTGATTCGAAACGCCTGGAATTCAAGAACAGCCTGAATTTCTACGATCGTTCCATTGCAGTCCCCGACTATGTTTTTGCAGGAAATCAATTTTCATCCTTCAGTGAGCTGAATTTTTCCTGGGGGGACGATCAAATTGAATGGATAACCGGGCTGAACCTGTGGACGGATCAGTTTCGCCAGGCCGAAGGCAATCCTGACGAAGATTTGAGCTATTCCAATGCGACCCTGGGAGGGTTTATGCAGAATACCTGGAATTTGCATTCCCTTTGGACATTGGAATCCGGGTTTCGACTGGATTATCAGAATCAATATGGCTGGTTTCCCTTACCCCGTTTTTCCCTGATGTTCAACCCGGCCTCCACCTGGACTTTTCGGCTGGGTGGCGGTTTGGGGTATAAGACGCCCACTGTATTCTCGGAAGAGGCAGAGCGTTTACAATTTCGGAACATCAGGCCGCTGGATACGGCGGCGCTCAGTGCCGAACGCTCGGTGGGCGCAAATTTTGACATCAACCACAGAATGCCCCTGGCCCCTGACCTTGTGATGACTTCCAACCTGCTTTTTTATTATACTCAGATCCGGGATCCGCTGCAACTCACATCCATAAACGGTTTTTTTGAATTTACCCAACCCGCCGGTTACGTGGATACGCAAGGGGTGGAAGTAAATCTGAAATGGAGCTACAGGGACCTGAAACTGTTCGTGGGCTATACCTATGCCAACGTCAAAGAGCATTACAATGGGGAAACATCCCAGTTTCCGCTTGTGGCCAATCACCGGCTCAACAATGTCCTGATGTATGAGAAACACGATAATTTCTGGATAGGACTGGAGGCGTATTACTTTAGCCCGCAGCAACTCAATGATGGTACAACGGGCCAATCTTATTGGATTACCGGGGTCATGACCGAGAAAAGGATAGGGGAACACCTTTCCATTTTCCTGAATTTTGAAAATTTTCTGGATACCCGGCAAACTGCTTTCGACACTATTTATACGGGGGATTTGAGCGATCCGCAATTCCGGGACATTTACGCCCCGGTGGATGGATTTGTGGTCAATGGGGGGGTTAAGTTGAACCTGTGAACAGGAAAGGAATAGATTCCCAATAAAACTTATTGTTTCAGGGGTTCGTATTATTACCTCCAATAGATAATCTACTGGCGCTAGTTGCTCCTAACCGGTTCCGCATCTGAAAATGCCAAAACCCGATCTTTGGAATTTGGAATTTGGTTCTTGGAATTTACTCCGTAAGGAGTCTCCAGGAGATACCCTGAAGTGAGCTCTGCTCTACTTCTGGGTGTTCCTGACCGGCCCCACTCCTGAAAATGCCAAAACCCAGCCCCCGCAGGCGGCGGGGGCGGTTTTTTATTTCCCGTTCGCTTATGAAAGCGAGCTTTCAACGCTTCCTGGAAATAAAAAACCCGCTCCAATCGGAGCGGGTTTTGGCGCTTTAAGTGGTACCTCCAGGAATCGAACCAGGGACACACGGATTTTCAGTCCGTTGCTCTACCAACTGAGCTAAGGTACCATTGGTAATTAAGCGGGGGCAAATATAAATTCATTTTTAGCAACAACCAACAAAAACCTGAAAAAAGGAGGTTGTTTTTTCGTAAATTCTGATCTTTGTAATATGAATCTGGTTATCGATGCAGGCAATACTCAAATTAAGTTCGCCGTCTTCCGGCGGAACAAGCTTTTGCATGTCGAATCCAGTAACGAGGCAGATTTTGCAAACCACCTGAAAGGGGTGTTTACCAAATATCCCAACATAAACAGGGCGGTTATTTCATCGGTCAGCAACCTGGACCGCTGTACGGTAAAGGCGGTATCGGTTTTCTGTGAGGTATATGAGTTATCTCCTAGTTTAAAGCTCCCGTTTAAAAATTCGTATGCAACCCCCCAGACCCTGGGTCCGGACCGGCTGGCTCTGGCAACCGCTGCTTTTTATCACAACCCCAAGGGAAATACCCTGGTCATAGATGCAGGTACCTGCATCACTTACGATATGGTTAACGATCACGGGGAATATTTGGGTGGAGCTATTTCTCCTGGTCTTTACATGCGCTATAATGCCCTTAATAAATACACAGCCAGGCTGCCGCTGCTCACTCCGGAAGAGGTATTCGATTTTATCGGAAATGCTACTGAAAGCAGCATGCACAGTGGGGTGGTTAATGGGATTTGCCTGGAAATTGACGGGGTTATAGGGCAGTACAAATCGCGATTCAGAGATTTAACAGTGATTTTAACAGGGGGCGATGCTCAATTTTTGTCAAAACGGTTAAAAAACACCATATTTGCCCATTCTAATTTTCTCCTGGAGGGCTTAAACCAGCTGCTGGAATACAACAAAAGCTAGATGGTAAAAAAAATCGTTCTCGCAATCTGCTGTTTTGCGACCTTTGCACTTTCCGCTCAGAACGGAAGTGTGTCACCTTATTCATTTTTCGGTATTGGGGACCTTCGCTCCATCAGTACTGTTGAGAACCAGATGATGGGAGGGCTGGCGATGTATACGGACAGCATTCACCTGAATATAAACAACCCCGCTTCCCTCGGTAAAATTGGCCCGACTATATATGCCGCGGCCGTTTCTCACAGGGAGTTGCGCCTGGAGACTTTTAGTGCGGAGCAAAACACCTCAGTAACCAATCTGGATTACCTGGCCATTGCGCTACCCTTAAAAGTTCAGCGGATGGGATTCAATTTTGGCCTTAAACCCTTTAGTTCGGTGGGCTATTCCCTGTTGGACGAGCGTACCAATGCTGAAGGGAATGCCGTAACCAACCAGTTTGCTGGAGACGGGGGTATAAACCAACTATTTCTCTCTGCGGGCTTTCGCCTGCTGCCAGGCTTGTATCTTGGGGCAACAGTTAATTACCATTTTGGACGACTGGAAAACAACAGGCAGCAAACTACGGAAGGGGTACAATTCGGTACCCTGGACCTGCGCGAGTCCCAAATTTCCGGCTTTGATTTTAACTACGCCCTTACCTACGAGCCTAAAATCAGTTCAAAACATACCCTTTTTAGTTCGGTACGGGTGCGGACCCAGACGAACCTGACCTCCGAGAATACCCAAACCATCGGGACCTTTGTTCCGCTTAGCGGGAATGAAATTGAGGTTTTTGATGTTAACCTGGATGAAGTTAACCTACGGTTTACAGAGATAAAGATACCTACAACCTACAGCTTCGGCCTGGGTGTAGGGGAAGACAAGCATTGGTTTGTTGGCGGGGAATACAGTTTGCAACAATTCAGCGATTATTCCAGCCCGTTTCTTGAGGCGTCCAATACGCGATATGAGGATGCAAGTGCTATTGCCTTTGGGGGCTACTTTATCCCGGATTACGCCTCTTTTGACTCCTATTTTAAAAGGGTGGTTTACCGTGCAGGCCTTCGTCTGGATAATAGTGGTTTTGTCGTAAATGATAAGGAGCTTAGCAACTTTGGCATGACATTTGGAATGGGTCTGCCTATAGGAGCCGATTTTACAAATCTGAATCTCGGATTTGAGCTCGGAAGAAGGGGGACCACCATGAATAACCTGGTCCGTGAAAGCTATTTTAAAGTCAGTATAGGGCTGTCCCTCAACGCCAGATGGTTCCTGAAAAGACAAATTAATTGATAAAAATTTAGTACATTAACCCACTCTAAATAAATGACAAGATGAAAAAGGATTTTTACGCAATGATGGTTCTGGTTTTGGGGATAGCCGGCCTTTCTTATGGCCAGGCGCAGAACCCCGAATGTATGACCAATCTTTCCATTTATGCTGAACATGCAAAAGTAAAAAATTACGAAGCCGCTTATCAACCCTGGAAAATGGTCTATGAGACCTGTCCGGGCATCAATAAGGCTAACTTCTCCTACGGGGAAAAAATCCTGGAGCATAAGATTGAGAATTCCAGTGGAGCTGAAAAACAGGCTTTTATAAAGGAATTGTCAAGTCTTTATGATACCAGGCGTCAATATTTCCCAAAAAACTATACAAAGGCTGAAGACATCACAGATAAGGTCAACCTTATGTATGATAACAAGATGATTTCGGACGATGATATTTATTCACAATTGTCCCAGGCCTTCAAAGAAGATCGTGCCAACTTCGATAATCCAAAATCCCTTTACCTGTATTTCTCAAGCCTGGTAGACCTACACGGGGCCGGCAAGAAGGAGTTGCAGGAAGTTTTTGATGTTTACGATGATGTTACCGAGAAAATCGAAGAGGAAAACGAGAAGTACCTTAAGCAAATTAATGTGCTGCTCCCCAAGGAAGAGGCCGGGACGCTTTCCTCAAAAGATTCCCGCAGGTTGAAATCTTATAACAGCTACTCCGAAAACTACGGTAAAATAGCAGGGAGTATCGATTCCAAACTGGGAGCCCTGGCTGATTGTGAAAACCTGATTCCGCTTTACCAGAAATCCTTTGAGGAGAAGAAAGGTGATATCGCCTGGGTAAAACGAGCTGTTGGAAGGATGTTCTCCAAAGAATGTACGGACGACCCGCTTTTCCGTAAGTTGTTTGAAGCGCAGCTGGCCCTTGAGCCCTCTGCCAGTGCTTACCTTTACGGGGGTACCTTAAAAGCCAAAGACGGGGATAACCGCGGGGCGATAGCAGATTTTGATAAGGCCGCCGAGCTGGAAACGGATGCCCGTAAGAAATCAAGCATACTGTACAAAGCGGCAACCATTGCCCGCAAGTTCAGTAAGTCTCAGGCCAGAGCTTATGCCCGCAGGGCTATTGACGCCAACGCGTCCAACGGAAACGCTTATCTTTTAATAGCAAACCTCTATGCGAGCAGTGCCAACGAATGTGGAAGCACTCCATTTGAGAAGCGAGCCGTTTACTGGTTGGCTGCGGATATGGCCAGAAGGGCCGGAAGGGTAGATCCATCTATCAGTGGCCGTGCCAGTCAGTCAGCTGCCAGCTACCAAGCCAAAGCACCATCCAAAACGGATATCTTTAATTCCGGGATGGCCGGAAAGCAGGTATCATTCCCTTGTTGGGTTGGTGGCAGCGTTACGGTTCCGAACCTATAAGGATGCATTTGAAAGAACATATCATTAAAAACATTGCCATGGTTAGCGCTGTGGCAATGTTTTTTTGTGCCTGTGAAGACAGCTATAAGCGGGTAGGAGACGAGGCCGCGCTGAAGGTTTATCCACAGGGGATCGCGAGCGATTTTACACTTACCTATACAGAAACCCAAAAGGAATTAAATACGCAGGATAGCAGTGCTTCACGGATAATTGCTATTTTAAAAAGCCCGCTTAGTGAAGATTATGACAACCTGAAATTTCCATTCAGGACCTTTCCCAAGGGCTTGCAGGTAGATTATTACGACGAGCAGGGGCTGAAAAGCACTATTGTTGCTGACTCTGCTATCATTTATACCCGAACGAACCTGATTGACCTCAGGGGAAATGTTGTCTTGGAAACACATGACGGGAAACGCCTGGAAACCCCTCAGCTATATTGGGACCGAAGCAGTGAATGGATCTTTACCCAGGACCGCTTTACTTTCAGCAATCCGGAAGAAGGATCGGTTTTAAATGGGGTTGGAATGGATTTTAATCGTGATTTTAGCTATTTTAATGCACATAAAACCGGCGGAGAAATGCTGATTAAAGAAGAAGAATTATGATCAAAATATTAAGATATACCGAGTATTTATACCTGGCAGTGGCCCTGATATCCATTTATAAAATCGGGGAACTCTGGGGGGTTAATCCAAAGGAGACCTATATATTTATTTTCTTTGCTGTAGTCTCCACGGCCATGTTTTTTTTCAGGAGGAATTATCGTAAAAAATTTGAAAAGCGGCGGGACAACCCGGATGCCTAATGCCAGTTGACCTGTTATGACTATTATCCTGATTAGTCTTTTGTGTTCCGCCTTTTTCTCGGGCATGGAGATTGCCTATATCTCGGCAAACCGGATCCATATTGAGATTGAGAAAAAGCAGGGGGGGATACTGGCTAAGATCCTGGGCCGGATAACGGCCAAACCCTCCAAGTTCATTGCTACCATGCTTATCGGGAACAATGTGGCCCTGGTCGTGTACGGTTTATATATGGGGGAATTACTGATGCAATGGTTTCTGGGGATGCTCCCCTCCGAATACACCCTGCTGCAACTCCTTCTGACAGATTTCAGCCTGCTTACCCAGACTTTGATATCTACTATCATCATCTTACTGACAGCCGAATTCCTCCCCAAGGTCCTTTTTCAGATTTATGCGAATTCCCTGTTGAAAGCGCTGGCCATCCCTGCTTTTTTGTTTTATCTGGTCTTCTGGCCCATTTCGGAATTTGTAATCCGAATTTCAGATCTGATCCTCAAAACCTTTTTTAAGACCGATGGCGACCAGGTGCAACTGGCATTCAGTAAACTGGAACTGGGAGACTATATCACAGAGCAAATGGAAACGGTTGAGGAAGCCGATGAGGTAGATTCTGAAATTCAGATTTTTCAGAATGCCCTGGAATTTTCGGAGGTCAAGGCCCGCGAGGTTATGGTTCCGCGCACCGAGATTACGGCTGTGGAGTTGCACGAAACCCCTAAGAACCTGACCAGGCTTTTTTCTGAAACCGGCTACTCCAAAATCCTGGTTTATAAGGATACCATAGACAACATTATAGGCTATGTGCACTCCTATGAACTATTTAAAAAGCCCAAGACCATTAAAAGTATTCTGCTTCCGGTGGAATTTGTCCCTGAAACCATGCTTATACAGAAGATACTGAACGTTCTCACCAAAAAGCGCAAAAGCATGGCCGTTGTCCTTGATGAGTACGGGGGGACTTCCGGCATCCTTACCGTAGAGGATATCATTGAAGAACTCTTCGGGGAGATAGAAGATGAGCACGACAGCACAGAACTTATAGAAGAACAGCTCAGGCCAGACACTTTCAAATTTTCGGCCCGGCTGGAAGTCGATTACATCAATGAACAATACCGCCTGGAACTTCCGGAAAGCGACGAATACGGAACCCTGGGTGGCATGATTGTAAACGAGACCGGGGATATCCCCAAACAGGACAGTGAAATTCGCATTGGCAAGTTTCTCTTTACCATTCTCGAAGTCTCCAATACGAAGATAGACCTGGTCACGCTGCAGCTGATCGATTCAGATTAGTCATCATCGCCTGATTCCCTGTTTTTTCCCTTTTATTATTGCGTTTAAAATACTAATTTCGCCCACTGATTTAAAGAATCCAGAGGATGGCAATTTTAGAGAAAATTAGAAAGCGCACTACGGTGCTTATTTTCATTATAGGGATGGCACTTTTTGCCTTCGTGATTTCCGGTATTTTTACAGGAAACAATTTTGGCGGGGTCAAGGTAGGTTCTGCAGTTGGAGAAGTCAATGGGGAAGCAATTTCCATTGATGATTTCCGGGCTAAAATGGAAGTGGCTTCCGGGAGATTTGGGAGCCAGGCAACAGCTACACAGATTGTCAATACCGTTTGGGATCAGGAAGTGAGATCCACTATCCTGGAGCAGGAATTCGAAAAGCTCGGGATCAACATAGAACAGGATCAGATTATGGAATTGATCCGCAACAATCCAAGTTTTACACAGAATCCTCAGTTCCAGGACGAAAATGGATTTTTTGATGAAACGGCTTTCCGGTCCTTTATCGCAGATTTAAGGGTCAATGCTCCGGAACAATACCGGCTGTGGTTGCAGAATGAACAGGCACTTATCCAGTCTGCCAAAGAACAGACTTATATGGACCTGATCCGCGCCGGAGCAGGTGCCAGCCTTCAGGAAGGGGAGCTGGACTACCACCTGGCCAATGACAAGGTAGACATCCGCTATGTACGCGTTCCCTACAGCAGTATCCCGGACAGCACCGTGAATGTAAACAGGAAGGAAATTGCCGCATATATTGAAGAGCATGAAGAGGACTACCAGCAGGAGGCTGCCCGGGATATCCAGTATGTCTTCTTTGAAGAAAAAGCTTCTATGGCAGATGAAGCGGCCATTAACGAAGCCATGAAGGAACTTTTTGTGGACAGGGAGGAGTATGTAGCCCAGGAAGACACCACCCTGGTTATCCCCGGGTTCCGCAATACTACAGAAATGGATGCCTTCCTGGACAGGAACTCAGATCTGAAGTACGATACTATTTTTAAACTCAGGAATGATTTGCCCGCACAGCATGCGGATTCGCTCCTGTCCCTTTCCGTTGGCGAAGTATACGGGCCTTATCGCGACGGGGAATATTTTAAGATGAGCCGTATGATGGAAAAGCGGCTTAATGGAAGTGTAAAGGCCAGCCACATCCTCATTACGTACGAAGGAGCGGAAAGAGCCAACCCAAATATCACACGTACCAAGGAAGAGGCGCAAGAACGTGCCGAAGAATTGCTGGCTGAAGCCCAAAAACCGGAAACGGTATTTGCTCAGTTGGCAAGGGATAATTCCGACGGTCCCTCTGCCCCAAGGGGAGGGGATCTGGGTTATTTCCAGGAGGGTATCATGACCCCTAAATTCAATGACTTCGCCTTCGGTAACGAAGTGGAAACCATTGGCCTGGTAGAAACAGAATTCGGCTTTCATATTGTACGTGTGGATGATAAACAGGATATTGTCCGCCTGGCTACACTCGCCCGCTTGATAGAACCTTCGGTAGAAACAGTTAATAGCCTGTTTACAGAGGCTACCAGCTTTGAAATGGCTGTAAGCAATGAAGGGGTTTCCTTTGCAGAAGAGGCGAGAAAGAATGAGTATCAGGCACGTCCGGTGAACAAGCTTAAGGCAATGGATGAAAACCTGCCGGGACTGGGCTCGGAACGCCGTATAGTACAATGGGCGTTCAACCCGGAAACCGAATTGGGAGATATCCGCCGCTTTGATTTAAGCAATGGATACGCCGTTGTGCAGCTTACTGCGAAATATGCGAAAGGCCTTATGAGTGTGGAAGACGCTTCGGTCAGGGTATTGCCCATTTTGCGAAAAGAAAAGAAAACGGCTCGTATCATGGAGGCGAACAAGGGAAAAGACATGCAGACTATTGCCGCGGACAACGGAGTTACCATAGCCAGCGCCAGTGCTCTGACTGCTAAAACCCCGACCATCCCGGGTGCC
This sequence comes from Robiginitalea insularis, assembly GCF_052497835.1. Taxonomy (NCBI): domain Bacteria; kingdom Pseudomonadati; phylum Bacteroidota; class Flavobacteriia; order Flavobacteriales; family Flavobacteriaceae; genus Robiginitalea; species Robiginitalea insularis. The sequence goes on from NZ_CP199296.1 coordinate 1,905,880, forward strand.
GGAAGGGAGCCCCTTGTGGTCGGAACAGCCGTTGCCATGGATCAGGGTAGCACCTCCGGATTACTTAAGGGAGAAACAGGAGTATACAAGCTGGAAGTTACCAACAGGGAAGATGCACCTTCACTGGATAATTATGCCCCTTATGCAAACACGCTTAAAAACAGCCTGGGTACCAGGGTGGCAGCAGATGTGTATAATGCCCTTAAAGAAAAAGCTGAAATAGAGGATAACCGATCGGTTTTCTACTAAGATAGAATTCGTTTTATAAGAAAATCCGCAACCATCAGGTTGCGGATTTTTTTATAGTATCATCTGAGCATACGGGATTACAGTAGGATATCCTTTTTTGATAAAATATTGCTGGGCTTCTTCACGGCCCGTTGCCAGTACGAAATCCCCTCCCCAGGCCCCCAGGCTTTTGATACTTCCCGGAAAATCAGCAAACCTGCTTTGTTTAACCGGAGGCAGGTCCAGGACCTCTGAAAGAAGTTCTTCGTGACGGGCCAGCAATGTTTCAAAGTCGTTCAATTCCGTTGCCTTCACCAGGGCCTCGCTTATTCCTGAGATTTCCAGGACCATTTTGCTCCGGTCGAATTTCTTTTTTCGGTAGCGCCGGATGGCCTCACCGGAATCTTGCTTGTCATTGAGAAAAACAAAAAACAGCTGCTCACTGAAAGGGGGATCAAATGCAGCCGGTTCAACCATTGGCGGTGATTTTGGATCCAGCCTATAAAAGACCGGAGAGGAAGCGGTGGCACAGGCCAGGTCGTAGCCGCTGCCCCCCATACTCCCCGCCAGTAAGTCATAGGGGTTTATTTCAGCCCATCGGGCCAGGTTGGAAATAAGCGTTGAGGAACTGCCAAGGCCCCATTTCCTTGGAAATTCCAGCAAGGTAGTAACCCGGACACCGTTGGGATCCGAAAGAAATTGTGGGTTGAGCCTGCGGGCCTGCCTTAAAAAATAGATAAGCCTTTGGGAGATTTCCCGGGGGAAGGGCTGGCCCGATACCGACTTTTCCAGACTTGCCTTGGGGATTGTAGTTTCGAACCAAACTTTTTTTTCGTGGTCCAGTGAAACCCAGTGAATAACCGGTTCTGTCAAAGTTTCGGTGCGTAGCCATTGTCCAAACCTGCAGGGCAGGGCCAGGGCACGGGCCCCGTCCAACACCAGGTATTCTCCGGATAAGAGTAATTTTCCATGGCTGTAAAACTCCTTTTCCATTAGTTGCTGCGATGCGCTTCCAGGGCTTTGACGACCTCGTTGTGGCTTACGGTGTGGGTTTTAAAATAATCTACCATAGCTTCTTTTTCGGCATTGCTGGCCCCCATTTGATTGAGGATATTGAGCAGGTGCATTTTCATATGCCCTTTTTGAATGCCTACGGTTACCAAAGACCGCAATGCAGCGAAATTCTGGGCGAGGCCGGCAACTGCAACAATTTTCATCAATTCCTCTGCCGAAGGATTCTGGAGTATTTCAAGGGAAAGTTTAACAAGGGGGTGCAGGCTGGTCAACCCTCCAACGGTGCCAAGGGCCAAAGGGATCTCAAGGGTAAATTTGAATAGGTCCCCTTGAATTTCGGCCCGGGTCAGGCTACGGTATTGCCCGCTGCGGGCGGCATAGGCATGCACTCCTGCTTCCACAGCCCTGAAGTCATTCCCGGTGGCCAGTACAACAGCATCTATTCCGTTCATGATTCCTTTATTGTGGGTGACTGCGCGGTACGGCTCGTTATCGGCAATGGAAACGGCCTGTACCAGTTTACGTGCAAAAGTGTCTCCAGACAGCCCGCTTTCTTCGTCCAGTTGTTCAACAGGGCAACTCACCTCGGCCCGCACACGGCAATCGGGCGTGTAATTGGAGAGTATACTCATCAATACCTCTATATCCCCCTGTTCCGTTATTAGGCCGTCATAGTCCTGGGCCTCTCTCAACAGGCTTGTCGAAAACTGTTCGAGGCAGGAATTGATAAAATTGGCACCCATGGCATCACGGGTTTCAAACCGGCAGTGCAATTGATAATAGTTTGCTATTTCAGCGGTTTTGTCGCGCAGCTCAATCCCGAGAATGCCACCCCCTCTTTTTTCCATGTTAGCCGTTAGGGAAGAGGCATCCTGTTTCATAATTGGAATCAGGTATGAGATAAAGCTCTTGAGCCGCTCCGGATTCCCCTGATAAAGGAAATGGACCTGCCCTATTTTTTCCGTACCCAGGATCTCAGCCTTAAACCCCCCTCTTTCCAGCCAGAATTTAGCGGCCTTGCTGGCTGCAGCCACAACGGAGCTTTCCTCAATGGCCATAGGGATGGCATAAAGTTTCCCGTTTATCAGGAAATTGGGGGCAACCCCCAGCGGGAGATAAAAATTGGAAATGGTATTTTCAATGAACTCATCGTGCAGTTGCTGCAATTTGGAATCTTCATTCCAATAGCGTTTTAACAGGGCTTCAGTTGCTTCCGGGTGTGTCGTATATCGGGAGGCAATCCACTGGATTTTTGCTTCTTTACTCAGTTTTGAAAAGCCTTCAACGGGTGCTGTCATCAGATCGGATTTCTGTCGGCAAAGATAGGGAAACCCCCAGAATTAAGTGGTCATTCAGCAAGACTCAAAGGGGTAATAAAATAGGGGCAAAATTGCAATAATTGGTAAAATATTCATAAACTTGGAGGTTTGTTAACCCATTTTTGTCAATTCATGAAAAATCGATATCGGATATTGTGTTTTTGTTTGCTGATCGGGGCTGTACTCTCGGCCCAGAAGGAGATAACCCTGGAGGAAATCTGGGGCGGTGCCTTCCGCACAGAAGGACTGGATGTCCTTCGTTCTATGAATGACGGGCAACATTATACAGTACTCAATACAGACAGAGGACAAAACATCAGTTCCATAGATAAATTTGAATACCGTACACAGCAGCAGGTGGCTACCCTCCTTCAGAGCGATCCGGAGAAGGGGATCCCCTTTTTCACCTCTTACAGTTTTAGTGAAGATGAGTCAAAAGTATTGCTGGCAACGGAGGTAGAGGCGATCTTTCGCCGCTCTCGCCTGGGTATTTATTACATCTATGACTTTAACACTTCGGAAATCGTAAAAATATCAGAGGCCAAAATTCAGGAACCTACCCTGTCCCCGGCCGGGGATAAGGTGGCTTATGTTTTTGAAAACAACCTCTATGTGCTGGACCTGGAGCGTTCCGACAGGATGCAGATTACTACGGATGGAAGGAGAAACGCCATCATCAATGGGGTAACCGACTGGGTTTACGAAGAAGAATTTTCGTTTGTCCGTGCCTTCGACTGGAATACCTCCGGGGATAAAATTGCCTTTATGCGTTTTGACGAAAGCGGTGTGCCGGAATTTTCCATGGATGTGTATGGCGGCGAACTGTACCCGGATCAATCGGTCTTTAAATATCCCAAGGCCGGAGAGGATAATGCGGAGGTTTCCCTGTTTATCTATGACTTGAAAGGCGGGCAGACCACTGAGGTGGATCTGGGGGAGCCCTATTACATTCCGCGCATGGAATGGATGCAACATCCGGATCACCTGAGTGTTCAGAGCCTTAACCGACATCAGGACCATCTGGTCCTGCATAAGGTCAATGCGAAGACCATGGCCGTTTCTGTATTGCTGGAAGAGCGGGATGCAGCCTATGTGGATGTAACGGACAACCTAACTTTCCTTCCGGATGATCGCTTTATCTGGACCAGTGAGAAAGACGGCTACAATCATATCTATCTGCACAAGGCCAATGGGGAGCAGCAGTACCAGTTAACCTCGGGTCCCTGGGAAGTAACCGCATATTACGGATACGATGCCAAAAGAAAACGGATCTTTTATCAGTCCTCCGAGCAGGGTTCTATCCTCAGGGATGTCTACAGTGTAAGTGATAAAGGAAAAGGCAAACAAAGGCTTACTGCCGGGGTGGGAACCAACCGGGCCTCCTTTAGTGCCGATTTCAGTTATTTCATCAATACGTTCAGCAGTGTAAGTACACCGCCGGTTTACACCTTGCACAAGGCTTCGGATGGGGAACAGGTCAAAGAACTTAAAAATAACCGGGCACTAGTAGAAAAGCTAAAAGGCTATGAATTAGCCCCAAAGGAATTCAGCACCATAATGGTCAATGGCAATGAGCTGAATATGTGGATGATCAAACCGGTGGATTTTGATCCTTCAAAGGAATATCCGCTTTTTATGTTCCAGTACAGTGGCCCCGGATCACAACAGGTGGCCAACAGCTGGTTTGGATCTAATGATTACTGGCATCAGATGCTGGCTTCCAAGGGATATATTATTGCCTGTGTGGATGGCCGGGGAACCGGGCTCAAGGGCCGGGATTTCAAAAAAATCACACAGAAAGAACTGGGCAAATACGAAGTGGAAGATCAGATTGTCGCTGCCGAAGAACTAAGTAAGAGGCCATATATAGATCCGGACCGGACCGGGATTTGGGGGTGGAGCTACGGTGGTTTTATGTCTTCCAATTGTATTTTAAAAGGGAATGAGGTCTTTGAAATGGCTATTGCTGTGGCCCCGGTTACCAGCTGGCGTTTTTACGATACCATTTACACCGAACGCTATATGCAGACCCCTCAGGAGAACCCCTCTGGCTATGACGATAATTCGCCCATATTTTTTGCGGACCAGTTAAAGGGGAAATACCTGCTGGTACACGGTTCGGCGGATGACAACGTTCACGTACAGAATACCATGCGGATGATAGAGGCACTGGTCCAGGCGAACAAGCCTTTTGACTGGGCTATTTATCCGGATAAAAACCACGGGATATACGGAGGCAATACGCGCCTGCACCTGTTTAATAAAATGACCAATTTCGTACTGGAAAACCTCTAACCAAAAAAGCAACCCATGCAGACTCAAACCAAACCGGCTCACAAAAAGCAACTTTTCGGACATCCCGTTGGACTTTATATCCTCTTTTTTACAGAAATGTGGGAGCGATTTTCCTATTACGGGATGCGGGGTATCCTGGTACTGTATTTAACAGCCGAAACCATGGGGGATAATCCCGGACTGGGCTGGCTCAATGCAGAGGCCCTTTCGCTTTACGGCTGGTATACGATGTTGGTGTATGTGGCATCTATTCCCGGGGGGATAATTGCCGATAAAATTATCGGTCAGAAGCGAGCGGTTATGATTGGTGGCTTTTTATTGGTAATGGGCCATGGGATCCTATCGATAGAAGAAATGTGGGCCTTTTATTCCGGGCTTACCCTCATTGTATCCGGGGTAGGGATGCTGAAACCCAATATATCGACCCTTGTGGGCGGATTGTACCGGCCCGGGGATATAAAACGGGATAAGGGGTTCTCCATATTTTATATCGGGATTAACACCGGGGCAGCCCTGGCAGCCCTTTCCGTAGCCTATGTGGCCGATCTGTATGGATGGCATGCCGGATTTGGACTGGCAGCCATCGGGATGGTCCTTGGGCAGGTAGTTTACATATTCGGACAGCGTTACCTGACAGAAGTAGGAAATAAACCGGTCAAAAAAGAAATGGATACAACCCATGTTTCCATCGGGAAGATTTTTTCAGACCAATTCAGTAAAAAGACACCGCTGGTGGTTACTCTTTTGCTTGGGATATTTTCCTTTCTGGGAGCCTGGTTTTTTATTGAAGACCAGCAATTGGCGTATATGATTTTCTTCCTCTTCCTCTCCCTTGTTGTGGGGATGATGGTTGCTATTTTCGGGGATCTGGATTCCAGGGAGGAAAAGGACCGCTATATAGTTTTGCTGCTTTCATTTATTATTGTTATTGTCTTCTGGGGTGCCTTCGAACAGGCCGGGGGGCTGATGAATCTTTATGCGCAGGACCGAACCGACCGTATGTTCCTTGGCTATGAGATTCCGGCAGCAGCCTTTCAATTCTTCAACCCTTTTTACATAATCTTATTTGCGGTTCCCGTGGCTAACTTCTGGATGTGGTGGAAAAACAGGGGAAAAGAGGCGTCTTCGCTATTCAAGATGGCAAATGGTGTAATCATTATGGGGCTGGGCTTTGTCTTCATGGTTTTCGCTTCCATGGAATATGAAGCTGAAGGACAATCTGCCTTATACTGGCTCGCTCTGGCGTATCTTTTCCACACCATCGGCGAACTGAGTGCCTCTCCGGTGGCACTTTCATTTATTACCAAGTTGGCCCCTGTAAGATACGGTGCGCTTATGATGGGGGTTTATTTTGCCGCTACGGGCCTTGGGAACAAGGTGGCCGGCTTGTTGGGGGAATCTGCTTCAGAAGCAGGGGAGCTTACCATTTTTACAGGAATAACGATTTTCTGTGTCATATTTGGAATATTGGTTATCACCATAATCAAACCCCTTAAAAGGCTTACCCACGGCGTGGAGGAGGCCGAGAGGAAAATGGACGATTAGAGATTTAGCCGGAAGGCCCCATCTGTAGATGTTATATGCAGGGGTATTCCCATTTTTTTACAGCTTTTTTTCCAAAGGGAAAGATCACTTTTATAATTACTCCCGTCTACTACCAGCAGTTTGGGATTCAGCTCTGTCAATACCCTTTCCAGATGGATTTTAGGGGATTCCCGGATCCATAACAAATCGGGTGCCTGCGGGGGACAGGGATAAACCCCGCTGCTGTCAATGATCAGCAGTTTGAATTCTGCCAGGGAATATGAATTCTGCAAAGGCAAAAAGGACTGTTGATCAATCCTGACATGGGTTCTTAAGTCTTCCAACAAGGGTAAAAAAGCAAGGCTGTCTGTGCTGTATAAATCAATCTTCCCCTGCTGTCTCAGCCAGAAGCCACTGGCCGCAACTTTGTGCGGGATACAGAATTCCCGGATAGACTGATCCTGCTTTAGGGAAAATAGATTCCATCCCAGTAAAACAAATACCCCTGCAATTGACAAGGATATAAACCAACGGTAATTCCGGAACCTCAGCGCTGCAAGTCCCAAAAGGATCAATGCCAGGCAAAGGGAAGCCGGTAAATCCCAACGGATATTTTCAAAGAAGAAGACATCCATATTACTGAGATACCGGACGCAGGCATTCATAAGACTGAGTAGTTGGCCGTAAAGAGTAATAAGTAGTTCCGGGATCCATCCCAATCCGGAAAGACCTACAAAGACAAACCCCAGCAGCAATAGTATTCCGAGCCCCGGAATCAACAACAGGTTTGAAACCAAAAAGATACCCGGAAACTGATGGAAGTAATACAAACTGAAAGGAAGCACCCCGGCCTGGGCGGCAATGCTCACAGCCAGTAACCCGCCGGTTTTACCCAAAACTCCCTTCTTCCAGGGCCATAGGGCCATAAGGGGTTTAAAGAATACAAGTATGCTGGCCACAGCTGCAAAACTCAGTTGAAACCCCACATTTAACAGCCACAAGGGGTTGATGCTTAACATAAATATGCCGGCCAATCCAAGAAAGTGAAGGGAAAACCCCGGACGTTTGAAGGCCTGGCCAATACTCAGAAAAGAAAAAAGCAGGCTTGCACGCACTACTGAGGCGCTCAGGCCACTGAGAGCGGCATATCCCCATAAACCCGAGAGGATGATCAGTAAAACGGGCCAGGGTTTTCGCAACCTGAGGGCCAGCGGCCTGAGCAACCAATGCAGTAAACCTGCAACGATCCCAATGTGCAGGCCAGACACAGCCAGGATATGTGCGGCTCCTGCACGCTGGTAGGAACGATAGAGGCCGGCGTCTAATTCGGTCCGATCGCCAAGGATCAGTGCCCTGAACAGGCCAAGGGCGGCAGCATCCAGGCCTGTCTCAGAAAGACCGGCTGCCAGAGCATCGCGGATAGCTCCAAGTGATTGTTTGCCTTTGCTTTTCCTGTCTATCTTCAAAAAGCCCCCAGGCTTTAGCTGAAGTTGGCCGTAGACCCCATTTTTCCTCATGTATTCACCATAATCAAATTGATAGGGATTCAAAGGAGGTCGTATTGGCAAGGTTTCTCCCCATAAAAGCAATTCATCTCTGACCACTGGCAGCTGATCTGTACTGTCCCGGGGTATTTTGAGCAATACCGTACCGCTATACAGTGGTGGCTGCAGGCGTTGTATTTCTGCCAGATAGGGCTGGCTCCATTGTGTAGCTTTTAGTTTTTTGATCAGGCGGGCCCTGAGGCTTCCGTTTCCACTCTCCCAATGGTGTACGAAATGCGTGGCTTTGTTTTCAGGCAGGCGGATCGCTACAGTGATTATGCCCAGAACCAAAAAACCAAAACCTATCACTAAGGCCTGAAGCCCGGGCCGATCTTTCCCCATTTTCCAATACCCAGTGATAATTACCAACAAAGAGCAGAAAAGCAGAAGAATGCAAAGGAACAGGCTGGGTTTTAATGAATAACCCAGTAAAATCCCACCTGATAGCCATAGCAGCAACCAAAGTACCGGGGTTTTTGGCCGGGGCATGTCAGAATATCCGGGTCGCCTTTACAAAGGCATAATTCCAGTACCCTTCATCCAGGCTGGAAACAATTACACCACGGGAAGTAGTAGAGTGAATAAACTTAATCTCTTTCCCGTTTACGTCCACAACCATTCCTACATGGTTGATCTTGTTATTTCGCCTTCCGGTTTTAAAAAAAAGCAAATCGCCTTTCCGTATTTTTCCTTCCCCTATTTTGCGACCTTCCTGGGCCATTAATTTTGAGGTCCTGGGCAGGGGCAGGTTGTGTTCCATAAAAGAAGTGTACAAAAGTCCTGAACAATCCATCCCTTTACGGGTTGTACCCCCATACCGGTAGCGGACCCCTGCAAAGGTGAGGGCTGTTTTGATTACCGCTTCAATTTTACCGCGGGGTTCCTCAATATCCGGCTCATTATTTTCCGCAGGACTGGTGTCTGTAATTACTATGACTGAGTCTGTAGTTACTTCCGGGCTTCGGGTAGCGCTATAGGTTCTTTTTTTACTTCCGCAGCTGGCCAGAAGCAGGGCAAGAGTCAGAATAGGAAGAAGGTACCTCATACAATTTTCTAACGCTGAAGCTACCGCTAAATTATGTAAAAATTAAAAATTGAATTTGGCCTCAGCTTTTCAATCAGGACGCAAGCTAAGACTGCCGGCTGAAATTTACGATCAGTTTGGCGGCATTCTGACTGGCACCCGGTCCTCCCAGTTTTTCGCGCAGGGTCTGGTAGGCTTGCAATTGCTTTTTACGCCCGGATCCTTCCAGAATTTTCCCGAGTTCGGTGGTCAGCAGCCGTGGATTCAGGTCCTTTTGTATCAGTTCCCGCACTACTTCCCTGTCCATGATCAGGTTGACCAGGGAAATGTACTTAAGCGTTATAAGCCGCCTGGCTATCTGATAGGAAATCCAACTTCCTTTATAGCACACTACCTGGGGAATCTCGAGCAGGGCGGTCTCCAGGGTTGCTGTTCCACTGGTCACCAAGGCCGCAGTGGAGAGCTGCAATAGGGGGTAGGTTTCTCCCATTACCAGAGTTACCTGCTTATTTTTTAAAAAGGGATGGTAATATTCCGGGTCCAGACTCGGGGCTCCGGCAATTACAAACTGAAAGTCGGGAAAGGCGCCGGTAACTTCAATCATGATGGACAGGATTTTATCCACTTCTTGTTTGCGGCTTCCCGGTAAAAGGGCAATTATGGGTTTTTTCGGATCCAGACTGTGCCGGTTTCTGAATTCTTCCTCCTTTGGCGGTGCCAGGCCGTCCATCGCATCGATCAGCGGGTGGCCCACAAAATGTACAGGAAAACCATGCTTTTCTTCGTAAAAGGCTTTTTCGAAGGGAAGGATAACATACATGGCATCTATGTCACGTTTGATTTTCTGAATCCTGCCTTCCCGTGAAGCCCATACCTGGGGTGAAATGTAATAATGAGTTTGAAATCCCTGTTTTTTTGCCCAGGAGGCGATTCGCAGATTAAACCCGGAGAAATCAATAAAAATAAGGGCGTCTGGCTGAAAAGCCAGAATGTCTTTCTTGCAATAAGCTATGTTTTTAAGGATGGTCGGAATGTTGGCCAGAACCTCGAGGAACCCCATAAAAGAGAGGGTTTTATAATGTCTGACAAGCGTTGCTCCGGCCTTTTCCATCATGTCGCCTCCCCAGCAGCGGATAGTGGCATCCGGATCCTCACGGTGCAGCGCTTTGATAAGGTTGGAACCGTGCAGGTCACCCGATGCTTCTCCGGCTATCAGATAGTATTTCACCTTAACTGAGTTTATAAAATAATATGATCAATGCCGTCAGGACGGTTGCCATCAGTACGCCTCTGGCCCGGTAATCCCGGCGAATTTTCAGAAAGGCGAAAAAGGCTATCAGGTTAAGTATGGCTCCCAGGGCGAGTAAACTCCCCACATAGCCCTGTTCTACTGCGGCCTGATAGGTCTCGAGGATCCCGAGATCCGAAAACAGGAGGATATATAACAATACCCCTATAGTATTAGCGATTATTCCCACTACAAACCCTATCAGTACTTCTTTGTTTCTATTCATTGAGAATCCAGTTATTTACATCTTGAATGAAATGGTGGGCGGTTAGGTCGAACTGAGTGGGGACCACTGCAACATAGCCCTGGCTCAGGGCCCATTCGTCTGTATCCTCCCCTTTATCCAGCAATTCGAATTCCCCGGTCAGCCAGTAATAATCCTTGCCCATGGGGTTCGTCCTTTTATCAAATTTTTCCTTCCAGTTTGCACGGGCCTGCCTGCAAACTTTCACTCCCCTGATTCCGCCGGCTTCCGTTTTTGGGATGTTGACATTCAGGACCACTCCCCTCGGCATCCCATTTCGCAACGCTTCCCTGGTTATTTGTTTGATGGCTGTTTCTGCCGGGCTGAAATTCGCTTCCCAGGAATAGTCGCAGAGGGAAAAGCCGATGGCCGGAACTCCTTCAATGCCGGCTTCAATGGCTGCACTCATGGTACCCGAGTAGATCACGTTTATGGAAGCGTTTGACCCGTGGTTAATGCCGCTAACGCAGATGTCCGGTTTTTTGGGGAGTAATTCCTGCAGGGCGAGTTTTACGCAGTCAGCAGGGGTTCCGCTGCAGCTGTATTCCTCAGGGGCACCATCTTTCTGGTCGATTACCACCTTCTTCGAATAGAGCGTATTATCCAGGGTAATTGCATGGCCCATACCGGACTGAGGACTGTCCGGAGCCACTACCACCACATCCCCTATTTCCTTCATGTAGCGAATCAGGTGCCTGAGCCCCGGGGCTGTAATTCCATCATCATTTGTAACTAATATCAGGGGTTTCGACATCCGGTATACTTTATCGTACAAAAATACGTTTTTCATAAATAGCGCTCCCGCCCCTGCTTTAACAAAAAATTAATGGGGACCGCCCAGACTGGCATGGTTTTTTCAGTATCTTAGGGAGTTGAATCACAAATTAATAGACGCAGGGTTATTTTTCCTGCGGCGGCAAAAAAGATATACATGAAAAGGAATTTTGTGTTAGCATGTTTAGTCCTCCTAATCGCAGTTGCTTCCTGCAGTTTCAGAAGCAGCTCTTTTGAGACGGATGACAAGGACAAACTACTTCTGGATTTAATTACCTATGTACTGGAAAGAGGGCATTACGAGCCCAAAGATATCAACGATGATTTTTCCGTAAGCGTTTATGAAGATTTTATAGACGTGCTGGATCCTACCAAGCGCTACTTCCTGGAATCGGACATCTTTGAATTTGAACAATACAAATTTCAGTTAGACGATCAGATTAAGAATACCGAAATCAGCTTCTTTAACCTGGTTTATGAACGCCTGATGCAACGCATGGGAGATGCCAGGGAGATTTATGACGAAGTGCTGGACACTCCTTTTGACTTCAACGTTGAGGAAAGCATAGATGTGGATTACGAAAAACAGGGCTATGCTGCTTCGGTTGATGAATTAAAGGAACGATGGAGAATGCAATTGAAGTACGCTACCATTGGAACCTATGATTCCAAACTCAGCCTGAGTAAATCCTCGGATAATAATGCTGAAGCCCTGACGCCTGAAGAGGCAGAAATAGCAGCCAGGGAATCTACCCGCAAGACCCTGGATGAATTTTTTGATTTTGTGGATGACCTGGAGCGCAAAGACTGGTTTGTACAATACCTCAATACCATAGTAGACGAATTTGATCCGCATACCTATTATTTTGCCCCTGAAGACAAAGAGCGGTTTGATGTTAGCATGTCCGGGAAATTCGAAGGGATTGGCGCCCGTTTGCAGAAAAAGCCTGAAGGAGCCAAAATCGTGGAAATCATTTCAGGAGGTCCGGTTTGGAGAGACCAGCGACTGGAGGTTGGCGATGAAATCCTGAAGGTAGGCCAGGCAGGAGAGCCTCCTGTCAACATTGTGGGGATGCGCCTGGATGATGCCATTAAACTTATTAAAGGGCCCAAAGGGACTGTGGTAGACCTGACTGTTAGAAGAGTAGACGGGACTATAGAGGAAATCTCCCTGACACGGGATGTAGTGGAGCTGGAGGAATCCTTTGCCAAGTCTGCAACCGTTATCAAGGGGAATCAAAAATTCGGACTGATAAACTTGCCAAAATTCTACGTGGATTTTAACGATTATACCAACCGAAACGCTGCCTCGGATGTAGCCAGGGAAATTGAAAGGCTGAAAAGCGAAGGAATGCAGGGCCTGGTACTGGACCTCAGGGACAATGGAGGCGGATCGTTGAAAACGGTTGTTGAAATGGCCGGGCTTTTTATCAAAGACGGACCGGTAGTTCAGGTGCGTTCATCTGCCCGTGACAAGGAAATTTATGAGGACCTGGATGAGAGGATACAATGGGATGGCCCGTTGGTGATCCTGGTGAACGAGTTGTCTGCATCGGCTTCAGAAATCCTTGCAGCAGCTATGCAGGATTACAAGAGGGCGGTTGTGATCGGAAGCAAACAGACTTTCGGAAAGGGTACTGTTCAGAATGTAATCCCTTTAGAAAATATTGTAAGGAGCAATGAATACGGAGATTTGGGTGCTATAAAGCTAACTACCCAGAAATTTTACAGAATCAACGGAGGTTCTACCCAGCTGGAAGGTGTAAAGAGTGATGTGGTGGTCCCGGACCGCTACAGCTATATAGATCTTGGAGAAAGGGACCAGCAGAACCCCTTGCAATGGGATAAGATCAGCCCCGCGGATTTTGAGCCCTGGGATGGCTATATCGATTATGAAACTACCATAGCCAAGAGTAGTGCACGGATGAAAGTGCATCCTCAGATTGCGCTTATTGAGGAAAATGCCAAATGGCTTAAGGAACAGCAGGAGCAAACAGCAGTCCCTTTAAATTACGACCTGTACAGGGAGCGGGAGCAGCGAAACAAGGAAAAGTCTCAGTACTTCAAGTCCAATATGACTTATGACTCCAAGCTGACCTTCAGTTCACTTCAATACGAAAAAGAACTCTTTACACAAGATTCAGTGCTTCGCGAAAAACGCAATCGCTGGCATAACAACCTGGCCAAGGATGTGTACGTAGAAGAAGCCATTAATGTGCTGGAAGATTTGAAACTAAACAATTTTAAAAAGGATAAACTGGCCAGCCGGCTGGAGAACAGAAAATAGTTATAAAAAAATCCCGGGTAATACCCGGGATTTTTTTTGACAGTAACTTTCCATTGCAAATAAATCAGTCAGCTAAAAATTCGCTGTAGGCTTGCCGCAGTTTTTGCAGTTTAGGGTCTATTACAAACTGGCAATACCCCTGAGTCTTATGCTGGTTGTAGTAATTCTGATGGTCCGCTTCGGCCTCGTAATAATTGATCAGGGGGCTCACTTCCGTGACGATGGGTTGCTGGTAATAAGGCTCTAATTCACGGATAACGGCCTCAGCAATTTGTTTTTGCTGATCATCGTGGTAAAAAATAACAGAACGGTACTGAGTTCCCACATCTGCTCCCTGCCGGTTCAGGCTGGTAGGATCATGGGTGGTCATAAAAATAATCAGCAAATCCCTGAAAGAAATGACACCCGGGTCAAAAGTCACCCGAATGACCTCGGCATGCCCGGTTCGCCCTGAGCATATTTCCCTGTAGGTAGGCCTTCCGGGAACATTCCCTCCACTATAGCCCGAAGCTACCTCAATTACACCTTTGAGACGCTGTACAACTGCCTCGGTACACCAAAAACACCCTCCGCCCAGGGTCGCAGTTTCCATAACCTCAGGATGCATTTTGTTCAGTAGTATCCAGGCTCAGGGCTGCAGAATTGATACAAAAACGCAGGCCGCTTGGAGGGGGCCCATCGGGGAAGACATGGCCCAGGTGCGCATCACAGGTGTTGCACAGGGTTTCGACCCGTATCATCCCAAAGGACGTATCTTTCCGATACCGGATTACATTTTCCCTTACAGGTTCTGTAAAGCTGGGCCATCCCGTCCCTGAATCAAATTTGATCCGCGAATCGAACAGAGGGGTGCCACAGCAAACGCAACCGTAAATACCAGGGTCGTAGCTGCTGCAATGGGCTCCGGTATGCGGGGCTTCAGTGCCGTGCTGGCGGGTTACCCGGAAAGCCTCAGCGGTAAGTTCCTCGCGCCATTCTTCCTCGGTTTTCTCCACGCGCCGGTCCGGTTCCGGACTGCCATTGTTGGCGTATCTGATGATGTCATTCCAGTTTAATGCAGGCATATGTATTTAATCTTTTTTACAGGTATTTCGGTTGTTTTTTCTTACTGACCCTTCAGTCGGTGTTTCGTCCCTATACTTACAACAAAGGCATCGGTAATTCAGACGAATTTACTTTAAATTTGCGGCATGTCATCAGGCCGGTTCCGCAAAAATAGAATCATTTATTCACTGCTTCTGGCATTGTGCATCCTGGGGTTCTGGCTCTTTGAGCAGTACTACCGCCCGGATCCTTTTCGAGGCACTGAAACCGCTGCTGCCACTGCCTTTTTCCCGGAAATGTATCTTCCCGAATTTGAAGGCGGACAAATCGTGCACCATGACTTTTATTCCCTTGCCTATAGCGAACCGCATGAACAGGCAGCCTGGGTTGCCTATACCCTGCAGCCTGAACATCTTTCCAGGGCCAGAAGAAAACGTCCCTATTACGTTGAAGACCCTGAGGTTCCCACCCGTTCTGCCGCCTGGTGGAATTACCGGGGGTCTGATTTCAACAGAGGGCATCTTTGCCCTGCAGGGGATCGTCGCTTTTCTGAGCGGGCCTATAACCAAACCTTTTATACCAGTAACATCAGCCCGCAACATCCGGACTTTAATTCAGGGGTATGGAACCGCCTGGAAATGCAGGTGAGGAGATGGTGTAAAAAATACGGAAAACTCTATGTGATTACAGGGGGCGTCCTTAGCGGTGACCTGTATTCAATCGGAGAGGAGGCGGTGAGTGTTCCCGAATATTTTTATAAACTCGTTTTCAGGGGTGAAGGAACGGAGATATCGCTTATTGCATTTTTAATTCCCAATCAGCCCTCTGAGAAGCCCATAGAAGCTTTTATGGTCAGCGTAGACGAGCTGGAGTCCCGATCGGGAATTGATTTTTATCCACAATTTTCGAAAACCCTTCAGAAACGCTTAGAAAGCAAGGAGGTCCATGGAAACTGGGAATTTTAGATCCACTCGTTCAGCCGGTTGGCGTCCAGCCTCAGGAAAATAAACAACAATAAAGTAAAACCGAGCAGTCCGGAACCTCCATAACTTATAAAAGGTAGCGGTATGCCAATGGTTGGCAATAAACCAATTACCATTCCAATATTGATAAAATAATGCACCAGTAAAATAGAGATGACCCCATAGCCGTACATTCTGCTGAATTGGTTCTTCTGTCGTTCAGAAAGGATCACCAGGCGCATCAGTAAGGCTGTGAAAAGAATAACTACCCCGGCTGTGCCAAGAAAGCCCCACTCCTCGCCAATGGTTGTAAAGATATAATCGGTATCCTGTTCAGGGACAAAATCTCCCTTTGTGCGGGTCCCCTCCAGGAACCCTTTGCCCCATGCTCCTCCGGCCTCGATGGCTTTTTCAGACTGATAGGTATTGTATCCAATAGTTTTGCGTATTTGCTCCAGTTTTTCCGGATCTTTTTCCAGGCGCAGCCACAGGCTGAACCTATCTCGGTGGCGCTGCTCGAAAACATTTTCAAATACAAAATTTACGGAAAGTGAAAATAAAATTGCCAGGGCATAAATACCAATAAGCGGCAAAACCCTGACTTTCACGGAGGCTCGCTTCACCATCAGGAATATCCCAATTAGCAGTGCCAGCCCAATTCCGACCCATACGGTGCCAAACATCAGGGTTAAAGCGAAAACTACTATAGAAAACAGGGCTATTCCCAAATACCAGAGCGGAAGCCCTTCCCTGAAAAGCACGAAGATCAAAGCAAAAAACACAAGGGCGCTTCCGGGATCCGGCTGGGGAACCACAAGGAGCGCAGGAATAATAATAATAGCAAGGGCAAATAGCTGATCCTTACGCTGTTTGATATCGGTTTGAATGTCACTTAAGTATTTGGCCAGGGCCAGGGCGGTGGCCGTTTTGGCCAATTCGGAAGGTTGCAGGTTAAAAAAACCGAGGTCGTACCAGGAAGTGGCACCTGCAATAGTCTTTCCAAACACGAATAGCCCCAATAAAAGCAGGATTGAAAACACATATAAAACACTGGAAAAACGTTCATAAAAACTGGCTTCCAGTGCCATGATCAGGATAATGGCTGCAAATGAAATAAGAATAAAGATGAGTTGTTTGCCGTAGCGCTCGCCAAAATCGATTACAGCCGAAGCCTCGTCGTTAAAGGTGCTGGAATAGATATTTAACCAACCTATTCCTACCAAAACAAGGTAGAGTAGAATGGTCAGCCAATCCACCCTCCTGAGGACGTTGCTACCAGACATATTCGTTTATCTTGAATTCTTCCCCACTGTAAGGTTTCGCATATTCGTGCTCCAGTGTTTTCTCCAGCATTCGCTTTTCAAGATCTTTTCGGCTGATCTCCCCTTTGATATACTTTTCAATAAGCAGAGACGCAATGTGTCCGGCATAGCGGGCCCCGTAATAACCGTGTTCGATGTATACCGCCAGGGCAATTTTAGGGTTGTCCACAGGGGCAAAGGCAACGAAAATGGAGTGGTCTGTCAGTTGGGTACGCACCCCGTCAATACGGGTGTAATTCTCAACCGTACCGGTCTTCCCGGCTATAGTAACATCCGGCACCTGTAGCCATTTTGCCGTTCCTTTGGAATAAACATCTGCCATTCCCTGAATAACAGGCTCAAAGTGTTGTGGGTTGATACTGGTGTATTTTTTTTGGGTATATCGGGGATCCCTGATCTCTTCCCCTCCGATTTTCTTGATAAAATGAGGGGTGTAATAATAGCCTCTGTTCGCAATGGCTGCTGTCATATTTGCGAGCTGTATAGGGGTGGCAGCCACTTCTCCCTGCCCGATGGCATTGGATATAATGTAGGTGGAAGACCAGCGCCCGTCTCCGTATACGCCGTCGTAGTACTCGGTATTGGGGATCCTGCCCTTGCGACCGGTGGGTAAATCGTAGCCAAGATAGTCGCCAAGGCCAAAGCTTTTCATGTGCTTTTCCCACACATCCATGCCTTCGTCAGTAGTCGGGTATTTTTCGTAGAATTTGCGGAAGGTTCCCGCAAAATAAGCGTTGCAGGACTTATAAATCCCACTGTTCATGGTTCTCAGTCCGCCCCCGCAATGACAGCCCCTTTTTTTGTTTCCAACATAAAAGCCATTGTAGCAGCGAAAAGTAGTTTCCGGGCTAATCACCCCTTCCTGCAGCGCCACCAGGGCATTCAGGGTTTTAAAAGGAGACCCCGGGGAGGGCTCAGCCAGGATAGAGCGGTCCCAGGTGGGTTTTGAGATGGTATCGTAATGCAGTTTGCTGTAATTTTTTGAACGTTCCCGGCCAACCAGTAATGCGGGATTGTAGGTGGGGCCGGAGATCATTGCCAGGATTTCTCCTGTGGCCGGTTCAATGGCTACAATACCCCCGCGCTTGCCGTTCATTAGCTGTTCCCCGTATTCCTGCAGGGCTTTGTCCAGGCTTAGTTGTATTTCCTTGCCGGGTTCCGGCAGCGTGTCCAGGGTTCCATTTTTATAAGGGCCGATATCCCGGTTAAAGCGGTCTTTTTGAATGACTTTAACCCCTTTTCTTCCCCTGAGCTCTTCTTCGTACTGTTTTTCGATCCCGGTACGGCCGGTAAGCTCTCCCTGCTCGTAGTAGGGGTTGCGTTCCAGGTCCCACTCATTTACCTCGCTGATATAGCCCAGTACATTTGCAGCAGCAGGGGTGTTGTAATCTCTGAGGGAGCGTTTTTCAATATAAAATCCTTTGTACTTCCTCATTTTTTCCTGTAGCCCGGCATAGTCTTCCTTGGAAAGTTGCGGAACCAGTACTGATGGCAGCCGGGGAGAATAAACCCTGGCTTTTTTTAATTGGGAAATAAAGCGTTCTTTGGAGATTCCCAGCAGGGAGCAAAATTCCAGGGTATCCAGGGGCTTTACTTCCCTGGGGATCACCATAACATCATAGGCCGGCTGGTTTGCCACCAGCAGCTCTCCGTTGCGGTCGTAAATGTAACCCCGTTCCGGATAGTCATAAACTACCTTAATGGCAGGGTCTTCCAGGATTTGATTGGCAGAGGACCGGAAAAGCTGCAAATAGGACAACCTTCCGATAAAGGTTATCCCAATCAGGATAATGATAGAAGATAATACTAGCTTTTTCATCTAATTTTCCGGTTCAGACAGGACAAGGGGCCCAAGGGATCCCCTGCCATGTAATTCTTTAATAACTATTCCTTGCGAACGGCGAATAGGGAGGTCAGCAAAATGGTAAAAATAAAAGTGCTTAGCCCTGTAAAAAGTACCCTTTTCAAAATTAATAGCAAATTAGAGAAACTAAAAATTTCAAGCACAAAGAATACGAGGTGGTGTACCAGTATTAATAACGCCAAAAAGGTGATTTGTTGTACACGGGTGGAATTGGACAACCTAAAATTCTGGAACTCGAGGTTTACCCCGAAAACAAAACGCATCAGCGCAGGTCTGAGGAAAGCAGTCGTAAGGGATGCAGCGGTATGCATGGCCATTGTATCCGAGAAAAGATCTATGCTAAAGCCCAGTGCAAAAGCAATGCCCAGCAAGAGGGTGCGGTTTTCCTTTACCGGGTACCAGTAAAAGAAGATGATATAGATCATCGGGTTGATAAAACCAAAGATGTTCAGGTTGTTAAAAATAAGCACCTGAGCTAGTAGCAGCGCAATAAAACGAATGGCCCCTATGAAATAGTTAGTCGTCATTGGCTACTTCAGATTCAAGTTGCAGGATTTCTTCCCGATTGCGGTTTTTGATGATGTATACTTCCTTAAGATTGGTCATGTCATTAAACAATCTTACATCAATATTGTAGAAACTGGCAGATTCCTTGAGTTCAAAATTGTCTATTGCCCCAATGGGGATGCCTTCCGGAAAGATGCTGGACATGGCCCCCGTTACTATGGTGTCTCCGATTTGCAGCGGGACCAGCCTGGGGATGTCTTCCAGCTGAACCAGCTGGTAATCTCCCCGATTCCACACCAGCGAACCAAAATAATTGGTATTCTTTATTTTGGCGTTGATATTGGATTTTGAGTTGAGGATACTCTGCACGGATGCGTAGTTGGCGCTGCTCTTTTCCACAATGCCCAGTATGCCTTTGGAGGTGATCACCCCCATATCCTGTTGTATGCTGTCATTTCTTCCGCGGTTCAGGGTAATGTAGTTGTTGGGTTTTGAGTAGCTGTTTTTGATTATTTGAGCCCGCATAACAACATAGTCCAAAGCACTGCTATCCAGGGTTGTACTTTCTTTAAATTCCTTGTTGAACAGCCGTGTGCGGAGTCGCTTGTTCTCTTCCAGCAACTTTTTGTTTTCTTCTTTGAGGTTAAAATAACCGGTGATGGAGAAAGAAGCGTCATAAATATTGCCACTGAGCCAGTTTGCAGAATTAAAGTAACGCGCCTGATGGTAACTGTGGCTTTGAACGGTAAGGATAAGGGACAGGAACATCAGGAAAGCATACAGCAGGGTAGTTTTATACCGGAGAATAAAATTTATAATGCGTTGCATGCGCTTGCCCTATTATTTCAGCCGGCAGCTTGCCGGTTAGCCGAAAACGAAATTATTTGATCAGGATACTTTTGTAGCGCTCCAGGTTTTTCAGCGCAATACCGGTACCCCTTACTACAGCCCGCAATGGGTCTTCCGCAATATACACAGGCAGGTCTGTTTTTTGGGAAAGCCTTCTGTCTAACCCTCTAAGCATGGACCCTCCGCCGGCAAGATAAATCCCTGTGTTGTATATATCTGCTGCCAGTTCAGGCGGGGTCTGGCTGAGTGTTTCCATAACGGCGTCCTCCACCCGGAGTATCGACTTATCCAGGGCCTTGGCTATCTCCCGATAAGAAATAGAAACCTGTTTGGGTTTTCCGGTAAGCAGGTCCCTGCCCTGAACGGACATTTCGTCCGGAGGGGATTGCAGGTCTTCCGTGGCTGAGCCGATCTGGATCTTAATATTTTCTGCCGTGCTTTCCCCAACATAGAGGTTGTGCTGGGTGCGCATATAGTAAATGATATCGTTGGTGAAAACATCCCCCGCGATCTTAACGGATTTGTCACAGACAATCCCACCGAGTGCGATCACCGCAATCTCCGTGGTACCGCCCCCTATGTCGACAATCATATTCCCTTTGGGCTGCATGATGTCCAGGCCGATCCCTATGGCAGCTGCCATGGGTTCGTGGATCAGATAGACTTCTTTGCCATTAACGCGTTCGGCAGACTCCTTAACGGCCCGCATTTCCACTTCCGTAATTCCCGATGGGATACAGATTACCATGCGCAGTGCAGGGGGGAACCACTTTTTCTTAAGTGCAGGGATATTTTTGATGAACATATTGATCATCTTCTCGGAGGCATCGAAATCTGCAATTACCCCGTCTTTCAGCGGTCGGATGGTTTTGATATTCTCGTGTGTTTTCCCCTGCATCATATTGGCCTCCCGGCCCACTGCGATAATCTTTCCGCTGATCCGGTCGCGGGCTACTATGGAGGGGCTGTCCACAACAACTTTATCGTCGTGGATAATGAGGGTATTCGCCGTTCCCAGGTCGATGGCGATTTCCTCAGTCAAGAAATCAAAAAATCCCATTGGTTATTCGTTTGTTTCCCGTTAAACGGGTAAAATTTATCGACAAAAGTAGTAAAATTAATGCTTAAAATGACGGGTGCCTGTGAGTATCATTGCAATTCCGTTTTCATTGCAGAAATCAATGCTCAATTGGTCTTTAATAGAGCCTCCCGGTTGAATAACTGCACGTATTCCACTGCCATGGGCAATCTCCACACAATCCGGAAAAGGGAAAAAAGCATCGCTGGCCATAACGGCCCCGTCCAGGTCAAAATTAAAGCTCCCGGCTTTGTGTATTGCCTGGTTGAGTGCATCCACCCTGGATGTCTGACCCGTCCCACTGGCACAGAGCTGTTTGTTTTTGGCCAGGACAATGGTATTGGATTTGGTATGCTTGCAAAGTTTAGATGCAAAAAGTAGGTCCTCCAGTTCCCGTTTATCGGGACGCTTTTCAGTTGCGTAATTCAGGTCTTGTACTGAATCCGTCTTAAGGTCTTTGTCCTGGTACAGGATTCCGTTCAGGCAGGTCCGGATCTGGTCTTTTGGCAGCTCTGTGGGCTTTTGAACCAGCAGGATACGATTCTTTTTCCCTTTGAGAATTTCAAGGGCATCGGCCTCGAAGGCAGGGGCTATGACTACTTCGCAGAACAGTTCATGTATCTTGGCGGCAGTTTCGGCGTCCATAGGGCGGTTACAGATCAGGATGCCTCCAAAAGCAGATACCGGATCTCCGGCCAATGCATCGGTATAAGCCTCCGACAGGCTGGAGCGGGTGGCAAGGCCACAGGCATTGTTGTGCTTTAAGATGGCAAATGTGGGGTCGTCCCCGTCAAATTCCTGCATCAGGTTAACCGCTGCGTCAATGTCCAGGAGGTTATTGTAAGACAGCTCCTTGCCGTGCAACTGCTCAAAAAGCGCATCAAAATCTCCGTAAAAAATACCTTTTTGGTGCGGGTTCTCCCCATACCTGAGGCTTCGCCCTCCGGGCTCGCTTATTTTCAGGGCCGGGATCCCGGCCTTGCGGTTAAAATAATTGAAAATAGCTGCATCGTAGTGTGAAGACACGTTAAAGGCGTTAGCTGCAAAACCCTGCCGGTCTTCCAGAGAGCTTTCCCCATTTCCTTTTTCGAGTAACTCCAGCAGTTTTCCGTAATCCTGCATGGTGGCCACACAGAGTACATCCTTATAATTCTTTGCCGCGGCGCGAATCAGGGAGATTCCTCCTATATCTATCTTTTCAATAATTTCCTGCTCCCCCGCACCTTCGGCCACAGTTTTTTCAAAGGGGTAGAGGTCTACTATAACGATATCCAGTTCGGGGATTTCATATTCCTGCAATTGTGCCCTGTCATCCTTCAGATCCCTCCTGCTCAGAATGCCCCCGAAAACTTTTGGGTGCAGTGTTTTCACCCTCCCACCCAGGATAGACGGGTAACCCGTAACGCTTTCCACAGGGATAACGGGAATATCCAGTTTTCGGATAAAGGCTTCCGTGCCGCCTGTTGAGTACAGGGCTACTCCCAGCTCATGGAGTTTACGGACAATGGGCTCTAGGCCGTCTTTGTGAAAAACGGAGATAAGGGCGGATTTCGCCTTTTTCTGGGTACTCATAATTGCTTGTTTGATAGGGTTCAGGCAAGCAAATGTACTTTATTTAAGCAAAAAATATCGGGTGGGTTATCAACAATAAGCCGAAAGTTTTAAAGAATACGACTTACCTCAGCGCAGATGAATTCGAGAAATTCCTCGTCTTCTTTTGTAAAGGGGTCCGGCTGGTGTGAATCGATGTCTATCTGTCCGATATTCTGGCCATTTACAAAGATGGGAACCACAATTTCGGCTTTCACGTCAATGCTGCAGGCTATATAATTGTCCTGTGCCGCCACATCCGGGACTACAAAGTTCTGGTTGCTCAGGGCAACCTGCCCGCAAATCCCTTTGCCAAATGGAATGATGGTATGGTCTGTAGGGGCTCCTGCATAGGGCCCCAGTTTGAGCTCCTCTTTATCTGCGTTCCTGAAGTAAAAACCTACCCAGTTGTAGTAGGAAATATTTTCCCGAAGCAGTTCACAAACACCCTGCAGGCGTTCAGTAGTCAGGAGCGCGGGGTCTTCAAGGATAGAAGTCACATCCGTTTTCAGTTTCGATAACATGCTGATATTATTAAGGGCCAAAAGGTACAAAACTCTTCCTGTTTTTTGCCTGGTATGAAAACAAAAAACCGGCAGGATTTCCTGCCGGTTTATCTGTTAATACACTTAAGCCGTATTACATCATTCCGGGCATTCCGCCTCCGCCCATTGGTGGGCCGGCAGGAGGATTGTCCTCTTTGATTTCAGTAAGGGCACACTCTGTGGTCAGGATCATCCCGGCAACAGAAGCTGCATTTTCAAGTGCAATACGGGTTACCTTTTTCGGGTCAATGATCCCTGCCTTCATCATGTCTACGTAGGTTTCTGATTTCGCATCAAATCCGAAATCTCCTTTGCCTTCGTGTACCTTGGCAACTACCACTGATCCTTCTCCTCCTGCGTTTTCAACAATGGTACGCAATGGGGATTCGATGGCACGGGCCACAATTTGAAGTCCGGTTTCCTCATCGGCATTTTCCACACTCACCTTGGCCAGCACTTTCTTTGAACGTACCAGGGCAACACCCCCTCCGGCAACAATGCCTTCTTCCACGGCGGCACGGGTGGCGTGCAATGCATCGTCTACCCTGTCCTTTTTCTCCTTCATTTCCACTTCGGATGCAGCTCCCACATAGAGAACGGCAACACCTCCGGCCAGTTTGGCCAGGCGCTCCTGAAGTTTTTCCTTGTCGTAGTCTGAGGTGGTAGTCTCTATCTGTGCTTTGATCTGATTTACGCGGGTTTTGATGTCCTTGGCGGCACCGGCCCCGTTTACGATAGTGGTATTGTCCTTATCGATACTCACCTTTTCGCAGGTTCCCAGCATGTCCAGGGTGGCGTTCTCCAGAGAGAATCCACGTTCTTCTGAAATCACCGTACCTCCGGTCAGGATGGCAATGTCTTCCAGCATGGCTTTTCTGCGATCACCAAATCCGGGTGCTTTTACGGCAGCGATCTTAAGGCTTCCCCTCAATTTGTTTACTACCAGGGTGGCCAGGGCTTCCCCGTCAACATCTTCTGCGATGATCAAAAGGGGCTTCCCGGACTGTGCTACAGGTTCAAGAACCGGCAGCAGGTCTTTCATGGTAGAAATCTTCTTGTCGAAGATCAGGATATACGGGTTCTCCAGGTCTGCAACCATTTTCTCGGAATTGGTCACAAAATAAGGAGAGAGGTATCCACGGTCAAACTGCATTCCTTCAACTACGTCCACGTAAGTGTCCGTACCTTTCGCTTCTTCCACGGTGATCACTCCTTCTTTACCAACCTTGTTAAAAGCCTCAGCTATCAGTTCTCCGATGGTTTCATCGTTGTTGGCAGAGATAGAGGCAACCTGCTTTATCTTTTCAGAAGAATCCCCGACTTTTTTAGACTGGCTAGACAGGTTCTCTACGATGGCCTCAACAGCTTTGTCAATTCCGCGCTTCAGGTCCATTGGATTGGCACCTGCTGCTACGTTTTTCAGGCCTTCTTTTACGATTGCCTGTGCCAGAACGGTTGCAGTTGTAGTCCCGTCACCAGCAAGGTCGTTGGTTTTGGAGGCAACCTCCTTAACCATCTGGGCACCCATGTTTTCCAGAGCATCGGCTAATTCAATTTCCTTAGCCACAGTAACCCCGTCTTTGGTTACAACCGGGGCTCCAAAGGATTTGCTGACGATTACGTTGCGTCCCTTTGGCCCTAAGGTTACCTTAACGGCATTTGCCAGGGCATCCACACCCCTTTTTAGGCCGTCGCGTGCTTCAATATCAAAAGTTATTTCTTTTGCCATAATTTCACTTGAGTTTTTTAGTTTTTACAGCCGGCTTAGTTTCCGGCCTGAATAATTTTGAGGTACTTTTATATGATTGCCAGAATATCGCTTTCCCGCATCATCAGATAGTCTCCACCATCCAGTTTTAATTCGGTCCCGGAATATTTTCCGTACAGGACTGTATCGCCAACCTTCACGGTCATTTTCTCATCCTTGGTTCCTGGCCCTACGGCAACAACCTTTCCTTTCTGCGGTTTCTCCTTAGCCGTATCCGGGATGTAGATTCCCGATGCCGTTTTAGTTTCGGCAGCCATTGGTTCGATAAGAACCCTATCTGCCAATGGTTTGATATTTACTTTAGCCATATTGATTGATTTTATTGGATATTAAAGTTTCGCGATTCAAATGACAGAAATTGTGCCAAGTCATAAAACCTGACAGTTTGTTAAACAAAAATGCCAGCTTGTCACAAAAGCTGGCATTTATAAGTTGTTATTCAATGTATTTACTGAAGCGTGTCTACCGGACTGCCGTTTTGAGGGGCAGGGGTTTCTTCGGGAATTTCGTCCAGAACTTCAGGAACGTTTTCGATATCATCCTGCTGCAA
Source organism: Robiginitalea insularis (assembly GCF_052497835.1). Classification (NCBI taxonomy): domain Bacteria; kingdom Pseudomonadati; phylum Bacteroidota; class Flavobacteriia; order Flavobacteriales; family Flavobacteriaceae; genus Robiginitalea; species Robiginitalea insularis. Next base: position 1,931,500 of record NZ_CP199296.1, read on the forward strand.
TAATTTGGATTCTGCTTCCTGAAAGTTGCTCTTGAGGGCAACATTGGAAAGCAGGATCAGAACGATAAGCAGGGATGCAAGGGTCCAGGTACTTTTATCCAGGAAATCCCCTGTTTTTTTGACCCCGCCTACTACCTGGTTTCCGCCACCTCCAAAAGAGGAAGAAAGGCCTCCACCTTTAGGGTTTTGAACCATTACCACCAGCATTAGCAGCAAACAAACTACTATGATCAGGATCAGGAATATTGAAAATGTACTCATTTCTTTTTATTCGGTTTATCTTGCCGGAGCTTTTCCACGGCTTTAATTTGGTCCGCAAAGAAACCACTTTTTTCCGGATATTTCAAACTTAAAATTCGGTAGGCCTGTACGGCTTTTTTAAATTTCCCCTGCTCTAGATAAACCCGCGCCAGGGTTTCAGTCATCAGCTCGCTTTTATCCAGTTGCAGTGATTCTTTTATGTTGACTTCGGCAACATTTTTGGAGTCCGGGCTTATTTTCGGATTCTCCTCTATAAACTTGTCGATCAGTTCGAATTTCCGTTTTCGAGAAGCAGTTCCGGCTGCCGGAATATCTTTTGATGCAGGAGAAGCAGTTGCTTTCCTGCTTTCCTTTTGTTTTTCTCTTTTAAAACTGGTAAGCTGCAGCCATTCGGTAAAGGAATGCCGTTCGGATTTGGTAAACTCCAGCGGTTTTCCCAGTTGTAATTCCTTTTCAGCCGCTCTTCGGGAAGCTTCAATGGATACATCTATACTGGGATCTTTGGAACGGAACAGTTTGGGGTCCAGGATCTGGTCTGCCTCCTTGCTGGATCGCGGCAGCGGGCTGTCTTCTTCTTTTTCTACCAGGCTTGTGTCAGTATCCGGGCTTGGGGGCACTTCCTCTGCAAAAGTTTCCTGTTCCTCCAGGGACTGTTTGCCTGAAATGGCATCGGCAATGCTGTTCTGCAGAAAATTTTCAGAAGTGATAAAATCGAATAGCACTTCCCGGTCTGCGGTACAGGCAGCTGTGTATTTCAGCGCCTGATTGTATTTGTAGCTGTTCAGGTTTTTCAGACCCTTGAGGTGCAGGGCCCGGGCGGCCTGAAAATACGGATAGGAATTCGCAACTTCCTCCAGCTGCTTTACCAGCAACGGACTGTTTACCTTTTCAGGTGTTTGCAGCAGGTTTGTGAAGTCACTTACTTTCATAGGGTTACCAGTCTGCGAGGGATTTGTTAAAAATATCCTGGAGGATACGCTCAAAAATGGCCTGATGGGCCTCATCGCGAACCGCAGCCAGTTGGGAATTGGCCGGATAATCGTAGAAAAACGAAAAGCGCTGCTCGAAATTTACATCCTCCTTGGTATTGTTGTAAAACCGAACATTCACCCCAATGGTAAGCCGGTTTTGTGCTGCCCGCTGTTGTGCGGTGGCTGTCATGGGGGAAATCCGGTATTCAACAATTTCCCCTTCGTAGAGCAGGTCCCCGTTGGCCCCCACCAGGTCCAGGCTTGTCTGGCTGTTGATAAGGTCCTGCAGGGCCAGGGTAAAATCCCTGTCCAGGCCGGGGTCAAATACCGAGCCAGGGGTTTGACTGGCGTAGTTCTGGAAATAATTTACCTGGAAGGTTTTGGCTGTACCAACATCCCCTCCCGTAAAATTATAGACCCCGCAACTGCAAAGCAACAGCGCAGCAGACAGGGATAAGGTTTTCCGATTTAAGACCACTCTTTTTAAATTCATATCAGAGGTCGTACTGTTTGATTTTTCGATACAGGGTGCGTTCCGATATCCCCAGCTCGGCGGCCGCAGCCTTTCGTTTTCCCTTGTTGCGCTCCAGGGATTTCTTGATCAGTTCCACTTCTTTCTCCTGTAAAGATAGGGTTTCTTCTTCTTCAATTTCCTCTGCGAAGTGGTACTTGTCTTCCACTACCGGCGCCTGTGGCACCCGGATTTCCTTGCTGGAAGTAGCTGCCGGTAAAACAGCCACTTCCGGCTGCTCCTCAGTTGCTTCATCATCATCCCCGTAAATTTTGCGGATCAGGTGTTCATTTTCCTCCTGAACCTTTTCACTGTCTTCGTGCTTCAGCATTTCCAGGGTGAGTTTTTTCAGGTCATTCAGATCCGATTTCATATCGAACAGGACCTTGTAAAGTATTTCGCGCTCATTGCTAAAATCCCCTTCCTTCCGGCCTTTTTCAATTACGGCAGGGAGGTTCGGGCTTCCTGCATTGGGAAGGTAGGCACGGAGCGTTTCCGCTGAAATAGACCGCTCTTTTTCCAGGACGGAAATTTGTTCGGCTACATTGCGAAGCTGGCGGATGTTTCCAGGCCAGCGGTATTGCTGCAAGAGCACAATGGCGTTGTCTTCCAGGCGGATGGTGGGCATTTTGTATTTCTGTCCGAAGTCTGAGGCGAATTTCCGGAACAGCAAATGGATATCTTCCCGCCGTTCCCTCAGGGCAGGGATATGGATTTCCACTGTGCTTAAACGGTAGAACAAATCTTCCCGGAACTTTTCCTTTCGGATGGCTTCCAGCATATTTATATTGGTAGCGGCCACAATACGTACATTGGTCTTTTGTACCTGGGAAGATCCAACTTTCAGGAATTCCCCGTTTTCCAGCACGCGCAACAGCCGAACCTGAGTGGTAAGGGGGAGTTCCCCCACCTCGTCCAGAAAAATCGTTCCGCCGTCGGCCACCTCAAAATACCCGCTGCGGGTTTGGGTTGCCCCGGTAAAGGCCCCTTTTTCATGTCCGAATAATTCGCTGTCTATGGTTCCCTCTGGAATGGCCCCGCAGTTGACAGCTATGTACTTGGCGTGTTTACGATGGGAGAGTGAATGGATGATCTTGGGTACTGCTTCTTTTCCGACCCCGCTTTCTCCGGTTACTAAAACCGAAATATCGGTGGGGGCTACCTGAATAGCTTTTTCAAGGGCACGGTTCAGGTGTGAATCATTCCCGATAATCTCAAAACGCTGTTTTATGGCTTGTACCTGTTCCATGGATTACATATTTTGAGAATAACCTACCGCTTTCCCGATAAGCGTTGCCGAGGTGCAATCCTGAATTTCAACCATCACAAAATCTCCTACCTTGTATTGTTCTTTTGGAAATACCACCACCGTATTCTGGGTATTTCGGCCCATCCACTGGGCATCAGATTTTTTGGAAGTCCCTTCAATCAAAACTTCCTCTACCTTACCGAGGTGTTGTTCGTTTCTCAGGCGACTGTGTTGCTGCTGCAGTTCGATAATTTCGCGCAGACGCCTTTTTTTCACGGGCTCCGGGATGTCGTCTTCCAGTTTACGGGCTGCAAGGGTTCCGGGGCGTTCCGAATAGGCAAACATAAAGCCGAAATCGTATTTGACGTATTCCATCAGGCTCAGGGTTTGCTGATGGTCTTCCTCGGTTTCCGTTGGAAAACCGGCTATCATATCCTGGCTGATCCCACAATCGGGGATAAGGTTCCGAATTGTGTCAATAAGGGCCATATATTCCTCACGGGTATGCAGTCTGTTCATGGCTTTCAATACCCGGTCGCTGCCACTTTGGACCGGCAGGTGGATATAATTGCAGATATTGCGGTGCCGGGCCATACTCTCGATCACATCAACCGTCATGTCCTGTGGGTTGGAAGTTGAAAAGCGAATACGCATTTTCGGATAAGCAGTGGCAACCTGATCCAGTAAATTGGCAAAGTTAACCGCGGTAGCCTGCTGAATGGCACTGGCTTTTTCGAAATCTTTTTTCAGGCCGCCCCCGTACCACAAATAACTGTCTACATTCTGGCCCAGGAGGGTAACTTCCTTAAAACCCTTTTCCCAAAGCTGTCCAACCTCCTGTAAAATAGACTGAGGGTCCCTGCTACGTTCCCGCCCCCTGGTAAAGGGGACTACGCAAAAGGTGCACATATTGTCACAGCCCCTTGTGATGGATACAAAAGCGGTTACCCCGTTTGAGTTCAGGCGCACCGGGGCCACATCCCCATAGGTCTCTTCTTTTGAAAGGATCACGTTTACGGCCTGCTGGCCTTCGTCCACTTCCCGCACCAGGTTGGGCAGGTCTTTATAAGCGTCCGGGCCCACTACCATGTCAACGATCTGCTCTTCTTCCAGCAGCTGGCTCTTCAGGCGCTCCGCCATACAACCCAGGACACCTACTTTTAAGTTCGGGTTATCCCGTTTTACAGCATTGAATTTCTCCAGCCGTTTGCGTACGGTTAGCTCGGCCTTTTCCCTGATGGAACAGGTATTTACCAGGATCAGGTCGGCTTCTTCCATTTCCTGGGTGGTATTAAAACCTTCCTGTCCCAGGATGGATGCCACGATCTCACTGTCGGAAAAGTTCATCTGACACCCGTAACTCTCTATGTAGAGCTTGCGTTTGTTGCCGTCTTTTCCCCTTAATTCAAGGGCAGTACCCTGCTGTTCTTCGCGTATTGTCTTTTCCATGCCTCATGCTTCCCGATACTTGCGGGAGGGCAGCAAAGATAGCACATAAAACAATTATGACAATTTGGCAGGCCCTAAATTTTTGCAAAAATCGGGACTGTAAAAGATATGTCTGACTTAATGAGCCGATATCATTGGAATACCCGCATCCTGTACCTTTTTGTTGATTTTATCAACTTCGGTTGCCAGCAGGGCGTCCAGCGCACTCAATTCCTGTTGCAATTCCTGTTTGATTTCCCCGAAAAAGGCGAGGGACTGCTCAGTAGGGGGGTAATCCCCACGCTGTGAATCGGCCAGCAGGAATGCCAGGCGGTTATTTATGCGGATACCATAGTTCAGCGGATCCTGACGGCTTTGATTCTTGGTCATATGGATCTTGTTTTCAATGGTCTCCAGCTTTTCCTCAAAAGCCCTGGCCATTTCCATCAATTCAGGTTTTTCCGCTGCTTTCTCCTTCAGGTATTTCAGGTCTTTTTCCACTTTCCGGATACGGACAATGGCACTATTGGCCCGGCTTACTTCGTCCCGAACGGCAATCAGGAAATCGAATTGTTCTTGAAAATCAGCCGTCGAATTGGGTAGCCTCGGGTCTTTATCAACATTGAAAGAAGCCTCGCTTACCTGCCCGTTATAGCTAAGGCGTACTTTGTACTCCCCCGGTACTGCCTTTGGCCCGTTATTGGGGGAAGAATACAGTACCATCCCTTCAAAACTGACGAATCCGGGGTAGCGCAAATCCCATACAAACCGGTTGCCGCCACTTTTGACCTTTAAAGGTTCGGTTGCATCGGGTTGGTGTTTTTGCGCTTTGGCCTTGTTGCTGAATTTGCGGATGGTGCTGCCATTGGCCTGCAGTATTTCAAGTTCTACGGTATCTGTGTCTGCCAGTTTTCCGATGTAAAAATTAATGATAGCCCCATTCGGGTGGTTGCTGCCTTCTTTGAGGCTGTCCGGGCTTCCCCAGCCGGATTGCGGCATTCTGTAGGCCCTGTCCGGTTTGTAGAGGAAAAATGTACTGTTTTTGACTTCTGCTGATAATTGATGCAGGGGGGTCAGGTCGTCTATCATCCAGAAACTCCTGCCATGGGTTGCTGCAATCAGGTCATTATCCCGCACATGCAGGTCCCGGATGGAGGTTATGGGGAGGTTCAGTTGGAAAGGGCTCCAGCTTTCCCCATCGTCGAATGAGAGAAACATCCCCCATTCGGTCCCTGCATACAGCAGGCCTTCACGTACTTTGTCTGAACGAATAGCCCGGGTGTAATAATTTTTTGGAATCCCGCTGGTGATAAGTTTCCAGCTTTTGCCGTAATCTTCGGTCTTATAAAGGTAAGGAGTGTAATCCCCGAACTTATAGGAAGTAGCGGCCACATACGCTGTTCCCTTTTTAAAAGGGCTTGCGTCTATGCAGTTGATCATGTTTAATTTGGGGGAGAGGGATGCCCCTGGGGTAACATTTTCCCAGGTTGTACCATTGTCCCTGCTGACGTGTATAAGTCCGTCGTCGCTGCCGGTCCAGATAACCCCTTCTTCCAGTGGCGATTCGGCGATGGCAAAAAGGTTTGCATAGAACTCGGCCCCTGTGTTGTCTTGCGTAATTGGCCCTCCGGAAGACTTAATGGTTTCAGGCAGGCCGCGGCTGAGGTCGGGTGAAATAACCTCCCAGCTCTGTCCGCCATTGGTAGTTGCATGCAGGTAATTGGAGCCGGCGTAGAGTTTTTTGGGGTTGTGGATGCTGAAGGCGATGGGGAAGTTCCAGTTAAAACGGTATTTCATGACTTCTACCCCTGAACCCGCCGGGTTATCCGGCCATATATTTACGGAACGGGTTTGCCCCAGCCCGTGGTCTTCCATCATCATATAACCTTTATAGGTTCCCCCGTAAACAATTTCATTGTTGAGGGGGTCCGGCGCGAGGTGGGCACTTTCACCTCCTGCAGTGGGTTCCCAGTCCTGTTCCGTAATCGCATTGCTATTGGTCCGGTGTGCTATACGAACGGTGGAATTGTCCTGCTGGGCCCCATAGATCCGATAGGGAAACTGATTGTCTGTGGTTACCCTGTAAAACTGTGCCGTAGGCTGGTTGTAATAGGTAGACCAGTTATTGCCCCCATCATTGGAAACCTGGGCGCCCCCGTCATCGGCGATGATCATCCGCTGGTTGTTGAGCGGGTCTATCCAGAGGTCATGATGGTCTCCATGCGGAGCATTTTTAAGTTCAAAGGTTTTCCCTCCGTCGGAGGAAACCCCGTAACTCACATTCATTACATATACCTTGTCTTCATTTTGTGTATCTGCATAGATGCGGCTGTAATACCACGCCCTTTGCCTCAGGGCCCGGTTTTCGTTTACCTTGGCCCAGGTTTTGCCCCCGTCGTCTGAGCGAAAAACGCCCCCTTCTGCAGCCTCAATGATTACCCAAATCCTTTCGGAATTCACAGGGGATACGGCAATACCTGAGATTCCCCATGGAAAGCCCGGCAGCCCTTTGCGCTCCGAAATATCGGTCCAGCTGTCACCCCCGTCCGTACTTTTGAACAGGCGGCTGTCCGGCCCCCCGCTATCCATTCGGTAGCCATTGCGCTTCATCTGCCAGGTAGAGGCATAGAGTACCCGCGGGTTGTTGGGGTCCAGGATGAGGTCTCCTGCACCCGCCTTATCACTGACGTAGAGTATGCGTTCCCAGTTTTGCCCCCCGTCTGTGGAGCGGTAGACCCCGCGGGTTTCATTCGGAATCCAGAGGTTTCCGATAGCAGCAACATATACCGTATTGGGATCCTTTGGATGGATGCGGATCCTGGCTATGTGTTCGGAGCCTTTCAGTCCTATAAATTGCCATGTCTTCCCCCCGTCCATGCTCTTCCACAGGCCGTTTCCGGAAGAGACATTTCCTCTGAGGGTCTGTTCTCCTTCCCCAACATATATAATATTAGGATCCGATTCGGATACGGCAACCGCCCCGATGGAGCCGCCAAAAAAGCCATCGGAAATACATTCCCAGCTACTTCCCGCATCTTCTGTTTTCCAGACGCCTCCCCCGGCGGTTCCCATATAATAAAGGTTAGGATTGCCCACTACTCCGCAGACTGTCCCGGCACGCCCTCCCCGGAAGGGGCCAACCAAACGCCATTCCATACCGTTATAGAGGGTCTGGTCAAAACTGGTGGTGGTCTTTTTTGATTTTCGCTGCCCCTGCATATTCAGGGGGATCAGCAATAGTAATAGAAAAATTAAGAGGGGATGGGTTGGTTTCATTTCTGTTGGTTTAATTCCTTTAAAAATAAGGAATATTTTTAGGCTGGAATATACAATTGTATAAAAGTGAAAAAGAGGGGAAAAGGCCATATGAATTCTTTTGCGGTCCGGACAACTGCAAAGAGATTGCAGAAGTAAATAAAAAAATTGACCTACTTTTGTGATCCAAAATCCACATGAATGGCAAAAAATCTGGTAATAGTAGAATCGCCGGCCAAGGCAAAAACCATTGAGCGCTTCCTCGGGAAGGATTACAAGGTCACTTCGAGTTTTGGCCATATTGCCGATTTGCCCTCCAAGGAACTTGGGGTGGATGTGGATAATGACTTCGCTCCCAAATACATTGTGGATAAGGAAAAGAAAGCCCTGGTCAAAAAACTCAGGGACCTCGCATCCAAAGCGGAGACTATCTGGCTGGCCAGTGATGAGGACCGGGAAGGGGAAGCCATTTCCTGGCATTTGGCCGAAACCCTGAACCTGGATAAAAATAAAACCAGGCGTATTGTATTCAATTCCATTACGAAATCTGCCATTCAGAAGGCTATTGAAAACCCCAGGGCTATCAATTACGATTTAGTCAATGCCCAACAGGCCAGGAGGATCCTGGACCGGCTGGTTGGGTATGAACTTTCCCCTGTGCTCTGGAAAAAAATAAAGCCGGGGCTCTCCGCTGGCCGGGTACAGTCTGTGGCCGTTCGGCTAATCGTAGAACGGGAGCGCGATATTGAAGCCTTTTCTCCTGAAAGCAGTTTTAAGGTTGCCGCCGAATTCCAAACCAGTTCCGGGACCGGGTTTACCGCCAAATTGCTGAAAAGTTTCGACAGTGCACAGCAGGCGCGTACATTCCTTGAAAGCGTAAAGCCGGCAGAATTCAGTGTGGACAGCCTAGATACCAAACCGGCAACCAAATCTCCGGCACCCCCCTTTACGACATCAACCCTGCAGCAGGAAGCCTCCCGGAAACTGTATTTCTCTGTTTCGAGAACCATGCAGGTTGCCCAGCGCCTGTACGAGGCGGGGCTTATTACTTATATGCGTACCGATAGCGTTAATCTGTCCGGGGAAGCGATTACTGCAGCAAAGAACACAATCGTGGACCAATTCGGGGAGCAATACAGCAAAGTCCGCAAGTTCAGCTCAAAATCCAAGGGGGCACAGGAGGCGCACGAAGCCATCCGGCCTACGGATATGAATCTGCAAAATCCAAACCTTGAGCGGGATCAGGCCAGGCTATATGAACTGATACGGATGCGGACCCTCGCTTCCCAAATGAGCGATGCCAAGCTGGAACGGACCAATGTTAAAATTAAAAACGACCAGCAGGGAGACCTCTTTAGTGCCAATGGGGAGGTGATCAAATTTGATGGTTTCTTAAAAGTATACCTGGAAGGGAAGGATGAAGAGGACCTTGAAGAACAGGACGGAATGCTCCCGGCCATGAAAGAAGGGGAAGTCCTCAAGGTCAGGAATATCTCCGCTACCCAGCGATTTACCCGTCCTCCTTATCGGTTTACCGAGGCTTCCCTGGTTAAAAAGCTGGAGGAACTCGGCATCGGAAGACCTTCTACCTATGCCCCAACCATCTCCACTATTCAGAACAGGGGTTATGTGGAAAAGGGTAGTGTAGACGGTCAACAGCGCGATTATCTACAATTTATTCTGGAAGACCAGAAAATTAGTGAGAAAAAGCTCACCGAAACGGTGGGTTCCGATAAAGGCAAACTGGTTCCCACGGATATCGGCATGATTGTAACAGACTTTTTGGTAAGCCACTTTGCAAATATCCTGGATTATAATTTCACGGCTAAAGTGGAAAAAGACTTCGATGATATTGCAACCGGGGAGGAAGACTGGCAGGAGGTCCTGAGGGATTTTTATAAAGGCTTTCACCCAACGGTGGAAGATGTGGAAGAGAATGCAGACCGAGCCAGCGGCGAACGCGTACTTGGGAAAGACCCCAAGACGGGCCGTCAGGTTTCTGTACGCCTGGGGCGCTTCGGGCCCATGGTACAGATCGGGACTTCAGAGGAAGAGGAAAAACCACAGTTTGCCAGCCTGCTTCCCGACCAGTCACTCAGCACGATTACCTTTGAGGAAGCCATGGAACTCTTCAAGTTGCCCAGAAAACTGGGGACCTTTGAGGGCGATGAGGTGGAAGCCAATGTGGGGCGCTACGGACCCTATGTACGCTACGGAAAGAAATTTGTTTCCCTTGATCCGGGAGAAGGGGTTTTCGATGTAGACCTCGAGCGCGCAATTGAGCTGATCCGGGCAAAGAAAAAGGCAGATGCACCCATTGCCACCTACGAGGGAAAAGAGGTTACCAAAGGCAAGGGGCGTTTCGGACCCTTTATCAAGTGGGACGGGATGTTTATCAACGTCAGTAAGAAATACGATTTTGACAACCTGAGCAAGGAAGATATTAATACCCTTATCGAGGAGAAGAAAAAAAAGGAGGCGGAAAAACTGGTTCGGGAATGGCCAGATAAAAATATACGCATAGAGAAGGCCCGCTGGGGCAGGCACACCTTAATAAAGGGCAAGACTAAGGTAAACCTGGCAAAAGAACAGGATCCACAGGAGCTCACCCTGGAACAAGCCGAGGAACTCCTGGCTCAAAAGAAACCCACGAAAAAATCCAAATAGCACTACGGCAGCTCAACTATGGCTTTCGATTTTCTAAAACCCGTTTCCCAGAAAGTATTGGCACATACCGAACTCCTGTCACCACAGGCTTTGGGACACAGTATCTATAAGCATACTGAACAGGAAGGTTTGCCGGTACTTGCAGGTGCCACCTTTGCGCTGTTGGGGGTTTTGGAGTCCCGGAATGCCTTCGTTAAAAAGACCTCCCGCCTCAACCTGGATGAAATCCGTATTCAATTGTATAAATTGATGCAGGGGAACTGGGAACAGGGAGTCCTGGATTTGGGGGATATTGAAGAGGGGGAGACCGTAAAGGACACCTATTTTGTGGTACGCGAAATAATTGCGGGGCTGCTGGAGGAAAATATCATCCCGGTAATCATAGGGGCTACTCAGGATATCACCTATCCTGTATATCGCGCCTTTGACGGGATAAAGGATATGGTGAATCTGGTTTCCGTAGACAGTCGTTTTGACTTTGGGGCCGATGAGGAACTCATTTCTTCCAATTCCTATATGAGTCGCATCATTACGGACAAACCCAACAACCTATTCAATTTTAGCAATATTGGATACCAGAGTTATTTCAATGCCCAGGAGGAAATTGATTTGATGGAACGCCTTTTTTTTGATGCCTACCGGCTTGGGGAGATTGCATCAGACATTACACTGGCGGAACCGGCCCTTAGAAATGCCCACCTGGTAAGCCTGGATGCCCGGGCGATCCGGGCCAGTGAGATGGGGATGCACGACGCTTTTTCCCCAAATGGCTTTACGGGCAGGGAAATCTGTGCCATTACCCGTTATGCGGGAATGGGGGAGGACATCTCCGTTTTGGGTATTTTCGAAATTGAGAACAACATGCAGTCTTACCAGCTTGTGGCACAGATGATCTGGTATTTTATGGAAGGACATAACTTCCGCGTAGACGAATCCCCTTCCGATTCCCATCCCGATTTTACTAAATATATCGTTCCTTGTGACAGCGAGGAATTAGTCTTCTATAAAAGCGCCCTCACCAGCAGATGGTGGGTTGAGGTTCCCAACCTGATCAGTGCGCATACTAAATCCAATTCAGCTGCGTTATTACCTTGCACCGAGAAGGACTATCTGGACGCTTGCGATCAGAATATACCGGAAAGGTGGTTTAAGGCCTACAAGAAAGGTTTTAACTAAACCAATTTATTTGCACCAGATAAAGGGTATTGTACAATAAATTATTCAATTTTCAGTTTTAGTGAATAATCATTGATAGTATCGTTTACAGTCTTAATTGAAATTAACCTAAAGTATGAAGAAGCTATTGTTATCATCTATAGCGTTTGTTTTTTTGCTCAGCAGCTGTGGTTCCAAATCTAAGGGGGAACTGGTAGGCGTGCAGGGAAAAAAATGGTACCCGGAAAAACCTTATGGGATGGAATTGATCCCAAGAGGTGCTTTTATTATGGGTAAGAGTGAAGAAGACATGGCACAAGTTCTCAATGCCCCTACCAAAACGGTTACCGTACGTTCCTTTTATATGGATGACACCGAGATCACCAATAGTGAGTACCGGCAGTTTGTGGAGTGGGTAAAGGATTCTGTTGTGCGCACCAGACTTGCCATTTTGGCCGATGAGCTGGGCCTGGGTCCGGAAGATGACGGAATCGGGCTTTATGCATTTAAGGATGCAGATACAGCCAACCTTTCTGTTTATGACAAATACATGCTGGACAATTACGCCGGGATGGGAGATGACTATTACGAGGGCCGCGCCTTAAACAAGGATGAGGATCTGGTTTGGGAGACTTCGGATTATCCGGACGAATACTACGCTGAGGTAATGGACTCCATGTACCTGCCTGAAGAAGAGTCTTATAACGGGCAACGCACCATAGACGTAAACAAATTAAAGTACAAGTACAACTGGATGGATATTGAGTCTGCCGCGCGCTCTAAAAACGGACGCCGGAAAGATTTCATCATTCAGGAAGAAACCCTGATATATCCGGATACCACTGTTTGGATCCGGGACTTTGAGTACTCTTACAATGAACCCATGCACAACGATTACTTCTGGCACGATGCCTATAGTGATTATCCGGTTGTGGGGGTTTCCTGGAGCCAGGCGAAAGCCTTCTGCCACTGGAGGACCAAATTTAAAAATGACGATCAGCGCGATCGCGGGAAGCAGTTTGTTAACCAGTTCCGTCTGCCCACAGAGGCGGAGTGGGAATACGCAGCCCGAGGAGGGATCGAAGGGGGAACTTACCCCTGGGGAGGCCCTTATGTGATCAGCGATACAGGTTGTTTTATGGCCAACTTTAAACCCCAGCGGGGAGATTATGCCGCCGATGCTGCAATGTATACGGTAGAAGCGAAATCTTATGAGCCAAATGACTTTAACCTGTACAATATGGCCGGAAATGTTTCGGAATGGACCAACTCAAGTTATTACCCTGGTTCCTACGAATACGCTTCCACCATGAACCCTAATGCAGATTCTAAGGACAACAACCGAAAAGTGATCCGCGGAGGGTCCTGGAAGGATGTGGCTTATTTCCTGCAGGTGAGTACACGAGATTACGAATACAAGGATTCCGCGAGGAGCTATATCGGCTTCCGCACGGTACAGGACTACATGGGTGAAGAAGATTCAACTCAGTAATAACAGGCCCTGGCCAACTAAACAGATCAAACGTTAACCAAATACTTATTATTAACTTTAACCTAAATTAAATTTCAAATTATGGCACAGTCTAAATCAACTAAAAAGCTCTTTAACATGGCCTACGGCCTGGGTGCTTCGGTGGTGATCATCGGGGCGTTGTTTAAAATCCTTCACTGGGAATTTGGACCCCTTACAGGAGGTTTGTTACTCGCGGTAGGTCTTATTACAGAGGCCCTTATTTTCGCGATCAGCGCCTTTGAACCGGTAGACGACGAATTCGATTGGTCTCTGGTTTACCCCGAGTTAGCCGGTGGTGAGAAGAGCAACAAAAAGAATGCTGCTCAGGAAGCCAAAGAAGCAGAAGGACTGCTTTCCAAAAAACTGGATGAACTGCTTAAGGAAGCCAATATTGACGCTTCCCTGTTCAACAGTCTGGGAGAAAGTATCCGCAACTTCGAAGGAGCTGCCAAGGGTATTGCCCCTACAGCCGATGCTATTGAGCACACCAAGAAATATTCCGAGGAACTGTCTCAGGCAGCTTCTCAAATGGAATCATTAAACAGCCTTTACAAAGTTCAACTGGAGAGCGCCAGCCGTCAGGCTTCCATCAATGAGGAAGTAGTACAGAATGCGGGTGCCCTTAAAGACCAAATGGAGTCTTTGGCCAGTAACCTTTCTTCCCTGAACGGGGTTTACGGAGGTATGCTGACCGCAATGAACAGAAACTAAAGGCGTCATTGTTCTAGTATTCCCAAATTAAAGTAACTATTAACAACTAATTAGAAACAATGGCATCAGGAAAACAAACACCACGTCAGAAGATGATCAATTTGATGTATTTGATCTTCATCGCTATGCTGGCGTTAAATATGAGCAAGGAAGTTCTTGCTGCTTTCGGTCTTATGAACGAAAAGTTTGAAGCTTCCAATTCCAAGGCTACAGAGAGCAACAATGCGTTTCTGGCCAGCCTGGAGACCAAGGCAGAAGAGGATGCAGCTAAGTATGCGGAGCTGTACCAGGACGCCCAGAAAATCAAGCAACTTTCCCAGGAGTACTTTACGTACCTGGAAGAATTAAAAGAATCCATGACCAAGGAGATTGAAGATCCTACGGATTACCAGGTGATGGACAAGTCCGATTACCTGGACCAGAAATTCTTTCAGGGAGACAACCTGGCTCCGGAAGGAAAGGAGTTTATGAAACGTCTGAACGATTACCGTTCATCTGTTACTGCAATCCTCGGGGAAGATTTCCCTGAAGTAAAGGCAAGCGTGCAAACCCGTTTTAAAACAGGAGATGACAACGGAAAGGTTGAACGACGCGACGGCGTAAAGGTAGACTGGATTAATTACCATTATGAAGGTTTCCCACTGATCGCTTCGCTGACCAAGCTTACTGCTTTGCAGTCCGATATTAAGGCAACCGAAGAGGCGGCTTTGAAATCCATGTTGCAGGGAGAGCTTTCCAATCAGGTGAACCTGTCTAACTTCTCCACTTTGCTGGAGCAGGAAAAAGCAGCTTTCTACAGCGGAGAGCGTTTCCAGGGGACTATTGTCCTTGGGAAAACCGACAAGTCTGCCAAGCCTGTAAAGGCTGAGCTGACCCTTGACGGGCGTAAACTGAGCGAAGGCAAGGATTACGAGCTGATCGAAGGTGGAGTGGATATGAAGATTGGTGCCGGAAACCCCGGAGACCATGTCATCGCCGGATCCCTCTTCTATATGCAGGATGGTGAAGAGAAAGAGGTTCCCGTAAAGAACTCGTTCTCTACTATCTCCAAGCCTAACGCGGCAGTTATTTCTGCGGATAAAATGAATGTTGTATATCGCGGGGTTGCAAACCCAATGACTATCTCCATTCCCGGCATCCCTGATAATAAGGTATCTGCCAGTGCTGCGGGACTCTCCAGAAGGAGTGGCAGCAACTATGTGATGAACCCTGGAACGGGACGTTCTGTAACTATTACAGCTTCCGGAACGCTTCCAGACGGACAAAACATCACTACGCGTTCAGAATTCCGTATCAAAGACATCCCAAGACCTTCCGGAGCAATCCGCGGGGAAACAGGAAGTGTTAAGATGCCGAAGAAGAACCTGGAGATTTCTACCATCAGTGCCGTGCTGGAAGACTTTGACTTTGACCTGAACCTTGCGGTGAGCGGATTCAAAATCAAGGTGCCCGGACAGCCTACGGTAAGTGTGAATGGAAATAAACTGGATGCAAGGGCCAAGTCTGCTCTGAGAAGAGCCGGTAGAGGCGATGCGGTTCAGATATTTGATATCGAAGCGTATATCAGTAATAACAAGAGTTATAAGTTGAAGAAGGTATCCCCGGTTATCATCGAGGTTACCAATTAGAAAGTGCAAAGTAAATTCCGGTGCGGTTGAACAGCTGTTCGCTGCACCGGCATTTAATCAGACTAATAAATTAATACAATGAATTGGAAAAATGTTTTAGTAGTCGGCTTCGTAGGAATGCTGCCTTTTACCGGTCTGTCACAGGCTAATATCCTGAACGCAAAAAAGCCGGAGCAAATTGGAGAGCGAACGGAAGACCAGAAGGCCATTGACAATGATGTGCCACTGGACTACGGCTATGTGGATGATCGCGATATACTGTGGTCTACAACAATCTGGGAGGTCATAGACCTTGACGAGCGGGTGAATTTCCCCCTCTATTACCCGATTGATACCGTAGACATCAGTGCAAACCGCAGATCGCTTTACGACGTACTGATCAAGAATATGCGGAATGGCAATCTTACAGACGTTTATGCGGACAGTTACTTTACTGAAAAAAGGACGCTGGACGACCTGAGAGATGCGCTCAAGAAGGTGGATACCACCGACCTTGGATATGAGCAATACAACGCAGGCGAGGAAATTTCCCCGGAATTTATAAACCAGAGGGAACTGACCGCTGCGGATATCGAGGAATATCACATTAAAGGAATCTGGTATTTCGACAAGCGGCAGGGAGAATTGAAGTATCGTTTACTAGGGATCGCTCCTGTGGCCCCGGATGTAAACTTTATCGATGATGAGACCATGTCCTTTGAGGATGCCAAAGTAGAACTCTTCTGGGTTTGGTTCCCGAGCGCCAGGAATATCCTGCATGAAGCCAAGGTTTTCAACCAGCGTAATTCGGCCCAGCCGATATCCTTTGACATGTTGTTGAATGCCAGGCGTTTCAATGCGGTGATCTATAAAGAGGAAAATGTTCACGGAGATCGTGAGATCAAAGATTACATCGCAGATAATGCACTCTTCCAGTTACTGGAAGCCAAGCGGATCAAGGAGTCTATCCGGGATCGCGAACAAGATATGTGGGCCTATTAAGGACCTGCAGTTTCCAATTCTTTAGTACAAAAGGGCCCGGGCATTACTGTCCGGGCCCTTTTATTATGGCTGTTTTCCACGGATTGTTACCTACCTTTGCGGCATGCTTGATACAATTGTTGTCGGTTCGGGTTTGGCGGGCTCCGCTTTTGCCCTTAAAATGCTGGAGGAAGGGGCTGAAGTAATCGTTTTTGAAAACGGTTCTCAGCAGGCCTCCAATGTTGCTGCAGGCCTGTACAACCCTGTGGTCCTGAAACGCTTCAACATGACCTGGCAGGGGCAGATGCTCATGCAGACGTCCCTTCCCTGTTACAGAAAATATGAGGCGATCCTCGGGCAGCAACTCCTTGAAGAGCTCAGAATATTTCGCCGCCTGGCTTCAGTGGAAGAACAAAATAACTGGGTAACGGCCAGCGACCAGCCGGGGTTGTCCGAATTCCTGAACCCCAAATGCCTGCCAAATAGGAATCCGCAGATAGATGCCCCCTTTGGTTTTGGTGAATTGCTGGGGTGCGGGCGCTTGCATACTACTGCTTTTTTGAAGGCCTTCAGGAAATTGATGAAAGACAGCGCACGCCTCAGGGAGGAGCGGTTTGATCATAAGCAGCTGCAGATAAACGGGGATACCCTCTTATACAAGGATATTAAGGCGAGGCATATCGTTTTCTGTGAAGGCTTCGGGATGCGGCAGAACCCCTACTTCAGCTATCTTCCGCTGCAGGGAACCAAAGGGGAGTACCTGATTATTGAAGCTCCGGATTTAAAAGAGGCCGCGGCAATCAAGGCGGGCATGTTCCTGCTCCCTCTGGGGGATGACCACTATCAGTTTGGAGCCACCTACAACTGGAAAGACCAAAACCCGGAACCTAGCAAGGCAGCCCGTGAAGAGTTGCTCCTAAAACTGGATAAGTTAATTTATTGTGATTACAAGATCGTGGAGCAGACCGCCGGGATCCGGCCAACTCTCCCGGACCGGAGGCCACTGGTGGGACGGCATCCCGAATACAATAATTTATACACCTTAAATGGTTTTGGTTCCCGGGGAGTGCTCCTGGCTCCCTATGCATCACAGGCGCTTTTCGATCTGATACACAAGGGCAGCAACCTGCCTCCGGAGATGGATCTCAGCCGCTTTAAGTAGCGTTACGCGAAATTCCCAGAATCATAATTTAAGGATGCGGTTTATTTTCCACTTAATTTTTCTGATTTTTGCAGCGCGGATAAGACACTGTTAATAAAACCAGTAAATGTTAGATGTTCACAAGGTATCGGTAGCTTTTGGAGGGGAAGACCTTTTTGAAGAAATTTCATTCAGGCTGAATCCGGGCGACCGGGTTGGCTTGATCGGGAAAAACGGGGCTGGTAAATCTACCCTGCTAAAACTCCTGGCAGCAGAGTCTGAACCCAGTTCAGGTACCATTTCCAGGGAAAAGGGAAAGTCAGTTGGTTTTCTGAAACAGGATCTCGAATTTGAGACAGGCCATACCGTTCTGGAGGAGGCCTATTCCGCCTTTACGGAAATCCGCAAGCTGGAAGAGGAACTTGAAAAAGTGAACGGGGAACTGGCTGAACGGGAAGACTATGAAAGTGAAGGCTATCACGACCTGATGGTTTCCTTAAGTGAACTCACCCACCGTTTTGAGCTTATAGGCGGGTATCAATATCAGGGGGAGACTGAAAAAATATTGCTGGGGTTGGGCTTTCAGCGGGAAGATTTTGAAAAACAGACGGAAACCTTTTCAGGCGGCTGGCGCATGCGGATTGAACTGGCCAAACTACTGCTGCAAAACAATGACCTTCTGTTGCTGGATGAGCCTACCAACCATTTGGATATCGAATCCATTCTCTGGCTGGAGGACTTTCTGAATCAATTTAGCGGGGCGGTAGTCCTGGTCTCCCATGATAAAATGTTTCTGAACCAGGTAACCAACCGTACTATTGAAATTTCGCTTGGCAGGATTTACGATTATCCCAAGCCCTATTCTGCCTTTTTGGAATTAAGGGAAGAAATCCGCCAGCAACAGCTTAGCGCGCAGAAGAACCAGGAGCGGGAGATACAACAGGCCGAAAGGCTGATCGAGCGATTCCGGGCAAAATCATCCAAGGCATCCATGGCCCAGTCATTGATTAAGAAGCTGGACAAGATGGAACGCATTGAGGTAGATGTGGAGGATACCCGAACCATGAACCTCCGTTTTCCGGTTTCTGTGCAACCCGGGAAAGTGATAGCCGAGCTAAAAGACCTTGGTAAGTCTTATGGTGAAAAGAAGGTGCTGCAGGGAATAGATCTATTGATAGAGCGTGGGAGCAAAATTGCCTTTGTAGGGCAGAACGGGCAGGGAAAAACCACCCTGGCGCGAATCCTGGTAGGGGAATTGTCCCATACGGGGAACTGCCAGCTTGGGCACAATGTGCAGATCGGGTATTTTGCGCAAAACCAGGCGGAATACCTGGATGGCTCCAAAACCGTCCTGGATACCATGCTGGATGCAGCCAACGAAACAAACCGGCCAAAAGTTCGCGATATCCTGGGAGCCTTTCTTTTCAGAGGGGAGGAGGTAGACAAATACGTAAAAGTTTTGTCCGGAGGGGAGCGGAACCGCCTGGCCCTGGCAAAAATGTTGCTACAGCCCTTTAATGTGCTGGTAATGGATGAACCGACCAACCACCTGGATATCCCTTCCAAAAAAGTGCTGAAGGAAGCGCTTCAGAAATTTGAGGGTACCCTAATTCTGGTTTCGCACGACCGGGATTTTCTGCAGGGGTTGACCAATACGGTTTACGAGTTCCGCAACCGGCAGATCAAACCGTTTCTGGGGGATATCAACTTCTATCTCGAACAGCGGAAAGTGGATAACTTCCGAGCTATAGAAAAACGGGATGAAACCGATCCCAAATCTGCTTCCAAATCTGAAAAGCAGGGAGACAGCGATTACAAAGCTCAAAAAAAACGAAAATCCCTCAAAAACCGATTGAGTAATCTGGAGTCGAAAATACAGCAACAGGAAAAGGATTTGGCTGATATTGACCATCAGCTGCTGATGGAGTACGACCAGACCATAGCGGCCCCCGGTTTTTTTGATGCTTACCAGGCCCGAAAAGACGAGCTGGAGAGCCTGATGGAGCAGTGGGAAGAGGTGTCTTCCCAGCTGGAATCACTTGAATAAACGGGATTTCGAAAATACAAACCACAAAAATTGTAGTCTACACAACAAAATGACTGCTGTTCATCGATAATAGCTGCTTTTAATCCTCTATAATACGTATACTTGTAGGTAAATTCCCTATTTCATTATAGGATAAAATGTTATATAAGAGGTAAGTATTCTTAAATGGATAAGAAAATGCGCTGTAATCCAATTCTGATTTTTTGTTTATTCTGCCTGTTTGCTCTCCCGGCCCAGTCTTTAAAAAAGGACAAGGAAATCCTTCTGGAATTATATGAGGTCACCAATGGAACACACTGGGTACGCAAATGGGATCTGAAGCAACCGGTTTCACAGTGGTATGGGGTATCAGTACGCGATAACCGCGTGGTAGGTCTGGAACTCTTCCATAATAATCTGATGGGTCCTATTCCTGAAAGCCTTGGACAGCTGGATAAACTGGAGCGCCTGAACCTGGCATTTAACAATCTTACAGGGGATTTGCCTGAATCCCTGTTTAACCTCACAGAACTACAGGTACTGAAAATTGAAATGAACCGCTTAAAAGGCAGCCTGCCCCAGTCCATTGGGCAATTGTCCCATCTTCAGGAGTTTTCCGCCTTTAATAACTTCTTATCCGGAAGGATTCCTGCAGAAATAGGCTACTTGGAGCAATTGAAAATTCTGAACCTCTCCAGTAATAATCTAATCGGGCGAATCCCCGAAAGCGTTGGTTCGTTAAGCCAGCTTC
Organism: Robiginitalea insularis; assembly: GCF_052497835.1. Taxonomy (NCBI): domain Bacteria; kingdom Pseudomonadati; phylum Bacteroidota; class Flavobacteriia; order Flavobacteriales; family Flavobacteriaceae; genus Robiginitalea; species Robiginitalea insularis. The sequence continues at coordinate 1,951,727 of NZ_CP199296.1, forward strand.
AAAGCCTGGGTCTTTTTGAAAACCAGCTATTTGGAGATATTCCGGAGACAATCGGGAACCTTACTGCCCTGAAAGAACTCGTGCTGGCCAATAACCAGTTAGGAGGGGCTATCCCTGAGAGTTTCGGGCAACTGGCCAATTTGGAAGTACTGCAGATACAGCACAATAATTTTGAGGAGTACCGTAACCTGGGCAGGTTAAACACCCGGCAGCTCCTGGTTTTTGATTACGATGTGGAAAAGTCCGAAATTGATTTCAGGGACCTCAATTTCTCGAGGACCCGTATGGCTGATACAAAGTTTGAAGACGACAACGAGAATGATTAGTTAGCTTTTTAGGTTGATACGTAGCTGTTTTGGGGTGCCTCGGGCACCCCATTTTGTTTAACCTCATTTATGATTTATTTAACGGGCTTGGCGGAAACTTATAATAATTTTGCATTTGCGACCTATTTTAACCAACGCGCAAATGAGAAAAATTTTATTGTACGTACTTGGAGTCCTTGTCCTGATGCTGGCAGGCTGGATATCATACCTGCTTGTAAATCGTGAAGATCAGAAACGACCCACCCCACCCAAACAAATAAAGACCGTTTTTGTAGATACGGTACGGCTCAGTTCGGTTCCCGTCAGGGTAAAATCGAACGGAAATCTCATCGCCAAGGAAAGAGTGTCCCTCTTTGCTGAAGTACAGGGGGTTCTCCGCACTAGTGCGCGCCCTTTTAAAGCGGGTCAGCCTTTCAGAAAAGGGGAGGTGCTCCTCAGAATTGACGCCTCCGAATACCGGGCGAGTGTGCAAAGTGCCAAAAGCAATTTGTTTAACCTCATTACATCCACATTACCGGATTTACGGCTGGATTATCCCGAAATCTATCCCAAATGGCAGGCCTATCTGAACAGTTTCGATATTACCAGTACAACGCCCCCGCTTCCGGAAATGACCACTGAAAAAGAGCGGTATTTTATAAACGGGCGTAACATTGTCACAACGTATTACAATGTCAAGAATTTAGAGCAGCGATTAAACAAATATATCCTTCGGGCGCCATACAACGGAGTGCTTACTCAGGCGCAGGTTACGGAGGGAACCCTTGTTCGGCCCGGGCAATCGCTGGGAGAATTCATCAACCCTTCGGTATACGAACTGGAGGTTGCCGTTAGCAAGAGTTACAGCGATTTTCTGAAGTTGGGTAAGAAAGTTGCACTGACCACCCTGGAAGGCAACCGGGAATACCAAGGCACTGTTTCGCGCATTAACGCAGCCGTAAACCAGCAATCTCAAACGGTTTCTGTTTTTATAGATGTTTCGGACCCTTCATTAAAAGAAGGTATGTATCTGGAGGCTACTATTGAAGGAAAGGAAGAAGAGGATGCCATAGAGATTCCCAGAAAGCTCATTACAGAACAGGGGGAGCTATTCATCCTGAAAGATAGTATTTTGGATGTCATCCCCGTTAATCCTATCTATTTTACAGATCAGACAGCTATCCTGAAAGGAATTCCTGAAGGAACCATCTACCTGTCCCGTTCGGTTCCCGGCGCTTATCCGGGGATGCTTGTAAAGGTCTATGGAGCGGAAACCCCGTCCGAAACGGCACAGGCCAAACAGATTCAGTAAGCCATGAAAAAGATCATCAGTTATTTTATAAAATTTGACGTAGCTGTAAACGTCGTAATCCTGGCTTTCGTGGTTTTTGGGATTATCGGGGCCCTGAGGATGCGTTCGTCCTTTTTCCCACTGATTGATTCCCAGATTATTTCCATCAGCATCAACTATCCGGGAGCAGCCCCTGCTGAAATTGAAGAAGGGGTAGTGCTTAAAATAGAAGACAACCTGAAAGGCCTTGTTGGGATTGACCGTGTTACTTCGGTTTCCCGTGAAAACGGAGGGAGTATCACAGTGGAAATAGATCAGGATGAAGACATCGATGTGATCCTGACGGAGGTAAAAAATGCGGTGGACCGGGTTCCCAATTTCCCCGGAGGAATGGAGCCTTTGGTGGTGGCCAAACAGGAGGCCATCCGGTCGACCATCAGTTTTGCAGTAAGTGGCGAGGGCATCTCCCTGGGGTCACTCAAGCAAATCGCAAGGCAGATAGAGTACGACCTCCGCGCCATGGATGGGGTTTCGCAGATAGAAATATCGGGTTATCCCGAAGAAGAAATTGAAATTGCCGTTCGCGAAAGCGATCTGCTGGCCTATAACATGACCTTTCAGGAAGTGGCCCAGGCCGTTGCCAGCGCCAATATTCTGACTACAGGGGGAGATATAAAGACCGAAGAAGAAGATTACCTGATCCGGGCCAACAATCGCTCTTATTACGGAGACGAACTCAACAACCTGGTAGTGCGGTCCGATCTTTCAGGCAATATCATTCGCCTGAGTGACGTGGCTGAGATCCGCGATCGTTTTTCAGAAACCCCGAACTCCAGTTATTTTAACGGGAACCTGGCTGTGAACATCGAGGTCAGCAATACCAATAATGAAGACCTTATCCCCACGGCAGACAAGATCAATGAATACATTGAGAATTTCAACGCCACCAATAATAACGTGCACCTGGATGTGGTCTCTGACCGCTCAGTGACTCTTAAACAGCGAACCGCCCTGTTGATCGAAAACGGTGCTGTAGGGATCTTGCTGGTCCTTATTTTCCTGTCCTTTTTCCTCAATACCCGTCTGGCATTCTGGGTAGCCTTTGGCTTGCCGATTTCCTTCCTGGGGATGTTCATATTCGCCGGGAGCTTAGGGGTTACCATCAATATCCTCTCCCTTTTCGGGATGATTATCGTAATTGGTATCCTCGTGGATGACGGGATCGTTATTTCAGAAAATATTTACCAGCATTACGAAAAAGGGAAACCTCCTATTCAAGCCGCCATTGATGGCACCATGGAGGTGATCCCACCAATTATTTCCGCCATCATCACAACTGTTCTGGCATTCTCCACCTTCCTGTTCCTCGATAGCCGGATAGGGGAGTTTTTCGGGGAAGTTTCCACGGTGGTAATACTGACCCTTTCGGTATCCCTGATAGAAGCACTGATTATCCTTCCGGCCCACATTGCCCATTCCAAGGCACTGGTGCAGGAAACTGAGGAAGAAAAAGCCCGTAAGAAAAACTTCATGGAGCGAATTTTCCTGAGACTGCGCTTTTTTAACCGGGTGGGTGACCGTTTTATGTCTTTTTGCCGGGATACCCTGTATGCCCCGGCGCTGCGCTTTGTGCTGGGACACCGCTTTATGAGTTTCTCTGTTTTCCTCGGTTTACTGATTGTCACCTTTGCCTCTATTTCGGCGGGGATCATCAGGGTGACCATTTTCCCGAGTATTGCCAGCGATCAGGTCAGTATTGACCTGCTCATGCCCGAAGGAACCAACCCACAGATCACCTACGATGTGATAACAAGGGTAGAGGAAGCTGCCTGGAAAGTCAATGAGGATTTTACCAAAAAACAAACCGGGAATAAGCAGGTTGTCGAAAATGTTATCAAAAGGGTAGGTCCCGGAAATAACAAGGCTTCAATCCGTGTAAACCTTCTGCCCGGAGAGGAGCGCGATTTTCCAAGCCCAGTGATCACCAATGCCATTCGTGAAGCAGTTGGAGAAGTATATGGGGTGGAACGGCTTACTTTCGGATCCGGGGGGAACTTTGGGGGAAGCCCGGTTTCAGTTGCCCTCTTGAGCAATAACAACGAACAGTTGGAGTCCGCCAAGGATGAACTGCGAGCTTACCTGGAAAACAATCCGAAGCTAACAGATGTTACGGATACAGATCCGGAGGGGATTAAAGAAATCAGCATAGAATTAAAAAACAATGCGTATGCCCTGGGATTAAACCTGCAGGGGGTAATGAGTCAGGTACGTGCCGGATTTTTCGGGGCCCAGGCACAGCGCTTTCAGCGCGGACAGGATGAAATAAGGGTTTGGGTCCGTTACGACAAGGCCAACCGTTCTTCCATCAATGACCTTGACGACATGCGTATTTTGACCCCTTCGGGCCAGCGGGTACCTTTTTCTGAAATTGCCGGCTATTCTATAGCCAGGGGTGACGAATCTATCAGCCACCTGGACGGAAAGCGCGAAATCCGGATTGAGGCCGATATGGAGGACCCCAATGAAAGCGCCACGGAAATCCTGCTGGATATACAGCAAAATTTTATGCCGGAACTACAGTCCCGTTACCCGGGCCTGAGCGTTTCTTATGAGGGGCAAAACCGGGAGGCTCAGAAATTATCCAGTTCGGCAAATAAGGTTTTCCCGGTAATACTGTTTCTCATTTTTGCGGTTATAGCCTTTACCTTCAGGACCTACAGCCAGCCGGTAATCCTTTTGTCACTAATCCCATTTAGTATTATCGGGGTGGCCTGGGGGCATGTAATCCATGGCTTCCCTATAAACGTGCTTTCCGCTTTGGGGATTATTGCACTCATTGGAATTATGGTGAACGATGGCCTGGTGCTTATCGGGAAATTCAATTCTTATTTAAGGGAGGGGATGAAATTTGACGACGCCCTGTTTGAAGCAGGCCGGTCCCGATTCAGGGCTATTTTCCTGACCTCTCTGACAACTATTGCCGGGTTGGCTCCCTTGTTGCTTGAGAAAAGCCGGCAGGCTCAATTCCTCAAACCCATGGCTATTTCCATTTCTTATGGGATAGGTATTGCCACTATTCTTACCCTTTTGCTTCTGCCACTGTTCTTATCCCTTGTGAATGATACCAAAGCCAAAATGAAGTGGCTGCGGACAGGGGAATCTGTAGACAGGGAATCTGTGGAAAGAGTTATCAAAGAGATGAAGACACAGGAGGATCTGCAGGATAAACTGGCCGAAACCAATGGTGCCGCAGTTGGTACTGGAAATGACAAAACCGGGGAAGCAGAAGAGTCCAACGTTATAGAAGCGCATTCCAAATGAAACATTTTTACGTGCTATTGATCGCTGCAATTGGGTTGCCGGTAAGCATCGCTGCCCAGGAGTCTGTTCTGACGAAACAGGAAGCGATTTCAATTACCCTTGAAAATAACCTGGGAATCCGGGTTTCCGAAAACCTCAGGAAAATAGACCAGAACAATGCCGGCGTACTGAATTCGGGATATCTGCCTACGGTTACTGCCACCGGGGGAGGAACCTTTGACCGCCAAACCACAGAAGGGGAATTGGCCAACGGAGATATCAGGACGGCAGACGGAGCTGAAACCCGCAGGTATAACGCCTCTGTAAACCTCAATTATGTCTTGTTCGACGGACTGGGGCGGTACTATGATTATAAGCGTTTTAAGGAGCGCTCTGCACAGTCCGAACTGGAGGTCAGGCAAACGATTGAAACAACCCTTTTACAGTTGTTTTCGGTCTATTACGAAGTGGCCCGGCTGGAGGAGAACGCTTTAAACCTCAGGGAGGCACTGACCATTTCACAACGCAGGCTGCAGCGGGCAGAATATCAATTTGAATACGGGCAAAATACCGGCCTGGATGTCCTAAATGCCGAAGTAGATGTTAACACCGATAGCGTAAACCTCCTGAATGCCGAACAGTTGCTGCGGAATACCAAGAGAGACCTGAACCTTATTCTAAACAGGGACCTGAGTGAATCATTTGCTGCCGATACCACAGTTCAGTTTGTGCCTTCCCTTAAGATGGAAGAAATCCGGGATCAGGCCAAACAGAACAATGTGAGGATGTTACTGGCAGAAAAGGATATTAAGATCTCGGAGTACTCCCTGAAGGCCAACCGAAGCGGTTACCTGCCTACAGTGGGCTTAACGGGCTCTTACGGCTGGAACGAATCCAATAACAACAGCCCGCTGGCATTCGTGCTGCAAAATACAAGTACCGGGATTTCTGCTGGCGTCAATATAAGCTGGAACCTATTCGACGGGGGCACTACCCTTACCAACGGGAAAAACGCACGTATAGATTTCGAAAACCAAAAGCTCCTGAAAACGCAAACGGAACTGGAAGTAGCCCGGGATATTGAAAATGCCTGGGACAGTTATCAGAATGCGCTCTTTGTACTCGAAGTACAGGAAAAGAACCTGCAGACCAATCAGGATAACTTCAACAGGTCTCAGGAGCGCTATCAACTGGGGCAGATTACCTCCATAGAATTCCGGCAGGCACAATTAAATCTGCTGAATGCAGAACTTGCCAAAAGCCAGGCAAAATACAATGCCAAGCTCGCCGAATTACAATTGCTGCAGGTAAGCGGGCAGCTCCTCAACGAGGACTTCTGAGATGGTTGAACATTTTTTCCAATGTCCGTATTGCTGGGAGGAAGTCTCAGTACTTATAGATACCTCCATTAGCAGGCAAAGCTATGTGGAAGATTGCGAAATCTGCTGCAATCCTATGGAATTCCAGATGGTCTGCGAACCGGGTCAGGTAATTTCTTTTGAGGTTAATGAACTCGGGCAATAGACCGTTTTTATTAGGGATGAGAGTCATTCCTGAATTCCGGAAGACCTTACCCACTATACTTTTTAATAGTAATTCCGCTGCAATTTACCAGGTGTTTGTTCAGGATGAATGCATTCTGCAGCCCGGGAAGTTAGTTTCGCTGCTGTCAATTGGAATCCCGGCCGGGAAGATTGGCAAACAGGAAATACTCATCTAAGGCGGATACAGGCAATTCTGTCACAACTTTCAGTACCGATATCTGCACTGGACGCATATTTCCCATTATCTAATCTTAAAAGCTGTATTATGAAAAATTTATGGATCCCCGTTCTGGGGTTGATTGCGTTGTTCCTGGGTTCCTGTAGTCAGGAATCTACAGAAGAAGTAACTCCCGATTATTTTGTAACCCGGGATCTCTCGTTCCTCCTTGGCGAAGAGGATGGGCTAACTGCCAAAGGCTGGCCTGTAAATGGATGCAAGGAGTTCGATGTTAAGGCTAAAGTCCCTTTTTTAGGAGAAGTGCGTTTTACTGTACTCAATTGCTGCGTCAATCTGGTTTGTAATTCCCCGGCTGTACTTGAGGTGATAGATTATTTCATTGGAGGAAAAAACTTACAAAAAATCAACGAAATAACTATAGTATCCTCCAGTTTTATTAAATTTAATCAGTATGATATCCAAATTAACCCGGGTACTTATGCATTAGATGCGAAAACGAAGCGACTAGTAGACCTTGAATACAGGGTGTACATCCGTAACAACCCGAAACTCTCAACCAAATGAAAACAGCTAAAATGAATCGTATAGGGGCACTACTTATTGATTTGATATTAATAAGCCTGGCCTATACCCTCATTTTCAATTTTATCCCAAAGGAGTGGCTATCAACAACCCAGCTGTACGGTTGGGGGTTTGAACCGGACACCTTGCTGTATTACGGGACTTTTCTGGTCTATTTTCTCTTGTTTGATTTTACGAATTCCGGAGACTCTCCGGGAAAGGAAATACTACGGCTACAGACACTGGATATCAGCAGACAAAAACTGGAACGAAAACGGGCTGTAAATCGGACGCTACTCAAACTGGTCAGTCTGATAATATTCCCGGTTTCAGCTTTGTTATACCTTTTTGGGGAAGGGGAATTCAGTTTACACGATGCTTATCTCAAGACAGGTGTCTTCCCGCAAGGCAAGCCAGTAAAAAACCATTTGTTTAATTAGTTTAGTTCTCATGGGGCCCGTTTCGGGCCCCTATTTTTGAACAATTGGAATCCTGATCTCCGAGGGATATTTCGCGGAATGGTGGATATTATTGATGGCAATAACTCCTTCGGTTTCGTCATAATTATTCCCGCCAGTATTGAGGTTCCTCGCAAAACGAGGGAAATTACTGCTGGAAATTTCGATTCGGATCCTGTGGCCCTTTTTGAAATAATTACTGGTAGACATCGGGCTCATCTCTATTTTGTATACTTCCCCGGCCTTCATAAATTGTTCTTTGTCGTAGCCATTCCTATAACGTGCACGTTGGATGGTTTCATCCAGGTTGTATGCCGTCCCGTCCGGATACACATCAATAAGTTTAATGCTAAAGTCTGTGTCCCTTGCGTCTGAGGAAACGAAGAGCGTTGCCTCTATAAATCCACTGACCTCTGTGTCTTCTTCCAGGGGCTGAGAGGTATAAACCAGAATGTCGTTCCGGGCTTCCATCTTTCGCTGGTCAAAGGCCCCGCCTTCTACTGCATTTCCTGTGCAGCAAACATTTCCGCCATAGGAATAAACCGGGTTTTCCGGATCATAGGCGTAGGTGTCCGCCGGATCATTTTCTGGCTTTGTTTCAATGAGCTTTCCATCTCCGTAAAGGCTGTTGGCCCGGCCGTTGCTGCTGAGGTAATATCGCTTCATTTGAGTTCCTTCCGGAGGCCAGGAGGTTGATGTCTGCCATTGGTTCAGCCCCATGGTGTAATACTGCACCCTTGGAATGTCATCTAATAAATCCGGGCTACCCCCTTTTAGCCATACCTCAAACCATTTGTCATACAATTTGTAATAATCCAGGCGGGCATCGCCCAGGTTTCGTTCTCCCACAACCGTATTTTCCGTGGCCCTGGTATACCGGCAATGCAGGGTGGGGGCAATGACCAAAAACTGCGAATCCGCAACTGCCGGGTCCGGGTGTTGCCGCAGCTTGTTGAAAAGCTCCAGGTTGGGCCCGGTAGATACATCGTACCAGGAAACGAACCAGAAACCGGGCTTGTTAAAGGGCATGTCCTCGTGGTAGAGGCCTCCTGTTCTCCAGGCCGGGTCATTGGGTTTGCGAATGATCATTTTATCGAATATTTCGCGTTTTCCCTTTATGTTCTGTAAGAGGTCGGTTAGTGGTAAATGAGATAAGGCTTCTTTCATATCTACCCTGGGATTCTCAGGTGCCAGGTCATAGAAGCGGGAGATCCGGATCAGGTCTTCCTGGCTGGCCCCTGCAGGAATCCGCGGTTTGAATTTGTCGTGTTCCACCCCGTAGAGCCAGGCCGTAAACAACATCTGGTGTGCGCCTCCGCGATACCAGTTTCCCTGCTCGTTAAAGCGCCCAACCTTACCAACCCCGGCACCAAAACCCTGTGCAATTAAGGCTGCATGTGCGGGGTGATCCAGGGAGGCCACAGCCATTTGCCATTCTGCTGTTGAGGAACAACCAATGGTCCCTATTTTCCCGTTGGACCAGGACTGCCTGGAAAGCCAGCTGAAGGCGTCGTAGCCATCGGTAAGGGGAACGCCCAGGATATCCCACTCCCCTTCTGAGAAATAGCGACCCCTTTCATTTTGTACCACATAGGCATAACCTTTGCGAACCCAGTCCAGGGCCTGCTGTAGCGTTCGGGTACGCATTTCCCCATCACCCCAGGTATTGAAATTGTAAGGTGTTCTGGAAAAGACCACAGGGACAGCCTCGGTGCCTTTAGGGCGGTAAATGTCAGTTGCCAGTCGTACCCCGTCTCGCATGGGCATCATTACTTTCTGGTCAATAATGGCGATTTCGCCCAGTTCTTCAAGTAGTTCTTCCTGGGCGAAGCCCGATATAACAAAACAAAGAGAAAGTAGTAACAGGAATTTTCGAATATACATTTCAGGGGTTCAATTAGGTGATCAATAGGTTTTTTCAGTAGCGGACCATAAGTTAATTAATTTTTGAGCTTCCCGGACGTGGAAGGGTTTAATTCTGAAGCTCAGCTAACCGGACCCAGCCCGGGGTGGCCCGAGGGGATCATAATTCCGTTTTCAATGGTAAAGAGTGCTGTAAATGGATCCCCGAGCAGGTCCAGATGCCCGTCCAGGTCCGCAAAATGTATATTAGGGCGGCTCAGGGCGAAATGCAATCCTGCTGAGATCCCCAGTGCCGATTCATCCATGCACCCAATCATTACTTCCAGCCCTCCGGCTTTGGCTACCGAGTTGATATGGGAGGCCTCCAGAATGCCCCCCACTTTCTGTAATTTTATATTCACCATATCCATCATCCCTTTCCGTGTAAAGTGGTAGGCATCATCCAGGGATTTGATGCTTTCATCAGCCATGACCGGGATAAAAGTGTTCAGGCTTACCTCCTTCATGGCCTCCGGATGCTTCACCGGGGTGGGCTGCTCCAGGATATCGATACGGGCGCCTTTAGATTTTTTTACAAATTCGATTGCCTCGTTGGCCGTATACCCCTGATTGGCATCAAAACGAATGGCGAAGTCGTTCCCAAGGGTTTCCCGCAGTTTGTGGACCTTTTCAAGGTCTTCTTCCGGGCTGATCCCGCCCTTTAGTTTCAGGATGGTAAAACCCTGACCAATAAATTTACGGGCCAGTTCCAGGGTTTCCTGCAATGGAAGAATCCCGATGGTAATGCTGGTGGGAATTTGAGGTCGATACCCTCCCAAAACCTTATAAAGCGGCAAACCCGCCTTTCGGGCCAGCAGGTCGTAAAGCGCCATATCAACCATGGCCCTTGCAGAGGTGCCAATACCTTCAATATTCCGAATGGCCTGCATATACTTTCCTTGCTGGAAGGGGTCTTTACCTTTTAGCAGCTCAGTAATGGGCCCTTCTATCTGCTGCAGGATATCCCTGGCCTTTTCCCCGGTCACTTCCCAGTCCGGAGCCGCACAACCATAGCCGACAAGGCCACTGTCTGTAACCAGCCGGAGGATTACATTCTCGCAGCTGCTAATGGTTTCATAGGCAATCTGGTAGGGCACCGCCAGTTTCAACTCCAGTAAATCGTATTCCAGGCTTTGGATGCGCATGTTAATAACGGTTCTGATGCAGTTCCTCTAGTGGAGTATGCATGATGCTTTCGATAAATTCAACCATTTTCTGAATGGAGATCTCCCACATCTGATGCCCCTTTTCGGCAGTAGCTTTGGTGGCATTCCCTATAACTCCGGACCTGGAAAGTTTTTGGGTATGGGCGTACCAGCTTACGCCCCGGTCTGAGGTGAAATCCAGGTATTCGTTTTCCAGGTCCAGGGTTTCATCTACCGCCTTGTCCATATCCACCAGTTCCGGGCGAAGGGCCAGGGTGGTACTGGTTTCTATTTCTCCTGCGTGGATATCATTGTGGGTGTCAATTAAATCATAGAGGTCTATATCGCTGGTCTCTCCGGTTTCCACACAGACAAAAATTTTGGCATCCCGGTTGATGAGCTGGGCCGCAAAGGTCAGGGTGGGTTTATTGTCTCCGTGCCCGTTCAGGATCACTATTTTTTTGATCCCGTTATGCGCCAGGCTCATGCCAATATCGTGGATCAGCGCCGCAAGGGCATTATTGCTTACACTGATAGTCCCTTTAAATTCCGAGTGGTGATAAGAAACCCCGTAAGGGATGGGGGGAAGGACGAAGGGTTTGATCCCCGAACAACGCTCGGCAATGGCCTTGGCCATATAGTAGGCGTCAAAATGGTCCACATCCACAGGCAGGTGGGGTCCGTGTTGTTCTATGGCGCCACAGGGAAGGATGGCCGTATCCATCACTTTGAGTTTTTCGGCTATTTCCGGCCATTTCATTTGTTCCCATAAATACGATTGTTCAGGACTGAATTTCATAAGGCGTGTATTTTGTTTGTTCTAGTTGTTGCTCTGTAAATGCAGCTGCTTTCCACTGGTGACCTTCCCGTTGTACGAGCTCATGCGCATAGGGTTTAAGGATATGCAGCAAGGGTTTCCGGATATGAACAGGGAGGTCCTGCAGGGTGCTGCGCTCTTTGTCAAAGCGAAGCTTTAAAATTTCAGGATGGGCCCTGGCCCCTTTTTTGGTAAAGGGATTGGACGCAATAGCCCCCTGTTCGAGCAGCATATAGTACAGATGTGCTGCATCGCTGCCGATTTGCTTTACGGATTTGGAGGCCAGTTGTGCCAGCCCGTTCCGGATTTGTTCCTGGCTGTACCCGCAGTTTTCCGGATTCGCGCCAAGGGCAACCATCATCCCGATGATCCTTCTGCATTTTTCACAATTTCCGCAGGGTTTCATCTTTCCGTCCTGCTCGTGGGCGGCATGACAGGAAACCTGGTGTTGTTGAAGTTGTGGGTAGCGCCTGATCAGTATTTTCATAATGAGTAATTCGGATAGGCTTCTTAAGATGGAATACTGATAAATGTTCCATCCTTTCTTCCGGTAATACCGGCTAAGGGTATTATCAAAATATTTACTCTGGTCAAAAAGGCCGTTATAATGTGAAATTCCGGTTGTACTGCCTTTGACTGTAGTATCGTATTCATTCCCAATAAGGACGTTCCCTATATTGCGCTTTCTGACCACGGGAAGTACCCCAAACAGGAAAACCGCCACGGTCCAAAGTCGTATCGGATAAATATCCGCCCGTATATGGGCATAGTTCTCCCGGATAAAAGGAAATTGTTTCAGCATCCAGTTAAACACCCTGTCGGAATTGGTCCAGGGTTTCACAGTATTCGGCTCCGTTTCCTTGTAATAACGGTAGGCATTTACGGCAGTAAACCAATGTCTTCCGGATTCATTGATATAAACGGGATGTGCTGTCCCCAATTCTCTGGCGATCCCATAGCTGAGCAGGCTGTCTTTTCCACCGCTGCTGAGAATGGCATACTGATCCCGGGCCGGCTGTTGCTGCACTCTGGGAATCTTGTATTCGGAGTAGGCTGTATTCTCGAATATCAGTTTGGCCTGGGTATAGTGTTGCTTTTTTTCAACCTGCAGGTTTTTATGGGACTCCTTGATGAACTCATTGTCTATCAGCAGCTTATTGGTAATGATTTCTCTGCTGGTGTTTTCCAGCATGGCTTTAAGGAATTCCTGGTCTGCCGTATCAAAAAGTCCGTCCAGGACAATTTCACGACAGAATAAGCCATAATTCAGGGCCACCTGGCAGAGTGCCATACAGGCCAGGTTGATATCCTCGGGTTTGCGGGGGTCGAAGAAAGGCTTCTTATAGGAAAAAATATGCTCAAAATGCTGTTCGGGCCGGCTGTCTTTCCTAACGGTATAGTCGGCTTTTATCTGGCCGGGTTTGACCTCGATCTGATGGACCCTGAGCTGGTCGATAACCAAAAAGTCTGAAAGCTGGCTCATTTCAGGTAGGACTTAACCAAGTTGCTCAATCCCTCGGGACCATGGGCCAGCACATCAAAGGCCGGCAGTCCGGTTTCTGCCGTAATGGCCTGGCAGGCCGGGCCAATTTCCTCCGGCTGCATTCCTTCGTGGTTTACCGTAATGGCTATTACCTTGCGTCCTGATATCATCTCTATAGCGGCAATCTGTTCGTCCAGCGGGTGCAGGGGATATCCGGGAAATCCGTCGTATTCAAGCCTTTTGGGGGCATGTTGCATAATGACGTAATCGGGTCTGCCGGCGGCCAGGATTTCAAAACCCCCTGGGTAGGCCGGGTTCATCAGGCTTCCCTGTCCTTCAATTACAATCAGATCGGGATTTTCATTTTTCCATGCTTCATATACGGCATGTTCAATTTCTCCTGAAACAAAATCATTTATACAACTATCCATAACCATGGAATACTTGGCTCCCTGTAACCAGGCCGTTTGTCCGGTACCCACCAGTTCTGCTTTCAGTCCTGCATCTCTGAAACCGTGGACCAGCAACCAGGCGGTGGTACGCTTTCCCACAGCAGAATCGGTGCCCAGAATAGCCACCTTCAGGCAACTGACTTCTTCAATTTTTCCGCTGAAAAAATGCAAATCCTCCCGCTCCGGGGTTTTACGGATGTCTCTCAGTTTACCTCCGTAGGTTGCAGATAGCTCTACAAATTCAGGGTTTTTATAGAGGAAATCGTGCAGGCCACTGTCGATATTCATCCCCAATTTCAGGGCCTCGGAAATAACGGACTGGGCTGCAGCCGGCAACCTCCCACCATCCGGGGCCAGGCCGATTACGAAAAATGGAATTTCCAGCCCTGCATGAGCCTTCAAAGCTTGCTGTAAATTTTTATAAACCGGGATTCCATTGGCCTTTCCATCCAATACCATGCCTGAGTCCTGCCCGGCGTATCGCTGGTCGATCACCCCCAGCACCTTGTAGCGTTCTGTAAAACGGACCAGGCCGTGTGCAGTTTTTCCATTGGGGGTATTAAAAGCCCCATCGGCATAAACCAGGGCATTTCCATCTATAATTCGTTCCATTACATTATGTTTTAAATAAGTACACCTTAAGTCCTGTTTAATACCGCATTAATTCCGGGCGGTCACAATAGCCACATAGCGGTCATTGGGAAAAGGTTCCTGCTGGTGTTTCTGCAGCAAGGCAATCAGACCTGCCGTGGCTGCAGGCAAAACTTTAAACCCGTCTGTTTTCAAAAGGGTCGAGGTCATCATTCGCATCTTCTGGTCACTGATCGGTTCGGCGGCGCCCTGAGAATGGATCAGAGCATAAAGGGCTTCGTCTCCGTCAAAACTGTGCCAGTTTACCAGGGGTTCATTGATGGAAGTTTCCTTTATTTTTTCGGGTTTGAGGTCCTCGCAGTGTTTCAGCCCGCGGTTAAAGGAGGAAACAATCGGGTTTTTGTTGCTCGAGGAACCGGCAATAAAATGAGGAATGCGGGAGGTTTTACCCCGTTTGTATAAATTCACAAACCCCCGGTAGACCCCGGCCAGAAGGGTGCCGTTGGAAACCGGGCAGGCTAGGTATTTTGGTGCATCCCGCAGCTGATCGTAGATTTCAAATGCTATTTCCGAGTAGGCCTTAAGCTGCAGGGGGGTATTACTTCCCCCGGGGTTGGCGTCGTACATCCCATTTTCATTTGCCTCCCGGCTGGAAGTCATTACTGCCTCTTCGTAGGTTCCGGGTACCCGGACGATCTCAGCCCCATAGGCCTGCATTTCCTCAATACGTTCGGTATGGTAGGTGCTGGGGATATAAATTCTGCACCTCAGCCCTGAAAGATAACTGGCAAAGGCCATCGCCACCCCGTAGTTTCCGCAGGTGGCCAGCACCACAGTATCGTAATCCCTTCGCAACGCATCGTATACCTGGGCAAAAGCGATCCTATCTTTTTGAGTGCCTGTGGGGTTGTCGCCTTCAAATTTGATATACAACTGGCGCATCCCGTATTCGCGTTCCAGATTGCGCAGGCGCAGCAGGGCCGTATCCCCAACCTCAAGGTTTATAATATCCTCCAGGGCCTCCAGGCGGTCTACCACAGAGAGGTTTATGTCTTTGACTTCCTCACTGAGCAGGCTTACGTCCCTGGTAACTTTTATGGGATTCGGCTTGACCCCATCCAGCATGTTAATTGCTGTACTCATATGTTTTTGGTAACACGCTGTACACGTCTAATAAATTTAACAAATAATCGGCCTTCTACGGGATAAATACCTATTAATTCTCCGGATTTACAATCCTTTTTCATTGAGGATTCCATCCATCCTGAGGTGGGTGACAACGGGTATAGAATCCATTCGCACCAGGGAGATATGATCAAAGGCAAGGGAATCGGCCGGGTTCTGACTGCCCCCGGTAGTTCCCAGGATGCTGTAGTCCATCCCCTTTCTTTTGCGGTAGGAGAAAGAATGGAAATGCCCGTTGATTACCGTATAGTTCCTGCCTGCCAGGGCATCTTCCAAAGGCCCGAGGCCCTTGGAATCTTCCCGCATCCAGAGCGGCTTGTGCATGAGGACAAAGGTCCAGCGGACCTGCGGATGTTCTTTAAGTACCGCTTTAAAGTACTCTAACTGCTCGGTACCCATGGCCCCGATCCTGCGTTCGGGCATGTGGTAATAAGTGGTTTCTTCGTAGATCCCCGGGAGATCCCCATCGATAATCCGGATGGCCGAATCTCGTGCCTGATATATTTCCATCATCCGGGCCTCGGTATAATCTTCTGAATCCAGCATCAGAAAAAGCACATCCTCATAAAGGAAATGGTAGTATCGCGGGCCAAAGCGGTTTTCCCAGAAAACCCGCATGGCAGGGTTGGTAAGGTCGTGGTTCCCCCCCAGGTGGAAAAACGGCATGTTGAGCTGGGCAGTGCGCCGATCAAAGGAATCCCATTCCTTCGCCAGCTGCAGGCTGTCTTCGGTACCCCCATCGATCAGGTCTCCGACACTAAGGACAAAGGTCGGATCCAGGCGGTTCAGTTGGGTGACAGCCTTACTGTAAACCCCTTCCCTTTCGCCCCCGTTCAAGTCTGAAATGATACCAAATGTGAAGTCTTCTTCGGTTTCTTCAAACTGATCTGAAGTCCATGGGACCGGACCTTCCGTTATTGAGTGACGGAAAGGGGCCTGTATTGCTTCTTGTTTCTTGCAGGCGGTCTGCACAATGGATAGTAATAATAAGCAGCTTAAAGCATTGGATTTAAAGTTCATAAGGCTGGTGGTATGGTTATTTTCGGGTTTTTTTCCTGCGCAATTCGTACAGGTCTTTACGCCTGTCCTTTAAATTGCGGACACTGCCAAACTGGTTGAGTTCCCGCAGCAGGCTCAGGTCTACATCGGCAATCAGTATCATTTCGGTATTAGGAGTGGTTTCCGCCTTGACCCCATTGGTCGGAAAGGCAAAATCGCAAGGGGTCAGCACCATGGATTGGGCGTACTGAATATCCATGTTTTGTACTTTGGGCAGGTTGCCCACACTTCCCGTAATGGCCACGTAGCATTCGTTTTCAATTGCCCGTGCCATAGCGCAGTTCCGCACCCGGGAGTAGCCGTTCTGGGTATCCGTCAGAAACGGGATGAATAAAATGTCCATCCCCTCATCAGCCAGGATACGGCTGAGTTCCGGAAATTCGGAATCGTAACAAATGAGAATCCCAATCCTGCCGCAGTCGGTTTCATAGGTTTTCAGCTCTGAGCCCCCCTGCATTCCCCATACTGTTTCCTCGTCCGGGGTAACATGCAGCTTTTCATAGCGTTCGGTGCTCCCGTCTCTTTTACACAGGTATCCCACATTGTAAAGGTTTCCATCCCGCATCTCGGGCATACTCCCGCTGATGATGTTGATATTATAGGAAATGGAAAACTCTGAAAACCGTTCCACAATTTTTTCGGTGTACCCCGCCAGTTCCCGTATGGCATCCGGGGTGGAAAGATGGTTGTTTTCGGCCATCAGCGGCGCATTGAAGAATTCGGGGAATACGGCAAAATCAGAACGATAGGCCGAAACGGAATCCAGGAAGTACTCTGCCTGGTTCATCAGTTCCTCAAAGCTTTTATAAGGGCGCATCTGCCATTGAATCAGGCCCAGGCGCACCACTGTTTTCTGGCTGACCGGTTGTTTTTCAGGCTTTTCGTAATAAATATTATCCCACTCCAGCAAAACAGCGTATTCGTTGGAAGCCCGGTCTCCTTCCAGGTATCCTTTCAGGATACGGGCCGGGTGAAAATCATTGGAGATCTGAAAATTCAGGACAGGGTCGTCAATTTCCTTTCGCCTGACCTTTTCGATGTATTCCTTAGGGCTCAGTGTATCGGCATAACGATGGTAATTGGGGATGCGTCCGCCGGCGGCGATACCTTTCAGGTTTAATTTTTCACAAAGTTCCTTACGGTAATCGTACAGCCTGCGCCCCAGTCGCAGCCCCCTGAACTCCCTGCGGATGATTACCTCTATCCCATAAAGCATATCCCCTTCGGGGTCATGGGTGCTAAAGGTTTCATTCCCGGTAATTTGTTTGTAGGTATGGCGGGGGGAGTATTTATCGTAATCCACAATAATACAAAGGGCAAAACCGGCCAGCTGTCCATTGACTTTGATCACAACCTGCCCCTCCGGAAATTTGGTGATAAGGGTTTCAATTTGTTCCTCTTCCCAATGTGGTTCCGGAATGTTCTCGTAAGATTCCAGCATGGTTTCTTTCAATTCCCGGTAATCTGTCATTTCCAGGAATTTCAGCTCGATGTTTTCAATTTCCTTCAACTCCATAAATAGTTTTTAAGCTTTCTATAACCAAAGTAAAGATACGATCAAATAAGTGACACAGATCTGCTAAAGATTTCAGTCAAATTATTTAGCATCATCATTTTTTATTTTTGCCTGAAGGCTCTGAGGTGTACAGGAATTCCTTTCGGTAAGCAAACATGAATGATTTTGTTAAGGGGTTTTATTCCATGCTTTTCTGCTTATAAACCCCATAAGGCCTAATGCCGGGCCTAAGGCAAGGACCATATAGCCCCATGGGGAGGTGCCCGGGGTGATCAGGTAATTCAGGCATTGAATACTCAGGATGGTAATGCTAAAACCGATACAATTTACAATGGTAAGGGCGGTTCCTTTAACATCTGCTGTAGCGCTTTGTGCCACAAGGGTGGAGAATAGCGGGGAATCGGCAATTACAACCATGCCCCAGAAGAGCAGAAAGCTGAGAAAGGCCCAGGCCGGGGCAAACAGAAAGAGTACAGGCATTGCCAGACAACAGAGCAGCGAACTCGAAAGGGCCCCTCTGGCAACTTTGACAGGTCCCAGTACTTCCGAAAGATGGCCTCCCAACACACAGGAGATACCGCCTATCCCGATAACCAGGAAAGACCAGATCGGGATGGATATCGAAAGCTCCGGATGTTGTATGAAATACGATTGCAGCATAAGCGGGACAAAAGCCCAGAAGGCATATAATTCCCACATATGGCCAAAATATCCAAAGGCTGCTGTCCTTAACCCTTTGATTTTGAATAGTTCAAAAAAGGCCGTAAAGCGGATTTGTTGCGCTGCCCTGCGATAGGGTCCGTCTGATATGAACAATACAATCAACAGACCGCCTGCAAGGGCCAAACCAGAAGTTGCCAAGATAACCATCCGCCAGGGAATTTGAGTTCCCAGGCCTTTGATGAAATGGGGGAGGGCCGTCCCCAATACCAGCGCCCCCACCAGGTACCCCAGGGATTTTCCCAGGCCTTTTTCAAAATAGTCGGCAGCAATTTTCATCCCAACCGGATAGATGCCGGCAAGGAAAAATCCGGTTCCGAAACGAAAAAATATGAGCGTCCATAAAGAATTCCCCGGCCAAAGCATACCGAGGTTGATCCCGGCTCCCAGCAAAGCGGAGACAAAAAATACACGCGATGGAGAAAAGCGATCGGCCAGGCCCAGAATGGCAAACAAAAGCGTTCCGGCAATAAACCCGAGCTGGACGGCCGCTGTTAGATGCCCCAGAGCAACCTCAGGCAGTGAAAAGTTGCTTATAAGCTCCTGCATCACCCCGTTCCCTGCAAACCAAAGGGAGGTGCAGGAAAATTGGGCAAAGACAATGAAGGCCAGGGTTTTTTGTGGCTGAACAGAGGTGCCCATACAGGGATCAGGAGTTGATTATGAATTTATTACTATGAACGGTTCCTTAAAAGTATCCCTGTGTATGTAAAATCAGGATTGCCGATAAGAGAAAGAATACTGTAGCGGGCATGGACTTCTTCAGCGGGTCCTTTACCTTCAGGTGCATTCCTATCGCCCCCAGCATTAAAACACCCATGACTCCGGCGGAGGGGAGCAGGGCCTCTGGGTACCAGACAGACGCCATAATACCTGCTGCCGCAAGCACCTTAAGTGCTCCCACCAAATACATCATTGGTGCCGGAAGCCCATATTTTTCAAATTCTTCCCGCATACTCCCTGCTTCTCCCGGGCGGTAAGGGGTTTTGCTGTTAAACCTGATAAACCAAACATTGATAATACTTAGAAAAATGGCGACCTTTATGGCCAATATAAAATACTCCATGGGAAGGCTTGTTGATTCGTGTTTCTCTAAAAATACCTCCTTTATGGGGGAAATCATAAAATAAAAGCATGAATCTGACCCCGATTTCCCTTTTACAGTTGTTTACGGCCGTCTCCTTTGGTTATTTCGGTATCAGTTGCCTGGTGGCCGAATACATGGTGGTGGAATTTGAACGCTACGGTTTAAAAAACTTCAGAAAGATAAATGGTATCCTGCAGTTGGCAGGTTCCCTTTTTCTTTTTATAGGTTTGGGTCAACCAGTCTTTACGGTAATTGGGGCCTTTGGACTGGCACTCATGATGCTGGCCGGATTTATAGTGCGTTTGAAAATAAAAGACGGCTTTATAAAATCTTCACCTGCCTTTATTTTTATGGTAATAAACCTGATTATCGGGATAGACGCTCTGCAGTTGTCTTCTTTTTGAGGTACCGGGAGATGTCCCCCGCAGAATGTATCTTTACTAAAAAAAATGCCAGTAATTCTCGACTTCCCGCAAATTATGCAGTTCCAATCCCGCTACAGGGGTACATTAATCAACAAAATTGCAGGCTATAAAACCGCCAATCTTATCGGGACCCGGAACGCCGCAGGACAGGAGAACCTCGCGCTCTTCAATTCTGTGGTCCATATTGGGGCCAATCCGCCCTATTTGGGTTTTATCCTGAGGCCCACTACCGTAGAGCGGCATACCTATGAGAACCTGAAGGAAACCGGTTTTTATACCATCAACCAGGTGACCTCTGAAATACACCGGCAGGCCCATATGACATCAGGCAAATTCCCGAGGGGGATTTCTGAGTTTGAAGCCTGCGGGTTAACACCTCATTATGAAGCGGGTTTTCCGGCTCCTTTTGTAGCTGAAAGCCATATCAAAATAGGCCTGAGCTTTGAGGAAGAACACCTTGTTAAAGCCAACGGGACCATCCTTGTAGTTGGTAAAATCGAAAAATTGATTGTACCGGATGATGCGATTGCCCAAGACGGGGATCTGGCCCTGGAATCATTGGATACGGTGGCCATTGGCGGGTTGGACACCTATTACACCGGAACCAAATTAGGGCGGTACGGCTACTATCGGCCCGGGGAGGCCCTGGAAGCAATCGATTAGTCCCAGACAAACCGCCAGCTGCCGTCTGACTGCCGTTTCCAGACGGTGTGGAAGATCCCTTCCTGGGTCCGGGTCTGGCCCAGGGAATCTTTCATGGAAAAAACATACTGCCCGTAGGTATAGCCCAGGTCCCCGGAAGCGGAAACCGAGACAAAATCAGGTTCCCAGCTTAATTGGGTGGTGGAATCGGAAAGGATGCTATTGTTCAGGTGTTGACTGATGGCTTCCATTCCTTTAATAAGGCTATTGCCCCGCATCAATACTGCTTCCTCGGCGGCATATTCCAGGAAGGCTTCAGGAATCCCCACTTCTCCGGCCATTTTTGAAAAGGCACGTTCGGTCTCCACAATCTCGGCCTCCCAGTCGCCGCGCTTATCTTCTGAGGCCTGTTCGCCGCAACCGCAGCACAAAAGGCCCAGCAGGCCCAGTAATCCAATGGTTTTCATAAGGTCAGTTTTAAGTATTATTCCAATGCAATGGTCTGTATCAGCAGCCGGAAGGCCTGGGGTTTTTTATTCGCAATCAGGAAGCCCAGTTCTGCTATCTGTTCCTGGTCAAAAGGCGACAAGTCCAGCTCCCGGCCCCGGAATACCGGCTTAAAATTCTTAAGGGGCAAAACCACTTCTTCCCATTCGCCTGTGGTTTTAAAACTACAGGTATAGGAGTAATAACTCCCGCTGCTGTGCCTGATGCGGAACTGATAGGTTTTCCCATCCCCATTTAAGTGGATGCGTATCTGGCTGGCCTCTTTCACCGCTATAGGCTGCATTGGGTACCTCAGGGAGGAAAAGCCCCCGTTATTTTCCAGGGAGACGTTCCCGCTGAATTCCCCGTAACCCTCTGTTGTGATTTTAAAATGCCCCTCGGATCGACCTCCCATTACCACGTCATCTATAACCCTCCAACTGCCGTTGGGGGTTTCTTTCGTAAACTGGAAGAGGGGCTGGCTGTGCATATTAAAACTTATCAGAATCAGGATCAACAAACGAATCATAGGGGCACCCTTTTAGGGGATTCCTGAAGGTAATCAATAGTAGCGGGAATTCCTTTTTTGCAGCCTGTAATTTACCTTTTGGTTAGGGAGAAAAGATATTGCCCGGATGAGTTGAAAATAACTATACCTTAAGGGATACTTATGCGAATATTATCTTTTGCTTAAAAGCAGTTCCCCGTAATCATGCGTGGCCAGGTATTCCTGTTTTAAGTTCCAGAGGACCCTCACCACATCTCTCTTCTGGGGATAGTCCGGGGCAAGGCAATCCTTGAACTGGCTATCCCGGACGGTTATCAGGATATACCAGTATTCGGAACGGGAGGAATAGGTTTCTTCCAAAAACGGGCCGGTATCCTGGGTGGCCAGGACGGCGTCAATCAAAACGGGAAAGATGTTTGCAGTTTTTGAAACGCGTTCCCGCTCGTAAAATGACATATAGACCGTTTGGGTTCCAATACTCATGGGTACATTCAATTCCACCTCCTGGTGGTCCAGCTCAAATTTGGTGTTGATGTAGTGGTAAAATTCATCCGCCTCCTTGGGGTCTTCAAATACAAAAGCGTATTCCCGGGGCAGGTCCCCTTTAAACTTTTTGGCAACCACAATCTTATAGTCCCGGATGGTGGGGGCCACCCTGAGAGGGATACAGGAAACGGTGCTCAGGAGCAACAGCAGGACGGTTAGTTTTTTCATGCCCGGTCAGTTTCTTTTTAAACCTCAAATATTGTACCAGCTGAAGCGGAGCGGTTACATTTCACTTAAACCTTGAACTTTGAACTAGTTCCCCACTGCCTACTGCTACTGCATACTGCAACTGCCTACTGCCTACCGCAACTGCCAACTACCTACTTCAGCCCAAGCTCCTTATCCCAGGCCGGGTCCCAGTCGCCTTCTTTTCTAAGGTTTCGATGTCCAAAATTCAATAAGGAGGGGGCATTACAAAATAGAGGATCAGATATGCCAAAAGGCCGGAACCCCCAATGAGGACCAATAATACAAAGACAAGGCGCACCCGATCTGGCTCCCAACCATAAAATTCGGCTATCCCCGCGCATACGCCACCAATCAATCGGTTATTTGATCTTCTTAGGCCCTGGTTCCCCATATATTTTAAATTGCTAAAGTAAATTACAAAAAAACAAGATAGTAGCTTTATAATCTGATCGTTAATATAAAGCGGAAGAGTAAAGCCATAAGTGGTCGGAAGTAGCAAATATGAATCATTCTATTTTTGGCTGTATATACTTCCTTGTCGTTCCTTCTTCCACCAGCAAATTGGCAAACCAGGACAGCCCTAAAACTTCTCCGTCTTTCCCGTATTCAATCTTGGCCAGCCAGTTATCATCTTTTTTATCATCCCGGTGGATTATCAAATGAGAGCGGTGATATGGATAAACTTTTGCTCCCGGACCCATGAGGGAATCATTGTCATATAATTTCGTTCTCAATTCCTTTTTTCCGGTTATATCAAATGAGGTTTGACCTCTTCTGTAAACACCTTTGACGTGCTCAAAATCTGCAATGTCCGGGATCAGGGAAGAGTCCGTTTCAAGTTGAAGCATCTCCGCAATCTTCTCATAGAGATTCAGTGCCTTTACCCTAAAGGCGAGCAACCCCCTCATATGCGATTGCTCCCTATAACATAGTTCACTCAATTGATTATGGAAGAATGTGTCGTTTAAAGCAAACTGGATCATCTCATCAGATATATCTTTGAAGTTTACATAGTGAGACCACCAAGGTTGCCTTTCCATCATTTTATCTCTTAAACTGAGTTGGGATCTATAAATGGTTTCATCATCGGTATCGACATTACTTTTAATTTTCCCGTAAAGATCCTTTAATTCTGAAAGGATAGAATCCTGTAATCTGGTGAGCTTATCCTTTCCGGTAATGAGTTCCTTGTAGTCTTCATCCACCAGGCCGGTCCGTTCATAGCCTAATGGATTAATAAGGGTAGTCATGTCATCCATAAATGCGAAATGGAACAAGCGGGGATATTTCTTATAATCTTCGTAGTCGGCAAAGCCGTTGAATAAGTAGAAATAAAGGGAATCCTTCTCGATATAGAGGTCTATAATCCGGTCCGTATTCTGGATATTCTGTAGTAGTTCATCATAGACCTCTTTAAAAAGAAGTTTGTTTTTCTCCGCTCCGCTCCGCTCCTCATTCCAGTTGTCTACCTGAATGGCAATGAGGATACCTATGATCACAATAAAAACCTCAATAATTACGTAGAGAATGTATTTATTAAGTCGATTCTCTTCAAGGAGTTTTTGGCGTATATGGCGCAGATAGCTGAGCATTGCTTTATGTCTTTTGGTTTAAGATTAAACTTTATGCGGTTTGAATATTTCCATCTTAAATTCGATCGGTTAAAAATCAATTATAGGCTTTAAACGACTCCAAGATGGCACTGCTTTTCTTCTGCATTTCCTTATAAACCCTTAGTTCCAGCTTTCGATTGTATTTTAAGTATTTAAGCATGGTAACAAAAACAGTGTCCTTTTGTAATCTCTCATAAACTGCCACATCTCTTTCCGTGAGCGAGTCCTTTTCAATTGGAGGAAAACCCTTGTCTATAAAATACTGCTGAAGTTTCTGTACATCCCTGATGGTCGGCTCTACCAAAAGGTAATGGTAATCGATCCATTGGTAGTATTCATAGATTTTCATCATCAATTCTTCGTCAAAGCCGGCGGGTACAATTTTGCTGTTTTCCAGTTGGTGATAGCCGGTGGTGACATAGTCCGGCCAGTCATAAAACATAATTATATCCAGGCAAGTCCGGTTGGGAAGACTCCCTTTAGGTAATCCCAAAATGCTGAGGGGTTCGTTTAGCAGTTTATCAATGCAATCAAGCTGCCCAATGATGTCCCTTTTATCGCTGAGCATTTCAATAGAATCCAACCGGATATTCTTTTCAATTTCATGCATAATCATCCTGAAATCTGCCTTATCCTGAAGGTTTTCACGCCAGTTTTCGGCTATAAAAGCCAGCATAACCCCCAGAAAAATGACTAGGACTTCGAGGAGATACTTACGGATCTTATGGAGGAATTGAATCATGTTCCCTGGATTGACCTTTGAAGGTAATACAGGACTTAATCAAATCGTATGATTTTTGTCAATACCGCAGGTTTTCGACTTTAAACGGGAAAGGACTTCTGGCTTTCTTTGTAGTGGGAAAGCTTGAATTATCGAACCAAAATGAGTTTATAACTGACTTTATAAAAGTTGTTGAATTCTAAAATATCATGGCAAGCAGAAATGAAAAATTTACAAACGTATAGAAGATATCATATTAATAGTTAGTTAACATAATTTTCTGTTTTAATTAATTTTCCGTTTTCATCATAATATTCCCATTGACCAATAGGAGTCCCCTCACGGTAATTTTGTATGCTTTGAAGTTGTCCATTTCTATACCAATGCTTCCACTCACCATCCTTTTTCCCATCTTTATATATACGTTCTGAATCTTGCTGACCATTATAATACCAAGTCTTCCACACACCATCCTCTTTTCCATCTTTATATCTACGTTCTGACGAAAGATTACCATTATTATACCAATGCTTAGACAGACCATCTTCTTGACCTTCTTTGAATAATGTCTCTTCAAGCGTTTGACCGTTTTCATCCCACCTCTTAAGAAGACCATCTATTTTGCCTTCTTTGTAAGTCCTCTCTTCACTTATGAGACCATTTCGGTGCTTCAATATAAATAAGCCATCTTGTTTACCTTCTCTGTATATTGCTTCTAAATAGATATTACCGTCTGGGTACAATTCCTTCCAAATGCCATCCTTTTCACCTTCTTTGTATTGCCCCTCTTCTCTTAAATTCCCATCTTCATTCCAGGTTTTATATAAACCTTCCTTTTTGTCGTTTTTGTATAAAACCTCTTCTAGTTTATTGCCATTTCGGTACCACACTATAGATAGGCCATCCCGTTTACCTTCTATGTATTTTTCTTGTAACCGGATATTACCGTCTAAGTGCCATTCCTTCCATATACCATCCCTTTTACCTTCTTTGTATTGCCCCTCTGCACTTATTTGCTCATTTTCATATTCATAGTATACCTTATACAAACCATTCAATTTGTCATCTTTGTAAAATGACTCTTTAATAAGTTGTTCTCCTTGTTCGACTAATAACCACTTCTTCCAAACCCCTTCCTTCTTATTATCATTATATAATCCTTCTTCTTTATACAACAGTTGGCCGTATAATTCTGTCCACTTCTTCCACATCCCAACCTTTTTATTGTCTGTGTATTGACCTTCTTCTATTAAATCTCCATTCTCATTCCAGGATTTAAAAGGCCCATTCATTAAATTATTTTTATAATAAACATCATATGCCAATCCTCCTTTATTATTCCAACGTTTAAGATTCCCATTTAGCTTACCATTCTCAACATAATAAGATATATGGAGTTTACCATCTCGACGATATCCAACAACTTTCCCATTAACCAATTTGGAGTCTCTCCGGTTAAATAATAATGAATCCTTGAGGAACACATCATTATAATTTATCACCTTCTCATTTTGTCCAAATGCTAGTATTGGAACTGTAAATAGTAGTAGTAAAATAGGTTTCATTTAACAATTATTTCCTTAAAAATAGAAAAATACCATGTATCTTAATAAAGTTCATGTCACCAACACCGAAACCCAACTCATTTGTCTAAACCAAAACTTGGTTTGGCCAAGTTATTCGGTCAAATAAAAAAACCTCACATTTCTGTAAAGATTCTCATCTAGTAGCGGGAACTGGATTGTTTTCCTCTCCGCCTTCAGCGGATCGGAAAACGGCCTTGGGGGGAGCTTTACAATGGAAGCCATCTAGATTTGTTGGTGCTTGGTGCTTGGCCCCGATAGCTATCGGGGTGGAATTTCAAACCTGGCTGCTGGCATGCATGAATGGAATTGCAAAAATAATTTTCATGTTCAAAGGTTAAATGGGTTATCCTGTGCCCTTTAAAGGGAAGGAAACCTGATCCTTTCCAAAGTAGCATTGAAAGTAGTGCAAGGAATGGATTTAGTTTAGCGACAAGTGTGACTCTTTATGGCTGTGCTGACTATCAATAATTTCGATTAATACATGCGGATCCATATCTCGTTTTCAGGGAGAACAGGCATCAATCACCTCACCAATTTGATTTAAAAGCTCCTGGTTAGTGTCGAGAAGTTCATCAACCAGGGAGAGGTGTACGGCGCTTATGCGATAGCGGTATTGTATTTGGTTAACCAACTCCAACTCTTCAAGGGGATCCTCCAGCCGTTCGGCAATGAAATCGAAATAACCTGATTCAAACTCCGAGGGACGATTGAACTTTTCTTTAATGTAACCCTTTTTCAAAATATTTTCACTCCATTTTAACTGATGATTCGGGACATAATGGGTGCTCACCTGCAAAGCTAAGGGGGCAAAGTGATTGTCTATGTACTCATTATTTTGGCGGATGATGGTCTCAAACTGTTCCACCGTTTGGAAATACAGCATGATCCTTTGTTTCAGGTTTTGATCCATCAATAAATTTAAATCTCCGGTGGCCAGGAGTTCTTTGTAGGTCGCATTGTGTTTGCGAAAGGTGCTACGATTGTTCAAAATGCTGAGCTGTCTTGAAAACGCATCATCCACCTCAATCTCACCCCTGTCATAATAGGCCTGTAAAAGAGTTTCTGCGTTGGTGATTACTTCCTTGTCAAACTCAGCATAGGTTCCCAGGAAGTTTTTTTCAATGGTAAGGTCGGCTAACAGACTGTTGAGGTATTCACATTCCTTTAAGCGAGCCATTTTGTTTTCCTGGTAGGTATTGACCTGCAGGGCAAGCAGAATCCCTATTACCACGAGCAAAATCTCCCCAACCGCATACAGCAGATACTTACTGAATTTATTGTCAGTCAAGAGTTTTTGACGGATCTGGCGGAAGAAGCGGAGCATTGGTCGTGAAATGGTATTTTTGAAGCTTCAATGGTGGTGTTGAGGATTCGTAGATTCTATCTTTTTAAAGGTATGGGCATTACCAAAGCCTTTTTGATAATGGTTCTTTGGTTTGATTTATTTCTGTTCGAACCTCTTCAATCAGCTGCTCCAGCGATTCTTGCGTTTGGGTTAGTCTCAAAATATTCAACTCCAAACGCCCATTTTTCAGGTGGAGGATATTTGCATAAGTGTCATCGAAGGTTAATTCATTATAATCTCTGGGCACTGTAACCATCTGATCATAATATTCACTCTCCTCGGATTCAATCTTCTCTACTTTGAAATGTGTTAGCATAAATGGCTCCAGGTGATCCCATTGAATGGCAAGTAACTTGTCGTTTCTTATTTTAACCATTTTAAGGATATCTTCAAAATAGTAAGACAGCTGCACCCTTAAACTATCGTTTTTTAATTCACTTGAACCAGAATTTAACATGGCCGTGTATCCGGTGTCAACAGGGTTGAAATCTTCCTGTACCAAGGTAAGTTGAATATAATATAACAGTGAATCGGTAATAGGGGCTTTGGAATCCAGGTGTTCTAAAATGAATCTTCCTGATTTGAGTAAGAGTTCGTTTAAATGCTTAAGGTCAGCAAATTGGGTTCTGCTTTCGACTAAATCTTGTTCTATTTGTTTGAGAATCTCATGTTCCTCTTTGGCCTTTTGCCTATTTTCATTCCAATTATCAATCTGCAACGCAATCAAAATCCCAATCACAACCAGCAGAATCTCCCCAATGGCATACAGCAGGTACTTGCTGAACTTATTATCAGTCAGAAGTCGTTGACGTATTTGGCGGAAGAAGCGGAGCATTAATTATTTACTTTGTGCCATTTTGAAAAGTAATCCTTTAGGATTAGCTCACCATCATCTTGAATAATTGTAAAGTATAAAATAGCGTAAGTTCCTTGCCAATTTTCTTGTTCAACTTCTTTATACCAAATAGGAGGAAACCAATTAAGCTTACCATTCGTTAAATCAAATACCTCCCGTGAAATGGTGTCCTGATTGAATTTCAAGAATAACCGACCCTCATTGTATTTCAACTCTAATTCGTAATCCGGAAACCTGTCGGACTTCCATGCCCCTTGAACGTTCTCGGCTGTTTCTTTATCAAAATAAATTTCCCCATCATAGGTATTAGAGCTATCCAGTAAAGTTTTAATTTCATTAAGTACCTCAATAGCCACGCTACGATACCTTATTAGGTATTGTACGTGATTAAGGATCCCGTGGACATACCACATTCTGATTTTGCCTCTGTGATAATCAGAATTTAGAAAATAATCTATCCCTTTCTCGAGACTTCCGTCATTGCTTGATCTGGGAGTAAACCAGGGATGATTTTCGGATAGGTGGTTGAAGTATTCGATAATAATTTGCTGCATAATTTCATTTTTGATATTCAACTCCTCATATCTAACATTATACAGGTGATTTATCCTTGAAATTAGGCCTTTAAATTCTGCTGGGATAACATCAGAAAAATCCATTAGTTTAGTCCACGTTTCATTATTTAAAGTGGCTGCAGTGTAGGAAGTAGTCAGAAAACCTAAATTGCCAGGAGTGTTGTTCCTGTAGTTTTCTGCCGTCAGTTGATTGGTAATTGCAAGGAAGATAGTGCTATCCCTATCCTCATAGAATTTCATGACGCGAGCAACCTCGTTAATATTGGCTTCCAATTCAACCGTCATATCTGACAGAACAATCCTGACTTTTTCTTCATTTTCTCGTTCTTGATTCCAGTTGTCTAACTGTAAAGCGATGAGAATACCGATTACCACTAAGAGAATCTCCCCGATAGCATATCTGGAATACTGAAAGAACCTATTTTCTTTGGCGAGTTGTTTTCGGATTCGGTTAAAGAAGCGAGGCATTGGTTGGTTGTTGCCCTATCAAATTACGAAAAATTTCACGGTCGTATGCCCTGGTAGCTGGATTTGAATTTGGCCCCGATAACTATCGGGGTGGAATTTCCCCAAGGGCCTGGATTCTTTTCCTCACTTCGCTCGGAAAACATCCAGAGTAGGGGGGAGTTGCAAAGCAACTTCTGCTTGCTATGCAAGTAAGCCTTTTTCAACACTCCAAATCACGAGCAAGCTCGGCTTTTTCGTATTAAAAAATTCTTTAATCCTTTAGAAGTTGCTTTGCAGTAGGGCCTGGATTGCTTTCTCGGCTACGCCTCGAAAGCGGCCTTGGGGTGAGCTAATTAGCCAAGCCGTCCACCTCGCCTTTGCGAGGTGTTGTCTTTTCCATTTGTCCACAAGCTCAAACAAGTTTGGCTTGTTCCCAAATAAAAAAGCCGCTAACTGATGTTAACGGCTTGGCTAGTAGCGGGGACTGGACTCGAACCAGCGACCTTCGGGTTATGAGCCCGACGAGCTACCTACTGCTCTACCCCGCGATGTGGACGGCAAATATACGATGGTTTATTGGTTTAATCAAAAAATTACCAGGAGAATTATTTTGGGGCCTGCGGCTCCTTTTTTTTGAAATTCCCTACCTTCGGGGCTGTTAGGAATCCTATGGGTGCAATCAACGATTTCATTGCCGGCCTCATCCCCTATACAGAGTGGCCGATGTTTATCCTGCTGATAGGGGGCGGGCTTTTTCTGGTGCTTTACTCCCGCTTTTTGCCCTATCGCTTCTTCGGGCATGCCATTGCCATAACGGCCGGCAAATACGACGATAAAAATGCCGAAGGGGAAGTGAGTTCTTTCCAGGCGCTTTCGGCCGCTGTGGCTGCAACGGTGGGTCTTGGGAATATATCCGGGGTGGCCATTGCCATCCACGACGGGGGGCCCGGGGTGGTTTTCTGGATCTGGGTTACCGCCCTGATCGGGATGAGCATAAAATTTTATTCCTGCAGCCTGGCCATAATGTTCCGGGGGAAGGATTCGGACGGGAAATTGCAGGGCGGCCCCATGTTCTACATTACCCAGGGGATGGGCAAAAAAGCTAAGCCGCTGGCCACCTTTTTTTGTATCTGCGGGCTGTTTGGCTTCCTGGGGGTTTTTACGGCCAACCAGTTTACGGAGACTTTTATGAGTGTGGTGGAGCCCACCGAGACCCTTTGGGCCACCTCTGAATTCAACTGGAAATTGCTGATCGGGATCATCCTGGCGGTCATTACCTCCTTTGTAATTTTCGGTGGCCTCACCAAAATAGCCAAAGTGGCCTCGGCCATTGTGCCTTTCATGGTGCTGGTCTACCTGCTGGCGGTTATTGCCGTAATGGTGATGAACTCGGAACTGGTCTGGCCCTCCCTCAAACTGATCCTTACCGAGGCCTGGAATTTTAAAACGGTAGTTACCGGGGGCTTCTGGGGGCTGGTGATTATCGGGATCCGCAGGGCCATGTTCTCCAACGAAGCCGGCCTTGGAAGTGCCCCGATGTACCACGGACAATCCAAGAACAATGAGCCCATCAAGGAAGGACTGGTAGCCATGCTGGGCCCTTTTATAGATACCATCATGGTTTGCACCTTTACCGCTGTTGTAATCATCCTGAGCGGGGCCTACCTTGAGGAAGGCAGTGGCATCGTGATGACCCTGAACGCCTTTCGCACCACTCTTTTCGGGATGGGGGATGAACTTTTGATGATCATCGTAAGCGCCTTTGCCCTCTCCACCCTGTTTACCTATTCCTATTACGGGGTCAAAAGTTTGTCCTTCCTAACCAATGCGCGCATCGGGCGCTGGTACAATGTCTATTTTGTACTGATGATCGTCTTTGCGGCGATTGCCTCCCTGGAACTGGTAAAAAACCTGATCGATCTTTCGTATGCCCTGATGGTGATCCCCAATATGATTGCAGTGCTGTATCTGGCACCAAAAGTCAATAAGGCCTCTAAAAAATACTTTGCCCAACTGAAAAATGAAAAAGCATAAAGCCGGATTTGTAAATATTATCGGGAACCCCAATGTGGGGAAGTCTACCCTGATGAATGCCCTGGTGGGAGAACGCCTTTCCATTATTACCTCCAAGGCGCAGACCACCCGCCACCGTATCCTTGGGATTGTGAACGGGGATGATTTTCAGGTGGTTTTTTCCGATACCCCGGGCATCATCAAACCAGCCTACGAACTTCAGGAGTCCATGATGGACTTTGTTCGGTCGGCACTTAAGGATGCAGATGTTTTGCTCTATATGGTGGAGGTGGGGGAGAAAGGCCTGAAGGATGAGGAATTCCTGAAAAAATTAAAAAAAACCAAGGTGCCCCTTTTGCTGCTGATCAATAAAATTGATACCAGCGAACAGGAGAAGCTGGAAGCCCAGGTGCAATTCTGGAACGAAGAACTGCCCGCTGCGGAGGTGATCCCTATCTCTGCCCTGGAGCGATTCAACCTGGATACGGTTTTTAACCGAATTCTGGAGCTGCTTCCGGAAAGTCCGCCTTATTTTCCCAAAGATCAGCTTACCGACAAGCCGGAGCGTTTTTTTGTGAACGAGATCATCCGGGAAAAAATACTGCAGCATTATAAAAAAGAGGTTCCTTATTCGGTGGAAATTGAAACCGAAAGTTTTGAAGAAACAGACGATATCATACGGATTGGAGCCGTGATCATGGTAGAGCGGGAAACACAGAAGGGAATTATTATTGGTCATAAGGGCAGCGCCCTTAAAAGGGTGGGAACCGAGGCCCGAAAGGATATGGAAGCTTTTTTTGACAAGAAGGTCTTTCTGGAACTCTTCGTAAAAGTCAATAAGAACTGGCGCAGCGACAGCCGTCAACTCAGGCGCTTCGGCTATCAGTCTAAATAACTACCCCTGCAGGGCCTTTTGAAAAAAGTTGTGTAACTCCCGCATTTGCGGTTTACCCCTGGCACGTCCTGCCCTTCCGAAGGCATAGAGTACAAACCAGAGCACTACCATAAAAACCATAGCTCCGACAAGGATGCCGTAATCCCGGCCCAGGGCTGCACTGCTATAGGCCCAGATGCCAAAGATGATAAAGAGTGTGGCCACCCCGAAGTGCAGGAACATAAAGAAAGTCCACAGGGTAGGGTTTGGGCCAAACAGGCCATAGATCTTGCATCCTCCGTCTTCTTCATCCAGGATCTCCAATTGGAGCTGGGGAGACCAGAAATGCCTCCGGGCTTCACCTATCTTGATAAAGATGTGGTCATCCATGCGCTTCAGTTCAAAGGCAGGGTCATTAGACTGCTCCAGGCGCTGCAGAACCCCTGCTGCCGGTTCGGCCAACAGTTGCTGAAAGCGGGGGCGCAGGACTATTTCATTGGGTAGTGACAATGGATCGTTTTGATTACTTAAAAAACGCTTTAAATCAATACTTCACAAGTGGTTTTTTAAATTTTATTAATCTTTTATAGAAATCATTGAGTTCTTTTAGTATCTTCGAAATATCGATAAAGTGTATAAAAATATCGATGAAATGCAAAAAACATTATCATGAAATTAAAGAATATCATCATTTTTGGTGCTTCTGGTCATGGTAGTGTTGTTCTGGATTGCCTCGAGAAAGATAGCAAATACAAACCTTTGGGGTTTATTGATTCCTATAAAAAGAAAGGTACTAAAAAAGACGGATATGAAGTCCTGGGAAGTGAGTATGATTTGCCTTATCTAATTGAAAAATTCAATATACATGGGGGAATCGTGGCTATTGGTGATAACTGGGCAAGATCAAGGATGGTCAGGCGCATAAAGAAAATAGTTCCCAATTTTACTTTTGTAAGTACCACTCACCCAAGCGCCGTTATAGGTAAAGGAGTCCATATTTCATCGGGAACGGTTATCATGCCTGGAGTAATAGTGAATGCAAATTCACATATTGGACCTCACTGTATTCTAAACACTAAAGCCTCCCTGGATCACGATGGGTGGATGGGAGCGTATTCAAGTTTGGCACCGGGTTGCTGTATTGGAGGAAACTTTCATCTTGGTGAATATTCCGCTATTTGCTTAGGAACTAATATTATTGAAAACATTACTATTGAAGAACATAGCGTTGTTGGTTCAAGTAGTTTGGTTTTAAAGAATTTCCCCTCTTTTATTGTGGCTTATGGAAGGCCTGCAAGAATTATAGGTAACCGGAAAAAAGGGGATCCTTATTTATCCGGCAGCAAGTTGGATACTGAAGTTTTGGCCTCTGAGGACTAACACTGGTGACCTCAATTACTAAGTTTCGTTTTTTAAGTCTCTTAATAGCACTACCTTTACCGCCAAATTCAGGTATATGTCTGGTATTGTTGCCATTGTGGGAAGGCCAAATGTAGGGAAATCCACATTTTTTAACCGAATGATTCAAAGGCGGGAGGCCATTGTGGATGCGATAAGCGGGGTTACCCGAGACCGGCATTACGGCAAATCGGACTGGAACGGAAAGAAATTTTCCCTGATAGATACCGGTGGCTATGTGAAAGGGAGTGAAGATGTTTTTGAGCAGCAGATAGACCGGCAGGTAGAACTGGCTATTGATGAGGCAGATGCCATCCTTTTTATGGTGGATGCGGAAAGCGGGATTACGGGAATGGATGAAGATGTTGCCAGATTGCTGCGGAAAGTGGAAAAACCGGTTTTCCTGGTGGTCAATAAAGTGGACAATGCCAAAAGGCTGGAGGACGCCGTGGAATTCTACAACCTGGGCCTGGGGGATTATTATCCGGTTTCCAGTATCAACGGCAGTGGAACAGGGGAATTACTGGATGCCCTGGTGGAAGTACTGCCAGAGGAAGAAGTGCCTGAGGAAGACCTGCCCCGCTTTGCGGTAGTAGGCCGTCCCAATGCTGGCAAGTCTTCCTTTATCAATGCCCTGATCGGGGAGGAGCGCTATATCGTAACGGATATCGCCGGAACTACCCGAGACAGTATCGATACCCGCTACAATCGTTTCGGTTTCGAATTCAACCTTGTGGATACGGCCGGGATCCGCCGCAAGGCCAAGGTAAAGGAAGATCTGGAATTTTATTCCGTAATGCGTTCGGTACGCACCATTGAGCATTCAGATGTGTGCCTGCTGCTTGTGGATGCTACCCGGGGTTTTGACGGGCAGGTGCAGAATATTTTCTGGCTGGCACACCGAAACCATAAAGGGATCGTAATCCTGGTGAATAAATGGGATAAGGTAGAAAAGGATACCGCCTCCGTAAAGGAGTACACCAAAAAAATACACGAAGTGATTTCTCCTTTTGTGGATGTCCCCATCTTATTTATCTCCGTGCTGAATAAGCAGCGAATCTTTAAAGCAATTGAAACGGCAGTTGCCGTGTATCAGGCCCGTTCCCGAAAGATACCTACCCGAAAGCTGAATGACATTATGCTTCCGATAATTGAAAGGAACCCCCCTCCGGGTTATAAAGGCAAGTATGTCAAAATCAAATTTTGTACCCAGCTGCCAACCCCCTATCCGCAGTTCGCATTTTTCTGTAATTTACCGCAATACGTCAAGGAGCCCTACAAACGCTTTCTGGAGAATAAATTGCGAAAGGAATTTGATTTTACAGGGGTTCCCATGGATATTTTTATGCGGAAGAAATAAGATCAATTCAAAACAACAGTAAAAAAAGGTCCTCCGATCAGCGATTGCGGCTCCCCGTCAATTGAGACGGCGTTTACCACAGGGATGCCGCCGCAACAGCTTTCCGCTTCCGTAAGGCCCATATCTATCACAAGGGGAATGGAAAAGTCCGCCCCGAGTTTTAAAGTCAGTTCATAGACCTGGGGTTCCCATGTCGGGTTATTTAACTGCAGGCTCGTGATTTCGCCGGAACCGGTTTGGACCGGCTGGATTTCCAGGATCAGGGAAGCCTCATCAGTTCCGGTGACGGATATGGTTTCAAGAGTATAGGTCCTGTTTTCCAAAACGTTCTCATCATTAGAAATCAGCTCAAAAAGGAAAACAGGGGGCCCGGCACAAAGTACCGTGCTGCAGTCAATCCTGTTTTCATCGCAGGAGAGGATTAAAAGAAGTGTAAAAACGAGGATTAGCTGTTTTTTCATGGATAGCATTTTAAGAATGGGATGCTAACTCGTGAAAAAGGTTGCATAGGGCACAGGGGATTACCACCCACCAGAAGCCCCGCCTCCGCCAAAGCCGCCTCCACCAAAGCCGCCTCCAAAGCCACCCCCGCCAAAACCACCTCCGCTGCCGAAGCCACCACCGCGAGAACCGGAGCGTCCCATATTGCTGAGGATAATGATGTCCCAGATGTCCAGGCCTTTTTTGCGGCCACCGCCCCTGCCACCGCCACGGCGGTTTTTGCGTGAAGCCAGAATTACAATAATGATGATAAAAATGATAAAGGGCAACAGTGCCCGGAAAGGAAATTTATTGGGGCCCGGCCCTCTGCTTTCCGGGGCCGTAAATTCGCCGGTCAGGACCTGGAAAATCGCATCCGTACCCCTGTCCAGGCCCGCGTAGTAGTCGTCCTTTTTGAATTCGGGGATGATGATGCGCTCAATGATCCGTTTGGAGAGGGCATCCGTGAGGAATTCTTCAACCCCGTATCCGGTATTGATGGCAATCCTGCGGTCATCCCTTGCGAGCAGTACCAGGATGCCATTGTCTTCCTTGGCCTGGCCAATGCCCCATTTCTGGCCCCACTGGGCTCCCAGGTAGTTGATGTTTTCCCCTTCGGTACTCCCGATTATGGCAACTACAATCTGGGTGGAGGTACTGTCTGAATACCGGATCAGCTTTTGCTCCAGTTGACTGGCCTCTGAGCTGGTAAGCAAGCCATAATAGTCATACAGACTGGTTTGTTCCGACAGCGACGGTTTTTCGGGAATCTCAAACTGTGCCTGCAGCCAGTTGCTGCTGACGGCTGCCAGCAGTACCAGGACGATTTTAATTCCTGGATACCTCATTGCTCAGTTCGTTTGTGTCCCCGGGTTTCCATGGGAAATGTTTTTTTAATTCCTTTCCTGCCGACAGTACGCCTGCGATTATCCCTTCTTTAAATGCTCCGTTTTTGAAATGCTGGCCTATGAGGTCTCTAGTATTATCCCAGAAATTGTCGGGAACCCGTTTGTTAATGCCTGAGTCCCCTATAATGGCAAAGCGGTGGTCGTGTACGGCAATGTAGAGCAATACCCCGTTGGATTCCCGGGTATTGTCCATTTTAAGGCGATAGAAGAGCTCCTGTGCCCTTTTCATGTGATCACCTTTGAAACTGTGTTCCAGATGGACGCGGATCTCCCCGGAGGTATCCTTTTCGGCCTCCAGGATGGCCTGCACAATTTCCGCCTCGTCCTGTTTGCTCAGAAAAGATTCGACCTCAGACATACTTTAGATTTAATCAAATTCAAAATCCACTTCAGGGGCCTGTTCGGAACCCGGATCGGCTTTGTAACGAGGCATATCCTCAAAACCAAACCATCCTGCAAAAATACTGTTTGGGAATTTTGAAATGTGTATATCATAGGTGTTTACCTGCTCGTTAAAGCGGTCCCTTGCTACATTGATGCGGTTTTCGGTCCCTTCGAGCTGGGCCTGCAGTTCCAGGAAATTCTGGTTGGCCTTGAGTTCAGGGTAGCGCTCCACGGTTACCAGCAGCCTGGAGAGGGCAGAGGAGAGGCCGGTCTGGGCCTCCTGAAAGGCTGCCAGCTGTTCTGCGTTCAGGTTATTGGCATCTATAGTGGTAGAAGTTGCTTTGGCCCGCGCTTCGATGACATCCGTAAGGGTTCCTCTTTCAAAATCGGCTGCCCCCTGTACGGTTTTGACCAGGTTGCCGATTAAATCATTCCGTCGCTGGTAGCTGCTTTCCACATTAGACCAGGCTGTTTTGGCATTGGCCTCGTATTCCACAGCGGTATTGTTGAATCCTACGGCCCAGCGATAGAGTCCTACGCCTACAACCAGCAGGATAATTACGGGAATTAACCACTTTTTCATTTGTTTATCGGATTTAACGGTTAGTAAACTATTTGTAGCGAAAACCGGACTTTTGTTACACTAAAGCTGGTCCTTTATTTTGGTGAGTTCAGCCTTTACCCGCTCCAGTTTCCGGATGATTTCGTAATTGTCCAGGGTTTTCTGCTTGTTTTCTTTCAAGTGGATCTTTGCCCCTTCCAGGGTAAACCCCCTTTCCTTTACCAGGTGGTAGATCAATTCGAGGTTTTTAATGTCATTAGGGGTAAACTTGCGGTTCCCTTTGGCATTTTTTTTGGGTTGTAACACGTCAAACTCCTTCTCCCAGAAGCGTATCAGGGAAGTGTTTACGTCAAAGGCTTTGGCAACTTCACCAATACCGTAATAGCGTTTTTCAGGTAGTTCTACATGCATTAGTCAAGCGATTGGTTTTCCTGGCTGGCCGTTTTGAGCATGTTTTCAAACTCCTCGGCGGTTAAACTTCCATAATAGAAGTTGATGGGGTTGATCTTGTCCCCGTCTTTCCACACCTCATAATGCAGGTGCGGGGCTTCGGAACGGCCCGTGCTACCCACAAAACCGATAAGGTCTCCTCTTTTTACCTGTTGCCCCCTTTTAACATTGTAACGGCTCAGGTGGGCATAAAGGGTCATATAGCCGTATCCGTGATCTACACGAATGTGCTTTCCGTAACCGGAAGCATTGTTGTCTGCCCGGATGACCTTTCCGTCTCCGGTGGCGTAAACGGGTACCCCTCTGGGTGCTGTAAAATCCATTCCCCAGTGCATTTTCCGCGCTTTGGTAAAGGGGTCGGACCGCCAGCCATATCCAGAGGCCATCCTTGTAAGCTCTTCATTGTTTACGGGCTGTATGGCCGGGATGGCCGCCAGTAGTTTTTCTTTTTCTTCTGCCAGTTTGGTGATCTCGTCCAGTGATTTGGACTGGATAACCATCTGTTTTTGAATAATTTCCATACGCCTTGTAGTGGAAATGATCATTTCTGAATTGTTAAATCCTTCCAGGTCCTTATATCGGTTCACCCCTCCGAAACCTGCCCTGCGCTGTTCTTCCGGGATAGGGTTGGCCTCAAAATACAGGCGGTATATATTGTTGTCCCTGTCTTCAATATTGGTGAGTACCTGTTCCATCTGGTCCATTTTCCGGTTCAGGAGTTCAAAGCGGAGTTCATAATTGTTGAGCTCCCGCTGCAGGGCCAGTTCTTTGGGAGTATTTAGTAAATTGGTGTTTAACAGGAAGATCAGGCCCAGAAATCCAAAGAGGGCAGCACCGAGTACAAACAGGAATATATTGCGGTACTTCCTGGATTTTTTGGGTTCAATTTTCCGGTAGGATAAGGTATCCGGATCGTAATAGTACTTTACCTTAGTCATATATGGATTTTATCCTATTTTTGTGCGTCGATAGCTGCAAGTAACAAATATAAAAATTGTTTTGCACAAAAACTTAAATTTAAAGTAAGCCAGGCTTTTCCAATGACTTCCAGGGATATAAGAAGCAAATTTTTAGAATTTTTTAAGGAGAAAGGGCATAAAATAGTGCCTTCGGCTCCCATGGTAATCAAGGATGATCCTACCCTGATGTTTACCAATGCCGGGATGAACCAGTTCAAGGAATATTTCCTGGGGATCAGCAAGGCGAGCGCCCCAAGGGTTGCAGACACCCAGAAGTGCCTGAGGGTTAGCGGGAAACACAATGACCTGGAAGAGGTTGGAAAGGATACCTACCACCACACCATGTTCGAGATGCTAGGGAACTGGAGCTTTGGCGATTACTTTAAGAAAGAAGCCATCCCCTGGGCCTGGGAATTTTTGACAGGGGTCTGTAAGATAGATCCGGACCGTTTATATATCACCATTTTTGAAGGGACGAAGGATGCCGATAAGCTGGAAAAGGACCAGGAGGCTTTTGATTACTGGAAGGCTATCCTCCCGGAGGAGCGCATCCTAATGGGTTCTAAAAAGGATAACTTCTGGGAAATGGGGGATCAGGGACCCTGCGGTCCCTGCTCGGAGATCCATGTGGATATCCGCTCAGCAGAAGAACGCAAAAAAACGGACGGGGCACAGCTGGTGAACCAGGACCACCCGCAGGTAGTGGAAATATGGAACCTGGTTTTTATTCAATACAACCGAAAGGCCGATGGACGCCTGGAACCCCTGCCACAGCGGCATGTGGATACGGGTATGGGCTTTGAAAGGCTTTGTATGGTATTGCAGGGGGTGCAATCTAATTACGATACAGATCTCTTCACTCCCCTGATTCGGGAAATAGAGGCCATTACCGGCTCCAAATATGGTTCCGGGCGTGAGACGGATATTGCCATAAGGGTTCTTGCCGATCATATCCGCGCGGTTTCCTTTGCTATAGCAGACGGGCAGTTGCCGGCGAATTCAGGAGCGGGATATGTAATCCGGAGGATCCTCAGGAGGGCTATCCGCTACGGTTTCACTTTTTTAGGCGCCAGGGAACCTTTTATGTTCAAACTGGTAAAAGTTCTGGGCAATCTCATGGGGGATGCCTTCCCTGAGCTCAGGGAACAGCAACAACTTATTGAAAATGTGGTGCGGGAAGAAGAAGTTTCCTTCCTCAAAACCCTGGAGCAGGGTCTGGGCCTGCTGGATGATATTATCGGCCGCACTTCCGGGAAAATTGTGGATGGAAAACAGGCCTTTGAACTGTACGACACCTTCGGCTTTCCCATAGACCTGACGGCCCTTATCCTTGAGGAGAAAGGCTATTCCCTGGATGAAGAGGGTTTCCGCCTGGCCATGGAGGAACAGAAAAACCGCTCCCGGGCAGCCTCGGAAATTGCTCGTGATGACTGGACCGTATTACACGAGGGGCATCAGCCGGAATTTATTGGCTATGACCAGCTCACGGCAACGGTTCAACTGGTCAAGTACCGAAAGGTTTCTTCTAAAAAAGAGGGGGATCAATTTCAACTGGTCTTTGATAAAACCCCATTTTATCCGGAGGGCGGCGGTCAGGTAGGGGACAAAGGTTATCTGGAAACCGGGAACGGCGATGTCGTTTACATCCTGGATACACGTAAGGAAAACAATGAAATCCTGCATATCAGCAAAAATCTGCCTTCGGACCTTGAAGGGAAATTAAAGGCCGTGGTAGACCGTAAGCAGCGGGAGCGAACCGCGCGAAACCATTCGGCCACCCACTTGCTGCACCAGGCGCTGAGAACGGTCCTCGGAACCCATGTGGAACAAAAGGGTTCAGCGGTGCATTCCAAATACCTGCGTTTCGACTTTTCGCATTTTTCCAAACTCTCCCAAGCAGAACTGGAGCAGGTGGAGTCTTTTGTCAATGCACGTATCGAGGAACAGCTGCCGCTTGTTGAACAAAGGAATATTCCCCTGAAACAGGCACAGCAGGAAGGGGCTATGGCGCTTTTCGGGGAGAAATACGGGGATTCGGTACGTACCATCCGCTTCGGGGAATCCATAGAACTGTGTGGGGGTACGCATGTGGCCAATACGGCCGACATCTGGCATTTTAAAATCGTGTCGGAAAGCGCTATTGCCGCAGGGGTAAGGCGTATAGAGGCGATTACCTCCGATGCCGTAAGGGATTATTTTGCCGAGGCAGACCACACCCTGCATGAAATAAAAGGACTGTTGAAAAACGCCAAAGACCCGCTGCAGGCCATTAACGGACTGCAACAGGAAAATTCGGAGCTGAAAAAGGAAATAGAGCGGCTTACTCGTGAAAAAGCCGGACTGCTCAAGGCGGAACTCAAAGAAGCCATCCGGGAGGCAAATGGCGTGCATTTCCTCGCCAAAAAGATTGACCTGGATGCAGCTGCCATAAAGGACCTCTGCTTTGAACTGGGACAGGAGTATTCAGACCTCTTTTTGCTGCTGGCTACCGAGCAGGAAGGCAAGGCCATCCTGAGCTGCTATATTTCGAAACCAGTTGTGGCAGAGCGGAATTTAAATGCGGGGGCCATTGTCAGGGAATTGGGTAAGCATATTCAGGGCGGTGGTGGCGGTCAGCCCTTTTTCGCCACCGCCGGGGGCAAACGACCCGAGGGAATACCCGAGGCTTTAAAGGCTGTTGAGGCCTATCTGGAAACGTCCTGACCCAAAGAGCATAATGCATGAAATGGAGCACCGAAGTACCTGTAAGGCAGGGAGAACCCCTAATCGGCTATGAGCAGCCGGTAGTATTGCTGGGATCCTGTTTTGCAGCCCACCTGGGTGCTAAATTAGCCCATTTCCAATTTCAACAACTCACCAACCCCCTTGGAATTTTGTACCACCCAAAGGCCATTGAAACAGTTATTGACCGCTCACTGGCCGGGCACTCTTATGTTAAGGACGATTTTTTTAAAAATCAGGACCTCTGGCGCAATTTTGAGGCCCATTCAGACCTGGCCGGGCCTGACCTGAACAAAACTATAACCCTCCACAATGAGGCACTACAGGCGCTTTGCGAAGACCTGGGACGGGCTTCACATATCGTTATTACCCTGGGCACTGCTTTGGCCTACCAGCTTTTGAGCAGTGGGGACTGGGTTGGAAACTGCCAGAAAATGCCCGCATCCC
This sequence comes from Robiginitalea insularis, assembly GCF_052497835.1. Taxonomy (NCBI): domain Bacteria; kingdom Pseudomonadati; phylum Bacteroidota; class Flavobacteriia; order Flavobacteriales; family Flavobacteriaceae; genus Robiginitalea; species Robiginitalea insularis. Next base: position 1,993,816 of record NZ_CP199296.1, read on the forward strand.
TGTTTGAAAAGCAATTAATGGACCCCGGGCAGTTGGAGGAATCCCTTTTTCGGGCCTTGTCTAAAATCAGGGAGGTCAATCCGGGGGTGCACTTCCTAATGACCGTATCCCCCGTTCGCCATATCAGGGATGGCCTTGTCGAGAACCAGCGCAGTAAAGCCCATCTATTGGCAGCAGTGCATAAACTGGCAGACTCCGGTCTTGTTCAGTATTTCCCGGCTTATGAGATCATGATGGATGAGCTCAGGGATTACCGCTTCTATGAGCCGGATCTGGTTCACCCTAATGCTATGGCAATAGACTATATCTGGGAACGATTCAAAGCTAGCTGGATAGACCCGGAACTGAATCCGGTGCTGGAGGAAGTAGACCGTATTCGCAAAGGCCTGGCACATCGCCCTCTGCACCCCGATTCTGATGCCCATCGCAACTTTCGACAAAAGCTGGAGGGACAGATAAAGGAGCTGGCAGGGCGCTATCCTTTTATGGATTTCTCATAAATCAGGATACATTCAAGAGGTAACCCGGGTACCCTCCGCAAGGGCAATCCCGTCATCTATTAAATGCCCAACTTCCGGCCGCTGTTGTTTTACGGTTTCCAGGTGGTCCCGTATTTCTTTTGCGAACGGGGCATCCTGGGCCCCTGTGGCCAGTTCCAGCAGCTCCACAGACAACAACCAGTCTTCGGGGTGGTTTGCCTGTAATTCCTGTAATACTTTGTTTCGGGATATGGTGGTGTTAATCCCTTCACGGAACTCCCTGATTTGCCCGTAGAGGCGTTCCAGTTGCTGCCGTTTCTGGTCCTTTTTGACTTTGATAGTAGTGCTTTCTGTTTTGTGCGTAACCAGGTCAAAGCTGTTCAAATCTGCCGGACCGTTAAACGCGGCCACGATTTGCTCCCCCACGGCCATATGGTACAATCCCCATTCGGGTTTGAACAGGATTTCATCCCTGTATTTTACCAGACAATTCTCGAAAGTAATCAGGATAATTTCCCCCCTTAAATTTCTGGTTCCTGTGATAATATCCCCGCTAAGGGTAATTCCTCCCGTAAATTCAAGATCTACACGTTCCCCCTCATATATTTTATAAGCTTTCAGGTCCCTCGGGCTCATATCTTCGATAGCCAGGTTGATCCCTTTAAGTTTCCCAACCGGGGCCCCGAACCCATCCGGGTGCTGTGCAGTGCTGTGCCCGATCAATTCCTTCTCCCGATACGCCAGGGCTGTAGGTCCTTTCGTTTGCAGGTAAATTGCCTTGCCATCGTGTTCAATGGCCCGGGTAAATATTCCTGAAATCTGCAGGCCTGTACTCAGCTCCACGGTTCCAAGTGCCTCAGAGCGTATCAGTTTCTGCAGGCCGTCCAACCCGCCTTTCCGAAGCGCCATGGTGTTGGCAAACTCCTCCAGCACCTGGCTCAGAAAAGCAAAATCCGGTGTTACAAAAAGCTGGGGTTGCGGTTTTGTAATGTCAAAAGAAGTACGGGCCGCTTCTATGGAATAGGGTATTTTCTTGACTTTGTCTGTCATACACCAATTGCTTTCCCCAATAGAGGACAGCAAACCGGCCCCGTATATCTTAGGATGCTCCAGGCTTCCGATCAGCCCGTATTCTACAGTCCACCAATGCAGGTTACGGATCAGGGCCATCTCGCTGGGCTCCCCCATATTTTCCTGTAATACTTCAATTTTTTGTTCAGCCTTCTCAATATCCTTCTCATCTGTACCGGGGGCCTCTTTTATGATGGAGAGGTGCCTGACGGCTTCATATAATTCGTAGTCTTTGGCACTGGAGATCGCCTTACAGCCGATTTCACCGAAACGCCTCAGGTATTCGGCGTATTCCGGATTCGCAATAATGGGGGCGTGACCGGCCCCTTCGTGAATGATATCGGGCGCCGGGGTGTATTCAATATGCTCCAGTTGCCGGATGTCTGAGGCTATAACCAGAACATTATACGCCTGAAACTCCATAAAAGCAGCGGGAGGAATAAATCCATCCACGGCTACTGCAGCCCACCCGATTTCTTTCAGGATACGGTTCATTCCATACATATTCGGGATATGGTCAATGGAAATCCCCGTTTTCTTAAGACCTGAGGTATACGAATCATGAGCCACCCTGCTGAGGTAATCCACATTTTTCCGCATTACATACCGCCATACAGCCTGGTCTACAGGGGAGTAATCTTCATAATTCTGTGGTTTGATATACTGCTGTAAGTGCTTGGGCAGCCGGTCCAGAATTGGGTTGCTTTCGTAACTCATGAATGCTTTTTTTAAGGTCCCATAAAGATACAAAAACCCGGGAAATCCCGGGTTTAAACCTTGGCCTGGCCTCCGGGCTGGACCCGGGATGGTTTTGTATTATTTACCGGCCGGCACCCATGGGTTGCGGCGGGTATTTTTCCATGATTTTTGAGACAAATTCCCGGATACGGGCTTCTTTCTTCCGGACATCCTGCATATTGCCAAGGGTTCCCGTACCACGGCCCTGCCAGACCAGTTCTTTGCGTTCCGAATCAATCAGGTCTATATAAAGGGCGCCCTCGGTTCGTGTACTAACGCTTGGTCCGTACCAGCCCGGGCCACCCCAGAACCAGGGGTTCCAATAGCCCCAACCGTAACCCCAGCCCCAGCCAAAATTATTGTTGTAGACATCTACCCGCTCTTTTTCGGTAGTAAAAATACTTACCAACAAATCGGGGTTTTCAGATTTCACAAATCCTTTTGATGCCATTTCGGTTTCGATGGCCCTCAAAATCCGTTTTTTATCGAGATCCGAGATCTGCGCCTTATCTATGCCAGTTTTGTAAAAGGCATAACTTCTGTATTGATTGAAGTTTGTATTGGTGTCGTAATCGGAAATTACGCGGACGGTAGAACAACTCATAAAAAGGGCTGTTCCCACAAGTAGCAGGAGGAAACGGATGGATTTCATAACGGCAATTTTTAGCATTTTTATTTAAAATTAGTGCAAATATCATGCCGAACCAAGCTTATTTATAGCCGCTTGTTTTAGGATTGAATCCATACGGACAGTGCCTGCATCCGCTTTCACAGCAGTAGCCCCTTTTTAGCAGATATTGAGCGGTAAAGACCCGGTAACCTTCCTCAGTCCAGTAATAATCTCCCGCTTCCAGGGGTATTTTTTCTGCCATTTTTGTCTTGCTGTATACACCGTTTTCTCAACCGCAAAAATAAGCATAAAAGCCAAACTACCCTCCGGGCCAAAACCACCCTATTGTTTATTAATCGTAGATAACTCCCGTCCGTTCAGCGAAAAGGACAGTGTTGAAAACAATATATTTGTAGTGAAACGTTTTATAGCAGATGATCCTGGTTTTTAAACATCTCTTTTACCGGAATTACGTCGGGCTATCGCTATGGCCCTTTATCATCCTGCGAAATAAAAACCTGATGGAGGATGCGGTTCTGATCAATCACGAACGCATTCACCTGAGGCAACAGACGGAAATGCTGGTCGTTTTTTTTTACCTCTGGTATTTTACCGAGTGGCTTATCAGGAGCCTGATCTGTCAGGATTTTTACCAGGCTTACAAGAACATCAGTTTTGAACGCGAAGCCTATGCCCGCGAAAGGCATCTGGAGTATCTTTCCGGGCGCAAACCCTTTGCTTTTATCAATTATCTCTTTAAAAAACCCTGAGCTCTGTTTTGAAATCTGTGACTCAGCTGCTAAAGCTACCCCTTCTTGAGCATAAAAAGGTAGAGCTTTATGTAAAAAGGGAAGACCTGCTTTTTCCGGAACTCTCCGGGAACAAATACAGAAAGCTGAAATACAATCTGAAAAGGGCTGCTGAAAGGGGTCATGGGGCTTTGCTTACTTTTGGCGGGGCTTTTTCCAACCACATACATGCTACAGCGGCGGCTGGAAAATTATTTGGCTTTAAGACCATTGGGCTCATCCGGGGTGAGGAATTGGCCGGGAAGCCATTAAACCCCACCCTGCAGGCTGCCAGTGATAATGGAATGCAGTTGGTTTTTATAAGCCGGGAGGCATACAGACAGAAAGCGGACCCCGGATTCCTGGAAAAAATAAATGTAGAGTACAAGTATCCGTATATCCTTCCGGAAGGTGGGACCAATGAAGCGGCCATAGCGGGCTGTTCGGAAATCCTCAGTCCTGAAGATCAGCAATTCCATTATATCTGTTGCAGTGTAGGCACCGGAGGTACGCTTGCGGGCCTGGCTTCCGCTGCGGCCCCCAATCAGACCGTATTGGGATTTCCGGCTCTGAAGGCGGAGGGCTTTTCCAGCGAATTAAGCAATTTAATACCATCAAACAATTGGGCTCTGGTAGACAAGTATCATTTTGGGGGGTACGGCAAAATAAACAGGGAACTTATCGAATTTATCAATGGTTTCTACCGGGAAACAGGTATACCTTTGGATCCTGTTTACACCGGGAAACTGTTCTATGGGATTCTGGAAGAGGTTCGGGTTGACGGTTTTAAAGCGGGGTCCAAAATCCTGGCAATTCATACCGGGGGCTTGCAGGGAATTGAAGGGATGAATCCGAAATTGCAGAAAAAGAACTTACCTTTGTTGGAGGTATGAAAAGAATAGTAGGGTATTTATTCCTGTCTTGCCTGTTCCTGGCGGGATGCGGGACAAAAAAACGCAGCACACTTAACAAGGGTGAAACCAACTCGGTTTCCAATCGATCAAACCCCCCGGAAGGTAATTATCCTTTACCACCGGACCAGGGCAGGTTTAAATTTGTCCCAACGGCCTCCCCGGAGGAGTATATTCAGAATTTTTCCGGGATAGCACAGGCCGAAATGCAGGCTTATGGTATTCCTGCCAGCATCACGCTGGCACAGGGGCTTTTGGAAAGCGGTTTTGGTAACGGTCCCCTGACTCGTAAAACCAATAATCATTTCGGGATTAAATGCCACACCGGCTGGGAGGGGGATTATGAACGACATGATGACGATGCCCGGGGGGAATGTTTCCGTAAGTACAACCACCCGATGTATTCCTACAGGGACCACAGTATATTTCTGACCACCCGCTCACGTTATGCCAGCCTTTTTGAACTGCGTAAGAACGATTACAAAGGATGGGCCAGGGGTTTAAAGGCGGCAGGTTATGCCACCGACCGTAAATACCCCCAGAAATTGATTGCCCTGATCGAGCGCTACCGGCTGTATCGATTTGATTCAGAAGTGTTAGGGGAAGAATTCACGGTAACAGCCGGGCTTGCTTCCTCAGATGTTGGCGGACATAGTGTTCATGAAGTTCAGGCCGGAGATACCCTGTATGCGCTCTCCAGGCGATACTACATGACCGTAGAAGAATTAATGCAGATAAACGGCCTGGACAGTACTGAAATCTCCATTGGCCAGCTTCTTAAAGTTAAACCCGAAAAGGTAAAAAAGTAAAATGCGATACACCCGAAGCAGTGCACTGTTCCGCAAAGCGAATCAGGTCCTGCCCGGAGGGGTTAATTCCCCAGTCCGGGCTTTTAAGGCGGTAGGAGGCACACCTGTTTTTGTAAAAGAAGCCAAAGGGGCTTATTTTACCGATGAAGACGATAATACCTACATCGACTTTATTGCCTCCTGGGGCCCCTTGCTTTTTGGCCACGCCTACCAGCCTGTTGTGGACGCAGTGGTCCAAAGAGCCAGGCTGGGCACTTCTTACGGGATGCCCACCAGCCTGGAAACAGAACTTGCTGAAAGGGCTGTATCCATGGTTCCGAACATAGAGAAAATACGATTTGTAAACAGCGGCACGGAAGCCTGTATGAGTGCTATCCGTCTGGCCCGGGGGTATACAGGCAAGGAAAAAATCATAAAATTTGCGGGCTGCTACCACGGGCATGCCGATGCCTTTCTGATTCAGGCCGGCAGCGGGGCAGTAACATTTGGAAGCCCGAATAGCCCGGGGGTGACCCAGGGTACCGCCAAGGACACCCTTCTGGCTGCTTATAACAATCTGGAAAGCGTGGAGCGCCTGGTTGAGGCCAATAAAGGGCAGGTAGCCGCAGTAATCATAGAACCCGTTGCCGGGAACATGGGCTGTATTCCGCCTGAACCGGAATTTATTGAAGGGTTGAGGGAGCTGTGCTCATCTGAAGGAATCCTATTGATATTTGATGAGGTCATGACCGGATTCCGCCTGGCCAAAGGAGGCGCCCAGGAAACATTGGGGATCAGGGCAGACCTGGTCTGCTTTGGCAAGGTTATCGGAGGCGGATTGCCCGTAGGTGCCTTTGCGGCAAATACAGAGATCATGAGTTATCTGGCTCCGGAAGGCCCCGTCTATCAGGCCGGAACCCTTAGTGGCAACCCCCTTGCAATGGGTGCCGGACTTGCCATGCTGGATAGCATGGAAAAGGATCCACAGGTTTTCAAAAGGCTGGAAGAGAAAACGGCCTACCTGCATAAGGGACTACAAACCGTTTTGAGCAACAAGGACATCCCTGTTCAGATAAACCGTTACGGTTCCATGATTTCTGTTCATTTTACGGATCAGCCTGTTCGGGATTTTGAATCGGCTGCAAGCGGGAATAACCCGCATTTCAACCGTTACTTTCATGGTATGCTGGACAGGGGAGTGTATCTGCCTCCGAGTGCTTTTGAGAGTTATTTCCTGAATGACGCTCTCAGCTATGCCGACCTTGACAAAGCAATTGAAGCTGCAAGTGAAGCTTTGTAAGAGCAGTATTCAAATGTAAACCGCGATGTGTAAGAGTTAAAAAGCAGGGACTTACCCTGCTTTTAATTATTATCTTATCACTGCAGGATGCCTTTTTCCCCGGTGTTTGGCAAGATTAGCTTTTTTCCAGATCCCGTATTGCTCTTCTGAAAGGATGCCTTTCATTTGGTTTTGAAAGGCAATCTGTTCTTCCAGTAAGGCATTCAGATATTCAAAGCGCTGCTCCGGATCCGGGGCCACAGCTGAGTCCCTCATCACTTTTCTACGGGCCTGCATTTCCTTTTTGCTTCCAATCTGATCGATCAGGATTCTTTCTAAATGCTGCCGCTGATCTGAAGACAGATCCAACAACAGGGTCATCCTTTTGGATTGCAGGATAGCCTGCTGTTCTACACTTAAGTTTGTTTGGGCCATCTTTTTGCCGTGGAAACCACGATGTTTTCCCTGCGCTGCCAGACTGAAAGAACAAAGCAGTAGCAGGGCAATCATTACATTTTTCATGCGATTCGATTTATATTACTAACCTTTCTTAGAGAAGGAGAATCGCCTTAGGTTTAATGCAAAAGATGGTTTTGAGGAATATTTAACAGCCACTGAGCCACTCAGGGAGCAATGGCTGCCTGTGTGCTGGTGGTTTGGGAATGCGCAACCACTTCGGCGTTTTTTTGAGATTGCTGATTTTGCCCGGAGTCCAAATTGTAGTATATCAGACTGGCAATAATAAAGGCAAAAAGATAAAACAGGCTTTTGATTTTATAAGTCATCTGTTTGGGGGTTTTGTTTACTACCAAGATATTACGAAAAGAGGCGCCTACACCGTCTTTGTTGTGATTGTACCCACCCTTTGTTGTAAAATGGCCCAATTTTGTGGTAAACCAGCCCTGTCTTAAATGAAAAAAACCGGCAGCCCGAGGGGTATACCGGTATTTTTTGCTTTTTATCGGTTAAGAAAGACTTAACTGGGGTTTAAGATCTGGTTAATTCTTTCAGCCACATCCTGCAGGTGATAACGGCTCATGTCATCAGAAGTTCTTCCAATGGCCGAACGGATACTGCGTTGCAGGGCGTTTAACTCTGCCCTCGCTACGGATCGTATATCAGACTGGCTGGTGGTTACTGCTGTAGATTTTCTGTAACCTCCGAAATCTGGTAATTTGCGCTGGCTTTCGGCAGTCATCAGGTATTCCAGGCGATCTATATGCGCTTTTTGTAAATTCCGTCTGTAGGTATCTATACTTCTGCCGTTGCGCAGTTCTGACCACAAGCCATTGCGCAGATCTTTCATCATTTCGGGTAGGGTGTATGCCTGGTTTCCGTTCAGGGTCTGGTTTTCCACCAGTCTTGCCAGTTTACCCAGACTCAGGATGTTATTCAGGGTACGGACCTGAATGGCCCGGATCCGCTCTACAGATCCTGAATATTCAAATTTTTCAAAAAGCTCCTTATCAAGCATCCATTCGGGCGTCTGAAAGAGTTGTTCCTGCAGGAAAGCCATGCACTTTTCCTGATGGCCCTTAGGGACGTGGGTATAAACGGCTCCTTCCTGATCATAGGTCTTGTAGTTTTCATATACGCCCCCGATATTATTGGAAACATGCCCCATGTAGCGGCGGAACTGCCCCACTACCTGTCCGTACATGGTTTCAAGGTCTTCGTAATTCTTACCCTCTTCCCGGGTCCATTCAATTAAGTTCGGGACAATTCGCTTCAGATTGGCAATTCCGTATTCGCTGGCTTTTACAGCATCATCTCCCAGGTCCTCCGTTTGGGAGCTCGGATCTACTACATCCCCTACCTGCTGTTGCCCGAATCGGTACAGCGGGTCTCCTGCATGTTCCATGATCCACTGATCCAGAATGGGCTTTTCTTCCTCCGCCGTTTTACCCGGGATGGGACGGTAACCCCATTCAATGGCGTATTTATCATAGATTCCAATGTTGGGCATCAGGGCTACCCCTTCGTCCCCTGGTTGGGCTACATAATTAAAGCGGGCATAGTCCATAATGGAAGGGGCTGTACCGAATTCCTTTGTGAAGGCAGCCGAACGCAGCGAATCTACAGGGTAGGCCACGCTGCTTCCCATATTGTGTGGCAGACCCAAAGTATGCCCTACTTCGTGAGAAGATACAAAGCGGATGAGCCTTCCCATCACCTCTTCCTCAAAGGCAACCCCCCGGGCATCCGGGTTAATGGCAGCGGTCTGTACAAAAAACCAGTTTCGGAGCAGGCTCATTACATTATGGTACCAGTTGATGTCCGACTCCAGGATTTCCCCGCTTCTCGGATCACTCACGTGTGGCCCGTTTGCATTTGGAATGGGGGAGGCCAGGTAACGTACCACCGAATAGCGGACGTCTTCCGGCGACCATTCCGGGTCTTCTTCGGGGCTGGGCGGGTCTTTTGCTATAATAGCATTTTTGAAGCCGGCGGCCTCAAAGGCAACCTGCCAGTCCTCAATTCCCTGTTTGATAAAGGGAACCCATTCTTTTGGAGTGGCCCGGTCTACGTAGTATACAATTGGTTTTTTGGGTTCCACCAATTCCCCACGTTCAAATTTCTCACGGTCTTCTTCCTTAACTTCCAATCTCCAGCGGTCCAGGAACTGCACGGTTTTGCTTCGCTGTTCGTTCAGGCCGTAATCTACCTGATCGGTAGTGAACCAACCGACCCGCTGGTCATAATACCTTCTCTTCATCGGTTCCTTCGGCAGCAGGATCATGGAATTGTTGATCTCAATTGAAATGGAACCCAGGCTGCCATTGGATGGGGGGTTGCTGGCTGCATAGGTTTTTACATGCCGGGCTTCAATGTTCAAAGGGTAACTCTTTATTGATTCAATATAGCTCCGATCTCCGTCGAGCCGGGAAACTTTGTAGCGCTGCCGGTACCGATTGGGCATCCCAAGAGCCTTGACGTCTTTAGTGAACAAGTCATCAATTTCAATGACCGTTGCCGGGCTGATGGAGTCTTTTTTCAGGGCTTTGATATCGAAAGCAAATAGGACAGGTTCAAAATTGGAGTTTACGACTGCCTCGTGTACCGGAAGGGAATCTGCTGCCACCACATCATAGCTGACTACCCGCAATAACACTTTTTTGGGCTTTTTTTCCCAGCGCAGTACCTGGGTGTTAATTTTTCCGCCCCCGAAACCAATTCCGGAAGCGGTTTTGGCAATCCGGCTAACCATCAGCATTTCCCGCCCGAAAAGGGAATCCGGGATCTCGTAATATTTTTTGTCTTCTACAGTGTGAACATCAAATAGACCTGCATCTGTTTCGGCATCTTTGGTAATAACCTTGGAATAGGGTTTAATCCCGTTTTTGTCGCCGGAAGGTTTCTCAGCCTTTTGTTCTGTTTTTTTCTTTTTTTTCTTGAATAATTGGGCTTCTGCAGGCTGCAGTGCCCCGAGGATTAGAAAGGATAATAATAGTGTTCTCAGGGTAATTTTGAGTTTCATAGGGGGTTTTTAAAAAATTGCGACCCAAATAAATAAAAAATCAGAGAGAAGGGCTGTTAAGAAAATCATAAGCCACTATCCTAAATCCTTGAGGAGTTGCGGGAAGAACTGAACAATAGCAAGGCTTTCCAAAATATAGGCAATTTGCAATGCGGTTTCGTATTTCAAAAAGGGCTGTTAAAACCGTACCCATTTGTAACATTCTGATCTTTAGCCCGTCTTATATTTAGAATGACCTTCGATATATAATATACGAAGGCTCCATATATAGTGATAGAATAATCTCATTTCTGTCAGTTATTTGAATTAGTCAGCCGTAAAGCCCCTGTAAAACACAGGGGCTTTACTTGTCTAGAAAAGGAGCGGAATTATAAACTGGAACAGAAAAACCAATAAGGCAATCGAAATAACATTAAGGATAAAGCCGGCCCTTGCCATCTGATGTACACGGATATACCCGCTGGCAAAGACAATGGCATTGGGGGGAGTGGCCATTGGCAACATGAAGGCACAACTACTGGCAATGGTAACCGGGATCAGCAGATATAACATCGGGATCTCAAGGCCAATTGCAATTCCTGCTACAACGGGTGCCAGAACGGCTACCAGGGCAACGTTACTCATCAGCTCGGTCATAAAAAGCATCAGGGTGATCAGCAGGACCGCTGTAAACAAAATGCTGATCTCGCTGCTGGCGATAGCGGTGGAGACCAGGTCTACCAGCCCGCTGGCAGACATCCCCCGGGCCAGTGCCAGTCCTCCGCCAAAAAGGATCAGAATCCCCCAGGCGAGGCGTGAGGTATCTCCCCATTGCAGTATAAATTCTCCCCGTTTAAGGTTGTAGGGAAAGGTAAACAGGGCAATAGCTCCGAACATACTGATAGCCGTATCGGTAAGTCCCAGACCCGGTATAAGTTCGTTGATCAGCGTCCTGAAAATCCATAAAAAAACCGTCACCCCAAAAATGACCAAAACCATCTTCTCATGGCGGCTGGCTGGCCCCAGTTTCCGTAACTCCTCGCGGATAACGCCTCTGGAGGCGCCAAAGCTTAGTCCTTTGCAGGGGAACATCCATTTGACCAGAACCAGATAGGAAATGCCGATCATCACCAAAGAAAAGGGCAGGCCTATGGTCATCCACCTCAAAAAGGAAATCTGAATATTGTATTCGTTCTCCAGCAATCCTATTAAAACCGAATTGGGGGGCGTTCCAATGACAGTGGCAATCCCTCCGGCGTTGGCAGAGAAGGCGATCCCCAGCATCACACTCAGTGCAAAATTCCGGTCTTTGGCAGTGAAGCCGTCCTCATCCTTAATCAGTAAGTTGATAACAGACATGGCTATCGGCAGCATTACGACCGTACTGGCGGTATTGCTGATCCACATGGAGAGGGTAGCCGTAGCAATCATAAATCCCAGGACGACCTTTTCCGGGGTAGTTCCGGTGAGGTTGATAATGGTCAGGGCAATGCGTTTGTGGAGGTTTACTTTTTCCAGTGCCAGTGCCAGCACAAAGCCCCCGAAAAACAAGAATATGATCGGACTGCCGTAATTGGCCCCTACATCGGCCAGGGGCATAACACCCAGCAGCGGGAAAAGCAGCAGGGGTAAGAGGGCAGTAACCGAGATGGAAACAGCTTCTGTAATCCACCAGGTAATCATCCAGAGGGCAGTGGCTATCACAGCATTGGCACCCGGGTTTCCGGAAATCATTTCAGGAAGGCAGTTGATGCCTATAAATAATAAGGGTCCTAAAAGTAGCCCGATTATTCTGCTCAGGTGCATGTTGTATTTACTTGAAACTGCTATTTAAGGCGGCACAACAGGGTGTCACCTTCTTTGCTTACTTCAGCAACCCCCAGCTTGGTCAGGCCTTTAATGCCCTTGTCCCAGGCTTTATTACTCAATCCGGTTGCAGCCTTAAGCTGCTCCAGGGGGAGTTCCTTTTCCTTTTTCAGGTAATCTAAGATAGTCTTTTCATTTTCCTTCAGGTCAAGCGGCTTTTTTTCAGGGCGCATTTGAGGAAAAAATAATACTTCCTGAATGGAGGCATTGTTGGTGAGCAACATAACCAGCCGATCGATCCCGATCCCGATTCCGGAGGTAGGGGGCATTCCGTATTCAAGGGCCCTTAGAAAATCCTGATCGATAAACATGGCCTCATCATCCCCTTTTTCCGAAAGTTTCAGTTGCTCTTCAAAGCGTTCGCGCTGGTCTATGGGATCATTCAGCTCAGAATAGGCATTAGCTATTTCCTTACCGTTGATGAGTAACTCAAAACGCTCGGTAAGACCGGGCTTTGAGCGATGTGCCTTGGTTAGCGGGCTCATTTCCCTTGGGTAGTCAATGATAAAGGTAGGCTGCACATAGTGGTGTTCACAGCATTCCCCGAAGATCTCGTCTATCAGCTTCCCTACTCCCATACTGTCATCAGTTTCCAGACCCAGTTTTTTGGCCACTGCGCGAAGCTCTTCTTCATTCATTCCGCCAACTTCATATCCGGTGTGTTCCTTAATGGCGTCTAGTATAGGCACCCTTGGGTAGGGGGCTTTAAATTCTATGGTATGTCCGCCGGCCTTAATCTGGGTCCCTCCGCTAACTTCCCTGGCTACACCTTCCAGCAATTGCTCGGTGGTTTCCATCATCCAGTTGTAATCCTTGTAGGCAACATACAGCTCCATTACCGTAAATTCAGGATTGTGGGTACGGTCCATCCCTTCATTGCGGAAATCCTTTGCAAACTCATATACCCCGTCAAAACCTCCCACAATCAGTCTTTTCAGGTAGAGTTCATTGGCAATCCTGAGGTAAAGGGGGATGTTAAGCGCATTGTGGTGCGTAACAAAAGGCCTGGCAGCTGCTCCTCCCGGAATGGGCTGCAAAATAGGTGTTTCCACCTCCAGATAGCCTTTGTCGTTAAAAAACTTCCGGATGCTGTTGGTGATCAATGTTCGTTTTAAAAAAGTGTCCCGCACCTGTGGATTTACGACCAGGTCCACATAGCGCTGTCGATAGCGCTGTTCCGGATCGTTGAATTCATCATATACATTTCCTTCGGCATCCTTTTTTGGCAGAGGGAGCGGCCTGAGGGCCTTGCTCAGCAGTGTAAAATTTTTGACCAATACCGTTTTTTCACCAACCTGAGTAGTAAAGAGGCTGCCTTCAACCCCAATAATATCGCCAATGTCCAGCAACTTCTTGTAGACCTCGTTGTAAAGGGCCTTATCTTCCCCTGGGCAGATTTCATCCCGGTTAAAATAAAGCTGGACGCGCCCACTGCTATCCTGCATTTCGGCAAAGGAAGCCTTTCCCTGGATCCTGCGGGACATTAGCCTGCCGGCAAGAATGACCTCTTTCCCTTCCCTGTAGTCCTTTTGCACCTCAGCAGCAGAACTGTTTATTGGATACAGGGCAGCCGGATAAGGGTCAATACCCAGTTCCCTCAATTTTTTCAATTTGTCCCGGCGGATGCTCTCTTGCTCAGACAGTTGCATAGGTGCGAATATTTAGCCCTGCAAATATAGCCACATTGGGTAAACGGACAATGTAATTGTGGATTTAGAAAGTGCGGGACTGTAACAAATGTTCACTACCCACGACAAATGATTGAACATCAATCAAAAATCACCTCCAATGAGCTTTTTGCGCGTATTGCTCGCCATTATTTTTCCGCCGCTTTCTGTGATCGGGAAAGGCTGTGGCTCTGTCCTTATAGTCTTTTTACTTACCCTTTGCGGATGGGTCCCCGGGGTCATTGCAGCCCTGATCATTCTGAATAATCCCAACTGATCGTTGTATCTTTGCCTGCGATGAATAAGCAGGTTCTAATAGAGAATATCGGTTTTAAGGATTACAAGGAAAGTTGGGATTACCAGGAACAACTTTTTCAGGAAATCCTTAAGATAAAGGTGCACAACCGTCGATCCGGGGAGCAGCAGCCTACCCCCAATTACTTATTGTTTGTAGAGCATCCCCATGTCTATACCCTGGGTAAAAGCGGAGACATCAACAACTTACTGGTAAGTGAGAAGGTGCTTTCCCAGCGCGGGGCAACTTTCTACAAAATCAACAGGGGAGGGGATATCACCTATCACGGTCCCGGGCAGGTTGTGGGGTACCCCATCCTGGACCTGGAAAATTTTTTTACTGATATTCATAAATACCTGAGGCTGCTCGAGGAAATGATTATTCTGACCTTAAAGGATTACGGGCTTCAGGGAGAACGCTCCAAAGGGGAAACCGGGGTGTGGCTGGGGGTAGGAACCCCCAGGGCACGGAAAATATGTGCTATGGGCGTCCGGGCCAGCCGGTGGGTAACCATGCACGGCTTTGCCTTTAATGTCAATACGGACCTAAGTTATTTTGACCTGATGGTCCCTTGCGGGATCCGGGATAAAGCCGTTACATCCCTAAGCGCAGAGCTGGATCGATATGTGCCTATGGCAGAGGTCCGTGAAAAATTACAGGGGCATTTCGCCTCGCTTTTCGAGGCTGAATTGAAGCCCGTAGCCGCTCAATAATTCCAGGCAATAATCATAAGCCCCATCTTTTAAGGGAATTTTAAGTCTTTTAATGTAACATTTAGTGCTGCCAGGCGTCTTTTAGTATATAGAACCTACGTTAATAACTACTGAGATGTCAAGCATTAGAACTCAATTTACACACAAAAGCATTATGCTGGGGATTTGTTTTCTGGGGATGTTGCTTAACTCACGATACGAAGCCTGGAGCTCCCCGGATGCAGAGGCGAACCATTTGAAAAGCCCTTCTATTGAAGCTAAGGCAGAGCAATCCCAACAAAACGATTCTCTGGAAGCTAAGAAAGAGGAAGCCGAGGTAAGCATGGCCTGTTTTGGGTAAAACGGTTGTGAATTTAACAAGCCGGAAACGCTATTTTTTCCAGCTTCGCTGCCTTTAAAAAGAACGGGATACTCCATTTATTTTCTACCAAGGAAGAAAATAGATTACCGCCTAATTCTATAAATTGCAAAAGCACTATCCCTGAACTGTACCGCCAATTCGGGATTCCGGTCATTATCGGTATCAGCCATATCCGCCAGGCCGTTCCCTTCCACCGGAAAACCTTTAAGGGGAGAGACATCGGAGCGGAAAAGGAACACCCGCTGGCTTTGAATGTCGGTTACGGCCACATAAATGATATCATGCAGATAAAAAATGCCCGGATGGGTGTAGACTCCCAGGTCCAGCTCAGCACTTTTCCCTTTTATTCTCAGTTCATTGTCATTCATCACCGCGAGAGTTTTGGTGGTGGCGTCTATCCCGTGGTCTTTATTAAGGCGTAAAGGAATCCGTCCAACCTTCCCTCTGGGATCAATGGTAACCAGCATGCCATCGGCTTCCGTAAAAGCAAAAGTGTTTTTGTAGAGATACACCGGGTTGTCTGAGAAATCAAAGCGATCTGAGACTTTCACGCGGGTGTCACCAACGCGGTTAAGGATTTTCAGCTGCCCATCTTCCAGCTTGAAGATCAGGTAATCTTTAGCTCCTATCCGTAAATGCTTTGGGGTTCCCTTTACAGGGCTTTCTGCTTCCCGGAACTTAAAGCCGCGCACCTCGCGTCCCTGCCCGTCAAACATAAAAATCTTGCTTCCCTGGCACAGCACCATACGGTAGTTTCGATTATTTTCATAATCAAAAACGGCCAGTTCGCTGAGGTTACCTCCCGGAAAAGATTTTGGAAAAGGCGCTACTTTTTCCCCATTGCGATCCAGGACCATCAAATCGGAACTCGTATTGAAGGCCATTTGTAACTTTCCGTTTTTAAACAGGTCTACCTGTGATATTTTTCCCCTTACTCGGCCATTGAGCTCTTTCTCCCAGTAAGGTTTGCCGCGGTCCGAAAACAGGTATAATCTATTGTTTTCATCCTGAACAGCTATATCCATCCGGCCGGTCAGATGGTTTTTTAAAAATTGGGGCCCCCAGCTGATCCCCGCTTCCAGTTGCCGGGTAAATTGAAGTTCCACTGCTTGTTTTTCAGTTTCAGCAGAAGGTTTCCCGCGGAGTTGATACGATAGTAATGAATATTCCGATGCGGTATTGATTTCTGCCAGGTACAGGTAGTCGGGTGGCAGGCTTGTCAGAATATTCTCAGGAAGGCTGAAAATAGTAGCCGGATCCTTCAAAAGCTTTGCCTCACCCGGGTTGGTCACTAAAGCCAGAGCAGAAGCCTCTGTCGGCAGGGACTGGCTGATGTTTTCGAATGATTTCTGAAAGGCGTAGGTATCCTTGCGGGAGTAAGCGCTGATAAGGCCCTGAAGCGCCTCCAGATTCTTTGAAAAGATGAAATAGTTTTCAAGATTACAATAGAAATTGGGGGGCTCGATTTTATTGAGCAGCGGTTCAAAGGCCTGCTGCAGCAAGCCGGCATCCTTCAGGCTGGTGATTGAGCTGCCCTGGAAAGAGGAAACCTCGCCCTTAAATGGGCGCAGGGCTTCTTCCATAAGGTCCGTATTGACAGATTTGACCGCAAAAAGCGTTTCATTTGAGATCTCAAAAAGGCTCAGGTGTTCTGTGCTTTCAACAATACTGGCATGGGTGTTTTTCCGTGCGAGCAATACGTATTGATTGGCTAAAAACCGGGAGGGATCTGCCAGGGAATAGCTGTAAATCCCCGCAGTATTGGTAGGCGCAATACGCGCCACCTCTAAAAGCGGTAATACCGG
This sequence comes from Robiginitalea insularis, assembly GCF_052497835.1. NCBI lineage: Bacteria > Pseudomonadati > Bacteroidota > Flavobacteriia > Flavobacteriales > Flavobacteriaceae > Robiginitalea > Robiginitalea insularis. The sequence continues at coordinate 2,010,644 of NZ_CP199296.1, forward strand.
GATATCTTTAATCAGACTGCGGTTATTAAGTGTTGAGTCTGGCTGTGTTTCCGTTCCCTGCAGCCTGAAGGAGTCGTAGGCCATATGTAAGTCATAGGCAGCCCATTTACCAGCATCCAGCGATGTTCGAGAGGCGAGATTTTCCGTCAGCAACCATTGGGCTGGATGAATATCCGATTCAGGCAGAATCAGCGAGGCACTGGCGTAGGGGTTGGTGGTTTGCAACGCTTTGCGAAGACCTGATTTCAATGCCTCCGGAATATCCCCGGAGGGTTGCAGGAGGCGCTCGCTTGATGCTACTAATTGATACCTCTGTGTTTTTCGGGATGCGAGTTCAGAGGAATCCGGTAATTTCCATTGCAGATTTTCTGTGCTCGCGTCGGCAGCTTGTTTATCTGTAGCAGGCCCCGTGAGGGTTGGGGGCGTCGCGTTGTCCTTAAATATGTACAGCCAGGAATCGGGCTCTGTGGTCATCATCAGAAAACCTTCCCCGGAAACATTCAGATCCAGAATGCGCTCCAGGGCAGACCTCAGGGCGTTTTCTTTTGCCCCTGCAAAAGAACTGGCCGTAAGGTCGCAATTCCGGTAATCGGAACGGAGTCGGTCAGGATCCTTGATTTTTACAATCAGGGAAACCTCTTCAGGCAGGTAATCCAGGACTTCCTCTTGAGGTGAAGAGCCGGGTCTGCAGGAGGTAATCAAAAGAAAAAGGAAAAATAATGCAACACCTGCTGCTCTCATGTAGATAAACTTTACCCAAAAGTACTGCCTAGAAATCAAAATTCAATTGCCTGGGTAATAATTGAAAGCTTTTTCTGTGGTGCTCGGTTATGCCGAATTTTTTGATGGCGACTCGGTGGGCACGCGTCGGGTACCCCTTGTTCCGGTCCCAACCGTATTGAGGGTATGTCTGGTGAAGCTTTTCCATATAAGCATCCCTGGCCGTTTTGGCAAGTACAGATGCCGCAGCAATATTTAGAAAACGTGCATCTCCTTTTATGAGACAAGAATGAGGAATGTCCTGATATGGGTAAAAACGATTCCCGTCCACAGCTATGGCTTCAGGCCTTGTGGCTAACTGATCCAGAGCCAGGTGCATGGCCCGTATGGAGGCCTTAAGGATATTGATTTTGTCTATTTCTTCAGGGAAAACATGGGCAATCCCAAATGAAACTGCCTCCTGCCTGATTTGGCTTTCCAGTAGCTTTCTTCTGGCTTCAGAAAGTTTTTTGGAATCATCCAGTATTGCGCTACTGAACTGCTCCGGTAAAATAACAGCTGCCGCCGTAACCGGCCCGGCAAGGCATCCCCGGCCCGCTTCGTCGGTTCCGGCCTCACTTGCGCAACTGTAAACCGTTTTTAGCATCTAAAGCTTGTTAATAATTCTTATAGAAATAGAAAAAGACCGAAAAAGCACAATTTTTTTCTGTTAAAAAATTAAATAATGTTTATCAAAAAACAAAAAAGATTAAACAAATCGTAAAACTGAATTATTTTTTAACAGTTGGTGTTTTTGTAACAAAATGTGTTTTGGAAAAGTAACTAATTATTGGGATTTTTGCCACCGGCTAATTCAAAAACTAATTAAATGAGATCAAAACTAACTTGGATGCTTACGCCATTATTATTGGTGTTGAGCATTAATTTCTCCTTTGCACAGGAGAAAACGATTTCGGGTAACGTAACCGACCAAAATGGCTTGCCATTACCTGGAGTTTCAGTAGTGGTTGTAGGAACAACTCGCGGAACCCAGACAGATTTTGATGGTAACTACTCCCTTAATGCCTCTGTTGGAGAAACATTGAGGTATAGTTATCTGGGTCAAAAAACAGTGACACGTGTGGTAGGTGCATCCAATACGTTAAATGTTCAAATGGATGAAGATGCAGAGACCCTCGAAGAAGTAGTGGTAGTCGGATACGGAACGCGATCCAGCGAACTGAGTACTTCTGCGGTTGCAACGGTTAAAACGGATGCAATCGAGTCCTTTGTTCCATCCACTTCTGTAGATAACATTCTGCAGGGTCAGGCTGCCGGTGTGCAGGTAACTGCCGCCAACGGGCGTCCGGGACAAACGGCATTCGTTCAGATTCGTGGGGTTGGTTCCATTAATGCGAGTACTACTCCGTTATATGTAATAGATGGAACGCCTGTGGATGCTAATTTTGTAAACAACCTTAACCCCAATGACATTGAAAGTCTTTCTATCCTGAAAGATGCTGCCACCGTTTCCAAATATGGATCACGGGGTGCAAACGGGGTTGTCGTTATTACAACTAAAGGTGGTCGTTCCGGCGAGGCTCAGGTAGTTTTCAGATCTTCCTATGGTTTTGGAGAGCGAATTCCGGATCCATTTGACCTGATGAATACCGAACAAAAACTGCGTCTTGAAAAAGAATTTGCAGACCTGGGCGTGAACGCGGCTCAAAGCCTGCCGGGTGCTAACGCCTCTCCGGAAGAGCGTGCCCGTCTTTTGGCACTGGATACGAACTGGGAAGAAGAATTATTAAGAAAGGCAGCTATCCAATCTAACTCGCTTACTGTTTCAGGGGGGAGTGAAGATTTGACTTACCTGCTTTCTTTAGGTTATGATAAAAATACGGGTATTATTGATCGTATTAAAGGATTCGAAAGGGTAACTGCTCGTTTGAATACCACCTATCAGGCAAAAGAATGGTTGAATATTGGAGCAAACATCTCATTGTCTCGCAATACAACAGATCTGCCAAGGGACCGGAACAACGTTCAGAACCCCTTCCGTGCTATGTACGATTACAACCCATGGGACCCGCTTTTCCTGAGGGATGACAACGGGGCTGTAGTTACAGATTCCGATGGGAATCCTGTTTACAACCCTACTACAACCGGGTTTCCAATTGCCCTGGCCCTTCAGACAGAGCCAGAAAATAACAGGAACTTCCTGATTGTAGGTAACCTGAGTGCCGATATGACGCTGTCCGATAAATTCACTAACAGCTTTGCACTGGGTGCAACCAATAACCGTTTCAACCGTACCAACCGGTCACTGGCCGGAGGGGTCCTGCAAGGATTTGTAGGTGACGCTAACTTCCCAGGTACCCAGACGGATAATTTCAGCAATACGCTTCAATATAACGTTAGTAACTTATTTACCTATAATGATACGTTTGGAAGCAGCCACAATTTAACTGCTAGTTTCCTCCTGGAATACAACGAACGAATCTTTACTTCTTTATTCGCCACGAGCCGAGGATTCCCTTCTCCTGACATTCCTTACCAGAATGTAGCAGCGGAGGCTTCCAACGCTGGTTCTAACGAAGCCAGAAGAATTCTTTTCTCACAGGGTCTTTTCGTAGACTATGACTACGACGGAAAGTATATCGTTTCCGGATCCCTTCGTCGTGACGGTTCTTCCCGATTCGGTCCGGACAACAAATACGGTACCTTCTACAGTGGAAGTGTGGCGTGGAACATTGCCCGTGAAAGCTTTATGGAAAACACCCCTTTCAACAACCTGAAGCTGAGAGCTTCTTACGGTACTTCGGGTAACCAGAACATTGGGGATTTCAACTTCCTGAACCTATTAGGATTCAATACGTACAATGGGCAGACCACTGCCATTCCATTAGGAGTGGGTAACCCTGAGATCCAATGGGAATCACAGGCGATACTGGACATAGGTTTGGAATTCGGCTTATTCAACAACCGTATTAATGGGGTAATAGATTACTTTAAGAAAAACTCCAAAGACCTGTTGCTTAACCGTCCATTGTCGCAGACAGTTGGTGATGAAGATAATTCTATCCTGGCAAACATTGGTGAAATTGAAAACAGCGGGGTTGAGATCTCTCTGAATGCCGATGTAGTCCGCGGGGAAAACTTCCTGTGGAGCGTGGGTGGTAACATTACCTTCCTTGATAACCGAGTAGTTTCATTGGTAGACGGAGAAGACATCATCAACGGTAATACAATCCTGCGGGAAGGAGAAGAAATCAACTCTTTCTACCTGGAGCGTTATGCCGGAGTGAATCCTGCCAATGGTGAGCCGTTGTATCTGGATACTGACGGAAATGTAACCAACGAATACAGCCCGAGCTTCCAGGTATTGCTGGAAGACAAATCTCCGGCTGCTGACCTCGAAGGTGGATTTTTTACCTCCTTTAAATACAATGGATTCGGACTCCGTGCCGACTTTGTTTACAAAGCTGGGAACTATATCCTGAACTTCCAAAGGCAGCAAGGTATCGCAATAGGGAACATCAACCGTAACCAACGGGTTGAAGCCTTTAACTACTGGAAAAATCCTGGAGACCAAAATGTACTTCCAAGTCCATTATTCCAGAATACAGCAGACCAGGGTACAGACCGGTTCCTTGAAAAAGGAGATTATGTTCGATTGAGAACCTTAACGCTTGACTACAACCTCCCAAGCAGATTTGTTAATGATATAGGACTGGATTCCTTCCGTTTCTTCGTAACCGGTCAGAACCTCCTTACCTTTACAAATTACAATGGGGATCCTGAGATTGGACTGGGTTCTGCAGAAACTGCTGCACCAGGTAACGCAGGGTTCGTGCCCGGAGAGTTTTCGCTCTTTAGTTACCCTCAAACCAGGTCTTACACCTTTGGATTTGAAATAGGATTTTAATAAAAAAAATGAGCAAAGAAATGAAAAATAGGTATTTACAAATATTGGTTTTTGTTCTCGCATTTGGCTTTGTAGCCTGTGACGATGAGCTAAATGACCTGCAGCCATTTACACAAGGAAATCCTGAGACATTTTTCAACAGTGTTTCATCTTTCCAAAATGGTGTAGACGGTATCTACAGCCAGCTCTGGAACTATTATTCCAGCCCGGGCAGTGGGATGCAGGGAATTCCGGATATCCTCTCTGATAATGTCGTATTGGTACAGACAGGAAGGACATCCAACGAACTTTACTACGATTACCGCTACGTTCCAAACTCCGGTGGTGCTATTCCACTATACTGGAGCGAGGCTTACGAGGCAGTAAACGCTGCAAACCTGATTATCGGTCAGATCGATAACCTGGCAGACGGTCCTGAAAAGGATAACATCCTGGGGCAGGCCCTGGCCGCCCGTGCCTGGGCGCACTTTGATCTGGTACGTACTTTTGCCCAGATTCCAACCCAGAGTGCCAATGCTGGTTCTTCTGATGGAATCGTATATATTAAGGTGGAAGACGGGGATACAGGTGATCCTTTTGCACAACCCAGCCGGGAAACCGTAGATAGTAACTATGCTGAAATTATCGGCGACCTGCAAAGGGCAAGCCAGTTGATTGGTGCATCCAACGGAGAAGGAAGACTGAATCGCAATGGTGTTTTTGGAATGCTATCCAGAGTATATCTTTATAATGGAGATTATCAGGATGCTATCGATGCTGCAAACCAGGTAACCACTTCGCTGGCTACTGCGGCTGAATTACTGGATATGTATGAGGATACTACTAATTCGGGAATCGTAATTGAGTTGTCCGTTAATACTTCTTCTGAGAGTAACTTCAACAATGTTGGGGTATTGTACAGCCAGTCCAACTCTTCTTCTACCATTTCGGAATACGCGATTGAATATGAATTCTTTACCTCTATAGATCCTAATGACCTTCGCAGGAATGTGATTCAGTTTGTGGGTACGAACCAGGGGAATGATTACAATGCTATTCGCAAATTCCTTGGAGAAGCCGGACAGGTGAACGGACGTCTCGATATTAAAGTTATGCGTGCAGCAGAAGTATTGCTGAACAAGGCTGAAGCACAGTTCGAGCTTGGATTGGAGCCTCAGGCCCTTGCAACGCTCGACCAGTTGAGAGCCCAGCGATTCACCGGCTTTAGTTCACCCGGGGAAACCGGACAGGCCCTCGAGGATGCCATACAGTTTAACAGAAGGGTAGAACTCTGCTTCGAAGGACACCGCTTCTTTGACCTGAAGCGTCGTGGAGAAGCCGTTCAGCGCTCTGCTTTTGGTGATATTATAGATGGATCCGGGACTCCGGCTGAGGTTCAGACCTTATCTGCAGGTGATTTCAGGTTCCAGTTACCAATCCCGATTGCAGAAATCAATGCAAACCCAAATATGGCCCAAAATAGCGGTTATTAAAAAGTAGAAAAATGAAGAACTTAGTATATAAAATTTCATTACTTCTCGCAGTAGCCCTTATTGGGATATCCTGTGAGGACAACGGAACGCCGATTTTCGATGTAGAAAACGGCCGAGCAATTGCAGGGTTCAACGGAGGCTTGGAGTCAACCCGTATTACTTTTAATCCTGCTGAGAATACAGATAATACTATTACTGTTGGGGTATCAACCCTGTCTGACTCTCCAAGGTCTGTAGTTTTGGAAGTGGATGCATCGTCTACGCTGGATCCTTCTTTCTACAGTATAGATAACCTTTCGCCTTCGATTGCGGCGGGAGAATTCACTGCAGATATTACCATAACCACGATCCCAGGTGTAGACCTGCCTTCAGCCACTGACGCTATTGTTTTAAACCTTGTGTCTGTTGAAGGAGCTGAAATTGGAGAAAACAGCATAGACGTCCTTTCTGTAGGTTTGGATGTACAGTGCCCCAGTGTGATTATTGAAGACCTTGTGGGGAGCTATGATGTAGTAGCTTCTACTTTCGCAGGTTTCTTCGGGGAGACTGACTTCACCCGTGAAGTAGTCCTCGGACCAGGTGAAAACCAGATCACAATAGTTGACGGTACATACATTACTGAAGGTGCTGAGGATCTGATTCTGACTATTGACCCGGAGACAGGTGCAATTGTAGCGGTAGATGAGACTAAGATTAACTCAACTGTTAGTTTTGGACCTAACTTCTACCGATTACTTCCAGGAGGTCGTGTACTTACCTGTGTTGGAATCATTGAGATGACACTGGATTTCAGCGCAAATATCGCTGGAAACCCACACGTGTTTAACCTGGTTAAACAGCCGTAAATAACCAAACGCTTATTCCTGTCAGGGAATAAAAGAGTAAAAGAGCCTTCCATTGGAGGGCTCTTTTTTTTATTAGCACACCGGCATTTAGCGCCGTTTATGGTATGGTCTGCTATATCCTCCCTATAATAGATATAGATCTTGATATAGGTGCATTACCTTGTAGATAACCTATTCTTAAACAAAAGGAATTAGGGTTATGTGCTGGGCCATAAAAGATGAGCAGGGATATTTGCCAACAGAATCAGGATGTATATCACGGCAAACAGGTGCACGCTTATACTTTGCTATACCGGGAAAGCCCGGGAAAGCCGCAGATGGGTCTAATTGCTGACGGAAGTGCTCTACAAGCTGTTGTAGTAGTCCAGGAGCACAATTACATCGGACTCCTTGCGTAGATTAAGCTCATTGCTGGAAATATATTCCTGCAGTACTTTTTTCTGGTCGCCAAGGGTCTTTAATACCCATTTCTTGTTCAAGCGGATTTTTTCAGCCGGGGCCTCTCCTTTTTTCAGGTAATACGAACTGATATCGATATAGGTGGGGGGTACATATTTACCGTAATTCGTGTCCGGAACCCTTCCCTGGCGTAGTTTTACTTCCGGTTTAAATAGCAGGACAACCTCCCCTTCGTTAAGCGGATTAAAATATCCTACCCTTTGTAATTCCTTATCGGTGGTGTAGGGAAGCATTTTGTACGTTTTGTCTCCTATTTGGGCTGTAATATAAGCTCTTTTCAGCAGCGGGGCGTATTGCTTTTGTCCGGCAAATATTTCTATTTCGCTGATGTACGCATTATACCTCATAGGTTTTTCAAGGGAAACATCCCCATTGACATATACCTTCCCGCCTTTAAATTCATCTTCCAGGTATGGGGAGCCGTCGGTCTTAGTCTGATCATAATTGCGATTAACTGTGGATAATTGAAGGACCCCGCCTTCGGGGTTATTCAGGGTTAACTGAGCCGACCCAATAATGGGAATAAAGAGCAAAAGCTTGAATGCTTTCATAAATAGTGTTCCTGTTTTAATTTAAATATTTTCTTATTAGGCTTGCTTTTAGGTTGGGTAGCAGTTGTGATTTCAGTCAATGTATTTTATTCTACTGCAAACTGGAAGACCTCTGAAACAGAACTGTTCCCAGCCGCATCTTTACTGACCACCTGCCAGTAATAGACCGAAGAAGGGGAGACAGTGACCTCAAGGAAGTTTTCAGAAGTTGTACCTATCAGGGTTTGTGGGCCGGTATTGTTTTCTTCCAGATATACCTCGAAAGAGGCCAGATCCCCGTCTATGTCCGAAGTTTCCCATTGTAGCGTTATCGTTCCTGCATTAGTGAGGGTACTTCCCCGTTCCGGGAATATAGCTGTAGCCGGAAAGGGGGCATAGTTACTAACACCTTCCCCGGCATTGTAAAACCGCCATACCGGGCTGCTGGCTGTTTGGTTAGAGCCCCTGGCCCTGGAAGTTACAGACCACTCATAAGGGGTGGCCCGCTGTATGACTATGGCCGCTTCATTGGTATTGGAGATGGTACTAGTGATGGAGTTCGTATTAAGATTAGTAAGGCGCACCTCATAACTATCTGTGTTTTGCGAGGCATTCCATTGAAAGGTAACACGGCTCTGCTGAGCAGATAAGATCTCCCCTTCATTACACTCTGTATTGTTGGCTGGAAAAATCAGTATAGCTGCAACAGGATCGGGCACAGGTTGTGGATCCGGGATGCCCCCAGAAGAATCCCCTCCGCTACAGCATAGCATAAGGGTGGCAACAATTCCAAGGCTTAATTTCTTGTATATTGGTTTCATTTTTTAATGACTTTGTAATTGTACAACTTATCACCCTGTTTTATGTTCAGCAAGTAAATCCCATCGGGATAGATATCCATATTCAGGATTAGTTTCCCGCTTAACAGGGTTGCATTCCGGGATATCAGTTGTTGCCCTCCCAGGGTATGAAGCGAAACATTAATGGTCGTTTCTGTTGTGTCGGGCAGCAACACTTCCAGATTGCCACTTGCAATAGGGTTTGGGGAAACCAATGGGGTACTGCTTAAATTGATAAGCTGTTTAAATTCCCCCTGGCAATCCAGTTCCGAAACTACCCGCAACTCTGTAACATCTCCGTTCAGTGGCAGGCTTATACTGGAATCAGAGGTCTGATAAAGCCTGTCGTTCAAATAAATGAGGTAGGTCTTTCCACCCTCCAGTTCCAGGTTAATCTGGCTGGTCAGGCTGAGCACTTTGGCACTTACGGATAAGGGTTCGGGTTCTGAAATTTCCAAAATATAACAGGCCTGATAATCTGCCTGTCCCACAACTCCAAGGCACAATTCATAAGTGCCTGCAGGCAGTTCGGTAAAACTGGCTTCCTGCTCAAAGTTCTGCGTTTGCAGACTTGCACCAGCCTGGCTGAGCTCTGCAGTGTAGTCCAGTGTTTCTGCAGCTGTGATCAGGATTTGACCATTATCCTCAGAAATACAAGTTTCACCCAAAGTCTGTATACTGAAATTGGTTGGAGGGAGTGAAAACACTTCACATCCGTCTATATCGACCACAGCACCCGGCGGCGTGTTATCACAAAGATCCCTGTCATTTGGGACCCCGTCGTTGTCTAAATCGGGATCACAAACGTCTCCTATCCCGTCATTATCTGCATCAGCCTGATCCGTATTGGCAACAAGCGGGCAATTGTCTTCAGTGTCCGCAATGCCGTCGTTATCGTCATCCGGGTCGCAGGCGTCGCCTATTCCATCGCCATCTGTATCCAGCTGATTGGCATTCCCGGTCAAAGGACAATTGTCATCTAGGTCCAGTACTCCGTCATTATCGTCGTCATCGTCGTCCTGAAAGCCTGTAACAACAAAATCATCAATGACAACACCTTCCTCGTTCACAAACTGATCTGAAGCGAATGTTATACGGAAAATAATACTATCCTCGGACCTGAGGTCCGTCTCTCCCTGTATGGCGTTTGCCGTAAAATCATAGCTGTATTCCGTAAGGGTGGTATTCCTGCCCGTCCACTGGGCTCCAGGGCACAGCTGGCAGTCGTCATCTGTTCCGGAACTTGCATTGGTCCGGTCACTGCTGTACCAATTGGGCTGGCTGTTGACATTTCCAAGAACCTCCCAGCTCTGGCCTTCGTTGGTGGAGTATTCCACGTAAACTATGTCAAAATTTTCTTCCAGGTCATAGGCCATTTTAAAGGAAAGTACAGGTGCCAGAATAGAAGAAAATTCGTAACAATTGCTGACCAGGTAAGATTTGGCCGCATCAGGATAATTACCATCCAGGTTGGTCCCGTAAACCTCTGTCCCGGAAGCTGCCTCGTTCAGAAGCGTACCTTCCGGCACTCCTTTTTCCCATACACTGTTACCTCCGGTTTCATTATAGGTAAGCAGGGTGGCATTGGATGCCTCAAAATCATTTATGGCATCTCCAATCCCGAAATCATTGGTATAAAAAGTAGTACTGGCCGAATTGTTGTCGGCAAAGGCATCTCCTGAAATACTAACGGATGCTTCGATAGTAATTTCTGTTTTAGCTGTCAGGTTCAGGGAAGGAAGGGAAATTGTAGCCTGCTCGTTGGTAAGCAGGGTGCTTTCACTCCATGTAAAGCTCTGAACAGCGCCACCATTGATGCTGTATTCCACATCTATCTGGCTGATGGGGTTGATACCGTTGTTTTCTGCTACTATTTCCGGAAATATTTCACCGCACAGAATACGCAGGGGATTCGGGGTAAGGGATATCAGTTTCACGTCGTTGTCCGGGTCCTGTGCGGGGATGGGCGAGACCCAGACGCCCCTGCCGTAGGTGCTTGCCACCAATACTTCATCATCAAGGCTTATTTCCAGGTCGCTTACAGCCGTATTTGGTAAACCGGTACTGTATTCTTCCCATTCGCTCAGGGTATCGTCCAGGCGAAAAACCCCCACACTGGTTCCCACATATATGGGATTGTTAAGGTCCCGGCCCTGATGGGCTACTGAGAAAAAGGCCAGGTCCGTGGGAAGGTTAAGGGTGATGTCTTCCTCAGTGGCTGTATTGCCGCTTACCGTTAATTTAAAAACACCTCTTGTTGCAGAGGTACCCGAGTCCTGGGGACGCCCCACCCTCCTTGAGGTAGTCACATACAAAATATTGGGATCCTGGCTGTTAATGGCAATATCCGATATCTCGGCATCAAACCTCTTCAGGAACAGAAAGGTGGCCCCACCATTCTGGCTGCGATATATATTCTCACCCTCAGCAATATACATCACCTGTGGATTGATCGGATCAATCTCGAGGTCGTCAAGGGCATCGGTTCCTATACTTGCAGATACTTTTTCCCAGGCATTACCACTCAACTTGTAAACCGCATCATATGCCGCATATACCTCTCCGTCTCTGCTTATGGCCAGGGGCGTAATCCATTCCCCTGAAATAGGATTGCCGCTGGAATTCCTGGGGGCCCCAACCGCTCCCAGGTTCTGTCCGGAATTGGTGCTGATAAACAACACGGAGCCAAATTGTACAAAACCGTAAACTTCATTGGCATTTACCGGGTTTATCTCGTAATCCATCCCATCGCCACCGGTATAAATATTCCATTGCTGGTTGTTGTATATAAAACCGGAATTATCCTGGCTTCCGGCACTTATTTTGGAGGCGTTGTTTTTGGCGATGGACATCCGGTAAAATTGGGTCACTGCCAATCCGTTGTTGTAATCCGTAAAACTTGAGCCTCCGTCATCCGTAACGTAAAAACCTCCATCGGTGCCCGCATATAATTTATTGTTGAAGAATTTCAGGGTATGGATGTCTACATGCGTATAGGCCTGGCTAACGTCTGAGTCGTTATTATTAAGCCGGACAAAGGAATCCCCTCCATCTATGCTTTTCCAGATATTGATGGCTCCTGTATATACTTCATCTGCATTGGTAGGGGAAACAGCGATACAGAGGTCATACCAGGCCTGGTTGCGTTCAAAAATATCGGTGGTGTTCAGTGTTTTGGTAAAGCTTTGCCCGCTGTCATCGGACCGGTATAAACCAAGGAATGCGGAGTCGTTTTGAAGTGTGTCTGCCACCAGGACATAAACCACTGAAGGGTTGGCAGGGGATACCCCTATGACCATCCTTCCGGCTCCGGAAGGAAAGGGTTGTATGATTCGGGTAAAGGAGACGCCTCCATTTGTGGATACGTGAAAAGTATTCTGTGTAACGAGGTATATGGTATTCGGATCTCCGGGTTTCAGGCGAAAGTCTCCCACCTGGCTATCAAAAGTTCTGCTCCAGGTGGCTCCTGCATCGATAGATTTATATAGGCCTCTATTGGTGGCCACCCAAACGATACTGGAGTTGGTAGGGTCGATGAAGATCTCGTTCATGCTCCAGCTGTTGTCAATTATTTCAGCATTGAGGCCTGTTGCGTTCCAGTTCAAACCCCCGTCGGTAGATTTGAAAACGCCGATACTGTAGGAATCAAAAGCGTCATCATCCCCGGTAGCTATATAGATAGTATTGGAGTCATTTGGGTCAATGGCGATGCCGGAAACCCCTATTTGTGCAAAATTATCGAAAAGGTTTACCCAGGTGTTGCCTGCATCGACTGATTTCCAGATTCCTCCGGCAGGTGCCCCAGCGTACCAGACATTTTCATTATTGGGGTCTACGGCCACGGCATTGATGCGTCCGGCACCCGGTTGTCCTATGGCCAGGGTGCCACTTGAAAAGGGGCCCAGCGCAGTCCAGTTACTCACGGGATTGACCTCTGCATTGAGATTCTGTACCTCCTTCCAGGTGTCCCAAAGCTGTTTGGAGGTAGGGATGTAGCCGTTTTCGTCCGCAAAATGCTGCCAGTAATTTTCCCACCTCATATAAGGCTTGAAGCCACTGCCTTTGGCCAGTGAATCTTTTCCTTTCCAGTATTGGTGGAAGGCATCCGAAATTTCATTCAGGCTATATCGTTGTTCCAAACCTTTAGCGGAGGTGGCTTTAGAATCCTTCAGGCTCGCCATCCAGGGGGCAGATTCATTAAACTGAGCCATGACAATGCTGCTGCACAATAAGCACCCTATGAAGAATACATGCTTCATTGCAATTTTTTTGTAAATATGCCGAAAATCGGCGGATTTATCAACTTTTTCCGTTTAACGGATGTGTTAATCTGCTGCTAAAAAGAAGAACAAGGTTTTGGATCGAAAGCTCTGAAACTTTCACTTTTCATTCAGAACAAAAAAGGTAACTTTGCCAGCAAGAATGTTCCTATGCGCTTATCCGTATTGATATTACTGGTCCTGAGCATGTCGGGCCTTAAAGCTCAGGAGCTTCCCAGGACCCTTCGACAGGAAAAGGATTCCACGGCGCTCTCCAGGCGGATTGACTCCAGGAAAGCCCAGGCGCAACAACAGGGGGAAGTGATCAGTATAAAAAACTACCAGATCATCTCCCAGAACAGGGATACCGTTATTCTGGACACCTCACTAACTATTCAGAAAGAATATCGTTATAACTTCCTGCGCAGGGATGATTTTGAATTGATGCCCTTTGCCAATGTGGGCCAACCCTACAACCGGTTGGGCGCAGACCTTTCAGATCTGCCCTGGCTGCCGCAGCTGGGAGCAGCTGCCCGCCATTTCAATTATTTTGAAGCATCCGATATAAAGTATTACAATGTGGCGACCCCGCTTACAGAGCTTTTTTTTAAGACCACCTTTGAACAGGGGCAATTGCTGGACGCCATGCTAACCTTCAATACTTCCAGACGCCTTAATTTTTCATTGGCCTTTAAAGGTTTTCGCTCTCTTGGGAAATACCAGGAAGACCAGGCCCAGTCCGGGAATTTCAGGGCTACCGCTAATTATGTAACCAAAAATGGCCGTTACCGCTTTATGGCCCACATAGCCACCCAGGATCTGGAAGCGGAAGAGAGCGGGGGGCTGTTAGATAAGGAAACCCAATTCGAGTCTGGAAATGATGATTTTACGGATCGTTCCCGTATTGATGTATTATTTTCCAATGCACTTAGCCGGCTCAATGGGAAACGCTATTACCTGGATCAGGAATACCGCCTTGCGGGCGGGGTAAAAGACAGTGTAAAGAGGCGTGGCTCACTCTATATGGGGCATCGGTTCACCTATGAAACTAAATGGTACCAGTACAATCAGGGAACCAATTCATCGGAATATTTCGGCGGCTTGCTATTCGAACCGGTGCTGGATCAGGCCTATTTAAAGACATTTTACAATGAAGTGCGGCTAGGGGTGGACAACAGGATATCCGGAAGGCTGGAGGGGTCTGTTACGCATTTTAATTATTCGTATTATTTCACCAGCTTGCTGATAACCGATTCAGGCACTATCCCGAACAGGCTTGAAGGGGACGAAATTCTCTTGGGCGGAAGTTGGAAAAAACATTTTGGCAAGTTGCAACTCAATGCCAGGGGAGGGCTCGGGCTCTCAGGAGAACTGGCGGGCTCCTACCTGGATGCTGGTATTGAGCTCCCGCTCGGGAAGAATCATCAAATCGCCGGAGGGATCAGGCATTCGGCCAGAAAACCTGACTTTAATTATTTGCTCTATCAGTCTGACTACCTTAATTACAATTGGGATAACACTGATAATTTTGAAAACCAGCAGGTGCAGAGCCTGTACTTTAATATAGATTCCAAATTGTTCGGAAGCCTGCAGACGCAGTTTTCCACTACTGATAATTATGCTTATTTCGAATCGACCGCGGATGCGGACCAAATTGCCAATGGAGAAGAAAGGGCGCTAATCAGACCCTTTCAGGCTGGTGAGCGCATCAGCCATTTGCGGGTTAAATACCAGAAGGAATTCCGCCTGGGTAAATGGGCCCTGAACAACACCCTCTTATACCAGGAGGTAGACCAGGGCAGCAATATCCTGAACCTCCCGACCCTGGTTACACGGAATACCCTTTACTTTTCCAGCGATATCTTTAAAAAGGCCATGTTTATCCAAACCGGAGTAACCCTTAAGTATTTTACGGAATACTATATGAATGCCTACAACCCTTTACTTTCTGAGTTTTATGTTCAGGACAGGGAGCAGCTGGGCGGGTTTCCCATGCTGGACTTTTTTATCAATGCCCGTATCCGTCAAACCCGGGTGTACCTCAAGGCAGAGCATTTTAATTCTTCCTTTAGCGAAAATCGTTTCTATTCCGCTCCCAATTATCCGTACCGCGATTTTGTGATACGCTTCGGGTTGGTATGGAATTTTTTCTCCTGATTTTTCTTAACCTGACGAAAAGGCGGGTCGTTGGAAATTTAGGAATCCTACATTTACACCTCTGATAAGCAGTAATGGAATGGATTTGATTCTTTTTTTAATCTACGCTTAATTGTAAGTAACTTGATTTGAGGCGGTTAGTAAATTGGGAAAGTTTTAAGTGATTTTTTTTCGAAACTAGTTTGTGGAAGCCAAAAAACCATTTTATATTTGCACCCGCTTTTGAGGCGAACTTTAAGAGGTTCGTTTGAGGGGCGAGAAGAGTAAGAGAAAGTTCATTGACATATTGACAGACAGCGTACGCTTTTTTTTTGGGTTTTGGTTTTGACAGACCGGGGCTTATATGAGAGAAGCATTTTGTACAAATAAACAACATCCGTCAAGGAATTATATAACAACCTGGACCGAGTTGGGAGGACTGTTTCTGGTGAGATATTTTGGTATTGCATTTTATTGATAAGTACAATATTTAAGAATCTACGATGAAGAGTTTGATCCTGGCTCAGGATGAACGCTAGCGGCAGGCCTAACACATGCAAGTCGAACGGTAACAGGGAAAAGCTTGCTTTTCCGCTGACGAGTGGCGCACGGGTGCGTAACGCGTATGGAACCTACCCTTTACAGGGGGATAGCCCGGAGAAATCCGGATTAATACCCCATAGTACTACTTTAAGGCATCTTATTAGTAGTTAAAGTTTTTAACGGTAGAGGATGGCCATGCGTCCTATTAGCTAGATGGTGAGGTAACGGCTCACCATTGCTACGATAGGTAGGGGCCCTGAGAGGGGGATCCCCCACACTGGTACTGAGACACGGACCAGACTCCTACGGGAGGCAGCAGTGAGGAATATTGGACAATGGTCGAGAGACTGATCCAGCCATGCCGCGTGCAGGAAGACGGCCCTACGGGTTGTAAACTGCTTTTATACGGGAAGAATAATACCCACGTGTGGGTAGATGACGGTACCGTAAGAATAAGGACCGGCTAACTCCGTGCCAGCAGCCGCGGTAATACGGAGGGTCCGAGCGTTATCCGGAATCATTGGGTTTAAAGGGTCCGCAGGCGGGCTAATAAGTCAGGGGTGAAAGTTTGCGGCTCAACCGTAAAATTGCCTTTGATACTGTTAGTCTTGAGTTGTGGTGAAGTGGCCGGAATATGTGGTGTAGCGGTGAAATGCATAGATATCACATAGAACACCGATTGCGAAGGCAGGTCACTAACCACACACTGACGCTGATGGACGAAAGCGTGGGGAGCGAACGGGATTAGATACCCCGGTAGTCCACGCCGTAAACGATGGATACTAGCTGTCGGGACTTCGGTCTCGGCGGCCAAGCGAAAGTGATAAGTATCCCACCTGGGGAGTACGTTCGCAAGAATGAAACTCAAAGGAATTGACGGGGGCCCGCACAAGCGGTGGAGCATGTGGTTTAATTCGATGATACGCGAGGAACCTTACCAGGGCTTAAATGTAGTGGGACAGGTCCAGAGATGGACCCTTCTTCGGACTCATTACAAGGTGCTGCATGGTTGTCGTCAGCTCGTGCCGTGAGGTGTCAGGTTAAGTCCTATAACGAGCGCAACCCCTACCGTTAGTTGCCAGCATGTAAAGATGGGGACTCTAACGGAACTGCCGGTGCAAACCGTGAGGAAGGTGGGGATGACGTC
>NZ_CP199296.1:2032500-3300668 GCF_052497835.1 Robiginitalea insularis
ATACTCATGGCAGGCAGTTTCTGGGCCGGATCAAAATGGCGAAACGATAAGGTGCTGGCGGGGAAATCAGAATTCCGTATAGCGGTGTTGCCTTTTGAAGACCGGTCAGACAATGCAGAGTATGAATATTTAAGAGAAGCACTTGCAGAGGATGTGATCAGCACGCTATTTAGTTTCTCCCGGGTGTCCGTAATTTCTTCGCGGTCAGCATTTCAATTCAGGGATTCCGAGAAGTCCATCGGTCAGATTTCAAAGGAACTAAATGCGGATATCGTCCTAATTGGGAATTATGCCATCACCAACCAAAAGGTCGATGTAAAGGTGGAGGTCATAGATACGAAAGAAGATGAAATACTGAATTACGCTTCTATTGTAGGTGATCTGGGGCATATAGCAGAGATTTCCTCTCAAATAGGAGTCCATCTCAAGGAATCCATCGGGATAGTGGCAGATCAATCGGAAAGAAATGCCAAAAAGAAGAAGCAATCAGCCAATCCGGAAGCATTTAAGCTTTACGCCCTTGGAAAGAGCGCCATGCGGGATCACACCGGGCAAAAACTCGGGGATATTGTCAAATATTTCCAGGCAGCTATTGAATTGGATCCCGAATATGTGGATCCTTATATTGGCATGGCAGAGGCTTATATATTTGATGTGAATCGCGGATATCTTTCGGCAACGGAAGGTGCCTTAAAAGCAAAAGAGTATGCCCTGAAGGCAGCTAAATTGGATCCGGGATCGGGGGAAGTAAGCGGAATTTTGGGTATTGTCCACAGTCTGAACTTTGAATTTAAAAAGGCTATCCCATACTTTAAAAAATCTCTTGAAGAAAGCCCGAATTTTGACAAGACGTATCACTGGTATTCCTTTGCCCTGGAAATATTGGGCGATTTCAGCCGAGCCGAGGAATTGCAAAAGAAAGCTGGAATTTTGGATCCCTTAAATGTGTTTAACGATATTTATCTGGCGTTGAATTATATTTTCCAACGGGATTTGGACCGGGCTGAAAAGGTAATCGAGGAAAAACTGCGCCTTAGCCCGGATCATAAGGAATTGCTCTGGATTAAGGCTGTGCTTCTGGTTGAAAAAAAAGAATACGATAAAGCGTATCAAACCCTGTTGCGGCGGAATTTTGGCCTGGAAACTAATTTTATAGCAGGGTACGTATATACAAAGGTCGGGCAGGAAGATAAAGCGCTGGAAGTTCTGAATCATATGCTTGAAACTTCTGAAAGAAAGTACGTTTCCCCTTCCCAGATAGCTATTGTGCTATGTGCCCTCAAAAGGTATGATGAAGCCCTGGAAAAAATAGAAGAAGCCTATTTGATCCACGATCAGTGGATCCTTTGGGTAAAAAGTACTTCTCTGGTCAACCCGATTAAGGAATACCCGGAATATGTCAGTCTTATGGACCGGTTGGTTCAATAAAAATATCCAGCAAAACCAATATAAATTTACTGTTCGTCTCCAACCTGAAAGGTTTGCAGCATCCCTTTGGAAGTAGCATTTGGAACTTCTGAGATCAATACATATTGCCCCGGTTCCAACTCCACCTCAAAATATTGACTGCTCCCGGCAGGGGAGTCGTTGGTTCCGCCCAAAAAAGTAAAGCCCTCGGGCAGGGTTGCACTCATAAGCCCCTCAGGGGTAGCCCAATTGATCCAGGCTTCCAGGGCCTGCAGGTCTGCATCCGGAGCCATGGCAACCAGATTCAGGTCATGGCCCACAAAATTTTCATGCACTATTTGATCGGTATAATTTACCCTGATAATATTTTTGCCAGCCTCTGGTTTACCGGTCCAGCTGATCCCGCTTTCGCTGCCAAGATCAATTTGGAGATCTGCCTCCGGAGGAGCCATTCCACTATCATCGGGGGTAACAATTAGTTCTTTCACCATGCCCATAGAACTGTGGAAACTTCCGTCAGGCATGCGTACATAGCATTCCATTATATAATAACCCGGCTCTAGTTTGACGGTTGTTACTGCCGTTTTATTGGGCGATATCAGGCCGGTTCCCCCTGAGAAAACGATTTCTGAAAACCAGGCAGGCAGGGTCCCGAAAGCTTCCATGGCCTCATCATTTTTTCCTTCCATTATCAACTCCATGCCTTTATCAAATGCAGGGACTACTTCCGTTTTGGCATTCTCAATATTAACTCCTTCGGGATATTTGTCCAGCAAAATGAAATGGGGTTCTGTGGACAGATTTTTGTATACGAAGGTGTTCCAGCCGGAAGGGATGGTATCAGGGACATTGAACTCCATGGATTTTGTCACTACCTGCACCACTTTTGGAGTTTCTGCCTCAGTGATGGTTTCCTCCTCTTTTTTTTCTTTGGGGTCCGATTTGCAAGCAGACAACAGCAAAACGGCGCTTATGAAGCATGTGAAAAACCTTGAAGAGATTGTGTAGTTCATTTGTCAATTGATTTTTGAATTCACTTTAGAATATATAAAAACCAACAGACATTCCCAAAACATCCCACTCCTTAAGTCAGACACGAGGCAAATCCCCTTCCCCTTTAAGCGGAAGGCTGGAATGCCCCATAAGGTATTCATCCACGTAGTGGGCGGCCTGCCGCCCCTCGGAGATGGCCCAGACAATCAGGGACTGTCCCCTTCGCTGGTCCCCTGCGGCAAAAACCCCGGGTACGTTGGTCTTAAAGTCTGTAGCAGATGCCTTTATATTTGTCCTGGGGTCCTGTTCCAATCCGAGCTGATCCGCAATAGTCGTTTCCGAACCGGTAAAGCCAAGCGCAAGCAAGGCCAGGTCACAGGGCCATTCCTTTTCAGTTCCGGTTATTTCTTTAAGGACAGGACGTTTTCCCGGGCTTTGTTCCCACTCTACTTCAACAGTTGTAAGACTTATGAGGTTCCCATTACCATCGCCGTTAAAAGATTTGGTGGAAATACTGAAGTGGCGTTCGGCCCCTTCTTTATGGGAAGAACTCGTCCTGAGGCGCATGGGCCAGAAGGGCCATGGCTGGTCTTCCGGTCTGCCAACCGGCGGTTTGCCCAGGATTTCGAAATTAACTACCGATTTTGCACCATGCCTGAAGGAAGTCCCGATACAATCCGATCCGGTATCTCCTCCTCCTATTACTATAACCTGCTTGTCCTTTGCAAGAATTTCCTCGCCCAGATCTTTAATGCCTGCAACCCTCCGGTTGTTTTGTGACAGGAAGTCCATTGCCTGCACTACTCCTTTTAAATCTGAACCGGGGATGGGGAGGGACCTGCGCAGGGTCGCCCCTCCGCAAAGCAAAACAGCATCAAATTGCTCCCTGAGTTCTCCGGCTTTTAAGTCGTGTCCAATATTCACTCCGCACTTAAATTGAATGCCTTCCTCTTCCAGTATGGCCAGTCTCCTGTCTATGATGTGTTTTTCCATTTTAAAGTCAGGGATGCCAAATCGCAATAGCCCTCCTGGTTTTTCATCGCGCTCAAAAACGGTAACGTGGTGTCCGGCACGGTTCAGTTGCTGGGCGGCTGCCAGGCCAGCGGGTCCGGAACCGACAATGGCAATATTTTTACCACTGCGCTTTGCGGGTGGGAGGGCCTTAATCCATCCCTCCTTAAAAGCGGTCTCGGCAATTTGCTTTTCAATATTCTCTATGGTTACCGGATCTTCATTAATTCCCAGCACACAGGCCTCTTCACAGGGAGCAGGGCAAAGCCTGCCCGTAAATTCCGGGAAGTTGTTTGTTGCATGCAGGATTTTGGTGGCCTTTTCCCACTTCCCCTGGTACACGGCATCGTTAAAATCGGGGATCAGGTTTCCCAGCGGACAACCGCTATGGCAAAAAGGAATACCACAATCCATACAGCGGGCCCCCTGCTCCTTCAACGTTTTTTCCGGGAGTGGCTTCGTAAATTCCTTATAATTCCGGATGCGCTCTTCTACAGGGAGATAGGCTTCATCTTTTCTTTCATACTCTAAAAATCCTGTAATCTTTCCCATTTTATACGATTTCTTTCTGTTCATTTTCAAGACGGATCAAAGCCTGCCGGTATTCTTCCGGGAACACTTTGATAAATTTTGGAAGGTACTTTTCCCAATTTTCCAGCAGCTTTTGTGCCAGCGGGCTAAAAGTTGCATTGTAATGATTTTCAATAAGCGACCGCAATTCTGCAATATCACCGTCTTCTTCCACCCGCAGCAAATTCAATTCGGTTTGGTTGCATCGCTTTTTAAAGGTATTGTGGGTATCCAGCACATAGGCAATGCCACCACTCATCCCGGCTCCAAAGTTTCTGCCTACTTCCCCCAGGATGACAGCAACCCCTCCGGTCATGTATTCGCAACCGTGGTCTCCTATCCCCTCTACAACAGCTTTGGCACCGGAATTCCGGACACAAAACCTTTCACCGGCTTTGCCATTGATGTAGGCTTCCCCTGAGGTTGCTCCGTAGAGCGAGACATTACCGGTTATAATATTTTCTTCCGGTACCAGGGTAGATCCATCCGGTATTTTCACGACCAGTCTTGCCCCGGACAGCCCTTTGCCCAGGTAATCATTGGTATTCCCATTAACTACCATACACAGGCCTTTGGTTGCAAAGGCCCCGAAACTCTGTCCGGCAGAGCCTGTGAAATTCAGGCGAAGCGTATTATCAGGCAGTCCTTCTGCTCCATAAATTTTGGAGATCTCATTACTGATGATGGCACCAACAGCACGGTCTGTGTTGTGAATGGGGAAATCCAGGCTTATTTTCTCCTTTCTGAATAATGCCGGATGGGCCTTTTCCAGAATTTCAAACTCAATGGATTTTGAGATGGCGTGCTCCTGTTTTTCGGTATTGTGGAATTTGGTTCCCGGGGGAACGGAAACCTGATGCAGGATAGGTGAGAGGTCAAGCCCCCTGGTTTTGTAATGGTCAATGGCCTTATTGCGGTCCAGTTTATGAACCTGCCCGACCATTTCATCAACTGTCCTGAAACCAAGGCTTGCCATGATTTCCCGCAGCTCCTGTGCGATAAAATACATGTAATTCACCACGTGCTCCGGTTTACCTTCAAATTTCTTGCGCAATTCGGGATTCTGAGTAGCAATACCTACCGGGCAGGTATTGAGATGACATACCCGCATCATGATACAGCCAGACGCCACCAGCGGTGCTGTTGCAAAGCCAAATTCTTCTGCACCCAACAAGCAGGCAACCGCCACATCCCTTCCTGTTTTTAACTGTCCGTCGCATTCCAGGACTACCCGATTGCGCAAATCATTCATAACCAGGGTTTGCTGTGCTTCTGAAATACCCAGTTCCCATGGGAGTCCGGCGTGTTTCAGGGAAGTCAGGGGAGAAGCTCCTGTACCCCCATCATGTCCTGAAATGAGGATGACATCTGCCTTGGCTTTTGCCACCCCTGCAGCAACAGTTCCCACTCCAACCTCTGATACCAGTTTCACATTGATCCGGGCTTCGCGGTTGGCCGATTTTAAATCATAAATCAATTGGGACAGATCTTCAATGGAGTAAATATCATGGTGTGGAGGCGGCGAAATAAGCCCCACATAAGGGGTGGAATTCCTGGTTTTGGCAATGGCCGGGTTGACTTTTGGACCAGGCAACTGCCCGCCTTCACCAGGCTTAGCTCCCTGAGCCATTTTAATCTGGATTTCCTGTGCATTGCTCAGGTAGTTGGAAGTAACCCCGAAGCGGCCCGAAGCAACCTGTTTGATTGCGCTGTTTTTCCAGTCTCCACTCAGGTTTTTATAGAAGCGTTCGGCGTCTTCACCTCCCTCTCCCGAGTTGCTTTTCCCGCCTATTCTATTCATTGCGATGGCGAGGTTTTCGTGAGCTTCCTTGCTGATGGACCCATAAGACATAGCCCCGGTTTTGAATCGCTTCACAATTTCTGTCCAGGGTTCCACTTCTTCCAGAGGAATGGGGTCAAAATTGGAAAAATCAAAGAGGCCTCGCAGGGTCATCAGGCTTTTGGATTGCTCGTTTACCAGCTGGGAATATTCCTTATAAGTGGCTGGTTCGTTGTTCCGTACAGCTTTTTGCAGTTTTGCAATGCTCAGTGGGTTGAACATATGTTTTTCGCCATCTCTCCTCCAGCGGTATTCCCCCCCGATTTCCAAATCCAGAGTAGCTGCAATATCCTCTTTATTGAAGGCTTTCTGGTGGCGCAGGGCAATTTCCTTTTCCAGTTCATACAGGCCGATACCCTGTATTCTTGTGGGGGTGCCCGGGAAATATTTATTCACTAATTGGGTGTTCAGGCCAATACATTCAAACAACTGAGAACCCCGGTAAGAATTCAGGGTGGAGATCCCGATCTTGTTCATCACCTTTAAAATACCCTTTCCAACAGCTTTGTTGTAGTTGTTGATGGCCTGTTCAAAGGTAAAATCCTCTATGTCATGAGCCTCAACCTGTTCCGCAATAATTTCATTGACCAGATACGGGTTGATAGCGCTGGCACCAAACCCGAATAGCAGTGCAAAATGATGGACTTCCCGGGGCTCTGCAGACTCAACTATAATACTCAGCTGGGATCGCTTACGGAGCTTCTGCAGGCCGCTATTTATAAACGAACAAGCCAGAAGTGCCGGGATAGGGGCCCATTGCTTATTGATGTTACGGTCCGAAAGGATAATGATATTGGCCCCCTGGTCCGCAGCATCGGATGTTCTTTTTAACAAGTCCTCCAAAGCGTTTTCCAAACCATTGTGCCCCAGGGCTACTTCGTAAAGAATAGGCAGGGTAACTACTTTATAATCCGGGCTCGCATCGTAATTTTTTATCTTATCCAGATCTTCTTTGGAGATAACCGGATTCTGGATTTTTAGCTTGCGGCAGTGCAGTTCTGTAAATTCAAAAAGGTTGCGGTCGCTGCCCAGGGTAAGGCTGATATCTGTAATTAATTCTTCCCGGATACCATCCAATGGAGGATTGGTGACCTGGGCGAATAATTGCTTGAAATAATTGTAGATCAATTGGGGCCGCTCCGATAATACGGCTATAGGCGTATCCGAACCCATTGATCCGATGGGTTCTTTAGCCACCTGCCCCATGGGAAGGATAATGGTATTAATATCCTCCAGGGTATATCCATAGGCGGCTTTGCGCTTGTCCAGCGGAGCCTCCCCTAGGAAAAGAGGACAATCATTATAGGGAATGTCCCTCAGATGGACCAGGTTGTTATCCAGCCACTTCCTGTACGGATATTTAGAGGCGATCCGCTCTTTGATTTCCTCATCGTTCACAATACGACCTTCTTCCATATTGACCAGGAACATTTTACCCGGCTCCAGCCTTCCGTGTTGCGCAATGTTTTCCGGCTTCAGGTCTAAAACCCCTGTTTCAGAAGACATGATTACATAACCATCTTTGGTTACGGAATACCGCGAGGGCCTTAAACCGTTCCGGTCCAGAATGGCGCCAATGTAATTCCCATCGGTAAATGGGATGGAAGCCGGGCCATCCCAGGGTTCCATCATACAGGAATGAAATTCATAGAAAGCCCGTTTGGTTTCAGACATCTCTTCATTTTTTTCCCAGGCTTCAGGAACCAGTATCATCATCACTTCCGGAAGGGAGCGGCCGCTCATCAGTAAAAGTTCCACTACCATATCCATGGTTGCAGAATCCGATTTGCCAGGTAATATCACCGGCAGGATTTTTTTGATGTCCTCCACAAACCAGTCACTTTTAAGAAGCTCTTCCCTGGATTTCATCCTGGAAACATTTCCCCTGAGGGTGTTGATCTCCCCGTTATGGCACATATACCTGAAAGGTTGGGCCAGGTCCCAGGTAGGAAAGGTATTGGTGGAGAAGCGCTGGTGAACCAGTGCAAGGCGGGTAACCACCCTGGGATCCATCAGGTCCTTATAGTACCTTTTTATATCAAGGGGCATCAGCAGGCCCTTGTAAATAATGATTTTGGTGGAAAGACTGGGCAGGTAGAAAAAGGGACTTTCGGATAACCTGGAATTAATTATAGTGTGCTCGGTGGATTTTCGTGCAATAAAGAGTTTCAGTTGAAAATCAAAATCGGACTGCTCGGGGATGGATTTCCCTACGAAAATCTGCTTTACGAAGGGCTCGGTTTCAGAAGCGATTCGCCCGGGCACCTGCCGGTTAACAGGGGCATCCCGCCATCCCAGTATATTGAGTTCCTGTTCTTTCAGGTTCTTTTCGAATAATTCCATACAATACTTCCGCTGATTCTCCCTTTTCGGCAGAAAGACATTGCCTACGGCATACTGCCCGGCTTCGGGCAGGGAAAAGGAACATACCTCTGTGAAAAATTCATGCGGGATATCGATCAGGATACCTGCTCCATCGCCGGTCTTACCATCCGAACTAACAGCACCCCTGTGTTCCAGTTTCTCCAGGATCTCCAGTGCCTTGTGGATAATATCGTTTGACTTTTTGCCTTCCAGGCTGCAAATAAATCCCGCACCGCAGTTGTCGTGTTCAAATTCAGGTAAGTATAATCCTTGTTTTTTCATATAGCCTTTCTTTTCTCCATGATTTTAAACCCGGTAATCCGGATCAATCAGGTGGCTCTTTTGCCATTAAAATAATCTCTCAAAAATAGTATAATACATATCATAAATGCAGCATATATCATTATTTGCAATAAATAATGTAACAAAAACAATAAAACGTTAAATAATAATGAATTTTAAAAATAATGATGGTTCATTTTGATGATTTAAAAATTGGTTGATGGGAAATGCACTTACAATCAGCTTTTAGGGGGGTGTGGGTACGGAGGTGCTGATAATAGATCATTCAACCCCTGGAAAAGTTACAAGTGGTAAGAAAAAGCATAAAAAAACCCCCTGAAAAAAAAATATTCAGGGGGTTAGTACTTTGTTCTCAGAAGTTAATCATGCAATATGCTCCTGGATATTACAATTTTCTGTATCTCGGAGGTACCCTCGTATATCTGCGTGATCTTGGCATCCCGCATCATGCGCTCTACATGGTATTCCTTTACATACCCATTGCCGCCGTGAACCTGAACGGCTTCAACTGCTGTATCCATGGCTACCTGGGAGGCATAGAGTTTGGCAACCGCCCCGGAAAGGTCGTAATTGGCCCCATTATCTTTATCCTGAGCGGCTTTATAAACAAGCATGCGGGCAGCTTCAATCTGCGTGTACATGTCTGCAAGTTTAAAGGCTATTGCCTGGTGATTTGCTATTTCAGTTCCGAAAGCCTTTCGCTCCCTGGAATATTTCAGGGCCAGTTCATAGGCCCCTGCAGCAATCCCAAGCGCCTGAGCGGCAATTCCTATCCGGCCGCCCGCCAGAGTTTTCATGGCAAATTTAAAACCAAAACCATCCGTTCCTATACGGTTTTCCTTGGGTACCTTTACGTCTGTAAACATCAGGGAATGGGTGTCGCTTCCGCGGATTCCCATTTTTTGTTCTTTAGGTCCAATTTCAAAGCCCGGCATTCCTTTTTCAACGATCAGTGCATTGATCCCTTTATGGCCTTTTTCCGGATAGGTCTGTGCCATTACTAGGTAGACATCAGCAGAATTCCCGTTGGTAATCCAGTTTTTTGTTCCATTGAGAAGATAGTGATCGCCCTTGTCTTCTGCAGTGGTTTTCTGAGAGGTGGCATCACTCCCGGCCTCAGGTTCGGAAAGGCAAAATGCACCAATTACTTCACCACTGGCCAGCCTTTTGAGATATTTTTCTTTCTGCTCCTCGGTGCCAAAAGTTTCAAGGCCCCAGCAGACCAGAGAATTATTCACGGATACTACAACAGAAGCAGAGGCGTCAATTTTGGATAATTCTTCCATTACCAGCACATAAGACAGGGTATCCAGACCACTTCCCCCGTACTCCGGGGCAACCATCATCCCCATAAATCCGAGTTCTCCCATTTTGCGAATTTGTTCAGCCGGGAATTCTTGTTTCTCATCTCTTTCGATAACTCCTGGCAACAATTCATTTTGGGCAAAATCCCGTGCAGCCTGCTGCACCATTTGCTGTTCTTCTGTCAAACTAAAATCCATAGGTATTGCAATTATCTCAATAAAGGGATGCAAATATACAACCTGTTTACAAGGATGGCAATAGACCCTAAGGATTATTGAGAATATGTAAATAGCAGATAGAAACCATTTCAGGAGAGACCCTGCAGAATTTCTTTAAATCCATCCCTTTATTTTTATATTTGTCTGTCTCAGGCAAGATGGGAGACTGCTTTTTATGATCAATAAAAATTTAATCCCCTAAAAACAGACTTTTATGGTAATGAAGGAGTTGTTGGAGCGCTATGAAAATAAACCTCCCGAAATCGTTTTTCATTGGCGAGACCCGGAAACCGAAGCAGAAGGGTGGACGGTTATCAATTCTCTCAGGGGCGGGGCTGCCGGAGGCGGTACCCGAATGCGGGAAGGCCTGGATATGAATGAGGTGCTTTCCCTGGCCAAAACCATGGAAGTCAAATTTACCGTTTCCGGCCCGCCAATAGGCGGGGCAAAATCCGGAATTAATTTTAATCCGGAAGACCCCCGCAAAAAGGGGGTTCTCGAGCGATGGTACCGGGCGGTTTCCCCTTTGCTGAAATCCTATTACGGCACGGGTGGAGACCTAAATGTGGATGAAATTCACGAGGTGATCCCAATCACTGAAGATGCGGGAGTATGGCACCCTCAGGAAGGGGTGTTTAACGGGCATTTCAGGCCCACAGAAGCAGACAAAATCAACCGTATCGGGCAATTGCGGATGGGGGTTATCAAGGTACTGGAAAGCGAAGCCTATTCTCCGGACCTGAGCCGGAAATACACCGTTGCCGATATGATTACCGGTTTTGGCGTAGCTGAGGCCGTAAGGCATTACTACGACATTCACAGCAGCAGTGTGGTTGGCAAACGGGCCATAGTGCAGGGCTTCGGAAATGTAGGTTCTGCGGCGGCCTTTTACCTGTCTAAAATGGGCGCTAAAGTAGTAGGAATCATAGACCGGCACGGTGGCGTAATAAACGAAGAGGGTTTTAGTTTTGAGGAAATCAAAACTTTTTTCCGGAAAAAGAAAGGCAATGCCCTGATCGCGGATGATATGCTCTCTTTTGAAGAGATCAATTCCAGGATATGGAGCCTGCAGGCCGAAATATTTGCGCCCTGCGCGGCTTCCCGTCTCATTGACCAAAAGCAGATTCAGACCCTTATCGAAACAGGCTTGGAAGTGATCTCCTGCGGGGCCAATGTTCCCTTTGCAGATAAGGAGATCTTTTTTGGGCCCATTATGGAATTTACAGATCAGCGGCTAAGCCTGATTCCCGATTTTGTATCGAATTGTGGAATGGCCAGGGTCTTTGCTTTTTTTATGGAAGGAAGGGTGGCAATGGACGACGATGCCATTTTTAATGATACTTCAAATACCATTAGAAAGGCAATTTTGAATATCTTTAAGGCAAATCCATCAAAAAAGAACCTGAGTCGAACGGCTTTTGAAATAGCACTGAAACAACTCGTTTAATATAAACCGACCTGTATGGAAACCATTGTAATTATCGTTTTTCTTGTCGGGTATCTCGCGATTACCCTCGAACACAACCTTAAAATTGACAAACTGATTCCGGCCCTGGCCATGATGGCCATTTTGTGGGCGATCATCGCCCTGGCGCATTTGCCTGTTTTTGAAGTCAATGCGGAATTAAAGGAGTTAGAGCCTTCCCACCTGGATGAGATGCTCCTGCATCATTTGGGGAAAACCGCAGAAATCCTGGTATTCCTGCTGGGGGCGATGACGATTGTAGAAATAATCGATTATTTCAATGGATTTGCAACCATAAAGGGATATATCCGCACCCGGAGTAAAAGAAAGCTCCTGTGGTTATTCTCTATCCTGGCCTTTATCCTTTCGGCAATTATTGACAACCTTACGGCAACCATTGTACTGGTTACCATCCTTCAAAAGGTTATTAAAGACCGGGAGACCCGTTTGTGGTTTGCAGGCCTGATCATCATAAACGCCAATGCGGGGGGAGCCTGGTCTCCCATAGGGGATGTAACGACCACTATGTTGTGGATTGCCAATAAGGTTTCGGCTTCCCAGCTGATCCTGCATGTATTGCTGCCTTCCATTATGTGTACAGTAGTACCAACCTTTATTGCAAGCAGAAAACGTATATTCCAGGGTCAGATTGACGAAGACCTGGAGGCGGACACAGAAAAAACTTCAAAGTTTGGCCCTACCATGTTATATCTCGGCCTGGGATCCATTGTATTTGTACCCTTTTTTAAGACGATCACCCACTTGCCGCCCTATGTAGGCATGATGTTGTCCCTGGCAATTGTGGCAACCTTTGCAGAAATCTACAGTAATGCAAAATTCAGTATTTCTTCTGTGGACAATAAAGAAAGTGCGGAGCATTCCTCGCACAGCCCGGTGCATTCGTCATTATCCAAAATAGAGCTGCCCAGTATTTTATTCTTCCTGGGAATCCTGCTGGCAGTGGCCGCCCTGGAATCGCTGGGATATCTTTTCCATTACGCGGAAAGTATGAACGCGGCTATCCCGAATACGGATATAGTGGTTCTTTTATTGGGAGTTGGTTCTGCCGTAATCGATAACGTGCCCCTTGTAGCAGCCTCTATGGGGATGTTCTCCGAAGGCATGGACAGTCCGTTATGGCATTTTATTGCCTACTCTGCAGGAACAGGTGGCAGTATGCTCATCATTGGTTCTGCCGCCGGGGTGGTAGCAATGGGGATGGAGAAGATCGATTTCTTCTGGTACCTTCGTAAAATAGCCTGGTTGGCAGCAGCCGGATTCCTTGCCGGAGCACTGGTTTTTGTTTTATTGCGCGATTTTGTGCTTCACGCATAATTTAAATTGCAAATTCCCGTTATTAGGGCAACTTTAAGAACAACACATGATGATATTGTTGCAGGATGCGGCGGATCAGACCCAACTCGGGGAAATCGCCTCAGAAGAAAAAACCCTGTCTGTAATTGATCTGATTTTTAACGGAGGTACCGGGAGTATCGTGATTATTTCGGTGCTCTTCGTGATGCTGGCCGTGGCGCTTTACATTTATTTTGAAAGGCTTTTGGCCATAAAAGCTGCCTCTAAAATCGATAAAAACTTTATGAACCAGATCCGGGACCACGTAATGAGCGGCAAACTGGAATCGGCTAAGATTCTCTGTGCCCAGACGGACAGCCCGGTAGCCCGCCTGACCGAAAAGGGGATCTCCAGGATCGGGAAACCTTTGGATGATATCAATACCGCTATTGAAAACGCGGGCACCCTGGAGGTTTACAAACTGGAAAAGAATGTAAATGTCCTGGCTACAGTAGCAGGGGCCGCGCCTATGATTGGCTTTCTGGGAACCGTAATCGGGATGATCCTGGCTTTCCATCAAATGGCGACCAGCGGGGGGCAGGCCGAAATGGGTGCCCTGGCTTCAGGGATCTACACCGCCATGACCACCACAGTGGCCGGATTGGTTGTGGGGATAATTGCCTATATGGGATATAACCACCTGGTAAACCGAACCGACAAGGTAATTCACAAGATGGAGGCCAATGCGACGGAATTCCTCGACTTATTAAGCGAACCGGCATAAACCTGTAGCATGAAATTAAAAGGAAGGAATAAGATTAGTCCGGAATTCAGCATGTCGTCCATGACCGACATTGTATTCCTCTTGCTGATCTTTTTTATGCTGACTGCAAACTCCCCGAACGCCCTGGACCTTTTATTGCCCAAGGCTAGGGGGAAATCCACAAATACGCAGAATGTTTCGGTTACCATCAACCGGAACCTTGAATACTTTGTGGACAATCAGCAGATTAACGGAGACTATATTGAAATTGAACTAAAAAAAGCACTGGAGGGTCAGGAGAACCCTACTATTATTTTACGGGCTGAAGAAAGCGTTGCGATCAAGGAAGCCGTAAATGTAATGGACATCGCCAACCGGAACAGTTACAAAGTGATTCTTGCAGTGCGCCCGAATTGATGTCATTTTTAGATACGAGACACAAGAAAAAATCCTTTACACTTACCACTTTGCTGTTGAGTGTACTCATCCTTTTGCTTTTTTACATCGGGCTAACTTACATGGATCCGCCCATTGAAAACGGAATCACTGTCAATTTCGGCACAATGGAATTCGGGATGGGGGAACAGCAGCCCAGGGAACCCGTGCGCTCCCAACCACAGGAAGTAGAAGAACCAATTGAGGAAGCAGCTGAAACAAGCCCCGAGGCCATTCCTGAAGAACTTACAGAGGAAGTTGAAACAGAGGCACCTGCGGAAAAAGTACTTACCCAGGAAACTGAAGAAAGCATTAAAATCCGCCAGCAACAGGAGGCCGAGCGTAAGGCTGCCGAAGCAGCCCGTAAAGCAAAGGCAGAAGCCGACCGCATTGCCCGCGAAAAAAGGGAGGCAGAGGAACGTGCCCGGCAGGAGCAGGAGGCCAAGAAACAAAAGCTGGATGCCCTGATGGGTGGCCTGAACAATTCAGATGGCTCAGCAGAGGGAAGCGAAGGCGATGACACCCGTGTTGGAGACAAAGGCGACCCCGGAGGGGATCCCTATGCAACCACATATTACGGCAGCCCCGGTAGCGGGAGCGGAACCGGGGGCTATGGCCTCAGCGGCCGCAACCTTGCAAGCAAAGGTAAGGTGCAGCAGGAATGCAATCAGGAGGGCAGGGTAGTGGTCCGCATCGTAGTAGACCGCAATGGAAAAGTGATCAGTGCCAGCCCGGGGGTGAGGGGAACCACCAATAATGACCCCTGTTTACTGGAACCAGCTAAAAAGACAGCTTTCCTGCACCGATGGAATCCGGATTCCAAAGCCCCGGACCAGCAGGTTGGTTTTGTGGTGGTCAATTTCAAACTCGGCGAATAGATGACCTACCGGCAGACCCTGGACTGGATGTTTGCCCAACTTCCCATGTATCAGCAGAAGGGGGCCGTGGCCTACAATGCCAAACTGGACAATATTAAAGCCCTGGATGAACGGCTGAACCATCCCCACCACCATTTTAAGAGTATACACGTAACCGGGACCAACGGCAAGGGCTCCAGCAGCCATATGCAGGCCTCTGTCCTGCAGGAGGCAGGTTACAGGGTAGGGTTGTATACTTCTCCCCACCTCAAGGATTTCCGGGAGCGCATCCGAATAAATGGCATACCGGTTTCCAAGCAGTTTGTGATCGGCTTTATTGGCAGGCACCGGAGATTCCTGGAACAACATAAATTGTCCTTCTTTGAAATGACTGTTGGGATGGCCTTCGAATATTTCAGGAGGAAAAAGGTGGATATAGCCATAATTGAGGTAGGCCTGGGCGGACGCCTGGACTCTACCAATATCATTCGGCCGGAGGTAAGCCTGATCACCAATATCGGTTATGACCACACGGAAATCCTGGGAAATGAGCTGTCCCAAATTGCAGCTGAAAAGGCCGGGATCATCAAAGAACAAACCCCTGTAGTGATCAGTGAAACACAGCCAGAAATAGCGGGAGTATTCCGGAAGAAGGCTGAAGGGATGCATGCCCCGATTTACTTTGCCGATCAGCAGGACCACCCGCAATATGCTACCGACCTTTTAGGAGATTACCAGCAACGAAATATAAAGGGAGTCCTTACTGCTTTGAAGCTACTGCGCGGGTTTACAGTCAGCCAGGAGAACATTGCCAAAGGACTCCTGAAAGTAGCTGAAAATACCGGGCTGCTGGGGCGCTGGCAAATATTAAGGGAACACCCAAGGGTTTTGTGCGACACTGCCCATAACCGGGAAGGACTGGAATTGGTGCTGCAGCAGTTGGGCAGGCAAACCTACCGGGAACTACATTTTGTACTCGGCTTTGTAAAGGAAAAATCCCTGGATGGAATTTGGCCGCTATTTCCTAAGACCGCGTCTTACTATTTTGCCCGACCGGATATCCCAAGGGGCCTGGATGCGGATCTGCTGGCTGCCTCAGCCCTGCATTATGGGGTAAAGGGGAAGACCTTTGGCAGTATCCCGGAAGCCTTGCGGGCAGCCCTGCAGGCGGCATCTCCGGAAGACCTGATTTTCGTGGGAGGCAGTAATTTTACCGTTGCTGAGGTGCTTTGATTTTTTGCAGATTTTTCTTTTGGGACTTTAAAAACTATTCTATATTTGCACACCTCTTTAAGGGCTCTTAGCTCAGTTGGTTCAGAGCACCTGCCTTACAAGCAGGGGGTCACTGGTTCGAATCCAGTAGGGCCCACATCAAGCACTAAATCCGCACCATATGGTGCGGATTTTTTGTTTTCAGACGAAATGGAGCTCGCTCCGATTTCGGAAGAGAACAAAAAAGCAAAGCGCTGCAAGCGCTTAGGATTTAGTATTTGCAGTCGTGGTTTCCCGGTCTGGATCACAGCAAAGCTGTAATCCAGCCAAATTCCAAGCACCCAATTCCAAAATAATAACTGAAGGAAATTTAAATGATACCCATAAGGGCTGCAAGGCTTTAGCGCTCCAGCTGGCTCCTCGCTAATATAGGTCCACCGGACCTGTTTTGGACGTTCGGACCAATTTGCAGTCGTGGTTTCCCGGTCTGGATCACGACCCCGATAACTATCGGGGGAGTAATCCAGCTGAATTCCAAATCCCAAAACCTGCATGGTTTGTTTGTTCAATTTCCCAAAAAGAAAATTCCTACTTTTATTTAATCAATAATTAACCCTAGCTTATGTTGAACATAACTAGTTGTTATGCCGTGAGCCGTTTTAAGGCTAAACACCCGCCCGAGCGACCTTGCATAGCCGGGGCCGTTGTACAATATTCAACAAGATATATGATTCACTTCAAAGACTTAATACTCCTGTCGCTCTTCATTATTGTGATGTTATTTGCTGGCTGTGATTCCAGTACAAAATCAAAAACTATTAAATACTCCAATGGGTACGTATTCAATGGTGCTAGTTTTGAAAAAAAGAGCTTTGTTGTTAATAATGGTGAGTTAAATTTTAGTTCCGCAGCCAATTACGATACTATAGTTGACCTTAAAAACAAGTATATAATACCTGCATTTGGAGATGCTCATACTCATAATTTTGACGATGTTGCAAAATTTGATAGCATATACAAGGCATACATCGATGAAGGAACTTTTTATGTGCAAGTTCTTACAAACCACTATTCTAATTTTTTAAAAATAAAGGACTCTTTAAATACTAAAGGAAGGATTGATGCTAAATTCGCTCATGGAGGAATTACCAGTACTGGAGGTCATCCACATAGTTTATATGAAAGCCAAGCGCTCAACTATTCTTGGCGCGCTATGTTAGATCCAACTAAAAAAGACGAAATATTGTCCAGTAAATTAAAAAAGGATGATGCCTATTATTTGATTGATTCCGTTTCTGATATTAGTGAAAATTGGGGGAAAATAATATCCAAGAACCCCGACTTTCTAAAGCTCTATCTTTCAAATATTGTCGATAGAGATAAAAATATTGAGACTAAAAATATTGGTACTTATGGGCTGTCAGAAGATGTTTTGACTAAGATAGCAGAATTAGCACGAGAGGATAATATCAGTTTAATTGCTCACATTGAGACGGTTTCAGACTTCGAAATAGCCCTTAAACATAACATAAAGTATTTTGCACATATGCCGGGTTATGGAGGTGGAATAGGAGACGCAAATTTAGATGAATTAGTGATTCCTGATTCACTACTTGAAAAAGCTGGTAAGAATAAAATTGTTCTTACTCCTACAGTTTCTTTTGCAAAATACTATGCTTATAAATGGGATGGTACTAATATGAGTTTAGATACCTCATTACTTAAAAAGAAGAATGAATTCTTAAGAAAACAGCTAATACGATTTAAAGAAGCCAATATCACGATTGCTCTCGGAGCTGACCAGGGCTTTACTACTCTAAGTGAAGAGATTAATGACTTAAAACAGATTAATGCTTTCAGTAATTTGGAATTATTGAATTTATTAATATCAACTCCCAGACTAATCTTTCCAAATAGAAAAATCGGAGAATTAGAAAATGGTTACGAGGCAACCTTTTTAGTTTTAAAAGATAACCCATTAGAGGATATGAATAACATAAGAGATATTGTTTTGAGAGTAAAGAATGGAATTAAATTAGACTAGGTCTTTCAGAACGTTGCACAACAACGCCTATAGCCCATCGCCGGCCAGGGTTTTGGAAATTTTCCTGCTCTAGGGTTTATCAATCATTCCCAACAAAATTGGCCCTTCCAAAAAATCTTCGGTTCACGAAGTTATTGAGATTAGAACCAAACCGATAATTAAATCCAAATCTGGTATCGATATTATAAGCCGAGGGTAAGGTAAATCTCCCGCTCAGAATATCCTGTTCGGTGAAGTCTCCGGATGCCAGGTAAATCTGGTCCTTTACGTAGTTGCCTTCTGCCCTAACATAAAAAGAAAAATTTCCGGTGATACGGACTTCTGCTCTGATATTCAAACCTGTGGACCAAAAGCTAAAATCATCCAGGTAATTTCTCAGACGATACCCCACCTCCAGGTTTCCCCAACGTTTATTTAGTCCCAGGCTTGCTCTCAAACTATGGAGGACCCTGGTTTCTTTAAGAACACCGTAAATCGTTTCTTCGACATATCGATTATTTCTGACTTCAACCCCATAATTCACTCTTAGAAATCTGGAATTCTGCACTGATTCCGGAAAAAAATTGTACTCTACAGCTGGTCTGAAGCTTGTCTGAAACTGATAATTAAGTCGGGTGTTCTGACGCCCTGCAATATCATATCCATAAGACCATTGGGGGGAAATAGACTTCACAAGCTGATGACTAAATCCAAATTCTGATACATCAAAATTACTCACAACCTCATCGATGATCTGGTTCCCGTCCCCATCAAGAACCGGATTGCCATTCTCATCAACTCTTGGTACTTTTTGAATTGTTCTTCTCAGCCTTTCATCTATTCTCCCGGACAGGGATATTTTCCACTTATCCGTTATACGGTTAATATTGATGTCTCCGCCAATATTGATTTCACTGCTCAATTCCTCCAATTCAATGTTCGCATCGCTCCCCACATTAAAAACCCAGTAATTCCAGGGATCAACGCTTTCCTCTTTTGTATCTTCCAGAGTGCCAGGGTCAGTCTTCATATTAATTTCGATCTGCTCTCCAGCTTTGGTTTTTGCAACAAAGGGAGCTAAACCTAATTTGATAAACCGGGTTAGTTTTTTCCGGACTTCAAAGTCGGTGTCAGTCTGTTTGTTATCTACATAGAGGGTGTCTGTTCTTCCCGCATGAATGTTTTGTTGCCCAATAAAGATCAGTTGATATTGTCTTCCCCCTCCACCAGATCTGTTCGAGTTAATCAGCAAAAAGACATCAGCCCTTTGATTATCCCTGTAGAAGTCTACGGCAGTAATTTCTGTCCTGATATAATCTAAATCACAGCCTCCATCCCACCGCTCGCAGCCATCTATAAACACCCCGAGTTTATTGGGAGTGCTGTTATTATCAATTAATGTTTGACTGATTGCAGGAGGAAGAAAGGAAAAAAATGCCAGAATCAATAAAAGAGGTATTATTCTCATTTGATCAGAGTTAATTCAAGTTGACAGCACTCTTAAGGGCTATATTAGATGCAAGTCGTCAACGCTTAAATTGCATTTTACCGTTATTGCCTGAAAAGAAGTGAATAATTTACATCCAAAAGCAAAGAAAATGATTGTCGATTTTTTGCAAACAACAAAGGTAAGCAAAAGCGGTTTCTGATAGGCATGTGACCAGAAATGAAAATTAAACGATCCCGATTATTCCAACAAAGGATTCTTTTTAAGAATAAAATGAAAACGCCGGAATCACGTACGAATTAAATTAAAGAATGTACACCTAACATCGGCTAAGCCACATCGCTCCCATTTCTCAATTAGAAAATCCCTACTTTTAATTAATCAATAATTAACCCTAGCTTAGGTTGCACATAACTAGTTGTTATGTTGTAGACTGTTTTTAAGGCAAAACAGCCACTGCCAATCGCCACGATGTCATACCCCGGGCCATTACGCGCAAATAATAAAAACCAACCTTGCTCAAAAAAATATTCATAGTTGCGATGCCGGGGCTTATGTGGGTAGATTGCTCCAAAGCCTCACCAGAAAATGAGCATTCGAAAAATGATATGAAAACCGCTCAGGCTCCGATGGAAACGCCAGAAGTCTGTGGGAACAACTATTTCAATGAAGCCTGCAATGCTCACTTTTGCAAATTTCCCCAAAAAGTCATCCTTATTTTTTGAATACTACCAAAATACAATCTTATGTCAGTGATAAAAACTTTGAATCTTCACCCGTGGATACTCTTTTCGATTCTGTTGGCAACAACATGTACTGCAGTTGGACAGGATTCTGAGAAAATTACTGCCAGTCCTGTGGATAATTTGCCACCCTACATAAAACTTGTAAGTGGTTTTGGAGAACGTCCGGAATGGTCTCATGACGGCCGGTTTCTTCTTTTTCTGGATAAACCCATGGGTGAGGTATTTGAATTGGAGTTGGCCACCGGAATAATACGGCCTAAAACCAGGCATTTTGATCATTACGGTTTTACAAGGGCCATGTACCTGGCTAATGGTGACATCCTTTTATCCGGCCCTGATGAACCTTTTGATCCTACTGATGAAGAAGAAAGATACAGGGCACGAAATATAACCTGGCTGTATGTCCTGGATAAAGGAGGGGAAACAGCGCCCGTACCGCTGAACACCATGTGTGCTGAAGGACCCGCTGTTTCCAGAAATAAGATGAGAATCGCCTGGACCATACGGGATCGCCAGAACCCTGGGTTGGGAAAAAACAGGGCGAAGTTATACATGGCTGAAATCGTTTACGAAATGGGCAAACCAAAACTATCGGATACAAGGGAGATCTTTGATTCAAAGCAGTTGCCCTTCAGGCTGGGAGATTCAAGTCTTGAAACACAAAGTCTTGTGCCACCAGAGGATGTAAAAGTAACTTTTACGGCTTACACGATTAATGAGGGAAACAATACGGATGTTTATATAGTCGATAGCGAAACAGGAGAATATGAAAGGATCACAAATTCTCCCTGCTGCTACGACGAAGCCGAGGGAATATTTCCCGACGGCCTGCACACCCTGGTCGAACATGGGAACTCCGAGGAAAAAGCATGGCCGTTGCTCGATCTTTATAAATTGAAATTGGATGGTTCAGGCGAAATGCAGCGACTGACTTTTTTCACAAAATACAAAGGATATAAGGCAAATCAGGGTGTTATTTCGGACGATGGAAAGTACATGAGTTTTCAGATAGGAAAAGACAATACCGAACCGGGTGAAGGTTTTGGTTTCCTGATAATGGATTTGGAAGAAGCGGCAAAACACCTGGAGGGTTTTAAAAGCTATGACGAATAGGTTAGTACCTATGTGGAGAATCTCGTTTCTAAAACTTCTTCGGTAGAAAATCTGTACCTCATATTCCGGTACACACAAACATCGGTAACGTCATTTGGTACTCCGGCCGGAACTGCCCTGAAGTTAGTAGAAACCCTCCATTCGCTCTTTACCGGTTTAACTTTATGCCAGCAATGTCCATGAAGGAGAACAACGGTCCCTTTTTTAGGAAGAATCTCAATTTGTCCTTGCAGGTCTTCATCCGGTATACCAGCTGGCAGTAATCCCTTTTTGTGTGTTCCTTCCATCACACATAATTCCCCTCCTGATTCAGGAGTTATATCGTGGGTATAAACCAATCGGTTGAGATTAAAAAGCTCCGGGTTTTCCGGTGGACAATCCTGATGCCAGGCCTGTCCTTTGGATCCTTTTTTAGAGAACATGCACATGCAGTACAGGTCCGACCAGTCCTGCCCAATGATAGCGGTGGTCAAATCGCTTAAAAACCTGTCGTCATTAATTGTATTGAAGCGGGTATTTCCCTCATGATAGGGAAACCATGGAATCACGTCGGTGGCTGATTTGCTTAAAAACTCGCTATTGTGTTTCCAGTCCGGAGATTTCCCGTAATGTTGAAGAATCATTTCGGTGTACTCATCCATGAGTTTTTCCTCAAAATATCCTTCCAGGATGATGTATCCACGATTCCAGAATTCCTGTATTCGCTTATCACTAACATCTGCAGGATTGTTTTGAATGGGTCTGGCCATAATTTAAAGATACAAAACCGTCACTGAATAACTCCGACACGAAAAGGAATACTATACGGAAGATTATCTGGTCTGGGTAAGCCAAACCTCTTTTTCATTTATTCAAAATGAATGCTTAATAAGCAGACAACAAGTAGCTTCGGATCCTGTTAAACATGGTACTTTTGGATATTACAGATAAAAATAAAGAAGGTGTATTTTATGCCTACAGGCCATTAAACAGATTCGAAAAACTGATCGCTGGCATCCAGACGGACTGGGCTCCCGCATCGTCAATAAACATTACAAAGCGATAACCGCTGGGAGTGGCCGCAGCATAAGATTGGAAACCAAAGGTCTGCCCTCCATGCCCCCAGGAATTGTTTTTGATATTTATCACCCCAAGACCATATTCCATTCCCATGCCCATTTGGTGAAAATGGGCGCTTCGAACTTCGTCAAGGGTTTCTTTTGATTCAAAAAGCTTACCCTGGTAAAAATTATCGATAAAAATGTACATATCATCAAGGGTTGAAATGATCTCCCCAGCCGGCCCGGCCATGGTATAAGGCATTTCAGACGCTACCGTCATATAATGCCCGGTTTCCATTTCCTCCGGAGGATTAGTGGTGCCAAAGTAAGTGTGCTCCATCCCAAGCCTATCGAGAATATGTTGTTGTACATAATCGGTGTAGGCCTGGCCGGAAACCTTTTCAATTATTTGACCAAGAAAAATATAATTAATATTACAGTATTCGTGTTTGCTGCCGGGCTTAAAACGCTCTTTCGAATTGCTTTTGGAAAGTGCGATAAGATCATTCACTGTAAATCTGAGGTTCCGATCGCCATTATTTTCAATTTCTTCATCATCGCTTCCCAAAAAGTAGTCGGGCATTCCCGAGCTGTGGTTCAACAAGTTCTTCACTTTTATCGAATCGATATAATCCACATCCTTTTCCACATAGGCCAATCCGTTATACAGCGTATCTGCAGGAAGGATTTGTGTAAAAGGGGTCTCCAGATCTACTTTTCCCTGTTCAACAAGTTGCATGATTGCGGTAGCCGTAAACATTTTTGAGACACTGCCTATTTCGAACGGAATATCAAAACGATCAAAAGTCTGTCCTGCCCGGCCATCATAACCGTAATACATCACGTTTTCACCGGGTTTTCCAGCTTTGACTGCCATTCTGCATTGATTATCAATGGCCAGTTTCTTAACCACCGAATCAACAACCGAAATCACCGAGTCGGGTACCCTTGCCAGTTCGACTTTGGCTGCGGAGGTATCGCTCTGAACAGTATTCGGCCTTTTACAGGCCATTGTCACAAGTATTAAAATTAGAAAAATTCGGATATACATAATTCTCAATTTGGAAGTTTAAATTTAGAATTTCTTCATCTTAGAAAACAACATCCATCAGCCGCTGCTGGTGAGCTGCGAAATTATAATGCTGCTGCCAGACCTACAATGACTGACCCGATCATGTATAGTACAACAGCTGTTAATCCGTTTTCGGTATTCAGTTTTCTTGCCATGATTATTTATTAGCGATATTTTTTATTTTTCATATTCGGTTTGATTTTTCAGTTAAAACCATATACATAGGCTTCAGACTGACCGTCTCTCGGTACGATGATCCAGAATAGATGATCGGAGAGGGTAGGCAGGGAGAGGTAAAACACCCAGTTTTCCTGCGCACTTTCTCCTTCTTCGGGTGGAAAAAAGCCAAAGTCCTGATCGCGATTTTCCCAGTCGACCAGGGGCAGGAGAATCAATTTTCCCGATAGCAGAAACTCATGTAACTGCTTGACAACCTTGGTTTCATCTTCGACGTTTTCCTTCGGCCGTAGCCCCATCCCTTCGGAGATAATGATCCGTGGGCTTTCCCGGTTTGAGTTACTGGTGAGCACTGTTTTCAGAGCGGTGTGCAGTGCTTTAACAAACATGATCTTGTTGTTGGGTAATGTTTCCTGTTTTTTTACTTCTTCCAGATCGATCTTGTAGTTGAGCGTTGGGAGGTTGAATTCATCCTGAATGATCAGGTCAATACTTTCTTGATTTATTGATGCTCGTTTTTTCTTTTTTCTGTAGTTGGAAGTACAGTAACCTCCAGAATTTGGGTCATTACAATCTTCAAGCCCAAAGACTTCGATCTCGATATATTCGGATAATTTTTGTGGCTCCGTTTCGAATGGATTAAATATTTCATACGAATATTCGCTCACCAAATCTCCAACATAGGTTTCTTTGCCGGATCCATTAAGAAGCTGAGCACTTATTAAATATTTTCCATTTCTTGATTCAGGCATAAATTCATTTTTATTGCCATATATTTTAAACTCAAATGGAAGTTTAGCAATAGATTCAAAATCCTTTTCAAGTACAAGCTCAGTTTGTCCATCCATGCCTTCAGAATAGACTATTGTTATTATTAAATGAGCGTCTGGCCTGCCAACAAATTCAGTATTTAAAGAATATTCATTTGTCCTATTATGTATAATTTTACCTTCAATTAACACATCTTGTTTATTCATACTTCCTGTTTTCTTTAAAGTACTTAAGCATGATACTAAACCAAACAGTATAAAAATTAACAACCCGGCTCT
The DNA here is from genome assembly GCF_052497835.1 of Robiginitalea insularis. Classification (NCBI taxonomy): domain Bacteria; kingdom Pseudomonadati; phylum Bacteroidota; class Flavobacteriia; order Flavobacteriales; family Flavobacteriaceae; genus Robiginitalea; species Robiginitalea insularis. The sequence goes on from NZ_CP199296.1 coordinate 2,057,204, forward strand.
TTTCATATCGCTTTTAAATATTGTTATTTGTTCCTTTTGAACTCAGGATATTCTGCTTTTTTCCATTTAGTTGCAACCAATTTTTCTAAAGAATTTTATCATTGGATTCTGTTTCTTAATGAAGGCCGATGCATGCTATATAAAGCTTAGCAACCGAATGGGAGATATGATTTGACATACATTGTTAGCCTTTCGCTTCATTAAGTTCTACTTATCTCTTTTTGCAACATTCGCATCTTCCGTCAATTCTATTATTTGGTCTATATAAGAACGAATCCTCTGTAATTCTACTGTTCCCTCTAAAATAAAATACAGATCATAATTTCGTTGTTTAATTATGCTCTCGAACTCAAGTGTAGTAAAAGCATTCAGATTATTTCTTTTGTCTTTAAAATTTCCATCCCAGTCCAGATGTTTCTCGCAAAATGGAACCCAAGTATTTACCACATAATTTTTTGCCGATATCTCTTCTTCTCTAAAGTCACTTAAGACATCACTCCAACTAATAATAAGTCTACGTAAATTCTCATTAGAAATAATTTCAAATGAAGAAGTATTTATCAAGGAGTTTATTACTCCATTGGAAGGATTAAATGAATAAACCCAACCGACATTCAAATAATATTTCTGAATACTATCTAATTCTGTTTCATTGAAATTTATTGGGAACATGTCAATTAGCTTTTTAGTGGCTAAATAACTGGTTTCATGATATTGTACAACTTGCGCGAGCTGATTTTTATTATTAACAAACTCTTCATGTAATTCTGACATTAGTAATTTTTCTTTATTTCTGTCAATTCGGCTATTATTCCACGTATTAATTTGAAGTGCAATCAAAATTCCAATTACCACCAAGATGATTTCTCCGATAGCATACTTTAGATACTTTCCGGTTTTGCCCTCTGAAAGTAAGTTTTGTCTTATTCGTCTGAAGAATTTGATCATATCTTTTGATTTTTAGGTCATTGCACAGTCTGGCTCCTCACTGTCAAAGTTCTGCCAGACCTTTGATTAGCTTTCAGCCCTCTAAAGAATTTTATCATTGGTTATTGGTTGGTTATAATGCAGCACAACGGTCCTAGCTATGCCCCGGCGCCTTAATGCGCAGGCCCTACCAGTATTGATTCATAAACTCTAATGTAGAAAAACTTGCCCGAACCTACCAATGGTAGAGGCGGGTTTCCCAAACCTTGGCCAGCGATGGGCTATAGCCGTTGTTGTGCTTAGTTTAATTTATTAAATCTCCTAGAAGGCATGTCGTTTCATAATTCTCCGATGCAACGTCATTGTCCAAAAGCAATTCTAAGTAAGATTTGTCAATAGGTATTTTACTTATTCTAAGGGCAATTTTTACAACTATCTGATCATCAAGGTGTCGACAGTTCTATTCCGGCTGGAGCAGGCTCAATAGATTATTCTTTACAGAAATGCAGAGGCTTTTCGTGATTATAAGTTAATTGCTAAGCCCAATTATACTGCCTAAGGCTTACGATCATGTATTTACAAATGGCTGTTTTATTTAAGATCACTGTAGTGTAAAAGTTGGATAAGAGGTAAACAACAAACAAGTCTTTGAAGGCTTATAGCTTGGTATGATTTATATAAGAAGTTTTTTTTATTTTGCACGAATAAATTAAAACAACAACTTTAAAATATCCAACGGGATTAACTCACTTTGGTTGGATACATAAAACAAAATCATCACATCATGCATAACACCAGAACCATGGCAGTAGTGCTTGTTCTTGCAGCAATTCTATTTTCTTGCAAGAATGACAACAAGAATGACAACAAGAATAGTGAACAAACTTCAACAGAAGCTAGTGCTGAAACTGTTGTAACTGAAGAAAAAGAACCAACAAATGATACCTCTTCGGTATCAGATGAAAATACGGGAAGCTCAGTATTTGGTAATTATGTGACCGATGATTATGCCAAGCGGGCAGAAGGTTATGACTGGGTTGGTGTTATGGTTTCTGCAGGGCAGAACAATTCTATCAATATCAAGGTGCGCTCCAGGGCTGATAAGAAAAGACCAACCTGTACCTTTGACGCCGTAGCTTATCCAACGGATGATGAGACCTATAACACCTTCCTGGATGGCAAGAAAGTGCTTTTTCGATTTACCGACAACTCACTTGAGATCTCGACAGAAAATGAGGCCGATGCTGGCCTATTGAATTTTTACTGTTCGGGAGGTGCGAGTATAGCAGGCAGTTATGATAAAATTGACGGAGAGATAGAAGCCGGGCAGGTAGACAAAACCCAATTTGCCAAAGTTCTGAATCTTCAGGGAGTTGGATTCAATGTCAATGCTAAAGAAAATGGCGGCACCAACCAACTAACCATTTTTACCTTTGGTTTGGAAGAAGACTTCAATGAAACAATGGATATTGGCAACTATTTGGTAGTCAGAGCAGAGGTGGAAGACCTTAATTCTGATGGTTCACCAGAAATTGTTGTGTTTGCCCAAAGCCAGGATGAAACCAAAAAAATCAGAGTTTACGCCTATTCAGTGAACAATAAAAAATCAATGAGCGAGGCGTATTTTCCACCTACAGAAGACAACCCTGAAATAAACAGCGGTTACAATGGGCATGACGAATTCTGGCTGGTTGAGACCTACCTGGTACAGCGTTTCCCCATATATGATAATGGCGAGAAAACAGATAAGACTAAGGAAGTACAATATAAAATGGCAGAAGGCGAGGCTCTTCGAAAGTTTGAAATTGTTAGTCAGAGGGAGTTCTCCACCCAATAAATCAAACAGCCATTACTTCAAACACTTGGCAGCCAAATTGTTCCGATAAACTGTCGATCAGGTTTTTGGCTTATTTCTTATGATAATCTTAAGTTTTGGATTAAGGAAATATGCTTTATTTGTGTTTATTTAAATTTTTTAAAGAGTAAACACTATGCGATCTAAAAAGGTAAGGATTGGGCTTCTGATACTTCTCTCGCTAGTCTTGATACTTATGTACTTGGCTCCGGGAATTGCCAGGAACTATTTGGTTAAGAACAGCCCCGAACTTATAGGACGCCAAATCGCCTTAGGCGATATTGATTACAACTACTTTACCAGTACAGCCAAAGCCTATGATTTCAAGTTGTTAGAGGCCAACGGTTCTGATGTATTTATTTCTTTTGACACCCTGCTAATCAATCTGGAGCCCTTAAAATATTTGGCAGGTAAAATAGAGATTGAGCAGTTTTATCTGAATGGTCTGACTGCCACCATAGTGATGCAGGATAGTGTCTTTAACTTTGATGACATGATTGCTTTTTATTCAGGCAATGACACCCTGAATATTGAAGAAGACCCCGCTGCAGAGTCTTTAAAGTATGCGGTCTCCGACATAGTGATTATGAATTCTGACCTTTACTTTGACCACAGGAATGTCAACAAGTTGACTAAGCTGGAGGATATAAACCTGAAAGTGCCTTTTATTGGTTGGGATCAGCAGGAAAAAAGCAATGTAGACGTACGTTTTAATCTGTCCAATGGAGGTTATGTAGAAACAACGCTCAACCTGAACCCCAATGATGGAGATTTTGATGCGGGCCTGGATATTGACAGATTAGACCTTTCCGCTTTTTACGAATATGCGGCACAATCGCTGAATGTTAACAGCATGAACGGCATCCTTAATGCCAGCCTGCAGCTCGATGGTAATGTTGAAGATTTTACTAAAGCCATTCTCACTGGTAATGTTGAGGTAACCGATTTTGTCATGACCGATACTGCCGATAAAAAAATCCTGGGAGCAAAAAACATAAGTTGTGATCTTTCCAGAATTGATTACGCTAATTCCGATTATCAGATCGGAAAGCTGGAACTGACAGATACCTATACCTTCTTTGAGCTCGATTCCACTACCAACAATTTGGCCCGGCTCATGAAGGACGAGGACGCTGCGCCGTCGCAAAAGGAGGCAAAGGCTAACATTAGCAGTACGGATAATCTCAAATACAGCATTGACCGTTTTATCATCAAGAATGGAGCACTGGATTACATGGATAATCTGACGGGTCAGCCGTTTGACTATCACTTAAACGAGATAAACATTAATACACAGGAGATCAGAAACAATGTGGACTGGGTTACAATAAATTCCACCATGTTGCTCAATAACCGGGGTAATTTAGTAGCACAGCTGGGGTTTAATCCAAATGATTATACAAAGAATCTAAATTTAGATATAGCCATAGAAAAATTCCTGTTATCTGACATTAATATTTATACGGATTATCATATGGGGCACAATGTGGTCCAGGGCGATATGTATTACTATTCAAAATCAAAGGTCACCGACGGAATTATAAATAGTGAAAACAGGTTGCTGGTTAAAAATGCCAAGCTTGAAACCACGGGAGGTGGGTTAAATAAGGTTCCGCTAAAATTTGCCTTTTTCCTGCTGACTGATAAAAATGGAGATGTCAATATGGAAATTCCGGTAAATGGTGATCTTAACCAGCCGTCTGTAAAGGTTAGCACTATTGTCTGGTATGCTTTTAAGAACTTGATCGGTAAGACTGTGGCTGCGCCAGTTAATTTTCTGGTTGGCTTGGTAGGAGGTGATCCGAAGGAGCTTGAAGAGATGAGCTTTGCGTATACCGATACCATTCCATCCCAAAGGCAATACAGACAATTGAATAAACTTTTAGATCTTGAGCGACAAAAAGAAGAGCTGGCTATTAAGATGACCTATTACGTTGACCGGGATCTGCAAAAAGAAGCTTTAGCCAAAGAATGGGTAGGGCAGGGCTTCAATAAAGATGGAAGCAACTATCTAAAAGATGAGGCCGGGTTTAGGGAATATGTTTTTGATATCGTGCAAACAGACACATTAAGTTTTAATGATGCCGTAATGAAGTTAGCCAGTGACGTAAATCTGGATAGCCTTAGCCTGTCGCGTACTGATGCATTGGTAGATCATATAAGAAATTACCTTAAAAGGCAGCATCTTGATACTAACATCAAGGTTGAGAAAGGCGATTCCAATGCCCCCGAAAATCTGGGCGCCTACCCCACGTTTAAATTTACATACGGTTTACAGGAAGAGAACGATCAGACTGAGGACTAAACAATGAGAATTCTACCGGCTTAAGGCCAAAATTAACTAACAAATACCGCTTATAGATCGATAGGATCCACGGGAGAGAATCATCTTTTTCTGACGTTGGACTTTTACCTCTTCTTTATCCCACACCCAATAGCCTTGGTGGTTGCCGGGGCGGGATCTTTGCCCGCTTCAATTGCCGCAATGGCCATTTCCACAAATTTTTCTTCCACGCCATCCGGGTTGCGTACGCTGTCATCAATGGCCCCGTGATAGCGTACAATTCGTTTGGCGTCAACCAAATAGACCTCAGGTGTTTTGGTGGCCCCGTAAGCAGGGAAAACCTCCTGCTTTTCATCTAATAAATACAGGAAGGGGAAGCCTTTTTCTGCCGCGTTTTGTTTCATGGCCTCAAAGCTGTCCCCGGGTTGCAGGGCCGGGTCATTGGGCTGTATGGCCACTACCGGGTAACCTTTTGGGGCATAGGCCCTGTGCAGGTCAATGAGCCTTTGCTCGTTTGCCAGGGCATAGGGGCAGGTATTGCAGGTAAAAACAACGATAAACCCTTTGGGGGTATTTCCATTGGTGTCTTTGATGTTGTTAAAGGAGTATTTTTTACCGTCTATGTTTTTCAGGTTAAAGGGCGGGGCTTTGTCCCCCACGGAAATTCCCGGTACAAATGCATTCGTTTCAGTTTCCAACTGCGGCGGTTGGGTTAAAAAGGGAAGTGTAAAATAAGAACTCAACACAACGGCCAGGGTAACAATAATTTTATTCAAAACTACAGGTTTTTTGGGGTATAAAAGGGTTTTACAACAGAATCCAGTTCCTGAAAATTATCAAAAGGCTCCCCGATTAATTGTTGGCGGCTGGCCCTGTATACATAGGTGGCCGGGATGGCGCCAGACCACTCCGGGCTTACTTTGTCTATCCAGTCATTGTACTTGCCATCCAGCAGCACTACTACCTCAGAGGAGATTTTCTTTTTTTCCAGGAAGGGGAGGAGGTTGGTCTCCACCTGTTTGGGGAAATCCAGGCTTACCAGTATCACTTTCACCTTTTCCTGGGAACGGCTATTATTCAATTCTTCGAAATAGGGAAGTTCCGCAATGCAGGGCTTGCACCAGGTGGCCCAGAAATTGACAACATAGGTGGTGTCATTGTTATACCGGAACAGCGGCTCTATATCACTAAAGGTCTCATAAATGGCAATATCATCCAGATACTTCTGTGCCTCAGGCCGGTTGCTTTTGCGATCCGCAGGCTTGTTTGCCACAGCGGTGCTGCCTTCCTTATCCGTTTTCTCTTCCCTGCACCCGGAAAGGGCCACAAATACCAAGGCCATTGCGCCTAACAGGAATATTCTTGTGCCCGGTCTTTTCATAAATAGCTGCTGTGGTTAAAAATTTACTCTAAGAAAGGCAATTTTTGAGAGAAATTCCGTCAAAGAAACGTTAAGAAGGCCAGATTCCGGCAGGCTTTAGAGTGGGGATTCAGTATTGCAGAAAGGTTTATAATTTGAGATTTAAAGGGGATAAAAAAGCTGCCCACTGCTATGATCCCTGCTGGCTCCGGTTACCGAGCTCAGTACATTTGTTTCTTCCCGTATCCTGAGTACTCCCATAAAGGCAAATACCAGGGCTTCCTTAAAAGCAATCAGGCCCGGGTCGGGGATCTCTAATTTAACCCGGCTGCCCAGCTTTTCTTTTAAACAATCCATCAGGTAAGTGTTGAAGGCGCCGCCTCCCGTGACCAGCAGGGATGCCTTGTTCTTTTCCTGATGCTGACGGAGCTGACCCGCTATTTGTTCGCAGATATGTACCACACAGGTATTGAGCAGGTCCGGGATGCTGTGCTTTTCATTATCCAGTAATGGGACCACTTCCCGTGCAAACCATTCGTATCCGGTAGATTTTGGGAAGGGAAGCCGGTAGTACTCCAAGTTGTTCAGCCCATTGAGCACCCCCTCAATACAGGATCCGGAGCGGGCCATTTCTCCGTCTTTGTCATAGGTAAGCCCCATTTTCCGGCTCAGGTAATTCAGGGGCATATTGGCCAGGCCAATATCGTAGGCAATCCGTTTTCCGTCTCTCTGAAAGGAAATATTGGCAATACCCCCCAGGTTCAGGCAGAAGTTGTAATCCGAAAACAAATGCAGGTCCCCTATGGGCACCAGGGGGGCTCCCTGCCCTCCTAAAACCAGGTCTGAGCTCCTGAAATCACAGATAACCCGCTCCCCGGAAGCCTCGGCCAGGTGTTGCCCGGATCCCATCTGAAAAGTCACGCCTTTTTCGGGTAAATGATGCACGGTATGCCCGTGGCTTGCTATAAAATCGACCTGAAGGTTGTGGGCCTTTATAAAGTCTTTTGCCTTCCTTCCCAGCCAGATCCCGTACTCGTGATCCAGCTGCAGGAGTTCCGGGGCGGAAAGTTCAATGGCATCCTGCAGCTTTTTTTGCATCTCCACCGAATAATCCAGTTGGTTGCAATGCAATAGCTCATACTGCCAGCCCCCGGCCGTCTTTTGAAAATGGCAGTAGGCCAGGTCCAGCCCGTCGAGGGAAGTGCCGGACATCAGCCCCAGTACCTTGTATTCCATCTGCAGATTTGCTTGAAATTATATTGAAAGATACACATTCAGGGCAAAGCCTGATCATCCCTTAGGCTCATTTTAAACATATCTATTGATTATAAGAATCTTAAGGTGCAGATATATTTAACATAACCCGCCTTTAAACAAAAGGGGCAACTTTTGTAAAGCTGCCCCTTTGTGGTTTCTAAGCTATTCAAAAGCTTATACCATTGCTTCTTCTTTCCGGCGATTAGCCAGTTTTTCGATCAGGTCAGGAACTTTTTCAAAAGCTGCTGCCAGGCCGTGGGTTTTCCCTGCCTCCAAGAAGGAAATTTCCTCGCCTTTGCTTACCAGGAAGCCTATAGGTTCCAGGCCAATACCTGCGCCGGCGCCGCCTCCCTGTCCTTTACCTTTTTTAGGTTCTGATCCTTCCCCGCCTCCGGAGCCGAATCCCATACCTACCTTCATGACGGGTACACATTTAAAAGCACCTAATTCAAAAGGTTCTCCAATAATGGTTTCCGTTTTGGCCTCTGACTTGATAAAGTCTGTTACCCTGTTCAGTAATTCTTCAAAATGTAAATCCATGATTAATTTTTTATGGGTTAATAATTGCTTTTAAAAATTTTACCGGCCTGCTGCTGAGCCGCAGGGCCAGTTGATTCTCCCCTACAAAGTTTACCGAGCAGCGCATCCTTTGGTTTTTTAAAAAGAAAAACAACGGATAGAGCTGGGCGTTCAGGATGGGATCTGCCGTATCCAACTGCCAGCGAAATTCCTTTACCTTAACAGCCTTTAATAGGGCCAGAAGGGTCCTGAACTTAAATTTCCTGGATTTTTCAGGTTTTCGTTTCCGGAGCTTTTTTGGCTTGCGGGCCCGGGACTTAAAATCTGAAGGCCTCCAGATAATGTTCAGCAGGCCGCTTTTAAGCCGCAAATGGACCAGCTCCTCCGGGTCTTTTTCAAGGAGTAGTTTGCAGAGCCCTCCAACCCTGAGATAGTATTGCTGCTGGTAGCTGTTCAGAACCAAATCCAACTGCATTAGCAACAGATAGGCCAGCAGGGCCAGTAATACTCCAAAAAATATCAAGAAGCCCATTTCCGTAAACTTTATTGCAAAGGAAGTAAGCCGGGTGTAAAAAGGCTATGATCTGGATCAACCAGTACAGAATTAACATCTTTTAACCTGCCAAAAAGCATCAGCCGTTTAATGCACCATTATTTTGGGTGATTGCGGTTCCTGATATATATCATAGGCATTGGTCGTTTAAGGGAGTACTTTGATTCCTGTGAAATTATATCCCATTACCTTTTGGTAGGGGGACGCATCTCTAGTCAGTTAAACTCAAACACCCTCCCTATGAACCCGCTCTTTTTCTCAGGAATTTTACTATTGCTCTTTTTGTTGGCCGGAATTCGTGTTGTCTATGAATACAAACGCGCCCTTAAATTCCGTTTTGGAAAATACGTCAGCACCCTGCAGCCCGGATTGCGATGGATCATCCCGGGTGTTGAAACCATTCAAAAAGTGGATATTCGCGTTATTACCATCAATATCGTTTCCCAGGAGGTGATGACTGAAGATAATGTGCCCTGTAGTATAGACGGGGTGGTGTTTTTTAAAATCAAAGATCCTGAAAAGGCGGTACTGGAAGTGGAGGAATACCATTTTGCCATAACACAGCTCTCTCAGGCAGCCCTCAGGGACGTATGCGGGAAGGTGGAACTGGATACCATCCTATCCAAAAGGGAGGAAATGGGCAAGAATATTAAAAGTATTGTAGAACAGGAAACCCATCAATGGGGGATTGAAATAATGGATGTAAAAATCAAGGATATTCAGTTGCCCGAAAATATGCGGCGGATGATGGCCAACCAGGCCGAGGCCGAACGCTCCCGCCGGGCGCGTATTATCCTGGCTGAAGCTGAAGAACAGGCGGCTGCAAAGCTTTTGGAAGCCGGTCTTCAGATCGATAAATCTCCGTCTGCTATTAAATTACGGCTCTATCAAACCCTTTCAAACATAGCCGCCGAGAAGAATTCTACCATCCTCTTTCCGTTTCCTGAGGAGGTGCTGCCCAAACCCCCGGCTAACAAATAGATTACCTGTTTCGTTTGCCAAAAATTAATGGCTACATTTATATCGGTTTCGGGGAAAGGTGATTTCCGGAGGTTATTCCAAATGACAGATTGCCCCGTTTAAAATTAAGTGCATTGGAAACAAAAGAAATAATTTACCTGATAGCTTTCGCCCTTATTTTAAGGGTTGTCATTAAAGTAATCGTGAAATACCGCAAAGAACAAAAGCATTCGGATAATACATCTCCTTCTGATCAGGCCTGATCTAATATTGCACCTGAATTCTCAGACGGCAGCAAAATATTGAGCGCCTTGAGCTAATCTTCTGACATAAACAGCTTTGCGCTATCCTGGATTTGATGAGCCCGGACGGCAGTCAACTTCAGTGAGCAGCCTCTTTTTAACAGCAGGGATTCCTGTTAAGCTAGATAAATATTGTTATTTTTAGGAAATCCTTATGCGCGGAAGACCCCCCGAGTTCCTAATCCATACGGAATCAATCAAGTAAAGAATTATTCCTACTTTTATGAGCATGCATTTCAAGGGTTTTTCACTTTCTTCTTGTTTCAGGACCTTTGGTTTTTGGGCAATTCTCTTACTGTATTCGGGTTCGGCCATTGCCCAGGGGCAAATTGAAAATATAGGTTCGGATGGCTTGTTGGGGAAGAGGCAACTGGATTCCACCCTTGTCAATAAAATGGTCAAAAAAGGGGACTCCCTGCGCGGTATTCAGGCGGATTCTGCTTTTGCCCTTTATAACCAGGCAATAGACTACGCGGAGGAGATCGATTTTGCCAGTGGGAAGGCATACTCCTTAAAGGGGCTAGGCCTGATCCGCTGGTCACAGGGAAACTTTGAGGAGGCCGAATCCTATTTTATGCAGTCCCTTGAGATTTTTATTGGGATATCGGATACGACCGGAATAGCAAACCTTCAAAGTAACCTCGGGGCAGTTTATCTCACCATAGGGAATGAACCCAGGGCACTGGAATACCTGATCAAAGCAGTCAAAAATGCGGAGGTAGTAAGGGACACCCTGCGGATGGGTTCTGCCTTCCTCAATATGGGTTCCATTTATTCGAATGAAGATCAAACCTTTGACAAAGCCGAAGAGAATTACCTGCTGGCCATTGAAATGTTCAAGGGGCTGAATTCCGAGGAGCAATTCGCCATTAAAATGGAAGGCCAGGCCATTGCTGCGGCAAACCTGGGGGAGTTATTGCTGAACCGTGATAAGCCAGAGGAGGCCCTGCCCTATCTCGAAAAATCTCTGGAAGCCTATACAGAAATCAATGGTGATATAGCAGCGCCCTTAAATTTTATGGGGCGTGCCTATAGAGATTTAAAAGAGTTTAAAAAAGCGGAGCAATTCCACTTACAGGCATTGGAAGCTGCCAGGACACAGGAAAATAAATTCCAGGAAACCAAGGCTTATATTGGCCTGGGAGATGTTTACCTGGCCAGAAATGCTTCCCGGACTGCTGTGGAGTATTATTTGCAGGGGCTTGAGCTGGCAACAAAGATAAAGGTGCTTTACGAAAAACAGAAAGCACTGGAGGGCCTGGCTGCTGCTACTTCAGCTCTGGGAAATTTCAGGAAGGCCTTTGCTTACCAGCAGCGGTATACCGAAGTAACGGATTCCCTGAGAAGCGAGGAGTACAAGGATGTCATTAGCAAACTTCAGGTACAGTTTGACAGCGAGCGGAAAGACCGGCAGATTGAACTGCTCAATACAGAAAATGAGCTGAACACCGTCCAGATTGAAAAGGACGCCAAGGCCAAACAATTACTGCTGGTAATCCTGGCGCTATTCCTCGCCATCATTGCCGGGTTTATTTTTCAATACTTCTATATCCGCAAGACAAACAAGAGACTGGCATTTGAGCGAAATCGTTCCGAGCAGATTCTTCTGAATATCCTGCCAAAGGAGACAGCAGACGAACTGAAACAGCACGGATTTATTAAGGCAAAGGAATTTGATAAGGTAACGGTTATGTTCACAGATTTTAAGGCTTTTTCTGTAATAGCCGAGCGTATATCGGCTGAAAGGCTCGTTAAAAGTGTGGACTATTTCTTTAAAAATTTCGATGCCATTATTGAAAGCCATGGCCTGGAGAAGATCAAAACCATTGGGGATGCCTACATGTGCGCAGGAGGTCTGCCAACCGAAAACGACACCCATGCCCAGGATGCCTTTAAAGCTGCCATGGAAATCCTGAAATTCACCAAACAAACAGAATTAAACCCACCCAAGGGGATTTATCCTTTTAAAATACGGTTGGGCATAAATACCGGTCCGGTAGTGGCAGGGGTGGTCGGCACCAAGAAATTCGCCTATGATATCTGGGGAAGCACCGTTAATTTTGCGGCACGGATGGAATCCAATTCGGAGCCGGGTAAAATCAATGTTTCCGAAAACACTTTTGAACTTTTGAAAGACCAGAATGATTTTACGTATAGGGGGGAGGTAGAAGTTAAGAACAAACAGGTCCTGAAAATGTATTACGCCAATTTTGATGCGGCTACAGATGCCTGATTTTGTGCTACTCAGAAGATTTTTTTGCTCTTAAGACGATAAAAATGTGCAAAAACCCCACAAATTTTATAGATTGTTACCACATTTGAAGAATGTAAACCAACCAAACCAAAAAAAATCATCTTTTTTAAAAATGGTTTCGTAAGTTTATATTGTAAAAATATTCCTACAAATATTTAATTTACTCAAGGGAATAAGAGCCTCAGGCGAATATGGAATTACTTAACAGAAAGGCATACCCGGCCGTATGTTTAGAGATACTGGAGGAGTTAGAGGAACGGTTGCCAAAGCATTTGACTTACCATACTGTAGGGCATACCATTGACGTTGCCAACATTTGTAACCACTATATCGATTATTACATGGTTGCCGATTCTGTCGCAGAACTTATTCGGATTGCGGCAATTGGCCATGACTTTGGATATATATACGGGCCCCGGGAGCACGAAGAGAAAAGTATTACCGAACTACAGCCCAAACTACAGGGAACATATTCGAAAAGGCAAATAGAGGTGATCAATGGAATGATCCGCGCCACGAAAGTCCCTCAGAGACCGCAAAATATATATGAGGAGATACTGGCAGATGCAGACCTGGATTATCTTGGAAGACCCGATTACTATAAATTAAGCGGCGGTTTATATACTGAATTTGAGCATTTCGGGGTTGTGAGCAATGAACGGGAATGGCTGGAGGTTCAGATCAAATTCCTCGAAGCGCATCACTACCACACAGACTGGGCCATTCGCGAACGAGTAGCCGGTAAAAAGCAGGTGTTGAGCGAATTAAGGGAAAAGGCCCGCAAATTAGCTTCCAGTCATTAATACTTCTAGAAGATAAAGGCCTGTGCAATAATCGTTAGGGCTCCCACAGACATAGGTATAAAACTGAATACCAGATTGCGGACGGAATTATTGACATCACTGAATTTTTTTGAGGCAATCAGGGAGTTCACATAGATTTGCTCCCCCAACTGGGCGTAGAGTTCCTGCTCATCCAGTAACAATTCGTGGAATTTTTTAGCAAAGGATTCAATATTGCCGTACTTGGTAATCACATCGTGAAAGAAGAACATATTCTTATCAAACTTTGTCTCTATCTGCGGTAAGAAACACTTAAAACTGTAATAGATAGAACGGGCCACAAAGAAAACGAAGATGGCTAATACAACAATCAGGAAGTAATTGAGCTTAAAATCGGTTTCCATAGTGGTTACGACCTGGAAAATAACCCCCAGCAACAAACCGTAAAAGGAGATTATCAAACCGGCCTTAATTTCTGAAGAGCGATTCAGGCCAACGATGTACTCAATGGCAGACCAGTAAACCTCAAGCTTGTCTTCCGGGGTTAACTTTTCTTGAGGGTCTTTGAATTTTTTTCGTTTTTGTTCCTGCATAACGGCCCTAAGTTAGTAAAATATTAGAAGGAACTTCAAGGGGTCATACAAGCTAATTGAAGAGGAAAGACTTTATTTTGTAGGGTGCTACTTACAAAGAAGCCCAATACGTGTTTATATTTTACCCTTTGCCCTCGCGGCTCAGTTTATTTTGTATATTTAAGCTACCCCAAAAGTTTCCCCTTTATTTCATTGACCTGCACAAATTAATCTTTTTAAGATTTAATTCTGTCTTTATGAAAACAAAAGGGCCAACCAATTGTCTATCCCCACTTTTTAAGAATTCATTTCCCTATCTGTTTATCCTGTTATTTAGCCTGGGTACTTTTCAGGCAGTTGCTCAAAATTATGAGACAACGGGAGCATCCACCAACTGGAATGACCCGGCTGCATGGATCTGCTCCGGAGGAGGGTGTAATAGCAGACCTTTTCCGAACCGAAACGTGTCCGGTTCCACCATTACCATCAAACACGATATTAATTATACGGACAATCAGCCCATCAATCTGGGAAACCGTTCTACATTAATAATAAACGGTGCCGATTTTATGAACAGCAGCAATCTGAATGTTGCTGCCGGGGCACTGGTCCAGGCAAACCGGGCTTTTGTAAGCATTGGCCCCGGGGTCCTTAATGTAGATGGGCGGATTGAACTTACCAATGCCATCTTCGAGAAAGACGGCAATGTTGTGAACAACAGCGATATCAGCCTAAATAATGCCTGTTTTACGCTGCTCTCCGGTAACTTTAATAACTATGGCTCCCTGTCTGGGGTAGGCGGCGTTAAAGTACTGGCTGGGAATACCAATAATTTTGCAAGCTGGGGTACAGGTGTCCTGTATTACTATTCCGGAAACGGCAGTGGCCTGCCTGGGACACCAAGTACTATAGAAGATGTTGATGTGATTTGCGCCTGTGCCCTCAGTAATGTGGGAGATGTGGCTCCTTCTCTTGATGCCAGTGCCAGAACCACCTTTTGTTCCAACGAAACCGTGCCGGCTCTCAGCACTTTTATCAGCAGTGCCACGCCTTCAGGCACTGAGCTTCTCTGGAGTATTGGTTCGGATCCCTTTGTTGTGAGTGACCGGTTGACCCAGGCTGCAGCGGCTAACCCTGGAGCAGGAACCTATTACGGGTTTTTCTACGATGCGGTCAATAACTGCGCAAGCCCTGTTGCCAGCCTTACTATTGAGGTGAATTCCGAGATCACCGTTGAGGTGAACAGCGAGGATATTTACCAGGGGGACAGTGTAACCCTTACGGCCTCCCCGGGCGGAGGTAACGGAAACTACACTTATCTGTGGAGTAACGGTGCAGATACCCAGAGCATTACGGTAAGCCCGGAAACAACCACAGCATATACGGTTACAGTCAGTGATAACTTCAATACAAGTATTGATGCAATTTGCAGCAATACTGCCATTAGCACAGTTACCGTAAACCCTGCCATCACGGTATCGGTAAACAGTTTTTCGATTTACCAGGGGGAAAGTGCTACCCTTACGGCAAGCCCTGAAGGGGGTAACGGCAACTACAGTTACCTTTGGAGTAACGGTGCAGATAGCCCGAGCATTACCGTGAGCCCTGATGTTAGCACGGAATATACGGTAACGGTAAGCGATAACTTTGTAACGACAACAGGTACGGTTTCCAGCGGAAGCGGAAGCGGTATGGTAACCGTAAACCCCACCATTTTGGTTACGGTAAACAGTGCTTCCATCTACCAGGGGGAAAGCGTTACCCTTACGGCGAGCCCTGAAGGGGGCAACGGGAACTATATTTATGCCTGGAGCAACGGAGCAGATACCCCAAGCATAACCGTGAGCCCTGATGTTAGCACTGAATATTCTGTAGTGGTCAGTGATGATTTTGTAACCAGCTCCGGAACGGTTTCCAGCGGAAATGGAACCGCTACGGTAACAGTTAACCCTACCATTACGGTATCTGTCAATAGTCCTTCAATTTGTAATGGGGAGAATGTTATTCTAACGGCAAGCCCTGAAGGGGGTAACGGGAATTATATTTATTTGTGGAGCAACGGAGCGACCACCCAGAGTATCACTGTAGAACCTTCAATACAAACCGAATATACGGTAACGGTAAGCGATAATTTCACAACCACTTCGGGTGTGGTCTCCAGTGGGAATGCCGTAGCGACGGTAACCGTAAACAATTGCGACATCGATCCGGGCTATGAATTTTTTGCCTTGAAAACAGAGAGTTGCATCGGGGCTGCCCTGATCACCCTGTTCGAAACCTACGATCCTTTGACAGGGGAATACAATGAGTTCCTCTACAGGGTAGAGAATGACAGGGTACGAATCGAGATTGTAGTTCAGGGTACCGCTGCGGATTATACATTACTGAAGAACATACTTCAAACGGACTACCAGATCAATAATTTTATTATTTCCGAATCTGAGGATTTACTTACAAACCTAAGGGTTCTTACCGTAGATTTTGAAATAGCAGAACTTCCGAATTTATGTAATTACATCCAAATCAATCAGGTGTATGCAAGTATCCCTGCAGTAAACAATCAGGGGCTGGTAGATAACCAGGGAGATTTCGCCCAGAATTCAGACCTGGCCCGGCTGGGGTGGAATTTATCGGGGACAGGACTGAAAATTGGTGTTATTTCCGATAGTTTTAATAAGTTATTGGGGTACCAGGCCGATATAGACAGTGGTGACTTACCGCCTAACGTAACTATCCTGGGAGGCGATTTGACCGGTGGTGGTACGGACGAGGGAAGAGCAATGATGCAACTTATTCACGATGTAGCCCCGGGGGCTGAGTTGTACTTCTCAACCGGTTTTGAATCTAAAGGGGACATGGCGAACAAGATTACCGCAATGGCTCCCATTGTTGATATTTTGGTAGACGACATCACTTATATCAATTCCTCTTATTTCGAGGATGGTATTTTGGCTCAGGCTGTGGAGGCTGCCATAGGAAGCGGTGTTCAATACTTTACTTCCGCCGGGAACTTCTGGGACAGATCCTACGAGGCCACCTTTACCCCGGCAGCTGCACCCAATGACAACCGACATGATTTTCAGGGCCCCGGGGGTACCTATCTGCAACGGCTCGATCTGGGAGTAGGGGTTTATATTATAGGATTGCAGTGGGAAGACAATATCTACTCCCTCAATGCTGTTGGGGCTGAGGTAGACATGGATTTCTATCTGACGGACGCCAACGGAAACAAACAATACGGATTTAACCGGAATAATCTGGGGGCAGACCCTATCGAGATTATGCCTTTTGTGGTCAATACGCCAACTACCACCTACCTCATGGTGGAAAAAGCCGCGGGGATACCTAACCCCCGCTTTAAATACATTGTATTCAGGGCCGGAGAGGATAATTTATTCCAGGCCACCCCGGCAGCTACAGGGTCTACGGTTTTTGGGCATGCTAACACTGAGAATGTTACAGCTGTGGGCGCAGTCCGATATGACAACACACCCTATGCCGGAAATGCATTGGCAGCTCAGGCTTCCTCTTCCCTGGGTGGCTTAATAATCAATAATGAGAACCGGAACCAGCCCACATTGATGGCTCCGACCGGTGTTGATAATACTTTTTTCGGATTCGATTATGAAGAAGACGATGGACCGCCCAACTTTTTTGGTACCTCAGCCTCGGCCCCTTTGCTGGCGGCGGGTGCTGCCCTGGTAGAAGAGGCGAAAGCAAATTTTCTGAATAATCCTGCAGATACGGCCTATAATACCAGGGATATCCTGATCGCTACAGCTGCAGATATGGACACTCCTGGTTGGGATTCAAAAACAGGCTATGGTTTTGCGTATATCGATGCAGCCGTTGCCTCATTTTCGAGCCCTTCCCCAAATATAGAAAGGTTCCTCTTTGATTTACAGGGCACAGCCGTTATTGGAAGTGATACTTTTACCTTAATTGTTGATGGGGATTCATTCAGTGAATCATCCACGGTATATTTCCGGGATGAGCCCCAGGTAACCGAATTCGTAGATAGCAACACCCTGAAATTTACAGTTCCTGATTTTGGAACCGGAAATCCTCCCATCTATGTTCTCACGGACCCCAAGGAGGATGAGTTCGGAACGGTGATAACCAACGGAACCGATGGAGGGCAGTCCGAAACACTGAACCTGCTGGACGTTCAGCCTGTTGAAGTAACCCTGAAACCTGATAATACCTCCAGATTCTTTGCCACACAAAACCCCGGTCCGGAAACACTGACCTGGACCGCTACTAAAATTGATCCGGTTACAGAGGCCCCGGTTTCCCTTTCTGATGCGGAAATTGCGCTTCTCGCTCCTTCCGTTATGGTAAGCATTCCTGATGCCGTTCCCGGCTCCAATGTGGGTATTTATGAAATCAGGCTTGAACTCGATGATCAAACCCTGGACACCGGTCTCCAGGAATTATATACCTTCACTATTGACCCCGGTATACTTTCTGTGGATCCCCTTCCCGTAACCATTACTCCTGTGATATCCCCACCAGAAGGTGCCAGCAGCATTGTATATGGAGATGGCGTGCCAGTGATTACCTATGACTATACCTATGGCGTTCCGGGGGAAACCTCTGTTACAGTAGATGGGGCAACCACAGGGACCTTCCAGGAGAATCACGTTAATGGCCTTGGCTTTGCCAATGGCGGTCTGGGTTTTGCCAACGGAGGTCTGGGCTTTGTTAACCGGGGCCTTGGCTTTGCCAATGGCGGCCTGGGAATTGCCAATGACGGGGAACTGCTGATCAATGGCCTTGGCTTTGCCAATACCAGCTTCTGGGTTTCTGAGTCCACCATAGCCAGTGCGTCAGACTTTCTGAGTAACGGCCTTGGCTTTGCCAATGGAGAAGACGCAACGGGTCAGAAACTTATAGAAATAGGGGAGGACCTGTTCATTAAAACAGAACTTGAAAACCAACAAATTACTACCTCCGAGATTACCAATGGGCTCGGGATGGTTAGTGGTCTCGGCTTTGCCAATGGCCTGGGCATAGCCAATGGTGGCCTCGGCTTTGCGAACGGCCTGGGCTTTGCGAATAATACGGTGTACCTGAATGGCCTTGGCTTTGCCAACGGCGGCCTCGGTTTTGCCAACGGCGGCCTGGGTTTTGCCAATGGCGGGCTGGGGATTGCCAATAGCGATTTTGAAACCGTCTTGACTGCTTTTGAGAATTCCCTGGTCCTTTTCAATGTGGAGGATGATCTTTCAGATACAGAACCTGGCGAGATCATAACGGTTTACCCGATAACTGTCCTTACCGGATTGGGCGCCGGAACCCAATGGGTGATACCGGGTACCATAATTGATGACAACTATGTGGTTTATTCCCAGCCGGCTCCTTTCATTGTGGAAGCGGCTAGCATTCAGGTAACTACAGAAAATGTCAATGCTGAGTACGGTACCCTCCCTTCGGAGTTTACTATAGACCAAACCAATCTGGATCCGCAATTCAGGTATCTGGATGCATTTGACAATGTATTCCCTGAAGGGCTGACCGTTGGGGTGGACTGTACAAATTGCGGCGTAGCCGGCAGCCCCTACGAGATATCAGCATCTGCCACCGGGGTTTCCGAGAACTATATTTATGAATATGTTCCTTCAGGTAACCTGACCGTTCTTCCATTCGAATTAACGGCAACCGCAGTAGATGGCAGCATTACCTATGGGGATGCCGGTCCGTTTGATTTTGGAATCACCCTCAGCAGGAATGCAGACCCGCAATGGGATGGTGTCCTGCCGTATTCAGAAACACTTACAGATCTCTTAGGAGCCAGTTATTCATTCAGTCCGTCTGATGGTTGCAACCTCGGAGATCCGCTGAGCCCGGGTACCAATCAGTACCCTCTAACGCTTGTTTCGCAGGCAAACCCTAATTATACAGTGACCCCCGTTACCGGAACACTAACCGTGAACCAGGCTCCTCTCGATCTTAGGGTGGAAGGTATTGCCTGGATAAACGAAGGAGATGCCACCCCCGGCAGCTTCGATTTTGTTGTGAGTGCGGCAAACAATACCCTATTATGCCCTTCCGATCCGGATCCTGGTCTTAGTAACTTTACATTTACAATTTATCAAAATGGGGTCCCCGTTACTGCTAATCCGCTGCCTGCAGGTACGTATCAGGTAGGAATAGAGGGAAGTGCCTCCCTGCCGGCAGGCTATGAAAATTATTTCCTCCGGGAGATAACGGAATTCGCCACTCTGGTTGTTAACCCATTTGTGGGCTGTAACGACAGGATCAGCTTAACGGATATCTGTAAAACGGATCTCGGTCCTGGAATGGTTGAAGTATGCTTTACATACGTGAATTCGACTCCATTTGATATTTACATTCCTTACAACACCCGGGAGAACCAATTCAAAGGCCGCAGTAATATTATAGGTGGGGATACGCCTCCATCGCTGTTCCCGGCCAATACGACGGGTCAGATCTGCCTTATCACAAACGGGGACGACATTCAATGGCAGGTAATCACGCTGGGCTGTAATAGTGCCTCCAAGTCCGCCAACGGATCCAATGCAGACCCCTGTAGTTTCAACTTTACGGCAGACCTTACGGAGATGGAAAGCAGCACACTCAATACGGAACCGGTGGCCAACCATTACCCGAACCCGGCCTCTGACTACCTGTACATTTACACGGGGGAAAGCGATGCACCTCTGAGCGTATATATTTATGATGAGGTAGGACGCTTGCTCTTTAATAGGGACTATTCCGTTTTAGGCCTGAATGAAGTTTCTGTAGACATCGCCTCTCTGAAATCAGGAATCCTTTTTGTGCGAACCCAGCAGGGGACAATAGAAGAAGTGTTCAGGATTATCAAGGAGTAACAATTCCAAAATTAATATCTTAGGGAGTCTGTAGTTTAACTACGGACTCCTTTTTTTTGTTATGAACAAACGTTTTATTCTTATCGTTTTGCTGCTCTTGTCCTTTTATTCCTGTAAGGAAATGCAAAAGGACAGGCAGCCGGATACCTCAAGAAGTTTAACAGAGACCCACCGTCCAAAATTCCATTTCACCCCAGCCGCAGCCTGGATGAATGACCCCAACGGGATGTACTATCTGGGCGGGACCTACCACCTGAGTTACCAGTACTACCCGGACAGCACGGTATGGGGGCCTATGCACTGGGGACATGCCACTTCCAGAGACCTGGTTTCCTGGGAAGAACAAGCGGTCATCCTGTATCCGGATTCCCTCGGCTATATTTTTTCCGGATCTGCAGTTGTAGATACCCAAAACACCTCTGGTTTTGGCTCAAAGGATTCCATACCGGTAGTGGCAGCCTTTACGCACCACAACCCCGAGGGGGAACAGGCAGGGATTCAGGATTTTCAATACCAGAGCCTGGCCTATAGTCTTGATAAAGGTTATACCTGGACCAAATACGAAGGGAACCCCGTATTGAAAAACAACACCGGAATACGTGATTTTCGGGACCCGAAACTCGTCTGGCATGCCGAAAGCTCCCAATGGATCATGGCCCTGGCCGTTTACGACCGGGTACAGTTCTACGGCTCGGAAAACCTCAGGCAGTGGCAGTATCTGTCAGAATTCGGGATTGAGGGGGATACCCGCCTCTGGGAATGCCCGGATCTGTTTCCGCTGAAGGTGGCAGACGGCGAAGAAACCAAATGGGTTCTAATTGTATCCATACAACAGCAGGGCCCCAATGGAGGCACCGGAACTTCTTATTTTGTCGGGGATTTTGACGGGACTGCCTTTACTGCTGAATCCAGGCAGCAATGGCTGGATTGGGGGGCTGACAATTACGCCTTTGTAACCTGGGACAATGCCCCGGTGGATCAAAGCCGGCGGTTAGGGATTGGCTGGATGAGCAACTGGCAGTACGCCCAGGAAGTCCCTACGGAAAAATGGCGCTCGGCCATGACGTTACCAAGGGAATTAACTCTGCACAGGGCTGATGACCGCTATTACCTGAAGTCTCTACCGGTTGAAACCTTAAGTAAATTGCGTTCGGCGGAAACGAAAATCTCACCAGAAATTATAAGCAAGAAAAAAGAACTGCAGGGAAATTTTCTGGTTTCCCAGTCTGAAATGCAGCTGCTCATAGACCTTGATAAAACCACGGCAAATGAATTTGGCATTACCTTTTCTAATGAAGAAGGGGAGGTATTAAAAGTTGCTTTTTACCCGGCTGAAAATTTGATAAGGGTAGATCGGCGGCAGTCTGGCCCTGAAGGTTTTTCGGACTCCTTTTTTAAGGGCCCGCACACAGCCCCTCTGCAAATGCAGGGCGGGCTACTGGATCTTCAATTCTTCTCAGATGTCACCTCCCTGGAGTTGTTTGCCCTGGAGGGAGCCCTTAATTTTACCGATATCTTTTTTCCTTCCAGCCCCTATTCCCGTGTAACCCTATGGTCAAAACAGGGGGATTTGGTTCTCGTAGGGGGGAGGGTATACGGCCTGAACAGTTTCCGGGGAGATCCCTGGCCCTAAAACTGAGAAATACCTTTATTTTCAACAAATTCCGCTGTATCCGCCTGATAATTGTCATAGCGTGCACAGGGCTTATAGATTACTTTTAGTAGTGGTATGGCACAGGCAGCGTTTATCAAAAACCAGATATACCTCTTTCTCAATGAGATCGGGGAACTATCTCATTTCGCCGGTCGTTTTTTCAGGGAAGTAGCCCGCCCGCCTTTTGAAATGCGTGAGTTTTTCAGGCAGTGTTACCAGATGGGAAACCGCTCATTAATGCTGGTACTGGTCACCTGCTTTATCATTGGCATGGTGCTAACCCTCCAATCCCGGCCCACCCTCCTGGAATTTGGGGCTGAGTCCTGGATGCCGAATATGGTGGGGATTTCCATAGTCCGTGAAATAGGGCCTGTTTTAACCGCCCTGATCTGTGCGGGCCGAATAGCCTCCGGAATTGGGGCGGAATTGGGCTCTATGCGGGTTACCGAACAAATTGACGCCATGGAAGTTTCGGGTACCAACCCTTTTAAATATTTGGTGGTGACCCGTATCCTTGCCACAACCCTCATGTTGCCACTTCTGGTCTTTTTTGGGGACCTTATAGCCCTTTATGGTTCCGCAATGGTTGAAAACTTTAAGGGGGCCATGAGTTATCAGTTTTATTTTGACCGTGTTTTTGAAGCCCTGTCATTCGGAGATCTCATACCGGCAACCATCAAATCCTTCTTTTTTGGGTTTGTAATTGGCCTGGTGGGTTGCTATAAGGGGTATAATTGTAAAAAAGGAACCGCAGGCGTTGGGAAGGCTGCTAATACTGCGGTAGTAACCGCTTCCCTGTTGCTGTTCTTTGTAGACTTTATGGCCGTTTTTGTCTCTGATATCTTTTATGATTTGTAAGTATGGATCAAGAGCTGAAATATCGAACTGAATCAACCGAAACTGCAGCAAAGAAGGCCGTCATCGCCATTCGGGACCTGCATAAAAGTTTTGGCACCACACAGGTGCTGAAGGGGTTTAACCTTACCCTGTATGAAGGGGAAAACCTGGTGGTGATGGGCAAATCAGGTTCGGGAAAATCGGTAATGATAAAATGCCTGATTGGCCTCATGCAGGCGGATGCGGGACAGATAGAAGTGCTGGGTCAGGATATTTTAAAACTCAGCCGGACAGAGCTGGACCATTTGCGGTCGGATGTTGGATTTCTGTTTCAGGGAAGTGCTTTATACGATTCTATGACTGTAAGGGAGAATCTCGAATTTCCTATGCGGCGCCACCGGCAGAAGTTGGGGGCATTTAAAGATACCCTGCCGCTGGTAGAGGAGGCCCTTGAAAATGTTGGTCTCAAACACGCAATTGACCTGATGCCGGCCGAATTGTCGGGTGGAATGAAGCGCAGGGTGGCCCTGGCCCGTACCCTTATCCTCAAGCCCAAGGTGATCCTTTACGACGAGCCTACCAGCGGTCTGGATCCGATTACATCAAAGGAAATTATCAATCTGATGCGGAGGATTCAGCATACCTATGGGACCTCATCCCTTATTATCACACATGATGTGGATTGTGCCCGGGTCATTTCCGAAAGAATTGTGCTCCTGGTAGACGGGATCAATTATGCCGAAGGATCCTATGAAGAATTATCGGCAAGTCCGGATCCTAAAATAGAAGCTTTCTTTAAAAAATAAAGAGATGAAAAACGAAAAGGGTACTTATGTTAAGCTGGGACTGTTTGTAATTGCGGGCAGCATCATCATGATGGTTGGCGCTTATATGTTGGGTAACCAACAGAATATGTTCAGCAAAACCTTTGAAATCACGACTCGCTTTAAAAATGTAAACGGCCTTCAGGAAGGCAATAATGTCCGGTTTTCAGGAATTCAGGTGGGAACGGTAAGTAAGATAGTCATGGAGAATGATACAAGTGTACGCGTTCATATGATTATTGAAGAATCGATCCGGCAGCACCTTCGTAAAAATGCTGTAGCTATGGTCGGCTCTGACGGCCTCGTGGGGAGTATGCTCATAAATATCGTACCGGGGAAAGGTTCTGCGGCAGCGATAGCGGAAGGGGATACTATTCAGAGTTATAGCAGGATTACTACACAGGATATGCTCACCACGCTGAATGTGACAAATGAGAATGCAGCTTTATTAACTTCCGACCTTCTCACAATTACCGGAAACCTTAAAAATGGTTCTGGGGTACTGGGTCATTTGATGAACGACAGTCTGATGGCAAAGGATCTGCGGGAAGGTCTGCGCAATCTGAATGCAGCTTCACGACAGGCAGTTCATGCCCTCAACCGGATGAACAGGATGATAGCAGATATGAATTTTGAAGAAAGTGCAGCTTCTCTTATCCTCAGCGATACGGTCTTCAGAAAACAAATAGAAGACATTGTGGTTAGCCTGGACAGTTCAAGCAGAGATATACGGGAATTAAGCAGAGAATTGAAAACCATAACGGAAAACATAAATGAAGGGGAAGGCACCCTTGGGATGATCCTGAAAGATTCTTTAGTAGCGGATCAGTTTCGCCACACCCTGAAATATCTGGATTCCGGGATGGTAAAGTTTGATCAGAACATGGATGCCCTGCAACACAATTTTCTGACCCGAAGGTATTTCCGCAAATTGGCCCGTAAGGAGGCCAGGGACCGTAAAAAGCAATAATTAGTCTACAAAAAAACCGCTCCGGATTCATACCGGAGCGGTTTCCGACAGATAAAGTGACTAAAACTTTAGCCCTGTCTGTGGCTAAAAATGGTAATCGGAAGTTAGAAAAACACTGACATGCAAAATACCCCGTAACCTATCCGCCTCTTAGAGGAAATTACCATTTTCATCCATTTTCACTTTCAATTTTTTATCCCCGTTTTCAAGGGTAAGTTTGTATTTTTTGTCCACTCCTTTGGCTTCGTGGTAATAAACCACGTAGGCATCCTCGGTAATTGTCCAACCAGGGAATCGATCCATTACAGCTTCCTTGACAGATATCGGAAGATTGACGTTTTTGAATCGTTCAACGGTGCGGATTATTTTACCATCCTTATCATAGGCGGCCAAAATTTTTCCCTCAGGGATATAGAAATTGATTTGATAGTAATCATAATCATCCTGATAATAGTCAGAATCCTTTAAATTGAATGCAGCCACTTTCTTTTGCAGCATTTCAACGGGGATAGCAGCTGGTTCCTCAGAATTCATGCTATTCAGGTATTTGTAATTGGTAGCATAAACGGTTACCTCGGAGAGTTTTTCCGTTTTGATAATTTGTGCGAGAGCAGGGCCGGTCAACCCTAAACATAACAGACCTAAAACAATTTTTTTCATGGTAATAGCATTTTACAATTAATAATTCCCAATTATGGGCACTTATTTAAAGCTACTATTGAATGCGCAGTACGACAATGACCTGTATCAGCCGCGGCAGATCATTGCGTAAGGTTGAACCTTCGGATTTCCCATTGTTCCGGACTGGTCCGAACGGCGATGAGGTCCTTATTCAGAACTTTGGTGTGGATCTCGGGGCGCTCATACCTCCTTTTGGACATCAGTATGTTTTGCCGCTCGGTAACCGGCCATACCATTTCCCCTTTGGTATTCAGGACCACTTCCGTAAAAGTCTGGTCATAAATGTTTAACTGAAAATCACTTTTTCCCCTGAAGGTCTTTTTAAAATAAATACCGACAGCAAGGCCATCCTTAAATTCAGTTACATTCAGGTATTCAGGGCTAATGGCAACTTTTCCCTGCCGGTTGATAAAACCGTACAGGGGGATGTCTTCTTCGCCTGAAATTTTAAAAGGACAAAGACCATTATTAAAGCGGGGATATTCTATTTGTCCGATTCCTGATGTTGCGTTTTCTTCCTGTGTATTCCAGATAAGATCATCCCGAAATTCTATTACCAGTTTTCCGGAGGTGTCTATAAACCCCCATTGATTCCCTCTGCGAACCGCTGCCAGGCCATCATGGAAGGGAGTTACTTCGTCCAGGTTTTCAACCACCGGGGTATTTATTTCCTTCACCGATTGAGATACTGCCATAAAAGGCAGGGCTAGTAGGGTTGTTGTTATAATAAAATATCGTAGCATAACTTTTGATTTTAAGATTTATGGCAAGTTAGTTTTCCGTAAAATGGTATAAAATGATTACGGTCATCCCGGGGCTGTTTGTTGCCTGGTTTAGAACATGAGATTGGAATAGATCATGAATTTCAGGTCTTTGGGGAGCGAGTCCCTGATATCCTCCAGTTCCCCGAGGGATACGTATTTCCTTAAAAACATAAAGGTGAGCTGCAGGTACTTTTCTGCTTCCTCGTCCTCATCGCCGAAATCATTGGCCGCGGCTCCTCTCTGATGTGTTCTGAGCAGTTCAATAAATTCTTCCATCTTCCTGATTTTCTCTGGACGCCTCCTGCCGGACCATCCATTTACATAGACGGCCTTCAGGAACATAGGGAGCTGGGCCATAAATTGAAGGGATTCCGCGAAGGGTATGATATCTCGCAGTGAATGCAGAATGGCAGAAAGCATCCGCCCTGCTTTGTCGTAATCATTACCAAGGCCCAAATGTTCTGTATAGGCTTTGATGAAGGTATTTCCTTCTGTTGCGTACTGGTTAAAATTCAGAGACATGATCTTTGCTTTTAAATGAAACTAGAGCAAAGTTCTGTATTTGAATTAAGGTCTGAAATGATTTGGATCATCGCCGGGGCATACCGCGCACTTTCAATTGCTGGCTTCTGACTGTTCAGCCATAATGATCTTCAAGCCGGAAGAGGTGCCAATTCTGCTGGCTCCGGCTGCAATAAAGGCCCTGGCCGTTTCCAGGTCCCGAATACCCCCTGAAGCTTTTACCTGCACTTGATTTCCAACGATTTCCTTCATGAGACGTACGTCTTTAAGGGTAGCCCCGCCGTGCCCGAAGCCGGTCGAGGTCTTTACAAAATTCCAGCCGTGTTCAGCGGCCAGTTCGCAGCATCGGATTATTTCATCCCGCTCGAGATAAGCCGTTTCCAGAATAAGCTTTAAGCTGGCTTCAGGGGCTATGGCGCGAAGTAAAAGGAGTTCTTCCCCAATCTTTTCCCAGTGGGCAGACTTGATCCACCCCAGGTTTACAACAATGTCTAATTCCGCTGCTCCTTGTTTTAGATAGGTTTCAGCCTCGAAGGCTTTTACAGCGGCGGGTGTAGCCCCTAATGGAAAACCACAGACCACGGCCAAAAGGACCGGAGTGCCCTGCAAGAGGGATTGTGCCAGGGGCAGATAACTCCCATGGACACAAACCGCTTTAAAATTGTGTTTTATGGCTTCGGCGCACAGTTTTTCAATGTCGGAAACCGTTGCATCCGGGCGAAGGAGGGTATGATCGATAAAGGACGCAAGTGAGGTTTGACTGGAATCGGGCATGGATGAGGTTTTGGTTTATCCTAAAATAAGGAATATCGTCCATAACCGGCTACAGTTTCCTTAAAGGACTGACAGATATCATGGCAGGTGATGTTAATCAGATTTACCTTTAAGATACCTTCAATATACCATGCGATGAAAAATATTTTAATCCCTACCGACTTTTCTAACAATGCCTGGCATGCCATAGCTTATACGGTTAACCTCTTTAAGGAGGAGACCTGTAATTTTTTCTTGCTGCATACCTATTCTCCGGCTTTCTATCGTCTGGATTATGTAATGGGCGGACCTGAATTCAGCGCTATTCCAGATGTTGGGGTGGATATTTCCATTATGGGGCTGGAGAAGACCCTGGAAGACCTGAAAAAACATCATTACAACCCCAGGCACCGCTATGAAACCATTTCATCTTTCAATACACTCACGGATGAAATAGCTGAATTGGTGAATAAGAAGCAATTGGATCTGATCGCCATGGGAACCAAAGGCGCCAGCGGGGTAAAGGAATTGTTCCTGGGCTCCAATACAGTTTTTGTAATCCGGAAAGCTACAATTCCGGTTATGGCAATTCCTGAAAAGGTGGCGTATCACCCTATAAGGAACATCTTATTTCCAAGCGATTACCAAAACAAATATCGAAAGGAAGATTTGGTGCCTGTATTGCAGCTGGCCCGAATGCATTACTCAAATATTATCCTATTACATGTAAAGGAAGAACCGGAGCTGAGCGATACTCAGAAAGATAATAAAGCCCATCTGGAGCGATGCATGGAAGAAATACCATACCAGACATGCGAAGTGTCTGATGAGGATATGCCCGAGGCCATCCTTAATTATATAGACGAGCATGCCATAGATTTATTGGTGATGATGAACAAGCACCACTCCTTTTTCGATCGGCTGCTTACCCGCCCCAATCTGGATCGGATTGGATTTCACGTATCCATTCCTTTACTGGTAGTCCCGGATTCCACCTCAAAAGAATAAAACCTCCCTCATGAAAACAATCCTGATCCCCACAGACTTTTCAAGAAATGCCTGGAACGCCCTTTTTACGCTCCTGAAGCTTTTTACACACCAGCAGGCCCGCATCCTGATTCTGAACACTTACGAACCGCAGCTTGCCAATCTGCTCGGCGATCGTTCCGAATTGCGACTGGGGGCTATCTATGAGTCATTGGAAAAAGAATCCCGGGAACAGATGCAGGATTTGCTCGGGTATCTGCAGCGAAACCACCATAATCCCAGGCATCAGTTTGAGGCCATCCACCGATCAGGGGATTTGTTGCAGGCCATTCGTGCTCTGACAAAGGAGTACCCTGTTGACCTTATTGTAATGGGCACTCAGGGGGCTACAGGAGCCAAAAAGGTTTTTCTGGGGAGCAATACGGTACGCGTACTGAAAGCCATACGAAATAAACCCCTCTTGGTAGTTCCGGAGGACTTTGATTTTCAGCAATTGCGTACAGTGGTCTTCCCGACCGATTATATAAAGTATTACGAACCCTATGAAATCAGTATCCTGCTGGATTTGGTAAAAGTATGGGATGCCAGGCTACAAATCGTATATGTGGGCTCGGAATTCAAAATGACCTCCAATCAGGAGTCTCATCAAAAACTGCTTTCAGCCAAATTAAAGGGTATCCCCCATAGTTTTGTGAACCAAAAACTGCAGGGGAGCGTAGCTGATACGATCAAGGACTACGCGGAAAAAAAGGATGCAGAACTCATTGCGCTCGTTCATTACAAGCACAGTATTCTTGAGGTGTTAACCCATAACCCAGTCTCGGAAAGAATAGCTTTTGAAACCCGGATCCCGCTATTAGTCTTACCCGAACTGAAACGGGATTAGAAGAAAAGGCTTTGCAGGTTTTTTTCATTAAAGCTCAACAGAGGGATACTGCTACTGGAGGCCATTCGTTTTACGGTGTCCCGATGGAACCATTTTTTCAACAGTCCTTTTTGTGCCCTTTCAAGCATGGCGATCAGTCCGGCATGGACTTGTTCGGAATACTGCTTCAGGCTACCCGCCACATCGGCTGACTCCAGGACTTCAAATCTGATTTTATCGTAATTGATGCGTTTTTTGAGCATTTCTTTAAACCACTCCATTTGAGAGGCTCCGGAATATTTTTTGTCCATAGAAATATGAATGACCGTGATTTCCGCATCAAAGGTTTTCGCCATGGCAACAACCTTTTCAAGCGCCTTGAGGTCTTCCAGTTCAAAATCAGTGGCATAGACCAGTCTTTTAACCCCGTGTAATTCAAAACCACTGGGGACCGTCAGAACCGGGCAGGGGGACTTTTCAATGAGTTTTTTGGCCGTACTGCCTATAAAGGTGTCTTTGATGGCATTTTCACCTTTCATCCCTACAATAATCATCCTTACATGCCAGTCTGTAGCTTTTGCTATAATGCCGGAGTGAATAGACATATTCTCTACCGGGTCAATAATCAGTTCCGGCAGTTTTTTGATGTCAGACAACTGCTTTTCGCAAAATTCAGTTAGCCGCTTTCTTTCAGTGACAAGGGCATCTTTCCGAAGCTCTGGAAAAGTTTGTTCCAGCTGAGTACCCAATATGGTGGGTACATCATAGACGTGGGTGACTACTAACCTCATATCTAGCTGGCGACTTAATGATGCCGCGTATTTAAGGGCACTTTGAGAAGCTTTGGAAAAGTCGGTGGCATATAGGATTGATTTCATCGCAATTAAGTTTATGTTGATTAAAGGTACTTTCGGGTACTACAATCACAAATGATTTGTATCATGCCATATAGCGGAGAACCTGAATCGGAGGGATGGAATTGTAAGAACCGAAATGTCTGAAGGCCCTTTTGCTCCTCTGAGGAATGGATTACCTTTGGCGTGAAAAGCGCAGTAAACATATTATGAATAAAGCCATCTACATCGCAACTATAGAAGCCAACAGCGGGAAATCAATTGTTTCCCTGGGTCTGATGCGATTACTTTTGGGAAAAATGGCCCGGGTGGGCTATTTCAGGCCCATCATTAACGACTACCCTAAAGGAAAACGCGATAACCATATAGAGACGGTATTGTCCTATTTTCAGATCCCTATGGATTACGAAGAAGCCTTTGCCTGTACCCGTTCAGAAGTGGTTCAGAAGAACAGCCGGAATCAGGAAGATGAGGTGCTGGATCTGATCATAAAGAAGTATAAGGCAATTGAGAGCCGATTTGATTTTGTATTGGTAGAGGGAACAGATTTCAGTGGTGAGGGAGCCATAATTGAATGGGACTTTAATGTCCTGATGGCCAAGAACCTCGGCATTCCCACGGTGATCATATCCAGTGGGGTTGGGAAAACGCTTACCGAATTTGTAAATTCCCTGGTACTGGCCTGTGATTCCTTTAAAGACAAGGGAGTTGAGGTCCTGATGGTGGTTGCCAATAAGATCCAGCCTGAAAACAGGGAATTAATACTTGAAAACCTGGGCAGGGAACTCTCCGATACGGTCCTCATCGGGGCGATTCCTTTAAACCCTATACTGGGCAATCCGAGTGTACGTGAAATTTCGGAAGCTATTGGGGGGAAGGTGCTATTTGGAGAAAAGCACCTGGACAACCAGGCGGGGCATTACGGAGTAGGGGCCATGCAATTGCGGAATTACCTGACCCATCTGGAAAGGGATGCTCTGGTTATTACCCCGGGTGACCGGGCCGATATCATACTGGGAGCCCTTCAGGCAAATATTTCCTCCAATTATCCCAACGTATCCGGCATCGTCCTTACTGGGGGCTTAATTCCCGAAGATACTATCATAAAACTCATTGAAGGTCTTTCCGACGTGGTTCCCATCATCTCGGTTCCTAACGGTACCTTTTCGGTAACCAACGAGGTAGGGGCCATTCAACCGCAGATATATGCGGCAAACCAGCTTAAAATAGAACATTCCTTAAAGGACTTTTCCAATTTTATTCCGGAAGATGCCATGGCAGAACGCCTGATCACATTCAAAGCAAACGGGATTACCCCCAGAATGTTCCAGTACAACCTGCTTAAAAAAGCACAGGCTGATAAAAAACATATCGTTCTCCCGGAAGGTATCGATGAACGTATTCTCAGGGCGGCCCGTGACCTTACGGTAAGCCGGGCAGTAGAATTAACCCTGCTGGGAGACCCTGAACAGATAATGCAGCGGCTCAATGTTATGAGCCTGGACCTGGATCTGGAACAGGTTCATTTGGTTAACCCCAGGAGTTCAGAGCATTTTGAGGCCTATGCAGAAAAACTCTACGAATTGCGCAAGCATAAAAATATGGATCTGGCCACAGCCAGGGACCTGATGGCCGATGTTTCCTATTTTGGGACCATGATGGTATTTCTAGGGCATGCAGACGGGATGGTTTCCGGGGCCATGCATACTACCCAGCACACTATTCGGCCTGCATTGCAGTTTGTCAAGACCCGCCCCGGGGTATCCCTGGTATCTTCAGTCTTTTTTATGTGTCTTCCAGACCGGGTTACAGTTTTCGGAGATTGCGCTATCAACCCGAACCCAACAGCTCCGCAACTGGCGGAAATTGCAATTTCCTCAGCAGATACCGCTATTGCATTCGGGATAGAGGCCAGGGTGGCCATGCTGTCCTATTCTTCCGGAGCATCTGGTCAGGGAATAGATGTGGATAAGGTTCGCGAGGCTACCCGCCTGGTAAGGGAGGCCAGACCTGATCTGAAGGTGGAAGGCCCTATTCAGTACGACGCTGCGGTTGACCTGAAAGTAGGTAAAAGTAAATTGCCTGATTCAGAGGTCGCAGGGAGGGCTACGGTTTTTGTTTTTCCGGATCTGAATACGGGAAATAACACCTATAAGGCAGTGCAAAGGGAAACCGGTGCCCTTGCCATAGGACCCATCCTTCAGGGGCTGAATAAACCTGTTAATGATCTGAGCCGCGGCTGCACTGAGGAAGATATTTTTAATACCGTTATTATTACCGCTATTCAGGCACAGGAGGGGATTTAAAAAAGGCAATAAGCATATACCATGGGAGTACAAATACTGATACTGAATTCCGGGAGTTCTTCCCTGAAATTTCAATTGATTCGCATGCCTGAGGAGGAAACTGTCTGCAAAGGTCTGGTAGAGCGAATCGGCTCGGAGAATTCCCGGTTAAGCCTGGACTATGGCGGGCATACCTACCTGTCTGAAAAGCCCGTTCGCGATCACCGGAACGCCCTTGGAGATATTGTTGAAAACCTGCTGGCACCGGAGCCGGGTATTCTTAAGTCTCCTGATGCTATCAGTGCGGTGGGGCACAGGGTAGTCCACGGAGGGGACCGTTTTTCAGAAACCACACAAATTGATGCCTCTGTTAAAGAGGAAATCGGCAAATTGGCGCATCTGGCACCGCTGCATAACCCGCCTAACCTTTTAGGCATAGAAGTGGCGGAAGCCTGTTTTCCCAATGCCCGGCAATTTGCTGTTTTCGACACCGCCTTTCATCAATCCATCCCGCTAAAGGCCAGAAAATATGCCATTCCTTCAGAGCTGTTTGAAAAACACGGAATACAGGTCTACGGTTTTCACGGGACCAGCCATAAATACGTAAGCGGTCAATTGAAACCACTATTGCCCGGGCAACACCGCCTGATCAGTCTGCATCTGGGAAACGGATGCAGTGCAACGGCTATTATAGACGGCAAAAGTGTTGACCACAGCCTGGGGTTTACGCCATCAAACGGGTTGATAATGGGATCAAGAGCCGGGGATATCGATCAGGGGGTTATTTTCTACCTGGTTTCACATTTGGGCTACCCCCTGGAGAAAGTAAAGCAAATGCTCAGTAGTGAAAGCGGTATGCTGGGTCTTACCGGGTATAGTGACTTGCGGGATATCCAAAAGGCTGCGGCATCCGGCGATATGGATTGCAAACTGGCCCTCGAAATGAATGCGTACCGGATCAAGAAGTATATAGGTGCTTATACGGCCGTGATGAATGGCCTGGACGGCCTGGTTTTTACAGCCGGGATAGGGGAACATTCCGCTTTGTTGCGAGCCATGGTCTGTTCCGATATGGAATACCTGGGAATCCGCCTGGACAAGGAAAAAAACCAGAAGCCTGGCAAGGGTCTGCAGGCCCTGCATCATAAAGACTCAAAAGTCAGTATATGGGTAGTTCCTACCAATGAAGAACTTCAAATTGCCAGGGAAGTTTTCCAAAAGCTGTAAGCAGATCCTGCTGAAGTAAGTTCATATTTGAGCTGGTTCACCATTTCTTGGCGTAGCCAAATACCATTTTTTTAAACTCCCTGAAATCCTTCAGGAACAATTCAATTTTTCCTTTTAGTTTTCGGTGTTGTTCCCTATAGTTATAGTCAGCAATGCCGGGTTCTCTCTTATTTATCCGGCTCAGCAGTTTTTCGTGCCTTATGATCTCCTCAGACAGGTACTCAAACAGCATTTTATGGACCTGATCCATTTGCCTCAGTATTTGGGAATAGGCATTGTCCGGGTAGGTTTCCACAACTCTTCCGGCCAGCAGTTTTTCAAAGAAGCGGGTTTCATCTTTCAGAAATGCGATGGTATCCAGCCATTCCTTGCTCTCCTGGTGCAATTCCTCCAGGCCACCCGATAGCAGGTAATCGGTACGGGACACTAATTTTTTTGTTTCCATGGTACTAGTATTAATTATCAAACAATTGGTCCTCAAGTGAGGCCTTCATAAGTCTGCGGGCATTTTCAATCATGTCTGAGATAAGTTTTTTTGGCAGGTTTTTTATCATTGAGATTTCATCCAGGTTAAAGAGCTGTTCAGTTGCCAGTTCAAAAACGGAGCGGGTATCAGGGGGCATGGCATACAAGAGGCTCTTTAGAGACTCCTGAATCTTTTCCTTTCCGGGAGCTGTTTCCGTAAGGGCCATAAGGTCTTCATGCGCATCATCCAGAAAGATATTCTTCAGCAGATAGTGATGGTCCTTATAGGAGAGATCATCCAATTCCTCAATCATCACCAGATCTCCGTCGCCATCGGTACTAAAAGCTTCTTCCAGGGATTCCATTTCTGCCCGGTAGTAATCATCTATATTGTCATAATTGGTTGCCTCAAAAATTTCTTCCAGTTCCATATCGTCCAGCAGTTTTTCGGCTTGTCTGAACAACCAGGGGTGGAACTCCTCTTTCCGGCTTACTTCGTCGAGATGGTCGTATACCTCTATGAACAACTGGTCGAAAAAATCGTCAGGACGGTACTTATTGTGCGATATAACTCCCTTGGCCAGTGCCAGCCTGAGGCTTCGGGTGATGTATCTTTTGACCTCAGGTAATACGCGCAGTAGTTTTTCATTGAAAGCCTTTTGTGCCCCTGAGGCTTTTAGTGTTTTCAGTTCCTCCAGGCTATCCGCCACCAGATGGTGAAAGGCTGCCTGGCGTTTGTCGTAAAGAAGCGTGTCTTTCATGGTAGTAGTATTTTGGACCGAAACCTAATTTCGTCAAATAAGGGCAGGAATAAAATGATCTTTATCAGCCGGGTACTTACTTAGTTAATACTTTTATTCGCTTTTTAGGGTGTTTTTTGAGGCCCCCTAAGGAAAGGCTATTTCCCATTTCCCATTACGGATTACTATTTTGGCAGGAGTTCCTGCAAAATCTGATAAGTGCCCGGTCAGGAATGACCCAGGTCATTTCCCAGAAGTACCTTCTCAACTAATTTTACACTTAGATAATTTAGTAATCCTTTAAATCCAGAAGTCATGAAAAACGATAGCGGAACTATTTTCTTAGCATTATTAGGCGGAGCTGCAATAGGCGCTGGCCTGGGTATTTTGTATGCACCTGATGAAGGCAAGAATACCAGAAAAAAAATTAAAAACAGTATTGAGAAAACCGGTCATGAAATTACCGAAAGACTTTCTCATGCCAAAGAAGAACTTACCAAGTCTGCCAAAGAAAAAAAAGAGGAATTTGAGCACAAACTTGAAGAAACTCTGAGTCATATGAGCTATAAAGCCGATGACATCATAGCAGGCCTGGAAAGGAAACTTGAAGACTTGCGTAAAAAGAATGCACAACTTCAGAAATAAGCACTATGGAGGCTCCGGCAGTAAAAGATGAGGTATTCAAGGTAGCAGAAGAGGCTCAGTCCTATATTCAATTGAGTACGGAATATATACGATTAAAAGGCTTTAAATTAAGCCTGCAATTCGTCTCCATTCTGGGGAAAATCACTATGGTAGCCCTGTTGGGATTACTGACCTTATTTTTCCTTTCTCTTTCTGCTGCCTGGGCCCTTGGGGCCTGGTCCGGCAGCCTCGTTTACGGTTTTCTTTTAGTGGGCGGGATTTTTGCAGTATTGACCTTTATAGGCTATCTGCTTAGAGATCGTTTGGAAAAACCATTACTCAGGGCATTTTCAGAACTATATTTTAAGGATCATGAATAGTCGGTTTTCAACTTTTGAGGAAATAGATAATCGCTTGAAGATAATTGACCTGCAAAGGCAAATCAGTATCGAGCATATGCGCCTTGCCATACGGGATGCAGGTGCAAACCTTCTTAAAAAGGGTCTGGTCTACAGTATTCGTCCGGCCCTGACTTCTCTGGCATTATCCTGGACTCTTAAAAAAATCAGACAAAAGATCCAGCGCATTGAAGAATAAAAAGGCCTGACCGGTAGTATTTCGCTTACTGTCCGAAGGTGGCCGCATGTGCCAGCCTTTCGGGATTTTTGATGATTATCCGGCGCGATTTCCCCATTTTGATTATACCTTCCTCCTTAAACTCAGATAGTGTTCGGATGGCCGTCTCAGTGGCTGTTCCGACCATCCCTGCGAGATCTTCCCGCGCGATATCGATGCCTTGTTGTTCATGGTTATTGATCAATCCTAATTCCTGAAGTTTCAGCAAAATATGGGCCATGCGTTGTCTGACCGGACAATACGCCATATTGACCAGTTGTTCCTGTACCTCAATCAGATTTTTGGAAATCAGCTCCATAAATTTGCGGGAAACTTCCCGATTCTCAGTTATTAATTCCATAAAATCGGCCTTTGGAATAGGATAAACCACCGTGGATTCCATAACAGTGGCCGTATGCAGATAGGTTCCTTTTGGATTCAGCAGGGACAATTGCCCAAGAAAATCTCCCGACTGGAACATCCCGGTAACGAATTCCTTCCCGCCTTCTGTTGTTTTATGGGTTTTTACCAGGCCTTTATCCAGAAAATAGAGGTAATGTGCTGCGTCTCCCTCCATAAAGATCAGATCCCGCTTGTCAAAGTGTTTTTCCCTGTAGCTTTTCTCTATATGTTCCCTGTTGAGATATGCAGAGGCCTGTGCAAGGAATCTGTGGATTCCGTTTAAATCTTTGCTGAACTCTTTCTGTAGAAAGTCGTGCTTTTTTAGCCTGGCCTCTATCGCCATCAGCAATTCCTCTTCTTCAAAAGGTTTGGTCAGATAATCATCGGCCCCCAGGTTCATTCCCTTTCGGATATCGGCTTTTTCCGACTTTGCCGTCAGAAAAATAAAGGGGATGCTGCCGGTTTCATCTTCAGCAGACAATTGAGCCAGTACCTGATAACCATCTGTGCCGGGCATCATGATATCACAAACAATCAGATCCGGTATTATTTTCCGGGCCATTCTCACGCCAGAATCA
Source organism: Robiginitalea insularis (assembly GCF_052497835.1). Classification (NCBI taxonomy): domain Bacteria; kingdom Pseudomonadati; phylum Bacteroidota; class Flavobacteriia; order Flavobacteriales; family Flavobacteriaceae; genus Robiginitalea; species Robiginitalea insularis. The sequence goes on from NZ_CP199296.1 coordinate 2,094,330, forward strand.
CCATCCGCAGAGGTATATACTTCAAAATCCGAGAGTCGCAGCAGGTCGGCTGTATTTTCACGCACATCGGGATTATCTTCAATGATAAGGATCTTTTTCATGGTTTTGGGGCATTTATGACTGTGGGCAGGTGTATGTAAAAAGTACTTCCTTTATTTAGTTTGCTCTTAAAGTGAACATAACCTCCCATTAAATCGAGATAATGTTTAACCAGGTGCAGGCCTAAACCCGTTCCCGGGATATTTACCGCATTTTTTGCCCTGAAAAACCTTCTGAACAGATTGGATTGCTCTTTTTTCGGAATGCCCATACCCCTGTCCTGAATGGCAATGATGATTTGGGAACCCCGTTTTTTAATGTGAAGGTGGATAGGACTGTTTTCATGTGAATATTTAATGGCATTCGAAATAAGATTCAACAAAACATGCCGCATTAAATTTGGGTCCGAGTAAATGTTGAGGTTGCCCATTTCACATTCTTCAATAAAGTACTGTCCTACTTTCAGGTTGCTTTCCAATTCTTCCAGTACTGCCCGGATCAGCTGTATAAGGTCAAAGTTGTATTTCTCGCACTTAATTTCTCCTTCTTCCAGACGGCTGATTGACATGAAGTCATTCAGGATCACATTCAGGTTTCGGACATTGTTCTTTATCTGATTCAGGTAATGGTTTGTTTTGTCTTCCTTGCCGGATTCCATTTGTTTGCCTATGAGAATGGCAGAGGAGAGGATTGCACTTAAGGGGGTTCGGAATTCATGGGATGCCATGGCGATAAACCGGGATTTAAGGTCATTAAGCTCCTGTTCGGTTTTCAGGGATTTCAGGAGTTCATTTTCTATGGTTTTTTGCTCGGTAATATTGCTCCAGACCAAAAGGGCCCAGTGGAAGGATTCCTCCAATTCCAAAGGGGTTGAATTCACGCTGTAAATATGTCCGTTTCTGCTTTGTTCAAAAGTGCGATGTTCGCCTTGCAGAGTTTTGATCACTTCATTTTTGATAAATACTTTCTGTACCTCCGTGAATCCATGAAGGTCCTCGGGCGTTTTACCTTTATAGTTCCATGAGGAAAGCCCAATACCATCCAGTTCTTCCCCTTCCAGGTGTTGCAGGCTTAGCTTATGATCAAAAACCATGATTACCCCTTTGGGAAAATTACGGGCGATAGCCGCAAATAGGGTCTGATGTGTCCGCGCTCTTTTTTCGGCCTCTCTGGCAGTTTCTATCTGGTCCTCCAGATTCAGGTTGGTTTCTGCTAATTTTTTTACTGCAGATTCAACTTCTTGGGTCTGAACTTTTACATGTTTCTCCAGCTTTTTGGCATAGGCTTCCAATTGTTCTTTGTTATCCCGAAGCATCTCCTGGGTATAGAATTTTTCAATAGCGATACTGCCCAATTGAAGCACGTCCCGGATTCGTTCCCGGGTAGCACCGTCTGGTGCCCCTGAATGCCTTAAAAATATACTACAGGAACCCAGGATTTCCCCCTTTGAAGAATGTATGGGAAAGGACCAGCTGGCCCTGAAGCCGGCACTCAATATAGGTTCGGCCAGCTCACCCCACAGGGTATCCCTGGAAATATCTTCAGAAATATAGGTTTGCCCTTCCATTACGGCAATTTCACACCCGCATTCGGGAATATCATTTGATGGTCGCCAACTCAGCAGCTTTTGCATTTTTTTTGGTATGGAAAAGGAATACCAGGGTTTCAGGTCCCCGCTGTGCGGATCCCTCAGGGAGAGTATCAGCCCGGCCTGATCGATATAGCTGGAGAGGAAATCGGAAATGGAAATACCGATTTCCTCCAGTGGCTCATCCCTGATGATCTGTTCCAGAATATTCCGGATCTGATCCTTTCTTTCCGCCTCGGTGATGACATGGCTTACATCATTCTGCACGCCAATAAAATGCGTTACTTTTCCCCCGCTATCCGTAACCGGGGTAATGGTGAGTTCATTCCAGAACAGACTACCGTCTTTCCGGTAGTTCCGCAGTATTTCCTGTATGGGTTTCCCCTGTGCGATCGCTTCTCTTAAGCGGGCAATTGCAGGTTGCTGCCGATCTTCTCCCTGCAAAAACCTGCAGTTTTTACCAATTACCTCCTCCCGGGAATATCCTGTAATTGCTGTAAAAGCTTTATTACAGAAAATGATAGGGTTGTCTGCAATTCCCGCATCTGATATAAGGATTCCGTTACCAGCCGCTTCAAGTGCCCTGTTACGTATGTCCAGAACCCTTTGAACGGATTCGGATTCGGTAATGTCCCGGACAATGGTAAGGATCCTTTGTCCGTTTAGCCGGGCTAAACGGGCTTCGTAGTATTTGGTTGCCCCGTTTTTAATAGAGAATTCAATGTTCTGTGTGTGCCCTGTTTCTTTTATGTTTTTAAAGGCCTGTTTAAAGAGGGCCGTAATTTCCGGAGAAAAGAGGTCGGACATGTTTTTATTGACCATCCCGGATGGATCATTGATTAAGCTGCCGGTTAGGGGAGGGTAATAATCAATAAAATCTCCTGTGTAGTTTAGAATCAGTACAGTATCGGGAATGGCATTGAGCAGTGCAGCGGTTGTCCTGGAAGGACCATTCGAAGTTTTATGGAATTTTTGATTGACTTCTGGTGATGAAAGAAAGAGCAGGTGTGAAGTTGTATTTCCTGATGTAAATTCCTCGATTTGTATTTGACAGTTGCGCGTCTCTTTGTTTTTGCAAGTTACCTGCACCGGGCCCCTGGTTACTCCTGGACCGCCGCTGAGCAGATCCGGGTCCGGAATCAGTTCTGACAAATGCTTGCCGCTAAGTTCTGATGGGTTGTAGCCGGTTAGGTTTTTAACGGCCCTATTTGCATAGCGAATTTCAAAGGACGGGGAAAGGAACAACATGGCTTCGCCTGAGCCCTTGAAACGCCCTTTTTTGCCATTTTTGTTCCCCTTTTTTCTCTCAACGGTATCCATACAGGTATCTAACTATGGCCTACTCTTTTCGTCTTTATCAGGATTCCCCGGCAAATTGAATCTTCCGACCCCAAACAAAAACTCAGGGATCATTTCCATTGGCCTGAATAAAAGCCCTTTGAATACTAAAAATTCTTATTCCGGTCTGTATCGCTGCTAACAATTTCGCCATAGCCTTAAAGGTAGTGAGCGGCCTGCTCAAAATTCATGATGATTATCATAATTCTGATGACTTGCTTCTAACAAAAAGGGAGGTTAGCCCTCTGAGGGATACAGATGATTTCTAGATGGTTATTGCAATGGCAATAGGGGTTTCGCTGAGCTCCGGAAAAAGCGAACTCCCGTACAACATTTATGGACAACTGTGATGCGTAAGTACGGGAGTTTAATAAATAAGGCGACTTATCAGCCGACTTCAATTACTTTTGGAGGCCTTTTTTTGGCTTCCTCTTTTTTCAGCAAATTAAACTTAAGAATACCATCGGCATACTTCGCTTTAATTGCTTCTTCTTTTACCATTTCAGGTAATTGGAGAGATCTTTCAAAAGAAGTGTAATTAAACTCTCTGCGAGTGTAATCTTCTTCTTTTTCTTCTTTGGATAACTCTTTCTCTGCGGTAATATTCAACATACCATCTTCAATGGTAATATTGAAATCTTTTTTAGTGAATCCGGGAGCGGCCAGTTCTATTTCAAAATGGTCATCTGTTTCTTTGATGTTCAATGCAGGCTCCATAGTTTTTCCATTCCAGAAGTCTGTTTGCATCAATCCGGTGTTCCACATCCTGTTGTCAAAGAAATCATCCATGTCGAATAAATCCCTTGTCATGAGATTTCCAAAAGGTCTTCTTTTAAATTTGATCAAGGTCATAGCTTAAGATTTTATATTAAACAACTCAGTTAGGTTTTCGATCGAATGTAAGCAGAGCATAATCCCTGTGGAATGATTCAGGTCAGTTCGGACCAATTGTTTTCCACGATGTGTTAGAATCTTTTTAAAAACACCTTACCTCTGCAGTTAGATCTGAAAGTCCGTTGTGATTGCTGAGGGGGTTGGAATTTGGCCCCGATACTTATCGGGGTGGTATTTGGAATTTGGTTCTTGGTGTTTGACTGGATTACAGCTTTGCTGTGATCCAGGGCATTCCGCTCCTGCAAACCTGTCCCGACGACAGGCGGGATAGAAAACCCTATCCGGCTTGGCCGGATTGCGGTATTTTTTCCTCACCTCCTTAAAAAAGTAAACTTTTTACGGAGGCTTCAAAAAAATACCCCGCAACTTTCGTTGCAGGGTTTTCTGCTTGATGTGGGATATACTGGATTCGAACCAGTGACCTCTGCCCTGTCAAGGCAGCGCTCTAAACCAACTGAGCTAATATCCCCTATGTAAAGGTGGGGCAAGATCGGAAAAAAATCAGAAGCACTAAAGTATCTGATTAAAAAGATTATAACGGGTTTGGAAGTTATTGGCCCAAATAATCAAGGCTTCGTTCCAGTGCCATTCCGCGGGAACCTTTGATCAGGACGGTAGCCCCTTCTTTCAGGGGGTTGTCCTTTAAAAACGCAGCGAATTCCTCAAATGTTTTAAAATGGTCTGCATTTACCCGGGTATTGAAAAAATTGGCGCCTATAAGGTAGAGGGCATCAAATGACTTGGAAGCAGCCAGCCGGGCGATAGCACTGTGTTCTGAGGCCGTATCCTCTCCCAGTTCAAACATATCTCCCAGAATGGCTACTTTGCGGGCAGCCTTCAGGCCTGCGAAATGTTCCAGGGCGGCCATCATACTGCTGGGGTTGGCGTTATAGGCGTCTAAAATAATTTCAACCCCATTCTTTTTAATGAGCTGCGATCGGTTATTCTCAGGGATATAATTTTGGATGGCTGTTTTTATGTCATCCGTAGACACCCCAAAATAGGTTCCTATCCGGGCAGCGGCGGCACAATTTGAAAAGTTGTAAGACCCGCTGAGTTGCGTATTTATTGTTTCCCCTTCTACTTCAAAGGATACAAAAGGATCCGCTTTTAAAAAGCGTATTTTTTCAAATTCAGGCTGAGACTGGCTGAACCCTATTGTTTTGGGATATCCCTGGAGTTTTTCGAGCTGAATAGGATCATCTGCGTTGATAAAAACGTGCTTGTCGTGATTTATCAGGTAAGTGTAGAGTTCGCTTTTACCTTTGATTACACCTTGTACTCCTCCAAACCCTTCCAGGTGTGCTTTTCCGAAGTTGGTGATATACCCGTAATCCGGTTGCGCCAACTGGCTCAGAAATGCAATTTCGCCCTGGTGATTTGCTCCCATCTCCACTATCGCCAGTTCCGTGTCAGGGCCAATTTGCAGCAATGTCAGGGGTACTCCAATATGGTTGTTAAGGTTCCCTTTAGTTGCAATGCATCGGAATTTCTGTTGCAGTACGGCATGAATAAGTTCCTTGGTTGTTGTTTTCCCGTTGCTTCCGGTAAGTGCAACCACCTTTGCCTTCATGGCGTTACGGTGAAAGGTTCCGAGATCCTGTAAGGCCTTTAAGGCATCCTTAACCAGGATGATGTTTTGCCCGGCGGCAAATTCTTCCTCATCCACTACGGCATAGGCTGCTCCTTTTTTAAGGGCTTCCGCAGCGAAACGATTCCCGTTAAAATTTGGACCTTTAAGTGCAAAGTAAATACAGCCGCCGGAGATTTTCCGACTATCCGTACTGACCCTGCGATGCTTTAAAAAGAGCTGGTGGAGTTCCGCGGTTTTCATGGCCATAAATATAAAAAGCTCTGACCGAATGATCAGAGCTTTTTTACAGCATTATTGCCGGTAATTTTATTTGCGGACCTTTTTCCCGCGAACGGTCTTATTTTTGGTTTTGGATTTGGATCCTACCCTGGACATGGCACATCTGAAACCTATGTAATCAGTTGCCATATATTGTGGCAGGTATCGGCGCTGTGCCGGGTCCAGCCAATAAGCCCTGTCCCTCCAGGAACCTCCTTTGTACACCCGTACTTCATCGTTGATAAGAGTAGTACGGCTATTGCTTTTGTCGTACTGTCGGATCAGGTTTCCGGTAGAATCCCGCTGCACTTTGTGCTTGGGAGAATTGTACATGCTACGCTGATCCTCTTCCTCTGTAAACTGATCAAAGAATCTGGAAGAGCCCGGATCTCCGTCACGATAGCCGCGGTTATCACTTTCAGAGAAATTGGTTCTCAGGTAGGTTTCCTGTTCGTCAACCGGTACCATTTTGATTTCCCCTGGAAGGTTGGTTGCTACGATTTTCCCATTTGGCAGGGTATCATAAACAACTGTATCTTCCAATATTTTAACTTTTCCATCGGAGTCAATGGCCGTTTTGGTATAGATATTACCCCTGTAGTAGTTGAAATCACTGATTTCATCATCAACTATAGGACGGTATACATCTGCCACCCATTCGGCAACATTTCCTGCCATGTCATAGAGTCCGTGGTCATTGGGTTTGTACGATTTTACCTCAGCGGTAATATCGGCCCCGTCGTCAGACCACCCGGCAATTCCGCCGTAATCTCCTTTTCCCTGCTTGAAATTGGCCAGCTGGTCTCCGCGACCAACCCTTTGTCCGTTTCGGGTATAATCGCCTTCCCATGGATATTTCTTACGTCCGCGATAATTGTTGTATTCACGGGTTCCTACAAGGGCCTGAGCAGCGTATTCCCATTCGGTTTCAGTAGGGAGCCTGTACTCGGGCATGATGATCCCACTGCTGCGTTTTGCGAAATTCGGAACGGAGTCCTTTTGAGCCTTACCTCCAAGTGAATCTATTTCCCCTCCGTAAACGGCCTCAGGACGGTTAAGATACGTTTCAGTACTGAAAGTACCTGCTATTTCCCCGTTCATGGCCCTGTACTTAACGTCGTCGGCAAGATAGCCTTCGCGTTCCAGCATAGCTTCATTAACGCGATCCGTACGCCATTCCGAGAATTGTACAGCCTGTACCCAATTGACACCGACCACAGGATATTCTGCGTAGGCCGGATGGCGCAGGTAGTTATTCGTCATCGTTTCGTTAAAGCCCAGACGATTCCTCCAGACCAGCGTATCCGGAAGTGCCCCTACATAAATATTGGTGTATTTGGGGTTTTCCGGAGGATAAACTTTTTTCAGATAATCGAGGTATTCGAGATACATCACATTGGTGACCTCCGTTTCGTCCATGTAAAAGGACTGTACGTGCTGCGTAGTTGGGGTGTTGTTCCAATCGTGCATTACGTCATCCTGTACCTTTCCTTTGGTAAAGGTTCCTCCTTCAACGAAAACCAGGCCGGGGGCTGTTTCCTGTTCCTTAAAATCGGAATTGAATTGAAAACCGCCTTCTTTGGCATTGATCTTCCAACCGGTCGCTCTGGAGACATTCTTGGAGCCTGAAGATTTCTTACAGCTCTGAAGGCCAAGGGTTCCGGCAATAATAGCGGCTGACAATAATGCGCTGATTCGTGATTGTTTCATCTGTATTTAGGACTTAAAGTTCAAATCAGACCGGGTTTTGACGATCTGAAGGTTACTTTTTCTTTTAATTGCTTTCCGGGGTATACAACGGGTAATTTGCTATAATATTTTATCTGTATTCAAAAATTTGCCACCGATAAAATACCCCTGATTTAAAGCGATGCGTTTCCATTGATAACGAGGAATTGACGGTTCTAGTATGGTCCGGGCTTCACTTTTTTGAATCCAGGGCACAGCAACTGACCCTGCCCGCTCCCTTTAGGGAACAAAAGCCGTGCTTAGTCCCATAAGATAGCCGGGAAGCATTCAACTTTTCGACGAAATTCAAGCCGCTATATATAAGATAATCTTGAAAATCCCGTTTTGCATAAAATATTAAGTGCGGAAAAGCGTACTAAATCTTAATTGCATACCTTGTAAACATTGACCATTTTGAAAAGACTAATGAAAAAAATTTGGATGCTCGTAATGTTGTTAACTGCCGGACAGGCAGTGGCACAAAGCAGTGAAAGGGTTATAACAACAGCAGTTCCCTTTTTGACCATTGCCTCAGATGCGCGCTCTTCGGGCATGGGGGATGTGGGGGTTGCCACCTCTGTTGATGCCTTTTCCCAGCAGTGGAACCCGGCCAAATTTGCCTTTGCAGAGCGAAAGATGGGAGTGGGTATCAGTTATACCCCCTACCTGGAGAGTATTATTACGGATATCGCTTTATTAAATGGAAGCTTTTACAATAAGATAAATGAGAGGAGTGCCTTTGCTGCATCCATTCGCTACTTTACCCTTGGGGAAATAGAGTTGCGTAACACCTTTCAGGAAGACGGGACACTGGTGAAGCCGAATGAACTGGCTATTGACGGGTCTTATGCGCTTAAGCTCAGTGATTTCTTTTCGATGGCCGTTGCGGGGCGTTTTATCAGCTCCAATCTGGAAATCCCCCAACTCGGCAATGCCGTACAGGCGGGGAGTTCCTTTGCAGTGGATGTTGCCGGATATTACCGCGGGCCTGAAAAGGCTTTTGATAAATTCGATGGCCGCTGGAGGGCTGGTTTCAATATCTCGAATCTGGGTGGAAAAATAAAATATGATGATGGCGGGCAGGAAAATTTCCTGCCGACCAATCTTGCTCTGGGAGGAGGATTCGACTTTATTTTTGACCTGGACAATGTCCTTTCGCTTACCGCTGAGATCAATAAATTATTGGTGCCAACGCCGCAGGATTTTGACGGGGATGGAGACCTGGATGCCGAGGATAACCAGGAGTATCAGAATATCGGATTTTTCAGTGGGGTCTTCAAATCACTGGGAGATGCGCCGGATGGTTTTTCAGAAGAATTGAAGGAGATGACCTGGGCCCTCGGCGCAGAATATCTTTTTCAGGAATCTTTTATGATACGGGCGGGGTACTTTAATGAAAGTGAGGTTAAGGGTTTCCGTAAATTCTTTTCATTAGGAGCCGGTTTTAAATACAATACCGTTCAGATAGATCTCTCTTACCTCTTTTCCACGGCACAGGTTCGAAACCCTTTGGAAAATACACTGAGGTTTTCGCTGACTTTCAATATCGGCGAAGAGTTTTACAATGATTAATAATTTTATGACGCTATAACAAAAGGACCTGCCATGAGCAGGTTCTTTTGTTTCCGCAGATTTCATTGTTGTATATTTAGGTATGGAGAAACGCCATATTGGGTTTGACATTCTTGTGCATCCGGATGCTTCAGGGCTTTCCGATGCGGACAAGCAGTTGTTGCAGCGGGCGCGTAAGGCCCTGGAAAAGGCTTATGCTCCATATTCTGGCTTTAAGGTGGGAGCTGCTGTCTTAATGGACTCCGGGGAGGTGGTCATAGGAAATAACCAGGAAAATGCTTCTTATCCCTCCGGCCTTTGCGCAGAAAGGGTAGCGGTTTTTCAGGCTGGCGCCCGATTTCCGGGGGAGCTAATCCGCAGTATAGCCATTGTTGCCAAAGCTCCGGGGAAACAACTAAGCGCTCCGGCCGCACCTTGTGGCAATTGCAGACAATCTATTTATGAATATGAAAAAAAACAGGGCAGCCCAATAAGGCTATTGCTGCAGGCGGCTGAGGGAGCAGTCTATGAATGCCCTTCCATCTCGGATTTGCTTCCCATGGGCTTCGACAATTCCTTTCTCTGATCTGGGGTCATTTCAGACCTGAAACCGGACGGATTCCTTTCTCAAGCAATTTTTTTTCAGGAATGATTTAATGTGTATTTTTGTTTTTCCACCTTCGGGCCGGCAGATCCTGTTCTGAATCCCCGATTGAAGGACCAACTGACACTAAAATAATTTCAATGAAAAAATTCACCAAAGAAGTATATCTGAAATGGTATGAGGATATGCTGTTCTGGAGGAAATTTGAGGATAAGCTTGCGGCCGTATACATTCAGCAAAAAGTTCGGGGTTTCCTGCACCTTTACAATGGGCAGGAAGCTGTATTGGCGGGTTCACTACACGCCATGGACCTGGACAAGGATCGGATGATTACCGCCTACAGAAACCACGTACAGCCCATAGGAATGGGGGTAGATCCCCGTAAAGTGATGGCCGAACTATACGGCCGGGTTACGGGAACCTCTAAAGGAATGGGAGGTTCTATGCATATCTTTTCTAAAGAACACCGCTTTTACGGGGGGCATGGGATTGTCGGAGGTCAGATTCCCCTGGGGGCCGGGCTCGCTTTTGCAGATAAGTATTTCAAAAGGGATGCGGTTACCCTGTGCTACATGGGGGATGGAGCAGTTCGGCAGGGAAGCTTGCACGAAGCCTTCAACCTGGCAATGCTCTGGCAATTACCGGTTGTTTTTATTTGTGAGAACAACGGCTACGCCATGGGAACCTCAGTTGCCCGTACGGCACATTCAACCGAGATCTGGAAACTTGGGCTGGGGTATGAAATGCCCTGTGGTCCGGTAGACGGGATGGACCCTGTTACCGTGGCTGAGGAGGTGCACAAAGCCATTGACAGAGCCAGAAAGGGTGGTGGTCCCACTTTCCTGGAAATGAAAACATATCGGTACCGGGGGCACTCCATGTCCGACGCACAGCACTATCGCACCAAAGAGGAGGTGGAAGAATACAAGAAGATCGACCCGATTACCCAGGTAAAAGATGTGATTCTCGAGAAGAAATACGCTACTGACAAAGAGATAAAAGAAATTGACGATCGCGTCAAAAAACTGGTGAAGGAATGCGAAGAGTTTGCAGAAAATTCAGAGTTCCCTCCAGTAGAACAACTCTACGACGTGGTCTACGAACAGGAAGATTATCCATTCCTCCAACATAAATTATAAGCATTAAGGAAAATGGCAGAAGTAATAAAAATGCCCCGGCTGAGCGATACCATGGAAGAAGGTACTGTGGCAAAGTGGCTCAAGAAAGTAGGGGATAAGATAGAAGAAGGAGACATCCTGGCCGAAATAGAAACCGATAAGGCTACTATGGAATTCGAATCCTTTTACGAGGGTACGCTGCTCCACATAGGGATAGAAGAAGGCGACGGAGCTCCTGTAGATGCACTTTTGGCTATAGTTGGGGAGGAAGGGGAAGATATTTCTTCTCTGCTCAATGGAGCCGATGCTGCTGAAAGCACCCCTGAAGCACCAGCAGCAGAAGCTGAGAATACCGGGCAGGGAGAGTCTGTTAAAGAAACTAAACCCGCTGCTGAAATACCGGAAGGAGTAGAAATCGTGCGTATGCCTCGCCTGAGCGATACCATGGAAGAAGGGACCGTAGCCAGTTGGCTCAAAAAAGTAGGGGATTCCGTTGAAGAAGGAGATATCCTTGCTGAGATTGAAACGGATAAAGCCACCATGGAATTTGAATCTTTCTATTCGGGAGAGCTTTTGTACATCGGAATAGGAGAAGGAGAATCTGCCCCCGTAGATGAGGTTTTGGCGGTAATCGGACCCAAAGGAACTGATGTGGATGCTGTTCTCAGTGCACAAAGTGGTTCATCAGCCCCGAAAGAGGAGGCTGCCCAGGCTGCTTCCGGTCCGGAACCGGAAACAGAACAGAAAAAAGAAGAAACGGCTCCTGCTACTGATAATCAGGGCGGTCGGATATTTGTTTCCCCGCTGGCCAGGAAAATGGCAGAAGAAAAGGGAATCGACCTGAAGCAGGTTAGTGGAACAGGAGACCAGGGGAGGATCGTGAAGCGGGATATTGAGAATTTCAGCCCTGCCGAACAGCCTGCAAAAACTCAAACAGCTCCTGAAGCTGCAGCCACTGCTCCGCTTCCAACACTGCCGGCAGGAGAGGAGTCCGTGGAAGAAGTTAAAAACTCTCAGATGCGCAAGGTGATTGCCAAGCGCTTGTCTGAGTCTAAGTTTACAGCCCCTCACTACTATCTTACCATTGAGGTTGATATGGACCAGGCAATGGCTTCCCGTGCACAGATCAACAACCTGCCGGATACCAAGGTTTCCTTTAACGATATGGTGGTGAAAGCCTGTGCAATGGCATTAAAAAAACACCCGCAGGTGAACACCAGCTGGAATGGGGATACTACCCGTTTCAACCAGCACGTGCACATTGGCGTTGCGGTTGCTGTTGAGGATGGCCTTGTGGTGCCGGTATTGAAATTTGCCGATCAGATGAGCCTTACCCAAATTGGGGCAGCTGTGAAAGACCTGGCGGGCAGAGCACGTAATAAAAAGCTTACCCCGGCTGAAATGGAAGGCAGTACGTTTACGGTATCCAATTTGGGGATGTTCGGTATTCTGGAGTTTACTTCCATCATCAATCAGCCGAATTCTGCCATCCTTTCTGTAGGAGCTATTGTTGAGAAACCCGTGGTGCGCGATGGGCAGATACAGGTTGGTCATACAATGACCGTAACCCTGGCCTGTGATCACCGCACTGTTGACGGGGCTACCGGAGCCCAGTTTCTGCAAACACTACGGTCCTATATGGAATACCCGGTTACCATGCTGGCATGAAGAAACGAGTGAAACAAATAACTAATAATTTCTGGCTTTGCTGCATCTTAGCATCAGGTTTACTCTTGTTGCAGGCATCCTGTGGGAGTTCCGCCAGCATCCCGAATCAGGCAACCGCTTCGTCGGGATCGGCTGTTTTGAGCAATCCGGCAATTTCGGGACCTGCAAAACCGGTCGTATTCTCGGACTCCACGCGTATCGGTTCGCTGATGAGCTACCTTGCTTCCGATGAACTCAAAGGGAGGGATACGGGTTCTGAAGGTATTGAAGCCGCAGCGGGATTTATAGAAAACCGACTCCGGGAATTCGGCATAAAACCCTATTTTTCTTCTTACAGGGATACCCTTAAGAATACAAAGGAGATTGCCTACAATATCGTTGGACTCATTGAGGGAAGCGATCCTGTTTTGAAAAATGATTATGTGATCCTTGGGGCCCACTACGACCATATCGGGATCGTCCCCTTAAAAAACGGCGATGGGATTGCCAACGGGGCGAATGACAATGCTTCCGGAACTTCCACCGTTTTGGAACTGGCAAGATTCCTCAGTGGGCAGGAACCTCCGAAGAGGAGTATCATCATTGCCCTGTTCAGCGCAGAAGAGAGGGGGTTGCTAGGATCAAAACACCTTGCTGAACGACTGTTAGAAAATGGGCTTTCGCTTTATGCCATGCTTAATTTTGAGATGACCGGGGTACCCCTGAGAGGTAAGGACTACCAACTGTATATCACAGGTTATGACAAATCCAACCTGGCGGAAGTCTGCAATCGGTATGCCGGAGGCAAACTGGTAGGTTATCTCCCGACCGCCGCGGAGTACAATCTGTTCCAGCGATCGGATAATTATTCATTTTACAAAGCCTTTAAGGTGCCTTCGCACACCTTTTCAGCCTTTGATTTCACCAATTTTAATTACTACCACCAACCGGGGGACGAAAATTCAGAAATGGATTTTGTCCATATGGCGGAAATGGTGAACCAACTGATTCCGGTAATCAGCGGCATTGCCTCTGCGCCCGAAAATGAACTTACAGCTAACTAAATGGCGAAGATTGTAGTTACAGGATGCAGCAGGGGTATCGGATATGAACTTGTTCGGCTATTGCTCAAAGATGGGCACGAAGTTTTGGGCTTAAGCCGAAACACGGATCCTTTGCAAAAACTACAACACAAGAAATTGTCATTCAGAAGTTTTGATATTACCCGGGATTCGGATATACAGGCTGTGGCTTCCTGGCTTTCCAAAGAATGGAAAAATGTAGATGTCCTGGTGAATAATGCAGGGACTTTATTGAATAAACCATTTTCGGACACGAGTTTTGAGGATTTTGAAAAAGTATATGCTGTAAACGTATTTGGGCTTGCAGCCCTGACCCGTGCCCTTATCCCGCTTATGGGTGCAGGGGGCCATGTGGTAAGCATCAGTTCAATGGGTGGTGTTCAGGGTAGTGCCAAGTTTCCGGGTCTGGCAGCTTACAGCTCCAGTAAAGGAGCCCTGATTACCCTGTCGGAATTGCTTGCGGAAGAGTATAAAGAGACCGGTCCGGCCTTTAATGTTCTGGCGCTTGGCGCCGTTCAGACAGAAATGCTTGAAGCAGCTTTCCCGGGATATAAGGCTCCTATCAGCGCAGCCGAAATGGCAGCCTATATAAAGGATTTTTCGCTCAGTGGACAGCGATTTTACAATGGAAAAGTTTTACAGGTAAGCAGCTCAACCCCCTGATCCCACTATTTCCCGGGGCCCGATAAAAACCTTTGTAATAATCCAGGTAGTTCGTAATAAAGCTTTAGGTTCCCTGAATTCATTTCTCCAGAGGCTGATTGCCCTAGCTTAAAATTAGTCTGATACTTTTTTAACCCGGCATCCATAATTGTATAAATTTGCGCTAATGAATAATGCATTAGAGCCCTATTTGCCCGAACAGGCGTTCGCTCCGTGTTTGGAGCTGATACGCAAGGAGGCAGTTCATTTAAAGATTGTAAACAGCCGCCAAACCCGGCACGGAGATTACAGGAAGTTACCGGACGGAACCCATTTGATTACCATCAACGCTATGGGGAACAAATATCGCTTCCTGATTACCCTTATTCATGAAATTGCCCATTTGGTTGCCTTTAAACATTTTGGGCGGAATATAAAACCCCATGGAAAGGAATGGAAATATACCTTTCAACAGATGATGCTCCCTTTTTTAAGGCCGGCCATTTTTCCTATGGAACTTTTACCGTTGCTGGCGCGTCATTTCAAAAACCCCAAAGCAAGCAGTAGTACCGATACACCGCTTGCCCTGGCATTGAAGAAATACGATGCTGAGGAATTACATGGGCATTTTGTATTTGAAATTCCGGAGGGGAGTACTTTCAGGCTATACAATGGGAAGGTTTTCCGGAAGGGCCCGAAAAAAGTAAAAAGATATCAGTGCCTCGAGCTGGCTACGGGAAGGATGTACCTTTTCCAGCCGCATGCGGAGGTTGAATTGCTAAATCAGTTTGGATGAATAAAAATTATTATGCCGTTATAATGGCCGGAGGAGTGGGATCCCGCTTCTGGCCGGTGAGTACTGCCGATTTTCCCAAACAATTCCACGATATGCTTGGAAGCGGGGAATCCTTATTACAGAAAACTTTTGGCCGTCTCTCCCGCTTTATCCCGCAGGAAAATATTTATATCCTTACCAATGCCCGCTATACGGAACTGGTACTGAAACAACTTCCCGGGATCTCCCCGGTGCAGGTGGTTCCGGAGCCGGCTATGCGAAATACGGCCCCATGTATTCTATACGCTGCACTAAAAATCAGGAAATCCAATCCGGAAGCAGTAATGGTAGTGGCTCCCAGCGATCATTGGATAGAAGATGAGGAAGCTTTTAAGGCAGATGTGATTCAGTGTTTTGAAAGGAGTGCAAAGGAACCAATTTTATGCACCCTTGGAATTCAGCCCACCTTCCCCAATACCGGTTTCGGGTATATTGAATATGCAAAGGAGGCCATCGGGAAGGCAGGTTTGCAGCAGGTGGTCCAGTTTCGTGAAAAACCAGACTATCAGACGGCTAGAGGATTTTTGAAACAGGGAAATTTTCTCTGGAATGCCGGGATTTTTATCTGGTCTGTAAAAGGGATTATCCGGGCTTTCGAGAAATACCAGGCCGATCAATACGCCCTTTTTGAAAAGGGGATTCCATTTTACAACAGCCCTGGAGAAACAGATTTTATCGAAGAACATTACAGCCAGGCAGCAAACATTTCAATCGATTATGCAATTTTGGAGCAGTCTGATCAGGTTTACGTGCTGCCCGCATCTTTTGACTGGAATGATTTGGGAACCTGGGGGTCTCTTTATGAGAAAGTGGAGAAAGACTCCGAAAATAATGCGAAGCTACAGGGCAATATCCTTTGCCGGGAAAGCAGCGGAAATCTGATTCGCCTGCCCGATAATAAAATTGGGGTCGTGGACGGCCTCAGGGATTATATAATAGTAGACCATGAAGGAGTGCTGCTGGTGATGCCAAAATCTAAAGAACAGGAAATAAAACAACTAGTGGCCCAGGTAAAAGATCAATTTGGGGAACGTTATACCTAACAATATGCAAACGAGTAATAATAAAGAGGGAAGGAATACTGCTGCTCCCGAACAGGACAATAGCGCTGAGGTCAAAAAGGATTTTCAGGGGCTTTTGGGCAGCAGCCGCAAGTTTATGTCGGAATTGCTGGACATCCGCAAAAATACGGACCAGGATGCCGCCAAGGCTGCCATCATTGCAGACATACCTTTTAAGGGGCACACGGCATGGATCCTGATTTGCTCTATCTTCATCGCCTCGGTGGGGCTTAATGCCAACTCCACAGCCGTGGTAATCGGAGCCATGTTAATTTCGCCGCTGATGGGTCCTATCCTCGGGATCGGTTTGTCTATTGCGGTAAACGATATTGATACCCTCAGAAGGAGTTTGAAGAATTTTGCCATAATGGTGGTTTTGAGCGTCCTCACGGCCTACCTGTTTTTCGAGTTTTTTCCGCTTCGCGACGAATCTTCTGAACTACTCGCCCGGACGGAGCCGGATATCCGGGATGTATTGATCGCTTTCTTTGGTGGTCTGGCCCTCGTCATTGCACGTGCTAAAAGGGGTACCATTGCTAGTGTGATCTTTGGTGTCGCCATTGCAACAGCACTGATGCCACCCCTGTGCACGGTTGGTTTTGGTCTGGCGATCAGCAACTGGGAGTACGCATTGGGAGCCCTCTACCTGTTTACCATCAATACTATTTTTATAGCCCTGGCAACCTTCCTGGTACTTAAATTGCTGCGGTTTCCGATGGTGCGCTATGCCAATTCCAAAAAGAGGCGGTTTATCGCCCGGATCGCTTCCCTGGTGGCTGTAATGGTTATGATCCCTGCAGGCTACACTTTTTACAAGGTATTCCGGGA
The DNA here is from genome assembly GCF_052497835.1 of Robiginitalea insularis. Lineage (NCBI taxonomy): Bacteria > Pseudomonadati > Bacteroidota > Flavobacteriia > Flavobacteriales > Flavobacteriaceae > Robiginitalea > Robiginitalea insularis. Next base: position 2,111,137 of record NZ_CP199296.1, read on the forward strand.
ATCCCGTTTCCGTTCCCAGGCCAGGCAGTTGATCAGCGAGACCATAGGGGTCTACCAGTTTAGCGGCACAGGGAGGTATATGGATAACCTTACAGAGATCAATTACGATGAAGATGGAAATTCGATAATTGAATTGGTTTGTATGGGGGACGACCCGATTCCACAGACTGTGATTCAAACCTGGAAAGCACAAAAGAACCAATATTCTGAATTACAGACTACTGAACTGAAGGTGGTACAGGGAGCCCAGGACGACAGTGAACTTAAATTCAACTATGTCAATGAGCTCTATGAGGCCAAAAAAGCTGAACTATTAAATAAAGACCAGCGCATCAGGGTCCTAGAGGAAGAATTATCCCAAATGAGCAGTCTGGCAAAAGGCATGATTCCCTTCCAGGAAATCTCGCAGGAAGCCCGGATTAATTATGAGAATATTGACCGCCTGAGTTTTGCATATACACTGCAGACGGACTTTAAAAAGACAGATACCATCCCGATGTTTGAAGTGAGCTGGAAGAACGGAAATACAACTGAAAAGGAGGAAGACCTGAAGAAGTTGTCCAACTGGCTGCAGGTGCGCCTTAAAAACCCAAAGATTCAGGTTCGGCAGGTGGGAGATTAGTCGTCTTCTTCCAGATACATTTGGCGGACCTTTTTGAACAATTCTGAGGAGTAGACAAAATTGGTCACGGCCTCATTGTCCGTTTTAAAGATTTCGTTGTTGGTGCCTTCCCAGGCCTTGTGCCCGTGTTGCAGAAATACAATTTTCTCACCGATTTCCATTACGGAATTCATATCGTGTGTATTGATCACTGTGGTGATGTCGTATTCCTGGGTGATTTCCTGTATCAGGTTATCAATAAGGATTGCAGTTTTCGGATCCAGCCCGGAGTTGGGCTCGTCACAGAAGAGGTATTTGGGGTTCATGACTATAGCCCGGGCAATGGCTACCCTTTTCTGCATGCCCCCGGAAATTTCGGAAGGGAATTTTTTATGCGCATCCACAAGGTTTACACGCTTGAGGACAAAATCCACCCGGTCCTGCATTTCCGACCGGGATTGTTTGGTAAACATATCCAACGGAAACATTACGTTTCCCTCCACGGTCATGGAATCAAACAGGGCACTTCCCTGGAAAACCATCCCCATTTCCTGTCTCAAATCCCTTTTTTCTGCGGGGCTTAACTTGGAATATACCTTCCCATCATAACAGATGGTTCCTTTATCAGGCTTGATCAGCCCGAGCAGGCATTTCATAAAGACCGTTTTCCCGGAACCGCTCTGCCCGATGATAAGATTGGTTTTGCCCTTGTCGAAAACGGTGCTGATGCCTTTCAGAACCTGTGTTTCGCCAAATGATTTCTGTAAATCCTGTACTTCTATCATTAGCCAAGGAGTAATTGAGTGAGTATGTAATTCAGGATGATAATGACCACACTGGTCCAGACAAATGAAATCGTGGAGGCTTTCCCGACTTCCAGGGCACCCCCCTTCATATAATATCCGTGATAGGAGGGGATAGTGGCGATTACCATGGCAAACACCACAGACTTGATAAAGGAATAGGTTACATGAAAAGGGATGAAGTCTAATTGCAGGCCCTCCACAAAGTCTGCACTGGAGCTGAAACCTCCAAAGACACCTGCTATCCAGCCCCCCAATATCCCGATATACATCGAAATGGCCACCACAAAGGGATAAAAAAGCATGGCGATGATTTTTGGGAAAACCAGGTAATTCAGAGAATTGACCCCCATGACTTCCAGGGCATCTATCTGTTCGGTTACGCGCATGGTCCCGATACTTGAGGTGATATAAGAACCAACTTTCCCAGCCATAATAATGGACGTAAAAGTGGGGGCAAACTCCAGGATTACCGATTGCCTTGTGGCGAAACCGATAAGGTTTCTTGGGATTAGCGGGTTGCTGATGTTTAAAGCGGTCTGAATGGTAACAACCCCCCCGATAAAAAAGGAAATAAAGATTATGATCCCCATGGAGCCGTAAATAAGCTCATCGATCTCCTTCAGGATCAGCGATTTCATGATAGGCCATTTAGTGGGCTTTTTAAAAACTTCGCGCACCATAATGGCATAGCTGCCGATAGAGGTAAGGTAATTCATAGGGTTTTGGTAGGCTTCATCAGGGTAAAAATAAGCATATTCATATTGATTTTGTATCACAGGAGAATCTAAAGATGGAGATTCCTTATTTTTAGGGCTGTAAATCTGATCTCATGCCAGTACCCGTACGTGTTTCCCTTTTGCCGTTTCTCCTATTGTTCTTCTTTGCCACTTCTGTCAATGCCCAGGTCCGTATTGTTCAAAAAGGTGCAGAATGGAGCCCTACCGGATTCTCCAATCCTCCAAAATTGGTGGTGGGCATAGTGGTAGACCAGATGCGATTTGACTATCTGAGCCGTTTCTGGCAGCATTATGAAAAAGGGGGTTTCCGCAGAATTGTTGGAGAGGGATTCCTCTGCAGGGACCATCATTTTAATTATGCCCCAACCTCGACGGGGCCGGGGCATGCTTCAATCTATACGGGCACAACTCCTACCTTACATGGGATTATCGGCAACAATTGGTTCGATAAAGACAGCGGGCAAAGCGTTTACTGTGCGGGCGATCCGAAACAGCAGTCTGTCGGAACCTCTGGCGGGGCAGGCCAGATGTCTCCCCACCGTATGCTTACAACAACTATTACAGACCAGTTGCGGTTGCATTATCAGATGCGCGCCAAGGTCATTTCCATTTCCCTAAAAGACCGTGGGGCCGTGCTCCCCGGCGGGCATACGGCAAATGCTGCGTATTGGTTTGAAGGGGGCGCAAACGCAAAATGGATCAGCAGCACCTACTATATGGAGCAGTTGCCTGAATGGGTGGAAAAATTCAATAATTCCGATGCGGGTAGCCGTTACAAAAAAGTATGGGATACTGCTGGGGATATCAACACCTATCTGGAGAGCGGAGCAGATAATACACCTTATGAAGGGATGTTCACTGGCGAAGTGGCCGCTGTTTTTCCTCACGATCTTCCCAATCTTTGGGAGGCTAACGGTGGCTTTGACATTCTGCGCTCCACACCTTATGGTAATAGTTTCACCACAGATTTCGCGATGCAGGCGATAGAGAACGAAAAACTGGGTTTTGACCAGGTCCCTGATTTCCTGACAATCAGTTATTCAAGCACTGATTATATCGGGCATAGGTTTGGAGTGAATTCCAAGGAAGTACAGGATGCCTATGTACGTCTGGATAAGGACCTGGAACGTTTGCTGGATTTTCTCGACAAAAAAATTGGGCGGGACAACTACACTGTTTTCCTGACGTCAGATCACGGGGCCGTACAGGTACCCGCCTTTTTAGAGGATCAGAAGATACCTGGGGGATATCTCAATACAGGGGCATTTGCAACGGATATACGGGAATTTATGAATTATCGCTTTGGAACTACGGAAATCATCAGGGGGAGTTCAAATAACCATGTTTTCTTAGATCATAAGCTTATCGATAATCTGGGGCTGACAACGGAAGAGGTTGCAGAAATACTGAGGGCAGAATTGCTGAGTTTCGATGGGATACAGGAAGTGTATACGGCCGAACAGTTGGTGGGGGCCGATTTAGGGGAGGGTTTTGCAGGAATTCTCCAGAATGGATATAATCAGAAACGTTCCGGGGATATTGTAATTTTACCGGCTCCCGCTACAATCGATTATTCCCGTACGGGAAGCACCCATGGCTCGCCTTATCCCTACGATACGCATGTCCCGTTGCTTTTCTACGGAAAGGGAATACGACAGGGAGAGTTATTAAGGAAAACCTATATCCCCGATATTGCACCCACACTTGCCCTACTTTTAGGGATTGCAAATCCGAATGGAACAACAGGGCAGGCTATTTGGGAGGTGCTAGAATAACTTTTTCCTGATTTCGGCCCACCTGTACCGACGGGCAAACCGGCCTTCTTCAGGGCTCAGCAAACGCCTTTCAGAATTCCGCCAGGCATTAAAATAACCCCTGAAATGATGCCAGCTCAGAAAGGGCTTACCGAGTTTCCAGCTCAATTTTAAGGATGCGATTAAGCTGATAGCTATACCGTAACGCAGGTTGTAAAAACTTCGGCCCTGCAGTCTTCCTTGTTTGGCAGTATAGGAGCTTCCTGTGGGCCGCAAATGCCGGACTTTCAATTCGGGCAGGGTATGCACCTCAAAACCGTGGTAGCGGGCGAGCAGTGTATCTGCCGTATCCCAGCCTATATTCGCCCTCAGGCCGCCAATCGCCTCAAAACAGGCTTTGCTATAGAGTTTTAGCGGCCCCCTTACATGTCCCGCACCGGAGATTTGCTCGTAAACCCAGTCTCCCTGCTTTTCGATAAAGAGCAGTCCGGAACACATTCCCAGTGTAGGGTTTTTTTCGAAGGTGTTCAGGACCTTTTGGAGGTATTCCGGCGGAAGCACAATATCGGCGTCAAATTTTCCAATATACTGATAGGGCTTTGAAATATGGGACAGGCCAAAATTAAACGTATTCACAATTTTGCCCCCGGGTTGATGGACAGGAGCTGATTCTTTCTGCACTAATTCTATCCACGGATATTTTTTGCTGTACGCATCCACTATGGCCGCGGTATTATCTGTACTGTTATCATCCACAACCACTACCTTATCCGGCAGCCTGCTTTGAGACAACAGGGAATCCAGGCATTGCGAAATCAATGCCGCTTCGTTATGAGCTGGAATAATCAGAAGCAAGTCTGCCGGGGCCGTTCCATTCATCATGGAGTCCTTTCAGCGTAGATTAGGTAGTATCGGGGGGTGAAATATCGCAGGATCGGACGAACCCCGATTTTTTTTACCGGATGGGCCCATTGTATACGGTCTTTTATTTCCCAGCCCGCTTTTTCCAGTAGCCAGTCAAATTGCCAGGCTTCGAATTCATGGAAATGACGGTCCCAAGGATCTGTTTCGGAACGGTAGGCGGCAGCAAACCAAAGTCTTAGCGGTACACTGGCCAATAGTTTATTTGCCGGGAGCTCACGCAGCAGGTTAAAAGGGGCCACCAGGTGCTCCAGGATTTCAAAGGCCGTAACCACAGGTGCATCTGAATGTCTGATGGTACTCAGGTCCAGGTCCAGGTCTTCTCCCCCTGTATTTTGGACCTCAAAGCCTTCCTGGCGCATGATTTCCGAAAAAGGGTTTGGTACCCCGAGGTCCAGGATTTGCTCCTCCTTCCCTATGTGTTTGCGTAAAAATTCAAGGGTGAGTCGGTAGCGTTTTTCCGGATAATACTTATACATGGGCCTGGCAGTCTTACTGCTGTTTTTTTAAGAATCCTCCGCTTCAGCGTACTGCTCTATGGGCGCGCAGGTACAGATCAGGTTCCTGTCCCCGTAAGCATCGTCAACTCTTCTGACGGATGGCCAGAATTTATTTTCCATGACATAGGGGAGCGGAAAGGCTGCCTTTTCACGACTGTAGGGCTGATCCCAGCTATCACTCATTACTATTTCCATGGTATGCGGAGCGTTCTTGAGCAGGGGGTTCGGTTCATCCGATTCCATAATTTCCCCGTGGATAGACAGCAGTGCGTCACAGAAGCGGTCCAACTCTTCAAGGCTTTCACTTTCTGTAGGTTCTATCATCATGGTGCCTGCAACCGGGAAGGAAACCGTAGGTGCATGGAAACCGTAATCCATCAGTCTTTTTGCGATGTCGGTTACTTCAATGCCATGTTTTTTAAACGGTCGGCAATCAATGATCATCTCATGTGCTGCCCTTCCCTTTTCACCGGTATATAGAATGGGGTAGGAATCCTTAAGCCGTTCTTTGATATAGTTGGCATTGAGGATCGCAATTCGGGTTGCCTGTGTCAGGCCTTTTGATCCCAGCATCCTGATATAGGCATAGGAAATCAGACAGGCCAGGGCACTTCCCCAGGGAGCTGCAGAAATGGCAGGTATCCCTTGTTCACCCCCGGTTTTGATCAGCGGGTTGCCCGGCAGGAAAGGTACCAACTGCGGGGCTACACAGATAGGGCCTACCCCTGGGCCACCTCCTCCGTGTGGGATGGCAAAAGTCTTATGCAGGTTCAGGTGGCATACATCCGCACCAATGGTTGCCGGGTTGGTCAGGCCAACCTGTGCATTCATGTTTGCCCCGTCCATGTAGACCTGCCCGCCATGGTCGTGGATCAGCTGGGTTACTTTTTTAATGGTGGATTCGAATACCCCATGGGTGGAAGGGTAAGTCACCATCAGGGCGGCCAGTTCTGCGCTGTTGGCGATCACCTTTTGTTCCAAATCGGCCATGTCGATATTCCCTTTTTCGTCTGTAGCTGTCACCACCACTTTCATGCCGGCCATAACAGCCGATGCGGGGTTGGTGCCATGGGCAGAAGAAGGGATCAGACATATATTGCGGTGGCCTTCTCCCCTGGCTTCATGATAGGCCCTGATCAGCATCAGGCCTGCATATTCCCCCTGTGCTCCGGAATTGGGTTGCAGGGAGGTTGCAGCGAAGCCCGTAATTTCGGTAAGATCGGCTGCCAGTTTTGAGAGCATTTTCTGATACCCTTTTGCCTGCTCTACAGGAACAAAGGGGTGGATATTCCCCCATTCGGGCATACTCAGGGGCAGCATTTCGGTTGCCGCATTTAACTTCATGGTGCAGGAACCCAGGGAAATCATGGAATGGTTAAGCGCCAGGTCTTTACGCTCCAGCTTTTTCAGGTAACGCATCAGCTCGGTTTCCGAGTGGTAGCGGTTAAAAACCTCCTGTTCCATGTAAGCGGATTGGCGTTGAAGCCCTTCCGGGATGTTTGTTCCCTCGGCCCAGTCAGTAAGAACCGGAGCTGATTTTTTCATTGCGCTTGCAAAGACCTCCAGTATTTGATTGATATCCTCCAGGCTGGTGGTTTCATTAAGTGAAATACAAACCTGCTCTTTGTCTGCATAGTAAAAATTAAGCTCCGCCGCTTCTGCAAGGGGCCTCAGCTTTTCCACAGGGAATGCGATGGAAACAGTATCGAAATATCCCTGCTTATCCACGGATATCCCAAGTTGTTTCAGCCCGTTTCCAAGGCTAAGGGCGGCAGCATGAATGCGGTTTGCAATATTTTTAAGGCCCTGGGGGCCGTGGTATACGCCGTAGGCTCCGGCCATGACCGCCAGCAGGACCTGGGCGGTACAGATATTTGAAGTGGCCTTATCTCTTTTAATATGTTGTTCCCGGGTTTGAAGGGCCATTCTCATGGCTGGTTTCCCATCTACATCCTTGCTCATCCCGATAATTCTGCCCGGAATATTTCGTTTGTACGCCTCACGGGTTGCAAAGTAAGCCGCGTGCGGCCCTCCGTATCCCAAAGGAATCCCGAATCGCTGGCTGGTACCCACAACAACATCGGCACCAAATTCCCCAGGGGGAACCAGCAGACATAAACTCATCAGGTCTGCAGCAACTGCAACTTTGATATCCAGGGCATGTGCCTGTAAAATAAAAGCTTCAGGATTATCCAGACTGCCGTCCTTTCCGGGATATTGCAGCAATGCCCCGAAGTAAGAGTTGTCCAGGACTGCGCCATTTGCAGCACCAATAATTAATTCAATACCCAGGGGTTTGGATCGGGTTTGTAATAATGCAAGCGTCTGAGGCAGCACCTGATTGGAAACAAAGAATTTCAGGCAATCTGATTTTTTCTGCTCTCTGCTTCGCAAATCGAAGAGCATGGTCATCGCCTCGGCTGCAGCTGTACTCTCATCCAAAAGAGAAGCATTGGCCAGCTCCATCCCGGTCAGTTCACAGACCATGGTTTGATAGTTGAGCAGGGCCTCAAGGCGTCCCTGAGCAATCTCTGCCTGATAAGGGGTGTATGCTGTGTACCATCCCGGGTTTTCGAGTATATTCCGCTTGATAACTGAAGGGGTGATACAGGCGTGATATCCAAGGCCTATGTAGGACTTATACATTTCATTTTCCCTGCCTAACTGATGGATATGTTGCAGATATTCGTATTCGGACATGGGAGGATCCAGGTCCATAGGGGCCTTTAAAAAGATATCCCTGGGAACGGTTTCCTCAATAAGCTGGTCCAGGCTGTCAACCCCTATTACATCCAGCATCCTGTTTAAATCATCCGGCCGGATACCCAAATGCCGGGAAGCAAATTGATCTGTTATCATAGCAGAATTTTAGAGACTCTAAAGACTGCAAAATTAGGTATTAATTCTTGGATTTACACCCCTTTATTGGGCCAGAAAATGCTAAAGTTTTTAACGAAAACCGGGGCTTATGAACAGTTTGTCTACCTTTGGGAGGATGCAGTGGTTTCGGTTATTCTTTCGGCTGTATATAAAAGCCAGTATTCATGCGGCACTGGCCCTCACTGCCCTGATAGCGGTGACTGAGATGGTCTTCCGTATTCCGGTAGCTCCTGCTTATTACACACTTGTTTTCTTCGGGGGGATTGCCGGTTATAACGCTATCAAATACGGGGTGGAACCCTGGAAATACCGCTGGGATTTTCGCGGCGGACACGCCTTGCTTCTTATTTTTAGCCTCTGTTGTTTGGGCGTGGCATTAATTCAGCTCTGTTATTTGCCTTTGGATACCATTATTCTTTTGGGATGCTGCGTAATCTTTGTTTTTTTGTACGGTATCCCTGTACTGCCAGGGGTTCGCAACCTTCGTAGCTTCGGAATTTTAAAGGTTATCTGGGTTTCATTGGTTTGGACCCTCGTAAGCGTCAGTATTCCCCTCTGGGAAACAGCCGTATTCGGGCAATGGAATTTCTGGCTTGAAACCCTGCAGCGGTTCCTCTGGATCATTATCCTGATGTTGCCTTTTGAAATTCGCGATATGAATCTGGATCCCCTGTCCCTTCAAACCATTCCCCAGCGGATTGGGCAGCGCAATACGCTGCTTTTGGGCTACTTTCTTACCCTTTGTTTTTATGGCCTGGGGTTCCTCAAAGAAAACCCGGAGAGCCTGGATAGTTACGGTAAAACCATTGCGCTGGTATTGCTGTTGGGCGGTCTGTGGGGTAGTTCCCTGCCACAGAAAAGGTATTACGCCTCTTTTGGGATTGAAAGTATCCCCATTCTGGTTTTCCTGTCAATGTACCTCATAGAATACCTCAGCTGAGTGTCCCTTATTCTTTGAGATCCCTTAAAAGACGCTGTTTCATCGCAGCCTTGTCCCTTTCGGAAAGCGTCCTGAGATGGGCCTGCTTGCAGAGGCTGGTAAGTTGTTTGTTTTTTGAAGAGAACCCGGCACAGGTTTTACAAACCAGTAAATGCAGACCCAACTGGATCCGCTCCAGAAAGCCCGCTTCCCTGTATTGGCTTTTGTTGCAAATATTTGCAGCTTTCTCACATGTTATCATCTGCCTATTTTTTAAACCAATCCTGGTTGAGGCACCCCATTAAGGCTGTTCGCGCCCTGTGGATCATCACCCAGAGATTAGACGGGTTTATCCCCATTTCATTACAAATATCTTCCGTACTTAGTCCCTTAATGGTTTTCAGGGTAAAGACTTTAGCCTGTTTTTCGGGTAGCTGGGAGATGCAATTTTGGATGGCCAGTCCCAATTCTTCATTCTCCAGGCTGTCATTTTCTCTTGTGCTATCAGGGTCTGCCACCTGCTGTTCCAGCCAGTCTCCTTCTAAATCGGTCTGACTACTGTAAGACATCTTTACCTCAGCCCTGCCTTTGGCAGTATTTGATTTGCGATAATGGTCTATAACCTTTCGTTTCAGAATAGCAATAAGCCAGGTCCTTTCAGAGGCATTTCCCTTGAAATTCGAAGCAGCTTTTAAGCCGGCAATAAAGGTTTCCTGCACCAGGTCCCTCGCGGTTTCCGGATCACTGATCCGCGCGGCCGCATAGTTGAAAAGGTAGTCTGCATAGCGGTCTACCCAGTTTTCCGGTTTTAATGTTGGTTTATCCCTATCCATATAGATTGATCAAAAATACCGTAAATTTGGGGGATAACCTATATCTACAGTGTGATGGAAAAATCAGCAATTAAATCCACAAACAGTGTTCTGGGCCTTCTGCTCCTTTTTATTTTGATTGGATGTACCCCCAAAAAACAAATGCCCATAACAGAATTCTCTTCCGATAATATGGAAGCAAACGCCATCCTTGTAGATGTCCGGACTCCCGAGGAATTTGAAGAGGGCCATCTCCCCGGGGCAATCAATATCGATTGGCTGGCAGCTGATTTTAAAGCCCATTGGGCTGATATGGATCCCTCCAAAAAAGTTTACGTCTATTGCCAGAAAGGGGGGCGAAGTGCCCGAGCGGCTGCTGCCCTGGACTCCCTTGGTTTTGAGGTGATAGACCTTACGGGAGGCTATGAGGCTTTCGCTGCTGCAAAAAAATAAACAAGAGGGCTTTAGAAAACTCAGTGGGTTTCCAAAAGGCCAGCCCTCTCCAGTAATGCCTGTATATCGGGTTCCCTGCCCCTGAAGCGCTTATATAACTCCATTGGATCTTCTGTTCCGCCCCGGCTCAATATGTGTTCTCTGAAAAGGGATGCAATTTTAGCGTTGAATATTCCTTTTTCCTTGAAGAAAGCAAAGGCATCTGCATCCAGGACCTCTGCCCATTTATAACTGTAGTAGCCTGAAGAATAACCGCCCTGGAAAATATGGGAGAAAGAAGTGCTCATACAGGTATCCGGGTGGTCCGGAAAAAGCTGGGTTTTCCCGAATGCCGCTTGTTCGTATTGTTTGACGTCTTTTACCTCCGATGGATCGCTCCCATGCCAGGCCATATCCAGCAGCCCAAAACTGATTTGCCGGACCGTGGCCATTCCTTCCTGGAAATTTGCACTGGCTTTTATTTTTTCCACCAGGGCATCGGGAATGATCTCCCCGGATTGGTAATGCTTCGCAAAGAGTTTCAGGGCATCGGGTTCATAACACCAATTTTCCATTATCTGACTGGGAAGTTCCACAAAATCCCAGTATACGGAAGTCCCTGAAAGGCCGGGGTAGGTTGTATTGGCCAGCATGCCGTGCAGAGCATGGCCAAACTCGTGAAATAAGGTGGTAACCTCATTAAAGGTCAGCAGGGAAGGGATATTCCCATTGGGCCTGCTAAAATTGCACACAATGGAGATATGTGGCCGCTCATCCGTTCCATTCCTGCGAAATTGGGGTTTGTAAGATGTCATCCAGGCACCCCCCCGCTTCCCCGGACGCGGATGAAAGTCTGCATAAAAAAGGGAAATAAATTTGTTGTCCTGGTCGAATACCCTGAAAACACGAACCTCTTTATGGTACTTATCCACTTCCGGGGCTTCCTGAAAGCGAAGCCCGAAGAGTTTCCCTGCAACCGTAAAAACACCTTCCAAAACACTTTCCAGAGGAAAGTAGGGTTTCAGGATTTCGTCATCGAGGGCGTGCTTTTGCTGCTTTAATTTTTCTGAATAATAGGCATTGTCCCATTTTTGTAATTCGGATATGCCACCGGTTTCCTTTGCAAATTCCTTTAATTCCTCCAAATCGCGCTCTGCTGCAGGCAGCGCTTTTTCCAGCAGCTCTTTAAGGAAATCCTGAACCGCTTCAGGAGATTTGGCCATACGCTCTGCCAGCACAAAGTGGGCATGACTTTCAAAACCGAGCAGCTTTGCCCTCTGGTGGCGAAGGCCAGCTATTTTCAAAACAATTTCCCGGTTATCGAGCTGGTCTCCATGGAATCCTTTGCTGCCAAAGGCCAGCGCCATTTTTTTACGGAGTTCCCGCCTGGCGGAATATTTCATAAAAGGAATATAGCTGGGGTAGTCAAGAGTAAATACCCATCCCTTTTTATTGCGCTGTTTGGCCAGCTCGGCCGCTTGTTCCCTGATGGCTTCGGGCAACCCTTGCAGCTCTTTTGCATCCTCAAGCACCAGTTCAAAACGATTGGTTTCTTCCAGGACGTGTTCGCCAAATGTCAATTTCAGTTTGGAGAGTTCTGCATCTATCTTTCGCAATTCCGCTTTATCATCTTCTCCCAGAAGTGCCCCGTTCCGCTGGAAATGCCTGTATTTTTTATCCAGGAGCATCTCTTCTTCAGGATTTAAATTCAGGCTGGCCGTCTGATCATAAACAGCTTTTACACGCTTGAAAAGTGCCTGGTTCAGCGTGATGTCATTACTGAATTCCGATAGCATAGGGGAGATCTCCTGGGCCAGGGCCTGGATTTCCGGATTGGTTTCAGCAGAATTCAAATTGAAGAAGATACTGCTGATCCTATCCAGTTGGTAGCCGGAATAATCTAGGGCGGCAATGGTATTTTCAAAAGTAGGTGTTTCCGGATTTTGCGTGATTGCATCAATTTCCTGCCTGGCCGTTTCTATTGCAGACTCGAATGCTGGCTTGAAATCACTGGTTTTTATTGCGGAAAAGGGACTAAGGTCGAATACATCCAGCAAAGGATTCTTCATGGATCAGAAAAATTTTTAAGTTATCGATTGTTTTGGATCTCCCCGTATTAACGGTTGTACTTATTGCGGACCTCAGCGGCTCCTTTTTCCACCTTTTCCTTAAGGGATTCTTTGTATTTCAGGATACGGTCCAGAATTTTATCGTCTGCACTTCCAAGGATTTGGGCCGCGAGAATACCTGCATTCTTAGCTCCGTTCAGGGCTACAGTTGCCACAGGGACTCCTCCGGGCATCTGCAAAATGGAAAGGACCGAATCCCATCCATCTATGGAATTACTGCTTTTGACCGGCACCCCTATTACAGGTAATGGGGAATAAGAGGCAACCATTCCGGGGAGGTGGGCAGCGCCACCAGCACCTGCAATGATTACGGAAATCCCCCTTTTATGTGCATTTTGCCCGTAGTCCGCGAGTTTTTCCGGGGTGCGGTGGGCAGAGACAATATCCACTTCTGTCTGGATTTCCAGCGTATTGAGGATGTCGATGGCTTCCTGCATAACGGGAAGGTCGCTGGTGCTTCCCATGATTATTGCTACTTTACTCATTAATCCGGGTGTTAGAAATTACTTTAATCTGCTCTTTAACCAAAGCAGCTGTTTTTCGGGCTTCATCAATGGAGGGATCCACAATGGTTACATGGCCCATTTTGCGAAAAGGACGGGTCTCCCGTTTTCCATAAATGTGGGGGGTGACTCCCTTCAGTCCTAATATTTTATCGATGTTTTCATACTCCACATCGCCCTTATAACCTTCTTCTCCCACCAGGTTTACCATCACGGCAGCAACCTTACTTTCCGTTTCCCCAAGGGGCAGGCCAAGTACAGCCCGCAGATGCTGTTCAAACTGGTTGGTATAACTACCCTCAATGGAATAATGGCCACTGTTGTGGGGCCTGGGGGCTACTTCGTTGACCAGGATCTGATCATCCTGCGTTTGAAAAAGCTCCACGGCAAGTAATCCAACGTGTTTGAGCTGCTCAGAAACCTTCAGGGCAACAGCCCTTGCTTTTTGGGCAATGGTATCCGGGATGCGCGCAGGACAAAGTACATACTCCACCTGATTGGCTTCCGGGTGAAATTCCATTTCAACCACCGGATAGGATTTTACTTCCCCATTCGCACTTCGTGCTACAATTACCGCCAGCTCCCTTTTAAAAGGGATCAGGGTTTCGGCAATGCATTCCACATTGGGCAGGCCTTTGAGGTCATCCAGGGTCCGTATGATTTTCACACCCTGCCCGTCATATCCGAACTGGGCACTTTTCCAAACGAAAGGTAGGGACAGCCCGCCGTTGGCCAGGCTGTCCCTGATCTCACTGGTATAGGCGAAGCGGCTGAAATCTGCCGTGGGAATGCCATGGTCTATATAAAACAATTTCTGGCTGGCTTTATTCTGAATAACGCGAAGGCTCCTGGCCGATGGGTATACTTTTTTGCCTTGCTCTGCAAGATCTTCGAGCGCCTGAACATTTACATTCTCAATTTCTATAGTCAAAAGGTCCACATCCCTGCCGAATTCCATAACAGTCTTGTAATCCATCAGATCCCCGGATTCAAAACGATTGGCCGCGAGCCTGGCCGGAGCAGCCTTTGAAGGATCTATAACCTTTGTCTGGATATCCCATTTACGGGTTTCGTACAACAACATTTTGCCCAGTTGTCCTCCTCCGAGTATTCCAAGCGTAAAATCTGACGAAAAAAAACTCATATGGCTGTCTTTCCTTTTCTTTTTTTGGTGTTATTTCTCAGGTCAGACAAAAATACGCTTAATTCTTAGAAAGCTCAGGAAGCCGCCTTAAAAAGAGAAATCAAAACACTATATTCGCGTTTTGAGCAAGGATGAAAAATTCAGTAACCCTTCACGGCAAAAAATTCACGGCTTTCCTTTCTGAAAAGGAGATATTACTGGCCGTGCAGAAAATCGCAGATGAAATCGCGAGGGATTACAAAGATGAGGTTCCCATTTTCGTAGGGGTACTGAACGGTGCCTTTATGTTTGCCTCGGATTTTCTCAAGTGCTATCCTTATCCCTGCGAGGTCTCTTTTGTAAAGCTCAGTTCCTATCGCGGGCTCACCTCAACGGGGATAGTTGAAACCTTGCTGGACCTGCCCGAGCAGGTTGAAGGCCGGCATGTGATTATACTGGAAGATATAGTCGATACCGGAAGGACGCTTCAGGAACTGGTGCATATGTTCGCCAACAAGAACGTAAAAGATTTTAAGATTGCCTCCCTTTTTTACAAATCGGAGATCTATAATGGAGAATACCCCATTGATTATTTCGGTATCGAAATCCCGGATAAATTTATAGTAGGATATGGTCTGGATTACAGGGAACAGGGCCGAAACCTGCGCAACGTATATCAACTTAAGAAACAACCCATGATTAATTTAGTCTTATTCGGAAAACCAGGGGCCGGAAAAGGAACCCAGGCTGCCTTTCTGAAGGAGCGTTATGGCTTAAAGCACATTTCCACCGGAGATGTGTTCCGTTACAACATCAAAAATGGAACCGAATTGGGCAAACTGGCCCAATCCTACATGGATAAAGGCGATCTGGTGCCGGATGAAGTTACCATCCGCATGCTGCAGGAAGAGGTTGAAAAAGCCACAGAGGCTTCCGGCTTTATCTTTGACGGTTTCCCCAGAACTACTGCACAGGCTGAAGCACTCGATAATTTTCTTGAGAGCAAGGAGATGTCTATAGATGCTACCATTGCCCTTGAGGCGGATGATGAGGTCCTGATTGAGCGGTTGCTGGAACGGGGAAAAGTCTCAGGAAGGGCAGACGATCAGGATGCCGGAAAAATAAGGAACCGCTTTGAGGAATACAATTCCAAGACAGCCCCACTGAAAGCTTACTACCAACAGCAGGGCAAATTTCACAGTGTAAATGGTATCGGGGAGATACAGGAGATTACCCGAAGGTTATCCGCGGTAATCGATCAACTCTGAGGCATACCCCGGAATTCGCCGGACGCCCTAAATTATAACCCATGACAGAAGGAAATTTTGTCGATTATGTTAAGGTCCATCTCAGTTCGGGAAACGGGGGCAAGGGATCTGCGCATTTACGCAGGGAAAAATATGTTGCCAAGGGTGGTCCGGACGGAGGAGACGGTGGTCGCGGCGGGCATGTGATCCTTAAGGGGAACAAAAACCTGTGGACCTTGCTGAACTTCAAATTTAAAAGGCATTTTAAAGCCGGTCACGGGGAGCATGGCGGCAAACAGCGCAGTACGGGAGCCGACGGGGAAGACGTCTATCTGGAAGTTCCGCTGGGGACGGTTGCCAAGGACACTGTGTCAGGAGAGACTATTTGCGAAATCACTGAGGATGGGCAGGAAGAAATCCTGGCTCAGGGAGGAATGGGAGGCAGGGGCAACTGGCATTTTAAATCTGCCACCAATCAGACCCCCCGTTACGCACAGCCCGGAATACCGGGAGCGGAAAAAGATATTATCCTTGAACTGAAGGTTCTGGCAGACGTGGGCCTGGTTGGCTTCCCCAACGCCGGGAAATCTACCCTTTTATCTGTCTTAACGGCGGCTAAGCCCAAAATAGCCGATTATGAATTCACCACCCTGAAGCCCAATCTCGGGATAGTCCAATACCGGGATTTTCAAAGTTTTGTAATCGCAGATATCCCCGGAATAATCGAAGGTGCATCTGAGGGCAAGGGGCTGGGCCATTATTTCCTGAGGCATATAGAGCGCAATGCCACCCTGTTATTCCTGGTCCCGGCCGATTCTGCAGACATTTCCGCTGAATATAAAATACTGCTGGAAGAACTGCGGAAGTACAATCCCGAATTGCTTGATAAACGCCGTCTGCTGGCAATTTCAAAATGCGATATGCTCGATGAGGAACTGATTTCCGAGATGGACACTTTGCTTAAAGAGGAACTAACAGACATTCCGTTTATGTTCATTTCTTCCGTTTCCGGGCTGGGCATCGAAAGGCTCAAGGATCAGCTATGGAAGCTGTTAAACGAATAAGTGCGCCTACTTTTTTAAAACCTCTCCTTTATCCGTATTTTTAATAAAAGAATTATTGTGAAGCGGCTCTTCGCCATTATGATTTTGTTACTGATTACGGGTTGTGCGGGTATTCGCGTGAATTACGACTACGACCCGCAAGTCTCCTTTGAGGGGTACAACACTTTTGGCTATTACCCGGAACTGAACTCCGGGCTTGGCGAACTGGACGAGCGCCGGCTTCTGGAGGCTACAAACCGGGCCTTAAGTTCGAGGGGGTTTAAGTTTTCGGAAGAACCTGACTTTTGGATCAATGTCAACAGTGTCCTGGTTGAGACCCCTCCTTCCAGCAATATAGGAATAGGCATGGGGGGCGGCGGACGCAATGTTGGGGGAGGAATTTCCATCGGGGTTCCCGTCTCAGGACCCGCACTGCAATATCAAATCACTTTTGACCTGCTGGATCGGCAGCGCGAAGCTTTAATATGGCAGGCTTTCTGTAGTGTAAAAATAGACGATACGCTGGCGCCAGAGGCTCGTGTAGCTCGTTTCAATGACATTGCCCAAAAAGTTTTTTCAGCTTTTCCACCCGGGAATTGATACCTTAAAAGGCGAATACCATACCGTTCAGGCGGCAGATTTACCGCTTATCATAATTCAGATTGTAACCCTGGCCTATACCCTTAATTTAGTCCTTATCAGGTTTTGACCTTCATTCGGACCAGTCATAAAATGATTAGGTTGGTTCAACAAAGGAAATACGTGTAAAACCAATTCAGCAAATAAATATCAATAAGATATTAGAATGATGGGACTAAAAAAAATATTAAAATGGGGGTTTTTATTTGGTGCTTCAGTAGCCCTCGGAACTCAGATACTCACGTGGATGGGGCTAGGATTAACAAATTGGTTTTTAGTACTGACCTATTTATTGGTAGTAGTTTTTTCGATCCTATGTCTTATTGATTTGAAGAAAAGTGGCGCAATAAAACTCAATTTACTAAATGCTATTTTGATTATTTTAGGAATAATCCTTATTTCAAGATTGATCTTTCAGACGTATATGTTCATATATACCCGTTATTTAGATCCTTCCTGGATAGATACTGTTTCTGAAACCTGGGCAACTTCCATGCGAGAATCCAATGTATCTGCCGATCAAATTGACGGCCAAATAAATGGTTTCCGAAAATCCTATGAAGTACTTCCAATGTTCACCAGTTCCTTGATCTCCTACGCAGTACCGCAGTTCATTATAGGAATAATCGTTTCGACTGTTTTTGTGATTACACATAAGATAAAATCAAGAAAAGAGGATTAATGAACAAAAGGCTAAAAAGGTGTATAAAATCATAGTGACTAATCGCCACTACGCTTGATTCACGAAACCAGTAACAATTTGCTTGTTCCCAATACTTATCTATTATACAATCAATAAAACCTAAAATCAACAAAGACATGAAAATCAAAAATCGAATCTATGTTTTCTTTCTTTATACGGCGGTAGCTTTTTTTACCGGAGCAAGCCTTATAGCACAGGACCTCAGCGGGGCCTGGAAAGGTAACCTTAACGTACAGGGAACGGAATTGCCACTGGTATTTCATCTGACTAAGGTGGCAGACGGCTATACGGCAACAATGGACAGCCCTTCTCAGGGAGCAACAGGAATCCCCATGGGGGACCGCAGGGAATCCGGGATTCCTGGGGCTTCAATCCTGAAGCGCAATTATTCGCCAGCAGGGGCTACGCTACCCTCCAGGTCAACTTTCGCATATCCGGGGGGTATGGAAAGGAATTCCTGGAATCAGGGTTCAAGCAAATTGGCCGCAAAGCCATGGATGACGTTGAAGATGGCCTTCAATATGTGGTTGAAGAGGGCTGGGTAGACAAGGATAAGGCTGCTATTTATGGTGGAAGCCACGGAGGATATGCGGTGCTCAGGGGCCTTACCAAAACCCCGGACCTCTACGCTTGCGGGGTTGATTATGTAGGGGTTTCCAACCTATTTACCTTTATGAAGACCATCCCACCCTACTGGAAACCGTATTTAAAGATCATCAAAGAGATATGGTATGATGAAGATGTACCGGAGGAAAAAGCCATAATGGAGGAAGTCTCCCCGGTATATCAGATAGATAAAATTGAAAAACCACTTTTTGTAGTGCAGGGGGCAAACGATCCCAGGGTCAATATTGACGAATCCGATCAGATTGTGCAGGCACTACGGGCTAAAGGGGTAGATGTACCCTATATGGTTAAATACGACGAAGGACACGGATTCGGGAAAGAAGAGAACCGCATAGAGCTGTACAAAGCCATGATGGGCTTTTTCTCAAAACATCTGGGCCAGCAGGAAATTCCAGCCCCAATCAAAGGGTAATCGAAATAAATTCGGATCCTAGAAAGGGAGCCTTCGGGCTCCCTTTTTTAATTGATCCGCTCCAGACTACCGTTCAGTCAGGCTATATGACCATTGGTCATAATATACTTTATTAGGGGATACCCTGTCATTACTTTTGGGATATCAATTCAACAGAACCCTAAATAGTATAAAAATGTTAGTAATAGTCAAATTTGTAGTCGCACTGGTTTTAACTGTGCTGTTTTAGATTTAAATACTGAGCATCAAAGAGATAATCATGCAAAAATTACAGTTGAGAATTGTTTTAATTACCCTCGGGGTTTTGGTCATTTCAGCCGCCTTAGGTTATCTGGTTGGCCAGGGCCTGTATACTATCATCAATTAATAAACCGTTATATATGCGATTAGTAAAAACATACAATTCAATGAGGCTTATTCAAAATATCTTACAGATATCCCTTGAACCCGGTTGGGGCCTGAGAAAACTGTTATTGATATCTGCCATCCTTTTTTTGGGATATCTCTACGGAAGGATGTTCTTATGGCTGGCATACTATTAAAAAGGTGTCAAAGACTTACTTTTGCAGCCAATGGAAATAACAGAAAAGAATCGCAATCGTATTTTCTGGGGTCTGCAGTTTTTGGGCTGGGGGTCCATTAATCTTCTTTCCGTACTCTTCCTTGGGAAACTTTCCAATGCCTTTATCATTTTTTCTGTTGTTACCGGTACGCTGATAGGGGTGGGCACAACTTCTCTTTTGCGCTATTATCTGCGGACGAGGATTCATTATGATAACTTCGGATTAAAAGAGGTCCTGCGAATAGGACTGGCTACATTAATTACCTCAGCTATTTTTGGTTTGCTGAATCTGGCCTTAGGTTATATATACGTCAAATTTGGTCCTGAACTGAACGAACTGGACCTGGAAATATTAAAAACATACGATAGCCCCTGGCTCCTTATAATCAATTCCCTTTTTCTCATTTTTGGCTGGGTCTTTTGCTATTTGGTCATCAAACTGCTTTTAAAGATCAACAGAGACCGGATGGAACGGCTGGAACTGAATGCGAGCCTGAAACAGGCCCAGCTCAACACCCTTAAAGGACAGATTAATCCGCATTTTATGTTCAATAGCCTGAACAATATCCGCGGGCTCATGCTGGAAGACGTTGCCAAAGCCCGGGAGATGCTCACTAAGCTCTCCGAGATGCTTCGCTATTCCCTCAGCATGAATAACGTAAATGCCATTTCGCTTCGGGAAGAACTGGAAATGGTGGATAATTATATAGGACTATCCAGAATACAGCTGGAGGATCGGTTGCAGTTTCACAAAGAAGTGGAAAAATCGGTACTGGACAGGCAAATTCCTCCTATGATTGTGCAGTTGCTGGTGGAAAATGCCGTAAAACACGGAATCTCTGCCTTAAAGGCCGGTGGAACCATCACCCTCACTATAGAAGAGACAAGTGATTCGTTGCGGATTGAAGTGCGCAATACTGGCAGCTTAAAAATTTCAAACGGTTCAACGCAGCTGGGGCTAAAAAATATCCGGCAGCGGCTTAAACTGCTTTTTGGAAATACTGCAGATTTTAAGATTTATGAGAGGGAAGGGGAAGTGGTTGCAGTGATAAATATTCCAAAATAATGGAGATAAAGGCACTTATTGTGGAGGATTCGCGCCTGGCGCGCAAGGAACTGCTCGAGTTGATCAGGGCCCATCCCGAAATCAATGTCCTTGGCGAGGCGGAGAATGTAGACAGTGCCTATGAAATGATTGGTGAAATGCAACCGGATCTTTTGTTTCTGGATATCAACATGCCCGAAAAGGATGGTTTTGAATTACTGGAGATGCTGGATGAGGTGCCGGTGGTCATCTTTACAACGGCCTACGATGAATACGCCATTAAATCTTTCGAATACAACGCCCTGGATTACCTCCTGAAACCCATTAGCCCGGAACGTTTCGGTGCTGCCCTGGAAAAGGCCAAACAACGGCTGCAGGCCCCGGAAGAGAGAGGGAATACCGAAAAGAGCCTTACTGAAAGCAGTCAGATATTTATTAAAGACGGGGAGCAATGCTGGCTGGTGCGGATCGGGCAGATCCGATTGTTTGAAATAGTCGGCAATTACACCCGGGTGTGGTTTGAGGATCAGAAGCCCCTGCTATATAAATCACTCAACCAGGTGGAAGAGAAGTTGCCTGAAACAGTGTTTTTCCGCGTAAACCGACAGCAAATAGTAAACGTAAACTTTATAGAAGAAGTGATTCCGTGGTTCAATGGCACACTGAAATTGCGTTTGAAGGACCAAACGGAAGTAGCGGTTTCAAGAAGACAGTCTTCCGCCTTCAGGGATCGCCTCAGTTTATAAAAAAATGCCGCAGAGCGCGGCATTTTAACTATTATTTACCCCTTTAACAAGGGCTGGTAACTTTCCTTGTATCCATACAGGACAATAAGGTTCAGGACTAACAGAACAATAGCACCTGCAATCCCTCCCGGATCCAGGGTGGCATGAAAGAGGACGGCATTGATGGAAACACTCATCAGAATCAGGCTCATCAGCGCTCCGAATTTGTTAACAATCAGGGAGAGACCTGCTACAATTTCCACTAGGGCAACCAGGGTCAGGGTTTTGGTATTTACCAGTGCCCCAAAGTAGGCTCCGGCATCCCCTGTTGGGGCTTCCATCGGTATAAAGCTGAAAAATTTATTCAGCCCGAATACAAGGACAAAAAGGCCCAGCAGGATGCGGACCACTAAAAATACTTTTGAATTCATCGGTCAGGTTTTTTAGGAGTTTATAGTTCCTAAATTAATCATTTTCTTCCAAAAATGTCAGCGGATTAATAAGAGCGGAGCAATCCTCCGTCCAGGGGGATAGCTGTTCCGGTAAGGTAAGATGCCGCCTCAGAGGCCAGAAATGCCGCGAGGTAACCGTATTCTTCCGGCCTGCCCAGCCTGCGTACAGGGACCATCTGTTCCATGCGGGAGACCACTTCTTCAGGGGCAATCCCCATCTGTTGTGCTTTTTTCTCATTGAGTTGCTGCAGGCGTTCCGTATCGAAGTAACCGGTGAGGATTGAGTTTACGGTTATCCCGAAAGGGCCCACATCGGCGGCCAGGGTTTTGGCCCAGCTCACGACCGCTGCCCGGATCGTATTGGACAGGGCCAGGTAGCCCAGGGGCTCCTTTACGGATACAGATGCAACATTGATTATCCGGCCCCAACCTTTTTTTTGCATATTGGGGAGGGCAGCCAGGGTGGTGTGCACTACCGATTTAAAAAGAATGTCAAAAGCTTCCTGATAATCTCCTACCCCTTTTTCCAGGCCCGTTCCGGGCGCCGGCCCCTGGGTGTTATTTACCAGAATATCCACAGGCCGCTTTTCGATGTAGGCAGAAATAGCTTCGGCATAGCTGCTGTGGTCGGAATAATCCAGTACCAAAAAGTGGTGTTTCCGGCCCGTTTTGGTTTGCAGTTCATCGGTAAGAGCCGCCAATTGATCCTTACTCCTGGCAACCAGGGTCACTTCGGCCCCGCTGTCTGCCAACTGGCATGCAACGGCCCTTCCGATTCCCCTGCTGCTTCCCCCGATCAGGGCATGTTTGTTATGGAGTGAAATTTGCATTGGAAAGGGTATTTTTATCTGTATTCTTCTCGTACCGGGCTGAAAATATCCATTATCCGGCAAGCCGTAATAGCCTTACCACTATGGGGTTCAAAAGGCGGGATCAGAACAATGTCTCCACTTTGGTAAACCCTTGATTTTCCGGATAAGGTAAACTCAAAACGACCTTCCATCACGTGCATGATCTGTTCGTTTTTGTGCTGGTGTTCGGGCACCTCAGCCCCTTCTTCAACTTCCCAGAAAACCAGGCTCATTTCGCTGCCGTGAATCATTTTACCCCGGAATCCGGGAATAATCTCCTTTTCAGGAATTTGCGCTATTGAATAGTCCATGTGCTGTGTCTCTGATTAATCGAAATAAAAATAAGGTATTCCGGGCATATAGAACAGAAAGGGAATCTGTCATAAAAGCCATGCCTGAAAGCAGGAGGCAATGATTATCTTTGCGGTCAAGTTTTATTTCAGATGCGCATACATTTTATAGCCATAGGCGGAAGTACCATGCACAACCTCGCTCTGGCATTACATGATAAGGGTTACCAGGTAAGCGGAAGCGATGACGTTATTTTTGAACCATCAAAAAGCCGTTTGCAAAAAGCGGGAATACTCCCTGAGGCCTTTGGCTGGTATCCTGAAAAAATCGTTCCTGAGTTGGATGCAATTGTCCTCGGGATGCACGCCAAACCGGATAATCCGGAATTGTTGAAAGCAAAGGAACTGGAGTTGCCTGTGTTCTCTTACCCGGAGTTTTTATACCAACAATCGGAGCACAAAACAAGGGTGGTAATCGGGGGAAGCCACGGGAAAACCACTATTACGTCCATGATATTACACGTCCTGAATTATTGGGACAAGGAAGTAGATTATATGGTGGGGGCACAATTACAGGGGTTCGACCGTATGGTGCATCTTACAGCTGAAAATGATTTTATACTGCTGGAAGGGGATGAATACCTCTCCTCCCCAATTGACCCAAGGCCTAAATTTCACCTCTATAAACCTAATATTGCCCTGCTTAGCGGCATTGCCTGGGACCACATAAATGTCTTCCCAACATTTGAAAATTACAGGGAGCAGTTTGAGGGATTCCTGCAGGCCATTGTCCCCGGAGGCAGTATTACCTATAATGAAGAGGACGCAGAAGTGCGGGATATGGTAGAATCCCTGCAGGCAGCAGTACGAAAATTCCCCTACAAGACCCCTCAGTATTCCTTAAAAGACGGGAAGACCTATCTGGAAACCCCTGAAGGCCCGCTCCCTTTGCATATTTTTGGGAAACACAACCTCAGTAACCTGGCAGGGGCCAAATGGATTTGTCAGCAAATGGGGGTAGACGAACTGGAATTTTATGAAGCTATTGCCTCTTTTAAAGGGGCCTCCAAAAGACTGGAGGTGCTGGGGCAGGGCAACAGCAGTATTGCATTTAAGGATTTCGCGCATTCCCCTTCAAAGGTAGCTGCAACGACGCGTGCCGTGAGGGAGCAGTTTCCGGATAAAAAGCTCATCGCTTGCCTGGAACTGCATACCTACAGCAGCCTTAACCACACATTTTTAAAGGAGTACAGGGGAAGCCTGGATGCGGCGGACGAGGCACTTGTCTTTTATGTCCCGGAATCTTTAGAGATCAAAGGCTTGCCGGCTGTACTTCCGGATGATATAAAAAGCGCTTTTTCCAATAAGGGTTTAAAAATATTTACCTCAGGAACGGAACTGGAAACCTTTCTTTTTGGGAAGGAATTTGAGGATTCGGTGCTCCTTTTTATGAGTAGCGGTAATTACGGGGGGCTTAACATGAAGGCTCTGGCGGATACATTGCCTTGATTCCCTCTGCTTTAAAGGTTTCAGGTCACTTACAGGTCGAATTGCCGCAGGTGGTGGTCCAGGTGTTTGTACTCCAGCTTTCCCCATTGTTCAGCGGTAAGGCTGCCAAACATGGGATGCGGATTCCAGCTTTCCCGAGATTTTAAGTGGTGAAATGTATCTACGAGTTCCAGTAACCTCTCGTACTCCTGATTGAAATCTTTTGATTCTGTCGCTCTTGCCCTTGGAATGGTGGGGAGATTTTTCTTCCAGGGTTTATCGTTGTACAGGCTTTTTTTAAAGAACAACCGGATCAGGAGGTTACCTTTCTTTTTGGGCAGTTTATTTTTTATGCCTACTTCAAGCGGTATCTGGCAGTGCCAGACCATCTGGGCCGCGTCCATCCTTCCCCAAAGGGGCTTCATTTCGGGTTGAAGTTTTTTCAGACGACTCCTGATGTCTTCGTATCCGTCTGTTTCCAGCAATGATTTCACGGTAATTCTGTTTGTATAAAATTACAATAAATAGTGGCGGCTGCTGTTGAATTTCACTAAAAATCGTTTCTATTTCCACCATGAAAAAGGAAATGGAATACATCCCGATTTGCCAGTGGGATACCGCAGAGCGGCCCCGTGAGAGACTGCTGAGGGAGGGCAGGAATTCTCTGAGTGATGCGGAGTTGCTGGCCGTTATTATGGGGAGTGGTACCAGGGAAGCCAATGCCATAGACCTTGCCCGGCAAATCCTCCTGAGCAGTCGGAAAGGTTTTAAAGGCCTTGAAAAACTATCGGCCTCCCGCTTGATGCAGATAAAAGGGGTAGGGCAGGCGAGGGCTGCCTGTATCCTGGCGCTTGTTGAATTTGCAAGGCGGCTGGCACGTGAACCGGCCGAACAACACAATACCATTGGCGGGAGCCGGGATGCCTATAAAGAACTGAAGCCGTTTCTCTCAGATCTGCCGCATGAAGAATTCTGGATCTTGTACCTGAATAATGCCAACAGAGTTATGCATCGTTTTCAATTAAGCAAGGGAGGGCTTACGGCAACGCTGGTGGATGTTCGATTAATTTTAAAGAATGCATTGGAGGTGGGGGCTGTAGGTATTATTTTAGCGCATAACCATCCCTCAGGGAAAACCGCGCCCAGTAAGGCGGATATTCAGATTACAAAGAAGATAATCAAAGCGGCAGCCCTGATGGATCTGAAGGTTTTGGATCATTTAGTGATTAGCGAGGCGGAATATTATAGCTTTGCAGATCATCAACTTATTTAAGGTAACGGAAGTGCTACTGATTTACACCCACGAGATTACCCCAAGGTTTACATATGTGACCCGGCATCTTTTCGTGCATATACTGGGGATAGAGATCAGTTACAGCAGTACGGTAGAGGATTTTATCAGGCACAAGGGCCCCAAGATTACATATACCCGGCAGCCGCTGCAAAACGAGTTTTTCATCAGAAGCCACGAATTGCTTTTCCAGCAGGGAATAGACGAGCTGGCTATTCAGGTTGAGACATGGGATGAGCTGCCCTGCTACTTCAGGACAAATGAGCGGAGTAACCTCCCCTTCGATATATTCGCAGCTGCTTTCTTCCTGCTCAGCCGGTATGAGGAGTACCTTCCGCATGTAAAGGATATTCACGGGAGATTTTCGCCCCGGGAGAGCCTGGCCTTCCAGCACAACTTTCTCAAAATGCCCATAGTGGACCTTTGGGCTTATAAGATGCTCGGATTGCTGCAGCAGCGTTTCCCGGATCTTGAGGCTACAGCAAGAAACTATTCCTTTACTCCTATAATTGATGTAACTACCTCGCATTGCTATGCCCGGCGTGGGGTGCTGCGCAGCTTTGGCGGGATGATGCTGGACCTGTCGAAATTCCGCTTAAAAAGGGTCTGGGAACGGATCAGGGTATGGTTTAACCCATCCCGTGACCCCTACAATAATTATGATTTCCTGATATCCCTGCATAAAAAGTATCCGGTAAAGGCCATGTTCTTTTTTCAGTTTGCCGAATATTCGACCTATGACAAGAACGTCTCAACGAACAACAATCATTTCAGGTACCTCATTAAATCCGTAGCCGATTACAGCATCGTATCACTGGCGGCGTCCTACACGGCTTCGGAGAAACTGGATGTGTTGAAGGAGGAGAAAAAACGATTGTCGAATGTGCTGAACCGACCTGTAAAGTACACCCGCTTAAGGTACAACCGGGTAGATATCCCCCACAGTTACAGACATCTGATAGAGGCTGAGTTTACGGAAGATTACACCATGGGGTATACCCATGAAATTGGGTTTCGGGCAGGAACCTGTACCCCGTTTTTCTTTTACGATATCGCAATGGAGTCTGCCCAGCCCATCCGTATCTTTCCTTTCGCAATGCACGATTATGCCCTGCTGCGATATGACTCAACCGAAGAATTATGGGAAGACCTCGATAAACTCTACCGGGAAATTAAAAAGGTCAATGGACGGTTTATTGCGGTATTCTCCAACGAATTGCTGGGGGGCAGGCAAAGGATCAACTGGCTGGAACTCTACGAATCTTTTCTGAAAAAATATCATGCTTGATCATCCCATAACCGATATTTTCTTTGACCTGGACCATACCCTGTGGGATTTTGAAAAGAATTCAGCTCTTACCTACGAGCAGATATTCAGGGAGCAGGAGGTGACCGTAACGCTTCCCGATTTCCTTGAAATCTACATCCCGCTGAATCTGCAGTACTGGAAAATGTACCGGGAAGGCCGGATAAACAAGGAACGCCTCCGGTACGAACGGCTGAAAACAGTTTTTGACCGGTTAAATTATACTATATCGGATACGCAGATACTATTGCTGGCCGATGAGTATATCCGGCATTTATCTTCTAAAACCCATCTGATGCCCCACAGTATTGAAGTCCTGGAATACCTGAAGGGAAAATACAGATTGCATATCATAACCAACGGGTTTCGCGAGGTGCAGCACAGAAAGCTGGAAAATAGCCGGTTAACACCTTATTTTATAGAGGTGATTGATTCTGAAAGGGCGGGTGTCAGAAAGCCGGATCCTAAAATATTTGAAATGGCCCTGGAAGTAGCAGAGGTTCCGGCACAAAAGGCCCTGATGATAGGAGACAGCCTGGAAGCAGACATCATTGGCTCCCGGAAGGCCGGGTTGCAGGCGCTGCATTTTAACGTGCATAACGAACCCCTTCACGAATATTGTCCTATAATTCATCATCTTCAGGAAATAAAAAGCTACTTATAGAGTTATTTTATTGAACACTGTATGAACCCTTATTTCCCCGCCAGGGGAAGTGTAAAGACGGGCTTGTTATGAAAAAGAACCTTCGCGTACTTACAGGATTAGTATTGCTGGTTTCATTCGGCTGTGCAGAGCAGCAGAATTTTGACCAGTACGATGATATCTCGGTAACCCCAACCCTGGAAGGGAGCCTGCTATATGTTGAGACACCGGAAAGTGAAATCAACCAGGCCAGCGGGGGAAATTTTATTGTTGAAACGTTTAATTTTGACGCTTTCACCGAAGGATTTGTATCAGATAACCTCCTGGACGGCTCCATTACCTATCAGCTTGAGAATACGACCAGTAAACCCCTGGAATTACAGGTAGAATTCCTGGATGAGGGAGGTAATGTCCTGGACACCGAATTATTTAGCCTGGACCCTGCACCCACGGCTATTTTAAACCGTGAAGTGGCCTATGGAATGGGGGGGAGGAGTATCGATATTATCCGGAATACCTCTGCTTTCCGGCTTACAGCCACAAACCTGGGGGATAGCAGCAGCACCTCCGCAGAACCGCAACCGCGCTTTATCTTCCGTTCCAGCGCCCAATTCAGGATCGAACTCAAGGGATGAGGCGGATACTCTGTTTACTGGCTTTCTCAATTGGCCTGGGATGGGGTTTGGCCCAGAACAAGCAAATACTTTATGATTTCAGGGAAATCCCTCAGGCATTAATGGTCAATCCGGGTACCCGGACGGCTTATAACTGGTATGCAGGCATTCCCATGCTATCAGGTATATCCTTTCAGGCAGGGAGTAGCGGGATTTCGGTAAATGACATTTTTGCCGATGACGGCCTGGATATTAACGATAAAATCCGGGACCGGGCCATCTTTGGCATGAGTACGCGGGACGAGTTAAGCGGCACCTATCAGGTGGAATTGCTTAGCGGGGGGTTCCGCTCTCGCAACCGGCCGAATGACTTTTATTCTTTTGGCATTTATAACGAAGGGGATGCTATAGGGTACTGGTTCCGCGATCTGGCCATTCTGGCCTGGGAAGGCAATGCAGACCGGCTGGGGCAGCGCTTTGACCTCGGCCACCTGAAAACCCGGGGGGAGATGCTCAATGTATTCCATTTCGGAATAAACCGAAGGGTTAATAACCGACTGACGGCGGGGGTTCGGGCAAAGATCTATTCTGGAATCATCAGCTTTAAAAGTACCCGAAACAGTGGCTATTTTGTAACCCAACCCGGTCAGAATAATTTACTTGCCAATACCCTTCGGGCCGATATGCTGCTGCAGACTTCCGGGTTGGAAAGTATCCGGCAGACGCTTTCAGACAATGGCGGGAATGAAGTGCAGGCTATCAGGCAGCACCTGCTTAAGAGAGGATTTTTCGGGGGTGATTTAGGGCTGGGGGTGGACCTTGGCTTTACCTATGCCTTAAACGGACAACTGGAGCTTACGGCAAGCTTGCTGGACCTGGGCTTTATGATGCATAGTGGGGATGTGCGAAATTTCAGCCTTGCGGGGCAGGCCACCGTAGAAGGCGTAGAGGTAATCCTTCCGGATGCCCTTGCCGATCCCAACCGGGATTTTTGGCAGGACCTGGTGGATGAGGTGGAAGGGCTGATTCCCTTTGACGAAGACAATCGTTCCTATATCAGTTTCAGGCCCACAAAGCTCTATAGTTCGCTTCGGTATAATTTCGGGGAGGCAGATGGAACAGCAGGCGCCTGGTGCGACTGCAGCTACAGGGTAAACAGCCGCAGCCCGCGGGCCGGCTATCGCAATGCAGTTGGAATACAGCTCTATGCAATAAACCGTCCAAGGGGTCCGCAGACCGCCTGGACCCTATTTTATCAGCGCAATTTCGGCAGGATCCTGGGGATGAAGGCTACCTATACTGCCGATAAATTCACCCAAACGAACCTGGGGTTGGGTGTAAACCTGCAGGCGGGCCCTGTCAATTTTTATGTGATGGCAGACAACCTTCTGGCCTACCGCAATATTGCGGCCGCAAACTATGCTTCTTTTCAGATCGGATTAAATATTCTATCTTGGAACGCTAATTGAAACGATAATGAAGATGTGCCGATTCCTCGTATTTCTGGCCTTTGCGCTATTACAAATCACTCAGGCCGTGGCTCAACTGGATGCCTATAAGTATATCATCGTACCGACTAAATTTGACGGCTTTAAACAGAGCAACCAGTTTAATACTTCCACCCTGATCAAATACTACTTCACAGAAGCGGGTTTCAACCCCGTCTATGAAAATGATTTGCCTGCAGACTTGTATGCAGACCGCTGTACGGGCCTGATGACCCGATTTATTGACAACTCCTCTCTATTTGCTACAAAAGTGGTACTCTCCCTAACAGACTGCAAGGGAAATGTTGTTTTTGAAAGTACTGAAGGCAGCAGTAAGCTTAAGGAATTTGACGAGGCCTATAAAGAAGCCATTAATGAGGCTTTTGTTTCCTTCAGGGGAATGTCTTACCAGTATACCCCAAAAGCCACGCAAACGGAGCCTGAAGCAGCCAAAAAACAGGCAGTAGTACCCGCTGTTGAATCCGAAGGGATACCTTCTCCCAAAGAAACTACTCCAGCGGAAGCCCCTGAGAAGAACATTGTGGCTGAAAAAATCACAGATGATGCCTGGGTGGCTGTCCCGATCCCTAATGGATATAAACTGGATACCGGGGATGCGGAGACCAGCATGAAATTGCTTAAATCCTCCAACCCGGACACCTTTATGGCCTTTATAGGCGACCAGCCCAGGGGAATGGTCTATAAAAAAGACGGCATCTGGTGGCATGAATATTATGAAGCCGGGGAATTAAAGAATAAGGAACTCAGGATACGGTTTTAGAAGTCGTATTTTTCCTTCCAGCGCGCTTTTAAGAAGGCTTTGATCTCCTCTTCCCGCCTGTTGTGACTGCTTTGATAGAAATTTGCACCGCTTAAAGCTTCCGGCAGGAATTCCATGGCCGCGAAATTTCCCGGATAGTCATGCGCATAAGCGTATTCTGCGCCATATCCCAACTCCTTCATCAGTTGGGTAGGGGCGTTTCGAAGGGGAATGGGCACCTCCAGGTCACCGCTTTTACGAACTTCCTGTTGTGCATTTTTAATTGCCATATAAGCACTGTTGCTTTTGGGGGAACCGGCCAGATAAATGGCACACTGGCTCAGGATAATGCGGGCCTCGGGCAAGCCTATAAACTGGACAGCCTGGAAGGTATTGGTCGCGATGACCAGGGCAGTCGGGTTGGCCAGTCCAATATCTTCAGAAGCGGCAATAATCATCC
Source organism: Robiginitalea insularis (assembly GCF_052497835.1). Lineage (NCBI taxonomy): Bacteria > Pseudomonadati > Bacteroidota > Flavobacteriia > Flavobacteriales > Flavobacteriaceae > Robiginitalea > Robiginitalea insularis. The sequence continues at coordinate 2,141,899 of NZ_CP199296.1, forward strand.
GCCTGGCAATAAATTTCACATCCTCGCCGGCCTCTACCATTCGGGCCAGCCAGTAAACGGCCGCATTCGGATCGCTTCCCCGTATGGACTTGATAAAGGCCGAAATAATATCGTAGTGCTGTTCCCCGGTCTTGTCATAACGCAGCGGTTGGCGGTTTACCATTTCGGAAACCAGGTCATCCGTAATCAGTACGGTATCACCCTTTGAGGCACTGACAACCAGTTCAAAGATATTGAGCAGTTTCCGCCCGTCTCCCCCGGAAAGCCGCAGCAGGGCATTGGTTTGTTGCAGCTCGATTTTTTTGGATTGCAACCAGGGGTCCTGGTCCATAGCCCGTTTCAGCAAATTCATCAGATCCTCTTTGCCAAAGGATTCCAGGGTGTACACCTGGCAACGGGATAGCAGGGCCGGAATCACTTCGAAACTGGGATTTTCCGTTGTTGCTCCGATGAGGGTTATCCAGCCTTTTTCAACAGCTCCCAGCAGGGAATCTTGCTGAGACTTACTGAACCGGTGTATTTCATCAATAAACAGGATGGGGTTCCTGGAGGTAAACAGCCCCCCTCCTTTGCGGGCTTTCTCCAGTACTTCGCGTATATCCTTAACCCCGCTGTTGATGGCACTCAGCGTATAAAAGGGCCTTTCACTTTCGGCCGCGATGATCTGGGCCAGGGTAGTTTTTCCGGTCCCCGGAGGCCCCCAGAGGATCATAGAAGCCAGGTTTCCTCCTTCCAATTGGCGGGTAATGGCGCCTTTGGACCCCACCAGGTGGGACTGACTGATGTATTCCCTCAGGGTTTTGGGCCGTACGCGTTCTGCCAGCGGTTCATTCATGGCTTAAAAATACTATAATTCATTCGATGGATCATTTGTAGGATACAATAATCCTTGGAGGAAAAACGTATTATACAGTAATTTGCAGCTATGTCTGAAGTCACTCATTTTAAATTCGGCAACCGGGTGCTCCTGCTCCCCCTTCTGCTCGTCCTGACGATCTGGACGGTATACTTTCTGGAGCTGAAATTTCGGGTGAACCTGAATGATCTGGGAATCTACCCGAGAAGATTATCAGGGTTAAGAGGAATCGTTTTATCCCCCTGGATCCACGGATCGCTCAGCCATTTGTACAATAATACCATCCCCCTGGCCATACTCAGCGCCGCACTTATGTACTTTTACCGGGATATCGCATGGAAAACCCTTATCTGGGGAACCCTGCTTACCGGTCTGATTACCTGGGCCATTGGCCGGCCTTCTTACCATATCGGGGCCAGTGGGATCATTTATCTGCTGGCCACATTTATCTTTTTCAAGGGGATATTTTCCCGGCACTACAGGCTGGTAGCCCTTTCCCTGATAGTGGTTTTTATTTATGGCAGTATGCTCTGGTATATCTTTCCGGTTAAGGAAGGGATTTCATGGGAAGGCCATCTCAGTGGTTTTATCAGTGGTTTTTTGTTTGCCCTTTTATTGAGGGCACCACTACCGAAACCGGTCAAATACGCCTGGGAATCGGAAGACTACAATGAAGATCAGGACCCGTTTATGAAACATTTTGACGCGGAGGGCAACTTTATAGAAACCCCTTCGGATACTGCAGGTGAAGACGGGCCGGAGCAAATCCGGATCCGCTACGAGTACAGGGAACGAGACACAGGCAAAAAAGATAGTCAGTAAGAGCGCTGCCGCAGTATTTCATACAGGAATACGCCACAGGCTACCGAAACATTTAACGACTGAATGGGACCCATAACCGGGAGCTTCGCCTGCTCATCGCATAATTTTAAAGTACCGGGATGTATCCCTTTTCCCTCCGATCCCATAACAAGGGCCACAGGGCGCTTCAGATCCAGCTCGTAAATCGGGTCTGAGGCTTTTTCAGTGGCTGCTACCACATGCACGCCTGAGGCCTGCAGGTAATAAATGGCGTCTTTCAGGTGGGTTACCTTGCACAGGGGTACGCTGTAGGCGGCCCCGGCAGAAGTCTTTACAGTGTCGGCACTGATGGGTGCGGTTTCCTGAGAGGGCAGGATAATGGCGTCTACCCCTGTACAGGAGGCCGTGCGTATTATTGCCCCCAGGTTTCTGACGTCGGAAACCCGGTCCAGCAACAGGAACAGGGGCTTGTCTGTCTTTTCCAGGATTTTATTTACCAGTTGTTCAAAATCCTGAAAAGCAACAGGGGAGATCTGGGCAACCACGCCCTGGTGGTTTTCTTTGGTAAGCTTGTAAAGGCGTTCCTGGGGCACATAGGATGCGCGGATATTGTGTTTCCTCAGGCTGGTTTCCAACTCTTTGGATAAGCCTCCCTTAAGGCCTTGCTGAATAAAAACCCGCTCAACAGATTTTCCCGCCTCGATGGCTTCCAAAACAGCCCTGAGGCCATAAACAATATTTTCTTTATCCATGGAGTTAAATCCGATAACTATTGAATAACAGTATTTTATCTGTTGGTTATGCTATACTTATATGCGAAATAAGTTGAATATAAGTTATTTAGAGGTTTCAGGGGCGCCTTTATCAGATAAATAAACCCGCTGGAAAAGCTATTAGCAGCCAATTGCAGCTAATTTTTTCTGCCATCCCTTATGTCAGCTGGTAGATTATACCCACCCCTTGGTCAGTAAATGGCACTGCGCCGGCAAGCCCGCTGCCTATGAGTTGCATATTATGTATCCCTCAGCCTCTTCTGCATTCGGGTTGGCAGGATCCTCAATGGGAGGGTCCTCAGGTTGCTCAAAATTACCGGAATCATCAGTGGAGCACCCTGCTATCAAAAGGGCCAAAAACAAAATCGTAAGAATTAAAAATTTATTGGTCATTCATGTAAGGTCTGAAGGAAACAAAACCATCCGCAGGGATGGTTTTGTGAATCTTCTTAAAGTTTACCGAACTAGCGGTTTAGGAATTCAAAGGTCTTGATAAGGTCCTTTTCTTCGTTCAGGTCAATATCGTAATCCTTCAGGAAAGTCTTGATCTTATCCTTTTCCCCGGCACCAGCAATTTTATAAAGCTGGCGGTTCTTCAGGGTCAGCTCATCGACACGGTCTACCCCTTTTTTCTGGACGTAGTATTCAATAAACTGAGTAAAGCGGCTTGGGGTGGCTTTTACGAAGGAATTCTGAGCGGGGGACCCTTCGGTGAATTTCACATGTATTCGTTTGTAAAGGTCATAGGTTTCGCCATCTACCAGGTGGGTCAGGTAGCCATTCATGGTATTTCCCTTTACATCGATAAAGGTCTTGAAACTCATCGGTTTGTTGTCGACCATTAATGCAATACTCTTGTCCCTTCCCAGTGCCCGGATACCGGGATTCTGTGGAGATTCTTTGATCTCGATCTCCTCATTTAAGGCATTGTGGCGATAGTAGAGGTCTCCTACTTTTTCATTTTTGTAATAGACTTCTGTTTTTTGAAATTCATTGGAAACATATGGGGATCCCTGGAATTCCTCCCATTCCTTACTTCTTTTTTGAAGGGCATCGTTAATTGGCCCCAAAATGGTACCAATCATGCCAGCTGTTGATCCCTGAGGTGCGCCTCCTGAAGACATGTATACGGGAATTTGTCCAGAGGTCTGTGCTGAGGCTATACCAGAGAGTAAAAGGCTAAAAACTAGCGCAATAGATTTAATATTCATTTATTATAAATTTTTTCCGAAAATACATATTCTTGATGAAAATAAAGAATAGTTATCAATTATTTAACTGCCACCGGTATACCTGGGGTTCAGAATTATTAACCCCGGCCAAAATCATATAATCACTACCTGTTTCTATACTTTTAAGGGATTTGATATTACCTTTCATATACAGTCCTGAATCCGTTCTAGGGAGGGCTGAATACCTACCCTTCCCGTCTGAGAGCAAAACTACCCCGGACAAGGCATCCAGACGTGGGGTTTCCACTTCAGTCTCATAGATATTACCTGCTAAAATCAGATCCTCAAACCCGTCCCCATTAAGATCTTTAGAAATTCCCGCAAATATTGGGATCATTTGTGCTTCCACAGGAAGCCTGCGAACCTCAAACTGACCACTTCCGAGGTTGATCAGCAAAACAGAGCTAAGGGTGTTGACCTCCTTTTCATAGCTGGCATCCAGTTCACTTCCGTAGACATCTTTAAGGCTGGCGCTGGCAAATTCGGAATAGCTGGGAAATTTTTCAGCTATAAAGGGCATTTGCTGGGAAGAGCACTCTCTTCCGCGTACCGGGACGTATTCCCCCTGGTACTTCTTGCTCAGGACGATATCGTTTGTCCCGTTTTTATCAAAATCATTGGCAAATACCTTAAACGGCTTTTCGGGGGAGGCACTGAACTTGATATTTTGCCCCGCGTTGCCAAGAATGTAATCCGGTTTGCCATCTGCATTGGCATCGGTCTGTGTAATGGAATACCACCAACCTTTCTCAGCGACACCAAGGGCTTCTGAGTCTGCCAATTGGAGCCCTGTAGCCGTATTCCTGAAAAATCCTACCGAAGTCCATTCACCTACAGCCAGGATATCTTTCCTGCCGTCCCCGTCAAAATCGGTTACAAGCAGGTCATTGATTATTCCAAAATCCTGTAAGCCGGGGGCCTTTTCAGCTGTGGCATCTCTTAGTTTCCCATCCTCATTTTCCAGGAGGAATGAAGGGGCCGAACGCGGATAGCTTTGGGCGAGGATGCGATTCCCCACAATCAGGTCCGTATCCCCGTCCTGGTCAAAATCGATAGCAGCCACTGCTTTTCCGCTAAATGCAGCTGTTGCTGGCAATACATCTTCTGCCTTACTGAAACTTCCTGCCCCGTCATTCAGATAAACTCTGTCCTGGTAGAGGGAAGAACCCTGTTCAAACTCATTGCCCCCGCTTACTACATACAGATCCAGGTCGCCGTCGGAATCCAGGTCAAAAAATACGGATTCCATATCCTCGTAGGCCTTGTCTGCATCAAATGCCGGCATTGCTGTCTTTCTGAAGCCATTTGCTGTTCCCAAAAATAAACTGGCAGTCTGCCCGGAAGCCCCTCCCATAAAAAGGTCTGTAATTCCGTCTGCGTTTACATCCGCCTGGGAGAAATAGGGGCCATAAGTAGACTGTTTGTAAGGGAGCAGGATTTCTTTGGCAAAGTCATCGTAGGGGTTTTCCTGATGTGCAACCTTCAAGCCTATTGACGATGCCGGCTGCGAGGTGAATAAGTATTTCTCTTCAGGCTGTTTTGTGGGTAGGGTTGTACCGGCGTCGGCAAAAGCCACTCTAAGGGTTTGGTTTGCCCTTACATTTCGGATGCGGTTGGATTTGCCTCCGGCCCATTCCACAAGGATGCTGTCTGCTTCCTCAGCTTTGCCCAGGCCAAAATGGGCTATGGGCTCATGGGCAGACATATAGCCGCGTACCCGCCTGACCTCAATAAATTGCGGGACTCCCTTCTGAAAGACGGTTACTTTTGGAAGCCCTTCAGATACAGGGCCTTCAGGGATGATCTTCAAATAGTTCCCCTTTTCTTTTTCCCTGCTTTGATTTTTGTAGATGAAGGCGTTTTCATCCATGTTATTGACTACCAGATCTATGTCTCCATCATTGTCCAGATCTCCCATGGCAGCCCCGTTACTGAAGGACAGGTCTCCGAGGCCCCACTGGTTTCCGTTTTCTGTAAATTCCAGGGAGCCGTGGTTTTCGAAAAGCAGGTTGGGCAATTTTTCGGAAGGCATACTTCGGTAGAGTTCTTCCTTTACAGCCAGGGGCACATTGCCTTTATACTGTTGTTTGGCCTGGAAGACACGCTGCTGCAAGTCATTGTCCAGGGCGTAACGCCTGTAGCCGTTGGTAACGTAAATATCTTTGTCGGCATCCAGGTCAAAGTCCGACATCAGCACAGACCAGCTCCAGTCTGTATTGGCCACGCCTGTTAGCTGGGCAATGTTGCTGAAATGGTTTTGGCCGTTGTTAAGCTGCAGCGAATTGTACATGTACTGATAATGGTAACCGGCAGTGTTGACCAGGTAGTCAAAACGACTAGTATTCATAGAGGCCATCAGGGTTTTGGAGCGGTAGTGGTCGCTGGAAGCCATGTCCAGAACAAAAATATCCTGCAGGGCATCGTTATTGATATCTGCCACGTCTACGCCCATTCCGTAGTAGGAGATCTGCTGGGTGTAAGTCTTGATTTCATCCCTGAAAGTACCGTTGCCCTGGTTGATAAAGAGGGCATCCGGGAGATAGTAATCGCTGGCAATGTAAATGTCCGGCCAGCCGTCTGTATTGATATCGCTTATACTCAGGCCCAATCCGAAGATGGGTCGTTCTATCCCGGCCTCTTTACTGATATCAGTAAAAGTGCCGCCATCATTTCTGTATAAATGAGAGCTGTTAAAATAGGGGGCATCCGGGTTTTTTTCAATAAGTGCCTTCAGGCTTACCGGATCTACCCCGTAGTATTCGTTTTCATTCATGACAATACAATCCAGGTCTCCGTCCCGGTCATAATCAAAGAAAGCAGACTGTGTACTGATACCCATATCCGCCAGGCCATAGGTCTCGGCAGCTTCCCTGAAACTTCCGTCCTGCTGGTTTACGTATAGGAGGTTCTTCCGGAATAGCCTTTGTTTCGGACCACCCTGTGATACATAGATGTCCAGCCAGCCATCTGAGTTGATGTCCAGAAACGTAACTCCGTTGGCCCATTGTTTTCCTTCATTGATGCCTGCCGTTTCAGACACGTCCTCGAACTGGAGATCTCCTTTGTTGAAATATAGTTTATTGGGCACCTGGTTGCCGCAGAAGAAGATATCCAGCAGACCATCGTTATTGAGGTCTGCCACCCCGGTGCCTGCTCCGTTGTAGAAGTAGTCAAAATTAAAGAGGTTTTCCAGGGAGGAGAGATCTTCCCGTATATGGTTGTTGAATAAAATTCCAGTCTCTTCTGATGGAACCTTAGCAAATACAGCAGAGGATTTATCAGAAGTTAACTCTTTGGATTGGGCAGGATTTGTCTTGTTTTCATTACAACCGACTCCGATTAGCATTAGCAGGAATAGGACAATTGAAGTACGTAGTTCTGTTGCGGTATAGTGATAACGGGATGCTGGAGTATAGCTCATTTAAAAGAAACTTTGACTTTGCAAAGATATGAATTTGTGGTGGTACGCGGCCGAGGATAGAACAGGGTAAAAAAAATCCGGCCCAAACTAGTTTGGGCCGGATCGTTATTATTATCAGGGGGAAGACTTTTTGCCTATTCCCTGTTGATTAGTTGTTAGATCTTATCCAATCTTACAACAACTTCATTTGGTGGAGGTGAACAACCACCAGATGGATCAAAATCAAAGAATGTGATCGTAAAGGAGGCATCTCCTGCTGTCTGATCGTAAGTGGTTACGACATCTGCAGAGCCTGTTTGCCCGATACTTCCATCACCACAACCAAGGCCTCCAGCAGTAATTCTACCAGAAACATTCTGGAATTCACCACATACCAGGTCAATTGACATTTCATAGGAAGAACCGAATCCTCCCGGATCGTATACAAAGTCAAAAGTCCTGTTTGTATCTCCATTGGCCACGATGGTTACAGGTTCTGTCTGGGTAAACCCATCGCCAATACCAAAAGGAGAAGAACCACTCAACTGTGTCATCGTATATTCTCCTGTAAAGAATGTTGGGTCAACAGAGCAAACCACGTTTGGTGTATACAAGAATGGCGAACTAAAGAAGGATCCTGTTAAAGTTCCCGAATTGTCTGCGAAAGAATAACGCCTGCCATCTGTTAAGACCAGTTCAAAACGAATTGAAAACTGATCACCACCTGCAAGGTCTGAACCGGACAGGCCGGTAGCAGCAAGTAATTCGGCTCCGGTGATACTAAATTCAACTCTGGGAAGACCAAATTCTCCAATTGAAAAGTCAGATCCCGGAATAGTTGTATTTAAAGACTCGGCAACTGTACTTTCTCCTCCGGTATTGTCTCGGTATCCGATGTACACTTCAACAAAATCGAGCAGTTCACCGCCTTCCTGGTCTTGTTCCTCCAGGATTACACCAAAGAAAGTATCATCAGCGATTTCTCCGGTTTCCAAATTGAAGGCAATCTCATTATTGAGAATTGACACTGTCCGCAAAACGGCTCCGCGTTCTACATTCGCCTGTACCTCATCGAACACTTTGTCACCGTCTTGACAAGCGGTAAACACAAGGGCCGACCCGGCTATTAAGGCCATTATAATTCTATTTTTAAAATGTTTCATAGTCATGATCTTTTTATTTTACTAGTATAACGGTGATCCGAGATCTGATGCATTAAACCAAAATGGTTCTTCAGTAAGGCTTTGCTTTTGGGTCAGCCCAGGATTGGTGATCACCTCATTTTGCGGATACAGGAATGTAAGCGGGAATGGTCCAGGGTTGGGTTCCCAGTTAGGTAACAAGGTATTCGGATATCCTGTTTTCCTGTAATAGGTCCAGGCTTCTACTGAACCTCCATATAAAGTGGTGAAATACTGCTCGGCGTAGATATTTTCCTTGTCATCACCTGTAGCGGCGTTAAAGGCATCTACTATTCCGTCAATATAAGCATCTACGTCATCTCCGTCCGGTTCAAAAGAAAGGTCGGCATTGGCGTCCAATGCACCGAAGGTCTGAACCTTTTCAATGGATTTTTCAAGTCCTGATCTCAGGAAGTTTGCGCGTTCGGCATCACTTGCTGCCATCATACCTCTCCAGAAATCTACGTAAGAGGCCAGTATAATAGGCTCAATACCGGCTCCGGCGCCTCCAAGGCCAAGGCCTACTCCGTCAAAGCTGTTGTCATCGAAACGCCCGCCTGCAGGATAGACTCCAACCGCAGCGCGCTTAAAGTTATCGGGAGGAGTACCTTCATCATTCCCGTGGGAACGCCCCCAGTATCCGTTTGGAACACTGCAGTAAGTATAACCTCCATCCTGATAATGCTGTGGTGGTACCACCAGTGAACAGGCCAGATCTTCTTCATTCGCAGGTGCATCGGCACCAGGAGTTGCATCTACCTGACGGTAGAAGTAGTAGCGAATTCTGGGGTCGTCGTTATTCAGCATGGTTTCCATCATCCAGTTAGACTGGTAGATATTGGCCCCGGAAGGGGTATAATCTGTAGCGTAATCTGGGTGCCTGTCATCGGGCTGTAATTCACTTGTTCCGTACTGTACCTGGAAATCATCTTCATTATCGCTGATGTAATTATCACCTGCAATAATCTGATTGAAGGCAGCTGTATTATTTGTGGTGTAATAGGCCTTCAGGCGGATGGTATTTACCAACTTAATCCATTTCTCAGTATCTCCGGCGTAAAAGATGTCAGCAGCTCCTAAATCGTCCGCTCCGTTAAGAGCAGTAGCAGCTTCATCTAAAAGACCAAGGGCTGCAGCGTAAACGCTTGAGCCTTCATCCAGGCTTGGTGCGGGAAATTCTGCAGGATTACCTGCTTCTGTAAAAGCAGCCTCTCCAAGAAAATCTACCAGCAGCATAAGCTGGTGAGCATAGAGCGTTTTAGCAACTCCGACATGGAAAGAATAATCCGTATCAGATGCTTCATCAATGGCCTCCAGGGTCTGAAGGTTGGTTAGTATACCTACTCCGGCACCGTCTCCAACACCGTTACCCCCACTACTGTAGGTACGGCTCCAAACCCCGTTCAGGGTAGAACCCGGATAGTTGTTGAAATAATCCCTACCGAACATATAATCTATTCGAACCAATTCCCCTGACCGGTCGCTCAATACCTGCATGTTGGTGGCGTAAGCCAGCTGAATGGAGGTTAGCAACAGGTTGGGATCCGCCTGGTCTGAAGCCAGGTCGTTAGGACTAACTCTCAAGTCCAGTTCTGTCGTCTCGCAGGCAGTAAATAAGCCTCCCGCGATAAAGACAATCGTAATATATTTTAGAAAACTTTTCATAATAACTATATCATTAACAATTTTTATTAGAAGGATGCTTTTACACTGATTCCGTATCTGCGAGAACTTGGACCGTTGATAAAGTCAAAGCCTCGTCCGTTACCAATACCTACCCCCTGTACGTTAGGATCAAAGTTAGCACCATCAGGCATGTTGTAGGCATCATACCAAAGGTTGAAGCCCTGAGCGGTGATGGTCAGTGATCCCAGTGGAGTTTTGTCTAACCACTTGGATGGGAAACTATACCCCAAGGATACTTCCTGCAGGCGGATTACAGAAGCGTCGTAAATACGAGTTTCAGTAGGTCCGAAGAGCAGGTTGCTGAAGAAATAGGTAGAGTTGTTGATCTGCGTATTGTTAGCAGAACCGTCAGCTTTAACTCCTGGCAGGATATAAGTATTCTCCCTGTCCTGAGTCTCAACAATCAGACCCCGTCCTAACAATACTCCAACAGTACTGGAAAGCATATCTCCACCTTTCACATGGTTGACCTGGAAACCAAGGTTCCAGTTCTTGTAGCGAAGGGTGTTGATAAAGTTCATGGTGTAGTCCGGAATAGCATCTCCAACGATTGGAACGTTCCCGTCATTATCCTGCTCTACTACTACATAGTTACCAGCATCGTTAATGAGGAAGTTGCCGTCATCGTCGCGTCCGATAGCCGTACCTACTATGGTACCCAGAGACTTTCCTTTTATAGCTGCGTTAGAACCTCTGAAGAGACCACCACCAACTGCCAAACTACCGGCGTAGGCGATGAAATCCTGCTCCTGCTCCGTTACAGTCTCATTGTTTGTAAAGAAGTTAACTCTTGAATTCCAGGTGAAATTTTCGCTCTGGAAGATATCTACTCCTAAATCTGCTTCAAATCCTTCGTTCTTGATTTCCCCGATGTTGTTTTGCGTAAAGCTAAACCCGGTGGAAGGTGAAAGAGGCTCGGTAACGATCAGGTCGTTGGTAACCCTCTGGAAGTAGGTTGCATCAATGTTAACTCTGTTGTTCCAGAAACGCGCTTCGATACCTGCTTCATATTCTTCAAGGAGCTCAGGCTTCAGATCAGGATTGGCCCTGAAGTTGTCTACCTGGTTGGTAGTCAACAAGCCTCCTGATCCGGGATCAGTAAAGATCTGTGTGCTTTGCTCCACCACGTTCACAGTAGGATAACCCGTTGGGAAAGTGGCTGAAGTACCGTAGCTGGCACGCAGCTTCAGGTAGTTCATACGGAGTGCATCATTCCAGGTTCCGTCAAAGGCCGCTATGGGCAGGAAGGAAACACTGACTCCGGGATACGTCTTACTGTTGTTTTCAGTTGTCAGGTTGGAAACCCAGTCTGTACGTGCTGAAAGGTTCAGGAAGAGATAGTTGTCATAATCCAGGGTAGCCTGTCCGAGGATACCGTTGATATTTCGCTTTCTGGAGAACTGAATGGGCGACTGATTCAGGAAGTTGAAGTGACGCTTCACCCCGAATACAATCTGTCCGGTACTGCTTACCCCTTGCTGGTCAAAGAAATCCTGACGGGAAGTAACCCCTGCAGTAAAGCTCATACCCAGCTTTTCGGAAATATCATAGTTTCCGTTCAGGGATACGAAGTGTTCCCAGATGGTGTTGTTGTTGTCATAGGTTTGGTAGAACCCGAAAATAGCCTGTGTAAATTCTACTCCACCTTTATTGGAACCGTTGATGTTTCTTTCGTTATAGAAATCCAGACCGGTTCTCCAGCCCAGTGAAAGATTCTCATTCAGTTCGTAATTTAACTGGGCATTCCAGTAAACCCTGTTTGTAAGCTGCCGGTACGTTACGTTCTTGGCAGTCCAGCGTGGGTTAATAATGTCGTTACCGTTTCGGTAGTAAACAGAAGATCCGTCTACAGGATTCTCGAAGGGAAGTCCCATCAGGTCAACCGAACGAGGCGTAAACAATACGTTACCGTAAACAGACAGACCGTCAGTACCGTTACCCCTTGAGGAGGCAATCGGAGGCGTGCGGTAATCCGTCCGTGCGTAGTTCATAGTTGCCTGGATGGAAAACTTGTTGCTCAGTTGCGAGCGACCACCCACAGAAACGTTTAATCTGTTCAGGGAGTTTCCTGGTGTAAATCCTTTGTCATCCAGGTATCCGATGTTTACATTAAAGTTTGTGTTCCCGTCCTGGGTGCTTCCGGCAATGTTTACGTTAGTGTTGGTAACGAAACCAGGTCGGAAGAACTCTTCAACAGAGTTGTAAGGCTGCCATGGATAACGCGCGCCCTGTAATTCCGGGAAGGCGTTTCGCGTGGAAGCTACGGCTGTAGTAGAGTAAGGGTGCTCCAGGGTTCCATTGTCATCAATGGCTGACTGAGCGCCCCAACCGGATACCCCGTCTCTGTCGAAGCTGGGTCCCCAGTTAGAGAAGAACCATCCGAAAGACTGGTCAAACCCGTTACCATACTTATCCTGGTAATCTGGAATGGAAGCCATTTCGTTGGTGAAGAACGACTGGTTTACAGTGATCTCCGTTTTCTTGGCGCCACCTGCAGCAGCACCTGCTTTGGTAGTAATGAGGATAACCCCGTTCTTACCCTGTGTTCCGTAAAGGGTGGCAGCAGCCAGTCCTTTCAAGACCTCAACACTTGCGATGTTGTTTGGATCCAGGTCCAGGAAACGGGAAGATCCGGTATTACCTCCGATAAAGCTACCCGTAGCGTTTGTATCATTACTGAATGGAACGCCATCTACAATAAAGAGTGCCTGGTTACTTCCACTAAAGGAACTCAGACCCCTTACGGTGATGTTGGTACCAGATCCGGACATACCCCCGGCAGAAGTAATGTTTACCCCGGAAGCTTTTCCTGAAAGTACCCGGGCAACATCCCCCTCGGCACGTTGCTCCAATTGTTCAGCACCAACCGAAGAAACAGCATAACCCAGGGCTTTCTTCTCTCGCTTAATACCCTGTGCTGTTACTATTACTTCTTCAAGCGCCTGGGCGTCCTCCTCCATCTGTACATTGATGGTGTTACCCGCACCAACGGTTCTTCGGACTGCCCTCTGACCTATATAGGTATAGAGGAGTACCTGTCCAGGGCTGGCCTGGATGGCGTAGTTTCCGTCGAAGTCGGTTTGAGTACCAGTGGTGGTTCCCTCAACTACAATGTTAACTCCAGGCAATGGCAGACCGTCCTGGTCTGTAACCGTACCTGAAATCGTTTTTTCTTGTGCAAACGAAATCTGCACAACAAACGCCAGTAACAGCGTCAAGATTCCATTCAATTTTGTTCTCATTTTTTAATTATTTGAATTAGCTAACTGCGAAAATCTTAATTTCATGTTAATAATCCAAACTTATTTTAATAAAACTTTAAGTTATACTCAGAATCATTGAAGTCTGCATTTTTAACCCCTGATTATTAGGGCATTTATATTTCTGCCGTCTGTAGTTGCGAATCTTCTAACTTCGGGTGTCTTGGGACATTTGGCTTAAAGGGAGTGTACAGTTTGTTTTTGCGCCGTAAATAAGCTTGCCGATTTCTCGACTATTTTCGGCTATACTGTTGCTTTTACCTCATCGGAACATCAATTTCATAAGTCCAAAAAAAATTATTTCAAAGAACATCCGAAAAGGGTATATATATTAATGTATAAATAACACCCTTAAGATTGAAATTTAGGGGCACTGAAAAAGCCTGCTGTATAGAAAATTCAGCACGCTTGCCATGCATCTCCGAGCCGTAATTGAAAAATCTTGAAAATTAATCGGACAGGATTTGAATTGTAGTGAATAATTACTACATTTGCCGACCCTTTAAGGAGGGTAGATTTTTATTTATTATTTATATGCCAACAATTTCACAATTAGTACGAAAAGGAAGGGCCACAATTACCAAGAAGAGTAAATCGGCTGCTTTGGATTCGTGTCCACAAAGACGAGGGGTATGTACACGTGTATACACCACCACCCCTAAGAAGCCTAATTCCGCTATGCGGAAGGTTGCTAGGGTGCGTCTGACCAATGGAAAGGAAGTGAACGCTTACATTCCAGGTGAAGGACATAACCTCCAGGAGCACTCGATAGTATTGGTTAGAGGCGGACGGGTGAAAGATTTGCCGGGTGTTAGATACCATATCGTGCGCGGAGCGCTGGATACCGCTGGGGTAGCCGGAAGGACGCAGCGCAGATCTAAGTACGGTGCCAAACGCCCCAAAAATTAGACACACATTAAGCAGTAGCAATGAGAAAAAGACAGGCTAAGAAAAGACCTTTGTTGCCAGATCCAAGATTTAACGATCAGCTGGTAACACGCTTTGTAAACATGATGATGTGGGATGGTAAGAAATCAGTTGCTTTTAAGATTTTTTACGATGCCATGGATATTGTAGAAGCTAAAAAGACCGACGAGGAGAAAACTTCCCTCGAGTTATGGAAAGATGCCCTTTCCAATATCATGCCTCACGTAGAGGTGCGATCAAGAAGGGTAGGAGGGGCAACCTTCCAGATTCCTATGCAAATTCGCCCGGACCGTAAGATTTCCACCGCAATGAAGTGGTTGATTTCCTTCTCGCGCAAGCGAAATGAGAAATCGATGGCCCAGAAGCTGGCGGCTGAAGTCCTGGCTGCGGCCAAGGAAGAAGGAGCAGCTGTTAAAAAGCGTGTAGATACGCATAAAATGGCAGAGGCGAATAAAGCATTTTCTCACTTTAGATTTTAAGATATAATGGCGAGAGATTTAAAATACACACGAAATATAGGTATTGCTGCACACATCGATGCGGGGAAAACAACTACCACGGAACGGATTCTTTTCTATACCGGGGTAAGCCACAAAATCGGTGAAGTTCACGACGGGGCAGCTACTATGGACTGGATGGAGCAGGAGCAGGAGCGGGGGATTACCATTACCTCTGCAGCAACTACCTGTACCTGGAATTTCCCTACCAAGAACGGGCAGCCTGTAGACGATACCAAACCATATCACTTTAACATTATCGACACCCCCGGGCACGTAGATTTTACCGTTGAGGTAAACCGTTCTCTGCGAGTACTTGACGGATTGGTTTTCCTGTTCAGCGCCGTTGACGGGGTGGAGCCACAGTCCGAAACCAACTGGAGGCTGGCCGATAACTACAAAGTACCCAGAATGGGCTTTGTTAACAAAATGGACCGTCAGGGATCAAATTTCCTGGCTGTTTGCCAGCAGGTAAAAGATATGCTGAAATCCAATGCCGTACCGATAGTATTGCCTATTGGTGATGAGGCGGATTTTAAAGGGGTGGTGGATCTGGTTAAAAACCGGGCCATTGTCTGGCATGAAGATAATTTAGGGGCAACTTTTGATGTTGTCGATATACCTGCAGAGATGCAGGATGAGGTTAAGGAGTACCGTGCAGCCCTTATTGAGGCTGTGGCTGAGTACGACGAAAATCTGATGGAGAAATTTTTCGAAGATGAGAATTCCATCACTGAGGATGAAGTCCACGCTGCCTTAAGAGCTGCTGTAATGGATATGAGTATCATCCCGATGATCTGTGGATCCTCATTTAAAAATAAAGGAGTTCAGTTCTTGCTGGATGCGGTTTGCCGATACCTTCCTTCTCCCCTGGACAAGGAGGCGATCACCGGAACCAATCCGGACACCGGAGCAGAAATTTCCCGTAAGCCGGATCCAAAAGAGCCGTTTTCGGCCCTGGCATTTAAGATCGCGACCGATCCTTTTGTAGGACGCCTTGCCTTCTTCCGCTGCTATTCCGGAAAACTGGATGCCGGTTCTTATGTTCTGAACAATCGTTCCGGGAACAAAGAGCGTATTTCCAGGATCTACCAGATGCACTCCAACAAACAAAATGCAGTGGAATCTATTTCCGCCGGAGACATTGGGGCAGCTGTTGGATTTAAGGATATCAAAACCGGAGACACGCTTTCAGACGAAAAGCATCCAATAGTGCTGGAAAGCATGAATTTCCCTGATCCTGTAATCGGGATCGCGGTAGAGCCTAAAACCAAGGCGGATGTGGATAAGCTTGGGATGGCACTCTCCAAACTGGCAGAGGAAGATCCGACCTTCCAGGTTAAAACGGATGAGGCCAGCGGGCAAACCATCATCTCAGGAATGGGAGAGCTGCACCTGGACATCATCGTAGACCGCCTCAGACGCGAATTTAAAGTTGAGGTAAACCAGGGACAACCCCAGGTGGAATACAAGGAAGCGCTTACCGCTGTTGCGAACCACCGAGAGGTGTACAAGAAACAGACGGGTGGTCGTGGTAAATTTGCAGACATCGTTTTTGTGATGGAGCCTGCAGGAGAAGAGGTTACCGGACTGGAATTCGTAAATGAAATCAAGGGAGGTAACATTCCTAAGGAATATATTCCATCTGTGGAAAAAGGATTCAAGGAAGCCATGAAAAACGGACCTTTGGCCGGATTCGAGATGGATAGTATGAAGATCACCCTGAAAGACGGTTCGTTCCACCCTGTGGATTCTGATTCCCTGTCTTTCGAACTGGCTGCAAAGCTGGGATATAAAACCGCTGCCAAGGCTGCCAGGGCCGTACTGATGGAGCCTATCATGAAACTCGAGGTGTTGACACCGGAAGAGAACATGGGGGACATTGTAGGGGATTTGAACCGCCGCCGTGGCCAGGTGAACAATATGTCTGACCGGGCAGGTTCTAAAGTAATCAAAGCGGATGTACCGCTGTCTGAAATGTTCGGATATGTGACCTCGTTGCGTACCCTTTCATCGGGAAGGGCCACTTCGACCATGGAGTTCTCTCACTATGCGGAAACTCCTTCGAATATCGCAGAGGAAGTGATCAAATCAGTGAAAGGTGTAACCGCTTAATTAAGGAGTGATGAGTCAGAAAATCAGAATCAAATTAAAGTCTTACGATCACAACCTGGTAGATAAGTCTGCGGAGAAGATTGTAAAAACGGTAAAGACTACCGGAGCGGTGGTAACGGGACCTATTCCGCTGCCTACGCATAAAAAAATATTCACCGTGTTGCGTTCGCCTCACGTGAATAAAAAGTCCAGGGAGCAATTCGAGCTAAGCTCATATAAGCGATTGCTGGATATATACAGTTCCTCCTCCAAAACCATTGATGCGCTCATGAAATTAGAGCTGCCCAGTGGCGTAGAGGTTGAAATTAAGGTCTGATAAAGGCCAGTGAAGGGCGCGGGCCCTTCCTGACATGTCCTGAGCGTTGAAGCAAGGGAAAAACGGAAACAAAAATACATTCGGGGTCGAATTATTTTTGGCCCTGTTTTTTTGTCGGAAAGTTGTGATTAAATATTGTGTATAACGGGATGTAAGGTCCGGTTCAAATGAATCCAAGACCTGAAGTCTCATAATTTTAATTTAAATAAATAGTATGTCTGGGTTAATCGGAAGAAAAGTAGGCATGACCAGCATCTTTGACGAGAACGGGAAGAATATCCCCTGTACCGTTATTGAGGCAGGACCATGCATAGTTACCCAAGTCAGAACCGAAGAGGTAGACGGGTATAAAGCCCTTCAACTCGGTTTCGATGACAAGGCAGAAAAGCGTGCAAACAAGGCCGAAAACGGTCATTTTAAGAAAGCAGGCACTTCTCCAAAGAAAAAAGTTGTCGAGTTCCGTTATTTTGAAGGTGAGTACAAATTAGGAGACATCCTAGGGGTGGATCTGTTCAAGGAAGGGGAATTTGTGGATGTTATCGGCACCAGCAAAGGAAAAGGCTTCCAGGGGGTAGTTAAGCGGCACGGTTTCGGCGGTGTTGGACAGGCTACTCACGGGCAGCACAACCGCCTCAGGGCTCCCGGATCCATCGGAGCGGCATCTTATCCCGCACGAGTTTTCAAAGGAATGAAGATGGCCGGACAAATGGGTAATGAGCGGGTTACCGTTCAGAACCTCCGGGTATTGAAAGTTGTTCCTGAAAAGAATCTTTTAGTTGTTAAAGGATGTGTTCCCGGTCATAAGAACGCATACATAACCATTGAGAAGTAATGAAGGTATCAGTTTTAGACATTAAGGGAAAAGAGACCGGCCGAAAAGCAGAGCTTTCGGATGCAGTCTTCAAAATAGAGCCCAACGAGCACGCCATTTACCTGGATGTTAAGCAATATCTGGCGCATCAGCGCCAGGGTACGCACAAAACCAAGGAGCGCGCAGAAATTGTAGGTAGTACCCGCAAGATTAAAAAGCAAAAAGGTACAGGAACCGCAAGGGCTGGAAGTATCAAATCTCCGGTTTTTCGTGGGGGAGGAAGAATCTTCGGCCCCAGGCCTAAAGATTATACCCAGAAGCTCAACAAAAACGTAAAGCGCCTTGCCCGTAAATCGGCATTGAGCATGAAGTCTCAGGAAAATGCCATCATGGTAGTGGAAGACTTTACTTTTGAGCAGCCCAAGACCAAAGATTTTGCTGCGGTCCTCAAAGCACTGGGCCTTGAGAACAAAAAGTCCCTGATAGTGTTGGGCGATTCAAATAATAACGTATATTTGTCGTCGCGTAATTTCAAAGGGTCTGAAGTTGTAACTAACTCAGAATTAAGCACTTATAAAATATTAAACGCGAACAGCGTTGTCTTGTTGGAAGGTGCTTTAGAAGGAATCGAAACGAATCTAAATAATTAAGAAATCATGAGTGTGTTGATTAAACCCATCATTACTGAGAAAATGACCTCTGATAGTGAGTTGTACAACCGCTATGGTTTCATCGTAGATCCGTCTGCCAACAAGCTGCAGATTAAAGCTGCAGTAGAGGCGACCTACGGTGTTTCGGTTACCAAAGTGCGCACCATGAATTATGGACCTTCCCGCAAAACCCGCTATACTAAAACGGGATTGCAGCAAGGGAAGTCCAACGCATTCAAAAAAGCCATTGTAGACGTGGAGGATGGTGATGTAATTGATTTTTACAGTAATCTATAAAGACACGGCATGTCAGTTAGAAAATTAAAACCAATAACCCCCGGACAGCGCTTTAAAGTAGTAAACGGCTTTGATGCCATCACTACAGACAAGCCTGAAAAAAGCTTGCTTGCTCCGATTAAGAAATCAGGAGGGCGTAATAAGCAGGGGAAGATGACCATGCGCTACAAAGGTGGTGGTCACAAAAGAAGATATCGTGTAATCGATTTCAAAAGGGATAAGCAGGATGTGGCTGCAGAAGTCAAATCCATTCAGTACGATCCAAACCGGACTGCTTTTATAGCCCTGGTTGAATACACTGATGGCGAAAAACGCTACATCATTGCTCCTAACGGACTGCAGGTAGGGCAGCAGATCAAAGCCGGTTCCGGTTCTGCGCCTGAAATTGGAAACGCTCTTCCTCTTTCGGAAATTCCTCTGGGAACTATTATCTCAGGGATAGAGTTGCGCCCGGGACAGGGAGCCGTGATGGCCAGAAGCGCAGGGACCTTTGCACAATTAATGGCAAGGGAAGGCAAATATGCCACCATCAAACTGCCTTCAGGTGAGACACGGATGATCCTGGTAAACTGCCTGGCAACCATCGGAGCGGTTTCAAACTCTGACCACCAGCTGATCGTATCCGGGAAAGCCGGTCGCAGCCGCTGGTTGGGAAGAAGGCCGCGTACCCGTCCGGTAGCCATGAACCCTGTAGATCACCCAATGGGTGGTGGAGAAGGTCGTGCCTCCGGAGGACACCCGAGATCCAAAAAAGGTATTCCTGCCAAAGGATTCAGGACTCGTTCCAGAACCAAGGACAGCAACCGATATATATTAGAACGCAGAAAGAAATAAAACGAATTATAAATGGCACGTTCCCTAAAAAAAGGACCATACGTTCATTACAGTCTTGAAAAGAAAGTTCAGCAAAACCTGGACTCCGGGAAGAAAACCGTAATCAAGACCTGGTCAAGAGCATCGATGATCACCCCGGATTTTGTGGGGCAGACAATTGCAGTACACAATGGACGTCAGTTTGTTCCTGTGTTTGTTACTGAGAACATGGTAGGTCACAAGTTGGGTGAGTTTTCACCAACCCGATCGTTCCGAGGACATGCTGGGGCTAAAAATAAAGGTAAAAGATAAACGCTATGGGTGTTCGCAAAAAACAGATGGCGGAGAGAATCAAGGAGGAGAAAAAACAGTTGGTATTTGCCAAACTGAACAATTGTCCTACCTCTCCAAGGAAAATGAGATTGGTTGCCGACCTGGTGCGTGGGGAAGAAGTGGAGAAGGCTCTGGCTATTCTTCGATTTAACCCAAAAGAAGCTTCTCGCAGGCTGGAAAAACTGCTTTTGTCAGCTATTGCTAACTGGCAGGCCAAAAACGAGGATGCCAATATTGAGGAGGCAGATTTGTTTGTAAAGGAAATCCGTGTAGACAGCGGGCGCATGCTGAAGCGATTGCGTCCAGCCCCTCAGGGAAGAGCACACAGAATCAGAAAGAGATCCAATCATGTAACCCTGGTATTGGGAGCCAGAAATAACGCAGATAGTTAAGAAATATGGGACAAAAAACGAATCCGATAGGTAATCGTCTGGGAATCATCCGTGGTTGGGAATCCAACTGGTACGGAGGAAATGATTACGGAGACAAATTGGCAGAAGACGATAAGATCCGTAAGTATATCCACGCCCGTCTGGCCAAGGCCAGTGTTTCCAGGGTGATCATTGAGAGGACCCTGAAGCTTATCACTGTGACCATTACAACAGCCCGTCCCGGAATCATTATCGGGAAAGGCGGTCAGGAGGTTGACAAGCTTAAAGAAGAATTAAAAAAGATTACGGACAAGGAAGTCCAGATCAACATATTTGAAATCAAAAGGCCCGAAGTGGATGCGAATTTGGTTGCAGCCAGTATCGCCAGACAGATCGAAAGCCGGATTTCTTACCGCCGCGCAATCAAGATGGCTATAGCAGCTGCAATGCGTATGAACGCGGAAGGGATTAAAGTAATGATTTCAGGACGTTTGAACGGAGCTGAAATGGCGCGTTCGGAAACTTATAAAGACGGCCGGATCCCATTATCAACTTTCCGTGCAGACATCGATTATGCCCTGCACGAAGCTCACACTACCTATGGAAGACTGGGAGTTAAAGTGTGGATCATGAAAGGTGAGGTATACGGCAAGCGCGAGCTCTCCCCATTAGTTGGCATGTCCAAGGGAACGGGAGGCAGCAAGTCAGGAAAACCTGAAGGAGGAAAAAAACGTCGCAGAAAGTAATTTAAAGAAGCGTAAAGAACCATGTTACAGCCAAAAAGAACCAAGTTTCGGAAGGCGCAGAAAGGCCGGATGAAAGGAAATTCTCAAAGAGGGCATCAGCTTTCAAACGGGATGTTCGGAATCAAATCGTTGGATTCCTGTTTTATCACTTCCCGTCAGATTGAAGCAGCCCGTATTGCTGCCACGCGTTACATGAAGCGCCAGGGACAGCTATGGATCAAGATTTTCCCGGATAAACCGATAACCAAAAAACCGCTGGAGGTACGTATGGGTAAAGGTAAAGGAGCCCCGGAATATTTTGTGGCCGTGGTAAAACCGGGCCGTATCATGTTCGAGGTTGCCGGAGTGCCTTTGGATATTGCTCAGGAAGCTCTGCGACTGGCAGCTCAGAAATTACCGGTTAAAACAAAATTTATAGTGGCCAGGGATTACGATCCCTCATAATAATCCAGGACGATGAAACAGTCAGAGATCAAAGAAATGTCAGCAGAGGAGCTGGCGGAAAAAATAAGCGATTTTAAGAAACAATACGAGGATCTTAAAATGGCCCACGCAGTAACTCCGCTCGAAAACCCGCTGCAATTGAGAAAGATGAGAAGGACCGTAGCCCGGTTGGCAACTGAAATAACAAAAAGGGAGAACCAATAATTGGTGTTGCTTTATGGAAAACAGAAATTTAAGAAAAGAACGAGTAGGCGTTGTGACCAGCAACAAAATGGAGAAATCCATAGTGGTGGCTGAAGTCAAGCGGGTAAAGCACCCCATGTACGGGAAATTCGTACTGCGGACAAAAAAATATGTTGCACACGACGAAACCAATGATTGTAACATAGGGGATACCGTGAAAATCATGGAAACCCGCCCTATGAGCAAAACCAAGTGTTGGAGATTGGTAGAAATCCTTGAAAGAGCCAAATAATTATGTTACAGCAAGAATCAAGACTCAGAGTAGCAGATAACACCGGGGCAAAAGAAGTTTTGACCATCCGTGTGCTGGGGGGAACCAAAAGAAGGTACGCCTCCCTGGGAGATAAGATCGTGGTAACGGTTAAGGAGGCAACTCCTAACGGAACCATCAAAAAAGGTGCAGTTTCTACTGCCGTAGTGGTCCGAACCACTAAAGAAGTTCGCAGACCAGACGGATCTTATATCCGCTTTGACGACAATGCCTGTGTATTGCTGAACCCTCAGGGGGAGATGCGCGGCACCAGGGTTTTTGGCCCTGTAGCACGGGAATTGCGAGATAAACAATTTATGAAAATCGTTTCCTTGGCTCCCGAGGTACTTTAAAGAAGACTGAAATGAAAATTAGGATTAAATCTGGAGATACTGTTCGCGTCGTTGCCGGAGACCATAAGGGTAGCGAAGGCAAGGTGGTCCGAATCCTTCGGGATAAGAACAAGGCCATCGTGGAAGATGTGAACATTGTATCCAAGCACGAAAAGCCCAGTGCCGGCAATCCGCAGGGAGGCATTGTCAAGAAAGAGGCGCCTATTCATATTTCAAACCTGTCGCTGATTGACCCGAAATCCGGGGAATCAACACGGGTAGGTTACGAAATGCGCGATGGGAAGAAAGTTCGCGTTGCCAAGAAATCCAATGAAGTAATATAGTTATGGCCTACGTACCAAGATTAAAGAAAGAATATAAGGAGCGCATCATGAAGGCGCTTACCGAGGAGTTTGGCTATTCCAATGTTATGGAGGTGCCCAAGCTGCAGAAAATAGTTGTAAGCCGCGGAGTGGGAGCTGCAGTAGCAGATAAAAAACTCATAGACCATGCGGTGGACGAACTGACCATGATCACCGGACAGAAAGCGGTATCTACAATGTCCAAAAAGGACGTGGCTGCTTTCAAACTGCGGAAAGGCATGCCTATCGGTGCAAAAGTAACCCTCAGGGGAGAACGGATGTACGAATTCCTGGACAGGCTGGTTACCACGGCTTTACCAAGGGTTCGTGATTTCCAGGGCATCAAGGCTACCGGGTTTGACGGACGTGGAAATTATAACTTAGGGGTTACCGAGCAGATCATATTCCCCGAGATCAATATTGACAGGATCAACCGTATCAACGGGATGGATATCACCTTTGTGACATCAGCTCAGACTGACAAGGAAGCGAAATCACTATTAAGCGAATTGGGGTTACCCTTTAAAAAGAATTAGTATGGCTAAAGAATCAATGAAAGCCCGTGAACGCAAAAGGGCCAAAATGGTAGCAAAATATGCAGAGAAGCGCAAGGCTCTGAAAGAAGCCGGCGACTACGAAGCCTTGCAGAAATTGCCAAAAAACGCCTCCCCGGTACGTTTGCACAACCGTTGTAAGCTCACCGGACGTCCTAAGGGATACATGCGCACTTTCGGAATTTCCAGGGTGATGTTCCGCGAAATGGCAAACCAGGGATTGATTCCAGGTGTAAAGAAAGCAAGTTGGTAATCGCATAATACGAAGAAAGATGTTTACAGATCCAATCGCAGATTATTTGACCCGAATTCGAAATGCCAGTAGGGCAGGTCACAGGGTAGTGGAGGTTCCGGCTTCCAATTTGAAAAAGGAGATTACCAAGATATTATTTGATCAGGGGTATATCCTCAGCTATAAGTTTGAGGATGACCAGGCTCAGGGTAGCATCAAGATCGCTTTGAAATACGACAAGGTAACCAAAGAGCCTGTTATTCGTAAAATACAGCGAATCAGTAAACCAGGGCTCCGGAAATATTCCGGGTCTGAAGAGCTGCCCCGCGTTTTAAATGGCCTCGGAATTGCTATTGTTTCAACCTCTCACGGGGTAATGACCAGCAAGCAGGCCAAAAAAGAAAAAGTAGGCGGAGAGGTTCTGTGCTACGTGTATTAATAGAAAGAATTATAAAGTTTCAGAAGCATGTCTAGAATAGGTAATAATCCGATAGCCATTCCCGAAGGAGCTACCGTTGAGGTTTCAGATAATCTGATAACCGTAAAGGGGAAGCTTGGGGAACTGACCCAGGAATTTTCTGATGTAACGGTATCGGTTGCCGATGGAGAAGTGGTTGTAAACCGCAATTCTGAATCCAAGGCACACAAAGCCAAACACGGCCTGTACCGCTCCCTGATCAACAACATGATCAAAGGGGTTACCACCGGATGGACCAAAGAACTGGAATTGGTAGGGGTTGGATATCGCGCCAGCAACCAGGGACAGAAATTAGATTTGGCACTTGGGTTTTCTCACAATATAGTGCTTGACCTGGCACCTGAGGTGAAAGTGGAAACCACTTCGGAAAAGGGAAAGAACCCGATCATTAAACTTACCTCTCACGACAAGCAGCTGGTAGGTCAGATCGCCGCTAAAATCCGCTCCTTCCGCAAGCCTGAACCATACAAAGGTAAAGGGATCAAGTTTGTAGGAGAGCAATTGAGAAGAAAAGCAGGTAAATCAGCTTAATATAAAGTAGAATGGGACTAACGAAGCCTGAAAGAAGGAACAGAATTAGAAGACGCATACGAAAGACATCTTTTGGAACAACCGAAAGACCTCGCCTATCTGTTTACAGAAGCAATAAGGAGATCTATGCGCAGATCATTAATGATGTAACAGGGGAAACCCTGGTTGCGGCCTCTTCCAGAGACAAGGAGTTGGAAAAAGCCAAAGGAACAAAGTCTGAGATCGCTGTTGCAGTTGGCAAGGCGTTGGCTAAAAAAGCCCAGACTGCCGGAATAGAAGCGGTTGCATTTGATCGCGGCGGCTATCAATATCACGGAAGAGTTAAATCGTTAGCAGAAGGTGCCAGAGAAGGCGGCTTAAAATTTTAATATATGTACGGGAAATACAAAAATGTGGAAACTGTAAAGCCCGGTGGTCTTGAATTAAAGGACCGCCTGGTTGGTGTACAACGGGTTACCAAGGTAACCAAAGGAGGCCGGGCCTTCGGATTCTCTGCCATTGTTGTGGTAGGAGATGAGAACGGTGTGGTTGGTCATGGCTTGGGGAAATCCAAGGAGGTGGCAACAGCTATTGCGAAGGCAATAGAAGATGCCAAGAAAAACCTGATCAGAATCCCGTTGAACAAAGGCACCCTGCCACACGAGCAAAAAGGTAAATACGGAGGGGCACGGGTATATATCCAGCCAGCTTCACACGGTACCGGGGTTATCGCCGGTGGTGCTGTTCGCGCGGTACTGGAGGCCGTTGGAGTTCAGGACGTACTGTCCAAATCCCAGGGTTCTTCCAATCCACACAACGTGGTAAAAGCAACCTTTGATGCTTTGTTGCAACTGAGGGATGCCAATACGGTAGCCAAACAAAGAGGTATTTCTCTGGATAAAGTTTTCAACGGATAAGCAGGCGAACCATGGCAAAAATTAAAGTACAGCAAGTAAAAAGCAGCATTAAAAAGCCTCAGAACCAGAAAAGGACATTAGAGGCTTTAGGGCTGGGCAGGATTGGAAAGGTGGCCGAACACGAAGGTTCACCCAGTATCCTTGGAATGATTGAAAAAGTAAAACACCTGGTTTCAGTAGTTGAAGCCTAAAATAAAGGTAGTATGGATTTAGGGAGTTTAAAACCGGCAAAAGGCGCGGTTCACAAAGCAGGAAAGACCGTAGGTCGCGGGCAGGGATCCGGGAAAGGCGGAACTGCAACCCGTGGGCACAAAGGAGCCAAATCGCGTTCAGGATACTCTAAGAAAATAGGGTTTGAAGGAGGGCAAATGCCATTGCAGCGGCGTGTTCCCAAGTTTGGTTTTACCAATATCAACAGGACTGAATACAGGGGGATCAATCTGGATACCCTTCAGGAACTTGTAGATAATGGCAGCCTGAAGAAGGAGGTTACTGTTGAAAATCTGGTAGCCCTGCGCCTGGCACATAAAAATGATTTAGTTAAAATAATGGGACGCGGTGAGTTAAAAGCGTCTTTAAAAGTGAGCGCTCATAAGTTTACAGCCTCTGCCAAAGCCGCTATCGAAGCTGCCGGAGGAGAAGCGATAAGTTTATAAGCCAAGCCGTTATGAAGAAATTTTTTGAGATCATAACAAATATCTGGAAGATAGAGGAACTCAGGTCCAGAATCCTGATCACCCTCGGTCTGTTGCTGGTATACCGCTTTGGTGCCCAGGTTGTACTACCCGGAATTGATACCTCGCAGCTGGCTGAATTATCCTCCAACACGGAGCAGGGTATTTTGGGAATCCTCAATGCGTTTACCGGAGGGGCTTTTGCAAATGCCTCCGTTTTCGCACTGGGAATTATGCCTTATATCTCCGCTTCCATTGTTGTACAGCTAATGGGAATTGCCGTTCCTTATTTACAAAAGCTGGACAAGGAAGGCGAAAGCGGGCGGAAGACCAAAAATCAGATTACAAGATGGCTCACCATCGCGATCTGTATTGTACAGGCTCCTGCCTATTTGTATAGTCTGGGTGCCCTGGGTGTTCCGGATTCCGCATTTTTGCTCGGAAAAGGTCTCAATTTCATTATACCCTCTGTGATCATCCTGGTAACGGGCTGTGTTTTTGCCATGTGGTTGGGAGAAAAGATTACGGACAAAGGTATCGGTAACGGGATTTCCCTTCTGATTATGATAGGGATCATCGCAACCATGCCTCAGGCCTTTGTACAGGAGGCCGCCTCGCGTTTAAACGGAAATGGAGGGCCTATGCTGATTCTGGTGGAATTAATTCTATGGTTTGTAGTGATTCTGGCCAGTGTTCTGCTGGTGATGGCTACAAGACGTATTCCGGTTCAGTATGCCAGGCGGACCGCTTCCGGCGGATATGAAAAGAATGTGATGGGCTCCCGTCAGTATATTCCCCTGAAGCTGAATGCCTCCGGGGTAATGCCTATCATCTTTGCTCAGGCGATCATGTTTGCACCAGGGCTACTGGGCAGTACATTTAATGATACAGCCGTGGGCCAGTGGATGGAAGTTCAGTTTCAGGATATTTTCGGACTGGCTTACAACATATTGTTTGCCGTGCTGATCATCATCTTTACGTATTTCTATACGGCCATTACGGTTCCGACCAACAAGATGGCAGATGACCTGAAACGCAGCGGTGGCTTTATCCCAGGGATACGACCCGGGAAGGAAACGGGAGATTTCCTTGACAGGATTATGTCTCTGATAACGCTTCCTGGTTCCATTTTTCTGGCGTTCCTTGCAGTTTTCCCCGCTATTGTGGTGAAACTCATGGATATTCAGGCCAACTGGGCACTCTTCTTTGGAGGTACTTCCCTACTGATTATGGTAGGGGTCGCCATAGATACGGTTCAACAGGTTAATTCCTATTTGCTGAATCGTCATTACGACGGATTGATGAAAACAGGTAAAAACAGAAAAGTAGCATAATATATGGCCAAGCAAGCTCCTATAGAACAGGACGGATCCATAATAGAAGCCTTATCCAATGCAATGTTTCGCGTTGAACTGGAGAACGGCCATGTGGTAACGGCGCATATTTCCGGAAAGATGCGTATGCACTATATCAAATTGCTTCCGGGAGACAAGGTTAAATTGGAAATGAGTCCATATGACCTTACCAAGGCAAGAATAACATACAGATACTAAGAAACTGCATCAGATGAAAGTAAGAGCATCCATAAAAAAGAGAAGTGCCGATTGCAAAATTGTAAGACGCAAGGGCAGACTTTACGTAATCAACAAAAAGAATCCAAGATTTAAACAAAGACAAGGGTAGTTATGGCAAGAATCGCAGGGGTAGATATACCAAAACAAAAAAGAGGCGTCATAGCCCTTACTTACATCTTTGGTGTGGGGAAAAGCCGGGCTAAGGAAATCCTTGAGAAAGCCAAGGTTAGCGAAGACACGAAAGTATCGGATTGGTCTGATGACGAAATTGGACGTATCCGGGAAGCGGTTTCTTCCTATACCATTGAGGGAGAGCTCCGTTCCGAAACATCGTTGAATATCAAACGGCTGATGGATATCGGATGTTACCGTGGCATTCGTCACCGTTCCGGACTTCCACTTCGGGGACAGCGGACCAAGAACAATTCACGTACCCGTAAAGGAAAGCGTAAAACTGTGGCTAACAAGAAAAAGGCTACCAAATAATTTTAGTAAAGCCAAATGTGCCTGAATTACAGGCTCAGAGCAGCACTACTAATGACTAGATTCTAAAAGAATGGCAAAGACAGCTTCAAAAACGACAAAAACAACCAAAAAGCGGAAGGTATCGGTAGAATCTACCGGAGAAGCTCATATAACAGCTTCTTTCAACAATATCATTATCTCCCTGACGAATAAGAAAGGGGATGTGATTTCCTGGGCCTCCGCTGGTAAGATGGGCTTCAGAGGTTCTAAGAAGAACACGCCTTACGCTGCACAGGTGGCTGCTGAGGAATGTGCCAAAACGGCTCATGAAGCAGGCCTGAGGAAGGTTAAAGTTTATGTGAAAGGTCCTGGAAACGGCAGGGAATCTGCTATCAGAACAATTCACAACTCTGGTATTGAGGTTACAGAGATTATCGACGTAACTCCACTACCACACAATGGCTGCCGACCACCCAAACGGCGACGAGTTTAAGTATTCAATTAATTAATTTTTCACTGAAAGGGTAGTTACGGTTATCGAAGGATTCGCCTTAATTCATAATCACTCTTTCTAATTTAAAGAAGATGGCAAGATACACAGGACCAAAGTCTAAAATAGCCCGCAAATTCGGCGAGGCGATTTTCGGAGACGACAAAGCATTTGAAAAAAAGAATTACCCTCCCGGGCAACATGGAAACAACCGCCGGAGGGGAAAAAAGTCTGAATATGCTATTCAGCTGGAGGAAAAGCAAAAGGCCAAGTACACCTATGGTATTCTGGAGCGACAGTTCCGGAATCTTTTCGCTCAGGCCAACCGTAGCAAAGGGGTAACCGGGGAAGTATTACTACAGCTTTGCGAATCACGCTTAGACAATGTAGTTTACAGAATGGGAATTGCCCCGTCCAGAAGTGCTGCTCGTCAGCTGGTTTCCCACAGGCACATCACCGTAAATGGCAGTTTGGTAAACATTCCTTCATACAGCCTGAAAGCAGGGGATGTTGTTGGGGTGCGTGAGAAATCAAAATCACTGCAGAGCATCGAAGAATCTCTTTCATCCAATAGCAGCGTATACGAATGGATCAGCTGGAATGCAGACAAGAAGGAAGGAACTTTTGTCGCAGTACCGGAAAGGCTGCAGATTCCTGAGAACATCAAGGAACAATTAATTGTCGAGTTATACTCTAAATAAAACAACACAGATCCGATTATGGCATTATTTAATTTTCAGAAGCCCGATAAAGTAATAATGATCGATTCCACCGATTTCGAAGGAAAGTTCGAATTTCGGCCCTTGGAACCAGGTTATGGTCTTACTGTCGGGAATGCACTCAGAAGGGTTTTGCTGGCTTCTTTGGAAGGTTTTGCGATTACCTCAGTGCGGATTGACAAGGTGGAACACGAGTTTTCGGTGATCGAAGGTGTTGTGGAAGATGTAACCGAAATAATCCTTAATCTGAAACAGATTCGTTTCAAGCGTCAGATTGACGATGTAAACGAAGAAACGGTTTCCATTTCAGTTGGTGGGAAAGATCAGCTCACCGCAGGAGATTTCCAGAAGTTTATATCCGGTTTTCAGGTATTGAATCCGGACCTGGTTATCTGCAACATGGATCCCAAGGTGAATATCAATATGGAGATCATTATTGAGAAAGGCCGGGGATATGTTCCTGCTGAAGAGAATAAGAAATCCAATGCTCCTCTGGGAAGCATCGCAGTAGATTCCATTTTCACCCCGGTGAGAAATGTAAAATACAGCATTGAGAATTACCGGGTAGAGCAAAAGACCGATTATGAGAAATTGGTTTTTGAAATCGCTACCGATGGATCTATCCATCCAAAGGACGCTTTAACTGAAGCGGCTAAAGTGCTTATACACCACTTTATGTTGTTCTCCGATGAGCGAATTACCCTGGAGGCGGATGAAATTGCGCAGACAGAGACCTATGATGAGGAATCTCTGCATATGAGGCAGTTGCTCAAAACGAAGCTGGTAGATATGGACCTGTCCGTACGAGCCCTGAACTGCCTTAAGGCAGCAGAAGTAGATACGCTGGGAGACCTGGTTTCCTTTAACAAGAACGACCTGATGAAATTCAGGAATTTTGGAAAAAAATCCCTTACGGAGCTGGAAGAGCTTGTAATCAACAAGGGCCTGAATTTCGGGATGGATTTGTCAAAATATAAACTGGATAAAGACTAAGCATAAGGCTCAGGATTGGAAATCAATGCATAGCCAAATTATAAGAGAACGATGAGACACGGAAAGAAAGTCAACAATCTGGGAAGAAAAACGGCACACAGGAAAGCCATGATGGCTAATATGGCCTGCTCCCTGATAGAACATAAACGTATCAACACTACAGTAGCCAAGGCAAAAGCCCTGAAGCAATTCATTGAGCCACTGATCACTAAATCCAAGGCTGAGAACAATCAGACAGCGGAGAAAGGAACCCACAACCGCAGGATCGCATTTAAAAACCTGCGTTCCAAAGAGGCTGTAACGGAGCTTTTCAGTTCTGTTGCTGAGAAGGTTGCGGATCGTCCGGGGGGATATACAAGGATTATTAAGCTTGGAAACCGCCTGGGGGATAATGCAGACATGGCGATGATCGAACTGGTAGACTTCAATGAGTTGTACAACGCAGGGAAGCCATCTAAGAAAAGCACCCGAAGAAGCCGACGCTCCAAGTCTAAAGCAGAACCGGCAAAAGCAGTTGAAACGGCCGCACCAGAAGCGGAAGCCAAGCCTGCAACTGAGGCGAAAAAGGAAGCGGCTGCTGAAGAACAGAAAGCTCCTGAAAAGGAAGCTCCAAAAGCTGAGGCACCGAAGGAAGCGAAACCTAAGGCAGAATCTAAAGACAAAGATGAAGATGCCAAAGAATAGGCTACAGTTTTTTAAAAGTTATAAACAAGAAAAGGATAGTCCTGAATGGCTATCCTTTTTTTTATGTTAATTTGTTATGAATCCTAAAACAGTAATGTATTTATGAAGTATCTGGCTAAACGTAAGGCGCTGATATTACTTGCAGACGGAACTATTTTTTATGGAAAATCCGTTGGAGATCAGGCGGGTACAGCCTTTGGGGAGGTTTGTTTCAATACCGGGATGACCGGATATCAGGAAATTTTTACGGACCCGTCCTATTATGGTCAATTAATGGTAACGACCAATGCACATATCGGTAATTACGGTGCTAAATCAGCAGAATCTGAATCCGACGGAGTTAAAATCTCCGGACTGATTTGTAAAAATTTCAGCTATGAATACAGCCGATACGATGCGGATTACAGCCTGCAGGAATTTTTAAATGCCAATAAACTATTTGCTATCTCGGATGTCGATACCCGTGCCCTGGTAAGTTATATACGCGATAACGGAGCCATGAATGCGGTAATTTCTACCCGTGTGGATGAGCTGGATGCCCTTAAGAAGGAACTGGCAGAAGTTCCCGGAATGGAAGGCCTTGAACTGGCTTCCAGGGTGTCCACAAAAGAACCCTATTTTGTGGGGGACCCTGAAGCTGATCTTAAAATTGCGGCGCTGGATATCGGGATCAAAAAAAATATTCTTAGAAACCTGGCCAAAAGGGGAGCGTATATTCAGGTTTTTCCGCATAATACCTCTTTTGAGCAGATGCAGGCCTGGAACCCGGATGGCTATTTTATCTCCAATGGCCCCGGTGATCCTGAACCTTTAAAGGAAGCTGTTGAAACCGCCCGGAATATTATTGCTACGGATAAGCCTCTCTTTGGGATATGCCTGGGGCATCAGGTAATTGCCCTGGCCAATGGGGTAAGCACCTACAAGATGCACCACGGACACAGGGGTATTAACCACCCGGTAATCAACCTGCTGAGCGGGAAAGGCGAAATTACTTCCCAAAATCATGGATTTGCCATTAACAGGGAAGAAACAGAGGCCCACCCAGAGCTCGAAATTACTCATTTACACCTCAATGATCAGACGGTGGCCGGGATTCGCATGAAAAACAAGAATGTGTTTTCGGTTCAGTATCACCCCGAAGCCAGTCCGGGGCCGCATGATGCCGAATATCTCTTCGATCAGTTTTTCGAAGCCATTCGCCAGTTTGTTCCCAAGGGGACAGAGGTCTGACAGCGGCTTTTCTGCCTGAAAAAAAAGGCCGGGAAGCTCAGCTTTTGTATCTTTAAAAATCCTAATAACTACAGATTTATATTTATGAGTATCATACTAGACATACATGCCAGACAAATACTGGATTCGAGAGGAAACCCCACTGTTGAAGTGGATGTAATCACAGAGAATGGCGTTCTGGGCAGGGCAGCAGTCCCGTCAGGGGCCTCCACCGGCGAACATGAAGCCGTGGAGTTGCGCGATGGAGGAAAGGCCTATATGGGGAAGGGAGTGAGCAAGGCTGTAGCAAACGTAAATACGACTATTGCGGATAAGGTACGCGGAATGCTGGTTTTTGATCAGAATAAGATCGACCAGGCCATGATAGCACTTGACGGTACCCCTAACAAATCAAAATTAGGAGCAAATGCCATTCTGGGCGTATCTCTGGCAGTTGCAAAGGCGGCCGCAAATGAATTGGGAATGTCTTTATATCGCTATGTGGGCGGTGTAAGCGCCAATACCCTTCCGGTACCTATGATGAATATTATTAACGGGGGTTCCCACTCGGATGCCCCTATCGCTTTTCAGGAGTTCATGGTGATGCCCATAAAGGCCAGGAATTTCACCCATGCCATGCAGATGGGGACTGAGATCTTCCACAACCTGAAGAAGGTATTGCACGACCGCAACCTGAGTACTGCAGTTGGGGATGAAGGTGGATTTGCACCTACCCTGGACGGTACCGAGGATGCCTTGGATACCATAGCAAAGGCAGTGGAAAAGGCTGGTTACAAAATGGGCGAGGAAGTGATGATTGCCCTGGATTGTGCTGCCGCCGAATTCTACGTGGACGGAAAATACGATTATACAAAATTTGAAGGGGCCTCCGGGGCTGTCAGAACATCTCAGGAACAAGCCGAATACCTGGCAGAACTTTGTTCCAAATATCCCATTATTTCGATTGAGGACGGCATGGACGAAAATGACTGGGATGGTTGGAAGATGCTTACCGAAAAGGTAGGGGACCGCGTGCAATTGGTGGGCGACGACCTGTTTGTAACCAATGTGGAACGACTTGGAAAGGGAATTGAGCAGGGAATCGCTAATTCCATCCTTATCAAGGTGAACCAGATCGGGACGCTTACCGAAACGATTTCGGCCGTGAATATGGCGAAGAATGCGGGCTATACCTCTGTGATGTCTCATCGTTCGGGAGAAACGGAAGACAATACCATTGCCGACCTGGCAGTGGCCCTGAACACCGGCCAGATAAAGACCGGATCTGCTTCCCGCTCTGACCGGATGGCAAAGTACAATCAATTGTTGCGCATAGAGGAGGAATTGGGTTCTGTAGCCTATTTCCCCGGGACAGCAGCTTTTAAGGTAGGCTCTTAATTTAGGGAAACTTTATATTTAAAAGGCCTTGTGTTTCAAGGCCTTTTTTTTATACTTACCCTTTAATACTAAAGGATGAAACGCTTCTTGTTTGTTTCTGCGGAGAACGACGCCATTCCGGCCTGCAAGGCCGGGGGCATGGGAGATGTGGTACGCGATGTTCCCAGGGAGATTGCCGCCAGAGGCGACCAGGTAGACGTGGTTGTGCCTGCTTATGGTCGTTTGCATAAAAGCGGAACGCTGTTGTCCGAATTGGAGGTTCCCCTAAGGGGCACGTCTTATAAAGTAGAAGTTTACGAAGTTCCTCCCAAAAAGGTGGTTCCCGGGATCAGGCACTTTGTTATTCACCATCCGGAAATACAGGGGGGTGATATCGCACATATCTATCACAATGACCCTGAAGAACCCTTTTATACAGATGCCATTAAATATACCATCTTCTGTACTGCCGTGGCCGAATGCCTGCGGGCAGATATCTTCAAGGGCATTCAGATAGTTCACCTTCATGACTGGCACAGCAGCATGCTGCTGGTTTTGCGAAAATTTCATCAACAGTATCAGGCTCTTCGCAAGTTGCGATTTGTTTACAGTATTCACAACCTGGCTATACAGGGAATCCGTCCTTTTGCCGATAATTACTCCTCCCTGAAAACCTGGTTTCCTCAAATGGACTATTCGCCGGATGCCCTGCTGGATATACGCTATCCGGACTGTATCAACCTGATGGCGGTGGGGATACGGTTTGCCGATGCCGTTCATACGGTTTCTCCTTCCTATATGGAGGATATCATGCAACCAAGCCGCCCCCCTGAATTTATTGGAGGAGAAGGGCTGGAATCAGATTTGCAGACGGCCTTTGAGGAAGGCAGGCTTTTTGGTATTCTCAACGGCTCTAACTATCAGAATATCCGGACTGCTGAGAAAGGATCGCTGTATGCCAATACCATCCGCGCAATTTTTGGCTGGCTGCAGGAGGAATCAAAAAAGTACAAGGCTGATTTTCTGGCCCATACGGGAGAAAAGGTGATCGAACTGCTGCTGCGCCCTCCAAAGTTCATTTGTTCCAGCGTGGCCCGTCTGACAGAACAGAAGTTTTACTTCTTTAAAAATTCTCCTGAGGTATTTAAAGCAATGCTGGATAGGCTGAAAGAAGTAGACGGTATCTTTATGCTTTTGGGAACCGGGGATCCCAATTACGAGGCCCTCTTTCGTGAAATCAGTTACGAATATCCCAATTTTATATTTACAAACGGGCAATCGGAAGACCTTATTGACTCTATGTACCTGGAGACGGACCTCTACCTGATGCCCAGCCTTTTTGAGCCCTGCGGGATCAGTCAGATGCTTTCCATGCGAAACGGCAACCCCTGTCTGGCCCATGCTACCGGCGGGCTGAAAGATACAATCGAACATATGCGCACGGGCTTCCTTTTCGGCGGGGATACCTATGCCGAAAAACTTCAGAACCTGCAGGAGGTCCTCAACCAGGCCCTGGACCTGTATTTCAATGAGCCGGAAACCTGGCAGCAAATCCGTGAAAATGCCGCCCGTATGCGCTTCACCTGGAAGAAATCTGTGGATGAATACTACGAAAAACTGTATACCGAATAAGGGTTCCTTTGGTCTTGTTGAAATGCCTGAAATAGCGGCTGCATGAATTGTTAAAACGGGAGTGTTTTCGTATTTTTACAGGACTTTCAATTAAAAAATAAATTCTACGCATGTCAGATAAAGCAAGCCTGAGCTACAAGGATAAAACCTTTGAATTTCCCGTAATAAAGGGAACAGAAAATGAATTGGCTATAGATATCAAAACCCTTCGTGCTTCTACAGGGATGATCACTATAGATCCGGGATATAAGAATACCGGTTCCTGCGAGAGCGCCATTACCTTTCTGGACGGTGAAAAAGGGATTTTGCGCTACAGGGGGTATTCCATCGAAGAGCTTGCTGAAAAGGCCGATTTCCTGGAAGTTGCCTATTTGCTGATATTCGGAGAACTTCCCAATAAGGAAGAATTGGCCAAATTTGACCACGACATCAAGGCCGAATCCCACGTAGACGAAGAAATGAAGAAAATCCTGGACGGCTTTCCCAAGTCTGCCCATCCCATGGGAGTGATTTCTTCCCTGACTTCTGCCCTGATCGCCTTTAATCCTACCTCGGTAAATGTGTCTTCTGAAAAAGACATGTACCATGCCATTGTGCGATTGCTGGCCAAGTTTCCCGTTTTGGTGGCATGGACACTCCGCAAGAAAAAGGGACTGCCTCTGGATTACGGGGACGATTCCCTGGGCTACGTTGAAAACATCCATAAGATGATGTTCAAGCGGCCCAATAAGGAGTACCAGAAAAACAAGATAGTAATAGATGCATTGGATAAGCTCCTTATCCTGCATGCAGACCATGAACAGAATTGCTCTACCTCAACGGTGCGCATAGTGGGCTCTTCCCATGCCGGGCTTTTTGCCTCCATTTCTGCTGGAATATCAGCGCTCTGGGGCCCGCTGCACGGTGGTGCCAACCAGGCTGTTCTTGAAATGCTGGAGGCCATACATGCAGACGGGGGAGACACCAAGAAATACATGAAAAAGGCCAAGGACAAAAACGACCCCTTCCGCCTGATGGGCTTTGGCCACAGAGTCTATAAAAATTTCGATCCCAGGGCCCGGATTATCAAAAAGGCGGCTGACGAAGTCCTGGGAGACCTGGGGATTGAAGATCCCATTCTGGACATTGCCAAAGGACTTGAAAAAGAAGCCCTGGAAGATGACTATTTCGTAAAACGGAAACTCTACCCGAATGTGGATTTTTATTCGGGGATTATTTACAGGGCTATGGATATTCCTGTTGAAATGTTTACCGTTATGTTCGCAATGGGAAGATTGCCGGGATGGATCGCCCAGTGGCGTGAAATGCGTCTGAAATCGGAACCAATCGGAAGACCCAGACAGGTTTATATTGGAGAAAACCATCGTCCGTTTAAGAAACTGAGTGATCGTTAAGATCAGCACAGATGATCAGAAAGGGACTGTACGCAGCCCCTTTTTTTAATTTTCCGGGTTTAATTAAAGCTTCATGATAGATTTAAACATCAAAGATGAAACCGCCCAGCTTAAAGCGGTGGTACTGGGTACAGCAGAGAGTAATGGCCCCGTACCCCGGCCTGAGGAAGCCTACGACCCGAAATCCCTGGAGCACATCCTGGCCGGCACCTATCCCAGGGAGGCCGATATGGTTCGTGAAATGGAAGCTTTCGCAGCAGTGCTGAAACGGCATGGTGTAAAAGTTTTCAGGCCTGAGGTTATTGAAGATTGTAATCAGATCTTTTCGAGGGATATAGCCTTTGTGGTAGATGATAAACTGGTGAAGGCAAACATTCTTCCGGAGCGGGAAAGGGAATTCGAGGCCATTGTACACGTTCTGGATCGTATCGATTCCGATCAAATCCTGACCCCCCCTGAAGCAGTTCATGTGGAGGGCGGGGATGTGATGCCCTGGAATGAATACCTTTTTGTGGGAACCTACTCGGCTCCTGATTATCCGGACTATATAACGGCCCGGACCAACAAAGAGGCAGTTGCCTACTTACAGGAACAATTCCCGCATCGCATTGTTAAATCTTTTGAACTTCGCAAATCCAATACAAATGCCCGTGAAAATGCACTCCACCTGGATTGCTGCTTTCAACCGGTCGGGAAAGATATGTGTATTCTGCATAAAAATGGTTTTCTCCTGGAAGAGCAATACCAATGGTTGCGGAACTATTTTGGCCCGGACAAGGTTTTTGAAATAGACAAAGAGGAAATGTACCGCATGTTCAGCAACGTTTTTTCAATTTCCCCTGAGGTGGTGGTATCGGAGCAGTCCTTTACCCGTCTGAACAACTGGTTGCGTTCCAGAGGCCTCAAAGTAGAAGAGGTGCCTTATTCTGAAATTGCCAAACAGGAAGGCTTATTGCGCTGCAGCACGCTCCCTCTTGAGCGGGTTTGACCTATTGTGCAATTTGCAGGATTGTGGGCGGGTCAGCCCCTGTCATTTTACTTTATTTCAGGGTGAAATTAGTAGTGTAAAACCTTAAGAAATACCTACATTTAACGCATTAATTTCAGGCATTAATGCAAATTACCAATACCATCTTAATGATACGTCCGGTGCAGTTCAGAATGAATGAACAAACGGCCGTAAATAATTTTTTCCAGGAAGATCTGGACCTCCGCAATTCCCAGATCAACCAGCGGGCCCAGGAAGAATTCGATGCTTTTGTGAAAATACTGCGGGAGGCCGGCGTAAACGTGATAGTGGTGGAAGATCGGCTGGAGACCGATACCCCGGATTCCATTTTCCCGAATAATTGGGTTTCCTTCCACCAGAACGGTACGGTTGCCATTTACCCCATGTATGCAGAAAACCGGAGAAAGGAGCGCCGGATGGACATCTTTGATCTTTTGGAGGAGCAGGGGTTTGAGATTAAGCAGATAATCGATTATACAGCTGCAGAAGAAGAAGGCGTCTTTTTAGAGGCTACCGGAAGTATTTTGATGGACAGGATACACCAGAAAGCGTATTGCGCCCTCTCGGACCGGGCAGATGAAGAGCTTTTCATTGAATTTTGTGAGGATTTTGAGGTCACCCCGGTGATTTTTACGGCCAACCAGTCTGTAGACGGGAAAAGATTACCTATTTACCACACTAATGTAATGATGTGCCTGGGGGAGGATTTTGCCGTGATCTGCCTGGATTCAATCGACGATAAGAAAGAACGGAAGAATGTGCTGGACCACCTGCGAATGGACGGTAAAAAAGTGGTGGATATCACAGAGGCACAAATGCACCAGTTCGCCGGAAACATGTTACAGGTTCTGGGTAAAGATGAAGAGCGCCTGCTGGTGATGAGCCAGGCGGCTTATGAATCGCTGCGCCCAGACCAACTCTCGGTATTGGAAAAAGGCTCCAGGATTGTATACAGCCCGCTCACCACTATAGAGACCTGTGGAGGCGGTAGTGCCCGATGTATGATGGCAGAAGTATTCCTGCCCCGGCAGGATTAAGTCCCCGGCTTAGTTTGTTTTAGCAATATTGCGAATCATCCCACCGAATATAAAATAATGCAGGGGCAGGATGCTGTACCAGTATAAGCGTCCTCTCAGGCCTTTAGGGCGAAAGGTAGCGTTTTGGTGCAGGACATTGTTTTCGTCTATTCTGAATTCCAGCCAGGCTTCCCCCGGTAGCCGCATCTCGGCAAAGAGTAAGAGCCGTGCTTTTTTGCGGTCTGCCAGCAATACCCTCCAGAAATCCAGGGAATCACCGGTATAAATGCGATCCGGATGGGTCCGGCCGCGTCGCAGGCCAACCCCTCCACTGAGTTTGTCCAGGAAGCCTCTAATTTTCCAGAGCCAGTTTCCGTAGTACCAGCCATTTTCTCCCCCGATTTTCCAGATGTTTTGCAGAACAGCCTCCCGGTCCTCAATTTTCATTGATTTATTATCAGTGAGCACTCCGTACTTCGGCACCTGTATATATTTTTCCAGATTTTTGCTCATCCGCCCGCTGATCATGCTGTCCTTCCAACTGCTTACTACCAGATTTTGTTCGATTTTTTTAAAGGCCATATCGATTGCCTCAGCATAGGAATGGGTTTCTATGCCAAGGAGGTCCTGCAGCTTATTATCCCGGGCGATAACTTCCATTTTCATGCTATCGACCAAATTCACAGCCAGCTTATAGGAGGTG
This sequence comes from Robiginitalea insularis, assembly GCF_052497835.1. Classification (NCBI taxonomy): domain Bacteria; kingdom Pseudomonadati; phylum Bacteroidota; class Flavobacteriia; order Flavobacteriales; family Flavobacteriaceae; genus Robiginitalea; species Robiginitalea insularis. Next base: position 2,181,225 of record NZ_CP199296.1, read on the forward strand.
GAGGTAACAAAATACAGCCAGTAGGAGGAAAGCTTGGGTGTCATTACCGGTACCGTAAAAATCCAGTTTTTAAATCCCCTGACCCTCGCATAGACCTGGAGCATTTCCTTGTAGGTAAGTATATCCGGCCCACCTATATCAAAGGATTGATTATAGGTGTCCGTATTGCCCAGGACCCCGGTCAGAAAACGGATTACATCCCGGATAGCTATGGGCTGGGTTTTGGTAAGCACCCATTTCGGGGTGATCATAACGGGCAGTTTTTCACAGAGATCACGGATGATTTCAAAAGAGGAACTCCCCGAACCTACAATAATACCTGCGCGCAGGACAGTTAGTGAAAAGGGACCGGTATAGAGAATGTCTTCTACATTTTTACGGGATTTTAAATGTTTGGAGAGTTTCTCCTCATTTACAATTCCAGACAGATAAATTACCTGCTCTGGGCGCACCCAATCCATGTAGGCATTGAAGTTCTCTGCAGCCAGTGCCTCCTGCTCGTCAAAATCAGAAGTGGAAGAACTCATCGAATGGATCAGGTAATAGGCAGCATCAATATCCTCCGGGATTCTGTCTCTTTCGGGCTCTTTAAGAAAATCGACTTCAACTACGCTAATTTGGGATCGGGTTTCTGCGTCAATGGAGAGGCGCTTTTCATCCCGGACAGCACAGACTATTTCGTGGCCCTCATCGAGGAGTTGCGGAAGCAATCGCATTCCGATATAACCATTGGCTCCAGTGAGTAGTATTTTCATCCTTTAAATATTGTCAGCTTATCCCGGAAGTTCGGGTTATGGTAATGGATCCTGCCTTTGGGCTGAGTAATCCGCCTTGTACCCCAGGAGTTTTACAAAGAACTTCTGAACCGCCTTGGTATCGGCCTCCACTTTGATAAAATGATGGTCCATATAGATGCTGTAAATGCCCAGATCCCCTTTATATAAAGTCAACTTGTAATACGGAATAACCAGGGCAAAAGTCTCCAGCAGGGAGCGGAACCGAACGATAATACCTTCAGGACGAAGTTCCACATTGCAGCTATTGCGATTGTTATCCAGTAACAATAAATTGTTTATTTCCACACTGGCCGCAGTAATGAAAAGTTTGGGAGACCCTATTCCCTTCATGTCCCAGCGCTTTCTGAGGGTAAAAGGTTTCCCAACCAGCTGGTCCACTTTTTGAGTGACTTCCCGGTTATTATAGGATACATTAACCAGCATAACTCTGGGTTTGGAAAATTATGCGAAATATTCCTTTCGGATCGGAAGACGCGAAGTCCTGCCTCGGTTGTGCTGTGGCTTTGCCGGAAAGCACGGTATCAGGCGAAATGTTCTTTGAGGTCATAGCTTTTTTTATAAAGGTAGCCAAAATGGCCAAAACCTTGAAATGAACCGGGTAAAAGCCGAATACGGATGAAAAATTGTAATTTTGCAGCTTCTAATTCACCTGAAATGCATTTGGAAAACCTGATAACACAAAAGGTAAAGGAAGCTGTTGAAGCCATCTACGATATCTCGCTCCAATCTGTTGAATTGCAGCCAACCCGGAAGGAGTTTGAAGGGGATATTACGGTAGTGGTTTTCCCAATGCTCAAACTCCTGAAAGGAAATCCGGCAGCAATCGGTAACGCGGTGGGTGAGTATTTGGAAAGGGAGGTTAAGGAAGTAGTGGCTTTTAATACTATCAAAGGATTTTTAAACCTGGTAATCAGCGACACCTATTATCTCAATTTCTTTAACGGGATCCGGACAGACCAATCGTATGGATATGTCAGCGGGGGGCAGAATGAGGCCATTATGGTGGAATATTCCTCGCCAAATACCAATAAACCTTTGCATCTGGGTCATATACGGAACAATTTACTGGGGTATTCGGTAGCTGAAATCCTGAAAGCGGCCGGGAAAAAAGTATATAAAACCCAGATAATCAATGACAGGGGCATCCATATTTGTAAGAGCATGCTTGCCTGGAAGCGATTTGGAAAGGGGGAAACCCCCGAGAGTAGTGGTCTTAAAGGCGATAAGCTGGTCGGAAATTATTATGTTGCATTTGACCGTGCCTACAAGGATGAAATGCTGGAGCTGAAATCCAGGGGGATGTCTGAAGAAGAGGCCGCAAGGGAAGCACCTATTTTAAAAGAAGCACAGGAATTGCTGAGGAGATGGGAAGCGGCTGATCCGCAAGTGGTTGCGCTCTGGAATATGATGAATGGCTGGGTATATGACGGCTTTGAAACAACCTACAAAAACCTGGGGGTAGATTTTGACCGGCTGTATTACGAAAGCAATACTTATTTGCTGGGAAAAGATGTTGTAGCGGAAGGCCTGGAAAAAGGAATCTTCTACAAAAAGGAAGACGGGAGTGTTTGGATAGACCTTACTGATGAAGGGCTGGATGAAAAGATTGTTTTGCGTTCTGACGGTACTGCCGTATATATGACACAGGATATCGGCACAGCCATACAGCGGGTAAAGGATTATCCGGATATAACCGGGATGGTTTACACTGTGGGGAATGAACAGGATTACCATTTTAAAGTGCTCTTCCTGATTTTAAAGAAATTGGGGTATTCCTGGGCTGAAAACCTGTATCACCTCAGTTATGGGATGGTGGATTTACCCAGCGGGAAAATGAAGAGCCGCGAAGGAACAGTGGTGGATGCCGATGACCTGATGGAAGAAATGTCCGAAACAGCCGGGAGCATAGCCGCCGAACTGGGAAAACTGGAAGGGTATACGGAGGCTGAGAAAAAAGAATTGTATCATATGATTGGGATGGGTGCACTGAAGTACTACATTCTGAAAGTAGATCCCAAAAAACGAATCTTGTTCAACCCGGAAGAATCCGTGGATTTTCAGGGAAATACTGGCCCTTTTATACAGTACACCTACGCGCGTATCCAATCCATACTTCGAAAGGCAGATTTTGACTTTAATACAAACGTATTAGCAGAAGAAATTGAAGGCCTGCAGGATAAGGAAAAGCAGTTATTAAAGGATCTCGAAGCATTCCCACAACTTATCCAGGCTGCCGCAGCGCAATACAGCCCGGCCCTGATTGCAAATTATACATATGATCTGGTTAAAGACTTCAATTCTTTTTACCAGCAGGTTCCAATCCTTGCGGAGCCGGATACCCGCCTGAGGAACTTCAGGACCCAGCTCTCTAAAAAAGTTGGGGAGGTTATCGCTTCTGCAGTAGGCTTACTGGGGATACAGGTTCCTGAGCGCATGTAAAAAAAAGCTTCCCATTACGGGAAGCTTTTCTCTTTTCATAGCAATTGTAAGTTCAGGCTTAAGCCTTGTCGGACGATTTTACAGCCAGGTTGTAAATAACCAGTCCGAAACCAATCTTGTTTACCGCATCTCCGATGTTGTAGATTACGTCCATGTCCAGACCACTGAAAATTCCTTCATACCATCCTGGAGTTCCGGCCATATATCCGATCGGATAGATTGCCCACCCTACCAGTACAAACCAGCACAGCGTTTTGTGAGCACTCAGTACAGCACCACCTGCAGATTCTGCAAGCTTTTTGGCAGATCCCAGCCAGATATCGTAAACGATAGCGAAGTAGGCGATTCCGGAAACCAATCCCCACAACCAGGCCTGGTCGCGATTTACGGCTTCTCCGAAGTAACCCGTTACAAGCATTACCACTGAGAGGAAAATAAGACGCCACATCAGGGAACGCTTGGCTCCGGCCACTTTAAGAATCAGGAAGAATTCCACGCACATTAGCGGTACGGTAAGAACCCAGTCCACATACCTGAAAAAGGTAGGTGATTCTTCAAAAGAGGCCCAGTAATCGCGCATGTACCAGTAGTGTACGGCAGCGATAAAAGTAATCAACCCTGAGACCAGGATAGAAGTTCTCCACTTCCTGTCAAAGGAGTTCATGGATAGGAAGAAGAATGCCGAGGCAGCCATCATGGCCATACAGCCAACGAAGAAGGTAAACCCGACATAATCGTCAGTAGCTATCTTCGCCACCCACGAGAAATTAGTTAAAAGCTCCATAATAATTAGTTTTATTTGATTTGTCTAAGTAAATTTAAATAATGTTAAACAGATTTTGTTTAAAAAAATCATAAAATATTTAAACAATCATAAAATAGTATGTTGAGGATTGCAGATTTAAGAAATGGGATGATCGTTTTGACCTTTTTCTTCTTGTGGGTCTCCATTTTTTTTAGTGACCAGGTAGAGGAGTGGCTGGCCTTTATCCTCATTTTTAGCTTTGGTATTGTACACGGAGCCAATGACATACATATCCTCAGAAGTGAAAAAGGCAGCCGGCGGCTCCTCCCTCCCTATGGAATAATACTGCTGTATATCGGTTTTGTCTTGATATGCGCCCTGTTGTTTTACATCCTTCCTATAGCAGCACTCTTATTTTTTATTCTTTTTAGTGCTTACCACTTCGGGGAACAGCACTGGATCGATCGCCCACTTCGCAAGGGACCGCTTCGCAAACTGACTTTTTTCAGCTACGGGATGGTGGTTCTCAATACACTTTTTATGGCCCATTCCGAACAGGTCACCCAGGTAATTAATGAGATTGCGAATTACCAGCTATCGGGGCAGCTATTCGGATGGGTGGCACTTTTGTTCCTGGGCCTCTTTCTTATCGCGCTGCTTTTTAGTATTGAATGGAAAAAACTTTTGAAATTTTTGCCCTTTGAGTTGTTTCTGCTGGCAGTGTTTTTTATTGTTTTTCACACCGCTTCCCTGATTTGGGCCTTTGCCATCTATTTTATCCTCTGGCATTCCATCCCTTCCCTGGCAGACCAGATCAAAAAGCTATATGGGAAAATAAACCTGAACGCAGCACTAAAGTATTTAAGGACCTCAGCTATCTATTGGGTTGCTGCGCTGGTCACCCTTGCTGCAGCCTTCCTGTATTTCAGGGATAGTGAATCGGAGTTTTTGCCCTTGTTTTTTTCTTTCCTTGCGGCCATCACCTTTCCACACGTGTTGGTTATTTCCAGGTTGTATCAGGACTAAAAACGGATACGGAAACTCAGATTGGGGGTCAGTCCAAGTGAGATGTTCTCAACCCGCTCAATTTCGTCCTGATCGTTCAGGCGGAAGTAGGTATCCAGGATATTTTTTCGACCACTCAGGTTTAAAACAGAAGCCCCGGCATTTGCCTGTATGCCTTCTGAAAGCCTGAAGCTGTAAACAAGGGAGGCGTCCATCCGGAGGTAATCCGGCAGGCGACTACTATTGGGCGGCTGGAAATTTATCCGTGCGGGGACGGCTGTGGAATTGATATCGTTTGGGGCAGGCTGTGGCTCGGTAAAGGGTTTGCCGGTACGGTAATTCAGGCCAACCGCAATTTTAAAATTATCATAGGTGTAATTCGAGCCCAGCGTCAGGGTGTGCCGAATGTCCAGGTTATTGGGGAACGTGGCAGGTTGCAAGGCTTCAAAAGTATAATTATTCTGATTAAAGGCATAACTGATCCAGTTGCTCCATTGTTCGCTTTTGTAGTTGAGCAGGGCCTCTATCCCATTAACGCGATAACGCCCAATTTCTCCGCTGAACTGATTTTCATTCTGAAACCCCTGTGTATCTGTACTAATCCCGTCAACCTCCTTGTAAAAAACTTCAAGGCCAGCCAACCAATGGCCTTTGTCAAAATGCAGTCCGGCGGAAACCTGTTTGCTTTTGGCAACCGGAAGGGAACTTCCATCCGCCAATACCCACCGCCTTTTCTCAATACCCAGAAAGTTTTGTTCCAGATCAATAATCTGATGCGTGGCCTGGTTTTTCAATTCCCCGAGCACCTCCAGCCGGAAGGCATCTGAAATGGCATACCCCAAACTCAAGCGTGGCTCCAGGTATACTTCATCGAAATTCCCAGGGTTTTGCAGGTAATTTAACCTCAGCCCTGCGGTACCCAATAATTTTTTACCGGGGCCGTTGTATTGCCATTCCGTAAATGCGGCATGGGTGTACAAGAGGTTCTTGATACTACTTTCAAAAAACGGAAGGTTTACCCGAGTGGTATTGGTGATACCCGTTTCAAAAAACTGATACCCGGCAAGCCATCTTAACTGATTGTTGAAACGATAGCTCAATTCTGTTTTCAGGGCATTTTCGTTTACCTGGTTCAATTGAAAAAGCGCCTGCCCGCTGCTCTCAGAAAACACATCGGAGTCTAATTCGTATTCGGTATGGTAGATCAATATCCGGGTGCTGAGGTCCTGGCTCCAGTTGCTGCTGAGCCTGGCACCAAAACTGAGATTGGTCTGATCCAGATTCGAACGATTTTCGCTGTCATCGGCCGAGAGGATTTCGGAATAGGTCAGGTCATTGGTAACACTCTGAAAGTTCAGTCTTAGTTTGTGGCGATCCCCCAGGTCGTACAATACTTTCCCGCTAAAGTCATAGAAATAAAAATTCTCATCCCTGCTCGCTATGCGATCCGTATTGACGCTTCCCGGACCACTTATTTCTGTATCCTGGAAGGCACGGTCAAAAAATTCAGAATAGGTAGGAGTATTTAAAAAATCGGTGACGGATCTTCGGGCAGAAAATTGAAAAGCCAGACGATCGCTTAGTGGAATATGGGCATACAGATCTCCTCCGATCAGGTTAATACCTGCCCCACCGTAATAATTCCTCTGTACTTCGTCATAGGTCTGCATGCGGATAATTCCGCTCAACCCTCCTCCATACCGTGCGCTGGATCCGTTTTTTATGATGCTTACTTCTTCTGTCAAATAAGGATTAAACGCGGAGATGAGCCCAAAGAAATGGCCAGACTGGTACATTTGTATTCCATCCCATAACAAGAGGTTCTGGTCATTGGTACCGCCGCGGATATTGATATTAGATACCGTTTCATCTATGCTCTTGATTCCCGGAAGGGCTTGAATGGTTTGAAGCACATCCGGCTCGGTCAGGCCGGGTAAAAGGCCAAAATCTCCCGGTTTCATCAGAATACTCCCGTCCGATTGTTTGGATAGCCCGGAAGTTAAATACTTATAGACAATAACTTCGTCCAGCTGCTGGTACAGTACCGACAGCATCAAAGTGGTGCAGGGATTATTCCTGAGCAGGCGGTCTGCTGTTATATACAGTGTTTTATAACCGAGGTATCGAATCTTTAAGGTGGCCTTTCTGGGAATTTCTTTTAGGGAAAAAGAGCCATCTGAAGCGGTTGTTACGGCTATACTGCTGCCCATAACTTCAACTGTGGCCCCCGGAATGCTGTTATTCTCAAAATTATCCAGGACCGTTGCGCATATATCCACAGTTGTGGATTTGGAGATCGTATAGTACCGATTATTTAATTGCCGGATGAGCAGTTGGGTTTGTTGGCGAAGTTCCTCTAATATCTGCTCCAGCGGTCCGGAGGCATCCAGATATACCAATATCCCTTCAAGGTCTTCATCTGCGTAAGAGAATTTGACCTCGTATCGCTCTTCCAGAAGTTGGATCAGAGGGACCAGTTCCCGGGCACCACTATCGGAGGCATCCTGCCCCCGCATTGCCAGGAAGCTGCTAATTATGAGGATCAGCCAAAGGCTGCGAACCTTAGGGAGTGTTTTTGGCATATAAAAGCACTTTGTTCCCATTTATACTATATTCCAGTTGTAATGGGGCACTTATACTTTGTAACGCCAAATTCAAATTTGTGTTGCTGAACGTACCGGTAAAAACCTCCTGCAGGTCAACGTTTTTGGTTATCACCTTTATATTGTATTGCCTTTCCAATTCACCCAGCACATAAGACAGCGGCATACTTTGGAAACTGCTTTCCTCATTAATCCAGCTTGGAGCGGTTGCAGCCAGCTGATCAGATTGCTCTGCTCGCCCGTTCACAAAACGATAGCTGCTGCCTGCAGGCAGTTCTATGTTTTTATCCAAATGATCTACCCTTACCAGGCCTTCATAGCATCGAACTATAAAGATATCATCTCGCTGGACCACATTGAATTGTGTACCGAGTACCGTAACATCTCCCTGCCTGGTCTGCACCGTAAATTTCTTTCCTTTGGCAACCTTAAAATAAGCTTCCCCTTCCAATCGCACATTTCGGTTTTCATCCCATTTCTTTTCGCTGAAAGAAAGGCTGGAACCTGCATTGAGGATTACCTCGGATGCATCCGGGAGCTGAACTTCAGTCCTTTGGGCATAATCCGTTTGAATCCTTTCGGAAAGTGAATTGATATAGAAATAAGGTACTGCAATCAGCACTATCACAGCCGCTGCAATTTTAAGCCAGTATCCGGGTGTCCGCATTCGGATGACTTTGGAAGAGCCGGAAGCTCTTTTCGCCCTGAGTTCATTCAGCGCCTTTTCAGAGTCAAATTCCGGAGCCTGCAGCCGGGCTGAAGCCCTTGCAATCAGCTCATAGGTGCTAAAAGCTTCCGACTTGCGGAATTCTTCCAGCTCCGCTTCGGAAAGCTCGTTATTCAACCATTTTGCTAAGTAATTTTCCTTCATGGCTTTTGCCTTTACCCCTATAAAACAATCCAATTAATAAAAACCCTACCGTTTATCGATAATTTTTTTTGCAAAGGGTACTGTAAAGATATCAAAATGAACTTTCCGATGGTTCAGCAGATCGGGATTTCGGGGGACTAGCCGGGCATTCTCTAAAAATCAGGGCAGGTCCAGGAGTTCCTGCCGCATTATATTTTTAAAGTGATAGTACATCAGGAAATAGAGTGGCATCCCCATAAAGAAAAAAACCAGAGCACTTCCTGAACCGCCTGTTTTTCCAATATTGTTGAAAAAGCGATCCTGCGATTCGAAAGACAATAGCAGGAAGCTAACGAAGCCTAAAAAACTACTGAGCAGCAGGATAGAGATTAACAGGTTGGGTTCCGTCAGAAAACTTAGGCCCATCAGAAATAAGAAGAAGAGGTATATACCAAACCCAATCTTGGAATTTCTGCGAAATAACAGATAGGGTTTAAGGGCTGCTTCATATTGACGATTATTCAAATAACCCAGCCTTCTGAGCAGGGTTTGATCCATTCCGCGCAATTCCAGGATTTGAAGGGCCCTGGAGCGCATGGATTCCGGATAACCGTGAAGTCTATAGTTCTTGACTATTTCCATCAGTTGCGGATTATCCAGCGTATTTAAATGATCGTAAGTGGGGCGCATCATTTAGTAAATAAAATCCTCAGTGCACTGCATTTGCAATGCATAAAGGGTTCTAAATGTAGGAAAATTTATGCATGGATCGATTAAACAGTGTTGTTGGTCGATCAAATTTCGGTAAAAGTGCCCATTTTTACGAGCAACGGTATAAAAGGCTGATCTGGTGGAAGATAACCGACTACCGGGTCTGTAAAAGTTGCTTGCTTTTAGCCTTATTGCAGGGGTTATTTGCTAAAATAAGCCGCTGATTTCCCCATTTCTGTCTATTTCTATCTGCTCTGAGGCAGGATGTGCGGGCAGTCCCGGCATACGGAGGATATTGCCTGCAATGGGAATGATAAATCCGGCCCCGGCCGCAATCTCCAGTTCGCGGATGTTGATATCAAAATTCTCCGGCCGCCCTAATTGTTTCTCATCATCGCTCAGACTTTTTTGTGTTTTGGCCATACAAACCGGCAGCCCGGCGTATCCCAGTTCTTCAAAGCGTTTTAGTTGCCGTTTGGCCTTATTGGAAAGGATAACGTGTTTAGCCCCGTAAATGGTCTGACAGATTTTTTCCATCTTGGTACGCAGGCTGTCTTCCAGGGAATAAGTGGGTGTAAAGGTAGCCTTACAGCCAGCAACTGCCTCTGCCACTTTTTCTGCCAGGGCAGCACATCCCTTTCCCCCATTGGCCCATCCATCGCTAATCGCAACGGAAACACCCAGCTTTTCACAATGTTCCTGCAACAATAGGCGCTCAGCATCCGTGTCATTTTTAAAATTATTGATGGCAACAACTATAGGGATACCAAAGGTTTTTAAACTGCTCACATGGCGCTCCAGATTCGGTAAGCCGGCCCGAAGGGCATCAGTATCTTCTTCCGTTAGGGAAGCCAGAGGTTTACCGCCATGGTACTTCAGGGCTCTGATGGTTGACACCAAAACGATTGCCTTCGGCGAAATACCTGCCGTCCTGCATTTGATGTTCATGAATTTTTCGGCTCCCAAATCCGCTCCAAACCCGGCTTCCGTTACCACATAATCTGCCAGGGACATCCCCATCTTGGTCCCGATAATGGAATTGGTGCCCTGAGCTATATTCGCAAATGGTCCGCCGTGAATAATGGCCGGGTTTCCCTCCAGGGTCTGCACCAGGTTTGGTTTAATGGCATCCTTCAGCAAGACTGCTATTGCACCTTCGGCTTTAAGGTCGCGGGCGTAAATGGGCTTCCCATCCCAGCTGTCGGCCAGGTAGATGTTCCCACATTTCTTTTTAAGGTCTTCAAAATTCTCACTCAGACATAAAATGGCCATGATTTCGGATGCGGCCGTGATATTGAAACCTGTTTCCCTTGGGACGCCCCCTGCTTTACCCCCCAGGGCAGCTATGATGTTCCGCAGCCCCCTGTCATTCATATCCATACAGCGCTTCCATAAAACTGTCCTGGGATCAATCCCCAGGTTTCCCGTCCGGGCCTGAATGTTATTATCGATCAGTGCAGCCAGCAGATTATTCGCTTTTTCTATGGCATTGAAGTCTCCTGTGAAGTGCAGGTTAATATCAACCATTGGAATTACCTGGCTCCAGCCGCCCCCTGCGGCCCCACCTTTAATCCCAAAAACGGGCCCCAGGCTGGGTTCCCTAATTACAGTAAGGGCTTTTTTGCCAATATGGTTCAATCCGTCTCCCAGACCGATGGAAACAGTAGTCTTCCCCTCGCCTGCAGGGGTAGGGGTAATGGCTGTGACCAGTATCAGATTGGCATTGTCCACTTTTTTCTGCTGAATAAGGGATAAAGGGAGCTTTGCCTTGTTGGATCCGTAATATTCGAGCTGTTGTTCAGGGATGTTCAGTTTGGACGCAATATCACGGATGTGCTTTTGCGCAACGCTTTGGGATATTTGAAGGTCGGTCATAGTTGGTTTTGATGATAAATTTGATTACAAAAGATAAGGTACTAAAAATCGACTGAATCAGCCTGCAGTTTCCGCTAGCTCCTAAATACCATCAATATGTTCCCTTAGGTATTTTAGTGCGAGGTGCATTCGTTTCTCAATGGCTTTTACGCTCACCCCTTCCATTTCTGCTATTTCCGCATATTTCTTTCCGTCGATCCGATTGAGCAGGAAGGTGGTTCGCTGGTTTTCCGGCAGGGCATTCAATGCAGCGTCCAGCTTTGCCTTAAATTCTTTCTCCTGCATCAGGAATTCGGGAGTTTCATTTGAAGTGTTGGTATTCTCTTGTGCGTGCTTCAGCCGGACCTTCTCAGCCTTGATCACATTCAGGTATAAATTGTTTGCTACCGTATAAACATAAGATTTGGCCTTGTCGGGTGCCACTTTAGCACAATTCTCCCAAAGTTTTACAAAGGCCTCCTGAACCGCGTCATAGGCCTTTTCCTCATTGCCGAACTTATAATATATGAAGTTGAATATCGTTTTAGAATGGGTGCGGAACAACTGGCTGTATACCCGGTCATCGCAAACGTTATCCATAATAAATTTTTTTCAGGGATATCAGGGTGCTCCGTTTTTCATTACCCGGGGCATACCCGTTTTACCCAAAGATATTTGAAAAAATTAACATTTGAGGTAGGGTAAATCAAAAGATAGTTGTTTTAAGGGTGTACAACAAAATAATAATCCAATATCGTTATGAAAAAGTTCTTAAAACAAGTGTCCTGGTCTCTCTTGCTAATTGGGGCACTGTCATTTACCGCATGTCAGGAGGAATTTGAGGAAGTCAATACTTCAGATGCTCAGGGCGAATCTTTTATGGCCAGTTCCAATACGGCTGTACTTATTGAGAAAACGGCTCAGCGCGACGGCTCCTTTGATAACATTGTTGACGGATCCAGCTGTTTTGCCTTAAATTTCCCCTATACCGTTAACGTAAACGGGTTGGACATTACCATTGATTCTATTGAAGACCTCAGGCTGATTGAGGAAATCTTTGATGAATTTGATGAGGATATAGACGTTTTGGAAATCTTCTTTCCGATCACCATCACCAAGGCAGATCATACCGAAATTGTCATTAACAATAAGGAAGAACTTATAGAGCTTGCTCGCGAATGTATAGAAGGAGGAGATGATGATGATATAGAATGTATCGATTTTGTATACCCTGTAACCTTCTACACCTTTGACGTTAATAATCAGCAAACCGGACAGGTAACTGTTAGTAGTGACAGGGAACTGAAATATTTCCTGGATGAACTCGAGGATGACGATATTATCAGTATCGATTTCCCGATTACCCTTATCAAATTTGATGGAACTGAAGTCCGGGTAGAAAATAATGCCCAATTGGCTGCTGCTCTTGAAATCGCCAAGGATGAATGTGATGAAGATGACGATAATGATTATAATGATGATGACTTTACGCTGGAGCGTCTTGAACACGTGCTGGTTGAATGTCCATGGGTGGTCCTTTCAGTAGAACGCGATGGCGTTAACCAGTCTGATCAATACGAGGCCTATCTGATGAATTTCTTCGAGAGCGGTGAAGTAACTGTAAAAGACCGTGCCGGAAATGTACTCAACGGAACCTGGGAAGTAAGCATGATGGATCATTATGCGGCACTGAACCTATCATTTGATGTGTTGGTAGACTTCAACCTGCAATGGAAAGTATATGAGCTGGAAGAAGGGAAGATCAAACTCTTTAGTGGAGATGGTAACCGTATCATCATGAGGAGTATCTGCGATGGTGTGGATACAGACCCGACTACCTTAAGAGAAATTCTGCGCGAGTGTTCCTGGATCATCAAAAAAGTTAAAAATCAGGGTGTGGAAATCGACCGACTGATCGGATGGGAGTTTGAGTTCCAGGCCGAAAATGTGGTAACACTTTCCAACGGAGTGAGCACCATTAATGGAACCTGGGAAGTAGGTCCTAATGCACAGGGAATCCTGTCATTGATGATCAACATGCCGGAGGATTCTGCTATATCCTTTGAATGGCCGCTGCGCGAGCTACTGCAGAATAGGTTGCGTTTTGAGATAGAGTCGATTGATTATGAACTCACCCTGCTGCGTGCCTGTCCTTCTACCAATGATGGGGATATTACCGAGATCAGTAATTTCCTGATGGCCGGAGACTGGATGGTAGCCCAGTACAAAGATGCCGGAGTGGATGAAACGATGGATTACGAGGGAATGGACTTTAGCTTCCAGGCCGAGCATCAGCTTACCGTAAGCACCAATATGGACCCCCTTAAAACGGGCCTCTGGAGAGTAGTGCGGGACAGCGAAGGAAAGCTTAAGGTTTACCTTAACCTGGGCGATGACAATGATGCGCTGTCTGAGTTCACTGACGACTGGGATCTGTACAGCGTAACTGAAGGCCGTATTGAACTTCATGATGTGAGTGGAGACGGCTCAATGGATATCCTGGTATTCGAACGTATTCAATAGATCCTGAGAACACTATATGATAATGATAAAATCAATAAAGATGAAAACTAATTTAATAGTCGGTTGTTTACTGTGTTGCGTTCTATTTATCAGTTGTGATTCCGAAGAGGATTCCCCTGAGAGGGTTACACAGGCAGATATGGAAGCAATCCGGTCTACCGCCCTGTCGGGTTCCTGGAGGATAAGCTATTTCTTCGATACAGATAAAGAGGAGACCTCAAACTTTGAAGGGTACGCCTTTGTCTTTGGAGCGGATGGTATTGTTACCGCAGTAAAAGATGCCACTGAAGTTACCGGCACCTGGTCTGTTACCGATTCCAATTCTTCTGATGATAGCCCGGACGATAGTGATGTGGATTTTAACCTCAATTTCCCATCCCCTGAGATGTTCCTGGATCTGACAGATGACTGGGATATTCTGGAGTACTCCCAAAACCAGATCAAATTGATCGACATAAGCGGAGGAAATGGTGGAACGGACTATTTGACATTTCAGAAGATTTAAATTTCTTTTTTGCCCCAATTTGCTAAGGAAGGCTCCCGATCTGGGGAGTCTTCCTTTTTTTATTGGATAAATGAAAAATCGGGGGAACCCCCCAACCCCCGTTAAACAAAATACCCTTTTCCCCTGCAAGGGAATATCACCAAACAGCTTCCAGGTCCATCTCCCTGCAGACCTTAAAGCAATGCATCTGCCGCATACCGGGTTTAGCGACCTTCATATTTGTGCTAATCCCGTGCAGATATGTATCTTTGCAACTCCTGAATAATTCTGCAGAAGATGTTTGACAATTTAAGCGAGAAACTGGATAAAGCCCTGCACGTCCTTAGGGGACACGGGCAAATTACGGAAATCAATGTAGCTGAGACTACCAAAGAGGTACGCCGTGCCCTGCTGGATGCGGACGTCAACTTCAAGATAGCCAAGGAATTCACCAATAGAGTTAAGGAGAAGGCGCTTGGGCAGAATGTACTGACCACCTTACAGCCCGGGCAGCTGATGGTAAAAATCGTCAAGGACGAACTTACCGAACTGATGGGCGGAGATGCGGAAGGGATAGACCTTTCCGGTAACCCATCTGTGATCCTGATGTCCGGATTACAGGGTTCCGGTAAGACTACCTTTTCCGGGAAACTCGCCAATTTTCTAAAGCGCAAAAAAAGCAAGAACCCCCTTCTGGTTGCCTGTGATGTCTATCGCCCTGCGGCAATTGACCAGTTGCATGTGGTAGGGGAGCAGATAGATGTACCCGTTTATTCAGATAAGGAAAATAAGGACCCGGTTGCCCTTGCAAAGGCAGGTCTTGATTACGCCAAAGCCAATGGCCACAATGTGGTGATCATCGATACCGCCGGGCGCCTTGCGGTGGATGAGCAGATGATGACCGAGATTTCCAATATTAGGGACGCCGTTACCCCTCAGGAAGTCCTTTTTGTGGTGGATTCCATGACCGGACAGGATGCTGTTAACACTGCAAAAGCCTTCAATGAGGTGCTGGATTTTGACGGGGTAGTACTCACCAAACTCGACGGGGATACCCGCGGGGGTGCCGCCATCTCTATCCGATCTGTGGTCGAAAAACCGATCAAGTTTATCGGAACAGGGGAGAAGATGGATGCCATAGACGTTTTTCACCCCGGCAGGATGGCAGACCGTATTTTGGGAATGGGAGACGTTATATCCCTTGTCGAAAGGGCCCAGGAACAATTTGACGAAGAACAGGCCCGGAAAATCCAGAAAAAGATTGCCAAGAACAAATTTGGTTTTGACGACTTTTTAAGCCAGATCCAGCAGGTCAAAAAAATGGGGAGCATGAAAGACCTGGTTGGGATGATTCCCGGCGCAGGAAAGGCCCTGAAAGGAATGGATGTTGATGACGACGCCTTTAAGCATATAGAAGCCATCATACATTCCATGACCCCGGACGAACGCTCCAACCCTTCCAAACTGGATGCCCGCCGCAAAAAGCGGATTGCCAAAGGCAGCGGCACCAGTATGCAGGAGGTAAACCAGTTGCTCAAACAATTCAATCAAATGAGCAAAATGATGAAAATGATGCAGGGCGGCGGCGGCAAAAAAATGATGCAAATGATGCAGAATATGCGCTGATTTTCGAAGTACGCAGTAGGCACTTGCGGTAGGCCGTGGTAAAGGTTCAAAATTTGCTCTTTCTGCAAGAGATTTTCACATAGAATTCTTAGAATCAGGGAAACCAGAAAGCATGAGTTTTCAAAGGTTACGAGCCTATCAAATGGGATATCAACTGGCAATGGAAATTTTTGAAGTTTCAAAGAGATTTCCAGTTGAAGAACGATACTCACTTGGAGATCAGATACGGAAATCCTCAAGATCAGTTTGTGCGAATATTGCAGAAGCATATAGAAAAGGAGGTATCCAAAGCACTTTGTAAGTAAACTTAGTGATGCAGATGCTGAGAACTCCGAGACCCAGGTCTGGTTGGAATTTTCCAAAGATTGTGGTTATCTTACTGCTTCAGAGAGAAAAGAATTTTTAAAACAATCCATGGAAGTAGGAAGGCTCCTTAATTATATGATCCGTAGACCCGATAAATTTGGATCTGGAGCACTGCCAACTGCCACTGCCAACTGAATATTATGCAATTACTCGACGGTAAGAAAACTTCGAATGACATCAAAGACGAAATCGCTGCGGAGGTAACCAAATTGCGGGAAGCCGGCGAAAAAGTGCCACACCTTGCCGCCGTGATTGTCGGAAACGACGGCGCCAGCCTGACCTATGTGGGTAGTAAAGTGCGGGCCTGCAAACGAGTGGGCTTCGAATCTACTTTGAAACAACTCCCGGAGTCGACCACAGAAGAAGAGCTCCTGGAATTGGTCGGGCAACTCAATGAAAACCCCGAGATTGACGGGTATATTGTACAATTACCCCTTCCTGCACATATTGACGAGGAAAAGATCCTGCTGGCCGTTCATCCGGATAAAGACGTGGATGGCTTTCATCCCACAAATTTCGGGAGGATGGCATTGGATATGGAGACTTTTATTTCCGCAACCCCTTTCGGGATTATGGAATTACTGCGTCGCTACAATATAGATACCTCCGGAAAACACGCGGTTGTCATTGGCCGCAGCCATATTGTGGGGCGGCCCATCAGTATCCTGTTAAGCCAGAAGGGAAAAGGTGCCAATGCCACCGTTACCCTTACGCATTCAAGGACAAAGGATATCAAAGCCCTTACCTTGCAGGCAGATATTGTGGTTTCTGCCCTGGGGATCCCGAACTTCCTCAAAGCCGATATGGTCAAAGAAGGGGCAGTAATAATAGACGTGGGGATTACCCGTGTTCCGGATGAATCAAGGGAGCGGGGTTACTACCTTTGTGGGGATGTGGACTTTGAGCAGGTAAAGGAAAAAGCATCCTATATCACACCGGTACCTGGAGGCGTAGGCCCCATGACCATTGCAATGCTTCTAAAAAATACCCTTTTGGCCCGCAAAAGGCATCACTGATTTTCGGAAGGAGTCAGGGTTTCGTATTCCGGTTCCCCTTCATCGTTGGTGCAACTGCTCAGGCAGCCGAGCATCATCAGGGTAAGCAGGAGGGTGAGTATTCCAAATTTTTTCATGATGTAGGTTACATTAAAGATCTGTGGCTTTTCATATAACGCCCAAAAGGGCTATTTTGGTATATACCAGACCCTTACAATTTTTGATTCTTAAAATTTTAAAGGGATCCTCCATTTTTTGATCTGGCTGCGATGTTGTTCTGCAAATCAAAAAAGAGTATCTTAATTGAAAATTGAGATCATGCGAAAGTATTGGGTGCTTCCCCTGATTGTGGTATTGCTTCTGGAATGTAAAGAGAATGTAACAGGAGAAAACCCCAGTATTTTTATCTCCGTTAAGGATGGTGCGGCCGACGCCCCCCTAGATGGCCGGCTGTTGTTGATGTTTTCCAACAACCCGGAACAGGAGCCCCGTTTTCAGATCAATTCCGGTTTGAATACCCAATTGATCTTCGGGATGAATGTTGAAGGGATACAGGCAGGAGAACCCATTTCTTTTGATCCACAGGCGCTGGGGTTTCCCTATGAAAACTTGGGAATGATTCCTCCTGGAACCTACCAGGTACAGGCTTTGTTGCACGTATATGAGACTTTTAATCTCTCCACCGGGCACCAGGTTAAACTGCCCATGGACAATGGGGAGGGCCAGCAGTGGAACCGTTCCCCCGGGAATTTGTACAGCACCCCGGTTTCCGTGCAGGTGGGACCTGATGGGATACCTTCCCTAGAACTGACCCTGGACCAGAAAATCCCGCCCATCACCCCTCCTGAGGACACCGAATGGATTCGACATATACGCATCAAATCTGAGAAGTTATCCGAATTCTGGGGCCGGGATATGTATCTGGGAGCTCATGTGTTGCTCCCCAAAGGATTTGAAGAACATCCGGAGGCCCGTTATCCGCTGATGATCTTCCATGGGCATTTTCCTTCTGACTTTGGCGGGTTCCGGACAACCCCCCCGGACCCGAACCTGGAGCCCGAATACTCGGCGCGTTTTGGGGTGGAAGGTTACAATATTATCCAGCAACAAGAGGCCTACGACTTTTACAAGCGATGGAATGAACCGGATTTTCCCCGTTTCCTGATTATAGAAATACAGCACCCAACTCCCTATTACGACGATTCCTATGCGGTTAATTCAGCCAGTCAGGGACCTTATGGGGACGCCATCACCCATGAACTCATTCCCTATATAGAAAAAGAATTCAGGGGGCTTGGAGAAGGCTGGGCACGTTTTCTCTACGGAGGTTCCACCGGGGGCTGGGAAGCCCTGGCGGTACAGGTAAAATACCCGGAGGAGTACAATGGCTGTTTTGCGGCCTGCCCGGACCCTATTGACTTCAGGGCCTATTGCCTGACCAACATTTATGAAGATGATAACGCCTACTGGTATGAAAGCGATCATAAACAACTGGAAGTGCCTGCACACCGGGATTATCTGGGGCATATCTCATCCACGGTCCGGGAGGAGAACCAGCTGGAACTGGTCCTGGGCGATAAAAGCCGATCCGGGCAGCAATGGGATATCTGGGAAGCTACTTATTCCCCTCAGGGGGATGACGGGTATCCCAGACGTATTTGGGATAAGAGCAGTGGGGCCATAGACAAAGAAGTAGCGCGGTACTGGCAGGAAAATTACGACCTGCGTTATATACTGGAACGGGACTGGGAGAAACTGGGGCCCTCCCTGAGAGGAAAAATTCACATTTATTGTGGGGATATGGACAATTATTACCTCAATAATGCGGTCTACCTGATGGAGGATTTCCTCGAAAGTACCACCGACCCCTACTATGAGGGGGAAGTGCTCTATGGGGACCGGGCAGAACACTGCTGGAACGGAGACCCGGAGCTTCCCAACCATTTGAGCCGTTTGCGATACAACAGTATGTACGTCCCCAAGATAATGGAGCGTATAAGAAAGTCTGCTCCTGCAGGGGCTGATTTGAGCAGCTGGAGATATAAATAGAAAGTGTATGCCATGAATTCCGGTAGAAACAGAGTTGCCTGGTTTGCCTTTGCCTTTTTAGCCGTGGTAATAGGCCTGTATCCGCTGGCCTATTATTTTTCCGGTGAAGAGATGGGCTTGCTTACTTCAAAAAGCAAGGAACTTTTGGATGATACCCTATGGAATACAGCATTTTACGGGCATATTTCCTTTGGGGGGCTTGCACTGCTCATCGGCTGGACGCAGTTTAGCAGGAAGTTGCGTACCCGCTATATATCCTGGCATAGGGCAATAGGTAAAATTTATGTTTCAGCGGCTCTGCTAAGCGGCGCTTGCGCCATCTACCTCTCTTTTTTTGCAACCGGGGGGCTGGTCCCTGGCCTGGGCTTTTTCTTGCTTGGGGCCTTTTGGCTTTTCTTTACCGTCCGGGCATATATGGCGATTAGGAAAAGGGATATTTCTGCGCATGAGGCGTTTATGATTTACAGCTACGCGCTTTGTTTTGCGGCGGTGTGCCTTCGTATATGGATGCCACTGCTGATCATAGCATTTGGAGAATTTCTGATTGCCTACAAGATAGTCGCCTGGCTTTGCTGGGTTCCGAATCTGATTTTTGCCTTTTTCTGGGTTCGCAGAAAGGGGCTGCAAATTGAATAGTACCACTTTATGATTGAATTGTTACGAACTACTGCCGGCAACTACAGATTTTCAGGACCTTGTGGCTTTACTGTATGCGGATCTTGCCGAAAGAGACGGAGAGGAGCATGGCTTCTATTATCAATACGATGGAACTAAAAAAAATTGGGCTACAGGCCTTTCTTGCCGGACTGACTTTCCTGATCATATCCCTGATACTGGAACGAAATATGTCAGCCGACACCCTTGCTGAGAAAGGGATCATTGCCGCGGTTTTTGCCGTGATTTACGCTTTGGTATTGTGGGTCAGACAGCGTTATAAGAAGGGCCGCTGATTTATTTGGCAAATAACTGCCCCATATCTTTAAAGGCCTTAAACTCCAGTGCATTTCCTGCCGGATCCAGGAAAAACATGGTTGCCTGTTCCCCGGCTTCCCCTTTAAATCGGATATAAGGTTCAATAATAAAAGAAACCCCTTTGGATTTTAAATCATCCGCAAAACTGCTGAATTTTTCCCAGGGGAGAACCACTCCGTAATGTGGCACCGGGACGTTTTTTCCATCAACCGGGTTGGTGTGCAACCCTTCTTCAGATTTGGGTTTGTAATGGATCACCAGCTGATGCCCGAACAGGTTGAAATCTACCCAGTGATCACTGCTCCTGCCTTCTTCACACCCCAGTACCTCCCTGTAAAAAGTTCTGCAGGCATCGAGGTTATGAACGGGTATGGCAACATGAAAAGGGGTAATGGCAGACATAATTACAGATTTTTGAATCCCAAAATTACAAAAAGGAATTTGTCGTCAGACGATTTTGCATCAAATTTTCAAGGTTATGACTAGTCTTGCAGGAAATGGACGATTTGCTCATTTACGCTTTCCTGATGCATGGAATGCCCGAGGCCTTCGGTAGGGATCAAAACACTGTCCTGCCAGGCATTATGTACTTTTTGTGATGCGTGAAAAGGTGCGATCGTATCCAGTTTATCATGCAGGAGAAGGCCTTTTTTAGGGCTTCCCTCTATAAAACGAGAGGTGGAGAATTCATGAATGTGAAAGCCAAAATTTTCAAAGATAAACTGGTCAAACCCCCGCATTACACGCTGGTTAAATCCCAATAATTGCTGATACGATTCAGCTATCTCCTCAAATTCGGAGGGGGAACCTATGGTGACAATTTTTTCTACGGAATCATCGGGATGTTTATGGGCGTAGTAGAGGGCCGTCATTCCACCAACTGAATGCCCAACGGCGTATTTGGGTTCAAATTTATGCGTCATGTGAGCAACACATTCGGTGTAAAGGGGAACGTGCAGGTAGGTGCCGGAGGAGTACCCGTGGGCAGGGGCATCAAAGGCGATAATATGAAACCCGGCATCAGACAGGTGGCCTATCAGGTTCCGCCATCGGAACGTATTGCTCTCCCAACCGTGTATGAGTAAGACTTTAGGGCCGGTGCCTGGCCATTGATAGGTCTGTATATCATGGTTGGCTACGCGCTCCACGC
Organism: Robiginitalea insularis; assembly: GCF_052497835.1. Taxonomy (NCBI): domain Bacteria; kingdom Pseudomonadati; phylum Bacteroidota; class Flavobacteriia; order Flavobacteriales; family Flavobacteriaceae; genus Robiginitalea; species Robiginitalea insularis. The sequence goes on from NZ_CP199296.1 coordinate 2,202,394, forward strand.
TGTGTTTTGCACTTTTCAAATAAGGTGCCTGCTGAGGTTTCACCCGACCCTTGCGAACTTTGCAAAAAGTATGGAATGCCTGTTTGCCAGCCCATTGGATGCTGAAAAAAGCCAGGATATTGAAATAGACTCCATAACCTTTAATGATCACAGGGCGCAGAAGGTTCGAAAATTTTTGCATGCTTGGGGTGGTAGCGGTATTGGGCTTGAAAGTTTCCCTCAAAAATAGGAAATTAAAATGCCCAAAAGAACAATTCTTCTTTAAGAGGTTGTGGGTTGGATTGTTGATTCAGTCGGGCTTGCGGCCTTGTTCCTGCAGATTTTAATAAAGTCCGGAAATAATCATTCCCAGCCTACCATCATATATTTTATTTTGGCAGCATCCGGAATCTGCACCTCTTCAATAGAGCCCGTGGTGTATCTCAGGTCTTCAGGCAATTCACTCCGGGAGATCGTAAAATACAGATCACTCCCTTTGAGAAGGATCAGGATATTGTTCATGGAGGTTATCACCTTCCGGATTTCATAATGCTTCCGGATTTCCCCGTACGTGCTTTGCAGCCCGACACCTTTCTCCGTTTTAAAACGGGGGTCCAGAATACGGATATTTTCCACAACCGGCAGGCTGTCTGTTGTGGCACTAAGGCTTAACAGGGCTTTCCCTCCTTTTTCGTAAATCTCTATACTCCCTCCGCTGCCCATTTTAAGGCGGGAGGTATCGCGGATAATTGAATCATTCGCGAAAATACTGTCCAGCTGGGATACGGGTGTTTTTTTATGTAACCTCCCAACATGACCCGGGCCAATTTCAAAAGGATTTGCCTTATCGGTTTTACATTGAACCAAAATTAAGGCAGTAATAATTAACCAGAACGTTACAGGTCTCATACAGTATTAATCTTACAAAATTGAAATAAAATATTAGCGAATAACTTTTTTAAGGACCCCGAGAACACCCCTTATAAAGGTTGCGGAAGTGAGTACCTTCACCACGGGGTTTTGCCGCTGATAACTTCTGCGACTGGAAGAGCGGGTGGAAGAGCTTGTTTTTTCCCTTTCTGCAGCTTGCTTTTCCTTTTCAGCCGCCGCCTCCGCCTTTTCAATTTTTTCGTTCAGGATCTCATAGGCGCTCTCCCTGTCAACCACTTCCCCGTATTTGGGGACCAGGCTTGATTTTTTAATTAAGGCTTTCAGTTCTGCTTCGGACAAAATGTCCATACGGCTCATTGGAGCCCTCAGCAGGGTGGCAGCCAGGGGAGTCGGCCGGCCTTTTTCATCCAGGGCGGATATCAGGGCTTCTCCAATTCCCAGGCTTGTCAGGACTTCCTTGGTATCGTAATATTCGGAAATCGGATAATTTTCAGCGGTGAGTTTGATGGCTTTCCGGTCTCTGGCTGTAAAAGCCCTAAGGGCGTGCTGTACTTTAAGGCCCAGTTGCGCGAGGACTTCATTGGGCACGTCTGTGGGGTTTTGGGTGACGAAATATAACCCGATCCCTTTGGAGCGAATAAGCTTAACGATACTTTCGATCTGGTCCAGCAGGGCCCTGGAGGCTTCTTTGAAGATCAGGTGGGCCTCGTCAATAAAAAGGATGAGCTCCGGCTGGTCACTGTCTCCCTGTTCGGGAAAGGTGGCATAGATTTCAGCCAGCAGGCTTAACATAAAAGTGGAAAACAGTTTAGGACGGTCCTGAATGTCGGTAAGCCGGATTATGTTGATATAGCCCCGGCCATCGGCGTCAATCCGTGTCAGGTCATTGACCTCAAAGGACTTCTCCCCGAAAAATAATTCAGCACCCTGTTGTTCCAGTTCGATTATCTTGCGCAAGATGGTCCCGGTTGAACTGGTACTGATTCGCCCGTAGGCTTCTTCAAATTCTTTTTTACCCTCCCCTGTGGCATATTGCAGGACTTTTTTAAAATCTTTCAGGTCCAGCAACGGTAATTTATTGTCGTCGCAGTATTTAAAGACCACGGCCACAATACCCTCCTGTACTTCTGAAAGATCCAGGATCCTTGAGAGCAGTACCGGTCCGAATTCCGAAACAGTTGCCCGCAGCTTAACCCCATCCTGTTCAGATAAGGAAAGTATTTCCACAGGAAACCGCTTGGGTTCAAAGGGCAGGCCAATTTTCTGGTGGCGTTCGTCAATTTTGGGATGCCCGGGGCTGGGCTCCGCCAGGCCGCTAAGGTCTCCCTTGAGGTCCATTAACAGCACCGGAATACCCTTGTCCGAAAGGTTCTCGGCAAGAACCTGCAGCGTTTTGGTTTTTCCGGTACCGGTCGCCCCTGCGATAAGGCCATGTCGGTTCAGCGTTTTCAGGGGTACTTTTATATGGGCCCCTGTAACAGCCTCTCCATCCAGCATGGCAGCACCCATAGTGATGTAGTCCCCCTTGAAGGTATACCCCTCCTCGATGTGTTCGCGAAATGCTTCCGTCTTGCTCATGGCCGATAATTTGGGTCAAAAATAGGGGAATTCCCCTGAATTCTAAAAAAGATGTTTTCACCGTATTACCAGACCGAAGCATGAACTGCTTTTCCTATCTTTGCCGCATGGAAACAGCAGGGGTAATGGAAAAGGTAGAAAAGGGGTTATTTCTTCCCCTTATGGAGGCTTTTTACACCATACAGGGTGAGGGATACCACAAGGGCACTGCAGCTTATTTTATCAGGGTTGGTGGTTGCGATGTGGGCTGCCACTGGTGCGACGTTAAGGAAAGCTGGAATGCAGAAACACATCCTCCCACCGATATTCAGGAAATAGTTGCGGAAGCACGGAAATATTCCGATACCATTGTAATAACAGGTGGGGAACCCCTTACCTGGGATATGGGGCCTCTAACGGAACTCTTAAAGGCCGCAGGGATGAAGATTCACATTGAAACCTCCGGGGCTTACCCGCTTACCGGCCAGTGGGACTGGATTTGTTTGTCCCCTAAAAAAAACAAATTGCCGGTAGGGCAAATTCACTCAAAGGCAGACGAACTTAAAGTAATCGTTTATAATAAACACGACCTTATTTTTGCAGCCAAGCAAGCAGAGCAGGTCAGTAGCGAATGCCTGTTATACCTGCAGCCCGAGTGGAGTGTTCGGGACAAAGTAACCCCGATGATTGTAGACTTTGTTATGAAAAACCCTCAGTGGCGTGTTTCCCTCCAAACACATAAATACCTGAACATCCCCTGATATGAGGGGTGGGAATCAGTAAAGAGGTGAATTTCCAAAAAGATTATCTGCCACCGATAGCCTGAAGGTCGTTGATGCATTCAGCATCCAATACCGGAACCTGGGCCATGCCTTTGGCCGCACGCTTTTCCATTAACCCCATCAGCCCGCCTCCGAACTCCAGTTCGGCCCGCATCAGGCATCCGTCTGTCAAGCAATGATTTTCCGCTGCAGGGTCTTCGTGAGGGTTTACCTCAGGCGTCCCAAGGTCTACCAGCCCCAGCAAGTGTCCGAATTCATGTGTCAGTGTAGCTGCTTCCACATCAGCATTTGTAATTAAGGCAGAGCGGCCGGCCAGTTGGCGGATGGTGCGTTCGTATAAAATCATGGAGGTGTTGCGGTAAACGGCTCCTAGGGTTACCAGGCCGGCATCTTCATCGTCACCGTCAGAAGGGGCATCTGCAAAGTAAATATAGATAGCCAGGGTCCGTCCGTCATTATATTGGGTCCTGTTATCGTTTTCGAGGCTGGCTACCTCCTGCAGGGTGAGGGTTTCCTCTCCAGGGGATGCCAACGCCCGATACTGATATTGCACTTCCAGCTTAAAGGTACGCTCAGCAAAAAAAGAGGTTAACAGGTCTATGGCTTCAGCGGTCGGACGAAATCCTTCTACATGGGCAATTTCTATAAGCAGCCGGTCAAAATTCTCATTGGTGAGGATGTCTGCTGCACTGTCTCCCGTACTTAAAAGGTTGGCAGAGCGATCTATGGGTTCTTCCCTTGGGATATCCCCGTCACTCGAACAATTATATAAAAATAGCGTTGCAAAGAACAATGCTGCAATGGATAGCTTCGCTTTCATCCTGAATTTTTTATAAACAACGTTTAAGATAAGGCTTTTGTTATTTTAATTTTTGCAATCGGGCCAAATAGTCAAAATGTTCGCCCTCTGCTATTAATTCTGCACTGAGGTTGGCCTTTTCCGCTTCGTCGGCCAGCGTTTTGAAGTCTACAAACAGCCACGGAAACGAACTTCCTCTGACCCCTTCATACTCCCAGTTGTATTGTATTTCACCGTAATAGGAAACGTTACCCGGAACCCAGTATCCGCCGTCTGAATCTTCCTCAAAGAGGTAAATGACGTCGCTGGAATCCAACAGGATCTGACCCTTGTCAGGGATTAATGAGCCAAGGTGCCTCAAAAAACCGGAAAGCTCAGCGAGGCTGCCCGCCAGGCCAATCCCGTTCATTAATAACAACAAAGTATCGAATTCCCCTACCTTCAGGTCAAGGATTTTCGAATGGATGCTTTTACGAACTCCGCGATTTACAGCCACCTGTAATGCCTTTTCAGAGCTATCCAGGCCGGTACATTCCAGACCCCGAGACTGCAGTTCCAGGCAGTGGCTTCCGGCCCCGCAGCCAATGTCCAGTATACGGCCCCTGCATAATTGCAGCGCCTGCTGTTCCAGTAATGGCATCTGTTCAAATGTTCTGAAGAAGTGCGAAACGGGAACCGCCTCCCTGCTCCCCAGGGAAGAGTGACTGATCAGTTTCTTTTTCCTGACGCCCTTGTAATAATCTTCAATCGCCTTTCCAAATACCTCCACAGAACGTATTTTTGGGCAAAGGTATATCCAAAACTTCAGCTTCGGAAGCAGGGGACGGGGTTTTTGATCCTAAAGGAAATGAAAGAAAATTTGGATAAGCTGCCGCAACAGGCAGCAGAGAAACAGCAGCAGAACAAGGCCTTCTTCAAAAAATTGCGAAGGAAACCCCCCAGGAAACTCGATTCGCTGATGCGGGAATTACACCAGGCTGAATTCCAACGAACCGATTGCCTGGACTGTGCCAACTGCTGCAAGACTACCGGACCGTTGTTTACTCAAAACGATATCGGGAGAATAGCTTCTCATTTAAAGTTAAAACCCAGCCAGTTCATAGCCGATTACCTGCGGGTAGACGAGGAAGGGGACCATGTGCTTCAAAGCCTTCCCTGTCCGTTTCTGGGAGCCGATAATTTTTGTCATATTTATGAAGTCCGGCCCAGGGCCTGCCGGGAGTACCCTCATACGGATCGCAGGCGGATCTATCAAATTGGGGCACTGACCGTTAAAAACACCTCTATTTGCCCGGCAGCTTTCAGGATCGTTGAAGAAATGAAAAAACGCCTGCCCGGGTATCTCTAAAGACTTGTCAAACAGCATTTCGGAATACATTGTAAATTTGTTATTTTGGATATATGGAAGACTTGTTGAATTATTTTGAAACCATTCCCTCCTTGCACCGCAGCATTATTCTGGTTTCGGGGATAACAATTTTCTGGTTATTGGAAGGGGCCGTTCCCCTTTTTCGCTTTTCTTACCGAAAGTGGCGGCACGCCCTGCCTAACTTTTTCTTTACCCTAACTACTATCATCATTAATTTTGCGCTGGCGTTTCTCCTGCTGAATACCAGTGACTGGGTGCGGGACAATGGATTCGGGATTATCAACTGGATTCCGGACCTGCCGCTATGGGCATATATACTGCTGGGGCTTTTGCTACTGGACTTTTTCGGGGCCTATCTGGCCCATTGGGTGGAGCACAAAGTTAAGCCGCTATGGATGATTCATCTGGTGCACCACACGGACCACGAAGTAGATACCACCACGGCCAACCGTCACCATCCCATGGAGAGCCTGGTCCGTTTTTCCTTTACCCTGATGGGGGTTCTTGTTGTGGGAACGCCAATCGGTATTGTGATGCTGTACCAATCGCTTTCCATCGTATTTTCACAGTTTTCCCACGCCAATATCCGTCTGCCGCACAAACTGGACAAAGCGATCAGCTGGGTGCTGGTTTCCCCCGATATGCACAAGGTGCACCATCATTACATATTGCCTTATACGGATTCTAACTACGGGAATATTTTTTCGATCTGGGACCGGCTGCTGGGCACTTATATGGAAATGGACCGGGAAGCTATCGTTTACGGGGTAGATACTTTTCCGGACCGAAAGGAAAACAACAGTATCAGGGGCCTGCTTAAACAACCCTTTCATAAATATCGCAAGCCAACTACAGGCGGGCAATAATCTAATCCTTACTCAGGGGGTAGATCAGGTATTTGCTGCGTATTTTTTCAAAGGCTCTGATTCCGGGCTCCCAGCTCTTGCGAATTTCTTCTGCTGATTCCCCTGCTTCAATCTGTTTCTGGAGTTTTGAGGTGCCTGCGTGCCTCGTAAAACCGGAGGTGATAAAAAATTCTTCCGTTCCCGAGCGGTTCTGATATGCGCTGATCAGCCATCGGAGGTCCACCGCTTCCGGGGGATCAACGGTCCTCAGGTCCATTCCGAAGCACAGTTTTCCCTCCTGCTTGGGGTATTTAGCCCCGGCATTGGGTTCGGGGGTATAGGTATATGTAAACGTGTTCGGGTCCAGAAATGGAGCTCCAAAGCACTGGAATTGGTAGGGCGTTCCCCTTCCCGCATTAACCGTTGTGCCTTCAAACAATCCCAAACTCGGATACAGGCGGATTGCCTGGTCGTTCGGGAGGTTGGGAGACGGCGGAATAGGGAGGGAATAGGGCACATCCCTTTTGTAATCTGCTATGGGGATTACCTTTAAATCGGTTTTCAAACCGCCTTCCAGCCAGCCTTCCTCATTGATCATTCCAGCATATTCCCCTATGGTCATTCCATAAACCAGTGGGATTTCAGTCAGGCCCAGGAAGGAGCGATGCTCGGCCTCCAAAATGGGCCCGTCTACAAAATGGGCATTTGGATTGGGCCGGTCCAGCACGATAAGCGGAATACCGTGGGCAGCACAGGCCTCCATTACCAGCTGCAGGGTAGCTATGTAGGTGTAAAAACGTACTCCTACATCCTGTAAGTCAAAGAGAACAGCATCCAGGTCCTTCAAATGTTCTGCTACTGGCTTGCGGTTTTTACCGTAAAGCGAGATAATAGGGAGCCCAGTTTTGGGGTCCTTACTGTCCTCGAAGGTCTCTCCGGCATCAGCAGCCCCGCGAAAACCATGTTCCGGCACAAACACCTTTTTCAGGTCAATGCCTGAATTCAGCAAGCTGTCTGCCAGGTGTTTACTTTTGTGAAGAGGGTCTGACGGATTTTTATTCAAAAAAATTACGGAAGTCTGATTGGCAACCAAGCCGATGCGTTTGTTTTTCAAAAAGGGAAAGTACTCAGCGGTGCGGTTGGCTCCCGGGATGGGCGCTGTACCTTTGTCCAGACCGGTTGCGGTTTCCATTTCAGATGAAGTCACTGCAACATCCCCCTGAGCATTTCGGCAGGTCAGCAGGCTTAAAAGAGCGAGGAATAATGTACTTTTGATCACGATTAAATGCGGTTTGGATTGAATTTAGAATTATACATCGCAAAGCGGCTTATCAAAGGTAAGGAGCATAAATTTAGTATTTCGGCACCGATCATTAAAATTGCAATTGCCGCGATCGCCCTGGGTATCCTGATGATGCTGATAGCTCTGGCTACCGGGGTAGGTCTCAAATATAAAATTCGGGAGAAGGTAGCAGCCTTCAATGGCCACATTCAGATCTACAATTACGACAACAATGTTTCTGAAGTTTCGGTACTACCCGTCTCTACACAGCAGGAGTTTTATCCCAATTTCAATCTTACGGATGGGGTAAACCACATACAAGCCGTTGCCACCAAGGCGGGAATCATCCGCACAGCAGACACCTTTGAAGGCATTATTGCCAAAGGGGTGGGGCCGGATTACAACTGGGCCCTGTTCGAGGATTTCCTCGTAAGTGGATCCCTGCCCGATTATTCAAAGGAATTAGGGACAGCTGCTTTGGTTTCCAAAATGCTTGCAGGCCGGCTGGGCCTGGAAGTGGGCAGCAATTTTAACGCCTTCTTCCTGAAAGAGGAAGACCCGTCCCGGGTACCCAATCAGCGCCGTTTTGAAGTGGTAGGTATTTACGACAGCGGTTTTGAGGAATTTGACGGCACCTATATTTTCACTGATATTCGCCATATACAGCGAATGAATAACTGGCAGGCCGATGAGGTTGGGAATTTTGAGTTGTTCCTGGACGATTTCGACCAGATAACGGAGAAGAGTGCTGATATATATGGTAAAACCCTTTCAGATCTGGACACCCAGACCGTCAACAATAAATATTACCAGATTTTTGAATGGATCGGTCTTTTTGATTTTAACATTGCCCTGATTATCGGGATCATGATACTGGTGGGTGGGATAAACATGATAACCGCCTTATTAGTGCTTATCCTGGAACGAACGCCCATGATAGGAATTCTAAAGGCGCTCGGGGCCAACAACTGGAGCATTCGTAAAATATTCCTGTACAATGCAGCTTACCTGATCGGGATTGGCCTTTTCTGGGGAAACGCCATTGGCTTAACCCTGGTATGGATACAGGACAGGTATCGAATTTTTAAATTCCCCAACCCGGAAGAGTATTATATAGATTATATCCCAGTCTATCTGAATGTGCAGACCGTTTTGCTGCTAAACACCGGAGTACTTATCCTTTGCCTGTTGATGCTGCTGATCCCCTCCCACATTATTACCCGGATTTCCCCGGTTAAGGCTATCAAATTCGATTGAAAAAACCGGGATTCCCGCTAAGACTTTCCCCTGACATTTCGATGGAGCTTGTTATCTTTGCGGCACATGGAATACGCAAATAACATATTGGAGACCATCGGGAATACTCCGCTGGTCAAAATAAACCGGTTAACAGCCGGCTTACCTTGCCTGGTGCTTGCCAAATACGAGACTTTTAACCCGGGGAACTCCACCAAAGACCGCATGGCCCTGAAGATGATAGAGGATGCCGAAGCCTCCGGACTCTTAAAGCCGGGGGGTACCATTATTGAAGGTACCTCAGGCAATACAGGAATGGGCCTGGCCCTTGCCGCGATTGTGAAAGGATATAAGATGATTTGCGTCATCAACGACAAGCAATCCAGGGAGAAGATAGATATCCTGAAAGCGGTTGGCAGTGAAGTGCATGTTTGCCCAACGGACGTGGCCCCTGAGGATCCGCGTTCCTATTACTCCACGGCCAGAAGGCTGGCAGAGGAACTCCCCAATGCCTGGTATGTAAACCAATACGATAACCCGTCTAACGCACAGGCGCATTTTGAAAGCACCGGTCCGGAGATCTGGGAACAAACCGATGGCAAAGTAACCCATTTTGTGGTTGGGGTGGGTACCGGGGGGACCATCTCAGGGGTAGGCAGGTACCTGAAGTCTCAAAACCCGGATGTGAAGGTCTGGGGGGTAGATACCTACGGCTCCGTTTTCAAAAAGTACCACGAAACCGGGATTTTTGACAAGCAGGAGATCTATCCGTACATTACGGAAGGCATTGGGGAGGACATCCTTCCCGAAAATGTCGATTTTGACATCATTGACGGTTTTACCAAGGTCACAGACAAGGATGCTGCCGTTTATACCCGACGGCTGGCAAGGGAAGAGGGCATGTTCCTGGGGAATTCTGCCGGTGCTGCCATCAAAGGGGTGCTGCAGCTTAAAGATAAATTTAAACCGGATGATGTGGTCGTAGTCCTTTTTCACGATCACGGAAGCCGGTATGTGGGTAAGATCTACAACGACAGCTGGATGGAACAACAGGGCTTTTTGGAGGCCGATCAGAAAGCGGATACAATAAAAACAACAAACAAATGAAATTTATAACAGGACTTTTTTGCCTGCTGATGGCAATTACTTTGCAGGCGCAAAAATTAAGCCGTACCGAAAGAAAGATTGTTGCCTCGGTAAGTGAAAATGCACCCGAAGCCATCCGCTTTTTAGAGAAAGTGGTGAATATCAATAGTGGAACCCTCAATCTGGAAGGGGTCCGTGAGGTTGGAAGTGTTTTCGGGGATGCCTTTGAAGCCATAGGATTTGAAAGCCGATGGATTGAAATGCCCGAGGAAATGAACCGGGCAGGCCATCTTTTTGCTGAAATCAATGGAAATAAAGGAAAAAAATTATTGCTCATCGGGCATCTCGATACGGTTTTCGAGGAGGACAGCCCTTTCCAGAAATTTGAAAAGATTAACGACAGTACTGCCCATGCCCCCGGGGGGAATGATATGAAGGGTGGAGACGTAATTGTATTATACGCCCTGAAAGCGCTTCAGCAGAATGGCCTGCTGGATGACGCTCAAATTATTGTGGCCTTTACCGGAGATGAAGAAAGTACCGGAAAACCGCTCTCGGTAAGCCGGGAAGAACTTATTAAGGCTGCCCGGCGCAGTGATATCGCTTTGGGTTTTGAAACATCCACGGGCTTTGATATGGCCACAGTTGCCCGCCGCGGGGCTTCGGGATGGGTAGTAGAAGTTGAGGGCCGGCGAGCGCATTCTTCAGGGGTTTTCAGTGAGCGCACGGGCGCGGGGGCCATATTTGAAATATCCCGCATCCTCAATGCTTTTTACGAAGAAGTACGGGGGGAGGAATTCCTCACCTTCAACCCCGGAATCCTGATGGGCGGAACCTTTACGGATTACGATCCCAAAAGCGGAAAGGCCTCGGTTTTTGGCAAAAGCAATGTGGTGGCACAAACGGCCAGTGTCAGGGGAGGTCTGAGGTTTATCTCGGAAGAGCAAAAAGAAAGCGCAAGGGAAAAAATGAGGGAGATCGTTTCCCAAAACCTGCCACAAACCTCTGCCAGTATTTCTTTTACAGATGCCTATCCGGCCATGGGCCCGAAGGAAGCAAACCTGGAGCTGCTCGGACTGCTCAGTAAGGTCAGTCAGGATTTGGGGCAGGGCCCTGTGGAGGCATATGATCCCGGACGCCGGGGAGCTGCAGACGTGTCTTTTGTAGCCGAATACGTAGCCTGCCTGGACGGTCTCGGGACCATGGGTTCAGGAGCACATACCCCTGAGGAAACCGTAAACCTGAACACTATTGAGGCCCTGACCAAGCGCACAGCTCTGATGATTTACCGGCTTATTAACCAGCCTGCAAAATAGTTCTGATGGATGTAAAGCCCGAAAAAATACAGGAACTCCATGCGGGCCATTGGAAATCAGTAATCCACCAGGGAGAACTGATCAGCCTGGAATACCAGGGACACCAGTTTATGCACCCAGCAGAGGAGCCGGGATGGAATCACTCAGACACGGAGATGTTTCCCATCATTGGCCCTACCGCAGAGACAAATTACCGCGTACAGGTACCAAAAGGAAATGCAGTGCAGGATCAGCATGGGCTCCTGAGGGAGTTGCATTATGAGGCTGTCAGCATTTCTGCCCGGAAAGGAGTTTACCGGAAAGAATACAAGGCCGGAACCCTTGTAAAAAATTCAAAGTATCCGGACCGTTCCCGGATTCCTCAGCTGATATGGCCCTTTTCTTTTCGATTTACGAAAACCGTTGAGCTGGGAGCAAACGGCTTGGCAGTCAGCTTTACCATAGAAGGGGATCAGGATATGCCCTATATGCTGGGGTACCATCCGGCCTTCAAAATTTACGGGGGAGAAAACCGGGTAAAGGGCAAGGATCTCGATCTCGGGTTAACTGAGATCTTGGCAGCAGGAGACCGGGCCCTGCAGGTGGCAGACTGCAAAGAATTGATATTGACAGGGAAATACCCATTAAAGCTTGAAACGGAAGGGTTTTCACATTTTATGTTATGGAGCCCGGATGCAGGCATGCTCTGTATCGAACCTATTACCTATTACCCTTATTCGGCCGGCCAGTCCCTTTTGCATGAAGGTTTTGACCATCTGGGCAGGGATAAGGTTACTTATAAACTAAGGCTGGGCCTGGCCCGATAAACTACTTACGGAGGAAAGCCTTATTTTTGAACTAAGAAGAACCGCTTATGAAAATTGAACAAATCTATACAGGTTGCCTGGCCCAGGGAGCTTATTATATTGAAAGCAAAGGAGAAGTGGCCATCATAGACCCCTTGCGGGAAGTGGGTCCTTATCTCAAAAGAGCCAGGGAAGACAAGGCCGAGATCCGTTACATTTTCGAAACGCATTTTCATGCAGACTTCGTTAGTGGCCACCTGACACTGGCCAAAGAAACAGGGGCCCCTATTGTTTACGGACCCATGGCCAATCCCAGTTTTGAAGCTACCATCGCAAAAGACGGGCAGCGTTTTCCACTGGGGGAGATTAGTTTCGAGGTATTGCATACTCCGGGGCATACCATGGAAAGCACCACCTATCTGCTGCGGGATGCTTCCGGAAAACCACATGCTATTTTCTCAGGAGACACCTTATTTCTGGGGGATGTCGGACGCCCCGACCTGGCCCAGAAAGCTGCAGATATGACACAGGAGGAACTGGCGGGTATTTTGTTTGACAGCCTGAGGGAGAAGATCATGCCCCTGCCGAATGAAGTAATTGTATATCCGGCCCATGGAGCCGGTTCGGCCTGCGGCAAGAACATGATGAAGGAAACGGTGGATACCCTCGGGAATCAGAAAAAAGTTAATTACGCCCTGCGGGCAGACATGACCCGGGAAGAGTTTATAAAAGAGGTCACAGAAGGCCTTCAGGCCCCGCCAAAATATTTCCCCTTAAATGTGCAAATGAACCGGGAAGGGTATGAAGATATAGATGAGGTGCTCAAAAGGGGCAGCCGGGCCCTGGACCCCGACGCCTTTGAGGCAGCAGCCAATAAAACAGGAGCGGTTGTGCTGGATGTGCGGCATCAGGAAGAATTTGTAAAGGGACATATTCCGCGTTCAATATTTATAGGGCTCAACGGAGATTTTGCGCCCTGGGTAGGGGCCATGATTGCGGATGTTCGGCAACCCATCCTGTTAATCACACCTGAGGGCAAAGAAAAAGAAACCATTACGCGTTTATCGCGCGTGGGCTTTGACAATACCCTGGGATATCTCAAAGGGGGTTTCGAGGCCTGGGCAGCAGCCGGGAAGGATACAGACCGCATAGTATCTGAGCGTCCTGAGAAACTCAAAGAAAGCCTGATGGCCCATCCGGAGCGGGTCTTTGATGTGCGTAAGGAGGGTGAATACCAGGGGGAACATTTGGAGAGTGCCCATAACACGCCCCTGTCTGAGATTAATGATCACCTGGCGAGTTTTCCGAAGTCGGAGCCATTCTATGTACACTGTGCGGGCGGTTATCGCTCTGTAATTGCAGCCTCAATCTTAAAAAGCCGGGGATACCATAACCTGGTGGACATAGCCGGAGGGTATAAAGCGCTGAAGGAGTCCGGCATTCCGGTTACTGATTTTGTGTGTCCTTCCAAGTCCGGGGGTTAGATATTCCAGTAGTTTTCAGATGCTGAGAAATACATGCGATCTTGCCACTGTGGCTGTATATTTTAGTAATTTCGAAATTGTTAAGAAAATCTAAAATCCTTTTTCAAGAATACACAGCATAATCTTTATCTTTAACAAGAAATAGCATACAAAACATGTTCAAACATTTTTTGGAACGTCTTGGATGGGCCAATATCCTAATGCTTCTGGTAGTCCTTTCCATTATTGTTGTCGCTGAATACCGCTTTTTGAAAGGGGATCAGCTTGAGGCCATATTTATTGGTCTCTGGGCACCCACTATTCTGGGCTTTATGAACTATTTAAAATACAAGGAGTAATCATGGATTTTGTGCTTACCTATTCCATATTTGTCGGGGTCATTTTTGTGCTCTGGCTGCTTTTTGTAATTCGTATGTATTATAAATTAAAGGGCAAGTAAGCAAATCAGTTCAGGGTTGACTCTTTACGGTCCAAGGTTCCCAGTTCGATAATTTCCAGCGAATCCCTTAAAAGGTAAGATTGTAAAATCCGATCCGTTTCAGACGAATGCGTTTGCCATTGGATCCGGGCTTCCAGATCGTCAAGATTGGCCAGGGTGTCGGTTTTGGGAATAAAGGCGTACCCACGGTACCTGTTGTTTCGCACCCAGATTATTGCTTCTTCGTCCCTGTTCCGTCCTTTTTCCCTAATCAGGAATTCTTTGTTTTCCTCTCTGAGGTCTTCCAGGGCAGCTTCCACTTTTTGGTTGTAATCCTCCGGTGACTCTGTTCCCCTGCAAACTCCATTGCATTGCGGGACCCTGAAATGATTACAGACCCGTGCCCCTTCCTGCAGATGGCAGTATTTGGCACAAAGCCCGAAGCGAATACTAAGGGCTTCCAAAAATAAACGGGCCTCGGTTTGGTTGTAAAATACTTTGGGGCTTTGCTGTCCTTTTTGCAGGCGGTTGATGGCCAGATGGTGCACGCCGTCCCGGTCTGCATAACTGAAGAGACCGTAAAGGGGCCTTTGTTTTTTCTGTGCCCGGTTGTATTTGGGGAAATTTGTTTTTATGGCGATGGACTCCATGAGCAGCGCCATAAGTTCGGAACCGGATTGTTCAAAATCTATGCTATGGGTTTCCCGGCACATGAGCTGTTCCCTTTCAGTGCGATCGTAAAAGTGACCCAGCACCCTTTTTTTAAGATTGATGGCCTTACCCACATAAATAATTTCACCATTTTTATCCCTGAAATAATAAATACCGGCCGTTGCGGGAATTTTCAGATAGGATTCCTTTGGCAGGTTAGGCGGCAGGGTAGTTTCCTGGGAACGGGCATTTAAAAAGTGCTGGACCAGGGCAGGGCCTTCTGTTTGCGAGAGCATTTTCTGAAAGAGCAGGGCAGTGGCTCTGGCATCGCCGGCAGCCCGGTGCCGGTCGGTTAGCGGAATATTAAGGCTGGAACAGAGTTTCCCGAGACTGTAGGATTTATATCCCGGAAAGATCCGTCGCGAGAGCCTTACAGTACAGAGTTTTTTACGGATAAAAACCTCACCACACCTTTCAAATTCTTTTTTAACAATAGGATAATCGAAATTAACCGAGTGGGCAATAAAAACCCGGTCCTGGGTAAATTCCATAATAGTCGGGGCCAAACTCTTAAAATCAGGGGCATTCCGGACCATTGCTGTGGTTATCCCTGTCAGCCCGGTTATAAAAGGAGGAATCTCACAGCCCGGATTCACCAGACTGCTGAAAGAATCTGTGATTTGCCCATCGTCAATATTAAACAAGGCAATCTCCGTAATTCGGTTTCCATGGATGCCATTGCCTGTGGTTTCTATATCTACTACTGTGTACACTCCTGAATTTTTCGCTGAAGGGAGTACTAAGTTACAAACATTAACGAGCTGCAACAATTATTCAGGCTGCTTTCCCGCCCGGGAATTTCAGCTAATTTTAATACCTTAACCTTGCCATGCGGAACACCCAGAAAATTTTATTTGATCCGGCCTATCCCAGTATTGAATCACTGCAAGAGGCTGCCAGGCGGCGTATTCCGCCCTTCGTTTTTGACTACCTCGAGGGTGGGTGCAACCGGGAAGTCAACCTCAGGCGAAACCGGGAAGATCTTCAGGCTGTAAAACTAGCCCCCAAATACCTCGCAGATTTCAAAGGCGCCCAACTGCAAACAAGGCTATTCGGTCAGCAGTACAGTGCCCCTTTTGGAGTGGCTCCCATTGGCCTGCAGGGAATGATCTGGCCCAACGCCCCTGAAATACTGGCCAGGGCCTGTTATAAACACAACCTCCCCTATATTCTCAGTACGGTTAGCACCTCGAGTATAGAGCGGATCTCTGAGCTCACCGAGGGCTCTGCCTGGTTTCAGTTTTACCATCCCGCGGACCCGGCAATCCGGGATAATCTTCTGGACCGGGTTGAAGCATCTGGTTGCAAAGTACTTGTCTTACTTTGCGATACGCCAACCTTTGGCTACCGGCCCAAAGAAATACGAAATGGCCTTTCCATGCCTCCCAGGATGACACTCAGCAATATTATCCAGATGGTATCCAAACCACCCTGGCTCCTTGAAACGCTCCGAACCGGACTGCCCCATTTTGCAAACCTGAAGGCCTATATGCCAGCTGGCCTGAACCTCCACCAACTTGGAAATTTTATGGACAGCTTTTTCGAAAAGCGGATGAACCCCGAAAAAATAGCCTATATCAGGGATCGCTGGAAAGGGAAACTGCTGATCAAAGGTGTGAGCACTGTTGAAGATGCCGCAGTGGCTGTAGAATTAGGCCTGGACGGGATTATCGTCTCTAATCACGGCGGCAGGCAGCTGGACGCAGGACCTTCAAGCATAGAAGCCTTTGAACGTATTGCCAGGGAATACGGGGGTAAAATAAGTCTGATGATTGATAGCGGAGTCCGCACGGGCCCGGACGTTGCCCGATGCCTGGCAAAAGGTGCAGCTTTCACCTTCCTGGGCCGAAGTTTTATGTATGGGGTAGGGGCCCTAGGAAACAGGGGAGGGGAGCACACCATCAGCCTGCTAAAAACGCAATTGCGGCAAATTATGGAGCAGATTGGATGTGAGAAGGTAGGGGATTTGCCGGGGTTTTTGTGGCGGGAATAGGCCCATTATGCGGCCGTCTGAAATATGAAAGAAGGGTAATTATCACTCCCTTTATTTTTGTTTTAAAAAATATTTTCTTAATGTTAACCTCTCCCCCGTCTTATTCACCAATGCATAAACATATTCAAATGAAACCACACATGTATTATCTAATCGTATTGTTATCATTCCTGGTGTCGTGCACCCAGGAAGCGGAGGAAACCCCATTAAAATCAGTAAATGCCAGTGCAACTATTGTTGACTCTAGTGAGATTTCCTATGAATTAAACCTGAACAAATGGTATGTTCAAAAAGGCCTGATGGCTTTACAGGAAGAAAAAGAGGTTCTACAGCTCAGGATTGAAAACGGTGAAGACCAGTGGATTGCAAGGATGGAAGAACTACAACAAGAGGAAGCAGCACTGAAAATAGATTTCGAAGCCATCCATGAGAACATCTGTAATTTAATGGAGCAGCAACGCCAGGCCCTTATGGAACGCATGGGAAATGGGGAAGAAGGGCTGGAAGAGGCTATTCAGGATCTTGAGGAGGACATGGTAAATTGTGGAAACCCACCTTATTACGGGGCAACCTTAGCGCTTTTATCTCTCAGACCAAAAAAACCGGGTACAACAGGAGCATGTGACCGGGATGATCCCCGCAACAATTGCATGCCGCCTATCCTTCAGGAGGGCTCCTTTGTCATTACGGCTGAGGAAAGTACCACCCTTGAGATCCGATTTGTGGGAGCAGAGGGAGAAATACTTGCAACTGCGGATCCAATAGGGGAAAACCCTGATTTCCAGGGCATGGTGGATTATCAAATGGCAGTACCCGCTGGGAATGGCTTCCTGGAAGTGGAAAAGGTCTATCAGCATTCCGGTGAAACCGTGGTTCACCGTACCGAAGTTATGGTTGAATAGGACTGAAACAAGAACTTAAGGATCCCGGACTTCTGGTAGTTCGGGATTTTTTTATAGTTCTTGTATTGATACCGATTAAAACAGCTGAATGTATACTACTCTTTGTTTAAGAAGTCTGCTTATATTTCTTTTTCTATCCTTTGTGCTCCAGGCCCAGCAGCCCCCGGAAGCGATGATTGAAACCTATATTGACAAAGGTTACATGTCAATGGAACGTTCCAAGGACAGCGCCTACAGCTACTTCAATAAGGCACTGGAGTTGGCTAAGCAAACAGGAAATAGTACAGCGCAGTTGGATACGTATCTATGGTTACAGTACGCCAACAGCATGTTCTACGATTTGCTGGAGTATGAGAAGAACCTATCGGCCTATAAAAGCATCCTGGATTCCCGGGCCGATTCTATTCAGGCGTTTGAAGAATACCTTGAGCAGTATCTCTACAATAGTGGGCGTTATTTCTATAACTCCAAAAGGTATGGGAAAGCCAAGGAATTTTTTAATGAACTGGAAAAACAGCTGCAGGGGCAAGCAACTACCACCACAGATTCTTACCAGGCAACTTTTTACGTAAATGTATTAAGCTACCTGGGCTCCATATACCGGCATGCCGGAAAGTACGAACTGGCCGAATACGAGTATCAAAAAGGGATATCTTTTGCCAGGGAACACGACGAAATTGTCCCGGGCCATCGCATCCCGACCATCGAACAATTATTGGCTGCCCTGTACAGTGAGCAAAATAATACCACCAGAGCAGATGCCTTGTTGCGCAAGGCATTGAAGAGCTATCAGGATTTTTACAGGGACTCGGACCGGTTCAGGAATAATGTGATAAACATACAACTGAAATTGGGCAGAAATGGACTGAGACAAAAAAATACTCAAATGGCGCTTGAATGGGCAGAGAAGACTTCCCGATACTTGTCAGGCGAAGATCCATTTCACAAAGATGTGCTGCTACTTAAGGCAGATGCCCTGATGGCTGCAGGATCCCACCGGGAGGCATCCCTGATCTATGAGGAGGTTTTAAACCTCACAAGAGATATATATAATTCCCGAAAGCATCAGGACATTGCATCCATATACATTAAGATGGCCGACAATTCTATGGCAGCAGGAACTCATGAAACAGCCCTGGAATACCTGCAGCTGGCTATGAGTCAATTGGATGATGACCCCACAGACGATCTTGTTATTGCTAATCCGGACCAGCTGCTCTCTAAAAAGGTGTACATGAACTTATTGCACAGTCACCTCTCATATTTGGAGTCTGATAGACAAAATGGAGCAACTTCAACCTCCCATATAACCCTGTTCGAAACAATTGATGCGTTGTTGCGGACCTTTGATTCCTTGCGTAAGGAATTTGAAAGTAAACTGGACAAAAGTTTCCTTCTCGAGGAAGTGTATCCGATATTCACAAAAATGATGGGCCTGTGCCATAGCGCTTTTTTAACCGACGGGGATAAACAAAGGTTTTTTGAGCTGGCTCTTCGGGTATCTGAAAGCTATAAGGATATCTTTTTTCTGGATGCCTTGCGTACGGCAAATGCTTCTGATTTTGATGGGGTTCCCAGGTCTGTAACCAATAGGGAAACCGCCTTCAGGTATCGAATAAACGAGCTGGAAAAGGAGTGGTTCACGGAAGGCCAAAACCATCAGAACGCAGAATTACGGGATAGTATCTATGCTTTGAAAGAAGCCTATGACCGCTACCTGGATTCCATTTCTGTTGCCTATCCCAAATATTATAACCTCAAATACAAGCCCTTTAAAGTTTCCTTGTATGCTTTAAGACAGAAAATGACCGGCAATAATCAGATGCTGATCAGCTATACGGTTGCCGGTAATTATTTATACCTGCAATGGGTCAATTCTAAAGGGTTTGATTTTTTAAAAATCCCCTATGGAAGAGACGAAACAGAACTGATCAGTTCTTTTTACAGGGCAATGGAACGGCCCCAACTCAATCAACTCGATAAGCTTGAAAAGATGGGGAAAGAACTTTATAATTTGGTGCTTGCCAATGTTCCCCTAAAGAAAGAAGAACACTTGCTGATAGTCCCGGACGGGGCTCTTTTTTACCTGCCTTTTGAGGCCCTGAGGGATCAGAGAGGCTCCTATTTGTTGGAATCCTGTACGATCAGTTATTCCAACTCCATAAATGGACTTTTTGAAATTGCCAAAAGGGATTCCCTGGATAACCTAAAACTATTAGCCGTAGCTCCTGAATTTTCACAAGAAGGGGCGGGGTTAGCCCCATTGAAATACAATGGGGAAGAGGTTCGTTTGATCTCGGAATATTTTGATTCCCAAAGCCTGACAGGAGAGGAGGGAACTTTGACTCGTTTTCTTGAACAGGTAAAAAACCATAAACTAATCCACCTCGCAACCCATGCATCGGCAAACGATGCATTTCCGGATTATTCGAACCTCGCTTTTTATGGGGATAATAAAAACTTACTGTATGTAAAGGATCTATACAATCTTGAACTGAACGCCACCATGGTTACCCTGAGTGCCTGCCAAACAGGAATAGGGCAGTTGCGTAAAGGAGAAGGAATGCTGAGCTTATCTAAGGGGTTTTTTTACGCAGGGGCACGGTCCTTAATCAATTCCCTTTGGAAAATAAACGATAAATCAACGTCACGACTCATGTCCTACTTTTATGAGAACCTGAGCAAGGGAAAACCAAAAGACGTGGCGTTGAGGGAAGCAAAACTAAAATACCTCAGGACTACTGAAGACCCTTACCTCAGGCATCCTTACTACTGGGCTTCATTTGTAATATCAGGAAATACGGATGCCCTGCTGCAGGATTGGAAACTGCTCTATTGGGTATCGGGCCTTTTGTTGCTTGCAGGATTTGCCTTTTGGAGGTATAACCGCCGAAAGGAGCAAGCAGCTTAATCCAATAAATTTAATATTCGCCTGGCTTCTTCAGACTTATAGTCCGCGGTGTCTGCAAGTGGTTTCAAAGCTTTTTTCGCAGCTTCCGGATTATCGGTTTTCAGATAGGATAAGCCCAGGTACCATAAGGCCCTGTTTTTTAATTCCCCTCCCTCCCGGATATAAGTCTGGAGCATTTCTTGCGCTTCTAAATGCTGATCAAGTGCCATAAGGCCAATTCCCTGATAGAATGCCAAATACGGATCCTGATTCTGCTCCTTCAGGTTTTCAAAGAGGCGGACTGCAGTGGCATAGTCTTCCTTCTCATAAGCGGCAAAAGCCTGGTCTGTCAGGTCTTGCATCTGACTGGCACGTTCGATGGGGTGTACCACATTTTCATAGGGTTCGTAATACTGCACATAGAGTTGCTGCAAATCGGTTTCGGAACTAGTAGTTCCGTCATAGATCCACCAGGCCAGACCCAATAAGACAATGGTTGAAGCGGCAATTAACCAAACTCCAAACGGATTTTTCTTCTTTGGCAAAGGATTATCCGAACGAAGCGAATGTAAATATTCGGCGGCTTCGTTCAGTTCTTTTTTCTGCAGTGCTTGCTGCAACTCTTTCCGAAAAAGGTACTCCTCTCTAAAAGCTGTATCTCCCTCCAGAAGTGCATTAAATTCCTGGAATTCAGATTTTGAAAGGGTAGCCTGAAAATAGCCCAATAGTAACTCTTCCTTAGTCTTTTTGCTCATGAATATGGGCTTTTAAAGTTTTGAGGCATCTTGATTTCTGGCTTTTCACCACATTTTTATTGGGGTATTCCAGGTGCTCCATAATTTCTTCTATGGTAAAACCCCTGTAATAAAAGAGCTTTAGGACCTCCTGGCATTTTGCCCCGAGCCGGGCAAAACCGGCTAATATCCTCTTCTGGAGCGGGTTGATATCTGAACGATGCTGAACCATATTAAACGCTGTGTTATCAGCCTTATCAAAAATATAGTCTTCAGGACTATCTACTTTTTTTTTGTCCTTTCGGTATTGTTCAAATACCATGTATTTTCCGATACTGAACAAATAGGTTTTTAAGCTGCTCTTTATTTGGTCGAGCTTTCCGGAAGATGCTTTTTGGTACAAGACTAAAATGGCATCCTGAAAAATATCTTCCAATCTGTGAAGGGGAACCTCATACCGGTTTAAAAACCTGAAGAAGTCCCCTTTATAGTTTTCATAAATCAATTTTAAAGGGGCTTTATCGCCATTTTTTAAACCCTCTATAAGCTCCTTATCACTCATTTATGTTTGCCTTATGCAAATGTTAACTTCTTAAAAATAAAATTTTGTACCGGATAATGTTTACCTGGGTGTGATTCTTTCACCAATGCATAACTATTAATTCAAAAAGAGATGAAAAGAAGCACTTTGGTAACCGTATTATTCCTACTTCTGTCTGTTTGTACCTCAAACGCACAGTTCTGGAAGAAAGTTAAAAAGAAAGTAGAAAAGGCAGCGGAAGAAACCGTCTTGGATAAATCCGATCAAAAAACCCGAGAGAAAACAGGGCAAGTCCTTGACTCGATTCTGGAAGGCAAGGACAGGAATAAAAGGCGAGGCAAAAACGGGCAAGGAGGGCAAACCGACTTTCCTATGGAAGATGAAAGCCTGGAAGGGGTTTCAGACCAGGATGTTTTTTCTTATTACAGCCGGTTTGATTTTGTGCCTGGAGAAGAAATTAAAGCGTTCGATGATTTCTCAAGGGATGCCCTTGGAGATTTGCCGGCCCGGTGGAATACGTCGAACTCGGCAGAAGTGGTTTCGCTCTCCAACCAGGAAGGGAAATGGGTACAGTTAGGTCTTGGAAAAGGTTCATTTGTACCTGATTTTATGGAGCCTTTGCCGGAAAACTTCACCCTGGAATACGATCTGGTTATTGATTATGATACCAGTCTGGGGGGGTTCAAGCCTGTTGTAATAATGAACATTTCGGACATTGAAAACCCAAATTATGACCTGAATGACCAGACTCCGGGAGACAACGGGGCGTCCTTTATTATATACGGCGGCGTTGGGGATAAAGGGAAGCTGGAATTCTATAAATATGCTGAGGATAACAATCTGGATTCCAGGACACCCAAGGATTTCTCCGATTTGCAATACCAGACCTGGGAACGGGGCAAACTAATGCACATTTCTGTCTGGAAACAGGGGAAACGCCTCAGGGTTTATCTGGATGAGGAAAAGGTGTTTGATCTGCCCAGGGCTTTTGAAGCTTCGGAACTGGCCAGGAATTTCAGGTTCTTTACAAATATTCCCAAGGAGGATACCAACTATTTTATCAGCAATGTTCGTTTTGCAGAAGGCGCCTCCGATATCCGGAGCAAGTTGTTGAACGAGGGCCGCCTGGTTACCTACGGAATAACCTTTGACAAAGGAAGCGCCCGCCTGAAACCCGAATCCCTGGGGGTATTGAAAAAGGTAGGGCAGGTATTAAATGACACCCCGGATATTTCCCTCGAAATTATTGGCCATACGGATGCAGACGGCAGCGATGAGTTGAACATGGAGTTGTCTGAACAGCGGGCAAACGCAGTACTCAACACGCTGGTTAACACTTTTGATGTTAACCCCGAACAACTATTGGCAACAGGCAAAGGCGAGACGGAATTACTCTCTTTTGACGATACCCCGGATGCCCACGCCAAAAACCGAAGGGTTGAATTTCAAATTTTCAGGTAATCGTTATGAAAAAAGGTTTAGTACTCTGTAAACTGTTCTTGGTTTTTACCTTTTTAGTTGCGGGGGCACAGGTCCTTTCAGGCCAAAGGGGTTCCCAACAGGATGTATCAAAAGTTGCTGGGCTTTGGACTCGTGTAGACGGTAATAACAGCCGGGCCGATGGCATGGTTGTGGAAATTAACGCCAAAGGCGGAACCATAATAGATGCGGCCAGGACCAGCCTTAAAAAAGGTGACCTGAAATGGAAAGATATCTCGGCTGCGGGCAAGAATCAATTCAGGCACAGGGAACTAGGAAGCAATTACAGCTATTACGATGCCCGAATGAACTGGAATGGGTCCGATACGCTGTATGTTTCTGTCGGGGCGAGCGGGAGAGGTAACCAGCAAGTTTGGATCAGGAAGGGATTACAATACGAGCTTGCCCCGTTAAAACCCACCACCAATGGAGTTTCTTTTGAAACCATAGAGAGCGAAGGAGTTGTACAACCCCCGGTGTTTGCCTATGGCTTTAAGGGTGAGGCAATCCTTTTGCAGGCCAACAGGACATATCTGGCAAATAACCGGGTGCCAGAGGAATTGAAACAGGTGTTGTTTACCTATCTGCAGAAAGGGCACCTCATTTTGGACATTGAATTCAACCCTTCCGGGGGCTGGATTATTGCCTCCGACAAACAACTGTTTGTCAGAAATACAGGTGGGACGTTCCTGAATAAGGCATCAAAGGTCTATGAAGGCGGTGGGTATGTGGATGATGTTGAATTCAATCCGGAAAACTGGAGTTCAAAAAGGGGCTATCGGTTTACAGATAATAAAGGGCGGCTGTATTCGGATAAGCAGGCGGGTCTTTCCGTTAACCGCAATGAAGAAATTCAGGTTGCACCCGGCCAAAATGAGGATGTTTCAGAAACAGATCCCCCCTTGCAGGGGTCCCGGATCAAATATACCTTCAGATATGACTGGCTGGTTGTATATGAATCCAACGACAGGGGTATACCGGGCATGGCCCTGGACCTTTACGGGCATGGCGATCTCGAATTCTGGGTGTCGCATGGTGGGATAACGGCCCGCCTGGATCGTATGGCTGACTTCAGTTCAGGGACCGATGACCGGTTTAAAGGTGAGGTGTTTAATATTGAACGTGATAATACCGTGTCTTTAAAGTCAGGGGAAGGTATATCCCTGGCACAGAATGAGGTCGTATTGACGATTGACCTTGAGGAAGATTTCAATGGGATTTCCCTGCGGGAATTCGAGGCAGGGGCCTATCTGGATCTTGAAATACGCATGGTGGAAAGTGATCCTCACCCCACACCTTTACGGGTTATTAACCCGGACAAGGACGATGACCGCTTTCCGGTCATCAAAAAGCGCCTATACCTGAACGAAGCAGATATTTTGCCCTATTCCTCTGTAAATGAGGTAAGACGTGCATCCAGCCGGTCGGCAGGAACTGCCAATATATTTGAAACAAGATACCGCGATGACAGGGTTGGTGTATCCTATAGCCTGATCCGTGAAATCTTAGAAGATTGATTGCGGGCCTGGATTTATTACTAACAAGGCCTACCATACACGTAGATTATCATAAATATTAAACGATTCAAAACAATACCTATGAGACTTATATTAATAATACTAGCAGCATCCATAGTTGGATGTCAATCAGAAAAAAAATCAAAACTGGAGGAGGTTCAATCGATCATGTCCAACACCATGTCTGCAGTTGAGCACGCTCAGGATGCCAGGAAGGTTGCAGATCAATTAAAAGATTTAACGCCTCTGACAAATGAAAACCTGAAGGAATGGTTGCCAGAAGAAATCCTCGGGATGAAGCGAACGGGTTTTAAGGTGGGAAATCCGGGTTATATGAACGTTAGTTCCCTCTCAGGCACCTATAAAAAGGACTCCAGGCAATTTAAAGTAGAGGTGATCGATGGTGCAGGAGAGTCAGGAAGTATGCTCCTTTCCGGAATCCATATGGCAAACAGGATGGAAGTAGAGGAGGAAGATGAAAACAAACACATGCAAACAGTGGAGCACAAGGGTATTCGTGCCCAGCAGACCTATTTCAAAAAAAGGGGGGATACCAAGCTACAGTTTGTATTTATGGATCGTTTCGGAGTGATCGTAAACACCAAAGATATTGCTCCGGAGGAGTGCTGGGACCTGGTGGAGGCCCTTTCACTGGAGTCCCTGAACCCATAGTGCTCTGGTATATCCTTTGTTGACCAGAGACTAATTTTATATTTTGCTTATAATTAAAAAACCCGGAATTTCCGGGTTTTTTTATGGATGCTTGTATGGAGGCCTATTCGCTTTCAGTACCCGGCGTATAAATACAATTTCCACCATGCCAGGCACAATCTTTGGATTATTCTTGCCCCCGAATTGTTCCTAATCTTCTTCAGATCTTACACGCGTACCAGCTAACAAGAAGCAATAGAAATTCTTCCCTGAGGGCTGCTCACCTGTTGTCAGTTGTATTGAAAATGGAGGGGCTGGAGGTGTCTAATGACTGCATCTTGAGTGAATTTAACCAAACGTTGGGTAGATGACATTCTGAAAGTCTGAAATGCTTTTGTCGTTATTTGTCACTGATAATACCTCCCTGCCTTTACTTATTAAAAGAAAAAATATCTATAGAAGTCTTTAAGCTGTATAGAATGATGCGCACAGCTGCAGATAATAAATCAGAAAGCCCTGACAGGACCTTTATTCCTGTCAGGGCTTTGAGCTTGACACCTTATGTTTTACGGGGTTGGGATAGGGAGCTAGCGGACTCCATTGGTATCTACCACCCTTTTCTGGTTCTGGTCATAGATATACTCTACGGTATGCTTATAAAAGCGTATCCTGCCGTGGAAAAGGACTGCGCCGTCCAGATTGTCGGGGACCCCCTTAAAGTAGTTGCGGATATACCCGTCGCTCAGGACTTTTCCGGCCTTTGGCATATACTTGTAGTATTTGTTTCCCTTAAAAAACCAGATAAAACTTCCCTGGAAAAAAGCGGCATCCACATTATAGGGTACCCCGGAAAAACCTTCCCGACCGATTGCCCCTACTTTTTTAACCCGGTTGAGATGGTTATCGAAAATATAGAAGCGGTTTTGCTTAAAGAACAACGTTTCATTAGCTCTGTCGTCAACGCACACGGCATCTATACCTGGCGGAACCCCGGGGTATTTTTCATATCCGATTCGGAATTTTTTTAGTTCCTGTACAGGTTCGGGAACTTTGGGAGCACTCTGAATAAAAATGGGGAGCCTAGTAAACCAATTGCCTTCTTTTTCTTTTCTCGAAGGCCATCTGTCTGCAGACAGGTAAACATGCTTATCCTTGACTATATCAATTTTCTGGTTTCGTATTGCATACTGTGACTTTAGCCCGGCATCAAAAGCGGCATCCAGGCTAGGGTATACGCCCGGCCACTCATCTTTTCCAATTCGACCCCTTTTGTCAGTCCTTTTTTTAGTACTGTCGTAACGATAGTACATATCCCCTTTAAAAAAGTATTCTTTTCCATTGGGATGCCTGATGGCGGCATCAACATTTTTGGGCACGCCTTTAAAATATTTTTCACCAATCTTTCCTCTTTGGATAATCCTTCTGGTCGTGGAATTCCATAACAAAAATTCATCCCCTTGGAATATAAAGGCATTTTCGCCCCCACTGACCCAATAAGCGGCATCAATCGGGCCGGTAACCCCCTGGAAATAGTCCCTGCCGATGATCCCTTTTTGTACAACCCGACGCTGTCCAAAGGAGTACCTGTAAAAGATATTTCCCTTGAAAAGAAAAGCCTGGTTCCGCTTTTTATCCGTCATTGCGGCATCCAGATAAATGTCCGTTCCTGCCCAGCTGGGTTTCCCGATTCTGTTTAATTCCAGCAATTCTTTTTTTCCAAAATCATAAGCGTGGTAAAAGACCCTGCGGAAAAAATAGATTTTCCCATTCGGATGGACAAGGCCAGCCTGCAGGTAGTCGATGTCGTTTGCTCCCGGATTGGAATAGTCTTTCACGGTTGAGGTGTCAGCAGCCAAAATGGGGATGGTAAAAAATAAGGCCCAAACCAGGCACACAAAATTCATTGTACAAACCCAGGCATCAGTCTTAGGCGAGTTAAAGCTATCCACAAGGGTGAAGTTTCTTTTTTTCAAAGCTCTCATATGTTAATCTTTTATGGTTACAACCATTTGTGTGAAAGATGTACCCTGGTTAACATATAATTCCAAAAATTAGTTGGGGTTCAGTGTTCTCCTGAACTGCAGTCCTGCGAATACGACTTAATGCCCGGCATAGGTCTTTGGTAGTGAGGAGCGAGGGGGTGCGCTGGCCTTTGAGTAAGTTGGACATGGAAAGTTTTCCAAACAAATATTACATCAAATGGCTTCGCTAGATATGGATTATCAATACTTTATATTTGATCGGAAACATGGTAAGAGTGCAGTTTCCCCTATTTTTTACGAAGACTCCATGTTTTAGATATTCAAGCCAAGTTTCTAAAGTTATCCGGTTATCTGAATATTATTTCGTTAAACCCATAAAATTATAAGGTCAAAATATATTTAGTATATTTTCCCTCAATAACAAACCACTCTGCTCTATTTTGATTGCATATAAAATGAAAAATCACCTATTCCTAATCCTTTTAATACTTTTTAGTTTAACGCTTTCAGGTCAAGATGATCAAATACTCCCGGAAATTGAATATCCGTTTGGTCCTCCCGGATCGGAAGTTAGTAGAGGGGTATTTGGAAGAGATGATCGTAAGGAAGCCAAGGATGTTGAGGGCTATGAAGGTTTTGTACAGGCTACAGCCGCAATGATTCCAAAATCATTAATAAAGAATGATAGGATTTACGGGTTTACCCTGAGGGAACGACTTCAGAAAAAATTTGGTAGCAATAGATTTAGTCGCAATGTAAAATTTCTGGATCAACCATCAATTGCTTCCTGCTCAGGTTTTTTGATAGCTCCCGATATCCTTATAACAGCAGGTCATTGCATTAAGAATCTTGAACAAGCCCGGCAATTTGTATGGGTTTTTGATTATACTAATGATTTGCCGTATGACCCAAGATCCAAATCAATTCCTGCCATCAGTAGAAACATCTACGAGGTAAAAGAGGTACTTGATACCAGACTTGATAAGGATCTGAAGGGTTATGATTACGCCGTAATTCGACTCTCGCGTAAATCGGACAGGCAACCTTATTCCTTTCGTACAAGTGGAAATATCCTAGAGAAAACCCCCGTAAATACTATCGGATCGCCGACAGGGTTACCCCTAAAATTCTCTGAAAATGGCCGTGTTATTGATACCAGTCCTTCGTTGTGGTTCAAATCTAATATGGATACCTTCCCCGGTAATTCGGGAGGCCCCGTTTTCGATAAGTATGGCTTCATAGAAGGAATTTTGGTTCGCGGAGCAATACAATACAATGATGGTGAATATACAGGAGACTTTTATTTCGATAAAAACTGTGAGTGTATTCGAACGGTAGGCTGGTATTCTGCCTATCTCACAGCCGGTGCTCAGGTACACAGAATTACAAAGATCCCTGCTGCATTGGTACTCCTTGCTCTGTATGAAAATATTGACTACTCCATCCAGAATAAATCCATGGAACGTCTTCAATTCTGGAACCGTTATCAATGGATGTACACCCATGATTACACAATAAAAAGAGGTAGGTTCGAAATACAATCATTAAGGATAGGAAATATGGAGGCCTTGGATTTTCTTCTTCAAACTACTAGCGAAAAATTAGAAGACCCCTATGTTGGCCAGATGCTCCATGAGGCTGTTGATAGCAAAAATGCTTTAGCACTTGGAATACTATTGGAGAATGATTTGTACCCAGATGCAGGGGATGCTTCGTACACCCCACTAGTTAAGGCCGTAGAGAACAACTGGTTGCTCGGAACAAAGGTATTATTGAACTATGGGGCACAGGCAAATATTTTACTTACCGGAGACAATAACCTGTTGCACCTCGCTGCGCGAAATGGTAACAAGGAACTTGCCGATCTTCTCATTGATAATGGCGTGTCCCTTCGTAAAAATAATAGAAACCGACAAAGACCTGAAAAAGTAGCCAAAAAGAGCGGTTTCAAAAACCTCTCCAGATATTTGAAAAAGCAACGAAAGAAAAGACGTTAAAAGACTATTCACCAAAAGTAGATCAGCGAAAAATAACACACCAAGTAAGATGAAAGAGTTGTCTAAGGATGAAATCCATGAGCCGATAAGCATAAAGTATACCCTTCTTAAGTTAGTAATGACAGTTAGTCTTGGTCTTAGCCTTGGTTTTGCTGGAGCTCAGGAACGCTATAGAGTAACCTATGATTACGCCTCCGACAATATCCAGTACCTATTATTAGACAAAAATAATAGAGTTACAGACACCTTAGCTAAACCACGCCTTAAACGCCATAGCCTGATCGAAATAAAACTCACTAATATCAATCCTTTCGCCGTACAAGTCGAAACTGACGTAAAGGAGGAGAACCTGGTGAGTACCAAACAGGGGTTTAATTTCAGTTCGCTCCTTGGGGGGATACAGTCCTTCACTGGAAACAATCTTAATTTAAATGTGACGGACCTTCCTGATAATAGCGTATTTAAGAGCTCAAGAGGGGAGAGCCGTGGTGCTGCGGTAAATTCTGATTTCAGGGAGATTAGCAATACGATTACAACTATTTCTGCTATGCGGTCTTCCTTTGTAGCAGACCTGCTTAACCCAAAGCTTGGTAAAAATGCAATTGAGAAGAGACTAATTGACTTGACAAATACCCAGGTAGATGCCAGACTTCCTGATCCGAACCAAAACTTTCATCTCTACCTGGCTCAGTTGGAAAAGACCTTACTTCAGGATAAATCAGCCTTGGAAGCGACTGTAGGTCAGGTTACTCAGGAATTAGAATCGGAAGCGGATACAGTTGTCGATGTTTCGCGAGGTGCCTTAACAAAGCGCCGTACAGCCATTGGAAATCTTGAAAAAGTCTTGTCAAACCTTTCCGCGTCTACCCAGAATAGTACCCGAAACATTGATGAGATAAAATCCCTTTACACGCTTCTGGAAGCCACAGATTTCGAACAGACGTATGATTATGCCATAGAAGCAGACGAGGTAAACATTGAACTAAAGTTTGTTCAAAGTGATTTTTCAGATGAAATGGATAAAGATGGAGAAAAAAATACACTTAAGACTCGCAACATAAAACTCTACTCCAAAGGAGGCTTTAAAATCAACAGCAGTATTGCACTTACCCTCAATAATTTCGGAACCAAGTCTAAAGACTATTTTGTTGATGAAGAAGGTACGATAGGCGCGGACAATAATGATTATTTTGTCCCCAACCTTAGCACCATGATCAATTTTTATCCCTTTTTGGGACAATCCTTTAATATAGGTGGAAGCTTTGGACTTTCGATTCCTATTGGCGGAGAGGACGCCGTAAAAGGAGTCAATTTCCTCTTGGGGCCTTCCCTTTTCTTTGGCAGCAAAAGCCGCCTTGCACTCTCGGGTGGAGTAGCCTATGGTCCGGTTCAGAAACTCACCAATGGGCTTCAAGTTGGTGACACCACCTCTTTTGGAAGCGTCGAAAACTTTACAAAAACCGTCTACGATTTTGGATATTATTTTGGTATATCCTTTAGTCTGTTTGATATTAAATAGAATTTAAAATATGAGAGTTAAATTCATTACCCTTCTTATTACCCTGCTTCTCATCACTTCTGCTAGGGCAGAGAAATACGGACTTATTATCGCAGTGGGCGACTATCCCCAGAAATCCGGTTGGTCCGACATCAGTTCTGGCAACGACGTGCCCTTGATTAAACAGGCGCTTTTGCTTCAGGACTTTAAGGAAGAGCATATCCAGGTTATTACCGATACCGAGGCTACACGTGCCGGTATATTATCAGCCCTGAATGAGCTTAAGTCCAAAGTTAAGCCTGGAGATATCGTTGTGGTGCATTACTCGGGCCACGGACAGCAGATATTCGATGACAATGGGGAGGAAATAGACGACAAGGATGAAGCCCTGGTACCATATGACGCTTTGGTTAGGTATACTTCTAACTATAAAGGGGAAAATCACATACGGGACGACGAATGGGGTAATATTATTGCCCAGTTTCGGAATACATTAGGAAAGCAGGGACAGTTGCTTATTTTGCTGGACAGCTGCCATTCCGGCTCCAGCACACGCGGTGCCAAAGCCCGGGGCGGAGAAGCCACTTTTGCCCCGCCAGACTGGACCCCATCAAAGCAACAGCACAATTCAGGAAGTGGTTTATTCGAGCGAATACCGCTAAAAGATGATGCAGCACCCTTTGTGCTGATATCCGGAGCTTCTGCCGATGAACTGAACTATGAATACAAGGGTACGGGTTCGCTTAGCTATGCCTTTAATCAAGCCATGTCAGAACTCGGATCCGATTTCACTTACAGGCAGTTGTTCTCCAAGATTGCAGCAACCATGAATGTTATTTCCCCACGGCAGAACCCAACCCTGGAAGGGGATGCAGACTTCCTGGTTTTTAATGGGGAATATGTGCGCCAACAACCCTACTATGAGGTTAAACAGATTCCCCGTACGAAGGTGCTTCGTTTGGCTGCAGGCAAACTCCAGAATCTTTTTGACGAAACTACGGTACTGGTCCTTCCAGCCGGTACGCGTGAAGTTACTGAGGATGCCGTTATCTCTAAGGGCGTTATTACCATGGCCAATTATAATGATGCCATTGTCCAGCTCGAAACCCCTCTTAAAAGTAATAACCCAAAGGATTTCTGGGTTTTTGTTGATACTCCATCCTATGGGGATATGTCATTGAACGTCTATCTGGACCAGAGTCTTAAACGTGGGAAAATCAGCAGTAGACTTCAAGAGGTATTTAAGGAATATGGAGTAATTAATACGGTTACAGATAGTCTTCAGGCAGATGTATTTGTTGAGCTTCGGGGGCAGAAAGTTAATGTTGCTACCATAGGGGGGGTTGAGCCCTTTGTGGAAATCTCTGCATTTGATCAACAATTACCCTATGAGGTTAGCGAGAAAATTGCCGACTTTGCACAGGGTTATTACCTTAAAAACCTGAGTCTTAAAAATTATGACTACGAGTTCGAATTTACCCTATTACCCGTGGAATACGATCCTGCGAATAATAAGGTAGGCGAGTTGCTTGATCCCTTCGATTACATAAAGGACTCTGGTGTATTTGAAGTAGTACCAGGAATGGATCATGTAATGTTACAGGTAACCAATAAAGGCAGCCGTCCCCTGTATTTTAGTATTGTGGAAATCAATACACTGGGACAAATAACTCCTTTTATGCCTAGTAATAAATGTACGCTAAATAATGATGAACGTAAACTTCTACCGGGGAAGTCTATGACTTTCAGCTGTGTCTATAGTTTTGGACCACCCTATGAGACTTTGATTCTCAAAGGGTTTGCTACCGCTGCACCCATCAATTTCAAACCCACTGTTGAAACCAGGGGACAGGCGGCTACAAGAGCTGGGGGTAACCCGCTGGATAAGTTTATCGGAAACACTTACGCCCAATCTCGTGGTTCAGAAGGAACGGCAGTGACGGGTAAGATAGATGGCTTTAGTACTGAGTTTGTTTATAAGATTGTAGCAGAATAAGAGCTTAAAATGAGATTTATACTTCTACTTGTATTGATTTGCCTGTCAATTAATGCAAAAGCAACGATTGAAGGTGGTAGTAGTAAGCTTAAACAAAAAGCAGATATTTATCTAATTTCCATAGGTATAGATGAATACGGAGCTCCTTTTGGTAATTTGATGTCCTGCAAAAAGGATGCACAGAGTTTTAGTGAATTTGTAGGTAGTACATATAAAAAATTTCCAAACATCTCAGAGGCTCGGCAAAAGTTCAGAGCCAGTCTTTTTGACACAATTTATAGATCAGTTCTGCTGGACAAGCAGGCAACTTTAGCAAATATTCGCTCTTCGTTTAAGAATATTATAAAGAAGGCACGTCCTCGGGATATATTTATTTTTCAATATGCCGGATACAGTGTTGAAATTAATGGTTTGACCTATGTTGTGCCGTTTGACTTCAAAAGTAATTCGAATGGGCAACTCCTCAAATATGAAAATAGGCCTGAATCTCTTAATAGATCCAGCTTACTTTCTATTTCAGAAGTCGCTGCGTTGATGGAACAAATACAGGCGGAAAGGCAAATTGTCATTTCGGAGGCCGGAGATGGTCCTGATTTTGCGAAGAATCTGTTAGCCTCGCTCTTTGAATCTAACCCTTATGTAGCGGCTGGAACGCAACGGGAGCGGATTATTTTTACTACCAAGACCTATGGAGTGGAGGGTTACCAATGTCCGGGTAATGAACGCTCGAATGGTGGTTTGTTAATGCACTATGTGCAGGGAAGTGGGAATATTTTACAAGCGTTTTATGAATACGACGCCTATGAATATGCGCTTTGGAAGCAGCAGCTGGGCTGTCCGGATAAAAAAAATTATTTAGCAATTTACAGGGAATCAGATTTCAGGAATATATTGGTCAAAAGTTCGGGGTCTTCGCGAGGTTCCAGCTCAAACTCAATTAAAGAAACATCTGAATCGGTTAATAAGGATAAACAAGGAAAGGTCTATGCCTACTGCTTTGCAACAAACCAGTACGACCACAATAGGGAATGGGCCAATCTAAAGAATCCAATCCCGGATGTAAACGCAATTTCACAGGAACTAAGAAGTCGCTATGGGGCAGAGGTTCAAATATTTCTAAATAGTGACCGCAATTCCATTCTTCGGGAATTGTTTGCCATCAAAAATCAGGTAAACCCTCAGGACAAGGTTATTATTCTTTTTGCCGGCCATGGGTACTTCAGCGAGCAATATTCTGACGGTTTTATCGTGGCAAAAGACAGCAAACCGCTCACTGAAGATTTTACTATGGATTCCTATGTTCAAATGGCGGCAATAAACAGAATGTTAGATAATTTATCGTCCAACCAGATATTGGTCCTTTTTGATGTCTGTTTTGGAGCTTCCTTTGATCTCAACGCTCCGGATATAGGCCTGTCTAATTATTCTAATCTGAAAAGGGATGTTTCTCTGGAAGAGTTTTTGAAAAGAAAATCAGAAAAAAAATCCCGGATCTTCCTGGCCAGTGGCCGGTATGAAGTGCCGGACTACTGGAGGGATTCCTGGGATCATTCTCCATTTGCGGATAAGATTATTACCTATTTGAAAACCGAATCTGAATTCATGTCGCCGGGAAAAATATTTTCTCAATTAGAGGGGAATGCAACTGCTCCTATCTTGAAGCAGTTTGGTTCGCATGAGGAGCAGGCAGATTTTTTAGTTCAGGTAAAGGAAGCAACAAGATGAAGTAAAAATGAGGAATCTCTTAATTATGCATGTTGATTTTCGAGGGATACTCAAGGGTAAAATTCTATTGCTGTTGTGCTTACCACTAATCAGTAATGGTCAAGTCTCTGGAAGAGGTTCTGAAGGAACAGATATTAGTAATACAACTGAGGGGGTCAAAAGGGCATTAGTTATTGGTATTTCCGACTACACAGCCGATGCCCTGAAATTGAATTATGCTGATAACGATGCTGCATTCTTCAGGGAATACCTCGCTAAGGTGGAGCAAATCCCTGAAGACCGTTTGGCCTATCTGGAGGATGAAGAAGCTATTTCCATTAATGTCATGCGGGAGTTCAAGAACCTCATGACGCAGAGCGAGGAGGGCGATACCGTTTTTATTTTCTTCGCCGGTCACGGAGATGTGGTGGATGACTTTGGTGGAGAGGAAGGGTTCCTCTTAGCAGCAGATGCCAATGAACATCAGGAGTATTATGGCACTCAGGGAGTAGTGCCCTTATCTATCCTGAACAGGGTTGTAGACAAGATTACAGGTAATGGAGCACGTGTTATACTTGTACTCGATGCCTGCCGATCCGGGTTTCTCTATAAAGAGGGGGCCCAGAAAAATCTTCAGACACTGAACAATAACTTCCAGAATTCCATCAAGTTCCTAAGCTGTGGCCCGGATCAATTGTCTTATGAAAGCGAGGAAATCGAGCACGGTTTCTTTACTTATTACCTGGTATTGGGGATGATGGGTGCAGCGGATAACCTGGTACAGGACAATAACCTTCAGTATTTCGAATTGGAAACTTTCCTGGATAATAGCGTTAAGAACGAAACCAATCAGCGGCAGATCCCTGTGGTATGGAATCAGAAAGCTACTGATGTATTTAAAGCTGTGGACCCTAGAGATAAAAAATTGGCCATGGAACAGATCGGTTCATCCGCAAGCATAAAAGACCTGCTAGCATCACGTGGAGGAACTGAAAATACCAAGACCATGTACCGATCTATTCCGATAGTACAAGAATTCAACCAGGCTTTAAAAAGTAAGAATTGGATTGGTAAAGAGGGAAGTGCGCATAAGATTTTTCTGAGGGCTTTGAGTGACCCAGCTATTTCTAAAGAAGTTAAGGAAAAAATGAAGTACAGCCTTGTACAGCAACTTTCCTTAAGTGCCCAGCTATTGATAAATACCTATTTGGACGAAGAAGAAATTCTTCCCTCCTCTGATTATTTCGTTCAAAATGCAGCTTACCTGGATATCTGCCTGGAATTGTTGACCCCTGAGGATTTCATTTACGATCGCCTGAAGGTGAGTAAATTATTTCTGGAAGGATACGCCCCTATTCGGAGCAGGAATTACTCTGCCTATCCGGAGGCCAAGCGGAAACTGGAGGAAGCCCTGGCCCTGGAGGACAATGCGGCCTATATTCATAACGCACTGGGGATTCTCTATAATTACGAAGAACGATTCAAGGATGCAGAGAAGCATTACCGAAGGGCCATGGAATTGATCCCGAGTTGGTCCTATCCCGTTAATAATTTGGGCAGTAATTACTACAATCAATATCGTTATGAAGAGGCAGGAGATTTATATAATCAGGCGCTGAAGCTGCAGCTAAAAAACGGATCGGCATTAAACAATCTTGGGGCGATCAGCAAGGGTCAGGGTAAATACGCCCTGGCAGAAAGATTTTTTCATAAGGTGAAAGAAACAACGGGTAAGTATAGTTCTACTACCCTCCGTAACCTCGGCAACCTATACAGGGATAAGGGAGACATTGGAAAAGCCCTGGCTTTTCTGGAAGAGGCTCTGGAAAAACACCCCCGTGATGTATACAACTATTACAGCCTGAGTGATCTGCTTCATGATGAAAAAGTTGATACGGACAGAGCTACGAAGTTGTTAGTCGATGCTATTAAACTTGAGCCCTTTTATTCAAGGGGCTTTGCCAAATACGCTGATCTTTTAAGACGCTATCCAAAAGATGAATCCAGTCTGAAAAAGGCAGATAGCCTATACAGGTTTGCAATTTCCAATGATCCTCATTATGAATGGGCCTATGCTGGCAGAGGCTGGTTATATCATAAACAGCAAAAACCAGAAGCCGCCCTCGCCTCTTTTCAAGAAGGTATTAAAACCAATAATCAAAAGGCCAGGCCCTATTATTATCTGGCTAACTTCTACAAAGATGGGTTAAAGAAGTCTCCAGAGGCCGAAAAGTACTACAAGGAAGCCATTGCCAGGGATTCCTTCTATCTGCCAGCCTATAAAAGCCTTATAGGTCTTTACAATGGTAATAATCAGGAAAATCTTTCGCTGGATTTATTAAAGGGATTGTTGAAATGGCAGTCTGATGCACCGGATATATGGAAGTTGCTGGGAGATACCTACTTTGCTCAGGGAGAACAAAGTCAGGCCATTTTATACTACGGTAAGGCACTGGAGGTAGATTCTACTTATGCCCGAGGTTATGTAAATCTCGCCTACAGCCAGCTTCAAGCCGGTAAAACCATGGAGGCTGTAAAATCCTATGGATCGGCTATCAGGTATAATCCGTTTAACAATAAACCGGAAACCTTTGCTTCTCTTCTGCTAACGGAAAGCAGAAAGCAAAAAAGGGCCGGTAACTTAGACATCCACATTGATATTTTAGAGGCAGCTTACAAATTTGACTCTTCAAATGAAACGGGTCATGCCCTTGCTAATGCCTATTACCAGTCTGAACAGACCCTGGCCGCTCTAGAATTAGCAGAAGAATTCCTCGAAGGTGAAATATCCAAAAGCTGGCAAATCAAATGGATGGAGCTAGCCATAAAAGCTGCAATCGAATTATCACAAAAAGATATAGTAAAACAATATTGGACAACTCTCTTGCATATAGATCCAATAGAGAAACCTATTCTCAGGGCATTGGTGTCTTACAGTCAGGGAGATATAACTCAAGCCAAAGAAATACTGAAAACGGCGAATCCCTTAACCCTGCGTCCCCGATTCCTGCAATCCAGATTTAGTAAAACAACCATAGGGATACTTGAAAACTTGAAACAATGAAACATAAAATACTGATATATGTCCTGGCTATATGCTGTCTAGGACCATTGAAAGCTGGAGTTAACCTGAAAAATGGAAATTTCTATGTGTCATATACAGACATCAAAATGGAATTTTATCAGACGGCATTTAAGTCCATTACCAGGACCTACAATTCACGGGCAAGTGAAATTGGCTACTTTGGATATGGCTGGGGTTCTAACCTCGAGGACCGGATCCATGCTTACCCTGATGGAACCCTCAAAGTAAAGGAAAATGGTGCAGGGAGCTCTACTTATTTCACATCAACATTTGCGACGGAAGAATTGCTCCAATACATGATGGATACTATGGTTGAAGTGGCAATAGAACAAGGGAAAATTAGTAATAACCCGGAGGCTATCCTGAAATATCGCAATGAACTCAGGAATTTGGAGTATCGCACCAGTCGTTGGGATTCATTTGTTTCTCAGGGAGTCCTGGAATTTGAACGTGATTTTCCCGAGGGTATGGAATGGGAGAATAATTCCAGCGGAAATCAAAAGATCGTACGTACGGCAAGTGGGTATCAGCGCACTTATGGTTCGAATCGAAAAACAGAGGACTACGATTTGCTGGGCAGGCTTATACGGCTGGATATGGGAGACGGTAATTACAGCAGCTTGTCCTATGAGGAAGGTAACCTCTCTGAGATTGTCAATGCTGATGGATCGCGTATGAAAATCTGGGTTAACAATGAGGGTTTTATTACTAAGATCAAATCAGATAATGGCACGGCAACTTACGAGTACGATGGTAAAAAGCTTATTAAGGCTACAGATGCTTCCGGATGGTATGCCCTGCACGAATATAATTCTGCTTATGATATGACCCGATTTGAATATTCCACAGGAAAATGGCAGAACATGGAGTACGACACTAAACTGAGTCGGATTAAACGAATTGAAACCAGTGGGGGAGATGAAACGCTATACGGCTATCCTGTATTTTATAAAGAAGATGGTAGCGTGGACGATGACCACTACGGTACCACAGTAACCAAGATGGGGTTCAACGGTCGCGAGGTTACAAATTCCTATGAATGGGTAATTGGCACTAATGCACGCGGAAAGCGTTACAGCAAGATTATTGCCACCACCATCAACGGAATACGGACTTCTACCGAGTACGACGAGGTGTGTAACATGCCACTGGTAATTGAGAGGGGGAGGTCTAAAACAACCTTCAAGTACAACAACCGCTGCCTGATGATTGAAAAACTCTCAGCAAGGGGAGATTCGGTTTACCTGCGTTATGATGACAAATGGGATAAAATCAGCTATGTCAAAAACAACCAGGGTGAGACCGAATTCCAGTATGATGCCAAAGGAAACCTGGTTTTTGCCCAAAAAAAAGGAGGACCCTGGGTGCGCCTTAGCTATAATCCCGATGGAAAGATCAGCAGTATGGAACAGGAAGACAAGACCTTGCTGTTTTCATACAACAGCATCAACAAGCCGGCCAGCATTACCATGGAAGGGGTTGGCTCCATTGAGGTGGCCTATGACAGGAACGGGGACATCAAAAATGTCCAAAGCGCAGAAGGACATTCCATGGCCCTGAAGGTTACCCAGGCGTTTCAATCTTTACTTAGCCTTGTTAAGCCAGCGGGTGTAAATTTAAATATGTAGAAGTCCATATTCAAATAATCCTCAATTAACCAACGTCTTGATAAAACAGGTAAAAATAGGCCTAAAGTGGTCACGGGTTATCAGGCGTTTCTTTCTTTTGCTATTCGGGCTTTCGGCATTATATGGGTATTCACAGCAGGATGTGGAGAATTGGGAAAGCTTGCTGAAGGAAGGAAAAACCCTCATGATGGATGGGGAATACCGAAAGGCTACGGAGCGGTTTTTTACAAGCTATAAGTTATTGGAGCCCAATCTGGATCAGGAGCGAACCAAGGCAACCACTTCTCTGTATTTTATGGGTAAGGCCTTTGCGCTTCTAGGAGAATTTGGGCAGGCGCTTAACTATCTTCATGGGGCTATTGAAAATATTTTGATTGAAAAAAAAGGAAAAAGTCATCCTCATTACGGGGAAATATTAAAAGAATATATTCAAATCTACAAGACTATTGGGGATCACAGAAATGCCCTTTCTACGATTATACTCTCAGAATTCAAAATTCCAGGGCTCTCCCCAGATCAACAAAAAGCTATTAATCTGAGCTATACCTATGCCTGGTATAAGCAGGTTAGATGGGGACTACTGGGCAATGCCGGAAATGATTTTGAAAGCATTTTAAAATGGAAGGAAGAGAACTACAAGCAGTTCATTCAAACATATAGAGCATCATCAAGGGTGGAACGAAATAGGATAGAAGGTATAATGAAACCCATCGCAATGGCAGCACAAAAAGCCACAGAATTAAGTAGGCTTAACCAGATGGAGATAAACGACTATTACAGTCCTTTTCAACCTAGGCACTTTTCAAATTCTTGGAGTGTTAATCGTGAAATGTCCGATATCCAAGAAAAATATCCAGATTTTCCATTTCGCCTAAGTCTATTAGTATTTGAAAACCTTTTCAAAATTGAATCTCAAAAGAGAAAGTATCCATATGATCTCTATTCATTAGATCAGATCAAACAGGAATTTATTTCACGTTTCGGTGAAAAACATAGCTTGGTTTCGGAGTTTTTATATTTAGAGGGCCTGGGAAATTTCTATTGCGGAAGTACTCAAAAAGCCGAAGCAAAGTTTCGGGAGGTCCTCACTAAGGTAAGGTCAAAGGAGTCGAAAAACATTCATTTGGAAGCGAAGACGCTGGCCAAATTGGCCGAATGCCTAATTCTGAATAAAAAAGAAAAAGAGGCTTCCCAGATAGGCCTGGAGGCACTAGAGAAATTAGATATTTCCGAAAGCAAACTCTTTCCAAATTATCATCAACAATCCTTTAAAATCCTTATAGAAACAGCATTGCTTGGCTTGAAACATTCTTGGAATGGTAAGAAAATGGATCAGGACCAAAACCAAGATGTGCTACTTGAGTACATTGACGCTGAACGAGAACGAATACATGAGCTTAAAGCATCGGTTCCAAGGGATGTTATTGGAGAAGAGAGCCATATACGATTTGAAAAAGCTTTTGAAAAACTTGAAGCACGGGTTGCAGCTTTTTCGAATAATCAATCAATAAAGAATCACCTTCCCTTGACAAAGGAAGATAATAGAATTATGGCACCTCCTATTGCTTCCCTGCCTCCCATAAGGGTGCCTCTGCCCGACTCAACAAACGTTTCCGATGCTGCAATGAAGGTGAAATCCTGGAAGGAGGGAATGAAACAAGGAGAAAAGTTGATGGATTCTGAAGATTACCCAGGCGCTGCAGATGCATTTTACAAGTCCTATAGAAGCCTGGATAATGACCAGCCCGATTTTACTGAAAAAGCGGTTCCTGCCCTATATCAGCTAAGCAAATCGGTTTCAGAGCAGTGGAAATATGATATGGCCCTTACCTATTTGCATGAGGCTACTCGATTGTTGATTCTCAAAGGAAACGCAAGAATGAACCCCTACTATGATCGTATCATGAAACATTATATAAATCTTTATAAAGTTTTAGGTGATATACATGAGGATTTTGAAAATCTCCTTTTGTCTGTGGTTTCAGCCACTGATTTACGATCTCCGTTCCTGAGTCAGCAGGAACAAAATCGAATTGACGATAGTTTCCTGTATCTCTTCCTTCTACTAATACAGGATCAAAAAAAACTTGCCTTGGATTATCTTAAGAAATTACATATTCCGTCGGAGTTTTTTATTGAAAGAGATGAAGAGCGCTGGCAAAACAGGATATTCAAAATGGGAATAGAACCCTTGGATATGAAAAAACAGGCACTTGAAACTATTTCAAATTATGTTTTTGGTATGGAAATGGAATACTCCTTAGGGGATCCTATAATTGCTAAGGCTCGGGAATTGTTTCCTTTTTTTGAACCGTATTATGAATTTTATCATCATAAGGAAGCAATGATGGCATTGGATAGAAATGTCAATGATGATATAGCCCCACCCTGGGAAATAGTTTTCAATCTAGAAGATAAACGAAAGGGCTTTATTCCAAAAATTGGCCAGAACCATGATTTGAATATTCGCTCCTTAAATTCTTTAGGGAATGTGTATTCAATAATTGGGATGAATGATAAAGCGCTTTCGCTTTATGAAGAAGCCTTACAATTACTTGAGGGAAGTGGATCGCAGAATTTTACTCTGCTTGAGGAACTCAATTTAAATATTGCTAGCCATTTACTTGATTACCGTAGGTTTGAAGAAGTAGGAGCCCTGTTGAAAAAGGTACAGTCCAATTTAATTGACAAAATGGTTAATTCTAGCCCACTTTATGAGGAATATTACACATCTCTTCTGTCGAGGACACAAAGGCTCGAATCGAGATTAAAGAGCGAATTGGGAAAAACTAATAATGTTGAAATGTCGCTTGGTTATTACAATTTCGAAAATCAGAAGGAATATTCGGAAGAAGAAAGAAAAAAGCAGTATGAGTTGTACCAGGAAGAGCAATATGATTGGTCAAGAGGCTATCCTCATCCAATTAACAGAAATCTACATGCACGGGCGGCAGTTTTAATGGGTGTTAAAAGCTACAGCCCGGAATTAGAAGAACGAAAAGAAGAATACATGAAGGCATTGGAAAAGTCGCGTTTGATGGATTTGAGTTGGGCACGGAAAGATTTTGACAAATTGTTACGGTATCTACCTTTTGAAATAAGAAAAGAGTATTTGGAATTACTATTAGAGACAGAAGAGGTCTATGAATACAACTTATCCAAAAGCGATCCGGAACTTGGCAATCTATATAGTATTCTAGCAGAAACCTACGAACGAATCGGTAGCCTTGAACTGGCTCTCCAATACTATCTCAAAGTTAATGACAACCTGATCGCCCAGGTAAAGGAGATTTTTACTTTCAGCAATGAGGAAGAGAAAAAGGACTTTATCGAGAAGCTGTCGGGCAATTTCAACTATCTCAAAGCCGCAGGCTACCGGGAGCAGAAGGACCTCTCACTCAATGAGATCAATCTAAACAATGAGTTGTTATTGAAAAACCTGTTGCTTAATACTTCCCGGGATCTACTAACATCACTTAAAGGACTTAAGGAAGTAGATGTTGAAAAAAAATTAGCTCATTTTGAACAAGTACGTGAATTATGGAGTTCTCAAATGACCTTGCCTAAAGCGGTTCGACAAATCGACACGGACAGTCTGGCGGAAGTGAAAGTCTCCCTTGAAAAATCCCTGGTTAAGATTTATTCTGAACGATTTGGGGAAAGTGTGGATTATACCCGCAATTGGAGACTCATCCAAGATGAACTTGGTCCAGAGGAGCTGGCCATTGAATTCAGCCACTATACCACCAACAAGAAGAAAGAGGCGAGAACGTTTTACCAGGCTTACCTGATCCATAAGGACTGGGAGACCCCCAAACGAATACCCCTGTTTGAAGCCAATAAATTAAAAGAACTGCTGGCCGGAAGTACTCCCAATACCCTCTACAAGGTGCGGGGTTCGGTGGGCCAAAGCATAAAAGTAAACCAGGCCTCCGTGTATGAGCTTATCTGGAAACCCATAGAGGACTACTTGCAGGATATCGAGACAGTTTACTACGCCCCCAGCGGTATGCTGCACCAAATTCCCCTGGCAGCCCTGTCCAGAACAGAATCGGAGATCCTGGGCAACCAGTACGACCTCGTACAACTGAGCAGCACCTCTTTGGTTGGCAGCCTTACCCAAGAGGTACAAACCAATACCTCTTTGCTGGTTGGAGGCGTACAGTACGATTACATGCCAACATCAAAACAAAAAAGCACTGACGCTTCAGAAGGCCTGAGCGTCTTGCTCGAGAGCAAGGCAGGAGCCAACCGCAGCCGAGGGGAAAGCTGGAATTACCTGCCGGGGACAGATACAGAAGTGGAAAACCTTAAAGCGCTTTACGAGCAACGGCAACTTAATTATTCCGCACTATCCGGCCCGCAAGCCTCAGAGACTAACTTTAAAGCATTGAGCGGAAACAGCCCCAATATCCTGCACATCGCTACCCACGGCTTCTTTTTTGAGAACCGGGAAAACACTCTGACCGATCCCGGTAGTTTGGGCAGTTCAGTCTACAAATATGCTAATGATCCACTGATCCGCTCCGGCCTGGTGCTCTCAGGAGCCAATTATGCCTGGAAAAACGGTAACAACCCCTACCAGGAAGAGGATGGGATCCTGACCGCCCTGGAGATCTCTAACCTGGACCTCTCACAGACCGATATGGTTATCTTAAGCGCATGCGAAACCGGTCTTG
Organism: Robiginitalea insularis; assembly: GCF_052497835.1. Classification (NCBI taxonomy): domain Bacteria; kingdom Pseudomonadati; phylum Bacteroidota; class Flavobacteriia; order Flavobacteriales; family Flavobacteriaceae; genus Robiginitalea; species Robiginitalea insularis. The sequence goes on from NZ_CP199296.1 coordinate 2,246,210, forward strand.
GAGACATCGAAGGCAATGAAGGGGTTTACGGCCTGCAGCGGTCCTTTAAAATGGCGGGAGTAGACATTTTGGTGATGAGCCTTTGGGAAGTGCCCGACCAGGAAACGGCAGAGTTTATGGGCTTGTTTTACACGCAATGGCTGCAGGACAAAAACGTTAGAGCTGCCTTTTTAGACACCCAAAGACAAATGGCCAAAAAATATCAGGACACCCCTGAAAAATGGGCCGCATTTGTATTGGTGGAGTAGAATATTACAGGCTTTTCATAAGGTAATATCGCACTGCTAAAATGACATTAGAATTTCTCAGATTATATCCAGATTTCCTTCCTGCATCCTGCATACTTTCTTTATAAATGATGTTTTTAGCATTATCCAAAGTAAATAATTGAGTTGTATTGGGAATAACCCTTGTGAAGTAGAAAAAGATATCCGTCCAGTCCTGAATTATCTATATTTCTCTCAGAAACGGTAGCCTTTGTCGTGAAGCCCAGTTAGTTCAGAAGGTTATCTAGAATTGAATAACACTGTTTTAGTCTGATGTCTTTAGCGACAATCTTTTTCTCCTTATCCAGAATAAAATTTTTCTTATTTCTAAGGAAATTTCGCATTGAGTAGTATTCATCTTTTTTTAGAAATACTATAAATTCAGGAATTTTGATCTTGCGCCCATACCTCTCAACAACATTTCTTGGACTGCCATCCGGTAATTGAGGATATAGGGTAACGATTTGTACTCCTCGGTCTTCATAACTATCCTGAATTTCCCCTAAGTGATGCATATCCAATACGTCAAAATTTTCCAAAGAGTCCGATACAGGTAAGTGCAGCAATATGATCTCGCCTTTTAGTGAAAATAATGAACCCGCTGTCCCCATTAGGGTTTTAAATTTGAAGTTTCTCATTTCCTTTCCTATCAGGATGGGTTCGAGTTTGTTTGCAGTGTCAATCATCTTATTCAGCGTTTCTTCAGCTACCCATGGGGCTTCCCCACTTTCATAATACTTTTTTACGATATGCACATAAATAGCATCAAATCCTACGTATTTGGACTCAGCGTATTTGTTTACCTGCATGATGATAAAATTTTTGTAAGCCTCGGTATTGGACTTCATGAATCCGGCGAGCTTATCAATTTCCTTAATTAAGGAATCTGGTTGCTGAGATACCATATTCTCCAGATAGGTACTGATTGTACTGTGCCATTTAGGTGTCCGGAGCATTCTGGTATCCGTTAGGTCAATATTGTCGAAATAATGAGCTTTGCTATAACGGTATCGAAACAGCTTACATTCTTCATCCGAAAGATTTTCGCAAGGGGGTATTTTCACAAATGAGGATGATTTCAATAATTTAGAAACAAATAGTTCGTTATGCCTTTTAAGGATGCTGTTCCTGTATTCTTCAATATTGGATTCGATTATTTTTTTTTCATCTTCTATAGTTTCCTTTTTACTTCCAGATGTGTCCTTTAAAGATTCATCCAGATCTTTTATACTGTAACGTTTTCTTTTCAGGTAATTGATCCAATCCCAAAAAACTCGGTTTTCTTCAGATTTATTGATTACAATGTCTGTTTCTCCTCCCTGATGGAAAGCTTCAAATTCCACTTTTTCTTCATTATTGAGGATGATCTGAAAACTATTTTGATTATTATCAAAGGTTATTAAATACAATCCATCCGGATATTCCCCCTTAAAGGTAAATGACCCATCTACTGCTGTAATGGTTGAGTCCCTGATATAAGTCTTATCCAAGAAATAATAGGCAAGCCTTATCTTATCTCGTTCTCGTTTTAAACCGCTAATTTTACCTTTTATGGTTGTTTCTATAGGTTCTTCTTGATTTTGCTCATTAATTTCTTCCCTCTTTTCAATTTCTATTTCTGAATTTGAATCTGATTTGGTTGAAGATTCTGGTGTTTGCGTAAGCTTAGCCGAAGATTTTTGCCCGGAATTACAACTTACGGTGAGAAGAATAAGGAACAAGGCGTAAATCATTTTCATAAGTCAAGAATTGAATGTTGAAGGTTAATTCGTCTTATCGACCGTAATATACTTTTCCGGGAACCATATAACTGGTTCCTTATGGGATTTCCCATACATGGTAAACCCCAATTTATTTATTTCTTTATCAGTTGCATTTAATATAGTGTAATCTGCCGGGATAGTCTGATTGTGGAAGACCTGGGTCCAGATCAATTGCAGAGCTTCTTCCTCATGATATGCACTTACACCAAATTGGTGACAGGCAAAGAGATTGGGATCAAGCTCAATAATATAATTTTGTAGTTTTTTGGATGCCATATTTGTTTTATTTCAGTACCCAGTCCCATTCAACATTCTCTTGTCTTGCTGTTGGTTTTTGTTTCCCTCCTGTAAGTTCGGTTACGTTTTGATAAATATATTCCCTCAGTTTAGAAATACGTAAATCCCCTAATTCATAAAGGGCATTTAAAAAACTGTAGGTAAACACGCCATTGCCCCAGGCCTCGCTTTCAAATGCAAATTCCCGCCCCCCTGCAGCTGAAATGATATATGAGCCATTCCCCCGGCTGAGGTCATAGAATAACGACTGCATTAATTCAAAACTATTTTGAAGCCCGGCTTTCTTGTTTGATTTGACAACTACTGAACCCTTGGCTCCTTCAGGCAGGTGTTGTTTTATATTTTCATTGGTGAGAGCTACGGTTTCCAGTTCCTCCTCCGAATCGATTTCCCCGCTGTTACAGGCATCTAAGAGCAATAATTTTCGTCGAGCAGGGATACCATCTAGTAATGATTGAATTTCTTCGTAGGAAAACCCTCTTTTTTCAGGATCTTCAAAATTCACGTCGTGGGTTGCGAAATAGAAATTGCCTGCTTCATTAACTAGGCCGTGCCCTGAAAAAGAAAGGATAACAATGTCGTTTATGCTTGTTTGCATCAGTTTGCCCTTCAATTGCCGCAGGGACTCACGTGTAACAGCCTCGTTCAGCAGGGTATCTATAATATCAAGACGGTCAGTAAAGCGATAGGAGAGTTCCGCGCTTGTGCGCCGTACATCTTTATCGGCATAGCGAAGATTCATGGTAGAATCTGCATAGCGGGATACCCCAATGCCGGCATAATGAATACGGCTGGGTGATACCGCGGCGGTATTGGTGATTTTAAAGGCAACCGGATCACTTTCAATCCCGTTTTCGCCGATCCCAACTATGGTTACCGTATTTTCGCCTGAATTGAGTTCGATGGATTTCGTGGTCTGGGACTCATTGGGCTTCGGCTCATGCGATGCTACAGGAACACCATTGATAAATACCTGTAGGCTCTTTAATTTCGAAGAAAAACTCAGGTTAAGGTCGAGTCTCGGATTATTGGTAGCCAAAGGGATGTCCGTACGATTGGTCAAGGTTACCTCCGGCTGTTTCAAAGCCAGGTAATCTGTATGTTCCTCGAAACCGTTGCGTCTAAGGCGTTTCAAATAAGCTTCCCGGTACAGGGCTACCCTGTCCTTTGGTGCAAACCCCAATTTGTCCAGGATGATATCCGGCCGGTTGAGGAACAGTTCATAGTTCAATAAGGGAAATGCCTGCGTGCCTCTTACAAAATGGTATTTGCGAATGTCTTTTTTCGCAGCTTTAAAATAACCTTCCGGCGTAAGCCAGACCAGTGCGGTATTTTCCTCCGCATCTTCAGAAAAGTTTATGGATACATCGAGTTGAAGAGAGGGAATATCCATCACCTTTACTTCGGAGTTGGCCATAAGCACATACAGCTTATTCCCCAGGCGCTCGAAGGACCGGATTTCGGATCTCCCTAATCGGATTTTCTTGATGGGGGATTGTATTTGCGGGTCCCAAATAAAAAGGGAACCTGAAAGGCTTCCCGCCAGGAAGAGGTTCTCGTCTTGCAGGTAAAATGCCCGGCTGAGCCATTCCCGGGCGTAATAATGGGTTTTTTCACCCGTAGAGGCATCAACCTTTATCAAATCATCATTTTTCACAGCCAGATATTCCTTTTCGCTGACAATAACCTCCACGCGTCCTGAGAGTGTGTGCAACAATTCCATGGAGGGGATTTCGTAAATACGGGTTTTGGCATTGTTTCCCAGTAGTGAATCCTGCTCATAAAGGGCCAGCCGATCTTCGGATCCCATAAAGTACGCCTCATCAACGATATGATCCATGGTTTTCTTTTCTGCCCTTCCATTAGGAATGTCTATCAGGTACAGGTCTACTCCGGCCTTTCTTAGAATATCCCACTTATAAGCCAGGGCATAGGTGCCCTGCGGAGAGCGAATGGTCTTGTTAGGTCCGGGGAAACCTGGTTCCTTCGGGAGCTCAAATGCCTGACTGGTCCATACAGGATTCTCCAGGTCGCCTGGATCACAAATTGAAAAGTCTACGTATGGCCGCTCCCGGTTTTCAAAGTACATATTTGTTTTGGTGAGCAATACCTTGTCGTTGAAAGGCCCCTTGAGTATTACACTATTGTAGAAGGATGGGATTTCTCTCAGGGTTTCAAGCGTACTCTGGTCGATGACGTATTGATTGCGGAATAATAATCTCCCAGAATCGGAAAGGGATAGATCTGCTTTTTCAGTAAACTTACTTTTAATAAGGTTCCAGGATAGGTGTTCTTTAAGATTAGGGTCATAGGTCTTGAGGAATTCTCCATCGGCATAAGTGATTCCTTCAGCTGTATGAAAAAGAAAGGATTCACGGGGTAGCTGAAAGCGGTCTTTAATTTTTCCCTCCCGGTAATGAAAAGCCGCCACCTCCGCGCTATCGGCAAAAGAGTTGGCTTTCCAGGAGATCAAATAGGCTTCGTCAGCCCCCGTTAAAATTTGGATCTCCTGTTCGCTGTCATATTCCAGAATCCTTTTGGAGAGTCCTCTACGGCCCATAATGTTAAGGCTTTGATCCGACTTATAGGCGACCTTTCCAGATCCTAGCGAGATGTACCAGGGGATCTCCTCAGAGCCAGGTATCTGATCAATCTTTCCGGTTTTTGGATCCCAAAATTGGATGGGGCCATACCGCCTGTCGTATTCTTCATAATTTGGTTTGAGGTTATAATCTGTCTGGTTAAAAGTAATAGTGCCAGTATTGGAGTCGTATTGAAAGTTAATAAGATCGCTGGCGTAAAATTCTGCTGAATTGTTATTGTATTCTTCCTTGAATTCCCAACCTCCATTTTTTGAATACGAAATCCTCCAGATGCGGGCCTCTCCATCATTGCAAATCCAATCTTTATTCGCTAACTGAAAACATCGAACGGTACTGCCAAATTCGGCAGTCCCGATATCTATATTTTCCCCATCTCCAAAACCCTCTCTGAACGCTTTGCTGTGCATTTGACCACTTTCAATATCCAGTAGATGGATATTGAAATCAGAATATGATTTTTGGCTGAAACTTTCAAAAATTAATACATCTTTTTCAAGACCTGGAAAGGCTGCTATAATTTCGTTTTGGAAAGGGTAGGCATGCAGTTTGGAACGGCTTGGCAGATCCCACCAGCTTAACCATTTCCCCGAATTTACCAGCATGGTTTTCTTATCCTGGAATAGTTTTATTCTGCCTCCTTCCAGGCGATTGTTCTGGATAAAGATCTCTTCCGGGTTAAACAGGGTGTCCTGTTCCCGGAAATCTTCAATTCCAGAATATGTGACCATATCCTTTAACGAGTATTTATAAAATCCGTTTTTGCTATTAGGATTCAGTCCAATGTCAGATTTCGGGCCATAAACTATTATGTCGTTGTCGTTTATTCTGAAAAAGCCCTGAATTCGGTCAAAGGGGGTAAGGTTAGACCAGATCTGTGTATTTAGGATCTCCTTTCCATATACTCTTTCTTCAATCTGCCGGTTTGAATTGCTCCAAACGCGATCACCAATTATGCGGTGTCCAATTTCGAGATCCTTCGGCAGGCTCTCGGCTTCGGCTAATGGTTTGACCTTAAAAATGGAAATAGTTTCATTTGGCATTTTAGAAAACCTTCCATCGAAAGTAAGGGCAAGATAGGTGCCTTCTGAATTGAATTCCAAATCTTTTGGAACTCCTTTCAGTAAGCATGTTTCCTGTATTGCCATATCTGGTAGGTTACGTATCTCCAGGCTATATCGAAGGCTGTCTGGTCCCTTTGGTGAATGGTGGTAGTACACCAGGGCTGCTAGATTATTGGAGGGAGCTACTTGTATTTTTCGTATAATTCCTGAGGCAGGTTTTGAAATGTTTTCAGGGTAATAGGTGATTTCCCCTTTCATGGGTATAGGATATTGATGCTGTACCTGATTATTATTGGGAATAAACCATTGGTTGTATCCGTAGAGATAGTGTTTTTGATCGGTGGCAAAACTGAGATAAACATTACCAGGAAGCTTATTTGGCATAGGTTGCTTTGCCTTGAGGTCGTATACGATAATAGAGTCTTGGGGATATTCGTTGGAGTCGAAACTTAACCGAAAAGAGCCTTCATAAAAGGAAAACTCTTTATACTTAGCTAAGAGTGAATTTGGATTTGATTCCACGTATTTAAGAGATTCAATCCCAAAATTTTCCATCTGAGCCACAGGTAGACTATCCTTGATTTGGAATTGATCTACGTCAAGGAGATAGATGTATTTATTATCAGTAAAAGCAATCTCCTTTTTGTCTGCTCTTAATACTGCAGCGGAGATCGAATTAGTAGTTTCAATAAAATCTTCCTGACCATGAATGACAAGGCCGGATGCCAAAAGAATCAGGAAAAGTCCCTTTTTAAAGACAGAGTCCATAGGTTTCACAAAGAATTTTTTCGATTTCCGATTCGTTTAGACCCAGTGACTTTAAATCTGTTTCTAGAGGCTTCATATCCTCTTTATATTCATGGTAGATATTGCGATCAATGAGGTTAAAATTCCAATGGTTGATATTCTTGAAATTGGGATAGGCTTCTTGGGTAATAGCCCATTTATACTGCTCACCCTCTTTAAGCAGGGTACTTTGCCTGAATAGATTAATTTGAGTTCCTGAAACTTCTGCTTTCAGAATCAGATTATCTGATGAATCCCACAAAAAAAAGAAAGATGTTTCCACTACCTGAATTTTCCAGCGAAAATTAATTTTTGCTGATGCGATGCTCGCGCTATCTGGGGGAAAAAGCATTGGAATGTCTCCTCTGAATACCCCACCTATTATTGCTGCATTTTCACCATTTCTAATAAACTCTTGCCAGAGGTACCTGAAGTACTTTGTGGTAAGTCCTGACTTAGGTTTTTGTAGGGGTAAGTCCAGTATCTTCTGTAAGTTAAATCGGCCTGGATTATCCACCTTGTAGGCAGCACCTTTCTTATCTATCGCAGTTAGTTCCGCTCCCTTCTCAAGTACCAAAGCGTCCATTTTCCTTATAAATTTTCCCTTTTCGGCTCGTATGATTGAGCCTTGAATGCTGGAAAACATAACATTGCCCTGGGTTTTGAAAATGAGCAGACTATCCTGAGGTTTAACTGAGAACACACTGCCTAACAAAAGCATTAATGTTATAACATACTGCTTTTCCATCCGAATTTCTTGTTTAAATATTCAACCAGATAAACATAGAAGTCAATGAACTCAATACCAAATACCGCAAGAATTACAACCGGTAAGGTAACCAGGTATACATTGATGTTTAGAAGCAATAATCCAATATAGACTATGACAGCTGAAACGCCCAATTGGATGACCTTTACCGTGATGTCGTAAGCGAGATTACTTCTTCTGTAAATACGCATTCCAATATAAACTGTAAAATAGGTAATTATAAACGCGAGAATATAGGTCCAAAAAGGGGAAACATGCTTTATCTGTAAGTGGTTTTTAAGCATGTTCAAAATATTAGCATGTATAACTACACCAAACATATCCGGTACGGAACGCCCAATAAATATTGGGTTCAAAGGAGTGAAGTGCTTGTCTTCAATATCAAATTGCGAACGTTTTTGAGGTCCAAGATATCCAAGGATAACTATGGATTCCTCCATGGTGTTGATCTTTGGATTTTCGATGATTTCTTCTAATGTGTAGTTCATAAAAGAATCCTGATTTCCTATCCATTTAATAGGCATAGGCCTTTTTAGTTCTTTCTCAGGGTAGGCCTGGTCTATCCAACCAGCTTCCATCGCTAGCCTTACTGCGAATGAAAACTCGGTACTATCATCTGTTTTTCTTACTCCTTGAAACTCCCGGATTACGCGAGAGTATTCGGTGCTCAGCTCTAGGTTGATATAACCCGATTCCATTAATGGAGTTTCAAAATATGGATGATTCTGTACTACGCTATCGCTTTCCCTGTAATAGGAGTGAACTATGGGTATATCCCCAGAGAAGGAGTCTTTGAGCAGTGAATCTAATAAGGAGGATCGCCTTTCTTTGAATATGATATCAAGACCAATAGCAGCAGGCTTCAAAGCCTTGATTTTATCTATGCCTGCTGCGATTTCAAACCTGTTGGCCTGATCGATATTAACCAAAACGATTTTGGGATTGTATTCTTTCTTGTTCATCCCCTTTGCATAATATATGTCTGTGAAACGGAAATCCTTGAAAGTGGCTTCAAAGGGATCCAGTATAGAAAAATTCACAAAAAGAATGTATAGGAGACCTGTAAGTATAAAGGTGAACACAGTGGCGAAAAATGCGTCCTTAGATAGTATGGGTAAACGCAAGGACCTCATAGTCTAATCATTAGACAATTTTTCTATAACTGAAGAACCATTGCTGATGATGGCATCTTTGTTATCACTGAGTATCCCGGGCAATTTATCAATGTATTTGCTTTTACCGTTTTCGAATTCCTGCAATTGAACATGAATTTCCATCAAACCAAATTTGGATTCATCTGAAATGTCAGATTCTATGGGTAGGTCGTAATACCAGGGAGAAAGAATAGGTTGCTCAATTTGATTTTTCAAACCGTATTCCAGGTCTGTAAAAGTGTATTCCTGTTCGATCAATTTCTGTCTCACAGGGCTACCATCCCTATCTCTCCATTGGCCTTCTATGGATATGGCAATACGGACGTTCAAATCTCCTTTGCCGTATATTTTTGTTTTGCTAAAGAGTACATTTAGCTCATTGAAGCTCAACCGTGAGACCCCCGGGTTTTCCGGATCACTTATGATTTCAATAACAGCGTGGAAATTCATCAGATCGTCTTCGGGCATCCTTTTAAAATCTTCAAACGTGTATGCTTTGGCAGATCCTCTAGATTTTGGAAGTTCGTCTATATCTGCTCGAATAACCTGCTCCAGACGGTTCAATGTGGCGGTCTCTTCGGGCCGGCTGTACTTTTTTAGGTGGATTTCACTATAGGTTTTTTCCACATAGCCCAGGTCTTTATTATAATAGTCAGGTATAGAAATGGATTGTGTATAGTTGGAGTTCAAGGATTTGGCAGTGCTTTCCGCTAGCAGGGTTGCACCGTAAAAAAGACCTTCCAGTGCGGTTTCTATTAGACCACCCCTGGTTTCCGGTTGGGTCATTTCTATTGTGAAGCTTTCTTCGGCCTGAATGTTTGAGCGCTTGTTCACCGAACAGGATGCCAGAAAAAACAGACCATACAAAGCAATGATAATTCTTTGCATGAATATGAAAATTTTTATGGGAATATAGCATTAATATATCAAAATAACTTTTGTGCAATAATTTTGCAAGTGAGCGGTACCAAAGTCTGATACTCCAATTGCACGTTTTATTTAGCCCAGCAATTACTACCCCTTCCTAGGATAGAACCCACTAGCTGCTAATATTTTATTCATTCGCAGGTAATACTATTAATAAAACTTTTGTATTTACATCGTATATTGAAGCCTTACAGATCCTAATAAGTTTTTATGCGCTGTTGGAATTGCAGTATACTTATTTCTGAACCATGTAACTTTTGTCCGAATTGCGGTGCGGCTTTAGAACTGCAAAAGTCCCAGGAAAGTGGTAGGGTTCCAGGTAAACAATACAAAACAGGTAATAAGGTCTGGATTTTAGCACTAAAATTATTTCTTGTTAATTTATTCATGATCGCGGTACTGGTTTGGATACTTTTTATAGCCATCGATTATGAGGTTATTGATTTATATTTTGTACTATTTGTTTTTTCCGCTGTAATTATTCGAATTGTTGCCGTTAGGTATATTAAACGACAAACCTTGCATTTCGATAAGAAAAAGTCCAAATGGATATTTTTTGCGGCCATTCTACCTTTTACCTCTCTCTTTCTAGTTGGATTGCAGCAAGATCGAAATAAGCGTGTATAGGTCGGGATGACATACAATCAATGATGATAGTGTTGTCCTATTTCTACGTGGTGCTGGTGTTCCTTGGAAGACTACTTATTCTAATAAATACAGGGCTTCTTTTTCCCTATCCCAAACGTAGTATTTTGGCTGGCAATAATTAAAAAGTTATGATCCTGGTAAATTGTATCCTTGCATGTAACTATTAGCACTGAAAAGGCAAATAGAAATACAATTATCGAGAAATAACGTACCATCTCACCTTAAGTTGAGGTAAATTATTCGGCAGATAACAAATATGTGTATTCTCTTTTTGTTAGTCTTCACAACCAACAAAGAATATTTGATTTTCTCCGAATTCTCTATTCTCATTCAGGACTCTTAGTGCAGGTTGACCCGTTGAACAATTGACGTCTTCAACAGTTACAAAATACTCCCCTTGAACAGTGCTGCCCCTGTAAAGTCCATTACACAGACAACCTTCTTCTTCTGAACAAGAAATAAAAGTAAGGCCTACCGTGATTAAGAAAATTAGTGAAAATTTAATTCGTGCCATGGGCAAAAAGATCATTCAGTTTAAATCCTAAGAAGCTGAAAGATAAAAATAAGCAGATTAATAGGTTTTTAATGATCTTGAGAAGTAGAATTTCGAGAAGGATATTGGTGCGATTCTCTACTATTGATTTTTTTGAAAAGGAGATTACTCCGCTTCGCTCCGTGATCTCCTTAACTTCAGTCCTGCGAATACAAACCCCGGTCGAACGTTCGGCAAAGGTCCGGTTGACCTTTGGCAGTGAGGAGCGAGGGGGTGCGCTGGCCTTTCAATTTTACATGGGAGATTACCTCACTACGTTCGGTGATCTCCTGAGTTCCAGTACTGCGAATACAAACCCAGCCTTGCCGAAGGCAAGGCGGTTTTGTGTTTCCCATTCGCTCGCTTGTGCAAGCACAGACTCGCTTATGGAAACACAAAACCCCGCCGGATTCCCGGCGGGGTTTGTATTCGATCGTGGAGCCGGGGAGATTCGAACTCCCGTCCAAACAAGCAATAACGATGCCTTCTACATGCTTATTTCCTGATTGATTGTCGGTGTGCAACTGACCAGAAACCGCCTATTACACACTTAGCTTCTTTGGTTTTATGCCCCTGCCGAAGCTACAGAGGCACTATGTTGACTTTTATGGTGCCCCCGGAAGGGTCGCCGTCAACAAGGGCTACCCGGGGACATTTAGCATTCCCGCCTTGCGGGACTAGGCCAAGACTTACTGTAATTCAGTCTTTTAGGCAGCTAAAGCGTAGTTAGACTCGCCATTTAAAAATGGTGAAATATGAGATTTACGAGCTGTATCCCAGCGCTCGGCATGCTTACATAGCCATTGGTCTCGCTGTCAAAACCAGTCGGCCCCATATGTTAAAGAACGTTTTAAGAAGGGCAAAGTTACGCATTTATCCTGGTATGCCACGGGCTTTAAATCCCTTTGTTTAATGTTTGCGTACCCTCACAATTCCTCTTAATTTTGAGCAAAATTCATACCAAATAAACTTTATGAAAATCGGCCTCATCCAGGAACGCAAAACTCCCCCGGACCACCGGACAGTGCTCTCTCCGGCTACCTGTCAAAAAGTCCTGAAACAATTTCCTGAATTAGAAATTTTGGTAGAACCTTCCCCAATCCGGGTATTTAAAGATGAGGAATACGAAGCACTTGGAATCTCAGTTACCCCGGACATGCAGCAATGTGATGTGCTTTTAGGTGTAAAAGAAGTACCTGTGGAAGCCCTGATTCCCGGGAAGAAATATTTCTTTTTCTCCCATACCATCAAAAAGCAGCCCTACAACCGCGGTCTCCTCCAGGCCATTCTGAAAAAGAATATCGAACTCTACGATCATGAGGTGCTCACCAATAAATCTGGCGTTCGCTTGGTTGCCTTCGGTCGATATGCCGGAATCGTTGGCGCGTATAACGGGTTCAGGGCTTTTGGGCTAAAATACGGTACTTTCTCACTGCCCAAGGCGGAAGCGCTTAAAGATCAACAAGACCTTATTTCCCATCTGAAAAATCTGAAACTCCCGCCCGTGAAAATATTACTTACCGGAAGAGGCCGGGTAGGTAGTGGGGCAAAAGAAATGCTGGATGGGATGGGCCTAAAGCAGGTAAACGTACAAGATTACCTGGAAAAGGAGTTTGAGGTCCCGGTTTACTGTCAGATCGATGCTTCCTATTACAACAAACGCAAGGATGGGGTACGCGGGAGTAAAGCAGACTTTATTGCAAACCCGGAAGCCTATAAGTCAAACTTTTTCAGATTCGCCAGGGTCACAGACCTTTACATTGCCGGGCATTTTCATGCCGATGGGGCCCCCTATCTGTTTACACGGGAAGACGCCAAACACCCGGAGTTCAAAATACGGGTGGTCGCAGATATCAGTTGTGATATTGATGGCCCCGTAGCTTCTACCATCCGGCCTTCCACTATTGAAGATCCTGTCTATGGGTATGACCCCATAACAGAATCGGAAGGAGATTATAAAAAATCAGGGGTGATCGCCGTAATGGCGGTTGATAACCTGCCTGCTGAACTCCCAAGGGATGCCAGTGAAGGCTTTGGGTCAGCCTTTGTAAAACACGTTATCCCGGCTTTCTTTAATGGAGATGCAGATGGGATCCTCCAAAGGGCCCGGATGACTTCGCAGGGCGAGCTCTGCCCGGACTATAGCTATCTTCAGGCTTACGTGGATGGGAAAGAATAACCTGCTTATTAAAGCTTTACACTCCATTCGATAACCGGATGTTTTTTCGGGGCGCTAAAGGCTCCCAGGGCTCTGAGTCTCAACTGCAGGGTCTCTGTCTTTTCAAGGGTTTTTATATTGAGTGTATACTGTTCTCCCGCGGGAATTGTAAATACGGGTGAACTGCTGTAAAAGGTAAAGCCCATTGCATTTTCGAAAATGAGGTCACTGCTGCTGTTGTTTTTTAGGACTACCTTCAGAATGCTTGTATTTGGAATGTATTCTTTTTCGAGAATTTCAACCGACGCTTTCAGTAAAGGTTTGAGAAATTCTTCCCTTCCCACAAGCAGCGTATTGTAAACGGCAACCGTCCTCCTTTCGAAAAGGGACTCTTTAAGGCCTTCGACAGATCGCTCTTTGGAAAAAACCAGGGTAATGGGGCGGTGGTTGTTTTTCTCCAGGTAATCCCAGCTGATCAGTCCGTGAATATCGCTGGTTCCAATAATAGTCAGGTTTTGTTCAAGGGCAATGCCCAGGGCTTCTTCGGAATAATCTGTGGTATTGATCACCTCAATGCCGTGCAATTCCCCTCTGCGGATGCGCTCTTGCTGGAATTCACTTAAGACGGGGTTCCCCTGAGGTTGCTGGCTGTACCAGGCAGGATGGTTCCAGAAGATAAAGGCGCCCTGCTTTTTGGCTTCGCTGAAAGGAACCGCTGCCGATCCGGCCAGAAGGGGGTTGGCGTCTTTTATAAAAACGGCATTGCTGTGCCCCATTGGGGCTTCACGGGTAATTTCAGAGCCGTGAATGATAAGCAAATCGTGGTCCCTTGCTTCATTCAGGGCAATCTCATAAGACCGGTTCCGGTCGGGATGCGGAATATCAGCACTGTGTGGCTGGTATTCCAGATGTTCTGTAAGGGAAATGGCATCGAGCCCTTCCCGCAGGGCCTCCATCACACGGATATCCGGCCAGACACTTCCGTCTGAAAAAACGGTATGCTGATGCAGGTCGGTGGTGAGAGTGAGATACCCGGGGATATCAGGGTAATTAAAAGGTTCACTTTGAAGATGCGTATGGCCCTGGCCGAAGGCAGGCAGTGATGTCAGAAGGACTAGGCCAAAAAACAAACGGAGATGTTTCATTTGTGGATGTATTAGTACAGTAAAATAAGCAATAGATCATAATAAATGGGTATTTCAGGAATGCGCAAATGCGTTAAAGCTATCCCATAACCCTGTCAATAATAGCTTTTATCCAAATCCATTAGATAAAGTACTTAGAATGAATATTTATTCTTATTTTCCATAGCTTTTTGAAACAGACATGCACTTTAACTGGATTTTAAACGGAAACCAGAATGAGGCCGACACAAAATTCCTCATCGATTTGGAATACCGGCTCCGGCCCCGAATAACACGCTTTTTAATGGAACGCCTGGAAAAGGAATGTTCCGGGGATTTTTCCAGCTTCTATTTTGACGTGGACATGGTCAGCAGGGAAATCCGGATTGCAGACAAAACGCCGCCGGCCCTGGCACGAAAGGTATCCGGGGAATTTAAGCTTTTGATAAGCAGTAACTGTTGTTAGGATTTTAAGAGCAGCCATGTGAATCCGTCAGAATCTTATATACTCGAACAGGCCGAACCCTACCGGACCATTTTAATCCATTTACAAACCCTGATTGAGCAGGGTATTTCAAGCCTGGAACTTCGATTTAAATACCGTATTCCCTTCTACTATCTCAATGGCAGGCCATTTTGTTATCTTAATAAATCCGGGGATTATGTGGACCTGGGAATTCCCAATGGGTATCGTTTAAAATCACATCAGCAAGAACTGCAGTCCAAGGGGCGCAAAAGTGTCCGGTCCCTAAGGTTCAGGTCAATTGAGGAAATTGATGCCGATGTTCTTCTGGACGTGCTCAAAGAAGCCGAACAGCTAGTTGAAAACCGCAATTCCCAAAAAAGTATTTAGAATTCACTCAGTGTTTTCCGTATTGCTGAAAGACGCTGCATCAGCCGGTCCATCTGGTCCAGAGGAAGCATATTGGCCCCGTCGCTCTTGGCATTGGCAGGATCAAAATGGGTTTCAATAAAGAGCCCGTCTACCCCGGCTGCTATCCCGGCCCGGGCCATGGTCCCGATCAGTTCCGGGCGTCCGCCGGTAACCCCGGAAGCCTGGTTGGGTTGCTGAAGTGAATGGGTTACATCTAGTACCAGGGGTGCATATTGCTTCATAACCGGCACCCCTCTGAAATCCACGATCAGGTCCTGATACCCGAACATGGTTCCCCGGTCCGTTATAATGGCTTGCTCGTTTCCGCTTTCGGTAACCTTGGTCACGGCGTGCTTCATACTTTCCGGACTCATAAACTGCCCCTTTTTCAGGTTAACTACCTTTCCGGTTTCAGCTGCAGCAACAATCAAATCGGTCTGCCGCACCAGAAAGGCCGGAATCTGCAGCACATCCACATATTCTGCCGCCATAGCGGCATCGGATTCTTTATGAATATCCGTAACAGTGGGGATTTGGAAGGTTTCAGATACTTTCCGCAGGATCTTCAGGGCTTTTTCATCCCCTATCCCGGTAAAGGAATCTACCCGGCTTCGGTTGGCCTTTTTAAAACTGCCTTTAAAGATATAGGGGATCTGCAGGCGGTCTGTAATGTCCACTACCTTTTCCGCAATGCGCAGTGCCATTTCCTCTCCTTCTATAGCGCAGGGTCCTGCCAATAGAAAAAAGTTTCCTGAATGGGTGTGTTTCAGTTGGGGGACTTTATTGAGATCCATGGTAAAATGAGTTTTGTCAAAGGTATGGATTTGGGAGAAAAGGCCTTGAGGTTCACCCATACAAAATTAACTCCTCAAAGCGGTCCAGATGGCTAAATCTCTGTTCTTCGCACTTTGATTTAAATGTTAAGCGGGCAGGAAAGGTTTAGGTTTTGGAAATGAAGAAACTGAAAACTCGCCTCAATACTATCAAATTTTAAGGGTGGAATTATTTTAGGGTAGTTTAATTGAGGCACTTTGTTTTACTCTTTTAGTAAACCTACCTGCTTGAGAAACAAAAAAATAGCCTGTAGTTCTTTCTCAGGATTTTCCGTCTGCTTTTATTTTTGTACCGGCAGAACAAGCTGAGGTATTTTAACCTATCTTTGCGCGCTCAAAATCAGCACTATGGCCGATATCAAAAACATTGCAATCATTGCCCACGTAGACCACGGGAAAACCACCCTGGTGGATAAGATCCTGCATTACTGTCAGCTCTTCCGGGAGAATGAACAGACCGGGGAACTTATCCTGGATAACAATGACCTGGAACGCGAGCGCGGGATTACCATCGTTTCCAAAAACGTTTCAGTTACCTATAAGGATACCAAAATCAATATCATTGATACCCCCGGCCACGCCGATTTCGGCGGGGAAGTGGAGCGGGTGCTCAATATGGCTGATGGGGTGCTCTTACTGGTGGATGCCTTTGAGGGCCCTATGCCGCAAACCCGTTTTGTGTTGCAGAAAGCCCTGAGCATGGGCCTTAAACCCTGTGTGGTTATTAACAAAGTGGACAAGCCCAACTGTACCCCTGAAGAGGTGCATGAGAAAGTTTTCGACCTGATGTTTGAACTGGGGGCAGAGGAATGGCAATTGGATTTTCCGGTTGTGTACGGATCTGCCAAGGAGAACTGGATGTCTGAAGACTGGAAAAACCCATCAGACAATATCGCTCCGTTGCTGGAAATGGTGCTGGATCATATCCCCACCTTTAACCCGGAGGAAGGTAATACCCAGATGTTGATTACCTCCCTGGACTATTCTTCCTTTACCGGGAGAATAGCGATTGGCCGCCTGCAAAGGGGCCCGTTGTCCGAAGGGCAACAGATCACCCTTGTCAAAAGGGATGGGAAAATGATTAAGTCCAGGATCAAGGAGTTGTATACCTTCGAAGGTTTGGGACGGACCCGGGTCAAAACCCTTAAAACAGGTGATATCGGGGCACTGATCGGCCTGGAAGGTTTTGATATCGGGGACACTATTGCAGATGCCGAGGCTCCGGAAGCCCTGGGTTCAATCGCAATAGACGAGCCCACCATGAGTATGTTGTTTACAATTAACGACAGCCCTTTCTTCGGGAAGGATGGTAAGTTTGTCACTTCCAGGCACCTGAAAGAAAGGCTGGAACGGGAATTGGAAAAAAACCTGGCACTGCGGGTAGAACCCACAGACAGTGCAGATAAGTTTATGGTATTCGGTCGCGGGGTGCTGCACCTCTCCGTACTCATTGAAACGATGAGAAGGGAAGGCTATGAATTGCAGATCGGGCAGCCACAGGTAATTATCAAGACCATTGACGGACAAAAATGCGAACCGGTAGAGGAACTGACCATAGACCTGCCCGAGGAAGTATCCGGCAGGGCTGTTGAGATGGTTGCCTTGCGCAAAGGGGAAATGACCAAAATGGAAGCCCGCGGAGACCGTATGGTTTGTGAATTTGTGATTCCCTCCCGTGGGATCATCGGCCTGAGGAACCAACTGCTTACGGCTACTGCCGGAGAGGCAATTATGGCCCACCGTTTTATGGAATACCAACCAATGAAGGGGGATATTCCGCAACGGCAGAACGGATCACTGGTATCCATGGAGAATGGTAAAGCCATCCCATATTCAATTGATAAACTGCAGGAAAGAGGCCGTTTCTTTATCGATCCGGGAGAAGATATCTACGAAGGGCAGATTATCGGGGAAAATTCCCGTGGAGACGATATGGTGGTTAATGTAACCAAAACCAAAAAACTGACCAACGTACGGGCCGCCGGGTCTGACGATAAGTCCAAAATTGTCCCCGCCGTTAAATTTTCGCTGGAAGAGGCCCTGGAATATATACAGAAGGATGAATATGTGGAGGTAACTCCCAAGCACCTCCGGCTGCGCAAAATTTTCCTGAAGGAGACTGATCGCAAACGCAACAAGGTCGATTGATCAGACCTCGTTTAGCTCGGGGTGGTCCACCAGACAGGCAGTTGCCGCCCCTATAATTCCGGCATGGTTTTGTAGTCCGGCAGGGATCACCGGGGTTTCTATTTTTATATACTCTTTGTACTCTTCAAAGTCCTTGGAGGTCCCTCCTCCGAGAATAATGGTATCCGGAGCCACTATGAGTTCAACCAGTTCCAGGAATTTGTTGAAGCGTTTGCCCCATTTTTTAAAGGACAACTCTTCTTTTTCCTTGGCTGATGCTGCAGCCCAGCTTTCGATCTTGGAATACTTCTTATAGGGGATTTGCCCCAATTCAAAATTTGGAATTAACCGACCATCCAGAAAGGCACCACTTCCCAGTCCGGTCCCGATGGTGATCATCACCACAAAGCCGTCCATGTCCTTTCCGATCCCGTAGTTCATGGCAGCGTACCCGGCTGCATCGGCGTCGTTAATGACTGTAAAATCATTTCCCGAAGCTTTTCCGAAAAGCTTGGCAACATCTTTGCCAACCCAGGATTTGTGAAGGTTGCCCTTGGATTTGCAAACCCCTTTTTTGATAACAGAGGGGAAACCGCAGCCCACCGGGCCTTTGTAATCAAAATGTTTTACGATCTGGGCAACCACATCGGCCATTTCCTCCGGTTTCCTGGATTTGGGTGTCGGGATCCTGAAACGCTCCGTAAGCATTTCACCGGTTTCCATATGTACGAGGGCCCCTTTTATGCCCGATCCGCCTACATCAATTCCAAGTACTTCCATGGTTTGTGTTTCATTTTGCCCCGCAAATTAGTGAAAAAGTTCGGGACTGATTTCAAAGCCTTAACAGATTCTGTCCGGACCCTTTTATCTCGCTTGTTTAACGGGCATTTGAACCTGAGAGTACAGGGAGTTCATGTATTTTCATCAGGCCGAAAGGGGAGCTCAAAAGGATTAACCGGCCTTCTGAATCACTTCAAATACCTTGTTCCCGTCGCATTTCAGTGTTTTTGAGGGGTATTTCAGGATCAGTGCATAATCATGTGTGGCCATCAGGATACTTCTGCCGGCCTTGTTAATTTCCTGTAACACCTTCATAACTTCAACACTGGTCTGCGGGTCCAGGTTTCCGGTAGGTTCATCTGCCAGAATCAGCTCAGGGTCATTAAGCAATGCCCTGGCAATGGCAATACGCTGCTGCTCACCTCCGGATAATTCATGCGGGAACTTAAATCCCTTGGTTTTCATCCCTACTTTGTCCAGGACTTCATTTATTCTTTTTTCAATTTTTTCCGGGTCCTTCCAGCCGGTTGCCCTAAGCACAAAATCCAGGTTTTTATTGACATTCCGGTCTGGCAGCAGTTTAAAATCCTGGAAAACGATCCCGAGCTTCCTTCGCAGAAAGGGGATATCCTTCTCCTGAAGTGTTCTGAGGCTGAACCCTACGATCCTCCCGTTACCCTCCTTAAGTGGGAGATCGGCGTAAAGGGTCTTCATAAAGCTGCTTTTCCCGCTGCCGGTTTTCCCGATCAGATAGACAAACTCACCCTGTTGAATTTCGAGGCTGATATCATTGAGCACCATATTTTCCTGGTGGTAAACTGCAACTTCCTTTAGGGACAGAACGGGTTCGGGCATAGCTTTTTTGTTGATATAAAAGTAATAAGTTCCACCGGAATGGAATGCATAAGGTCATAAATTTAGCTTAATTCGCAACGGGCTGCATACTTGGCAGCCACATTTGACGTTATTAATTGAAATTCGGTTATTCTTCAACGCCAAGAGAACATTATGCGAAAGAAATTCACCGTCCTGCTGGCTATTGCCGGCACCTTGTGTATAGGATACGCACAGGAATCCGTTGTGTACACCCACGAGCAGAAAACCTATCAGGACGCCCTTACCCTTTACAATAACAAACAGTACCAGGCAGCCCAGACCCTTTTTGAGAAGGTCTTGCAGCAGAGTTCAGACCAGGAAACCAAAGCGAATAGCGCCTACTATGTTGCAAATGCCGCGGTTAGGCTGAACCAATTGGGGGCAGACCGGCTGATGGAAGATTTTGTGGAACGCTACCCTACATCCGTAAAGCGGAATTCCGCCTTTATGGATGTTGCCGATTATTATTTTGAAAATGGCCGTTACCCCTACGCCATGAAGTGGTACGGGAAGGTAGACCAAAGCTCTCTTTCCAGAAAAGACCGGGCCCGATTCGATTTTAACATGGGGTATGCCCTGTTTTCCTCCCGTAAACCCGAGGAGGCCAAACGTTACCTGAACCGGGTAAGCAACTCGCCACTCTATGGCTCCCAGGCCAAATACTATCTGGGTTATATCGCTTATCAGCAGGATGATTACGAGCAGGCCAATGAGCGCTTTGATCAGATAACTGACCAGGAGGTGCTGGAGGAGAAACTCTCTTACTACCAGGCAGACATGAATTTCAAACTGGGAAATTTTGAAGAGGCCATTGCGCAGGCCAAAAACCAGTTGCCCAAATCGGACCGGCGGGAAGTATCTGAATTAAACAAGATTATCGGGGAAAGCTATTTTAACCTGGGCCAATACAGCAATGCCATCCCTTACCTGGAAGACTACAAAGGCAAAAGGGGAAAATGGAGCAATACAGACTATTATCAGCTGGGCTATGCCTACTATAAGCAAGAAGACTTTGCCAATGCCATACAGCAATTCAATAAGATTATAAACGGGCAGAATGACGTGGCCCAGAATGCCTATTACCATCTGGCGGAATGTTACCTGAAGCTGGAGAAGAAACAGGAAGCGCTCAATGCGTTTCGCAATGCTTCGCAGATGGAATTCAATGCCGAAATCAGCAAAGATGCCTTGCTCAACTACGCCCGGCTTAGCTATGAAATAGGAAATGCCTATGAGCCGGTTCCCCAGGTACTGAGCAGCTACCTGGAACGCTATCCCAAAGATGAACACCAACAGGAGATACAGGAGCTGCTGGTAGATTCCTATATAACCTCCCGAAACTTTGAAGGCGCTATGGAATTGCTGGAAGCCAATAAGGGATTCGCCAGTAATACAACCTATCAAAAAGTTGCTTTTTACAGGGGCCTGGAGCTCTTTCTGGAGGAAGATTACCCTGCCGCTCAGGAGGTTTTCAGCAAGTCCCTGACTAGGGGAGACGATCAGTTGTTTAAAGCCAGGGCCCATTACTGGAAGGCTGAAACCGCTTATGCGCTTAATGATTTTGAATTGGCGCTTACCGAATATGTACAGGCGCAACAGTTTCCCGGGGCCCGCAATCTGGAGGTTTTTGAAAGCCTGGATTACCAGTTGGCTTATACGTATTTCAAGCTGAAGGATTATTCCAATGCCATCGCTTATTTTAAAAAGTTTACAGAATCCGGCCCTTCCGGCGAGGCCAAAACGGATAGCTGGATGCGCCTTGGCGACAGTTATTTTGTGAGTAGTTCCTATCAACAGGCAATAGCTGCCTATGATAAAGCCTTGCGGGCCAATAGTCCGGAGCAGGACTATGCTGCCTACCAGAAGGCCATGTCTTTGGGATTTTTGTCCAGGGGCAATGAGAAAATACAGGCCTTAAAGGATTTTATAAACCGCTACTCCAGGTCTACCCTTAAGGATGATGCCCTTTTTGAACTGGGGAATTCATATGTGCAGGCCGGGCAGGAACAGCAGGCTATTGCCGCTTACGATCAATTGCAGCGGGAATACCGAATGAGCTCCCTGCTGCCCTCGGCACTGATGCGGAAAGGTCTCATTTATTACAACAGCAATCGCAACCAGGAAGCCCTGAAGGTCTTTAAGGAAGTTGCAGCCAAATACCCCAATACCGCGGATGCGGTTCAGGCCGTGGCCACTGCCAAGCTGATCTATATGGATTTAGGGCAGGTAGATCAGTACGCCACCTGGGTCCGCAGCCTCGATTTTGTGGAAGTGAGCGATCAGGAACTGGAACTGGCCAGCTATGAGGCGGCCGAAAAACAATGGGTTGAAGGAAACAAAGGTGCTGCTGCCCGCGGCTTTGAAAAATATCTGCAGCAATTCCCGGGGGGCATCCACAGTACAGAAGTGCATTTTAAACTGGCACAAATACAGTTTGCAGAAGGAGAAGCGGAAAAGGCCTTGCCCCACTTTAAATACGCCGCAGATACGGGGCAGGGGGAAACGGCGGAGCAGGCCCTTACGCGTGTGTGCGAGATCCTGATATCCAGGGATGACTACCGCCAGGCAATGCCTTACCTGGAGCGGCTCGAAAATACGGCTGACATCCCGCAGAACCGAACCTTTGCACAATCCAACCTGATGAAAGGTTATTTTGGCAGGAAGGAATATCAGAAAACCCTGGCCTATGCCGAAAAGGTTCTCGGCAGTCCGGCCCTCGATAACCGTATCAGGAGCGACGCCCGCATCATGATTGCCCGGTCGGCCATGGAATTGGAAGATTTTGAACGTGCCCGGGGGGCTTATAATGAAGTGCTCGAAACGGGGACCGGAGAAGTTGCAGCCGAGGCCCTTTATTACAGTGCGTATTTCAAGCGACAGGATGGGGATTTTGAAGGGTCTAATACTGCAGTTCAGCGCCTTGCCAAAGACTTTTCAGCCTACAAAAAGTGGGGCGGAAAAGGCCTGATCCTGATGGCCCGGAATTTTGCTGACCTGGAAGATGCTTTTCAGGCAACCTACATCCTGGAAAACGTGATTTCGAATTTCACCGCCTACCCGGAAATTACAGATGAGGCCAAAGAGGTCCTGAATCGGATCAAGTTAAAAGAGGCAGAGCGCAATTCGTCTGTTAACCCAAACGAGAATTAAGATGAGAATTAGAAAGATATCTGCATTAAAAAAAGGACTCCTCGGCACGGCACTGCTGATGGTCTTTGTGGCAACTGCGCAGGATGACGAACTGGGTACAGAAACAGTAACCGTGGTACGCCCATATACGCCTTCAGTGTCGGATGCCTTCAAAATAAAAACACTGCCCAGCCTGAATGATTCCATTATCCTTCAGAAAAAGCCCATTCGCTATAGCATTTTCTCAGTGCCTGTGGCTTCAACCTTTACCCCCGCCAAGGGGAGTGCGGCCAGTGTTAAAAAGGTAGCCCCGGAAAAAATCTTCAACAGTTATGCAGCCGTTGGCCTGGGTAATTACAACAACGCCCTGCTGGATTTTTACAGCAGTAAAGGCTTTGATCGCGGGGCACAACGCCTGGATGTAGGCCTGAATCACCATTCTTCCAGAGGGGAGATAGACAATACGGTGCTGGATACCGATTTTTACAATACGGGTCTGGACCTGACCTATTCCAAAAGGGACCGGGACATGCAGTGGAGTATAGGAGGTGGATTGGAACACAGGCGATACAACTGGTACGGCCTTCCTGATATCGGCTTCGATGAGGCAACCATTTCCGCCATTGATGAATCTCAGGATTACTTCAATGCCCAGCTGGAGGGACAACTGAGCTTTGAGGATGCATATCTCAAAGAGGCCACGCTACTGGCACGACGCTTTTGGGATGGGGTACAATCCGCAGAAAACAGGTTGATTGTAAATCCCAAACTTGAGTTTCCCATAACGGAAGAGACCTTTTCCCTGGGGCTTAAACTGGACTATGTAGACGGCAGCTTTGAAAATGCCGACCTCAATAACCTGCAGAATAATACGCCAATTGCTTACCGGCAGTTCCAGGCAGGAGTGCATCCCAGCCTGTTGTTGCTGCGGGATGATTTGAAGATTCAGTTGGGGGCCCGCCTGGTTTATGGCCTTGACGCGGAGAACGAGGAAAATAACTTTTATATCTATCCGGTGGTCCGGGCTTCTTATTCCCTGCTTGAAGAGATGGCTATTGTCTACGGAGGGGTAGAAGGGGAACTCCGGCAAAACAGCTATTACGACTTCAGCCATGAGAACCCTTATGTTTCCCCCACTCTGATGGTTATGCCAACAGACCGCCAGTATGAGGCCTATGCAGGCCTCCGGGGCCAGCTCAGCCCCAACCTGAGTTATAATCTGAAAGGATCATATACAGCTGAAAATTTTCGTCCGCTGTTCTATCTGAACCCTGTTAATGAGTCAAGGACAGACGAGAAGGGATACAATTACGGGAATTCATTCCGGCTTTTTTATGACGATCTGAAAACCCTGGGGGTTTTTGGGGAACTGGAGTTTTCTTTTAACCGGAACTTCAGCCTGGGGCTTAATGCAGCCATTTATGATTACGATACCGAAACGGACAACCCGGCCTGGAACCTGCCGGATATTGAAGGCTCTCTCTTTCTGGATTACCAGATAGGGGAACAGTGGTATATGGGGGCGAACCTGTTTTATGTGGGGCAGCGGGAAGATTACCAGGCCGTTGCCCAGGTGGGGCTCAGCCCTGAGGAGTTTCCCTTTGTGATCCGCAGCCTGGATGCCTTTTTTGATGCCAATGCCCATGTAGGCTACCATTTAAATACGCAGCTTTCGGTCTTTGCCCGTTTTAGCAACATCGCTAATAATTCCTATCAGCGCTGGGCAAATTTCAGGGTGCAGGGTTTCCAGGCCCTGGCCGGGATCAGTTATAAGTTTGACCTTTGATTTTAGATCCGTCTGTACCATTTTTTTGGCCTTTTATCGCCGGCTAAGGGGTTCGGAGGCTGTTTTTCTTAAGTTTGTATTGCTTGCGATCAGGCAACAGAGATATGCAAACAGCCTATTCCAGATATTGTTTTCTGTGGACGCTGGGTTCTATGTGTTCAATTTTTTCGTCAAACGCACAGAACCTGATTCCCAATCCGGGTTTTGAGACCCTAATAGAGTGTCCTTCCCAGCTCGGAAATTTTGAAAGGGATGTTTCCGAATGGAATACCCCAACGATGGGAACCACTGATTATTTTCACAACTGCAGCGGGCCCATGGGAACACCCGAAAATTTCAACGGAGAGCAACCGGCTATAGAAGGTGCCGGATATGCCGGGTTTTATGGCTATGCCCCGGAAGATTATCGGGAGTACCTGCAGACCCGTCTGTTGTCCGACCTGACGGAAGGGGCGGAATACGAACTTACATTCTGGGTAAGCCTGGCGGAACGATCCGATTATGCCCTGCGCGAATTCGGGCTGCTCTTTTCTCTGGAACCTCTTGATTTCCTCACCCGTAAGACCCTTTCCAAAAAACATTGGTACAGCATCCCGGAAAATGAATACCACTACCTGGAGGTGGCCTATCCCACTTATGTCAATGACACAGAAGAATGGCTGCAGGTCAAAACGACCTTTATTGCCAAGGGGTTTGAGCGACACCTGTCCATCGGAAATTTTAAGACCAATAAAAAAACGCGAACTACCAAACGAACAAAAAACGCAAGCCGGGGGGCCTACTATTATATTGACCATTTCAGCCTGCAGCCAACGGGAGGCGGCAGGGCTGTCGCCGGGACCGACCCCTTAGCCAGGGAAGTTAAAACGTATTCCCTGGACAGCACCCAGGTTTTCAATTCGCTGCTGTTTGAGTTTGATACGCATCGCCTGAGCCAGTCCGGGGAAAGTGAACTCCGTAACCTCTATGAATTCCTGAGTCAGGATTCCAGCCTTACCCTTTCCTTAACCGGTCATACGGACAACTGGGGCAATGCAGATTATAATCAACGCTTATCTGAACTGCGTTGTCTGGAGGTGGCCGGGTTTCTGCAAAAAATAGGGCTGGAGCCCCAACGCATCCAATGGAAAGGATACGGTGCCGGGCAGCCTTTGTTCCCGAATACCACGGCCGAACTGCGCCGGCGCAACAGGAGGGTGGAGTTCCTGATCGGGCGAAGTCCCATCACAGAAGAGGAGTGATAAGTCCCTTAACCTCTATACCGGAAACAAAAAAGCAGCCCGCAGGCTGCTTTTGTATTGTTAGATAAAACGATGGCTTACATGGTGATAGGTACTGCAACACGTGTTTTGTCCCATCCCATTATCATGTGTACGCCATCTGCTACTTCTTTAAAGGCGATGGAAAAAGCCTCAAGGGATTCGGCATCGTCGTTCACAGGTACACTTACCCGGGCAACATCAGCTCCCTCATCGTAGGAATAGGCGCCCCACTGGTTTATATTTTTATTGAGGATTACGGTCCATTCGGAACGTCCGGGGATAGTAAACAGGGAATAGGTTCCTGCCGGAATATTTTTCCCTCCAAAATTTACGTCTTTGTAGAATACGATCTCCGGCGCTTCATTGGCTCCGGTTCGCCATACCTGTCCCTCAGGTGCCAGATCAGCCATAGCCCTTCCTTTTAACTGAGGGCGACTGTAAGTAATGCGGACTGCTTTGTCTGATACCCTGTAGCTGCTGGGGAATGAAGCAATATCAAGAGGACTTTTATCCAGGCCGCTGAATTCCTGTGCCTGGGTATTGGTGGTAAAAATCATTGCAAGGGCGATGAATGATAGTGTTAAGATGTTTTTCATGGTAAAATTTTTGATTTGTTAAAACTACGGTCTTTTTGTGGAGTCTTTTTCTAAAAAGTCGTTAAAATTTGGACAACTTACAGTTTGATCCGAATACGTATTAAACCGGTTTTAATTATTACATAATGGTATAATATGTTATTATTAAGTTATAAATAACAATCATATAATCATTATATATTTATATATAGTAATATTATACACATATTTGCCTTCATAATGATATAATTAAATGTTATGTGCGGAATTGTTTGTGCTTTTGAACTTAAGGAACCGGCCGAGGGACTCAGGCCGCAAATGCTGGAGATGTCTCGTAAAATAAGGCATCGTGGTCCGGACTGGAGTGGAATATACAACTCGGATAAGGCAATCCTGACCCACGAACGGCTGGCTATAGTAGACCCGGCTTCGGGCAAGCAGCCTCTTGTCAGTCCTGATGGTCAACTCATTCTGGCTGCCAACGGAGAGATCTACAACCACCGGCAATTGCGAAAGCAGTTTGAGGGTAAATATTCTTTTAAGACCGAATCGGATTGCGAAGTGATCCTGGCCCTGTATCAGGAGAAAGGTACTGCCTTCCTGGACGAGCTCAACGGGATTTTTGGTTTTGCCATATACGATAGCACCCGGGATGAATATTTTATCGCCAGGGACCATATGGGAATCATCCCGTTATATATCGGCTGGGATAAAAACGGGACCTTTTATGTCGCCTCTGAATTAAAGGCTTTGGAAGGGCATTGCACCCGTATTGAACTCTTTCCCCCGGGGCATTACATGCGCCGGGCGGATGAAGGTTTTATTCGCTGGTACAAAAGGGACTGGCAGGAATATGAAGCGGTTGCGGAAAACGAAACGGATATAAGCGCCCTGCGAGAAGCCCTGGAAGCGGCGGTACATCGGCAGTTGATGTCCGATGTCCCCTATGGAGTTTTGTTGTCTGGTGGCCTGGATTCTTCCATTACCTCGGCCATTGCCAAAAAATATGCCAAGATGCGTATTGAATCTGATGATACCACCGATGCTTGGTGGCCACAGTTGCATTCCTTTTCCGTTGGGCTGGAGGGGTCCCCGGACCTCGCGGCGGCCCGAAAGGTTGCGGATCATATCGGGACGGTGCATCACGAAATCAAATTTACCATACAGGAGGGCCTGGATGCGCTGCGGGATGTTATTTATCAACTGGAGACCTATGATATTACCACCATACGCGCTTCTACCCCAATGTATCTGATGGCCCGGGTGATCAAATCCATGGGGATCAAAATGGTACTGTCCGGAGAAGGGGCCGACGAACTCTTCGGGGGCTATCTTTATTTTCACAAAGCCCCCGGACCCCTTGATTTTCATGAAGAAACCGTGCGCAAACTGGATAAGCTGCACATGTACGATTGCCTGCGTGCCAACAAATCCCTTGCAGCCTGGGGAATAGAAGGAAGGGTGCCCTTTCTGGATAAGGAATTTATGGATGTGGCCATGCGCATCAACCCCAAAGATAAAATGATCAACGGGGAGCGGATGGAGAAATGGGTGCTGCGCAAGGCCTTTGAAGAATATCTTCCGGAGAGTGTTGCCTGGAGGCAAAAAGAACAGTTTTCGGATGGGGTGGGTTATAGCTGGATTGATACCTTAAAGGAATTGGTGGCTGCAGAGGTAAGCGATGAGCAACTGGCAAATGCCCGTTTCCGTTTTCCCATTCAAACCCCCACTTCCAAAGAGGAGTACTATTACCGCAGCATTTTTGAGGGCCATTTCCCCAGCGATGCAGCAGCCCTGAGCGTGCCACAGGAACCCTCTGTTGCCTGTAGTACCAGGATTGCCCTGGAATGGGATGAAGCTTTTCGCAATATGAACGACCCCTCGGGAAGGGCAGTTTCCAGGGTCCACAGCGATGCTTATGTCAAATAAAGGATAAATGGGCAAATACCGGTATGTGCCGGCCTGAAATGCCCTTGAATGAGACCTAAAAAAGTGCCGTTAAAACCGGCACTTTTTTTATGGCTCCAAAACTGTGCATTCCTTCATGTTTTTCCACAATTTTTGTTGATAACTTCCCTGGTCGAAATTCAGCTAAAACCCAGTAAATGCGGGGGTATTTGCTATATTTGTAGGATTGCATAATTACAGGCAAACACAACTCAAAACGAACGATGAGCGAAGAACTAAAAAGCAAAAAATATTCGGCCGATAGTATTCAGGCGCTGGAAGGTATTGAACATGTGCGAATGCGTCCCTCCATGTACATTGGAGACGTGGGAGTCAGGGGGCTGCACCATCTGGTCTACGAGGTGGTGGATAACTCCATTGACGAAGCCATGGGCGGGCATTGCGACACTATTTCCGTAACTATAAATGAAGACAACTCCATAACCGTTGAGGACAACGGGAGGGGAATCCCTGTGGATTTGCATAAGAAAGAAGGCGTTTCCGCCCTGGAGGTGGTGATGACCAAAATCGGCGCCGGAGGGAAATTTGACAAAGATTCCTACAAAGTATCCGGTGGATTGCACGGGGTAGGGGTATCTGTTGTAAATGCCCTTTCGAACCATCTGAAAGCCACTGTGCACCGGGATGGTAAAATTTGGGAGCAGGAATACGAAAGGGGAAAAAGCCTGTATCCTGTAAAAAGCATAGGGACATCTGATAAGAACGGGACTGTCGTTACCTTCCATCCGGATGAATTGATCTTTACCCAGACCATAGAATTCAGTTATGATACCCTTGCCAACCGGATGCGGGAACTGGCCTACCTGAACAAGGGGATCAAAATCAGAATCACCGACCGTCGGCACAAGGAAAAGGACGGGGAATTTATCTCTGAAGAGTTCAGTTCTGAAGAGGGTCTTAAGGAGTTTATCCGTTTCCTCGATGGGAACCGGGAACCCCTTATCAAGGAGGTGATTGCCATGGAAGGCGAGAAGAATGACATTCCGGTGGAAGTTGCCATGGTCTATAACAATTCCTATACCGAGAACCTGCATTCTTATGTAAACAATATCAACACCCACGAAGGGGGTACGCATTTGTCAGGTTTCAGGAGGGGGCTAACCACCACCTTAAAAAAGTATGCAGATAATTCCGGTATGCTGGATAAGGTGAAGTTTGAGGTTTCCGGGGATGATTTCCGGGAAGGACTTACAGCTATCGTCTCGGTTAAAGTTGCGGAACCCCAGTTTGAAGGGCAGACCAAAACTAAGCTGGGAAACCGGGAAGTATCTGCAGCCGTAAGCCAGGCGGTTTCTGAGATGCTTACCAACTACCTGGAAGAGCATCCTGACGATGCAAAACTTATCGTTCAGAAGGTAATCCTGGCTGCACAGGCCAGGCATGCGGCAGCCAAGGCCCGCGAAATGGTTCAAAGGAAAAACCCTATGGCCGGCGGCGGACTGCCCGGGAAGCTGGCGGATTGTTCCGATCAGGACCCCGAGCGATGTGAGATCTTCCTGGTAGAGGGGGATTCGGCAGGCGGAACGGCCAAGATGGGCCGAGACCGGAATTTCCAGGCGATCCTCCCACTGAGGGGGAAAATCCTCAATGTGGAAAAGGCCATGCAGCACAAGGTCTTTGAAAATGAAGAGATCAAAAATATCTATACAGCCCTGGGGGTCACCATTGGTACAGAAGAAGACAGCAAAGCCCTCAACCTTGAAAAACTCCGATACCACAAAGTGGTCATAATGTGTGATGCGGATGTGGATGGAAGCCATATAGAGACGCTCATCCTGACCTTCTTCTTCCGCTATATGAGGGAATTAGTGGAAAACGGGCATGTCTATATTGCCACGCCACCGCTTTACCTGGTAAAGAAAGGGAACAAAAAGCGCTATGCCTGGAACGATAAGGAACGGGATGAAATTGCCGAAAGCTACAGCGGCGGGGTAAGTATCCAACGTTACAAAGGTCTTGGGGAAATGAATGCGGAACAACTCTGGGAAACCACCATGAACCCGGAGAACCGAACCCTCAGGCAGGTAACCATAGACAATGCAACGGAATCCGACAGGATCTTCAGCATGCTTATGGGAGATGAGGTGCCTCCCCGTAGGGAATTTATTGAGCGAAATGCCGTTTATGCGAATATTGACGTATAAAAAGCGGAAATTCACAACAAAAACCCCGGCAAGCTACCGGGGTTTTTTAGTTTTATAAAAAATAACACAATCATGAAGAAACTATTTGTAGCATTGGGAATGCTTTGTGCGGTATCATCTGCCTGGTCCCAATCCAACATCAATGACCTCCTTGCAGCCGGGGTGGATGACGCGGAGCGCTTCACCACGGATTACCTTTCACCCATATCAGAAGGCGTACTTTACAGCCTCGCAGGATCCTGGATCAATACAGGTGAAGCAAAACCTCTTGGGGGCTTCGAAATTTCTATTGTAGGATCCATTTCTTCCTTTAAAAATAAGGACGATAAAAAATCCTTTGTAATGGATATTGCCGATTATGAGAGCCTTCGATTTGAAGATGGGAGTCCTTCTAAAACTGTTGCCACTGCTCTTGGGGATATTCAGGGGATCAACGTGGTTATAGAAGATGAAAACGGCTTGTTTTCAGAAAGTTTTGAATTACCCAGCGGACTGGCCTCAGAGGATCTCAATTTCATTCCGGCCGGTTTCATTCAGGGATCTGTTGGGCTTATCAAGGGAACAGAGGTAAAGGTCCGTTTTCTGCCCAAAATCAAAACAGATGAGGTGGCAGTCAGTCTATATGGATTTGGAGTATTGCATGATTTTACCTCCCATCTGCCTGCAGACAAGCTCCTTCCGGTTGCTATTTCCGGATTTATAGGCTATACCCGCCTGAACGGGGACTATAATTTTACGAATACTAATTTCATTGACGGTGATAACCAGCGTATCGAAAACCGCTTCAATGCCTGGAATTTTCAGGCCATTGTAGCCACTAAATTGCCGGTAATCAACTTTTACGGGGCCCTGGGCTACATCAGCGGAAAGTCTGAAACGGATGTGCTGGGTACTTATACGGTTACTTCAGGCCCTTTCCAGACCACCTATGAGGATCCTTTTTCCATCTCAAAGAAAACCAGCGGCGCTTCTGCCACGGTAGGAACCAAGCTAAAGGTTGGATTTTTCCGCCTGCACGCAGATTATACCCTCGCAGCCTTCAATACCTTTACAGTGGGCGCGCATTTCGGATTCAGATAAAAGAGACCTTTAAAACATATAAAAGCCCGGTTTCAAACCGGGCTTTTATATTTATATAATGATAAGATTTGGGTCTATTCTCTCAGGGCCAGGATGCCTCCCTGAAGGTCTTCAAGGAGTATGCTTTCTTCGTTTTCTTTGATGGTGGCCCGGTCTGTACCGCGGTCCAGGCCAGGGTATTCTATGGTGTAAATTCCCTGCTGGGCTTCCCATCTGAAATCGGTTTGTTCAACTATCTCGTTACCGTTATAGCGATGGTACCGGCCCAGGTAGGCATCATTAAATATCCATTCTTCCCGCATCAGCTGGCTGCTGGCATCTCTTTGTTCAATTTGGGTCTTTGCCCAGATACCGATAACCGGATCGTTGTTCTCGGGAATTTCACTGCATCCTCCTATGGTCAGGAGTACCAAAAGAAAGGCTAAGCCTGTTATGCGTCGCATATCATTTCAGATTTGGGGTTAAAATGGCAACGACTCCTGCCGGGCAATATTGTTTTTTTTCGACCTATGGCAGGCTGCCAGCCAGTATTTTCGACGAACGGAGCTGTTTGGCCATCCGGGGCGTGCGTTAAAACACTCTTGAATTCGGGCTTTTTCAGGAAGTGTATCGCTCGGATTTTCGCTTAATTTTGCGTAATTTTGCAGTCTTCGAAATACCATAAAAACCATATATATGAAAGTTACAATAGTTGGAGCGGGAGCAGTTGGTGCGAGCTGCGCAGAATACATTGCCATAAAGAATTTTGCATCGGAAGTAGTCTTGCTGGATATCAAGGAAGGCGTTGCCGAGGGAAAGGCCATGGACCTGATGCAATGCGCCTCCCTGAACGGATTTGACACGCGTATCGTGGGAACTACCAATGATTACTCCAAAACTGCTGGCAGCGATATCGCAGTTATTACTTCCGGAATCCCCAGAAAACCGGGAATGACCCGTGAAGAACTGATCGGGATCAATGCGGGAATTGTCAAGACGGTTTCCTCCAATTTACTGGAACACTCCCCTAATACCATTGTAATTGTGGTGAGCAACCCAATGGATACAATGACCTATCTGGTCCACAAAACAACCAACCTCCCTAAAAACCGCATTATTGGAATGGGTGGCGCTTTGGATAGTGCCCGCTTTAAATACCGGCTGGCAGAAGCAATGGAATCCCCTATTTCAGATATCGACGGAATGGTAATCGGGGGGCATAGCGATACCGGAATGGTACCTCTTACCAGCCATGCAACCCGAAACAGTATCAGGGTTTCTGAGTTCCTTTCGGAGGAGCGATTGCAGCAGGTGGCTGAAGATACCAAGGTAGGCGGGGCAACCCTTACCAAATTGCTGGGAACCAGCGCCTGGTATGCACCTGGGGCGGCAGTGTCTGCCCTGGTTCAGGCAATTGCCTGCGACCAGAAAAAAATGTTCCCCTGTTCTTCATTATTAGAAGGGGAATACGGGCTCAACGACCTTTGTATTGGAGTTCCTGTCTTGCTTGGCCGAAACGGGATCGAGCAGATCGTGGAAATTGAATTAACTGAGGCTGAAAAGGCAAAAATGAAAGAAAGTGCCGCAGGAGTTTCCAAAACCAACGGCCTTCTGGAGGTCTAGCTCAGGCATTAAAAATTAGAAAAAGGCATCCCGGATACCTCCGGGATGCTTTTTTTGTTTGAAATCACAAAGGGACAACTGCAAAGCTGATGCCGACAATACGGAAAGCAGGAATTGGCCGCACGGCGCTATAAATACTTGTATTTAATTGGCAAATCTTAGTGGAAATGATATATTTGCACGCTGTTTGCAAAAACCATCATAAATTTCAGATAATCCATAACTCATGCAGAATAAAGGACTTATAAGGCTGTTTGCCTTGCTGTTCGGACTCGTCAGTATTTACCAGTTATCCTATACGTTTATCACTTCCAAAATTGAATCGGATGCTGAATCATTTGCAGCAGCTTCTGTACCAGCTTCAGAAGAGGATTATGTAGCTAAAAGGGAAATGGCTGAAGCCCGGTACCTGGACTCTATTGCGAAAAACCCCATCCTTGGGTTTACTTCATACGAAGAAGCAAAGAAAAAGGAACTGAACAAGGGACTGGACCTGAAAGGGGGAATTAATGTTACCCTGCAAATTTCTGTAAAGGACATCCTGAAAGGACTTGCCAATAATACCAAGAACCCGGTATTCAATAAAGCCCTTGCCGATGCCGATAATGCCTCCAAGAACAGTGACGAGACCTATCTGGAATTGTTTTTTGATGCATTTGACAATATAAAGGGGGACACCAAACTGGCTTCCCCGGATATCTTTGCCAACAAGGGGCTGAGCGATGAGATCAATTTTGAAATGAACGATGAGCAGGTAAAGCCTGTTATCCGCAGAAAGGTGGATGAGTCGGTTATTTCTGCCTTTGAGGTCCTCAGGGAACGTATAGACGGCTTTGGGGTTACCCAGCCGAATATTCAGAGGGAAGGAAATTCCGGACGTATTCTGGTTGAATTGCCGGGTGCCCGCGATATCGCACGGGCACAGGACTTACTTTCAAGTACTGCCCAGCTGGAATTCTGGGAAACCTATGAACCTCAGAACCAGAGCCTTTACAATTTCTTTATTCAGGTGAACGAAGAGCTGAAGTCTATAGTGGAGGTTGAGGAAACCCCTGAGAAAGAAGGCTCGGAAATTGACTCCCTCTTATCGGATGTAAACCAGGATTCTCTGGACCTGGCCGATCAGGTTAACCCGCTGTTCGAGAAATTACAGATCCCCGGCCCTGGATATGCCATTGGGATTGCGGCAATAAAAGATACTGCACAGATCGGGGAGTGGCTCCGTATGCCGCAAATGCGCCGGTTGTTGCCCACGGATGTTCAGTTTACAAAGTTTTTATGGGAGCGTCCTTCCCAGGATTCTGAAGTGGCGGCACTTTTCGCCCTTAAATCAAACCGGGATGGCGTACCGCGTATGAGCGGAGACGTTGTTAGTGATGCACGCGACCAGTTTGACCAGTTCAACCGCCCCTCTGTGGGAATGGACATGAACGTTCGCGGTGCCCGTGAATGGCAACAGCTTACCAATGAGGCGAACCTGAATAATACCGGGATAGCCATCGTATTGGATAACAAAGTTTACACCGCTCCCGGAGTCTCCCAGAAGGGAGGGATTGCCGGGGGTAGTTCTGAAATTTCCGGAGCCTTTACGGTAACAGAAACCAAGGATATTGCAAACGTGCTCCGGGCAGGGAAACTTCCGGCTTCAGCAGAAATTATCGACTCTTTTGTGGTAGGGCCTTCCCTGGGACAGGAGGCGATAGACAGCGGTTTTATGTCCTTCCTTATTGCGATGATCTTCGTCCTGATATGGATGGTTTTTTATTACGGGAAGGCGGGGATTTTTTCAGATATAGCACTGATCTTTAACATTGTACTGATCTTTGGTGTACTGGCCAGTCTGGGTGCTGTACTGACCCTGCCGGGGATTGCAGGTATTGTACTGACCATAGGGATGTCTGTGGATGCCAACGTACTGATCTACGAACGGATTCGGGAAGAGCTGCAGAAAGGCAAAGGGATGTCCCAGGCGGTAAATGATGGTTTCGGCCATGCACTTTCCTCCATTTTGGATGCCAATATCACCACCGGGCTTACTGCCCTGATCTTACTGGTCTTCGGATCCGGGCCGATCAAAGGGTTTGCAACAACCCTGATCATCGGTATTCTGACCTCCCTGTTTACAGCTATTTTCGTAACGCGACTGTTAATCGAAAAGTACCTTTCCAAGCGGGGACGCAAACTGGACTTTGCCACCGGTATTACCAAAGGCCTCTTCCAGAACCTCAATATAAATTTCCTTGCCAAAAGGAAGATCGCTTATGTAATTTCAGGGATATTACTGATTGCAGGTACAGCCTCCCTCTTTACGAAAGGCCTCGACCAGGGAGTGGATTTTGTTGGGGGGCGTAATTACCAGATCCGCTTTGTGAACCCTGTAAGTCCTACGGAAGTAACCAGTGAACTTACTGAAGTACTGGGAAGTGCCAGTGCAAAGACCTTTGGGGATGCGAACCAGATAATGGTTTCCACCAAATACAAGGTAGACGTGCAAGGGACTGAGGTTGATGACGAGATACTCGGGATCCTTTTTAATTCCCTGCAAAAATACCTTCCGGACGGGGCTACTTATGAAGATTTTGTTCCCGGAGGAACCAATGAAGAAATCGGAGTGATGAAATACCGAAAGGTAGGGCCCACTATTGCCGATGATATTAAAAAGAATGCGGTCTGGGCCGTTATCGGTTCCCTGGCGGTTGTGTTCCTTTACATCCTGCTGAGATTCCGGAAATGGCAGTTTTCACTGGGTGCTGTAGTTGCTGTCTTCCACGATGTTCTGATCGTTCTTGGAGTTTTCTCAGCTACTTCAGCCCTGATGCCTTTCAGCATGGAAATAGACCAGGCCTTTATAGCAGCAATCCTGACAGTGATCGGGTACTCTCTTAACGATACGGTGGTAGTATTCGACCGGATCCGTGAGATCATAAACGAGAAGGGCTGGAAGGGCGGAGAAAACACCAATGAAGCCCTGAACAGTACCCTGAGCAGGACCCTGAACACCTCCCTCACCACCCTGGTGGTACTGCTGTCCATCTTTATATTTGGCGGAGAGACCTTACGTGGGTTTATGTTTGCAATGATTGTAGGGGTGATTGTGGGTACATATTCCTCCCTCTTTATAGCAACTCCAGTCATGTTTGACACGCTGAGCCGTAAATTGTCCGGAGGGAAAAAATAAGTAGTCAGGTAAATTGAACTAAAAAAGCTGCAGGCAAACGCCTGCAGCTTTTTTTTATGCTTATGATGGCTCAGCTCTTCAGCTTGTTTGATCTGATTTGTCTTCCCAGGGAACCCTCTGGTGAGGGTATCAATTCAAATATATATTGGCCGGAGAGTCCTGGTTCTATCCGATGTGAAACAAATACAATGGCTGACTTACTTTGTACAGCCATTTTGTTTACCAGGTCTGTTACCCATGCCGCAGCTGTATCGTCCAGCCCGGCGGTTGGCTCATCCAGAATAAGCAAAGGGGGATGCTTTACCATGGCCCGGGCACAGAGTAAAAGGCGTTTTTCACCCTCTGACAGGGAGCGGAAGCTTTCATGCCTTCTGGGGTACCACCCCAGCAGTTTTAACCATTTGGCGGCCAGCTGCAGCTGCAGGTCTGAAGGTTTGATATACAGCCCGATAGAGTCCATAAAGCCGGAGATCAGCATGTTTTCCAGGCTGTGGTTACCCCTGAAACGGTCGGTAACAGCAGGGGTAAAATAGCCGATCTTTTCTTTGATCTCCCAGATACTTTCCCCACTGCCCTTGGGGCGGCCGAACAGGTCTATTTGCTGGCCGTAGGCCTTGGGGTTTTCCCCTGTAATCATAGTAATCAGGCTGGTTTTGCCACTGCCATTGGCTCCCCGCAGTTCCCAGAATTCGCCCTGCCTGATCTTCCAGTTGATTTCCTTTAAAATGGGACGCCCGTGGTAAGAGAGGTTCACGTCTTTAAAGGAAACGAGTATTTCGGGGAGGTTTTCCAAGGGTTGCAGCGGGGGCGGAATAGTTCCGCTTAGTGCTGAAGCTGCTGTTTTGGCGGGACGATAATCGGGAAAACCAACGAGCAAGCCATTGTCCAGAAAACAGGATTGCTTCATGCAGCTGAGTGTATCCGCCGCCCGGCTAATAAATTGTATGAGTATCTTTTTGTCAGATAGCGCCAGTAAATCCTTTTTCAGTACTTCCCTGAAATCTTTATCCAGGTTATCAAAGGGATTGTCCAGCAGCAGGTAATCCGGATCTGCTGCCAAAATATGCTTTAGCAATGCTTTTTTTCGTTCGCCACTGGAAAAGCTGGCCAGTTTTCGCTGCCCGGGGAGTTGCAGCCCGGAGCGTTCATGAAGGGCTTCTTCCTCCAGTAATTCGGCTATGCGGGTATTCGAAAAAAGGACACCTTTCAGGCCTTTGAGAAATTGCAGTTCCTCTGGCGGATTACCCTTTAGCAATTGGTTGGCAAACTGCTTTTTTTTGGAGCGATTATCTGTATAAATAGCCGTATGGACTGTTTTTTGCATGTGTTGGCTGGTGTGATTGCAGATTCAGCAGCTGTAATTTACAAATCCCTTTGGGAATTCCGGACCGGGCCATCATCCCGGGGCTAAAAATATGATATATATCACTGTACGGCCCGGGGAAACACCCTACTTTTATGTGGATGTATAAAAAGGCACTAAAGCTGATCGGGGTATGCCTGCTTTGTCTGGGCCTGATCAGCCTTGTGGTTTTGGCAGTCGAAAAATGGTTAATCTAAAAAAGCTAAGATGAAAAAAAATATGGGTTCTGCGGACCGGGTGATCCGCCTGTTAATTGCTGTAATAATTGGATTTTTGTATTATACCGGAGCTATTTCCGGAACGCTGGCAATTGTATTGCTGGTGCTGGCAGGAATTTTTATATTAACCAGTTTTATAAGTTTTTGCCCTTTGTATGCGCCGTTCGGAATTTCTACCTGTAAGGTTAAATCCAAAGACCAATAGTAAAGCGTCTGGCGGCACTGAAATATAATAAACTGTAGAAGTTTCTCGTTTCTTTCAAAGAAAAACATAGAAAATCGGTAGGGTTTTTCACCCTACGGTTGTTTTTATATTGGCGCGTTTAAAAGTGCGGCCAATTAAATCTTAACCTATAAATTTTTGTTATGAAACGAGTACTTATGTCCCTGTTGTGTATGGGATCATTAATTATTTCATCTTGTAGTGAAGATGAATCGAACGGGGGAATCCGATTAACTGTCAGGGGTATAAACCCGCCCGCTGGAACTTCTGCCAAGGCAAATGACAATGTAGTATTTACAGATTTTAAAATATCTATCAGGGATGTGGTTTTCAAAAACGACGATGATCCCAACAGTAGTCTGGATACGGATGAAATACAATTTAGAGGCCCTTACCAGATAGACCTGCTGGATAATAGTGATGCGCTTACCCAAACAATCGGTACTGCCTTTGTCCCAGATGGACTTTACAAAGAATTGCGGTTTAAGTTCCATAAAGACGAAAGCCTGCCCGTTTCGGACGATTTATATGATAAATCCATTTATATCGAAGGTACAGTTGACGGGAAGCCATTCGTATTCTGGCATGATACCAGCGAAAACCTCGATGTAGGACGTAGCACGGGAGTAGAAGTAATAGATGGGGTCGTTAATTTTACCGTTACTTTTAATATGTCTCAATTTTTGAGTTCCCTTAATCAAATCGATTTACATGCTGCAACTGATGAAAACCAGGACGGTTTAATCGAAATCTATCCGAATGATATGGATGGGAATCAGGACATAGCCGATGCCTTAAAGGACAATATAAAGGCTACAGCCGATATTATTGACGAGTAGGCGATAATCAGTGTATTTCAAGCCCCGGGAAATCAATAAAATTCCCGGGGCTTTTCATTTTATGGGTATGCCTTGCAGGTAGGTATAGAGAAAACCGGTTTTTCTCAGAAACCAGAAAGGAGTCTTATAATGATTTGCGATATTGGATTCTATTTCCAACTTCAATTCCCCATTGATCACTCAGGCCGGCCCCTATCTCCAAAACATAACGGGCAGGGCTGCCTGAAGGGATGCCATTGGCATTGAGCGGTTCCGTATTGCGGGCGATGCTGACCACTTTCAGGTCCTGATTTATAAAGAGAATATCAAGTGAAATAAGGGTATTTTTCATATAGAACGATCGGGGTTGCTCATTCTCAAAGATAAAGAGCATCCCCTGGTCTTCCTCCATAGACTTTCGGTACATCAGGCCGGTTTCCCTTTCATAGGGCGTCTCGGCAATCTCTATATTGATTTCCTGCAGCAGGCTGTCTGTCTCGCCATCAAAGATGGAAAGACTTCCTTCCCGGCTAAATCGGATTTCATCCGTAGGTAAAACTTGTTTGGCTTCTTCTTTGCACTGCACCAGAGCCAATCCCAGCAGTATAAAGGCCAGTTTAAAATACTCCATTGGTTTAGCGTACATGGGAGGCGCTTTTGCGGAACATAAAATAGAAGCCAATCAGGATAAATGGCAGGCTCAGCCATTGCCCTGTGGAAAGTAAACCGAGGCTTTCCTCAAAGCCACCCTGGCTCTTTTTGACAAATTCTATAAAGAAGCGGATGGTCCATAGCAAGACCAGGAATAAACCAAAAAGAAAGCCGGGCTGGTCTTTCTTGCTTGTTTTCCAGTACAAATAATACAGCACAACAAAGACGGCTATGTACAAAACCCCTTCATATAACTGTGCGGGATGCCGGTATGGGATCGTTTGCAGCGTCTCGGCAAATGCCGGGTTGTCTTCGAGGGCGTGGTAGGCGGCATTCGGACTGTTTTCATTGGTAATGGCCATTGCCCGGCTGGCGGGCATATCATCAGAATCCCTCACAAAGCGGGTGGCCAGGAAAAAGGATGCATCCGTAATTTTACCGTTGATTTCAGAATTAAAGAAATTCCCCAGACGAACGAAAAAGGCTCCTAAGGCAACGGGGATCACGACGCGATCCAATATTCCGAGTAATTTGAAGGATTTGTACTTGCGCGTAAAAAGATACATCCCAATAATGACTCCTATAGCTGCCCCGTGGCTGGCCAGCCCGGTAAAGCCTGTAAATTCATAACCATTTATGATACCAAAAAGACTGCTGCCAGCGCGTTCGCGAATGGGAAGTAAAATTTCAAGGAGGTGATTTTTGTAATAAGCCCAGTCGTAAAAAAATACATGGCCCAGGCGGGCGCCCAGCATGGTCGCCAGAACGGTATAGATAAATAGTGAATCCAGTTCTTCACGGGAACGCTGTTCCCGTTCAAAAATACGCTTCATTAGATACCACCCCACTGCAAAAGCCGCAATCCAAAGCAGATTGTAATATTTGATTTGCAAAACACCCAGCTTAAAAAGGGTATCATCCGGATTCCAGGTAAAACCTAAAAACATAGTCCAATTTTTTCAGTGGCTAAGTTAAGAAAATAGGGTGAGGGGCAGCACATTTAATCTCCGACTTAGGATATTTGACGGATTACTGTTTGTCAGGGAACCGGATCGTATCCGGAACCCCCGAACGGATTACAGCTCAGGATCCGTTTTAATGAAAGCCACCCGCCTTTAAGGAGACCGTGTTTTTTTAAAGCTTCCAGGGTATACTGGGAACAGGTAGGAGTATAGCGGCAACTCGGGGGAGTAAGCGGGGAGATATAGCGCTGGTAGAAACGGACCAGCCATATAAACGGTCTTACCCAAATAGTTTCCGATCCTGCCACTACTGTTATCTAATTTTAGAGGGAGAAGGTCGTTCCTTCCTTGCTGTCTTTAAGTTGTATCCCAAGGGCTCCGAGGGCATCCCGGATTTCATCCGATGTCTGGTAATCCTTATTTGCCCGTGCCTTGTTCCTGAGGTCTATCAGCAATTGCACCGTTCCTTCAAGTTTCTCGCTGCCATCGGCATCATTGAGGGACTTTTCAATTCCAAGGACCTCATAGACGAATGAATCCAACGCTTGCTGCAGGGCTAGGCGGTCTTCACGGCTCAGGCTTTGTTTGCCATCCCGTACCAGGTAGATTGCCTTTACGGCTTCAAAAAGCTGCGCTATCAGCACCGGTGTGTTGAAATCGTCATTCATGGCGTCGTAGCAGCGCTGCTTCCAGGCTTTCAGGTCAAAATCGGACTGTTCCCCTTCCGGGAGGTCCCGCAGTACCTCCATAGCCTCCATCAGGCGCATATATCCTTTTTCCGCTGCCAGCAGGGCGTCGTCGCTCAGGTCCAGTATACTGGTGTAATGGGCCTGCATCATAAAAAACCGAACCACAGCAGGGGAGAAGGGTTTGCTGAGGATATCGTTTTCCCCTGAGAAAATTTCAAGGGGCAGGAGGTTGTTCCCGGTAGATTTAGCCATTTTCTTCCCGTTAAGGGTCAGCATGTTGGCATGCAGCCAATATTTTACCGGAGACTTGTCATTACTCGCCTCGGCCTGAGCAATTTCGCATTCGTGGTGCGGGAATTTCAGGTCCATTCCCCCGCCATGGATGTCAAAAGTTTCCCCAAGGTATTTGGTGCTCATTACGGTGCACTCCAGATGCCAGCCGGGAAAACCTTCACCCCAGGGAGACGGCCATCGCATAATATGCTGGGGTTCCGCCTTTTTCCACAAGGCAAAATCCTGGGGGTTTTTCTTTTCATCCTGGGCCGTTAATTCACGGGTATTGGCGATCATGTCTTCCAACTTCCGGCCGCTCAGTTTCCCGTATTGATAATCTGTGTTGAATTTCTGTACATCAAAATAAACAGAACCGTTTTTTTCGTAGGCATACCCCTTATCCAGGATAACCTTGATTATTTCGATCTGTTCCACAATATGGCCGGTTGCCGTGGGTTCTATGCTGGGCGGTAAAAAATTGAATTTCTGCAGGATGTTGTGAAAATCAACCGTATATCGCTGAACCACTTCCATTGGCTCAATTTTTTCCAGGCGCGCTTTTTTGGCGATTTTATCTTCCCCCTGTTCTGCATCGTCTTCCAGATGCCCTGCATCTGTTATATTTCGCACATACCTCACCTTGTAGCCTAGGTGCCTGAGGTAGCGAAAGATCATATCAAAGGACATGAAGGTCCTGCAGTTGCCCAGGTGAACGTTGCTGTAAACGGTGGGGCCACAGACATACATGCCAACATGCCCCTCGTTAATGGGTTCAAAAACTTCTTTTTTACCGCTCAGGGAATTGGTTACCCGTATTTGTTGGTCTTGGTAAAGGGCCATTTGTAGTTGCCTTAAAATTCCGTTTCCAGTTTTATATAATCCAGAAATTCCTGACGCACTTCTTTTTCCTTGAATCGTCCGCCGTATTCTGCAGTTACCGTGCTGCTGTCTACATCCCGTATACCACGCGAATTCACGCAGAGGTGCTTGGCGTCAATCACACAGGCCACATCATCAGTGCCCAGTACGCGCTGTAATTCCCTTACAATTTGTATGTTCATCCGCTCCTGTACCTGGGGGCGCTTGGCGAAATAGTCTACGATCCGGTTCATTTTGGAGAGCCCCACAACGGAGCCATTCGAAATGTATCCAATATGGGCTTTTCCCACAATTGGGAGCAGATGGTGTTCACATGTACTGTAAACGGTAATGTTTTTTTCCACCAGCATTTCCCCGTACTTGTACTTGTTGTTAAAGGTGGACGATTTTGGCCTCCTTTCCGGGTGCAGCCCTCCGAATACCTCCTT
Source organism: Robiginitalea insularis (assembly GCF_052497835.1). Classification (NCBI taxonomy): domain Bacteria; kingdom Pseudomonadati; phylum Bacteroidota; class Flavobacteriia; order Flavobacteriales; family Flavobacteriaceae; genus Robiginitalea; species Robiginitalea insularis. The sequence continues at coordinate 2,289,016 of NZ_CP199296.1, forward strand.
AACATACATCTTGGCAACCCGGTCCGGGGTTCCGTTCAGGCTGTCATCGCTAAGGTCCAGGCCCAGGGTTAGCATTATATCCCTTACACTTTCAGAAATGCGCTCTATTTTCTCCTGATCACTCAGCAGGAAAGCATCCTCTCGGATAGGCGTCTGCTCAGCTGTTGAAAAATGGTCGTTATCAAAGGATTCTTTTGAAGGTTCCAGGCCAGAATTTATTTTCATTCGTTCATCACTTTTCAAGTGGCAAAGATATACATAATATGGCACTTTATGACCGGTTTTCCCGGCTACACAACATAAATTCGTGTTAAGGCAGCACGGCGTGTATTTTAGTGGATGTCATACGTACAGACCAGGAAAATGCAGCCAAAATTGTGGCTTATCGGGATCTTGTTCCTGGGAATTCTGAACATCCTGAACGGACAGATTTCCCAGGACTGCAGCACTGCTATACCCATATGCAGTAATACCCCTGTTAACGGAGGTACAGACGGCTTTGGTACGAATGACTTTTCCGGAGCCGACCGCAGCGGATGCCTCCTGGAGACCACCACAGGGTTTATAGAATCGAATTCGGCCTGGTATCGCTTTCGTACAAATGCCAGTGGACAATTGGGGTTTGATATCGCATTTGATCCCAGTGAAGACTGGGATTTTGCCCTTTATCGGGCCTCAGATTGCAATAACCTGGGTGATCCGGTCCGCTGTAACTTTTTCGACAATTCCGAATCACGAACCTATATGGGCGTGGGGGAAGACCCCGGGGGGGCTACGGATACCTTTTTATACGAACCCTGGCTGGATGTGGTTCCCGGGGAGGACTACTATTTGCTGATCAATAATTTCAGCAATACCAATTCGGGTTTCTCCATACAGTTTTCCGGGAGCATCTTTGAGACCAACCCATATGACGCCCTTGATTGTTCCATTATAGACAATCTTTTAGGCCCGCCTATGGCGCTTTGTGAGGGCGATTTGGTGCAGCTCGATGCCACCACTGCCAATGCAGTAAGTTATCAATGGTTTTCGGATACCGGATCCGGGTTTACACCCATTGCCGGGGCAATAGCAGCCACCTATCAACCAACGAGTTCAGCCCTCTATCGTGTACAGGCCAACACATCCGACCCATCCCAGATTATCAGTGATGTGCAGGTAGCCTTCAGTCCATCTCCCACAACCTATGCGCTGATCGATGAGGTGGTCTGCGCGGATACGGGCAGCTTCGATTTCAGCCTGAAAAATGCGGAGGCCCTGGGTTCGCAGGATCCTGATGCCTTCAGGCTCAGCTATCACCTCAGTCAGGCCGCGGCAGACTCCGGAACCGGTGCACTGCCTGTATCCTGGCCGCTCAACCCCGGACTGTATACCATTTACGTAAGGACTAGCTCGCGGACCAACCCAAACTGTTATGACACCTCCGAACAATTCAACCTGGAGGTGCTGGCAGCGCCCCAATTGCTGTTTGCCGAAGAGGTCTTTATTTGTGAGAATGGTGGAGTAGCCCAAATCGGGGAACTCAATCCGGAAATAGGGGTTTCGTATTCCTGGGACACGGGGGAGTCTTCTTCCTCATTAAATGTAAGCAGTCCGGGGAGCTATACCTTAACAGCCAGTCGTTCGCAATCGGGAACCAACTGTGTTGTGCAACGGACCGTTGCGGTCATCGCTTCTACACCTCCCAGCATAGACGAAGTATTGATAGAAGATCTTCAAGTGGCCAATCGGGTCACTGTAACTACCTATGCCAATGGTAATTTTGAATATTCCCTGGACGATGGTCCTTTTCAGAGCAGCCCGGTTTTCAGCGAGGTTCCCGCTGGTTCTCATCAGTTGTATATGCGGGATAGTCTGGGATGCGGGATGGTGTCCGAAACCATCACGGTAGTTGGCTACAATGCTTTTTTTACCCCCAATGCGGATGGCAATAATGATTTCTGGCAAATAGAGGGACTTGAAGAACTTTCCAATCCGGTGGTCTATATATTTGACCGCTATGGAAAATTGCTGAAGCAACTCAGCCCTGACGATCCGGGCTGGGATGGTACTTTCAGGGGGAATCCCCTGCCTGCGTCTGATTACTGGTTCCGCCTGAACTATACAAACCAGCTGGGGGAACGGGTGGAAGCCAAATTCCTCAATGCACACTTCAGTCTGAAGCGATAAAGTCCGGGAGGCAGCTGTATTTGATCGATTAAGGGTCAAAAAACCCGCCAAATTCATACTAAAAAAGCTTCACTGTAGTTATACTATACAGAAAATCGTACCCCTTAGCTTATGCGAACTTACCTTTTAGCAATATTTGGTTTGCTTCTTTCATTTTCAGGCCTGCAGGCTCAGAACTCAGCAGACTGCCGGTCTGCCATCCCGGTTTGTGCAGATGCACCCATCCTTTCTTTTGCTGATGGAAGTGGAGATATAGATGATTTTGACCCGGATGTTATCCGGCAGTCGGGTTGTCTGGAAAAAGGGAGTATCAGTTCTGCAAATATCGAAAACAACACTTCATGGTATGTATTTCGGGCAGGTACTAACGGACAGATCGGCTTTGACATTGAAGCCCTCTCCGACACGGCCGAATGGGATTTTGCCCTGTATGGCCCGGATGTGGATTGCGGGGAAATCAGCAGCGGAACCGCCCAGCCCATACGCTGTAACTATGAAGTAAATGAAACCAGTTTTACGGGCTTAGGGGTAAACCCTGAAAATGGAGAGGAAGGCCGCCCATTCCTGAAGGGGAGCCAGAATACATATGACGAATGGTTAAACGTTCAGCAGGGGGAGATTTACTACCTGCTGATCAATAACTACAACACCAATTTTGACGGGGACCCGGAACCCTTTTCGCTCACTTTTACCGGATTTTCGGTAGATCAGAATCAGGATACCGCCCTGGACTGTACGCTGAGGGATGAATTCCTGGGTCTTGATATTGTAGCCTGTGAGGGAGATCCGGATATCGTTTTGTCGGCCCTGAATTCCCCTGCCGGCCCGAATATCGCCAATGTGACCTGGTCCGTGGATTACGAGGATGATGGAACAATAGACCAGGTACTCGCCAGCGGCCCGGCAGAAACGACCCTTACCGTTGCCAGCCCCAATTCCGGCCGGTATTTCGTAAGCATAGAAACGACCCTTGCAAGCACCTATACAGATGATATCCTGATCACCTTTTACGGTATCCCGGTACTGGACCGGGTGGATATACTGTCAGACCTGTCCGACAGCAACAATATTGAAATTTTTGTACAGGGCGACGGGGATTACGAATACGCCATCAACGGCGGTGAATTCCAGGACGATGCTGTTTTCCGGGATGTACCTCCGGGGGAAAACACCCTGGTGATCAATGACAAAAATGGTTGCGGGACAACTGAACCCATTCCGTTCCTGGTAGTGGGCTATCCCAAGTTTTTTACCCCCAACGGTGACGGCATCCACGATGCCTGGAATGTACTGGGAATTGAAACCCTTTCAGACCCTGTAATATTTATATTTGACCGTTACGGTAAATTACTCAAGCAAATAGATGAGACCAGTCTTGGATGGGACGGGACCTACAACGGCCGGCCTATGCCTTCTTCTGACTATTGGTTCCGCATGGAGTACAGCAGGGACGAAGACGGGGTACTGGTGGCTAACTTATTGCGGTCCCACTTTTCATTAAAGCGTTAAAAAAAAATCGGCACCTGGCCGATTTTTTAATTTCCTTTTTCACTTCTTTTAGAAGTTAACACTGTATCCCAGACTGACATAGCTGTTAACCTGGTTTACCTGCCCGGTACTCAGGCCGATGTCGAAAATGGGAACTCCCAGGTCGCGTTCGGACCGTGTATAGGCCAGGTCGATACGATTGGGTCCCCAGCTGTAGCCAAACCCCCCGGAATAAGCTTCCAGGTCACCCCAGCTCGGGTTGTCGGCATAAGGGCTGCTTTCAAAACGATAGCCAGCTCTCAGGCTTACTCTGTCGATTCGGTACTCTCCTCCCAGGCGGAAAGTGGAAATGGCCCCCAATTGCTCAGATATAAACTGGTTCTCTGAAGTAAAACTTGGGTCTGATGCAGGCCGTAATTCTGCCTTGGACATATCCTGGTAGCTGTAATCAAAACTGATCAAACCTTCCTTACCAAAAATCATTGCCAGGCTCCCAGTTAACTTGGAGGGGGTCCTTATGGTATATTCTTCGAGCAGGTTTACGCTGTTAAAATCGATGAAAGTAATGTCCGGATTTTTATCCGCAAAATCCGTATCGATGCGTTGTGCAAAGTCGTCCGTTAAATTATACCAGGTAGGAGACTGGTAATTACCACCTACCCGAATATTGTCGCTTAGCTTGGCGATAGCCCCCAGGCTGAATGAGAACCCGGCTCCCTCCGTATGCAGCCTATTGTCAAAATAGCTGCTTTGTATGGCGGAAGAAGGGTCGTATCCATCCTCGTCCAGGGTCGTAAGCCTGTCAAATAAAACGGAATGGATATTGATGGTGGCACCCAGATACAGGTTTTCCTGATACTGCCCTGCAAAATTGAGCGTAAACTTACTGTTGTAGCCGGATGTTCTTTGCAGATATTCCTGGTTTACGTTATTATAGGTGGCGTTTGAAAAATACTGGGTATTGTTATCGTCATCCGGGTTTACCGGGTCTATAAATCCGGACTGGAAACCAAGGAACGCCTGCTGGTCAGCAAAGCCAAGACCGGCTCCAATATCCAGATAAGCATCTTCTATCAATTCTCCCTGCTGTACCCGGATTGGCCCAAGCGGGACACCATTGGCAAAGGTCAGGAAATAATTGTCGATACCTGCTGAGGTTGTTCCACCAATGCGAATTTCATTGTCGAAATTCTGTACCATATCATAGTTCACCGACAGCGCTATTTTTTTCCAGGGAGAACCGCTGTTGTTTTTGAAGACAAATACACCTCCAAGCTGGTTTAAGTCCAGGTAGTTCCTGTCTGAACTCCTGAAACCGTTCCCGAGGAATGCTTCATTATTGCGATTATAGTGGCTCGCAGTGGCCGAGAAAAAACTATTGTTAAATACTGCCGATCCTGCGGCATTGTTATTCAGGGCAGACAAATCTCCTCCCAGGGCTCCAAAGGCACCGGCCATGGCCTGGTATCTGGCTGTTCCCTGGGTTTCCTCCAGACCGTACCGCAATACTTCGTTAATGCTCTGTGCACTACCGATAGTACATAATCCGAGCAGGATGAAAGTGCTTAAACGTTTCATTTGACTTGTTTTTTTGTAAGAATTTGAAAATTATCCGCGTCCGCCTCTGCCTCCGGACCTTCCTCCGGACCGGCCACCAGAACTTCTGCTGCCGCCACCGGAACTCCTCATACTTCCGGAGCTTCTGCCACCACCGCCGGAACTTCGCATGCTGCCAGAGCTTCTGCTACTGCCTCCGGAACTTCTATACGATCCGGAACGGGAAGACCGGTTGCCCGAGCTTCGGATGGCACCACCCCGTGAAGACCTGCTTCCGGAACTTCGGTAAGACCGGTTGCCACTGGATCGGGAAGGGCTCCTGTAAGCACGGTTGGAGGACCTTGCAGATGAATTTCCACGATATGAATTATTGGCCCGGTTACCGTAACTCCTGGAGTTAGCCCCACTGTAGCTGCGGTTATTTCCGGAATAGCTCCTGCTACTCCTGCTGGATCGGAAAGCCCTGTTCCGGGCCGCTGCATCCGAATTGTAACGTCCGCTGGCGTAGCGATTGTTCCGTGCACTCGCATAACGATTACTGCGTACGCTGGTGCTGCGATTGGTGCCTCTGTTGAGGTTGGATCGCCCGCTATTGGTGCGGTATCTGCTGCTAGTATTACTCCGGGCACTGTAACGTGTACCCAGGGTGTTGAAGTTGCTTCGGTTATAGTAACCTCTTCTGCCGCGGGCAAAGGCGTAGTTCCTGCTGTAAGGGTAGCCATAGCCCCAGTTGTTCCATCCCCAGTTATTCCAGCCCCAACCGCCATACCAGTTGTTCCAGCCCCAGCCCCAGCCGCCGCCGTACCAGTTATTCCAGCCCCAGCCGCCGCCGTACCAGTTATTCCAGCCCCAGCCGCCATACCAGGTATTCCAGCCCCAGCCGTTCCAGGCCCAGTTGTTCCAACCCCAGCGGTTCCAGCCCCAGTTGTTCCAGCCCCAGCCCCAGCCGCCGGCTCCCCACCAGGGGTCATTCCAGTACCAATTGTTCCAGCCACCTCCCCAGGTGTTGAAGTTGATGGTCACGTTATCTCCACGGTCTCCCCAGCCGGGGTTTCCGTTGTAGTTATTATTGTAATCGTTGAAGTAATCGCCTTCCAAATCCATGAGGCTGTCATTTTCAACGTCGCCGTAATAATCGTCCACATCGGTGAAAATCTCATTTTCCATGATTTGGTCCAGCTCCTCAGCTCGCTGCCCGAAGTATTCCTCATAGGTGTTTTTGGGCTGCTGCTGTTGACGCTGTTGCTGCCTTGGCACGTTCTGAGCGTAACGATAGTCGCGCACCGCTACCTCGTTCTGCGCCTGCCCGCCATAAATGCCATCATTATCGTAATAAGATGCCTGCTGATAGGAGCCACAGGAGACGCCCAGCAATCCTAAAAGGCCTGCCAGGGCGGTCAAACGTATTTTTTTGTGGGGTAATGAAAGTATCATCGATGCAAATTTATATTGTTGAACATACTAAAAATAGTTAGTTTTGACGAACTATTTTCCACTATAAAGGCACAAGTTTTGTGCCAAACTACTAAAGATGGGTAAAAATTTAACGAAACGGAGCGAGGATTATTCCAAATGGTACAACGAATTAGTGGTCCGGGCAGACCTGGCTGAAAATTCCGGAGTACGAGGCTGCATGGTCATCAAACCCTACGGCTATGCAATCTGGGAAAAGATGCAGGCCGCCCTGGATAAGATGTTTAAGGAAACGGGTCATGAAAATGCCTATTTCCCCATTTTTATCCCAAAATCCTACCTGAGCAAAGAGGCCAGTCATGTGGAAGGCTTTGCCAAGGAATGTGCCGTAGTTACCCATTACCGCTTGAAAAATGCGGAGGATGGCAGTGGTATTGTGGTAGACGAAACCGCTAAACTGGAAGAAGAACTGATCGTACGGCCTACCTCGGAAACCATTATCTGGGATACCTTCAGGAAATGGATCCAATCATACAGGGATCTGCCCTTATTGATCAACCAGTGGGCCAATGTGGTGCGCTGGGAAATGAGGACCCGATTATTTCTTCGTACCGCAGAATTCCTCTGGCAGGAAGGGCATACGGCTCATGCTACGGAAGCCGAAGCCATTGCAGAGGCAGAAACCATCCTGGATATCTATACCAAATTTGCAGAGGCCCATATGGCCGTTCCGGTAATCCGGGGGACAAAAACTCCGGGCGAGCGATTTGCCGGAGCTATAGAAACCTATTGTATTGAGGCTCTGATGCAGGATGGAAAAGCCCTGCAAGCAGGAACTTCACATTTCCTGGGTCAGAATTTTGCAAAGGCATTCGATGTGAAATTTGCAAATAAGGAGGGCTCACAAGATTATGTCTGGGCAACCTCCTGGGGGGTTTCAACACGACTGATGGGTGCGCTTGTTATGACCCACAGTGATGACAACGGCCTGGTATTACCTCCAAAACTCGCACCCATTCAGGTGGTCATTGTTCCTATTTATAAAGGCCTGGACCAACTGGAAGCCATCAGTGAAAAAATAGAGCCCTTTTTGAAGGAATTACGGGCGAAAGGCATATCCGTTAAATTCGACAATCGCGATACGCATAAACCTGGATTTAAATTTAATGAGTACGAACTAAAAGGCGTACCGGTCAGGCTGGCCATCGGGCAAAGGGACCTGGAGAACAACACCTTTGAAGTCGCCCGGCGGGATACCCTCGAAAAACAAACCATTCCGGCAGATAGGGTAGTAGCTCATATTGAGGGTCTGCTGGAAGAAATACAGGAAAATATTTATAAAAGGGCAGAGAAGTATCGGGATGCGCATATTACCGAGGTGGATTCCTACGAAGATTTCAAAAGGGTGCTGGAAGAAAAGGGAGGTTTTATTTCCGCCCATTGGGACGGTAGTGCAGAGACCGAAGAGCGGATCAAAGAGGAGACCAAGGCAACGATCAGATGTATTCCACTGCAGCCTAAAAATGAGGCCGGTACCTGCGTGGTAACGGGAAAACCTTCTCAATTTCGGGTCCTTTTTGCCAAAGCCTATTAGTAGTCGAAAAAATCTCCTGGAGTTGTTGTTCGACTCAAAAATAATTGTATTTTTGCACCTGCCTAATTGAGATCTCAATAGAGCTTAAAAGGTATGGCCCGTTCGTCTAGGGGTTAGGACGCCAGGTTTTCATCCTGGTAACAGGGGTTCGATTCCCCTACGGGCTACAAAAAGGGAATTATCCTTTGTAGGTCCCGTTTAATTGAAATAATGGCCCGTTCGTCTAGGGGTTAGGACGCCAGGTTTTCATCCTGGTAACAGGGGTTCGATTCCCCTACGGGCTACAAGTTGTATTACAAACAAGTTAGTAAGAAGTAGATTATGGCAAATCACAAGTCAGCTTTAAAGAGAATCCGCAGAAACGAGGCTGTTCGTCTGCGCAACCGGTATCAGCATAAAACCACGCGTAACGCGATCAAGAAGTTGCGAAGCGAGACGGACAAGAAAAAAGCAGAGGCACTGTTACCTTCTGTGGTTAGTATGATTGACAAGCTTTCCAAGCGAAACATCATACATGCAAACAAGGCTGCAAACCTCAAGGGTAAATTAACGAAGCAGGTAGCTGGCCTGTAACTGTCTGTATCTAATAAAATAGCCCCCGGAGCCTATGGCTTCGGGGGTTTTATTTTGCTCCTGATTCAAACTTAAGGGGCGCTTAGTTCTTCTGGTACCGCATCCGGTACATGCGTATAAGGCCCAGGCAGTAACACCCGTACATCAGGATAATAAGGCTCAGGGTTATGCGGCGAACCAACATGGCCTGTTCCACGGATGTAATCAAAGACACATGCTTTATTATCTTGATGGGAATATAGAGTGTGTAAAAAATAGCCATCCCCAGGCCTATCCAGGAAAGCAGGTCCCGATTTTGAAAATATACCCCTACCATACGGCGGTTTTGCCTGAAATACTCAAAAACACAATACAACAATAAGAGCGCCCCGCAGATGTAACTGTAAAATTGGGGCTGGGTAAGAAAATCCTGCAATAAGGGGTTGGCCAGGGTAATCCCAACAAAGAGGATGCTCGCGTATTCGATCCGGTTTTTAATCTCGTCAGATTCTATATAGGCCCTGAATACATAAAAGAAATACAGACAAAAGACAACATTGTACACATTGTAAATGGGAGTATTGTAATTGTTGTAGATCTCATTAAAGAAAAAGTCGTACTCATCGAAGGTGCGTATGATAAAACCCAGAAGTTCCGTAATAAGCGTATAGCAGATAATGATTGGAAAGAACCTCAGGGGGGTATCGAAGTATTTCGGAAAACGCATTAACGATAATACCAGGGTAAGGGTATACACCGGTAAAAAGGAATAATCCAGTAAAATATAAATAATATCCAAGGACCAGAAAGGCTTAGTTATAGGGTGGGGGTACCATCTGAGATTCATTCAGGATCAGGCTTCCGCCCAACTGAAATGGATTTGCCGGGGGTTTGGGCGAGAGCGCAGGAACCAGGCTGGCTTCAGCAGCTTTGCGGTTGGCTGCCTCACTGAAATAAGCCTGAACGGTATCTGCGGTTTGCAGGTCATCCCCGATCAGGATGGCCTCTGGCTTTTCCCCTTCCGAAATGGCATATGCGTACTCACGCCCCCCTTTTTTTACCGTTGGCATAAGCATAAAGGAACTCTGTCTTTTATGGACATAACCCGGTTCATCAGGGTAATTGGCAAAATAGATACGGATGGTGGAGATGCTGTCTCCCGTTTTTTTGGTTTCCTGTTCAATATAGGCGAGGTACTGTTTGAGCGTCTTATAATCGTAATAGCCATAACGGGCCACATCAAACTTTTTAGGCGCTTCTTCCTGCATTTTTGGATCTGCCATCCTCAAATTGATGGAATCTTCGTATTTCCGTATCAGCGGCACCCGTCGGGTAGTATAGTTCCCATATAATTTCTGGGCTTTTTCCAGGCTGATAATTTGCTTTGGGGCTGGTATGGGTTCTGAGATTGTTTCTTCACCTTTGGTTGCTCCATTACAGCTGAGCAGCAGGCAGGTGGCACCCATAAAAAGGGCAATTCTTTGAAAGTAACTGATGTTTTTCATGGACTTGGTTTTCTCGATAATTAATTTGTCTGGCGGGGAAACTGTACTAAAAATACTATAATAATTTTTATTTAGGACTACAGGCAGGCAGGAGCTCCGGGCAAGGGGGCATAAAAAAAGCCCGGTATTTAAAATATCGGGCTTTAGTGTAAAATTTATGATCAGTTTTACTGACTCATCGTCATCAGGAATTCTTCGTTGGATTTGGTCTGCTTGATGCGCTGTTCCATAAATTCCATGGCTTCTATTGGGTTCATATCTGCCAGGTATTTACGCATAATCCACATCCTTTGTATGGTGTTTTCATCCAGCAGGAGATCATCGCGACGCGTACTGGAAGAGATCAGATCTATTGCAGGGAAGATTCGCCTGTTGCTGATCCTTCTGTCTAGCTGCAATTCCATGTTTCCGGTACCTTTGAATTCCTCAAAGATCACTTCATCCATTTTAGAACCGGTTTCGGTTAGTGCTGTGGCGATAATTGTAAGCGAACCGCCATTTTCTATATTCCGGGCCGCTCCAAAAAATCGCTTGGGTTTGTGAAGCGCATTGGCATCCACACCCCCGCTGAGAACCTTCCCTGAGGCTGGTTGTACGGTGTTGTAGGCGCGGGCCAGACGTGTAATGGAATCCAGCAGGATCACTACATCGTGGCCGCATTCTACCAGCCTTTTGGCTTTCTCCAGTACAATATTGGCAACTCTTACGTGTTCCGTGGCCTCTTTGTCAAAAGTTGAGGCGACCACTTCCCCGCGCACATTGCGCTGCATGTCGGTAACTTCTTCTGGACGCTCGTCTATCAGGAGAATGATCTGGTATACTTCCGGATGGTTGGCCGCTATAGCATTGGCAACATCTTTCAGCAGCATGGTTTTCCCGGTCTTGGGTTGGGAGACGATCATTCCCCTTTGCCCTTTTCCGATAGGGGAGAAAAGGTCAATAATACGGGTGGAGATAGTACTTTGCCGTTCCGCCAGCTTAAATTTTTCCTTTGGGAACAAAGGGGTAAGGTGTTCAAAAGACACTCGGTCCCTGACCACTTGCGGGTCCAGACCATTTATTTTGTTGACTTTTATAAGCGGGAAATACTTTTCGCCTTCTTTGGGAGGCCGAACATTTCCTAAAACAGTATCCCCTGTCTTCAGGCCGAATAATCGGATTTGCGACTGGGAAACATAAATATCGTCCGGAGAGGAGAGGTAGTTGTAGTCTGAAGAGCGCAGAAATCCATAGCCGTCAGACATAATATCCAGCACGCCTTCACTTTCGATAATACTGTCGAACTCGTATTCGGGTTGCTTGTATTTGTTTTTCAGGTCTTTATCAAAATTGCTGCTTTTTTTATCGTGGCTGTTGCTCTTCTTGTCGTGTCCGCTGTGTTTGTTGCCATGATCTTTTTTACGCCCCTGACTTTTAGGATTTGAATCCTGATCCTTTCGGGACGGGCGCTCGTCATTGCGTTTCTGTCTTGAATCCGATTTGTTGGAATCCGGTTTGTTGGAATCTTGCTTGTTGGAATCCGGTTTGCCGGAATCCTTGCTATCCGAACGGTTATCTTTTGTATCCTGTCCATTTTGTCTTGGAGCAGCTTTTGGCTGCGGACGGGAACCGGATCGGGGATTTTTGTTCCTTTTTTGAGGAGTTTCTTTTGGCTCTGCTGCGGAGCTTTGCCCATCGGTTAGTTCGGCCTTTTGTTCTTTAACTGCATTGGGGTTGCTGGCTTGCAGGTCCAGGATTTGGTAAACCAGATCTAATTTTTTAAGGCTTCTGTATTTGGGGACATTCAGGTTTTTAGCTATGTCCTGAAGCTCAGGGAGCTTCTTCGCCTTTAATTCGGAAATTTCAAACATGTAATGGTGAAAAAGAGTTATACTTCTTGTATCGTTATCTATAAAATTGAAGAAATGTTATTTGAATATTGCAGGAAAAGAGTTTTCCTTGTGGTGAGTGCTATAACGAATAACGAGGCAATATTACGAATAATTTTCCACATTCCTGTCTTTTGAAAGGAATTTAAGTAGTATATCTGAAGATAAGCCCTTAATAATGAATAGTTAAGTATTGCTTAACTGAGGCTTATAAAGTTTTATCGGCTTTGTTTACTTAAAATATAAAATCTCTTTATTTTTGCTAACTGCAATTAAGAGGTATTTTGATACAACGCATACAAACGGTTTACCTGCTTTTGGTGGCCCTCCTAACAGGAGTGCTTCCCTTTTGGTTGCATTTATGGACGGAAGATTCCGGAACCCCTGTATATGCCCGTGATGAAATGGCCGTTTCGATTGCCTTTTACGCTGCAGCCCTGCTTGCCGTGATATCTATATTGCGCTTTAAAATCAGAAAATCACAATTTATATTGAACCGCTTCAATATTTTATTACAACTTTTTTTACTAGGATTTTTCGTGTATCGGGCCCTAAATCTATCCGGAGGGACGGCGGTCTCTGAGAAGGGTATTGGGATGCTGATTCCTGTATTTTCTATCGTTTTACTGGTCCTGGCCAACAGGGCTATCAAAAAGGATGAAGATCTCGTAAAATCTGTGGATCGATTGCGATAAGCCTTATATCTTAGTAGTATTAGTGCGATGACCCCGTAGTGAGCTCTGCTCTACTTCGGGGTTTTGCATTCTTTGGGAAAGTGTTTTGCATCCATGTTGGGGAAGCCCCCCTTAAACCCCAGGTTTAAAAATTACTTCTCAAAGCTGAATATTGCATGCAGGGCGCATTCCATATCCGGACATTACTCCAGCACTTCGTACAGCGTAACCGGCTTTGCCTTGTTCTTCAGTTCAAAATCGCCCAATTTTTTGCATTTAAAGGCCTCTTTGACCTGCAGGTAGCAGGCTTCTGATATTACAATCTGGTTTTCTGCAGCCAGTCCCTGCAGCCGGGCGGCCACATTTACAGTGTCCCCGATCACGGTGTAATCCAGTCGTTTTAAGCTGGCAGACCCAATATTTCCGGAAACCATCTCCCCGCTCTTGAGCCCGATGGAAACCTTGGGACGGTAACCGGTCTGGTCATCCGATTCGGGGAACTGATTTATTTTTTGCCGGATTGCCAGGGCGGTATCAATGGCCCGGTCCAGGTGGTATTCCCCGCGAAAAACAGCCATCACGGCGTCCCCCATAAATTTGTCTACATAGCCTTCCTGGGCAATGATCTCTCCTACCATCAGGTCAAAATAGGCATTCAGAAGCGTCACGACTGTATCCGGTTCCGTTTCCTCACTGATGGCCGTAAAACCACAAACATCGATAAACATGACGGTGGCTTCGATATTTTCGTTGGTCATCATGGTATTTTCCACCATTTGCCCCCCCATAAAGCTCAGGACGTTTTCATCCACGTACATTTTCAGGATATTGTTTTCCTTGATGGCTTTAAGTGTTTCCTTCAGCTGGTTTACATGCTTCAGGGTCTTTTCCATGGTAATGGTGAGGTCTTCGAAATTGATTGGTTTCGTGATGAAATCAAACGCCCCCCGGTTCATGGCCGTACGGATATTATCCATATCGCCGTAGGCCGATACAATGACTGCCTTTAGCAGCGGATTTAAATCATGGAGCTTGGAAAGCAGGGTTAGCCCGTCCATCTCCGGCATGTTAATATCAGACAGGACCAGGTCCACACCCGGGTCCTGACTTAATTTTTCAAGCGCCTCCTTTCCATTATAGGCAAATAAGAACTCGTAATCGTTTTGACGGATCTGTTTCCGGAATTTCTGTTTGATCAGTACTTCCAGGTCGGTCTCGTCATCCACCACTAATATTTTTGCCATCACGACAGGTTTAAAAGTTTTTCTTTAAGAATGCTGAAATCCAGTGGTTTTGTGAGGAATTCATTAGCTCCCAGCCGGGCGGCCGTAGAACGATTTTGTTCATCCCCATAGGCCGAAATCATCATCACCACAGGGGGTGGGTTATCGTAATTTTTGCGGATTTTTTCAAGCAACTCCAAACCACTCATCCCCGGCATGTTGATATCCGATAAAATTAATACTGCCTCATGGTCCATCGAATTTAGTTTTTCAAGGGCCTGTTCGCCTGAAAAGGCAAAGACGAATTCAATGACCTCCTTGCGGATTTCTTTGCGAAACCGCTGCTGGAAGAGCAATTGTACGTCTTTTTCGTCGTCTACTACCAATATTTTCATAGGTATTCTGGATTTATTTTTCTTTCAGTTTCATGAACCCTTCTTTTGTTCGGACTGATTCAAAGGCAATTCGATAGTGAAGGTGGTTCCGTCTCCGTTAGCGGATTCTACCTTTAATTCCCCTCCATGTCCTTTGGTTACTATCTCGTAACTCATGCTAAGGCCCAGGCCGGTTCCCCGTCCGGAGGGCTTAGTGGTAAAAAAGGGCTCAAAAATCCTTTTTATAATTTTCTCGGGGATACCCGAGCCATTGTCTTTTACTTCAATTTGAACTTTGTTTTTGCTTGTTCGGGTGCTTACAAGCACTTTTGGCTTAAAGTTTTCTCCGGTTTCCTTCCTTTTTTCCTGTACGGCGTGGAAGGCATTGGTGATCAGGTTCAGGATCACCCGTCCGATATCCTGCGGGACTATTGAGATCTCACCAAGTTTGGGATCAAAATGGGTTTCCATATCTACGTTGAAAGACTTATCCTTGGCACGGAAACCATGGTAAGCCAGGCGCAGGTATTCATCGGCCAGCGCATTGATATCTGTAGGTTCTTTTTTTCCGTCGCTGTTCCGGCTGTGTTGTAACATCCCTTTTACGATGGAATCTGCCCGTTGCCCGTGGTGGGAAATCTTCTCGAGGTTCTGGTCAATATCCGTAAGCAATTCCTGCTCCAGTGCCCAGTTGCGCTCCTTGGGTTTTTTGGAGGCCTCCTCCTTGAGTTCCTCTATTAGTTCCCGATTTACATCAGAGAAATTATTGACAAAGTTGAGCGGGTTCTGAATTTCATGGGCAATCCCTGCGGTAAGTTCCCCAAGGCTTGCCATCTTCTCGGACTGTATCAGCTGGTCCTGGGTGGCCTTTAGTTCGGCATAGGCTTTTTTGATTTCCTTTGCCTGCTCCAGTTCCCTGGCACGCGCCTCCTCCTTGGCCCTGGCAAGGGTACGGGCTTTCTGGTACAGGTGAATTCGATATCCGATGAAAGCCAGTACAACGAAATAAAGCAGATATGCCCACCCATTTTGCCACCAGGGCCGGTTTATAGTAACCTGCATTTGGATGCCCGCTTCATTCCATACCCCGAGCCCGTTGGACCCCCTGATCCGAAAGGTATACTGTCCTGGATCCACGTTCACATAATAGGGTGTTTCCCCATTTCTGAGGTCACTGCGCCATCCCCTGTCATATCCCTCCAGCATAAATTGCAGGGTATTGGATTCGGGCCGGTAAAAGTCAAAGCAGGCTACCGCAAAGGCGAAGGTGTTTTCGCTGCTGCCAAGGGTAATTTCAGTAGTCTCCCAGATCGGTTTTTTCAATATATTCCCTTTCTGTCCGGCAATACCACTGGCCATAGCCTCATCCATTAATTTAAATCCGGTAATTCTTAAATCGGGTTCCTTTGCTTCGGCCTTATTCAGAAGTGAATCCGGGTTGAAGGCGTGGAAACCGCTCCAGCGGGCAAAAAGAAGGTCTCCATCCCGGGTGGATGCCCCAATATTGGTGCTCCCGGAAACGGGCCGGACTCCGTGATAAGAATCATAAACGGAAAAAGTTTCCAGCAGAGGATCAAAAGCTACTAACTGATCCGGGGTATTTAGCCAGATTTGCCCATTAGGATGCATTGCGATCCCGTTGATACTTTTTCCCGGCAAAAGACTGTTACTGGCTGAAAAACGCTTTAAATCCTTAGTATTAGGGTTGAGCTTGTAAAAGCCTTGATTCCAGTCAATAAACCAGAAATTACCATTTGAATCCTGAACCAGCTTAGAGATAATCCCTGCGGGTAATTTTCTTGCAATATAGGGTTCAAATACCCGGGTTTGAGGATCTAATCGATCCAAAAACGGAGGGTTATCCGCACCACCTCCAGCATCTCCGCCCCCTATCCAGATGTAACCATCCGCGTCTTCCAGGATGGCCCATACAAAGGGTCCGGAAATTCCCCCGGGGCTTGTCGGGTCATACTCAAAAACCTCATAATTTTCCAAATCGGAATCGTATCGGATCAGGCCATGGTTCCAATATGGTAACCAGATATCACTGGTACTGCTTTGGAACATAGGGGCAACCCACCATTGTTCTGGCCCGGCGACTTCTGGCAGGAACTTTTGGAAATTTTCCGTATCGGGATTCCCAATAAAATATCCGACGCTCGTTCCCACCCAAATGTTACCAGCAATATCTGTTGTAAGGCTTCCTATAAACCCCTGCAGGTTATCCGATGGGCCATTAGGATCCAGTTTTATCTTTTTAATGGCATTTGTTTCTTTATCAACCTTCCACAAGGCAGAAACCTGAGGGGTGATAAAAGGGGTAGGGGGGGATTGCGCGATCCAGATATCCCCGTTGCGATCTTCCAGGATGCCCCTTTTGACCGTTGCCGTGTCCCGGAGTTCAGGAAAATAATAATAGGGAAAGCGGAATTTGTTCTCCAGTACCTTGTAAACCGCCCTGCCTTCCCCGGCCGTGGTGACCCAGATGGTACCATCATCACTCTGGTACGCCTGCCAGATGAAATTGGATTTAAGGTCCGAGTCTCCTTCCCCGGCTTCGAAATGCCAGTTCATTCCGGCTTCGGGATCATATACGTTCAGACCGCTATATACGGCAGATATCCATAGCCTGTTCTGGTCATCCTCAAAAAAAGAGGTGATGTGGCTATACTGTTGGGTATTGCCTGTTTCTTCTCCTTCAAGGTAGGGCATGGAAGGCCTGGTGGAATCATTGGGATCAAACGGGTACTGTTCGAAGGTTTTGGTTTTTCGATCGAACAAATGCAATCCGTCTGATGCGGTACCCACCCAAAAATTGCCTTTGCTGTCTTCAAAAATACTGCCAACCTTATTATTACTGAGGCTTTTGGGATTTTCGGGATTGTGCAGGAACCGTTCAAAGGAATCGGTTTCCGGATTGTAGCGGTTCAGGCCACCCCTGCCATCCGGAGTCCAGGCAATTCCGGTAGCCACCCATAGGGTTCCTTCGGAATCCACATAAAGATCTCTAACATCATTATTTGAAAGGGAAGTAGGATCTTCGGGATTATGCGAATACCGCCTGAATTTACCTGTTTCCTTATGTAACCTGGAGAGTCCCTGCCTGCCCCCTATCCAGATGTTGCCTTCCGTATCTTCTGCAATTGCCCCGGTTTCCCCGGGCATTATGGATTCGGGGTCGTTCGGATTGTGTATGTAACGGGTAAAGGTTTCTTCATCCGGCCTGAATTCTGTGAGACCCCCTCCGGACCAGTGGGTTAGCCAGAGCGTCCCGTTACTTTCCAGATACAGGGCTTCAATGTAGTTACTGATGGGGGTATTCTGGTTGATCGGATCCGAGTAAAAACTAATGAAGTTTTTACCGTCGTATCGATGCAGGCCGTCCTGTGAACCAAACCACATATAACCCAGGGAATCCTGTACCATTGCCTGTACACTGTTGCCCTCCGGGCCATTGGGGAGTTCCAGTGCCTCAAAGAAAAGGTCCAGGCCTGGCGCTGCGTCCGTATCCCCGTTTTGAGCAAAACCTGTGTGAATGGAAAAAAAGGTCCATAACACTAAAAGGGCGGAGATAGTAATGCGTGATCCTGGAATCATTGGTCAGGGGTATCTGTAGGTAAGATAACAAAAAATACCGCCCCTCTGCCTTGGGTGCTCTCCACTTTTAACTGGCCATTGTGCCCTTTGGTGACAATGTCATAGCTCATGCTCAGGCCCAGGCCTGTACCCTCTCCGGTCTTCTTGGTCGTAAAAAAGGGCTGGAAGATTTTGCCCTGTACGCCAGGAGGGATTCCCTTCCCATTGTCTTCTACCCGTATTTCAACCCCTTTTGCAGTTTTCCGGGTCCGTACCGCTACAGTGGGTTCATAATCTTCAGGAGCTTCTCTTTTCTTTTCCGAAACGGCATGGAAGGCGTTTGTAAAGAGGTTTAAGAGTACCCGCCCGATTTCCTGGGGAACCACATTTACCTTCTTTACGTCCGGGTCAAAGTCCGTTTCCAGGGTGGCGTTAAAGGATTTATCCTTGGCCCTAAGGCCGTGGTAGGCTAAGCGGAGGTATTCATCTGCCAGGGCGTTGAGGTTGGTAGGTTCCTTTTTGCCGTCCCCGCTGCGGCTGTGTTGCAGCATGCCTTTGACAATGCTGTCTGCCCTTTGCCCATGGTGGTTTATTTTTTCAAGATTTTGCTTTAAGTCCTCGGCAATGGCTTCTACTTCTTTAAAATCCCTGGCAGCAATCTCTGCTTTCATCTCGTCGATAAGCTCCTGGCTTACTTCGGAGAAATTGTTGACGAAGTTCAGGGGGTTCTTGATCTCGTGGGCAATCCCGGCGGTGAGTTCCCCCAGGGAAGCCATCTTTTCGGAGTGGATCAGCTGTGATTGAGTCTCCTTTAAATTGCGCAGGGATGTGTTAAGGGATTCAGTGCGCTCCCTTACCTGTTCCTCAAGGGTTCTTTTCTGTTCTTCCAGGATAGCCTCTTTCTCTTCGGATAGTTTTCTTACCTGTTCCAGGTTGAGCCTAAGTTCCTGACTGCGTTTTCCAAAGGCATATCCCAGATAGATGGCAATGCACATAGGCAAAACCACGAAGCCCAAGGGGTAGTAATTTCGAAAATCCTGCTCTTCAAGAATATCCAGTATATCAATAAAAATTATCGCAAAGAAAATAATGTGCAGAACACCTGATGCCAAGAATATTAGTGCTCCTACTCTGTGAGTTTTTATAGATAAAATACTAATTCGGATCGTTTCAAAAATGGCAAGCCCGCCGAAAATGGGGAGCAGGACATCCAGTCCGAAGAGAATAATCCCCATGATGCATCCACCACCCAATAGGGTTAAGCCCCAAAAAAATCTACCAAGGGGCCTTTCGAAGATTCGGTATATGCAAAAGAGAGCAAGCAATAAATAGAGGATCGCTAAGATTTGAACCGCCAGGTTGCTGTAATACCCGGAGCCTATACTTTCGAGTGTCATAATATTGGCGACCATGAAAAAGCAGAAGACCAGGCCGCAGAGGGCGAAATAACCATTTAATCGCTCTGTTGGAAAAAACAGGAAGTACAACAGGAATAGGACAAACATAAAGATGGCAATACCCGAGACCACATACATCGCGTTGGTCCAATATTCATTTTGGGCGTCTCCATAATTTAGCTTGAATTCCTTGGGATTTATATGGGAAAATGGACTTATCCTCAGCAATGCCTGTGGGTAAAGCGGGCTGGCCAATACGGGCCCGGGAGGTTTGAGATTCATAAAGCGTACCGCCAGTGTATGCTCGCCATAAGGACTTAATTTAAGGGGAAACATTTCTTTAAACCAGGGATTGTAGGCTTCAGCCTTTTTGGGGTCCGGGTTTATGGTCCCAAAACTGTAGAGGAGTTTTCCGTCAAGGAATATTTCCATGGCACCGGTTTGAAATACCCTCAGGAGTAGGATGTCATTCAGGTTACGGCCTAATTTGATGTATTTTCGGTACCATACGATCTCGTTAATCCCCAGGGTCTCGACGGAATCGAGTTTTACCAGATCTGAAGTCTCGGTAAAGCTTTTCCATGAGCTGTCATCAAACTCGGGTTGGGCCCAGTCCGGGTTATCTCCTTTCTGAAAGCGCCAATCGTTGCCTAGCCAAAGCGAGCGTCCGGAAAATTCTATACTGTCCAGGGCCGAATAAATCCGGTCCTGGCCCATAAGGCTCAGGGGAAGTAAGGCCAGAAGAACAAGTATTTTTCTCATGTGGAAAGCTGGTTTTTTATAGGCAATATGATGGTAAAGCAGCTGCCTTTGCCAGCTTTGCTTTCAACTTCCAGGGTCCCCCCATGCCCCTTGGTAACAATATCATAGCTCATGGAGAGCCCCAGCCCGGTGCCTTCCCCTGTGGGCTTGGTGGTAAAGAAGGGTTGAAAGATCTTCTCCTTAATATTTTCAGGAATACCCTCCCCGTTATCCTGAACTGAAATTTCCACACCATCAGATGTTTTTCGGGTGGTAATCCAAACGGTAGGGACATAGTTTTCGGACTCTTTGCTTTTCCGCTGGCTAACCGCATGAAAGGCATTGGTAATCAGATTAAGCAGTACGCGCCCGATGTCCTGGGGAATGACCTTCATCTCAACAATTGTTTCATCAAAATCCGTTTCCATGGTGGCGTTGAAAGATTTGTCCTTGGCCCTTAGCCCATGGTATGCGAGGCGAAGGTATTCATCGGCCAGCGCATTGATATCTGTAGGTTCTTTGGTATTGCCTCCGGCCCGGCTGTGCTGCAGCATTCCTTTAACTATACCATCTGCCCTCTTGCCATGGTGGCTGATCTTCTGCAGATTCTGCACTATATCCTGCAAAAGTGCTTTTGATTCTTCAAGGTCCCCATTCTCCAATTCTTCCAATAACTCTTCCAGTAGCTCCTCACTCACTTCGGAGAAGTTGTTGACAAAGTTTAACGGGTTCTGTATTTCGTGGGCGATCCCGGCGGTAAGCTCCCCCAGGGAGGCCATTTTTTCGGCGTGTACCAATTGCTGCTGGGTTAGTTGTAATTCTTTCAGGGCGTCTTCAGCCCTTTTCTTTTCTTCTTTTAAGCGCTGCAAGTCCAGGCGGGCCTGGGTGAGGTCACGGAAACGCGAATACGCCAGGGAAAATACCAGTGCCGCTCGTTTGAGCAGATTCCAACTCTCATCGCTCAGCCCTGCAGGGGTGGCAGCCCCTATTGCCCCATGGGAAAATTTGTACAGGTGATAGGTCCTTTCAGGGATCTCTTCCCCATAGTACCCGCGTAAGGCTGATGAGTGTTTTTCGCAATAGTTAATCCACTCTTTCCGTTCTTCACCTTTCATCTCAATGGATACTTGCTCCTCAGCGGATTCGTAAAATTTTAGCATCTGTCTGCCCACCCAGGTGTCTTTGAGGTCCAGGCTGAAGTGATCGGAGACCATCACTTTTTCCTGCTCCCGGATGTCTTTAATCGCAAACCAGCATTCCGTTTTCCCTACCTCATTATCGTGGATGTAAATACTGGAGGTTTCCAGTTCCTCCACCCCCAGAAGCCCCATTTCCCGTCTTAAAACCCGGGCAACATCCATTAGCTCTTCTGGTTCCTGCATGGCAAGGGCCCTTGCCCGCACCCGCTCCAGAGCCGTTTCTATTTTGGATTCACGGGTCTGTGCCTCTGCTCTTTGTAGGTCCTGAAAGCGGGTATAGGTTTGTTCAAACACCTTTCCGAATCTTTTGAAAATTTCATGTGCCTCGGGTACCGGTTCATATGTAATAAACATCAGAAAACCATGTGGAAAGTAGACGATATGAAAGATCTGGAAAGTTGGCAGCGATAAGCCGGCTGCACGGAGCTCATCTAAAATTTCCCCTACCGATGGCAGCGTACTCATAAAGTCATAATGCTTTACCAGCGCATCACCACCAAGTTCTGCCACATAGAAATCTTTTCCCTCCCGAGCAGGATCATAAAAATTGTAACCTTCTCCGATTGAAGGTAGTATAAACGGTTTTTGCAACTCCCCCTCGCTGCTCATGTTGCAGGAGGTTGCTTTTTTATCATCAGATGTCCATATGCAATAGCCAGCACTCCAGGCCGGGATGCCGAGCTCCTGTACCTGAAGGAAGAGGATATTGGCTGCTTCCGGTAATTCGTCACTACGCTGCATGGCCATGGTACGGGAGCGAACTTTTTCCAGAGCGGCTTCGATCTGTGCCTCCCGAGCCTGGGCTTCAGCCTTCTTGAGATCGGAAAATCGTGTATACGTTTGTTCAAAGGCTTTCGCAAAACGGATTAGGATCTGGTTCTTTTCTTCCGGTAATTTTTCTTCTCCAACTGCCTGTATCATCCCTTCCTTCATATAGTAAACGGAAACACAGGCCCGGTCTGCCACCCGCATCATTTTTTTCTGCTCCTGAGACAATTCATTAAAGGCTTCCTGATTAATTAAGAGGTCTTCATACTCCCTTTTCTCCTTACCTTCATACTCGATAACCTTAAAGCTGACCCCTTCCTCCCAGCCATTGTAGAATTCCTTCCATATCCTGTGTTCCAGTGGCATAACTTCGAACCGCTTTGGTAAAACGGTATCTATTTTGTTGGATAATAACATGTCCACGCCTCCGGTTTTTTCATTTTTGAGAGCCAGCACACACATCCAGGAATCAATCCCGGCAGCAACCAGTTGTTCGTATAGTGTTGCTACAACCTGTGGCAGTTCGTCACTGTGCTGCATGGCCATGGTGCGGGAGCGCACCTTCTCCAGGGCATTCTCGATTTGGGCTTCCCGTGCCTGTGCCTCCGCTTTTTTAAGATCGAGGAAACGGGCATAAGTCTGTTCAAAGACCCGGGTAAACCTGGCCAGCAAAACTTCTTCTTGTTCCGTCAGCACACACGGGCATACCAGGTGCAGGTATCCATGGGAAAAGTTAAAACAATAAAATACGGTTGGGTCCGGAAACTGGCTGCGTACCATTTCCTCAGCCTCTTTGGAATTAAAGGTGGTTATTGCAAATTCCAGATGGCTGTTTCGCACTTCACCCGCCACGGTTTGGTGAAAGATGGTTTGTTGTCGTTTCCAGGCCGCATAGCGCTCATCAAAAGTAGCATCCCCGTTTAAAGGCAGGTAAAACAAATCCATGGTATCCCCGCCCGGGGAGGTGACCCAGGTAAATTGCCTTTTGGCCTCCTCATTTACTTCCACATATCCGCAGGTTACGAAATTGGTAACCCCTAGTGCGAGAAGCTCCTTATATAAAAGGACGGCGACCTCTTTGAGTTCCTCTCCTTTCTGCATGGCCATCGTCCGGGTCCTGACCTTTTCAAGGGCCGTTTCTATTTGGGCCTCCCGGGCCTGTGCCTCGGCCTTTTTAAGGTCAAGGAAGCGGGTATAGGTTTGTTCGAAAACTTTAGCGAAGCGATTTAGGATCTCCGGTTCCGGATAGGGTTCAAGCGTAATTATCAATAAATAACCGTGTTTGAAGTAGGCCGCATTCCATTGCTGCCACTCAGGGAAGGAGAGCCCCTTGTCCAGTATTTCCTGGAAAAAAGGCCTGACTTCAGGTAACGACATCATGTATTTGTAATGCTCCTTTAATTCCTTTCCGGAAGCTTCAATGGCTACAAAATCGGAATTATTTACCCACCCCTGGTACATCCGCTTATGTGCCGGATCTGTGGTGTTGGGAATGGCAGCCGGAGGGAGGATTCCTTTTTCATATGCAAACCAAAACTCATCGGTTGTAGCATCCTTTTTGCATAATCCTAAACCACAACCCCAATAATTGCCCCCCAGGCCCTGTAATTGTTCAAAAAGGACAACCGCCACATCTGAGAGTTCCTCCGATTGCTGCATGGCCATTGTACGTGCCCTTACCCGCTCGAGTGCCGTTTCAATCTTCGCTTCTCTTGCCTGTGCCTCTGCCTTTTTCAGGTCCAGGAAGCGCGTATAGGTCTGATCAAAAACTTTTGCAAAACGCCTTAATAATAATGCAGATTCTTCCCTTATTTCCCGGTCCGACATTAACTCAAGATACCCCATAGCGAAAACGGCGCAATGAAAGAAAGTTGGATCCGGCATTTTCTTTAGAACCCGATCCTCTAATTCTGTTCGCTGGGATACGGGATAAACAAATTCATTATGATTCTTAAGACTTGATCCACCGACCTTTACCGTGAAAAACGCCTCCCCCGAATGCCAATTATCATAGAGCTCCTGGAGGATTTTATCCCCAAGAAGCGGCATTACGGATTTTTCAAGGTATTCGGATTCCGTTCGGGCACCCCAAACAATTTGCTGGTTATTGGGTTCGTCAAAGATGACTATGGAAGCATCCGAAAACTCACTGACCTCCAAATTTGTCAATTCGGTATGAAGGACCGTAGCAACTTCCACAAGTTCCTCACTTTTATGCATAGCCATAGACCTGCTCCTGACCCGTTCCAGTGCAGTTTCAATCTTCGCTTCCCTGGCCCGGGCCTCGGCATTTTTCAGGTCCAGGAAGCGGGTGTAGGTTTGTTCAATAACTTGTACAAAGCGGCGATAGGTCGGATAATTTCCGCTATCTAAGGCTTTAACGTCTACAATCTCAAGCAAGCCATATTTAAATGTGAAATAGGCAAAAAATATGTCTTCGGGTTTTCTCCACTCCTCCTTGACATCTTCAGGCAAGATGTGATTATAGGCTGTATCATTCAGCATAAAGTTGGTGTAGTCTTCCTTTTCTTTTCCCAGAAGACTAATTTCAAATTGCGGAGTCCCAGACAGCCATAAATCCCAGGTCTTTTTAACAATTTTATTGGTTAAGGGCACATCGCAGTAAAAAGGTAAATTCGACAGGTTTACCTCGGCATACCAATAACGCATAACCCGGGCCTCTTCGTTGCAAATAATTATTGAACAACCCCAATCATTAAAACCAAGGATCTGAATTTGTTCATATAAAAGTGCGACTACTTCCGAAAGCTCATCGCTGCGATGCATGGCCATTGTCCGGGCTCTCACGCGCTCCAGTGCAGTTTCAATCTTCGCTTCCCTGGCCCGGGCCTCGGCATTTTTCAGGTCCAGGAAGCGGGTGTAGGTCTGCTGGAAGACTTTTCCAAAACGGATTAAAACTTCATTCTCACGTTCTGAGTAAGGGGCAGCTTCAAAATTCTCAATATACAGGCCCACGGTATCCATCAGGACGGTTGATATGGCCAGGCCGGGTACTTTAAAATAATGAGCCTGAACTTCTTCCGGAATTTCGGGCAGGTGCTCAAAAAGATCTTTGTAGAACCGGTTTTTCTCATCAAAAGAAAGGAGGTTGGTAAATAGGCTGTCTCCGGATTCCCGCGCTTTTAAAAAACTATTCCAGTGAGGGGAGTCAAAATAGGGAAAGGTAATTTCAGGCTGTATGGCATTATGGTCTGCCAGCCAGATATGCATATCATCCCGGTTCTTGTAATCCAGGATAAAGCCCGTGTGTTCTACATGTATCCCCAGGGCCACAAACTGTTCAAAAATAACCTTGATCACAGCTTCCAGCTCATTACTGTTGTGCATGGCCATAGTGCGGGCCCGAACCCGCTCCAAGGCTAATTCGATTTCTGCTTCCCGTTTTTGTTTTTCTGCCTCCTTTAAATCTTCAAACCGCCTGTAGGCAAGATCAAACACCCCGGCAAAACGGACAAGGGTCTCCAGCGCTTCCGCAGGGGGCTCCGGTACCATTCCCGGCAGACTGAATCCGATCTCCCCATGGGTTGTGCGGGCCATTACAAAGGTGAGTCCACCAATGTGGCGGATGTCATCAGATGAAGGGGCCTGAGGGTCGATTTGCTGAAAATCCCCCAGGGAAACCATTTTATCCACATAGGCGACCGCTTCCTCAGCATCCATGGCGTAAACTACTGTGGACTCATCGCTTTTTTCCCAGGTAGCCAGCAGGGAAATATCCCCATGCATATGCCGTGGTAGTTCCATTACCATCCCAATCCGGGTGCCGTCTCCGGAGGTCATAGCCTTCTCATACCTTTCGGGAAGCCAGCGCATATGCCAGAAATAATGGGCCTGGTGCCCCAGTTTGACAAACTCCGTTCGCATGGTAACAACAATATCGAGAAGTTCAGAGGATTCCTGCATGGCCGTTACCTGGGCACGTATACGTTCCAGAGACAATTCAATCTGTGCCTCCCGGGCCTGCTCCTCTGCTTTTTTCAGATCCAAAAAGCGGGTATAGGTTTGCTCAAAAACCCCTGCAAACCGTCTGAAAATATCGTGGGCCTCGGGAACGGATTCGCGGGTAATAAACAACAGGTAGCCGTATTTGAAATAAACAACGTGGTCTATCTGATAGTCAGGGAAGGAGCCATTGGTTTTTTTAAGCTGCTGCAAAACTTCCCCCACTACCGGAAGGGTACTCATATATTCGTAATGGGCGATGCACACATCCCCCGAGAATTCCTTTACAAGAAGGGTTTCCCCTTTTTGTCCGGCATCGTAATATTCCTTGAATATCCCTTCTCGCGGAACAGTATAAGTTGGCAGGAGCCCTGCTTCGTTTCCGAACCATTCAATAGAATCGTTTTCCCTGTAAATATTGAAGGCACAGCCCCAGGTTTTGATACCGAGTGCCCGGACCTGTTCGTCCAGTAAATGCGAGGCCTCCGCCAGTTCGTCACTGTGCTGCATGGCCATTGTTCGCGCCCTCACCCGCTCCAGGGCCAGTTCAATTTCCGCTTCCCGCGCCTGGGCCTCCGCTTTGAGTAAATCGTTAAACCGCGTATAGGTAAGGTCGAAGACTTTTCCAAAACGGCTCAGTATTTCAAGGCTGTCCTTGGAAAGGGGTTCTTCCCCCACGGTTTGAAGCCCGCCAAAATTGCTGAAGGTAAAAGAGGCCACATAGCGCTCAGAGGCCTTCATCTGTTCTTGCACACTTGCAGGTACCCTCCTGAATTCCGTCTCTGAAAACAAATAGTTGTCATAAACCTCCTTCTCTTTCCCTTCAAGAACAATGACCCACTTTTTCTTCCGCTCCTTCCAGGCCCGGTACATTTCGTGATGGAAGCGAAAATCTTCAAACAACATATGATAGGATTCAGGGGGTTTTCCGATTTGCGGATTGGCACCCCAGACCGTGTTGGACATGCTCGCTTCATCAATAATATTGATCATGCACCAGGACAATGCCATGTCCAGGCCGGTCAGTTCCTTAAAAACGGTATCCACCAGATCGGAGAGCTCGTCGGACTGCTGCATGGCCATGGCCCTGGCCCGGACACGTTCCATGGCAGCTTCTATTTCCAGTTCCCGGGTCCTTTCCCTGATCTTAGCCTCCAGTTCTTCATTCTTTCTGCGCAGTCCCTGGTCCGGAAAGGCTTCTTCTTCGGCAATATCCGAATCCGGAGAGGAACCATGAAAATGGGTAACCTGCCATTTCCCTTCCGTTTTTTCAAGCAAGGTGGAAACCCTTACGTCTAATTGGTGGTCGTTTGCCGAAAAATAGAGCTTAAACTCCTCGAGGATCAGGTATATGGCTCCGTTGGCAAACAGACGCTCCCTTCGGGAAGTTCGGGTATACTTGAACTCCTGGCCTTTTAGTTGCTGCGCCTGCATCTCTGCCATCTTCCTGAGGTCTTCGCGCGTCCTGAAAATCTCATGAGCCGCCGAGCCATACCCCATAAATTCGGGATGTACGATGTGTTTGAGGTCTTCCACGGGCTTAAAATCCAGCAATACTGCTATCAACCGCTCATAAATGGAATGTCCATCAAATTTTTCCACCTTTTTATTCTTCATGACAAGGGCAGGTTGATTGTAAATTCCGTAAATTGATTTTCTTCCGACTCCACCGCAATATCTCCTCCATGTGCTTTAATGATATCGTAACTCAGAGAAAGTCCGAGCCCGGTACCCTGCCCGGTCGGTTTGGTGGTAAAAAAGGGTTGGAAGATTTTAGCCAGCACAGTTTCGGAGATCCCTTTTCCATTATCCTTGATAGAAATCAATACTTTATCTTCCTTTTTCCGGGTATTTACCCATACCGTAGGTGTAAATGAATTTCTTTCAGTACCCTTAAGTTCCTGGTTTTTTTCATTTACGGCATAAAAGGCATTGGTAAGCAGGTTAAGCAGTACCCGCCCAATGTCCTGAGGGACCAGCTCTATTTTATCAATACGCTCATCAAATGCCGTCTCTATTGTGGCATTAAAGGATTTGTCCTTGGCCCTAAGGCCATGATAGGCGAGGCGCAGGTATTCATCTGCCAGTACGTTAATATCTGTGGGTTCTTTTTTGCCATCCCCGCTGCGACTGTGTTGCAGCATCCCCCGTACGATCCCGTCGGCCCGCTGCCCATGATGCACTATTTTCTCCAGGTTCTGGATCAGGTCTGCAGTAATGGTTTTTACTTCCTCCATATCACCCCTGGCAAGTTCTTCCTGTAGTTCTTCCAGCAGTTCTTTGCTCACTTCTGAAAAATTATTGACAAAATTCAATGGGTTTTTGATCTCATGGGCGATCCCGGCAGTGAGTTCTCCCAGGCTGGCCATTTTTTCAGACTGAACGAGCTGGTTTTGGGTGGCCTTCAGGTCGGCCAGGGTTTTCTCCAATTGGTTAAAATCCTCGTAGCGCGCATAGGCTACCGAAAACGCATTGGCAAGGGATTGGACCAGCTCCATTTGATCAGTATCCAGCTGAACCTGACTGCCTACATAGAGCATCCCCTGATTAAAAGGCAGCATGTGAAGTACGAGGTGTTCAGGGGCATCCTTCCCGGACTGGTAGCGTTCCTGGTTATCGACCAACCCGTGCTCAGTAAGTTGTCGGGAAAAATCCAGAAATCCCTGCCGGTCCCATTCAGTGCAGAATACTTCCTGCATCTGCCAGCTTTTTACCATCTCGTCAAACACAGGAATAACTCCGAACCCGATTTGCCAGGCAGCCAGGGATTCGCCTTCGGGGTTCGAAAGGAATGAAAGGATTTTTTTTTCTTTTTCATTGACGATAAAGACCCCGCAACGGAAAAACGGCACGCCCAGAGTGGTTAGTTCGTTCCAGACAAGAGGGGTTATGCGTTTTAAGTCTGCTGCCGAACGCATGCTGGAGATCTCCCCCCGAATCCGTTCAATAGAGGCCTGTTTAAGGGCCTCCCCGGCGCGTTCCTCAGCTTTTTGTAAATCCAGGTAACGGGTGTAGGTTTGCCCGAAGACGGTTGCAAAGCGTTCCAGGATACGGATGATTTCGTCTGGCAGTGGAGATTCCGTAAAGGTGAATAAAAACCCGTCTGCGAAAGGAATACTGCGGTGATTCACGATTTCCGGAAGCTTGTCCAGATCGAATTCCGCAGGATAGTCGGGTGCCTCAGTGAGGTTGCGGAAATAGTCTATTAGGTCTTCCCCTTCAAGTTTATATGTAAAAAAAGGATCCGCCTGATCCCAGGCACGTTTCGCTCCCACCAGCAAGGGATGCGTTGTCATATCCAGCGACCCCTTGTGCAGAATGGTTTTGGAAGTCTCCGGGATGGATGCCGTCCAGACTTCCATGAGATCAGACTGGCTTAGGATGCCGATGCCTGCCCGCATGGATTTGTCTAATCCCAGCCCCAGCAGCTCTTCAAAAAAGGTGATAACCGTATTGGCAATGTCATCGGTGTTGTGCATGGCCATTGTCTTGGCCCGAATACGCTCCAGAGCTGCTTCAATCTGGGATTCCCTTGCCTGTGCCTCAGCTTTCTGCAAATCCAGAAAGCGGATGTAGGTTTGTTCGAAAACCTTGGCGATACGCTTGAAAATTTCATAATTTTCGGGATAGGAACAGGTAGATACAAAGACAAAAAAACCATGTAAAAAATAGGCAAAATGATAATACAGGCATTGCGGTAGCTCATTCGGTTTAAAAAATTGCAATTTGCTGTGCACCCCGTGCATATTATCGAAATGTTCCTTTACCTGCTCTCCGCAAATCTTTGTTTCGATTAATTCTTCACCATCCTTCCATCCTTTATACATGAGCCTGGTAAGCGGGTCCTTTTCATGGTCCACAACTATTTTTGGCATCTGCCCTACTGTTGGGTCGCCAATCCAGGCTTCACTTATGGGCTTTTCCGGATTTACTATGTGGATTCCCACTGCAAACACCTTTACTTGTAAACCATCGATTTGTTTGAGTAACAAGGCGTTGAGGTCTGTTAGCTCCTTGCTGTGGTGCATGGCCATAGATCGGGCCCGTACCCGTTCCAGGGCCGCTTCGATCTGGGCTTCCCGTGCTTGTTTTTCAGCTTTTTGAAGATCGAGAAAGCGGGTGTAAGCCTGTTCAAAAACCCTCCCCATACGCTTTAAAACATCGTTGTCCTGTTCTGAGAATGGCTTTCCGTGGTGATTGATGATAAAGATGCTGGTGTGTTTGAAGACGGCACAGGAACGGGTGTATCCGCCGGGTCTGCCCAGAATTTCCTTCTTCTGGGCGGAAGGTGTATTCTTGTAGGGAGGGTTTTTGAAAAGTTCCTCGAAAAAAGCCTTTTTCTCTTTTTGGGTAAAAGATTCAGTGAAAAAACCGGGCCCTTTCTTAATTCCTTTTAGTATTTCCGTGTAAATGGGCATATCTAAAAAGGGAATGTGTACTCTTTCGATATAATCGGCAGCACCTCCGGCGCCCCAACAAAGGAGCTCCCTATCAATGTCTTCGTTTACTGTAATGAAGGCCCCTCCTGATATATCCAGTTGCAGACTCAGGAATTGATCGTAAACGGTTTTGATCACCTCCTGCAATTCGGAACTGTTGTGCATGGCCAGGGAACGCCCCCTTACCTTTTCAAGTGCTGCTTCGATCTGAGCCTCCCGGGCCCGTTCTTCAGCATTCTGCAAATCCAGGAAACGCTGGTAAAGCCTGCTGAACTCAGTGGTAAAGCGCATCAGGATATCAGCCTCTTCGGGTGTGGACTCCCTGATCTGGTTCAAGCCTAAAAAGCCGAATTTACAATAAGCCTGCGTAGTGTACAGGCCGTTGGGGAAGTCCCGGGGAGCTACTTTTTCCCCTTCCGGCAGCTTTGAGAAGATACCGTCGAAGAGCTCCCAGATAGCCTCCAGGCCTTCCGGGGGAAATTCGATGCGTGTTATAGGGTCCGGGTCCTTGTCCGCGGATTTGATGTCATCGGAAATATGCTTCCAGTGCTCGGAGGCATCCAGGGAAATTTTTTCTTCCGCGATAATACGCTCCCCGTTCCGTCCCGTCATCCGATAGGTAAAGGCGTTTTCCTCCGGATGGAGCAGGGTAAGGTGCGTCCAGACCGTATCTACGCCCAGTAAGTTCAATTGCTGGAAGATAACGGAAAGCACTTCTGTGAGCTCGGTGGATTCCTGCATGGCCATCGCCCTGGCCCGTATGCGTTCCATGGAAGCTTCTATTTGTGCTTCCCGAGCCTGGGCTTCTGCTTTCTGCAGGTCCAGAAACCGCACATAGGTTTGCTCAAAAACCTGGCTAAACCGAAATAACAATTCCCGGGTTTCTGCCGAAACCGGCTCCGGAGCGGAAACCAGCAACAAACCGTGTTTAAAATAAGCTGCTGTATGAAACCGTTGGTCCCGCACCAGCTCCGGTTCAAAAGGCAGACCGATCTCCTCCTGTAAATATTTGAGCCATTGCCGCAGCTCTTTTCCTTTTTGCCGGAGCTCAAAGTGTTTTTTGCCTTCTTTCCAGGCCTTATATAATTTGGAGATGGTGGTGGGTTCTTCAATACTCCCCGTAAAAAGTTGGTTTATTTGCTGCCCGCCCTGCTGGGTAGACCACCATTCAATAATCCCTTCATCTTCACGGACAATCCCGATATTCAGGCGTTCCGGGGTAGCCCCAAGCCCCTCAATCTGCTGGAAAAGCTCTGCAGCCACTTCGCTGAGTTCATCACTCCGGTGCATGGCCATGGTACGGGCCCGCACCCGCTCCAGGGCCAGCTGGATTTCAGATTCCCGTGCCTGTGCCTCGGCCTTTTTCAGGTCCATAAATCGGATATACGCCTGTTCGAAAGCCCGGGTAAACCGGATGAGAATGGATTCGGCCTCCCCGCTCAGGGATTCTCCAGAAATAATGGAAAGGTATCCATGGCTGAAATTGAAGCAGTAGAAATAGGTGGGATCCGGGAAGTCGGAGGTCATTTGCCTTATCCGCTCTGATCCCAGGGTGGGCATGGCAAATGACATATGGGCTTTAAGTTCCTGTCCGCCCACCTTCTGGCAAAAGGCCGGTTCCCCTATTTTCCAGGCCTGGTATCTGTCATCCAGTACTTTGTCTCCCCGAAGCGGCAGGAAGTAGCCTTCACCCATGGAACCATCCGTCATGGTAGTCCAACCGGACTGTCGCTGTTCTCCTTCATCAACTTCCACAAAACCGCAATTAAAGAAACCCCGTACCTCCAGTTTATCGAGTTCCTGGAAGAGTACCACCGACAGGTCCAGCAATTCATCACTTTTGTGCATGGCCATAGACCGGGCCCGCACCCGTTCCAGGGCCGCTTCTATCTGGGCTTCCCGGGCCTGGGCTTCTGCCCTTTTTAACTCCAAAAAACGCTGGTAAACCATGCCAAACTCACTGGCAAAACGGCCTACAATAACCTTTTCCTCTTCTGTGGCAGGACGGGTATGGTTCATGCCAATATAGCCAAAGCGGCAGTGGCCCTGTGTAGTAAACAAGCCGTCGGGAAAATCGGATGGATAGATTTTATGCCCTTCCGGAAGTGCAGTCATCACAACATCCATGATTTCCCAGACCGCCGGGAGGATTTCAGGCGGGTATTCAATACAATCCACTGTCTGGTCCCCTCCGTTTTTCCAGTTTTCATAGGAGGCCTTCCAGCTTTCCACCGCTTCAATATCGATGATCTGTTCGGCGAGCACTTTATTGCTGGGGCTGGTCGTGATCCGCAGGCTGAAGGTCTTGTTTTCTTCGTCAAAAAGGGTAAGGTGGGTGAGGGCGGGGTTGATACCCAGAAAATCAAACTGTTCAAAAAGCACGCACAGCACATCCCCCAACTCCTCCGTTCCCTGCATGGCCATGGCCCGGGCACGAATCCGTTCCAAAGCCAGCTGTATTTCGGCTTCCCGCGCCTGAAGCTCGGCCTTCTGCAGGTCCAGGAAGCGGGTATAGGTTTGTTCAAAGACTTTTGCGAAACGTCCTATTATTTCAAGGGATTCCTGTGCAGGGGGCTCATTGGTGGTAATCCCGATACAGCCTTGTGCAAAGAAGACCGAGTTGATATAACGATGTTCTTTTAATTGCGTTTTATCAAATGGGATTCCAACTTCCCGATGCATGTAGCTTATCCATTGCTCCAGCTTTTTTCCGTGCAAATGCTGAACGATATATGGCTTTTTCCCCCAGGCTTCGTAAACTTCCTTTACAACCGGGGACTGGTCTACATGAAACGTAAATTGTTTGTTTACTTCGTAACCCTTTTGATCAGTAACCCAAATATCAAAATTCAGGCCTTCCTTGTTGCCTATAGCGATATTAAACCGCTCCGGGGTATGGACCAGTTTGCTAATCTGTTCAAATAAAACGGCGGCCACTTCACCCAGCTCAGTACTTTTATGCATCGCCATGGTCCGTGCCCGGACCCGTTCCAAAGCAGCCTCGATCTGGGATTCGCGGGCCTGTTTTTCTGCCTTCTCCAAGTCCATAAAGCGGATATAGGCTTGTTCAAAAACCCCGGCAAATCGTTTCAGGATTTCTGCATCCTGTTCCGTGTACGCCTGGTCGGTATAGCGCACTATCTGTATCCCGGAATTTTTTTTAGGGGCAATCAGCGTGGTGAACGCCTCTGAAGACACCATCTTTTTTTTGAGCGCTTTCGGAAATTCCCCATGGGTGAGCAAGCGATCTATGTATTCCTTTTTGACCTTCCCTGAATAGGTCCTTGCGAACAGTTCAGGCCGGTCTCTGAGCATCTTATTGTAATCGCGCTGTACTTTGGTTTCTTCGTTGTAAGGAATACGCAGGGCTTCACCCATTGGTGCCCCGCCAACCCATACATCGTAATCCTGCTTTGCTTCAATTGCCCCGCTCATCCCAACAGCATCCATTTCAATCCCCAGCGCACTTAGCTGCTCGTAAATCGCATTGGCCACCAGTTGCATTTCACTGGTGCTGTGCATGGCCAGGGATTGTGCCCGGACCCTTTCTAGGGCAGCTTCGATTTGTGATTCCCGTGCCTGCTGCTCTGCTTTTTGAATATCCAGAAAACGCGTATAGGCCTGTTCAAAGACCTTGGCAAACCGTTCCATGATGGTTTTATCCTCTTCTGTAGGTTCTTCTACCGTAGTTTTGCTAAGGAAGCCATAGTTGTGGCGCGCCTCGAGGAATTCAAGTCGATTATTCTTGAGCTTTTTCTGTAATATGGTAAAGTAATTTGAATCGGTTATCTGATCGCAAGCCTCCATAAATTGATCCACTTCCGCCATTGTTTTAAGCGACGTATAGGAGAAAGTAGCGCCCGATCTCCAGGATTTAATGGCAGTTTCTTCAAATGGGGCGGTGGGCATCTTAAAATGGGTGGGTTCCTCGTAAATGCCGTCTAATGGCGAGAACCAGATATCAAAATAACCCTCCTCCAAATGAAAAATGTTTATCCAGGCTTGCTCGAAAGGGATATTCAGCTGCTTTAACTCTTCAAAGAGCACCTGTACCACCGACGCGATATCCGCTGTTTTATGCATGGCCATGGACGCAGCCCGGACCCTTTCCAGCGAAGCTTCGATTTGGGCTTCCCGTGCCTGGGCTTCAGCCTTTTGGATATCCAGAAAGCGCTGGTATACCCTGCCAAACTCAGTGGCGAAACGGGTGAGGATATCAATTTCTTCCTCCGTGGGTTTCCGGGTATGGGTATATCCGATATAGCCGAATTTACAGTGCCCCTGCACACTGTAGCCTCCCTCCGGGAAATGCTCGGCCGTTAGGCGTTCTTCTTCGGGCATGGCAGAAAAGGTCTCCTGCATCAGGCTGAACAGCTGGCGGGCGTCCTCCTGCGAATAAAAGAGTAATTCAACATCCTCAGAGTCCCCCCGCTTCCATTTTTCATACAAATCCTGCCAGATTTGCATCCCTTCGATAGCTACTTCCTGCT
Source organism: Robiginitalea insularis (assembly GCF_052497835.1). NCBI lineage: Bacteria > Pseudomonadati > Bacteroidota > Flavobacteriia > Flavobacteriales > Flavobacteriaceae > Robiginitalea > Robiginitalea insularis. Next base: position 2,324,006 of record NZ_CP199296.1, read on the forward strand.
GGGCCTGAATCCGGTGTCCTGAAGTCCCTGTAGACTGGTAGATGAAGGTATTTTTATCGGGGTTCCACAAGGTCAGCCATACGGTGAGCGGTTTTATCCCCAAAAGATCAAATTGCTGGAAAAGCAGGCTGAGTACTTCGCTTATTTCATCTGAAGACTGCATGGCCATAGAACGGGCCCTGACCCTTTCCAGGGCTGTTTCTATTTCCAATTCCCGCTGTTGGGAAAGTAGTTTGTTTTCATTTTCTGCGAGCAGGTTTTCAGTTTCGCTCAATTGTCCGAGCAATTCCTCCTTTTTTTCAGGGGAAATAGACTTGGAAGCGGATATTACATCCTTAAGTTTATTCAGGTTTGGATTCATGCGAATGGAGCGGTCCTAAATTTAAATCCAACGGATGTTTGCCTGTAATTCATCGGGAATGAAAATTGTGGTGGCTCACCTGAGGTGAAGCTATTCTTGCAGGAAGTTACTAAAAAACCATTGATTGAAACTTAATTTTTAATTCCTGAGGCTCATATAGTTCAGGTACCCTTTTTATATTTGCCCCTTAACCAAGCAAATGACCAGGATATTATTGCTGTCCGATACCCACAGCCACATAGATGAGCGGATACTTACCTATGCAAAGGAAGCTGATGAAATCTGGCATGCCGGGGATATCGGCTCCCTTGAGGTTACCGATGCCCTGCAGCAATTAAATCCACTCAGGGGGGTCTATGGGAATATAGACAATGACAAAATAAGACGGGAATTTCCTTTGGACAACCGCTTCAGCTGCGAGGATGTGGCTGTCTGGATTACGCATATTGGAGGGTATCCGGGGCGCTATCAGAAAAGGGTTCGGGAGGAACTGATCAAAAAGGCACCAAAACTATTTATATGCGGACACTCCCATATCCTGAAAGTACAATATGACAAACGCTTTAATCTCTTACACATGAACCCCGGGGCCTGTGGTATTTCCGGGTTCCACCAAATTCGCACTATGTTGCGTTTTGCGGTTGACGGCAGTGATATCAAGGACCTGGAAGTTATCGAACTAGGGAAAAGGGGGAAGGTCTGAACAGTCCGGAAAGCGAAAAAGATAAGCAGGGGTTAAGTAGAACTTAAGATACACTTAACTTTCCGGCCCGGGGGAAGCCCCCGCCCCCTTACTACAACTTACCCGTTCCCGCTGTAAAAACCAATCAGTTTAGCAAATACCCGCTTCCTTGAAAAAGGCAGGCCAAAGGAGGTCTGATTCATTATCTTTGCACTCCCATACCCAAAGATCTATGCGGTATTTTATGGAATTTTCCTATAACGGGACCAATTATCATGGCTGGCAGCGGCAGCCCAATGCCCTGAGCGTACAACAGGTACTTGAAGAGCGCAGCAGTACCTTGCTGGGTTCCCCTGTAGCCCTTACTGCTGCCGGGCGTACAGATGCCGGGGTGCATGCCCGGAAAATGCTGGCGCATTTTGACCTGGAAGGACCTTTTTCCGAAGACTTTATAGCCCGGCTGAATGCCTTTCTTCCTGCGGATATTGCCGTAAAAAGAGTAGTGCCCGTATCCGATGACGCCCATGCGCGTTTCGATGCGATCAGCCGATCGTATGAATACCACCTGGTGCAGGAGAAAAACCCGTTTGCCCAGGAATCGGCCTGGCATGTTAACCTCCCCCTGGATTTCGATGCCATGAACCGGGCTGCAGCCAGCATGATGACATTTAAAGATTTTAAGGCCTTTTCCAAGGCACATTCGGATGTTAAAACCTATAACTGCGAGATCCGCCGTGCAGAATGGGTAGCCTCCGGGGAGCTGTGGATCTTCCACATCACAGCAGATCGCTTCCTTCGCAATATGGTCCGCGCCATTGTAGGGACCCTGGTAGAGGTGGGGAAAGGCCGTCTGACGGTAGCAGATGTTAAGACTATTATAAAAAGCAGGGATCGGTCCCGGGCGGGGGTTTCTGTACCCGCAAAAGGCCTATATTTGACGGAAATCGTTTATCCGGATCGGATATATCAAAGCAATGGATAAAGACACAGGAAAAGCTTTTGATCTCTTTTTGTTCAGGCGGGTGCTGGCCTACACCAAACCCTATATGCTTACGTTTTACGGAACAGCCCTGGCGGCGATCCTGCTGACGGGTTTTTCGGTTTGGTCGCCTCTGATTCTACGGGATATCATAGACGATGCCATTGCGGGCAAAGACAGGGATTTGCTCTTCAACCTTTCACTGCTGATGCTGGCCGTTTTGGTCGGGCAGGTGGTTTGCCAGTTGCTCTTTACCTACTATGCCAACTGGCTGGGGGAATCTGTTATCAAGGATATGCGGATCAACCTTTTTAAAAAGATGATCGGTTTTCGGATGCAGTATTTCAATAAATCATCCATAGGGGTGCTGGTTACACGTTCAGTGGCCGACCTGCAACGGATAGGGGAGATTTTTTCACAAGGTTTTTTTACCATTGTAGCAGACCTGCTCAAGATGCTGGCAGCATCCTTAATCATGCTGATACTCAACTGGAAACTCGCCCTGATAGTCTTTGCAATCCTTCCGGTTATCCTTTATGCTACCCGTTTGTTCCAGAAAGCGATGAAAGTGGCTTTTACGGAAGTACGGGCCCAGGTTTCGAACCTGAATTCCTTTGTACAGGAACGATTAACGGGGATGAAAATCGTACAGTTGTTTACCCGGGAGGCCATTGAATCTGAAAAATTCAGGAAGATCAATGAAAAGCACCAGAATGCCTGGTTAAAGACAGTCTGGTACAATTCCTTCTTCTTTCCGGTAGCTGAGATTGTAACTTCCATAGCCATCGGACTGGTAGTTTGGTACGGAGGCTTGCAGAATATCGCCAACATCGATCAGGATATAGCGGGAACTATTTTTGCCTTTATCCTTTTTATAGAAATGCTCTTCAGGCCGTTGCGGCAAATCGCAGATAAATTCAATACCCTGCAGATGGGGATGGTAGCTGCGGGCCGGGTATTTAAAATCCTGGATACCGACAGCCGTATAGAGGATACAGGGACCATAGAGGTCGCGCACATGAACGGAGCCATTTCCTTTAAGGACGTGCGTTTTGGTTATGTGGAAGATGAGGAAGTCTTACACGGGATTTCATTTGAGGCGAAGCCAGGGGAAAAAGTGGCCATCGTTGGAGCTACAGGGGCCGGAAAATCCACCATTATTAACCTGTTGAACCGTTTTTACGAAATCCATTCGGGTAGCATCTTTTTGGATGGACATGATTGTAAATCCTACAAACTGGCTTCCCTGCGCAATAATATTGCAGTAGTACTCCAGGATGTCTTTTTGTTTGCAGACACCATTGCCAATAATATTTCCCTGCGTGATCCCAATATAGCCCGGGAAGACATTGAAGAAGCGGCCCGGCAAATTGGCGTCCACGAATTTATATCCAGCCTGCCCGGAGGGTACGAGTACAACGTAAAAGAAAGGGGAAGCATGCTTTCCAGCGGGCAGCGGCAGCTTATTGCCTTTTTAAGGGCCTATATGCGCAACCCCAGTATCCTGGTCCTGGATGAGGCAACCTCTTCAGTGGATACGTATTCCGAACAACTTATCCAACGAGCCAGCGAAAAAGTAACCGAGGGGCGTACTTCCATCATCATCGCTCACCGTCTGGCCACCGTCAAAAAAGCTGATAAGATCCTGGTGATGGAGGCGGGTGAAATTGTGGAAACAGGTACCCATAAATCCCTGCTGGCCAAAAACGGCTATTACAGCAAACTGTACGAGGCCCAATTTATGGCTGAAGAAGTTGCTTAGCGCTATTGCTTTGGCAGAAAATCCTTTATCTCCAAAACCCCGGTCAGGAAAAAAATGATATTCAATACCAGGGACAGCCCAAAATACCCGATTACAAATATGATCCCGTAAATAAAAAAACGCAAAAGCTGCTGCCTGAGTTTCCCTCCGTTAAAACGGGCAAATGCAAAACCCGTGTAGACTACTAGTATTAAAATTCCAAAAAGCGAATAATTCATATAGCTTTCAGGAGATAGCAGCAATAAAATCAGGCTAATTGGAAAAGTAAAAATACTGTACTGTGCCAAAACATAAGTTGCAGCAGTAGTGTACTCGGGCAGGTTAAAATCTTTCTTGTTAAAGACCAGATAGCCTGCCAGGGCCATGATAGGAATGTACAGGATCATAATCAGGGAACTGTATTCCATGGTAACATCCAGTATTTTTCGTCCGGCTTCAGAATCCATCTGCCCACTGAAAAGATCCATCTGAAGTTTGTCTATTTGCTTTTTCATCACAAAGAACAAAATTCCGGAAAGGGCAAAGGAAATGGCCAGGTAGCTCATGGGGTTGACGTACTTCCTGCGGACCCCTTCCACATAAGCCCATAAGACCTGTTGCGGTTTGGTAAAAAGGTCTAAAAAGGTGCGGATAAAGGTGTTGTCCAGGTCGAAGTAATGGTCGTAAAAATCGGAGGTCAGGCCTTTGAAGGTAATTCGTTTCAAAACGATTTTCCCCCCGCAGCCCGGGCAAAAGGCGAAATCTGTTCGCAGGGTGGTATTACAGTTTTTACATTGCATGTTAATTGAGGTCTTTTCGGATCATCCTGCCGAGCTCTTCCATATCCTTGTAGAGTACAAACTCCCCGTTTTTGATATAGGATATCAGGCCGGTTTCCTCGCTTACCACCAGGGCCAGCGCATCCGAACGTTCGGTAATGCCCACTGCCGCGCGGTGCCTTAGCCCGAATCGCTGCGGGATGGAACGCTCCCGGGATACCGGCAGTATTACCCGGGTAGCTACAATGTAATTCCCTTTGATGATGGCCGCTCCATCGTGCAGGGGGCTGTTTTTGTAAAAAATACTTTCGATTATAGGCTGATTTACTTCAATCTCCATGGGGTCGCCCGAGGAGCGGATAAAATCCAGAGAGGTATCCCTTTCGATGACCAGGATGGCCCCTGTTCCGGTTTTACCCATCCGCTCGCAGGCACTCATTACGGCATCCACATCCAGCAGGGTCCCCAGGCCCTCCTGTTTGAGGAATTTAAAGTGTTTGATAAAACGTTTTTTATTCGCAAAGTTCGTGGAGCCGATTACCAGGAGAAATTTTCGAATTTCCTGCTGAAAGACAATGATCAGCGCAATTAAGCCTACCTGCATAAAACCGCCCACCATGCTGCTGGTCATCTGCATATCCAGCAGCTCGGTAAGTTTCCAGAATCCCCAGATGATCACAATCCCGATAAAAATATTGATGGCCACAGTTCCCCTTACCAGGCGGTAGAAGTAAAATAATAACACGGCTACCAGCAGGATGTCTATAAAATCCGTTACCCTGAAATCCAGAAAATTTAAGAAGTCCAATCTGCGCAGCTTTTTGTAAAAGTAGAAAAATTAACAGAACCAGCTTCCATTTACCCTGCATGAAGTTGCTGATGCAGCCGGACGCACTGAACCGCCTCTTTTACGTCGTGGACCCGTAAAATATTGGCACCATTCTGCAGCGCGATCATGTGCAGGGCAGTGGTGCCGTTAAGGGCCTGCCCGGCAGTTATATCAAGGGTTTTGTAAATCATGGATTTCCGGCTGATCCCGGCCAGGATGGGGACCTCCAGGATTTCAAAGGCCCTTAGTTCCCGGAGCAGGACAAAATTTTGTTCCCGGGTCTTGGCAAAACCAAAACCGGGATCGATAATACAATCGGTAATCCCGAGGGCCCGGGCTTCGGACAGGCGCTCTGAAAAATAATAGCGCAGATCGATCAGCAAATTATCGTATTCCGTCTGCCTTGCCATATTTTGAGGCGTTCCCTTCATGTGCATCAGGATATAGGGTATATTCTTGTCAGCTATTAACGGGAGCATCCCGGGATCCCTGAGGCCCCCGCTAATATCATTAACCATCGCGGCCCCGGCCTCGAGGGCCTGCCGGGCAACCTGAGAACGAAAAGTATCTATGGAAATAAGTACTTCCGGGCGAATCTTTACCAGCTTTTCGATTACAGGGAGAACCCGGTCTGCCTCCTCGGATTCCGAAATATCCAAAGCTCCCGGCCGGGAACTGTAGCCGCCTATGTCAATAAAGTCTACCCCTTCCTCCAGCAGGGTCTCAGCCTGTCTGAAAGCCAGGTCCGGAATAGTGTACTGCCCGCCATCGTAGAATGAATCGGGGGTACAGTTCAGAATGCCCATTATTTTGGGGATGCTGAGGTCTATAAGCCTGCCCTTACAACAAATCGTCATAAATCAATACCTTTGGAAGGTTTAATCGGATTGCTCCGAGAAAAAAAGTACTTTTAAGCCCTGTTAAAAGTCGCAGGAAAAGTACATAAATTAAAGCAACCTATGAAGGAAACTTCAAAAGCTTATGATCAGGTAATCGCCCAGTGCCGAAACCTTTTTGGCCGGAAAATGAAGGACTACGGAGCCGCATGGCGCATCCTGAGATTGCCCTCCCTGACAGACCAGATTTTTATCAAAGCCCAGCGGATCCGAAGCCTGCAGGAAAAGCAGGTGCAAAAGGTGGCAGAAGGGCAGGAGGCCGAGTTTATCGGCATCATCAATTATTCTGTGATGGCCCTTATTCAGCTTGAAAAAGGGGTAGTGGAAACACCTGATCTCGATGCAGAAGCAGCTCTGGCACTATTCGATGAACACATTGGCCGGACCAAAGCCCTGATGGAGGCAAAGAATCATGATTACGGGGAAGCCTGGCGGGATATGCGGGTAAGTTCGCTTACCGACCTGATCCTGCAGAAACTGCTTCGCGTAAAACAAATAGAAGACAACCAGGGAAAGACGGAAGTTAGCGAAGGGGTGGATGCCAATTATCAGGACATCATCAATTATGCGGTCTTCGCTATGATCCACCTGGAAGAGAATACCCAACCCGCCATAAAATCCTGATTGCCCATGAAAATCCTCATCTGGTTCCTTCGCCTTTTTGTAGGGATACTTTTTATTATCAGCGGCCTGATCAAATTAAACGACCCGGTCGGTTTTTCCTTTAAGCTGGAGGAATATTTCAGTGCAGCCGTACTGAATATCCCTTTTCTGGAACCCTACGCCCTGGCCATTGCCCTGTTTGTGGTAATCCTGGAAGTAGTACTGGGAGTTGCCCTGCTGGTTGGATTCCGCAGAAGCCTAACCCTGTGGACACTGCTCGGGATGATTGTGTTCTTTACTTTCCTGACTTTCTATTCGGCTTATTTCAATAAGGTAACGGATTGCGGCTGTTTCGGGGACGCTGTTAAACTAACCCCCTGGGAATCCTTTACCAAAGATGTGGTACTACTGGGAGCTATCCTGCTTTTATTCTGGGGTCGTCAACACCTTACTCCTCTGGGTAGCGGGAAGTTCAGGCTGGGCATTACCCTGGCGTCTGTTTTGGCCTGTATCCTTTTTGCAAACCAGGTGCTCAATCATTTGCCATCAATGGATTTCAGGCCGTATCACATTGGTGCCAACATCCCCCGCGGAATGGAAATCCCGGAAGATGCCCCCAAACCGGTTTTTGAATATGACTGGCGCTTTCGTATTAATGGGGAAGAGGAAGTTATTACGACCAATGGGGCCTATCCGGAAGTAGAAGGGGAATTCGTAGGCCTGGACGGGACCCGGGAAATCCAACCCGGTTACGAGCCCCCCATCCATGATTTTACCATTGAGAAAGAGGGAATAGACCTGGCCTCCGGGATCCTGAAGCGAAAAAACCTGCTTATGGTCATTGCCTATGACCTGAACAAAAGCGAACCAAAGGCATTTGAAGACCTCAAAACCATTATAGACTCTGCTACTAGTAAAGGATATTCGGTAATCGGCATGTCTGCCTCTTCTCAGGAACAGACGGAAGCATTAAATCAGCAATACGGCATGTCCTTTCCCTGGTATTTTACGGACCAGACCACCCTGAAGACCATTGTGCGGTCCAACCCGGGGGTGCTGCTCCTGCAGGAAGGGACCATAGTGCAAAAATTGCACTATAACGACCTGGATCAGCTGGAACTCCAAGAACTTCCGGCAGAGGAGCGGTACCTGCAGGCCTTGAAGAAAAACCTTGACAGCATCCTGGAACGGGACCAGTTGTACCGCGGGAACCTCACCCCGGAAAATATGGGTAAACAATATCAGATCGATCAGCAAAACATTGTCTATATCGACTCTATAATCAGTGAATACGGTTATCCCGGCACCAGCTTGGTGGGCCCCAATACGGACCGGGCGGCCTGGTACGTAATCCAGCATTCCGAGCGCATTGATGAATTCCTGCCGCAGATTAAAATAGCAGCCGAAACCGGGGAACTCCCTTTCCGCCTGTATGCCATGATGCTGGACCGATCCCTGATGAACCAAGGGTTGCCACAGCAATACGGCACCCAGGCCATGACCTATTTCTGGAATACCCCGGAAGAAATTAACCTGATCTGGCCAATAGAAGACCATGAAAATGTCAACCAGCGCAGAAAAGCTGCAGGTTTTACCCAGACTATAGAGGAATATGCCGGGGAAATACTGGACGGGGAAGATTACCGTGTTTATACCATGGAAGAACTAAAAGAAATACAAGAACGCCAAAAACAAGCCACACAATGAGAACAAAGATTGTTGCCGGAAACTGGAAAATGAACAAAACGGCCCGGGAGACTGAGATACTGCTGAATGAATTATCCGCTAAATTGCCGGATACGGATGCCGAGGTAATGGTGGCCCCCACCTTTGTCAATCTGGCGGATGCTGTACGCCAACTGGAAAGTTCGGCTATTCAGGTGGTAGCCCAGAATATGCATTTTGCTGACAATGGGGCCTATACAGGGGAAATAGCCGCAGACATGCTGCTGGATATAGAGGTAGATACTGTAATCCTTGGGCATTCCGAAAGAAGGGCTTACTTCCATGAAACGGATGAATTGCTTGCTAAAAAGGTAAAACAGGCCATTGAGAAAAATATGCGGGTCATCTTTTGTTTTGGGGAGGAGCTCAGTGACCGAAAGGCTGGAAAACATTTTGATCTGGTAGCCAAACAATTAAAGAACGGCCTGTTTGATCTTCCCGAGTCTGCCTGGTCGCAAATTGTCCTGGCTTACGAACCTGTATGGGCCATAGGAACGGGGGAGACAGCCAGCCCGGAACAGGCACAGGAAATGCACGCCTATATCCGCAAAATTGTATCAGATGCCTATACAAACGCTATTGCGCAAAAGGTATCCATCCTTTACGGGGGCAGCGTAAAGCCCGGAAATGCGGCCGAAATCTTTTCAAAACCGGATGTAGATGGAGGCCTTATCGGTGGGGCTTCCCTGGTAGGGGATGACTTTATGGCCATTGTTAAAGCCATAGGCTGAGCTGTATGTATATCCGATGTTCCCTGACCCTGAACCCGCCTGATCCGGCTGCTGAGATTTTTATTGCTGCCTTGTCGGAACTGGGATTTGAAAGTTTCGAAGAAACAGACAATGGCCTGAAGGCCTATATTCAGGAGGAACACTGGGATGAAAAGGCTTTTGCAGCCTTGCCTTACCTCAAGCACCCGGACTGGTCTGTGGAATACCAGATAGACAGGGTACCCCTTGAAAACTGGAATGCAGTATGGGAATCCGAATATCAACCCATTACCATTGGGGATCAATGTGTGGTACGGGCTGATTTCCACCCAAAGCCTGACCAATCTGTAGCATATGACCTGGTAATCACCCCAAAAATGAGCTTTGGGACCGGGCATCATCAAACCACCTACCTCATGCTTTCAGCCCTGCTGCAAATGGAAAGCCTTGAAGGAAAAGCAGTTCTGGACATGGGGGCCGGGACCGGTGTTTTGGCCATCCTGGCTGCCAAAAAAGGAGCTTCTCCCGTATTTGCAGTAGATATTGAACCCTGGTGCGTGGAAAACTGCCTTGAAAATGCCCTTGCCAACGAGGTAAAGCTAGCGGAAGTACTACAGGGAGGGGCAGAAAAAATCCAGGATCTTGCCTTTGATATAATCCTGGCGAATATCAATAAAAATATATTGCTGGCTGATCTGCCCAGCTATGCGAAATCACTTAAACCCGGCGGCCTGCTCCTGTTGAGTGGCTTCTACAGTAAAGACATACCCGATCTGGAGCAGACCGCAAATAACTGCGGACTACTAAAGCAGGATACCTCTTTTAAAGAGCAATGGGCCCTTGCTGTTTTTTTAAAGGATACCTGAGAATCCTTTTTCAGAAGCATTGTGTAATAGTATGAATATCTTTGGGTTATAACTTTTTATAAACAAGCTCCACGAGAATAAAATTTTATTATATTCGTAGCAAACCCTCTGTATATGAGTACCAAAGAGCGTTTACTGGAGTCCCTTCAAGTTGAGGAACTGGAAAAGCACCTCAATGAAATAGTCCTCTTTAACGATGAGGTAAATACCTTTGACCATGTGATTCAAACGCTGATCGAGGTATGTGACCACAGTCCGGAACAGGCCGAACAGTGTTCCCTTATTGTGCATCACAATGGGAAATGCACCGTTAAAACAGGAGAGTACGACGACCTGAAGCCGCGCTGTACCCGATTGTTGCAGGCAGGCCTGAGTGCTGAGATCGTTTAGAAGACCATTAGCCTGAATATGCCGTCTGTAGGAGAAATCTTTTGTAATTCTCCGGAATATCTCCAATTTCCTGAGTATCTTCCCAACAACCCTTTCAACTAACGGAATGGGTATAATCGTCTGCCTGTCTCCACTGGCGACAACCGTTTTAAATAGTCATTTATGCCAAATCTCAGAAAGCTGAAACTTAGTTTCAGTCTGCTGCTCATTCTAATGGGCTGCCAGAAAGGGTCCTCAGAAGCCACAGAGGATTTGGCCCCATTAAACCTGGAGGTTTCTGCAAACATAAGTTCGGATGGCTCTGGGCTTGTTACTTTTACGGTCACTGCTCAGAACGCAGAACGTTTTGATTTTTACTTTAGCGACGGAACAACTGCCGTCAGTTACGGAGAACCTGTATTGAAGCAATTTACTACTCCCGGGCGATTCACGTATCAGATCAGGGTGGTTGCTGTTGGTGTGAACGGGCAGTCAATTTCTAAAACCATCCCGGTAACCATAGAAATATCTATGCCCGAACCTCCTTCGGATCCCGAAAATCCTCCTGCCGGAGAAACAGGTGGTTTTGATACTTTGGTGTGGTCAGAAGAGTTTACAGTGCCGGGCCCTCCGGATTCCGCCATCTGGAATTACAACCTGGGAGATGGCTGCCCCAATCTATGTGGCTGGGGTAATGGGGAATCTCAGGTATATACCAGTGATGCTCAAAATGTTGTGGTACAAGAGGGTATTCTCAGGATAAATGCCATCCGAAATGGCAATAGCTTTACTTCAGCTCGAATTACTTCTAAAGGAAAGGCTGAGTTCCGGTACGGGCGGATTGAAATCAGGGCCAAGCTGCCGTCCGGTGGGGGAACCTGGCCGGCATTGTGGATGCTGGGATCGGATATTGATACCAATCCATGGCCGGGCTCCGGGGAAATTGATATAATGGAACATGTTGGTAATAAGCAGGATGTGGTTCAGGGTGCCACCCATGACCCATTGAACTACGGGGGTAATGCCCGCGTAGTCTCTACGGTTGAAGAGGGGGTATCGGAAGATTTTCATGTCTATGGTATCATTTGGGATGAATCTGAAATAACATTTTTCATAGATGATCGCAACTATGGGACCCTGTCGAACGGGAATAACCGTCCTTTCAACAAGCCCTATTACTTTCTGTTGAACATCGCTATGGGCGGTAATCTAGGAGGTGCCATTGATCCGAACTTTACAAGTGCTACTATGGAAGTCGATTACATCAGGGTATATCAATAGCTATTCCCATAAAATTGCTGGATTCTTTCAGAAAATGCTTATTTTTTCACCCGCTTTTAAGGAAGCCTGCCCAGACCAAGGTAGCCACAGTACCAACCCGTAAACCAACCAACCATGCAAACCGAGACTGCAGTAAAGATGAATAAGACCTATACCGTACTGATTAGCCTGATAGTGGCTTTAGGCGGTTTTCTGCTGGGATTTGACAGTGCCGTGATCTCAGGAGCGGTCCGGGGAATTACCGTTTATTTTGAAATGACCGAGTGGATGCTCGGGTTTTCGGTAGGATGTGTCGTTTTTGGCGCAATGGCCGGAAACCTGTTGGCAGGCCCGGTCAGCGACCGTTTTGGAAGAAAAAGTGTACTCATTGTTGTTGCTGCGCTCTTTACGATTTCGGCAACCTGGTCTGCCCTGGCAACGGGTTACGCAGAATTTATAATTGCCCGGATTATCGGAGGGATTGGGATTGGAGGCGCCATCCTCATTGCCCCGGTTTATATCGCTGAAATTGCCCCTCCGAAATTAAGGGGAAGTCTGGTCTCCTTTAACCAGCTGAATATTGTGATCGGGATTTCGGTTGCTTATTTTTCCAATTACTTTCTGGTCAACCTGGGAGAGGACAGCTGGAGGTGGATGCTGGGGGTGGAGGCTATTCCGGCCCTTATTTATTTCCTGGCACTTTTTATTGTTCCTAAAAGCCCGCGCTGGCTGATACAGAAACGCAATAAAGGTGCCCGGGCCCGAGGGATACTGGAAAAAATAGGCGGGCAGCTCTACGCCCAGGCTACAATAGACGAGATTCAGCGCGGGGTGGATAAAAAGGAGCCCAAGGGAAAACTCTCTGATATCCTGAACAGCAAATACGCCACCATCATGATCATTGCGCTGGGAATTGCATTTTTCCAGCAGATTACCGGGATCAATGCTATTTTTTACTACGCCCCAACCATTTTCGAGCAGGCAGGGGGCAGTACGGACTCGTCCTTCCTGCAGGCTATTGTGGTGGGCCTCACCAACCTGGTATTTACCCTGGTAGCCATCTGGCTGATCGACCGCCTGGGGAGAAAGCCCCTGTTGCTATTGGGAACCTCTTGTATGACCATTGCACTGTTGATGGCGACCCTTGCCTTTAATAATGCCACCTACGATTTTAACGAGGCGACCCTGGCCAAAATGAGTAATGAAGAACTGCGTGAAGAACTTACGGACCTTAAAGGAAAGTCTTTTGACGGGCAGGCCGTGCTTTTTGAAGCCGTCAGCAGCCGTCTCAGCCCGGAGCAATTCCTCGATTTCAAGCGAAATGAAATCACCAATTTTATACAAATTAATGCGACCATGGTTTTAATCGCCATCTTGTTGTATGTGGCTTCTTTTGCCATTTCGCTCGGGCCGGTGATGTGGACCCTGATTTCAGAGATATTTCCCAGCAAAATCAAGGGGATTGCTATCTCAGTGGTTGGGTTTTTCAATTCACTGGTGAGCTTTTCCGTTACCCAGGTTTTCCCCTGGGAGCTGTCTAACCTGGGCCCTACCATGACCTTCTTTATCTATGCCGTCTTATCGCTATGCGCCGTGCTTTTTGTCCAGAAATTTGTAATTGAGACCAAGGGCAGGACCCTGGAAGAAGTAGAAGAATTATTAGTCAGAAAATAATACATATGAGTCAGTCAATATACGTATCAAATACAGAGTATCAGCCTAATTCCGCCCCGGTTCAGGGAGAACTTGTCGAAATGGAAGGGGAAACCTTTTACAAGATCAGCAATAGCGATCGGATGCGGCCCTTTTTTATGAGTGTGGTAAGTGACTCCAACCATTGGATGTTTATCTCCAGCAATGGCGGCCTTACCGCGGGGCGAAAAAACAGTGACTTCGCCTTATTTCCGTATTATACGGATGATAAAATAACCGAGTCCGCAGAAATTACAGGTAGTAAAACCATCATCCGCCTGAGCCGGGACCAGAAGGTTTTCCTCTGGGAGCCTTTTTCAGACCATTACAAGGGGATGTACCAGGTAGAGCGAAATCTGTATAAAAATGCTTTTTGTAATAAGATAGTATTCGAGGAAGTCAACAAAGACCTGCAACTAACCTTCAGGTATGAATGGAATTCCAGTAACCTTTACGGTTTTGTCAAGAAGGCTTCTATTGAAAACCATGGAAAAGGAAACGCAGTCATCGAATTGCTGGATGGCCTGCAGAATATTATCCCCTACGGTGTGAATCCGGAAGTCCAGAATTCAAGGAGTAACCTGGTGGATGCCTATAAGAAAAGTGAGCTGGAGGCTAAACAGGGCCTGGGAATCTATGCCCTGAGCGCTATTATTGTGGATAAGGCTGAACCGGCAGAGGCCCTCAAGGCCAATATTGTCTGGTCTCTCGGAATTGAGCAGCCACTTTATTTAATATCCTCCATGCAGCTTGATGCATTCCGAACGGGCCAAATCCTCAGGCAGGAAAGCGACATCCGCGGGGAAAAAGGTGCCTATTTCATCCATTCCCGTATGGAATTGGAAGCAGGAGGAAGAGAACAGTGGATGCTGGTAGCCAACGTAAACCAGGGGCCCACAGATATCGCCCGAATGCTGGATTCCCTTTCTAATCCTTCTGAACTTAAAAAAGAACTGCTGGCAGATATTGACAAGGGTACCGAGCGCCTGGTACATTTAACTGCCTCGGCAGACGGATTACAGTTAACAGCAGACCGCATCCGGACCATGCGTCACTATTCCAACGTGATGTACAATATTATGCGAGGCGGTATTATCGATTCCAACTACCAATTGGAAAAGCGGGATTTCCTGCCCTATCTGAAACAGGCCAATAAGGCTGTATATGAGCAGCAGGTCAGCAAGCTGCAAGCGCTTCCTGAGATATTTGATTTGTTTGCCCTCAGAAAGCTGGCCTCCGGTAGTTCCGATGCTGATTTTATGCGACTGGCCTATGAATACCTCCCCTTAAAATTTAGCCGAAGACATGGAGACCCCAGCCGTCCCTGGAACCGTTTTTCGATCAACACCCAATCTGAAATTGACGGATCAAAAATCCTGGATTACGAAGGGAACTGGCGGGATATTTTCCAGAACTGGGAGGCACTGGCCCACTCGTATCCTGAGTTTATCGACAATATGATCCATAAGTTCCTGAACGCGTCCACTTTTGACGGATATAACCCCTACAGGGTTACCAAATCCGGCATAGACTGGGAGGTGATTGAGCCGGATGATCCCTGGTCTTACATTGGCTATTGGGGAGATCACCAGATTATTTACCTGCTCAAGTTCCTGGAATTTATTGAAGACTACTACCCGGGCCGCTTAATGGACTACTGGGGAGCAGAAATATTTGTTTATGCCAATGTTCCCTACAAGATTAAAACCTATGAGGAGGTACTGCAGAATCCTAAGGATACCATCGATTTTGATCACGAACTGGAAGATGCTATTGTCAAACGAAAGGCTGGTTTGGGTGCAGACGGGGCCCTGATCTGGTCAAAAGATCAGCGTCCTCATCATGTAAACCTGCTAGAAAAATTACTGGCATCCCTGTTGGCCAAAGTATCCAACTTTATCCCGGAAGGCGGGATCTGGCTCAATACCCAACGACCCGAGTGGAATGATGCCAACAATGCCCTGGTGGGCAACGGTGTTTCCATGGTGACGCTTTATTACATGCGCAGGTTCCTGAGTTATTTCAGGGAGATGCTGGATAACTATAAACCGGAATCAGTTCATATTTCCAGCGAGTTAAATGACTTTTTTAACAGTATGTCAGACACCCTGGAATCCCACAAGGGGGTTTTAAAGGGAAAAGTATCCGACAAACAGCGCAAAGCCATTGTGGATGCCCTTGGAAAGGCGGCAAGCAACTATCGCTGGGGTATCTATAAGAATGGTTATTCCGGAGCCAAAGCGGCCGTTTCTTCGGAAAGCCTGATGGGCTTTACCAATACTACCCTGGAATATCTGGACCACACTATAGTGGCCAATGAACGTGCAGATAAGTTGTATCATTCGTATAACCTGATGTCTGTTAAGGGAGACGGTATTCGTATCTCTTACCTGAATGAAATGCTGGAAGGACAGGTTGCGGTGCTCAGTTCGGGTTACCTGCAGCCAGTGGATGCCCTGCAAGTCATGGATGCCTTGCGCAAAAGCGCACTGTACCGGGAAGACCAGTATAGTTATATCCTGTATCCGGATAAAAACCTTCCCCGCTTTGTGGACAAAAATACGGTGCCCGCAAAAGAGGTTAAGGCTTCCGATTTACTCAAAAAATTAGTTGCAGACGGCAACCGGCAGCTGATTGAGCAGGATGTGAACGGGGATTACCACTTTAATGGAAATTTCATCAATGCCGGCTCTGTGAAGGAAACTTTGAAAGGGTTGCCTGACCAATACCAGGATCTTGTGGCCTCCGATAAGGAAAAAGTACTGGATATTTTTGAAGCGGTCTTTGACCACAAATCCTTTACCGGACGTTCGGGTACCTTCTTTGGATATGAAGGACTTGGTTCTATATACTGGCATATGGTGTCAAAACTGCTGCTGGCTGTAGAGGAATGTTGCCTGCAGGCGCTGGACAGTGGGGCTGAAGCTTCAGTTACGAAGAGACTCATTGAACACTACGAACATATCAACAAAGGGATAGGATTTCATAAACCCCCTGCACTCTACGGGGCCTTTCCCACCGATCCTTATTCGCATACCCCTGCCCACAGGGGCGCGCAGCAGCCGGGGATGACCGGGCAGGTCAAGGAAGATATTTTGGCCCGAAGGGAAGAGCTGGGTCTGAGGATTCAGGGGGGATGCCTGCATTTTGGCAAGGGAATTTTCCAGGAAGCCGAATACCTGAAAAATGCTTCTGTATTCAACTATGTTGATTCCGATGGAAAGGAACAACAACTGGATGTTCCGGCGGGATGCCTGGCCTTTACCTATTGCCAGGTTCCGGTTCTCTACTCAAAATCAAACAAGGCTGCTGTGGAACTCCATTTTAATGATGGCTCCGTTAACCGTGTAGAGGGACTCAAGCTGGACACCGCCCAAAGCGATGAAATCTTCAGGAGGACTGGGAAAGTAAAGCAAATAAGGGTATATCTTTAAAAAAGAAGACAAGTAACCCCTTCAGCGGCACAGCGAGTGAAGCTGAAGGGCATTACTGTTTGGTATACACTTCGGCCTGCAAACCGGGAAGGGTTTCCCCAATGGTATTGGTGAGGGTCAGATTGTCTGTATCAATTGACAGTTCGGTGAGAGACACGCCATCTGAGAGCCGCAGCGTATTGTTTTGTAAATCCCAGATTCCCGAACTGTTTCGGGGCAGGTCTTCACAAAAAAACTTAAAAAGCCCACCGGTAATTGTAGTGACAATGACATCATTACCGCTAAAAGACCAGGTGTTATCTTCATTTATCATAAGGGTAGCTGAAATACAGCTAAGTTCATCCAGGATATTATTTGTAGAGGTACCGTCCTCATTAATGTCCTGAGGCGGACTTATCAGCAGAGAGCTCAGGCTCCATGTGCCCGTTACCAGTGCCAGATTTGGGTTGGTTGAAGGCCCGTCATCATTTTTGGAACAGGCCAGGACAAAAATGGCCAACATACAGGCGATCGTTTTTTTCATGGATCTGATTTTAAGAATCTTAGGTCATTTAAAGGTTATGTAAGATAGGGATTTTTAAGTTCTTTTTTACCGGTAAACTTATACGTGATTATCGCTGGCTAGTTTAGTGGTAGCTTTCCGGGGATTGAAAGGGCAGCTGTAACAATATTTCAAATATTACGTCTTTATTATAGTTAGTGAGGGATAAGAATATTTCCTGCAGGCAGTTTTTCTGCCCTTCTGTAACAAGGTTCAAAACAAACTTCTTATAACACCATTCATGGAGTCTGTATATCGCATAACCTTATTATTACTACTTTTTCTTTCAAGCTACTATACCTGCGCCCAGGAAACTGATCCGGACCCTTCCGCACAAATAAAAATCGCCCTGCTCGGAGTCTTCCATTTCGGGGAAACCAGTGATTTGGCCGCTATAAAGGCAGATAGCCTTTTGGGTCAGAAACGGCAGGCTGAAATCCTACAATTGATCCAAAAGCTCAGGGCCTACAACCCGACCAAAATATTACTGGAATACCCAGCGGGACGGGATGATACAATAAACGCTCGCTACGAGCGGTTCCTCAATGGGAACTTCACCCTGCCCGAGAATGAAATTTACCAGCTTGGCTTTCGACTGGCATCCCTTCAGGGCCATGGAAAAGTCTACGGAATTGACTACCGGATGGAGTTGCCCTTTGAGCCGTTAATGCAATATTGCAGGGAATCAGGGAAAGAACAGGAACTGAATGATTTTATAGGCAGCATCCGGGCCTATACAGAACAAGAATCCAGGCTGCTGCAGGGCATGACCCTGAGCGACTATTTTTTAAGGATGAATTCAGATAAGGCAGATATCGCGGCTACCGAAATTTATCTCAGGGATTTATTGGCATTTGGTAATGAGGAGCAGCCCTTGGGCATCAACTTTTCAGCTGCCTGGTATAAGCGCAATTTGACTATCCTGAAGAACATAGCAGACCTCACAAATGCCGGAGACCGTGTGCTGGTTATTATAGGTGCGGCCCACCGTGCTGTACTAAAGGATTATATAAAGGGGCGGTCGGACCTTGATTATGCAGAAATCAGTGCGTTTCTTGCTGATGATTGAACCCTTAATATCAATTTAAACACATGCCGGAATGAACCAAATAACTTCAGAGTAATGAAAAAAAGCCTTATTAGTTTAAACAAACTGGCATTTTTAATGCTAGTGTTGGTTTTATCGGGATGCCGGGAAGAGGCGTCGCCACTAACGGAATCCAAGGTGAAATCCATAGAGGATTATTTCCCCCGGGATCGGGCTGAAGTGTTGGTGGTGGGGTCTTTTCATTTTGATTATCCCGGCCTGGATGCCATGCAAACCCTGGAAGAGGACAAAATAGATGTCCTTAGAGAACCCAAAAAGTCAGAGGTCACAGAATTGGTCGATTATCTGAAAAAATTCAGGCCAAACAAGATTGCCATTGAAGCTTTTCCCGATTGGGGAGCTGTAGCGAAACTTAGAGAATATAAAAATGGGAAGCACCGGGAGAAAAGAGATGAACGCTACCAGCTGGCTATCCGGCTTGCGGCTGAACTGGAAATGGATACCATTTATTCCATTGATGCGCAGGGCTTGTTGAACGACCTCTATGAGATGGACACTACCTATTTCGATGCCCTTGGAAAAGCGTACGATTTCAGAAGTGATGGGCTTTATGATTCGCTTTACACGAAATGGTATGAAGATGACTCCAGGAAAGTAAGCCAAATGCCCCTTATCGACTATTTTTCTGAGATGAACAGCCGCAGATCTCATAAATACGATTATGGATTCTACCTGACCGGCGACTTTAAGCTCGGGGACTACCGGGGCGCAGACATGCTTTCGCTGTACTGGTATAACCGAAACCTGCGAATTTTCAGGAATATCCAGCGAATTACAACCTCCCCCAAAGACCGTATCATGGTTATCTTCGGCAATGGCCATGCAGCTATTCTGAGACAACTCCTGGAGATGTCCCCTGAATTTCATTTTGTCGAATTTGATAGTTTAAAGGAATAGAAACACAATAGGAGCCGACAGCATTATATAAAACGAACATGAAAAATTCATTATATTTCCTATTACTGCTTTTTGGATTGCAGGGATATGCCAGCCCGGCGGACCATATAAAAATGGAACTCCGGTTCAGGGATTCCGTGCTTGAAGTGAAAGCCTGGTATACCACACAGATTCAGGAATCGTCAGATACTGCTGCGTTTTTACTGAACCCTGCTTTCAATATCCTTGAAATCAATAGTGCGAAACTGGACTCTTTTGCCCTGGGCTCCAGGGAAGGGAGGCCATTTCCTTTCTGGAAGCTTCACTTTCGCGATTCCCTTAAACAGGATGAATCCAGGGAAATTTTTTTTCATTACAATTTTGATTTGCGTAAAAACAATCACCTGGATTCGGATTGGATCGAATTGAATGTGGATAAGTTCTGGTTCCCGAAATACGGCGACCTGGACAGGAAACTTACATACGATGTGACCATCCGTGAATTTCCCACTGATTTCGATTTGGTCAGTCATATGGAATCTGAAGTAATCCGTGAGAAGGGTGCAATTCAAATTCGAAGTACCCAACCGATGGACGAAGTCCTAATTCTGGCCGGCAAGCAGATGGAACACCGCCCTTACAGTGATCAAATAACATTTTTTGTGAATCGGGATGTTCCACAGACTGTGATAGAATCTATGGGGGAGAAGGTGAAAAACAGTATAAAGTATCTCAATGAAACTTTCGGAACGCCGGATCCCATCGATTCTTTTAAGGTGGTTATCCGAAATTGTACCAGGGATGAAATTGGCTTTCAGTTTTCCCGGGGTGCCATGATCATTACGGGGACGGACTTTGATGATTACGGGAACCTGTCCCACGAGATCGCCCATTACTGGTGGACCGGGGCTGACTTTATGGAGGAACCCTGGATGAATGAAGCGTTTGCAAATTACTCCATGCTTCTTGTCCTGGAACAGTTCGATAAGGAATCGGCCGAACGCCTGTTGGACCGATATGCCCAACAAGCCAAAGGGGCCGGATCAGTTCGGAGTGCTACGCTTTTTTCCGAAAAGGCGTATCTGACTTATTATGTAAAGGCAACCCTATTGCTCAAACAGTTGGAATCCCGTATTGGAAAAAGTAAATTACAGGAATTGCTGGAATACAGGGTGGCGAAAGGTGTTAAAACCACTGCGGGCTTCCTGGACGCTATTGAAAAGCTGGCAGATAGTGCTGCAAGGGATTATTTTCAAAGCCTCTTACAGGACAAAGGGTAGGCTCCTTTCTGAGCATTGATGACCCATTTTTTCAATTCCTTAAAAAGACAAGAACCACCTTTTTGGGATTGTGGCTTTTGGGGTTCATGCTTTTTTTTAAGTACTTCGTAAAAAATTGTTACATGACCATCTTTGTGGACATGGATGAGGTAATCGCTGATACCTACGGCGAGCACATCCGCAGATACAACCAGAAATTCGGAGCTAATCTGACCCGTGAGCAATGTATGGGAGGGGAGGTCTGGCAGCAGGTCCCGGAACATCGGGATCACCTTTGGCAACACTATTACGAACCCGGATTTTTCAGGAATCTCGAGCCGATTCCTTACAGTCGGGAGGTGCTACAGGCTTTGAGCGGGAAATATGAGGTTTATGTGGCTTCGGCAGCCATGCAGTTTCCCAATTCCCTGATCGAAAAGCATCAGTGGCTGGACGAGCATTTTCCCTTTATTCACTGGCGTAACCGCATCCTTTGCGGAGACAAACATATTTTAAGGGGGGATGTCCTTATTGACGACAGGAGCCACAACCTGCAGGCTTTTCAGGGGCGGAGTATCCTTTTTACCTCTCCTCATAATATCCATACCACTGGGTTCGAAAGGGCGGAAGACTGGCAACAGGTTGGGGACCTGCTCCTGTAAGGCAGGGAACCAAACGGCAGCAAGGAATCTTTCCGGATACTGGGAAGGATAAGATTAAACCGGCTTTAGGCTTACACAACCAATTTTGGTATATATTTAGCCTGGGGAGCCCGGTGCCCCCCTGCCAACCGACCATACATGAAAAATTTCCCGAATGCCTTTATCATCATGCTGGGGGCGATCACCCTGGCATGGGGCCTCACCTTTATTATCCCGCAGGGCACTTTCGAACGCATTACAGACCCTGAAACGGGTATTAGCAGGGTGGTTGACGATTCCTACCGGCTTATTGAGACCGATTCCGTATCGGTAATGGATTTTCTGCTGGCCATCCCGAACGGGCTAATCGGCCGGGCAGATTTAATTGTCCTGATCCTCCTGATAGGGGGTTGTTTTTATGTGATTGAAAAAACAGGGGCCCTGGCACAGGGCCTGGGCAAAATCGTTTCCCTGGTATCGGGGAGGGAAGCAGTAGCGCTTGTTGTAGTTACAGCCATGTTTACAGCGGCCGGGGCAACTATAGGCATGCAGGAAGAAGTAATAGGAATGATGCCGGTCCTCATCTTATTCAGCAGGGCCCTGGGCTACAATACATTTGTGGCAATAGGGGTTAGTTACGGGGCTACTGTTCTGGGCAGCGCTTTCAGCCCTATGAACCCTTTTGCCGTGCTTATTGCCCAGAAGGAGGCAGAACTCCCTTTGCTTTCCGGAAGCGGTTTCCGCTTAGTGGTCCTGTTGATAGCCTTTATAATATATACAGCTTATCTGCTCCGCTATGCCAACAAAAACAGGATAGAGAAGATTGCACTGGATACTCACAATCATAAAATGGATAAAGGAAGTTTCCTTATCCTTAGCCTGCTGGTGGCTACTTTTGGCCTGGTGACATTCGGCCTGCTGCAATGGGATTGGGATATTAATCATTTGTCTGCCTGTTTTTTCTTCCTGGGTCTTACGGCGGGCCTTCTGGGGAAGATGGGTATCAATAAAACCGGGGAAACCTATATTGAAGGCTTTCGGGAGATGATCTTTGCAGGGGTTATTATGGGTTTGGCCTACAGTATTACCCTCATACTTCAAAAAGGAATGGTAATCGACAGTATTATTCAGGGACTTTTTGGTCCGCTTGAAAATTTACCCAGCGGTATTAGCGGAGTGTCTATGTTGCTGGCCCATGCCGTGCTGCACCTGCCTGTACCAAGTTATTCCGGCCAGGCCATTATGACCATGCCCATTCTGGTTCCCTTATCTGACCTGATCGGCCTCTCCCGTCAGGTCTGTGTTCTGGCCTACCAGTACGGGGCCGTACTGATGGACATGGTAGTGCCAACCAACGGTGCCCTGATGGCAGTAATTGCCCTGGGGGGTGTAAGCTATGATAAATGGCTTGGCTTTGTCTGGAAGCCGATTCTGATTCTTATTGGTATTGGGATAGTTGCCATTCTTGTGGCGGCTTATACAGGATTCTGAAAAGCAGCTATTATTTATTTAAGTTTTTCGTTCAAATAAGTTTGTATAGCCGCATCGAGTAGCTTGATTTCTGCTCCCAGTTCCTCCAGATAGATATTATGCGAAAAAAGGTTTTGCTGCATCCCGAAAAGATCCCCGAACAGCTGGCGATCTTTTTTCATACTGATTTCCGCAGCAGATTCAAAGTCCGAGGCTTTTCCGTAATATTTTTGAATGATTTCAGCATTCATCAATTTTGGGGTGATATTGTCAACAAAAATCCGGGTAAGTTGTTTTACCCGTTCCTGGGTCCCATCGTCAAATCCCCGGTCCCTGTAATAGCTGGAAAGCAGGATGCGCAGTGAGTCATCAGTTATAATATCGATACTTTGGGCACCTAACATATTTTCAAAGGCAATCCTGTTGGACTCAAAGACCTGGTATTGTGCCAGTAAGGGCATCCTGGATTCAAAGGTGAGCGCAAAAGCCACTTCGGAACTATCGGAAAAAAACATCTTCAGAGTGGTGTCCAGAACCGAATCCTTTAAGGTATTGAAGGAAAGAACACTTTTTAAAGTTTCCCGGTCCGCCTGAAGGTTACCCTTAATTTCCCTAAGGTACACCAGCTCTTTTTTCTGAAGTTCCCGTTGCGTATTCCAGGTATCTACCTGCAGGGCCAACAGTATCCCGATCATGACCAGTACTACTTCTCCAAGGGCGTAGAAGACATATTTGCGGACAGCCCCGGACCGGAGCAGGCTGTTCCTGATTTTTTTAAAGTATACCAGCATTCAGGTGAAAATAACAAAAAAGATGAAATCATAAGGGTCAAAGGGTGGACCAAGCGTCTACAGGCTATAAGCCTTTTTCAAGTCCTTCCAGTAATTGATCAATCTCCTCCAGGCTGGTGTAATGCAAAAAGGAGATCCGGATGACCCCGGGTTGCCTGGGGATGTCCATATCCATAAGGGGGCGCACCGCATAGAAATCCCCCATCCCCAGCATCAGTTTATGGTCAATGAGGGCTTTGTAAACCTGCTCAACTGGTTTTTTCAGAGGCAGGAAGGACACAATAGGGGCGCGGGTTCCAACCCTGTAACTGCCCAACAGGCGTACATCCTCCCGGGATTTAAAGAAATCCAGCACGGGTTTTAGCAGGCTGCTCTCGTGCTGGTGAAATAGCGTATTGAGCGCTTTGTTCTTTTCGGGTCCTGTAGCTTCTTTTTTAAAGTGGTGGGTGTAAACAGTATCAAAATAATCCAGGATACCCGAAACGGAGGCAATCTGGGCATGGTCCGGCCCGGCGGGGGTAAACATGCTTCGGGTAATCCCCTCCTTAAAGAAGTGGGACTGGTTTTGCATTTTACCCATCAGCGATTTTTTGATAAACATCAGCCCCAGGTGCGGCCCGAAGGTTTTGTAAAGCGAAAAAAGATACACATCTGCCTGTAACTCCTTCAGGTCCGGAAAACCGTGAGGAGCGTACCCAACACCATCAATTACCGTGAGTATTTCCTTTTCACGGGCTCGTTGACAAATTTCCTTAACCGGGTTTACTTCCCCGATAATATTGGAACAATGCGGGAAGGCGAGTAGTCGCGTCCTGGAAGTAATAAGTTGTTCCAGTTGTTCGGGATGTAACAGGCCGGTTTCCGCATCTACATGCCACTCCACCACTTTGATCCCCCTGTCGGCTAATCGGCGCCAGGCACCTGCATTGGCCTCATGGTCCTGGCAGGAAACCACTATTTCATCTCCATCCTGCCACATAGGTCGCATGGCATTGGCCAGTACATATACATTTTGGGTTGTGGAAGGCCCGAAATGGATTTCGCAAGGGTCGGCATTCAGGTATTCGGCCATCCGCTGATAGGAAGTATCCATCTGAGCCCCGGCCTTCTGGGAGGCCGGATACGGATAGTAGGGCTGTACCTTGTTGAGGGTATAAAAATCTGTGAGTTTTTGGATAACCTGCTTGCAGGGGTAGGATCCCCCGGCATTCTCAAAAAAGGCCCATCCGCTCAGGGAAGGCTCTGAAAAGGCTGGAAACTGGGAGCGGATAAAATCCAGGTCGGCTTTCATTAGTTCTATTTTATCAGTTTGATTAATAGGTTTAAATACGGTCTATAAGACAGCAAGGCTGTTACCTGACAAGATAATGATTTCCCATAGATATACGGACTCATAGGCGTCTTACCGAAACGAGTTCAATGGGCGCTTCCCGTCCCCTTAATTGCACTTCGCCAACCGTATTAAAGCTGTGGGTATCAGATTGTGGAAGTGCGTTTGCAAGGGCTTTTGACAGGAGCAGGTCCGTATTAAAATCGTTACAGCTTGCCTGAATCCTGGCGGTTGTATTCAGCACATCCCCG
Source organism: Robiginitalea insularis (assembly GCF_052497835.1). Lineage (NCBI taxonomy): Bacteria > Pseudomonadati > Bacteroidota > Flavobacteriia > Flavobacteriales > Flavobacteriaceae > Robiginitalea > Robiginitalea insularis. The sequence continues at coordinate 2,349,199 of NZ_CP199296.1, forward strand.
GTAAAAAAGATCTCTTTTTTCAGGGCGCCTATTTCCCCGGTAGTCACTGGCCCGAGGTGCATCCCGGCCTTGAAGGCGGGGAGCAGCCCGTAGTGTTTGGTAAAGTAGGCCTCTTTTGATTTCAGGTGTTGCTTCATTTGATCAAAACACCTGAGGCAATTCTGGTTAGCCAGGCCTTTTGCTTTTTTCCAGCTGATGACCACTTCATCCCCTATGTACTGATACACTTCTCCTTCCCGATTGATAATACTTTCCGACAGACTGTCGTAAAAATCCCGAAGCAATTTAAAATACTGTTCATGCCCCAGCTTTTCTGCGATGGTGGTGGATGATTTCATGTCCAGGAACAAAAAGATGCGGGTTTCTGCTACCGGATTATGATAGCGCCCGCTGAGTAACTTAAGCAAATGGGTATGCCCTATATGGTTGCTCACCTCTGCGTAGAACAGGCTCACCAGCAGGCTGAAAACGATGGATACCATGGTGCTGATAAAGGTCAGGCTAAAAAGAAAATTAACAAGCCGGGCCCGGTTGTCTTCGCTCCAGAAGGGTATCCCCAGTTCAATGCTGGAGGCCAGGGGGAAAAATAGAAGGATGATCCCGAACAGAAACAGAGCATAGAAACCGGTTTTAAAAAGCAGTTTCATCCCCAGGCTTCGGTTTTTAAAAAGGTTCCCTAACCAAAGGATCTCCAGGGCTCCTACCGTAAGCCCTACAAAGGTTACCGCAAGGCTGGCAAAAATAAAAACACTGGGGCTCAGGGTAATCGTTGTTTCCGGATTCAGGTTCTGATTGCCGGTAACGGCAGCCTCCGTAAACAAATTGTACCAGCCCAAAAGCAGCCAGATCAGCCCAAAAGGCAGAATACGGGCCAAGTTTCTTTTAGCTTTAGGGGATAAACTTCTAATCATGAGCTTCGGATAAATCGCAACAAATAAGTACCTTTCTCTTGGAATGAATCAAATAAAAATCAGGCTATTATGCTAAAAATAGGATTAAAAACTAAAAAGTATGCACTCGCAGCCCTGCTCATTGGTTTTACCTTCGTTTTTGCGAAAGGACAGCAGCGCCTGGGCGGGCTGGCGCTCTATACTGTGCGCAATGAAATGGCAAAGGATGCAGAGGGAACGTTAAAAGCTGTGGCTGAGGCCGGATACCGGAATATTGAATCCGCCGGTTACGAAGGTGGATTGTTTTACGGAATGTCCCCGGAGGATTTTAAGTCATTGTTGACAGAATTGAACCTGAACCCGCTTAGCGCCCATCAGGGCAGTGTAACCCTGGAGAATGCAGACCAGATGATGGCCGATGTGAAAGCAGCAGGCTTTGAATATTTTGTTGTGCCCATCCCGCCCATGGGGATGTTTACCTATGATCCAAAAACCAATGCCATGGGGATGACCGGGGGAGCCGAAAAGCTTGCGGAGGTCCTGAATACCCTTGGAAAAAAAGCGTCTGCGGTTGGCCTGAAAATGCTTTACCACAACCATGATTTTGAATTTGTGGAAGATGAAAACGGGGTGGTGGTAATCGATTATTTGCTGCAGAATTGCGATCCGAAATTTGTAAACTTCCAGATGGACCTCTTTTGGGTTACCCGGGCCGGGGCAGACCCTCTCGATTATTTTGAGCGCTACCCGGGCCGCTTTAAAGCCTGGCATGTTAAGGACATGGATAAAGAGGGGCGGTTCGCCCCGGTAGGGAAGGGGACCATCGACTTTGGCAGGATCCTGGAAGCCAAAGAAAAGTCCGGGATGGAATACTATATGGTGGAGCAGGACCGGACTTTTACCATGGAGCCCCTGCAAGCCATTAAGGTGAGCCGTAAGGCCATTGAGGAGATTGGGTTTCAGTAAGTAAAGGTTTAGTCTTTTTTGGGATGCCGATTGTAGATTGCAGGATGGAAGGTTAATTTGAATGTGGGGTGGGGGAGTGGCCCCCCAAATAATAACGAAGAATGAGTTTTGCCTGTTTTTTGTGAAGAACGCTTCTTATCATTCAGACCCTTTTTTTTTTTGCAACCGCTTAATTAATATTCCCATATTTCGATTGCACAAGTTCTTACCTAGTTCTACATTGTTCTACGCTTCAGCATAGTACACCCAAATATGTAAGAGGAAAAATTGTATTTTTAATAGGGTATATCTTCCTCATACATAGTAAATCAAGTAATGAAAGATCCGGAAAATTAAACCTAATCAATGGAGGACAATCAAAGGCTAAGCACGATCGTTTTCGGCGATATAAAAGGGTATACCGCCCTGATGCAGGAAGACGAGGCCAGGGCCATGTCCTTTCTTCAGGTCTTCAAATCCGAATTGGAGGAATGGGTTCCTTCCTTCAGTGGGCAGATTGTACAGTATTTCGGGGACGCCTGCCTGCTTTCTTTTGAAAGTACCAGCCAGGCGGTAAGATGTGTTATTCGGCTTCAGTCTCTTTACCGTGAAAGGCAGCTGCCTGTTCGCTTTGGAATCCACCTTGGCGAGGTAATCTTTACCGAGGACAATGTTTTTGGCGACGGGGTCAATGTCGCCTCCCGGATTGAATCCATGGGAGTTGCGGGAGGTATCCTGGTATCCAAAACGGTAAAGGACCAGTTGGTGAACAAACCTGAATTCTCCCTTAAATCCATGGGGTCTTTCGATTTTAAGAATGTGGAGGAGCCCCTTGAGGTCTTCGCCGTCGCCAATGAGGGAATCGTCGTTCCGAGGAGGGACGAACTGCAGGGAAAGTTTAAACCTCCTGTACCGAAACCGGCAAAATGGACAGTGCTGAAAGCAACAGGCGTCCTCCTGGCTATCATTTTGGCAGTGTGGTATTTCAAACCTGAGGATTCAGTCCTCTCTGAGGAACAGCGCATTAGCAGCCTGGTCGTCCTCCCTTTCGAGAACAAAACCCAGGAGGCTGGACTGGACGCTTTCGGAAATTTGATTTCGGACTGGCTCACCGGACAGCTTATGGAAACCGGGCAGGTCAATATCCTGCGTGCGGAAAACCTTCAGAAGGAATTGGCGGAAGCCGGGATCTCCCCCCTTGATATCCCTGAACGCTTTTCAAACAGTGGGATAGGCATGCTTATAACGGGCCGCTATTACATGGAAGGGGATCAGCTCTACGTACAGCCAAATATTGTCGATACCCGGACAGGATTGGTAGTTTATTCCCCAAAACCGGTTATCGGTCGAGAGGACGGGAAAAGCGACATCCTGGAAGCACTTACCCAGGAAATACTGGGGTTTTGGGAAGTCCGAAATACAGAGCGGTATCGGCAAAAACCGCCGCAGTTTGGCGCCTACAGGGAATACCTTGCTGGAGTAGAAGATTTTAATAAGTATTTTAATGAAGAAATAGATTTGTCGGAGCGCGAAGCGTATCTTCTGAATTCCGAGGTCCATTTCCTGAGGTCAAATGAACTGGACTCAACCTTCCTATCCCCCCTTTTAAAACTTAGTATAACTTATCACAACCTCCAGCGCTATCGCGAAAAGGATTCGATGCACAGGGCCCTTGAAGGCCGGCGCCAAAACTTTACCATATGGGAACAGCATTATTATGACTTCGTACGGGCCAGGTCTTCCCTGGACTGGCTGAGGGCCGGGCAGATTGCCGAAGCCATGTTCCGGATGGACCCCAGTGACGAAGTCTCATTTAGCAGGGCTGAGCAGGGCTATATGAGTGCCAATTATCAACAAAAGGCGATCGATCTTCGACAAAGCTATGATTCCTTGGTCGTTGTGGCGGACACTGATGATCCTCTTCATCCAACCGATTTTGTAGATTTTCCTCTTTTCTTGCTTCGTGAAATGGATTCGGTCTACAACAATTTTCAAAAGTATCCTCTTGTTTTAGAACGTCCATGGAAAAATACTTTATACACCCTGGTCCTGATCCATACCGGGCGATATGAAGAGATTGGGGAAAGGGTCCTTGTCGCACCGGACCAGGGCCTTAACGGGAAGGGTCCGCTTTTGATCAACATTTGCAATACGCTGCTGCTGAAAGGCCAGGACAGCCTGGCCCGGGTTTATGCCGGGCAGTTAAAGGATTATGCTGGAGAGAACAAGGAAGATGGGGAATACCATGTATGGGCGGGAAATGCTGAGATGATCCTGGAGAACTACACGCAGGCGGCGGCCCACCTGGAGTCTTATGTCCAGTCCATAGACCTGGCCGCACCGGGAATGTTTTACAAACAGGACGTGTTGGGGGACTTAGTCGCCTGTTATGCCTATTTGGGGCAAACCGGAAATATAGATCGTACCCGGGAGTTGGTTCCCGAGGGGCCATTAAGGGAAGCTTTAATTGCATATTCCAATGCAAGGGCCCAGGCCATTATGGGTAATGATGACAAGGCTATCGAAATGCTGGCCGCTGCGGTTAGACTGGGATTCCCGTTTCAAGATGAAGGGTTTTATTCCTTTGATCACCATTTCAGGCCTTTATTTGACGACCCAAGGTTCAAAAGTATTGTCGCGCCAAAGGGATAGTCTTTTTCTATTATTCATTAATCGGGGTAGGAGTATGAAGCCCTTCGACTCCGGGGAAATTCAGGTTGGCATCGATTTCATTTTGCGTATAGAGGAAGCGCTGTGGAATATAATGCAAGACCTAATGTTTAAATGTGAGTCTCTATGGGGGTAGTTATTTGGAAAAGAAAAAGTTTGGCCTGGACAGGGAAACAGACCTTTCAAGTTTTTTGAGTTCGATGTAAACATTGGTAAAAATAGATTTCCCAATCTGAAATCCGAAGAATCCAAATCCACAAATGGCTATTAAAAATAGAGAGAGTAGCTAAAGCATGTTTTACATGATTTGATTTTTATGGGTATCTTTTTACTGGGTATTGATAACCGTTAAATCACCAAAGGCTTTCCCCAACTCCTTTATATCATGGTTAAACTCTTCTTTGAAAGCATCCCATTTTTGACTTCCATCCCTGTTGTAGTCTGATAGTTTTTTCTTCAACTGGGCATTCCTTTCCTCTATTTTGGCCAGTTCCTGACGGAATTCATCCCTGTTATCCATGTTTTCTTCGGCAATCTCGAGCTTTATTTCGGCGATCCGCTTTTCATTTGCGGTAATGATTGCGGCAGATTCTTTCTGAAAAACGGCAATGGCATCGGCCAGGTCATCTTGGGCATCCGCAACTTCTTTTTCGGCTTCCTGTACCTTCTCTGCAGAGGTATCCATACTCTTGGCTTCCTCCTTACATCCAATAAGGAGTACGCTGCATACCAGTAAAATGGCAGCCTGGCTTAAAATTTTATTTCTCATGTTCTAGTTTTAGAATTATACGTCAAAGGTCTATCCGAAATACCCTCAAAGGCTTACACAAAGGGCACAATTAGTTACATAATTCACATATTTATCCTGGCAGCCTCGCTTGAGAAGCAAAAGGGTTGTAAAAGGCGTTATAAAGAAGATAATGCATCTGTCGGCTGGGACAGGGAATTAGGCCATACACCCTTAAACCGGGAATTTTGGATCTCTTTCCCTGATTTGGTCCTTGTTGAATTCATACGTTGGAAATGAAGGTGTAATCTGCTTGTGGGATTTTTAGTAACTTAAAGGTCACAATAATGAATCAATAAGCAACTCTCATAGCACCTCCCCGATTTGAAGTACATCTCGATAAACCTTTACCGCAAAATGGTGAATTGCGCTCTGGCCGAGGGAGTCAGTGACAAGGCGTTGAAACAACTGTCTACGCCTCATGATGCACTGGATGGCATTCAGGCGGTCCCGGCCGACCACTTTTTCGAACTCCATGAAATATTAGACAAAGAATTGGGACCCGGTTTTTCCGTTCGGGTCGGGCAGCAAATGAAGATTGAGGATTACGGGGTTTTGGGTCTTTCCTGGCGGACCTGTTCCTGGGCCGGGGAAATCTTCGAACGCAGTGAGCGCTACTTCAAATTGCTTTCCAATACCTATGTCTTTAAAGTTGAGAAAAAAGGAACCTATTCAGTCATACATTTGTTACGGGAACCACACCGGAGGGGTCTGGAGCTTTCCAATGAGGCTACCCTTGCAGCTACTGTTGTTGTATTACAGGCAATGACCGAAACCGATATTTCCCCCACACAGGTTTGCTTTGCTCATAGCCCACCAATGGATTTAAGCAGCTATACCAACGCATTCAGGTGTCCAATACTTTTTAATCAACCCGGTTACTCTATTACTTACCTCACTTCCGACCTGGAAACCCGAACAGCAAAGGCAGACACCAGCATTAATAAATTCCTGATTGAACGTGTGGAGGAAGAAACCCATGGGTTGGTGATTTCGGCCAACCAGGTGGCCATTGATGTTGAGAAACTCGTTCGGGATGCCTTGCCCAGTGGTATTCCCAGTATACACCAGGTCAGTGAACATATGGGGATGAGCAACCGGACACTGGCCAGAAGACTTCGCGAAAATGGGATTACCTTTCGGGACCTTATTCGGAAAACCCAGGAGGGCGTGGCGAGGGACTTATTGCGGAATACCGGACGAAGCATTTCAGAAATTGCCTTCGAAACAGGGTTTTCCGAACAAAGTACTTTCAGCAGGGCTTTTAAGCGCTGGACCGGTTTATCCCCGGTCACCTTCCGGAATTCTTAGGGTTTCCTTCCAATTGGCAGAAACTGCCATAACATTGGCGTAAAGTGCCAAGCAAGCCCTTATAGTTGTCTGTAGTTTTACCAAAAATAAAATCAGGGAACTATGGACTTCTCACTTAAAACAATCATACTTTTTGCTGCTGTTGTGCTCACCGGTCTTTCAGCAGGTTTATTTTATGCCTGGTCGGTATCTGTGATCCCCGGAACCAAAAAATTGGCAGACCTTACCTATCTGGAAACCATGCAATCCATAAACAAGGCCATTTTAAACCCTGGCTTTTTTCTGATTTTTTTCGGAAGCATCATTTTCCTCATTGTGGCTAGTATTTATGAGTTCCATACCGATAAGTTGGTATTTGGGTTGTTGCTGGGGTCGGCTATTACTTATTTGATAGGGACCATCGTCATAACCGGTTTGGGGAACGTCCCCTTAAATGATCAGCTCGACCTATTAAGGCTCGGGGAAATGAGTGCAGACCGTTTGGCTGCATTCAGGGAGTACTACGAATCTAACTGGAATCGATGGCACCTGTACCGGACCATTTTTGCAGTGCTATCCTTCCTGACAACTGTATGCGCCATTCTTGTTCAGATCAAAAAAATAAAACTATAAATAAATCACATTTAAATCATTAGTTATGAAACACAACATTTTAGTTATCGGAGGAACCGGTAAGACGGGCAGCCGCGTAGTGGAACGACTCAATGAATCGGGTCATCATGTCCGAATCGGATCGAGGAATAGTAGCCCTGCTTTTGACTGGGATGACCCATCCACCTATGTGCCTGCCTTAAAAGGAATGGACCGGGCCTATATTGTCTACTATCCGGACCTGGCCGTTCCCGGTGCCAGGGAAGCCATAGAAAAACTGACCGAGGCGGCGCTGAGGGAAGGCCTGGAGAAAGTGGTACTGCTTTCCGGGAAGGGAGAGAAAGAGGCCGAAGCCTGTGAGGAAATCGTAGCAAATTCCGGGCTGAACTATACCCTGGTACGGGCTTCCTGGTTCAACCAGAATTTCAGCGAGGGGGCTTTCCTTGAATTTGTGCTGGCCGGCCAGGTCGCCCTCCCCATGCCAGAGGCGGAGATCCCCTTTGTGGATGCCGATGATATCGCGGATGTTGTTGCCAGGGTACTGGTGGACGATACCTATAATGGACAGACCTTAACGGTAACCGGCCCCCGTAAAATGACCTGGGGGGAAGTAGTGGAAACCATGGCTGCCGGAACCGGCAGGGAGATTAAGTATCTGCCTATTTCGCTGGATGAGTTCAAAGAAGGCATGAAAGCCGCCGGCTTGCCGGACTCCTATGTTTGGTTATTCGGGTATTTATTCAGTGAAGTACTGGGCAACCCGCACAACCAGGAAGTTTCAGCTGATGTGCAGCAGGTATTAGGTCGGAAAGCTACAGACTTTAGAGAATATGTTGAAAAAACGGTTTCAACAGGGGTCTGGAACCAGTCCGTCCAACAGACCCTATAACTTTGTTTTTAAAGCGTAACTTAGGATTTTCATCAAAACACAATAGTTAATTAAATAACATGAACACTTTTTGTAAAGCCTTTCTTCTCTTAATTTTTATGGGATGCATACTCCCTTATCAGGAAGTTAACGCGCAGTATATCTGCAAACCCTGCAATGCATCCTGTGACCTGCTGGCTTTTTCGGAACCGGGCCTTTGTCCCCAATGCGAAATGGGGCTTATAGCCGGTAGCCAGGAAGTTGATGAAGACATTCATTTGAGCAAGGGATCCGGGAATTTTCTGTTTAAAGACAGCCGGGACCCGGCAAAAAGCATCCGTGTATTCTACTATAAACCGAAAAATTTTACGGCAGATTCAGAAATACTGATGGTTATCCCCGGTGCTGGCAGGAACGGGGATGACTACCGGGATTCCTGGATTGAACTATCCGAGAAGTACAGTGTACTGATCCTGTCTCCGTCCTTCAGTGAAATCTTTTACGGTTTTGAGGATTATCACCTGGGAGGGGTTATAAGTAAATCAAATATTATAGGACTCGTAAGCCCCATTGAAGGCACCAACAGGGTCTTAGTGGATGAGGCAAACCTTGAGTTTACAGTGAATCCTGATCCTACTGCCTGGCTCTTCGGTCAGTTTGACCATATCTTTGACACGGCAGTAGCAGCAACGGGAAGCAAGCAGACTACTTATGACCTTTTTGGTCATTCTGCAGGCGGCCATATTCTGCACCGGCTTGCGCTGTTCCACAGCAGCCATAAAATAAACCGTATACTGGCGTCCAATGCCAGTTTCTATACGCTGCCTAATTCTGAATATTCATACCCTTTCGGATTAGCGAAGAGCCCTTTGGAGGGTAAGGATTTAGCTTCTGTATTTGCAAATAAGCTGGTTGTATTTCTGGGCGAGGAGGATAATGCACAGGAAACCGGAGGTACTTTTTTGGTTTCATCAAGCGCAGACGCTCAGGGTAGCCATCGGCTGGAACGCGGAAAATTCTTTTACGAGGAAGCCAAGAAAACAGCGAAGAATCTGGGATTTGATTTTAACTGGAAACTGGTAGTTGTCCCCGGAATAGGGCACAACTATAAAAAAATGGGGGAGGCTGCGGCAAAGTATTTGTACTAAATTGACTGCAGCTTCCCCCATTGTGAAGACTAACATAATTGACAAAAGCTGACCACCCTTGCGGTTCTTTGTCCTATGCTAAACCTTCTTTTATCCGATTAAAGGAGCGATAGCCTTACCTTTTAACGGCTTTGTTTCAGCTCATTGAGAAGGGTTTCAGCCTTTTCCTTTAATAGGTCTTTGGCAATAAGGTCTTCCAATATTTTTTCCGCTTTTTGATTTTCACCTAAAGAACTATAGGTCTGGGCCAGGGCCATTTGAAGGTTTTCATTAAAAAAATAGGGCGAGCTCAGTTCCACCATAGCAATGCCCTTCATCAATTCCTTCTGGTCTTCCTTGGAGGCCAGTATTTTGTAGTACCCCCAAACAGCCATTAATGCCATGTCATAGGACTCGTTGTTCCTTGCCAGTTCCTGTTCTGCCCATGTAATTGATTTCTTGTTGTCCAGAATATCCTGAATGAGGTAAATACTCTTTTCATCTTTATAAAGGGTTCTCTCCACCGGTTCAATACCCAGGGCTTTCACCACTTCTTCGGCAGACCTTGTTGTGGAAAAAGGGTTTTGGCCGGTTATGAATTTACCCGATACGGCTACATTGGAAAGCATAAAATCAGCCTGGCTGAAAACTGCTCCCCTTGCTTCTAATTTATCTTCCAGTTTAAACGGGAATTCTTTCACCCATTTTTTACCAAAGAGCTCTTCCTCAACATTGCAAAACCCGGTAACCTCAATGTCATTGATTATGAAATTGTCACCATCCTTGATATTAACAAAAGCGGCCGGGCCGTGGCATACCGATGAAATTACAGTGCCTTCCCTGCGATATAAAGCCAATATGATGTCCTGTAGGGAAGGGTCGAAAGGCAAATCGAACATGGCGCCTTTGCCTCCGACAACATAAATGGCATCGTAGGCCGAAGGATCCACTGCTGATGTTGAAATGGTATTGTCCAATAAATTCAAAACGTTCTGGTCCTGGAGTACAGCCTGGTTGTATGTCTTTTCTTCATTGAATTGGTCTGCTTCAACTTTTCCTCCCTTCGGACTGGCCACATCTATGTCCAGACTATTTTGCTTAAATATCAGGTAGGCCTGTGAGAACTCATCAAATTCGTATCCCGGCCGTGTCTCCCCTAAATCTTTGCCGTAGCTGCTTACGACCATCAGGATTTTTTTGGAGTTTTTCTCAGTCTGCGAGAGCAGAAAAAGAGGGAAAATGAGTAAAGTGAACAGGGTTGCTTTTTTCATGATGAAATATTAATTGAGTTATGTTTGGGAAGTCGACGAGTCAAAGCAAGGTTTGTTACAAGGTGCCATAATTGACTTGAGACTCAATCAATAGTAGGGACACTATTTAACAATTGAATTCTGCTGATTCTGCCGATGTTCCCACCTGAAAATGCAAACCCTGCACCACCTTAATTGTTGGAATTTGGGATTTGGAATTTGATTTATTGTCAGGAGTACTCGCTACGCTCGTGATCCTGAGGGCGGTCCCTGCTGCAAATACAAAACAAAGTACCTAGCCAACTGCGACTGCAAACTGCCGAAACAGGATTACCTTCCCCCGAAGCGAGCTTTGCTCTGCTTCGGGGTCGGTTTTCCTGGCTACTCCCACCTAAAAATGCAAACCCTGCACCGCCTTAATTGTTGGAATTTGGGATTTGGAATTTGATTTATTGTCAGGAGTACTCGCTACGCTCGTGATCCTGAGGGCGGTCCCTGCTGCAAATACAAAACAAAGTACCTAGCCAACTGCGACTGCAAACTGCCGAAACAGGATTACCTTCCCCCGAAGCGAGCTTTGCTCTGCTTCGGGGTCGGTTTTCCTGGCAATCCCGTAGTCTAAATGAAAAGCTCCCAGCGTGCTGGGTTACTTTTTCTTTCCTTACTTCGGCCTGCAAGCAAGCTTGCGCCTCGTTCGAAAAGAAAAAGCCCGCCTTGCGGGGCGAGCTTTTCATTCTTAAGTGACCACGCCAGGATTCAAACCTGGAACCTTCTGAGCCGTAATCAGATGCGCTATTCAGTTGCGCCACGTGGCCGTTGTGTAATTCCCTTAAAAAGGGATGCAAATATATTTCTTTTTACATTTAGGGCAAAATAACTCCTAGGCTAAATACATGAATTTTAAAAACTATATTCGGGAAGTGCCTGATTTCCCTTCTAAGGGTATTGTTTTCAAAGATATAACTCCATTACTTGAAGATCCTGTTGCTTTCCAAAAGGCAGGGGAGGCCCTGCTTTATTTTACGGATGGGCTGCATATAGACAAGGTAGTAGGAATTGAAAGCCGCGGATTCTTTTTTGCTCCCTTACTGGCGGCTCGTTTGCAGGCGGGGTTTATTCCGGCGCGGAAACCCGGGAAACTGCCACGTCAGACCCGCAAACAGGAGTATGCCCTGGAATACGGGGCGGATACCCTGGAAATCCATGCCGAGAGCATTAGCCCCGGAGATAAAGTCCTGGTTCACGACGATGTGCTTGCCACAGGAGGGACGGCACGGGCCATTTGCGATTTGGTACGTTCCCTGGGGGGGGAAGTGGTACAGTGTAACTTCCTGATTGAACTTACCTTTCTGAACGGTTCTGATAAATTGCCCGGAATCCCGTATCGTTCCCTGATCCAATACTAGTCAAGGGCACGGGTAGTCACGTAGTAGCGCCAGCCAATAAGGGCAAGCTCCAGCTTTGAAGCTTTTGCGAGGTCTTTGTTCCTTTTGGTTAGGGAGGGTAAAACCCATTTATTGAGTTTTGCCAGTGCCTTAAATAGTGCTTTTTGCATGGTGTAAAGATACCATTTCCGGCAAAAGCCACTAAAAGTAGTTCAGCAAAATGAGACCAATATGTTCGCAGTCCTTCCCTATAGAAATACCACCAGGATAGTCAGTAAAAAGTAGAGAATGTATTTTGCCAAAGCGATCATGTCAATTGTAATTTAATGGTTGTAATCAGTGTTTTGTAAAAAATCGAAGTTGAAAGATATCTGCGGAAGGGTATATCTTCCAAAAAAAACGGTATAAATTAATGCAACTGCCTGCGGGTATGTAAGTATAAAAATTAATATGATTTAAATATGTAATACCTAACTCTAGGATAAGGTTACATTAATTAAGATATATCAGTATTTTAATTAGAAAAGTGTAATATTTCTAGAGGCTTTTTGGGCCTGTTTCGGATTTCCTAGAGGAAAAACGAGCTGTTTTTACACTTTTTTGGGCCTTTTCATTTTTTTAAACAAAAAACCAGGCCGCATAAGGCCTGGTTTCCCGGTTTGCAACAGCTTGTTTAAATGCTGCCGGTTAGTTGCCTTTTTTGGTTGTTATTTCGATTACCCCCTCTTTGGCTTTTTTGCCGTATTTCTCTGTAGCTTTATCCCCTTTCCATACATTAATGGTTTTGATTTCGGAGGGGTCCAGTTGGTTCATTTCTTTTCGGGAAGCTTTTTTGCCGTCTATGTAGATCAGCGCTTTCGAATCACTCATCATCCGAACATGGCTTTGTCCCTTGTGCTGGCTTGCATCGTCTGAGTTAGTGATGATGATGATGGTTTCCACATCCTGTTCATCTCCGTCTTTTTTTACCCGGACTTGAATTTTCTTTTTGCCATCCGCTCCTTCCTCCAGGTGCAGGCCGGCATCATCTTCAGAGAGGATCATGATATTATTGTCTGCATCCGTTTCACGCAATTTAATCCTGTGGACTTTGTGTTCGCCATCTTCCCCGTCTGTGGAGATTTCCTTTTTGATCACAAAAACATTCCCGTCGGCGTTTTCCTTTATTTCCTGAATATCCACTTCTTCCCCGTCAACCCAGATCATATCCTTTCCGTTTTCGGATTTGATTTCAATGGTTTTTGTAGTCTTATTTCCAGAACCATCTACCCAGACTGTTGCATTTTTGGAATGTCCGAAATGTTTCATACTGCTGCCACTGCTTTCGGCATTTCCGATAAACATGCTGCCTTTGCTGTCAATCCGTATAATGATGGGCTTGATGGGTTCGTCAGAATCGGCATTATAAGACCCGCTAAAGGTGCTTCCGTTTTCGGCTTCGCCACTGATTTGTATGGAGATGTCGATAATCTCCCTTGCATCATTCCGGACGGTGGTGTAGGACAAATCAATTTTATCCTTGGCCAGGTCCGCCTTCATTTTTTGAAGGTCTTCTTCCGTGCTGTTTTTTGAAATGGTAAACTCAATCACTTTTTCGTTCACATTTTCGAGCAGGTCCGGGGAGGTCTCCAATACATATACTTTTTCCGTATTAAAGGCCATCAGGAATACCGCCAGCAATGGCAGGATCAACAAGTGTTTGAATGCGTGAATGGTTTTGCTTTGATTTTGATGTAACATGACTATTCGTTTTTTGATTAATGAACTGTAAAAGGTGTTAACCAGACTGGGGGTTAACTGATTGCCGGATACCTTTAATAAGGTATACTGGTATTGTTTGATAGAGGAAACCTTCCGGATGGCCTCCGCATCTGCCAGATACTCCAGGTTTTGTTGTATGCTTTTCTGATATAGCCAGCTCAAGGGGTTCAACCATAAGACCATGGTTAAGAGCCGCCCGAAAAGGATGTCCACGGAATGGTATTGCCCGGCATGTGCCCGTTCGTGCTCCAGTATCAATTCCAGTTCCTTTTCATCGTGTTGGTCCGGATTGTAAAAAATATAGCGGAAAAAGGAAAAAGGGGCGGTAGTGTTACGGGTAGCGATATAAACAAAGCCCTGTTGGCGTACCCCTTGCTGGGAACGTATTAGTCTGTAGATTTTCAGCAATTGCCAAAGCAGCATAATCGCGCAGCAAAACAGGCCAATACCGTAGGCAGTTGTCAGCAAGCCTTCCCAGGCAAAACCATTTCCAGCAAGGGTCTGTTGGGCCGTAATTGGCGAGACTTCTGCCTGATTGATCCCGGCCGGGATGATGATTTCTTTTTTTATGGTAATCAGCGGCAAGACCAGTGCAGTGCCCAGGCCGCTCAGCAGGAATACCCGGTTAAGCCTGAAAAGTGTTTCCCGCTTAAGTAAGAGGTGGTAAAAACCCAGAAAAAGGCCTAAAACCACGGATGCTTTCAATAAATACCAGCCAAGTGCTTCCATCTATCTATGATTTTTTTTCGATGAGGTTGATGATTTCCTTTAACTCCTCTACTGAGATCTTTTCCTCTTTTGCAAAGAAGGAAACGAGGTTCTTATAATTGTGGTCAAAATAATCGGCTACCGTTTCCCCAATATACTTTCGCCGGTACTGCTCTTTGCTGATCACAGGGAAATAACGGTGGGTGTTGCCAAAAGCCTCATGCCCCACAAACCCCTTTTCTTCCAGGTTCCGTACCATGGTAGAAAGGGTGTTATAATGTGGTTTTGGCGTTCCCGGGAAAGCATCCAGGAGTTCCCTTACAAAGGCTTTTTCGAGTTTCCAGAGGAGTTGCATTACCTCCTCTTCCTTGTTGGTGAGTTTTTGCATCTACGAATTACTTTGGAACAAACATAACTAAAAAAATAGTTAGACAACTAAAAAAATAGTTAAAAAACTATAAAATTAGTGAATTCAATTAGCCCTTCAGCAGTCTTCCATATCTCATCAGGAATGCTACATTTGCAGAAATAACCAACCATAGAAATAACCAACAATAAATGATCATAGACAGCTTGCTGGTTGCAATTGGTTTGTTCCTGCTTGTTGCCGGAGGAAACTGGCTCTTAAAAGCAGCTGTGGATCTCTCCCTGAGACTGAGCATCCCCAAAATAGTAATCGGGATGACAGTGGTGTCCCTGGCAACATCTGCCCCTGAGCTAATCGTTAGTATTCAGGCTGCCATGGACGGATTTCCTGACCTGGCCCTGGGCAATGTGGTGGGCTCCAATATTGCCAACCTTGGGCTGGTCCTGGCAATCACCCTGCTTTTGGGGAGTGTTGAGGTTCGGAAAAGCTTTTACTTTACAGACTGGCCTATGCTCATGGTTGCCTCCGGAGTATTCTTCTTCTTTATCTTCTTTGATCTGGAATTGCAGCGGCACGAAAGCTTGATCATGCTTGGGTTGTTGTTTTTATTCCTGCTTTATTTATTGCGCTTTCAAAAACCTGCAGTGGTTCAGGAAACCCCCGAATTTTTTACAATATTACCCCTTTATAAAACGGCAATGTTCCTGGGGATTGGAGGGGTGGCTCTCTGGGCGGGGTCTGAGTTCCTGGTAAACGGGGCCGTTGGCCTGGCCGGTGATTTGGGTGTCTCAGACCGGATCATAGGGATAACAATAGTATCGGTAGGGACCAGTATCCCGGAACTGGCGGCATCCGTTGTCGCTATGTTGAAAAAAGAACGGGCTATTTCTGTCGGGAACCTGATTGGGTCCAATATCTTTAACTTGCTGGCAGTTTTGGGGATTACCGTCCTGCTGCAGCCTATCCGCATTGTTGATGAAGCGCTGTTGCATCACGATGTCTTGTGGATGCTGGGAATAGCCTTCCTGATCCTTCCCCTGGTATTCCTGCCCAGGGGGCTGCGCTTGAACTGGAGGGATGGCCTGGTTCTGCTCCTGGTTTACGGTATTTTCCTGTATACCACCTTTAATTAATAGAAAAAGCCCCGCATTGCTGCAGGGCTTTCTTATTTCAAAAGGGCTTGGTAATTAAGCCTCCACTTGAATATCTGCACTTTGTACCGTAGTGATAATACGTGCTGCAACCTTATAAGGGTCTGCGTTGGAAGCGGGGCGCCGGTCTTCCAGCCATCCTTTCCATCCTTTTTCAACAGTCAAAATCGGGATACGGATAGAAGCGCCGCGGTCCGATACACCATAGCTAAAGTCATTGATTGAGGCGGTTTCGTGCAAGCCGGTCAGCCTCTGATCGTTATATTCTCCATATACAGAGATATGCTCTTTGGTTACAGGTCTGAAGGCCTCGCATACCCGCTCATATACCTCTTTAGAACCACAGGTTCTCAGTAATGTATTGGAGAAGTTAGCATGCATTCCACTACCGTTCCAGTCTCCCTTAACAGGTTTTGGATGGTACTCGATATAATAACCGTAGTCTTCAGTCAGGCGGTCCAGCAGGTAGCGGGCAACCCATACCTGGTCTCCGGCATTTTTAGCTCCTTTTGCGAAGATCTGGAATTCCCATTGGCCACAGGCCACTTCCTGGTTAATCCCTTCGAAGTTCAGGCCGGCCTCCAGGCAGTAATCTGCATGCCTTTCCACCAGTTCCCTTCCGTGGGTGTTACGCCCGCCAACGGAACAATAATACATTCCCTGTGGCCCGGGGTATCCACCTACCGGAAAACCGAGGGGTAATTGGGTGTGGGTATCCATTATAAAATACTCCTGCTCGAAACCGAACCAAAAGTCGTTATCAGCATCTCCATCGATAGTAGCCCTTGAGTTGGTTTCGTGAGCGGTACCATCTGCATTGAGAACTTCGGTCATAACCAGGTATCCATTTTCTCTTCCCGGATCCGGGTAAATGGCTACAGGCTTCAGCAAGCAGTCCGAAGAACCTCCTTCGGCTTGCTTGGTTGAACTACCGTCAAAAGACCAGATCGGACAGTCTTCCAGCTTCCCGCTGAAATTGTCTTCAATCTTGGTTTTACTTCTGAGGTTCGCCGTGGGGGTGTATCCGTCCAACCAGATATACTCTAATTTCGCTTTGCTCATAATTCCAAAGTTTAAAATAGTTTATTTTTACGAGCGTCAAAAATATGATTTTTAGATAGCGATGCGTAATATTTTGGGGGTAAATTTTCAAAAATAAAGACATATTTATTAACACCCCCTTTTTTTAAGGGGTATATTATCATTAATTGAATAATTTATAATAATTATGCGAATTGTTTAATTTTACCGCCCACTTTATATCCAAACAAATAATAACCTTATCAATATGACCCTATCATCCGGTAATCCACAACTGCAAAACCCTTCTGAAGCCTCTTATACAAGGCGCTCAGAGATCTTTGCAAAGCACGTCTTTAATGAAGACAGGATGCAACAGTACCTCACTCAGGATGCCTTCAAAAGTGTAAAAGGAGCCATATATGCTGGCTCCAAGATTGACCGCAAAATTGCCGATCAGGTTGCCGAGGCCATGAAGGCATGGGCCATTTCCATGGGGGCCACCCATTATACACACTGGTTTCAGCCCCTTACCGGGGCAACTGCAGAAAAGCACGATGCCTTTTTTGACCTGCTCCCCGATGGTCGGGCTATCGAGAAATTCGGAGGCAATCAATTGGTGCAACAAGAGCCGGATGCTTCCAGTTTCCCCAGCGGGGGGATTCGCAATACCTTTGAAGCCAGGGGGTACACGGCCTGGGATCCTACCTCTCCGGCCTTTATATATGGGAGCACACTTTGTATCCCGACTATATTTGTCTCCTACACAGGGGAGGCACTTGATAACAAGGCGCCGTTACTGCGCGCATTGCATGCCGTTGATGAGGCAGCTACTGCTGTAGCCCGGTATTTCGACAAGAACGTAAACAAGGTAATCGCCACCCTGGGCTGGGAACAGGAATATTTCCTGATCGACAAGGCAGTGGCGCGAACCCGGCCCGATATCCTGATGTCCGGCCGGACCCTGATCGGACAGGCCTCAGCCAAAGGACAGCAACTGGACGATCATTATTTTGGCGTAATCCCGGCAAGAGCCTTCCGATTTATGAAGGATCTGGAAGGGGAATGCATGCTGCTGGGAATCCCGGTAAAAACCCGACACAACGAAGTGGCTCCCAACCAGTTTGAGCTGGCCCCTGTTTTTGAAGAAGCCAACCTGGCCGTAGACCATAACCTGCTGCTGATGGATGTGATGGATAAGGTGGCTGACCGCAATGGATTGATGGTGCTATTTCATGAAAAACCCTTTGCAGGCATCAATGGTTCAGGGAAACACAATAACTGGTCGCTGAGTACCGATACCGGTTCCAACCTGCTGAGTCCGGGGTCTACCCCTATGAAAAACCTGCAGTTCCTGACCTTTTTTGTCAACACCATCATGGCTGTGGATAAATATGAAGAACTGCTGCGCTCCTCTATAGCCTCTGCCAGCAATGATCACCGCCTGGGTGCCAATGAAGCTCCCCCGGCCATTATTTCCATTTTCGTGGGAAAACAGCTGTCAGAAGTATTGGATGAATTGGAAGGGGTCTCCCAGGGAAAACTGTCACCGGAGGAGAAAACCGAGCTCAAGCTCAACGTGGTCGGAAAAATACCGGAAATCCTGCTCGATAATACAGATCGCAACCGTACCTCGCCCTTTGCCTTTACCGGAAATAAATTTGAGATGCGGGGGGTGGGTTCCAGGACCAATTGTGCCAAACCGATGACGGTCCTGAATACTATTGTGGCCAGCCAGCTGATTGCCTTTAAATCTGAGGTGGATACGCTGATACGCAAAAAGAAACTAAAAAAGGATGAAGCCATCTTCAACGTGCTCAGGGAATATATAAAGGCCAGCAAGCGCATTCGTTTTGACGGGGATGGATATAGCGGGCAGTGGGAAGCTGAAGCGGCCCGGAGAAAGCTGAGTAATAATAAAAATACCCCGGCTGCGCTGGAGATACTAACTCAGGAATCATCGCTTGAACTCTTCAAAAATATGGGGGTTCTTACGGAGAAAGAAGTGCGGGCACGCAAAGAGGTGGAACTGGAAACCTACATCCTGCAGACTCAGATCGAAGGGAGGGTCCTCAGTGAGTTGGTCTATAATAAAATAATACCGGCCTGCATTTCATACCAGAACAGCCTCCTGCAGAATATTCACGGCCTGAAGGAGGTATATGGGGCAGCCCATAAAAAGCTGGCAGCGGCCCAGCTTAACATCCTGGAGGCCTGTGCAGAACACCTGCAGCAACTCAAAGAGAAAACCGATGCCATGACGGAGGCGCGCAAAGTTGCCAACGCCACACAGAAGGTGGAGGAAAAGGCCGTGCGCTACTGCGAGTCCGTACTTCCTTATTTCGGGGAGATACGATACCATGCAGACCGTTTGGAGCGCCTCTTGTCCGATGAATGCTGGCCGCTGGCAAAGTACAGAGACCTGCTGTTTATAAAGTAGGTAAAAAATCTCCCGATCTGAAAGGGAAATTCAGGGGTATTTCCGTGGCTTTCCCCTATTTTTGTGACAGATCCTAAAAGTAAAACATGGGCAGCAATGCATCCGAAAGATATCAGCAAAGGGGCGTCTCAGCCACCAAGGAAGATGTTCACAAGGCTATAGCAAATGTGGATAAGGGCCTGTTCCCTAAAGCTTTCTGCAAAATCGTGCCCGATTACCTGGGCGGAGACGATGCCTATTGCATTGTTATGCATGCAGATGGTGCAGGCACAAAATCTTCACTTGCCTATATGTACTGGAAGGAAACGGGAGACCTTTCTGTCTGGAAAGGGATAGCCCAGGATGCCCTGGTAATGAACCTGGATGACCTTTTGTGTGTTGGGGTCACTGATAATATTATGCTGAGTTCTACCATTGGGCGGAACAAGAACAAGATTCCCGGGGAGGTAATTGCAGCAATCATCCAGGGAACGGAAGAACTGCTTACCGATCTGCGGAAATGGGGAGTAAATATACACAGTACAGGTGGGGAAACGGCCGATGTGGGAGACCTGGTCCGGACCATTATTGTTGACTCCACGGTTACAGCCCGGATCCGTCGTGAAAAGGTCATTGACAACAGCCGCATACAGGCAGGGGATGTTATTGTCGGGTTGGCGTCATTCGGGCAGGCAACCTATGAAGACTCTTATAACGGGGGGATGGGCAGCAACGGGCTTACCTCCGCACGCCACGATGTTTTCTCCTCCTACCTGGCTGAAAAATACCCGGAAAGCTATGATCCGGACATCCCATCGGACCTTGTGTATTCCGGCAGTACTTCCCTTTTGGATTCCGTACCGGACGCCCCGCTGGATGCCGGGAAACTGGTGCTTTCACCCACCCGGACGTATGCCCCTGTGGTTCGGAAACTGCTGGATATGTACAGCCCCGAACAAATTCACGGGATGATACATTGCAGTGGCGGGGCTCAGACCAAAATCCTCCATTTCATTGAAGGCCTGCATGTTATCAAAGATAATTTGTTCCCTGTGCCTCCTTTGTTTAAACTGATACAACAGCAGTCCGGGACTTCCTGGCGGGAAATGTACCAGGTTTTCAATTGTGGCCACCGCCTGGAGATCTACCTACCACAGGAACTGGCCCAATCCGTTATCGAGCTGGCAACATCCTTTAATATAGAGGCCCGAATCGTGGGCCGGGTGGAAGCCGCCCCTTCCAAAAAATTGAGTATTTCCGGGCCATACGGCGACTTTAACTATTAAGGCATACGATTTTTTGGGCTTCTGCGTTTTGGGTAAGAGCACATTGCTCTGCTAAAAAGATTCAATATGGAAAGGAAAGCTTTTTTAAGAACCCTGGGGGCAGGAGCCGCTTTTGCCCTGACATTTCCCTGTGTTCAGGGCTGTTCCAAGGATGGTGATGGGGGAGGACAGCCCATCCCCACAGGTATCGATTTTACTGTGGACCTCAGTGGTCCGGATGGGATGGCACTGCAAAATAACGGTGATTTCATCCTCCGCAATGACGTTGTAGTGGTAAGAAACCTGGAAGGAAATTTTGTGGCAGCCAGCCAGATCTGCAGCCATGAGGGGTACGATCAGGTTCGTTTTGTGCAAAGCCAGGGCGGGATCTTCCAGTGTTCTGTGCACGGGTCTCAGTTCGATCAGAACGGCACCCCGCTAAATGCCATCACCCAGAACCCGCTGAAGATTTTCCAGACTTCCCTCAATGGGGACATTCTGCGTATCTTCGAATAAGACCGAAGCTGCTTCCGGTTCTGTATACACCTTCCGTTTCAGGGGGTAGCCCCCTCGTGCACCTACTTTTTTCTGCCTGGCAGGAGCTGGATTTCCGCATAAAAAAATTGTACCTTCGCAGGGAATTCATCCCTATATGCTCGATAAATTAAATATCGTAAAACAACGTTTTGACGAGGTATCCGACCTGATCATACAGCCCGATATTCTAGCCGACCAGAAACGCTATGTACAGCTCAACAAGGAGTACAAAGACCTGCGTCAGCTCATGGATAAACGGGAGACGTATATTCAACTGCAGAACCGTATTGCCGAAGCTGAGGAAATCCTCGCTGATGGCAGTGATGCTGAAATGGTCGAAATGGCTAAAATGCAGCTGGAGGAAGCACGGGAGGCCCTGCCGGCCCTTGAGGAGGAGATCAAATTGATGCTGATCCCCAAGGACCCGGAAGATGCCAAGGATGTGGTTATGGAAATCCGCGCCGGAACCGGGGGTGATGAGGCCAGTATTTTTGCCGGGGACCTTTTCAGGATGTATACCAAATATTGCGAATCCAAAGGCTGGAAGACCAACGTGATCGATTTGAGCGAGGGTACCAGCGGAGGCTTCAAGGAGATACATTTCGAGGTAAGCGGGGAAGATGTTTACGGGACCCTGAAATTCGAAGCCGGGGTACATCGGGTGCAACGCGTGCCGCAGACCGAAACACAGGGGCGCGTACATACCAGTGCCGCTACCGTCATGGTTTTGCCCGAAGCGGAGGAATTCGATGTGCAGATAGATCCCAAGGATGTCCGTATCGATTATTTCTGTTCTTCCGGGCCGGGAGGGCAGTCTGTAAATACCACCTATTCCGCTGTCCGGCTTACCCACGTCCCCACGGGGATTGTGGCCCAGTGCCAGGATGAGAAATCACAGCACAAAAACAAGGATAAGGCCTTTAAGGTACTCCGTTCCCGCCTTTACGATATGGAGCTGGCCAAAAAGCAGGAAGCCGATGCCGCCAAGCGAAATTCCCAGGTGAGCAGCGGAGACCGCTCTGCCAAGATCCGCACCTATAATTATCCACAGGGCCGGGTAACCGACCACCGCATTGGCCTGACTCTGTACGATCTTCAGAATATCATCAATGGGGATATTCAGAAAATCATAGACGAGTTGATGCTGGTGGAAAACACCGAAAAACTAAAGGAGGCCTCCGAGATTTTTTAACCATACATGACCCCTCAAGAACTCGAACAACAAATACGGTCCAAAAAGTCATTCCTGTGTATTGGCCTGGATACGGACCTGGATAAAATCCCCGCATTTCTGCGGGAACAACCCGATCCGCTTTTCGCTTTTAACAAGGCCATTATTGATGCTACCCACCATCTTTGTGTGGCCTATAAGCCCAATACCGCATTTTACGAGGCCTATGGCTCTGAAGGTTGGCGCTCCCTTGAAAAAACCATCGCCTACCTCAATGAAAAGCACCCAGAAATTTTTACAATTGCCGATGCCAAAAGGGGGGATATCGGAAATACTTCCACCCGCTATGCCAAGGCATTCTTTGAGACCATGGATTTTGATGCGCTAACCGTTGCGCCCTATATGGGACGTGATTCGGTGGAGCCCTTTTTGGAATTCGACGGGAAATACACAATACTGCTGGGGCTGACCTCCAATCCTGGAGCTTTTGATTTTCAGACCCGGGAAGATGCCGGGGCCCGCTTGTTCGAGCAGGTGCTGAAAACGGCAAGTAACTACCGGCACTCGGAACGATTGATGTATGTGGTAGGGGCCACCAAGGCAGAATATCTCAGAGACATTCGCAAGATCATCCCTGATGCTTTTTTACTGATCCCCGGGGTGGGGGCACAGGGAGGAAGCCTGGAGGAGGTGTGCAAGTATGGTTTAAATGAGAATATAGGCCTGCTTATCAATTCCTCCCGGGGTATTATTTACGCCTCCGGTGAACGGGACTTCGCTGAAAAAGCGGCACAAAAAGCCAGGGGTCTGCAAACCCAAATGGCAAAAATCCTGGAAAAAGGGGGGGCTTAGGCAATCTCAGCCAGCATCCGCTCTATCTTTCGCGCTTTTGCTTCGAAAAAATCCATGAGTTGCCGGTTGGCCCCGGAAGCTTCCTGGGCTTTTCTGATAAAAAATTGTTGTTGTAACTGCAGGCTTCTGATAGCCTGGTCGCCGCCGGGGATGGGGTTCCGCGCGCCAACTTTGCAATGTTGCTTTTCCATAGACTAGGCTTTTTACAAATATACGTTGAAAATACGCTCACGGATGTTGCAGACACTGTCTATTTAACTAATAATCAGGTAATTTGTCTATTTATTAACATTTTCATTATTCCTTCTTAAAAAGCTTCCTTTTTTCAGAGGCTTGTTTTGAGCCTCCTTGCAACGGGGAGTCTATTTTGACCTGTCAGGCGGGCAGGTTTTCCTATCTTTAAGGAAAGCAACTGATTATGAAAAAAAATAGCGCAGCGGCTCTGCTTTTCGTCATTGGCAGCATCTTCGCAAGTGCCCAGCAACCGCCTGAAACACCTGCCTGTCCCTGTTGCACAGAAAACCACAGGGCTTTTGATTTCTGGATAGGGCAGTGGGAGGTGACATTGGCTAATGGACAACCTGCCGGTACCAATCGCATTGAAAGGTCTCAAAACGGCTGCGTCTTACAGGAATTCTGGAGCAGTGCTGCCCAGGGCTTTACCGGTACCAGCCTGAATTTCTACAATGCAGCCGTTGGTCTGTGGGAGCAATTGTGGGTGGATAGCTCGGGAAATGTTTTAAAACTGCGCGGCAACAGGCAGGGTGATCAGATGATCCTCTCCTCGGAACCCTTTCTGAATGCCCAGGGAGTATCATCTGTTAACCGCATTATCTGGACCCTTAACCAAGACGGAAGCGTCAGGCAACTATGGGAGCTCCTGCAGGATGGAAAAGCAGTTCAGGTAGTCTTTGACGGGCTGTACCGCAAAAAGGAATAAGAGGCTTGCAAAAGGCAACAAAAAAACCCCTGATCTTGCCGGATCAGGGGTTTTAAAACTAACTAACTCAAAAAATACTAACTCAAATAATTTTTTTCAGCCACTCTTATGAGCGGTTTGATGAAAATGCCCTCGTTCTACTTATAACGTTATTATTCAAGGCTTTAGTATGAAGCCAGTCAATCTTTTTTCAGAATAATGGGTTGGAAACTTCCCAAGCACTGCAGACTCAGTTAAAAATGATGGTTTTATTTCCATAAACGCGGGTTTTGCGTTTAAGGTGCAGTTGTACGGCCCGGGCAAGGACAATTTTTTCCAGGTCTTTTCCCCTTTCAATCAAATCGGTTACCCGGTGGCTGTGTGATACGGGTATAACATCCTGTGCGATAATAGGCCCGGCATCCAGCTCTTCCGTAACATAGTGCGAGGTGGCCCCAATGATCTTTACCCCGCGTTCAAAGGCCGCGTGATAAGGTCTGGCTCCTGCAAATGCCGGCAGAAATGAGTGATGAATGTTGATAATCCGATTGGGATAAGCCCCGATGAGTTCAGGACCAATTATCTGCATATAACGCGCCAGCACAATGCAATCTACCTTGTGATCCCTGAGGATCTCAAGTTGCCGGGCTTCTGCGGCTTCGCGTTGCTCCTTTGAGAAAGGTACGTGGTAATAAGGGATGTCAAACTGCCTGGCGATAAGTTCGCAATCCGGGTGATTGCTCAGGATAAAGGGGATATGGGCTTTTAATTCTCCGGCCTCATACCGGCTTAGCAGGTCATAGAGGCAGTGGTTGTATTTGCTGACAAAAAGAGCCATGTTGGGCAGGCTGTCTTCAAAAAAAGCATCCCAGGACATGGAAAACCGTTTTCCGATCTCACTTTCAAAATCCGACAAAAAAGGCCCTCTTCCGGATTCGAAGGTCAGCTGTGCCTCCAGCCGCATAAAGAAGATACCTATCTGTGGCTCTACGTGCTGGTCCAGATAGATAATATTGCCTTTACAACCGTGTATAAAACCCGTAACCTCGCTGATTATCCCGGGCTGATCCCGGCAGTGCATTAAAAGTGTAACAACCACCCTATTATTTTAGTTTAAAATTACGGGATTAGGAATAGAAATGGGAAATACCTTTGTATTTTTGTTGAATTCTAAATGGAGAGACCTGTTTTTTTCATTTTCGCTAAATAAGACTTTTATTATTTTAATATAGATTTTTAGTTGTTCCTCTTTCTATGAAAGCCAAACCTCCTTACAAGCCCCAGCATAAAATACGAATTGTAACGGCCGCTTCCCTGTTTGACGGGCACGATGCTGCAATCAATATCATGAGGCGGATAATACAGGCTACGGGGGTAGAGGTAATACACCTTGGGCACGACCGTTCGGTAGCTGAGGTGGTAGACTGCGCTATTCAGGAAGATGCCAACGCCATTGCGATGACTTCTTATCAGGGCGGGCACAATGAATATTTCAAATACATGCACGACCTGCTGCAGGAAAAAGGGGCAGGGCACATACAGATTTTCGGTGGCGGAGGCGGAGTGATCCTTCCTTCAGAAATCGAGGAGCTGATGGATTACGGCATTACCCGAATTTACTCGCCTGATGATGGCAGGGAGTTGGGACTTCAGGGAATGATCAATGACCTGGTGGCCAGTGCCGATTATGCAGTGGCAGACATTCCTATTTCAGAGCCTGATAAGCTGGCTGAGCAGATGAAGGATAAAAACGCGCCAACCCTTGCCCGGCTCATCAGCCTGGCGGAAAACCGGCACGACGCATTCAGCGAGCTTCAGCCTCACTTTCCAAAACCTAAAAAAACCGCACCTGTGCTGGGGATCACCGGTACCGGAGGGGCCGGAAAAAGCAGCCTGGTAGATGAGCTGGTACGACGGTTTCTGAACGATTTTCCGCAGCGCCGTCTGGGGATTATCTCGGTAGATCCGTCCAAACGCAAAACGGGAGGGGCTCTGCTGGGAGACCGTATCCGGATGAATGCCATACACCACCCAAATGTCTATATGCGTTCCCTGGCTACCCGCCAGTCTAACCTCGCCCTTTCAAAGCATGTAAAGGAGGCGGTTTCGGTTTTACAGGCCTCCGGCTTTGACCTGATTATCCTGGAAACCTCAGGGATCGGGCAATCGGATACGGAGATCCTGGAACATTCAGACCTGTCCCTCTATGTAATGACCCCGGAGTTCGGGGCCGCCACGCAGCTTGAGAAAATCGATATGCTGGACTTTGCAGACCTGGTGGCCATCAACAAATTCGATAAGAGGGGGGCTGCCGATGCCCTGAGGGATGTTAAGAAGCAATACCAGCGCAACCACGGTATTTGGGAGGCCGACCCGGAAGATTTACCCGTTTACGGGACTATCGCTTCCCAGTTTAATGACCCGGGAATGAACCGTCTGTATTCAGCAATTATGCAGGCCCTTGGAGAGAAAGGTCTGGATTGGGCCGATAGCGCTACAATGGAAGTCTCCGGGGATTCCGAGAAGATTTTTATCATCCCTCCGGCCAGGACCCGTTACCTTTCTGAAATTTCGGAAAACAACCGGGCCTATGATGCACAGGCGGAACAACAGGCCCGCATTGCAGAAAAGCTCTATGGTTATTATTTGGCTATCCTGAACCTTTCCGGGCAGGACGCAGAAGCGGGTAAAAAATACCTGAGCAGTTCAGGCCTTGATGGCAAAAACCTGCTTGACAAAACGGGGAATTCAGATGAAAAGGTGTTGCAAACCCTTCTAAAGGCTTTTGAGGCAGAACGCAAAAACCTGAACCCGCATTACTGGGACCTGTTGTTGCAATGGGATGCCCTTAAGGACCAGTATTCAGAAGCAGTTTACAGCTTTCAGGTCAGGGGGAAAGAGGTGCGGATCGACACCCATACGGAATCCCTTTCCCACCTGCAGATTCCCAAAGTTGTCTTGCCGAGATATAGGAGCTGGGGAGACATTCTGCGCTGGAGCTTACAGGAAAATGTACCGGGGCGGTTCCCCTATACAGCAGGCCTGTATCCCTTTAAGCGGACAGGGGAGGACCCTACCCGCATGTTTGCAGGGGAAGGCGGGCCGGAACGCACCAACAGGCGGTTCCACTACCTCAGCCTGGATATGCCTGCCAAGCGGCTTTCCACAGCCTTCGATTCGGTAACCCTTTACGGTCACGATCCGGGCCATCGTCCGGACATTTACGGAAAAATCGGGAATGCTGGGGTATCCATCTGTTGTCTGGATGACGCCAAAAAATTATACAGCGGTTTTGACCTCAGCGACCCGAAAACCTCCGTCAGTATGACCATCAATGGTCCTGCCCCCATGCTGCTGGGTTTTTTCCTGAACGCGGCCATAGACCAGAACTGCGAGAAATATATTCTCAAAGAAGGCTTACAGGCAGAGGTGCAGGAAAAAATCGAAGGCCTGTTCAGGGAACAGGGAATTGAAAAACCGACTTACAAGGGAGAAATCCCGGAAGGGAACAACGGTCTGGGCCTGATGCTGCTGGGCGTAAGCGGAGACCAGGTATTGCCCGAAGCTATTTACAATAAAATAAAGGCAGAGACCCTCCGGCAGGTCAGGGGAACGGTACAGGCAGATATCCTCAAAGAAGACCAGGCGCAGAATACCTGTATTTTCTCAACAGAATTCGCACTGCGGCTGATGGGGGATGTACAGGAGTATTTCATCGAGCAGCAGGTGCGCAACTTCTATTCGGTATCCATTTCCGGCTACCACATAGCCGAGGCGGGAGCCAACCCCATTACTCAGTTGGCCTTTACCCTTTCCAATGGCTTTACCTATGTGGAATATTACCTGAGCCGGGGGATGGATATCAATAAGTTCGGCCCCAACCTTTCCTTCTTTTTCAGCAACGGGATAGACCCGGAATACGCTGTAATCGGAAGGGTGGCCCGAAGGATATGGGCCAAGGCCATGAAAGAAAAATACGGAGCAGACCCCCGGGCGCAAATGCTCAAATACCATATTCAGACTTCAGGCCGCAGCCTGCATGCACAGGAAATCGATTTTAATGATATCCGAACTACCCTGCAGGCCTTGTACGCCATTTACGACAATTGCAATTCCCTGCATACCAACGCCTATGATGAGGCGATTACCACCCCAACCGAAGAGTCGGTAAGGCGGGCAGTGGCTATACAATTGATTATTAACAAAGAATTGGGGCTGGCAAAGAATGAGAACCCCTTACAGGGTTCTTTTATAATTGAAGAGTTAACCGACCTGGTGGAAGAGGCCGTGCTTGCCGAGTTTGACCGCATCACCGAGAGGGGAGGGGTACTGGGTGCTATGGAAACCATGTACCAGCGGGCACGTATACAGGATGAAAGCCTGCACTACGAAACCCTGAAACACTCAGGGGAATACCCTATTATCGGTGTCAATACCTTCCTGAACTCCAAAGGCTCCCCAACCATTTTACCTGCGGAGGTCATCAGGGCTACCGAAGAAGAAAAAAAGGCACAGATAGACACCCTGCAAAGGGTGCACAAACAATACGGAGGCCGTGCAGCGGAATCCCTAAGCCGGCTTAAGGCGGCTGCCGTTGCCAATGAAAATATGTTCGAAGTGCTGATGGAAGTTTGTAAATATTGTTCCCTGGGGCAGATTACCAAGGCCCTTTTTGAGGTAGGCGGACAATACAGACGTAATATGTAGGCCTTAAGTGGGTCTTATTTCTAACCTAAGTCAGATGCTGAGCCCCTTACGCCATTTTTTAAAGGACTGCCGGAAACTTTTAACCTCTCCGCGAAGTAAATCCAGGTATTCTTTTTCCCGAACCCCGTCTTTCTCCAATCCGGTACAATAGGAGCCCAGGTTGCGGATCATCACGTTGATGAAATCAATGCTGCGCTGGCGAATGGCCAGGGAATTAGCGCTTTCTGCTTTTGCAATCTGTTGTGGAATAAGGATAGCATCCGTGAGGATGGCATCGGCAATATGGTCCCTGTGGCTGTGTGATTGTGCCAGGGTAAGCAGGTTCTTATTGTAGCTCACAAAAGAGGCAATTTCCCGGCTGAGGGTGCGCAGGGCAACTGCTTTCCGGTAAACAGGAAGCTTATGTATCCGCTTGTAGGACATTTCTTTTTCTCAATTTTATATAAAATTACCGCATTCTGTCTAAATTTATATTTAGAAATTAAACTTAAAATACTATCTTACCTTACATTATAAGGTTTTAAACGTAAATTGCTTTGGAATTTAAGCTAGATCACTTGCATTGGAGTATCCTGAAGGCCTTGCAGGTAAATGCCCGGGCCTCCCTGGCCGGGATCGGAAGGGCTATCGGCCTTACGCCTCCTGCCGTGGCTGAACGCGTAAAAAGGATGGAGGACCTGGGGTATATAGAAGGATACCGTACAATGGTTTCGCATACCCGGGCCGGGTACCAGCTCAAAGCGATGATTACCTTAAGGGCATTCGTGGGTAAACTTAAACCCTTCCTGGAAAAAGTAAAGAGCTTTGATGAGGTGCTCAATTGTTACAGGATCACCGGAAACGAAAATATTATCATGGAAGTGGTGCTCAAGGACCAGCATCACCTGGAGCAGTTTATAGACCAGCTTATCCAATATGGGGAAACCCGAACACATATTATACTGTCTGAGGTAATAACAGATGCCCCCATTAGACAAATCCGGAAATCCTGAGAAAACAACCCAGCCAAAGGGAAGTTCAGGAAGGTTTGCCATGGGAAGCTGAATAATGTTTAAATTAGAATACAAAATCGAACCCCGAATGTGTTCTGCCCGGAAATTTAATTTTTGGCGGGATTTTTGAAGGGAATTGCATATGAAAAAAATTTACCTGCTCTTCTTTCTGACCCTGATCTGGGTTTCCTCTGCCGGCGCACAGGAAGTTGCTCTAAAAAAAGGAATAGTGATGGATTCCCTGCCGTTTCAGGATTCCGTCGCCACTCAAATTAGGCTGTTTCTTCCGGAGTCTTTTAACCAGCAGCAAAGCTGGCCATTGCTCTTTATTTGTGATGAGGAAGATAAATCCCTGCTCAGTATGCGGTATCTGGCTGAGCTGGCCAATAAAAACGGTTATATCCTGGCCGCTTCCAAAAACCTGCAGGATTCCGCTACCCTTACTGACAAAATATTGGATATAAACAATACCATTTCTTATATAAACGGAATCTTTCCCCTGGATAACCAGCGGATTATTGCCGGGGGTTTTGGGGAGGGCGGGCAGCTGGCTGTCCTTTTGCCCTCTATGCTTAAAAAATTCAAAGGCAGTCTGGCGGTTGC
Organism: Robiginitalea insularis; assembly: GCF_052497835.1. NCBI lineage: Bacteria > Pseudomonadati > Bacteroidota > Flavobacteriia > Flavobacteriales > Flavobacteriaceae > Robiginitalea > Robiginitalea insularis. The sequence continues at coordinate 2,379,495 of NZ_CP199296.1, forward strand.
TTCCTTGCTTCCCAATACGCAATTTATGGATTCCAAAGCGCCATACCCTATCGCTTTGTTGATAGGGCTGACCGACTCGAGATATGTAGGCCTGGCCTCGGATAAAGTGCAGCTCCGTAAAATGTACTTCCCTTTTTTTGTGCAATATTTTAACGGCGGGCATCAGTGGCCAGCCCCCGTTCACATCAACAAAGCGCTGCAGTTCTTTACACTCACCGGAATGGCCAAGAAACAAATCCCCCTGGATTTAGCTTATGTACAGTCCCGGTTTGATGACTATCTCGAATACATTGATCAGCTTATTGCCACTGGTGACCTGATTACCGCCATGGAACAGATAGAGGAGGGGATTAATATTTACAGGCTTTTTGAAATAGAGGAACCGCTATGGACGCGCAAGAAAAGGGTTCGTAAAATGTCAGCCTATAAATCCCAGCGCAGGGAGGCCAGTAGCCTGCAGCTAAAGGAATCGCTGATGCGGGAAGATTATCTCTATTACCTGGAAGAAGACCTGGAACGGTTTAACCTGAATAACCTGGGCTGGTGGAATTACCAGATGGGGGTTCTGAGCAAATTCAAGGATAGTGAAAAACTGGCCGAGAAACGCATGGGGGAACGCCTCCAGGATTATGTGAACACCCTTATTAACGAATATATCCGCTTTCACAACGCACAGGAACCGATAGACGACGACTCACTGATCCTGCTTTACATGTTAAAAACCATTACGGAGTCTACGGATTTTGAAGCTTATTTAAGAGTAGTTTCCCTTACCTCAAAATACGAAGATTACGGGACAGCCCTTTTTTACCTGGAAGAGGCCCTCAAAAAAGGTTTCACGGATAAACAAAAACTATACGAGCTGGAACATACCGCCCTGCTCAGGATCAGTCCGGAATTCAACGAACTGGTTTCCAAATATCTGGAAGATGCGCGTTACGACTAGGGAATAAGCATGTGCGGGACACTTTTCAGGTCCCAGTCTATCACCAGGCCTTTGGCCAGATCCTTCGCTATGGCCTCCCCGTAAAGCAACTCACAGAGGTAGAGGGCCGCTTCAAAACTCCGGGCTCCCCCGGCAGAGGTAATGAATTTCCCATCGTGCACAAACCAAACTGAATCAGCCACCTGCAGCTGCGGGAACCGCTGCCGGTAAGTATCCACATCTGCAGGAAACGTAGTACTGACTACCTCATCCAGTAAACCTGCCTGTGCCAGTACAAAGGCCCCGTCACAATGGGAAGTTACAAAGCGCGCGTTTTTGGCAGCCTCCTGTACAAAGCGGATCATGGTACTGTCCTGCAAGTCCGTATCCAGATGGTGTTCGGCACTGGGAACGACCAGGATGTCAATCTCCGGCCAGTTGCCGGATCCATAAACAAAGTCCGGCAAAATTTTAATGCCTTCAAAAGTGCGGACGGGCCCGCTCTCCTTTGCCAGTGTAAAGGGGATCATGGGGGTTATCCCTTCCCGGAAGACGGTGTGCTGAAAAATATCATAAGGGGCGGTAAGTTCTGTGTTATATACCCCGTCCATAATCAGGAATCCCACCTTGTAGTGGGGGCTGTCAGGGAAGCTGAAAGATACGCTTTCAACCTTGTTTGTGGCTTGTTCCCGACAAGCGGCTATCAAAAGGCAACTGCCCAGCAGTAAACACCTAAACGAAACATATTGCTTAAAAAATCTCATAGGATCAAGTTACAAATTATTCCACCTTGGAATTGTTATTTTTGCAGGGGCAGGATAAGCTGCCAATCCGTTTGATTCATTGAATGATGGAAATATGAAATTCCAGGTTAAGGTTTTATTGGCGTTCTGTCTGGCGGCGGGCAGTGTTTTATTCGGTTGCAGGGAAGCCAAGCGCTATCACGACCAGGCCCCGGCTCTGCTCACAGATCAAAAAGACAGTGTTCTTCGCGGAATCCTGGCTTTTCAGGAAGAAACCAATGCCTCTTTCCGGGACCCGGAAACCTCTCCTTTGCCAGACCGCTACCGCAAGAATTTTGAGGGGCTGGACTTTTATAGCCCGGATACCAGCTTCAGGGTATGGGCCCGGCTGGAGCGAAGCCCTTCGGCCCTGCCTTTTGACATGCCCACAACCACCGACCGTAGGGCAGTGGAACGCAAATTCGGAACCCTGTATTTTGAACTTCAGGGACAGCCCTTCACCCTGGAGGTTTATCAGAGCCCCGAGCTGATGCAGGAGCAGGGTTTTGAAGACTACCTCTTTCTGCCCTTTACCGATCAGACCAATGGAGAGACCACGTATGGCGGCGGACGCTACCTGGACCTGCGGGTCCCGGAAGGGGATTCCATCCTGCTGGACTTTAACCGGGCCTATAACCCCTACTGCGTCTACAACCCTAAGTATTCCTGTCCGCTGGTACCCAGAGTAAACCATTTGCCGATCCCAGTCAGGGCAGGCTTGCGGGATTTTAAGCCCTAAACGAAAAGCCCCGGCCAAAAAGGCCGGAGCTTCGCTCAAATTAAACTAAACTTAAAGTGGTCAGGCTTATGCTAAAAGGAGTAGATGGCTGCAATCAGGAAAGATGACAGGTTGTTTGTGGCAAGGCCATCACTATCCAGGAACGGTTCATTGTCATCCATAAAACTATCCAACCTTATTTCAGGCTTGATAATTAAGTTCTCCTTTGTAAAACTTCCGGTTAATGTCAGTCCAAAAACAGGGACATCATCAAGTCCGTCGGCTGTAAAGGCAAAGTATTCACCTCGTAATCCAACGGCAAAATCATCTGAAGTTTTATATTGGGGGTACAGCGCTGCGCCATAAAATCCGAGATCTGTTTCGGAATTATTGTTGTAAGCAGCATTGATACCCATAAAGAAGTCTTCAGTGAGGTCAAATCCTCCGGTGTAATCAATCTCAAAGCCCAAACCACCATTCGACCCGCTGTCATAATACAGGTTCAGGTACTGCCCATAAGCTCCTAACTGCCCACCAAGAGCATACTCTCCGCTAGCGCTAATGTCATTTGTGTCCCAGGGATTGGTTACCGCCAGCATGAGGCTAATGTCATCGGATAAAGTAAAATCTGCTTTTACCCCTAAATGGGAGAAAGGCCCGTTGGAGAATAAGTAAGAAACGCTATAGTTGAAGTTTGCCGCTGGTGAAATTACCTCATAACCTACCCAGGTATTGAAACGGCCAATGGTAAGCGTAGTATTTTCAGAGACATTCCAGTAGGCATAAGCCTGATTGATTATTCCGTTTAAAACGTCATTTTCAAATGTGGCTTCTGTACCCCTGGGGCCAAATACTAAATCAACTACTACACCGGTTGAACCGGCTTCATAAGTACCGATGAGGTTGGCCATACCCAATGCAAAACCAGTTTGGTTCGCAAAAGAGGTTGGTGTTGCTGTTGTAGCTGCTCCGGCATCAGTAAAAGTTGTCCTGAAATAGGCATCAACACTTCCGGATAAGGTAAATGGACTCGGGCTTTCTTCTTCCTGTGCCTGCAGGTTTATTCCAAGGCTAAGGACTATTCCGAAAAGCAAATATTTTGTGTAATTTGTGAAAATAATCGATTTCATAATACAGTGTTTTTAACTCTCTAAATGAGAGTTGGTTAATGATCTACATTGTTGTTGAATTGATTTGTTTTAGCGGAGCGTTCTGCCAAACGCTCCGCTTTTTTATTTAATGCTGGTTCAATCTGAAGTCCGCATAGGCATCCATGCCGTGCTCGTGCAGGTCCAGTCCGTCCAGTTCTTCCTCGCGGTCTACGCGTATTCCAACGGTCTTTTTCAGACTGAAGATGATGATAAAGGCAGTAAGGATACAAAAGAGCCCTGCAGCTCCAACCCCCACCAACTGGTAGAGGAATTGATCCACACCTGCCTTGTCCCCGAAGATCCCTACGGCCAGGGTTCCCCAGATCCCACAGATCAGGTGGACCGTAACAGCACCTACCGGGTCATCCAACCGGATCCGGTCAATGAAAGCTACCCCGCCAACAATAACAGCACCGGCAATCAGACCAATAATCACCGCCTCGTTGGGAGACATCAGGTCTGCGCCTGCCGTTATACCGACCAAGCCGCCCAGGATCCCATTAAGGAACATGGTAAGGTCATAGTTTTTATAAGCCAGAGCCGAAACAACAAAGGCACTAACCCCTCCTGCTGCTGCAGCCAGGCTGGTGGTTACCAGTACAAGGGATGTCAGGGCCGGATCTCCGGAGAGGACAGAGCCCCCGTTAAATCCAAACCATCCAAGCCAGAGGACCAATACCCCTGCTGTTGCCAGCGGGATGTTGTGTCCCGGGATGGCGTTCGGTTTTCCGTCTTCCCCGAATTTCCCGATACGGGCACCCAGCAGGTAGATGGCAACAATAGCTCCCCAACCCCCAACGGAGTGTACCAGGGTAGATCCGGCAAAATCGTAAAAACCTGCCTCATCACCACCCAGGGTTGAGAGGAAGCCGCCACCCCATTGCCAGGATCCGACAATTGGATAGACAAGGCCTACATAAATCAGGGTAAAGACCATAAACGGGCCAATCTTGATCCGTTCTGCAACTGCTCCGGAGACAATAGTGGCTGCTGTTGCGGCAAACATCCCCTGAAAGAGGAAGTCTGTCCAGTAAGTGTATCCCCCGTCTGCGTATTCAGGGGTTAGCCCCGCGGCATCGGTTCCCAGGCCAAAGCCTGCAAAGCCGATGTATCCGTTAAACTCCCCGGGGTACATCAGGTTAAACCCGCCTATATAATACATCAGCAGGCCAACGGTAATAATAAAGATGTTCTTGAAGAGGATATTGATGGTATTCTTTTGTCGCGTCAGTCCGATTTCCAGAAAGGCAAAACCGGTATGCATGAAAAACACCAGGGCGGTGCATACCATCATCCATATATTGTTTGCTGTAAATAATCCTGTATCCATAATATAAAGCTTTTTGTACGTTAGTTAGTTAATTCCGGCTTGCCCGTTCTCTTTGGTTCTGATGCGGTAGGCGTTAATAACGTCGGAGACGAAAATTTTACCATCCCCGACATTTCCGGTGTAGGCCGACTCCAGGAGTGTATTGACCGTACGCTCCAGAAATTCATCCGAAACAACAATGGATAAATACCTTCGCTGAATGTCTGAAGTACTGTATGCAATACCGCGGTATACATGTCCTTGTTTTTCATTGCCAACCCCGGTCACATCCCAGTAGCTGAAAAAGTTAACTTCAATCTGATGCAGGGCTTTTTTTACCTCATCAAATTTCGATTTCCGAATAATAGCTTCCACTTTCTTCATTGGTATAAGTTTTAATTGATCGGGCCAAATATATAGGAATTAAAAAACCCCCTCCTAATATTGAGGGGGTGATGTGGTTATTTTTATGATTCTAATAATCTTACCCCTATTAAATTAGGGGTAGGGCATTTTAAAATAACTTATTTTGGGATATCCTTGAAAATTTATGATATGAACCTTGAAAAGGCTGAATTTTTTAGCGTAAATTCTTACAATTATTGCATAATTGTTAACAAGAGGCCTAAATTGTTCATAAAAATGGAAGGAAATTGCAAAAACGACCTGCCCTATAGCATTCGGGAGATCCATAAGCCTGCCGCTACCGCCACTAATCCAAATGCCAGGCTTGCCAGGGTATATCCTATAAAAGAGAAATAAGCGCCCTCCCGCAGCAGCATCAATTGTTCAAAGCTAAAAGAAGAAAAGGTGGTAAACCCCCCGCAAAAACCGGTGGCGAAAAGGGCTGTCTGCGCAGGACTGAGGCTTTCATTTCGCAGGCTGAGGCCAAACACAAGGCCAATAAGCAGGCATCCTATAATGTTAACGGTAAAAGTTCCCAGGTAAAAATGCGGAAGGAGCGGGTTGAGGTATCGGCTGATGGCATATCTGAGGCCGCTGCCCAATCCGCCACCCAGAATAACCAGTAATAGGTGTTTCATCCGTTAACCACTTAAGTACAGTCTGAGGAATAGAAGCCCCTTTACAGGCCTCATCGGATGTAAACTTAGTAAAAAATCTTAAGGTTATACTGCCTTCTGGTATTTTGAATCTAGACGGTGCAACGAATAGATCTTTCCTTTGAGGGGGGAAGACAAGGAAAGGCTTTTTTTGTTCTTTGCCCTTAATTTAAGGGAAGAACTGAAGACCAGAAGCAGGATGTTTAAAATGATCAGACCCAAAAATATGGCGAAAAATGCAAGCATCGATCTTGTTTGTTTATTAGGTAACGCAAAATTACGCCTTTTGTTATAGTATACGAAGGATTTGTAGGAAATGGTTGTCAGGACCCTGATTTTTGTGGTCTGCGCGTTTTAAGGGCCTATTCTTTGAGTATATACTTAAGAAAGAGCAACAAGGCTATGAAAATGACAAAGAAAAGCAGCACCCATTGCGATCCTTTATATTGCTTTTTGTGCCAGCTGCTGTCCTTTCGGTACATCCTGATCATGACCAGTATAAAAGCCACTATAAAGAGCAGTGCAAAAACGATTTGTCCGGTGGAGAACATCTTGTTACTTTTAGGGCAAAACTAACCTAATTTCCATTGAGAATGAAACGAAAAATTGCTGCTGTTGCTGATTTTCACCGTGCTTTTGGCCTGGGGATCGCTTCTGAGCCCAAAGCCGATCTGGGAACCGATAAAAACCTGTTGCGGTATAAGCTGATGCGTGAAGAAAATGAAGAATATCTGGAAGCAGCCGGGAATAACGACCTGGTAGAAGTTGCGGATGCTTTGGGTGACATGCTTTACATATTATGCGGGACCATCCTGGAACACGGGATGCAGCATAAGATTGAAGAGGTTTTTGAAGAGATACAGCGCTCCAATATGAGCAAATTGGGTGCTGACGGAAACCCGATTTACCGGGAAGACGGGAAAGTCCTGAAAGGCCCCAATTATTTTAAACCAGATATACAGGCTATACTGGAAAGCTAAAAAAAAACCCGCTCTTGGCGGGGCTTTTTATTATTTAACGGCATACCGCCATCCGAATGGATCTTCTGCGCGGTTATATTGAATATCCGTGATGCGTTTTTTGAAATGTGAGGCATAGCTCTCTGGCAGCTCCGGGAGCTCATAGCGCTTGTCTTTATACCCAAAACTGTGGATTGGGGAGACTACTGCAGCCGTCCCGGCCCCGAATAATTCTTTCAGGCTGCCATTTTCTGCCGCTTCCACTAATTCGGAAACCCGAACCTTGCGGACCTCTACCGAAATGCCCTCAGCTTCTGCCAGGCTCAGGATACTTTTGCGGGTTACCCCGTCCAGAATTCGGTCGCTGGTAGGGCTGGTAAGCAGGGTATCCCCGATACGTATAAATATGTTCATGGCTCCGGCTTCTTCAATAAATTCGTGCTTGTGGTCATCGGTCCAGATCACCTGTTGGTAGCCTTCCTTTACGGCCAGCTGGGTAGGATAGAATTGCCCTGCGTAATTACCCCCGGCCTTTGCATAGCCTACACCTCCATTGGCGGCACGGGAATATTTTTCTTCTATTTTGACGCCAATTTTACCCCCAAAGTAGGCTCCGGAAGGACTGGTTGCAATGATAAAGGTATACTCATCTGCAGGGGAGGCGTGAAAGCCTGTCCCGGATGCAAATACGAAAGGACGGATGTAGAGTGAACTGCCTTCTGAGGTTGGGATCCAGTCAGAATCTACTTCCAGCAGCGCCCTGAGGCCTTCCATAAATAGTTCTGCAGGTACTTCCGGGATGGCCAGTCTTTTGGCTGAGGTATTCAACCGCCGCTGGTTCTCCTGAGGACGGAACAGCCAGACTTTTCCCTCGTCATCTTTATAGGCCTTCATCCCTTCAAAAATACTCTGTCCGTAATGGAAGATTTTGGCTGAGGGCTCCAGCGAAAGGGGTTGATAGGGTACTACCCTGGGGTCCTGCCAGCTACCGTCCTTATAATTGGAGACAAACATATGATCGGAAACTTCCTTTCCAAAGGGGAGCTTGTCAAAATTTACACTTTTTATTCGGGAGTGGGGTGTCTTCTCGACACGGATCTGCTTTAAAGATAGGTCCATACATGCGTCATTTAAACCCCTAAAATTACATAAATATTGGCAGTAAATCTTGCTTTTTTAGCAAGAAAATCCGGAGTTTTGCAGATGTAATCGCAACGGTGTCAAACATGAAATATTTTAACATAATCCTTGTAATTTTCTGCATAGTCAGTGCTTGTAAGGAAAAAGAATCTCAGCCTGCAGCGGCTGCGGAAACCGAGAAAGAAACCGCCTATATCGAAGTAGGAGCCCCTTTTTTGGGTATGGAGATACAAAACCAGTCGGAAATCGGGCAGGTATATGATACCCTGGTCGTTTCCGATACCCTTAAAACCGCTTTCAGGGCACAGGTGCTGGAAGTATGTCAGGCGAAGGGCTGCTGGATGCGCCTGCAGCTCCCGGAAGAAGAGACAGTAATGGTCCGCTTTAAGGATTACGGCTTCTTTGTGCCCAAAGACATCGCCGGGAAAACAGTGGAAGTGCAAGGCATTGCCTTTATTTCAGAGGTCTCTGAAGAGGAGCGCCGGCACCTGGCCAAAGACGGGGGTGCCAGCGAGGAGGAAATAGCCGGGATTGAAGGCGCCGAAGCGGCTCCGGGCTTTGAAGCCAGCGGGGTCCGAATCCTGCAATGAAGGTGAAACGCAGGATCGTCAAAACGGCAGATGGATCTGCAACCCTGCAATTGCCGGACTGGCAGGAGCAATACCACTCCATGCACGGAGCCCTGCAGGAAGCCTACCATGTCTTTATTTCCAAGGGTCTGGATTGCTATAAAAATAGTACGGTCCGTATTCTGGAAATGGGATTCGGGACCGGTCTCAATGCGCTGATCAGCTTGCTGGAGGCCCCATCCCGAAAACTGCAGATTTCCTATACGGGCCTGGAGGCCTATCCGGTTACGGAGGCAGAATGGACAGCCCTGGATTACGGGAATGCCCTTCAAAAAAGGGACGCTCCCCAATATTTCAGGGCCCTGCATAAGGCCCCCTGGGAAGAAGTCAGCCAGATTACGCCCTTTTTCGAATTGCATAAGAAACAACAGCGGTTTGAGGATTTTTCATCTACGCCCTGTTTTGACCTGATTTATTTTGACGCTTTTGGTGCGCGGGTGCAGCCCGATCTCTGGACGGAGGAGATCTTCGGTGCCATGTTCGCAGCATTGGTGCCCGGCGGGAGACTGGTTACCTATGCAGCCAAAGGAAGCGTCCGCCGCGCCATGCAGGCGGTCGGCTTTACTGTAGAACGCCTGCCGGGGCCTCCCGGAAAACGGGAAATGTTGCGGGCCACGCGCCCGGACGCCTGAAGACTCCGGGCCATTTGTTAAATCGAAATTAAAGCCCCGGGTTGCCGGGGACAGAACCGGTATCTTTGCAAAAAAATTCCCTTGAAAGTACTTATTTCCGGCGCTACAGGATTGGTAGGAACGGCCCTGACGAAGGCCTTCCGCTCTGAAGGCGTATCCGTTCATTATCTCACTACCCGCAAATCAAAAGTTGAAGCAGACCCGGGTTACCGCGGTTTCTACTGGAACCCTGCCGAAGGGGAGATCGATACGGCCTGTTTTGAAGGTGTTAGTGTGCTGATCAACCTGGCCGGAGCCTCTATTTCCCAGCGCTGGACCGCCAAAAACAAAAAGCGTATTATCGAGAGCCGGACCCAAAGTATAGACACCCTGATAAAGGGATTGCAATCCTATGGGACCTCTGAGCTGGAGTATGTTTTGGGGGCTTCTGCCATCGGTATTTATCCCAGTTCACAGACCGAATACTACACTGAAGCAAATACAGCTGTGGACGATTCCTTTCTGGGGGAGACCGTGAAGCTCTGGGAGGAGCATATGCAAGGTTTTGAGGAACTCGAAATTCCCTACAGTATTGTGCGTATAGGTTTGGTGATGGCCGCAGATGGCGGAGCCCTTCCCCAGATTGCACGACCCGTAAAATTTTATGCCGGTGCCTCCCTGGGCAGCGGGGACCAGTGGCAGTCCTGGATTCATTTGGAAGACCTTACCGCCATGATGGCTTTTCTGGTAGATCAGCGCCTGGAGGGGATCTACAACGCGGTTTCCCCCAACCCGGTATGCAACCGCAAGCTTACCAAAGAAATCGGGGAGGTACTCTCCAAACCCGTTTTCCTTCCCAATATTCCTGTGGGCCTGCTACGGCTTGTGCTGGGGGAAATGGCCTATATCCTGCTGGCCAGCCAGCGTGTCAGCTGCGAAAAGATTCAGATGGAAGGCTTCTCATTTCAGTTTCCCAACATTCATCAGGCCCTGCAGGACCTTTTATGATGCAGGCTGCCGCAGCTTGTATAGATTCCCCTTATTTTTTGTGACATTTTGACATTTTTAAAGAAATGGCAGTACTTTTGCCGTTCTGTGAGCAGCAAAGACTATTAAAGTAAAATCCATGAGCAGGAATAACGATATAGATAATACGGAGGAGATGGCCCCTGAGGCGCAGGCCGGGCAATCCGGTGAATCCGGACAGGACAATTCCGGGGCATCGGAGGAGGGAAATGAGACTGAATCCCTGAGCGAGACGGAACAACTGGAGCAAGCCCTGGCGGCCGAAAAAGATAAATTCCTCAGGTTGTTTGCTGAATTTGAGAACTACAAAAAGCGTACTACCCGAGAACGGATGGAGCTCTTTAAAACTGCCGGGCAGGAAGTAATTACAGCGCTTTTGCCTGTAATGGACGATTTTGACCGCGCCCTGAAAGAACTCAAGCGATCTGAAGACGAAGAACTTTTCCGGGGGGTGGGCCTGATCAGCAACAAGTTCCGCGAGACCCTGAAGAGCAAAGGCCTGGAAGAAATCACCGTAAAGGAGGGAGATACCTTTGATGCGGAACTGCACGAGGCTGTTACCCAGATCCCGGCTCCTAAAAAAAGCCTTAAAGGAAAGGTGATAGATGTAATCGAGAAGGGATTCAAACTGGGAGATCGCATTATCCGTCATCCCAAGGTTGTTGTAGGAAACTAATATTATGAAGCAGGACTATTACGAAGTACTCGGAATTTCCAAAGGGGCTTCCGCAGCTGAAATTAAAAAAGCCTACCGCAAAAAGGCCCTGGAGTATCATCCGGACAAAAACCCGGGCGATGCCAAGGCCGAAGAAATGTTCAAGAAGGCGGCAGAGGCTTACGAGGTGCTGAGCAACCCGGATAAAAAGGCACGTTACGACCAATACGGACATGCAGCCTTTGAAGGCGGTGGTTTTGGCGGTGGTGGCATGAACATGGAAGACATCTTCAGCCAGTTCGGGGATATTTTCGGCAGTGCGTTTGGAGGTGGTTTTGGTGGCTTCGGCGGCTTTGGCGGCGGGCAGCGTCGCGTTAAAGGCAGCAATTTGCGCATCCGCGTAACCCTTAGCCTTGAAGAAGTAGCCCATGGCGTTGAGAAAAAAGTAAAAGTAAAACGGAAGGTTCAGGCCCCGGGGGTAACCTATAAAACCTGTAGCAGTTGCGGCGGAAGCGGGCAGGTAACCAAGATCACCAATACCATCCTGGGCCGGATGCAAACCGCTACAACCTGTAATACCTGTGGCGGGGCAGGGCAGATGCTGGACCATAAACCCAAGGATGCAGATCCGCAGGGGATGCACCTGGAAGAAGAGACAGTTTCCATCAAGATCCCGCCGGGAGTGGAATCGGGCATGCAGCTGAAAGTTTCCGGAAAAGGAAACCAGGCCCCCGGAAACGGGGTACCCGGAGACTTGCTGGTGGCGATTGAAACCAAAGAACACCCTACCCTCAAACGCGAAGGGGACAACCTGCACTACGATTTATACGTTAGCATCCCGGACGCTGTTCTGGGAACTTCCAAGGAGATCGATACCGTTGGAGGCAAGGTGCGTATCAAACTGGAGCCTGGGATGCAATCCGGCAAGATCCTGAGATTGCGAAACAAAGGGATACAAAGCATAAACGGCTACGGAACCGGGGACCTGCTGGTGCATGTAAACGTCTGGACGCCCAAAGAACTCAACAAGGAGCAGCGGGAGTTTTTTGAACGCATGCAGGATGACGACAATTTCAGCCCAAAACCCGAGAAATCAGATAAATCCTTTTTTGAAAAAGTAAAGGATATGTTCTCTTAACGAGAATTCTGATGGTTTTTAAATAAAAAACGTATATTTGAATTAATATTGGGACTCCAATATTAATTTTCTTTTTCATAGCAATTTTTTTCCCATCCTTAATTTTATTAAGGATGGGTTTTTCTTTTCAGGGCCTTTCATTCCCCCAAAGACCTTAAAATTTAGGTCGAATGCCTATCTTTAAATTCCAAAAAAATTGCAATCCATGAGCAGCATTCTCAGTATTGAGGAGGTAAGCAAATCCTTCGGGCCTTTCAAGGCCCTGGACCAGGTATCCCTGGAGATTCCGGCACATACCATATACGGGCTGTTGGGGCCCAACGGGGCCGGAAAGACGACCCTGATCCGCATCATCAACCAGATTACCTATCCGGATTCGGGCCGGGTACTGCTTAACGGAGAACCGCTGCTGCCCGAACATGTGGCACAAATCGGGTACCTGCCCGAAGAGCGGGGGCTTTACAAAAGCATGAAGGTGGGGGAGCAGGCCATGTACCTGGCCCGGCTCAAAGGCCTGTCCAAAACAGAGGCCCGCGCCCAGCTCAAATACTGGTTTGAAAGACTGGAGATCGGGGACTGGTGGAACAAGAAAGTACAGGAGCTCTCCAAGGGGATGGCCCAAAAAATACAGTTTATCGTTACGGTGCTGCACAAACCACGGCTGCTGATCTTCGATGAGCCCTTCAGCGGCTTTGACCCCATTAACGCTGCCCTGATCAAAGACCAGATCCTGGAACTGAAAAAACAGGGGGCTTCCATCATCTTTTCCACCCACCGGATGGAATCGGTGGAAGAACTCTGCGAGCATATTGCCCTGATCCATAAATCGAAGGTAATCCTGGAAGGAAAGCTCTCCGATATCAAAAATGCCTATAAACAACAGCGATTCCGCCTGCGCTGGGTGCCCCGGGAAGCCTTCCGCGACCTGGAGGCCCTTAAGAACGGCTATGCCTTTGAAAACAGCCATTTTGACGAGGATTCAGCCAGCTGGGATTTTACCGTGCAACTGCAGGAAACCGAAAAAGGGAACTTATTGCAACTATTGTCCGAAAAAGGGAGCATACAGTCCTTTCAGGAAGTGATTCCCTCAGCCAATGATATTTTTATACGAACCGTGCAAAAAAAGGAAAGCAATGTCTAAACTCTGGCTGATCATCCAGCGGGAATACCTCGCCAAGGTTCGCAACAAGTCTTTTGTGATAATGACCTTTTTAAGCCCTTTCCTGATCGTGGGCCTTATCGTGCTAATCGCCTACCTCACCCAGATAAACGACAGCGAAAAACGGGTAGTGGCCGTGTTGAATGAAAGCGGCTATTTCCAGCAGGAATTTGAACCCCGGGTAGGGGTATCCTTTGTACAGTTTAAGGATATTTCTCTGGATGAGGCCAAAGACAGCACCCAGGCCATGGGCTTTAGCGGGCTGTTGCACCTGCCACAGGCTGAACCCCTGGAAGAGGTGGCCCGGCGGGCCTTCCTCTATACCAAGGAGGCCCCCAATACCACGGTGCTGGAGAAGATAGAAGGCATACTGGAAGAACCGCTGCGGCAATACCGCCTGCAGCAATTAGGCGTTTCCCCAGAAGAGTATGCCCAGGTTCGCGATACTTATGAAATACAGACGGCTACTTTTTCCGGGCAGGTAAGCGGCAAGGGAATAAACGAATTCAAGGCGATCGTGGGCGGGGCCTTCGGTTACCTGATCATGATGTTTATAATTATTTACGGTGGTTTTGTAATGCGCTCGGTGATAGAAGAAAAAACCAGCCGCATCATTGAGGTAATCATCTCCTCGGTAAAACCTTTCCAGCTGATGCTGGGCAAGATCCTGGGGACCTCCCTGGCTGGCATTACCCAGTTTATCATCTGGATCATCTCCGCCGGGTTCCTGATGGTGCTGGTCTTTCTTTTCCTGGACCTGGACCCGGCCCTGCTGATGGGGAGTGCCAACTTGCCACCCGGTATGGAGGCAGGCCTTGATACGGATAATCTGCCCACGGACGAGACCACCCTCCTGCTGATGGAAGAATTTATCAAGATCCCCATGGCGCTGCTGATCGGCTGCTTTATCATCTATTTTTTGCTGGGGTACCTGATCTACAGCTCCATCTATGCAGCCATAGGGGCCGCCGTAGACAACGAGACCGATACACAACAGTTTATATTTCCCATCATCATGCCGCTGATGCTGGCCATTTACGTAGGCTTCTTTTCGGTATTTTCGAACCCGCACGGGCCTATTGCCGTGGGCTTTTCCATCTTTCCGCTTACCTCACCCATAGTGATGATGATGCGGCTGCCCGGAGGCGTGGGGGAAGGGGGCGTACCCCTCTGGCAACTGCTGGCTTCCATTGCGCTGCTGGCCGTAACCTTTCTGGGGATCGTCTGGGTGGCGGCCAAGATCTACCGCACCGGGATTTTGATGTACGGCAAAAAACCGACCTATAAGGAATTGTACAAATGGTTAAAATACTGATATGTTACAGGAAAGCACGCCCGTTAAGGATTTTATAGAAACCGATGTACTCACGGCCATTAAGGAGTTCCTGAACCTGGGCTTGCACCTGGGGGAAGGGGAGAATTCTATCCATATCACCATCGGGCTGTTGCTGATGCTCTCCGTAGCCTTTGTGGTTACCAGTTTTGTAATGAAGTCCTTGCGTAAACTGCTTACCCGCAAGATGGAACAGGAAGACAAACTGAAATTCATTTCGGTCTTTAAGTACATCCGTTATTTGATCTATGTGATAGTGATCCTGATCACCATGAGTGCAGCCGGGATTGACATTACACTGCTCATCACGGCCTCCGCCGCCTTTTTTGTAGGGGTTGGCCTGGCGCTGCAGGAACTCTTCCAGGACATCATTGCCGGGATAATGATTGTGGTAGACAAGTCCCTCAGGGTAGGCGATATTGTAAAGGTAGATGGCATTGTGGGGAAGGTTTTCGAGATCAAGCTGCGCACCACCCGGGCGCTTACCCGGGACGACAAGGTACTGGTAATCCCCAACCACAAGTTTATCTCGGACGTTATTTTCAATTACACCCAGAACCACCGCACCACCCGGGAATCTGTGAGCGTGGGGGTGGCCTACGGCAGTGATGTGCAACTGGTCACAGAACTTTTGCTCAAAGCGGCCAAACAGGAAAAGGCGGTACTGAAAAGCCCCAAGCCCTTTGTCCTGTTTGACGATTTCGGGGACTCTGCCCTGATCTTTACGCTTAATTTCTTTATAACGGACGCCTTTTCAGAGCTGCGCACCAAGAGTGCGTTGCGCTATTCGATTGATGCGCTGTTCCGGGAGAATGGGGTTACGATTCCGTTTCCTCAGAGGGATGTGCATTTTTATCAGAAACAACCGGTGGTTTTGCGGAATACTTCCGGGGAGTAGGCTTTTTGCCTGAATTCAACTCTTTCTTTTTTCTTCACTTTCTTTTGCTTGTCCAAAAGAAAGTGACAAAGAAAAAGACACTTTCGCAAAGGCGTTTTTGCAGCCTTTGCTGCAAAACCAGAGACGCTCGGCTAAAACGGGTCCAGGGCTTCCCCGTTTCTTAACGCCTCGCATCTCCTACGCTGGTGCGAAAGGCCGCTCAACTTGAAATATTTAACTTTAAACCGGCATACTTTTCCTGTTTCGCTAGAAATCAAGGAGGCCCTGCTTTGGCCTAAGAAAGCCGTTGCCGCAAGGATGCAGCCCTGAGGACTCAACGGCGCGGCGCAGGGGCGACGTAGTATTTCAAGAAACGGAAAATAAGCCTAGCGTTTTTTGGTTCTTTTTTTAGCAATGAAAAAAAGAACATAGAGAAAGAAAAGTTGATTTTTGGAATACAAATTAATCGGGGGCAATTGTTTACTTATAGATTGTCAAGCAAAGAAAATGAAGAGAAAAGAGTAAGCCTAGCATTTTTTGGTTCTTTTTTACTCACTTAGATTTTATTTTTTTTCATAGGAGTTCGTGAATGCTGCGCATTTCATCAATGGAAAAAAGAATAGAAAGAAAAAGAAGTTTAGCACGGAAATAAAGTTTCCAGGCAAGACGATTTGATTCTATTCGATTTGGGCCAGCAAAAGAAAGATGAATAAGAAATGTTGTATTTGGGATAAATGTCACTAATTGTTAACTGGTAATAAAATATGCTTTTGTAGCTAACAAAGCTTAAATTGTATCTTTTAAAATACCAACCATCAACCTTTCATGCTCAAATTCTTCAGAAGCTTAAGACAAAGCCTGCTTGCCGAAAACAAATTCAACAGATACCTGCTGTATGCCGTAGGAGAAATTTTGCTGGTCGTAATCGGGATTCTCATCGCCATCAGCATTGATAACTGGAATCAGGAGCGTATTTTAAAAAATGAAGAACAGGTGGCCCTGCTGAACCTCAAGCAGGATTTCGAATACAACAGGGAGGCCCTCACAAAGAATATTGCTATTACCCAAAAGACAATTGAATCCAATTTACAGGTGCTTAATTATACCGGGGCTAAGCCAAAACCAGAGACGGAGGATGCCTTTAACATTCTGGTCAATGATGTGACGGTTACCTCCGAATTCTTCCCCAAAAACAGCTTTCTGGATGATCTGATGAATTCGGGCAGGCTTCAAATCATCAGGAGTGCCGGGCTCAGGGACAAACTGTCTTCCTGGAAACCCATATTTGACCGCATTAAGGAGGAGGAGCGGCAAACCAAGAGCTATTCGGATCCCCTGTTGGCCTTTATAATTAAGAACGGCAGCTGGCTCAATGCCGATGAGGTTGCTACTTCCGAGACTATCAAAAAATATACCTTCCCCAAGTCCGGGTTCGAGGTAGACAACCGCAACCTGTTGAACTACCTCGAATTTGAAAACATGATTGAGAACCTTGTTATTTATCATGACAGGGTCCTTACCAGTCAAAAAAACGGATTGAAGTTGGTTCAGGAGATCATCGGATTGATCAATAAAGAAATTAGGGATGAATAATGAGAAACCAATTGGTTGATTCGTTGGCCCTCCTGCTTAACCCATACGGCTATTAAAACTAACTCTGACACATGATTGCATTCTTCAGAAACTTAAGGCAAAACCTGCTTGCCGAAAATAAGTTTAGCAAATACCTGCCTTTATACGGCCGGGTCTTGCGGTTTTGAAGCGTAAGCTGTAAAAACGCCTAAGTGCAGGCGTGCTTTCTTTGCTTCGTTTCTTTACAAGAGTAAAGAAATGAAGGGAAATAAATAAGAAAAACCCCTACCTTTAAATTCATGAAACCAAAAAACTACACAGCCATGGGCATTGCCCTGGGTGCCGGCATCGGGGCGGCCCTTGGGGTGGCTACCCGGAACCCGGGCCTGTGGATCAGTCTGGGCCTTGTCCTGGGAATCGCCATTGGGGGAGGCCTGGATCGAAAACGCAAGGCACGGCAGCAAGATGGTTCCGAATCGGACTAATTTTAAAATATGAAATACCTATACGGGAGAGCCCTTATGGCCCTCCTTTTCCTGATCGTTATCCCGGCCGGTGCCCAGCAAACCATTACCTTCAGGGTGGGGTATCAGCCCAACACCCAATACCGTCTCAGTCAGCAGCAGATATCGCGCAATACCATTAATTACATCGCATCCGAGGAAATGCTGGCCCAACTGGAGCAAGGCGGAGTTATCAACCCAACCGTGGTAACAGACTCCACCATAACGGTAAGCCTTACCCGAACCGGGGCGGGAACCCAGGACAACTTTCCCATTGAAATTGAAATGCTGGAATCCTCCAATGCTGCCCTTGGAAAGGGTACCATGTTTTATGGTTTCTCAGAAGGAGGCCAGGCCCGGATCGATTCTATTTCCAATTCGGGGATGGACGAGCAGATGCAGCAATTGATTATGGGCGCTGTGGAATCTATGATGAACCAGATGCAGTTCCCGGAGCAGCAGCTCAGCCCCGGCGAAGGTTTTCAACATGCCGTTCCCTTAAAGCTCCCTATGGGGCCGATAGTCCTGGAAATGGAGATTATCTCCGATTACCTGCTTGAAAAGGTAGAAGCGGGCCTGGCCTATTTTAAGGTAAACCAGCAGCTACAGATGAAAACCGAGGTAGAAGGATATGAAATCAATGCCAGCGGTACCGGTACCGGAAAAGTAACCTACGACGTACAAGAACAATTTTTCCGGGCCTACCATTCTGAAATGCAGATGGAAATGGAGATGCAGCTGGAGACCTTTACCATGGAACTGCAGATGATGAGTATAACCAACCAGCAAACCGAGATCGTTAACAGGCAGTAATAATGAACCCCTTAGGGTGCAGAAAGCTGGGATTTCTGGCACAGTGCTTGTACCTTTGGGACTTTCAAAGCAAAATGTATGGCAAAAATATTGGTGATAGAAGATGAGGCGGCCATCCGGCGCGTTCTTGTAAAAATCCTATCCGAAGAAAGTGATCAGTACCAGCTGGAAGAGGCTGAGAATGGAAGTTCTGGCCTGGACCATATCAAAAAGAACGATTACGACCTGGTACTCTGCGATATCAAAATGCCCAAAATGGATGGGGTGGAAGTGTTGCAGGAAGCCCGTAAGATCAAGCCGGAAATCCCCTTTATCATGATTTCGGGCCATGGCGACCTGGATACGGCCGTACAGACCATGCGCCTGGGAGCTTTCGACTATATTTCCAAACCCCCGGACCTGAACCGGCTGCTGACCACTGTCCGCAATGCCCTGGACCGGAAGGAGCTGGTGGTTGAAAACAAGATACTGAAGAAAAAGGTCAGTAAATCCTTTGAAATGGTAGGGGAAAGCCCTGAGATCAAATCCATACAGGAAATGATCGAAAAAGTGGCCCCCACAGATGCGAGGGTCCTCATCACCGGATCTAATGGTACCGGAAAAGAACTGGTTGCCCACTGGATCCATCAAAAAAGTGCTCGCGCTGCAGGACCCTTTATAGAAGTAAACTGCGCGGCAATCCCTTCTGAGCTGATTGAAAGTGAATTGTTCGGGCATGTCAAAGGGGCTTTTACCTCGGCTGTAAAGGACCGGGCCGGAAAATTTGAAACCGCCAATAACGGCACGTTGTTCCTGGATGAGATTGGAGACATGTCACTTTCTGCCCAGGCCAAGGTATTGCGGGCCCTGCAGGAGAATAAAATCTCCAGGGTAGGCTCAGACAAGGATATCAAGGTAGATGTGCGGGTAGTGGCGGCTACCAACAAGAACCTGCAAAAAGAGATCGAAGAGGGGAAATTCCGCGAAGACTTATACCACCGCCTGGCGGTAATTTTGATCAAGGTACCTTCCCTGAATGACCGCAGGGACGATATCCCCTTGTTGGTTACCCATTTTGCGGGAAAAATAGCCGAAGAACAGGGTATCTCGCCCAAACAATTTTCAAAGAAGGCGCTGGCCAAATTGCAGGACTACAACTGGACCGGAAATATCAGAGAACTGCGCAATGTGGTGGAACGCCTCATTATCCTGGGCGGAAAAGAGGTGTCCGAGGAAGATGTGAAACTTTTTGCTTCCAAATAGTTAACGGGTATCGCAGCTTTGAAGTTGCTGTAAGGCCTGCTCCGTAATTTCTTTAGTTTGCAGGTTGTAATAGCGCTTGGCCGGGCTCAGGTTGGGCTTGAGCAGCTGTCGCTCGCAATGTTCGTAAATCCTTCGGACAAATACCACCGCTTCCACGCAGGGAACCTCATTCACTACTTTTTCAAGGGAGTTCCGGTAATTCTGAAGGGAGCTGTCTATTTTGGCTTCTACCTCCGCCTCATTCAGGCGGGATTTCGTATAATCTTTGGTGTTGAGGGCCAGAACGTCATTGTCATAATCGCTTTTATGCGTTTCTTCGTGTTCCATAAGCGCCTCCATACTGTCCGAAACATTTTCCAGGGCCCGCTTCAGCAGTACCTGTGCCCCATTGAGCGTGCCTGTTTTTGTGGCCATAACCAGATCATTACGGGTCTCTGATATGCTTTTTTGGGCATAGTCACAGCCGCAGGCCTTAAATTGGTCTTTAGACTTATCCAGGGTATTCAGGGCCTTGTATGCGTGGTACTTACTGACCTCCAGATTATCTGCTTTAAGGGCATTCTGGGTGTGGTTCTTTATAAAGCCGATCAGGGAGCCTGCATTGACACAGGCCTGGTTCGGACTGGCCGAAAGGAGCAGAAAAGCCCCCGTAACAGAAATAAAAATTCTGAGAAGTTGCATAACAGTAGGTTTGTATCCTGCTGGCGCAGAACGGGATTTGGTGAAGATAAAGATAGGTCGGGGCCCCGCTGCCCCCCATTTTTTTCGACCAGGGGGCAAACTCTGTGGATTTTCGGTAAGCCCCATCAATATTGTACGGATAAACAGCAATTTTTGGGGGACGAATGCCCTGCGACCGGCCAAATTATTTTATCTTGATCCCATGAAGCAAGTACCCATAGAAGACTACAAGGCCCATTCGGAAATAGTCCTGGATGCCATTCCCACCTACCAGGATTTTGGGATGGAAAAGAAAAAACTCAAGCGGGAATTGGTAACCCTGCGCAAACGACTCGGAAAGTTTCAGGATGTGATGTATGCCCATGGCAAATACGCCGTCCTGGTCTGCCTGCAAGGGATAGATACTGCCGGGAAAGACAGCCTGATCCGGGAAGTATTCAAAGACTTTAACGCCCAGGGGGTAGTGGTACACAGTTTTAAGGTACCCACTGAACTGGAGCGCAAGCACGACTTTTTATGGCGGCACTATATCGCCCTTCCGGCACGGGGGAAATTCGGGATTTTTAATCGCACCCATTACGAAAACGTACTGGTTACCCGGGTACATCCTCAATACATCCTGGGGGAATTCCTGCCGGATGTGCAATCGGTGGATGATATAGACGATGCCTTTTGGGCCCGGCGCTTTGAACAGATCAACCAGTTCGAAAAAACGCTGCACCAGAATGGTACCCTGGTCTTTAAATTCTTCCTGCACCTCTCTGAGGAGGAGCAGCGACAGCGCCTTTTGAGGCGCCTGCGCCTGCGCGAGAAACAGTGGAAATTCTCGGCCAGCGACCTGGAAGAACGCAAATTGTGGGACCAGTACCGTAAATACTACCAGGATGCCATCCGAAAGACCAGTAAGGAGCATGCCCCCTGGTACGTCATCCCGGCAGATAACAAACCTGCTGCCAGGGTAATCGTCGCTTCCATCCTGCTGCAGTCCATGCAACAATACAAAGACATTCGCGAACCTGAGTTATCCAAAGAAATCAAGTCCAACCTGAAAGAGTACCGAAGGCAACTGGAAGCCCAGGCCAAGCAATCCGGTAAATAATTTTATACAATGAATTCCAAACCTAGTTCTTTTTACTACAGATCCTTTTGCATACTTTTTTTCCTGGCCGCCACATTGGCCCTCAATGCCCAGGCCGACGATGCTGCAATGATCCGCAAATTATACGATAAGGCACTGCAGGAAGGCAAGTCCTATGACTGGTTGAATTACCTTTCCAACCAGATAGGGGGCCGGCTGTCCGGTTCGGTACAGGCCCAGCAGGCCATTGATTACACCAGGGCAGAACTGGAAACCCTTGGCCTGGACCGCGTCTGGCTGCAGCCCGTGATGGTTCCCAAGTGGGTGAGGGGTATCCCGGAATTTGCCTATATAGAAAGTACCCCGGGAAATACAAACAATGTTCCTGTTTGCGCCCTGGGGGGGTCGGTAGCTACCCCTCCCGGAGGCCTGAAGGCCGGGGTAGTGGAAGTAAAGGACTTTGAGGAATTAAAACGCCTGGGCAGGAAAGCCATTGAAGGGAAGATCGTCTTTTTCAACCGGCCGATGGACCCGGCAAAGATCAATACTTTTGAAGCGTATTCAGGGGCGGTAAACCAGCGCTCCTCCGGGGCTGTAGAAGCTTCCCAGTACGGTGCGGTTGGCGTAATTGTACGTTCCATGAGCCTCCGCCTCGATGATTACCCGCATACCGGGACCATGCGCTATGGGGAACAGCCGCTCGCTGAGCGTATCCCGGCAGCGGCAATCAGTACCAACGGGGCCGAGCTGCTCAGTACCACCCTGCGACTAAACCCGGACATACAGTTTTACTTTAAACAGAATTGCCGGCAACTGGAGGACGTACAATCCTATAACGTGATCGGCGAGATCCGCGGAAGTGAGTTTCCAGATGAGATCATAGTGGTAGGCGGTCACCTGGATTCCTGGGACCTGGGCGATGGTTCACACGATGACGGGGCAGGATGCGTTCAGAGTATGGAAGTCCTGCGTATTCTGAAAGAAACGGGTTATCGTCCCAAAAGGACGGTGCGGGTTGTACTCTTTATGAATGAGGAAAATGGCCTCAGGGGTGGTCGAAAATATGCAGAGGAAGCCCAGCGCAAAGGGGAAACCCACCACTTTGCCCTGGAGAGCGATTCCGGGGGGTTCAGCCCTAAAGGATTTTCATTTGACTGTTCAGAAGCGCAATTTGCCCGCTTGCTGGAATGGAAACCCCTTTTCGAACCCTATATGGTCTATCATTTTGTACGCGGCGGCAGTGGGGCTGACATCGGACCCCTCAAGTCTCAGGGTCCGGTCCTGGCCGGGCTGCGGCCGGATAGCCAGCGTTACTTTGACTACCACCACGCAGAGAGCGATACCTTTGAGGCCGTAAACCGCAGGGAACTGGAACTGGGCGCAGCGGCCATGGCCAGTATGGTGTATCTGGTAGACCGCTATGGTTTACCGGCCAGTGATACTGGTAAAGGGAAGTAAATGGGGCCGGCAATGGCCCTGCCAAAAGCAATTAAATGCATAACTTTGCCGCCTAAAATGCAAAAACATGAAGGAAGGAGTATACGCAAAATTCAATACAACTAAAGGTGAAATCCTGGTCAAACTGACCCACGATAAAACCCCCGGGACGGTGGGGAATTTCGTGGGCCTGGCCGAAGGAAATTTACCCAATGCCGTCCGGGAGGCCGGGAAACCGTATTATGACGGGCTTAAATTTCACCGGGTCATCCCCGATTTTATGATACAGGGGGGTTGTCCTTCCGGGACAGGAACCGGAGACCCGGGGTATAAATTCGATGATGAGTTCCATCCAGACCTCAAACACAATGAACCGGGGGTGCTGTCCATGGCCAATGCCGGCCCGGGTACCAATGGGAGCCAATTCTTCATCACCCATGTCCCCACTCCCTGGCTGGACCGTAAACATACCGTTTTTGGACATGTAGCCCAGGGGCAGGAGGTAGTAGACTCCATTGCTCAGGGCGATTCCATAGAGTCCCTGGAGATTGTACGTATAGGGGCGGAGGCGGAAGCCTGGGATGCCGTAGGGGCCTTTGAAGACTTTAAAAAATCCAAGGAAGCCCGCCTGCGCGAAGAAAGAAAGGAGATGGAGGCAAAAATGGCTGAAATCTCTGAAGGGTTCGAAACCACTGCCTCAGGCTTGAAATACCTGATCATGGAAGCGGGCAAAGGCCCAAAACCTGCAAAAGGTGACCGGGTATCTGTGCATTATGAAGGCTCTTTGCTGGACGGTACCGTTTTCGACAGTTCCTTTCAGCGAAAAGAACCCATAGAATTCCTGCTTGGGGAAGGACAGGTTATCCCGGGCTGGGATGAAGGAATACAGCTGCTGAGGGTGGGAGATAAGGCCCGCATGCTGATCCCTGCCGAACTGGCCTACGGGGCCAGGGGTGCCGGAGGTGTAATTCCACCTAATGCACCATTGCTGTTTGATGTATCCCTTGAAGGGATTTCCTAAAACTGGATTACAGACATAAAAAAACCCCGGCTACTGCCGGGGTTTAACAAAGAAATCTAATGTGTTGTTAGTCTACGACTTTAACATCTACGGCGTTTAATCCTTTTCTTCCCTGTTGTAGTTCAAATTCTACAACATCACCTTCGCGAATCTCATCAATAAGACCGGAGACGTGTACAAAATGATCGGTGTTTGAACCATCTTCAGTGATAAAACCATAACCTTTGGACTCATTGAAGAATTTAACTGTTCCTGAACTCATAATAAATAAAAATAAAATAATTAATAAGCCGCAAAGGTAGTATTAAATATTGAACATATCCGCTTTTCGGCCATTTATTTGAAATAAATTCCTAAAAATAAAGGAATTAACTCCGGGGATCCGGGGTCATTCGCAGGTAGGGTTTTATTTCTTTCACCCCCTTTGTGAAGATATTTCGCGCCTCCTCTGTTGGGATAGCCGGGCTTACCACTACATCCTCCCCTTCGTTCCAGTTTGCAGGGGTAGCCACCTTATGGTATGCTGTTAGTTGCAGGGAATCAATTACCCTCAGCAATTCAAAGAAATTACGGCCGGTAGAGGCAGGGTAGGTGAGGATCAGTTTTATTTTCCGGTCCGGTCCGATTATAAAAACGGAGCGCACCGTAAGGGTATCGTTGGCTTTGGGATGTATCATATCGTAAAGGTCGGAGACCTTGTGGTCTTCGTCTGCGATGATCGGAAAATTGACCTGGCTGTGCTGGGTTTCCTCAATGTCCTTGATCCATTCCTTATGGGAGGCTGCTCCGTCTACACTCAGGGCCAGCATTTTGACGTTTCGCTTGTCAAATTCCGATTTAAATTTGGCGGCTGTGCCTAATTCAGTGGTACAGACCGGAGTGAAGTCTGCCGGGTGGGAGAAGAATATCCCCCAGCCATCTCCCAGATAATCGTATAAATTTAGCTTTCCTACAGAGCTTTCTGCTGTAAAATCAGGGGCGGTATCGCCCAGTCGTAATGTTGCCATAAGTAATTAATATATAAAGCCTATAAATTTAATAGATTAAAAATAATATCTCTTTGCTTTCTGGTTAAACTTGTATTAAATTTAAAGGGAACAGCGGGCCTGCTCAGAAATTTCCCGAATTATTCGGGTTATGCAGGATTGGATGTAAGAATAGCAAAATATACTAAAGATGAATTCACAAAAACTGGAAGAGCTCAGGTACCCGATCGGGCACTTTGCTGCCCCAGGAACAATCAGCAGGGCAATGCGCAATGACTGGATTGCCGAACTGGAAGCGCTTCCCACACGGGTATCGGACCTGGTTGTCCCTCTCAAAGAAGAACAGCTGGAAACCCCTTACCGACCCGAGGGCTGGACCGTCCGGCAACTGGTGCACCATATTTCCGATAGCCACCACAACAGTTACCTGCGGTTTAAATGGGCCCTTACGGAAGAAAACCCTACTATTAAACCCTATGACGAAAAGGCCTGGGCCGATCTTTTTGATTCCAGGTCTGCCCCTATTGATCTCTCCCTGAAACACCTGGAGGGGGTCCATGCTAAACTGGTATACCTGCTGCGCGGGCTAACGGAGGCGCAATTGCAACGCACCTTTGTTCATCCCGATGGCAATCAGCAGTCTACCCTGGAAGTGAATATCGGGCGTTATGCCTGGCATGGGAACCACCATCTGGCACATATAGAAAATCTTCTGAAACGCCGCGGCTGGCTGGATTAAGCTTTAAAGCTCCTTCAGCATGATCCACATGGGTCTTTCCGCTTCAATGGCTTGCGAAAAAGGGATGCGTGTAGGCCCGAAGATGCGATACCCATTTTGCAGGTAAAATTGCAGGGCCGGTCCTTTCTGCATGGCCTCCAGCCAGATATACGACAGGCCAGCTTCCTGCGCCATTGCCTCAAATGAGGTAAAAAGACGGCTTCCGTATCCCATTCCTGTAGCTGTACGTACCAGGTAGATCTTTTCAATAAACAGGCCGTCGGCTGCACTGAAAGCCTCCAGATTCGTATTGAAAACGAGTTTGCAGATTCCGACTGCTTCAGTGGAAGCCTCTACAATCCAGTTCCTGATACCGGATTCCTGCAATTCGCTGAAAACCTTTTCACGGGTAAAATTATGGGTGAGATAGGGCGTGGTATCCCCTTCCGGCCAGAGATGACGGTAATGGTCGTTGTAGGCACGGGTTCCTGTTTGAATATAGAGTGGTATCCCTGCTGCATCCAGCTCCCTGAGGTTTGGGATAGTTGCGGATCTCATAAATGGATCAGGCGGTTTCCTTCCATTTAATATTGCAGCCAATACTGGGCTTTTGCAGCTCAGGGATCGGCAGCCCGTTCAGCAGGTTTTTCATGGCGGTTTCCAGGTCCTTTCCGCTTACCGGAATACCGTTGCCCGGCCTGGAATCGTCCAGCTGGCCGCGATACACCAATTCCAGTTCGCTGTCAAACAGAAAAAAATCGGGGGTACAGGCGGCGGCGTATGCCCTGGCCACATCCTGACTTTCATCGTATAAATAAGGGAAGGAATATCCTTCTTCCCGGGCGGTTTCTTTCATTTTATCCGGGTGGTCCTGGGGGTAGTTTTCCACATCGTTGCTGGAGATGGCTAT
This sequence comes from Robiginitalea insularis, assembly GCF_052497835.1. NCBI lineage: Bacteria > Pseudomonadati > Bacteroidota > Flavobacteriia > Flavobacteriales > Flavobacteriaceae > Robiginitalea > Robiginitalea insularis. The sequence continues at coordinate 2,405,929 of NZ_CP199296.1, forward strand.
AAAGGAAATTCCCTTTGTCTGGTAGGTATTTGCCAGGCCAACCAATACCTTGTTTACATGCTTTACAAAAGGGCAGTGGTTGCAGATAAACATGATTAGCGTACCCTTTTTACCCTGAAGGTCTTCGAGCGTATACGTATTGCCAGTTGAGGTGTCCGGGAGGGTAAAACCCGGGGCCCGGGTTCCCAATGCCAGCATATTACTGGGTGTTCTTGCCATGGGATTGGAATTAAAAGTGTATTACAAAGGTATTAAATAAGTTGCGTATTCATGAGCAGATGCTTATCTTCTGGATAGCATTACCAATTCTAAATAAGTACACTGTTTTGAACCAAAAGCATTCCTATTCTTCGCTATCAGAAGCCATTAAAGATCTGCAGGATCAGGGCTATACCGAAAACCTGAACTTCTGTGATTCCGGCCTGGAGAACAAACGAAAAAGCTGTATCTATCCGGCCGCGGAACTTCATGTAAAGGAGTTTTATCGCTTTGAGGGGAAGACAGATCCCGGAGATAACAGTATTTTGTATGCCATTGAAATTTCAGACGGGCACAAAGGGCTGTTGGTTGATGCCTATGGAGCCTATTCAGGCAGCATCCCCGCGGATATTATTTCCAAGCTTAAAATTGACCGTTGAAACCCGGCCAGATACCTGCAGACATCGATCAGATCCATATCCAGTTTGATTCGGAGGCCCTTTGGATGCTAAACCTGACCCTGGGGCTGGTCATGTTCGGGATTGCACTGGATATCCGCCTGAGCGATTTCAGGCAGTTGATACGGGTACCCAAACCGCTGCTGGTTGGCATTGGCTCCCAGTTTCTTTTATTGCCGGCCCTTACCTTTGGGCTAGTAAACTTTTTTGATCCCCTTCCCAGCTTTGCCCTGGGGATGATCCTGGTCGCCTGCTGCCCGGGCGGCAATGTATCTAATTTTATGACCCACCTGGGGGGTGGTAATACAGCTCTGTCAATAAGCCTTACCGCATTTGCCACACTTTTCGCCGTATTGCTGACCCCTCTGAACCTTCAATTCTGGGGCGGCCTGTATGAGCCGTCTGCAGCACTACTTCAGGCAGTGCGGATAGACATCCTTGAGATGGTTCAACTGGTGGCGCTGCTTCTGGGTATCCCGCTGATGGCTGGGATGGCCGTCCGATACTGGTATCCGGGGCCAGCGGCTTATCTGGCGAAACGTTTTAAATATGGTTCGCTCTTGTTCTTTATTGGTCTTATAGCTTTGGCCTTATACAACAATCGAGCAGTTTTTTGGGATTACGTGGGCCTGGTTTTTATAGTCGTTTTAATACATAATACGATAGCCCTGGGCAGCGGGAACCTACTGGCAAGGCTTTTTCGCCTGGAACCTACAGCTGTTAAAACCATTACCCTGGAAACCGGGATTCAAAATTCAGGCCTGGGGCTTTTACTTATTTTTACATTCTTTGACGGCATGGGGGGAATGGCACTGATAGCTGCATTTTGGGGTATCTGGCACCTGGTGAGCGGGATGCTCCTGGCGGGATACTGGGCCTGGAAACCCAGGAAGAAATCAACTGTAATTCAGGACGGATGATTTATGGCATTTTAAAAATATTGGTCCGTTTTGGATTTTTCTGTTACTACCGGGAAGTGCGCTGGGAAGGCCTTGAACATATCCCGAAAGATAAACCGGTAATGCTCCTGCCCAACCACCAGAATGCGCTGTTGGACCCTCTGTTGTATGCGGCCTATGCGCCCGCAGCACGGCCCTGGTTCCTTACAAGGGCCGATGTTTTTACGCGGCCGTGGCTGAAGCGTTTTTTTAGAATGCTTCATATGATCCCCATTTACCGCTTGAGGGACGGCAGAGACAACCTGAAATACAATGAGGGAATTTTTGATAGCTGTGCGGATCTTTTTCGGGAAAATGCTCAGCTCCTCTTGTTTCCCGAAGCCAATCATAATCTCAGGAGACAGGTACGCCCCCTCAGCAAGGGTTTTACGCGAATCCTGCAGGCTTCCCTGGAAAAATACCCGGATCTGGACATCCAAATTGTCCCGGTGGGGATCAATTACCAGCAGGCGGCTGGTTTTCCGGATAGTGTTTGTTTCCGGTTTGGAAAACAAATTGCTGTTTCGGATTATTTTGCAAACCAGCAAGACGGCCATTGGGTAACCACCCTCAAAGAGACCGTTTTTTCTTCACTTACCCGGCTTACCACCCATATTCCACCTGAGGCAGATTACGAGCAACTTGCAGCCTCTCTGGAAGAGGTGCCAGCCGATTTTCTACAGCCGGATACGGTAAATGATTATATCCTGGATAAACATTCAGAGCTCCCCAGGCGTCAGAACACATGGTCTCGCCTGCATAGAATCCTCCGCCCTTTCTTTACCCTATGGAACCTGCCAGTTTTGCTTGCCTGGAAATGGATCGCAGCCAACAAGGTCTGGGAACCGGAGTTTCTCAGCACGTTTCGGTTTGGCTATGCTTTTCTGGTCTATCCCCTGTATTTTACCATATTGGGCATCGCCCTTTCCTTCTTTGCAGGAACGGGATATGCCCTGGCTGGGGTGCTTCTGCTCTTTCTATTCAACCTCCTTTATGTGAAAACCGGCCAGGCCGCTACATAAATTCTCCGAAAAAGATAGCATTCATCAGTAGTTTATTGGTCCCATACCAAAAAGCTCTGAAATTGGTGTTGTCTGTAAAGAGGATCACCCTCCCGCGACCCGAACGCTGTACTTTAAAGGGGGCGCTTCCGGAAATCAGAGCGGCGTTTTCCTCGGAAATGTAACCGCTCAGCAATGGATTTTGTGTGTACAGTATTGGATTGTCGTATGAATTTTCTTCCGGGTCCAGATAAATATTGGTATTCCGGAACAGGGCAATCCGATCCTGGGTATACCCGTAATTGATGGGGTGCGAAAGGTCCAGTTTCGCCTCAAAAATGGCTCCCCCGGTAACCTGGGCGCCCTGGAAATCCCTTTTTTCCACAAAGCTGATGTCTTTCGCAACAAGGGTGTCTTTCCTGAAATTTAGTTTCAGGAACTCGTTCTTCTCCAACCAGTTGGCCGCATTCCGATACCCGATAAGGGTACCTCCTTCGCGGACCCAGTTTTTCAGTTTGCTGATATTCCCCTCGGAAAGCCCGCCGCTTCCCCAGCCACCGGGAACGATAATATCCGTATAGGAATCCAGGTTTGCACGGCTGAGGTATTCCGTATCGATTTTGGTAAGCTGCATCCCGTAGCGCGTATCGAAGAGGTGCCAGATCTCGCCGGCATCGTAAGAGCGGATTCCGTTCCCTACAATGATTGCCACTTTCTGCCGCTTGAGGGCTTCAAAATCACGGCTTCCCAGATCTATGCCTTCAGTTAGCCCGGTATCTACCCCCAGGATCTCCAGGCCGGATTCTGCCGCGACCTCCTGAAGAAAAGCGTGTAATTCGTCCGTAGCCAGGTTCTGTCCCTGAACGGGAATCATTATGCTTCCGTAATCGTAATCACGCCCGCGAAGGCGGAAGGGCTTGGTAGCTACCTTGGCCCGCAGCCCTTTTTGCAGGATATGGTTGAGTGCTTTAGGGGTGTAGTACTGGTGCCATTCAAAAAGATAGGCATATTTGCTGCTCCGATCTACTGCCCCCTTCATTTCAGGCAGCTTTTCCAATGCCGGGCCTACTGAAGGAAGGCTGCTTAGCTCGTCGTATTCCAGGTTGAAGGCCAGCGGGAAGGTCCAGGCAGAAATATCATAAAACAAACTGTCCGTAAAGGTGGTCCGCTTTTCAAACATGGCCTGGATCAGCCTGGGGTTTTTCTGGTCCATGGGGACCACAAAACTCATGTCCTTTTTGTACTCTTTTCCGTTGTGTTTCCAGTCGGCAGTCAATTGGTGGACCCGGATTTTGTGCCGCTTCAGGATCTCTGCCAGGTGCCATGCCCTGGCCCCGTCTTTAGGGTGCCCGAAAACAATGGCCTTGGTCCGGTTCCGCTTTACCTCTGCCTGAATGTCCCGGTAGTAATCCCGCTGGTAATCCAGTAGTTTGGTCCGCATATTCCAGGCCGCCTCTATTGTAGAGAGGGCTGTGGTGAACTGGTTGCGAATGGTAAAGGGAAAAGTCAGGATACCATTTTCGCTTTCCTGTATGTGTCCTCGGGAGCTCGCCTGTTCAAACAGGATTCCGATACTTCCGTTGACATCCGGAAACGTGGACCCTTTTCCATAATAGTAATCATCGTACCCTTCCTCGGAATAATACAGCGAACCGATCTGATCCAGTGCCCTGGCGTGGTAGGTCCCGATCTCCGCAGTGAGTTCCTGGTTGATTTCCGGGGTGAGCGGATGCACCCTGCTGGGTACCCCGGGCTGGAAAAAGAAAGTGGCATTGGTACCCATTTCATGGTGGTCTGTCAGCACATTGGGCATCCAGTTGTGGAAGGTTTCAATACGCGTACGGCTTTCGGGTAATTGCACCGGCAACCAGTCGCGGTTCAGGTCAAACCAATAGTGGTTGGTGCGACCGCCGGGCCATACCTCATGGTATTCGCGCTCGTTATTATCGGGATTCAGGTTGATGCTCTTATTGGTGTTGGCCCAGTAGGCAAAGCGCTGCAAGCCATCCGGGTTAAAGGAGGGATCCATCAGGATTACCATGTCTTTTAGCATGGCTTCCATTTCAGCTCCCTGGGCTGCGGCCAGGTGGTAGGCATAGGCGAGCCCTGCATTGGCCCCGCTGGGCTCATTGCCATGTATGGAAAAACCCTGGTAAACCACTACCGGCATCTGGTCTATATCGGCAGAGGCGCTTCCGGATTCAGACAGTGACAGATGTTGCCGGCGGATGTCTTCCAGCCGCTGATGGTTTTCGGGCGCCGTAACGGTCAGCAACAAGATGGGCCGGCCTTCAAAGGTCTCTCCCCTGTTGGTCAGTGAAATGCGGTCACTGGCCTTATCCAGTGCATGCATGTACATTACCAGCTTGTCGTGGGTCACGTGCCAGGCACCTACCTCATGGCCGATAATTTCTTCAGGGGTGGGGATTGACGGATCGTAACTGATTCCATCCGGAAGGAAATAAGAAAGCCCGGATTCTTCCTGTGCCAGTGCCGTCAGGCACATAAGCGTTAAAAAAATTAAGGTAAATCGCTTCATAAGTTGCATAGTCAATATTCGTTTTAAGGGTCAGGACCCCGGGGGCCTGTCCGAATGTTGTTGAGGTGGTTTGGTTGTTTGATTGCAGCTGACAGTAAGAAACAATAACGAAAAAAGGCCGCTGTTACAGGGCCTTAAAGAAATGTCTTACTAAAGTTCGTCGAAGTCCAGATCGGTAAAATTACTACCTGTGGATTCTATAGTCCCGTTTTCTGACGGGCTGGTTTTCTTAAAGTCTTTCTGATGCCTTTCGGAAATCACTTCGTGCCCCTTCTCATCGATGATATAATCCATCATTTCCGAGAGGATTTCCCGAAACGATTCAAAGTCTTCCTTGTAAAGGTAGATCTTGTGTTTCTTGTAATGGAAGGAACCATCGTCGTGAGTGAATTTTTTGCTTTCGGTTACCGTAAGGTAATAGTCACCGGCTTTTGTGCTGCGAACATCAAAAAAATAAGTTCTTCTGCCGGCCCGCAATACTTTGGAAAAAATCTCTTCCTGATCCATCAAATCTTTATCACTCATGAGTCCGTAATGTTAAAAGAAGATCGTTTAAGGCTATCAAAAATGTGAAAAAAATGCTGAATCAACAAAAAAAAACTAGTTTTCTTTCTCCGATAGCTGATTGATATAAAGCTCTTTGTAATAGCCTTCCTGACTGATCAGCTGCTCGTGTTTGCCAAACTGGATTATTTTTCCGTTTTCGAGCACCATCACCTTATCCGCATTGATAGCCGAAGAAACCCTGTGGCTTACTATGATGGTTGTTTTGTTTTGGGAAGCCTTTTTCAAATTGGAGAGAATGGTTTCTTCCGTTTCCGTATCTACCGCAGAAAGGCAGTCGTCAAACAGGTAGATTACCGGGTCCTTTAGAAGGGCCCTTGCAATGGAAACACGCTGCTTCTGTCCACCGCTAAGGGTAATTCCCCGTTCGCCCAGAATGGTTTGATAGCCTTTTGCGAAGCTGATTATATTTTCGTGTACCACGGCCATTTTGGCCACGGCTTCTATTTCATCTTCGGTGGCATCCTCTTTCCCGAAGCGGATATTGTTTTCAATGGTATCTGAGAATAAAAAGGCATCCTGCGGGACCGCCCCGATTGCAGATCGCAGGGAATTCAGGTTCAGTTCCTCAATGGGGGTATCATCAACACGGATGGTGCCGGAACTCACATCATACAGGCGGGCAATAAGCTCCAGCACCGTAGATTTCCCGGCCCCGGTCTTCCCCAGTATGGTCATGGTTTCGCCCGGGTTCAGGCTGAAAGATACGCCGGAAAGGGCCTGTATTCCGGTATCCGGGTAGGTGAAACTAACCTGGTCAAATTCAATTTTGCCCACTATCTCGCTGGGGGTTTCCTGTTTGTTCTGGATTTCAGGTTCCTGGTTCAGGAACTCGTTGATCCGTTTTTGGGAAGCTTCAGCACGCTGCACAATGGAAGTGAGCCACCCCACAATGGCCACGGGCCAGGTAAGCATGTTTACATAGATGATGAATTCCAGGATGGTTCCCAAAGTATCTATTTCCCCCTTCAGGTATTGCAGCCCCCCTACGTAGATCACAAAAATATTGCTGACCCCAATCAGCAGTATCATCAGCGGAAAGAACCAGGCATTTACCTTGGCCAAATCCATGCTTTTGTCTTTGCCTTCGTAGGCGAGTTCCCCGGCTTCCTTATTTATGCGGGGTTCCATCACATAGGCCTTGATTACGGAAATCCCGGAAAAGGTTTCCTGTGCAAAGGTTGAGAGGGTAGACAGGTATACCTGTACCCGTGTACTACGCTGGTGGATCACCCGGCTGATCCAGTAGATCAGTACTGAAAGTACCGGCAGGGGCAGCAGTGCATAGAAGGCAATAGTGGGTGCCTTTATAAACATCAACGGTATCAGGCAGACAAAGAGGGTGAGGGTTTGTATCCCATACATTATAGCCGGCCCGGCATACATGCGAACCTGGCTGACATCTTCGCTGATCCGGTTCATCAGGTCGCCGGTGCGGTTGCTTTTGTAAAAATTGAGGCTGAGGCGCTGGTAATGGTCAAAAACCTCATTTTTCAGGTCGTATTCAATATAGCGGGAGACATTGATGATGGTTTGGCGCATCAGGAAGGTGAAAAAGCCCGAAAGCAGAGCCGCCCCAATAATAATCCCGATATACTCCAGCAACTGTTCCCGGGCAAGACTTTCTGTAAGCCCCCCTTCCAGATACTGCTCCACCGTCTCTATGATATTTTTTACATAAGAGGGCATAACCAGCTGGAATACCCTGGCAATGATGGTGATCACTATCCCCATCAGTAATTTAAACCAGTATTTGCGGAAGTATTTATTGAGGTGTTTGAGTTCTTTCATAGGTCTGAGCTGCAGCTGGTCTGGCAGCCTTAGCGACTGCCTTCGCAAATATAGGAGATTGCTTCGGATGGGACTGTTATAATAATTATAAGATGTTTTTGAAAGCAGGATTCAAAATCAATTCCTATTTTTGCCGCGATTCCATAATCGCAAAGTTCTTTACATGCTCACCAGAAGGCACATCAGGATCAAGGTAATGCAATGCATTTACGCCCTTTCTTTATCCAGGGAAGATTCCATGGAGAAACAGCAGAAATTCCTGAACCAGAGTATCGCCCAAACCTTTACCCTCTACCTCTTAATCCTCGGTATCTTCAGGGAACTCCATGACCTGGCTGAATTGCAGTTGCAGCAGTCTTCCCGTAAATACCTGGATAACCCTGACAAAGCAGGGCCTGACGCCCTTGCAAAAAACACCATCCTCAAACAACTTGCCGGCAATTCGCTACTGGACGAAGCCTTTAAAAAACGCAAACTCAAGCAGTGGTATCTCAATGAGGAGTACATTAAAATCCTATTCAGGGAAATACTGGAAAGTGGGCGCTACGCCGAATACCTGCCCGTAGCCGGGGCATATGAACAGGACCGGGACTTTCTGATCGGGATTTTTAAGGAGGTAATTGCCCCCAATTCTAAAGTCTATGATTTCCTGGAAGACGAAGGCATTACCTGGGTAGACGACCTGCCACTTGTCAATACCTTTATCCTCAAACAGCTCAAAAAACTGAAACCCGCCAGTGCCGAACAATTTTTTATGCCCCGATTGTTAAAGAATCAGGAAGACATGGAATTCGGACAGGAGCTTTTAAAGAAAACGCTCTTGCGCTATGAGGAACTTGAGAAGGAGATGGAGGGCAAAACCCCCAACTGGGATAAGGAGCGTATAGCCGATATAGACGGGATCCTGATTAAGATGGCTATCTGTGAGCTTTTGTATTTTCCCTCTATTCCGGAACGGGTTACCATTAATGAATACCTGGAGATCGCAAAAGAGTATTCCACCCCCAAAAGCAGCATCTTTATCAACGGCATACTGGATAAACTGGTGAAAGATTACAAAAAGGAAGGAAAACTTAAAAAGACCGGCCGGGGTTTATTGTAAGTAATTATTCCTTAATTTTGCATGGAATTAAAAAAATAACATCATGAGAAAAGCAACTGTCATTTTAGGTGCCCTGGCCCTTACAGCTTTTATGTCCTGCAAGGAAAAAGCATCTGAAAAGATCGAAGCCACCAATGTGGAGGTAGCCGCAGAACGCGATGAAGCTGCCAAAAACCTGCCGGTAATGAGTTTTGACCGCGCTGAACACGATTTTGGAACCATTGAACAAAACACACCACAGGAAACTTCCTTTGTGTTCACCAATACGGGAAATGCCCCGTTGATCATTACCAATGCAACCGCCAGTTGCGGATGTACCGTTCCTGATTATCCCAAGAATACGCCAATCGCTCCGGGTGAACAAGGAGAGATCAAGGTGAAATTCAACGGCTCAGGGATGAACCAGGTCACCAAAACGGTAACAGTAATGGCCAATACGGCTAAAGGTCAGGAGATGCTGCGCATCAAGGCTTTTGTCAATCCAAAGACCAATACTTCCGCTGCTGTAGGCCCGGTAAGACAACAATAATTTAAATAAGATATTCCTTTATGGAAAACATAGGTCAATTTCTGCCTATGCTGCTGATTTTTGCAGTGGCGTATTTCTTTATGATCAGACCGCAGATCAAGAAACAAAAGGACGAGAAAAAGTTCGCGGCTGCCCTGAAAAAGGGAGATAAAATCATTACCAAGAGTGGCCTTTACGGCAAGGTTGTCGATTTGAATGACAAGGATTTTTCCTGTATAATCGAAACCATGGCGGGACGAATGAAGTTCGACCGCTCAGCCATTTCCATGGAACTCAGCAAAAAGCTGAATACGAGTAAAGACTAGGGCAGTAAAACACTTGCCTGCAAAGAACACCGGTCCAAAGCCGGTGTTTTTTATTTGCAGTGACCGCAGGTTCTAACGGTATTTGTCATTCAATCCCATTGCTGCCTGAATCATGGGAAGTATTTTTTGCAGCCGCCTTGCTTTGGTACCCTCCTGTTTGGCAGATGCTATATATTCGGCATATTCGTTTTGTTTGTAGGGAGTGAGCCCATCAAAAGCTTTTTGCATTTCAGGAGCGGCCTGCAGGGCCCTTTGCAAGCTGTCGGGAATTTCTCTTTTTTTGGCTTTGGCCGGTTTCAGGCCAATGCCTTTTTCTGCATTTGCAATAGCCTCCGCAATGTATTGACGTACCATTTCTTCAGGGATATTCTCAGGCTCGTAAAACTTCCAGTGCCTCATGCCTTTGGTTTTGTCCTGCTGGGCATTTTCCAGTACGGATAGCGGATCGGATAGAAATGCCCCGTCAAAGAACCAAAGCCCAAAGTGATTTTTGAAAGCAAGGATACCCACTATATTCTTGTTTTCCACACAATAAACAGGGGCATTCCATTTAAGATGTTCTTCCATCCCGCCTTCCAGTGCAATTTTCCGTAAACGGGCAATCCCATCTCGGAAGGGTTGTTCCTTTTTAAAATAGGCCTTTAGTCTGGCAGCTTTATCCATTAGTATTGGCAGAAGTCTCAGCTGTAAGTTCGCAAATTTTGACGATAACTTTAACAGCTTTTTCCATACTTTCTACCGGGATGTATTCATATTTCCCGTGGAAATTATGTCCGCCCGCAAAAATATTCGGACAGGGCAGCCCCATATAACTCAGCTGGGACCCATCCGTCCCCCCTCTTATTGGTTTGATTATGGGTTGTACGCCTACCTGCAACATGGCTTCTCTTGCAATTTCAACAATGTGAAATACGGGCATGACCTTTTCACGCATATTGTAATACTGATCGCTGATTTCCACTTCCAGATCGGTATTGTATTTTTTTCGGATTCGGGTGCAGATTTTCGCTAACAGTTCCTTACGGGCCTTAAATTTTTCGGCATCGTGGTCCCTTATAATCAGGGAAGCAACGGCATTTTCAATACTGCCCGATATGTCGTGAACGTGAAAAAACCCCTGCCGGGCCTCTGTCTTTTCAGGGACCTCATCCGGGGGCAAAGAAGCGAGCAGTTCCGTAAGTGCCGAGATGGCATTGATCATTTTATTTTTGGCATAGCCCGGGTGTACGCTCTTCCCTTTTATCTGAATTCGGGCTTTGGCAGCGTTGAAGTTCTCGTATTCCAGTTCCCCCAGCTGGCTGCCGTCAACCGTATAGGCCCAGTCTGCAGCAAAACCCTTAACATCAAAGTGATGCGCACCCCTGCCGATTTCCTCGTCCGGGGTAAAACCGATCCGGATATCGCCATGTGGAATCTCCGGATGGGCAATCAGATACTCCATAGCGGTCATAATTTCTGCGATGCCGGCTTTGTCGTCTGCCCCCAACAAGCTTTTTCCATCCGTGACAATCAGTGTTTGCCCGGTGTATTGTTTTAGTTCCGGGAAATAATCAGGCGAAAGTACAATCCCCTGCCGCTCATCCAGGACAATATCCTTTCCATCGTAATCCGGTACCAGCCGGGGGTTGACTGCTTCGGCAGAAAAGTCTGGGCTGGTATCGAAATGGGAAATAAAGCCTATGGTTGGCACCTTTTTATCAATATTCGAAGGCAGGGTTGCGGTTATATAGGCCCGCTCGTCCAGTTTTACCTGCTCCAGGCCCAATTCCCGGAGTTCCTTTGCCAGTAGCCTTGCGAGGGTCCATTGTTTTTCGGTGCTCGGGGTGCTGGTAGAGTCCGGATTGCTTTGCGTATCGATGGCGACATATTTGAGGAAACGGGAAACCAATGGCTGCATATACTTTTTATTTGATTTTTGAGTTAGCAATTAAACCGCGACAGCCTATCTTGCTGTACAATCAGCTGAATTAAAAAGATGAAGATACTCAAGAAAATCAGTTTTGCATTACTCTTTTTGGGCCTGGGTTGCGCTTTTGGGCAGGAGTGTACCCTGAATATCAGCGGGGCAGATTCCACCAATATAGCCAGTGCTTTTCAACTGAATGAGTCCCAGCTGCAAAAGATGGGGCAATGGCAGCGGGAACTTAGCAGGGAAACGGATCGCCTTATGGAGCAGCTTACGGCACTGATGGAAACGCACCCGAGGGAAACGGAATCCGAACTCGCCGCATTGGGCAGTAAATACGAAGCACTCCGGGCGCAAATCCTTGAGATTACTATTTCCTATGACCGCAGATTACTCGCTATTTTCAACGAACGGCAATACGCCCGCTACCTGGAACTCTGTGAGGCGGTATCCAGGGAACCCCTCGCCCCCTGGAAGGACCCGCAGGAGGCACTGCCCGATCAAAATTAGTCAGTATCAGCCCCGGGAGGTACTACAGAAGTTTGTACTTTTGCCCAAATTCTGGCATCCCTATGTACCGTATTTTCATTCGTCCACTGCTGTTTCTTTTTGACCCTGAAGCCGTGCATCATTTTTCCTTTTGGGTTATCAGTTGGATAAGGAAGCTTGGGCTTTCCCCACTGATCCGCAAAATGTACAGGCTGCAGGACCCCCGTCTGGAGCGGCAAGTCTTTGGGTTGAAATTCCCGAATCCTGTGGGCCTTGCAGCCGGGTTTGACAAGGACGCACGCCTTTTCAGGGAATTATCAGACTTTGGGTTTGGCTTTATTGAAATAGGGACCCTTACCCCCAAGCCACAACCCGGTAACCCCCGAAAACGCTTATTTCGCCTGAAGGCAGACCAGGCCATTATCAACCGGATGGGATTCAACAACAAAGGGGTCCTGGAAGCCGTGGAAAACTTAAAAACAGAACACAAGGTCCTGGTGGGGGGGAATATTGGTAAAAATAAAACCACCCCAAACAAGGAGGCAGCCAAGGATTACCTCATTTGCTTCGAGGTGCTTTTTGAATACGTAGACTACTTTGTGGTAAATGTTAGTTCCCCCAATACCCCCGGGCTTCGGGAGTTGCAGGAGAAAGAACCCCTGACCCAACTCTTGCAAATGCTCAAAAAGGACAATAAACGGCTTGCTGAACAACAGGGAGTTGCGGAAAAACCCATCTTGCTCAAAATAGCCCCGGACCTGACCGATACCCAGCTGCTGGACATTATCGAAATCGTTTCGGAAACCCGCCTGGACGGGGTTATTGCAACCAATACCACCATAGCCCGTGACAACCTCAAATCCGACTATCTTCTTGTGGAACAAACCGGTGGGCTAAGCGGAAAACCCCTGCGAGAGCGGAGTACAGAAGTGATTCGGTTTCTGGTGGAAAAGAGCAATAATGCCTTTCCCGTAATCGGGGTGGGAGGGATCCACAGCCCTGAGGATGCCCTTGAAAAACTACAGGCCGGGGCCAGCCTGGTACAATTATGGACGGGCTTTGTTTACGAGGGGCCGGGGCTGGTAAAGCGAATCAACCGGCGCCTTCTAGAGACCACAGCCAATTAAAGACGCCCGAAGCCTTAATGCTTTGGTTAATAGGTGTTTAATACCTGTTTATTTTGCGCTTATCTGCTACTTAAGGCTATCTTATCAAATTCATTTAAAATAGTGGTAATTTTGAGATCGAATCAAGCTTCAGATGTCAGACACTGTCAATATTGTTGAATGCCCACGGGATGCGATGCAGGGGATCCGGGATTTTATACCCACCCGCGAAAAGGCTCGCTATCTGCAGGCTTTGCTGAATTGCGGCTTTCATACCCTGGATTTCGGAAGCTTTGTTTCACCCAAGGCCATTCCGCAGATGGCGGATACGGCTGAGGTACTTTCCCGGCTCGACCTTTCTGAGACAAATACCCGCTTGCTGGCTATTGTAGCCAATCTGAGGGGCGCTGAAACAGCGGTTGGCTTTGAACAGATAGACTATCTGGGCTATCCTTTCTCCATTTCCGAGAACTTCCAGATGCGTAATACCCATAAGACCATTGCCCAGTCAGTAGAAGTGCTGGGGCAGATACTGGAGCTGGCCCAAAAGCACGATAAGGAAGTGGTCACCTATATTTCAATGGGTTTTGGGAACCCTTACGGAGACCCCTGGGATGTCGAAATTGTGGCAGAATGGACCGAAAAACTGGTGGAGATGGGGGTGAACATCCTTTCCCTGTCCGATACTATTGGCAGTTCAACCCCTGAAGTAATCTCCAAATTATTTTCCGGACTGATCCCCAGGTACCCTGAGGTAACATTCGGGGCACATCTGCATACCACCCCTTCCAGCTGGCATGAGAAAGTAGATGCTGCCTACAGGGCGGGTTGCCGTAGGTTTGACGGGGCCGTACAGGGCTTCGGGGGCTGCCCGATGGCCAAGGACGAGCTTACCGGTAACATGCCCACTGAGAAAATGCTCTCCTACTTTACTGCAAAAAAAGTAGAAACCGGGGTAAAGTGGATGGCTTTTGAGGCAGCTTTTAACAAGGCTTCCGAATTATTTGCCGCCTATGCCTGAAAAAGCAGCACCCGGAACCAGTCCGGGTGCAAACAAAAACACTTAAACAAAATCAATCCAAATTAGTAACGCAGGGAGATACCGGCGTATATTCCAAAGGGATGTCCTGGGCGTAAACCGGCAGGAACCCTGGAGACAGCATAGGTTTCATCCAATAGGTTAATGACATTTGCCGTAAGGCTGATATGCTCGTTATAGTGGTACTTTCCTGCAAAATCGAGGATAAAATTGTTATCCACCAATTCTGAAGCAGGAATGCTTCCCGAACCTGCCTGTGTACGAAATGCTCCGTTATAACGTGCGTTGAAATTCAGTTCAAAATCTTTATGCTCCAGGGCCAGGGTGGCATTCCACTGATGCTTGGACAGATAAGGGAGTTCATCTCCTGCTGTAACCTCTCCCCAGAGGTCGTCACTGCTCCCGAAACTGTTCTGAAATTCGGTATCCGTAAAGGTGTAGGCAAAGGTCACCGGCAAAATAAACTGTTCGCTGTTGGGCAGCAGGTTGTAATTTATGAGCACCTCCAGACCGGCAACATTAACTTCTCCGGCGTTAAATTGATCGAGAGAACCGGTTCCCCCGGTAGCGGCCAGATCGCTTCCCAGCAGGTTGCTGAAATCATTGAAAAAACCGACCAGTTCCCCGCTGAAGCCGCCATAGCTGAAACGACTACCCAGCTCGTAGTTGATGCTCTCTTCCGGAAGCTCTCCTTCCTGGTTGCCCGGGGGAGAGAAGCCCTTGTGAACCCCCCCGAATACAGATACATTCTGGAAGTTGTAATTAAACCCAATACCCGGTATAAAAACATCTACCTGGTTCTCACGGGTACTCAGGTCTGCCCCGCTTCGCCCGGGGTCGTTGCTTCCGAAGTTTTCCCTGGAAAGGGTGATATTCTCATATCGGATCCCCGGGGTAAGGGTCAGGTTGTCGTATTTGAATTTATACATTCCATAGGCGGCAAAGGCCCTGGCGTCACTGATACGGTTAGCGTCTGTACCCGGAACGCCTGCCGTGGTCAGCGATAACTGCCCGTTAAGCATGGCGTAATCATCCAGCCACTGAAAGCGGTCTTCCTCGTCATAGTGGTAACGCAGGCCAACTTCCACATCGTGGAAAGTACGCTCTCCGGTCCAGTGCACATCTAACTTGGTTTGAACCCCTGTAGAATAGTATTCGCGATTATTGTTTTTAAGTGTTAGCGCGTCAGCCCCGCTGTCTGTATTGCCGCTAACTACCTGGTAATAGGCATCAAAACTTTCAGGATCTGCGATAATATCTGCAATCCCGGTCCTTTCCCCATTCAGGGTAAGGTAATCCAGTTTATACCAGTTCCTTTTAAAATTGTTGCGGTAGGCTACGGTTGTAATCCGGAAATAATCACTGAAATCCAAGGTATGACTCAGCATAAACTGGTTGTGTTCCGTGTTCATCTGGTCTTCCTGTGACCCGGCATACCTCCTGAAAGGATTGCTCTCGAAGTCGTCCTGTGTCAGGCCCAAATAGGTTTCGTCTGAGGTTTCGTCCGAATACTGGAACTTAAATTCAAGGGCCTGTGCAATGGACGCCCCGGGACTGGTGTTCACCCGGAATTTTGCCACCAGGTCATTTTTATCAAAGCCGGTGTCCCCTCCGCCGTCGAGTTCTTTGAACCCATTGGAGTTATAGTTCAAATATTCGATGGAATAGCCAAAATTTTTCTGACTGTCCCCCAGTTGTGCGTGGATCCTCCCGGACTGAAAGCTGCCATAGGTAGTATTGACGAAAGCCCTGAAGCGTTCCGGCACCTCTGTACTCACCATATTGATGGCCCCACCTGTAGTATACGGGCCAAACTGCACCTGGCTGCTCCCCTTCAGGACCTCTACCGCCTGCATACGTGCAATGGTCGGGAAATAATAGGCCGCCGGGGCACTGTAGGGTGCGGGGGCGATCAGCACCCCATCTTCCATCAGCGTAATTTTGGAACTTCGCTCCGGGGAAGTTCCCCTTAGGCTGATGTTCGGACGGAGGCCAAAGCCATCTTCTTCATATACGTTGACCCCTGGAACGGCTCTCAGTGTACGGTTAACATCTGTGTAATTAAAGCGCTGGATTTCCTTGGGAGAAATATAATAGGAAGAACCCGTGCGGTTCCGGGCCTCAAATTTACTCCCGAATATAACCTTGGCTTGCAGTACCACCTCATTGAGGCGTACCAGTTTCCCGGTCTGAATCGTGTCCTGCTGGGCGGAGAGGACAAGGGTCATACTAAAGCAAAATATGGATAGGTACCTTTTCATTGGTTTATTTAGACTAATTACAAATAGCTATACTAAAGCAAAAGTACTTCCGGGTTTGGAATTTTCAAAGTTTATTTAGAATAAATATAAATAGAATATCTCTTAGGATTTTGTAATCAGCAGGTTAGGAGGATAAAATTTTCGGAATAAATAATGCAATAATTAAAAGTAGTATATTTGCACGCAATTAATCCTTAATTGCCATGGAAGCCCACCTTTCAAAAATCCTTGGAGAAGGCCTTACTTACGACGATGTACTGCTTGTGCCTGCCTACTCCGAAGTCCTTCCCCGCGAAGTGAACATTCAGACCCAGTTTACGCGTAATATCCGCATTAACATTCCCATTGTATCCGCTGCCATGGATACAGTGACCGAATCCCGCATGGCTATTGCCATTGCCAGGGAAGGGGGTATAGGGGTCCTTCACAAAAACATGAGTATTGAAGGGCAGGCGATGAAGGTGCGCAAGGTGAAGCGGGCGGAAAGCGGGATGATCCTGGATCCGGTAACCCTGCCCTCTACTGCTCTGGTAAGGGATGCAAAGGAAAATATGAGGGAACACAGTATTGGCGGCATCCCCATTGTGGATGATGCCGGTATTCTTATAGGGATAGTCACCAACCGGGACCTGCGTTTCGAAAAAAACAACGAGCGGCCCATCTCAGAGGTAATGACCTCAGAAAACCTGGTGACCGTGAGTGAGGGAACCTCTCTTGAAGAAGCAGAGGATATACTGCAGGAGAATAAAATTGAAAAATTACCGGTTGTTGACAAGAATTATAAACTGGTTGGCCTCATTACCTTCAGAGATATCACCAAACTCACCCAAAAGCCCATTGCGAATAAGGATCAGTATGGACGCCTGCGCGTTGCAGCGGCTATAGGGGTCACTGCTGACGCCACAGATCGTGCTGCAGCCCTTGTTAAGGCCGGAGTGGATGCTGTGGTCATCGATACGGCTCATGGGCATACCCGTGGAGTGGTTGGGATTCTGAAAGCGATTAAAAAGGCCTTTCCGGACCTGGAGGTGATAGTCGGGAATATTGCAACCGCAGAAGCCGCGCGTTACCTGGTAGATGCCGGGGCAGATGCCGTGAAAGTCGGGATTGGTCCGGGCTCCATCTGTACTACCCGGGTGGTTGCCGGGGTCGGGTTTCCCCAATTTTCGGCCGTGCTTGAAGTGGCCGCCGCCATTAAGGGCAGCGGGGTACCTGTAATAGCCGACGGGGGTATCCGCTACACCGGAGACATACCAAAAGCCATTGCCGCCGGAGCGGATTGTGTCATGCTGGGGTCGCTCCTTGCCGGTACTAAAGAATCACCGGGGGAGACCATTATTTATGAAGGGCGAAAATTCAAGTCCTACCGGGGCATGGGATCCGTTGAAGCCATGAAACAGGGGAGTAAAGACCGTTATTTCCAGGACGTGGAGGATGATATTAAAAAATTGGTTCCGGAAGGGATTGTTGGCAGGGTTCCCTATAAAGGGGATCTCTATGAAAGTATCCATCAGTTCGTAGGCGGGCTGCGTGCCGGAATGGGCTACTGCGGCGCCAAGGATATTGAAACCCTGAAGGAAAAAGGAAAATTTGTCAAGATCACCTCAAGCGGGATACATGAGAGCCATCCGCATAACGTGACCATTACCAAGGAATCTCCCAATTACAGTCGATAAAAGCGAGGAGCTTTAAAGTGCCTGAAAGCGCTTATCTGGAGTCCCTTTCGTAGGTCTGCCAGTCGGTATTTTTATAAATGTCTTCGCCGAAGTAGCGCGCAATTTTTATAAAGGCGTCCGGTTTCTGGTACCCGGGAACCGGGGAAAGCATCTTGATGTTTTCATCCAGGAAGATTACGGTAGGGTAACTCAGGCGCCCCTGTAACAAGGCAGCTGCCAGTTCGTGATACCCCCTTCTGCCCGAAGGCACGTAGGTATATGTTTTCCCGTTGAATTCAATGGGCTCTTTTCCTTCGCCATCCATCTTAACCATGTAGAAATTGTCGGTCATATAGGCGGCCACCTCCGGATTTTGAAAGGTATCCATATCCATTCGTTTGCACCAGCCACACCAGTCTGTGTAAACATCTACAAAGATCTTTTTGGGATTTTGGTCTGTTGCAGCCCGGCTTACGGCTTCATCCCAGCTCATCCATTCGATTTGCTGTGCCTGCCCCATGGAGGCGGCCAGGATCATTACAAATACCAGGGCGGTTGTCAGTCTATCTTTCATAGTATTGTGCTAAAGAGACACAGGTCTTCTTTCAATACAAATTTAACGATAAAATCTCCGTTTTATTTTAAGGATGGCCGGGCTTTGGAGGCCGAAAAGAGTTCCTGGGTGTCTGTCTGGTTCCGAATAAGGTCTTCAAAGGTTTCGCGGCTCCTGATCAGATGAGCCTTTCCATCCATCCAGAGTACCTCTGCCGGGCGATACCGGGAGTTGTAGTTACTGGCCATGGTAAAGCAATAAGCTCCGGCATTCCGGAAACAGAGGATGTCTCCTTCGGCTATTTCGTTAATACGGCGGTTGTTCCCGAAGGTATCGGTTTCGCAAATGTAGCCAACCACTGAATAATAACGCTCTTTTCCGTCCGGGTTGGAAAGGTTTTCGATCTGGTGGGACGACCCATAGAGCATGGGCCGGATAAGGTGGTTGAAACCGGAATCCACCCCGGCAAAAACCGTTGAAGTGGTCTGCTTCACCACATTGACCCGCGCCAGAAAAAAACCTGCCTCGCTTACCAGGAATTTTCCGGGTTCAAAGGCCAGGGTTAGGTCCCTACCGTATTCCCGGCAGAATTCATTGAAACGGGAGCCCAGTTTTTCCCCGAGTTCTTCCACATTGGTCTGGATGTCACCCGCTTTATAGGGCACTTTAAAACCGCTTCCAAAATCGATAAAATCCAGGTTGGGGAAGTGTTTTGCCGTTTCAAAAAGGATTTCGGAGGCGTAGAGGAATACGTCAATATCCAGGATGTCGCTCCCGGTATGCATATGAATTCCGTTGATGCGCATTTTTGTCAGTTCTACTATACGCAGCAGATGCGGAATCTGGTGAATACTGATCCCGAATTTAGAATCGATATGGCCAACTGAAATATTGGTGTTGCCCCCGGCCATCACGTGCGGATTGATGCGGATGCATACTGGGATGTCCGGATGTTTACTCCCAAACTGTTCCAGAATGGAGAGGTTGTCTATATTGATGCGGACCCCAAGGCCTGCAGCTTCCTCTATTTCCTCCAGGGAAACACCGTTTGGCGTATAAATGATGTCTTCTGGTCGGAAACCTGCCATCAGGCCCAGCTGCACTTCCTGAATAGAAACCGTATCCAGCCCGCTTCCCAGCTGGTTCATCAACCTCAGGATGCTGATATTGGAAAGCGCTTTTACGGCGTAGTTTAACTGAAGCCTGGGAACAATCTTAAAAGCTTCCGTAAGCCGCTTGTATTGCGATTTGATTTTTTCGGCATCATAGACATATACAGGGGCGCCGTATTCTCCGGCAATTTCCAACAAATCAGTGGCTTTCATGAATCCAAGTTTGCAACAAAGCTAGTTTACTTTGGGTTCTTCCCAAAAAAAGAGGTCAGTATTTTTTAAATTGAAACAAAATGTTACAAATAAAACAAGCTGTCCATCCAAATGATTTGATAGTTTCGTTCCGGCTTTGTAGTTTTAAGGAAAACGATTATGAAGATCCCCCTTTTTCCATTGCGATCTGTATTTTTTCCCGGCGAAACCGTACCCCTGCATATTTTTGAGGAACGCTATAAACAACTTATATCGGATTGCCGAAATGAAGCAGCCACCTTCGGGATTCCGGTTTTTATAGACGATCAATTGTCTTACGGGACCGAAGTGCAGCTCAAGGAGGTGGTTACGACCTATGCCGACGGTTCCATGGATGTGGTTTGCGTGGCGCGACAGGTTTTTAAGATACTCACCTTTGAGCCGCAAATGGGAGAGAAACTCTACGCCGGCGGAGAGGTGGAATTCCTGGATCCCATCAAGGATGCTGAACCAGAACTTACTGATATACTGCTGGAATCCTGCAAGGAGTTATACGAGCTTATGGAAATTCCTTTCGGGCCCATCAAAGAAGAAGTTTTCAACAGCTATACCCTCGCCCATAAAATGGGCCTGTCCTTCAAACAGGAATACCAGTTGTTGCAACTGGCCAGTGAAAAAGTCCGGCTACGCTATCTGATAGACCACCTGCAGGCCACCATTGCCGTTTTAAAACAATTAAACCGAACCCGGGAACTCATCGAAATGAATGGTCATTTCCGGAATTTCGATCCCCTGGACTTTAAAGATTTTAAACTGGAATAAATGCAAAGAGCAAGCATTAGGGGAAATGCTTTCGGTTTCCTATTTTTGCATTCAACTACTGAATGAACCACAGATGAATTTACACGAATATCAGGGAAAGGAAATCCTCGCCAGTTTTGGCGTCCGTATTCAGCGCGGAATTGTTGCGCATAATGCTAAAGAAGCCGTAGATGTAGCCAAGCAGCTTACCCAGGAAACGGGTACCAGCTGGCACGTAATCAAAGCACAGGTACATGCCGGAGGGCGCGGAAAAGGCGGAGGGGTAAAGGTTGCTAAAAACCTCAAAGAGGTTGAAGAGATTGCGGGCAACATTATCGGGATGAACCTGGTAACGCCTCAGACTTCAGCCAAGGGCAAGAAAGTACATCAGGTTTTGGTGGCCGAAGATGTATATTATCCGGGACCCAGTGAGACCAGTGAATTCTATATGTCTGTTCTTTTAAACCGGGCCAAAGGGCGCACCATGATCATGTACTCCACCGAAGGGGGGATGGATATTGAGGAGGTAGCCGATAAAACACCCCACCTGATCTTTACGGAGGAAATAGACCCTGCCACGGGCCTTTTGCCTTTTCAGGCAAGGAAAATAGCCTTTAACCTGGGGCTTTCAGGAACCGCATTTAAGGAAATGACCAAATTTGTAAGTGCCCTGTACCGGGCCTACGAGCAAAGTGATGCCAGCCTGTTTGAGATCAATCCGGTTTTAAAAACTTCCGATGACAAAATCATGGCTGTGGATGCCAAGGTATCCATTGATGACAATGCCTTATACCGAAGGAAGCAATATGCAGAAATGCGGGATTTAAGGGAGGAAAACCCTATCGAAGTTGAAGCGAGGGCTGTTGGGCTGAACTATGTGGACCTGGATGGCAATGTAGGCTGCATGGTAAATGGAGCAGGCCTGGCCATGGCAACGATGGACCTGATTAAAATGGCAGGGGGCGAACCTGCTAACTTTCTTGATGTAGGCGGAACGGCCGATGCCAAAAGGGTAGAGGAAGCTTTCCGGATCATTCTCAAAGACGACAATGTACAGGCAATTCTGATCAATATCTTCGGGGGTATTGTACGATGTGACCGCGTGGCCCAGGGGGTGGTAGACGCCTATCGGAATATGGGGGACGCCATCAAGGTACCCATCATTGTGAGGCTACAGGGCACCAATGCGGAGCTCGCCAAGGAAATACTGGATAACTCTGGTTTGGCCGTGCATTCGGCAGTACAGTTCCAGGAAGCTGCAGACAAGGTAAAGGAAGTTCTTTCCTAGTTTTTAGACCTTATAAAAGTATGTGCCGCACCCCGGGGGGTGCGGTTTTTTTTTGTTTTTAGAATTTCTAGAACGGGAAGGCCCGACCAGGCAGAAATGTTTAAGAAGGCGTATTTTTTGCTAAAAACCACGCGAAAGACCGTTTTTGGCCTAAAAAATTGTTAAAAACTGATCAGACCGTAACATCTCCCAAATTGCCGCGTCTATTTAGAAGAACAACAATTATTCATCAATCATTAAACAATCATCATCATGAAAAAAGCAAGTGTATTATTTGCAGCTGCTGCCCTGTTATTCAGCGGAAGCGTATTGGCTGCCAATCCGGCTACTGTTAACCCTAAAGTAAAAATTTCCGAAGAAATCCATGAACTTCTTCACAACAACTACATTCAGGTAGGAGAGAACGAAGAATTGCACGCATGGGTTCGCATTACGGTAAACAGCGAGAACGAAATTGTAGTGTTGTCAGTAACAACTGATAATGAAGCGATCGAAAGCCTGGTTAAAAACCGCCTGAATTATCACAAATTGGGAAATAGCAGCCTGGAAGAAGGGAAGACCTACAGGGTACCTATCCGTTTTACCAGCTAAAAGGCCACAGGAGCAAGTGAAGACCCGGTTTAAACCGGGTTTTTTTATGCTTTAAAAGGTGATTAGTCGAAAAGACCTGCTAAAACGGGTAGTTGCCCGATAAAACATACGAAAGTTCACGAATCGGAGTTAACATACTAACGCCCTACAAACGGACAGTATGAGCAGCTATAAAGAAAAACTGAGTATTTTATCCGAAATGATTTCCTTTGCGCGCGCAGAGAGAGAAATCAAAGATTCGGAATTCAGTTTTTTACAGGGGGTAGCAGAATTATTAGGGGTATATCAGGAGGATTTTGAAAAACTTTTCAATTCCAAAGTAAAAAAGATAATCCCCAAGTCTCAGCCTGAGCGTATTCTGCAGTTTCACCGCCTGGTTCTGCTGATGAATGTGGACCGTAAACAGGAGATGAACGAGATACGCAAGATCCACGATATTGGCCTTAATATGGGCCTTCCGCCTTCAGCAATCGACCAGGTTTTAGTACTCATGCACCGCTACCCGGACAAAATTGTACCTCCCGAGGTGCTCTTCAATATTTTTAAAGCGCATTACAATTAATCAGGAAAGCAATTATTCCGTTGCTGTCAAAATGACATCAATATTGCTTCTGTATGCGCCAAAACGACAGTATTTTTACTACGGTATACCCTTTGCTCTATAAGAGGTGAAATTGAAGTCTAACCTCTTAAAGCATATACAAATGACAATAGTAAGAAGAAAACCTGCAGTACTTTCTGATATGTGGAATGATTGGTTAACCCCCGATTGGTTTGGCGGTACGAATCAAATGCATAACCTTCCCGCAGTCAATATCAGGGAAGCAGAAAAAGGATTTTACCTGGAATTTGCCATCCCGGGAAAGAAAAAAGAAGATTTTAACGTGGAAATTGACGACAATGTGCTCACCATTTCCATGGAAAATAAGGAAGAACAGGAAGAAACGGATAAAGGATATACCCGCAGAGAATTCAATTACAGCGCCTTTAAAAGAGCATTTACACTACCCGAAACAGTAGATGCCGATAAAATTGAGGCCAAATATGAAAACGGGATCCTGATGTTCAGTCTTCCCAAAAAGAAAGAAGCCCTGCCCAAGCCCAAAAGGCTGATTGAGATAGCAGGCAAATAAAATTATGTTTGGCCCACCTAACGGGCCTCATAATGGTTGGTTTGTTTAGTTGGTTAGTTAGGGAAAGCGCTCCTTTGCGGGAGCGCTTTTTTTATGTTGGCTCCTGCTGCAACACTTTTATTTCGTCCCGTAGCCTGGCAGCCATCATAAAGTCTAATTCCTTGGCCGCCTTTTCCATTGCTTTTCGCTTCTGGCGGATGAGGTCTTCCTTTTGGGCCCCGGTCAGGTATTTCAGGTCGGGTTCCCGGGATTCCTGGGCTTTCTTTTCGAAATGAAATGTAGATACTGAATTTTTACTCAGAACATTGTCCAGGCTTTTGTTGAGGGCTTTTGGGGTGACGTTGTTTTCCTTGTTATAGGCCAGTTGTTTCTCGCGCCGGTAATTGGTTTCGTCAATGGTTCGCTGCATGCTGTCCGTTATGGTGTCAGCATACATAATAGCCTTCCCGTTCAGGTGCCTGGCAGCCCGGCCAACCGTCTGGGTAAGGGAGCGGTTACTTCTCAGAAAGCCCTCTTTGTCGGCATCTATTATGGCAACCAGGGATACCTCCGGGAGGTCCAGGCCTTCGCGAAGGAGGTTAACCCCAACCAGCACATCGAAGATTCCCTTGCGGAGATCCTGCATGATTTCTACCCGCTCCAGGGTATCCACATCCGAATGTATATACCGACAGCGGATGTTAATACGGGTCAGGTACTTTGTCAATTCCTCAGCCATCCGCTTGGTCAAGGTGGTCACCAGGGTGCGTTCATCCAGTTGCACCCGGGTTTGTATCTCTTCCACCAGGTCATCTATCTGATTCTTGCTGGGCCTTACTTCGATCACAGGATCCAGTAAACCAGTCGGGCGGATAACTTGTTCCACATAAATTCCCTGACTTTTTTGCATTTCGTAATCTGCAGGAGTGGCACTAACATAAATAACCTGATTTTGCAGGGCTTCGAACTCTTCAAATTTAAGGGGTCGGTTGTCCATGGCAGCCGGCAGGCGGAAGCCGTAATCCACCAGGTTCTCCTTTCGGGAGCGGTCTCCGCCATACATGGCGTGGACCTGGGGGATGGTCACGTGGCTTTCATCCACCACCATCAGGTAGTCGTCCGGAAAATAATCCAGCAGGCAGAAAGGACGGGTCCCCGGTTCGCGGCCATCCAGGTAACGCGAATAATTTTCGATGCCCGAACAATAGCCCAGTTCCCGGATCATTTCCAGGTCAAAATTGGTGCGTTCCTCCAGGCGCTTCGCTTCCAGTGGCTTCCCGATTTCCCTGAAATAGGCAATTTGCGCCACCAGGTCATCCTGAATCTGATGGATGGCATTCTGCAATACATCCGGGGAAGTCACAAACATATTGGCCGGATAGATATTCAGGTTTTCATAGGTTTCCAGAACCGTGTTGTTAAAAGGGTCAAATGCTTCAATCTCCTCAATTTCATCACCAAAGAAATGAATCCGGAAGGCGTGGTCGGCATAGCTGGGAAAGATATCCACCACATCGCCCCTGACCCTGAAATTCCCATTCCTGAAATCTGCTGTGGTTCGGGAATACAGGCTCTGAACCAGCATGTGCATCAGCTTTGTTCGCGCCAGGACCTGATCCTGGTGAAGATGGATCACATTTTTTTGAAATTCTATAGGATTCCCGATTCCGTAAAGGCAGGATACCGAGGCCACTACCAGTACATCCCGCCTCCCTGATAAGAGGGAGGAGGTAGCACTCAGTCTTAATTTTTCAATATCCTCGTTTATGGACAGGTCTTTTTCAATATAGAGCCCTGAAGTAGGGATATAGGCCTCTGGTTGATAGTAGTCGTAATACGAAACGAAATACTCCACGGCGTTCTCCGGAAAAAACATTTTAAATTCCGAATACAATTGCGCTGCAAGTGTTTTATTGTGCGCCAGTACCAGGGTGGGGCGTTGTACTTCGGAAATCACATTGGCTACAGTAAAGGTCTTTCCCGAGCCCGTTACCCCCAATAGGGTTTGATATTTATCCCCTTCCATGATCCCCCTGGATAATTGGGATATGGCCTGGGGTTGGTCCCCGGTGGGTTTGAATTCAGATACTACCTTAAATTTCATGTGTCAAAAATACAAAACTGTATGCCCTGGTGGTAGCCCCGGTAACGTAAAATATTCAGCGCTTCAGGCTGAAATGCCCGCGTACTTCTGAATTGGAATTGTTTATGGCCCGAAACCAGTAATCGCTGGCAGGCAGGGGCCTTCCGTTCAGGGTACCATCCCATCCGGGCGAAGAAGGATCCAGCTGCGCCAGCAGGTTTCCAAAGCGGTCAAAGATATAGATGGAGCGTATGGGGTTAATCCCGGATTCGGGCAGGATAAATTGCCAGAGATCATTGACCCCATCCCCATTGGGGGTGAAAAATTTTGGAAAGCCCTCAAGGGTAAGGTCAGGCTGTACAAGGGTTTCTGCCGTACCGCAGCCATTTTTGTCCCTTACATAAACCCGGTACGTATCTACGGGTAAATTGTTAAAGCGGTTGCTGTCCTGATAGGGCCCGGCTATATCGTTTAATGCAAATTCATAGTCTCCGCCGCCACTTACATCCACGGTTATGGTGATGACCCCGACCCCTAGGGAGACCTCAGTACCTTCAATTGTTGGGGCCTCAGAAGTCACTACTGTAAATATTTTTGAATTGGAGCACTCCAGGCTTCCCGACGCCCCGGAAACCGTATTGTATACTTCATAACGGTATTCCCCCTGACCTGGAATTAGGAAATCCGCGGTTTCTGCCAGTAAGCGTTCCTGTGTAGGGCTGTCAATGGCATACCAGCGATATCCATCCGCAGCATCGGTTGCAGAAACGATAAAGGAGTCGCTTTCACAGATGCCGACTGAATCCGGAAAACTGACTTCAGGATTGAAATCGACCAGGTTGCCCCCGGCATCGAAATACGGGCCGCAACCCAGGGTAGTCGCAAAGGATTGCTGCGGGCAATTCTGGGCTTCTCCGGCATCATTGAAAGGGACAATACGTATATAATACACCGTATTGGGTTCCAATTGGAAAATGTTTGTCGAATTAGTGGTAAAGACTCCCCCTTCCAGGATATCATTTTCAAAAGGGGAGGTGCCTATAAAGACCCTGTATCCATCGGCTCCCGGGACACTGGTCCATTGAAGCCCGGTTGACAATGGATTATTCAGGGAGTTATCTGCAGGGTTGATCAGGCCGGAGCAACCCGGCAGAGTGGCCAGTGGTCCGGTGGTGAAAACCGCATCGGTACAACCCGTGGCCGATCCGATCGAATTCCGCGGGATAATACGCACATAAATATCTGTTTCAGGGGGTAAATCTGCAGGTGGATTGTATTCCAGGGGGTTACTGATGACAATATTATTTGCTATATCCGTTCCTCCAGGGCTGGTACCAATGGATACCACATACTCCACTGCGGTGGGACTGTAATTCCAGCGGATACCGGAAGATACCGGAACATTGGTTGCCCCGTCTGCGGGGCTGGCCAGATCGGTACATCCCGGAGCGGAAGTTACAGGGGCCGTGGTAAAGGAAAAAGAAGGACAGGTTATATTGGGCTGGTTCAAGAGGAACAGGGATAAGGTTACATGGACTTCTGTGTTTTCAGGTAATCCGAAAGGAGGAGTAAAGCTGGTGGCACTGCCCACAGAAGTAGTATTCACAATATCTGTTGCCCCCGGACTGCTGCCGACACCAATGAGGTAACCGGTAACACCCACCACATCTTCCCAGCTGATGGTGACATCAACGGGAACCCCTGTGCTCCCGGGTAAGGGGAACGCGGGTTCCGGGCATTCCTGCGCAAAGCCGGCCAGGCCGGAAACGAGGCTTGTAAAAAGCAGCAATTTTTTTAACATTTCATATTTCCCGTGCCTGGTAAAATACAAAATTCTCCCCTATTGATGCGTTTCACCCGATAAGAGTAATAGCATTCAGGATCAATGGTTAGGGCTTTCTGCGAAAGTGAGTTTAGAGAGGAAACCCTACAGGTCCCTTTTTTTCAGCAGGGCATAAGACCAGTATACAAAAAGGGCAGTCCAGAACAGGGTGATCAGGAATTCATACCAGTGCACCTGGTAGTTCAGCTCCAGGGTTTCCCCAACCTGTTTGGCAACGGATTGTACGGCATTCAGACGGGTTGCGGGTTCTTTTATCAGATTGGCCATGGATTCGAGGGGGAAGAAATCCTTGATGGCGTTTGCCGTGTCCCAGCTGGTAAATTTCCATCCCAGGATCCCGAAAATAATTTGTTCCAGAATGGCCCAGATAATCAGAAAACCAAGTGCAAAAGCAGAGCGCTTGACCAAAATACCCAGGAAAAGGCAAAAGCTGAAAAACGCAACCAGTTTAACGAAGAAGGCCAGCAGGAATTCCAAATCAGAAAGAATAATAGACAACTCTGTATAGTCCGAGTAAATCAGACCAAGAATCATGGAAACCACTAAGACAAAAATGGTTGAGATCCCGGCAAAACTCAGTACTGTCAGGAACTTTGAGGCGATGAATTCTTTTTTGGAAAGCCCGTCTATCAGATTTTGTTTTATGGTCTTATTGCTGTACTCATTGGACATCATGGAGACGATCACGATAGCCAGGAATAATTTAAAAATGGCTGTCACATACGTATTGAAGTGCCAGATGTAGGGAAAATTGAAAATTCCCTGGTCGGCCAGGTGGAACTCTATGGGTCCGATGTCGAATTTTATGGCCGCTATCAAGGCGATAGAGGTCAGCAAAATAAAATAGGAGAGGATCAGGAATTTACTGGAACGGTTATTCCAGAGTTTTATGAATTCTATTTGAAGCAAGCGTTTCATGTAGTTGTGGATTAACGCTGTTGGGCGTCGTGGTTATTGGTTAGGGTTAAGAATTGCTTTTCCAGGCTTTCCTTGCGTTTAACCAGGTGGGAGAGCACGATCTTATTTTTAAAGCAGGTATCGTTCAGGAAAGCAGCTTCCATGGGCTCTGCCAGATAGGCGATAATCAGCCCATCTTCATTTTTGATATTGACAAAATCATCACTGCTTTTAAGGAATTCCAGGAGTCTTTCCGGGGTTTCGCTTTTCAGCTCAAAGTAGCCGTGGCTTGCCATCATGCCATCCACAGAACCAGAGTAAAGATTGACACCCTTGCGGAGGATGACCACATGCGAACACACCTTTTCCACCTCATCCAGCAAATGTGAGGCCAGCAGTATAGTCGTACCCTGTGCGGCAATTTGTTTGATCAGTTCCCGGATTTGATGGATACCCTGAGGGTCCAGCCCGTTGGTGGGTTCGTCAAGGATCAGGATCTCCGGATCATTCAGCAGGGCAGAAGCTATGGCCAGCCGCTGTTTCATCCCAAGGGAATAGGTCTTGAATTTGCTGTCTTTGCGCTCCCAGAGGCCCACCAGTTCCAATTTTTCCTGAATGCGGGTTTCGGGTACTTCCTTGATCTTACAGACCAGCCTGAGGTTTTGCACCGCAGACATGTAAGGGTAGAAATTGGGCCTTTCAATGATAGCCCCTACTTTTTTAAGCGCCTGGTGGGTTGAGGTATTCCCCCCAAACCAGCTAAAGCTCCCCGAAGTCCGGTTTACAACATTCAGGACAATCCCCAGCGTCGTGGATTTTCCGCTACCGTTCGGGCCTAAAATGCCGTATACATTGCCTTTTTCGATTGTGAAGGAAAGGTCCTTGACAGCTGTCAGATGACCAAATTTTTTGGTGAGGTTGGTTACAGTTAAAATGGTTTTCAAAGAGTATCTATTTAGTGGTGACTCTAGTTAGTTGACGAAGAAATCCGTAATTTGTTACAAACTAATAATAAATCTTCCCATATGGCCCAAGAGCGCCTGATGTCCAAAAAAAAACCTGCTTTCCCGGTATGTAAGGCCCTGGATGCCTATCTGGATCAGTATAACCGCAAAATCGAGATCCCTATTTTTTATGATGACCTCTTGCGTTTTGCAGGCTCTGTGGTGGTATATGACAATGAGGGGGAAGACACCCTCTGGGTTCGGGTATATTATTCCGACTCCGACCGGCTGGAAATAGACCTCAGCCTGAAGCGGGTGTATTCCATCCTGCACTCAGATGGGAGCGACCGCATTTTTCAATACCTCAATGTGGATTTCGTGGACTATTGCACTTTTGGCAATTCAAAACCTTTCCGCATCCGGGTTCGGAACATCCTCAATGACAATTTTACATATTTCTATGTAAAAAAAACGGATGCCTCCAGAATCTATGGGCTGGAGCTGGAGCATATGCTTTCCCCTTACAACCTGAACTTCCTGGTGTACCAAGATACTTTAATTGAAGAGCATATTGCGGGCATTCCGGGGGATGTTTTTATAAAGGATATGCTTCCCGATTGTACAGAATCTGAAAAAGCGCAGCTGGCCAAGGAGTTTGTTAAATTCAATGAGCGCTGTATGATCCGTTTACTCGGGGATATGCGCTCTTACAATTACGTGATTGTACCCGTCCACGATTTTGATCATGTGGTTTACAAAATCCGTGCGATTGATTTTGACCAGCAGTGTTACGAAGGGAAATTAAAGGTGTACCTGCCGCAATTCTTCAAGGAAAACAATACCATGGTGGATCTGGTCAGCAATAAACTCCTGAGCGATTCGGTAGAGCAGTACAAGGTGGAAGAGCGGTCTATAGTGGCCAAACGGATTATCAGTTCCGGAAACCGTATCCGGCGGCTGATACAGATTGCAGTAAAGGATAAAATCTCTGTTCCTGAAAATGTAGACCGGCTGCGGACCGAGATACACGACCTCACCCTGGATGTACATTTTAAGAAGTGTGAAACCATGGGGGAGATCCTGGCGGAGGCCCTGGACTTTGTTAAGCGCAACTACGAAGACGTAAGCATGAAGCAGATCATTGAAAAGCGGATTAAAATATAATCTGCGAACCGTGCTTTCTAAATTCTGACTCTTAACTTTTCTGCTCCCTGTTAAAGTATACCAGGTAGTAATACATCTGTCGTTCTTCGTCCCATCCCTTTTCGACAAATTTTTCGGCAGACTCCGGGTTGATAAAGTCCATTTTGATCTGAATATTGGTATCCAGCTGTATAACGTTTTTAATTTTCTTCCGGGAATCGCTAACTGCCTTATTTGCTATTTGAAAATTGGAAACGTCTTCTATACTGTATTTGGGGCCACGCTCGGTTTTATAGTGCTTGAACTCCGGGATCAGTTCCGGGTTTTCCATCACTTCATTGAGGAACTGGCTCTCTTCAAAGGTGTCATTTTTGGCGAAGTGGTTTACCGCCCGGTTCATAAAAAGGACCTCCTGCTGTTTGTCTTCAGCCGGGAAAACAACATCCTTGGCAAAATTTTGACAGAACTTCAGGTAATTCTTGGTGTAAAAGGTTTCGTCAGTAAGCGGCGCCAGCCCCAGAAATTCCTGCAGCCAGTATTTGGCGTCGTAGCGATTGCTGTCTGAGGAGAGTACTTTGTATCCATTTTCCTTATCCCTGTTGAATATCAGGCAGCCCTTGTCCAGGCGATGCAGGTTTACCCCCTGCTGAATAAGCATGTCCAGGTCGGCCCCTTTTTCCTGAAACTGTAAAAAATCCTGTTTTAACTCACTTTTAAAGATCCCCAGGGCATCCGTCTTCTCATTATCCAGTAAAACGTCCGTAAAATAGGCTACATAGCATTCTCCGCTTTTGATATGCGGGTGATTGGATTGCGAAAACAGGTGGGTGGCAATATCCTTGGAAACCTGGTGCAGGCTGGAAGGTTGTTCAAAAACGCGGCTGGCTGCCTCAAATATGGAATGAAACTCCAGCCCGGCATCGTGTTGAAACCGATAATAGTTTTCCTCTTTTTCCCGGAAAGGCTTAAAGAAAAATTCCTTAAGCAGCCCGCTGATCTCATCATTGAGGCGATAGGGGTTCTCAGATAAAAAGAGGGGTTCTGCACGGTGTTTATTTCCGACCCGATGCAGGGAAACGGCTTCAAGCTGTGTGGCGTAGAGGTTAAGCATATAAAGTTGTGTTTAAATTGGGGTATTTCAGCTGTGGCGGATTAATTCCAGTTTTCGTCAAAATCCATATCGTCATAGCTGCCAAAGGGCTCATCCAGTTCCGGACCTTCATTGGCCTCAAATCTTTTTTCAGGGGGAGATTCAGGTACCTCCCCAAAACTAAAGAGGAGATTGGGATAGCTTCTGCCGTCTTCCTTGGGCGTAATATCTGCCAGCTCAACAAAGAAGGTCCACATATTCAGAAAATCGTATACGTAAAGCAATTTTGGGGAATCCTCATCCATTACATCCGACAGGGTTATCGCCCTCATCAGATGTCCGTCCTCATCTCCTTCTGAAAGGTCGAACAACGGAATCTCTTCGTCCTGAACCCAATTTTCGTCACAGGTGTAAAAGGAAGCCATCTCCTCTCCCAGAAATCCAAAGCTCTGGGTGATTGCGTTGTGCAATTCCTCCAGATTGCTTCCGGCTTCCAGTTCGAGGTCCCGGAAAATATCCTCCTCCGCATCCAGAATAACCCTGATTTTATAAATCATCAACTGTTAATTTTTAAATTCCGGCAAAGTTACAAAGAAATGCGCGTTCTGGCCGCCTGAATCATTTCCAGCAGCAGCTTCCATTGCAGGCCAAACAGTAATGCTGCCATGACCAGGTGAATCGGCTGGCTTCCCCAGGGAAAATCCAGGTAATTCATTGCCACTCCGGTAAAGATGATCATAAACAGTATCCCCAGAAGCGGGTAAATCTTTGGATAACCCAGGTTTCGGGAATAAATCCGATAGGCCACCCAGAGGTGCAATACCAGGACGATGATGGAAAAAGAGCGGTGGACATAGAAGATCATTTCAGGCTCCAATAGCCACAGCTGCTTGTTTTCAGCCCCCAGCAACTCACTTTGTTCGTCCACAAATTGCCGGACCTGTGTTCCCATCAGGATCTGGAAAAGGCTCAGTATAGCAGTGAGGATCCAAAGTCGCAGGGTTTGGGTATCGTTCCGCCTTAACGGATCCTGGGGCTTTAGCTGATGGACAATATAGATCAGAATTGCGACGATTACCAGGGCCATAAACATATGTAGTGTTATTTTCACAGGCTCCAGTACAGAGTAAACTACCGTGGCCCCCAGCCACCCCTGAAAGCCAATAGCGACCAGTGCAATAAGGGAGGAGACAAAGCGGCCTGACTTTTCTTTCCACCAGAAAAGGGAGGAGATAAGCATCAAAAGAATACTCAATCCGGCCAGGGCCCCCAGCAACCGGTTGATATATTCTATCCAGGTATGGGCAGCATTGAATTCTGCATAATCGTGTTTGGTATAGGGCTCCCAATTCTGTGGATTGTACTGTGAACCACTGATAAATTCCTCTTTAGACAGCAATAGTTTTTCCTCAACAATAATGACGGCACCTTCGGGATATTCCTTTTCCGGCTTCCAAAGCAATTCTGCTTCCTCGGTAGGCGGAATAAGGTATCCAAAACATTTGGGCCAGTCCGGGCAACCCATGCCGCTTCCGGTCATGCGTACCACAGCCCCGGCCAGGATGACGAGATAGACCAGGATCAGAGAGGTTCGGGCCAGTGCCGGGAAAGCCATTTTTATTCGGTTTCTCATCGTTTTACTTTTTCTCTTTTGTTGCTTCCGCTGCAGGGGTGAGCCCTATTTCCATTCCTTTTTTCAGCATAAATCTCAATGCAGGCTCTCGTTCATTGGGGATCTCTCCATCCAGGATAGCTTCTTTGATGGCGTCTTTGATTATTCCAATCTCCCGCGAAGGTTTCAGCTTAAAAGCCTTCATTATTTCCTCCCCGCTAACGGGGGGTTGAAAATTGCGGATGTGGTCGCGCTGTTCTACTTCCTTTATTTTTTCCCGCACCAGCTTAAAATTCCGAAGGTACTTTTTCTGCTTTTTCGGATTTTTGGTAGTGATATCGGCTTCGCACAAGGTCATCAGGTCCTCAATGGCCTCCCCTGCATCAAAAATAAGCCGGCGCACTGCCGAATCGGTAACATAGTCATTGGCAAGCACGATTGGGCGGGAACTCATCATAACCAGCTTCTGCACATACTTCAATTTTTCGTTTAAAGGCAGTTTCAGGCGTTTAAAGAGTTTATACACCATCTTGGAACCCACGTATTCATGTCCGTGAAAGGTCCATCCGGCCTTTTTGTCAAATCGCTTGGTAGGCGCTTTGCCAATGTCGTGTAAGAGGGCCGCCCAGCGCAACCACAGATCATCGGTAGCCCTGGAGATATTGTCTACAACTTCCAGGGTGTGCCAGAAATTATCTTTATGACGCTGTCCTTCTATTTCCTCTATTCCTTTCAGGGCTATTAATTCGGGGATGATTAGGTTTAACAGCCCTGTGCGGTGCAACAATTCCAGGCCTACGGACGGCTGGTTTGTTAGTAGTATTTTGTGCAACTCCTCGGTAATCCTTTCGTTGGATACAATCTTTAAACGGTTGCGCTGCCCGGAGATGGCTTCGAGTGAAGCCTTTTCGATTTCAAATTGCAGCTGTGCGGCAAAACGGATGGCCCTGATCATTCGCAGGGGATCGTCTGAGTAGGTTTTACTTGGCTCCAGAGGGGTTCGGATACATTTCCTTTCCAAATCTGCCAGCCCCCCGAAAGGATCGGATAATTTCCCGAAGGAATCCCCCTGAAGCGATAGTGCCAGGGCATTTATGGTAAAGTCGCGCCTGTTCTGGTCATCTTCAAGGCTACCGTCTTCCACCACCGGTTTCCGACTATCCCGGTTATAACTCTCCTTACGGGCGCCCACGAACTCCAGCTGCAGGTCTCCGTGTTTGAGCATGGCAGTTCCAAAATTCCTGAAGACCGTTACTTTGGGTTTTTCAGGTAGTTTTGCAGCAACTGCCTTTGCCAGCCGGATACCGCTGCCCAGGGCCACAACATCAATATCTTTTTTTTGCCCTCTTTTCAAGAAGAAATCCCTGACATAGCCGCCTATTACATAAGCCTGTATGCCTTCTTGGCCAGCTGCCTCCCCTATCAGTTTGAAGATGGGGTTTTCAAGTGCTTCGGTATAGAATTTTTCAGACGGCATACTAAAGAATTCAGGGCTAACCCGGAACCTGGTCCACAGGGTTCTAAATTAACGGTGCAAAGGTACCACTTCGTTCACAGCTGTTAAAATCTGAACTGCGGATTTAAAGCAGTCAGCGTAATTTTATAAGTCGGGGCCGTAGGACGTGATGGCTTTTTGACCATTGAGGGGCGGCAGGTTTAAATAAGACCCAATTATTTTGTTATAGCTATCCGGTTTGAATTCCTGTCTTCCATCACCGGGATAGAAAGTCATCTCGCCGAACACAATGCGTCCCTGCAGATTATAAAAATCTACCCGCACGAAGGGGAAGCCCTTCGCCAGTTTTTCGGCCAGTGCGATCATCTGCTCAAATTTAGGCGGCTTATCTGCGGTTTCGGCAGACAATCCCCCGCTGCCCTTGGTGAAAGGGAGTTTCTTCCAATCGGGATCATAGAATAATTTCTGGTGATCGTTTTCCCTTTCCAGGTCCAGTTGCAGGAATTTTACCTTGCCGTCAAAACAGTAAAACTTGTAATCGCTGATTGTGCTCCTGCCCAGTTCGCTCAAGAATGCCTCTGCTATCAGCTTGGGTTTTACATCCTTGTAAGCCCATTCCAGGCCCCCGCGGTAGTATTGGTTACGGGCCATCCATTTTCGCATCAGATAACGCGCCCGGTGCTTGTTCAGTTTGGATTTATCCTTAACAATGAGGTTAAAATTATATCCGTGGGCCCCTTTAATTACAAATTTTTCAGGCAGCTGATCAAAGTCCACATCGCCCGCCCTGTAGTAAACCTGGTACAATTCATTGAGGTAGGTTTCTCCTATGCGATCTGACACGAATGAGCGCACGGCGTATTTATCCACCAGCTGGTTGAGAATGGGAGGCTTGTAGTGTACTTTCAGCCATTGAATCTTTTCATTAAATTCTCCTGGGTTTGCCAGGTTGAGTTTTTTGCCGGTATAGTACTGGTAATATATTTTTACATACAGCTCCGGGGGAAGGAATTTGAATTTTTTTAGCAGGCCCAGCAGCAGTCTCTTCAAAGTTGGAAATATTAATGGTAGTCTTGCAAAGATAAACTTTTAAGACTTTCTTACTTTTGTCCTTATAATTCTGTTTACCTATGTACGACCCTAAAATTTCTGTTATCATCAGTACCTACAATTCGGAGCGCTGGCTGGAAAAGGTACTCTGGGGTTTTAACTGCCAGATTTTTAAAAATTTTGAGGTGGTGATTGCCGATGACGGGTCCGGACCTGCAACACGGGAACTAATCGAACGGATGCGGGGAGAGGTATTCTTTGATATTATCCACGTTTGGCAGGAAGACGACGGCTTCCAGAAATCCAGGATCCTGAATAAGGCGGTAGTTGCCTGTACAACACCCTACATCATCATGACCGACGGAGACTGTATTCCCCGGAATGATTTTGTGGAAGTACACTATATCAACAAGGAAGAGGGTTATTTTATCTCAGGGGGGTATTATATGCTGCCCATGAATATTTCCCAGCTGATTACCAAAGAAGACATTGAGGCGCAGCGTTGCTTTAATATCCACTGGCTTAAAGAAAAAGGGGTTCCCAAGACTTTTAAAAACAACAAACTGCGCGCCCGTGGCCTGGTTTCAAAAATATTTAATACGCTAACCCCTACCAATGCCAGTTGGAACGGGCACAACAGTTCCGGATGGAAAAAAGATATCCTGAATGTAAACGGCTTTGATGAAAGGATGCAGTATGGCGGGCAGGACCGGGAACTGGGGGAGCGTTTATTTAACTTTGGGATCAAATCCAAGCAGTTGAGGTACAGCGCGGTATGCGTGCACCTGGATCATAAACGCGGATATAAAACTCCGGAATCTATGGAGAAGAATGCGGCTATTCGCCGGGAAACGCGCAAAAACAAGCAGGTCTGGACCTATTACGGCATTACCAAATAGTAGGCAATCTGATTTTTTTGTTCCAGCTTTTTTAATTCCCTGTATCGCTCCAGTACACCCAGGGCGTTCAGATAACAGATGATCATCCCTTTTTTGCCATCCAGGATTCCCAATCTCAGCAAGTAGTGGTTGACGAATTTCCAGCTGGGCTTCACCAACATGTACAGGTAGTTGAAATGGTTCTCTCTGTAAAAGTCCTCTTTGGCTTTCAGGCGGCCGTAGTGCAGCATTTTACTCTTGTAATCCGCATAGGATTTGTAACAGTAATGGATCAGTTTGTTGTTCAGTATTCCTGAACTGCCATTGACCACCAGAGTTTCGTGTACTATTTTCCGATCTGAAAAACGGGCCTTACTTTTTCGGAAAAGCCGGTAATTTTTATCGGTTTGCCATCCACTGAAATTCAGCGGATTTTTCTGAAACATAAATTTGCGGTAAAACCAATAGGCAGCATGCTGCGGGTCATTATTAACCGTATCCAGGATTTCTTTCTGTAATTCGTCAGAAATGACCTCGTCTGCATCCGGGAAAAGAATCCAGTCATGGCTGGCCTGTTTCAGCGCAAAAGACTTTTGAAGTGTGAAGTTTTCAAAGGGGTGCTGAATAACCGTAACGCCTTGCTGTTGTTGCAGGTACTCGAAAGTGCCGTCTGTACTGTATGAATCCACAACAATAATCTCATCAGCGAATCTCAGGGATTCCAGGCATTTTTCGATATACCCGATTTCATTATAAGTGATGACAAGGGCGGAGATACGGGCTTGGTTTTCTGGTTGCATTGTGACTTACTAAAACAAATTGGTAAAATCATAACAAAGAAACGACGAAAAAATTGTTTAAACACGGGATTTTGTGGGATGTTTCTGTAATTTATGAACCCCTTAATAAAGGGGGTAACAGACTGGCATTCCCCTAATTTACGGTAGTCTTTTATCCTGATATGTTAATAATTATCAGGGTTTTGGATATTTTTCGCAATCCTGCTTGCGCGTGTTTAATTTTTGCTAAACAGCTACATTGTACTGCCTCAGGGCGTCGTTCAGGGATGTTTTTTTATCGGTACTTGCCTTTCGCTGCCCGATGATCAGTGCACAGGGGACCTGGTAGGACCCGGCTGGGAACGTTTTGGTATAACTCCCCGGAATGACAACCGAACGCGGAGGAACATATCCCTTGTGCTCCACAGCCTGCTCCCCGCTTACGTCAATGATTTTTGTTGAGGCGGTCAAAACCACATTGGCACCCAATACGGCCTCCTTTCCGACCCTGACACCTTCCACCACTATACAGCGACTTCCGATAAATGCGTTGTCCTCAATGATGACAGGGGATGCCTGCAGGGGTTCCAAAACGCCGCCAATCCCCACCCCGCCGCTGAGGTGAACATTTTTGCCAATTTGGGCACAACTCCCTACGGTAGCCCAGGTATCCACCATAGTTCCCTCGTCCACATAGGCACCTATGTTTACGTAACTCGGCATCATAATGACTCCAGGCGCCAGATAGGCACCGTGCCGGGCCACGGCATGTGGTACTACCCGTACTCCCTTGGCTTCATATCCTTTCTTTAAAGGGATTTTATCGTGATATTCAAATATGCCCGCTTCCAGGGTCTCCATTTTCTGGATTGGAAAATAGAGCACCACTGCTTTTTTGACCCAGCTGTTGATTTCCCAGCCATCCGGCCCCGGAATGGCACAACGGAGTTTTCCCTGATCAATCTGATCGATAACTTCCCGGATAGCGGCCTGGGTTTCAAGGTCCTTTAACAAATCACGGTTATCCCATGCTGCTTCTATACGCTGGCGAACTGCTGTCATTTTAAAAATTTTGCTCAAAGATAAGGGCTGTGAGGGAATTGAAGCCTGATTTTTTCAGCTATAACAATTATTGCCCTATTTTTGCAAAAAATGACGCTTGGGAAGAATTCTGGCCTTTGACTTCGGATATAAACGCACGGGAATTGCGGTAACGGACCATCTTAAAATTATTGCCTCCGGTCTCAGTACGGTCCCTACCGGAGAACTGTTTGATTTTCTGGAGCGCTATCTGAAAGAAGAGGAGGTAGAATTATTTGTAGTGGGAGAACCCAGACAAATGGATAATACCCCTTCGGAAATTGAGGGTGCCATACAGAAATTTATCGGCAAATTGCATAAGCGTTTTCCGGGGATACCGGTAGAACGTCAGGATGAACGATTTACTTCCAAAATGGCTGTAAAAAGTATGATAGCAAGCGGCATGAAAAAGAAAAAAAGAAGGGAAAAGGGGCGAATCGATGAAATTAGCGCCACCCTGATCCTGCAGTCTTTTTTAAGTAAGAAAATTATATGATTTTACCAATTGTAGCTTATGGAGACCCGGTGCTCCGCAAAAAGGCAGATTTGCTAGATTCGGATTATCCCGATCTCAAGCAGTTGATATCCGACATGTGGGAGACCATGTACAATGCAAATGGGGTGGGGCTGGCTGCCCCCCAAATTGGCAGGCCAATCCGTCTGTTCCTGGTAGATACGGAACCCTTTGCAGAAGATGAAGAACTGAGCGAATCAGAAAGAGCAGCACTTAAAGGCTTTAAACGAGTATTTATCAACGCCCGCATGGAATCGGAAACCGGTGAAAAATGGGCGTTTAATGAAGGTTGCCTCAGCATCCCTGATATCCGGGAAGACGTGAGCCGTAAGGATACCATTACCCTCACCTACCAGGACGAGAATTTTGAAGAAAGGACCGAGACCTTTGACGGCTTACTGGCACGGGTAATCCAGCATGAATACGATCATATCGAAGGAATACTCTTTACAGATAAACTTTCCTCCCTCAAGAAACGATTATTAAAAGGAAAACTAGCCAATATTTCAAAGGGAAAAATTGAAGTGGATTACAAAATGCGTTTCCCAGCCATGAAAAAGGGCCGTAATTAAACGGACATATCTGTATGCCCTGCAATTAAGTGATGAAATTTCAGAGAGATTACACGGAAGAAAAAGAAAGTAGCATCTTTGCGCAAAAATTGAAAAAGAGATGAGTTTAGACAAGATTTTGTCAATAGGGGGTAAACCCGGATTATACCGCTTGCTTACCCAGACCAGATCGGGCTTTGTAGCCGAATCCCTGGTAGATGGCCGGAAACTGACAGTAGGTCTCAGCGGGAACGTAAGTGTTCTTTCAGAGATCGCAATCTATACACTGGAAGAGGAGCTCCCCCTCAGGACTGTCTTTGAAAAAATCAAACAGAAGGAAAACGGGAAGAAAACAGAGATCGATCACAAGGCCGAAAAAATTCGCCTGGAGGAATACTTCTTTGAAATTTTGCCGAATTACGATGAAGACAGGGTTTATGCCAGTGATATCAAAAAGATAATACAGTGGTATAATTTACTTATCTCCAAGGGCCTTGATGACTTTTCAGAACCGGAAGCCTCCGGGCCGGATGCGGCAGCCAAAGACCAGGTTTAACGCCAAAAGGGGGTTACCCGTTTAGTCCCCCGTATGCCAGGGGAGCTCCGCTTTGGGCTTTCCCCAGGGGACCCGTGCTGAGGGATAAAACTGGATCTTTTTACGAGTGAGATAGGGTAATTGGGCTGCCAATCGGTTTTTATAGTCTTCCCACTCCCGTAATTCAGGGCGTGTCCAGCCAATCTCGGCATAGCCGATCAGCCTGGGAAAGGCTAAATACTCCAGTTCGGCAATATTGCTGATGGTTTCAGACCAGAGCGGCGCTTCTATCCCAAGTATATTTTCCTGTCCTATTCCAGGGACATAAGACTCCGGATCCCACTTATAAGCAGTATCCACCGGGATATACGCTGCCCAGTGCAGGCCGAAGACCGAAAGGGAATCGTACTGCATATCCAGATAGGCTTTCTTTGCAGGGGAAAATAGTACCTGCATTCCCTGATTCACAGCGAGGCTGGCATTCTCCTCATCTGCCCAGAACTGGGCAATTGCACTGCTGTCGAGTTTTGCTGTGGCCACTTCATCCCAGCCGATTACCTGTTTCCCGTATTTTTTGACAATGGGTGCAACCCTTTCAATAAAATAAACATAATCTGCTTTGCGGGTTGAATGGCTTTCATCCCCCCCAATGTGGAAATAAGGACCCGGGCTCATGGCGGAGATTTCGCGTACGACATCCTCTATAAAAGCGTATACCGTATCCTTGCGGGTGTCAAAAGTGCTGAACCCTACAGCGGTCCCGGTGTAGAGTTGCGGGGTTTTCCCATTACCGTTCAGAAAGGGGTAAGAAACAGAGGCCGCATTGGTATGCCCGGGCATATCCACCTCGGGGACAATAGTTATATGCCTTGCCGCCGCATAAGCCACGATCTCCCGGTATTCTTCCTGGGTATAAAACCCGCCGGGCCCGCCACCTACTTCCGTGCTTCCACCCACTTCTGTAAGCTTTGGCCAGGACTTGATTTCGATTCGCCAGCCCTGGTCATTGGTCAGGCCGAGGTGGAGAACATTCATTTTGTAGTAGGCCATTACATCCAGGTATTTCTTGACATCCTCTACAGAAAAAAAGTGCCTGGCAACGTCCAGCATGCTGCCCCGAAAGGCGTAACGGGGGGCATCTGTGATTTTTCCGCTGGGCAGGGGCCAGATGGGGTAGGGCGCAAGGGTATCATTGGATGTTTCGGGGATGATCTGGCGGAAGGTTTGTACGGCACGGAATGCACCTGCCGCACTTCCGGCATTGACCAACACAGTATCCCTGCTGATATAGAGTTCATAGGCTTCTTCAGCCATTGTCTCAGAAAGGTTTAAATAAACCGCGCGGTGAATTTCAGCTGTATTTGCACCGTTTAACGGTACTTCTAAGCCCGTCTGTTCCTTAATATAATCTGACAGCATGCCAGCAACTTCGTTAAGCCCCGCATCGCCTGCACTGGAGTAAATTGCGGTATGTTGGTCCAGGCCAAATGCGTTTTCCGTGGCAATAACAGTGGCCGGTTTCGGAATAAAGGGAACGGCGGCCAGGTCGGTTTTGGGAAATTCAATTTCGGGGACGCTATTGTCTGCACATTGGCTGAAGATTACCAATAGGGCCAGGCAAAAAAAGCATTGGAAAAGCAGTCGGGAAAATCTCATGGTTTACGGGTATTATTTTGTGTGTTTAAATCAAAAAAGGGTTTAAGGGTTCGGGCCCATATGGTATAGCCTTTCTGGTTCATATGCAGGCCGTCTTCTATAAAAAGGGAGGGATCCAGTTTTTTACCGTTCAGCATCGGGTTCCATACATCAGCAAAATACAGCAGATCATTTTCGATGGTCATTTTTTGCAGCCTTCGGTTGAAACGCCGGTATTTACCCCTAAGCCGCCATCGACTGATACTGGGTTTTGCCGAGATAAGCACCAGGGGGATTCCCGGAAATCGAGCCTGAATTTCCCTTGTAATTTCCTCTAAGGTACTCAGGACCTGCCCGGGGCGTTTTTTTTCAAATAAATCATTATCCCCTTCATAGATAAAAACCTGTTCGGGCTGGTATTTCAGCACCAGTACATCAAGATAGTAAAGCAGGTCTGTAGCCTGGGAACCCCCGAAACCTGTGTTTACGATCTGCTTTTTACTGAAAACACTATCCAGCCCGCTCCAGAGCCGAATACTGGAACTGCCGGTAAAGACTACTGTAGCCTGATCTGGTTTCCAAATGCTGTCGTATTTTTTGGCCAGGTCTTCAATCTCCGTTCTAAATCGCCGGGGGTCCTGAGCATTCAGTTGGAGGCAGAGGGCTGGTACCAAAGCTAAAAAAAGATAGAAGCGGCAACGGGAACCGGAAAGGAAGTTGCCCGGAAGTCCTTTAGGCATCATTCGGAATCGTTTAGTATGTGGACCCTGGACCAGTCGTAAAAACGGGAAATCCATTGGTCGGATGGGAGATTTTGTTTTTTCATGCCGAAGCCATGCCCTCCGGTACTGTACATATGCAGGCCTGCTACCTTGCCTGCTTCCAGCCAGGAACGGTATAAGTCCACGCTTCCCGTAGCCAGGCCAAGGGGATCATCAGAAGCGCAGATAACCAGCATGGGCGGGGCATTCTCTGGGACCGCTTCTACTGGGTAAGCTGTGGTCCAGGCGTAAACGGGTACCACAAAATCCGGGCGGTTAGCAGCCTCGCTTCTATAGGTTACCCCCATGGTAACGGCTCCACCTGCCGAAAACCCCATAAAGCCGATTTTGTCAGGGTCGATGTTGTATTTTTCTGAGTGGGTTCGAACTTGAGAGATGGCATTGAGC
This sequence comes from Robiginitalea insularis, assembly GCF_052497835.1. NCBI lineage: Bacteria > Pseudomonadati > Bacteroidota > Flavobacteriia > Flavobacteriales > Flavobacteriaceae > Robiginitalea > Robiginitalea insularis. The sequence continues at coordinate 2,448,718 of NZ_CP199296.1, forward strand.
CCATCCTGTACGGAAAAGGGCATTACCTTTGTAACCTCTTCCATAATTTTGGCAGGGTTTTGCTGGCTGAGGACCGTTATTTCCTTCACCCCGTCTTCCCCGCTGGGAACCAGGCGATATTTCAGGACAAAAGCCGTAAATCCTTTTTGGTTGAGCCATCTTGCCACATCCCGTCCTTCACTTTCGATGCTAAGCGCATACAGCTCGCCTCCGGGGGGGATCACTACAGCTGCTCCATTATGCTGGTCTGCGGGTGGGTAAAAGACTTCCAAAACGGGTTCCGACACATTCGTTATTACCTGGTTCTGCCAGATGTTTGAAAAATAATCCTTTTCTCCCCCTTCCCAATTTACGCCCGGCACGGGCTCATGGGCAACCGGAATTTGTTCCGTTTGAGCAGATAAGCAGAGCGGTATCAGGAGAAAAAACCCCAAACCTTTAAATCTAGAGATCATAGTAACTGATTTTGATGGAATAGACCGTCAAGTTATTTCAAAGATGGTATTGAAGCAAATTCCAACCACCTGAGTGCCGCCTTCTTTTTACTTCCGAAAGGTACTGAATTTAGGATACTTTTTGCTATTTCTAATAGCTCCGGGCCGACTCTTTTTCAGACTCTTTTGAGGATTCTGGCTCCAAATATTGTTTAAACAGTTGATTTTCAATCGAAAACTGGAGTTTCTCAATATCCGCAAGGCCTTGTCGCCGGTAAAGTACTTCTCCCTCTGGTGAAAGCAGCAGGGTTAAGGGGAGCTCGCCTGCCCAATCCGGATCGAGCTTCTCCATAATTTGATTTTCCAAAGACACCCTGGCAATGTAGTTAGGCACGGCCGCTCCCTTTTGCCTCAGAAACTCTAGTACCGCTTCTTTATGATCCAGTTGGTCAACAGAGAGGGTCACAACCTCGAATTTACCGGAACCGTATTTCCGCTGCAAATTCATATAATTCGGAAATGCTTCGCTGCAGGATTCACACCAGCTGGCCCAGACCGTCAATAACCGTAATCTCCCAGGGGATGAACGCAGGTCTTCAATGGTATTCGGGTCTGCTTCAATCAATTCGATGGGTATCTTTTGCCAGCCCTGCCCAAATTTACCTTTGTTATTTCCAGGATTGCATCCCAGATATAAGAAGCATAAAAGCAGTAAAGGTAATCTTCTGAGCGCCATTTGAAACAGTATTAGCCCTGCAGGAATTAATTATTGACTTTTTTTGCGTAACCAGGTCCCCTGACAAAACGGCCTGGAAAAGCCCCTGTATGTTCCCCGTTAAGGATGACTGCCTGCCCGTTTACAAAAACATGGGTTATCCCTGTAGCGTATTGATGAGGCTTCTCAAAGGTGGCGTGGTCCTGTACTTTTTCAGGATCAAACAGTACCAGGTCTGCGAAATAGCCATTTTTAAGCAGGCCCCGTTTTTTTAGCTTTAGGTTTTCAGCCGGTAACCCGCTCAGCCTTCGTACGGCCTCTTCGAGGGAAATAAGCTTTCGGTCCCTGACGTAATGTGCCAGCAACCTGCTGAAAGACCCGTATGCCCTGGGATGCGTGCTTTGTGCCAGGAAAGCCCCCTCATTTGTGTAGGACCCGGCATCTGAACAAACAGCCATATAGGGTAGCTGCAGTTTTTTCTCAATATTGTCTTCCTTCATAGAGAAATAAACCACCTGAATCCGGCTGTCGTCTTCATAAATCAGGTCGGCAACAGTTTCTGCCGGGCTGATATTCCGCTCTGCTGCCACCCCGGCAAGGGTTTTGCCGATAAGGTCCCTCAGGGCTTTATTTTTAAAACCCACCAGGAGAATATTTTCCGGGGGTACATGGAAGGCAACCTCGGCAATCATCTGTTTTCGCCTGGCCGGATCTGCCATCAGGGCCATAGTGGCCTGGTGGCCACCGTCTTTAGCCCATGCCGGCAGCAGGACATTCAGGCCGGTAGAACTCGCATTGTACATATACATATCAGTAGTAATTTGGAGCCCCTCTTCCCTTGCCTTTTCAATCAGGCTGATGGCGCTGTCCAAAAGGTGCCAATTGGCTTCTCCGGAAGCCTTGAAGTGATAAACTTCAGAACGGATATCTGCATCCCGGGCAATTTGAATGAGTTCTTTTACTGCAAAGAGCAGGCTGTCTTCCTCATTGCGGATATGGGAGATATACATTCCGTCATATTCAGCCGCCACTTTAGCCAGTTCTGTTATTTCCGCTGTCCCGGCATGTCCGCTGGGGACATAGATCAGGGAGGTAGACATACCCACTGCCCCCTCTTCCATGGCCTGCCGGACCAGGGATTTCATTTCATCCATTTATTCCGGACCGGGGGGCCGCTTTTCGTAGCCCATCACATATTTACGAAGCGTCCCGTTTCCAACAAAGGAGGCGACATTGGTAGAAATCCCCTTAGATTCCAAATGCTGCAGATATTCTCCAAGGGTGTTCCAGGGAACTTCGTACTGCAATTCCTGCTGGCCTTCTATCATTTCTGATTTCATTTCCGCATTGAGGGGCCCCATTGAAGTGCCTTCCCCCATTACTTCCAGGGTAACCCCCTGCCGGATATCACTTTGTGAACGCCCGTCCGCTAGCAGGGTCACATTCGCCCAGCTAAGCATGTTGATAAAGCCGGGGGCCAGGTGCAGACCTGCGGCATCCAGCTCCTCTGTGGCCACAGCTTTGCTAAGGTCACCTATAAAGGCAATGGTGTCTGCCTGCACGGCCAGGTCCGCATCATAGGCAGGGTTACCGGTGCCATCCAGGATGCGTGCGTTCCGGATAATCAGGTCATAAGAGGGAGGAGTGCTGCAGCTAACCGTCAGTAGTACGGTAAGCAAAAGGGACAATGCGTATTTGTTCATCTTATCAGGTCGGTTGTTGTCTCTTAAAATTACTGTAAATCCGGCTGGTAACCAAAAAGGGGTATTCGTACATTTGCCGAAATTCCAGGATTATGAACAAGAGGGAAGAACAGCTTAAAGCCTTTGATCGTTTACTGACCATTATGGACGAGCTTAGGGAGCAATGCCCGTGGGACCGGAAACAAACCATGCAATCCCTCAGGCATCTTACCATAGAGGAGACCTATGAGCTGGGAGATGCCATCCTGGAAAACGACCTGGAAGAGGTAAAGAAGGAACTGGGAGACCTGTTGTTACACATCGTATTTTATGCCCGCATAGGATCGGAAACCCGGGATTTTGATATAGCGGATGTAGCCAACGATATCTGTGATAAACTTATTCGCCGTCATCCGCATATTTACGGAGATGTAGCTGTGAGCGGGGAGGCGGAAGTAAAGGCGAACTGGGAAAAGATCAAATTATCAGAGGGTAAGAAAAGTGTTTTGCAGGGCGTTCCTGACAGCTTGCCTGCACTGGTAAAGGCCAACAGGATACAGGAAAAGGTGGCCGGGGTAGGCTTTGATTGGGAGAACCCACAGCAGGTATTGGAGAAGGTTCGTGAGGAGCTTGCTGAAATGGAACAAGAGCAGCAAAACGGGAATTCCGAAGCGCTGGAGGCAGAAATGGGAGATGTGTTTTTTTCCATGGTAAACTATGCGCGTTTTCTGGGAATCAACCCGGAGAACGCACTGGAGCGTACCAATAAAAAATTTATTCAAAGATTTAAATATCTGGAGGCGCAGGCCAAATCCGAAGGGAAAACCCTTTCGGAAATGACCCTTGCCGAAATGGATGTACACTGGGAAGCCGCCAAAAACCTGGAATAGAATGCTTGCATTGCGAATAAGAGGTTTGTCCTGGCAGCTGCGGACCTCATAAACCTTTGTTTTTTGTACAAGGCCTATACCAAAGAATTTCGATACAACATTAAACTGGCATCCCCAGTAATCCTTGGGATGCTTGGGCATACCTTTGTTGCCTTTGCGGATAATATCATGGTGGGCCAGCTGGGGACTGCAGAGCTGGCGGCTGTTTCTTTGGGCAACAGTTTTGTTTTTATCGCCATGTCTTTGGGAATTGGTTTTTCCACGGCCATTACCCCCCTGGTGGCTGAGGCGGATGGGGCAGGGGATACGGAGGTTGGACGATCTGTACTGCGGCACGGCCTGCTGCTGTGTACCCTCCTCGGAATTGCGTTGTTCGGGTTAATACTGCTTTCCAAGCCCCTGATGTACCTGATGGACCAGCCACCGGAAGTGGTTGCTATAGCCGGGCCGTATATCGATTTGGTAGCCTTCTCACTGATTCCGCTGGTTATCTTTCAGGCCCTGAAACAATTCTCTGAGGGACTCTCTCAAACCCGTCATCCCATGTACGCTACAATAGTGGCTAATATCATCAATATCAGCCTGAATTATTTGCTGATATTCGGATCCCTGGGGTTTCCCAAACTGGGAATTGTAGGAGCAGCTATTGGCACCCTGGTGGCGCGGATTGGAATGTGTGCTTTCCTCTGGTTTATCCTGCTCAGGCGACCTGTTTTTAAGCGATATGTGGAAGGGCTGCAGTTCGGGAAAATCCGGAAAAAGATGATGCGGAAAATCATGGACCTGGGCTTCCCCTCAGCGCTCCAGATGTTTTTCGAGGTTGGGATATTTACCGCTGCGGTCTGGATAAGCGGGGTGCTGGGTAAAAACCCCCAGGCAGCCAACCAAATTGCCCTGAACCTGAGCAGTATGACCTTTATGTTCGGGATGGGCCTGGGAGTGGCCGCTATGATTCGGCTAGGGAATCAGAAGGGATTGCGCAATTATCCGGAGCTCAGGCGTATAGCCACCTCCATTTTCTTAATGACAGCACTGCTGGAGGTGCTCTTTGCCCTCCTCTTTTTATTCGGACGCAACTGGCTCCCCACCCTCTACCTGGATGTGAACGATATGGCGAACCGGGCAGACAACCTGGCGGTTATGGGAATGGCGTCGGAATTGTTGCTGATTGCAGCTTTCTTTCAGATATCCGACGGGCTGCAGGTGGTAGTCCTGGGTGCCCTGCGCGGGCTTCAGGATGTAAAAATCCCAACCTGGATTACCTTTATTTCCTACTGGCTGATCGCTTTCCCTGTATGTTATTACCTGGGCCTACACACTTCCCTGAAAAGCATCGGCATCTGGGTTGGGCTGTTAACCGGGCTTACAGCCTCGGCAATAATGTTGTATCTTCGATTTCGTTATATGACCAACCGCTTGCTGTTAAAACAGGCTTAAGCAGTACTTAAGACAGAGTTAAGATGGACTTACCTAAATTTTTGCTGGGGGATAATACGGATTATCCGTCGGCTATCTTTATCATCCATACCGAGTACCCCCGCTTTATTATTAATCTTGAGAATGATGAGGTGGAGTGGCTGGAGGAATTCAGCCCGGAGGACGAAGCGGAATTAGCTGAAGAAACGGAAGGACTTATCAGACAGGCAACCGAATTCTACGATCGGGAAATTGCCAGATACGAGGATTGATATGTGGGATGCGATCATAGAAAAAGATCGGGAATTATTCTTGTACCTGAATAGCCTGGGAACACCCGCCTGGGACGGTTTCTGGCTTTTTCTTTCCGACAAGTGGGCAGCCATCCCCCTCTATCTTTTGCTGTTGGTTATAAGCTTTCGCAGGCTCGGATGGAAAAATACCCTTGTGTTTTTAATATTTATCGCCCTTTTGATAACCGTCTGCGACCAGCTGGCTAATTTTTTTAAATACGGGGTGGCCCGGCTCAGACCCTGCCACGACCCGGACCTTCAATCGGTTTTGCGGCTGGTAAAGGCCAGTTGTGGGGGACGCTATGGGTATTTTTCAGCCCACGCGGCAAATGCCATGGGCCTGGCAACCTTTTTCTGTTTCTTTCTTGGGAAGGCCTGGCGCTGGTTTTGTTCTTTTCTGATTATTTGGGCTCTGGCGGTTGGTTTTAGCCGAATTTATCTCGGGGTGCATTACCCGCTGGATGTTGTGAGTGGTGCCCTGGCAGGTAGCTTTTTCGGCTGGTTGTTCTACAGACTTTATACTTTTGCATCCTTAAAATTCGCGTCATGATCTCTGCTCGCTTTTTTTGGGCCTTTCTCATTGCATTAATTGGCGTATTTATTGCCGGGATCTTTGCAACCCTGATGGAAAATGACTCGGCCCAGTTCGCCGTCATGGCCATGCGAATGGTACAGGAACAGGACTTTCTCAGCCTGTGGAAAGGCACGGAGGAATACCTGGATAAACCCCATATGCATTATTGGCTTGCTGCCATATCTTACAGTTTATTCGGGATAGAGGACTGGGCCTACCGAATCCCTGCAATTCTGGCAACCTTGTTGGGGGCCTATAGCTGCTATGGCCTGGGAGTATTGTTGTATAGCAGGAATGCCGGGAAAATTGCGGCCCTGATTTTTCTCAGTTCGCAGACCATTGTACTTTCCCTGATTGATGTCCGCACAGACGCCGTTTTGACCGGTTTTACCGTCCTGGCTATCTGGAAACTGATGGAATACCTGCGCTACGGTAGACTCATACCGCTGCTTATCGGGGCAGCGGCAACCGGAATAGCTTTCTCAACCAAGGGGCAAATTGCAATCGTGGTAATCGGGCTTCCGCTGATATGTCAGCTGGGCTATACCCGGAATTGGAAGCGCTTGTTTAATCCAAAAATTATCTGGGCGTTGGTTGTTTTTGGGATCGTTATCACCCCCATTCTCTATGCCTATTACCAGCAATTCGACTTACATCCGGAGAAGGTGATCAGAGGGAGGGATAACCGGTCCGGGATCTTCTTTATCCTTTGGGAACAGAGTTTTGAACGCCTTAGCGGAGAAGGGGTTGGAAAGAACAGCTCAGATTACTTCTTCTTTTTCCATACTTTTTTATGGGTGTTCCTGCCCTGGACGCTGATGGGGCTGGCCGCCTACTGGGAACGGGCAAAAATCTTTCTGAAAAGGGCACAAAGCAGGACAGGATCCACAGAGGTGCTCACCCTGGGGGGGATTACTACCATCTTTCTGATCATCAGTTTTGCACAATTCAAATTACCCCATTACCTCAATATTACAATCCCCCTGTTTGCCGTACTTACTGCCGGGTTCCTGGATACGATGGCTGCCTCAGGTCGTGGAAGTTGGTTGCAAAAAGCCTCGTATTTCCAGTTAGGGATTTTTGGGATTGTACTGTTGGCTGTTTCCGTGATCTTTTTCTGGGTATTTCCTTTGAGTGTACTTCTGGCGGTAACTGTGATCGCAGCTGCTGTTGTGCTTTGTGTATGGTTTATCAGAAGCCATAAATCCCCTTTACCCCGCCTGCTGGGTATCAGCCTGCTGGCCAGCATCTTATTAAACAGTATGCTGAATCTGCATTTTTATCCGGAATTGCTAAAGTACCAGGCAGGATCTGAGATGGCCAAGCTGATCGAAAAAAAGAACCTGCAAATCAATACCATCTACAAACTCAATGAAGACCATAGCTGGGCCCTGGACTTCTACTTTGGCAAACCGCTCAAAACGATTTCAGCCGGGGATATTGCGGCTGAGGAAGGGCTGTGGGTCTATGCCACAGATCAGGAACTGGAAAACCTCAGGGAGATGGGATTCGAATTGCAGGAACAGTATTCAGTTAATCAATTCAGGATTAGCAGACTACAAGCCAGGTTTTTAAACCCCGGGACCAGGGAAAAACTGCTTCGAAAGAGGCACCTGCTGCGTCTGACCAAACCCTAAACTTCCTTTTGAGCTACAGTATTCAGGCTTAGTACCGGCTTTTTAAAATGATAGTAGATCCCCAGGAACGAGCATAGGGCGGTTATCAGGAAGAAAACAAGACTGATGGCAATAGCTGTATCCTCCCTTAATTCGAGCCACAGGGCTCCGTAGTAAAAAACGAGCTCCCGGCTGCCTACCCCGCCAATAGTAAAGGGAAGTACTGCAACAATACTGCTGACCAGGAAGACGAACAGATAGGTGGGCAGGCCCTGTTCAAGGCCCAGCGCTGCGAAAATGAAATACACACAGATCAGTTGTGAGAACTGTACCACCGCCGAAAACCCGAGTGACCCCCAGAAAACAGCCTGCAGGTAATTGAAAAATTTATTGTGGACAAGCCAATATACCCCAAGGCTACTGGCCAGTAATAGTATTGCCCATATTTGATACCCTTCCAGCCATGCGGGGGCCAGGAAAAGCAGCAGCGCCCCGCTGTAAAGGAAAAGTAAATACATCCCACTGATGCGGTCGAGCAGCAGTACGGCAACCAGCCGCTTTGTCGGGCTGCCAAAAGTTTTGTGCAGCAGATACCCTTTATAGGCATCCCCTCCGATTCCCCCGGGTAAAAAAAGATTGTAAAACATCCCCAGCAGGTACAGTCTCAGATTGGCATTATGAGTCAGGGGGGTGTTTATCTGATGGAAATACCGGTTCAGCCGAAGGGCTGCTACCCATTTGGAAAGCATAAAGAAAAGAAGGGCGGGCAGGAGCAGAAACAGGTCGCATTGGCGCAAAACCTCCCAAACGGAACGCAGCGGTATCTGGCTGAATACCAGATAAAGGAGTAAAGCACTGAAAATAAATTTTAAGAGGGTAGTCCCTTTTTTATGCAATTTCCCCACCGATCTGGATATTTTTAATACGGTATGGGCGCTTGTTCTGAGATTCGTAATAGGTGCGGATTAGCAATTCCATCACAATTCCGATGGTAAAAAGCTGTATCCCTCCCAGAATGAACATCATCCCGAAAATCAGCAGCGGGCGGGTGCCTATATCCTCATTAAAGCCCAGCTTGACAATTAGCAGATATACATTGATGAGTACTCCCAAAATAATCAGTAAAACCCCGAAGATCCCAAATAAGTGGATGGGCCTTTGGAAATACTTGCGGATAAACAGCAGCAGCATCATATCTGCTATGACCTTGAAAACACGTTCCAGACCATATTTGGAAACCCCTGCATGACGGGCGTGGTGCTTTACCGGCAGCTGTTTGATCTGTGCCCCCTCCAAATGAGCCAGCAAGGTAATAAACCGGTGCATTTCCCCATAGAGGTTGAGGTCTTTGGCAATGGTTTTGGTAAATACTTTCAGGGCGCAGCCGTTATCCTTTATGTCTAATTTTGTGACCCGTCTCACCAGGAAATTGGCAATTTTTGAGGGGATCTTTTTGACCAGTGAATCCCTCCGTTTTTGACGGATCCCGGTAACTACATCGTATTCCCCGCTCAAAGCGTAGGGAAGCATATTGGGTATATCCGAGGGGTCATTTTGCAGATCCCCGTCCATGGTAATGATGTATTCGCCCGAGGCATAATCAATACCGGCCGCCAGTGCCAGGCTCTGCCCGTAATTCTTTTTCAGGGCGATCATATGGATTTTCGGGTCTTTAAGTTCCCGGACCACTTGCCTGGTGCGGTCGGTTGAGAAATCGTCTACATAAACGATCTGGTACTGGTACCCTTTGAGGCTTTTGTGAATTTTTTCCGTTAGCAGCGCAACATTTTCCTCTTCGTTATACAAGGGCACAACAATGGAAAGCAGTTCGTCGGTAATCACATCCATGTAATGGTGCATTGATTTGCTTCCAAAGGTAATTCTTTTTTGTGCAATCCGAAGTTTAGCGGGTATTGCCCTCAGACCTGTAAATCTCCAGTAATTTTGAGGCTCCCTGGAAGGGTGTTATCTGTTGTTCCCGGACCTGGGCCTCTATTTCCGCCAGTAAACCTGCAATTTTGGGATGCGAATAGAAGTCAGCACTGAGTTGCTGTTCTATACGCTGTTTTAGCCAGTTGCGGTTTTGCTCTCTGCGCTTATCCCCGAAAAGACCCGTTTCCTTCGCCTTTTTGACATAATCTGTGATCAGTTCCCATACATCTGCAATCCCGCTGCCTTCCACAGAGGAACACAGCAGCACTTTAGGGACCCAGCCCCCGGGCTTTGGGGGGTAAAGGTGCAGGGCATTTTCAAAGGTTGTACGGGCCAGTTTGGCCTGCGGCAGGTTGGCGCCGTCTGCCTTGTTAATGACAATGGCATCGGCCATTTCCACAATACCCCTTTTGATCCCCTGTAATTCATCTCCTGCCCCTGCAAGTTTGAGCAAAAGGAAAAAATCTACCATGCCGTGCACGGCAACCTCACTTTGACCGACCCCCACCGTTTCCACAAGGATGACATCAAACCCGGCCGCTTCACACAGGATGATGCTCTCTCGTGTTTTTCGGGCCACACCCCCAAGCGAATCTCCCGCAGGGGAGGGGCGAATAAAGGCGTTAGGGGCCCTGCTGAGTTCCTGCATCCTCGTTTTGTCGCCCAGGATACTCCCTTTAGTCAGGCTGCTGCTCGGGTCCACCGCCAGCACGGCCACCCTTTTTCCCTGTTGCAATAATTGTAAGCCCAGGGCCTCTATAAAAGTACTTTTGCCCACCCCGGGCACCCCTGTAATCCCTATGCGGACCGATCGTCTGGCCTGGCTGATGGTCGCCTCGATGATTTTCTGAGCGGCCTCATAATCTGAGCTCAGGGTGCTTTCAACAAGGGTAATGGCCCGTGCCAGGGCTACTGTATCTTTTTCGCGTATTGCTTTGATCAGGGCGGGGATATCGCGCTGTGCCCTTCGGGAATCCCGTATTCGTGCTAATTTGCTTTCCGATGCGGATGGAGGTTTTGCCAAATGTTACAGCTTTAAGGGGACCCGGATCTCCGTCTGGTCCCATTTCAGACTTAAAAAAATGTTTTGATCCCCTTCCTCAAAATCGATAAGGAAGTTTTCAGAAGGTTGCTGACTTACCATAACCGGAACAACCACTTGCAGGAGGTCTGCCTCAGGATTCCGTGTGGTCTCGGAGCCTCCGCTCATAAGGGTAGCCCCCCAGTCCGGAACTTCTTTATTGAAAATGACGGTCCATTGCTTCCGGTCGGGAATAGTCCACAGGGAATAGGTCCCGGCAGGAAGCATATTTCCGGCTATCCGGATCGCTGTACTAGTCTTGAAAGTAGTTGGTTCATTCGCCCCGGTCCTCCATACCTTGCCGTAGGGCACCAGTTTCCCGAAAATGTCCCTTCCTTTCTTTGAAGGGCTGCTGTACTGTACACTGAGCACCGTATCTCCTGATTCATAGGTTGCCGTCTTTTCCGGGCTGTGTTTCTTGGTCTGTTCTTTGAGGTAGGGCATGCCCACAAAGAAAAAGAGCAGCAGAAGGGCCAGGATTATGCCCAGTACCCATTTTAATGTTTTCATCTTACTTTTATTTGGTAGCCCTAATTTAAGGATAACATTCCAGTTGCCGGGGACTAATTTTCCCGATCACGGATTACCCCCTTTATCTGTGGCCTTTAAATCCTTTTAGGGTCGGTCAAAAGTAAAAAGCGATTCATTCAGATACGTATTTCCCGGGAGGAGCACAGCCGACGGGAAGTTTGGATGATTGGGGGCATCCGGGTAATTCTGGGTTTCAAAACAAATTCCTGCAAATGTCTCCGGGGTATACACAATAACCGCCGGCTGATTGGTGTGCACCCGTAATCGAATTCCAGAGATCCCTGAAATAAGTTCTGCGGCTGGTTCTACCCCTTTTTCAAGGATAAAAGGAGTATCCAGTTTTATGTTCCCCAGGGTTTTTCGCCTGCTGAAATCATAAATTCCCGTATTCTCCAGGATGGCTCCCGTAGGGATTAAATCCTCATCCGTTTCCAGCATCCTGCGACTGTTTAAGCACATTTCATAATGTTCAATTCCCGCTTCATCATCAATCTTAAAATACGTATGGTTTGTAAGGTTCAGAACAGTGGGTTGGTCAGAGGTGGCTTTATGCCGGATCAACAAACTGTTCTTTTGCAGGATATACCAGAGGTGGATGCTTACATTGCCGGGAAATCCTTCTTCGAGGTGCGGACTGTGATAGGAAAAATGAATAGAGGGTTCTTCCCCCGCCTGGCTGACGGCTTCTATTTTCCAGTATCTTTTGGCCAGCCCTTTGGTACCCCCGTGCAGAACAATGCCATTTGTATGGTTCATAGGGAAGGAGCTTCCAGATAATTGAAGGGTTTCCCCGCTAATTCTGCCCGCATATCGCCCTACGCAGGCGCCGAGGGAGTATTGGTCTTCCAGATAATCCCGGGGCTGGTCCAGCCCCACCACCAGGTCCTGATTTTTGCCGGCCCCTGTGTGAAACTGCAACGCCTGTAAGACCGCCCCGTAATTCAGGGCTTTTAGCTCTAAATGGCTGTTTTTTATTGTAATTTGTTCCAAGAGGAGCACAAAATATTTATTAAAAATACTCTTTTTTGAAACACTGCATATTTTGTATCGTCCTTAAGATAGCAACTAAAAAATACCAAACTGGAAACTTTGTTTGTACAGTCAGATCTGATCTCACAGTGCAGAAAACATAACCAAAAGGCTCAATTAAAGCTTTATCGCAAGTATGCTGATGGAATGTTTTGTGTGGCCATGCGGTTTTTGAAAAATACTGCAGATGCGGAGGATGTAACCCAGGAAGCCTTTATAAGGGCATTCCAGAAGATCGATCAGTTCCAGGGAGAGGTAAGTTTCGGGGCCTGGCTGAAACGCATAGTGGTAAACCGCTGTATTGATTTTCTGAAAGCCCGGCGCCAGCATTTTGTGGAGCTGGAGGAACACCGGCTGACCATTGCAGAGGAAGATGACTGGACTGTTTCCGAGGGAGTAACCGTGGAACACGTTAAAAACTGTATAGATGAGTTGCCTGAGAAATACCGTTTTGTGGTGCAGCTGTATTTGGTTGAAGGATATGACCATGCAGAAATTTCCCAAATACTGGATATTAATGAAACTACCTGTCGTACCCGTTTGATGCGGGGCAAAGGGTATCTGAAAGAACTATTAAAAAAAGAAAGCCATGTCGCAAGATCTTAGGACCTTATTAAAAGCAGATCGGGAGAAGGAGCATCCAATGCCGGAGGGACATGAGAGCCGCTTCCGAAAAAGACTGCAGAAATCCTTTCCACAAAAGCGCAACAATACTCCTTTCTGGATGGGTATTGCCGCTTCGGTTACCCTTATGCTTGGTTTTGGGATCTGGTACCTCCTACCCACAGCAGAGAAGCCTGTTGAAGATGTTCAGACGGTGGTAGTCCGGGATACCACCCAGACCCCAGCTGCCCTTTCCCTGGGGGATTTATCGCCGGATCTTAAAAAACTGGAACAATATTACACAACCAACATAAACATGGAGCTGGCCAGCCTGGATATTTCCGACGAAAACAGGATGGTTGCGGATGATTTTATAGCCCGGCTCAGGGAACTGGATTCGGAATACAAGTTACTGAGCAAGGAGTTAAATGAAATTGGCCCGAATGAGCAAACCATTTCGGCCATGATCAAGAATTTTCAATACCGTTTGCAATTATTATTAAAACTGAAATCGAAGTTAAACGAATTAAAATCAACAAAAAATGAAACAGTTAACCTCAATAGCGTTTAGTGGCCTGATATTATGTGGTTTGCTCTGCGTGCAACCCGCTATGGCCCAAAATTCAAGGACCTATAAGGAATCCTTTAAAGTGGATAAAGATGCAGTTATTGAACTGAACACCTCTTATGCAGATATCGAATTTGATGCCTGGGATAGAAATGAGGTGGTGGTGGAAGCGGTAATCACATTGGAAGGGGCTTCTGAAGAAGAAGCAAAGAAGTATTTCGAGAAAGCCGGAATCGAAATAATGGGGAACAGTTCAGCTGTTAAAATTAGTACCCTAGGAAATGAAGGCTGGGCCTGGAGGATGGATGCCCCTGATATTGATTTAAGTGAATTGAATATCGAGATTCCCGAAATGCCTGATTTAGCCCCGATGATCAGTGAAATCATGGCTGATCTCCCCGAGATAGCAGCGATGCCCCCCATGCCTCCGATTCCTTACAAGAATTTTGATTATGAGGCGTATCAGAAAGACGGTGAGGCCTATATGAAAAAATGGCAAAAGGAATTTGAAAAAAGCTTTGATAAAAAGTATCGCAAGGAATTGGAAGAATGGTCCAAGGAAATGGAATCCCGTTCAGAGGAGTGGACAGCCCGATGGGAAGAGCGTCATGCGGAACGCCTGAAGCAAATGGAGGAGCAGGCAGAACTGCGTGCGGAGCAGCGGGAAAAAATGGCAGCCGAACGCCAAAAAATGCGTGCAGAGGTGGCTAAGGCCCGGGAAGAAGCGGCCAAGGTCAGGGCCGAGGTGCGTAAAAATGCAAGGGAAGGAGCCGCTGTATTTTATATGCGCGGAGCGGAAGGCAATCAAAATTTTACGATCAAAAAGACGATTAAAATCAAAATGCCCAAAAACACGCCCCTGAAGATGAATGTTCGGCACGGAGAGGTAAAAATGGCCGGAAACACCTTAAATATGCGAGCAAACTTGTCTTATGCAAGTTTGCTTGCTTCGGCACTCGAAGGCGAAAATACCCTTATAGAGGCACGATATTCGCCAATCTCAGTTAAATCCTGGAAGGGAGGGAAGCTCAGTGCCGATTTTTCGGATAATATTACACTGGATGAAGTGGCCCGCCTTGTACTCAATAGCACATCCTCCAATATTGAAATAGACCGGATACAGGGGAAAACCTCCATACAGAACAATCTTGGCTCCCTGAGCATTCATTCGTTATCAGATGATTTCGGGGAACTGGAAGTATCCGTTCAGAATGGGGAATTTTATGGGAAATTGCCGGCTGTAGCCTATGTCATAACCGTGAACAACAAAGCTTCCGAAGTGTTGCTTCCAAAGGGAATTACCTGGGATAATGGAAAAGGGGCTGCAGGATCAGCCAGTAAAGGGTACTTCCTGAAAAAGGGTTCGGGAAATTCCATTGTAATAAACGCCGCTTACAGTCAGGTAAATCTTAACAACTGATTAGTCCTTCAGTAGCAGCGTCCCGAAGATATCCGCATTAATCCACCCCTGGTTTTTATCCGTTCCCGGAACAAAAACCGACCCTATAAAATTTTCCCGTTCCTTACTTCCGTCATTGTCGCAATAAGCCAGGGCAAAGCCAATCTGTTTATCAGCTTTCAGATCTACCGGGCTGTGTTTCCCACCTTCTGTAAAGTTATCCCCGTATAGTGCAACGGCCACTTCCCAACTACTGGTATTCCCCACTTGTTTCCTGGAAGACCTAACGTGTTCATTATACAGGTGTGGCTCCCGGTCCGGGCCCAGGTCTACCACGTTTCCGTCCAAAGCCACATGGTATGCAAAGGCATTGTGGTTGTATTGGTGCAAGCCCCCTGAATTATCTTCATCGACAAAAATTTCAAGGCAATCATCGTCCCACCAGAGTTTCAGGGGGTCCGCATACTGGTCGTAAAGCGTGTCATCCGTAATTTCCACATAGAGATAAAGAGCTTCTTCATCCCATAAGAGCTTGTACCGGCCTGAAAAATCTTCGAAATCATAGGTTTCGCCCAGCCAGTTCTGATCCAGCGTATACCATTGCTGTTCATCCCAGCTGGCTTCCTGGGCACTGCCGTCCAGCACAATTTCCGAACGGCTTTTATTTACAGGGATTATTTGATGATTTTTTTTATGAGACTCCTCTGAGCAGGAGAACAGCATGGGCATGAGCATTGCAGTAAGCAGTATTCTTTTCATGTTTCGATTGTTGTCAGGGCGGCTCCGGATAATAATTTTGGCGCTTCATTTAGCTCCGGAGCTTTTTGAATTCCTGTAAATAAAGATACTTCCTTCTGGGATAAATATTAAAAAATGCGGCCTTTTTACAGGCCGCATTGCTGAAAACTAGTTTTTTTTCACAGGTTCAATGCGCATTTTCCTTCAGGTAATCCTGGAAATTAGCCTTAAACCGGTTAAGCCTCGGAATGGAGACATTTCGGATATACGGATTGTTCGGGTGTTTTTTTTCATAATCCTGATGATAGTCCTCCGCAGGATAAAATTTAGTCAGGGGGCTTACCTCGGTGACTATAGGCCGGTCGTAAACCTTATTATCCCTGAGTGCCTGCATATAGGCCAGGATAATTTTTTGTTCTTCTTCATTTTCGTAAAAGGCGATGGATCGATATTGAGCCCCCTGATCCGGGCCCTGCCGGTTGAGGGTGGTTGGGTCATGAGACCCGAAGAAAACCTGTACCAGTTCAAAAAAGCTGATTTCTTCAGGGTCGTAATATACTACAACTGCCTCGGCATGGCCGGTGCGCCCGTAACTGACCTGTTCGTAAGTAGGATCCTTTTCAGTCCCCCCGGCATATCCGGAAATCACTTCCTTTACACCCTTAACACTTTCAAAGATGGCTTCAACGCACCAGAAACACCCGCTGGCGAAGTAGGCCGTTTCGTATTGCGATAAGTCCTGCTGAGACAAACCTTTTGCGACTTCTGTGTTTTCTGCTATTTGAGGAATTTCGGCTGCTTGATTTTCTTTTTTGGGTCTGGACTGGCAGGATGCCATCAATAGGCATAAACAGCCTGTAATCAATAATTTAAATTCTTTTCTCATGGTTTCTTTTTCTTTTTCGAAAATACAAACTACAGCCCTGCGGGTGCCTTTAAGAAATGTTAATTCTCGGGAACCTCTGTATTTATAATTCCAAAAGTCTCCCGGCAGCCAAAAGTATTTTCGATATTTGAAAACCTTTTATGGAAAAGTCCGGCATCCCTTTACCACTAATGCATATCCCTTTTGAGCGGGAGAAATACCTGCTGGTTGATTTATCTGTATCCAATCCGGATCTGGGGGCTTCTATACGGGACCCGGAGGCCTGTCAGGCCTACCTGGACGAACAACTGCGGCAACACGGTGCCGGGATAGCCTATGGGGGATACCTCGAACAACGCGCACTGTATACTTCATTTACACATTTTAAGGATGACCCTTCAGAAGACCGTAACATCCACCTTGGGGTTGATTTCTGGGCAGCTGCAGGCAGCCCTGTATTGGTTCCGCTCGATGGGCGGGTCCATAGCTGGGCTTATAGACAAAATGCGGGAGATTATGGCCCTGTTATTATCCTGGAGCACGATTCTGGCTCCGGGAAGATGTATGCATTATACGGCCATCTATCCCCAACAGACCTGCAGGGCCTGCATCAGGGCCAGGTCTTTCGTCAGGGACAGGTTTTGGCCCATCTCGGGGATGTTGAGGTTAATGGCGGCTATGCAGCCCACCTGCATTTTCAAATCATTCGGGATCTTGGGTCTTATTCCGGGGACTATCCCGGGGTCTGTACCGCATCCTCACTGGATTTTTACCGGCAGAATTGCCCCGACCCGCTCATTTTTCTAAACTATCAGTAAAAGGTTTAGGGATTAACTGCCGATTTTATCGCTAAGCGGTTTCGGGTATCCGATCCGTTTACCGATGTTTTTTTACCGCTTATCCGTATTCTTGCCAGATACCGAAAAATAAGGGTTTTTCGGCGAAATGCAAGCCGGTGAAACCCTCTGCTACCCGTTTTAATTATAGTAAAAGACCCCAAGTCATGAAAGCTATAATTACCATCGTATTTGTTCTCTTTATCGGAATCGCTGCCCAGGCTCAGAAAGCCCAGGAAGTAAAAGTTGAAACGGTTCAAATGGAAATGGTTGAGATCACCAATATCGATGTTAACAAGAAGCAGATCAGCAGCACTGAGGTAGCCCGCCTGTATCGTCGTCCTAATGCACGTGTAAAAAAGGCGTTGAGCTTTTCTACCAAAAGGGACAGGGGTATCGCTTAAGAAGTCTTGCCGGGTCCGGTTTCCAGTAGCGGCCCCAGCACCTCCCAGACATTGTCAGCCAGAATTCTATGACCTTCCTCGGTAGGGTGGATCCCATCTGCCTGGTTCAATTCGGGGTTCCCGCCAACCCCCTGTAGCAGAAAGGGTATCAATTCCAGTTGATACTCCTCCGCCAGTTCAGGAAAAATTCGGCGAAATTCCGTTGTATATTCCGGCCCCATGTTCGGAGGGAGCTGCATGCCCGCCAGAACGATGCGGGCATCCGGATATTTCTCTCCTACCCTTATAATAATTTCCGAAAGATTTGCCCGGGTTTCCGATAGCGGGATGCCCCTGAGGCCATCGTTAGCCCCCAGTTCAAGAATAAATACGGCTGGCTCCTGCCGAAGCACCCAATCCAGTCGATTTTTACCACTCGCAGTGGTTTCTCCGCTAAGCCCGGCATTGACCACCGTAAATGGATACCCCAATGAATCAAGGCGCTTCTGAATGACTCCCGGAAAAGCCTGGTTCGGATCAAGTCCCAGACCTGCTGTTAGGGAATCCCCGAAAAAGAGGATCGTTTGCCCACTGGCCGAAGTGGCAACCTTTTCTTCTGGTGTTGGATCGGCCTGAGGCGTTGCTTTTTTATCCGTGTCCCCGCAACTGAGCAGCAGGCACGTCAGGCATAAAAAAATATAACGAAACTTTAAGATTTCCGGCATGATTCCAAAACGGGTTTTTGATTAGTATTCCGTATTTTCAGCGCTTTTGCGAGATGAAAGATACAGACATGTCAAATATATTAAACGTTTACCAGCTGGAGAAAAGCTACAACAGTGGCGGCAGGCCGCTTAAAGTCCTTCAGGATATCTCCTTTTCGGTACCGGAAGGAACCAGTTTTGCAATTGTAGGGCCCTCAGGGAGTGGGAAAACCACCTTGCTGGGGCTTTGTGCGGGATTGGATACTCCGGATTCAGGTAGTATTGAACTCTGTGGAGAAAAGATTGAAATGTTGTCGGAAGACCAGCGGGCAACACTCAGAAATCAGCAGGTCGGGTTTATTTTTCAGAATTTTCAGCTGCTCCAGACCCTTTCGGCGCTGGAAAACGTCTGTGTCCCCCTGGAGTTACAGGGAGTCCGCAATGCCCTTCCCGTGGCAAAAGAACTCCTTGAAAAAGTAGGGCTGTCCGATCGTGGGCATCACTACCCCAGCCAATTGTCCGGTGGAGAACAGCAACGGGTAGCCCTTGCCAGGGCATTTGCCAATCGCCCAAAGATCTTGTTCGCAGATGAACCCACCGGAAATTTAGATGACCATACGGGGCAAAAGGTGGAAAACTTACTGTTTGACCTGAATAAGGAGGCCGGGACCACTCTTGTAATCGTATCCCACGATTTGGAGCTGGCCCGAAAATGCGACCGTATCCTGCAGCTTAAGGGGGGTAAGATTGTTGTGGAATCTTCAGCCGTTACAGGATGATGGATACTGCCGGGGGTAACAACAGGGCTGGGACGGGCTGGCTTTTAAAAATGGCATGGCGCGATGGAAAAGCCAGTACACGCAGGCTTTTCCTCTTTATGAGTGCCATTGTCCTGGGGATTGCGGCACTGGTCGCCATCCAGAATTTCGGGATAACCCTGGAGGAAACCATTGCAGGGCAATCCAAGGAATTGATGGGGGCCGATTTTTTAATCGATATGGATGCCCTTCCCGGGGAGGAAACCACGGAATTGATCAGGCAAAGTGACAGTGTTGCTGTGGCCTCGGCAAGGGAAGCCAGTTTTGTTTCCATGGCTTCATTCCAGCAAAAGCCCGGGACCAAACTGGTGCGGGTACGAGCCATGGAGGGTAATTACCCCTTTTATGGGGAGCTGCTGACGAATCCTTCCGAAGCGGCATCCGGCTATCAGCAAAATGGAATGGCCCTGGTGGATGCATCCCTGATGCTCCAATTTAATCTGCAGCCTGGAGATTCCATAAAACTGGGGAACCGTGTCTTCCATATAGGGGGGAGTATCCTTGAAGCCCCGGGTAACACGGCAGTTACTACCTCCGTAGCCCCGGCAGTGTGGATCCCTTACAGTCAGCTGGACGCTACCGGGCTTATCCAGACGGGCAGTAGGGTAGGCTATAATTTTTACTTCAAGGCACCTGCTGGTTTTGATCTCGAAGCACATTACAATTTGATGGACCCGGAGCTGGACATCAACGGAGCGGATATGGACCTGCATACCGATACCAGCCAGCGACTCGGGCGCCGCTTCAACAATGTTGGGCGCTTCCTGAAACTGGTTGCCTTTATTGCCCTCTTACTGGGCTGTCTGGGGATTGCCAGTTCGGTACACATCTATATGAAGGAAAAAAGGCAATTCCTGGCTATTTTGAAATGCCTGGGGGCCTCCCGAAAACAGAGTTTCCTTATTTTCCTTATTCAGATCATAGGTATTGGCTTACTAGGGGGTATTTTGGGGACATCTATCGGCTTGTTGCTGCAGCAGGTATTTCCTTTGTTTATTCAGGACTTTTTGCCGGTTGACCTGGAATGGGCAACCCACTGGACCCCTGTACTGCTCGGACTCAGCCTGGGCGTATTTATGTCTGTGCTTTTTGGTTTGCTTCCCTTACTGGGCAGCTGGTTTGTAAGCCCCCTGGCCGTACTCAGGATTCAGGAAGGGAGCCCGGCGATTTCAAAACGGCTGAAAACGCTTGTTTTTGCTTTAATTCTTTTGGGTATATGGCTGGTTGCCAACCAAATCCTGGGGCGACCGCTTCGGGCCCTGGGATTTGTTGCCGGACTCGCCTTTACCTTTGCCATTCTGGCCCTGATCGCCTGGGGTCTGATGCGGCTCATCCGAAGGTATTTCCCAAATTCCTGGAACTTTGAGGCAAGACAGGGGCTGCGGAACCTTTTCCGACCCAATAATCAGACCCTGGTGCTAATTCTGGCCATTGGAATCGGAAGCTTTTTGATAAGCACCCTGTATTTTACACAGGATATGCTGCTGGCCCGGGCGAAACTGGAAGATGAAACCCCTGCAGCCAACCTTATTTTGTTGGACGTGCAGGCCGGACAGGAACAACAATTGGCTTCTCAAATAAAGCCTAAGGGATTCCCGGTGCTTGAAAATATCCCGATTGTGACCATGCGCCTCGAGAAAATTAAGGATCGCACGGTTGAGGACCTCCGAAAGGATACCACCGCTACCGTAAATGGCTGGATTTTGAATCACGAATTCCGGACTACCTACAGGGATTCTCTGATAGGATCCGAAACACTGCTGTCTGGCGAATGGGTTCCACAATTCAAAAACCAAACAGGGCCGGTTCCTATTTCCCTTTCTTCCAATGTGGCACAGGATGCCGAAGTAGTAGTTGGGGATACTTTGTTGTTTAACGTACAGGGCGTGCAGATGGAAACCGTTGTTGGGAGTATCCGTGAAGTAGACTGGGGCCGCTTACAACTGAATTTCTCTATTGTGTTTCCGACCGGGGTGCTGGAGGCAGCTCCCCGTTTCCATGTTTTGACGACCTACGCAGAAGATGCCGGGCGTTCTGCTGCCCTGCAACAGGAACTGGTACGTGATTATCCGAACATTTCGGTCCTGGATATCCGGCAGCTGCTGGAGGTAGTCGGGGATATCCTTGATAAAATTGGCTGGATTATCCGTTTTATGGCCTTTTTCAGTATTCTTACCGGGCTGATTGTGCTGCTTGGGGCCGTCCGTACCAGCAAGGTACAGCGGATCAGGGAAAGCGTTTTGTTGCGCACCCTGGGGGCCCGAACAGGCCAGATCCTTAAAATTACTGCTTTGGAGTACCTGTTCCTGGGGGCAATTGGAAGTGTAATGGGCTCCCTGCTCGCTTTGGGGGCTACACAATTACTGGCTTACGGGGTCTTTGAAATGAGTTTTGTCCCTTCCTGGATACCCTTCTTGGTAGTGGTTCCGGGCATTAGCCTGTTGGTGTTGGGGATAGGACTGTTCAACAGCCGGCCGGTTTTAAACAGCCCTCCCTTGCAGGTACTCCGGCGCGAAGGCCTCTAGGGCATTCATTAATTTTTCCTTGTCCCCGGGGTGGATAATGCCCAAATTCAGTTTAAGTTTCTGTTCCGGGGTTTGCAGGATCAAATCCCAGGCAAAGGTTTTTAAAGTGGTTAATTGCCTCAGGTCAATACTTTTTTTCCAAAAGCCGTGTTCGGTGAGTGTGTCTGACTCCAGGCTTGCATAGGGAAGGAACCGGTACCAGAGGAAACCCCCGACATAAGCTAAACCTATTAACAACCAGCTGTAATCCAACCAAAACCAGTATTCTTCAAGAATTATGTTTACAATTCCAAGAGTTGTAAAGAAGAGTGCCTGTATACCCGATATGATTTGTAGTCGTTTTGAGTACCGTACAATAAGCTTCTTCATATGAAGTGTAATAATCACTTAAATCTAAGAAAAAAGTGGATTAAGGGGATACAATCAGGATGGGGAACTGCCGGTTTACCAGGGCCGTCTCCTCCGGATTCAGTTCCATGAAGGTTTTATTAAACCGGCTTCGGGCGTAATTGTTACGTACCGTAGTAATTGAAAGTGCAATTTCATCTTTCAGGCGTATGAGCTCACTATACTTTACATCTGATTCCACTTCCAGAACGTAAACGGCATCCTTCTGAAACTGCAGGATATGGGCACTGATAGTTTCCTTAAGTTGTTCCCAGCTGTATATGTTATCATTAACAACAAGTTGTTGTTCCTCGTTGAGGTATATCCTTAAAACATTTGCCCCGGAGCTCTGTAGTCCTCCAGCCGCCTGTAACTGGGCAAGGCTCGGAAGCTCGAGGCTAACCTCCGTTGCCGACATATCTATGATATAGTAGGTAAAGAGCCTGTAGTAGGGAAGTTCAAAGTCTGTAACACTTAAAACTTCCAACAAACTTGCTGCTTCCACTGAGGCGCTCGCTTCCTGTTGTAATAAATTATTTTTGGTAATCGCAAAGCGATATAATGTACTTTCCTCATTTGCAGAGAGTAGTTTGCTTTGCATATCCCGGCAATCCAGATAGATCAGTGAATCTTTATCCAATAGCAGGAACCTTCGGCCAAAGTTGCGCTCTACAGGTCGGATTATGCGCTGTCCTGAGGCAATCTGCTGCAATAACCCCCGGTAATCCGTTGCTGAATTGGTTTCCAGCAGGCCTTCTTCTATAAGTTCTCCCTCAAAGCTGAGCATCAGGCTGTCCAGGCTGAGCCCCGCATTCGGATAGGCACCCCGGATGCACTCAAAAAGTTTATCCTCTGGCCGGGATTCCTGGGCCAGGCCCATACCGCTAAATAACAGCAGGGAAATAAGGCAGAGAAACAAGCCGGATAAACGGTATCCCGTTGTAGTAAAGGGTAATTTCTTCATAGCCCTGTCAAGATACGTATTTTTGGCAAGTAATATTAGCCGGGAATGAACCGTCCAGCATTCATACTATAAATTCCAGATGGTCCTGAAGGGTTGATTTGTTTAAAAATGAGCACTTTAGCCAAAATACACACCCTTTAACCCAAATCTTGCAGTCTTTGTAAGGGGTCTCCTATATTAGCAAGGCGTTATTTGAATTATACCCAAATAGTGCCTCTAAAAACCTAATCTTATGATGTTGATAATCATTGCACTTTCGGGAATAAGTACTTTACTTTATCTGTCTGTTCGAAAACTTAAGCCTGTTCGCGTGCGCTCTGGAAACAGAAGGATTAAATAAGGCTTTCAATCAAATAAAAAAGGCTCCGTAAGGGGCCTTTTTTATTGGGTTTTCAGAACAGAATTATCCCTAATCTCTACCGGGTTGTTTTAATTCAAAATTTTCCTTCGCTTTGGCAGCTGCCACTTGCTTTTTTACATCCTCAAGCAATGCCTTGGCATCGTAAACAATACCGTCCTTTATAGTATAGGTAACGCCCCCAACCCGGACCACTTCATTGTTTTCGGTCAGTTTGATGGCACCTGTACCGTAAAGGGCCTTAAAGTTTTCAAGGGGGTTTTCCGAAACGATTACCATATCGGCAAGTTTCCCAACGGTCACTGTCCCGATATCGGCATCCATCCCCAGGGCTTCTGCCCCGTTTAAGGTAGCCGCCCTGATTATTTCAAGCGGGTGAAACCCGGCTTCCCGCAGTAACTCCATCTCCCGGATATAGGCAAAACCGTATAGTTGGTAAATAAACCCTGAATCAGACCCAACCGTGACCCGCCCGCCCCGGTTTTTATATTCATTTATAAAGGTCATCCACAGGCGGTAATTTCGCTTCCAGGCCACTTCCTGTTCCGTTCCCCAATAGTGCCAGTATGAGCCATGTGAAACTTTGCTGGGTGCGTAAAAACGCCAGAGGGAAGGCAGCGTATATTCTTCATGCCATTCTGCCCTGCGCGCACGGTGAAGATCCCGGCTGGCTTCATAAATATTGAAGGTGGGATCCAGGGTAAAATCCAGCTCCAGCAATTCATCCATCACCGCGTTCCAGTGAGCGGAGTAGGGGGCAGCCGCCTGCTCCCACAATTTACCGGCTTCTTCAAAACGATGCTGTTCATTGTTGTAATTGTAGTCCAAAGGGTAATTCTGTACGGTTTTGTCCTCAAAGAGAGCCTCTGGTAAGCCATACCAGTGTTCCATACTGGTAAGGCCGGCACGGGCCGAATGCAGCACGTTCCAGCGGGCCACATCCATTTGGGCATGGTGGCAGGCCGATCGCAACCCCAGCTTTTTATTCTCATCCAGGGCTGCAGCCATGATTTCGGGAGCAGCTCCGAAAAACTTGACGCCGTCCGCACCTTTTTTAGCATTGGCCCTGACCCATTCCCGGGCCTGTTCGGGCGTGCTGATAGGGCCATTACTTCCCTGACCGAAACCGGTATAAGCCAGAATCCTGGGGGCGATAATACGGTTAGCCGCGCTTTTTCTTTTTAAATCCAGGGTAAAATCTACCCCCCTGCCGCTGGGTTCCCTTACGGTTGTGATCCCATGTCCCATCCATAGTTTGAAAACGTAGTCGGGTTCAGCACCCTGGGCAGTACCCCCGATATGCCCGTGCATATCTACAAATCCCGGGAGGACATACATGCCCTCGGCATTTATTTCCTTTCCTCCGGCTTGTAACTGTGGTCGGTTAGCAGGGTCTATGGCAACCCCGGGATACCCAACAACCTTTACCTGACGAATCCTGTTGTTTTCAACTACAATATCCACAGGACCGATGGGCGGGGCACCATTCCCGTTTATGAGCATGGCACCCCTTATGACCAGTTGTTCAAATGGGCCTTCTGATAAAGAATTCTGGGCGCTTAAGGCGAAGGTTGCACCTATAAAGGCGGTTAAAATAAATATGCTGATTTTTTTCATGCTTGGTTGATCTTTTATACTGGATTATCTGAGGTTTATTCGGGAACACGAATATGATTCCCGAGAAACAGCGCGTTTAAAAAAAGGCGGTTTGTACCATACCAGGACCCCCTGAAATTGGGGTTATCGGCAAAGAGAATTACCCTGCCACTGCCCAGTTTGCTGACCAGGAGAGAGGCAGCTCCTTTCAGGAACTCAGTTTTATTTTTTTCAGTTAAAAACCCGTCTATATGAGGGTTTTCAGTATACTGCGCCACCGTTGAATAGGGGTTCTTACTGGGTTCTAACCACACCTCATTGTTCTTGTAGACTGGAATTTTCGCATTGCCATAACCAAAAGCCAGGGGGTGAGTGGGATCGAGATCTACTTCCAGAATAACCCCCCCAACACTTTCTTTGCCAATATTTTCCGGGGCATCCACATAGGGAAGTCGCTCAGTTATCGCAGTACTGTCATTTTCGGCTTTACGGCGCTTTTCGCTTACCCATTCCTTGTCGATAACATAGGAAGCCGCCCCGGCTATGGTTACCAGGGTATTTCCCGCTGCTACCCAGTCTTTGATACGCTGTTGCTGGCTATCAGTCAGGCGATACCGGCCACTGACCATTACCAGGGTATTGTATTTCTTCAGGTCGATGCGGTCAAAATCCCTTAAGGGGAGCTTTGTGATCGGCATATGTACCCGGGTATCCAGCAGATGCCAGACCTCCCCGGCCTCGTAGGAACGAACACCTTCCCCTATCAGCATGGCCGCCTTGGGTTGTTCCATGGGCTGTATATAGCGGCTGCCCAGATCTACACCTTTGAGGTGATAGCCCGATTGCACGGCATAAACGGGTACCTGAAATTGAGTCTGGGCTGCGGAAAGCTTTTTGTATATCTCTGAAGGTGATTTTTCCTGCGGGCCCACGGCAATAACCATACTACCATAATCAAAGCTTTTTTCCACCCCATTTACCCGGGTGGTGAAGGGTTTAAAGGCTGTCGCAACAACAATTCCGTCTTTTTGCAGCTGATAGGCAAGGGCTATGGAATTGTAGTCATTGCCGTCAATAATATAGGCATAGTCGGACTGCTGTACCGGGGATACCGGGAAAAGCCCTTCTGTACTCGTAACAGCCTCCCCACGATTCAAGCTGCGCAGTGGCCGGTAGTCAATATTGTAGAAATTGGCAACTGACCAGGCCGAGGCATCATAGAAGACACTGTCCCTGTATTGATTATAGGTTTCAAAGAAAGTTTGAACCATACGGTATTGAGGTTGACGGGTTGGGATCACGAAGGCGTCCGGACCATCCTTATAAACCTCAATGCGATGGATGAGTAGTTTATCCAGGAAAGCCTTCATCCTGTTTTTATCCTGTTTTTCTTCTATACGATACCCCTGTATTCTGGAGGCGGAGGCCTTGGAGAGGGCGGATTTGAAGAAATCCTGTTGGTATTTCCTAAGCAGGTTTTTATTCTCCACTGCGGCTTTTACCGTTGCCATCCCGGAGACCAGCTGGTTCCGGATCGTAAAGGGAAAATCGATGGTTCCGTAAGCGGTTTTCTGAGAATGTCCGCGGGAACTGGCCTGTTCAAAAAGCAAGCCCAACCCTCCCTGTAAGTCGGGATAGGAGGAACCGTATCCCGGATAGGTTCCATCGAATACCTCTTTTGTAAAGTAGAGGGAACCAATGCTGTCCAGGGCACTGGCGAAATAGGTTCCAAAAAGTTCATTCAGGTCTTCGTAATTTTCTTTGGGCATGATGGGATCCAAAGAACCATTGGCCTTCATAGGTTCAAAAAAGTGGGTGCTCTGCGTTCCCATTTCGTGAAAATCCGTAACCACATTGGGATACCAGGTATGGTACCAGTTCAATTTGCCCCGGCTCTCGGGGTTGATGGCCAGAAGCCAGTCCCGGTTTAGGTCAAACCAGTAATGGTTTGTACGCCCCCCGGGGAAATACTCATTGTGTTCTGCATCCTGCGGATCCGAAACCAGGGGGTTGGCCCGGTAGGAATTGGCCCATTGGGTATGCCGGTCCCTTCCATCCGGATTGATGGTCGGATCCAGGAATATAACGGCCTCGTTGCGGTAACGTACAATTTGCGGGTTTTGAGAAGCCAGGAGGATATAAGCAGTCAGCATGGCCGCCTCTGAGCTGGAAGGTTCATTTCCGTGTACATTGTAACCCAGGTTGATGAAGGCTGGCAGGCTTTCATCCACAGCAGGGCTTACCGCCGGGTCTACATAGCTCAGGTGGCGCTGCTTAAGGGATTCCAGGTTCTGAAGGTTGTTAGCCGAACTAATGCGCAGGATAACCAGCTTGCGTTTTTCATGGGTCTCCCCGTATACTTCAATTTCGGCGCGGTCTGAAGCGGCAGCCAGCGTTTGCAGGTAATGCACAATACGATCATGGCGGGTGTGGTACGATCCTATCCCGTACCCCAGAAAATCTTCCGGAGAAGGAATGTCCGGGTCAAAAGGTTCGTATTGTTTGAGAAAATAATCCTGTGAATAACAAATGGAAATGCTCAGCAGGAGCAGATAAAAAAACAGCTTGCGCATGGGTTGGAATTTCTATTAAGAATGAATTCTAAATATAAGAATAATTGGCAGATACTTTGAGGCCTTTAGCACCGGAAATGGTACCCGGTTCAGCTCAGGGTATGAAGCGGATTCTGATTGGTTTCCTGGAATCGGATGATGTAGTAGGTCCCCTTTTTGGATAAATCCCTGATGACGCTGCCTTTGAGCTGGCGGCTGAGGTTGTGTATCAGTTTTAACCCAAGGGATTTTGTGGTCTTGTGATCGATATTCTCGGGGAATCCGATCCCGTTGTCACCGATTCTTAAAATGTATTCACTGGCATCTTCCTTTTCCAGTACAATACTGATCTCCCCTTCATCCTGATCCTTAAAGCCGTATTTCAGGGCATTGGTAACCGCTTCATTGATAAGCAGCCCGAGCGGGATAGCCGTATCGATACCAAGTTCAATCTGTGGAATATCGATATTCAGTTTAATTTTGCTTTCAGGTCCTTTAATGGATTTGATCAGGTATTCCCCCAATTCTTCCACGTAGGATCGATATTGAATTTTTGAGAGGTCTTCCCGCATATAGAGCATTTCATGGACCATGGCCATTGAAACTACCCGGTTCTGGCTGCTCCTGATCAGATTCCGTGTGGTTTGATCTTCAATTTCACGGCCCTGCATCCTCAAAAGGCTGGAAACGGTCTGAAGGTTATTTTTTACCCGGTGGTGCACCTCTTTCAAAAGCATTTCTTTTTCCTGAAGGCGCTGTTCCACTTCTCCCTTTACGTGATAAAGTCTATGGTGGGTGCTGAGCAGGTAGCGACCATAACCTGCGCCCATCATCAGAACGACCAATAATAGGATCATCAGGGCAAAGGGCTCCTCAGATGGCCCGGGAATTACAGATTCCGGCAAGCCGTAGCTGCTCTTCTGCAGGATAAATAGCAAAAGGGCTACTGCAATGCTTACCCCGAGGTAGATTCTGCCATAGGTCCGTGTACTTACATAGCCCGTAAAGACCAATAATGCCAATATAAAGAGGAAAGGGCTGCTGATTCCACCACTGTAAAGGGTTATGGTCAGGGTTCCAACCAGCGCCATAACAGAACTGATGTGGTAGGCAATATCCAGGTTTTGATGGAAGCGAAACAACAGTATGTTCAGCCCATTTAATATGGCGAATGCTGAAAGCACCCAGGGAATAATTTCCCGGATATTCAACAGGAAAAAACAGAGCAACCCTAATATCAGGGCAGAGAGAGAGGCTAGGCTACTGAGTTTAAAGAATAGGGCAGATTTATCTCTAAGCCGTTCCTGATGCTTCAGTTTCTTTTTCATCTTAATGAAAATCGGCTTTTCGGACATATGCAAATACTCTGTTTAAACGGGTTGTATCCTTAGCTGACGTAAATCTACTTATATTTTTTTGATATGCTTCAAAATCGGGATAGGAAGGAAGTATCTGCAAAAAAAAAGATCCCGCTAGAGGGATCTTTTTAAACGCTTTGGAGTCTTAATCTTCAATTAGCACCCACTCGCCTTTAGCAATAAGGGGTTCTGCCTGCTTGAACTTTAAGGTTTTATTCTCACCGGACATCACATTTTTAATGGTGACCCGTTCGTTTCGCCCAATTTTTGGTTTTTCACGTGTGATGGTTTCCGTAACCTGAGGACGCTGTCCCTGATGCTGCCCTGCGGCACGGTTCTGGGCGGCCAGTTCATCGCTGTTCGGAATTTCTTCCTTAGAAGTGCGTAACTTTTCCTTAGGCCTGCGTACCTGCCGGGCTTCCTGTATCTCCTGAGTATTCCCGCTGGGCAGTTCTCCCTTGAACAGGAAGGAGACCACTTCTTTATTTACTTTTTCGATCATGCCCTTAAACAACTCAAAAGCTTCGAATTTATAAATCAAAAGAGGGTCTTTCTGCTCGTGGACAGCTAATTGCACCGACTGCTTTAACTCATCCATTTTGCGCAGGTGGGTCTTCCAGGCCTCGTCTATGATGGCCAGCGTAATGTTTTTTTCAAAATCAGTAACCAGCTGCTTTCCGTTGCTTTCATACGCATCTTTTAGATTGGTTACCACGTTCAGGGTTTTAATACCGTCTGTAAAAGGGACTACAATACGCTCGAAATTATTGGCATTATCCTCGTAGACCTTTTTGATTACGGGATAGGCAGTTGCAGCGGATCGCTGCATTTTGTCCTGATAATGGGTATAGATCTCGGCATAAATTTTCTGAGCGATCTCCTGGAAACTCATTTTGCCAAAGGCCCCTTCTTCAATTGGTGAGGTTATGGAGAAGAATTTGATGAGTTCGAATTCAAAATTCTTGTAATCGCCAGCCATTTTGTTGGTCTCTGCAATTACCTCACAGGTATCGTAAATCATATTGGCGATATCTACCTTGAGGCGGTCTCCCTGAAGTGCATGCCGTCTGCGCTTGTAAACCACTTCCCGCTGCGCGTTCATTACATCGTCGTATTCCAGAAGGCGCTTTCGTATCCCAAAGTTGTTTTCCTCAACCTTTTTCTGGGCCCGTTCTATGGATTTGGTCATCATGGAGTGCTGAATCACCTCCCCTTCTTTTAACCCCATCCGGTCCATCATCTTAGCCACGCGTTCCGAACCAAATAATCGCATCAGGTTGTCTTCCAGGGAAACATAAAATTGCGAACTTCCCGGATCTCCCTGCCGTCCGGATCGACCTCTTAGCTGTCGGTCTACCCTTCGGGAATCGTGTCTTTCGGTACCGATAATAGCCAATCCTCCTGCTTTCTTAACCTCCTCGGTCAGCTTGATATCCGTACCCCTACCGGCCATATTGGTCGCTATAGTTATAACCCCCGGCTTTCCAGCCTCTGCAACAATGTCTGCCTCCTTTTTATGCAGTTTTGCATTAAGCACATTATGGGGCATTTTGCGGATATTGAGCATCCTGGAGAGTAACTCCGAAATCTCAACCGAAGTGGTTCCGATCAAAACAGGTCTGCCCGCATTGGAAAGCTCCGTTACCTCGTCAATAATGGCATTGTATTTTTCGCGTTTGGTCTTATAGATGAGGTCATGGCGGTCGTCTCTGGCGATGGGGCGGTTGGTAGGGATTTCCACTACATCCAGTTTGTAGATTTCCCAGAATTCCCCCGCCTCCGTTACAGCCGTTCCTGTCATCCCGGAAAGCTTCCGGTACATCCTGAAATAATTCTGAAGCGTAACCGTGGCAAAAGTCTGGGTCATAGCTTCGATCTTTACACTTTCCTTGGCCTCTATAGCTTGGTGCAGGCCGTCTGAATAGCGACGTCCTTCCATGATCCGTCCGGTCTGCTCATCCACTATCATTACCTTGTTGTCTATAACCACATATTCCACATCTTTTTCAAAGAGGGCATAGGCTTTTAACAATTGTGTCATGGTATGGATGCGCTCGCTTTTGACCGCAAAGTCTTTGAAGAGCTCTTCCTTGAGTTCGGCCTCTTCTTCTATTTCCAGGTTTTGGTTCTCGATTTTGGCGATTTCTGTCCCGATATCGGGCATAACGAAGAAATCTTTCTGCTGATCGTCTGAAATGTACTGTATTCCCTTGTCTGTCAGTTCAATCTGGTTGTTTTTCTCATCTATTACAAACAACAACTCGGCATCAACAGTCGGCATTTCCCGATTGTTGTCCTGCATATAGAAGTTTTCAGTCTTTTGAAGGAGCTGTTTGATTCCCTCTTCACTGAGAAACTTTATAAGGGCCTTGTTTTTGGGTAACCCGCGGTGAACCCTGAGCAGAAGCAGACCACCTTCTTTGGTATCTCCCTCGGATATTTTCTTTTTGGCCTCAGCCAGGACGCCGGTGAGATAGCGCTGCTGTTTTTGGACCAGTTCTGAAACCTTGGGTTTGAGCTCGTTGAATTCGTGGCGATCTCCTTCCGGGACCGGTCCTGAAATAATCAGCGGTGTCCGGGCATCGTCTATCAGTACGGAATCCACCTCATCCACAATGGCGTAGTTATGGGGTCGCTGTACAAGGTCCCCGGGGGTATGGGCCATATTGTCCCTGAGGTAGTCAAAGCCAAATTCATTATTGGTTCCGTAAGTAATGTCTGCATTGTAGGCAGTCCTGCGGCCTTCAGAATTGGGCTGGTGTTTGTCAATACAATCTACAGAGAGCCCGTGGAATTCAAAGATGGGTCCCATCCATGCGCTGTCCCTCTTGGCCAGGTAATCGTTAACCGTTACCAAATGCACGCCTTTGCCCGCAAGGGCGTTGAGGTACACAGGCAGTGTAGCTACCAGCGTCTTTCCTTCCCCGGTCTGCATCTCTGCAATTTTACCCTGGTGCATCGCAATTCCCCCAATAAGCTGAACATCGTAATGAACCATGTCCCAGGTCACTTCCTTTCCGGCAGCATCCCATGAGTTGCTCCAGAGGGCATATTGGTCATCCAGCTGCACATAATCCCTGTTTCCGGAGAGGAAACGGTCAAATTCTGAGGCAGTTACCTTAAGCGTTTCATTGGCTACAAATCTTTTGGCGGTCTCCTTTACAACGGCAAACGCCTCAGGAAGAATCTCTTCCAGGATTTTTTCGGTTTTTTCATAGGCCTGTTCCTCCAGCTGGTCGATCTGCGCATAAAGCTCTTCATTCTGGTCTATGTCGTCAGATTCCTGGACCTGTTTTTTCAGTTCGCTTATCTGTGCCTGAATTTCCTGAATCCCTTCCTGAATCTGCTCCTTAAAGGCTACCGTTTTTTGGCGGAGCTCATCGTGGCTGAGCTTTTCGAGGGAAGCTTCAAAGGTTTTAATTTGCGTTACTATAGGTTGTAATTCCTTAACATCTTTCTTGGCCTTATCTCCGACGAAAGCCTTAAGGACGGTATTTATAAAACTCATAACTGCTAGTATATTTTTGGTGCCGTTCCCCGGAAGTTATTCTGAAAACAGCCGCCGTGGTAATAATGGCGTTTTTGTGCGAAACGTCGTTGATGGTACTCAAAAGGCGTTCCAATTTCATCAACACCCCCGCCTAACCTGACAGGGCTGTCAAAATTACATAAAAAAAAAGCCTCTGATGAGACTTTTTAGGTTATTTAGAGGCTTTTAATATTCATCCTCGTTCCAGAGGTAATCTTCTTCCGTGGGATAATCCGGCCAGATCTCTTCGATGGATTCATAAATTTCACCTCCTTCTTCTTCCATGGACTGAAGGTTCTCCACAACCTCGAGCGGAGCCCCGGTGCGGATGGCGTAATCAATTAACTCATCTTTGGTGGCGGGCCATGGAGCATCGCTCAGGTAGGAGGCCAATTCTAATGTCCAGTACATCGTAATTCGCGTGTTTTATAATTTTTGCAAAAATAATTTTTAAACCTAAACCGCCAAGAAATTAGACGGTTATTTACCAGAATAAATCAAAAAATCCGGATTAAGCAAAAATAGAACGAAGAAATTGTGAAATTATTCCTGTTTGCGGTCCGGAATCCATTTTATTTCATCCGCATCGCACTCCTTTGCCAATTTTCGGGAAAGGACAAACAAATAGTCAGATAATCGGTTCAGGTATGCCAGGACCAATGCATCTACCGGGCTTTGTTCCTGTAAAAGGGTAGTCATTCGTTCGGCCCTTCTGCAAACGGTCCGGGCAATATGACAGTATGACACAACAGTGTTTCCGCCGGGGAGTACGAAATGTGTCATAGGGGGTAACTCCAGGTCCAGAGTGTCCATCTCTTTTTCCAGGAATTCAATATCGGCAGACTGGATTTTAGGAATGTTCAGGCGTTCTTTCCCTTTTTTGTCTGTCGCCTTTTCGGGATCAGTGGCAAGCATGGCCCCGGCTGTAAAGAGACGGTCCTGTATCCCCATCAGGACCTTTTTGTGCCGGGCCTCAATGGGCTGATCCCGGATAAGCCCCAGCCAGGAGTTCAATTCGTCTACAGTCCCGTAACTCTGGATACGGATATGGTGTTTGGGAACCCGGGTTCCGCCGAACAAAGCGGTAGTTCCTTGGTCCCCTGTTTTTGTGTAAATTTTCATAGCAAAGTAAAAAATTGTTCAGACCGGCTATTGATCCGACCGGGAATTGTCCCGATCTTCCCTGCGGTCCCTCAGACGCCTTCCTTCCATAAATGACCTGGATTTTCTCTGGCGCCCCTGTCTTTTGTTATACATGGCAATCAGGAAATACACGGCCAGCAGCCCTCCCAGAATGTAGAATATAACATTGTTCATAACGGCCTTAAAATTACTCCTTTAAATCCGGATTTTAAAATGCTCCCGGGCCTGTTCCTTCCTGAAAAATATGAGGCCCGCGCTATACCCCTCGAGAATCACAGAGACACCTGCCAGCCCACAGGCCTGCTTCCAAAAGGCGAAATCCGGCTTTTTTCGATCCAGCTTGCCGACAAAAACAACACTGTTGTTATGCCAGAAATGCTTCCGGCCCAGCATTTGCAGAAAGTTTTGCGAAGGCCGATCAAAAATATACAGGTCATAAGGTGGCGGGCCTTCTTCCAGCTGAGCCCTCTTTTGAACAAGCCATTTAAAGGATTCGACTGCTTCAGGCGGGTACCCAACTTTTTTTATGGGGAGGTAATCTGTGATGGCCAGGAGGAGTCTTTTTTGGACAGGATATTTTTGTAAATACTTCTTATACAGGGCTTTGTCCAAAAAATTATAGACAAAAGGAGAATGGATTCCATGGCGGTTTTTGGATTGAAGCCAAAATAGAATTCGGTTTAACATGGGTAATCTGCTTTATTCTCCTTCTGCAATGGCAGCCAGTTCGAACCAGCGTTCCGTTTTGGATTCCAGTTTCGATACAATTTCAGAAAGCTCCCTAGACAATTCATTGAGCGTTTCCCCTTCAAGCTCGGGATCTGAAAAAAGCCCCGTTATGGTCGCTTTGCGCGCTTCCAGACCGGCAATGGCTTCTTCGAGTTTTTTGAATTCCTGTTGTTCAGAATAATTGAGTTTCCGGGATTTCTCGTTCCTTTTTTCGCTCTGGTCCGTCCGTGGTGTTGTCCTGGGTTGTTTTTCCTCTTCTGTTTTTGCGAAATCGCGATAGTCCGAATAATTACCAGGAAAGTCCTGAATATTCCCCTTTCCGTCAAAAACCAGAAGATGGTCCGTGATTTTATCCATAAAATAGCGGTCGTGGGATACGATCAGAAGGGTCCCCGGATAATCCAGCAAAAAGTTTTCCAGTACATTCAGGCTCAGGATATCCAGGTCGTTTGTGGGCTCGTCCAGTATAAGAAAGTTGGGATTCTGTATGAGAACCGTACAGAGGAAAAGTCTTTTTTGCTCTCCCCCGCTGAGTTTTTCCACAAAATCGTACTGCTTTTTCCGATCGAAAAGAAAGCGTTCCAGCAGCTGCTGGGCGGATATCTGCCGACCCTGTTTCAGGGGTATATAGTCACCATAATCCCGGATCACATCAATGACTTTACGCCCGCTTTTAATATCCAGCCCTGCCTGGGTGTAGTATCCTATCTGTAGGGTCTCTCCGTGTACCACCTTTCCGCTGTCTGCAGGTATTGCCCCGGTCAGGATATTCAGAAAAGTGGTCTTCCCTGTTCCGTTTTTCCCTATCAGCCCCACCCGCTCACCTCTTTTGAAGGTATAGGTGAAGGGCTCAAATAGTAATTTGTCTCCATAGGATTTGGAGATTTTGTGCAGCTCCACCACTTTGGTACCCAGGCGTTGCATGTTGATTTCCAGTTCCATTTGGTGAGACTTACGCCGGTTTAGTGCCCTTTCCCTTATCTCATCAAAATCACTGATCCTGGATTTGGATTTGGTAGTCCGCGCCTTGGGTTGCCGGCGCATCCATTCCAATTCCTTCTTGTATAAAGCCTTTGTTTTTTGTGCATTAACTGCTTCCAGGGTGGAGCGGGCTTCTTTTTCTCGCAGATAATAAGCGTAATTTCCTTTGTAGGTGTACAGCTGCCCGTCTTCCAGTTCCAGTATCTCATTGCAGACCCGGTCGAGGAAATACCGGTCATGGGTAACCATAAAAAGACTGCCGTTGTGTGCTGCAAAATACGATTCCAGCCATTCGATCATCTCCAGGTCCAGGTGGTTTGTCGGTTCGTCCAGTATGAGCAGTTCGGGGTCGTCAATAAGCGCATGGGCGAGGGCCAGGCGCCTGCGCTGCCCCCCGGACAAGGTGGCAACTTTAAGGCTTTGGTCGTTTAATTGCAGCCTGGACAGGATTTGAGTGAAACGGGTTTCCAGGTCCCAGGCATTGGCTCGTTCCATTGCTTCAAAAGCCCGCTGGTAGCCTTTTTGATCTTCAGGTTTTGTAAGGGCTTCCTCATATCTGGCAATGATACCGATTACCTCATTTTCAGAACTAAAAAGCGTTTCCCCAACGGTCAGACCGGGGTCCAGTTCCGGCTGTTGCTCCAAATACGCCATTTTGAGCCCTTTGCGGAAACTGAGCCTGCCCGAGTCTGCCTGGTCTTTTCCTGCCAGTATATTCAATAGGGTGGTTTTCCCTGTCCCGTTCCTGGCGATCAATGCAATCTTCTGACCCTGATTGATCCCGAAAGACAAATCGGTAAAGAGGTTTCGTTCCCCAAAACTCTTAGAAAGATTTTCAGCACTCAGCAGGTTCACAGGCGGGGGTTAAAATGGCAGATCAAAAAGACATACCTCAGGCCAAGGCAGCCCCATAATACACCGATTATCGGGGCAAACTCCTGTATACCCGCAATCCAGAGAATGATGGCAATTCCTAAAAAGGCCAGTAAGAGACATAAATAGGGCATAAGATATTTTGACGATGGCGACTTCTGTATCAGCAGAGAAGCGAAAATGAGATTAACAGGAAAGGCCCACAGGATATTGGCATTCCACTGTGTGGAGGTATGATCCGTAAAAAACCACAAAAACGCGATAACCAGGCCGCACAAACCACTAAAGCTGAAGAGCAGGAAGTCAAACCAGCGGTTTCTTGTATCATTCCTGTAATCTATCAGCGTAAAGGCCATGGTAAAGAGTAACAAAATTAGCAGCCAGAAAAGTGGGGTTACCGTAAAATATGTATCGACATTCGGGTTATTAAAATCTAAAATAAGGCGCTCCCGCTGAACCAGTGGTTTGCCATCCAAACTTGCTTCCTGCATCTGGCTGTAAACAAATTCAGGCAGGAATATAAATTCCTCCGGACGGGCCTGGCGGTCTATTACAGCACCAAGGGCCAGGTCAATACCGAAGCTCGACCAGCTGTTCCGCCTCAGGTTCATTTGTATCAGGTCCCTGAAACTTCGGTCAGTTTTTGCAAATGTATACTCATATCCCAGTTCAGGACCGAGTACTGTTTTGAGAACCTCTGGAATTTTGGTCGCGCAGTTCTCAAAAAGGAAATCGTATTTGTAATAGCGGTTTTCAGGGCGGTGGTTTTCCTGCAGGAACCTAAAAAGACTGTTGCGCTGTTCCGCATCCAGGTCCAGTATTTGCTCCCGTACCCAACGGTTTTCAAGCTGATAGGTATACAGGAAATTTTCAAA
Source organism: Robiginitalea insularis (assembly GCF_052497835.1). Taxonomy (NCBI): domain Bacteria; kingdom Pseudomonadati; phylum Bacteroidota; class Flavobacteriia; order Flavobacteriales; family Flavobacteriaceae; genus Robiginitalea; species Robiginitalea insularis. The sequence continues at coordinate 2,485,695 of NZ_CP199296.1, forward strand.
GCGCTGCAAACTTAACGCATACAGGAGTTTGCCGCGGGCAAACTTCAGGTAGAAATTGGGCGTATCAAAATCAAAAGTACCGTAATTGAATACCCAGTCTATATGCTGGGCCGGATCCTGCACCCGGAAGGCGCTGTGGCCAAAAGAGGCATAGAGGTCTTCTCCGGGGCCGCAACTCAGGACGCTTATTTTAGCTTCCGGCCCCAGCGAGATTTCCTGAGTCTGAACCGTAGCTGGGATCCCCAGGAATAAAAAGAATATAAGGCAGTAACTAAGTTTCATCTGGCAGCATTCATGGGTCATGGGGGAATCAAACCGGGACAAATATCCAAATATTTTACCAAAAGCCAATCCTGTTGCTGCAAAGCAGTTTATTAATCCGGCTTTGGATTGCAGGAATTATTCTATTTTTACTCAAACCGATACAAGTATGAGATTCATCCCCAATGCTATAACCCTTCTGAACCTCTTCTTCGGGTCCCTGGCAGCGATATTTGCAGTTTTGAACCATTTGGAATGGGCGGCCCTTTGTTTTATGGCCGGAGTCATCTGTGATTTTTTGGATGGTTTACTTGCCCGTAAGCTGAATGTTCAGTCCGAGCTGGGGGTGCAGCTCGATTCATTGGCTGATATGGTGACCAGCGGCCTGGTTCCGGGCCTTGTGATGTGCCAGCTGCTCGGTATGGCTATGGATGGAGGCTGGAATTCCGAAAGTTTCTTTGTGACTGCTTTTGAGGGAGACCAATGGCTGGAAAACTGGATTCCATTTTCAGGCCTGCTTATTACCCTGGCATCGGGTTTCAGGCTGGCCAAATTCAACATAGATGAAAACCAGGTCAGTTCCTTTACCGGATTACCTACCCCGGCCAATGCCCTTTGGATCCTCTCGCTGCCACTAATTTTGTATTACAACGGCAGTGAATTCACCAATGAGGTGATTCTGAATCCGTGGGTACTATTGATCCTGACCCTTCTGAGTTCCTATCTGCTCAATTCCAGTTTACAGTTGTTTGCTCTTAAATTTAAAAATACCAGCTTTAAGGAGAATGGGGTGAAGTACATTTTTCTGATAATCAGTGCAGTATTACTGCTGACCCTACAGTTTCTTGCTGTTCCCTTAATAATTGCATGCTATGTTGTTATGTCCTTATTGCAGGGGCGCAAAGCAGATTGAAAGGGGAGGTGGCAGGAAATCCCGTGTAGCCGCCTTAAAATTGCAATTTCTTTTTTCGCAGTTCGAAGTTTTGCCCAAGGTATACTTTCCGGACCATTTCATCTTCTGCCAATTCTTCAGGCACACCGGATTTCAGGATACCACCCTCAAACATCAGGTAAGATCGCTCTGTAATGGCGAGGGTTTCCTGCACGTTGTGATCCGTTATCAGGATACCGATGTTCTTGTTCCGCAATTGTCCGACAATGCGCTGTATGTCTTCCACAGCAACCGGGTCTACCCCGGCAAAGGGTTCATCCAACAGAATAAATTTGGGGTCAGTTGCCAGAGCCCTGGCGATTTCGGTTCGCCTTCTTTCGCCTCCTGAGAGGAGGTCACCCCTGTTTTTACGGATATGGGTGATCCCGAACTCCTCCAGCAGGCTCTCCATACGCATATGTTGCTCTTTCTTGCTGAGAGAGGTAAGTTGCAAAACACTCAGGATATTTTTCTCTACACTTAGTTTGCGGAACACGGATGCCTCCTGGGCCAGGTAGCCAATCCCGTACTGTGCCCGCTTGTACATGGGGAAGCGTGTTATTTCGGTCTGGTCCAGGAAAATTTTACCTCCGTTGGGCTTAATAAGGCCTACAATCATATAAAAGGAAGTGGTTTTTCCGGCTCCGTTTGGCCCCAGTAAACCTACTATTTCCCCCTGGTTCACCTCCAGGGAAATCCCCTTGACGACCTTGCGGCCCCTGTAGGATTTCATTATGTTTTCCGCTCGAAGTTTCATGGACATAAGGTCAAAACTAGCAATTTTGCCCGGCAGGCGAAAGCAATTGAGATTTATTTAACCCTTCTCTTCCAGGGCTTCCCAGAATTCATGGGCTCTCCTGAGATGGGGAATTACAATGGTTCCGCCTACCAGGGTTGCGATCCCAAGGGTTTCCATTACTTCCTCCCTGCTGGCTCCTGATTCGTAAAGGGCCTGCAGGTGGTACTTCACACAGTCGTCGCAGCGGAGGACTGCCGATGCTACCAGTCCTAAGAACTCTTTGGTTTTCTTATCCAGTACTGCAGGGGCATAGGCGTTGGTATCCAGATTAAAAATGCGCTTGACGAGCTTGTTGTTCTCTGCCAGCAGCTTTTCGTTCATCCGCGAACGATAGGCGTTGAATTCATCAACTTGATTGGGCATTCTTTTTCGTTTTTTTAGCTTCTCGTTTCAAAACAACAGAAGAGATATAGATACTTACCTGGTAGAGTATCAAGACAGGCACGGCAACGATAATCTGGCTGGCCACATCCGGGGGGGTAATGATGGCCGAGAGGATCAGTACCAGCACCAGGGCTATTTTTCGATATTTTTTGAGAATCTCAGGCGTTACCAGACCCACTCTGGTAAAAAAGTAAATGATGATAGGAAGTTCAAACATAATACCACAGGCAATAACGGATGCCCTGACGGTAGAGATAAAAGAACTGATGTCAATCTCGTTTAACACCTCTTTACTTACCTGATACGTCCCCAGGAAATTAATGGACAAGGGGGCTACAACGTAATAGCCGAATAAGACCCCGATAAAGAAAAGTAAAGATGCTATCAGGATAAACCCTCTCGAATTCCTGCGCTCCTTCTCATAGAGGCCGGGACTGATAAATTTCCACAACTCGTACAATACGTAAGGGAAACCAACAATAAAACCAGCCCAGATGGAAGTCCATATGTGCGCGGAAAACTGCCCGGCCATGGTTCGGTTTTGAATGGTAAAAGGAAGGGATTCAGCGCAGAAGGCGGATTCGAATCCTAACCAGGTAGCAATCCTGCAGAAGAGGCGGTAAGTGGGGAAATCCATTTTCTTGGGGCCGAAAATGACCGTATCGAAAATAAAATCCTTCATCAGAAAGGCGACAATTCCGATAAGCACTATAGCCAGCGTAGAACGGATTAAATGCCAGCGAAGCTCCTCCAGGTGGTCCAGGAAGGACATTTCATTGGGGTCCTTGGTTTGTTTCGCCATCAGAGAATACCTTCTTTTATGAGATTATGGATATGTACGACGCCTTTGTACCGGCCTCCGTCCACCGCCAGCAGTTGGGAGATATCGTGCTGCTGCATTGTGTCCAGCGCTTTTACGGCAAGGGTATCCACTCCGATCGTTTTGGGGTTGGCACTCATAATATCCTTCGCTACCAATCCACTGATATTGTCATGCTTATTGAGCATTCTCCGGATATCCCCATCGGTAATTATCCCGGCGAGCATATCGCCGTCAAGCACCGCTGTTACCCCCAGCATTTTCTCTGAAATTTCAACTATAGCATCTTTTACAGGGGTTTGCAGCCCAACCCGGGGAACCTGGTTCTGGGGAATGATATCGCTGATGCGCAGATAGAGCCTTTTTCCCAGTGTGCCTCCCGGGTGGAAGCGTGCAAAATCACTGCTGCTGAACCCTCTTAGTTTCAAAAGGCAAATGGCAAGTGCATCTCCCATTACTAACTGGGCAGTAGTACTGGTGGTAGGGGCAAGGTTATTTGGACAGGCTTCCTTCTCTACATAGGTGTTCAGTACGTAATCAGACTGCTGAGCCAGATAGGATTCGGGGTTTCCGGTCATGCCAATAAGTGCATTGGCCCCTTTTTTAAGTAAGGGTACCAGCAGTTTTATCTCTGGGGTATTTCCACTTTTGGAAATGCAGATTACCACGTCATTGCGCTGTATGGTTCCCAGGTCTCCGTGGATGGCATCCGCTGCATGCATAAAAATGGCCGGAGTGCCCGTAGAGTTGAGTGTTGCCACAATTTTTGAAGCAATGATGGCGCTTTTTCCTATCCCACTGATCACAACCCGGCCTTCCGCTTTCAGAATGCAGTTTACAGCTTCTGAAAATTGGAGGTCAATAAGGCTTGCCAGGTGGTGAATGGCATTGCCCTCGGCGGTAATCGTTTCGCGGGCTATGTCGAGTATCGCTTTGCTGTCCTTCAAGGTTTTGCAAGAATTAACAAAGGTGTTTCGGTTTCCTTAAAATGTGCTTAAAAAGGGACCTACTTCTAAAACTTTGTTTTATATTTAAGAAAACAAAATTACGCAAACTTATTAGAAAGCATCTAATCTATCTGCATTTCAAATTTCGCAATCAAATTACTCGTTTTACAACTTACCATTTTATTTGATCGGGGAAGTCGCCCTTTATAGCGGGTGTCGCACAGGAATAAAGTATTGAGGCATGACTTTGAATGAAATTGATCTTAAGGCATCACTAAAAAAGTATTTTGGTTTTTCCCAGTTTAAGGGTCTTCAGGAAGACGTTATTGAAAAAATAATTCAGGGAGAAGATACTTTTGTTATAATGCCTACCGGAGGCGGGAAATCACTTTGTTATCAACTTCCCGCTCTTATCAAGGACGGAACAGCTATAGTTGTTTCCCCTTTAATTGCACTGATGAAAAATCAGGTTGATGCTATCCGTGGCGTATCGGCCAGGGCAGGCATTGCACATGTGCTGAATTCATCCCTCTCCAAGGCAGAGGTCCGGCAGGTGATGCAGGATATAGAAGATGGGGTTACCAAATTACTTTATGTAGCTCCGGAATCCCTTACCAAGGAAGATTATATCGATTTCCTGAAAGGGGTGGAACTGTCATTTGTGGCCATTGACGAGGCTCATTGCATATCCGAATGGGGCCATGACTTCAGGCCGGAATACCGCAACCTGCGGAGTATTATCAACCGCCTGGGAGACAACATCCCGCTGATTGCCCTTACGGCTACCGCAACGCCCAAAGTGCAGGAAGACATCCTTAAGAACCTCGGGATGCCCGATGCTCATGTCTTTAAGGCATCTTTTAACAGGCCCAACCTGTATTACGAGGTCCGGCCCAAAACCAAGGACGTGGATGCAGATATCATTCGCTTTGTTAAAAAAAATGCGGGCAAGTCCGGGATTATCTATTGCCTGAGCCGAAAACGAGTGGAAGAACTGGCACAGGTACTACAGGTAAACGGTGTAAGTGCGGTTCCCTATCATGCCGGATTTGATGCAAAAACCCGTTCCAAATACCAGGATATGTTTCTGATGGAGGAGGTAGACGTGGTAGTAGCCACTATTGCCTTTGGTATGGGAATAGATAAACCGGATGTGCGTTATGTGATCCACCACGATATTCCTAAAAGCATTGAGAGTTATTATCAGGAAACCGGCAGGGCCGGAAGGGATGGGGGAGAGGGGCACTGCCTGGCCTTTTATTCCTACAAGGACATTGAAAAGCTCGAAAAATTTATGGCCGGAAAGCCCGTGGCCGAACAAGAGATTGGGAATGCCCTTTTACAGGAAATCGTGGCTTATGCCGAAACTTCCATTTCCAGGCGTAAGTTTATCCTCCATTATTTTGGTGAGGAATTTGATGAAGTAAATGGGGAGGGGGCGGATATGGATGACAATGTCCGTAACCCCAAAGAAAAGGAAGAAGCCAGGGACAACGTCGTAAAGCTTATTAAAGCGGTAAAAGAGACCAAGGAAAAATTTAAGGCAAAGGAAATTGTCAAAACCCTTATAGGCGCTACAAATGCCCTGATTGCTTCACACAAAACTGAAAAAAAGGATATTTTCGGCTCCGGGGCGGACCGGGATAAGGCCTATTGGATGGCATTGATCCGACAGGTGCTCGTAGCCGGCCTGCTCCACAAGGAAATTGAACAATACGGAATACTGCACCTTACCGAAAAAGGGGAAGCCTTCTTGAAAAATCCGGAGTCCTTTATGATGACCAAGGACCACGTGTATTCTGCTGCCGCTGATGCAAGCCCGGTTGCCGGCAACCGATCCGCCGGGGCAGCTTCCGATAGTACGCTGCTGAAATTATTGAAAGACCTGAGAAAGAAAGAGGCCCATAAACTGGAAGTCCCGCCCTATGTGATATTTCAGGACCCATCTCTGGAAGATATGGCACTGAAGTACCCTGTAAACCAGGAGGAATTGATCAATGTTTATGGGGTGGGTGAAGGCAAGGCCAGAAAATACGGAAAACCCTTTCTCGATCTGATTGCCACTTATGTAGCAGAAAATGACATCACCCGTCCGGATGACCTGGTGGTGAAAAGCACCGGGGCAAATTCGGGCTTAAAATTATATATCATTCAGAATGTGGATCGGAAATTACCCCTGGATGACATCGCCGCGGCTAAAGGACTTGAGATTCCCGAGTTGGTCAAAGAAATGGAGCAAATCGTTTTTAGCGGTACCAAGCTGGATCTGGGGTATTGGATAGACGAAATCCTGGATGAAGACCAGCAACATGAAATACACGAGTATTTTCTGGAAGCCGAAACAGACAATATAGAAGCAGCAATGACTGAATTCGACGGGGAATACGAAGATGACGAACTACGGCTGTACCGGCTTAAATTTATGAGCGAAGTGGCAAATTAAAAAAACCCGGCCTAAGAGCCGGGCTTTTTATCCTTTACCGAATTTCAGACGATACCATTGCAATAATGACCCCAAAATAGATGATGGCGAGCACCAGCATTACCAGGGATAAGCCAAGGCCTACGTAAGAGAGTACCTTGGATGTTTTTACATTTTCAATCCCGCCGTAGAGTTCCGGATTTTCATTATAGGCAATTTCAGCTTTTTTTGCGCTCGAAAGCCCTATGATGCTGAAAATAGCAGCAAAAGGCCCGCAACAAACCAGGGCTCCTACTATAGAGATAATTCCCATGGTCATGGCCGTGCTGGCTCCGGGTAATGGTTGTTGACTCATCTGTTAGTTTTGTTTTGGATTTAACCGCCCCATTGTTCACTTATTTCCTGAACTTTTTCCATATAGGCATCCCATCCACCCATTTGCTGGATGTTGTAAACACTCAGAAGGAAATATAGTATACCTATTACCATTCCGATAATCGCAATGATCTTGGCGGTTTTCAATTGGTTGTAATTTGAATATTTCTCGGGATCTTCTATATAGGTCTTTTCGTCCTTTCTGAGCAGGAAAAAGGCAATGGCAGCCAATAGTGTACCGGGTAATCCGGCAAAACAACAGCACAGGAAGGATAAGATTGCCAGAACCAGTGAAAGGGTAACGTTGGGTAATTTTTGTTGTTCCATGTATGATTATTTAGTGCAATAAATTTAATACAAAATTAGTCAGGATAAAGATGACCGTAACTGAAGCAAGGCTGATAATGATTTTGGAAGCATTCCGGATTTCTCTGAACTGGTTGACTAACAGGAATGAAAATAATAAGATCATCGGAAACAGCCCGGGGTACATTTTAAAAGATGCAACCAGGTCTCCTTTCAGTAAAAAAAGGACAGCTCTCTGAAATCCACATCCGGGACATTCCAGGCCAAATAATTGTTTACTCATACAGGGGAGCATGTACCCCTCTATCCCTAAATATATCTGGCTGATCAGATCGAACATTTCACTTGGTTCACAGTCGGAAAATTACTATTATTTTTGAGCAATGAAAATAAAACAACCTATTTATTTGGGGTTTACACTGCTGGGTGCCACTTGCCTTATTGCCGGGCCTTCGCTGGTCCGGAAAGAATTCGGCCTGGCAATCGGCTTTGTGCTGCTTATGTTCGGGCTGTACGGGATATCGCGCTCACAGGATACCGGCAAGGCAGAAGACACAGACAAATCGAATGGAAATGAATCCACTTAAAAAGGGAGACCGGGTACAGCTTCTGGATGAAGATCTGGGAGGAAGGGTATTGGAGGTTAGCCCTGACGGGCAGGTCCGCATAGAAACTCCTGAAGGGTTTGAACTGGAGCTGCCTGCAAATGAGGTTGTTTTACTCCCGGAGAACCCACATTTTCCTACAGGAACCGTGGATGCTGCATTCGTTGAAAAGACTGCGAAAGATCGGGCAGAGAGAAAAAAAAGAAATCCGGGGGGCAGCCGAAAATCTATTCCTGTATTGGAGGTAGACCTGCATCTGGAAAAATTATTGCCCCGTGGAAAACAACTCTCAGAATACGAAGCCCTGGATTTTCAACTCGATACAGCTGAACAGCAACTTGCCTTTGCCATGAGAAAGCGGATTCAGCGGGTAGTCTTTATTCACGGATTGGGGGAGGGGGTGCTGAAGGCCGAATTACACACCCGCCTGAGGCGATATGAAGGTCTTACAATAAAGGAAGCCGATTATCGGAATTACGGGAGTGGCGCAACCGAAGTTTATATTCCCCAGCGCTTGATGCTCTAGTCTTCTACAGTAATGATTTGCCCGAAATCTTCCAGGGCCAGATTGGTAAGTCTTTCTCCGGCAGCATTTACAAAAGAGACCCCTTCCAGGCTGATGGTATGTTCAAATTGAGTAGTATCGCTTGGATTTTGTATGGTGCTGATCAGCACATTTCCCTCGGCAGCGGATATTTCTTCGATCACAACCGGATCGACAGGGGGAACGTCATCACAAAAATACCCACTGTCCACAGTGCCCGAGAAAGCTCGGTATCGCAGCTGAGACTGCGACGGAATAGCACTGCTGATGGTGTTTTCGGATGGGACATTCTGCAACAGGCCGCTTTGCAATTCCAGAATGAGCGCCTCACGGTCGTTGAGTTTAAAGAAAACCTGGGTGGCAGTGGTAAGGCTTCCGCAATACTGGATGGAAGCAGTGTTAAAATCCAGGGTTTCGATTTGCAGGTCCCCGCTGGAACAGTTTAGCATGCTAACGGCAAAAACAAGCAGTACTCCCTTTTTCATAATTCCAAAGATACTGGATTAGGCAGCTAATATCCCAAACGTTTTGCTGCAATTTTATTTGAATCTCATTTGAAACGGTTATTTTTGAAAACGCAAAAAAAGCAGATCATGCATAAAGTATACTTGGACAATGCAGCCACCACTCCGCTCAGGGAGGAGGTGATCGAGAGTATGCACCAGGCACTTTGCGAATGCTACGGCAATCCCTCATCAACCCATGCCTTTGGCAGAACTGCCAAGACCGGAATCGAAAAGGCCCGTAAAAGTATCGCTGCAGAGCTTGGGGCCCAGCCCAGCGAGATCATCTTTACCTCCGGAGGCACGGAGGCTGATAATATGATCCTTCGCTCAGCAGTGCGAGACCTGGGCATACAAACCCTGATTACCTCAAAAATTGAGCACCATGCGGTACTGCATACGGCTGAGGCCCTGGTTGGGGAATACGGCATTGAATTGAGGTTTGTTGAATTGGACGGTTCGGGAAATCCGAAAATGGAACACCTGCAAAACCTGCTCACTGCGGATAGTTCAAATAAGTTGGTTAGCCTGATGCATGTCAACAATGAGATCGGCAACATGATCGACTTAATAAAAATCGGTAATCTGTGCCGGGAGTCCGGGGCTTTATTTCATTCTGATACAGTACAGTCCATCGGGCATTTTCCCTGGGATGTACAACAGGTACCGGTAGATTTCCTTACCGCTGCGGCCCATAAATTTCACGGCCCGAAAGGAATTGGTTTTGCCTTTATCCGAAAGAATACAGGCTTGAAGCCGCTTATTTTGGGAGGTTCCCAGGAAAGGGGGTTTCGTGCGGGCACAGAGCCCTATCACAACGTTATTGGGATGGAAACCGCCTTCAGGACCGCCTACAAGGATCTGGCCAAAGAGCGCGAATACGTACAACAGTTAAAGGACTACTTTATAGAGAAATTGACTTCAAGTCTCCCCGGCGTTGCTTTCAATGGCCTGTCTGCTGATCCTGAAAAAAGCACATACACCCTGGTCAACGTTCGCCTGCCCTTTACCGAAGCTCAGGGGCAAATGCTGCTATTCCACCTGGATCTTAAGGGAATAGCCTGTTCTAAAGGGAGTGCCTGCCAGTCCGGCAGTAATATGGGCTCTCATGTTCTAAACGAAATACTGGATGAAGAGGCGCTGAAACAACCCTCCATCCGATTCTCGTTTTCGCACTGCAATACCCGGGAGGAACTGGATTACGTAATTGAGGTGTTGCAGGAATTTGCCGCTGCCTGAATCAGCTTCTGTCCCTGCGGCTTTCTTTGTCGTATGGAAATCTCCTGGCCGCTTTCTTCATCATCTTATCGATCAGGTCATCTGTATTCTTTCCTGATTTCTTGGTGATTTCCTGCTCGTATTTCCAGAGGAGCTTTCCGGAATCCCCATCGCTTATTTTGATCCCGATCCTGCCGTAATCAGCATCACCCAGGATATAATCCATGAAACTGAAATCTTCAGAAAGCCCTTCCGAAAGCAATACGTTTATATCTAAATTGCCACTGATGATTCCGTCAACATTCAAGACGGAAGCCAGTTCCCTGATGGTGTACCGGTCTATATTGTTATAAGAAATATTTTTTTTGGCCAAAAGGGCGTTGGTGTCCTCGCTGTTCTGAAAGGCTACTGTAAACTTTTTACGCTTTTTCCCTCTTCCAAAATAAGTCTCCAGGGCGTTTTGTACAGCATAACCTTCCTTTTCCTCCAGCACTTTCAATTCCTTTCCTGAAATCCCGTTGTCCAGGTCCAGATGTACAAAGAATGGAATAATCGCCAGCGTTCTATGATTCTTGCTGAGCTGGTCAAAGCGGTTGCTTTGAAAGATGTCTTTCTGGGCACTCAATCCGCATAGGGTAAACAGGGCAAACAGAAAAAAAAGCTTTTTCATGCGTTTCAATTCACTCATTATATTCTCAAAAGCAGTAGTTCTCCTTTTATTGAGAAATTCGGCTGTGCAAAAATACGCAAAAAAAAGGCTTGGTTAAAGGGGGTAATTACCCGGCTATCTCCGGTAAAAATTTGCTGTGAATACACTTGAGTTCCCAACATTATCTGTTACTTCTACCTGTAGTCTGCACTGGCGTTCGTTCAGAATTTGATCGTCAAAATTATAAGTGATTGTACTGGTTTTTGGCTCGTATTCCATCAGGATCCATTTGCCATTTAGGGTTGCGCTATAGCTTTCAATACCGCTGAGGTCATCGGAAATCTTCAGGCTGAGGTAACGGTAATTGGTAAGCCATTGATTTTCCTTAAAGTTTTTTGAGGAAATTTTTGGCGGTACAGTATCCTGGGCCAGAACAAAACTGCCCAATTCCCTGCTGCGAATATTAAACGTATTCCCCCGCTTATAGGTTCGCTCGTATTCCAATCTGTTATTTCTGCCAAGCCTGGCTACAAAAAGTCTTCTTCTGTCCTCGGGAGTGTAATTGGAAACGTCATAGGTGATCGTAAAATTTCGGTGTGCCGGAACGGAAGGATTGTGAAGGTGCAGCGTATCGCCCGAATGGGAGAGCTGCAGGTAGAAGTTCTCATAAAAGGTATCGGCCGGAAAATAGACCCGGGCACTACCCGCACTGAAACTATGCGGCTTGGAAGCTAAAATGAAATTGGGGGTGATGGAATCTTTCGGACTGATCAGTACGGCTTGTTTCCGGCCCTCAACCGGAATGCGGACCAGGGTGCGATTCCCGGCCACATCGCTCAGCTCAAGTTCCACCTGATAGCTTAACCCGGGCCGAATAGCTATTTCACCATTGTTCTGAAAAGCTTCGAATAAACTCAATTTATTGCCGGCCGCCCGGAAGCATTTTTGAATCCGGTCCCGGTATTGGTAATAATGGGGGTAATCGATAAGCGTATTGATCAGGCGTGTTTCCCCGAAAGAAAATTTATCGAAATCGATTCGGGTATAGGTTTTCCCATTTACCCTTTGTTCAATGCGGAACACCCCATTTTTGTTGGCCGCCATATCCTGACGGTCAAATGCCACCACTCCGAATCCTATGTTGCCGTCTGCATAAACGGGGTCGGCCAGGTAACTGCCATCTGCCTGCCTTTTGAGCGGAATCTCAATTTTTTCCGCGCTTTGATTCACCTGTGAATTTTCGGATAATGGATAAGCGTAGACTTTCTCCAGTACAGGATTGGTGGCATCCCTCACTTCAAAGTTGTAGAGCAGTGGGTTGGTAGGCTTCTCATCCAGGCTGCTGCGTACTTCAAAATGCAGGTGTGGCCCGGAAGATCCTCCGGTATTCCCGCTGTAGGCGATCACACTCCCCTTGGCAACTTTTAAGGTGCCGTATTCAGGGAAGGCCTCTACCTCATACGATTGTTTGGAATATTGCAGCGTCTTAACATATTCATCTATTTCAGGACTGAATTTTTGCAAATGGGCATATACGGAGGTATAGCCGTTCGGATGTGAAATATATAAGGCCTTGCCATACCCCCAATGACTGACCTTGACCCTGCTTACAGTGCCTTCAGCAATCGCATATATGGGCAGCCCCTGACGCTGCTGGGTTTTTATGTCTATTCCGGAATGAAAATGGTTTGATCGCAACTCCCCGAAGGTTCCTGCGAGAATCAGGGGGATGTCCAGGGGAGGGGCAAAATCGCTATCAGAGCCCGCATATTGGGCTTTCATACCCGATACTGAGAGCATCATTAAACAGCATAAAATTCTTTTCATAGACGGCTAGTTAATGCGAAATTAAACATTCAGGATGCAATTCTAAAACACAAAGGCTGCAATTTCCACTGGAATGAGGAGTTCATCCCAGTTGTACCGGGCTGCCGGGGAACATAATTGTTTAATTAACGAAAAACTATTGCGAAGTCGCCCGGGGAATCTTAACTTTGTGTAAATACATTGAAGAAAGCCAATGAGTGAATTGGTCGAAATTGTAGACTCATTAGAAAACAAGATCAGTAAACTGTTGCATAAACTGGAATTGACCCAGCGCAGCAGGGAAGACCTGAAAAAGGAATTCGATCAGCTTAATAAAGCCTATGAGGACGCCCAAAGAACTGCAGCTGAATGGGAGGAGAAATACAATTCCCTGAAAATGGCTAATTCAATGTTGGGCAGTGAAACGAATAAAACAGAAGCCAAGCTCAAAATAAACGCACTAATCAGAGAAATAGATCATTGTATCGTACAATTATCTGAGTAATGCAAACGTTCAAATATGCAGGAGAAGCTGAAAATAAAGCTTTCAATAGCTGACAGGGTGTACCCGCTAACCATTGACCCCGCTCAGGAAGAGGGGCTCAGGAAGGCAGCAAAGAACATCGAACAGCTTGCCAAAAAATTTGAACAGAACTATGCCGTTCGCGATAAACAGGATGTACTGGCCATGTGCGCCTTACAGTTTGCATCCAAGGTAGAGCAGGGGGGCATAGAACAAAAAGAAGACACACAGGAAGTAACAGAGCGCTTAAAATCACTCGATGCCCTGGTAGCTTCTAAACTGAGCATGCACTAAGTTCTTTTACATAGCAAAAACAATACTGCCCACATTGGTATTTATTTTTGACAAACTCAACATTAATTTAATTAAAAAGGGTGAGTTTAAGTTGTAAAAGCAAGCCTTCCAGAAAGGATCCTTGAGCAATTTGTTAGCCCTAAACCTGTTTTTTGGAGTTTGTACAAAACTTCACCAATGTGGGTTTTTTTTTGAATTTTCTACCTGAAATCAGGGCATTATGCCCTTGCTATGCATGAAGCAACTCGTATTCATTGCCTGAACAGGCAAACTAAAAAGAACTACAAATGGACACTACAACGGGAATAATCGCTTTGGTCATAGGCCTGGGGATTGGTTTTATTATAGCCAAAATCCTGGAAAAAGGGAAAGCATCCAAAACTATTGATGCAGCCAAAAAAGAGGCTGCTTCTATTCTCAAAGGAGCAAATGCTGAAGCTGAGAATATCAAAAAGGACAAAATTTTTCAGGCAAAGGAAAAGTTTCTTGAACTAAAGGCCGAACACGAAAAGGTCATTATCAACAAGGATAAAAAAATTGCCGAAGCGGAGAAACGAACCCGGGATAAAGAATCACAGGTTAGCAGCGAGCTGGCACGGACCAAAAAAATAAATGAGCAGCTTGAGTCCAAGGCCAGAGAACTGGACAAGAAAAGGGAATTCTTTGAGCGAAAACAAGGGGAGTTGGAGAAATTGCACAACAGCCAGGTGCAACAGCTGGAAGTAATTTCCGGCCTCTCTGCAGAAGATGCCAAGACCCAGCTTTTAGAATCGCTTAAAGAGACTGCCAAAACAGATGCTATGGCCTTTCTTCAGACAACTATTGAAGAGGCCAAAATGACGGCTGAGCAAGAGGCAAAGAAAATAATCGTCAACACCATTCAGCGAATCGGGACCGAGGAAGCGGTTGAAAACTGTGTTTCGGTTTTTAACCTGGAATCAGATGATGTTAAGGGCCGGATTATCGGCCGGGAAGGTCGGAATATCCGGGCCCTGGAAGCAGCAACCGGAGTCGAGATTATTGTTGATGATACCCCGGAAGCCATCATTCTTTCCTGCTTTGATTCGGTACGCCGGGAAGTAGCCCGCTTATCCCTTCATAAATTGGTCACGGACGGGCGAATCCACCCGGCCAGGATTGAAGAAGTAGTACGGAAAACCGAAAAACAAATAGAACAGGAGATCGTAGAGGTTGGGAAACGAACCGTTATAGATCTGGGAATACACGGATTGCATCCCGAACTGATCCGGGTGGTCGGGCGCATGAAGTACCGCTCTTCATACGGACAAAACCTCCTGCAACATTCCAGGGAAGTGGCCAAGCTTTGCGGTGTGATGGCTTCAGAATTGGGGCTGAACCCTAAACTGGCCAAGCGGGCCGGTTTGCTTCACGATATTGGAAAGGTTCCCAATACGGAGGCCGAAATGGAGACCCCGCATGCCATACTCGGAATGCAATGGGCTGAGAAATACGGAGAGAAACCGGAAGTATGCAACGCAATCGGGGCCCATCATGACGAAGTTGAAATGACTACCCTGATTTCGCCTGTAGTTCAGGTTTGTGATGCGATCAGCGGAGCCCGGCCCGGGGCCAGAAGGCAGGTACTGGATTCCTATATCCAGCGATTAAAGGACCTTGAGGAAATCGCTTTTGGTTTTGGAGGGGTTCAAAAGGCCTATGCCATACAGGCCGGAAGGGAACTACGCGTAATAGTTGAAAGTGAGAAGGTAAGCGATGAAAAAGCTGCCCAATTGTCTTTTGAAATTTCTCAGAAAATACAAACTGATATGACTTATCCCGGACAGGTGAAGGTAACCGTTATTCGGGAAACCCGGTCGGTTAACGTGGCGAAGTAGTATTTGTACCGTCCCAGTCCTGAAAAGGTTTATTGCTGTCCCAGTTCATACTGATAGACAGCCCTGCCCAATGCCGCCAGGAAAGGCAAACCTGTTTCGTCATACTCGTATTGGTCATCATTAAAAATGCCATTGGAATTCACCAGGATGGTCGCTGTGAGCATAAATTCTACGCCATTTTCGTCATCAGTGATATAAGCGCAATCCGTTAATGTGCCATAGGCAAACCCCACTTTATTGTAAATAGAGATATGATCGGGGATGCGATCTTCCGTATCTCCATAGATAAAAAATTTGCAGTAACCGTCCTGGTACATTACCGGATCATAACCGGCTTTGCGAGGGATGATTTTCATACTGTTTAAAAGGAATTCGCGCTGATCCGGACTAAGACGGAACCTTTCATTTTCCGGAAAGGTTTCCGGGAAGATAACCCTTTTCATCAGTCCGGATAGTGAAGTAACCGGCAGGTAGTTTTTCAGACCAAAATCAAAGGGTGCCATATAAAGGGAATCTTCCCTGTAATAGCCCCGTCCTTTTAAGACCCCGGAAATTTCCAGGGGCACAGGCGGATGGTTCACAATCGGTTTGGACTGCACCGTGGTGCTGTCATTCAGATATAATATAAGGGGGCGTGTGCTCACATCATCGCTATGGTATCCCAACCTGTGAGAGATCCTGGCTGGCCGCACCTGGAGGCTCCCCAGGCGCTCATTGATGGCATCCTGTCCCAAAAACTCCAGTAATCTGTTGTTCGCGTGATTATCGCTTATAGCGAAGACCTTTACAATATCATCTGCAAAACTGTTTTCCACACTATCGCCCTCGATATAAAAGCGGGTATTCCGATCCAGGCTATCCATGGTGCCTAATTTTTCCAGTGCCAGTACGGCAATCGGAAATTTAACAGTGGAGGCGGGATAGAAATACGCCTCAGTATCAACCCTGAAGTCATAATCTTTAAAGCGAACAGTTCCGCCCTCCCTCAGTATCCGGGTATAGCGAATCTGAACTTCGTACAGGCCTGGATCTTTCATGACCTTACGGATGGCCGGATCCCTGGAATTCAGAATTTCCTTTAGCGGGTCCTTTTCCCGGCTCGCAGAGAGGCAGCTGGTCAGGCAGCAGCCTGTCAAAAGCAGGGCAATGGTTTTAATAAAGTTCATAATTTTTTCATTATACATACTCGCCGCGATGCGGTTTAAGGGAATCCCGTATTTCGGCCAGTTCGGTTTCCAATATTACCATATAGGCCAGGCTGTGAATATCACTCACGTCTTTAGATCCAATTTCCAATGGGCCTGGTTGCAGCGGATATTCCCTTAAGTGATTACAGTAGTGCCTGGCCGTTTGGGAAGCAGCGGGTCCCCTGAAATCCCAAATGACCCTTATTTTTTTTTGCATATTTATTGGCTTAAAGACCCGCAACAGACTGACCGGATTCCGCAAAGTTTTTAAAATCCTTCAGATAGGCCATAGATTGTTTTTTAAATGCCCCCGGCATCAGCAGGGCCATGAGTTTCATTGCTAAACCCGAAAAGGTGAATTCGGTTTCGGATACCCATTTGCAGCTGTTTTTATCGAGTTCCAAAAAGTAGTTTTTTTGAAGGTTATGTACCCCTTTGGCGTCATAAGTTACGTGGAATTCATCGGGCAAATCTTTTTTGATGATCGTCTCTACCATGGTAATTTTTCGTTTTCCCATCTGATATTCCAATTCCATCTGGGAGCCTTCCGCTTCGGGTGGACCTGAAATATGCTCATAGCGCAGAAGTCCTTTTTGCCAGTGTTTCATATTCTCAGGCTTGTCCAGAATTTCCAGCATGCGTTCCCTGGGAAGATGGATTGTAATTTCGCAGCTGTACTTCATTGGGTGTCTGTTTACTCTTCAAGGTACTAAAAAATTGGGACAGGATGCCTGATAAAAATGTGTTAATCCATCCGAACTTTACTTGTTCCCCGGGGGGTATTTATTACTTTTGCCGGATGCGCCTTGTAAAAATCGGAACGCTGAAATTCTTACTGGCGGGTACTTGCTTGCTGGCCGGGCTGCTCTGTATTTCCTGCGATTCCTTCGGGAAGAAGCAGCCTGAAAGGGAGGTTGTAGCCAGGGTAGGGGAAGAATACCTGTACCTGGACGATATTTCAGGATTATTTGCGGATAACCTCAGTGCAGAAGACAGTATTGCGCTGGCCTCCAACCTGATTACCAAATGGGCCACCCAGCGCCTCTTACTCTCCAGGGCCAAATTCAATCTTTCCGAGGATAAAATAGCAGAATTTGAATCCCTGATTTCGGATTATCGAGCAGATCTTTATACTCGGGCCTACAAAGAAGCCCTGGTAGCACAGTCAGAAGATACGCTTATTCTGGACAGTGAACTCAATGAATTTTACGAAAAGGAAAGAGTTAATTTTCGGCTGCAGGAAAAAATTGTGCAATTGCGATTTATTGAGCTACCCCTGCAATTTTTGAATCGTGAGGAGGTTACTGAAAGATTGCGGCGTTTTAACGAAAACGATCTGCGCTTTCTCGACTCGGTTGGGGTACAATTCCGCAAACTGCACTTTAACGATTCACTGTGGGTCCCTGTTTCGAGAATTATGGATGAAATTCCGCCACTTACGGCGGAGAATGAGAGCGATAACTTAAAAAAATCACAATTTATAGAGCTGGAGGATGGTTCAGGGGTATATTTGATTAAGGTGACAGACGTACTGGGAGTCAATGAGATTGCCCCGCTTTCTTATATAGAACCCAGGCTTAGGCAGGTTTTGCTGAACAGGAGAAAGATGAAGTATCTTCGGGAGCTGGAATCAGATCTGATCAATGAAGCTATACGAAGGAATGAATTTGAAATTTATGATAATGCACAAGAAAATACTATTACAAATTAGCCTGTTTGCCCTGACTGCAGGTCTTAGCGCACAGGTACAGGACTCCGTTCCCCAGACAGAAGAAACCGCCGTTGAAACTCCGGTTTCGCCAGATGATCTGGCAGACAGCAAACCGGCCGGTGCTACTCAGCGCATTAAACTGGATGGGATTGCATCAGTGGTTGGTGATTATGTGATTCTTGAATCGGATGTGGAAAAGACCCTCATCGATTTGAGAAACCAGGGGGCCACAACCCAGGACATTGATCGTTGCGGTTTACTGGGGAAGCTTATGGAAGACCGGCTTTATGCCCATCAGGCCGTTCAGGACAGTATTCTGGTTTCGGATGATGAGGTGAACAGCTCCAGTGATCAGTACCTCCAGGAATTTGTGCAACGTCTCGGATCAATGGAAAAAGTACTTGCATTTTACAAAAAGGAATCGGTAGAAGACCTGAGGGATGAGCTTTACAAGATTAATAAGCTGCAGATGCTTTCCCAGCGAATGCAGCAGGAAGTGGTAGGGGAGATTCAGGTAACTCCGGAAGAGGTCCGGCAGTTCTTTAATAGCATTCCGGAAGACCAGCGTCCGGTCTTTGGCGCCGAACTGGAAATTGCCCAAATAGTCAAAAGACCTGTGATCCCTGAAGAGGAGAAGCAAAAGGTAATTGACCAGCTCAATGAAATCAAGGCAGATGTGGAAGATAATGATGCCAATTTCAGGGTTAAGGCCATTCTTTATTCTCAGGACCCGGGCTCAAAATCACGAGGGGGGTTTTACAGTATGACCCGTCAAACCAACTTTGTAAAGGAGTTTAAGGATGTCGCTTTCAGTCTGCAGGAGGGAGAGATTTCCGAGCCTTTCGAGACAGATTTTGGCTATCATATCATTTATATTGAAAAAATCCGCGGGCAGGAGCTGGATTTACGGCATATCCTTATCCAGCCGGAGGTGCCCCAGGAAGCACTGGACAATGCGCGTAAGGAACTGGATACCATCCGAAAGCAGGTGATGGAAGGGAAGTATACTTTTGCCGAGGCGGCCCGTAACTTTTCGGATGAAAAAGAGACCAAATTTGATGGGGGCGTATTGCGTAACCCCAGCGATTATGGGTCTCGTTTTGAACTGACCAAAATGGATCCCACCCTGTACAACCAGGTCAGGAACCTGAAGGATAATGAAATATCCAACCCCATACTGGAAGAAGACCCCAGGGGTGGCCCGGCCAGTTATAAAATCCTGATGGTCACAAACCGGTATGAC
Source organism: Robiginitalea insularis (assembly GCF_052497835.1). Lineage (NCBI taxonomy): Bacteria > Pseudomonadati > Bacteroidota > Flavobacteriia > Flavobacteriales > Flavobacteriaceae > Robiginitalea > Robiginitalea insularis. The sequence goes on from NZ_CP199296.1 coordinate 2,505,079, forward strand.
GAACACGAAGCTGACTTTGCAAGGGATTATATGAAAATCCAGGAACTGGCGCTACGGGATAAACAGTTTAAAGCCATCAGGGAATGGATGAAAACGCATATTGAAGAAACATATATAAGCGTTAATGGGGCGTTCCGCGATTGTAATTTCGCCAATAACTGGTTAAAAAAATAGGATGTCGGACGTTCAGGCTGTAGAGAAGTTAGTTGCCAGGCACCAGGCGCTGAAAAAAGAAATCGCAAAAGTAATTGTCGGTCAGGAGGCCGTAATTGATCAGATACTCTGGTCCATATACACCGGGGGGCATTCTTTGCTGATTGGGGTACCCGGACTGGCAAAAACGCTGATGGTTAATACAATTGCCCAAACCCTCGGTTTGGATTTTAAACGGATACAGTTTACTCCGGACCTGATGCCCAGCGATATTCTGGGAAGCGAAGTGCTTGACCAGAACCGCAATTTCGTGTTTATTAAAGGTCCTGTATTCGCCAATATTGTGTTGGCAGATGAAATAAACAGGACCCCTCCCAAAACACAGGCAGCCCTTTTGGAAGCTATGCAGGAAAGGGCGGTTACCATTACGGGGAAGCAGTATAAGCTAAAGGCACCTTATTTTGTACTGGCAACACAGAATCCGATTGAGCAGGAAGGTACTTACCCCCTTCCGGAAGCGCAGTTAGACCGTTTTATGTTCGCCATTGAACTTACGTATCCCAGTGTGGAAGAAGAGATCGATGTGGTCAAGAAGACCACGGACGACCGGGAAACGGAGCTCGAGACCCTTTTCAGTGCCGAAGAAATACTCGAAGTACAACACCTCATTCGTCGCATTCCCGTTCCGGATAATGTAGTTCGTTATGCTGTTGAACTGGTTCATAAAACACGACCCGGGGAGGCAGGCGCCATAGATTTGGTAAACCAGTACCTGGATTGGGGTGCCGGTCCAAGAGCCTCTCAAAACCTGATCCTGGCAGCTAAGGCCCACGCGGCCGTAGACGGAAGGTTTTCTCCGGATATTGCTGATGTGCAGGCTGTTGCCATGGGAATATTGCGCCACAGGATCCTCAGGAATTACAAGGCTGAAGCCGAGGGGATCTCTGATGAGGATATTATATCAAAGTTACTTTGAATCGGGCAGGGCAGCGCCCTGACACCCTTTCAGACCTGATCTTCTTTGCCAATTCCGCTTTCAGCTCTTCAAACATCCTCAAAAGGTGTATATTGGCTGCTGTAATTATTTTAATTCCCTCTGCTTTTTAGTATTTTTGGGCAACAATTTTAATAGATAAACCTTATAAACAATGGCATTCGATATAGACATGATCAAAAAGGTCTACGCTACCATGCCGGAGCGGGTAGATAAAGCCCGGGAGCTGGTAGGCAGACCTCTGACCCTTTCTGAGAAAATTCTCTATTCCCACCTTTGGGATGGCAACCCTGATAAGGTTTTCCGAAGGGGTAAGGATTATGTTGATTTCGCGCCTGACCGGGTAGCCTGCCAGGATGCCACAGCACAGATGGCGCTGTTGCAGTTTATGCATGCGGGGAAACCCAAAGTGGCTGTTCCCACTACGGTACATTGTGATCACCTGATACAGGCAAAGGTAGGGGCAGACGCCGATTTGAAAAGAGCCAATCAAACCAGTAACGAGGTCTTTGACTTCCTCGAATCTGTTTCCAATAAATACGGAATAGGGTTCTGGAGCCCCGGGGCGGGGATTATTCACCAGGTGGTACTGGAGAACTATGCCTTCCCTGGTGGGATGATGATCGGAACCGATTCGCACACCGTAAACGCGGGTGGTCTCGGGATGGTCGCTATTGGTGTTGGGGGTGCCGATGCCGTTGATGTAATGGCCGGAATGCCCTGGGAACTCAAGTTTCCAAAGCTCATAGGAGTTAAGCTCAAAGGGAGTTTGTCTGGCTGGACGGCACCAAAGGATGTAATCCTGAAGGTGGCTGATATACTTACTGTAAAAGGGGGTACAGGGGCCATTATAGAGTACTTCGGACCCGGGGCAACCTCTATGTCCTGTACCGGGAAAGGGACTATCTGCAATATGGGTGCAGAGGTGGGTGCCACCACTTCCACCTTTGGTTATGACGCTTCTATGGATCGCTACCTTCGGGCTACCGACCGTTCGGATGTGGCAGATGCAGCTAATAAAGTGGCGGATTATCTTACGGCTGACCCCGAAGTATACGAAAGTCCCGATACCTATTTCGATCAGGTAATCGAAATTGATCTTTCAACCCTGGAACCTCATTTAAACGGCCCTTTCACACCAGACCTGGCGACCCCTATCTCCAAGATGAGCGAGGCCGCCCGTGAAAATGACTGGCCTTTAAAAGTGGAATACGGCCTGATCGGATCCTGCACCAACTCCAGCTATGAAGATATTTCCCGTGCGGCTTCTTTGGCTCAGCAGGTCTCGGATAAAAAACTAAAGACGAAATCAAACTTTACTATAACCCCTGGATCTGAGCAAGTGCGGTATACCATAGAACGGGACGGCTTTATCGATACCTTCAACAATATTGGGGCAACCGTTTTTGCAAATGCCTGCGGCCCGTGTATCGGGATGTGGGATCGCTATGGGGATAAAGCTACCGATGGTCCCAGAAATACGATCGTTCACTCCTTTAACCGCAATTTTGCCAAGCGTGCAGACGGGAATCCGAATACGCTCGCATTTGTGGGTTCACCTGAACTGGTAACAGCCATTGCAATAGCCGGTAGGCTTGATTTCAACCCAATTACAGACACTCTGATCAATGAGGAAGGCGAAGAAGTCCGATTGGATGAACCCAGGGGCTATGAACTGCCACCGAAAGGCTTTGCAGTTGAGGAATCAGGTTATGTAGCCCCCAAAGAAGATGGCAGTAGTGTGGAAGTAAAGGTCGCCAAGGATTCAGAGCGCCTGCAATTGCTTGATCCCTTTGAGCCCATCTCAGATGAAAGCCTGCAGGGTATGAAATTGCTGATCAAGGCCTTCGGGAAATGTACTACAGACCACATATCTATGGCAGGGCCCTGGTTACGCTTCAGGGGACACCTGGATAATATTGCAAACAATACCCTGATTGGAGCCGTGAACGCATTCAACAAGAAAACCAACTTTGTAAAGAGCCAGCTAAGCGGCGAATACGGCGGCGTACCGGATACACAACGCGCTTACAAAGCCAAGGGTATAAAAACCATTGTAGTGGGAGACCACAATTACGGTGAGGGTTCCTCGAGGGAGCACGCTGCCATGCAACCACGTCACCTTGGGGTTGCAGCGGTACTTGTTAAATCTTTTGCCCGTATCCATGAAACCAACCTCAAAAAGCAGGGGATGCTGGCACTTACCTTTGCCGACGAATCGGATTATGACCTGATACAGGAGGATGACACCTTCAATTTTACGGATATAGCTGATTTCCAAGCTGATAAGCCCCTTACAATAGAGGTGGTTCACGCCGATGGAAGCAAAGATTACATAAAGGCTAACCATACCTATAATGCCACTCAGATCGGGTGGTTCCGGGAAGGTTCCGCACTGAATGTGATTAAAAAAGAAAACGCTTCCTAAGTAAGGGCTAACTCCCTGGAAAATACCAGATGAAAATACGCAGGAAGACGGTTATCAACATTGCGATCATCCTCTTTGTGTTGTCATTTTTTGTGACACCACTGGGGCATCATTCCAAGATTTGGCTGATGCAGGTATTCTCATTCAGCCCGGAAGTAACAGAAGAGGCAGACCGCGAGCAGATCACTGACTACGACTGGACACTGAAGGACGCCAACTGGAATTTTTTTAATTTCGAACGCTCTGAGGGAAATGTGGTGTTTATCAATTTCTGGGCTTCCTGGAGACTTCCCAGCCTCCCAGAACTCAAAGGGATACAGAAGCTTTACGATACTTATGGAGACCAGGTTGATTTTTACATCATAACAGATGAGGAACGGGAGCCTGTTGAAACCTTTATGGAAGAATACGGGTTTACCTTTCCGATAACGTATCTGATTATAGGGAATCGCAGTCCGGTGGATACTTCAGATCCGCCCCGATCTTATATAATAGACCGGGAGGGCTACGTTGTGGTAGATCAGGAGGGCATAGCCGACTGGAATTCTGCAAGGGTTCACGAATTACTGGACGCGTTACTCGAGGAGTAATTCGGGTCAGAAACGGGTTTTGTCTATGGGTTCAGTAAGTACAATCAGCTTTTTTCGTTTTAAAGGGGCAGGAAGGAAATTCTGGGCTTTAAAGCAGATGCAGTTCGCCAAACCCATACTGAACAAGGTGAGCGGTCTGGTGTTTTACAAATTGCTGGGTACGGGAAAACAGGGGTTCAGTACCTCTCCTGACTGGGAGGTTTTTTCCCTTTTACAGCATTGGGAGAGCCTCGGGGAGGCCGAAAATTTCTTTGGGCAGCACCAGTGGTTACAAAAATACAGAGACCGTTCTGATGAAAACTGGACCCTTTTTATGCGCCCGCTTCGCTCCAAAGGCCTCTGGAATGGTCAGAATCCCTTTGATTCCAAAACCACAGAAGCAACTTCTATTCCGATGCTGGCGGTAATCACGCGAGCGACTATCAAACGGAAATATTTAAGGAAGTTCTGGAATTCGGTCCCGGCTTCCCGGGAAACCCTGGAGCAGCGCGAGGGCCTGTTGTATACCAAGGGAATTGGCGAAACCCCCTTTATCCATATGGCCACTTTCAGTCTTTGGAAAGATTTGCAGAGCATGATGGATTTCGCGTATTCTGCTGACGGACATCAGGAGGCTATCAGGCGTACCCGTGAATTGGGCTGGTACAGCGAAGAAATGTTTGCCAGGTTTCAGCCTTTTAAAATGCTGGGGAACTGGTCTGATTGCAAGGGGATGGAGCTGCTCCGGCAAGAACTCAGTACCGAAAAAACATAGCGATAAAAAAAACAAACTGGGCCAAAAGCAATTGTGCTGAAAAACGGGAGTTTCCAGCCTGCCCGGTCTTCTGAAAGATACCCTGTAACAAAAATGCCAGCAGGAACCAGCAGACATAATTCCACAACGGGGCAGTTCCCCCATTAAACTCCCAATAGTCGAAATGCGGCGCTGCCGCCTCCATAAAAAAATCCAGCAACAGCATCAGCAAGGCTCCCGCCAGCATTTGCAGTTTCCTGTTCTGAAGCCAGCGACGGCTGAGGCTTCCCGTTATAAAGGTCAGCAATGCCCAGTTGAGGCCAATCAAAAGGGGTACTTCAAAAATTTTGGGCCCGAGGTTTTCCCCATAGGCGTAGGCTCCAAAAAGCCATCCGGTGTGTACGCCTACCCATTCGGCTGCAATGCCCAGAAAGCCGCAAAGCAGGAACAGCAGCCAGGCTTTCTTTCCTGAAAGGGGATAGATCCAGATAAAGAGCAAGCCGCTTAGAAAGAGGTTCAGTGGCGTTTTGGAAATAAACCAGTCTTCGTATCCCAGATAAATTCCTATGAGCCCGCTAAGATGAAAGAGCCAAACCAGGAATACCCCTATTGTGGTCCTGTAGGTTGGTAAAAGTGCTTTCGGTTCTCTCATTCTGCAAATGGAATCGTTTCACTTACAATCTTAGCCGAATACAGACAAAGCGGGATGCCCCCTCCCGGGTGCACAGAACCGCCCGTAAAGTAAAGGTTGGCAAGTCTGGAGCTGAAATTGGGATGTCTGAGAAAGGCTGCAAAACGGTTGTTACTGGCCGCCCCATACAGCGCTCCCCTGTAAGAACTCGTTTTCTCGGCAATCCCACTGGGGGTGAGCAGTTCCTCTACCTCGATCAACTTTTCGATATCTGTGTTAAGGACTCTGTTGATTTTTGCAATGATATTGCTGCGGCATTTGCTGATAAGCGCATCCCAGTCCTGTCCGTAATCGCCTGGTGCATTAACCATTACAAACCAGTTTTCACATCCTTCAGGAGCATCTTCCGGGCTTTCCTTGCTGGTAATATTCAAGTAGACCGTAGGGTCCTCAAAAAGGCTTTTTTCGTTAAAGATACAGTTGAATTCGGCCTGATAATCTGAACTAAACAGTATGTTATGCAGGTCGAGTTGGGGAAAGGATTTCCGGATTCCCCAATAGAAAATCAAGGCAGAGCTGGAGCGCTCCTGTTTCAGTGTCCTTTCGGGGGCTTTTTCTCCGGGCAGCAATTTTCTATAGGTAGGGTAAATATCCATGTTGGAAACGACCAGGTCAAAAGTGTAACTTCCCTTGGACGTTTGAATGCCACAGGCAGAACCGCTGCTGGTAAGAATCTGCTCAACCCCTTCCTGAAAATGAAAGCGGACCCCTTCTGCCTTTCCCAGTTCGAAAAGGCTCCTGGTAATTTCATGCATCCCACCCCTTGGATAATAGGTACCCAGCTGCATCTCAAGATGCGGGATCATAGACATAATCCCTGGAGTCTGGTAGGGGCTGGACCCATTGTAGGTTGCATAGCGGTTGAACAACTGCACCAGCTTCTCATTTTTAAAAGCCTGTTTATTTGCGCTATCCAGACTCTTAAATATCCCCAGGCCCGCCATGGCTGTTGCTGCACGGAAGGTTTGGGAATTCAGGTAGGTTTGGATTTTATGCAGGGATTTTTCAAGGAATAAGGGTGCGGTAAGTTCATACTTTCGCCGGTTGCGATCCAGATATCCCCTCAATGCCTCCCCGGGTTCACCAAAAACATCTGAAGCTGCAGCAATAAATGCTTCCGGCTCAGCAGGGGCCTGAAACCTTGTTCCGTCTTCCCAGAAATAATGGCAAAGGACTTTCTTGCGGTGGTAGCTGAAATAATTTTTTGGGTCTTTCCCGAAAAGCTCGAAGAGTTCATCCACCAGTTGTGGCATCGTAAAAAGAGACGGTCCCATGTCAAAGCGGTACCCTTTAAATCGCTCGGCATGTAATTTCCCTCCCGGATAGGAATTCTGTTCAAAAACACTGACTTCATAGCCCTTGGCCCTGAGACGGATAGCCGTGGCAAGCCCTCCGATCCCGGCACCTACAATGCATGCTTTGGCCATGCCTGATTATTTCTTAAAATATTTGAAGGGAACAAAGAGCATCCCGAAGCATTCACCTTCTTCTTTTCCAAGGTGTTTATGGTGTATTTTATGCGCCCTGCGTACACCTCTGGCGTACCAGTTATTGGCATTTCGGAACAGTTTAAAACGCTGGTGGATGAAAATGTCATGAACCAGAAAATAGGCAATCCCGTAGGCCAGGATTCCCAGGCCAATGGGGTATCCCTGCCAGAAGGAAGTTTCAGAGGCTACCATAATAAAGGACATGCTCACGATTGCGTAGAAAATGAAAAAAGCATCGTTGCGCTCAAACCATGAGTCGTGATCTTTGCGGTGATGGTCTTTGTGCAGGCTCCATAAAAAACCATGCATGATGTATTTATGGGTGAACCACGCCATAAATTCCATAACGCAGAAGGCTGACAAAAAAATTCCAATCCAGTAAATCACTTGCATCTTATACCAAATTTAATCGATAGCGAACATAAGAGCGGGCCAGTAACCCAACTTTTTGATAATTCGGCACTCTCACCCGGGCATTTTTTATTTCTACGGAGGGTAATCTTTGCAGCTTGTGCAGCAATTTCGAATAGTAACGATAGGCCATATAGACCCCGAACTTTGATTCCCCCGGCAATTTCAGTATTCCCTGATACCCTTTTCGGAAATCTGCTTGAATCTCCTCCACTATGCTTGCTTTTGAGACCTCGTCCAGTTCCAGCAGGTTCGTATTCGGGAAATAGGAACGGTCCAGCCCGTCGTAATCTGCTTTCAGGTCCCTCAGGAAATTAACTTTCTGAAATGCTGATCCCAATGCCATGGCTTCCTCCCTGAGTTCCTCATAACGGGCTTTGTCCCCTTTTACAAATACGCAAAGGCACATCAGGCCTACAACATCCGCAGAACCATAGATATATTCCTTGTACTCTTCTTCTGTGCGATAGACTTTTTTGTGAAGGTCCATGCGCATGCTTTTCATAAAAGCGGCAACCAGGTGGTGCGGGATATTGTATTTATGATAGGTTTCCTGAAAGGCATTCAAAATGGGATTCAGGCTTATCCCCTGTTTTAGCGCCAGCTCCAGATCTTCCTCGAAGCGATCGAACAACTCTTTTTTATCGTAATTGTGGAAGGAATCCACAATTTCATCAGCAAAGCGCACAAACCCGTATATATTGTAGATTTCCTGCCGTATACTTCTGGCCAGCATTTTGGTCGCCAGGGAAAAGGAGGTGCTGTAACGCCGGGTAACCAGCTTACTGCATCCGTGGGAAACCGTATCGAATAATGATTTCATGCCCTTCTGCTAATCGTTTTGTTGTATTAGTTCAGAGACCAGCTTGCCTGAGATCAGGGATGGTGGGACTCCGGGCCCCGGAACGGTTAATTGTCCCGTAAAATAAAGGTCCTTAACTTTTTTACTTTCCAGCCCTGGTCTTAAAAACGCTGTTTGCCTCAGGGTATTGGCCATTCCATAGGCATTTCCCTTATAGCTGTTATATCGTTCAACAAAATCCTTCACACAGAAAGCTTCCTTAAATATAATATTATTTCTCACTTCCTGGCCGGTCCGCAATTCAAATCGATCCATAATAATATCAAAATACTTTTCCCGGAGCTCGGTGCTGTCTTCCAAACCCGGTGCCAGTGGCATCAGGAAAAAACCGGTTTCCTTGCCGCCTGGTGCCATCTCCGTATCAGTAACAGACGGGAAATTGGCATAAAAGAGGGGGTCCCTGGGCCATTCGGGCCGGTCGTAAATGGCTACGGCGTGCTGTTCGAAATTTGTGTCGAAGAATAAATTGTGATGCCGGATATTTTTGAGCTTCTTATCAAAGCCGATATAAAAGAGGAGGGAAGAAGGGGCAAATGTCCTATTTTCCCAATAGGATTCCGAATATTGTCGGAAATCAGCAGGAAGCAGGCTCTCGGTATGATGGTAGTCTGCCCCGCTGATGATCAGGTCGGCATTTACCGTTTTGCCATTAATCTGCAACCCACAGGCCTTGCTTTTATCCAATCGAATTTCCGAAACCTCGGCATTGGTGTGAAAAGTTACCCCCAGGGAGCTGCCCAAAGCCTTCATGGCTTCTACAATTTTATACATTCCTCCTCTTGGATGCCAGGTACCCAGGCCGAAATCGGCATAATTCATAAAACTGTAAAATGAAGGGGTATTGGATGGCTTGGCCCCGAGGAATAAGACCGGGAATTCCAGAATGGAGATGAGTTTGGGGTTTTTGAATTGCTTGCGGACATCCCGGCTGATAGTACTGAAAAATTGTCCGACGCGCGTCATTGTTTCCAAAGAAACCAACTCCAGCGGGGATTTCCCCGGTTTGTAAACCATTTTATTTATGGCAATGTCGTAGTTTTCAGCCGCTTTGGATATAAATTTTCGAAGCGGTGCAGCGCTGCCGGGTTCAATGCGCTCAAATTCCCTGCATATGGCATCCATGGAACTCCCAATGGTAACCACTTCATCTTCAAAAAAGATCTGGTAAGCAGGATCCAGCTGGTCCAGGGTGTAGTAATCGGAACTGCTTTTTCCGAAATCCGAAAAGAATTTTTCAAAGATATCGGGCATCCAGTACCAGCTTGGGCCCATATCAAAGGTAAATCCCTCTCGTTTTAATTGTGAGGCCCGGCCCCCCAACTGGCTGTTTTTCTCGTATACGTCTACACTGTATCCGGCCTTGGCAAGGTAACATGCAGCCGACAGGGAGGAAAAGCCCGATCCGATAATTGCCGCTTTCTTTTTCATTCCTTTGGAGATTAGTATTGAGAAAGCATTACAGTGCGCTCAGCAAGTGTTCAATAGAACTGAAGCCACTGATGTTTTCAGGCAGCGTTAACTCTGCGAGGTGTTCGGTCTGCCGGCCCAGTATCCAGAGGTGGCTTTCGCTGTCCTGCTGCAGATTTTCTTTAAAATCAGATAAATATTTGGCCAGATCCGGTTTGGTCGGGGTTACAGTGAAATAGGATACAAAATGAGGGTCGTCATAGTATTTTTTCAGGTCTACCAGGCTTTCCAGGGGAATGGTCTGCCCCAGGTAAATGGTTTTATAACCCCTTAACACCAATTCATAGTTCACGAAGAGCAAGCCAATTTCATGTATTTCATTTTCCGGGAGGAAAAGGATGAAAACCTTATCGGTTCGGGTGGGTTCAAGAGATTGTAGCTTTTCAGTGCTGGTGGAAATTTTTTGTTTGATCAGGTGCGTAATAAAGTGCTCATGAGCCGGGCCAATGGTGTCGGTTTGCCACAGAAGCCCAAGTTCGTGCAGCAGGGGCATAAACACTTCCCAGAAAATTTCTCTGAAAGATTTCTCTGCTAAAAGACCTGCATACGTTTTCTGGAAAAGGGACTGGTCAAAATTTACCATGGCCAGCTTAAAGGCATTGATGGCGTGGCTTTTAACGGAATTTTGCGCGACTACTTCCCGAACCTGCTGAGCCAGTTCGTCCTCCGGGATGCTCGCTATTTTCGATATTTTATAACCATTGTTGTAAAGCAGCGTAATATTGAGCAGTTTCTGGAGGCTTTCAAGGCTGTAGGTCCTGATATTTGTTGAGGTTCGTTCCGGCGCAAAAAGCCCGTAGCGTTTTTCCCAGATCCTGATTGTATGTGCCTTGATTCCTGAAAGATTTTCAAGATCTCGTATCCCAAATGATTTTTTAACGCTGTTCATTTTTTTCACCTAAAGCTTAAACAAAAATATTAAATTTAATGCAGTTAAGGCTACATGAATCGTTAAAATTGAGCAAAATTAGGCAGGTCACATTTTTTGGACCTTATTTTTAGAGGGTTTGCTATTTAATCAGCGATATAAGGCTAAACAATTAAAACCGTCTTTCCGGTTCAAAAGGTTTAATATCCATAGAAGTTGGTTTTCCGCTTATCAGTTCGGTTATCAGCTTACCGGTAATAGGGCCCAGACTCCATCCCATCATAGCATGCCCTGTGGCCAGGCAAAGGTTTTTCCAGTTAGAAACCCTTCCGATATAGGGAAGTCCATCCGGGCTAACGGGTCTCAATCCACAGGCAGCCTGTTCCAGTTCTTCCTCCTGAACGGAAAGACCTTCGTAATAGCTCTCTACTGCCGAGGCAATAGCCTTTACCCGGTTTTTTCGGATTTTGTGGTTAATCCCTGAAAATTCCATCGTTCCCGCCAAACGGGTAAACCCGTCCATAGGGGTTATGGCAACTTTGGAGTCCATCAGGATAGCCGGAATTTTTACAGGGGTATTCCGACTTATATCAATTCGATACCCCTTTCCTGCCTCCAGCAGCAGATTCAACCCCAGTTTTTGGCTCAACAAAGGGCTCCAGGCCCCGGCTGCGAGCACTACTTCGTCTGCCTCGAAAATACCCTGGTTACTCTTTATGCGGGCTATCCTGCCATTTTCAGCCTCAAATCCTTCCACAAGGGTTCCGGTATGGATGGCGATCCCTTTTTTTTGCAAATAGGCCAGCATTCGCTGCATTATTTGCCCCGGGGTTGTATGGGCATCGCAGGCGTAATGGACCGCACCCTGAATATCCTCTTTCAGGCCGGGCTGCAGGCTTAGGAGTTCTTCCCGGCTGAGGGCCCGGGCTTCAAGGCCTAAATCCAACACTCTTTGCATTACTTTTTTTTCGGCTTCACCAAGCTGCGCAGACTTGTAAAGCATAAGCAGGCCCGATTTTTCGAGCTGAAATTCCCCCAAGTCACTACTCTCAAGAAGCTGCTGGTAAAGCGCTTTGCTCAATGTGTTGATCTCGGCAATAACAGGGATGGCCTGCTGCACCCTGGAAGGACGCGCCGAACGGTTAAAACTCCAGGCCCATCTCAGAAAATTAGAATCCAGCCGTGGCTTCATGTAGAATGGGCTGCTGCTGTCAAACATCCATTTAACGGCTTTGGCCATCATCCCGGGAGCAGCAAGGGGGATAATGTGGCTGGGGGTGAGGTAGCCTGCATTTACAAAAGATGCTCCGGCTGTAATTTCGCCCTTATCCAGCACGGTAACTTCAAACCCTTCTTTTTGGAGGTAATAGGCGCTGCTAAGGCCCATAATACCCCCTCCTATCACAACAATTTTCTTGCTCATACCTTCTTTGAAAAGACCTCGCTAAGTTACCTAATCCGGTTGAAATCTGATTTTCGTATCTCAAGAAAAACAAAAAAAATCCTGCATTCTGAGCAACGGGATTTGCACGCATTACTAAAGTGCGTTCATTTTATGCGGTGCTCTATTGCGGCCCCGCCTGAAAATTCGGCCGAACAATCAGTAAAAGGTCCGGTGGACCTTTTACAGTGAGGCGCGAGACGATGCGGCTGGCGATTCGATGCAACCTGCCATTTCCCTCAGGATGTCTTTACAAAAATAAATTTTTGACGGTTCCCCTAAAAAACAAAACCCCGCTCTTGCGAGCGAGGTTTACGCTTTAAGTGCCCACGACTGGAGTCGAACCAGCACGTCCATAAGAACACTACCCCCTCAAGGTAGCGCGTCTACCAATTCCGCCACGTGGGCTTGAATAAGCGGCACAAATATAACCCGCTTTTTCCAACTCAAACAAAACTTAAGGAAGAAAATAATTCCGAAGCGCTAAAATTGGCCGGCCCTGATAAAGATCATCCCAAAAAACACCTGGGTTCACTACCTTGTCAAACAAGTAAAACCACATGCTAACTCGGCTTTTACCCTGGTTTATAATCCTCGCTTTGCTCGCGGAGGTTCTCGGAACAATAGGAGGTTTTGGCTCTTCAGTTTTTTTTGTTCCCCTGGCGAGTTACTATCTCGATTTTCAATCCGTTTTAGGGGTGACAGCCCTTTTTCACTTATCCAGCAACATCACTAAAATCTCCTTCTTTTCGAAGGGTTTTAACCGAAGCCTGATCCTTAATTTAGGGATACCCGCCGTTTTGTTTGTGTCCCTGGGTGCTTTTCTGAGCCGTTACGCCAATCCCATTTACCTGAGTATTGCTTTGGGGATTTTCCTAACCCTTTTCAGTCTGGTTTTCATCATCAAGAAGGGATTGCAAATAAGTCCTAACAGAACGAACGCCATTTCCGGCGGCGCCCTGTCCGGCATCCTGGCAGGGCTGCTGGGAACGGGAGGGGCTATCAGGGGTGCCACTATGGCAGCGTTTAAATTACCCAAGGAACAATTTATTGCCACTTCTGCGGCAATAGACCTGGGGATAGATTTCAGCCGGTCAATTGTATATGCCTACAACGGGTATATCCACAAACACGACTTGTACCTGATTCCTATTCTGATAGTGGTCAGTATCGCCGGGACCTATATTGGGAAGCTGATCCTGAATAAAATCAGCCAGGATCAATTTAGAAAATTTGTATTGTTTTTATTACTTTTTATAGGCGTTTTGACCCTCCTGGTGCACGGTCTGGGAATACCGATATTTCCGGTTCATTCCGGATAGAACCCCGTCAGGGATAAATCGCCGATTATATCTTTAAGTCTTTGCAAAGATGGAATTTATAGATTATTACAAAATACTTGGGCTGGATAAAAATGCGACTGAGAAGCAGATCAAAAGCGCATACCGCAAGCTCGCCAGAAAGTACCATCCAGACCTTAATCCGAACGACGAAGGCGCTAAACAAAAGTTCCAACAGGTCAATGAGGCCAATGAGGTGTTAAGCGATCCTGAAAAACGGAAAAAATACGATCAGTACGGGAAAGACTGGGAACATGCTGAAGCCTTCGAACAAGCGCGAAAGGCCCGTGCAGATTCCGGGGGTCATGGCAGGCGCTATACCTATTCTACGGGAGGAGAAGGCGAATTTTCCGATTTCTTTGAATCCATGTTCGGGGGCTTTGGGGCAGGACGCAGCCGAAGGTCTCAGCAGGGTTTTAAGGGTCAGGATTTTAACGCCAGTTTGCAATTGAGCTTAAAGGATGTTTATCGCACACATAAACGAACCTTAACTATTGGAGACAAGAATATCCGTATTACCATTCCGGCAGGGATAGAAGATGGTCAGACGATCAAAATTAAGGGATATGGCGGCCCGGGGATAAACGGAGGGCCTAAAGGGGACCTTTACCTCACCTTTGATATTGTAAATAACACTGAATTCCGGAGGGATGGGGCCAACCTGTATAAGACGATACGCTTACCCCTTACCACAGCTGTTCTGGGAGGGGAATTCACCGCAGACAGTTTTGATGGAAAAGTGAAATTAAAAGTGAAACCCCTGACGCAGAACAATACCCGGGTAAAACTAAAAGGCAAAGGTTTTCCAATTTACAAACAGGAAGGATCCTTTGGAGACCTGATCATCACCTACGATGTTCAATTGCCTGATACGCTGAATGCAGAACAGAAAAGCCTGTTTGAGGCATTAAAAAAATCGAATTTATAAGCAAGATGGAAAGAGATAAATACATCCGAATCGTTGATTTTTGTAAAGGACACGGGCTGGAAACCCGGTTTCTGTATGAGTTGCAGGAATTCGAATTGATATCCATTCAGAATATGGAAAAGGAAGAGGTATTCCACAGGAGGGAACTGCGGCGGCTGGAGCGATTGCTGCGCCTGCACCGGGACCTGCATATTAACCCACAGGGTCTTCAGGCCGTAGATCATTTATTGAACCGCGTACAACAGCTGGAAGAAGAGGTACTGCAACTCAGAAGAGCCCTGAAGCGCTACGGAACCTAAACAAGACTACTCGTTTCCACGGATAATTCTCCCGTCTTCCAGTTCCAGGATACGGTCGGTCCGACTCGCAAAATCTTCATCGTGGGTAACGACAAGGAGCGAAAGACCGGCTTCCTGCTGTAATTGCTTTAATATCTGAAAGACATTTTCTGAATTGTAGCTGTCCAGGTTCCCCGTGGGCTCATCTCCCATAAGGATCAGCGGGTTATTGATCAAAGACCGCGCAATGGCTACCCGCTGTTTTTCCCCGCCGGAAATCCGGGAAGCCCTTTTTTCCGCCAGTTTCTCAATATGCAGCATTTTTAATTTTTCCAGGGCATCCTGACGGATCTCCTCCGGGCTTTTCAACCCCAGTTTAAGGGCCGGGAGCATGACATTGTCAAGCACACTGAATTCGCCCAGCAGGTAATGGAACTGGAATACAAACCCAATATGGGTATTGCGCAGGCGGGCCAGGTAATCCTTATGCTTTCCGCTGATAAGTTCCTCCTGTAAATAAAGTGAGCCTTCATAATCCGTATCCATGGTAGAGAGGATATACAGCAAGGTCGATTTTCCGGAACCTGATTTCCCCATGATACTCATGAATTCACCTGTTTTCAATTGAAAATTAATATCCTTGAGCACGTGAAATTTCACCGGCTTGTAGAAGTACTTATCGATATTTCTTGCGCTCATTACCGTTTTCATCAGCATGATTTAATTACCCCTTATGATCTGAACGGGATCGATCTTTTTGGCCCGGGCCGAAGGCAAATATCCGGCTATAAAAGTCGATAGTAATGCAAAGGTGATTCCGATCAGGTAATACCAGGGGCTTTTGTTTACCGGAAAGGTGGTTATGGTGGGCAGAGCTTCCGTTTCAAAAGGGATGGTGTCGATCAGCAAAGTGAGTAACCAACCGATAAGCAAACCCAACAAACCACCCGCCAAACCTATCAACAACGCCTGGCTCATAAATATATTCTGTACATCCCTTCCCGAAAAGCCGGTTGCCTTTAAAATGGCGATGTCGTTCATCTTTTCATAGATCAGCATATTGAGAATGTTGTAGATGCCAAAGCCTGCCACAATCAGCAGGGTTATTGAAACCGCATAGGTAATCAGGTTTCGGATACTGGTGCCGGTTTCGAATTGTGCATTGGCTTCCTGAATGTCCCTGGCCTTGATCCGGAACTGCCTTTCCAGTTCCCGTGCCATGGGTACGGCCTCTTCAATTTTATTCAGCTTAATGTTGATGTCTGTCAGGTAGTTGGATGGTTTCCCCAGGATTTGCTGTACGGTTTTCAGCTTGGCATAGCTTTGCGAATTATCGATTTCTGCAATACCACTCTGATAGAGGCCAACGATCTTTAAAGGGAAGGTGGCGCCTTCAGTTGTACTAACCTGTAAACGGTCTCCGGGAGCCAGGGACATTTTTTGGGCCAGGCCCATCCCCAGAATAATCCCATTATCTGAATTCTCCAGGGCTTGCGCAGAACCATCTACAATATAATCCCCGATATTGGAGAGCCGTTCTTCTTCCAGGATATCTACCCCCATTAGTACTCCGCCCAGATCCAGGGAACCGGAAAGATAAAATATTTGGGCCCGCAGCTGCGGACTGGCGCCATAAACCCGGGGATCATTTTTAAGGTAGTCCAGGATGGGCAGAGCATTGTGTATTTTTTGCTGCCCCTGTTTGGGACGGACCGACCGAAGGTCCAGCAAATCGTCTGTATAGGCGGCTATTCTCTCAAGGGGTTGCCGCTTAGTAGGCTGCACTTCGTTGTATAAATGGATATGGGGGGTTTGATTCAGGATAAGGTCATCCAGCATGTGATTGAGCCCGGTCATAAAACTGACCAGGGTAATATAGGCCCCTATCCCGAAAGTTACCCCAAGTGCCGCGGTAACGGTAGATTTTAGTTTGGTCAGCAAATGCGTTCTGGCAATGCTCAGGATAAGTTTCCACTGTTTCATTGTTCAGGTTTAAGCAGGGCTGTTTCCATATTTATACCCGAAAGGACTTCAACCCACTCCAGGGTTTCAATCCCCAGCTCCAGCTCTTTAATTCCATCTTCGGTACGTACGCTGTGTCCATCCAGCAGATAATTTTTCGGGATTACCATAGCCTGCCGCCGCTCAGAAACGATAATGTTTGCTTCCCCTGAAAGGCCGGGATACAGTGTGGCCGGAGCTGTCAGAAACCTCGCTTCCACAGTGAAGGTTTGGTTTCTTTCATTTTTTTGTGGATATATTTTTGAAACGGCTGCTTCAAAAACCTTTTCCCCAAAGGCATCCAGGGTAAGAGCCACTCGCTGTCCGGTACGGATTTCAACTACGTCCACTTCGTCAACCAGCATGCTGATTATAAAAATATCGGGGCTTCCCAGCATGGCCAGGGGCTCATTGGGCAGCACCAGTTCTCCGGGTTCCTTATAAAGGGCGTAGACCGTAGCATTGATGGTGCTTCGCACCGTAAACTCCTGCTCATTCACAAGAGAGGCTTCGTAATTATTTCGCGCCTGTATCCTTGCGGATTCCAGTTCATTCCTCATTCTTTCCAATTCCGTTTGTAGTTGGAGTAAATTGTTTCGGGATCGCTCATAGGCCAGGAGGCGGTTTTCAAGTTGGGTACGGGAGCCTATTTGTTGGGACCAGAGTTTTTTTTGACGTTCATAGTTAAGGGAGTCGTCTTGAAAACCTAATTCTGCCGTTCGGATTTGAGCCCTTAGATTATTCAACGGGGAGGACTCTCCAAGGTATTTTTCTTCTGCCAGTTCTAAGGCGATCCGGGCATTTTCCGTTTGGATTCTGGGGGTCTTGTCGGTGATCTGCAAAAGGGGGGTGCCAGGATGAACCAAATCCCCTTCGCCTACCAGGTTTTTTTCGAGAATACCACTTACAGCAGCGTGTACGCGGTACATACTATCGGGCTGTACGGTTGCAGAGGCATATACAGAAGCCGTAATATCTCTTTTTTCAGGATATACGGCCGGGTCACCCGTTCCACAAGCAACCAACCCAAATATCACCAGAAATCCGGTATATTTTCCTAACCTCCGATTTATTACCATGGGTACCTCATTTGTATTTTGGAAAGTTACACCAACTGCCTCCGTTCTTTTATGATAAATCTCATTTAGCATTTGGCCCTTCTGAAATACCTTTATTTTCAGTTATAAAATATCAAGGGTATGCAGAAGGCCTTCAAAATAACAGGGCGCATTGTTTTGTCAATTGCCATTATTTGGGGATTGCTTACCCTGTGGGTACAGCAATTGCGTTCCGGGCAGACCTGGGAATTTCCGGCAGAAAATCCAAAGGGAGCCGTACTGGTCGTATTCAATCCGGACCCGATTTACAATCTGGACCAACAGCTGGCACTGGCCTATGCAAGTACAGCTCAGCAGCAGGGCTGGGCCAGTTCAGTGGCAACTTTAGCTGCTGCGGACACTATTAATCCGGGCCGTTTTGACCTTTTCGTATTTTTTGCAAATACCTACAATTGGAGTCCCGACCGTCCGACCAAACAATTTATCATGGCAGCCGACTGGCTGGCAGGCCGGTCCGTTGTTCCTGTGATCCTGGGCAGTGGTTCCACAGCGCGTTCGGGAAGGGTACTGAGGGAACTATTGCAGCAACAAGGCGCCAACATCGTCCAGACCACAGATTTTTGGCTGATGCGGCCGAATGATGAGGCCCGGACAGATCTCGGTAACGTTGCAGTGGCAAAATTAAAGACGGCTGAACTCGCCCGGGAGAGCCTCTCCAGAATGGAATAGCTATTGGAATTACCCAAATATGACGATTATCATATTTTCAGGTATGATAAAAAATTACTTTGCCCGCTAAACACTATATAGATGCTGAGTAACCCCCTTGTCATTATAAGGCGAATTGACAGAACCTGGCTCATTTTAAGGGGCCTGGGGCTTGTTTACCTCTGGTTTGGATTTTTAAAATTCTTTCCGGGTCTTAGCCCGGCTGAAGAATTGGCCGGGGCTACTATTTCACAACTGACTCTGGGCCTGATGGATGCGCCAACGGGCTTGTTCCTGCTGGCGTTTTGGGAAACGGTGGTTGGATTGCTATTACTTACGGGTCTTTTTAAAAGAATTGCCCTGCATGCAGCCACTGTCCATATTTGCTGTACTTTCCTTCCTCTGATCTTCTTCCCGCAATGGTGCTTTACGCAAATCCCATTTGGCCTTACACTGGTGGGTCAGTATATCATAAAAAATGTCGTTTTTCTGGGAATCATGTTGCTGCTACTGCGCTGGGATCGGATCCGTTAGGCCTGATAGATGCCTATATATATTGCCTCAGGGTAGTCAGTAATTGATCTTTGGGTAGTACCCCGGCTTGCCTCCAAAGGGCTGTTCCCTCTTTAAATAAGATCATGGTTGGAACTCCTCTGACCTGAAAACGACCTGCAATGGAGTCATTTTTGTCTATATCTATTTTGACGATCTTGACTGCATCTCCCAGCTCCTCTTTTACCTGTTTCAAGATAGGAGTCAGTACTTTGCAGGGGGCACACCAATCTGCGTAAAAGTCAATTAATACAGGAATTTCAGATTGAATAATTTTATTAAATGAACCTTTCATAATTACAGGTATTACACTTACAAAAGTACGGTGGACCAAACCAAACAGTATATGATGTATATCATGAATCGAGCGGGTTGGATTGGCTAATTTTAAGGATAAAGCTGTAAGATATTACAATGAACCTGCGAATTGCCATCCCGACAGATTATTCAGATAATGCACTCAAGGCAGCGCGTTACGCCATAGACTTGTTCAGGGAAGATCAATGTACCTTTTTTTTAGTGCACACTTATACCCCGGCAGTTTACCGGGCCGAGTACCTGCTTTCAAGCCCAGGAAACCTGGGTTTGGGTGATATTTACAAACAGCGCGAACTGGACCGTCTGGAAGCCCTTAAAAAAGAGCTGAAAGAAATATCCGGGGATGCAGACCACCGGTATTTCTGCCATGCTGCTTTTAATACCCTGGCCGATGAAATGGAGGAAATGGCAGAAAAGGAAGCCCTGGATTTAATTGTAATGGGCACACAGGGGGCTACCGGAGCCAGGGAAATCCTTTTCGGCTCCCACTCCGTACAGGTTGTGCATAAGGCCAGTTGTCCGGTACTGCTAATTCCGGAACAGGCAAAAGTAGCAGCCCTGCAGAACATCCTGTTTCCAACCGATTATTCTCAGGACTTTGAAAACCTGAAGCTAAAAGTACTATTTCGTACCCTGTCCGGGGCCGGCAGGAAGCTCTTTGTACTGCATACTTATGATCCGGCCGATTCGGAAACCAGGCGAACTGAAGGGAAAAAACAACTTCAAAAACTGTTAGAAGGCTTGTCTTTTCAAATCTCCGAAGAAGGGCAGCAACCGATTATTGAAGCTATTAACCAATTTGCTGTCAGGACCCCTGTTCAGCTGCTGGTAATGGTTCGCAATACACATACTTTTCTTGAAAACCTCCTGGTTACCCCGGTAATAGACGTGATCGGGTTTCATTCAAAAATCCCTTTTATGGTATTACCCCCGGCCCAAAAAACACTGACTGAAACAAAAAGAACGGAAGCTTAATTAAAATATAAAGATCATGAAAGTAACAGGTGTGTGGATAGATAAAAAACAAGCACAGGTTGTAAACTGGGACGGAGAAAAGAGCAATTCCCTCAGCCTGGATTCAGAAGTTGAATTTTTTAACCCCAAAGGTGGTTCCCGCTCCAAAACCAAATGGGGCCCGCAGGAAGTGGTTCAGGATAGTCGTTATCTGGAAAGGGAAAAACACCAACTCAGACAATACTTTGAAAATTTACACGAAGCTCTTGAAGGATCTGAGGCAATTGTGCTGTACGGCCCTGCAGGAACCAATCGAAAATTTAAAAAGTGGCTGGATGAGGCGGATCCTTCCATGGCTGCAAAAGTGAAATTGGTGATGCCCGCAGACAAAATGAGTTTGAATCAACTTAAAGCCAAAGTCCGGGATTACTTTTCTGAGTCTCCCGCAGCGGGCACATGAAAAATACGGGTAAAAAAGCACCCTTGCTAATTGTCAAATCTTCAGGGGAACCAGTTCCCTTTTCCGCTGAAAAATTGAAAAAGTCGCTCCAGCACAGCGGGGCTGAGCCGGGTGTGGTTGCAGCCATTACGGACCAGCTTACAAAGGAGTCCTTCGAAGGGATGACAACACGGGAGATTTACAACCGTGCCTTTGCATTACTAAAAAAATACAAGAAATCCTGTGCTTCCCGCTACAAGCTAAAACGGGCTATTTATGAATTGGGGCCTACTGGTTTTCCTTTTGAGAAGTTTATTAGCGCACTCCTGAATTTATCGGGTTATCGCGCCCGGACCAATGTGGTTTACGGGGGCTCCTGTATTCCCCACGAAGTAGATGTTGAAGCCGTAAATGGGACAGCAGTCACCCTTATCGAGTGTAAGTTTCATTCGGATGAAGGCCGTAAGTGCAATGTTAAAGTTCCCCTGTATATAGATTCCCGCTACCGGGATATTCTCAAAAATACTGCGGATAACCCTAACAGGGAATTTACTCCGGGCTGGGTAGTGACCAATACCCGTTTTACATCAGATGCCCTGGAATACGGCAAATGTGCCGGCCTGTATCTCCTGAGCTGGAATTATCCTGAAAAAGACAGTCTGAAAGCCCGGATCGATCGTTATTACCTTTATCCGATTACGGTGAGTATGTTACTCAGTTCCAGGGAAAAGGACTTTTTACTTGCCAGGGATGTCGTACTGGGAAAGGAATTGCTAAAACATCCGCATTACCTGGATCATCTGGGTGTTTCTGACTCCAGGAAAAGACGGATTCTGAGTGAATTTCAACAGCTTTGTAATCCTTTCAGGCCATGAACAAGCTGAAACTCAATTTCTGGGGAGCCGCAGGGCAGGTAACCGGATCAAAATTCCTGCTGGAAACGGATACGGAAAAGGTGCTTATTGACTGTGGGATATTTCAGGGTCTGAAAACCGTAAGACAATTAAACTGGAGCGAATGGCCAATAGCTCCTGCAACTATAGATGCCGTACTCCTCACACACGGGCACCTGGATCATGTAGGAATGTTACCCTGCCTTGTCAGGGATGGTTTCAGGGGGCCGGTTTTTGGAACACCACCCACTCTGGAAATAGCCCGGATCGTGTTGGAGGACAGTGCCAAAATTCATGAAGAAGAGGCAAAAAGGGCTTCAGAAGAAGGGTACAGCCGGCATAAAAATCCCTTACCCCTGTATACAACTTCCGATGTTCAGGCCAGCCTTCAGCGGTTTCATCCTCTTGAAACCAGTACATGGAAGACTTTTGGCAGCCTTCAGTTCCGATTCCGAAAGGTCGGTCATATTCTGGGGGCTACTTTTATCGAAATGGATGCAGGGGGTAAGCGATTCGTTTTTTCGGGAGATGTGGGCCGTCCTGCAGACGCTCTCCTTGAGGATCCCGAGAGACCTGAGAGCGCCGATGTACTGATTCTGGAGAGCACCTACGGTAATAAACTGCATCCGGATGAGGATACAGAGGAAATACTGGCCCGAATAATCCGGGAGACCATAAGGGAAAGCGGTACCTGTATAATCCCGAGCTTTGCGGTTGAACGCCTGCAAACGCTCATGTATCTGATATGGAGATTAATCCGTAAAAATCGAATTCCTCCGCTGCAAGTTTACATAGACAGCCCCATGGGCCATAACGTCCTGAAACTATTTGAAAAATATCCCGACTGGCACCGTTTGCAAAGCGGGGAATTCAAAACCATAACGGCTGCAATGAACATTGTCAGCCATTACGGAGAAACCTGGGAGGCTGTTGATGATTCACGACCGAAAGTAGTGGTAGCCGGTAGCGGGATGCTCAGCGGCGGAAGGGTCCTCACCTATCTTAGTAAATACCTTCAGCGTTCGGCTACGCGGGTAATCCTAGTGGGGTTCCAGGCAGAAGGGACCAGGGGGCGTAACCTGCAGGAAGGAGCACACGAATTGAAGATCTTTGGCAAGTATGTTCCGGTTGCTGCAAGGATACACCTGTTAGAAACCCTTTCGGCCCATGCAGACCAGGGGGAATTGCTTTGGTGGACGGCCCTGCTGGAGCGCCCGCCTAAACAAATATTTCTGGTGCACGGAGAGCCCACGGCTACCGAGGCTCTGCGCATAAAGCTTAAGATGGAGCGTAACTGGAACAGTTCTATTCCTGAGTTGTTTCAAACAGTCACAATCCTACCCTAGAAGGCAACTGACCTTTATCATTTCCGCTGAATTGAAAAACAGTTATTTTATGTAATTAAAAATCATCAATCATGTACAATCCTATACACATACCCGGAATAACTGCTACTTCCGACGAGCAGAATGTTTTCCGCCTAACGGCCATGGAAAATGATTTGAGATTTACAAACAAATTACTGTGCTCCTGCAAATTTCCCTCAGATGCACCCAACCTTTTTGAGCGATTGGAACTCTTTAAAAACCGCGGGGTCGAACTGATGGGAGAACTCAAAAAACTGCAAATGGAGGGCAGTAATGACCTGAAATTATTCGAGCGCAATTTCTGGATCTGGAAATCGGAGATCTGGGAATATCTGGCTGATAAAATCTGAATGAATAATTTTTGGTACCTTGTAGGAACAAGGAAGCTAAATAAACTGCATGAAGCGTTACCTGCTTATGGGATTCTCAATACTCAGTATATTGTTGGGATGTTCTTCTGTTCGATTACACAAAACGTATCGCAATCCTGATATAGTACTGTTTCACGCCAATAAATTACTGGTAGTTGGGATGACCTCTGAGGTTTGTCTGCGCGATGCCTTTGAATCTTCGCTGCAACTGGAATTTTCAAAAAGGGGCATAGAAACCATGAAGAGTATTGACCTCTTTGATGTGGATTTTACCAGTTCAAGGCGTTCCCGTGAGGAATTGGCAAGGGTGGAAGAACAGTTACTGGAGAAGGATTTTGATGCCATCCTGTTTACCAAGGTTGTGGATGCCCAAACCGAGACCATGCTTCGTCAGAATACTGACGAACAGGGGACTTCCTTTAAAAGTTTCAGTGAAGATTACCTGGCGCACCAGGGGATTTACCTGGACCCGGAATCCTACGAAAAAACGACCAAATATCTGACGGAGACTTCCCTTTATTGTATTTGTGTGGGTAAAGATATTGACCTGGTCTGGAGGAGCTATTACGAAATCAATAATCCAGGCAGTTCTGATCGGGTGGTAAAGGATTATGTGAAAATCGTATTGGAACAAATGCAGGAGGAGGAACTGATCATCGGTGCTACACAATTATCTTCACAATAAAGGACTAATAGTCCTTGCAGCCCCTTCGGCAAGTTTATGAGACCAGGGGCGTTGCCTGAATACTTCAAATTCCAGCTGCTCACTTTTTTCGCAATCCCTCAGGAAAATTTCACTCAGGTGGCCTGCCGTATTGCGATTGTAGATCACTGCATTTACCTCGTAATTATGCTGGAAACTCCTGTCATCCACATTGGCGGTACCAATGGTAGCCAATTTGTTGTCTACCGTGATGATCTTACTGTGCAAAAAGCCCTCCGGGTATAAATAGATTTTTACACCTGCTTTTAAAAAGCGCTGAAAATAAGACTGCACACACCAGCTAACCAGGGTTGAATCTGCCTTGGCAGACACCATAAGCCTTACATCCACCCCGCTTAATGCAGCGGTCTGCAGCGCAATCTGTATAGCATGGCTCGGAATGATATACGGGTTGGTTATATAGACGTGTTTGCGGGCACTGTTAATAAGGGAGAAATACAATTGTTCCATCAATGGAAAATCATCATCGGGTCCGGTGGCTAGCACCTGCAGTTTAACCTTGCCTTTTTCAGGGATTTGCAGCGGAGCGATGGCTTCAATACTCTGCTGGCTAACCAGGTTCCAGTCTTGTACAAAGACGCAGTTGAGATGATGGGCACCCTGTCCGCAGATTTTCAAATGCATATCGTGCCAGGTGCCCAGAGCAGTGTCCCCTTTCAGGTATTTATCAGATACATTGATCCCCCCGGTAAAAGCAGTGTGCCCGTCTACCACAATGATTTTGCGATGATTCCTGTAATTGAGGGAGCTGATAAATTTCCCCAGGCGAAAGGGAAAAAAGGAGTAAACCTCCACCCCTGTTTCCTTTAATTTCCTGAGATATTTTTTGCTCAGGGAGTAACTCCCTATATTATCATATATAAGCCTGATGCTTACTCCTGCGGCCTTTTTCGTGCAGAAAAGTTCCAATAAACGGTCAGCCAGCTCTCCTTCTTCAAAAATGTAATACTGCAGATGAATGTATTTTTCACTCTTTTGCAAAGCCTCAAAGATGCTGGAAAAGGTTTCCTCCCCATTCCGCAGGAGTTTTATATTGTTATTTGCGCTTACAGGGAAGCCGGTATGTTTGGAGATCAGCCTTGAAATTTGCCTGGAACGGTTACTGAGGCCGCTGAGGTCTTCATCACCTTGGGAAACTTCAGGTTTATTAAGAGCAATGGAATAGAGCTTTTGTTTTCTGCGGTTTCTCCCGAGTAGCAGGTATAATATAATGCCTCCTACCGGGATGGTGAAGATGGCTAACAGCCAAGCCAATGTCTTCGAGGGTCTGACACCATTCAGCAGGAGGCTGATGACAATTGATATTGCCACCAAGATATATAAGGTAATTAAGGTCGGTATCAACACGATACAATACTATTTCCCCATAAGTTACAGTAATTTAAAATTAACAGGGATACTATAGGGAACCCTTACGGGTCTTTTTCGTTGCTGGCCGGGTATCATTTTAGGCAAAGAGGCGATAATCCTTTTGGCCTCTTTTTCCAGCAGCAGGTCTGGCCCGCGGGTTTTGATTTCTGTCACGTATCCGTCGGTACCAATAACAAACTGTACAAAAACACGACCCTGAATACCCAGTTCTTCGGCTGTTTTAGGGTAATTGAAATTTTTGATAATATGTTCCTGCATTTTTTCCTGGAAACAAGCTCTTTGTTCTGCTTTGGAAACAGATTCGCAACCCGGGAAAATCGGTACTGTTTCGATGATGGCAAAGGGAACTGTAATTTCCTCTTCTTCCTCCTCTACGTCAATATCAGAGGCATTCAGGTCTACATCGTCAACAACTGTTTCCTGGCTGATCTCTGTACTCTCTATCACCGTTTCTTCTATTTCCTCGGTATCTTCAATCACTTCAATGACTTCCGGAGCAGCAGGCGGGGGTGGGGGCGGTGCAGTGCGGATCGTTTCGGTTACCGGGACGTCTTCATCCAGGTTATCGCCAACCACTAATTGTACAATGTCTTCCTGGTTGTCTTCGTAAGATTTGTATTCCAACGCCCTCCACGTCAGGAATAGTACTAGGGTGAGGCCCATTACAAAATAGAGCCCGCTGTTTCTGTTCAAGTCTGCCTTGGGATTCTTCTTTACTTGCATGGCTATTAATTTTGGCTGTTAATAATAGCTTCAAATTACCCCAATTGCCTGAGGATAAAAATGATAAAAGTCAGTTGTGATCCTACGGGTTCCGGGCCGGAACAGGGAAGTTATTGCTTGAATTTAAGCAAATATTCATACAATATAATTTATATTTAGAGTGAAAAACATAATCATATTTTATGAATTACACGCTCAACCAACTGAACATCTTTTACACCATTGCACAAAAACAGAGCATAACACGGGCTGCGGAAGAGCTGCATTTAACCCAGCCAGCTGTTTCCATCCAGTTGAAAAATTTTCAGGATCAGTTCTCCATTCCCCTCACAGAGGTAGTGGGGCGTAAACTTTTTATCACAGACTTTGGACGGGAAATTGCCAGGGCGGCAGAGGAGATCCTGAACCAGGTAGAGGCCATTAATTACAAGACCCATGCCTATGAGGGCCAGATTGCAGGTCGTTTGAAGATCAGCACCGTTTCAACTGCCAAATATGTTATGCCTTACTTCCTCACGGATTTCATGGATGCCAACCCGGCTGTAGACCTCAGTGTGGATGTAACCAACAAGGCCAAGGTAATCAAGAGCCTGGAGCAGAATGAGCTGGATTTTGCGATGGTATCGGTTCTCCCGGACCACCTTAAAATAAACCGGGTGGAATTAATGCAAAACAAACTTTTTCTGGTAGGGGGCAGCAATCGGGAGTTGCCGGCCCAGTATCCGAAGGGGAAGATCTTTCAGGAGCAACCCCTGATTTATAGGGAGAGTGGTTCCGCTACCCGGAACGCTATGGAAACCTTTATGCGCTCCAAAGGCTTTACCAACTCCAAAAAATTGGTACTCACCAGTAATGAAGCGTTAAAACAAGCCATTGTGGCCGGATTGGGATATTCCATAATGCCTTTGATCGGCTTGAAAAATGAATTGAAAAACAAAGATTTGGAGATAATCCCTTACCGGGGTCTTCCCATCATTACCCATTGGAACCTGATCTGGCTGCAGTCCAAAAAATTATCGCCTACAGCTGAAGCCTTTCTGGAATATATTAAAGCCGATAAGGACCGTATTATAGAGGAACGCTTTTCCTGGTTTGAGAATTATTGAACAGGGTATACTATCGGCTCAGCTCAGGTGCTTTTTAAAGAATTCAATGGTGCGCTTCCAGGCCAGCTCAGCGGCTGCCTCGTCGTAGCGGGGAGTGGAAGTATTGTGGAATCCGTGGTTTACATCCGGATAAACAAAGGCCTGGTATTCTTTTCCGGCTGCCTTCAGGGCCTTTTCATAATCCGGCCAGCCTGCATTCACTCGCTCATCCAACCCTGCGTATTGTAACATGAGCGGGGCATTTATTTTGTCGATATCCTCTTTGGGCTGACTGCCATAAAACGGAACCGCAGCGGCCAGATCGGGTATTCTAACGGCCATCATATTGGAGATCCAGCCCCCGAAACAAAACCCTACCACCCCAATTTTACCATTGCACTCCTCCCGTCCTTTCAGGTATTCATAGGCCGCTATAAAATCTTCCAGCATTTCATTGCGGTCGCGCTGTCTTTGCATGGCCCGCCCCTCATCGTCATTTCCGGGATACCCTCCCAGGGGGCTCAGGGCATCCGGAGCAAGGGTGATAAAGCCCGCAAGGGCTGCACGCCTTGCTGTATCTTCAACATAGGGGTTAAGGCCGCGGTTTTCATGCACTACCACAATCCCGCCCAGTTTTTCGGAGATCGCTTTAGGCTTGGAGAGCAACCCTCTGATTTCACCCCCGCCTTTTGGTGAGTTATAGCTTATAAACCCTGAATCTAGCTCCGGGTCATCGGGCGGTACCAACAGGGTGTCTTTGTAATTGGGCATCAGGAAGCTCATCAGGGAGGCAACCGTAACCCCGCCAACCGCATAGAGCGAAAGTTTTTCTATAAATTCACGCCGTTGCAGCTTATTATGGGCGTATTTGTCATAGAGGTCAAATACCTCCTGGCGGATGTCTTCTTTGCGTAGTGGTTTCATGGTTTGCAGCTTACAGTTTATTTAAAGCAAGGGTTCAGGTCGTTTCTGCAGCTAACAGAAAGAGGCACTTTTCAAGATACAAAAATTTTGGTCCGAACGCGGGCCATATTTTAATCCGAATGTCTACCCCGGAATCACTCCTGATACAGATTCAGGCAGCCGGTGTCCAGTGGTGCCTGCGGGCTGCTCAGAAAAGTACTTACCACACTGTCCTTGCACTGCTGATTCCCGCTGCCATGGCCTCCTTCATCCAGGATTAACAGCTGTCCGTCAGACAAGTGTTCCATGAAGAGGTGTCCGTTTTTGGGTGGGGTTACCGGGTCATAACGGTTAACGAAGATAAGGGTGGGAATATCCGAATCCCCGAAAACGCGATCTTTAATGGGCAAGCGCGCCTCGTGCCAGGACATACCGGCCTGATAAAAGGCGTCGAAGAACCCCAGCTTAACCGGGATCAAAGGGTAATTGGCATAGGCGGCTTCAATCTTTTCGGCATCGTTATCCTCATTGAATTGTTCAAAACGTTCTACCGAAAGCAACATAGTCAGGTTGAGCCCTCCGGTAAGGGCGTATTCAAATTGCAGCACTTCCTGCAGTACATCGCCCTGCCCACTGAGGAAGGCCTGAATGAGTTCCGGGGCTTTTTCGCGTGCATTGCCCTGGTATAAAAGCCGCCGGAGCAAATAGATCCCATCCTGGGCATTGATGGTAACCTCTAAGGAATCATTGAAGGTTAGCTGTAAGGGATTATCCTCAAGCCGTTCAATGGCCCGGAAGTAATCCTGTTTCAGCCTGGGATAGGCTGTTGAACATTCCTCCTGATTTTCGCAATACTCAAAAATACGCGATAAAGCCAGGGAGTAGCTGTAAAGACGGTCCATCAGGAAGTCTCCGCTCAGGGGGGAAGGGGAATCCAGGACAGCAGCATGAATATATTCCGGGAACATATCCTGTACCACCCGCGCAATCCGGGTTCCATAAGAACCCCCCATCAGGCTGTATTTTTCATATCCGAGTTTTTTGAAAAGCATCCCCACATCCCGGGCATTTTGCAGGCTGTTGTAATATTCCGGGTGGATATTTTTATCGGCGCACTGCTTCTTGTAATCGTCCAGCATTTCCCGGGTGAGTTGCAGTTCCTGCTGCTCATCCGCATCTGCTGCCAAAATCTCAAAGGCAGCAAAGGACATGTCGGGCATGGCGGAAGAATAGCCGATACCCCTTTGGTCAAAAAAGATCACATCCCGTTTTTCCCTCCAGGAGAGATTACTCGCAAATTCGAGCATGTCAGGGTCAAGGGTATTGCCTCCGGGGCCTCCAGAGAAATAAACAACAGGATACTCATTAGAACTGCTGTCTTTTGCCTTTAAAATGAGATAGGATATTTTGATTTTGATACCCTCGGGCTCATCATGGTTTTCCGGCACCCATAATGCCCCGGCTTTAAACCCTTCGGGCAGTTCTGACCAGTCTTCGTGTACAGGAGCCGTGGCTATTTCCGTTTGTTGTGTCCTGCACCCCCAAATTAATCCTCCCATGAGGAAGATCATTGCAAAAAATAATCGATTCATAGTTCGTTGTTTATCGGTTTAGTGGGCTGGAACGGTCTTAAATATTGTCGGCTCAGCAATTGCCATTCCCGCTACCCTTAAAGTTAAGAAGAAAGGGGCAAAATAATGGGGATTTTTACAAACAGTGAGCTAAAATCAGGAAAAGTCCATTCAGCAAAACTTGGTTATCTTAGACCTGATACAAACCAACCTTATCCATTTGTTATGAATTCCAGAATATTCCCCGTCACTGTGCTGCTCTTATTCGGTCTGTTGCTCTCTGCACAAAGCCCCGACAGCACTTTTGAAGAACTTAAATTTCGTTTTATAGGGCCAGAGGGCAACCGGGCCATTGCCATAGCCGGGGTAGCGGGAAACCCAATGATCAATTATATCGGGGCTGCTTCGGGCGGACTTTGGAAAACCACTGATGGCGGGATCAACTGGGACCCCATATTTGATGAGCAGGATGTTTCCTCCGTGGCCTCCCTGGCCATTGCTGCCAGCCAGCCGGAACAGGTTTGGGTGGGCACCGGCGAGACTTTTGTTATCCGGCCTGCCCACGCCATGGGAGACGGGATCTATAAGTCTGAGGACTCCGGTAAGACCTGGAAGCATATGGGCCTTGAAAAAACGGGACGGATCGGGAGGATTATTGTGCATCCCGAAAACCCGGATATCGTATATGCGGCGGCACTTGGGCATACCTACGGCCCACAGCAGGAACGCGGGGTATTCAAAACGATCGATGGGGGTAAGAACTGGGAACGCATCCTGTTTATCGATGAGAATACCGGGGCCGCCGAGTTAGCCCTGGACCCCACCAACCCGGACCGGCTTATGGCGGCCATGTGGTCTGTCCACATCAATACCTGGGGTCTGCGCAGTGGTGGTCCCGGAAGCGGGATATACCGCAGCACAGATGCTGGAAAAAGCTGGGAAGCCCTGTCTGCCTATGGACTGCCGGGAGGTGAAGGGCAGGAGGTTGGAAAAACTGCCGTGGCTATTGCACCTTCAGATCCGGATATAGTATATGCCCTCTTTGAAATAGACAGCCCGGCCCTTTACCGCTCGGAGGATTTTGGGAACAGCTGGACCCTGCAAACAAGGAATCATGATATCGCCGAGCGGGCACCCTATTATACCCGTATGGCGGTGTCACCCGGAGACCCCGATGAACTGTATTTTGCCAGTGTGAAATTCAGTATTTCCAAAGATGGGGGGAAAACGATTAAGGGAGGATATAAAGCCGGAGGGGATAACCATGATATCTGGCTGGACCCCACCAATCCGGACCGGATGATGGTAGCCCACGACGGCTGCGCCAGTATTACCCTGAACCATGGAGAGAGTTTCCAGCGGGTGGTGCTGCCCATAGCCCAAATGTACCATGTGGCCACAGACGATCAGATCCCCTATAATGTCTATGGAAACCGGCAGGACGGCTATTCCTACAAGGGCCCGAGCAACAGCCTGCAGGGTTATATCCCCCTGGGATTATGGACGGGGGTAGGGGGCTGTGAAAGCGGCTTTGCCCAACCGGATCCCTTTGACAATGATATAGTCTGGTCGGGATGTTATGACGGAGGATTGCAGCGATACAATACGAAAACTGGTCATGTCCGGGACGTCAGGGTCTGGCCGGAAGCCGGATATGGCTGGGAACCCGGTAAACTGAGATACCGCTGGCACTGGAATTTTCCCCTGGCTTTTTCCCCCCATAAGCCGCACCGGGTTTATGCGGGCAGTCAGTTTGTCCATCAAAGTGATGACGGGGGCCAGAGCTGGCAGCAGATCAGCCCGGACCTTACCCTGAACGACAAAACGCACCAGCAAAATTCGGGAGGTGTGGCCATCGATAACCTGATGACCTTTGACGGATCGGTACTGTTCAGCATTGCCGAATCCCCCCTGGAACCCGGGCTTATCTGGACCGGGAGCAATGACGGGCAGGTACAGCTCACCCGGGACGGCGGTGCAAACTGGTTCAATGTTACCGAAAATATCCCGGACCTGCCGTCCTGGGGGACCATCGCGAATATTGAACCTTCACGTTTCAAAAAGGGTACGGCCTACATCAGTGTTGATTTGCACCAAATGGCAGATTTTGACGCCTATGTCTATAAAACGGAAGATTACGGGCAAAACTGGAAGCTTATAAGCGGGGATATTCCCGCCTCTGTGCACAGTTTTGTACATGTGGTACGGGAAGACCCCAAACGGGAAGGGATGTTGTGGGTGGGCACCGATAATGGCCTCTATTTTTCCGTGGATGACGGAAGAAAGTGGATTAGATTGCGGAACAACCTGCCGCCGGCACCGGTTTACTGGCTGGATATTCAGGAACGCTTCGACGACCTGGTTGTGGGAACCTACGGAAGGGGATACTACATCCTGGATAATATAGCCCCCATCCGTGAGTACGATCTGGATGCGGTGGGGAAGGATGCCCACCTGTTCAGCCTGCGACCTGCTTATCGATTTATAAACCGCCAAAGCATCAAAACGGATGGCCCCAGCCTGAATTCCGGCCAAAACCCGGCCTATGGGGCAGATATCCATTACTTTCTCAGGGCCAGTACCCGGCAGCAAGTACAAGTTCAGATTCTAAATGCAAATAAGGAACTCATCCGTACCCTGGAAGCCAGTAACAAAGAAGGTATCCATCGTGTGGTCTGGGACCTGCGATATGAACCCACCTACAAGCCCAGGCTCCAAACGACTCCCCCCGGCAGGCCATGGGTCCAGCTTAACGGAGAAGGATGGCGCCCGCTGGTTACCTGGGATCTCGATCTGATGCGCGGGCAATATGGCCCCAGGGTTGTACCGGACACCTATACCGTAAAACTAATTGTGGGTGACAAAGAATATACCCGGGAACTGGTTGTAAAAAAAGACCCCGTTTCTGAGGGCAGCCTGGAGGAAATAAAGGAACAGGTGGCTTTTTCCCTGGAATTGCGGGATGCTATCAACCAGTCTGTTACCATGATCAACCAGATTGAAAGCATTCGGGCAGAATTGTCCGAAATCATTCCAAGGCTTAAACAAGCCGAAGATCTTGAAAAGGCGTCCAGGTTGCGGGAGATGGCCGTCAGTATTGCGGCAAGCCTGTACGATATTCACCTGACCGGAGCCCGGGAAGATGCTTTCCGATCTCCCATGAAACTATATGGCCGCCTGAGTGCCCTGGCCAGCGATATTACCGGTTTTGGGGCCGATTTTAAGCCTACGGACCAGCAGCGGGAGGTTTACAGCATCTTCAACCGGCGCCTTGAAGCGGTAAACCAGAAATTCAAAACCTTTATGGAGGTTGAGGTTGATCAGCTCAATACCCGTCTGAAGAAATCCGAATTGCAGCTGTTAAAGGGAAAGCGAATCAAATCATGAAGCAGGGTGCAGCTAAACCCTAACAGGGGCTTTACGGGATAATAAGGACTTAAGTTTCGTATATCCCTTCATTAATATTAACATAAATATAACATATATTATCTCTATGAGTCACAACAGGTTACTATTCATGTTAAAATAGCACATATATTGGCCAATATACATCTTTTCGATCCGGTCCGTTCTTAGCACTTTTGTAGTGCAATTTTTAAAAAACTGCAACTATGAGTAAAAGAACATTTTATCCAACGACATTTCATACGAATCCCTTTGCCTATCAACAACACTTTATTGCATTTGCATTGGTAGATGAATGGGAGAGGAGCGGCAACGCCAAGCCCCTGCAATTAACTAATAAAACGGCCAGGGAACTGGAAGTTGCAAAAATGCACCTGCAGCTTTCCAAAGTAACCGCTATCGATACCGCCGGAGCGGAACATATCATAAAGGATTTTCCTTCTTATGTGGAACTCCATCCAAAAGGTATGGATACGGAATTCTTTGTCAGGCAAAAAGCAATTTTATCAGTTGAAAAAGGAAGCTATACCGGTTTCAGGTTTTACCTGGCGGACGGGGAAAACAGTTTTGTTTATTCCGATCGGTCCCGGGAAACCTTATCCGGAATTAAGCATATCGATTTTGAATTGAATTCAGAACTGAAAATCGAGACCGATGCAGACCGCGAGGTATTGATGCACTTCGACTTTAAACCCTTTAGCCTGGGGAGCATTTTTCACCCCTTAAAAAAATTGTTTAAAAGACCGAGTCGGGGTAGTGGCAAACTTGCTGGTGTTTTAGCAAACTAAAATTTATTTATTCCAATCATTTAAAGGCATCCTGAAGGATGCCTTTTTTATTGATTAGACGCTTGTATTTGATTACTCTGTATGCTTTTTCGGCTTTATTTCTTCAAAAAAGAAATCATCATTGGGGACGTCAAATGAGAAACCGGTTACTTCCATCATATTGTTGGTCTCAATTTGAATGGTCCCGAAACTGAACCAGGCCTGCGGGTGGTCCCAGTTGAGCTTCCAGACATCGTAATGCCAGTGGGTCAGAGTAGCCGATAGCAGGGGAGAGTGGGAAAACTCCAGCTTTAGCTCATTATCTTTTTGTACAATACGCAGTTCCCCGTACAAATCAGAATGATAGCGGCCCGTAAAGGCATCCGGCGAAATGCTGGGTCGGGTGTTTTCCACCCGGCTGGCGATGCGCTCTGCAATGCGGGTATCCTCGCTGATGCGCCTGTTGGCAGCTGCCAGGTAATCAGCAGACCAGTCTTTATCGCTTTCTGTATCCAGGAAGGTGTCAAGGGCGTAATAGGTAGCAGCCATAATCGGGCTTTTTGGCCCGTTGGTCAGGACAACCACCCAGAGTTTTTCATCCGGTATCAGCGTAACTGCAGTTATCATCCCGTCATATCCCCCGGTATGACCAACCTTCAGGCGTCCTTTGTAATCACTGAGCCCCCAGCCCAGGCCATAGCCATTAAAATGCCTGTCGAAGTCATTTTCAGAGGTGTGATCTACCATATGGTTGTTATGGGGAGTCCAGACTATGTTCCTCGTGTGTTTACTGAGCAGGGTGTCCGTCCCGATGATTCCGTTATTCAGATTGAAGATCATCCATTTGGAAAGGTCAGAGACTGATGAAATCAACCCCCCGGTTGCAGCTACATTGTCCCAGCTGGTCCAGGGGATAGGATAGTTTTCACCATCCCGGAGGGCGTGGGGGGTTGCAAAATTACCCGCCTCGTCCAATTGCTCAACAGAATAGAGCGTCCGATCCATCCCCAATGGCTCTAAAATGCGTTCCTTTACATTTTCACCCCAACTCTTTCCCGTTACTTTTTCGATGATCGCCCCTGCCGTGATGAACATCAGGTTGGAATAGCCATATCCCGCACGGAATTCATAAGCTTTGGGAACGTATTTGATATGCTGTATGATCTCAGGGGCGGGCAGTTCCGATTTGTACCAGATATTGTCCCCGCTAAAGGTTCCCAGGCCCACCCTATGGCTGAGGATGTCCCGTATGCTGGCATGTTCGCTTTCCCAGCCGCCGTAGAGCTCGAAGTAGGGGAGGTACTTCCGTACCGGGTCGTTCCAATCCATTTTTCCTTCCTGTACGAGCATCCCGATGATGGCTGAGGTAAAGGCCTTGGAATTGGAGGCAATGGCATAGAGGGTGTTTTCATCCGGTTTCTGGTTTTGGCCAACTTCCAGCACCCCATAATTGCCGGTAAACACCAATTCCCCGTCCTTTACGATCCCGATGGAGGCACTGGGGATTTCCCAATCGGTTACCATTTTGCTGAAATAGGCATCCAGCTCCTGCAAATTGACATTTTCAGGGTTTTGAGCAATAGAAATAGCGGTAGAAAGACAAAGAAGGAGTGCAAACAGGTTGGTTTTCATTTGGCAGTTTACTAGGTGAAAGGAAATTTGGAATTCGATAACTAAAGATAGCGATTTCTGGTTTGAGGCAGGATTTTTTAATGGGATATGGCGTATTTCAAAAAGGCTTTTGAGGGATTCTTCCGATGGTCGTGCAGTATCCTTCAAATTGATATTCAATAATGACCTGCAGGAATTATTTTTTTAATAAATTCCGTCAGTTATTAATAAACTGCGGTATTAGGTGATCATCAGAATATCGCTTCATTATACTTAATGAAGAATAGGGCTTATAAGCGATGTTTATAAAAACATCGGGGCCTGCTAAAAATATTAAAATGGATTACACTGCAAATACGGATCGATACAAGCTGATGGACTATAGGCGCTGTGGTAACAGTGGGTTACTGCTACCTGAATTTTCACTGGGTCTGTGGCATAATTTTGGTTTTAACGATAACTATGAAAATGCCCGGGCCATAGTGCTAAATGCCTTCGATGCTGGCATAACGCATTTTGATTTGGCGAATAACTACGGGCCACCACCAGGCTCAGCTGAATCTACTTTTGGTAAGATATTTAACTCGGATCTGGTGAACCACAGAGATGAAATAATAATCAGCACTAAGGCGGGGTGGAAGATGTGGGATGGGCCCTACGGGGATTATGGCTCCAAGAAATATTTGGTATCCAGTTTAGACCAAAGCCTGAAGCGAATGGGCATTGATTATGTGGATATTTTTTATCATCACCGTCCTGATCCGGACACGCCTTTGGAGGAAACTGTCGGGGCATTGGATTTAATGGTTCGGCAGGGAAAAGCACTTTATGTAGGTATTTCCAGTTATGATGTTGAGGAAACAAAAGGAGCCCTCAAAATGTTTGATGAGCTTGGGACGCCCTGTTTGATTCATCAGCCCCGGTATTCCATGTTTGACAGAACAATCGAAGATGGACTCCTGGAGCTTCTTGGAAGGCGTGGGGTGGGTTGTATTGTTTTTTCACCGTTGGCACAGGGCCTATTGACCGATAAGTATCTCAATGGTATTCCTGAAACTTCCCGTGCGGCATCTGGCCGTGGCAATGGCGCATTGGAAGCTGATCAGATCACTGCTGAAAAAATCGAAATTGGGCGCAAACTAAATGAGCTCGCAAATAAAAGAGGACAATCTCTGGCTCAGATGGCCCTTGCATGGACAAAGCGAGACCCCCGTGTTACTTCTGTTTTATTGGGTGTTAGTCGTCCTGAGCAATTGAGCGATTCGTTGGAGGCACTGAAAAAGCCTCAT
This sequence comes from Robiginitalea insularis, assembly GCF_052497835.1. NCBI lineage: Bacteria > Pseudomonadati > Bacteroidota > Flavobacteriia > Flavobacteriales > Flavobacteriaceae > Robiginitalea > Robiginitalea insularis. Next base: position 2,541,863 of record NZ_CP199296.1, read on the forward strand.
TTTGAGGAAAATGAGATTTCGGAAATAGAAAGGATACTGGCCGGGTAGGTTTACGGGATTGCGCCAAAAGGTTAATCCTGTATTTTTTTAATTTCATGTATCATTTCTTTTGCCACAATAGCCGAAGAGGGTAGAAACATGGTAGTTACGATTCTCTTGTCAATTACCACGTCGTGTTTATCAGCCAAGTCACTTTTGGTCTGGAAAATGGCTCCATTCTCTCTTAATTGATCCTCCAGCATTACAGGTAATAAAGTTCCTTCCTTTGCCCAACTTTTAGTGACCTCGGTCGAATTCGGAAATCCGGTTACTTTTTTATCCTTCACCATAAATTCCCCATTACTGAGTCTTACATTGGCAAAGGCACCAGGACCATGCCCGCAACCTCCTACAACTCCCTCATTTTCATAAATTTGAGCTATGATAGACAGTAAGCTTTTGTTATAGGCAACATCAAACAAAGGTCCATAGCCACCACCTATAAAAACGGCCTTGTAATCTTTATGATCTACTAAATCGGGAGTTAATGAATTTTCAACTTTTTCATTAAAATTTTCATACTTTATGGCATAACTACTTATTCCGACAGGATCCATTGAGAATGGTACTTTTCCTCCTGTAGGCGAAACAAAATCCACTTTATAACCGTGAGAAACAAAAATGTGGTAGGGGGGTGCTACCTCCCAAAGATTGTTCCCTGCAAAGTTTTTTTCAGGGTTTCCCATGTCCTCTGTATTTGAAACTATAATCAGTATTCTTCCCTTTACATTTTCGCTATTGTTACATGAGATGAAAATCAATAATATGAATAATGCTAAGAATCCCTTTTTCATTTGTTTGATTGAATTTTAGATGCCACAATTAACGATAGTCCTATATCCAAATACAAGGATATTCATTACCTGATTAGATATGACAATGATTAGAAAAAGTATTTGTATGACGTATTTTCTATTTAATTTCTTCCTTAATGAACTAATTCTCGAGTATCCAGCGAGCAATCTCATTTAGAAAATTATTGACAAATTTCTTTTCAAGGCTTGCATATTCATCCCTGATCCCGGTTGTTGCCTTTTCAAAAAAATGATTGGCCTCATCAAAGGTTATAAAATGATACGCTGTTCCTGATTTGAGGAGTGCGTTTTCCATCCTGTCTTTATTCTGATGTATGGGTACTTGAAAATCCAAACCTCCAAACAAACCCAATACAGGAACTTTCAGTTGCTCATAATCATTTGAAGGGTCATAGTAAAGAAAAGATGTCAGCGAGGGCAAGTCATAGATTATTTTAAATTCATCAGCTTTGGCAGTGGCCTCTCGCCTTATTTTTTCAATATCTGTCACTCCTTCTGCCGAATCCATTTCAATTAATATGGATTCAGTTGTTTGTCTGAATAAATGGTACGCTTTATCAATGTTCTCATTATCCTCAATAGCTCTCATCAATTTGTTGTGGGCCGAAACATCGGCTTCTATTAATGATTTAGAAATATCGGACTGATTGTATTCCTGCCTGACTTGATATAGAACCACCTCAATTAGAGGTACCGCCGGCACCCCCATTAAAACTACTTTTTTAACAGATTCATTTCCTGCCGCAACTTTCGCAGCAAGAATTCCACCCTGACTATGGCCAAACAATATAAAATCTTTGAATGAATGGTCTTCTGTGGATTTAAAGTATTCTATTATATTTTCCAAATCCCTGGAATGGTCTTCGATTGTGCTATTCACAAAATCGCCGGTACTTGTTCCTACGCCTCTGTCATCATAACGGAAAGACGCGACCCCTTGTGAAGCCAAATGTTCGCTAATTATTTTAAAAATTTTAAAATCATACAAGGTCTCGTCCCGGTCCTGGGGTCCACTCCCGGAGCTTAGAATAACTAATGCCTTAGAAGTTGGTTTTGAGGGGATGAGTAACGTGCCACCTATACTGACATCATCTGTTTTGATGATTAAGTCTATATCGATCGACTTATTGTCGTCACTATTGATTTTGTTTTGTGGAAAGACAAAACCAACTGAGATAAAACAAATTCCCGCTATTAAAATTCTATTTATTTGCATTCTATTTTATTTAAACCATTTCCCTGTTACAATACGTTGCTTTCTTAAAATCCCTGATGTTCATAGAAATGATAGGAACCTCTGGAAACATCACCTTTAGTATTTCTACAATTTGCTGTGAACAGTCTATTACAAAATGTGGCATACGTTTCACTTTTTCATAATTGTAATCTCTTAAAATCCCTATAGGATTCTGTAGTTCCTCTGATAAGTATGTATAGGGTTAACCCAACTTCCCCCAGAGCAGCAGCAACCCCAACAATCAAAGCCGTATAACCCTCATAACCTGGAAAATTAAAATTTCCGAATGATTCAATGAGATAACCTGTGGCTGCTCCAAGGAATAATCCTCCAAACACCCTTGGAAACACATTGGACCTGAAAATTAGTATCGCGAGTAATAGGCAGTGTACTCCAAAAAAACTTCCTGCAATGAGATAGCCATAATGGTGGGCTTCCATAAAGTAGGCGCTTATTTGCTGTATTTGTGATGTATTAAATGAATTTGAAAAGCTTCCGTTTTCCAGAACCTTTAAAGCCATGTAATGATTTAGCAAATTCAAACTTCCGATGGCCGGATGCGCTATAAGCCGGAATGCCGAAGACACCATCGCCAGGGTCTTATCGAACGGTTTAAATATCTTGTATAACAGTATTGCTATTACAGCATCTAAAAGAAAAGCAATTAAGTCTGTTGTTAACCCGAATTGAAAAAGTCCTTTATTGTGGAGTATATTAGTTGCTGTTTTCACAGTGTTTTCTGGCACAATAAGGGTTCCCCTGACATATCCCTGGCTAAATCCTGCAAATAGGATTACGAATAGATAAAGCAATCCCGTAAGGCGTATAAATTTTATACTCGCTAATGCTTTTGTACTTTCCATTTCTTTGAGTCTTTTGTCGTCAGTTTTCTTCTTCAATTAGTATTTCAGATCCTTCTTCTAATAGATTTTTTACTGTTTTGAATAGGATAATAAACACGAACGGATGACACTTTTGTTACATCATATGTTTTTACATACAATTACAAAATGCAGCTGGTTTCTTTATGATATAATTGTTGTTTGAAATTTGTGAACTTTGGAATGAATGTCTTCTTTTAAAATTTCATCCTTGATTTTTCCGTTGGTGAAATTTTCGTAGAAAGAAGGCAATGAAAATGTATCTGTAATGCTGGCTCCCATAAAAGGGAAGTAAGCACTTGCAGATTGTAAAACGGATGCACCGCCTCTGCCTCCTGGTGAGGTGGCCATTAACAGGACAGGTTTTTCCCTCCAGACCTTCATGTTTGCACGAGATAACCAGTCTATGGTATTTTTAAATACCGAAGTATAGGACCCATTATGTTCTGCGAGAGATACCACAAAACCATCGGCAGTATTAAATAACTCGTCCAGTCTTTTTATGGCAGTCGGTATACCATTTTCAGCTTCAAAATCAACGCTATAAATGGGCAGGACATAATCATTTAAGTCAATTGACATAACTTCTATATTTTCTATTAAACCAGTGGCATAGCTTATCAAAGTTTTATTGATAGATTTTTGACTGTTGCTTCCTGCAATTGCGATTATTTTTTTCATGATTACTGTTTTTTAGAGATTAAACGATCTATAGAGAATTTGCCACTCCCATTGACAACTAGGCTTAATGCAAGTCCGATGACCAACAGCGAGTATTCGTATCCCTCACCTGCCTGATTTCCGAACCAGTTCATAAAAAAACCATGCTCCAACTGGGTGGTATAAATGATTCCTATGAACATCCCTGCTAGGGATAAGGCCCAGAACCTGCTCAGGAATCCAAGGATTAGTGAAATTGATCCAAAGAACTCAATCATTATTACGGAGAAGGCTACAAAACCTGGCAAACCCATTTGAGCTGTGAAAAAATCCATGGTGCCGGAATATCCATAGCCTCCAAAAAGGCCCAGGAGTTTTTGTGCTCCATGAGGGAATAATACCAAACCAAGTGATAATCTTGCAATGCTAAACCCAATATTCGGATCTGTCTTCAAAAGTGTTTTTACTGAAATTTTCATACTGTTTAAGATTTAAAATTGATTATAAAGTTTTGCGGTAATAAAAACCGAAAGATGATTTTTCAACGGGATTTGGGCCATATTGGTCCAGATCCACCCCAATACCTAACTGATGTCCTTTAAAGGATACCCCTGCCCGTAATTGCTGAAAGCTTCTTGAATGTTTTTTAAAATTGTCCCAAACAGTCAGGAACTGCCCATTGAGCCAAATGGCAACTCTCTTATTAATAGGAGTACGGAACTGTACCTGGGCAAAGGTTTCGGCGTAACCTCTTTTTGTTCGATGGTAGTGACCCACTGTGGGTATTACCACAACCAAAAGCCTGGAACTCTTTACGGCTAATTTTGCCGAGAAGCGCTCTGAATAGCCAGCTACACTGTTGTAATACAGTGACGGGCCAACTGAAATATGCTTATTGAGATTCCAGAATAAAGTGGGTTGGATACCTACCTCATCGAATTCCTCATTTTCCTTTTCATTGAATTTTTGGAAAAAGGCCAGGGTTGCACTATTGAGGGTTCTTTTTTCGTTAATTGGATAACTTGCATATAGCGTAAAATCAGTTTTATTAAATCCCGAAAACAGTTCTACTTGCGTGAATTGCGCATTTAATGTATTCGCAAAGCCGAGAATTAAGACGGTTGTGATTGTTACTATATTTTTCATGCTTCAAAATTCCGGGAGGAACACATGAAAAAAAATGAAGTAGTTTAAGACTTTTACATTCTGTTGACTTTGGAGATAATTTTACTCATGAATTCTGGCGTAATGCCAATATAGCCTGCCAAGTCTTTTTGGGTAATTCTTTGGACAGTTTTAGGGTATTTCTTTTTAAACTCGATATACCTTTCCTCTGCTGTTAAGGATATACCATAATTGGAACGCCTTATGTAATTTATGAGCGACCTTTGATATAGGATACGATAAAACCTTTCGAATTTTGGTATTTCTTGAAAAAGTAATTCATAATTAGCCCTGGAAATACCTAATAATTCTGAATCCTCGGTAGCTTTAATGAAATAACGCGAAGGTTCTTTGGTAATAAAACTGGCCATGTCCCCTGTCCAATAATCTTCAACAGCAAACATTGAGATGTGGGGTGCACCATCTTCATCCAAAGTATAGACCTTCAAGCAACCTTTAGTGATAAAATACTCGTGTTTGGCAATTTCACCGGCTTGCATCAAAAATCCTTTCTTCTTCACCTTTACTTCCTTAAGTAAAGAAATATACTTCTGTTTTTCAAGCTCGGTTAAATCAATAAACCTACTGACATTATCAATAATTAATTTATGTGAATACTCCAATTTCAAGAGGGATCTTATTCTTCGTTTAAAAATAAGTATTTGAACCGTGTTGTTGAAAACTTTATGCATTTTCTCAACTACATTAATGAATGTTAAAGCCTTAATTCAGCCAATTCAAAGGTTCCCCCGTTTCTCCTTGGTTGAAACTATAACCCGCCCACCCTGATTGTCAAATTCAAATGACTCATAGAATCTGGGATTTGGTCCCTATAACTATAGGGATGGGATTTCCAATTGTGCTGGCTGGGATTGGCTTACTGGCCTTCGCCTGACCCGGACCGAACGGTCGCAAAAGGTCCGGTGGACCTTTTGTAGAGAGGGGCCAGCTGCTGCGCTGGCCTACAAATTAAAAACTCTTACTGAAGTTGGGATTTGGAATTTGTTATTTGGAATTTGCTGCATAGTAGCCAGCTGGGGTTAACTTCGCTTCGCTCGTTGGACCCGGGCCGAACGGGTACAAAAGGTCCGGTGGACCTTTTGTAGAGAGGGGCCAGCAGGTGCGCTGGCCTACAAATGATAAACTCTTTTGGAATTTGTTATTTGGAATTTGCTGCATAGTAGCCGGCTGGGGTTCCTCGCTGCGCTCGGCGACCCAGCCGTCACATTCTGCAAATGAAAAACCCGTGCAGCCTATGGCTGCTTATTTTTTATTTCGTTCGCAAAACTCAAGTAAACTTGGCTTTGCTCCCAAAATAAAAAAACCCGCCTTGCGGGGCGGGTTTTTCGCTTGATTGTGACTTGGCTGGGGCTCGAACCCAGGACCCTCTCCTTAAAAGGGAGATGCTCTACCAACTGAGCTACCAAGTCAAAAAAAACAACCGCAACTTATCGCGGTTTGCGGCTGCAAATATACTATCTATTCTTTATTTTTCAAGTTCAATAGCTATAAATTTCAGTTTTATTGAAAAAGCTGCATATTTACCTCAATCAGCGAACAAATGGCGAAGATGATAATCGTACTTATCGGGTATATGGGAAGCGGGAAATCTACCGTGGGCAGGGCCCTTGCAGAATCTATGGGATTTCGGTTTCTGGATTTGGATACCTATATAGAAGAGAGGATGGAAAAGAGCATTCCCGAATTATTTGAGGATAAAGGGCAAATCTACTTCAGGAAAAAGGAACACGAATTACTGAAAGAAGTTTTGGAAAACCATGACCAACTGGTACTGGCCCTGGGGGGTGGGGCACCCTGCTATGCAGGGAATATGGATTTGGTCTTATCCCACACCTCACACGTATTTTACCTGATGCTGAGCGTTTCCCAATTAGCTGCCCGCCTGCAATATGAATCCGGTAAACGTCCGCTTATTTCGCACCTGAAACCAGAAGAACTTCCAGATTTTATCGGAAAACACCTGTTTGAGCGGGTAAAATACTACAATATGGCACCCCATCATATCGCTGTTCAGGAAAAGGGGATTGAGCAGCTGGTGGAAGAGATCCACAGAAAATCAATCTAGGAAAACGGCGTATTCTTTTGAGGTCAGATCTACCCGTACATGTTCATTGAGGGACGTTGAAAGGGATAATCCTTTAAAATCGGCTTTTACGGGGTATCGTTTGTGATTGCGATTTACGAGCACGGCCGTTTTGAGCTGTTTCAGCGGCGTTTTGATGAAATGGTGTACCCCATAAATAAGGGTACTTCCCGAATTCAGAACATCATCGATTAAAACCACAGACTTCCCTAGGTACTCCTCAGGCTTCAGGGAAGTGGTGATCCCACTCTTCAGCGGGTCGGATTTGTCCATCTTTACCCGGCATAAAAGAATTTCAGCCGGGGTGATTTTTTCCAGCGCCGCCTTCACTTTTTTGGCAAAGTCCAGACCTCCTCCCTCTATTCCGGCAATAACGATCTGCTTGGCCTCAACATTGGATTCATATATCTGATAGGCAATCCGGTTGATTTTGTATTTAATCTGCTGATGCGATAGGATTTTGTTGTCCATGGGAGCGCTATTTCTTCTCAAAGATAAAAAAGAGTTCGGTTCCCTGCCTTGGCGGAATAGAGTTTGTGGCCCGCTCCAGGGTTTTTATCGTAAAATAGGGTTGAAACAGCTGCCGGTATTCTGAAGCTGAACCTCCGAAAGGTGGCCCTTGTGTGGTTAAGGGAAAGTCAAAAAGCAGACCTGCCAGGGTACCCCCCTGCCTGAGTAGTTCAGCCATTTTAATTGCGTAGCGATCTCTTTTTGCAGGCGGCAGGGCGCAAAAAAAAGTTTGCTCCAGGATCAGGTCATACGGGCCTTGCTTTAGTTCGAAAAAATCCATTTCCAGAAAGGCTGAACCCGGCAAGCCAGGGAGTTTTTCCTGCAGGCGCTTCAGCGGCAGGCCTGCAATATCCAGCACCTGTATATTTTTAAAACCACTTCGGAACAAGTATTCCACCTCATAGCCGTTTCCGGCTCCGGGAATAAGAATCCGAATATTTTTGTCCTCAAGTTGGTCTATGTATTTAGTGATTGGGGGTGCTGCATACCCGATATCCCAGCCTAAGCGATTTTCCCGGTACCGGGCTTCCCAGTATTCTTTATTCAGATTCATCCAGGTAATCTTCCAGATCGCGCCGATCTTTTTTAGTGGGTCGTCCTTCCCCTTTTTTACGATAATGCTCCCGGCTGGCCTGCATTAATTCGAAGTGTTTCAGCTCTGCCGGATCCGTGATGTCTTCCCGATAAATACCCACCCATTTGGCTCCAACCCGTTGTGGCGGGATATCCAGGACTTTCAGTTGCAGGTTCAGCTGGTTTTTGCGAAGGCTTATTTCATCCATGGGCAATACTTCCCGGGAGGGCTTGCATACCGCTCCCCCGATGCGTACCTGGCCTTTTTTGACAGCCTCAGTGGCCTGAGACCGGGTTTTAAAATATCGGGTACACCAGAGGTATTTATCGATTCGCATTAATAAAATCTTTGTTAATCCGCTCCGCAAAAATAGGGGAAAATTGTATCTTGCCGCCTTTAAGAAACTGGCTTTATGGGATGGAAGAAAAATTGTGTTGTACTACTGGGGCTTTTGCTTTTGGCAGCCTGCGGGAATGATGATGGCTTAAATATCCAGGTTGTACCCCCGGAACCCTTAAGTGACGTGCTCGCAGAGGACGATGCGGCCATTCGCGATTTTCTGAGCACCCACTTCTATAATTATGAAGAATTTGAGACCCCGCCAGCAGATTTTGACTTCCGTATAGTCATCGATACAATAGCCGGGGATAACGCTTCCAAAATACCGCTGATCGATCAGGTACAGATTGCCCAGATCACCGTGCGATCTGAAGAGTTTAATCTGGAAGATGCGCCGGATGTTACGCATAATTTGTATTACCTGGAAGCGCTGGAAGGCGGGGGGGAAGCCCCCACAGTTGCGGACTCGGCCTTTGTGGCTTACCGGGGGACGCTGCTCGATGGAAGGGACTTTGACGGTTCTTTTTCACAACCCGTCTGGTTTGACCTGGCCCGCTTGCAGGGACCTTTGCAGGGTGCCAGGGGTTTTACGGAAGGTATGCGCTTCTTTAAGGCAGCTACCGGAATAACAGTCAATCCCGATGGGACGCTTTCTGCCCAGGGCCAGGGGGTAGGCCTTATGATTATGCCTTCGGGCCTTGGCTTCTACAACCGGCCGCCTCAGGGGAGTGTAATAGCTGCATATAGTCCGCTGATCTTTACAGTTGAAATATTTGCGGTGGAACAGACAGACCACGACGGGGACGGGATCCCCTCTATTCAGGAAGATCTCAATGGCGATGGCTATCTGTATAATGACAACACCAATGAATCCGAGGAGCGCAGTGCTTTCGGAGGGGTACTTACCGCTAATTTCCTGGATAATGACGATGACGGGGACGACACCCCAACCCGGGAGGAAATTATAATCAACCCTGACGGAAGTATCACCTTCCCGGATACAGATGGGGATGGCATCCCGGATTATCTGGATAAAGACAATAGTTGATGAAATAAAAAAAGCCCCGAAACAGGGGCTTTTTCATTTTTTATGCACGCCTTATAATTTCACCCAAAGACTAAGGATAAACTGGCTGGGACGTGTATCCAGGCGCCGATCGCTTAAACCAACGAAATTTGCCTCATTGGAACTGAGTCCCCTTTCATAACGCAGGTCTACTCCAAGATTCCCCAGATTTACACCCGCACCCAGGTGCAGGCCAACGGTAAAGTCATTTTCGACATCGCCAAGGGTGACCCTATCAAAATCCGTATTCAGGATATACTGAAAATCCGGTCCGGCAAAAACAGACAGCGGACCAATCACTTTGAATCCCAATAAGACAGGCAGGTCTAGCTTGGACATGTCAAAGTCGTCTCCGCTGTAGTCTGATTTAGTTTTCGTAAAAATCAGTTCGGGCCGCAAGTAAATATCATCACCAAAAGTGGCGAAAACCCCGAGATGGTAACCGATCTTGGAATCGGCACTCAGGTTCGGGGCCTGATCGAATTTGTAATCCCCGTTGGAATTGAAATTTAACCCCGCTTTTATTCCAAATCCGGGATTTTTTTGCGCGAAGGCAGACAGGCTGAAAAGAATCAGCAGGCAACTAATTAAGGTACGTTTCATAATGGTGTTCTTTTAGGGCCTGTGGTATCAAAAACAATACCAGGAATCAGGCTTTCTTTTTTAACACCTTTACAACGGCGGCTGTAATGGCTTTATTGTTCAGGCCGTATTTCTCCATCAATTCCTCAGGAGTACCGCTTTCCCCAAAGGTATCCTGGGTTGCCACAAAGGCCTGCGGGGCAGGGTGGTTTACGGAAAGTACCCTGGCAACACTTTCACCCAGCCCGCCCAGGTAATTATGCTCTTCGGCAGTTACGACACAGCCGGTCTTTTTTACAGATTTAAGGATGGCTGCCTCATCCAGGGGTTTGATCGTATGTATATTGATTACTTCTGCAGAGATTCCGTTTTGTTCAAGGGTTTCTGCAGCCAGCAGGCTTTCCCAGACCAGGTGGCCTGTTGCGAGGATGGTCACATCCGTGCCTTCCTGCAGCATAAGGGCCTTGCCGATCTCGAATTTTTGATCTACGGGGGTAAAATTCGCTACTTTGGGCCGGCCAAATCTCAGATAAACCGGGCCGTGGTGATCCGCAATCGCCAGGGTAGCGGCCTTGGTCTGATTAAAATCACAGGGGTTGATCACGGTCATGCCCGGGAGCATCTTCATGAGCCCTATGTCTTCAAGAATCTGGTGGGTTGCCCCGTCTTCCCCCAGGGTTATCCCTGCATGGGAAGCACATATTTTTACGTTTTTATCCGAGTAGGCTATGGATTGACGGATCTGGTCGTATACCCTTCCGGTTGAGAAATTGGCAAAAGTACCTGTAAATGGGATATAGCCACCTATCGTCATACCAGCAGCAATTCCCATCATATTGGCTTCGGCAATCCCCACCTGGAAAAAACGCTCAGGGTTTTCCGCGATGAAATCATCCATTTTGAGTGATCCCACCAGATCTGCGCAGAGGGCGACTACTTTGGGGTTTTTTCTTCCCAGTTCCGTTAGCCCGGCGCCAAAACCGCTTCGTGTATCCTGTTTTCCCTGGTCTTTGTATTGATTCATGTTCAAATGGATTTTGATTTTAATAGTCCCCTAATTCGGTTTCAGGGTTTTGGGCAAGGGCGTCTTGCAGTTGTTCGTCATTCGGGGCTTTCCCGTGCCAGGCATGGGTATGCATCATAAAATCCACCCCATGGCCCATGACCGTTTCCATGATGATGGCAACCGGTTTCCCTTTGCCGGTTCGCTCCTTTGCGGTTTGCAGCGTATCAATGATGGCCTGCAGGTCATTACCCTTATCTAGGGAGAGTACTTCCCACCCAAAGGCTTCAAACTTGACCTTTACATCCCCCAGCGGCATCACCTCTTCTGTTCCGCCGTCTATCTGCTGACCGTTTCGGTCTATGGTGGCTATCAGATTATCTACCTTTTTACCCGCTGCATACATAATGGCTTCCCAGTTCTGGCCTTCCTGTAATTCCCCGTCTCCGTGCAGGCTGTATACCAGGTGCCTGTCCCCGTTGAGTTTTTTTGCCTGGGCGGCTCCGATGGCTACCGACATGCCCTGTCCCAGGGAACCTGAGGCTATGCGCACTCCCGGAAGGCCTTCATGTGTAGTGGGATGACCCTGTAAACGGGAATTGATCAGCCTGAAAGTATTTAACTCATCAATCGGGAAATACCCCCTTCGTGCCAGGACGCTGTAGTATACGGGGGAAATATGGCCATTGGAAAGGAAAAACAGGTCTTCGCCTATCCCGTCCATATCGAAGCCCTCTTTTAAATCCATTACCTCATTGAAGAGGGCCACAAAGAACTCAGTACACCCCAGAGACCCCCCCGGATGCCCGGAGTTTACCTTGTGGACCATCCGGACGATATCCCTGCGGACCTGTTGCACAAGCGTTTCCAATTTTTTAATGTCGGCCATATCAGTTGCATTTATAGAAAACCAAAAATAATAGCATTCCTGCTGCTTCCCAAAGGTTCTTTTAAGTAGTTATCAACGATGGGGAGAGGGAACTTTATTTTTTTCTTAAGGACAAATGGTAGGGAGTTACGTATCTTTGGCAGCTGCTGAAGAAGTCTATGCAGTGAAGTTTACACTCCAACATACCGATCCACAGACCAAGGCCCGTACCGGGCTTTTGGAGACAGACCATGGCCCTATAGAAACCCCTATTTTTATGCCGGTTGGGACAGTGGCTTCCGTTAAGGGAGTACACCAGCGGGAACTGCGGGATGATATCAATCCGGATATAATTCTGGGGAATACCTACCATTTATATCTGAGGCCGGGAATGGACATTCTCGAGCGCGCGGGCGGGCTGCACAGCTTTATGGGCTGGGACCGGGCTATCCTTACCGACAGTGGGGGGTACCAGGTCTATTCCCTTTCAGCCAATCGAAAAATAAAGGAGGAAGGCGTAAAATTCAAATCGCATATTGACGGGTCTTATCACGTCTTCACCCCTGAAAATGTGATGGATTTACAGCGGAGCATCGGGGCAGACATTATTATGGCTTTTGATGAATGCACGCCCTATCCCTGCGAGTACCGCTATGCCGAAAAATCCATGCATATGACCCATCGCTGGCTGGATCGCTGTATGAAACAACTGCAGCGCGTACCGCCCAAATATGGCTATGAGCAGGCTTTTTTCCCCATAGTTCAGGGCTCTGTGTATAAAGAGCTGAGGAAGCATTCTGCCGAGTATATCGCGGGGGCCGACGCTTTCGGAAACGCTATTGGGGGGTTGTCTGTGGGGGAACCTGCAGAGGAGTTGTACGCTATGGCGGAGGTGGTTTGCGATATCCTTCCCGCATCCAAGCCCCGTTATCTGATGGGGGTGGGTACCCCTATCAACCTCCTGGAGAATATTGCACTTGGCGTGGATATGTTTGACTGTGTATTGCCCACCCGAAATGCCCGTAACGGAATGTTGTTTACCTCGGAGGGCACTATCAATATTAAAAACAAGAAATGGGAGGATGATTTTTCCCCCCTGGACCCCATGGGGCACACCTTTGTGGATACGGAATACACAAAGGCGTACCTGCGGCATTTATTTGCGGCCAATGAGTATCTTGGTAAACAAATTGCCACCATTCACAATCTGGGATTTTACCTTTGGCTGGTACGGGAGGCACGCAGAAGGATTCTCGACGGCACCTTTGGACCCTGGAAATCAAAAATGGTAAAGCAAATGGACAAGCGCCTTTGAGATGACCATTATAGACCGCTACATACTCAAAAAATACCTGTTCACTTTCGGACTGATGCTGCTGTTGTTCATCCCGATCGGGATTATGCTGAACCTGGCAGAGCAGATCGGAAAAATGATCGACAATGAGGCCCCGCTGATCGAGATTGTGATCTACTACGTAAATTTTACCATCTATATAGGAAGCCTGCTGTTTCCCATTTTTCTTTTTCTGTCCATAATCTTCTTTACTTCCAAGCTGGCAAATAATACCGAAATTGTAGCCATCCTTTCTTCCGGGGTGTCCTTTGGGAGATTTCTGAGGCCTTACTGGATTGGTGCTACCATCATTGCCCTGTTGATGTTCTTTATGGGGATGTTTATAGTGCCATCTGCCAGCAAGGGATATAACGAATTCAAATACAAGTACCTGAAAAAGGGCAAACAGGACCGGATTACACAAAATATTTTCAACCAGCTGGGAGACCAGGATTATATTTATGTAAGCAGTTTTGACCCGGCCCGGCTAATCGGTTATAATTTCACCAAAGAACATTTCGGGCCCGACGGAAGGCTGCAATATAAATTGGCAGCTGCCAATATCAGGTGGATTCCAAAGGACAGTATCTACCGGCTGACCAGCTACAGTATGCGCAAGATAAAGGACTCGGTTGAAACGGTAATGACCGGCAGGCGGCTCGACACGGTATTTAACTTCCAGATTGAAGACCTGACCCCCGTTTCCTACGTGGCCGAAACCAAAAACCTCTTTGAATTGAATCAATTTATAGAGGACCAGAAAAGGAAAGGGGCTTCTAATATCAACACCTATATAATGGTCAAATATAAAAGATGGGCCCTGCCGGTTGCTGCATTTATTCTGACGGTTATTGGGGTAGCGGTCTCCTCTGTAAAAAGGAGAGGGGGGATGGGCGTCAATCTGGCCTTTGGGATCGGAGTTGCCTTTATCTATATCTTTATGGACAAAGTCTTCGGGACCCTTGCCGAACAATCCGGCTTTCCGCCTTTAATGGCCGTAATTATCCCGAATATATTATTTGGAATACTGGGCTATTACCTGCTGCAACAGGCCAAACGCTAACCTTTTCCTGAAAATTTTATCATTTATGGCAGGTTTAAAGATATAGTTTATCTTTGGAGCGCTGATTACTTAAATGCTGAATTTCCATGGAATACCTGGATTTTGAACTACCTATCAAAGAACTTGAGGAACAACTAGAAAAATGCCAGATCATTGGCGAAGAAAGCGAGGTCGACGTAACGGAGACCTGTAAGCAAATCGAAAAAAAGCTGGCTGAAACCCGCAAGGAAATCTATAAAAATCTTACGGCCTGGCAACGGGTGCAACTTTCCAGGCATCCCAACCGTCCCTATACCCTGGATTATATCCGGGCCATCTGCGGGGAATCTTTTCTGGAATTGCATGGAGACCGCAATGTAAAGGACGATAAGGCCATGATCGGGGGTCTTGGGAAAATTGGGGACCAGTCTTATATGTTTATCGGGCAACAGAAAGGATACAATACTAAAACCCGGCAATACCGGAATTTCGGGATGGCTAATCCCGAAGGATATCGCAAAGCCCTGCGACTGATGAAGTCTGCGGAGAAATTTGACATTCCCGTTGTATGTTTTATCGATACCCCCGGAGCCTATCCAGGGATAGAAGCAGAGGAGCGCGGACAAGGGGAGGCCATTGCCCGGAATATCCTGGAAATGACCCGGCTCAAAGTACCTATTATAGTGGTTATTATCGGGGAAGGTGCCTCCGGCGGAGCCCTGGGAATCGGAGTGGGCGACAAGGTTTTAATGCTTGAAAACACCTGGTATTCCGTCATTTCACCTGAATCCTGTTCGTCCATCCTGTGGAGGAGTTGGGAATACAAAGAACAGGCAGCAGCAGCTTTAAAGCTTACCGCCACAGACATGAAAAAATTAAAGCTGATTGACGAGATTGTGAGAGAACCTGCAGGAGGTGCTCACAGTGATCGTGAAAAGGCTTTTGAAATTGTCAGAAACAAAATTGCAAAACACTATCAGGAACTTAAAAAGTTATCTACAAAAGATCTGGTAAATGCGCGGATGGAAAAATATAGTTCCATGGGGGTATTTAACGGATAGTCGGGCTATACTTCAATAAGTCAGGGAAATCCGGAATTTAGCGTTCCGGATTTTTTGGTTATAAACAAAAATTGTAACTTATTAACAGGTCAATTGTTAAGTAATGGTGGATATCGCAAATAGTCTGCCCAAGTTAAGCTAGTGTTAATTCCCTACTTTTACACCCATGGAAAAATCGAGGACACTTGTGGGACAACGCATAGGAAAATCTGCGGTAATCCCTTTGGAAAGAGGTAAACTACCGCCACAAGCAGTTGATTTAGAGGAGGTTGTTCTCGGAGCCATGATGATTGACAAGAAGGGGGTGGATGAGGTAATCGATATTTTGCACCCTGATGTTTTTTACAAGGATGCGCATCGGTTCATTTACGAGGCAATCTTTAAGCTCTTCGAAACTTCGGAACCGGTTGATTTATTAACCGTTTCGGCCCAATTGAAGCAAGATGAGAAACTCGAGGCCGTTGGAGGGGATTTTTATCTTATAAAACTTACCCAAAAAGTAGCTTCTTCCGCACATATTGAATTCCACGCCAGAATAATCCTTCAAAAATACATTCAAAGGAGCCTGATCAAGATCTCCAATGAAATTATTGAAGAGGCCTATGATGAGGCCACGGATGTATTTGATTTGCTGGATAATGCTGAAGCAAAATTGTACGATGTTACACAGGGAAACCTGAAGCGATCTGCTGAAACAGCCCAGAACCTGGTGATACAGGCCAAGAAAAAAATTGAGGAGATATCCAATAAGGAGGGATTAAGCGGGATTCCTTCCGGTTTTGACAAGCTGGACAAACTAACCTCCGGCTGGCAACCCAGTGACCTTATTATAATCGCTGCCCGTCCCGGGATGGGTAAAACGGCTCTGACCCTGTCCATGGCGAGGAATATCGCCGTTAATTCCAATATCCCTGTTGCATTTTTCTCCCTGGAGATGTCATCGGTACAGCTGATTACGAGACTGATCTCATCTGAAACCGGCCTGTCTTCTGAAAAGCTGCGAACCGGACGGCTGGAGAAGCACGAATGGGAACAACTCAATGTAAAGGTAAAAGCCCTGGAGAAAGCCCCGCTCTTTATAGACGATACCCCGTCCCTGTCAATTTTTGACCTCCGGGCCAAGGCACGGCGGCTGGCTTCACAGCACAAGATACAGTTGATAGTAATTGACTACCTGCAACTGATGACCTCGGGAGCGAGCCAGAAAGGCGGGAACAGGGAACAGGAAATTTCCACCATTTCGCGGAACCTCAAGGCACTGGCCAAAGAATTAAACGTCCCCGTTATAGCATTATCCCAGTTATCAAGGGCTGTAGAGACCCGTGGCGGAAGTAAGCGACCCATACTTTCCGACCTCAGGGAGTCTGGCGCGATTGAGCAGGATGCTGATATCGTTTCCTTTATTTACCGGCCCGAATACTATAAAATTGATGAGTGGGATGATGAGGAACGCACCCCAACTCAGGGTCAGGCAGAGTTCATCGTGGCCAAACACCGAAATGGAGGACTCGATAATATTAGGTTAAAATTCATTGCGCAACTGGGTAAATTTGATAATTTGGATGACTTTGATTCTCCATTTGAGTTTCAATCCAAAATGAATGCCGATGGTGAAAATCCGTTTATAACCAAAAACTTACCTGATGCAGATCAGGCTTTTGGAAGTTCCCTGAACGATTTTCCCGATGCAGACCCGGATGACAATGATGTACCTTTTTAGCCCGATTAGCGCACGAATAGCCGATAGTTTCAAATCTTTTTTCCTTCTTTTAATAGCCCTAGGGTATGGTTGTGCAGCTTCGGCATCTGTAATCCTCATTCCTATGGATGCTGAGAGCCAGGAGAACCACCTCAAGGCCTATGGTATAACCTACTGGGTACTCACCAAACAACAAAAAGTACAGTGGTTGCTGAATTACCGGGGCGGCTCCTTCCTTTTACCCGATGGGGACCCTATCCGCAACGAGTGCAGGATCAGGGGAGTTTCCTTTGAAGTCCTTTCGGATGCGGAAGCTGAGTCCATCCTGGATGGGATTTCCAGCCCTTCTCAGAATCAGGAGGCGGTTATTCTGGAAAAGGCGCCCAAAATTGCGGTCTATTCCCCAAAGGATAATCAACCCTGGGACGATGCGGTAACCATGGTTCTGACCTATGCGGAAATTCCCTATGTAACGGTTTATGATGAAGAGGTCCTGGGCGATAAGCTCGCGCTTTACGACTGGCTGCACCTGCATCATGAGGATTTTACCGGGCAGTATGGAAAATTCTATGCGGCCTACAGGGCCACCCCCTGGTATATAGAAGGAAAAAATCAGGCAGAGGCGCTTGCGAACCGGCTGGGTTTCTCAAAAGTATCAGACGAAAAAAGTGCTGTAGCTCAGAAAATAAGGAATTATGTAATCGGCGGCGGCTTTATGTTCGCCATGTGCTCCGCCACCGATAGTTTTGACATTGCGCTGGCAGCCGAAGGCGTGGATATCTGCGAACCCATGTTTGACGGAGATCCATCCGATCCCAATTACCAGCAGCGCCTTGATTTTAGCAAGACGTTTGCATTTACGAATTTCACCCTGGAACGCAACCCGCTCAGGTATGAATTTTCTTCTATCGATATGACCAACCAGCGGGAAGGCATCCGAATGGAGTCTGATTATTTCAGCCTGATGGATTTTTCTGCAAAATGGGATCCGGTTCCCACCATGCTCTGCCAGAATCATACAGCACTGGTAAAAGGATTTATGGGGCAAACCACGGCTTTTAACCGAAAAGAGGTGAAACCAACCGTTTTGGTTTTAGGTGAGAACCGACTCAACGGAGAAGCCCGATACATACATGGGATAAAGGGAAAAGGGTTTTTCACCTTTTACGGAGGGCACGATCCGGAAGACTATCAACACAGGGTAGGGGATCCGAAAACCGAGCTCGAACTGCATCCAAACTCCCCCGGGTACCGCCTGATCCTCAACAATGTGTTGTTCCCCGCGGCCCGCAAAAAGAAGCAGAAAACCTAAAGCTGCCCCAGGAGGTTCTCTAGTACCTGTTCAACCCCTCCCTGCTCATTGCTGGCGGTGCTAAAACGTGCAACTCGTTTAACATTGGGATGGGCATTTTCCATGGCAAAGCTAAAGGCTGCCCGCCCCAGCATTTCCAGGTCATTATTGTAATCGCCAAAGGCCATGGTTTGTTCCGGGCCTATCCCAAGTCTTTCCTGTACCAATTGCAGGGCATACCCTTTATGTGCTTTCCGGTCAGAGAGATCAACCCAGTGCCTGCCGGAAACTTTTACTTTTAATCGGTCTTCAAAGGGCTGAACAGCCGGATAGATACAGGCCTCAGAGTTTTCAAAATGGTAGACGGCTATCTTCATGATCTCTCCCTCAAATCCCTGGAGATTGTCGATTATTTCGTAATCAGAATAGTATTCTTCCAGGTGTTTTAAAAAAGCCTGCCCCGGATCTTCCAGATAGGCCTGCTGTTTTCCGCAAAGCACGCTGTGAGCTCCTTCAACGCCTGAAAGTACTTCCAACACTTCCTGCCTTAAAGACTTATCCAGGGGGGTAGACAGCCATTCTTCCCCACGGTACCGTACCAGGCCTCCATTTTCCGCAATAAAGATGAGCTGTTCCTGTATGCGGTCCAGTTTATCAGCTATACTGCGGTACTGACGTCCGCTGGCGGCCACGAAGCGCACTCCTTTTTGCTGCAGGGCCGCCTGAAGTTCAAAAAATCGATCACTTACCTCGTGCCTGCTGTTGAGCAGGGTTCCATCCATATCAGTAACAACCAGCCGAATATCTTTCAGGTCCATTTAGTACAAGTATGAGCGCAAAGGTATTTTTTCTGTGTAAATTGAAGGTGTCAAAACCGTTAATAATGAATTTGCAAACCAATTTGAGCTGGATACAAAAGGAAATAGTTTTACCCGGATTTTCAAGGGGTTTTCACCTGATTACCTCCAGAATACTGGCAGAACTACCAGAAATAACCGATTTTCAAATGGGCACCTTACAGGTGTTTATAAAACACACTTCGGCCAGCCTTACCCTCAATGAAAATGCGGATCCGACGGTACGGCAGGACTTTGAAAGCCATATCAACCAAATGGTCCCTGAAGATGCGACTTATTATAGGCACACCCTGGAAGGGCCTGACGATATGCCGGCACACATCAAAGCCTCCTTGCTGGGGAGTTCCCTTCACATCCCTGTGAGTTCCGGAAAGCTCAACCTTGGAATCTGGCAGGGGATTTACCTTTGTGAACATCGCAACCGGCCATCGGGACGCAGGCTGGTCCTGAATCTCTGGGGGATATAAAAAAACCCCGGAGTTTTCCGGGGTTTTAAAAGAGCGATCTGAAATCTTTATTTGACCTTCTCTACAATGGCCTTAAATGCTTCCGGGTGGTTCATGGCCAGGTCTGCGAGTACCTTGCGGTTCAACTCGATATTATTGGCTTTTACCTTTCCCATAAACTGCGAGTAGGACATTCCGTGTAAACGGGCTCCTGCATTAATTCGCGCAATCCAGAGGGAGCGGAAGGTTCTTTTTTTGTTTCTGCGGTCCCTGTAGGCATACAACATTGCCTTTTCCACCGCGTTTTTAGCTACTGTCCAGACATTTTTACGTCTTCCGAAGTACCCCTTGGCTTGCTTCATGACCTTTTTTCTACGGGCCCTTGAAGCGACTGAATTTACTGATCTTGGCATTTCTTTTCGTTTTTTTGTAGCAGGCGTCCCGCTTTAGCGGATGCTTTTAAAGGCCTGACTCCATGGTTAAACATTAGTACCGAATCACTTGCGTTCCCTATTTCAGGCGCAACTGTTCTTTGATGCTATTCTCATCGGCCTCATGGACCAAAGTAGAATGCGTGAGTTTTAATTTTCTCTTTTTTGATTTCTTGGTCAAGATATGGCTCTTGTAAGCGTGCTTTCTCTTGATTTTACCGGTGCCTGTGAGCTTGAATCGCTTCTTGGCACTGGATTTAGTCTTCATTTTAGGCATTGTCTTGTCTGTTAACAGATTTATGATGGATTCCTCGCTCTCTCTTTACTTCTTGGTTTTCGGCGCGATAAACATGGTCATGCGCTTCCCTTCCAATTTGGGCATCTGCTCTACTTTCCCGTAATCTTCCAGTTCCTGGGCCAGGCGTAAAAGCAAAATCTCCCCTTTATCTTTGTACACAATAGACCTTCCTTTAAAAAATACATAGGCCTTTAATTTAGCGCCTTCTTTAAGGAATTTCTCTGCGTGTTTCTTTTTAAACTCATAGTCATGGTCATCTGTATTCGGACCAAACCTGATTTCCTTGACGATCACTTTGGTCGCTTTGGCCTTCATGGCCTTTTCGCGCTTTTTCTGCTCGTACAGGAATTTCTTGTAATCAATAATCTTACAAACCGGTGGGTCAGCTGTGGGAGATATTTCCACCAGATCCAGGCCTAATTCCTCTGACATACTCAGGGCTTCCCGGGTTCCGTAAACTCCCATTTCCACATTATCCCCAACCAAACGGACCTTTGGGGCCGTGATTTTTTCATTGATTTTATGAGGGTTTTTGTTTTCCCTCTGGGTTTGAGGTCTAAATCTTCTTCGTATTGCTATGACTTTATGGTTTTAATTAAACTAATTTTTAAACGACTTTAAGGTACTATTAATTTCACTGCTTACCAAGGCTGCAAAATCTTCCACGGAGATGGAACCTAGGTCTTCACCCCCGTGCCTGCGCACTGCAATAGTGCCCTGAGCCATTTCCTGGTCTCCCACAATCAGCATAAAAGGGAGCTTATTCATCTCCGCTTCCCGGATTTTCCGGCCAACTGTCTCGCTGCGAGCGTCCAAGAGGGCGCGAATTTCGTGATTTTCCAGTGAATTTAAAACTTTTTCGGCATATTTTTCGTGCTTCTCACTAACAGGCAGGATTATGGCCTGGTCCGGGATGAGCCAAAGCGGGAAATTCCCACCGGTATGCTCCAGTAATAACGCCACAAAGCGTTCCAAACTCCCGAAGGGAGCCCGGTGGATCATTACGGGCCGGTGTAATTCATTGTCACTTCCCTTGTAAGTAAGATCAAATCGTTCCGGGAGGTTGTAATCTACCTGTATAGTGCCCAGTTGCCATTGCCTTCCCAGGGCATCCTTGACCATAAAATCCAGTTTCGGACCATAGAAAGCTGCCTCCCCTGGCTCTATCACAAAATCGAGATTCTTCTCACGGGCTGCGTTTATAATAGCTGCCTCAGCTTTTTCCCAATTGGCTACCGAACCAATATATTTTTCGGGTTTTTCAGGATCCCGTACCGAAACCTGGGCCGTAAAGTTTTCAAAGCCAAGGGAACCCAGCACATAGAGCGACAGGTCTATCACATTCTTGAATTCCTGATCCAACTGGTCATGCGTACAGAAAATATGGGCATCGTCCTGGGTAAAGCCCCGGACCCGTGTTAGGCCGTGCAGTTCCCCGCTCTGTTCGTAGCGGTACACCGTTCCGAATTCAGCATAGCGTTTTGGCAATTCCCTGTAGCTGAAAGGCTTGGCATTGTAAATCTCACAATGGTGCGGGCAATTCATGGGCTTTAACAGGAATTCTTCATCTGCCTTCGGGGTACGGATGGGCTGGAAACTATCTTCCCCGTATTTGGCGTAATGCCCGCTGGTTACGTATAATTCCTTTTGCCCGATATGGGGAGAGACCACCATTTCGTACCCGGCTTTTTTTTGTGCCTTTTTAAGAAATTGCTCCAGTCGCTCCCGGAGTGCCGCCCCTTTTGGCAGCCATAAAGGAAGACCCTGCCCTACCTTCTGGGAAAAAGTAAACAGTTCCAGCTCTTTCCCAAGCTTTCTGTGATCCCTTTTTTTGGCCTCTTCCAGCAGTTCCAGATATTCAGTGAGTTCCTTCTGCTTCGGAAAAGAAATCCCGTAAACACGGGTGAGCTGCGGACGATTTTCATCACCCCTCCAATAGGCCCCGGCAACATTGAGTATTTTGATTGCCTTGATGAGCCCGGTGTTCGGAATATGCCCTCCGCGGCAGAGGTCTGTAAAAGTATCGTGATCGCAGAAGGTAATGTCACCATCTTCCAGATTTGCGATCAGCTCAAGCTTGTAGGGGTTCTCCTGCTCGCGATAATAGGCCAGGGCATCTTCCTTGGAAACCTCCCGCATTTTGAAATCGTGCTTTCCCCTGGAAATTTCGATAGCCTTTTTTTCAATGGCTGGGAAATCTTTTTCAGAAATACTGTGATCCCCGAAATCTACATCGTAATAAAAGCCGGCATCAATAGCCGGGCCAATGGTCAGTTTGATTCCGGGATAGAGTTCTTCCAGGGCCTGCGCCACAACATGTGAGCTGGAGTGCCAGAACGCCTTTTTACCCTCTTCATCGTTCCAGGTGTACAATACCAGCTCCCCGTCCTCGGTAAGCGGGGTGTTTACCTCCACTTTTCGGTTGTTATATCTGGCAGAGATCACAGCCCGGGCAAGGCCGGGGCTAATTGACTGGGCCACCTCGAGGGGAGTAGTTCCCCTGGGGTGTTTTACCTGTTTTCCATCCGGAAGCGTAATCTGAATCATTGTGTATAGGCTAAAAGCAAGCAAAGATAATACCTGCCGGCTTGGCAGGCAACCATTTGTAACAGTAAGCGGGCAGAATCAGTTTTTGGAATTGAACAAAGCGTCCAGCAGGGTCTTTATGCTGTAAAAACCCATCAGGACTGCACCCAGGGCCAGGATAATCCCGAATATCAGCACCGGAATGAACATAGGATGCTCAGTATTCTTAAAAGCCTGGTAGAGAACTACAGGACCCGCAAACATTAATGCTGCCGTAAAAAAAAGGCGTTGAAGGCCTTTTACGAGTAAACCTTTATCTGTTCCCATCTGTAATGATTTAAACCCAAAAATACTAAGATTTACTATATTACAGTTGCGCCCTTTGGGAAGGACCCATCAACAGCTATCAGAGCTCACACGAAGAATAACGGGGCGGAAATTTTAACAGCGTTTTGCAAAATTTTAAAGAAAGGTGCCTGTTAAAGCTAAATTCTGTATATGGATATCGTTTTAATGCCGGATAAATTCAAGGGATCCCTCACGGCGGAAGAGGTTCGGACTGCGGTGCAATCGGGGATCAGGGAACAGTTTCCAAATACAAGATTCCGGAATTTTGCGGTCTCTGACGGGGGGGATGGGTTCCTGGAAGCCGTAAAGGCTGTGCGCAGGGTTTCAGAATGCGAAGTTAGCGTTCAGGATCCCCTCGGGCGCCCTGTAAAAGCTTCTTTTCTGTTAGATGACGAAACCTCAGAGGCTTTTATTGAAATGGCAGTAGCCTCCGGCATGGTACTTCTGGACGAGGCTGAACGGAACCCCTTGCTGACATCAACCCTGGGTACGGGCCAACTCCTGAAATACGCTATTAAGCAATCCGCCAAAACCCTTTATGTGGGTCTGGGTGGAAGCGCGACCAATGACGGGGGTATAGGCCTGGCCGCAGCTTTTGGATTTACATTTTTAGATAAAAACGGAAGGGAACTGGAAGCGGTGGGGGGTAAGCTGAATGCCATAAAGTCTATAGTGCCTCCGAAGGGTCCTGTATTGCCGGAAGGCATCCGTATAATAGCCGTCAATGATGTCAATAATCCACTGTGGGGACCGGATGGGGCAGCAAAGGTGTACGCGGCACAAAAAGGGGCAACCGCAGCGATGGTAGACCAGCTGGATGCCGGTTTGCAACACCTGGACAGCCTTGTAATCAAGCAGCTTGGAAAAGAGGCAGGTTCGCTGCCGGGAGCCGGAGCGGCAGGCGGAACGGCCTATGGTCTGCACGCCTTTCTCAATGCCTCGTTCATCAGCGGGACGGACTATATCTTTAAACTTAACGGCGTTTCCGACTACCTGAAGCAAAATACTCCTGACTTCATTATTACCGGTGAGGGAAAAATAGACGAGCAGACCCTTAAAGGAAAGGTCATTGAAGGGGTGCTTCAACTGGGGTCGGAACATGGAATACCTGTTCTGGCCGTATGCGGGATATGCACCGCAGACAGGGGATTACTGGCAAGTGCCGGGCTTACGGATGTTATAGAAATAGCCCATCCGGATAAAGACCTGGCCTATAACATGGAACATGCCGCCAAATTAACGAAAGAAGCAGTTTCCCGCTGGTTTGAGAAGATGAAGTAGTTTTAATTTATAGTGAGGATCTCTACGTCTTCCTGAACGACGGCAAAATACCCCAGGGGGTAAACTTCCGGGCGGGAAGCATTGTCAAATATATCCTGATTATTAATCCCTGTAACATCAACAACGTTACCTCTAACTGTTGCCACCGGGCTTTGGAAAGGCCCCTGCAGGTCCCCGCTCTGAGTTATCAGCAGGTCCATGTAATTATAAAAAGATTCGTCTGCACCCATAATACTGATGGGAATCTGCGTCCCGGGTTCAATTTCATCCTCGTAGAAATAGGAAAATTGGAACAATTGTCCCTGATAAAATGTATCCTCGGTTACCAGGTATTCTCCAAAACTAAAGTCAAAAACATAGAAATCATCCTTTTGCGGAAGGTCCGTAAAAGCAACAATAACCTCCGTTTCATCCCCTTCAAACAGCGTGCGGTTGCCCTGAACTACAAAATCTATGGGAACCACCGGCTGATAAACCGTTTCCGCCACATATTGCCTCCCTTTATGGGTGATTTGCAGGGTGAATCGCGTCTCGTCATTGAGCAGTTCAACGGGAATTCGCTGGTCAAAGGTCGCATTGGGATCCGGAATGTAGACACCGCTTCCGGGACTTTCTTCTGCCAGTGATGAAGTAAAGGTTTCAATGGGTTCCCCGTTGTCAAACCGTTCAATAATAATGATTGCACTTTCGGCCTGGGTTACCGGAATCTCTTCAAAAAAGTTATTGGTTTCGGTAAGCCGTATTTCGACCGGCACAAATGCCTCCAGTTCATTCACCCGGATAAGGCCGTTTACCACCAGGCGTGGGGCTTCCCCCTCCAATTCCAGGTCGATAACTTCCTCGCAGCCTGTGCTTAGGACCATTAGAACAAGTGATATGAAATAAACACCTAAGTTTCGCATAGCATTCATCATTGAATGGTTATTTGGGCAGTATATTCCTCTACGATGGCAAAATACCCCAAAGGAAAGACCTCTGGCTGATTGGTATTGTCAAAATTATTCAGGTTATCCAGGTCCGTTATGTCAAAAACATTCCCCCGGACGGTGGCAACCGGGGTTTGAAAAGGATCGTCCGGTCCTTCGGATTGTTCTACCAGAAGGTTCATATAATTGTAAAATTCCAGATCGGCTCCCAGCAAACCGACCTCCAGGGTTGTACCCGCTTCAAACTGCTGGTCGTAAAAATATGAAAATTCAAAAAGCTGTCCTTTGTAAAAGGTATCCTCGGTAGGGAGGTAATTTCCGAAACCAAAATCAAGAATATAGAAATTATCCTCATCCGGCTGATCTCTGAAGCGCACTTTCAATTCCGTTTCGTCTTCGTCAAACAGGGTGTTCTCCCCCAGTTCCAAAGAAGTAATGGGGACTGAGCCATTAAACCGGGTTTGTGCAGCGTAGCCCCTTCCATTGTAGCGGATAATAAGGGTAAAGACCACATCCTCCTGGCTTAACACATTTGTAGAAATGCGCTGGTCACTGTCAAAGGTGGGGTCTGGTTCATAAATCCCGCTTCCCGGCTGTAACTCCGCCAGACTGGATACTCCGGTGCCTTGAGAGATGCCGTCTTCAAAAACTTCGGTAATGATCACTATGCTCTCCAAATCGCTTACCGGCTGAGAAGTCCCGAAAAAATTCGTGGTTTCCGTTACCCGGATAGCAATAGGGATATAAGGCTCTGTCCGGTCTACCCGGAGCAGGCCTTCTACAACCAGGCGCGGAGCTTCCGAGGGGGTATCCACTTCAATAACATCTTCACACCCCATCCCCAAAGCCAGCAGTATCGCAATATAAAAATGCTTCGTCCGCATCAGAAACTGAAATTATAAGTTACGGCCGGGACGATCCCAAAAATAGAGGTCCGTATAGCCTCATTGCGTCCCGTATCCTGGTTCTGCCGGAAATTTATGGAGGCGGCATTCATTCGGTTATAAACATTGTAAATACTGAATACCCATTCCCCTTGGAACCCTGAACTTTTCTTAGGTGTCGGTTTTAGACTCACCCCAATATCCAGGCGGTGGTAATCCGGAAGCCGTTCCTGATTTCGCAGGCCATAATAGGGGACAACCAGGCCTTCAAACTCGAACTGACCTACGGGATAATTGGTCGGTTGTCCGGTTTGGAAAATAAAATTCGCGTTAAAACTCCAGCGCTTATTCAGTTCGTAATTTCCATAAAGTGCAATGTCATGGGTTTTATCGTAGGGGGTATTATACCATTCACCGAAGTTGATCCCGGTTTCCTGGTTGGAACGGCCATTGTCTTCAAAAGGGGGCCTGCCCGGGGTGCGTTGTTCGGATTTTGAGAGGGTATAGGCCAGCCAGCCGGTAAGCGGGCCATTGTTTTTTCGCAACAGTACTTCCCAGCCATAAGCGCGGGCCTCTCCATTGAGGATGACCTGTTCAATAGCCTCATTTGCGATCAGGTTGGCACCGTCTATATAATCGATACGGTTGTCCACTTCTTTAAAAAACAGCTCGGTTTCAAAACTGTAATCACCAGATGCTATATTTCTGAAATACCCCAGGGCATACTGGTTCAGCAGCTGGGGTTTTACGTAGGGACCACTGGGAGTCCACACATCCAGGGGAGTAGGCGAGCTGGTATTGGAAAGCAGATGTAAGTACTGGGCCATGCGTATAAAACTGGCCTTAAAAGAGTTATTATCATTGAGGGCATAGGAAAGCGAAACCCTCGGTTCCAGGTTCAGGAACTTCTCCAGGGTTTCCCCACGCCCAGCGCTAATGGTATCCGTAGGCGTACCCTCCCGGTATACGAGGCTGAAGGGATCAAATTCCACAGGGTTTCCATTTTCGTAGACAAAAAATTCGTCCTGGCCCAGGCGGTTGAACTGACTCACCCTGAGACCGTAACTCAGGCTTAATTTTGGGCTTACCTCATGTGAAAAGTCTACATAGAGGGCATTTTCATTGGCGTATTTTTTGGTCAATTGCTCGGGGAGGATTCCTGAATCCGGCCTGTTTGGGATGATTTTTCCAGGATTGAACACATAGAAAATATTATGCATCCCGTAATTGATCTGGAACTTGTCGTTTATATAGTTTTTTAAATCGTATTTAATGTTGAAATTCTGTATGCCGGAGTCCCATTCGAAGCCTACAAAATCCAGCTCAAGCCCATAATAATAGTCGGAATAGATCAGGGACAGGTTAGAAAACAACTTATCCGAAAAAAGGTGGTTCCATCTGAAATTCAAAACGGCATTTCCATAGGTATTGACAAAGAGGTCATTGATGCTGAACAAGTCGCGACCGAAATAACCCGATAAAAACAAGCTGTTCCTGGAATTGATCTTATAGTTCAGCTTGGTATTCAGATCGTAGAAGTACGCCCGGTTATCAATATCAAATAGGGGCAGGAATAAGTGGGCATATGATGCCCTGCCGCCTATTAAAAAGGCAGCCTTGTCCTTGACGATAGGACCTTCTGCCAGCAACCTGCTGGCAACGGCTCCGATACCCCCGTTCATTTTAAACTCTTTGCTATTCCCCTCTTTTTGAAAGATCTCAAGTACGGATGATACCCTCCCTCCGTAGCGGGCAGGGATCCCCCCTTTAAAAAGTTTTACATCCTTGATAGCATCCGGGTTGAAAACCGAGAAAAAGCCAAAGAGGTGGGAAGAATTAAAGATCGTGGCTTCATCCAGCAGGATGAGGTTCTGATCTACCGCCCCGCCACGTACATTGAAACCGGAAGACGCTTCTCCCGCATTGGTTACCCCGGGCAACAGAATGATGGATTTGATGACATCTGACTCCCCCAGGACCACAGGAATATTTTTGATGGTCTCCACCTTGAGGGTGTTTACGCTCATCTGTGGTTTTCGTATATCCAGGCGCTCAGCGTCATCCGTAACCACCACCTCCTGAAGTTGTTCTGCTTTTTCTTCAAGCTGAAAATCAAGGCGTTGATTGGAGCTGAAATCCAGCTGCTGTCGGATCTCCTGGAATCCAAGGTATGATATCACAACCTCATAGGAACCTTCAGGCAGGCTCAATGAATAAAAGCCGTATTCATTAGTGGTAACCCCCGTCCGCAATTCAGGGACCACTATGCTCACCCCTATAAGTGTTTCGTTACTTCTGGCCTCTGTAATGGTCCCGCTCAAAGTATAGCGGGTCTGGGCAATCAATTCGGAATATACTGACGTGCAAAGGAGGGTGAGCAGCACCCAGGAAATCTTTTTCATGCAAGTTATTTCCCTAAAAATAGGGAAAATAATAATCATCTTCCTAAAGATTTAGAAACGACAAATGATGGCCTAAACCTTCTTAGATAGCCCTGTTATCAGAAGTTTTCAAGAAGGCGGTTGAAATGCTCACTGGGCCGCATTGCACGGGCCTGCATTTCAGGATCCGGCAGATAATAACCGCCGATGTCCTGGGCCTTGCCCTGGGCGGCAATAAGGTCCTGCTGGATCTGCTGAGAGTGCTCCTGCAGGCTTTTGGCCACCAGGGCAAATCGTTGTTTCAGGTCTGAATCTTCATCCTGCAGGGCCATGGCTTCCGCCCAGTACAATGCCAGGAAGAAATGACTGCTGCGTGTATCCGGTTCTCCAACTTTACGGGAAGGAGAGCGATTTTCCTCAAGGAATTTTTCGGTGGCATCATCAAGGGCCTTACCAAGGATACTGGCTGCACGGCTTTTATTTTTCTTCCCATAGTGATCCAGGGATACGGCCAGCGCCATGAATTCCCCAAGGGAGTCCCACCTGAGGTGGCCTTCCTCCAGAAATTGTTCAACATGTTTGGGGGCCGAGCCGCCGGCACCGGTTTCAAACAAGCCCCCGCCATTCATCAGGGGGACGATTGACAACATTTTGGCACTGGTTCCTACCTCCAGGATAGGGAAGAGGTCCGTAAGGTAGTCCCTTAGAACATTACCAGTAACGGAGATGGTATCTTTACCGGCCTTTAACCTGCTTAGTGTAAACCGGGTAGCTTCCACAGGAGAGAGTACCCGAATATCTAATTCTTTGCGAAGGGCTTCAGGGAGGTACTGATCAACCTTTTTTATTAATTCACGATCGTGGGCCCGCTCACTGTCTAACCAGAAAACCGCCGGGGTTTCAGAATCCCTTGCCCTGCTTATTGCCAGTTTGATCCAGTCCTGTATAGGCAGGTCTTTTACCTGGCACATCCTCCAGATATCGCCTTCGTTAACAGGGTGTTCCATAAGAACCTCATTGGTTTCCTTGTTTACTACCTGTACAACACCCCTGGCTTCTATCTGAAAGGTTTTGTCATGCGAACCGTATTCTTCTGCTTTCTGTGCCATCAACCCGACATTGGGAACAGTTCCCATGGTTCTCGGGTCAAAAGCCCCATGCTCTTTACAAAAATCAATGGTTGCCTGATAAACGCCTGCATAACTGCTGTCAGGGATAACAGCTTTGGTATCCTGAAGTTTGCCCTCCTTGTTCCACATTTTGCCTGAACTTCTGATCATGGCAGGCATGGAGGCATCAATGATCACGTCACTGGGAACATGAAGGTTGGTAATTCCCTTATCAGAATTAACCATGGCCAGATCCGGCCCCTTTTCAATAGTTTTGCTGATATCGGATCGGATTTCTGCAGATGTAGCCGCAGGTAATTTATCCAGGCTTTCCAGCAGGCTTTCCAGTCCGTTATTAGGATCAATGCCCAATTTTTCAAAAGTACCTGCATGCTTGTCGAAAACCGATTCAAAATAACATTTCAGTACATGCCCGAAAATAATGGGGTCCGATACCTTCATCATTGTCGCCTTCAGGTGTACGGAAAAAAGAATACCTTTTTGTTTCGCATCTCTTAATTGGGTATGCAAAAATTCAAGCAGGGCTTTTTTCTCCATAACACTTGAATCCACGATCTCTCCGGCCAGTACTTTTATTTCTTCCTTGAGCACTTTTGAGGCTCCCTTGCCATCAGACCATACGATGCTGAGGTTTCCGGGTTTTGCGAGCGTAACTGATTTCTCATTGGCCTTGAAATCGCCATGGGCCATACTGGCAACATGACTTCTGGAATCGGGGCTCCAGGGGCCCATGCTATGCGGGTTCTTCCTTGCGAAATTCTTAACAGGCCGAGGGGCGCGCCTGTCCGAATTCCCTTCCCGTAAAACCGGGTTGACCGCACTTCCCTTTATTTTGTCGTACCGGGCTTTAATTTCTTTTTCATCCCCATTGGAAGGTTCATCCGGATAAGCGGGCAGTGCGTATCCTTTGGATTGTAATTCTTCAATGGCCTCTTTTAATTGTGGGATTGAGGCAGATATATTCGGAAGCTTGATGATATTTGCTTCCGGTAACTTGGCCAGTTCCCCGAGAAATTCCAAATCATTGGGAACGCGCTGCGCTTCAGTGAGGTATTCCGGGAAGACGGCCAGAATTCTTCCAGCCAGAGAGATATCCCTGCTTTCCACCTGTATCCCGGCAGTGCTGGTAAATGCTTTAACAATGGGTAAAAATGAAGCTGTTGCGAGGGCGGGCGCTTCATCGGTTTTTGTATAGTGTATTGTGGCCATAAATTCCGTCTTCTTTAAAGCGCAGCAAATATACAATTTTAATGCAGCTTAGAAAGGCCTAATCAGCCTGCAGCAGATATAATAAACGAATAAGGATCTTTTAATTTAGGGAAGGCAAAAAAACAAAAGCCATATCATTGTAACGAGTACATTGACATGGCTTTCTAGAAACAGTTCTCAGATCGTATATACCCGCCGAAGCTTGGCATTGCAACCATTGATTGCGTCTGTATCCCTGTTTCAACGTTTGAAAAGCGTTGCTGCCCTGTATTTCAACTGAGCAATCATACAGCATTTCTTCCTGCTGCTTAGTTCTTTCATCTTACGTAACCAACCTGGGTTTGTAACGTAACGTAAAAGTCCCCACGAATTTTACCGGAGCTACAGCCCCCGCAATTTCGCTCGTCTTTGAAATAAACCTGCATTGCTGCTATTTATTTTGCAAGACTAATCAACAGTATAAAGAACGTCAACTTTATAGCGACCTTTCGTTTAGAACCATGGACTGGTTTAACTACTCGATTGCAAAACTAAAGTAGCTTTTATCTCGCTCATTAGCAAATAATTATGCGTAAAAGTAATCGACAGATTATTAACCGTAGATATAAACAATTGTTTATAAGTAATAGGAAGTCCCATTGAACTTATTAGTCCTTTCCGCTATCCCTTTGATCCCTCCTCAACTGTCGCTGGATTTTCCGGATGGCCGATTCTATGGACTTATCGGGCTCTATGATGTTATAAGCACCCCAGAAATCAGGATCCGAAAAGCCGGATGCCGCTTCACTGAGGATGATA
Organism: Robiginitalea insularis; assembly: GCF_052497835.1. Classification (NCBI taxonomy): domain Bacteria; kingdom Pseudomonadati; phylum Bacteroidota; class Flavobacteriia; order Flavobacteriales; family Flavobacteriaceae; genus Robiginitalea; species Robiginitalea insularis. The sequence continues at coordinate 2,573,646 of NZ_CP199296.1, forward strand.
TTGGAACGGATGCGGTCCCTGTTTCTGGGAACGAAAGCTTCAGGATTGCGTTCCCAGTCCGTTACGGCCATTTCACAGGTCAGACTGTATACGGAATTGAATAATTTCCGGTCCCAGTCTATCTTAAACTCCAAAATGGCGTTGCTGTATCCGTAATACCATTTACCATCTTTCTCGCGGTAATCTACGCGATAGGCCACCTCAGTCGGGTAAACAGAGGCATTGGAAGGTTTGCGTCTTACAAACATCCTGCTGGCCAGTTCCCTGTTGGTAATGTTCAGCGAAAAGATGGCGCTGGTCAGTATTTTTCGTTCTCCGTCAATAAATAATTTACCCGAGTACAGGGGCTCGGTAACTTCGGGCTTTTGCCTGAAACCGATCACAAAAATCATCCGGTCATTTATACGGGTATTCCGCTCAAAAAAGAATTCATAGTCATCAATATATTCATCTGAAAAAATGAACTCCGGATACTTCATAATATCGACATATAAGGCATTAAAAGGCCCTCCCTGTAATTTCAGGGCTACCGTATCCAGTTTATCATAGTCAGTGCTCTTCCGACTTTTATACAATTCCACTACATCCCTCCTGGGAGACGAATAAGGTGTTTTGTAAATGGTTACCACTGCCTCGGATAGGGATACGTTTCGCCTTCGCTTTTTTATAGTTTCCCTGTAAAAGGCAGTCATCCGGATATTTTCCTGAATGTAATTGTCGCCTTTTTTTCTAAGGGTTTCTTTTACCAGGACTGTAGCGTTCCTGGGCACCACCACATCAACTTCTGCCAGGGGTGTAACCGAGACTTCCAGCATTATTTCATTATCCTCCTCCTGGAATTGCAGTAGCGGCAATCTTTTTGTCTTATACCCCAGAAAAGAAACGACCACCTCTGCTTCTGCGTTTCCCTCGGGTATTTTAAGAAGAAAAGCCCCTTCAGAATTCGTTATTGTACTAATATTGAGACTTTCCACGCTCAGGGTGGCAAAAATCAAGGGGTCCTTGTTTGTCGCGTCCAGAACCACCCCGCGATACGCCTGAAAAGATTCCTGTTCAGTTGGTTCCTGTCCCCGGGCCGGTATGTTGAAAAATACCAGCAGCAGCAAAATTCCCGTAAAAATTTTCTCTGTTCGCATGCTGTTTCTCGTTATACAGAAATGTCTTAAAATCACTTTTTATTTTGATCCGTTTTTGTACCCCGTGAAGGTAGTGAAAAATAAGATGATGCACCTCAGAAAAGGGGGTGCCTCTTAGGATCCTTTTCGGATTCCTTCCAGCACATTTACCCCTTTTGGCATGGGGTTTCCGGCGGCTCTCCTCAGTAAGACGAGTTGCCCGCAATGCCAGAGAGCATCGGAGATTGGGCCATTAATCTGATTCCAGAACGGATAGCTGCGCTCACCGGAAGGAGAGCTGAAAATCATGGGGTGATCCTTCAGTGAATCGGTTGTTTCAATTAAGCGGGAAGCTTCCTGAATATTATAGAGTACAGCAGCCCGTTTTTCCTGCCAATTAAGCGTGGAAGCAGGTCTTTTCCCCCGGATCACTTTTTCTTTTCGGGCTGATTGGCGGATGACCTCCGATAAACCGTGAATATGGTCGAGGGTTTCTTTCAGGGAACGACCGTCAGGGGAGGGTTTATAGCTTAAATCCTGCTCATTGAGACCTTCAGTTGCCCAGTGAAATCGAAAACCCAGGCCGTCCAGGAGGCGCTTCACAACGGTTTGTGCCCCGTAATTTTCCGGATAATCGGGAATCTGCTGGTAGGGCAAGTCTGAATCTTTAAGGGTTTGTGCGGACATACTGAGGGAAATTAAAAGGAAGCTAAGAACAAAGAAGGTATTATGACTGAAGCAATACGGATTCATTGAGGATCTTATTTTTTTGATTAAAGATACATATTCCCTGTTCTGCTTCGCCATACATTATTTATCTTGTAGTACACAAACAACCTGAGATGGAAAAAAGAACCTTTCTGAAACGAATGGGCCAGTTTACCCTGGCTGCCCCCTGTCTGTTATCTACCCCCCAAATAATGGCTGCTCCCTCACCCAGGCCCTATCCCGGCAAAGATGATCCGGGTTTCTGGGAACGCATTAGGGAAGATTATGCCCTCAAACCCGATTATATCAATCTCGAAAATGGATATTACAATATCATTCCGCAGCCAACCCTTTCCCGTTTTATGGAACATGTATCCCATATTAATTATGAAGGATCCTACTATATGCGCACGGTTCAATGGGAGAATAAAAACCGGATAGCCGGAAGGCTGGCCCGCTTTCTGAACTGTCGCGAATCCGAATTGGCCATAACCCGAAATACAACTGAATCGCTTGACCTTGTGATTTCTGGCTTTCCCTGGAAACAAGGAGATGAGGCCATTTTTGCGGAACAGGATTACGGCGCCATGCAAGACCAGTTTCAGATGATTTCCAGGAGGTACGGGGTGGTAAACAAAGTGGTTTCGGTCCCCAACCATCCTGCTTCCGATCAGGAGCTGGTAGACCTGTACGAACAACAGATCACCCCGCGGACCCGCTTATTGATGATCTGTCATATGATCAATATTACCGGGCAAATCCTTCCCGTGCGTAAAATCTGCGATATGGCGCACCGTTATGGCGTTGAAGTGATGGTTGACGGGGCCCATTGCATCGGGCATATCCCTGTGGATCTCGCGGAGCTGGACTGCGATTATTACGGCTCCAGTTTGCACAAATGGCTGAGCACCCCCCTGGGGGCGGGTATCTTATTTGTCAAAGAAGATAAGGTGGAAAAAATCTGGCCACTGCTCGCCGAGCACAAACCACAGCCGGGGCATATCCGCAAGCTAAACCATACAGGGACACATCCGGTGCATACCGACCTGGCCATTGAGAATGCCATGGATTACCTGGAGGTCATGGGTCTGGAGCGCAAAGCGGAAAGGCTGCAAAACCTTCAGCGTTATTGGACAGATGCCCTGCGGGGTGTCGATAAAATACAATTGAATACCCCGGAGGCTAAAGAGCGCAGCTGTGGCATTGCCAATGTCGGTATCCGGGGGATGGAGCCGGCCGTCTTATCTAAAACCCTTCTGGACGAATTCGGAATTTTTACGGTTGCCATAAACAGTCCTTCCGTAAAGGGATGCCGTATCACTCCTAATGTCTACACCCGGATGGAAGAGTTGGACGTATTTATTGAGGCGATGAAAACCCTGGCCAGGAGGGCCTGAAGTACACGGGAGAGCCAGGGTATGAAAAAGATGATAATCGTCATAGGCTCTGTCTTTGTGCAGGCTTACTTTTAGGTTTGCATTTTGTTATTTTTAAAAATCCCAAAGAATCCTTCAACAAATTTCTAAACGCGTTACTATGTCAGCTACAAATGGAAAATGGGGTTTCAGGCAAAGCCTGGTCCTACTTAGAATCCTTATAGGGTGGCACTTCCTCTATGAAGGGGTGATCAAACTATACAATCCGGACTGGACCAGTTTTGGATACCTGGCCTCTGCACAGGGGCCCTTAAAGTCAATGTTTGCCTATCTGGCCAGCCCGGATTTGTTGCCCTGGGTAGATACTCTTAACTGGCTGGCCCTTGTTTTTACAGGGCTCACGCTGCTGCTCGGAGTTTTTGAGCGCGCCGGCGCCCTGGTGGGGATGCTGTTGCTTGCGCTCTATTATCTGGCACACCCTTCCTTTCCCTGGCTGGATCAGATAAATGTGGAAGGAAGCTACTGGTTTGTCAATAAAAACCTGATAGAATTAGTAGCCTGTTCCCTCTTATATATGCAACCTACGGGATCGGTCTTTGGCCTTGGGCGCATTTTAATAAAAAAAACGACAACAACTAAATCGGAATTATCATGAGCTGGACGCGAAGAGAAGCATTATTCGGGCTGGGAGGAATACCCATTTTAGGCGCAGTGTGGTGGGCAGGAGCCGCCTCGGCAACCGGCCTTAAAAAAGAACGGGAATCCCTTTTGCAAACCCTTAATATACAGCCTTCATTACCAGAAGCCATTCCGGCAATAGGAGGAGAACCTGTGCGCCTGGGAATCATTGGCTTTGGGATCAGGGGGGAACAACTCTGTCGCTCCCTGGGTTTTGCAACAGACGAGTGGCTGCTGGAGATGGAGGAGCAGGCAAAAGAGGCCAAAGCAGAAGGCAGGCCTTTTACAGCCCTTGAAGATTTCAGGAATCAGGAAAAATTAAATGTATCTATCACAGGAGTCTGTGATATTTTTGATGCCCGTGCGCTAAAGGCGATTCGTTCCTTTGGTTCGGAAGAAAAGCCCGTTAAGCGCTACCGGACCTATAAAGATATGATTGGCAGCGGGGAAGTGGAGGCTGTAATTATTGCTACCCCAGACCACTGGCATGCGCCCATGGCGATGGAGGCCCTTCGCAGTAATGTCCACGTATATGTGGAAAAGCCCATGACCCATACCCTGGCCGAAACCTACGAACTAAGAGAAGTGGCCGAAGCTTCAGCGGCAAAATTACAGATCGGGCACCAGCACCGTCAGACCCTCAGTTTTAAAACCGCCCGGGATATTATTGATAAGGGGGTTTTAGGGCATGTTTCCCTTATAACCACCAATACCAATCGGAACGATGACAATGGGGCCTGGAATTACGACATACATCCGGAGGCGAGCCCTGACACTATCGATTGGGAGCAATTCCTGGGGTCGGCCCCGCAAATTCCCTTTAATAAAAATCATTTTTTCAGGTGGCGCAAATGGTGGGCATACGGTTCGGGGCTTTCCGGAGACCTGCTTACACATGATTACGATCGCCTGAACTGTGTCCTGAATATGGGTATCCCCAAAGCGGTTATGGCATCAGGGGGCATTTATACGCACCGCGACGGGCGCAATGTTCCCGATGTATTGCAGGTGAATATGGAATTTCCGGATTTCACCACCGGCAGCAGCCAGGTAAAAGGCAAAGAGCGGGGGATGACCTTTACTTACAGCGCTACCCTGGGGAATGGTTTGAGCAGGCCTACCATGCTTATGGGGCATGATGCCAGCCTGGAATTGGGCAACCGCCTGACCATCTGGCCGGATGGCAGCTCTACCCGCTATGCAAACCTTCTGGAGGAAGGTAAGATGAACCCCAGGAGTCCGATCTATTCCTACGATCCGTCGAGCAATGCACTGGACGGGGTATCTTCTGCCACCTCACAATATTTTGCAGACAAGGGACTGATGTGGACCTATATAGACGGGAAACGGGTCGATTCCACTTTCCTGCACCTTCGCGAATGGCTCAGTAGTTTCAGGAATAACCACGGGTTAAGCTGCGGGATAAAGGAGGGGTTTGAGGAAGCCATCTCCGCCCATATGGCCGGCATTTCCTGGAAGCTCGGCAGAAGGATAGAATGGGATGCTGAGAAACAACGGGTAGCAGAGATTGAAGGCTTCGATCTGGACCAGGTGCTGCTGGGAAGCCCTGAGGAGGTTTCTGAGATGCTTAAGGGACAGCCCGTTTAGGATCTGCCGATCCGTTTTTTGGAGGGGAAGGATATTATGGCAACATAAACAGGGCGTTGGCGAAAAAGAGTTTACCACCTTCCCAGAAGCCCCGGAAAAGTGGGTTGTCTACCATATAAACCACTTCGCCCCTTCCATAATTTTCAACTCCGTATATCAGGCTGTTGGGGATTTTGTCCAGGGCATTGCTCCCGGCAAAGCCCGCAACCGGACCTGCTTTGCCATCCAGGTGTACCACCGTCCCGCTTTTAAGGGGTTCATAGGCTGCGTTCCCTAGCTTCAGGCTAAAGTAGGTTTCGGGATAACCGAAAGCAAGCGGATGGGTATTGTCTACCCGGGTTCTGAAGATAGCGCCGGTAATAGCATCCCTTATCCGTTCCCGCTGATTTTCCGAATAGGCCAGTAATTCAGGATCTTCTTCCTCCTGTGGGGGCTCTTTGGTCTTTATTTTAAACCCTTTTTCTCCGCCGAGCTTCCCTATGGCTGAACCCATGGCGATGAGCCGCCCGCCAGCAGCAACCCAGGATTTCAGCTCTGCAAGCATTTTTTCATTCAGCATCTCGCCATAGCCATAACCCGAGGGCAATATCAGAATATCGTACTGCGAAAGATCGACCCTGTCGATATAATCGGAGCCTAAGACGGTGAGCGGATATCCCAGTTGTTGTTCAAAAAAGTGCCAAACCTCGCCAAACCTGAGTGTGGATACGGGTTCACCCGAGAGGGCAGCAACCCTTGCAGCTTTAACGACCCCTATCGCATCCGAACCGAAATCTTTGCCCTTATCGACAAAACCGGTTGGGGTTGGGGTCAGCGTAATACCATGGTTCGCCGCCTTTTCATAAAGAATGGACGTGAAGTCCGCATTTGATTTATTATCCCCGCTGCTAATGATGAGCGTGCCGGGCTCCCAGCTGCGACCTTCCAGTTTAAAGGGCTTTTCAGTCCGCCGTACCCTGATGCCCTCATTTAGCAGGGATGCCAGAAAACGGGCGTCTTCCATACTTCCCCATTGGGCGAGATAGGCATAGGCCTTTTCCTTTGATGGCTGGGCTTTTGAAGCCGGGAGATCCCAGCTTCCGGACCGGGAGGGTAGCACATTTTCCGATGCCAGGGATTCCAGGCCGTACGCATACGGAAGGGACCAGGCAGTAATATCATAGGTCAGGGAATCGCTGAGGCGTGCATTGGGTTCAAAAAGCACTTTTACCAGCCGCCCCTTCTTCTGATCTGTAGACACAATAAGGCTGCTGGAGTCCAGCTTGATGGATCCTGATTTCCCGCTTCTGTATAAAAATCCCTTAGCGGTCCCCGAAACACCCCGGCCGTATTCAATCTGATGCCGGTCCAGCAGGTCTCTCAGGATTTTTATTTTTCCAGGATTCCCATTGAGAGCATAACTCCTGTATTTGAAGGCGGGGAGGTTTTTGTAAAAAGCCCTGAATTCATCCGTTAAGCGCCGGGCATGTCCGGAAGCAACCTCTACGGTGCTCAGGCCCGTGGTAAGGTGGTGCTCCAAACGGTCTTTCAGGCTAAGGGTATCTCCGATGGAGGTGGTTATAGCCAGTCCTGCCCGGCCGCTGCCACCCTGCTCATAGGTCATTCCAATGGCCCCGTTGTAGGTGGGGTAGGTATCTCCGTAACTCGGGTAGAATAAATCAAACACTTCTTTTGTAAAATAAAACCATCCCGCTGCATCAAAATAGCGTGCATGGTTTCTCCCGATAGTTTCCTGGAATTCCCGCTGAAAGTCTGAAATTACTTCGTGGTAAGGTTCAGCGGCAGGAGCGAAATAGTAGGGGTCATCCACCCCCTGTTCGTGGAAATCCACATGTATGTGCGGATACCACTGATTGAACTTTTGCAGGCGCTGCCGGCTTTCGGTCTGTGTAAGCCAGGCCCAGTCGCGGTTCAGGTCAAACATATAGTGGTTACTTCTCCCGGACCACCAGCCTTCGTGATGTTCCCGGCTGTTCGGGTCTACCTGGAAAGGGGTGTTCTTGTATTGATTATACCAGTTTACGTATCGATCCCTTCCATCCGGATTAATACAGGGGTCCATGATCACCACAGTGTTTTCCAGGTATCCTTTTTTGGAAGTCAGCAATTCATAGAGGGTTTGCATAGAAGCTTCTGTACTCACACTTTCGTTCCCGTGGACGTTGTAGCTGAGCCATACGATTGCAATTTCAGAGGCCCCGGCTCCTTCAATGCCTTTCATGTGCTCCGCCCTGATCTCATCTATCCTGGCCATATTTTCCCTGGAAGATAAGGTAGCCAGCATCAGTGGCCTGCGCTCGTAGGTCTTACCATAGCTCTGCAGTTGTACCTGCTCCGGAAGGGTTTTGGCTACATAATTGTAATAATTCAAAACCTCATGGTGCCTCGTAAACTGGGTTCCCAGTTCGTATCCTAAAAACTCAGCAGGAGATTGGAGTTTTTGCGCGGTACTTGTAAATGTCAGAAACAGGCTAACGATCAAAAAAAAGTGCTTCATAAGGAGTTCCCGGTTTTTTATATCACCAAATCTAAACAATCTAAAGCATATCTATTCTGCTCAAAATAATATTCGATAAGTGGTAGCCCTCAGGCGTTCAGGAAGGTTTCTTAACGTATTTTTAGGATATCCTAGCCTTCGGAATACTATCTTTGAAACAATCAAACCAACAGATGAAAGCAGAGGGTATCCCTTTTAAGGAAACCGGTTATTTTTCCAGCCTGATTACAGATTACCTGGACCAGAACCCAGACCTAAGTCAGTTTTATAACCGATTTCCTGAAATCCAGGCCTTTGAAGAACAAATAAAGGAAAAAGGGAGTCATTACCCCGGCGCGAACCGGGCCATCCTGGTAAAAGCGCTGCAAAGGCAATACAAAGAGATACAGATAGGTTCCCAAACTTCACGGAACCTGCAAGCCCTGCGGGATGAAAACTGCTTTACGGTTGTTACCGGGCACCAGCTAAACCTGTTTACAGGTCCTTTTTATTTCTTTTATAAGATCGTTTCCACTGTAAAGCTGACCAGGCAATTGCGGCAGCACTATCCGGAGTATTCCTTTGTCCCGGTTTACTGGATGGCAACCGAAGACCACGATTTTGAGGAGATAAACCACTTTAATTTTCGCGGGAAGGCGTTTCACTGGAACCGGGAAGGCGCCGGGGCTGTTGGGAGAATGTCCACAGAAGGGCTGCAGGAAGTCTATCGTCAGTTTGCAGCAGACCTCGGTCCGGGGGATGCAGCTTCAGAATTGAAGAAATTATTCCGCGAAGCATATCTGGAACATCCAAGGCTTGCAGATGCAACCCGCTTTTTGGTCAATACCCTTTTCGGGGAAACCGGCCTGGTAATCCTGGACGGGGACGACAAAGAACTGAAGGCCGTCTTCACTCCCCATATGGAAGCAGATATTTTTGACAATCTCGGACATAAGGCCGTAAATGATCAAATAACCCAACTGCAATCTTTGGAACGGGACTACCCGGTTCAGGTAACCCCGAGGGAAATCAATTATTTTTATCTGCAACAGGGAATACGGGAACGGCTGGTGGAGGAAAACGGCTTCTTTCACGTCCTGAATACGGATATGAAATTCAGTCCTGGTGAACTGAAGGCCGAACTACAGCAATACCCGGAACGATTCTCTCCCAATGTGATCACCCGACCGCTCTATCAGGAAACCATCCTGCCCAACCTTTGTTATATAGGCGGGGGCGGGGAATTGGCTTACTGGCTGGAATTGCGGAAATACTTCCATAAAAGCCAGGTTCCTTTCCCCATATTGCTTCTGAGGAATTCTGCAGTACTGGTTTCGGAGAAACAGGCACGAAAAGCACACAAACTGAATATTGGCCTGCAGGAACTATTCCTGGACCAGCAGCGCCTTATTGATAAAAAGGTCCGGGAGATATCCGAAATCGATATTGATTTCAGCCCGCAGCGCGAGCATCTGCAAAAACAATTCAGGGAATTGTACGCCTTGGCCGAACAAACAGACAAATCTTTTCTGGGGGCGGTAAAAGCCCAGGAAGTCAAACAGTTGAAGGGGCTGGACAATCTTGAAAAACGGTTACTGAAAGCACAAAAGCGCAAATTAAAAGACCATGTCAACCGGCTTACCATCCTCCAGAACGCCCTTTTCCCCAATGGGAACCTGCAGGAACGCAGTCGGAACTTTGCTGAATTCTACATAGCAACCGGCCCCGGCCTGATTGATGACTTGCTCGGGGCGTTCAACCCCCTTTCAGAGGAGTTTTCCATTCTGATCTATCCCTGAAGCTTACGGAATTATCATTCGGTCTGCCGTATCTTTGTGGTTAAACGAACAGATATGCATCAGCTCGATATCGACACGGTAGAAATGACCCTGGATGTGATGAAATATGCCATCAGCCGTATCACCAATTCCAGTCCGGAACTGGGGAAACCCCGGAAAGAAGAAGACCTTAAAGCACTTGTAGGGGAAACCGTAACCCAGGGTGGAATAGGTGGGGAGAAGGCATTTGAGTTGTTCAGGGACGTGCTTATCAAAGCGACAGTCCCCATTGACCACCCCAGGCACCTGGCTTTTGTGCCGGCGGCCCCCACCCGCGCTGCAATCTTGTTTGACCTGATCACATCTGCTTCGTCTGTGCACGGGGCTTACTGGATGGAAGGGGCAGGCGGGATATTCTGTGAGAACAGGGCTATGGACTGGCTTGTTTCCCTGACCGGAATGCCGGAAGGGGCTTTCGGGGTATTTACCAGCGGGGGCACGGCAGCCAATTTATCTGCAATGGTAACAGCAAGGGAGTACTGGCGCTCCGACAGCCGGCACGCCCAGCAAAAAGGAATTATCATTACCTCTATTGGAGCTCACTCATCCATCAAGGCCATGGCCCAGGTTATAGATGCTGAGGTGATCCTCGTGGATACTGAAGACCGGATGCGAGGGGAGCAGTTACAGGAGAGCATCGCAGCCCTGGATGCTACTAAACGAGACCGTCTGTTCGCGGTTGTGGCCACCGGGGGGACTACCAATGCGGGAATTGTTGACGACCTGCAGGGTGTTGCTGCCATTTGCAAGGCTGAAGGCCTTTGGTTCCATGTTGATGCCGCCTATGGTGGCGGGGCCCTTGCTGCTGATTCCGTAAGGCATTTATTCAATGGGATAGAAGCGGCAGACAGTGTGACCATCGATCCTCATAAATGGCTTTTTTCACCTTATGATTGCGGGGCGATCATTTATAAAAATCCGGAATTGGCGCAAAAGGCCCATTCACAGGAGGGCTCCTATCTGGATATTTTCAAGGATGAGGGGGCCAGGGGTTTTAACCCTGCAGACTATCAGATACAGCTCACCCGTCGGTTGAGGGGGCTACCCCTTTGGTTTTCACTGGCAACACACGGAACGGATAAGTACAAATGGGCAGTCGAAAGGGGGATACATCTGGCAAATCGGGCCGGGGAAATGATCAGGGAACGGGAAGGTCTGGAGCTGGTTCGTGAACCGAGCCTGTCCTGTGTACTGTTCCGCAAGCCTGCCTGGGGGCCTCCGGATTATACGGAATGGACCTACCGCAACCACGAAGCGGGCCTGGCTTTAGTTACGCCTACAAAGTGGGGGCATGGCCAGCAGGCAGAAACCGTACTGAGATTTTGTTTTATCAATCCGGACACGCAGGAGGAGGACATTGAAATGATCCTGGATACATTAGGGGACTAGGAACTCGCTTTTCCAGCCATCTCCGTCCTTTATCTTGGAATAGCGTACCCGCAGATGGGTAGGCCTTTTGAGTTTCAGGTATTCAATTTTAAATGGGTAAATCCGTACCAGGGTAAAAAAATCGCCGCGATCCAGGTACTCAACCTGGTCCGGGTTCTCAATTTCGGAGCCCGGAGCGGCCTTAGTGGTGTAATCTTTACGGGAGTTGGTTGCCACTCCTTCCCTGTGCTGCTGAATTATTTTAGGGTCTTTCTCCTGAATGGCAATGCCTTCAATGCGCAATTGCATCAACTTTTCCGGGTTGTAGAACAATAAGCTTACCTGCTTGTTTTCCTTTATATGCAGAACTTTTTTGGACCTGGAATCAGTGTAAAACAACAATTCCATGTCTTCCGGGTTCATTTCTCTTAAGACGATGGTGCGCAATCTCGGAATCCTGTCCAGGCCTAAAGTTGCAAGGGTAGCGTAGTGAAAAGGGTGTTCTTTCTGGCTGCAACCCAGTTGCAAATCTTCCTTTAATTCCTGCCAATAGTGTTCGTTCAATTTTGAATCTTTTATTAAAGTTAAAAAAAAAATCCATTTAGGGGTAGGGTATTTCCGGACTGGGTTGTTATAATATCAAAGTTGCTATGAAAAAGGAAATTAATATGCCTCTCTTCAGATGCCACAACAATCTGAGGGAGGCTTTCCAAAGCAACATAGAAAATATTGAATTAGTCAATTTTGTGTCATAATTAGTTCATGTGTTTAGGTTGGTTTTGATCCCGGGCGACCGGGGGAAGAAAGAATCCCGGTGGTTTCACCGGGATTTTTTTTGACCCAGGCGCAACTACTTGAAGAGCAGGATAAATTGGCATGAAAACGGTAAAAAGCAATTTGTAGGAATAGATATAATAAATTAATAACCAGTTATATAAGGTTTATTATTTATTTAATTAGTTTATATCTTTGGAATAAACTGAATTTTGACTTTTTAAGAGGAATAATGGTTGTTTTCGTGGCTGCATTTCAGTATCAGTGGTTCTGGGAAATAGCAGACCGGGCCAGACTGCAGTCTATTTTCCGTTAGGGAAATATGAGGGTCCGGAAAATTTTCAGCCCCCGGTTGGAATGTTGACATCTATAAAAAAATATTCTCCATAACCGCTAATCTTAGTTTGGGCATTTTACTATTTTTGCCCATGCAAAATAACGTTCTCATCCTCGATTTCGGTTCCCAATATACCCAATTGATCGCCAGGCGCGTCAGGGAACTCAATATTTTCTGTGAAATAAAACCGTATAACCACCTTCCCGAAGACCTCGGGGAGTACAAGGCCGTCATCCTTTCAGGATCTCCCTTCTCGGTCCGTGCAGATGATGCGCCGCATCCTGACCTTTCGGATATTCGCGGTAAAAAACCTATCCTGGCCGTTTGCTATGGGGCCCAGTATATTGCCCATTTCAATGGTGGAAAGGTAGAACCTTCAAATACACGCGAATACGGGCGGGCTAATTTGACCACAATCAGCAAAGACCCGTTTTTTAAGGATGTTAGCAATGGCAGCCAGGTTTGGATGAGCCATAGCGATACCATCAAAGAATTACCTGAAGGTGCGGAGCTTTTGGCGAGCACGCATGATGTGTTAAATGCAGCATTTAAAATTGAAAAAGAAAAGATTTACGGGATTCAGTTTCACCCGGAAGTGTACCATACCAAGGAGGGAACAACCATTCTGCGGAATTTTCTCGTACATATAGCAGGATTGCAACAAACCTGGACCCCGGATGCCTTCGTGGAAACCACCGTAGCGGAGTTAAAGGAAAAAATAGGGAGCGATAAGGTTATCCTGGGCCTCTCAGGAGGGGTAGACTCAACAGTTGCCGCCGTATTGTTGCACAAGGCTATAGGGCCTCACCTGCATTGTATTTTCGTCAATAACGGCCTCTTGCGAAAAAATGAATTTGAAGAAGTGCTGGAGCAGTACAAGCATATGGGGTTAAACGTCAAGGGCGTAGATGCTTCGGCACGTTTTTTGGATGCTCTTAAAGGAGAAGAAGACCCGGAGAAGAAACGAAAAATTATCGGGAGGGTCTTTATAGAAGTTTTTGATGATGAAGCCCATATGGTAGAAGACGCTAAATGGTTGGGGCAGGGGACCATTTACCCGGATGTTATTGAATCCGTTTCGGTTTCCGGAGGCCCCTCGGCAACTATAAAAAGCCACCACAATGTAGGTGGGCTTCCTGATTTTATGAAATTAAAGGTCGTGGAACCTCTGAAAATGCTCTTTAAGGATGAAGTCCGCCGTGTGGGGGCCAGTATGGGGATAGAAGACGAGCGCCTGGGAAGGCATCCGTTTCCCGGCCCAGGTCTGGCTATCCGGATACTGGGTGACATAACTCCGGAGAAGGTTGCCATTTTGCAGGAGGTGGATCATATTTTTATCAGTGGTCTCCGTCAGTGGGGGTTGTATGATAAGATCTGGCAGGCCGGTGCCATGCTGCTTCCCGTTAACAGTGTAGGGGTTATGGGAGACGAAAGGACTTACGAAAAATGTGTAGCTTTACGGGCAGTGGAAAGTACGGATGGGATGACCGCTGACTGGGTTAATTTGCCCTATGAATTTTTGCAGAAGACCTCAAATGACATTATCAATAAGGTTCCGGGTGTAAACAGAGTGGTTTACGATATCAGCTCCAAGCCCCCGGCAACCATAGAATGGGAATAACATGAATTTCGCTTACAGGTATGTGATACTGCTTTTTTCAGTCCTCCTGATTGGTTGTAAAGCCAGCAGCCAGCAGTTCAGGACGCACGCTGTAAAACAAGGGGAAACAATCAGTTCCATAGCCCGGAAATACCAGGTTTCCCCGGCTAAAATACTGGAATACAACAAAGAATTAAGGGCAGATGCGCCCCTGCGCCCCAATACCATTGTGGTAATCCCTGGTGGGACCCGGGTTGAGGATGCCCCTTCAACGGTATCAAAACAAAAGGACAGTACCGATCTGAATAAACCCATTGCTTTCAGGTCGCACAGGGTACGGCGGCGGGAAACCCTTTTCAGCATTACAAGGCGGTACGAAATTACGGAGGACGAGCTCAAGCGATACAACCCTGCTCTCTATTCAGAATCCCTGCAGAAGGGGATGGTTCTGAGGATACCTGTATATCCGGAAGGCCGCGATGCTGAGGCAGAAGAAGAAACCGAGCTGATTACCTACACGGTTAAACCCAAGGAAACCCGCTGGAGTATTGCACATGCCAATGGTATTTCCATTGACAGTCTGTTGAAGTTGAATCCGGAGCTCTCTGAATCTTCAAGTTATTTGGCCATCGGACAGGAACTGAAACTTCCAAAACCGGCCGGGAGCGACGTGGAGCAGAAAGAAACCGAGCTCTATATATCCTATACGGTACCTCCCAAGAAGACCCTCTTCAGCCTGAGTCAGGAATTTAATATCAGCAGGGAAGAGATCATCCGGCTGAATCCGGAGATTGTGGAGCGCGGAAACCTGCAACAAGGCATGGTACTGCGCCTGCCCGAAAAAAAGGCAGACTCTACTGAAATCAACACTGATAATTTTGTTTTCTACGAGGTAAAGCCCAAACAGACCGAATATTCCCTTACCCGCAAGCTGGGCCTGGGATACCGCGAATTGCTGGAAATGAATCCTGACCTTGCCATGGGCCTGAAAGCGGGGATGGTCCTGAAGATCCCGCGAGACAAGGCAGCCAACCTTGAGGTAAAGAATGCGCTGGTACTGGATGCCTTTGACCTGAGGGATAGCATCAACGTTATGAATACCCCCAAACTCATGATATTATTTCCTTTCAGGTTAGATCGCCTGAGACTGGATGATGAAGCAGGGACCCAAAAACGCATAGAGCAGAACAATGCCCTGAAATACAGCCTGGGACTGTATTCCGGATTGCTGGTAGCTATGGATTCCATAGCCGAGATGGGGGTTTCCGTTAATGTGAAAACCTACGATACCGAATTAAATGCCGATAAAGTAAACAGCCTGATCATGCGGGAAGATCTGGGTAGCCTTAGCGCTATTATCGGGCCGCTGGAACCAGGTGCCATAAGTCAGGTAGCTGCCCGTACAGCTTCCCTGGGGGTGCCGGTCATAGCCCCGGTCCCGGTGGATGCGGATTTACCTCTGGAAAATATTTTTTATACCTACACCACCGAGGAGCTGTTGCGGGAACGGATGCTGGAGTATATGGAGGGGCAGGTTACGGATCAGCATATCATGATCATCTCGGATCAGAAAAACAGGGATGCTGAGGGACGTATTCTGGAATCCTTTCCGGATGCGGATCTGATCCCCCTGAAAGAAGAGGAGAAAAATATTTCCCTGGATATGGAAGATTTCCGGTCCCGGCTGGTTGAGGAAAAGGACAATTGGGTTTTTGTTGAAACCGATAATTTTAAAATCCTTTCCAGTGTTACCTCCATCCTGAATTCCTCCAATGCCGACACCACCCGTATCAGGATGTTCACCACCAATAAAAACAGGGCCTTTGACAGCGACGTGATTTCAGCAACTCATCTGTCCAATCTGGAATTTACCTATCCTTCGGTTTATCGGGAAGCCCCGAATTCCGCGTTTATCAGCAGGTACCGCAGGAGGTTCGGTGGCGACCCGGATCGTTATGCCATCCGGGGTTTTGATCTGGGAATGGACCTGTTGCTAAGACTGGCATACAAAATGAACCTTTTTGAAGTAGCAGACCAGATAGGGGAAACCCGTTATACCGGGAACAAATTCAATTATATCAAAGATCCCCAATCCGGCTATTACAATACATCATTTTATATTCTGAAATACGAAAACCTTCAAATCAGGGAAATAACCGAACAATGACCTCCAAAGTAACCTATAAAGGCGCCCTGCGCACCGAATGTACACATCTGAGATCCGGTGATACCTTTATCACCGATGCCCCTCTAGATAATCACGGCCTGGGCCAGGCGTTCAGCCCTACTGATACCGTAGCCACTGGCCTGGCAAGTTGCATGCTGACGGTTATGGGCATAAAGGCCGACAAGATGGACGCCAGTCTGGAAGGTTCATACGGGGAAGTAACCAAACACATGGCTGCTGAACCCAGAAGGATTTCCAGAATTGAACTGGATCTGCATTTACCTTCATCCATTGGGGAAAAAGACCGTAAAATTCTTGAAAAAACAGGGAGAACCTGTCCGGTCTGGTATAGTTTGCACGAAGCCATTGAAAAAGAAGTTCGATTTTTTTGGGATTTATAAGAAACATACTATTTCTCTTTTTCTTGTCCGCCGGTTCTCTGTTTGCCCAGGAAGACGCAATCTTATGGCGGGCTGAAAATGCCCTGCAATGGGGAGATTTCAGGGCGGCACCTCCTGCCGGAAAAAAAGTGGCAGCAACTACAGCGAGCGGCCTGAGTTATAACTATTCAGGAAAAGGCGTGGGTGGAAAGTACAAACTGGATTTCCAGGTGGATGCTTTTTTCTATCCCGATAAATCATGGTACCATCCGGACCTGGTAGACTCTGTAATCCTGAGCCACGAACAACTGCATTTTGATATTTCTGAACTCTATGCTCGTAAATTCAGGAAGATTTTGTCCCAAAGGGTCTTTTCTGAAAACGTCAGGGAAGAAGTAAAGGAATTATTTGCCGAAATCAATCGTGAATTATCTCTTTTTCAGGATCGCTATGATCTGGAAACTGATTTTTCGCGGAACCGCGGGGCCCAGTTGGAATGGAATGCCAGGATTTCCAGGGAACTGGGAAAAGACCTTTGAAAAGACCTTACACATCGCAAATGGATATGCCTTGTTGCAGGGCAGCAAGTTTATCTTCCCAGGAAGGAATAAATTCCTGAGCCACGTGGCCTGTAAATCCGGTAGCCAGAATGGCCTTCATGATAGCCGGGTAGTTCAATTCCTGGCTTTCGTCAATTTCGTGCCGTCCCGGATTGCCGCCCGTATGGTAGTGCCCTATATAATCATGGTATTCTTCAATGGTCCTGATTATGTCTCCTTCCATAATCTGCATGTGATAAATATCAAATAACAATTTGAAATTTGGCGTAGCCAGCCGCCGGCATAATTCCACGCCCCAAAGCGTATGGTCACACATATAGTCTTTGTGGTCTACCTTGGAATTTAGAAGTTCCATTTGCAACACTACTCCGTGTTTTTCGGCCAGGGGAAGTACCTGGCTCAGGCCTTCAACGCAGTGTTGTAGCCCTATCAGGTCCTCCATGCCGCGTCGATTCCCACTAAAACAGATCAGGTTGGTATAACCCGCAGCCGCAACCCTGGGAATCATCTCAGTATAATTCGCAATAAGTTGCTCGTGGAATCTGGGATCGTTCCACCCATCGGTAAGCCCTAACTCTGCTCCCCAACACATGGAGGCATGTATCCCGTGTTTTTTGAGAAGGGGCCAGTCATCCGGTCCAACCAGGTCTATCGCCTTTACGCCCATTGCTGCCAGAGCCGCGAGGAAACGGTCCAATTCTATGGAGTCATAACACCAGTAACATACACTGTGGCGGATATTATTTTTTAATTTCAACCCCGGTCCGGCAGCTTGTAAATGCCCGTCTTTACCGAGGCTAAGCGCAGGGCTCAGGGCTGCGGTGGAAGCCAGGAGGGATCGATGAACAAATCGTCTTCTTTTCACGCCTTACGCAGATTTATTTAAAGATAAGATATTAAATTTACCTATGTCCAATCACTTCGCCCGGGAACAACTTATCAAAATGGCACATTACCGCATGCCATTTGGAAAATACAAAGGACGTTATCTGGTACAGCTACCCTTGCCATATCTGCTCTGGTTTCGCCAGAAGGGCTTTCCCGAGGGTCGGTTAGGACATTTCCTGCAAAGTATGCTTGAAATACGGGAGAATGGTCTGGAAGCCCTTATTTACCGTATCCAAAAAGATTTTCCCGAGGAAGCCTCTTGATTTCCTCAGGCAATTCGTATCTTTGAATCCCGTAACAAACATCCCGCAAATGCCAGCTACCAAATACATCTTCGTTACGGGGGGAGTAACCTCATCTTTGGGGAAAGGAATCATTGCCGCCTCTCTTGCTAAACTGCTTCAGGCCCGTGGTTTGAAAACCACCATACAAAAACTCGATCCTTATATAAATGTTGATCCCGGAACGCTCAACCCCTATGAACACGGGGAATGCTATGTTACGGATGACGGGGCCGAAACGGATCTGGACCTCGGGCATTACGAACGTTTTCTGAATGTGCGCACTTCCCAGGCCAATAATGTGACTACCGGGAGGATATACCAAAGCGTTATTGAGAAAGAGCGACGGGGCGAATTTTTAGGGAAGACGGTACAGGTGGTTCCCCATATTACCAACGAAATCAAAGAGCGCATTCAAATCCTTGGAAACAGCGGGGAATACGATGTGGTCATCACCGAGATAGGGGGAACGGTGGGTGACATCGAATCACTGCCGTATATTGAAGCTGTCCGCCAGTTGTTATGGGAATTGGGAGATTCCAATGCCATAGTGGTGCACCTTACCCTGGTGCCCTTCCTTTCCGCTGCGGGGGAGCTCAAGACCAAACCCACCCAGCATTCCGTAAAGACGCTTATGGAGAGCGGGATTAAGGCAGACATCCTGGTCTGCAGAACCGAACACGAACTCTCAGAGGAAATCAAGCAAAAACTGGCCTTGTTCTGCAATGTGAAAAAAGAGGCGGTTATTCAGTCTATAGATGCCAGTACTATTTACGAGGTTCCGCTGATGATGCAGGAAGAAGGACTGGATAAGGTGGCCCTTGAAAAACTGGCACTATCCGGAACTTCCGAACCGGACCTGAAACAATGGAAGGAATTTCTACAAAGGCTTAAAAACCCAAAAACGGAAGTCACCATTGGCTTAATTGGGAAATATGTGGAATTACAGGATTCCTACAAAAGTATTCAGGAGTCCATTATTCATGCCGGAGCAGCCAATGAAGTGCATGTAAATGTGGTTTCCATCCACTCGGAACATATCAGTGAAAACAACCTGGAGAAGAAAATGAAAGACCTGGACGGGGTCCTGGTAGCACCGGGCTTCGGGGAGCGGGGGATAGAAGGAAAAATTAAAGCTGTGAAGTACGCCCGTGAAAATGGGATCCCCTTTCTGGGGATTTGCCTAGGGATGCAGATGGCTGTTATCGAATACGCCCGGAACGTACTGGGTATGGAAGATGCCAACTCCACCGAGATGAATGAGAATACCACCCATCCGGTAATAGACCTGATGGAGGCGCAGAAGACCATTGTCAATAAAGGAGGGACCATGCGTCTGGGGGCCTGGGACTGCGAACTCACTGAGGATACCCTGGTCTTTCAAACATATAAGGGCAGCCCGACCATTTCGGAGCGCCACCGGCATCGGTATGAATTTAACAATGACTATAAACAAGCCATGGAAGAAGCCGGTCTAATTGCTTCCGGTATTAACGCGGAAACCGGGCTGGTAGAGATCATAGAAATTCCTTCCCACCCTTGGTTTATAGGGGTTCAATACCATCCGGAATACAAGAGTACCGTCGCCAACCCGCACCCGCTGTTCGTAGGATTTGTACAGGCAGTGCTGCAACATAAAATGCAAAGAACCAATGCCCATTTGGCATAAACCGTCCAATTGGACCTATATTTGCAAACCTTTATACATTCAGGCCTGGTAAAACTACCCGGCCGGGGTAAATAAACATTCATGGAAGAAAAGAAACTCGACATAAATTCCATCATTGGATTCATACTCATTTTTGGAATTCTATTATTCTGGTTCTATCAGAATCAGCCTACTCCTGAAGAGCTTGAGGCGCAGAAGCAGGCCAGCGAACAAATCGATCAGGTAGAGGAAGCTGAAAAGCCTCAACCCCTGGTAACTCCGGAAGCGGAGCCTGTATACCAGAATGATTCCCTGGCTCAACTGGCCTATACCCAGAAGCTGGGGGCTTTTTCATATACGCCGGCCAAAGAAGGGACCACTGTTCTTGAGAACGAGGTGTTATACCTGGAGATCGCAAACAAGGGCGGGCAGGTAGTCCATGCCCGGATGAAGTCCTTTGTAACTTACGATTCTATTCCGGTATACCTCGTAAAAGACGGGAATTCTGCTTTTGGCCTTCAGTTTACCACTACTGACAATCGGGTATTAAATACAGCCGAGTTATTTTTTGAGCCGGATTTGAAGCAGGATGGAAACAATACCATCCTCAGTATGCGGGCCAAGGCAGGCCCGGATCAGTATCTGGAATACCGATATACGCTCAAACCAAAAGAATACCTGCTGGATTTTGACATCCAGACCCGGGGCCTTAACGGGATACTGAACAACAATCAGCCGGTGGCCCTTAACTGGAAATTACGCGGGATCCGACATAACAAAAGTGTACAGTACGAAAACCGCTATACCCGCCTGACCTACCGGCATGAAGAGGATAAGATCAGCAAACTTTCAGAAACCAGCGACGATGAGGAAATTGAGGCTGATGTGCGTTGGATGTCTTTCCGGCAACACTTTTTCAGCTCTATCCTCGCAACCAAAGAGCCTTTTGAGGAGGTAAGCCTGCGCTCGCAGAACCTGGTGGAGGAAGAAAGCAAGGAAACTGTATTTACCAAGGAATTTGAATTGAGTACCGAGTTGGGTGCTGGTTCGGGAGAACTGTCCCGTGCCATGCACTGGTATTTCGGACCCACAGATATAGAGGTGTTACAACAGTACGAAGACCTGGCCCTGGCAGATTCCATTCCTTACGGATGGGGGATTTTTGGTTGGATCAACCGGTATATCTTTACGCCTTTTTACGGATTCCTGAGCTCCTTCCTGCCCTTTGGGATTGCTATTGTGGTGATGACCATTATTGTTCGTATCCTCATGTCTCCGGTTACTTATAAGTCCTACCTGTCTCAGGCCAAGATGAAGGTGCTGAAACCTGAGATATCAGAAATCAACGAACGGCTTAAAGACAACGCCATGAAGCGGCAGCAGGAAACCATGAAACTGTACAACAAGGCCGGGGTCAGCCCCTTGAGCGGATGTGTCCCTGCCGTGTTGCAGTTGCCAATTTTCTATGCACTGTTTATGTTTTTCCCGACGAGTTTTGCGCTCAGGCAGAAATCTTTCCTTTGGGCGGAAGACCTCTCTTCTTATGATACCATTGCCCAGTTGCCGTTCAGTATACCGTTTTATGGAGATCATATCAGCCTTTTCCCCATCCTGGCATCGGTCGCCATCTTTTTCTATATGATGATGACTACCGGACAGAACATGCAAACCCAGCCCGGGATGCCCAATATGAAGTTCATTATGTACCTGTCTCCGCTGCTGATGTTGTTCTTCTTCAACAATTACGCCAGTGGGCTGAGCCTTTATTATTTTGTATCCAACCTGATTACCATCGGGATCATGCTGGTCATTAAAAATGTTATCCTGGATCAGGATAAGATTCATGCCCAGATACAGGAGCAAAAACAAAAGCCCAAAAAAGAAAATCGCTTCCAGCGCAAAATGCGGGAGATGATGGAACAGGCAGAACAGCAGAAAAAGACAGGCAAGAAATAAGCGAGAACCTGTTTTGTTGGATTTATAGAGCCCCGCCTTCGGGGCTTTATTTTTGGAAAAATCTATGATTTAGGGGAAAAAATTGTACCGTTCATCGAAAATCCAATACCCTTTTAAACCTTCTTTCGTTCTACAGGTCAAAGCATTGTAATAACCAAAAAAAATAATGCCATGAAAATTTCATCCCTGATCGGTATCCTGTTCTTTAGCCTGATGATGGCCCTTCCTGCAGAAGCAGAGGCACAGGTAAGGCGTGCAAGCCGTACAACCGTAGTAAAAGTAAACCGCCCCGCAAAGCGCAAAGTCCGCAGGACCAAACGTCGTATCCATCGCAGGACACTCAGGAGTCTTCCGGCCGGAACAAGGGCCGTGGCCTTCAGGTCTGTTTCCTATTACCCGGTACGCGGGCAATATTTTATCGCCAGAAAAGGAGTTTATGTCAGGACCTTCCCACCCAGGGGGTTTCGTGTACGGACCCTGGCCGTTGCCCCGCTGAGGATTGTGGTTCGCGGCAGACCTTACTGGTATGCACAAGGTGTTTTTTACACCAAGAACAATGAGGAGTACGAAGTAACGGAAACTCCGGTAGGGGCTGTAGTTCCTGAACTTCCTGAGGATGCAGAAGAAATTGTGCTGGACGGGGTTACTTCCTACGAATTAAATAATGCCGTTTATAAAGAAGTAGATGACGGTTTTGAAATAACCGAATTGCTTGAAGAAGAATAGCCCGGCCGTAAGCTGATAAAACCCTGAAAGACTTTTCAGGGTTTTATTGTTTGCCTGTGGCAGCACAGCGGCATTTCAGTTTTGGAAATGCGTTATCTTTTAAACGGAGGATGTGAATAACGTCCTCCCTCTAAAAACAAAAAACCTCCCGATTAGGGAGGTTTTTGCTTTACAATCTTGTTGCGTTAGTTTGAGGTATCCGGGATCAGTACCTGATCCAGTACATGGATTACCCCGTTACCGGCCTGTACATCTACTGCGATGATTCCGATACCGGTATTTCCGGATCCGTCAGTTACGTCCGCAATGTTTACACCATTATCGGTACCTGGAAGGGTAATGATGATATCATCTCCTTCGAGGGTAGTTGCCGGAGTATTTCCAGGATTGTTTAAATCTTCGGAGCGGGTATTTCCATTAGCTACGTGGTGAAATAGGACATCTGTTAACAATCCTTCTTCGATTTCGGTGGCGTCATTAACAGAAAGTGCCGTGAACAAAGCATCGAAGGCGGCATCCGTTGGCGCAAATACGGTAAAAGGACCATCACCATTTAAGGTAGTAACAAAGTCAGTACCAGGTGTAGCTTCCGTGAGAGCTTGTACCAAAGAGCTAAAATTTGGATCTGCAACAGCGAAAGTCACAACAGTCGGGATATCGATTACCGCATCAACCGCGTGGATCACCCCATTGGTAGCCACTACGTCTGCTATGGCCACATCACTTATGTTGTTTATAGTTACACCGGTATCTGTGTTGATATAGGCGCTCAGGAAGTCCCCGTCTGCATTGGTTCCAAGGGTATTCACATATGAATTGGAAAGCGTGCTCGAGAATGCAGCCGCTCCTGCAATTACATGGTTGGCAAGGATGTTATTGATATCATTGCCATTAGTATTATTAAAACTATTGAAGGCTGCGTTCACAGGGGCAAATACGGTGTAAGTTTCTGTGTCATCAGACAACAGGTCTGTAAAAGTGGTATTTCCTCCTGCGGTAAGTGTGGTGACCAGCAAATCAAAGGAAGGGTTGGCCACGGCATGGTCTACAATATCTGGCAGGCCAATTACGGCGTCTACGACGTGAACAACCCCGTTGGAGGCATCAATATCCGGATTTGTTACTGTAGATACTCCATTAACAGATACAGTTGAGGCAGCTTCAATATATAAACTAAGATTTGCGCCCCCTGGTCCGGCAGTGGAAGAAGAACTGATGTATCCGGTGCTCAGGGATGAAGCAAATGCTTCACCTACCACTACATGGTTTAATAGAACCTGTGTTAATACGTCAACAGGCACGTCTTCCAGGTTACTGAATCCATTGTCTGCCAGGAAAGTATCGAAAGCCGCGTTGGTAGGGGCGAAAACGGTATATTCTGTATTCCCGTCCAGGGTGGCCACCAAACCAGCCAGGTCCAGGGCAGCTACAAGGTTACTCAGGTCAGGGTTGGCCACTGCCAGGTCGGCTATAGTCGGGCCTGACTGATTGTTTCCATCTCCGTCATCATCGGAACATGAAACTGCGGTTAAGAGAAAGAGACCCAAAACGGCGGATCTCAGTAGGAGCAAGTTCTTTTTCATAAGATTTATTTTAAGATTTTATTAATTGTTTAACGAATTTATAAATATAGTTAAACAAAATAGAGTACTTAATAAAAGTTTAACACAAAAACCATTTAAGTAGCCCGATATCAAGTAGTTAAAACGAAAAACCCTACATCCTTCACTTGTCCTGGAGAAGAGGCTAACCATATTTCAGAAGTTTAACTGAAATTTAGGAGGATGGGATGTTGCTGCTTTGATGCCGTGATTATTTTGTAATTTTGCAGGGAATTTCACGGGATGAAAAAAGTAGTAGTAGGCCTTTCCGGAGGTGTGGATAGCAGTGTATCGGCCCTTTTGCTAAAGCAACAGGGATATGAGGTAATCGGCTTGTTTATGAAAAACTGGCATGACGATTCCGTTACTATTTCCAAGGAATGCCCCTGGCTGGATGACAGCAATGACGCTTTAATCGTAGCCGAAAAACTGGGGATTCCCTTTCAGACGGTAGACCTCAGTAGTGAATATAAAGAACGCATAGTGGATTACATGTTCCGGGAATACGAACAGGGCCGTACCCCGAATCCTGATGTGCTTTGTAACCGGGAAATCAAATTTGACCTTTTCCTGAAAATTGCCATGGGCCTTGGCGCAGATTTTGTAGCTACCGGCCATTATTGTCGCAAGGCCTCCAAGACCGATACTGACGGGAATACCTATTACCGTTTACTCGCCGGGAAGGATCCCAACAAGGACCAGTCCTATTTTTTGTGCCAGTTAAACCAGGAGCAGCTCTCCAAAGCCCTTTTTCCGATAGGAGGGATGCTTAAATCTGAGGTACGGGAAATAGCTGCCGCACACGATCTGGTAACCGCCGGGAAGAAAGACTCCCAGGGCCTTTGCTTTATTGGCAAGGTGCGTTTGCCTGAATTTCTGCAGCAGCAACTACAACCGAAAAAAGGACAGATCGTGGAAGTGCCTGAATCATACCCGCCTTTCCACCAGCCGGTGCCGGTTTTTCAGTCCAGAGCTGAGGAACTTTCATTTTATTCAGAGAAACCGGTCTATTCCCCTGAAGTCGGGAAGGTAGTTGGCACCCACCAGGGCGCCCATTATTTTACGGTTGGGCAACGCAAGGGACTTGATGTAGGGGGTACTCCTGAACCCCTCTTTGTCATACAGACAGATGTAACCAATAATATAATTTACACAGGGCAGGGCAAAGGCCATCCGGGCTTGTACCGCAGGGCCCTTTTTGTTTCTGAGGATGAATTGCACTGGGTCAGGCCCGACCTGGCACTTGAGCCGGACCAGCAGATGGCAGTAATGGCCCGTATCCGCTATCGGCAGGAGTTGCAACCTGCTACCTTGTATAAAATTGAGCAGGGGCTTTATGTTGATTTTGAAAATAAACAGGCTGCCATTACCGAAGGGCAGTTTGTAGCCTGGTACCAGGGAGATGAACTGATCGGTTCCGGGGTGATTTCCTGATACAGCTATACCCCTGGCTTTCCAAACAACACTATATGAAGAATGTTATAACAAAACTATTCAATATACAATATCCGATTATTCAGGGGGGAATGGTTTGGGCCAGTGGCTGGCGACTTGCCGCTGCAGTATCCAATGCAGGCGGACTAGGCCTGATCGGGGCCGGGAGCATGTACCCGGACGTACTGCGGGAACATATCCGAAAATGCAAAGCCGCAACTGACAGACCCTTTGGCGTGAATGTACCCATGTTATACCCGGACATTGACAAGCTCATGGATATTCTGGTTGCAGAAGGGGTGAAAATTGTCTTCACTTCTGCTGGAAACCCAAAGACCTGGACTCCCTACCTGAAAGAACAGGGAATAACAGTGGTACACGTGGTAAGCAGCGTGAAATTTGCTCTGAAAGCCCAGGAGGCCGGGGTAGATGCAGTAGTGGCTGAGGGTTTTGAGGCAGGGGGGCACAACGGCCGGGATGAAACCACCACCTTAACCCTCATCCCTGCAGTTAAAGAACAACTGCGTATACCGCTGATTGCAGCCGGGGGGATTGCCACCGGCAGGGCCATGCTGGCGGTTATGATACTTGGAGCTGATGGGGTACAGGTAGGCAGTCGCTTTGTGGCCAGTGAGGAAGCTTCCTCCCATCCTGCTTTTAAGGAGCGTGTAGTAGCTGCTGGTGAAGGAGATACGGAACTAACCCTTAAGGAATTGGCGCCCGTTCGGCTGCTGAAGAACAAGTTTTACGAGGATATCCGGAAAGCCTATGCCAATTGTGCCGGTCCTGAAGAATTGAAGGAACTCTTAGGGAGGGCCAGGGCCAAACGCGGGATGTTCGAAGGAGATCTGGAAGAAGGCGAGCTGGAAATCGGGCAGGTCTCGGCCATCATTCACGATATTCTCCCTGCTGCCACAATTGTTAAGCAGATGATGGAGGAGTTCAGACAGGCCGTTTCGGAAATTTCAACACTACAGGCCTAGTTGAGCCGCTTATCGAGTTTTAGGATGGTATTGAGCAATACACTGGCCCCGTTGGCCATATCTTCCACTGAAGTAAATTCGTCAGGAGAATGGCTGATCCCACCTTTGGAGGGTACGAAAATCATACCTACAGGGGCGATCAGGGCGATATCCTGGGCATCATGGCCGGCCCCGCTGCGCATATACAGATGGCTTAGCCCGAGATTACCGGCTACCGACTCTATGTCTTTCTGAATGGCTTCAGAGGTCAGCGCTGGTTTCCCAGTGGTATCCAGGGCCTTGAATTCAATGGCCACTCCGGATTGTTCTGCTATCCCATCTGCCCTTGCTTTGATATTTCCAAAAAGCTGCTCAATTACCTCCGTAGATAAATCGCGAATTTCCAGGCTTAAAACCACCTCCCCGGGAATCACATTTGGGGCTCCCGGAAAAGCTTTAATGCGGCCCACGGTTGCTACTTGTTGTCCGTTCAGGGCCCTGGCTTCCTCGTTTACGGCCTCAATAAAACTGGCTGCAGCCAGCAGGGCATCTTTTCTGAGATTCATGGGCGTAGTTCCGGCATGATTGGCCATTCCCTTGAATTGCACATCCCACCAGTTCAGGCCTACGATCCCTTCCACAATCCCGATGTCCAGCTTGCGGGTATCCAGTATCCCTCCCTGCTCAATATGTAGTTCCAGAAAGGCAGCCAGACTGCCCTTTTCGCGCCGGGCCGACGCCAATTGGGTAGTGTCTCCCCCAAGACGTTGTATTCCTTCTCCCATGGAATATCCTGTACTGTTTACGACACTCAGGGCATTTTTGCCAAGCGCCCCTACCATGGCACGGCTTCCCATTACCCCGCCTTCTTCATTGGAAAAAATGATGACTTCCAATGGATGTGAAGTCCTGAGATCTTTGTCATTGAGCGTCCGTATCACCTCAATGGCTGCCATGGAGCCCACGCAGCCATCGTAATTCCCCCCAAGCGGGACCATATCGATATGTGATCCAAAGGCAATTGGCTTCAGATCGCTCTTTGTTCCATCCCGCCTGCCGATTATATTCCCTGCTGCATCTACCCGGGTCTGCAGCCCGGCTGAGCGCATTAGATCCAAAACGTAGTCTCTGGCTTTCAGATCGCCATCACTGAAGGCAACCCGATTGGGCTGCCCCAAATCCGTTTTTCCGAAAGTGGAAAGTTGTTTCATGGTACCTGCAAGGCGGTCACTATCTATCTTTATGGGCTGCTGCTGATACAACTGAAATGAAAAACAAAAAATCAACGGCAGGAGTAAGTACAGTTTCATTTGCTAAAGTTTAGTTTTTTGTAACCATTGTATTGAATAATTGGAGCCAGGCCTGGATCTGACTGAAAAGGGTGAAACGCTCCACTACCCGGCTTTGCGCACTAAAGGCCCATTTATCCAGTTCTTTGGGATGGTTAATCATGTATTCCAGGGTACCCGCCAGGCCCTGAATATCCCTGGGGTCCTCATTTATTTTTCCTGTTTTTTCATCGGCAACCTGAAATTTTAAACCGGCGGCCCCGGATACCAGCACCGGTGTTTGCTTCCACATAGCCTCTGTGGCGGTCAGTCCAAAACCTTCCTGTATGGAATTCTGGACCACTATTCGGGAGCAGCGCTGAAGGGCATTTACAATAAGGGCATTTTCCTTTGGGTTATCCAGCGGTAAAAGGAAAAGGCCAATATCTTTCTGAATATTTGCCGGCAGGGTTTTATAGAAGGCTATCAGTTCCGATAAAACCTCCTCGCCTTCCGGATCATCGGCTACAAACTCAGGATCGGGGCCACCCAAAACCAGCCTGCAAAGTTCCAGTCTTTTATAGGCAATGGAGTCCGGATCATTCTTTTTGCGGTTTTCTTCTTTCATATACACAAAGGCCCGCATCAGTTCCTCGAAGCCCTTTAAGCGATCCCACCGTGAGATTTCGGTCACAATGGGCCGGTAAATCAGATCAAAAGGGTCTTGTTGGTTAACCTGTCCAAAACTCCCATCCGGCATAACGCGACGTACCTGGTGCTGGTAAGGCTCATATAGCTGCGGCCCATGTGGTTCCAGTATACCAGCCTGGGCCATGATGCTGACACTCTTGTGCATCTGCAGGGTACGGTTTTTATGGCTAAGCGGGTCTATGGAGGGTGGGATCAGCGTCGTCCGATCAGCTATATCAGGCAATACGTATTCCTTCAAACTGAAAACAAAACGATCATAACTTTCAAAATACTCCCCTAAATAAGACCAAACGCCCTTGGTAACCGCATTGCTTTCTTCCAGCCCTATATGGCAGCGCCAGATACAGTAAATATCCCTTTCTTTTTTGAGCATTTGCGCCAGGGGCATCGGCTGCGGGTCATGGATCACGACTATATCTCCGTCGGCAATTAAAGCGAGGGCGCGATCCAGGTTTTTTCGGTTTACCCTTTCGTGAATTTCACGGTCCGCTTCGGAAAACCTACCGTCACCACTACCGTGAATAGCATTGTGGATTCGCTTGGTATGGTTGAAGAATTCAGTATCCGCCGTTTCTATGACCAGCCACTCTATTTTCAGGCCCATGGCCCGCATAATCCGTAACTGGCTTGGCAACATTTCGGCCACCCCACCGCCTATTGCGGTAGAGTTGACCATCCAGACGGTACGTCCTTCCAATGCGGTAATGTGCCCGGGGGCAGCCTCCAGGAAATGGTCTACAGTACTTTTCAGGCTGCTATAGGCCCGGTAATCTTCAATTTTGGGGCCTTCTTTAATGTTAATTTTTTCCATGTCATTGGTTCTTGGTCTTAAAAGTTACAAAGATTGAGGGGATTTCACTTTTAATACCTGGCAATGTGGATGGCCGGAAGCTGTTTTGACAAATTATATACAGATGTTTTAATTCCGTAATCAGGGATTGTACCTTTGGGGGGCTCAACAAAAATTTGATTTTGGAACAAGTTTATTTAGCTGCCGATTTGCTGGGAACCATCGCCTTTGCGATTTCCGGCGTGCTGGTGGCCATGGACAAGAAACTGGATCTTTTTGGGGTACTGATTATTGCCAGTGTTACGGCAATAGGCGGAGGCACCCTCCGCGACCTCCTAATCGGGGCAACCCCGGTTACCTGGATGCGGGATCTGGTGTATATCTATGTAATCCTGGGAACAGTAGGGATAGCGGTTATCTTTCAGAGCCGCCTGAAGTATCTCAGAACCTCACTTTTCCTGTTTGACACCCTTGGGATCGGGCTTTATACCCTGGTGGGGATAGAAAAAGGCATGGGAGCGGGCTTACACCCGCTCATATGCATTGCCCTTGGAACGATGACCGCCAGTTTTGGAGGGGTGCTGAGGGACATTCTTTGTAATGAGATCCCCGTTATTTTTCGCAAGGAAATATATGCGACAGCTTGTATCCTGGGGGGAGCAGTGTACTTTCTGATGCTCAACTTTCATATCCCGGAGGGCTTTGCTTACGTTTCCGGGATCCTGTTGGTTATTGCAATAAGACTACTGGCAGTGCATTACCATATATCCCTCCCCAATATATATCGAAAACAGGAGAATTGATCCGGCTTATTGGACCACCTCTGCTTTTTTAATGTAGATATTTTTCATGGGCCAGTCCCCGTCATCTACTTCTACCTGGTTGATTGCATCCACTACGTCCATCCCTTCAATGACTTTTCCAAAGGCTGTATAGTCCCCGTCCAGATGGTAGGAACCCGGATTGGTCACCACAATAAAAAACTCATAGGGAGAAGCGAGCATATGCGGGTTGTTGATCTCCGATGAGGGCATGGAAATTGTCCCTCGGTCATGCCGGTAGCCCTTGCGGGTATCCGGTGGGAGCAGATACCGCCCTATTTCACTTCTTTTTCGTGCAGTCTCCACATTATCTGCATTGCCTCCCTGAATGATAAAGTCTTTTACTACCCTGTGAAACATGGTATTGTTGAAATAGCCTTTTCGGGTCAGATAAATAAAATTAGCTTTGTGGTAAGGTACATTATCGTAAAGCTGAACGGTAAAGCTCCCCATGCTGGTAGTCAACTTAACTTTATTGACTTTCAGGCCTTTTTGGTATTCAAAGAAAAAATCAATTGCGTTATCTTCGGTAAGTACAAAAGTACTGTCGGCAGCCGTTTCTTCGGATGCTGATTCAGATGCTGCCCCTTCCGGCAAGGAGAGACTGTCTGCATTTGTATTAGCCTGTTTTGATTCCGTTGGGTTCGATGGTTTTTCTTTATTTTGCTCCCCGCAGCTGAGCAGGCAGACAAAACATAAAACGAAAGACGCAATTTGCAAATAAGACTTCATGAATTTTAAGGATTTTGCCAATTCGGTTCCAAAAATAAAGAATCTTCCCCTACCGGGGCAGCAAGCCCATTTTCAAATGGCTCCTGAGATGCGAGTGCGCGAGCTGGAACACCTGCGAAATATCCCTGAAAATGCCAAAGAAGCGGGGGTGATGGCTCTTTTTTACCCGGGGGCAGACCATTTAACCCACTTGTTATTTATTTTGAGAAGATCCTATCCCGGGGTGCATTCCGATCAGATCGGATTTCCGGGAGGGAGGCTGGAGGCATCTGACAGAGACCTCTTGCATACAGCACTCAGGGAAACCGAAGAAGAAGTAGGAGTACCTTCTGCAATGGTAGAAACTATCCGGTCCCTCAGCCCGCTTTATATCCCGCCCAGCAATTTTGCGGTAAGCCCTTTTATGGGGATCAGCAGGGAAACCCCCAGCTTTATACCGCAGGAATCAGAAGTGGCCGCCCTGATTGAGATACCGCTGGAGGCCATCCTGGATTCGCGTAACCTCACCACTGAAAGCCTTAACACCTCTTATGCCAAAAACATTGAAGTGCCGGCCTTTCTTTTTCGCGAGCATTTGGTGTGGGGCGCCACTGCGATGATGTTAAATGAAATACGGACCCTTTTAAAAGAAATCTTCTAAACCTAATTTCTTATTTTTACGGCCTATGGCAATTTTTAAAAGAAATCCTTTTGGGCATATTCTTTTCCTTAAGAAGTGGCTCATTCGCATCCTGGGAATTATGACGCACCAGCGTTACAAAGGGTTCAATAAACTGGAGATAGAAGGATCTGAGATTATTAAGAGCCTCCCCGGAACCAATGTACTTTTTGTTAGCAACCACCAAACGTATTTTGCCGATGTGGTTGCCATGTTTCATGTTTTTAATGCGAGTATAAGCGGCCGCGATGATTCCATAAAGAACGTTGGGTATTTGTGGAACCCAAAATTGAATATCTATTATGTGGCTGCGGCAGAAACAATGAAAAAAAGCCTGCTTACCAAAATCCTGGCCTATGCCGGCTCCATAAGTATTCAAAGAACCTGGAGGGCAGACGGACAGGACGTTAACCGGCAGGTTAAGATGAGTGATATCACCAATATTGGGGTCGCCTTAGATGACGGCTGGGTCATCACCTTCCCGCAGGGCACCACTACCCCCTGGAAGCCTTTGCGTAAAGGGACCGCACACATTATCAAAAAATATAAACCACAGGTGGTACCTGTGGTGATTGACGGTTTCAGAAGGTCTTTTGACAAGAAGGGATTGTTTATCAAGAAAAAAGGAATATTGCAGTCTATGGTAATCAAAGAACCATTGCAGATAGACTACGACAATGAAACGGTAGAGGAGATCATAGAAAAACTGGAATTCGCCATAGAACAGCATCCGTCTTTCCTGAAAGTTATTCCCAAAGAAGAATTACTGGCCTATGAGGCTGCTCATAAACAGCGGCAATGGCGCAGGAGTAAAAAGGATTAATGCTCAATGCGTTTCAATTCTTTGTAATTCCTGAACAGCTTACGGGTAAGCAGGCCGTATAACAGGAAATAAATTCCGGCCATCAGCGCTGTAAAAAGTACCCCCGCAATTGCCATAACACCCATCACGATCCACTTGAGTTGTTCCGGGCTGGTATTGGTGTTCTCCGGATGCAGGTTCAGGGTTTCTGCCAGGTTTTCATCCAGGTACATCCCAACGATAAAAACCCCGAAGAAAACCAAGACCATGGAGAGGGCAAAGATCACATAGTGTTTGACGGTACGCCGGGTCCTCAAAATGCCGTTCATCAGGTTCCTGGCATTATCCAGTACGGAAATTTCACGGTATCGCCTGTAGAATTGAACAATGAAATAAATGGCCACCGAATATTGTAAAATGGTAAGTGCCAGCAGAGTATTGCTGATTCCCAGTTGTTCCGAAAAGTCATAGTTCATCCCTTCCCGGAAGGAGGGGAGGAGGTAGAGCAGATGCGGAAGCAAAAATTCAATGATACTTATGTAGAATATCCATCTGACCACTGAGGATGATTTTTTCCAGATCATCTGGTAAATCTCATCATAGCTGAGCCTGGGCAGGTCCTGTTCCCGTTTCTGCCAGTCCTTTTTCAATAATTCCAGTTCATCCATCATAAGCCTACGGATTGAGTATCTTTCTTAGTTTGGTTTTGATCCGGTTCATTTTCACCCGTGCATTCACCTCTGAAATACCGAGGGTTTCTGCTATTTCCTGATAGTTTTTATCCTCCAGGTAGAGGAAGACCAGGGCCTTGTCGATATCCCCCAGTTCCTTAATGGCGCTGTACATCAGTGCGATCTGCTGTTCTTCAGTAGGGTCATAAGGCTCTGAACGGATTTTGTAAATCACCGAATCTACCCCTTGTGTTCTGGGCTGTTTCTTTGATTTACGATACAGCGTTATAGCTGTATTCAGTGCAACCCGGTACATCCAGGTACTGAATTTGGCATCTCCGCGAAACTTTGGATACGCTTTCCACAACTGAATGGTAATTTCCTGAAAAAGGTCATTATGAGCTTCCCTGTTATCCGTATAGAGGCTACATACTTTGTGAACAATATTCTGATTGCTCTCAAGTTCCGATACGAATTGGTGCTCAAGTTCCTTTGTCACTCCCCTGGTTGGTTCTAAATTATTAGTAGGCTTCAGAAGACATTTGTTACAAACCTCTGGAAAAAAAAACAGACTGGTCCGGGCAGGCCAATCTGTTGGTTAAAGCCTGAAAGGGCTTAGTTTCTGTAATTAAGGGCAGGCTCCCGGTCTCCCAGAAGCGGGATATATTTAAAATCTGCACCCCTTCTTTCTTCAAATTCTTCCCGGGCTTCCTTTATGGCGTCCGGGTTTTTGAAAAGATCAATAGCAGTAGCAGCCAGCGTTTTGGCGGCCACCATCATTCCTTTGGTCCCTATTGAAGTCCCTCCGGCTGCAACAGCCTGCCAGCTGTGGGCTGGGGTGCCCGGCACCCAGGTCGCGATCCGCAAACCTCCCGTTGGAACCGCAAAACTAACGTCCCCAACATCTGTTGAGCCTCCGGCCCTTCCAACTTCCTTAAATGGCTGTACCCCGGAGGCGATATCCTCTCGCAGTTCCTTCTCTCCCAGCGAGCCAGCTATTTTTTGGGCAAATGCCTTTTCTTCATCATTGTAGCTCACCCCTCCTGTTGCCTGAAGGTTCTTATACATCAATTGTTGCAGGCGCAGGTTGGGGAGGAGTTCGTGGGTGCCTCCAATCATCTCGTAGTCCATGGTAGTACCCGTGCCCAGAGCGGCACCTTCAGCGGCTTTGATAATACGGTCGAAGATATCGATAACCACATCTCGCCTTTCATGGCGGGCATAGTAATAGACCTCTGCAAAATCAGGGACCACATTAGGGGCTTTACCACCATCCGTAATTACGTAATGTATGCGGGCCCGCTCCGGAATGTGTTCACGCATCATATTGACCATGGCATTCATGGCTTCCACTCCGTCCAGTGCCGAACGTCCCCGATCCGGTGCAGCAGCTGCATGGGCAGAAACGCCGTAAAAACGAAATTTGGCAGACTTGTTGGCCAGGGCTGCCCCGGCGCTTGCATCATTGCGGTCGCCCGGATGCCAGTGCAAGGCTAAATCCAGATCGTCAAAAAGCCCGGCGCGTACCATATAAACTTTTCCGGAGCCACCTTCTTCCGCAGGGCAGCCGTAAAAGCGCACTCTCCCTTCGCTTCCGGTGCTTTGCAGCCAGTTCTTGGCTGCAATGGCAGCTGCCGTAGATGCTGTACCAAACAGGTGATGCCCACAGGCATGGCCGGCGGCACCCCTGGCAGATTTTTTTTCAGGCACTGCCTGTTGTGAAAGCCCCGGAAGCGCATCAAATTCCCCCAATATGCCAATTACGGGGCCTCCATTACCGTATTCGGCAACAAAGGCTGTGGGGATTCCCGCAACTCCTTTTTGTATGCGAAAACCTTCTTTTTCAAGGGTTTGCTGCAATAAAGCAGAACTGCGTTCTTCCTGATATCCCATTTCGGCCCATTCCCATATCTGTTGGGCGATGTCCCCGTAGGTTTTTGTTTTTTGGTCCAGTTCCTGCAGTTGTTCGCTCTGGGCCTGTACGCTTATCCCCAGGATTAGCAAAGAAAGTAGCACGCGGTATTTCATGTTTTTAGTATTTAAGGAAACTTTGTTTTTTGAAAATTAAGGGCCTCAGGGAAAAGTATTTCAGTTCCGGCTAAGGCTGGCAGCTAAAGTTAATTAAAATTCAATCACCTTAAAAGACCAGATTTAGGGGTATATGGCCGTAGCAGTACATATTTAAATTATTGGACAATAAAGGTATCACCCTCTTTTTTCCCGGGGATGGTATTGCTGAACCACTGCTGCCAGGTGTTTTCGGTCCAGATGCATATAGACCTCTGTAGTGGTAATGCTCTCATGTCCCAGCATTTGCTGTATGGCGCGGATGTCTGCCCCGTTTTGCAGCAGATGGGTAGCGAAGGAATGCCTGAAGGTGTGCGGACTGATATTTTTCCGGATCCCGGCCAATTCCGCTAATTGTTTTACTATTGTAAATACCATGGCCCTGCTGAGTGATCGCCCGCGTCGGTTTAAAAAAAGAATATCTTCATGCCCTTTTTTAGCCTGCCATTGCACCCGAATTTCGTTCAGATACAATTGCAGTATTTTGGCGTTCATATCGCCCAGTGGAACAAAGCGTTGTTTGTTGCCCTTCCCTGTTACTTTAATAAAGCCCTCCTCAAAAAAGAGGTCACTTAAACGCAGGTTAAGGAGTTCGGAAACCCGAAGACCGCAGCCATAAAGGGTCTCCAGCATGGCCCGGTTCCGTTCCCCTTCAGCCCTGGAACGATCAACAGCGCCCAGTAAAAGGTCTATTTCCTCCACGGAGAGTGTATCGGGAAGCTTTCGCCCGGTCTTGGGGGATTCAATCAATTCCATGGGGTTATCCTCCCGATATCCTTCAAATACCAGATACCCAAAAAATCCCCTCAGGGCCGAAAGGATACGGGCCTGGGAACGGGGGTGTAAAAGACTTCCCAATTCGTGCACAAAATCTTCGAGATCCCCCCGGCTAACTTCAAGCGGGTGCAGTTGTCTGCTCTCGGTCCCGGCAAAGGCAATTAGTTTCTTTATGTCCCTTTGGTAATTATCTATTGAATTGGCAGACAAGCCCCGCTCGAGCCGGAGGTAATGCAGGTAGTCACTTAGGGCATCGGTCCATTTCATGAGGTAAATATAGGCCAATTGGGATGTCTTTTGTATGGATTTTAAGCATTGATCTACCACCATAACCACTATTTTAGGCCATCTTACCACAAGGAATGCGGCGTTTACAACTTTATTAAGGCTGAAATGGGGATAGGGAGTAGTTTTGGCCCCAACTAAAATTTAATCACATGAAAAAAGTATTATTTATTGCTGCCTTTCTGGTAGCCGGAGTTAGCATGCAGGCTCAGGAAGGAGCTAGCGCAGGCGTTAATCTGGGACTTCCCATAGGCGATGCCGGTGATCTTTCCGGATTCAGTATTGGAGTAGACTTTAATTATTTATGGTCTGCCGCTGAGTCAATTGACGCTGGTGTAGCCGTTGGTTTTACCAACGCCTTTGGGAAAACCATCGATACACCGATCGGATCCATTGAAATTGAAGATGTTCAATTTCTGCCTTTGGCGGCTGCAGGTCGTTTTCACCTGAGTGAGGATTTCAGCCTGGGCGCAGACCTTGGGTATGCTTTGGGAATCAGCGACGGTAATGACGGAGGTTTTTACTACCGTCCAATGGTAGGGTATTCTTTAAGCGAGAAATTAGGCCTTACTTTTTCCTATACCGGAATCAGTCTTGATGGCGGTAGCTGGGATACCCTGAATCTTGGGTTGATGCTGTCATTGTAATAAAGACCAATTATAGATGAAGAAAGCGAAGGGACCTCCCTTCGCTTTTTTTTATACCCTGCTGAGCTTGTAAAAGGGTTAGGACGGCTATCGAATCTGAATACTTTTGTACATTTAATACCTGAATGAAGGGCTGAGACCCTTTTTTGGAACTCCCTGTCTATGAAACTGATCATTATTAACGGCCCCAATCTGAATCTTTTAGGGAAACGAGAACCGGAGCTTTACGGTTCAGAAACTTTCGAAGATTTCTTTAGCAAACTGCAGTTCCGGTTCAAAGAGGTACAGCTGGAATATTTTCAGTCCAATATTGAAGGGGAACTTATTGAGAAAATTCAGGAGGTCGGTTTTGATTATGACGGGATTATCCTGAACGCAGCAGCCTATACCCATACTTCTGTAGGTCTGGGGGATGCAGTAAAGGCCATAGAGACCCCGGTAGTGGAAGTACACATCTCCAACATTGCAGCCAGGGAAGCTTTCCGGCACCAGTCCCACATTTCTGCGGGTGCAGCAGGGGTTATTTTTGGTTTTGGCCTGAACGGTTACGAGCTGGCCATTCGCAGCTTTCTTATTTAAACTGGTATTTGAAGTAGTGGTTGATTAAATAAAAGGTCCCGAAAGGCAGGAGGCCTGCGGCTACCATTACTATCAACTGCTTTATCTTCCATTTTCGCTCCATCCAGACCATTACAGCCAATGCCAGGTATGCCAGGAATAAAAACCCGTGCGCATAGCCAATATACAGGTTGGGTTCAGGAATATCGCCCCAGTGTTTTAGGGGCATACTCAGGGCAAATAACATCAAATAGGATATCCCTTCCAGCAGGGCTACCGATCGAAAGATTTTAAACATCAGGCTTTTATATATCCGGTTTTAGAGGTGGATTACTTCGTCATAAGCATCTGCCACAGCTTCCATAACCGCCTCACTCATGGTGGGGTGCGGGTGAACTGCCTTCAGGATTTCATGACCGGTGGTTTCCAGCTTGCGACCCACCACAGCTTCGGCTATCATATCGGTAACGCCGGCCCCGATCATATGGCAGCCCAGCCATTCACCGTATTTGGCATCAAAGATCACCTTTACAAATCCATCTGGATTCCCGGAAGCCTTGGCCTTCCCACTGGCAGAAAATGGAAATTTCCCTACCTTAATATCGAAACCTTTTTCCCGTGCTTGTTTTTCGGTAAGCCCAACGGAGGCAATCTCCGGAGAACAATAGGTACATCCAGGGATATTCCCGTAATCCAGTGCTTCCACATGCATGCCAGCGATCTTTTCAACACAGAGGATCCCTTCTGCGGAAGCAACGTGCGCCAGGGCAGGCCCCGGTGTTACATCACCGATCGCATAATAGCCGGGGATATTGGTTTGGTAATAATCATTTACAATAATTTTATCCCTGTCGGTTGCAATCCCGACTGCTTCCAGGCCTATATTTTCAATATTGGTTTTGATCCCCACTGCTGAAAGCACGATATCTGCCTCAAGGACTTCTTCCCCTTTGGACGTCTTTACAGTGGCTTTAACGCCTTTTCCACTGGTATCTACCTTGGTGACTTCAGAAGAAGTCATGATTTTTACGCCGTTCTTCTTGAAACTGCGCTCGAGTTGTTTGGATATTTCTTCATCTTCCACCGGGACTACATTGGGGAGGAATTCCACTACGGTTACCTCTGTCCCCATGGAGTTATAGAAATAAGCGAACTCTATCCCTATGGCACCGCTACCCACTACAATCATTTTTTCGGGTTGCTTCTCAAGGGTCATGGCCTCCCGGTATCCAATAATTTTCTTACCGTCCTGTGGCAGGCTGGGGAGTTCCCTGCTACGGGCCCCTGTGGCTATGATTATATGGGAGGCACTATAGGTAGTTTCCTTCCCGTCTGCACTCTTAACACTTACTTTTTTACCGGGTAGCAGCGTTCCAAAACCTTCAATAACCTCAATTTTATTTTTTTTCATCAGGAACTGTACTCCTTTGCTCATTCCCTCTGCTACGGATCGGCTGCGTTTTACAACCGCTCCGAAATCTTTATCGGCCCCTTCAACCTTTAATCCATAGTCTCCGGCATGCTGAAGGTATTCGAATACCTGGGCTGATTTCAGGAGGGCTTTGGTTGGGATACACCCCCAGTTCAGACAAACGCCTCCAAGGCTTTCTTTTTCGATTATAGCTGTTTTCAATCCCAGCTGGGACGCCCTGATAGCCGTTACATAGCCTCCCGGGCCGCTTCCCAGTACAATTACGTCAAAGGTGCTCATAGTGGTTTAATTCTCAAATTTTGAGTGCCAAAGGTACGAAACCATTCCGAATGCTCCCAGTTTGAAAACTGTAGAATACCGCTCAAAAAAAAAGACCACCCGGGGGCAGTCTTTTTCAAATTTTCTCCAATTATTTTTTGGGAATAAAATCCAGGGCCGCACCGTTTATGCAGTGCCTTTTTCCGGTGGTTTCGGCGGGGCCGTCATCAAAAACATGACCGAGGTGCCCGCCACAGGTAGCGCAGTGTTCTTCGGTACGCGTCACACCATAAGCAGTGTCCACACTGTAGGCAACATTTCCTTCAATTTCACGGTCAAAGCTGGGCCAGCCAGTGCCTGAGTCAAATTTATGCTCACTTTTAAAAAGAGGGGTGGCGCAGGCTGCACAAACATAAGTGCCCGCTTCTTTATTGTAGAGCAAATCACTGCTTCCCGGGTTTTCGGTTCCTGCTTTTCTGAGGATATAATACTCCATAGCCGTAAGTTCCGCTTTCCATTCTGCATCCGTTTTCTGCACGGCATACTGCTCTTTGGCCTCTTTCGCGGCATTGGCCACTTCATTTTTCTTCTGGGAATTTCCCTGGCATCCAAAAATAAAGGTACACGCCAGGGCTAACATAATTTTCTTCATAGCATTATTCAAATTTGTCAGTTTATCTTTTGGACGAAATAGTCCCTTATTCCTGACAAAAATACGGCCAAAAAAAATCCCCGACCAGCGGGCGGGGATTTTTATGCCGGATACGATTAGTCCGTATAAACTTTCTGAATGGTCGCTTCCTTCACATTCATATAATCCAGAACAGCCTTCATGTTAGATACATCCAGTTTGGCGGCGCCTACCCCATCGGCAGGCAGGATGGCGATACGGAAGGTCTGGTTATCCGTATCCCCGGGGGGGAGGGTAGCCAGGTCAAAATTTGCTTCCAGGAAAATACTAACGTCCAGGAAGGTGTGGTCGTAGTTGTACTGCAGAATGCCCTGGTCCAGCAGGCGCGTCTGCGGCAGCAGTCTCCATATATCGATGGGTGCACCTCCCTGGTCATCCGGGATCTGCTCCCACAATATATATACCAGAACTACATCGGTCTCAAATACTTCAAGTCCCGGAGCATCCAGTGAAAATTCCGAGAAGAGGGAATAATCGTTTCCAGGGGTAAAGTCTCCTGTAATGTCGTAAACCGTACCGAGGATGTTAACTCCGTCCAGGCCGTCAAGGCCATCAAAGCCGGGAGGTCCGGGAGGTCCTACGGGCCCTTCACAGGAAAGACTGAAAAAGGCAATAATCATTGCGGATAATAAACTGAATTTTTTCATAAGAATGGTTTTTAAGAGTATGATACCACGAATGGACTTTTAATTTTCCATGACAGGATCAAAAAGCGTTCCAAAAAATAATTGGAATACTTCCTTCGGCCGCTAATCGTTAAATTATTACAGCGGCAGATAGCCCGGTTCCTGAAAGCCAGTAAGCCCTTCAATCCTCAAAAAATATACTATATTTAGAAGCTGCAAGGTCTTCGAAAACCTCTGCATTTATACAGCTAACCAAACCAGGCAACATGAAAAAAAGAAAGCTGGGCTTTTGGGAAATCTGGAACATGAGTTTCGGGTTTCTGGGGATTCAATTTGGATTTGCACTTCAAAATGCCAATACATCCCGGATTTTTGAAACACTGGGAGCCGAGGTGGATAACATCCCGATTCTTTGGATAGCTGCTCCGGTTACCGGCCTGATTGTCCAGCCCATTATCGGATATTTCAGTGACAGGACCTGGACTCGCCTTGGGCGCCGCCGGCCGTATTTCCTGGTAGGGGCTGTCCTGGCATCTATTGCGCTGTGCATCATGCCCAATTCCCCGGCGCTTTGGGTCGCAGCCGGGATGTTATGGATTATGGATGCCTCCATCAATATTTCCATGGAACCTTTCAGGGCCTTTGTTGGGGATAATCTTCCTTCAGACCAGCGCACCCTGGGCTTCGCCATGCAGAGCTTTTTTATAGGGGTGGGGGCTGTAGTGGGCTCTGTAATGCCGTATGTTTTTACCAATTGGTTAGGAATCAGCAACACAGCACCGGAAGGCATTATTCCGGATTCGGTGAAGTGGTCTTTCTATGTTGGGGCTATTGTTTTTTTCAGTGCAGTGCTCTGGACGGTGCTCCGGTCTAAGGAGTACAGCCCGGAAGAATTGGAAGCCTTTGAAGAAAACAAATCGCACGAAGCACCGGAAATTACACCGGAAGAAAACGCCCACCGCATAGACAAGCTTCGCAGATACGGACTGATCTTTATGTCACTGGGTTTCCTGACCACACTCTTACCCTATTATTACAACCTGCAGAAAGAATTATACATCCTTACTATTGGGGTATTTGTAATGGGTTGCCTTTTCCTGATCGCATCGGTTGCCCGCAGATTGAAAGGGCGTACCGGGTTTGTCACCATTATGACCGATCTTTTGTATATGCCGGGCACTATGAAACAACTGGCTTATGTACAGTTTTTTTCGTGGTTTGCTTTATTTTCAATGTGGATTTATACTACTCAGGCAGTTACAGGTCATATTTACGGAACCAATGACACAGCCTCCCAGCTCTACAATGATGGTGCAGACTGGGTTACGGTCCTTTTCGGGCTTTACAATGGAGTGGCCGCCCTGGTGGCTTTTTTATTGCCGGTCCTGGCTAAAATGACCAGCAGGAAACTTACACATCTGATTGCGCTCAGCCTGGGCGGGGCCGGACTGATATCCATTTACTTTATTTCAGACCCGAACTGGCTGCTGGCTTCGATGATCGGGGTGGGCATAGCCTGGGCCAGCATCCTTTCGGTACCCTATGCAATGCTTGCCGGGGCGCTGCCCCCCAAAAAAATGGGATACTATATGGGGGTTTTTAATTTCTTTATTGTGATCCCGCAGATGGTGGCAGCTACCATACTGGGTTTTCTGGTCAGTGCAGTATTTGGGGGAGAACCGATTTATGCCCTGATAGTTGGCGGTTGCTCCATGCTGCTTGCGGGCCTGCTTACCCTCAGAGTTCACGATACTGCAGGCATTTCGGTAAGTGAAGTAGGGTAGGACAGCAGGAAAGGCCGTATTTTAAAGAATAGTTACGGGCGGTGTCCGGCTATTGATTATTTTAGGAAACAGTAATAAATAATTACATTTAAGAGGTACAGTAAGAATTTGACATGTTAAGACAAGAAAGGGTTGTTATAGATGCTATCACCCCGCAACTGGAGTGTGGCAGGTTTTTTATAAAACGGGTAATCGGTGAGAAAGTAGTGGTGGAGGCCGATGTTTTACCCGATGGGCACGATGTGATGCAGGCAGAGGTCATGTATAAGCACGAGGCCCAGAAACAGTGGCGGACACAGCGAATGCATCCACTTGAGAATGACCGGTACCAGGCCGATTTCCGGGTAGACAAGCAGGGCTTTTACACTTATAAGATTCGGGGATGGGTAGACTATGCCCTGAACTGGCAGCACGGCATTGAGGCTAAAGTTAAGGATGGGCAGCACGTGAAATCGGAATTGCTGGACGGCGTTCAGTACCTGGAATATCTGTTGGGGGAGGCCGGCACTTCAGACCAGGCCTATGTAGAGGAATTGATTCAGTATTTTCAGGAACCGGATTTGTATGTCCCGGCGGTGGAAGGCGCCGTTTCGGATCGATTGCATCAGCTCTTCCTGGATTTTCCGCAGCGAAGGCTTGCCAATACTTCAAAAGAACTGCAGGTATATGTAGACCGCAAACAGGCAGCTTTCAGCACCTGGTATGAATTTTTTCCAAGATCGGCCTCAGCAGAACCCGGAAAACACGGGACTTTCAAAGACTGCGAACGCCTGCTTCCCAGGATCGCAGAGATGGGCTTTGATACCCTTTATTTTCCTCCGGTACACCCGATTGGGGAGAAAAACAGGAAAGGAAAAAACAATACCACAGAGGCCAAGGAAGGAGATTCCGGAGTTCCCTGGGCAATCGGATCGCGATTTGGAGGCCACCGGGAATTACACCCTGAACTGGGAACAGAGGAGGACTTCAGAACCTTGATATCCAAGGCAAACGATTCAGGTTTGGAAATTGCAATGGACCTGGCTTTTCAGGCAGCCCCGGACCACCCTTATATAAGTGAACATCCGGAGTGGTTTCGCAAGAGACCGGACGGTACCATGCAGTATGCCGAAAACCCACCGAAAAAATACCAGGATATCGTTAATTTTTATTTCGAATCCGAAGCTTACGAAGCGCTGTGGCAGGAATTGCTGGAAGTGACCCTGAAATGGGTAGGATTCGGGGTACGCATATTCAGGGTAGACAACCCGCACACAAAACCGTATTATTTCTGGAACTGGCTTATCGGCGAAGTCAAAAAGAAACATCCCGATGTATTATTTCTCGCAGAGGCCTTTTCCCGCCCGCGTATCATGCAACAACTGGCCAAGCAGGGATTCTCTCAATCCTATACCTATTTTACCTGGCGAGTGCACAAGCAGGAAATAATCGATTATATGATTGAACTGACCCAGACAGACATGCGGGAGTACTACCGACCCAATTTCTGGCCAAACACCCCTGATATCAACCCCTATCACCTGCAGGGGGCTAACGAATCCATGCATATTATCCGTTATGGTCTGGCCGCCACCCTTTGCGGTAATCTGGGTATTTACGGCCCTGTATTCGAGTATATGGTTACCGAGCCCTATCCGGGAAAGGAAGAATACCTGAACTCGGAAAAATACGAGATCAAACACTGGGACTGGAATGTGAAGAATAAATTGATTCACCTGATCACCAAACTCAACCAGATCAGGAAAGACCACCCTGCCTTGCAACAAACCAATAATATTCATTTTTGCAGAATCGAGAACGAGCAGTTACTTGCTTTTTATAAATGGGATGAAGAACGAAAGGATGAACTGCTCATTGTAGTTAGTCTGGACGCCCACCACGTACAGCAGGGATATGTCCAACTCCCCCTTGAAGTTATGGGAGTAGGGGAGGGAACTCCTCTGGAATTTCACGATTTACTGACACAAACCACTTATAAATGGGGATTGGAATGGAATTTTATCGAACTCCAGCCCAATTTACCTTTTCATATATTTCACATCAGGCGCTAACAGATTATGTCAAAGACGGAATCAGATACTAAAAAGAAAAACCAGTACAGTTTTGATGTTCCCTGGGAACAACTTCTGGACGATGGCAGTTTTATGAAAGTTTTCCTGTCTGAAGTCCTGGAGCAGTATGTACAGAAACAGCGATGGTACGGCGGAAAGTCCAGTACCCTTAAGTACATTGAACTTCAGGAGTATTTCCGCATTCAACAGCGGGAAGAGGTGTACTACGGCCTGCTGCTGGAAGTCAATTTTGAAGAAGCCTTTTACCAGCATTATTTTTTGCCCATCGCCTTTGTTTCCGATGAAAATTTTGCAGAAAAAGACCGTATCCTCCCGGTGAGCATTAAAGGACAGGAGGGTTATATAATAGACGCTGTAAACCTTGAAGCCTTCCGGAAACTGGTCTACGAACGTATCCTGAGCGCCGAACCCAATGACACTACCCGGGTACGCTATCACAAAAGCGTTGAATTTCAGGGAACGGAATACAGCAGCTCCAAATTTATGGGTTTGGAACAGAGCAATACCTCCATTATCATTAATGGGAAATCAGTCATCAAATTTTTTCGACGGATTTATGCGGACAAGAACCCGGATTATGAGATGAGCCGCTTTCTTTCGGAACGTAAAGGGTTCAGGAATACCCCGGCCTATCAGGGCAGCCTGAGTATCATGGATGCGGATAATGCCAATATAACCATAGCCTTAATGCAGGAGT
This sequence comes from Robiginitalea insularis, assembly GCF_052497835.1. Classification (NCBI taxonomy): domain Bacteria; kingdom Pseudomonadati; phylum Bacteroidota; class Flavobacteriia; order Flavobacteriales; family Flavobacteriaceae; genus Robiginitalea; species Robiginitalea insularis. The sequence goes on from NZ_CP199296.1 coordinate 2,618,474, forward strand.
TGGTGCCCAATCAGGGAGATGCCTGGGACTACCTGCTCAAGGAATTGCACAAGGTATTCAGTAACCTCGAATACAAGGGTATCCGAATTGAACGTTTGCCGGATATCCCCCTGTTTGAAAGGCTGAAAATCCGGGATGTACCCCCCGAAATTATTGACTGGGCGGGCCTTAAGGTTTTCCTTAGGTTACAGAAACTTGCCCAGCGGACCGCAGAAATGCACATTGCCCTGGGATCTGAGTTTGAAGACACTGCCTTTACGCCCACGCATTTTAACGGGGACTACGAGGTATGGCTCAAGAACCGGTTGTTGTACCAGTTCCAGAACCGCCTCAATATGGTTGAAAACAAACTAAGTCGGCTGGAAGGGCTATCTTTGGAATTGGCCGAGGAGTTTCTGGAACGCAAAAACGAGATACGGAAGCGCTTTGTAAATTTTGACTGGACCAAGTTAAAGGGGGAACGCATCCGCGTACACGGGGATTACCACCTCGGGCAGGTTTTGGTGCAGGGAGACGATTTTTACCTGCTGGATTTTGAGGGCGAGCCGGAGAGCACGATCCGTGACCGCAAGGTAAAGCAGCCCCCGCTAAAAGATATTGCCGGAATGTTCCGCTCCTTCCATTATGCCATTTATGCCACAATATTCAACAATCCGGACAAATACCCTTTTCCCCAGGAATCCCTGTTTAAGGCCGGTGAGATCCTGTACCGCTATTTTATCGGGGTTTTCCTGGAAACCTATGTACAACTTATTCAGGAAAACAACCTAAATATCGGCTACAGTGCCGAGCGTATATTTTTACTTAAGTACTGTATGCTGGAAAAGGCGGTTTATGAATTGGGGTACGAAATGAATTCGCGTCCTAGCTGGGCGGTGATTCCCCTGGAGGGAATCCGAAGTATTATAAACGACTAAACAAATAAATATTATGGGTAAAGTAGTCCCGCATAGTTTATTTTCAGATTTTGATATCGATTTATTTAAGTCCGGAAAACATTTCAGGCTTTATGAGAAACTTGGTTCCCATCAAATTGAAGTAGATGGGGTTAAAGGCGTCTATTTTGCTGTTTGGGCACCTACTGCCAAGGCCGTTTCCGTTGTGGGAGACTTCAATTACTGGCTGGAAGGGGAGCATCCCCTCAATGTTCGCTGGGATGCCAGTGGGATATGGGAAGGGTTTATTCCCGGCCTGGAACAGGGTACCCTTTACAAATATAAAATCCACTCGCATAATCACGATGTAAAGACCGAGAAGGCAGATCCTTTTGCCCGATTGTGTGAAGCACCACCCAAAACGGCTTCCGTAGTCTGGAATCCAAAACATAAATGGAAAGATTCGAACTGGATGGAATCGCGCGCGGAGCACAACGCTCTGGACAAGCCGTATTCTGTCTACGAGGTACACCTGGGCTCCTGGAAACGAACTAAGGATAATAAGTTCCTTTCCTACGTGGACCTGGCGAAAGACCTGGTGGCCTATGTAAAGGAGATGAATTTTACCCACGTTGAGTTTATGCCGATAATGGAATACCCTTATGATCCTTCCTGGGGGTACCAGTTAACCGGTTATTTCGCTCCCACTTCCCGTTTCGGGAAGCCGGAAGATTTCATGCTCCTGGTAGATGCGCTGCACCAGAATGGAATTGGGGTCATCCTGGACTGGGTTCCTTCCCATTTTCCGGAAGATGCACATGGCCTGGGCAATTTTGATGGCTCTCACCTGTATGAACACCCCGATAGGCGCCGGGGGTATCATCCCGACTGGAAAAGCCTCATTTTTAACTACGGGCGTAATGAAGTTCGCGCCTTCCTGATCAGCAACGCGCTTTTCTGGCTGGACCAGTACCATATAGATGGCCTGCGGGTGGATGCAGTGGCATCTATGCTCTACCTCGATTATTCAAGGGAAGAAGGAGAGTGGGAACCCAATATTTACGGCAATAACGAAAACCTGGAGGCTATCTCTTTTATCCGGGAGCTCAACACAGAAGTGTATGGGAATTACCCCGGCGTACAGACCATAGCCGAAGAATCCACTTCTTTTTCGATGGTTTCCAAGCCGGTCAGCATAGGCGGGCTCGGGTTTGGCATGAAATGGATGATGGGATGGATGCACGATACCCTGGAGTATTTTAAAAAAGAACCCGTTTATCGAAGACACCACCAGAACGATCTCACTTTTAGTATGACATACGCCTTTACGGAAAACTTTATGCTTCCGTTTTCGCATGATGAGGTGGTTTACGGGAAGCAATCCCTGTTGTACCGCATGCCCGGAGATGAATGGCAGCGTTTCGCCAACCTCAGACTGCTTTTCGGCTACATGTTTACTCACCCAGGGGCCAACCTGATTTTTATGGGGGGGGAATTCGGACAGTCATCCGAATGGAACTTCCAGCAAAGCCTGGACTGGCACTTGTTGCAATATGATTTTCATATTGGGGTGCAACAACTTATAAAGGACCTGAACAGCCTGTACAGGGAGTATCCGGCGCTTTACGAAAAGCAATTCAGCCCGGAAGGCTTTCAGTGGATAGACTACGGAGATGCGGAAAACTCTGTGCTGACCTATATCCGCAAAGGAAAAGCCAAAAAGGACGATCTTATCGTTGCCTGCAACTTTACTCCTGTTCCCCGGGAGAATTACAGGATAGGGGTGCCAAAAACGCGTCAGTTAAAGGAGATCTTTAATAGCGATGCCGAAAAATACGGAGGTAGCGGGATGGAGAATACTACTGCTTCTGTCAGTAAAACCCCCTGGCACGGATATGAGAGGTCTATTGAAGTGAATCTGCCACCTCTTGGAGTAGTAGTTTTCAGATAAAATCACAACCGCAATCGTTGTAGTTTATATTTGGGGGCGGGTGGATTTCAATTTCTGCCCCGAATGTCTTTCTTTTGCGAGGTTAAAAAGTAACCAACTATGATTACGAATACTGAACTGGAGTATAAAGGCAATTTATACCCCAACCATATAATAGAAACCCATAAAGATTCCAATAAATTTTACTACACATCTGAAAATGGCGTAATCCTTGAGGTTACAGTCATCCGGAACAGTGTTTTAAGATTCAGATATGCCACAGAGCATGTTTTTGAGCCGGATTTTTCATATGCAATCGACCCGGACCACAGCCGCGGTTATAGCGATTTAAGAGATGAAGAAACGGATACCGAATACCTGATTTACACCTCCAAGTTAAAGGTGCTGATCGATAAGAAAAACTTCAGGGTGCAGATTTCAGACCTGGAAGGGAATATTATCAATGAGGATGAACTCGGTTTTCACTGGGAGGAGAATTACACCTACGGTGGGAACACGGTAAAGATGAGCAAGATTACCCAGGCTTCCGAAAGTTTTTACGGGATGGGGGACAAGGCCATGCACACCAACCTCAAAGGAAAACGGGTCAATAATTGGGTAACAGACCAATACGCCTATGGTAAAGACCAGGAGCCCCTCTACAAGGCGGTTCCTTTTTATATAGGGCTGCACCAGAATATTGCATACGGGATCTTTTTCGACAACACCTTCCGGACGCATTTTGACTTTTCCCATGAACGCCGGAATATCACCAGTTTCTGGGCCGACGGCGGGGAGATGAATTACTATTTTTTCTACGGACCCGAAATGGAACGGGTAGTGCGGGCCTATACAGACCTGACCGGGACCCCGGAACTTCCTCCATTATGGGCGCTGGGCTATCACCAGTCTAAATGGAGTTACTATCCTGAAAAACGGGTAAGGGAACTGGCCCGCAAATTTCGCAAGCTTAAAATCCCCTGCGATGCTATATACCTCGATATAGACTACATGGACGGGTTTCGCTGCTTTACCTGGGATAAGAAGCGATTTCCGGACCCTAAAAAAATGATTGGGGACCTGGAGAAGGACGGCTTTAAAACCGTGGTCATGATTGATCCGGGAATCAAGGTAGACCGGGATTACTGGGTTTACAATGAAGCTTTGGAGAACGATTATTTCTGTAAAAGAGCAGACGGGCCCATCATGCAGGGCAAGGTTTGGCCGGGCCCCTGCAGTTTTCCCGATTACACCAATCCGGAAGTCCGGGCCTGGTGGGCAGACCTTTACAAGGGCCTGATCAAGGATTCAGGAGTGCATGCAGTCTGGAATGATATGAACGAGCCGGCCGTGATGGAGGTGCCTTCCAAAACGGCCCCTCTGGATGTGAGACATGATTATGACGGGCATCCCTGCAGCCATCGAAAGGCGCATAATATTTACGGGATGCAGATGGTGCGTGCCACCTATGAAGGGGTCAAGAAATATGTTTTCCCCAAAAGGCCTTTTGTGATTACCCGTGCGGCCTATTCCGGGACACAGCGGTATTCCTGCACCTGGACCGGGGATAACGTGGCTACCTGGGAACACCTCTGGATTGCAAATGTACAGGTACAGCGAATGTGCCTCAGCGGTTACTCTTTTGTGGGTACAGATATTGGAGGCTTCGCAGAACAACCCAACGGGGAATTATTTGCACGCTGGATACAGCTGGGCGTATTCCACCCATTTTGCAGGGTGCATTCCAGCGGTGACCACGGCGACCAGGAACCCTGGTCCTTTGATGAGGAAGTTACCGGTATCGTCCGGAAATTTATCGAGCTGAGGTATCAGTTATTGCCGTATTTGTACACCATGTTCTGGAAATATGCCAAAGAGGGGGTCCCTATGATAAAATCCCTCGTATACTATGATCAGGAAGACCAGCAGACCCATTTCAGGACAGATGAGTTTATTTTTGGGGAACAAATCCTGGTCTGTCCCATACAGGAACCAAACGCCAAGGGGCGCAGGATGTATCTGCCCAGAGGGAAATGGCACAATTACTGGACCGGGGAAATCGTAGAAGGAGGCTCTGAGAAATGGGTGGTTGCCGATATTGACAAGATTCCGCTCTTTATCAAGGAGGGTGCCATTATCCCCAAATATCCCGTACAGCAGTATGTGGGAGAATTGAAAATTGAACAGCTTACCCTGAATGTATATTACAAACTGGGAACGGAGCAGTCCACCATTTACGAAGATGATCAGGACGGCTACGATTACAAAAAAGGCGGCTTCAGCCTCAGGAATTTTAAATTCCAGGGGAAGGAGAAAGAAATCATAATCCAGCAGTTTAAGGACGGGGATTTTACCACCTCTTACGAGAACTTCAAGGTAAATCTGATTGGGCTTCCATTCAGGATTGACAAGGTCTTTGTGGATAATGAAAAAGTTAACCTCAAAGATGTTCGCCTCAACGGGGACAACACCATTGAGATCAGTAAGAATTTTACCCAGCTTCAAATAATAGGGAAGTAAAATTTTTGTAATTTTCTTATTCCGAAAAAAAATTATTATGAAAAAAGTAATAGGCCTGATAGTGTTTTTACTGGTTGTTGTGGCTTGTAAAACCAACCCTTTTACAGGCAAGAGCACGCTGAACTTTTACCCGAATAACCAGATTTTCCCCACGGCCTTTGCGCAGTATAACCAGTTTCTGGAAGAAAATAAGGTGGTAAAGGGTACCTCGGAAGCAGAGATGATTACCAAGGTAGGCCAGCGTATTGCGACTGCCGCGGAGCGGTGGTTAACGGCTAACGGCTACCCCGGCTACCTGAAGGATTACAAATGGGAGTATAACCTTGTGTCTGATGAGGCGGTCAATGCCTGGTGCATGCCCGGGGGTAAAATTGTTTTTTATAGTGGGATTTTGCCCATTTGTCAGGGAGAAACTGGGATCGCAGTTGTTATGGGGCACGAGGTTGCGCATGCACTGGCAGATCACGGGGCCCAGCGTATGAGTGCCGGAACCCTGCAACAAGCCGGGGCAGTTATCGGGAATGTAGCTATCAAGGATGAGAAAACCCTGAATATTTTCAACAATGCCTATGGGGTAGGGACTACGGTAGGGGGGATGCTCCCTTTCAGTCGCAGCCACGAAACAGAAGCAGACCGTATTGGCCTGCAGATTATGGCAATTGCGGGATATAATCCGGACGAGGCTGCAGAACTCTGGAAGCGTATGAAAGCGAATAGTGGTAATCAGGCACCTCCTGAATTTTTAAGTACGCATCCCTCCAATGATACCCGTATAAATAATCTTACACAGTGGGCGCCGGCGGCCAAACAGGAAGCCCGCAAGTTTGGTGTTACCACCTTTCAATAAGGCAGCATTGCCAATTTTATTATTGTATCTTGAAACCATTCTTAGCCGAATGGTTTTTTTATGTCCAAAATTTTAGCCTTAAAGGGGAGTCGAAAGCTTTTAAACGCCTGGGCCTTTTATGACTGGGCCAATTCTGTATATAGCCTGGTAATCGCCTCCGCAATTTTCCCAATCTATTACGGGGCCCTTTTCAGGATCGCCGGTATAGAGAAAGTAATGGTATTTGGCGGGGAAATCGCACGTGCCCCGCTGATCAGTTATGTCACTTCTATTGCCTTTGTTTTTATCGCCCTGGTTACTCCGCTGATCTCTGGAATAGCAGATTACCTTGGAAACAAAAAGGTATTTATGCAGTTCTTCTGCTATTTGGGGGGCGTTTCCTGTATTGGGCTTTACTGGTTTTCACTGGAAAACATCTATTTCGGACTGCTGGCTTATTTTTTTGGCCTGGTAGGCTTTTGGGTAAGTTTCGCCATCAACAATTCCTACCTGCCCGATATTGCCTTTCCGGAACAGCAGGACCGCATCAGCGCCAAAGGCTTTTCCCTGGGCTATATCGGCAGCGTTATCCTCTTGCTGTTAAACCTCGCCATGGTTTTGAAGCCCGGTCTTTTTGGCATCAGCAGCCGGGGTGGGGAAGCAGCTGAAATCCTTGCGATGAAATACTCCTTTGTATCTGTGGGGATTTGGTGGATCCTCTTCAGTCAGTACACCTTTTACCACCTGCCTAAGGGTTACAAAAAAGAAGGGAAACGGGAACATATCATTCTTAATGGCTTTCGGGAACTCAGGAGCGTCTGGCAGCAACTCGGATCGATTTTGAGGCTCAAACGCTATCTGGCTGCCTTCTTTGTTTACAGCATGGCCGTGCAAACCGTGATGTTGATTGCAGCCTATTTTGGTGAAGAGGAAATAGCCTGGGGGACTGATTCGGAGCGTACCACGGGCTTGATTGTCAGTATACTGGTCATCCAACTGGTAGCCATAGTTGGGGCGACCTTTACAGCCCGTGTTTCGGGTAAAATCGGAAATATCAAAACCCTTTTGATCATCAATCTTCTGTGGGTTTTTATCTGTATTTATGCTTATTTCGTTAAAAGCCCCTTGGACTTTTATATAGCTGCCGGCTGCGTTGGGCTGGTGATGGGGGGTATACAGGCTCTTTCCAGGTCTACCTATTCAAAATTCCTGCCCCAAACCAAGGACACCACCTCCTTTTTCAGCTTTTATGACGTGGCCGAGAAAATAGGAATAGTAATCGGTACTTTCTTGTACGGTTTCGTAGCCCAGTATACCGGAAGTATGCGCAATGCTACCATTTTCCTTGGGATCTTTTTTTTACTGGGGATTTTCCTGCTTTCCAGAGTCCCGCGGCTAGATGAAAGCCCTCCGGATACTGCTAAATAAAAAACCCGGAGGCCTGATTGAAGGGCCTCCGGGCGACTGCTCTGTTTTTTGATTTAATATTTACCCTTTAGTAACCTCACCTGAACCGGATGTCTTGGAGTCGACTTTTTCGGGATTTCCCTTATAATGCACATCCCCTGAACCGGATACCCGGGCGAGCAGGGATTTTCTTGCGGTTACATGAGCATCCGCAGAACCGGAAATCACAACCTCCACATCATCGGCTTCCAGGTCATAGGCCTCGATATCTCCTGAGCCGGATATACGAACAGTAAAGCTACTGCTTGCGCCGCTTAGCAACATATCTCCTGAACCTGAAAGCGAGGCTTCAACATTTCGGGCATCCAGATCCAGCTTAATGTCCCCTGAGCCTGACATACTCACATCAAAGTCATCCGCCCTGAGGGTCTTTTTTCCAACGATGTCTCCGGAGCCGGACATGGACACTGCGCTAATTTCTTCAACCGGCACGGTAATAAGAATGCCACCGGATTTCCATGAAGAAGATTTCAGATAATACCCCTTTTTGACCTTAATAACCAGTTTGCCGTCCTTAACTTCCGTTATAAGGTATTCCAGTAAGTTTTCATCTCCCTTAAGGGTGAGGTTTCCCTCTTTTCCGTCTACCAGTTCCACATCGAAACTTCCTGAAAGACTCACTTGCTGGTATTCCCCTACGGAGCGCTCCTCCGTTACAACGTTCCCATTGCCTTTTACTTGTTTTCCCCATTGGGCGCTCAGGCTGAAAGTGGCACAGAGACTCAGAACCAGTATAATACTATTTTTCATCTTGGTAATTTTAAAGTTTTATTTGTGTTTGATTAATTCTTTTTAAAGGTAACCCCTCCATATTCACTGTTGATAGATACCCTTTTTCCACTGCCCTTACTGCCGTAATAGCCCTCGTAGTATCTGTTGTTAGATTTCTCCTGGCTGATGCTGATTTCAAAATCATCTTTCCCATTAACCCCGGCATGCTGGGTGCTGATTTCAAAATCAAAATTATAGGCAGGATCGTACCCGATTTTGATGCCAGTGTAGTCGGACCGGATACTAAGGTTTCCGGCGTCCGGGGCCATATTTTCGATTAGGATGGATCCATAGTCAGACATCAGGTCTATATTGCCGTGTACGGTTCCCAGTTTTATATTGATGTAATCGCCTTTCCCCTGGACATTTTCCACCTTGCCTACTTCCAGGGAGCCGTAATCGCTGGAGTATTCGAGATTACCCATTTCTTCGATAATGGAGTGAGTGTAATCTGCCTTGATCGACAGATCTCCGGCTTTTTCAAGGGTGAAACCTGAATAGTCTGCCATTATCTGCCCGCTTCTCATATAACCGATCCGGGATTTGGAGGTATAATCGAAGCGTAATTCATTGTTACGTCCCTGCAGTTCGCCCAGGTCAAGCCTGCCGTAATCGCATTTGATCTTGGCGTGTCCGTCTACCCTGTCAAGGGTAATATTCCCGTAATCATTACTGAGGTGTACGCTGTTCTTAACAGGCATCTTAACCGTATAGTTGATTTGCATGTTAACATTGTTTTTCTTTCCCCACCAACCCCAGTCATTCTCCTTCTCAAAAAGGGTACGTGCAGAGACCATAGAGGCAGTGGCTTCAAATTCAACGGTTATTTCATCCAGTTTTTTCTGCACCTTATCCTCGTTGTTTCCGTTGGTAGTTATGTGTACTTCAATAACCACCCGATTTTCATTCCAGGAATTCAATACCAGGTTGCCATAGCTGTTTTGAATTTTCAGCAGTGCATCTGCGTTGACATTAAATTCCTTTTTAATAGTTTTTTCTCTTGTGTGCTTTCCCTTGAAATCATGACCGTAGACCAGACTGACCCCCATCGATAAGAACAGGGCAAGGCAAAGGTTTTTAAATTGTATTCGTCGCATTGGATTCATTTTTAAATTGATTTATTTGTTCGATTGTTGTCATAACGTCCTGCAAGAGGTCGATACGCGTTTGAAAATTCGTAATCATCGCTCCCAGTATAAATTTGCTGTTCCCGCCATTTAGCAAGTCCTGTTCCAGCTTGGCGTAATCCTTTTCCAACTGGTCCAATTGTTTCATGGCATCGTCAATAAGCGGCCTGGTTTCCGGCGACCCTAATTTTTCCAGCTCGCTGACCTGCTGTGCTACCAGGTTACTGAAATAATAGGAAGTCTGTGAAGCCTCTGGTGAAATCGCTGCCAGTTGCTGCTGCTCGGAGTTCCGGGGCCCCAGCCAGAAAACAGATGCTGTTATCAGCAAGGCGATGGAAGCAGCTATGGATAAGGGCTTCCACCAGGAAGAAGCAAAGCGCCCCCTGGGTGTCCCGGCTTGTGCGTCGAGTTTTTCTTTAAAACGCAGCCGGTGACCTTCCCGTGGTTCCTTCAGGTCAAAACTTCCCTTTAATTCCTCAAAGAGGTCTGTTATGTTGTCAAAATCCTTCATACGTTTTGCGAGCTTAATTTCTTTCGAAGGCTTTCTTTTGCCCTTGAAATGGTTGTGCGGCAATTGCCATAACTCATGTCCATTATCTCTCCAATTTCTTCGTAGTCGTAGCCTTCTATTAGGTGTAAGGTCAAAGAAATTCTGTAACTGTCTTTTAGCTGTTTCATGGTTTCCATCACTTTTTGAGCCATTTGTTTTGTACTCCCGGAATCAGCATCAGTTTCATCCTTGTCTTCGACCTTGTGCAATACACCTTCAAACGGTATTTCATTCTGTTTTTGTTGCTTTCTGTACTGATAAATACTGTTGTTAACTACAATTCGCTTCAACCAGGCTCCAAAGGTTACTTCCCCTTTAAAGGTGTCTAATTTGGTAAAGGCACTCAGAAAGGATTCCTGCATAATATCTTCCGCCGTGGCAGAATCCTTTACAATCCTCAGGGCCGTGTTGTACATGGCCTTGTAATAGCGATCATAAATTTCCATTTGTGCACGGGACTCACCCCTTAAACACGCCTGTAACAGCACATCAGTATGTTCAGTAAGCTGGCTCAAAAAGTTGTTCGTTTGTCTTATAGATGAATGAATTTACGGATTGTTACAGTTTCGGGAACACAAAGTTTCGCTATTGGCACAGGAATTGCCCTGAATATGGAAAGATTACCTTCCGTTAGCGTATTAATACTTTGTTTATCAACAAAATACAGCTTAAGGGAGTTTTAATGAAAAGGATAAATACACGGTCATTCTGACAGAATGACTGGAAAAAACACATATGGCAACATCGAAATTTAGTTCATTTGACAATTTGTCGCTACAGTCCCTCAATGAGGATTCTGAATTGATTCCACTCCTGTCCCCGGAGGACGAGGAGGAAATGAATAGTGAAGAATTACCCGAAACCCTCCCAATACTTCCTCTTAGGAATACAGTATTATTTCCCGGGGTGGTAGTGCCTATTACAGCGGGCAGGGATGCTTCCATTCACCTTATAAAAGATGCAAACAACGGCTCCAAGGTTATAGGGGTGGTATCTCAAAAAGATGAATCCGTTGAGAATCCGGGTATTAAAGACATTAATACCCTGGGTACAGTAGCCCGCATTCTGCGGGTTTTACAAATGCCCGACGGCAATACAACAGTCATTATACAGGGGAAAAAGCGATTTGAAATAGCTGAAATACTTACTGAAAAGCCCTATCTCACTGCTACAGTCCGGGAAACGCGCGAGCAAAGGCCGGATGAATCAGATGTGGAGTTCACGACTATTATCGATTCTATTAAAGAGTTGGCCCTTCAAATAATCAAGGACAATCCGAACATCCCCAGTGAAGCTGCTTTCGCAATCAAAAATATTCAGAGTAATTCTTTCCTGATCAATTTTGTCTCCTCCAACATGAACCTGACCGTGAAGGAGAAACAGGAATTACTGGAAATTCCCAATCTGCAGGAAAGGGCCCTGGCTACCCTTAAACACCTGAACACAGAACTGCAAAAGCTGGAACTGAGGAACGAACTGCATTCAAAGGTCCGATCGGACCTGGACCAGCAGCAACGCGAATATTTCCTGCACCAGCAAATGAAAACCATACAGGAGGAACTGGGGGGCATTTCCTATGATGAGGAATTGGACGAAATGCAGGCAAGGGCCAGGGAGAAAAAATGGAGCGAGAAGGTTGGGGAGCATTTTGAAAAAGAACTGGCCAAACTGCAACGGATGAACCCGCAGGTAGCCGAATATTCCATTCAGCGCAACTATCTGGATTTGTTCCTGGATTTACCCTGGAATGAGTATTCTGCCGATAAATTTGACCTGAAACGGGCTGAGAAAATCCTGGACCGGGACCATTACGGGCTGGAGGATGTCAAGAGAAGGATCATAGAATACCTGGCAGTCCTTAAGTTGCGCAATGATATGAAGTCCCCCATTTTGTGTCTTTACGGACCGCCCGGAGTGGGAAAAACTTCGCTGGGTAAATCTGTAGCGGAGGCTCTTGGGCGCGAATACGTCCGAATGTCTCTGGGAGGTCTCAGGGATGAGGCGGAGATCAGGGGGCACCGGAAAACCTATATTGGGGCCATGCCCGGCCGGATCATACAAAGCATTAAAAAGGCCGGTACCTCCAACCCCGTTTTTATCCTGGACGAAATCGACAAACTATCCAGCAGCTATCAGGGAGATCCCTCTTCGGCCATGCTGGAGGTTTTGGATCCGGAACAGAATAACGAGTTTTACGATAACTTCCTGGAAATGGGCTATGACCTTTCCAAAGTAATGTTCATTGCAACGGCCAATAACCTGTCTAATATCCAGCCTGCCCTACGCGACCGTATGGAAATCATCAATGTTACGGGCTATACCATTGAGGAGAAGGTGGAAATAGCAAAACGCCACCTGCTGCCCAAGCAATTGAAGGAACATGGGCTGACCGCCAAAGATTTGAAAATCGGGAAAAGGGAACTGGAAAAGATCGTGGAAGGCTATACCCGGGAATCCGGGGTGCGTGGGCTTGAGAAACAAATTGCAAAAATGGTCCGGTATGCGGCAAAGAATATTGCCATGGAACAGGAATATCCCGTTAAAGTAAGCCGGGACGATATTGAAAAAGTCCTGGGGCCGGCCCGTATGGAGCGTGATAAGTACGAAAACAACGAAGTAGCCGGAGTAGTTACCGGCCTGGCCTGGACCAGTGTTGGAGGAGATATCCTCTTTATAGAATCCATCCTCTCCAAAGGGAAGGGGACTATGAATATTACGGGGAACCTGGGCAAAGTGATGAAGGAGTCTGCCACCATTGCCCTGGAGTATATAAAATCCAATGCGGAAGAACTGGGGATTGACCCTGAGGTATTTGAAAAATACAATGTACACATACACGTGCCGGAAGGGGCTACCCCCAAAGATGGCCCCAGTGCGGGGATTACGATGCTTACCTCTCTGGTGAGCCTCTTTACGCAGCGGAAAGTAAAGAAGAGTATCGCCATGACGGGAGAGATTACCCTAAGGGGTAAAGTCCTGCCGGTTGGCGGCATCAAAGAAAAGATCCTCGCTGCCAAACGAGCCCGGATCAAAGAGATAATCCTTTGTGAGGAAAACCGCAGGGATATTCTGGAGATTAAGGAAGAATACCTCAAAGGGCTTACCTTCCATTATGTTACCGAGATGCGGGAAGTAATAGAATTGGCGATCACCAGGCAAAAGGTTAAAAACCCCAAACAGTTATAGGCACTGAATGAGACCGCGGGTGTACTGCATTATCGGATTCCGATTGATTTTTGTCTATTTTTGAGCATGCAGAAGATCAATATTGCCATTGACGGATATTCTTCCACGGGTAAAAGTACCCTGGCCAGGCAACTGGCTGCAGCTCTCGGGTACGTCTACATTGATTCAGGCGCAATGTACCGGGCGGTAACGCTATATGCCCTGCAACACGACCTTTTGGAACCTGAAAAACTGCTTGGCAAACTCGCTTCAATCGAGCTGCGTTTTGACCTGAATCCTGAAAATCACAAGTCTGAAATCCACCTGAATGGGAAGAATGTCGAAAAACAAATTCGCAGCCTTGAGGTGTCCCGGAAAGTGAGCGAAATTTCGGCAATAGCGGAGGTCAGGCATAAGCTGGTGGCATTGCAGCGAAGCATGGGAAAGGAAAAGGGGGTGGTAATGGATGGCCGTGATATTGGAACAGTGGTATTCCCGGATGCGGACCTGAAGATATTTATGACTGCCAGCCCGGAAATCAGGGCCAACCGCCGCTATAAGGAATTACTGGAGAAAGGGGATTCGGTCAGTTATGAAGCCGTCCTGCAAAACGTAAGACATAGGGATAACCTGGATTCTACCCGTGAGATGTCACCACTAAAAAAGGCAGATGATGCCATAGAGGTGGACAACAGCGATATGAGTCTGAAAGAACAATTTGAACGGATACATGCCCATGCACTTCGCGTGATTGCGCAAAAAGAAAAGGCGCCCTCCTGAGCGCCTTTCTGTTTTTTACAGGTTTGGAATAACCAAGACCTGGTCCGGATGAATCAGATCCGGATTTTTAAGGATATTGGTATTTGCCTGAAAGATCTGCTTGTATTTCATAGGATCTCCGTAATAGTGTTTGGCTATTTTACTGAGGGATTCCCCTGATTTTACGGTATGCCGGTGGTATACCGAAGCATCTTCCACAGAGATGTTAGCCATAATATCCGAGGGTTTTTCCCCGCCTATGGCCTTAATCTTATCCCACAGAATGTCCTTTTCGTATTGGGTTGCTGCGGTTCCTTTGATTTTCAGGACCCCGTTTTCCTCGCTTACCTTACCTTCTTTGATGCCCAGTTTTTCGCCTAGTTCCAGGACAGCCTGGTATTTGTCTTTTGCACTCATTCTCACTAATTTATTTATTGATTTAAATCCAGAATAAAAGATACGAAATAGTGAGGTTTTCTGACGGTTTCAATACAATTATTACACTGAAGCAAAGGCAGTGTCCTAAATAGTTTGTAAAACCGCGGATAAGTTGTATTTTTGCAAACCTTTTTTACGATGACCTAAGAGAAAAAAGGATAGAAAAACATTTTATAAATAACTTTCAGAGGAGACGTTTAAATCTTAGGGGAATCTGAAATACAAAACAAAATCAGCACATGGCTGAAGAAAAAAAAGTGGCTGAAGCAGTAGAAACTGCAGAAACCGTAAAACAGGCCGAAGCGCCTGCTCAAAAGCAGGATCCTCAGGAATTCCTCTCAAATTTTGACTGGGAGAAATACGAAGAAGGTATTGAGAAGGTAGATGATTCCAAACTGAAGGAATTTGAGGAACTGGTAGCGGAAAACTTTGTCGACACCGCAGATGAAGAAGTTGTGGAGGGTACAGTTACCCACCTGACAGACCGCGAAGCAATTATTGATATCAATGCAAAATCTGAGGGGGTAATATCCCTGAATGAATTCCGCTACAACCCTGACCTGAAGATTGGGGACAAGGTTGAAGTCCTGATCGATATTCGGGAAGATAAAAGCGGACAACTCGTCCTTTCACACCGTAAGGCCCGTACAATTAAGGCCTGGGAGCGTGTGAACGAGGCGCATGACAAGGAGGAAGTAGTTACCGGTTTTGTAAAATGCCGTACTAAAGGGGGTATGATTGTGGATGTCTTCGGAATTGAAGCTTTCCTGCCCGGATCTCAGATTGACGTGAAGCCCATTAGGGACTATGACCAATACGTAGGGAAAACCATGGAATTCAAGGTTGTTAAGATCAACCAGGAATTCAAGAACGTGGTAGTTTCCCACAAAGCGCTTATTGAAGCGGATATAGAAGAGCAGAAGAAAGAAATCATCAGCCAGCTGGAGAAAGGACAGGTACTTGAAGGTGTTGTGAAAAACATCACATCCTATGGAGTATTTATTGACCTGGGTGGCGTTGACGGATTGATCCATATCACCGACCTTTCCTGGAGCCGTATCAACCACCCGAACGAAGTGGTGGATCTGGATCAAAAACTCAATGTGGTTATTCTGGATTTTGACGATAACAAATCCAGGATTCAATTGGGTCTGAAACAATTGGAGAAACATCCATGGGATGCCCTTGGTGATGAAATCAAAGTTGGAGACAAGGTAAAAGGAAAAGTGGTTGTTATTGCAGACTACGGGGCTTTCCTGGAAGTTGCTGAAGGTGTGGAAGGATTGATCCACGTTTCAGAAATGTCCTGGTCTACCCACCTGCGTTCTGCCCAGGATTTTGTGAAAGTGGGAGATGAATTGGAAGCCGTGGTCCTTACCCTGGATCGCGAAGACCGTAAAATGTCATTGGGAATCAAACAACTGACTCCTGACCCATGGACTGATATTACCACTAAATACCCTGTAGGTTCCCGTCACAAAGGAATTGTTAGGAACTTTACCAATTTTGGAGTGTTTGTTGAACTGGAAGAAGGCATAGACGGACTGATCTACATATCAGACCTTTCCTGGACCAAGAAAATCAAGCACCCATCTGAATTTGTAAACGTAGGGGATACCCTGGAGGTTGAAGTGTTAGAACTGGATGTGGATGGCCGTAAACTGAGCCTGGGCCACAAACAGACTACTGAGAACCCATGGGATAAATACGAAAAGGAATTTGGCCTGGATACCGTCCACAAAGCTGCCATTACCGACATAGTGGATAAGGGAGCCATCATTGAATTCAATGATGACATCACCGCCTTTGTACCACAACGGCATATGGAGAAGGAAGACGGTAAAAAACTCACCCGCGGGGAGGAAGCCGAATTCAAAATCATCGAGTTCAACAAGGAGTATAAGCGTGTGGTAGCCAGCCATACAGCAATTTTTAAAGCAGAAGAGCAACGGAATGTTCGCGCTGCCAAGAAAAAAGCTGCTGCGGCTGATGAATCCAAACCAACCCTTGGAGATGCCAATGAACAACTTCAGGCATTAAAGGATAAGATGGAAGCCGGAAGCAAAAAGAAATAATTTTGTTTTCCGCCAATTGCGATATAAAAACCCCGGTTCGTCCGGGGTTTTTTATTTAGAGCCCACCACATGATCAAAAAGCACATTCAATTAGGCAGAATTGCCTATTTTTGCTTACCGAATGTCATATGGCCGAGCATCTATGAGTCAAAAAGTGCTGCTTTCCTCCAAAGAGATCCAGATAATCCTGCACAGATTGGCTTGCCAGCTTTTAGAAAATCATCTCGATTTTAAGGATACCGTTCTTATTGGCATACAACCCCGGGGTACCTATCTCGCAAACAGGCTCACTGATCTATTACGGACTAGCTATAAGGTCCAGGGGATTCCTTACGGTTTATTGGATATTACTTTCTACAGGGATGACTTCAGGAGAGGGGATAAAACCCTGGAAGCCAGCAATACCCGCATCGATTTCCAGGTGGAAGGGAAACGAGTTGTCCTGATTGACGATGTATTGTATACGGGGCGCAGCATAAGGGCCGCGCTAACCGCAATTCAGTCGTTTGGAAGGCCAAAAGAAATAGAATTGCTGACCCTGATCGACAGGCGTTTTAGCCGCCATTTGCCGATACAGCCCAATTACAGGGGCAGGCAGGTAGATGCCATCAATAAGGAAAGGGTTAAAGTATGTTGGAAAGAAAATGATGGGGAGGATGCAGTATATCTTATAAGTAATTAAAATGAGTGAATTAAGTGTGCGACATTTATTAGGGATCAAGTACCTGAAGCAGTCAGACCTGGACCTCATTTTTAAAACGGCAGACCATTTCAAGGAGGTCTTAAGCCGGTCCATTAAGAAAGTCCCTTCGCTACGGGATATTACCATCGCCAATATTTTTTTTGAAAACAGTACCCGGACCAAACTCTCCTTTGAACTGGCTGAAAAACGACTGTCTGCAGATGTGGTAAACTTTTCGGCTGCACAGTCTTCTGTCCGCAAAGGGGAAACCCTGATCGATACCGTCAACAATATTCTTTCAATGAAGGTAGATATGGTGGTGATGCGCCATCCGAATCCGGGCGCAGGTATCTTTTTATCCCGCCATGTGAAAGCCTCTATTATCAATGCCGGAGACGGGGCACACGAACACCCCACCCAGGCCTTGCTGGATTCGTATTCAATTCGCGAAAAATTAGGGGGAGTAGCAGGCAAAAAGGTTGTTATAGTGGGTGATATCCTGCATTCAAGGGTTGCCCTTTCCAATATCTTTGCCCTGAAGCTTCAGGGAGCTGAAGTACGGGTTTGCGGACCCAAAACCTTGATACCGAAACACGTGGAATCTCTTGGGGTACAGGTGGAACCGGATTTAAGGAAGGCCCTGAACTGGTGTGATGTAGCCAATATGCTGCGGATCCAGAAAGAACGGATGGATATGAGTTATTTTCCCACTACCCGGGAATATATTCGGCAGTACGGGGTCAATAAAGCACTTTTGGACAGTCTGGACAAGGAGATCGTTATAATGCATCCTGGCCCTATTAACAGGGGGGTAGAGATCACTTCCGATGTGGCAGACTCAGATCAATCCATTATCCTGAACCAGGTGGAAAATGGTGTAGCCATTCGAATGGCCGTGATTTATTTACTCGCTTCCAAGATAAAACAGTAACAGATGGTTTTTAATAACGAAGGCAATACCACAATTGTACTACAGGAAAAAGTTTCCCTGAAGGTTTTTATTGAAAACCTGTTATCGGCCTATCCCAGGCTAAAGAATGATCACCTGATCATCAACCTGTTTTCATTTAATTCCCTGAAAACCGGGGATATTCTGGAATTTCTGGACCTTTCCAATACGCACCGGGCCTCTGGTAAATCCTTTGTGTTAGTAACCGATGCCATCTCATATGATGAGGTGCCCGATGAAATCTGTGTGGTCCCATCTATTCAGGAAGCCCGCGATATGATTGAAATGGAGGAGATTGAAAGGGACCTGGATCTATGAATAAGGCTTGTAAATACAAAGGGTGAAATTACAGATTCTCGGATGCCATGCTGCAACCCCTAAAGTTCAGGCTGCTCCCACCTCCCAGGTGCTTGAAGCGGGGAAGCAACTGATACTGCTGGACTGCGGGGAAGGCACCCAAATGCAGCTGCGGCGGTATAAGGTCAAATTTTCACGAATAAACAGGATATTTATTTCCCACCTGCACGGGGACCATTTTTTTGGATTACCCGGTTTGGTTGCAACCTTCATGTTGATGGGCCGCGAAACTCCCCTGCATATCTACGGACCAAAAGGACTGAAAGAGGCCATAACGCTCTTTTTAAAACTGGGAGATTCCTGGACGCAGTATCCGTTGCATTTCCACGAGCTGGTCTCTGAGGAATCTGAGTGCATTTATGAGGATTCAGGCATTTCAGTCAGGACACTTCCGCTGAAACATCGGATCTATACCAATGGCTTCCTGATTACTGAAAAATCCGGAATGCGCGGCCTTAAAGCAGAGCAGGCTGAAAAGTATGGAATAGATAAGGCCTATTACAGGAAGATTAAGCAGGGGGCAGATGGGATCAGTAAGACGGGTAAGGTCGTTCCCAACAAGGAATTAACCACTCCCCCTAAACCCCCGAAAACCTATGCCTATTGTACCGATACCGCATATGAACCTGAGTTGGCACCACTAATTAAGGGGGTAGACAGGCTCTACCACGAAGCCACCTTCCTGCAAACCGAACAGCACCTGGCCTTGAAAACCGGACATTCCACGGCTGCGGAGGCCGCTCGCCTGGCTGCTACTGCCGGGGTTGAATCCCTGATTCTGGGGCACTATTCGTCCCGCTATAAAGACCTTTCAAGGTTCAGGGAAGAGGCGCTTGCATTTTTTCCGCGGGTGGAACTGGCCGAAGACGGCAAGATATTTTCCTGGTAGTTTCCCTGAGCTTTCTTTTGTTTTTAGGGGCTTATTTTTTTGAGCCTTCCGGGAGTTTTTAGCAACTTTGTTTATCTTGTCAATAGAGATAAATCCATGCAAAAAGACCTCGGGAACTACAGAAAAGCCTATACCAAAAAGCAACTCCTGGAAAAAGATGCTCCTGATTCCCCTATGGAGCTATTTAAAAGGTGGTTTCATGAGTTGGAAAGTAGTGGAAGTACAGATGAACCCAATGCTGTAACCGTATCTACAAATGGCCTGGATGGTTTCCCCAAGAGCAGGGTGGTGCTGCTAAAGCGGTTTACCTACGAAGGATTTGTTTTTTATACCAATTACCAGAGCGAAAAAGGCCGCGCAATTGCGGCAGATCCTAAAATTTGTCTTTCCTTTTTCTGGCCCTATCTGGAACGCCAGGTAATTGTAAAAGGCGAAGCAGAAAAACTTGCGGAAAACCTTTCGGATGGTTATTTTGAATCCCGTCCTGAGGGAAGCAAGCTTGGGGCGATTGTATCCCCTCAGAGTGAAGTAATTCCTTCACGGGATTACCTGGAAACGCGTCTGAAAGCCCTGGAAGATCAATACGAGGGAAAGGAGATAGAACGGCCGGCTTATTGGGGAGGCTATTTGGTTCGCCCGTCTTCCGTTGAATTCTGGCAGGGGCGTCCCAATCGGCTGCATGACAGGCTGCGGTATACGCTGGATCAGGATTTGAACTGGATTCTGGAACGCCTGGCACCCTGATGGAATGCATTTCGGACAACCTAAAACAAAACAACCAATACCATTAGTGAATAAACATGAAACACCTGATACTTATCCGACACGGAAAGTCCTCGTGGGAATACGACGTGGCAGATGCGGATCGCCCGCTTAGTGAACGGGGGATTAAGGATGCTCATTTAATTGCAAAGGCGTTACCAGACAGGATACCACCAATAGAAGCCGTATATTCGAGCCCGGCCTGCCGTGCCCTTCATACAGCTGTAATCCTGATCAGAGAGCTGGGGTTATCTTTTGATTTGTTAAGCATAAACAAGGATCTCTATGATTTTTCCGGGAGTAGCGTAAAGGCTTTTGTTCATTCCTTACCGGACAATTTGGATCAGGTAATGATTTTTGGGCATAACCATGCCTTTACCAACCTGGCCAATAGCTGGGGAAGCAGATACATAGACAATGTGCCAACGGCCGGCTTTGTTCACTTAACATTCGAAGCAACCTCATGGGAAGGGGTAACTTACGGCAAAACACAAAACACCCTTTTTCCAAGGGAACTAAAATAGCATATGGCAAAAAATCAATATATCAATCGGGAAATCAGCTGGTTGCGATTTAACGAAAGGGTTTTACAGGAAAGTGCGGATAAACGTGTGCCGCTTATTGAAAGGCTTCGGTTCCTGGGGATTTTTTCCAATAACCTGGATGAATTCTTCAAGGTTCGCTACGCCACGGTAAAAAGGATTGTTGAGGCCGGGAAATCAGGGAAAAGCGTACTCGGAGGTGAAAAGGCAAAGGACCTGTTGGATGAAATCACCAATATTGTAATCAATCAGCAAAATGAGAGCCTGGAAATCCTCAAGGAGATAGAGGACGAACTGGAGCAGGAAAACATCATCCTGATAGACGAGAAACAGATACAGCCCCAGCAGGAAGATTTCCTTAAATCTTACTTCATGCAAAATGTGAGCCCGGTTTTGATGACCATCATACTGGACGAACATACCGGCTTCCCCATGCTCAAAGATACTGCGGCCTACCTGGCCGTCAAGATGGAGTTGATCGATACCGAAAACGGCAGGATGGACCGGGAAAAAAACCGCTATGCACTCATTGAAATCCCCAAGGGTATTAACCGCTTTATCGAACTCCCCAAAGAAGGAGATAAGAATTATATCATTATCCTGGACGACCTGATCCGCTACTCACTCAGGAGTATTTTCAATATGTTTTCCTTTGATAATATTTCGGCCCACATGATCAAGATCACACGAGATGCGGAGCTGGATATCGATAACGACCTGAGTAAAAGCTTCATCGAGAAAATATCCAGTAGTGTGGAACACCGGAAGATCAGTGATCCTGTGCGTTTTGTATACGACAGGGACATCGCTGCCGATACGCTGCTTTTTCTAAAGGAAAAGATGAAAATAGAAGATACCGACAGTGTTATTCCTGGCGGCCGATACCACAACAGAAGGGATTACATGGGTTTTCCCAGCCTGGGCAGGACAGATCTTCTCTACCAGCGGATCAAGCCGCTTTCAATCAAGGGATTGAGCTTTGAGGGCAGTTTGCTGGAACGGATAGCGGAACGGGATTTTCTGCAGTACACCCCTTACCACACTTTTAATTATGTATTGAAGTTCCTGAGGGAAGCTGCTCTGGACCCTAAGGTGCGCAGTATCAAAATTACGGTCTACCGACTGGCAGATAATTCGCAGGTAGCCCTGTCCCTTATCAATGCCGTGAAGAACGGAAAAAAAGTTACCGTACAGATTGAATTACAGGCGCGTTTTGATGAACAGGCCAACATACAGTATGCGGAACAACTGCAGGCAGAAGGCGTCAAATTGATCTTTGGGGTTCCGGGCCTTAAAGTGCACAGTAAAATTTGTGTTATTGAAAGAGAGGAGTCTGAAGGGCTGAAACGCTACGGCTTTATCAGTACCGGAAACTTCAATGAGGCCACCGCCCGTATCTATACGGACTATACCCTGTTTACGGCTAATGAGTCTATTTTAAAGGAACTCAATAAAATATTCAATTTCTTCGAGACTACTTATAAGATCAAGACATACAAACACCTGATCGTTTCGCCCCACTACACCCGCAGCCGTTTTAAAAAACTCATATACAGGGAAATTTCCAATGCCGGTGAAGGGAAGGAGGCGTATATAAAGATCAAGATGAACAGCTTTACTTCTTACGATATGGTAGACCTGCTCTATCAGGCCAGTCAGGAGGGCGTAAAGATACAGTTGGTAATTCGGGGCATCTGCTGTCTGATCCCCGGCGTTAAGGGCATGAGTGAGAATATAGAGGCTATCAGTGTTGTGGATAAGTTTCTGGAGCACCCCAGGATCTTTATTTTCGGTAATGACGGAGACCCCGATGTTTTCATCTCCTCTGCTGACTGGATGACCCGCAACCTGGACCACAGGGTAGAAGTAGGCTGTCCTATCTACGATCCGGAAATAAAGCAGGAACTGATCGATACCTTTGAAATTTCCTGGAAGGATAATGTAAAGGCACGCGTATTCAATGCGGAACAAAACAATGAATACCGGAAAAACGATGAGCCCTTGTTTCGGTCTCAGTTTGAAATGTACGATTACTACCTCAGAAAACTTGAATTAAAGTAGTGAGGATTCGAAAGTTCGCGGCAATAGATATTGGCTCCAATGCCATCCGGTTATTGGTGCAGAATGTTATCGAGATACCCGGAGAACCCGCCCGCTTCTTTAAAAACGCCCTGGTTCGCGTTCCGGTCAGGCTGGGGGAGGACAGTTTTGGCCCGGGGCGAATTTCATCTCAGAATATAGAGCGTATCGTAAAGACTATGAAGGCGTTCGCCCTGCTGATGGAAGTAGGAGGGGTAGAGCAATTCCAGGCATGTGCCACTTCAGCCCTGAGGGAAGCCTCCAACGGCAAAGAGGTACTGGAACAAATTTACAGGGAAAGCGGTATTTCTGTGGATTTGATCGACGGGAGCCTGGAGGCTCAAATTATCGCTTCAACAGATTTAAAAACCCTTATACAGCAGGATGAAACCTACCTCTATGTGGATGTGGGTGGCGGAAGCACTGAATTCACTTTATTTACGCAGGGCTCCGTGCACGATTCACAATCCTTTAAGATCGGGACCGTTCGCCTGCTTAACGGACAGGTTAGCGAGAATGACTGGAAGGGACTTGAGACCTGGATCCGGGACAAAACAGGGGATTTTACCAACCTCTCCATAATCGGATCCGGGGGAAATATCAACAAGCTTTATAAAATGTCCGGCCGTAAACCGGGCCAACCGCTGTCCTATTTTTGGCTAAACGAACAATACAAGATTCTCAATCACATGAGCTACGAACAAAGGGTAAGGGACCTGGGCCTGAATCCGGATCGCGCCGATGTGATCATACCTGCTGCCCGAATCTTTGTACTTGCAGCCAAATGGAGCAAAGCCAAAAGGATTCATGTCCCACAGATTGGCCTGGCAGATGGAATTATCCGAAAACTATATGAAAAGCAGTCAGATCAATCCGGGAATTGAGAAACCCGGAAGCTCTAAAACGGAAGACTACCCGTGAACGGTTTCTTTGGTTCCCAGCTTTTTCATTATTTCAGCTTCATAAGCCAGTAACTCTTCCCATTTAGCGTCTACGGTTTTGCGGTCTCCGTATTTTCGCGCAAACTTTAAGAAAAGTGTATAGTGCCCGGCCTCACTGACCATGAGTTTCCTGTAGAATTCGGCCAGTTCCTTATCTTCCAATTCCTCAGAAAGGAGGCGGAATCGTTCACAGCTCCTGGCTTCTATAAGTGCGGCGTATAAAAGCCTGTGTACGAGTTGGGTAGTGCGGTCCCCACCCTTGGGGAAGAATTTCATAAGTTCTATTACGTATTCATCTTTGCGATATTTTCCAAGAGTCTTACCCCGGGCCAAAATTCGGTCGTGAACCATTTTAAAATGGCCCATTTCCTCCCGGGACAGAGCGACCATTTCATTGATCAGATCCGGGTATTCCGGGAAGGTTACGATAAGGGAAATGGCCGTGCTGGCAGCTTTTTGTTCGCAAAAGGCATGATCCGTCAGAATTTCATCTATGTTCTTTTCTACAATATTGACCCAACGGGGGTCTGTGGGTAGTTTCAGTCCCAGCATGGTAAATTTTTTTGTAAAGTTAAAAGAAACTTTCCGGGCAGGAAAGTCGTTTTGGGCGGGAGGCCTTTAAAGGTCGAGGTCGAAGGTTTTGCGCAACAGGTCAATAGCCGGGTTTTTCTCCCGGAGCTTCTGGTATTTCTCCTCCGGGGTAAAGGCAAATTGTTTGGCCACTTCTTCATTGACGGTGATTTTCAATTTGAGGTGGTAGTTATTCAGCTGCTCCCTTAAAAAAGTCAGGACGCCCAGTTGTTCCCGTTCCACTTCCTTCTTCATTGTGCTGTTTGGCAGTTCAATCCAGATGGTGTGCTCCGGCAGGATCTTTGGTTTGTCCGTAGCCAGGCTGGAAGCCAGTATCTTTCTTCCTTCGTTCTCAATTTGTGCGATGTACTGTTCCCAGTTTGTTTGCAGGTCTTCCTCGCTGAAGTTGTCGGCCGGCAGGTCTTCCTCTTCGGGCAGAGCCGCCTTTTTTTCGGCCTGGTGTTTCTTTTTTGCACGGATGCTGGAAAGAGACAAGCCAGACACCTTTTCTGTCTGCCTTCCGGGAATATTTATGGTTACCTTCTTTTGCGCCGGGGCTTCTGCCTCGGTTTGGGCAGCAGGGGCCTTTTCGGGCACAGGGGTTTTGGTTTCTTCAGCAGCTGTCTGCGCCGCTTCAGCAATTCCCTGGTCTGTTCCAGCTGGGGTAATTACAGGGTCAGGCACAGTTATTTCCGATGCCTGTCGGTTGTGATAGTGGCTGGCCGGAATCAATTTGGGCGCCTGTCCTTTACTGGATTTTTTTTTTTGTCCGGAGCCGATGGAAGCCAGCTGCATCAGGCATAATTCCACTAAAAGTCGGTGATTCTTACTCGCCTTATAATTCAGATCGCATTGGTTGGCTAAATCGAGCGCCTGAATCAAGAATTCTGCAGAGGTGTTTTCCGCCTGCTGCAGATATTGTTTTTTGGTGTTTTCACTAACGTCCAGCAGGTCGATGGTTTCCTGGTTCCGGCATACCATTAAGTCCCTGAAATGCGAGGCCAGACCACTGATGAAGTGATGCCCTTCAAAACCCTGGCTGAGGATTCGGTTAAAATGCAATAGCAGGGAAGGGATATCCTGTTTCAGGATCAGTTCCGTGGTTTTAAAATACACTTCCACATCCAGGACATTGAGGTTGTCCGCCACTGCCTTTCGACTGAGAGTTTTCCCCGCAAAACTCACGACCCGGTCAAAAATAGAGAGCGCATCACGCAGGGCGCCATCCGCTTTTTGGGCAATAATCTGAAGGGCTTCTTCCTCTGCCTGTATCCCTTGTTTTTCGGCAATCTCACTGAGATAGGATACGGTATCCATTACTGTTATCCTGCGGAAATCAAAAATCTGACAGCGAGACAGGATGGTAGGGATTATTTTGTGCTTTTCTGTTGTGGCCAGAATGAAAATAGCATGCCCGGGCGGTTCTTCAAGGGTTTTTAAAAAAGCGTTGAATGCCGCCTGCGAGAGCATATGCACCTCGTCGATGATGTAGACCTTGTACTTGCCCACCTGCGGGGGAATCCTTACCTGGTCGATCAGGCTGCGGATGTCATCAACGGAATTGTTGGAGGCAGCATCAAGTTCAAAGATGTTAAAAGCGAAATCTTCATCCCTGCTTTCACTGCCATCCTCATTGATTTTTTTAGCGAGAATACGGGCACAGGTTGTTTTTCCTACTCCTCTGGGACCACAGAATAATAGTGCCTGGGCCAGGTGGTTATTTTCAATCGCATTGAGCAGTGTTTGGGTAATGGCCTGTTGGCCTACTACCTCTTCAAAGTGCTGTGGTCGATATTTTCTGGCCGAAACGATAAAGGGCTCCATGATCTGCAGTTTAGGTTTGCTTTTACAGGCTAACCTCTTGTATACAAATATACATATCACGGCTATTAATAAGGCCTAAATGCTACTTTGAGGCCTCTTATTTTATTAACAATAGTCGTACCTTTGCATAAGAGCAGGTCAGCTTACCGCTCCACTGCCAAGGCAGCGGGGAGGAAAGTCCGGACACCGCAGTGCAGCATAGCGGGTAACGCCCGTCCATCGAGAGGTGAGGACCAGTGCAACAGAAAGCAAGTACAGTTCGGCTGTAGTGAAATCGGCAAACTCTATGCGGTGAAACGCCATGTAGTTCAACATTCGAAGGCGGCACGCCTGAGTTGACGGGTAGGCGGATAGAACCCCCGGGTAACCGTGGGTCCAGATAAATGGTAAGTAGCCCGGTTTCGGCCGGGTAGACAGAATCCGGCTTATGACCTGCTTTTTATTTTTTCAGTTCAAAAAAGCTGAAAACAGATCCTCCGTATTTTCGGGATTCGCTCAGGCTGGGATGTCCGCTAAAATCCTTCTCTTTGGTGTGTTCCAGAATAAAACTCCCCTCAGGCTTTAATCGATCAGGTGCCGTACAGAGGTCGATAAGTTCCAAAAGTTGTTCTTCACTAAAATCATAGGGTGGGTCTGCGAAGATCAGATCAAAAATCCCGGTTGAGCGTTCGAGATAGCTGAATACATCGCTTTTGACGGTAGCGATGGGCAGATCGAGGTTTTCAGCTGTAGTCCTTATAAAAGCTGCACAACCCGGGTGCGCATCCACAGCGATCAGATCGGTGGTGCCCCTGGAAGCAAATTCAAAACTGATATTCCCGGTGCCTGCAAACAGGTCAAGGACCTTGAGGTCTGGGAGGAAGTACTGGTTTTGCAGAATATTGAAAAGTGCTTCTTTAGCCCTGTCTGTGGTGGGCCTAACAGGCAGTTTCTGCGGGGCTTTGATACGCCTTCCTTTATGTGTGCCTGAAATGATCCGTATCACAGGGTGCTGCTAAGGGTAAAATCCAACGGAGTGTCGTTCTCGCGCTCGTCAAAGTTCTGGCTTGCGGGAATAAATAATGAGACTTGTTCCAGGTATTCCCCGCAAAGACTTACCAGTGGATCCCCTTCTTCGACATCCCCCATTAAACGAAGCTTAAGGGTGCCGGGATCCAGTTGCAGCTGCTCCAGGGCAAAAAGGAGGTAATACATGAAATCTTCCTCTGTTGTGTACCAGTAGCTATTGAAAAAAAGGAGCTGTTTATTTGAAAAAACGGCCATATCCATCTGGGATTCTGACAAATGTATATAACAGCTTTTACCCTGTCCCGACAGGGGTAATTTGATCAGTGTTTCCAGTAAAACAGTAGCGGAATGTTTGAATTCGAATTCCCCGAACAGCTCGTAAATATGATTGTTTACATTGGCAAAGGGGACGTATACATTAACAGCCTCCAGACTTTCCATTACATCGTAATCCAGATGGTCTGTGGCAAAGATTTTCGCATTGAATTTCAGGTAATTCGAAAGTTCTTCTTCCTTAAAAAGGGCTTGTGGTACCAGGCTGTACAGGGCATTCTTGTGAATGACCACCACTTCGGAAAAACGATAGCTGGGAATGTCCTTTTCGCGCAGCGCGTCCCTGAGTTCGTTTTCAAGTTCAAAGGGCGTCAGTTCCTTGTGGAATGTCCTTGAAAAACTAACCTCCAGTTTTTTCCCAATAGTATCGAGTACACAAAAAGAAAGTCCATTCAGGCTTACCTGAATGGACAATTTTTGAAAACTATCTTCTGTGTGTTCCAGGCTGTTATTGATCTCCTTTCTTATCATAAATAGGTGGCCAGTTACCACTGGTACTCACTTCTGAGAGGGATCCGACCTTGATGGCAGGTCCGTTAACTTCTTCCACGCTCACTTGTACATTTTCACGGTCTCTCAGGTCTTTAGGCTGGTCGTAGAGAATAATGTCTTTGTCTACCTTTACTTCGAAAACAGGTGCCCTGTATCCGCTTTTATCAACCATATCTGCCTTCATGGTAAATTGCTCATTGTTCTGAGCGTAAGGTACAGATGCCAGGTTTTTGTAGCGATCACTGTTTTTAAAGAGGGAATCTTTCACTGAGACAAAGCCCAGAGTGTCGATAATTTTAACTTCTTGCAGCATGTCAATCTGATAGGTCTTGTCAAATTCCATGTAAGAAGAATCCCTTTGCTGGGTAATGGTGTATTTGGCAGTATCCACAAAAGTGATCAGGGATGGGAAGTCGTTGGCATATCTTCCTGTAACCGTCTTATATGCTTCCTGAGCCTTGCGTATATCTTTAAGCTTTGCAATTACTTCGGCAAAACGTTCTTTTTTGACCTTATCAAACTCGATAGGGCCGGTAACGGAGCGATAAATCAGGAACCCCAATACAATACAAGCAATCCAAAGAACAATTTGTAATACGGTTTTCATTTTTGCGGTGTTATTTTGACTTAGTGGTTATTCACAAATCTACAATTTTTTTTTAATGGTAAAAGGTTTTGCCTTAAAAACCTCTTTATCTTTGAAGGCCTATGGATTCCCTTACAGCCGCTTCTTTTTACGGGCTTTTGCTCGACAAATTCCCGCATCAGCCCACCCTGAAACAGTCCGAAACCCTCAAATCACTTGCGGAATTTACAATGGACAATTCTCCTGACCGGATTTTTCTCCTGAAAGGGTTTGCGGGTACCGGGAAAACAACGCTTTTGGGAACCCTGATTTCAAACCTCTGGCACTGCAAAAAAAAGGCGGTGCTGATGGCGCCCACAGGCCGGGCCGCCAAGGTAATGTCTTCCTATACCGGCACCCAGGCCTTTACAATCCACAGGCAAATATATTTCCCGAAAAAAGACAGGTCCGGGGGTGTTCGATTTACCCTGGCGCCTAACCGGCATCGAAATACGCTCTTTATTGTAGATGAGGCATCAATGATACCGGATTCCCCTGCTCCCGGCGATAAAAACCCCGGTAATTCGCTGCTGGATGATTTAATGACTTATGTTTATTCGGGATTTAAATGCCGTTTAATGCTGGTGGGAGACACGGCACAGTTGCCCCCTGTAAAGCTGTCCTTAAGTCCAGCACTGAACGCCGGACTGCTTGAACTACAATACAATAAGCATATAACCGAGATCGAACTGGATGAGGTAGTCCGCCAGGCTGAAGATTCCGGAATTCTAATGAATGCCACCCGCCTCAGGGAGTCTCTGGAGCAGGAAAGCCTGTCAGGTTTTCGTTTTGAGTTGTCCGGTTTTCAGGATATCGTCCGCCTGATAGATGGTTACGAGATACAGGACGCCATCAATCGGGCTTTTGATGAAAACGGAAAGGAAGAAACCGCCGTGATAGTGCGTTCCAACAAGCGTGCTAATCTGTATAATGAGAATATCCGCAGTCGCCTGTTGTTTTTGGAAAATGAACTGGCGGTTGGCGATTATATGATGGTAGTGAAGAACAACTACTTCTGGTTGAAAAGCTCTTCGGATGCCGGGTTTATTGCCAATGGGGATATCCTTGAAATATTGGAGCTTTTTGCAATTAAGGAACTCTATGGTTTTCGCTTTGCGGAGGTTAAGGTCCGCATGGTGGATTACCCCAGGCAAAAACCCTTTGAAACGGTTTTACTGCTGGACACCATAAAGGCTGAAAGCCCTGCACTTTCTTATGAGGATGGCAATCGCCTATATCAGGAGGTAATGGCGGACTACCAGCATGAAACATCCGGTTACAAAAAATTCATGGGGGTTAAGAACAATCCTTTTTTCAATGCACTGCAGGTCAAATTCTCCTATGCCATAACCTGTCATAAATCGCAGGGCGGGCAGTGGGAAACCGTTTTTGTGGAACAGCCTTACCTCCCTGGAGAAATAGACCGGGAGTATCTAAGATGGCTTTACACGGCTGTGACACGGGCTAAGACCAAACTGTACCTGATCGGGTTCCGCAGCGATTTTTTTCTGAACGCCGAATAACGTATTTTAGGGGAAAAGCGCTAAGATGAGTGGGGACACTATACTGAGTATTTTCCTGGGGATCGGGCTGGCTGCTTCTGTCGGCTTCCGTGTCTTTCTCCCTTTGCTGGTTCTGAGCCTGGCAGCCTATACCGGTCGCTGGGAATTAAATGAGCATTGGGAATGGATCGGCAGCCTCACCGCTCTTATAACCTTCGGGGTGGCCAGCCTGGTGGAACTCCTGGCGTATTTCATTCCCTGGCTGGATAATTTACTGGATACCATCTCTGTTCCGCTTACGGCCCTTGCCGGTACAGCCGTCGTTGCTTCCACGGTTGCAGGGCTCGATCCGGTTGTAAGCTGGTCTTTGGCTATCATTGCAGGTGGCGGTACGGCTACTGCCATTAAAGGGGCTGCAGCCGGAAGTCGGCTGGCCTCCACTGCCACTACAGGAGGGCTGGCCAACCCCGCCCTGGCCGCTGTTGAGACTTCTGTTGCCACCACCCTAAGTATCGTTTCCGTTCTGGCCCCTGTTCTGGCGGCATTTCTGGTAACCCTGGTTCTGGCGCTGATCTTCAGGATTTACCGTAAACTCAGGCCAAGAAGGCGCTCCTGACGGCATTTAAATTAATGTACATTTGTAAATAGAAATCTTAACCATCCTCAGCTAAAGTGAAAATAATTGCGATGATACCGGCCCGTTACGCAGCCTCGCGGTTTCCCGGGAAATTGATGAAAGACCTGGCCGGAAAGCCGGTAATTCTAAGGACCTATGAGGCCGCCAGGAAAACAGGTCTTTTTGAAGAGGTTATTGTAGTGTCTGATAGTGTGGAAATTCAACAGACCATTGAAGCAGCAGGCGGGAAGGTAATTATGAGCAGGGAAGTACACGAAACGGGAAGTGACCGGATCGCTGAAGCCGTTTCCGATCTGGAGGTAGATATTGTCGTAAATGTACAGGGAGACGAACCTTTTACCGAAAGGGAGAGCCTTGAGAAACTCCTCAGGGTATTCCGGGATGATAAGGCCCGTGAGATTGACCTGGCCTCTTTGATGGCAGAAATCACAGATCCGGAAGAGATCAGCAACCCCAATACGGTAAAAGTAATTACCGATCACCGAGGCTTTGCCCTGTATTTTTCCAGGGCACCAATTCCCTTCCAGCGTTCTGAAACAGAGAAAGCCCGTTATTTTAAACACAAGGGCATTTATGCCTTCCGCAAAAGCGCCCTGATGGATTTCAGGCGGCTTCCCATGCAACCACTGGAAGCGGTTGAAAAAATTGAGGCCATCCGCTACCTGGAATACGGCAAGAAAATAAAAATGGTAGAAACCCGGATCAGTGGGATAGAGATTGATACCCCGGAGGATTTGGAAAAAGCCAAGGCAGCATGGAATTAGATTTTAAGCATATCACTACAATCGGCTTTGATGCGGACGATACCCTGTGGGTGAATGAAACCTATTTTCGCAAAGCCGAGGAGGATTTCGCCTCTTTGCTGGACGGCTATGAAACAAAAAATACCATAGACCAGGAGCTTTTTAAAATGGAAATGCGCAATTTGAACCTGTATGGCTATGGGATCAAAGGATTTGTTCTTTCCATGATCGAATCAGCCCTGGAGTTATCGAATAACAGGGTTCCTGCTAACAGCATTGCGGAAATTTTGAATATCGGCAAGAATATGATCTCGCATAAACTGGAACTGCTGGATGGGGTGGAGGAGGTTTTACATCAGCTTCAGGGGAAATATCGTTTGCTGGTACTGACCAAAGGCGACCTGCTGGATCAGGAGCGCAAGCTGGAACGCTCAGGCCTGCTGGATTATTTCCATCATGTGGAAGTCCTCAGCGATAAAAAAGAAATAAACTATAAACGATTACTGGAGCATCTGGAGATAGATGTTTCAGAATTCCTGATGGTCGGGAATTCCCTGAAATCCGATGTGCTGCCTATTTTAAACATAGGGGCAAGGGCGGTGCATGTACCCTTTCATACAACCTGGGCACATGAAGAAGTGCCGGATGACGCACATGACAATAAACATTTGACCATTAGTAATTTAAGAGAACTATTAAAATATGTCAACTGAACGGATTAAAGTGAAAAACAAGCCTTCTCAGCAGCCTTCCCAAGGGGCCAAAACAGAGTTCCGCAACTTTCCCATGGTTCCAAGAGTGGTTTACGGGAAAGGGAGTTTTGGACAGCTAGGCGAGATTCTGATGCCAAAGCGACAGCATGCCGAGGCACCAATGATATTTTTGGTAGACGCTGTTTTCGAGGACAGCCAACTACTGCAACGCATCCCCGCGATCTTTGAAGACCAGATAATTCTGATCTCCGCGAGCGAAGAGCCCAAGACCGCACAGGTGGATGTACTGGTTGATAAAATCCTGAATTCCTACGAATACCTGCCCTCCGGAATTATCGGAATAGGAGGGGGGACCCTGCTGGACCTGGCCAAGGCGGTGGCCATAATGATCACAAACCCCGGTTCATCCACGCAATATCAGGGCTGGGACCTTGTCGGTAAACCGGCCATTTATCATGTAGGGATACCCACCCTCAGCGGTACCGGGGCAGAAGTTTCGAGGACCACGGTATTGATGGGGCCTGAACGCAAATTGGGTATTAATTCGGACCACACCACCTTTGATCAGGTAATTCTGGATCCTGAACTGACCGCGGGAGTGCCCAGGGACCAGTGGTTTTATACCGGGATGGATTGTTTTATCCACTGTGTGGAATCGCTTCAGGGAACGTATCTGAATGCCTTTAGCCAAAGTTACGGAGAAAAGGCTATGGAACTTTGTGAGGAGGTCTTTTTGAAGGATCTGCCGGAGGAGGAAAGCCGTGAAAAACTTATGATGGCTTCCTGGCACGGGGGGATGAGTATTGCCTATTCACAGGTGGGAGTGGCCCACGCCCTGAGTTACGGACTCTCTTTTGTAATGGGAACCCCTCATGGCCTTGGTAATTGCTTGGTTTTTCAACATCTGGAGGCCTTTTATCCGGAAGGGGTCCGAAACTTCAAGAAAATGCTTCAAAGACATAAGATACAGCTGCCGCAGGGCGTTTGCCAGGACCTTTCTGAATCCGAGCTGGACACTATGGTACGTGTAGCGATGGAGATGACCCCATTATGGGAAAATGCCCTTGGCGAAAATTGGGAATCGCGTATCAGTGCTGCCGATTTGAAGGAGATTTACCTGAAAATTTAATACGGAATACTGAATGAAATGGCTTTCAGCTTGGATATTTAAAGGGCTTATGGGATGGAAAATTCTGGGCGCTTTCCCACAGGTTCGCAAATGCGTGGTAATTGTTGTACCCCACACCCACTGGATGGACTTTATTATAGGGCTGTTTGTTCGCAAACTGATCGGGGTACCCATAAACTATATCGGGAAGCACAGCCTTTTTAAACCGCCTTTTGGCTGGTTTTTTAAAGCAATGGGCGGCGCTCCGGTGGATCGTTCTAAAAATGCAGACACAGTTCAGGCGGTGGCCGATATCTTCAATTCCCGGGAGGAGTTCCGACTGGCACTTGCTCCGGAAGGTACCCGGAAAAAAGTGACATCCTGGCGGACGGGATACTACTATATGGCTTTGGCGGCAAAAGTTCCCATTGTATTAGTGGCATTTGACTACTCCAAAAAAGAAGTCCGTATTTCTGAGGCTATGCAGCCCAGCGGGGACTATGATAAGGACTATGAAAAATATCGTGTATTTTACAAGGGGGTCAAAGGTAAAATACCCGAATACAGTTTTGAGTAAATAACCAAAGGCGTGATCTAATAATAGGCCACGCCCTGGAATTAAATTCTTCCGACTTTAATCTCTTTCTAAGGTCAGGCTTACAGAAGCACATTCTTCTGTTCCATCATCATCAAAATCGAATTCCGCCGTTTCAGGTCCACCGACCAGTGCAAAGGTGTTGCCTGAGAGCGTATCGCCAAAGTAGGTGGGATCATTAGGCGGGTCGTCGTCAAATTGAATGGCAAAGAATTTCTTGTCTTCAAAATAGATCTTTCCTGTGGTCACTTCTGTTCCCTCTCCCCCGGGAAATACAACTGTAAGGGTAAACCTTCCATTGGCTTGTATTACCATGGTTGCAGAGCCTTCCTGTAGAATGAGGTCATAAGAGGCAGGTTCAATCATTTCGCTGCCACAGTAGGTAAAGGTGAGTTGGGTGGCATTCCAGTTACCCGCTAAATCACTGATACAGTAATCCGGGCCACAATCGGCTTTTACTTCATCATCATCCCCTGAACAGGAAATAAATAAGAAGGTGAAAAACGGCAGAATCATTAAGAGTTTTCCTATTGTTTTCATGGGTCAGGACTTTAAGGTGAAACCACATTTTCCGCTCTTATATTGAAAGAGCCCGAAGAATCTGTGGTATAACTCAAAGCTATTTTATAATAGGAAATGTAGCAATGATGCAGGTCATCGGAGATCAGTCTGTATTGGTTTCAGACCTGTATACAGATAAAAATGTACGGGTTACACCTGAAATGGAAACAATAAAAGATTTACCGAAACTATTCTTTCATGGTGTGGTAAACATTCTGAACATCGTCGTCCTCCTCGATCTTTTCCAGTAGTTTTTCGATGTCTTCAGCCTCTTCCTCGGAAAGCTCCTTGGTAACCTGAGGGATACGTTCAAATCCGGATGACAGAATCTCAATTCCCCTGGATTCAAGCTCTTTCTGAATGGCCCCGAATGATTCAAATGGGGCATATATCAGAATTCCGTCTTCATCCATAAATACTTCCTCAGCCCCGAAGTCGATCATATCCAGTTCCAGTTCTTCCGGATCTATTCCTTCGGCCGGAATACGAAAATTACAAGTGTGGTCAAACATAAATTCCACAGAGCCAGAGGTTCCCAGGCTACCGTTGCATTTGTTGAAATAAGAGCGGATGTTGGCCACTGTACGGGTGTTGTTGTCTGTGGCTGTTTCAATCAGGATGGCTATCCCGTGGGGGCCATAACCTTCAAAAAGGACCTCCTTGTAATCGCCCTGAGATTTATCTGTAGCGCGTTTGATGGCGCGTTCAATATTGTCCTTGGGCATATTAACGGCCTTGGCATTCTGAATGACTGCCCTCAGGCGTGAATTGGCATCAGGATCGGGGCCACCTTCCTTAACGGCCATCACAATGTCCTTGCCAATTCGGGTGAAAGCCTTGGACATAGCTGCCCAGCGTTTTAACTTTCTGGCTTTCCGGAATTCAAATGCTCTTCCCATGGGAATGTTCTAGATTTTTGGTCCCTGCAAATTTAGCAAATCCCAACGCAAATTCAAGTAGCTGTAAGGGCAATTAAATGCTTAATCCGCAGTACTGATAAGCCTGTCTATAGTACGGGCGAGACGGAAGTCTTTATCGGTTACCCCACCCGCATCATGGGTATTAAGGCGAATATGCAACTGATTGTAAACGTTAGACCAATCCGGATGGTGATTCTGGGCTTCACACTCAAAAGCGATCCGGCACATAAGGGTGAAGGCCTCCTTAAAATTCTCAAACTCAATGGTGGTTTCCAGGGCGTTTTCATGGAATTCCCAGCCGCTTAACTCATTAAGACGGTCTTGTATTTCGGAGAGGGTTAATTTTTCCATGTAAAATATTTTGATTTAGCCGGAAGATATGGATTTTCGGGAACTATTGTTTGATGTGGTGGTCAATTACCTCCTGATAACTCAACTGCAGATTTTTGGGCAATAGGTTATGTTTCGGGAGTACGGCCAGATAACGCTCATCATTGGTGGTAAAGACCCTTTTAAAAAGGGGCCTGCGGGCAGAAAGGTGGGCCGTGATTTCGCGGATAAAATCTTCGTGGTGAACCAGGTCTTTGCTCCCCAGATGGAAAATACCGTGTTTTTTTCGGTTGATGATGTAGTGCAACTGCTGGGTAAATTTATCGTCCGTAGTGACGTTCATAATCAGGTTTGGAAAGACTTCTATCGCCTCTCCAGATTGTAGCGACTCCTTTATTTCCCGTGTTCTTGGCGATGTGTTCCCGAAGACCATCGGCAGCCTCAGGATACCCATTTTCCGGCTGGGCAGCCGCAGCAGCATATTTTCAATCCGGATTTTAAGCCTGCCGTAAATGCTTTCGGACAGGGTTTTATCAAATTCATAAGAAGGGAACTTGCTATAGGCGTCAAACACATTTGCAGATGAGAGGAATAATAATTGAGCAGGGTTCCTGCTGAGATACTCCGTTATGTGAGAATGTGCCTGTATCTGTGCACCGAAATCCCCGCGAAGGGCCGAAATAATGATATCCGGCCGTAACTTTTCCAGGATTCCGTAAATGTCATCTTCCAGCATGTCATAGCGGAGGAACTGCTGGTTTTCTTCAAATCTTTTACGCGAACTGCAATAGGTGGCATAGGTGTCGTAATAATTACAGAGCTCCTTATAGGCTGCATACCCCAAAAAGCCACTCCCCCCTAAAATTAAAATCCGCTTTCCGCCTTCCTCCACGCTTTTTTCTTTAGGTATTTCTATCTATCCTTTATAGAATGGGGGTTTGACAATTATAGCCGGGACGCTGTTTTTGCGAATCTGAATATATACCGTATTCCCGATACCGGCCTGGTCTGTGCTAACATAACCCAGACCAATACCTTTCCCAAGGGAGGGAGACATGGTACCCGAGGTGACCCTGCCCAGAACCCGTCCGTCAGCATCGGTTATTTCGTAATCTTTTCTGGGAATCCCCTTTTCCAGTAATTCAAAGCCAACCAGTTTCCGTGTCACGCCGGCCTCTTTTTGCTGCTGCAGGGCCTTTGAATTGACAAATTCCTTAGAAAATTTGGTAACCCAGCCCAAACCCGCTTCCAGGGGAGAAGTGGTATCATCGATGTCGTTACCATAGAGGCAATAGCCCATTTCCAGCCTCAGGGTATCTCTTGCTGCCAGGCCAATGGGTTTGATTCCATAGTCTTTGCCCGCCTCCAGCACCCGGTCCCATACCTGTTGTACCTCGGCATTCTTGCAGTAAATTTCGAAGCCGCCAGAGCCCGTATAGCCGGTTGCGGATATGATTACATGGGGTATTCCGGCAAAGTCTCCGACCACAAAATGATAGAAGGGAATGCTTTTTAAATCAACCGAGCTAAGGGATTGCATGGCTTCCGCAGCCTTGGGTCCCTGTATAGCCAACAGCGAATAATCGTCTGAAAGGTTACGCATTTCCGCTCCGATCTCTGCATTGTATTTGGACAGATGTTTCCAGTCTTTTTCAATATTGGAAGCATTTACTACCAGCAGGTAGGTTTCCTCCTTCACCCGGTAGACAATCAGGTCATCCACAATACCCCCTGTTTCATTGGGGAGGCAACTGTACTGTGCCCGGCCAACCTCCAGTTTGGAGGCGTCGTTGGAGCAGACTTTCTGTATGAGTTCGAGAGCATTGGGGCCTTCTATCAGGAATTCTCCCATATGGGAGACATCAAAAACCCCTACAGATTCGCGAACCGTTTGATGCTCTGCGTTCACTCCCTCGTAGGATACCGGCATATTATACCCCGCGAAGGGTACCATTTTTGCTCCCAGGGCCATGTGTGTTTGGGCCAGCGCTGTCTCTTTCATCGAACTGTTTTAAATTCAGGGCAAATGTATTGAAA
This sequence comes from Robiginitalea insularis, assembly GCF_052497835.1. Taxonomy (NCBI): domain Bacteria; kingdom Pseudomonadati; phylum Bacteroidota; class Flavobacteriia; order Flavobacteriales; family Flavobacteriaceae; genus Robiginitalea; species Robiginitalea insularis. Next base: position 2,656,176 of record NZ_CP199296.1, read on the forward strand.
AATGTTCTATCCGAAGGCAGCGGAGGCAGGCTCTTTGGCAATAAACTTATTCTGTTTTCATCGAAAGTAAAAAATCCTGTAACTCTTCAAAGGAAGCAATAGCAGTAGCCGATTTTTCCTTGTTCAGAACCCTTTGAATTTGGGCCGGGATTTCCAACTCCTTCCCAATGCAGCGCTCCACCTCTTTCCTGAATTTAATGGGATGTGCCGTCTCCAGAAAAATACCCTGTGCTCCGGGATTTTCCCGGATATAGTCAGACAGCCCCAAATAACCTATAGCCCCGTGCGGGTCTGCAGTGTAATTGTATTGGAGCTGCAATTCCCGAATGGCCTCCCGGGTCTGGTCATCGGTATAGGAATAGGCAGATAATACTGATTTCAGGTCCTCAAACCGGTTTTCGAACAATTGGCGAATGCGTATAAAATTACTGGGGTCTGCTACATCCATTGCATTGGAAATAGTTGGCACCGCGGGCCTGGGTTCGTATGTTTCACCTGCCATATACCTCGGAACCGTGTCATTGACATTGGTTGCCGCAATAAACCCGGAACAGGGCATCCCCATCTGATGGGCGAGCATCCCTGCACAGATATTTCCAAAATTTCCGCTGGGCACTGAAAAAATGGGAGGGTGCTGGTCGGGCTGCTGGCGGATTGCCGAAACAAAATACAATAGCTGGGGGATCCATCGGGCCACATTAATGCTATTGGCAGAGGTCAGTTGCATCTTGCTGCGGATTTGATCTTCCAGGAAGGCCCGCTTCACCATTTGCTGGCAATCATCAAAATTTCCACTGACTTTAAGGGCGTAAATATTTTCCCCCAGGGTAGTGAGCTGCCTCTCTTGAATGTCGCTGACCTTGCCATCCGGATAGAGGATCACCACACGAACCCCGGGAACCCCCAAAAATCCATTGGCTACAGCCCCTCCGGTATCTCCGCTGGTGGCAACCAGGACGGTAATATCGGCCCCGCCGCCTTTGGAGAAGTGCCCCAGGCAGCCGGCCATAAAGCGGGATCCCACATCTTTAAAGGCCATGGTAGGGCCATGATATAGTTCCAAGGCCGCTATCTGAGCGCTAAGCCGGACCAGCGGAAATTCAAAATCGAGAGTATGCTTGAGGATGTCTTTCAGGACGTTTTCCGGAATACTGTCTCTCGTAAAGGGTAGGATGAGGTCAAAGGCCACTTCTTCAAAGGACCGGTCACGTATCTGCTCCCAGAAATGAGCCGGAAAGCGTGGAATTTCCTGTGGGAAGTAAAGTCCGCGGTCAGGGGCAATTCCCCGGATAACCGCTTCTTTGAAGCTGACATTAGGCGCATTTTGGTTCAGGCTGTAGTATTGCATAGTTTGAGAAGCTTCAGGATTCCTGTTTATCGGCATGTTCTATTTCGCGAATTCCATCGCTGTTTATCCCGGAGATGTGTATTTCAAACGGTATGCTTTTGGTCTTAAAAGAAGCATCCATAGCACGGGCCGTTTTCCGGGCCTGTTCCTGACCCCTGCAAAGTGCGAACATGGAAGGCCCAGACCCGGATATCCCAAACCCAAGGGCCCCGGATTGCAAAGCGGCGGTTCTGAGTTCCGAGAATCCTGGTATCAGCAGGGAGCGGGTAGGTTCAATGATACAGTCTTCAAGGGAACGGCTGATCAGGCCGTAATCCGATTTGAAAAAACCTGCCACAAGCCCTCCTACATTCCCCCATTGCCTGATGCCTTTGCTAAGCGGGATAGTCGTTTTTAATAACCCCCTGGAATCCGAGGTCTTGATCTCAATCTGCGGATGCAGTACGCAGGCAAACAATTCCGATGGGCAGGGAATACTCACAATATCCAGTGGGTCTGATGAACGCACCAGGGTTATCCCGCCAAAAATTGCAGGAGCAACATTGTCGGCATGTGCCGCTCCGCTTGCCAGCTTTTCACCCTGCATGGCGAAACGAACCAGCTCCGTTGCCTCAAAAGGGTTTCCCAACAACTGGTTTAGCCCCCAGACCGCTCCGGCTGCGCTGGCTGCGCTGCTGCCAATTCCCGAGCCTGGTTTTATCTGCTTATGGATCTCAATTTCCACACCTCCCCGGTAATTGGATTCTTCCAGCAGGGCCAGGGCTGCAATTCCGGCAACATTTTTATCTGTATCCATGGGCAGGTCGCAGCCGGTGATGCGGGTAATACGCAAGCCCGGGTCAGAGCAGAGCTTAATCTTCATCTTATCTCCAACCCCATCCAGCGCCAGCCCCAAAACATCAAAGCCGCAGGATAGGTTGGCTATGGTGGCCGGAGAAAAAATTGAAATACTTTTTGGTGCAGTATTTTCCATAGGCTTAAAAATTACCGCTGCGGATGATATCGGCAAATATGCCGGATGCCGTTACCTCTGCTCCGGCCCCGGCTCCTTTTACAATCAGGGGTTGTTCCCGATATCTGTCGGTGTAGAAAAGTACAATGTTATCACTTCCGCTCAGATGATAAAAATCATGGCCTTCCGGAATTTCCTCCAATCCTACAGCGGCCTTTCCCTGATCAAATTTCGCGACATACTTCAGCCGACAATTATTCGCAGATGCGTTCTTGTATACTTTTTCAAAGTCTTCGGAATGCGCTTCTAATTCCTTGTAAAAACCTGTAACATCGGATGCCTCCCGACAGCTTGGCGGAAGGAAAGAATTGTTGGTGATATCCTCCATTTCAAGAGCGTGCCCGCTTTCCCGGGCCAGTATCAGGATTTTCCGCATCACATCCACTCCGCTGAGGTCTATCCTGGGGTCCGGTTCGGTATACCCCTCCTCCTGTGCCTGTCGGACCACTTCATGAAAAGGGACTTCTGCCCGGTAATTATTGAATATAAAATTCAGGCTACCCGAAAGCACTGCCCGGATTTTCAAAATACGGTCTCCTGAGAGGACCAGGTTTTTTAAGGTATCAATTATCGGAAGACCGGCACCAACATTGGTTTCAAACAGGAAGGGGGCGGCATAGGTTCTCGATAGCTGTTTGAGGGCAGCATAGCTTTCATAGCGGTCCGAACACGCTATTTTATTGCAGGTAATCACTGCAATGCTTTCTTTGAGGTAGGCACTGTAGCTGGAGGCCACGGCCGCATTTGCGGTATTGTCAATAAAAATAGAATTTCTCAGGTTCAGCTTTTTCACCTTCTCGAAAAATGATTTCAGATCGGAAGTTTCACCCTGTTGTAGTAAATCAGACCAGTTTTCTAAATCCAGACCATGGGCATCGAAATACATTTTTTTTGAATTGGCGATACCCACTATCCGGAGTTGCAGGCTGAGGGTAGATTTCAAAACTTTTTGCTGTTTCCGGATCTGTTCCAGCAGTCTGGAGCCTACATTGCCCACTCCCATAATAAATATATTTAACTGCTTGACCCGGACCTCGAAAAATGCCTCGTGAAGGCTGTTCAGGGCTTTTTTGACATCCTCTTTCCGGATAACTGCCGAAATATTCCGTTCGGAGGCTCCCTGGGCAATCGCCCGGATATTTACATTGTTCTTGCCCAGGGTACTGAACATTTTCCCGCTAAGTCCCTGATGCTGCTTCATTTGGTCTCCAACCAGGGCTATAATGGCCAGGCCGGACTCCATTGCCACCGGCTTAATTTTTCCTTTGCTTATTTCAAAATCGAAGGCCTGGTTAACCGTTTTTTCGGCCAGAGGGGCATACGCAGAGGCAATCCCCAGGCAAATGGAGTGTTCAGAAGATGCCTGAGTGATAAAGACAATGCTGATCCCCACCTGTGAAAGCGTTTCAAAAAGTCTTTTGCTGATACCAGGGACCCCTATCATGCCGGGTCCTTCCAGGGTCAGCAGCGCAATATCAGGTACATGGCTGATTCCCCTTACGGTCCTGCCTCCCGGGTTCCCTTCCCGATGAATGCGGGTGCCTGCAGCTTCGGGTTCAAAAGTATTCCTGATAACAATGGGAATTCCGGCCTCCAGTACGGGTTGTATGGTAGGCGGATACAGAACCTTGGCTCCGAAGTGAGACAGTTCCATGGCCTCTTCATAGGAAATATCTTTAATGGGCCTGGCCTGCTTTACTATTTTCGGGTTTGCCGTATACATACCGCTTACATCGGTCCATATTTCCAATTCTTCAGCAAGCAGGGCAGCTGCAAAAAGGGCTGCAGAGTAATCTGAACCTCCTCTGCCAAGGGTGGTGGTATCTCCGTTTTCTGAAGCGGCAATAAACCCCGGCAGCACGGTTATTTGCGAGGGGTTTTTAAAGTAGTCTTTTATGCTTTTAGTGGTCTTATCCCTTTGAACCCGGGCTCCGCCAAAAGTATCATCAGTTGTGATGAGTTCCCTGCTGTCTTTAAAACGGCTGTCCAGACCGGAACTCTGGTAGTATGCTGCAATGATAAAGGAAGAAAGCAATTCACCCAAACTCACCATCTTATCCAGCAATTTAGGGGTGGTCTCTCCGATCAGAAAAGCACCTTCAGCAAGGGTTTCGAGAACATTCAGGTCTGTTTTTACCTTCCCGATTACGGCAGATTGCCCTGAAGGTGGAATCAGTTCGCGGATGCAATCCAGGTGTCTTTTTTCGATATTCTGCAGCACCTGGGCATAGCCGGGGTCCTGAGAAGCGGCTTTGGAGGCCATTTCCAGTAACAGATCGGTAACACCTCCCAGGGCAGAGACCACCACGGCAACCGGCCCCGGTGTAGCACTGACAATGGCTTGAGTTGCTCGTATGGCTTCGGCGGTTGCAACCGAGGTTCCTCCGAATTTCAGGATTTTCATGTAAAAAGTGTCTATGGATTAAAAAGGTACGAAAGATCGTGTTCAGATTGCGGAATTAAAAGACTTGTCTACCCCAAAGGGGTACGCGTCCCGGGAACTTCGGGATTGGTCCGGAAAGAAAAGACCCCTGAACCCAAAAAAGACTGTTTTACACGCATAGCGATTCTCATACCCGTCAAAAGTAGCATATTTGGAAGCCTTCGCAAATTTTCAGTTCATTTTTGGCTTCTCCATATATTTTGAACTATTTTCTTTACGAATCCTCGCCGATTTGTCTAATTTTCAGGTAATAATTAAAGCCCCCGGGCAACTAAGATATAGAACTATGAAAGTGCTCAGTCAGACTCAGATCTACGAAGCAGACCGTATAACGCTGGAAAAGCAGGGTATTTCCAGTGAAGAGTTAATGGAGCGCGCAGCGGAGGCACTATTTGGATGGATGCACCATAATTTGCAGGGAGCCCCGGTCAATATCCACATTTTTTGCGGGATCGGGAACAATGGGGGAGACGGACTGGCACTTGCAAGGCATTTGTTGGAACACGGCTATCATATAGAAGTTTACGTAGTGAACTACAGCGAAAAGCGATCTGAAGATTTCCTGATCAATCTTGCCCGTTTAAAAGAACGAAAGCTATGGCCCACCTATCTCAAGGAGGGAAGTGAAATGCCACAGCTGGATACTGCCGACATTGTTGTGGATGCCATTTTTGGAATTGGACTTAATCGGCCACCAGCTCCCTGGGTTCTTTCCATTATGGAGCGGCTTAATGATTCAGGTAATTTTATTTTGTCTGTGGATATTCCGTCCGGTCTGTATATGCACCAATTCCCTGAGTCCTTTCAAACAGCCGTCAGGGCGAACTACGTTTTGAGCCTGGGGACCCCAAAACTTATATTTTTTCTGCCGCAAACAGGGGTTTTTATCAAAGAGTGGGAGGTTTTGGAGATAGGCCTGGATGCGGAATTCCTGGAGAAGGTAAAAACCCGGTTTCGGCTTTTTGGAAAAGCAGAAGCCAGGAGCCTGTACAGAACCCGGCAGCGGTTTACCCACAAGGGGCACTACGGGCATGCCATGCTTGTTGGGGGCAGTTACGGAAAAGTAGGGGCCCTGGCCCTGGCTGCATCCGCATGCCTGAGAACAGGAGCCGGGCTGGTGACGGCATATACAGCCCGATGCGGCGCACTGCCCTTGCAGTCATCTCAGCCCGAGATTATGGTGGAAACCGCTTCGGCAGAACATGAGATTGATGCGTTCCCGAAGCTTTCAGAGCGCCTTACGTATGGAGTCGGGATGGGGATGGGGACTTCCGAAGGGGTGCAAAGCGCTTTTGTAAAATGGCTGGAGAAACACAACAGGCCGCTGCTGATTGATGCGGATGGCCTGAATGCGCTGAGTAAACACCCCTCGGCTCTGGAGCATCTGCCTGAAAATAGTATCCTAAGCCCGCATCCCGGAGAAATGCAGCGTCTTGTGGGTTCCTGGTCCGATGATTTCGATAAAGTCGAAAAAGCATGGGAATTCTCAAACAGGTACAAATGCATCCTTGTTTTAAAAGGGGCTTACACCTTTATTTTTGGTAACGGGCAGGGTTTTGTCAATATTCATGGGAATCCGGGGATGGCTACGGCCGGGAGCGGCGATGTCCTGAGCGGGATGATTACGGCCTTGCTGGCCCAGGGATATCCACCTTTGGAGGCAGCCTGCCTGGGTGTATACCTGCACAGTAAGGCAGGAGATTTAAAGCTTCCTGAATTCGGATATGAAGCGCTTACGGCAAGTACACTGATCAGCGGGATACCGCTTGCTTTTTTGGACTTATTTCATTCGGAACCGGCTTCGGATAATGGTGAAAACGAAGCGTCCTGAGTTCGAAATAAACAGCAGACAGGGGTTACACCTGTTTTAACTTATTCTTCTACGGACCCACCTAAGGGCGTTATTGTAGTCTATAAAAAATTTCATTGGTTTTTTATAGAACATCTTTTCGATGTTGAAATTATGCATGTCCACCTCTTTGGAAGATACAATGGCGAATGCCTTGAGGTTGTCCAGTTCCCTTAAATAGGTGTAGACAATCGGATCTATTGCGTATGAATTCTTGCGGAAAGAGATAAAACCGAAATCTTTATCCCTGAAGTGTATTTCAGATATTCCGATAATCTGGTACGCTCGCTCAAGAGTCAGCGTAGCCCCTTCATCGAAGATCGATACCATATAATTATCAAATACCTGAATTTTGCCAACATCGAGCAGGTACTCCCTGACGATGACGGTCTTTTTAACCGGTCCGATTTTCATTCCATGTTCATTATAGTGTCCGGTAACGAAAGTAGGAGCAAGGCAATTGGGGAAGAAAAATATTAGATTAAAGGCCTATTTATCGTTTATACGGTTTGGGCGACCATGAAGTTGTACCCCGATTCTTACGAAGCTCTGAAACCGCATAAAAAAAGGGGTCATGGATGGATGACCCCTTTTGAAATAGTTTTCCTACCCGATCAGGCTTCCTTGGAGGATTTACTGCCCTTTTTAATGGTGATAGACAATGTATCTTTTTTCTCATCCAGATCCATTTTAATGCTATCCCCTTCATTCAGTTTGGAATTGACGATTTCTTCCGCCAGGGCATCCTCAATATACTTCTGGATTGCCCGCTTTAACGGACGCGCTCCATATTGCTTATCAAAGCCTTTTTCGGCGATATAGTCTTTGGCCTTGTCGCTAAGGCTGAGATTGTATCCAATATCCCTGATACGCTGGTAAAGCTTTTCGAGTTCTATATCGATAATCTTGTGTATATGCTCCCTTTCCAGTGGGTTAAAGACGATAACATCGTCTATCCTGTTCAGGAATTCGGGAGCGAAAGCCTTTTTAAGGGCATTCTCTATAACACTTTTCTGATGGCTGTCTGCCTGTGATTTCTTGGCAGCCGTACCAAAGCCAACACCCTGCCCGAAATCTTTAATCTGCCGCGCTCCGATATTGGAAGTCATGATAATAATAGTATTCCTGAAATCGATTTTACGGCCCAGGCTGTCTGTGAGGAAACCGTCATCCAGTACCTGCAACAACATGTTGAAAACATCCGGATGTGCTTTTTCCACCTCGTCCAAAAGGATAACAGAATACGGTTTTCTCCTGATCTTCTCAGTGAGTTGGCCACCTTCTTCATAGCCGACATATCCGGGAGGTGCTCCCACCAGCCTGGAGATGGCAAATTTCTCCATATACTCGCTCATGTCGATGCGCACCAGGGCATCTTCCGAGTCAAACAGTTCCTTAGCCAGAACTTTGGCTAATTGGGTTTTTCCCACTCCGGTCTGCCCCAGGAAGATAAAACTGCCTATGGGTTTATTCGGGTCCTTGAGGCCTGCCCGGTTCCGCTGTATGGCCTTGGCCACTTTGGCAACCGCTTCGTCCTGCCCGATTACATTTCCTTTTATTAATTGGGGCAATTCGGCCAGCTTATTGCTCTCTGTTTGCGCTATTTTATTTACCGGGATTCCACTCATCATAGAAACCACATCGGCCACGTTGTCTTCCGTAACCGTTTCACGGTTCAGCTTGCTTTCCTCTTCCCATTTTTCCTGAGCCAGGGCCAGTTCCTTCTCTAGGCGCTTTTCATCGTCCCTTAATTTGGCTGCTTCCTCGTAACGCTGTTTTTTGACTACGTTGTTTTTCAGGTCGCGTACTTCCTCCAGCTGTTTTTCCAGTTCGAGGATCTGCTTGGGTACGTCCATATTGACAATATGTACCCGCGATCCGGCTTCGTCCAGGGCATCTATAGCCTTGTCCGGCAGGAAGCGGTCCGTCATGTAGCGGTTTGTCAGTTTAACGCAGGCCACAAGGGCTTCGTCCGTATAATTTACATTGTGGTGATCTTCGTATTTGCCTTTGATGTTTTTCAGGATCTCTATGGTTTCCTCCACGGTGGTGGGCTCTACCATAACCTTCTGGAAGCGACGTTCCAGTGCCCCGTCTTTTTCAATGTACTGCCTGTATTCATCCAGGGTTGTTGCACCGATGCATTGTATTTCTCCACGGGCCAGGGCCGGCTTGAACATGTTGGAAGCATCCAGGCTTCCCGTTGCGCCTCCGGCGCCCACAATGGTGTGTATCTCGTCAATAAAGAGAATGACGTCGTCGTTTTTTTCAAGCTCGTTCATCACGGCCTTCATCCGTTCCTCGAACTGCCCGCGATATTTGGTGCCTGCCACCAGGGATGCCAGGTCCAGGGTAACTACCCGCTTGTTATAAAGGATGCGGGACACTTTTTTATTGATAATGCGCAGGGCAAGGCCTTCTGCGATGGCGCTTTTACCTACCCCGGGTTCCCCTATCAGCAAGGGGTTGTTCTTCTTGCGACGACTCAATATTTGTGATACCCTTTCAATTTCCTTTTCCCTCCCCACAACCGGATCGAGTTTGTTTTCCTCGGCCAGGCGGGTAAGATCCCGTCCGAAATTGTCCAGCACCGGTGTTTTGGATTTCTTATTCCCTTTTTGGGAGCTGCTTCCTCCAAAGGCACCTTCTTTGCTTTCAGCGGCGTCATCAGAGTCGCTTGGAAAAGACTCGGATGTCGGGCTGTCTGTATAATCGTCGTCGCTGGTGATCATGCTCTTGAACTGTTCCTTGACCCCGTCGTAATCTACTTTCATCTTGTGAAGCAGTTTGGTAGTGGGGTCGTTTTCATTCCTCAGGATACACAGCAACAAATGCGCGGTGTTGATAGAGGAACTCTGAAACAATTTGGCCTCCAGAAAGGTAGTTTTCAGGGCGCGTTCTGCCTGACGGGTCAGGTGCAGGTTTTTCTTGTCCTTGGGTTGGGTATTCGCGTTGGGGTTTGCGGGACTCAGAATTTCAACCTTCCGCCTCAGGTGGTCCAGGTCCACCTCCAATGCATCCAGTATACTTATCGCCTTCCCGTTGCCATCGCGCAGCAATCCCAGCATCAAATGTTCGGTACCAATAAAATCATGGCCCAACCGCAACGCCTCCTCTTTGCTATACGCAATAACGTCCTTTACCCTCGGTGAAAAATTATCATCCATAAATCCTGCTTATTCAACTTTAAAATTAGTAAATCTTATTGGAAGATCGTCAAATACCGTACCCATATTCGATAAACCCGAACTAAATGACGAAAAAAACACTGATTTACAAAATATTTAACAGCCAATTTATCAACTTGATAACCGGTCAAAAGTGTTGATAAATTCTTTAATAAATGCCGTGGAGTTTGACTCAAAAGCTATGAATTTACGTATATTGGCATGATTTTTTAACCTCAAAAAGCGTTTAAGAATACAAGATGGCGGAAGGAGAAAAATTGATCCCGATCAATATCGAAGATGAAATGAAATCTGCCTACATTGATTATTCAATGTCGGTCATTGTGTCACGTGCCCTGCCGGATGTCAGGGATGGGCTAAAACCAGTTCACCGCAGGGTCCTCTACGGGATGCATGAACTGGGAGTCCGATCTAACAGCTCACATAAAAAATCGGCCCGTATCGTCGGGGAGGTCCTCGGTAAATATCACCCACACGGTGATACCTCTGTTTACGATACCATGGTGCGGATGGCGCAGGACTGGAGTCTCAGGTACATGCTGATAGACGGGCAGGGGAACTTCGGTTCCGTAGATGGCGACAGCCCGGCTGCAATGCGATATACCGAGGCCCGTATGCGCAAAATTGCGGACGAGATGCTGGCGGATATCGATAAGGAAACTGTAGACTACCAGCTAAATTTCGACGATTCCCTGCAGGAACCTACCGTACTTCCAACCCGAATCCCGAACCTTTTGGTGAATGGCGCCTCCGGGATTGCTGTCGGGATGGCCACCAATATGCCTCCCCACAACCTCTCCGAAGTGGTAGACGGCACGATAGCCTTTATAAATAACCGGGACATTGAAATAGATGAGCTTATAGAGCACATAAAAGCTCCTGACTTTCCAACCGGGGGGATCATTTACGGGTACGATGGCGTAAAGGAAGCCTTCCATACCGGTCGGGGCAGGGTGGTTATGCGAGCCAAGGCCAACTTTGAAGAAGTACAGGGGAAAGAATGTATCGTGGTAACGGAAATCCCTTATCAGGTCAACAAGGCGGACATGATCAAAAAGACCGTGGACCTGATAAACGATAAAAAGGTTGAAGGGATTGCCAGTATACGGGATGAATCCAACCGGAAGGGGATGCGTGTGGTATATGTACTCAAGCGGGATGCCATTCCGAATATCGTCCTGAACATGCTGTATAAGTATACGGCGCTGCAGTCTTCTTTCAGTGTTAACAATATTGCACTGGTTGGCGGACGGCCGCAGTTGTTGAACCTCAAGGAGCTGATCACCCACTTCGTTAACCACCGTCACGAAGTAGTGGTAAGGCGTACCACATATGAACTCAAAAAGGCGGAAGACCGGGCACATATCCTGGAAGGGCTTATCATCGCATCGGACAATATCGATGAGGTTATCCAGATCATCCGGGCCTCTTCGAATGCCGACGAGGCACGTGAAGGCCTGATCAAACGCTTTGAGCTGACAGAAATTCAGGCCAGGGCAATTGTAGAGATGCGCCTTCGCCAGCTTACCGGCCTGGAACAGGACAAACTGCGCTCTGAATACGAAGAAATCATTAAAACCATCGCAGACCTTAAGGATATCCTGGCCAGTGAAGACCGCCGGATGGAAATCATTAAGGAAGAATTGCTGGAGGTTAAAGAAAAGTACGGAGACGAACGCCGCTCGGAAATCAATTATGCCGGAGGGGATCTCAGTATTGAAGATATGATACCGGACGAGCAGGTGGTCATCACCATCTCACACGCCGGTTATATTAAAAGGACCCCGCTCTCCGAATACAAAACCCAGCACAGGGGCGGAGTAGGGCAAAAGGCTTCGGCCACACGGAACGAAGATTTCCTGGAACACCTTTTTGTAGGGACCAACCACCAGTATATGCTGTTTTTTACCCAGCAGGGGCAGTGTTTCTGGCTAAGGGTATACGAAATCCCGGAAGGCAGCCGTACCTCCAAAGGACGGGCCATTCAAAACCTGATCAATATCTCTACAGATGATAAGGTTAAGGCTTTTATATGTACCCAGGACCTGAAGGACGAAGATTACGTAAACAGCCACTACGTGATCATGGCAACCAAAAAGGGAACCGTTAAAAAAACCTCCCTGGAACAATACTCCCGCCCGAGACAAAATGGAATTATTGCCATTAATGTTCGCGAGGGGGATGAATTGCTGGAAGCCAAACTGACTACCGGTTCCAGCCAGATCTTCCTCGGGTTGAAATCCGGGAAGGCCATTCGCTTCGAAGAGAGCAAGACACGTCCTATGGGGCGTAATGCCTCCGGGGTAAGGGGAATTACACTTGCAGATGATTCGGACGAGGTAATCGGCATGGTTTCCGTGCACAACTTTGACGATGAAATTCTGGTGGTTTCAGAAAATGGTTACGGCAAGCGCTCCAGTATTGAAGACTATCGCATTACCAACCGAGGGGGGAAAGGGGTCAAAACCATTTCCATTACCGAGAAAACGGGTGGTCTTGTAGCCATTAAGAACGTAACCGATTCGGATGACCTGATGATTATCAATAAATCCGGTATCGCCATACGAATGAGTGTGGAAGACCTGCGTACCATGGGGCGGGCCACACAGGGGGTTAGGTTAATCAACCTGCGTGAAAATGATTCCATTGCTGCAGTAGCCAAGGTCATGAAAGAGGAAGAAGACCTGGACGATGCCGAAATATTGAATATGGAGGTGGATGCCGAAGATGGCACGGCTATTGATAAGGATAGTCCGGAATCAGAAGAATAAATATTAAAATAGTAATTTTGAATAAACACAATTTCATGAGAACCAGAATGCTACTTTTGGCTGCCTTGTTGATCAGTGCAGTCGGAATTTCACAAAAATCAGAAATAAGGGATGCAGAAAAAGCCCTCAAAGATGGTGATGCGGCCTCAGCCAAAGCCAGCCTCGAGGCTGTAAAGGGAATGATTTCCGGAGAAGACGAGAAACTGCAAGCCCAATATTATTTTGTCCGCGGACAGGTCTTTACCGACCTTGCAAAAAAGGGAGACGACGCAGCCTTTGACGAAGCGATAGATGCTTTCCGGAAAGTGGTGGAAGTTGAGGAAGCCAGCGGGAAGGAACGTTACTCAGAAGAGGCAAAAGGACAATTGACTTCCATGTCTGCAGACCTTGTAAACGCAGCCGTAGAAGACAATAAAAATGAAAACTTCGTTGCGGGAGCTCAAAAACTGTACAAAAGCTACAAGCTGAGCCCAAAGGATACCATGTATTTATATTATGCGGCCAGCAGTGCGGTTAATGGAAGGGATTATGAGTTAGCCCTGAAATACTACAACGAGCTTAAAGATCTCAATTTTGACGGAAGTACAACCGAATATAAGGCTACCAATGCGGAAACCGGGGAGGTTGAAAACCTTGGCAACAAAACGCAGCGGGACCTGATGGTAAAATCAGGAGCTTATACAAATCCGGTCGATGAGAAAACGGAATCTAAAAAAGCTGAGGTTGTCAGGAACATTGCTTTGATCTATACACAACTGGGTAAAAATGAGGAAGCCCTGGCCGCTTACAAAGATGCGCGGGCCGACAATCCGGATGATGTAAACCTGGTACTAAATGAGGCCAACCTCTATTACCAGATGGGTGATAAGGATACCTTCAAGTCCCTTATGAACGAGGCAGCTGCCATGGCTCCTGATAATGCTGATCTGCACTATAACATTGGTGTGATCAATATGGAACAGGGAAATCTGGAGGCCGCAAGGGAATCCTACAAAAGGGCAATCGAAATCAACCCGGGATATGTAAATGCGCAGTTGAACTTATCCACAACCTATGTAAATGAGGGTAACAGCCTGATTGACGAAATGAACACCTTGGGTACTTCCCGTGCAGACATCACCAAATACGATGAGCTGAAAAAGAAAAAGGATGAATTATTCCAGGAAGGAGCAACTGTTCTCGAAGCAGCCCTTAAGAATAATCCCGATAACCAGGGAATCCTGAGCCAGCTCAAGAATATCTACGGAGCCTTAGGCGACAATGAGAATTTTATGAGGATCAAAAAATTACTCGGAGAGTAATACGTATTCCTTAGCTGATATATCTAAAAAGCCCCGTTTGTCGGGGCTTTTTTTATAAGATTTGTTTGATGACCCTGAGCGGGTGGGTATAATCGCGGAGATCATTATTAAAGATCCCGGTATGGTCCAGTCTGTCAATCCGCACCTTCCCGTTTACGTGAATGATGTAATTATCCTTCATAATGATCCCCACATGGTGGATGTTGCCATCAGGTCCGTCAAAAAAGGCAAGGTCCCCCGGACTGCTTTCTTCAATAAAACTGAGCGGTATTCCCTGCATGGCCTGCTGTTCCGGTAAACGTTTCAGTTCCTGCCCGATGCTTTTGTAGACCATCTGGCTGAGGCCTGAGGCGTCTATTCCGAAAGGCGAACGACCTCCGGAAAGTTCCGGACTGTTCAGGTAGAGCAGCGCTGTATTAACCAGGTTTTCCCGGGGGTTTCCCCCGGAAAAAACAGCTCCCTCAAATTGATGATTTAATTCCCGGCAATGCGATACGGTTGACCCCATAAGTACCGGGATCAATATACCTTCCTCATTGCAGGCGTGGGCGACCAGGTCTGAGGCAAACCGGGCGTTCTTATCCGTATTGAGATCCTCGTACCGGTCTTCCTCTATAAAATAAAGCTGATCGTTGCGAACCCAGCCCTCGGTCCGGTCCAGCTGGCACCGGATACGGCTCCAGACCTTTCGGGATTCAGGGATTTTATACAATTCCCCATAAAGCAATTGTGATTTCAGGGCACTGTTGGCGTCCGGAGATTCGTACACCGGAACAATACTCAATGGGCAGATACCGTAACGCATGCTGGTTCCGGGCCTTTAAGGTCGCTCAACTACCATGGCCGAAGCCCCTCCACCTCCATTGCATATTGCCGCTGCTCCCAGACTGGCATTTTGCTGGTGGAGAATATGGATCAGGGTTACCAGGATGCGTGCCCCGGAACACCCCAGGGGATGCCCAAGGGAAACGGCCCCTCCGTTCACGTTGACATTCTCATCGGTAAGCCCCAGTAATTTTATATTTGCCAGCCCTACCACGCTGAAGGCCTCATTGAATTCAAAATAATCAATATCATTCAGGCTCAGCCCGGCCTTATCAAGTGCAAGGGGAAGGGCTTTGGCCGGAGCAGTTGTAAACCATTTAGGTTCCTGGGCCGCATCTGCGTAACTGCGGATTCTGGCCAGCGGTTCCAGACCGAGTTCTTTTGCTTTTTCAGCACTCATTAATACCATAGCAGCAGCGCCGTCATTGATGGTTGAGGCATTGGCAGCGGTAACGGTTCCAGTTTTGGTAAAGGCGGGTCGTAATTGCGGAATTTTATCCATACGAACATTGCGGTATTCTTCGTCTTCGATCACCATAACCGGTTCCCCCCGGCGTTGTGGTACGGCTACAGGAACAACTTCTTCTTTAAACTTCCCGTCTGCCCAGGCCGCTTCGGAACGCTTGTAGGATTGTATGGCATATGCATCCTGCTCTTCCCTGCTAAAGCTGTACTTCTCTGCACAGGCATCTGCACACACGCCCATGGCCTGCTGGTCATATACATCAACCAGGCCATCTTTCTGCATCCCGTCCTCCATGTTTACCGGACCAAATTTCTGGCCATTGCGCATGTGTACATAATGAGGTATCAGGCTCATGTTTTCCATGCCCCCGGCTACAACAATGGAGCGATCTCCCAGGGCAATTGCCTGAGCCGCCTGCATTACTGCTTTCATTCCGGACGCACATACTTTATTTACGGTAGTGCAGGGAACCGTATCGGGGATTCCGGCATAAATGGCTGCCTGCCGGGCAGGGGCCTGACCAGCGCCGGCCTGCACCACGTGCCCCATCAGCACTTCCTCTACACTTGAGGGATCCAATCCAATTTTTTCAAGGGCCCCTTTAAGAGCAACGGCACCCAGTTTCGGGGCGGGAACGGTAGACAATGCCCCCATAAAACTACCTATAGGGGTACGTACTGCTGAAACAATAACAACCTCTTTCATTTTATCAGTTTTGGTTGTTGCGAAATTACTAAATTAATACTGTATCCCTTTACTTTAAAAAGGCAAAACCCGTTGTAACCCATGGGTTTTTTCTATTTTTACCCCATACGGATATCTTATGCCAAAGACACTGGATACGCTTTACAGATACCAATCGGTGATATACAAGTATGTTCTTTACTTTATCACCATTGGCTGTATTGTTTTCTTCTTCCCCAGGGGAGGGAAATTCAAATATGAATTTCAGAAAGGGAAACCCTGGCAATACGAAAACCTGTATGCTCCATTTGATTTTTCGATTAAAAAAACACCCGAGGAACTAAAGGCGGAACGGCAAATCATAGAGGAAAATCAGATTCCCTATTACCGCTATGACACTGAAATTGCAGCTGCGGTCCGGGAAGCCTATGACAATCGCTTTGGGGAATACTTCTCCAGGGAGAACTATTCCAGCAGGCAATTGAACCGGATACGGGAAGCCGGAAGCCAGATTCTGGACAGTTTATATAAGACCGGATTCTGGAGGGGAAGTACGGTCCCGGATACCAAAGAAGTATTTCTGGTAAAAGATACTGAGGCCCGGCGGATCTTTTTCTCGGAAATCAACCGCCTCAACGATCTGGATGGAAGAGTGAGGTACTTTGCCCGTAAGACCGGGACCGAAGCCCTTACGGAATCCTTTCAGAAATTATTTTTCCAGATTGTAATGCCCAATGTTAGCCGTGATGAGCGTCTTTCGGCTATTGAACTCGAAAACGAACAGGCCGGCATTTCCCTTACCCGCGGGAGTGTGGATGAAGGGAAACTGATTATCGCCAAAGGGGAGGTGGTAGAAGCAGAAAACCTGAAGATCCTGGAATCCCTGAAGTCCGAATACGAATCTGAACTCTGGGCCGCCGGGAACTATTATTTTATCTTGTCCGGGTACACCATCCTGGTGGCGCTGGTACTGATGATGCTGCTCCTTTTCCTGAAACGCTACCGGCCGGAGGTCTATCGCAATAATGTGCGGGTCACCTTTATCTTTTTCAACATACTGTTGATGGTCTTTGTTACAACCCTGGTGGTTAAGTATAATGAGGCCCTGGTTTTTGTAGTACCGCTTTGTATTTTACCCCTGATCCTCAAAACTTTCTTTGACGCCCGCCTGGGGCTCTTTGTACACGTGCTTACCGTGCTCATCCTTGGCTTTGTGGTTCCCAACAGTTTCGAATATATCTTTTTGCAGATCATTGCGGGGATTGTGACTATTCTCACCGTGTCGGAATTGTACAAGAGGGCCAACCTTTTTATCTCGGTGGGGCAGATCACCCTGATCTATATAGTGGGCTATTTCGCCTTTCATATCATACACGAGGGGAATCTGGAAAATGTGATCTGGGTTAATTTCGGCTTTTTCCTGCTCAATGGTATGATTACCCTGTTCGCCCAGCCCCTCATTTATATTTATGAAAAGATGTTCGGGATGGTTTCGGATGTTTCCCTGCTGGAACTTTCCGATACAAACTCCCGCCTGCTCAAGGAAATGTCAAACAAGGCCCCGGGTACTTTCAACCATTCGCTGCAGGTAGCCAATCTTGCCGAGGCGGCGGCCAATGAAATTGGGGCGAATGCCATGCTGGTTAGGGTAGGGGCCCTTTACCACGATATCGGGAAGATGAATAACCCCACCTATTTTACAGAAAACCAAACTACCAATGTAAACCCGCATGACGACCTGGATCCTTATTCCAGTGCCGAAATCATCATAAAGCACGTGATCGAGGGAATTGAAATGGCCCGCAAGAACAACCTGCCGGACCGGGTAATCGATTTTATCCGTACTCACCACGGAACTACCCGGGTGTATTATTTCTATAAGAAAGCCAAAGAAGCAGACGGTGAAAATGTGGATGAAAATCAGTTCCGTTACCCCGGGCCCATCCCATTTTCAAAGGAAACGGCCATCCTGATGATGGCGGACTCTGTGGAGGCGGCTTCCAAAAGCCTGGTCAACCCCACCTTTAACATCATCAATGATTTTGTGGATAAGATCATTGGAGGGCAGATGCAGGGCGGGCAATTCCTCAACGCCAATATCACCTTTAAGGAAATTGAGACGGTGAAGAAAGTACTCAAGCAACGCCTCACAAATATTTACCATCTCAGGGTGGAATATCCGGAATAAGTTACCTAAGGCAAGAGGTAGCTTTTTTAAGGATTAAAAAAACTTATAAAAAGTTGCTTCCCTGATTCTGAAAAACTACATTTGCATCCGCAATTGCCCCACGGAAAAATGGGGACGTTCTTTGCAAGAAATTGGAGAGGTGCCGGAGTGGTAACGGAGCAGATTGCTAATCTGTCGACGGGTAACCGTCGCCTGGGTTCGAGTCCCAGTCTCTCCGCCATAGACCCTTAAAAAGGGCTTCGGCGATTAATTCCCGCCGAGATATAAAATAATCCCATACTCCATGGAATTTGGGATTTGCCCCGATAGCAATCGGGGTTGGAATTTGCAGCACTAGCTGCTTTTCGGGGTGTAGCGTAGCCCGGTTATCGCGCCTGCTTTGGGAGCAGGAGGCCGCAGGTTCGAATCCTGCCACCCCGACGAAACAAACCCTGACGACTTTGTCGTCGGGGTTTTTTCATTCCTGGAGCCATCGAAGCCGGCTTCAGGATGGCGGAAGGAATGAAAAACCGACTTCTGCCTGCTGGCAGAAGTAAGGGTTTGTTTCAGTTACCCCCCCCACACAGGATCACGCCGCAGGCGTAATCCTGTGAGTTCCAAATTCCAAATACCAAATTTCTTTTTAGACAAAGGATAAATTTGCCTGCTGGCAGAAGTGAGGGTTTGTTTCAGTTACCCCCACCTCAGGATCACGCCGCAGGCGTAATCCTGTGAGTTCCAAATACCAAATTTCTTTTTAGAAAAAGGATAAACTTGCCTACTGGCAGAAGTAAGGGTTTTTTTTTCAGTCTCCCCCCTAACAGGATCACGCCGCAGGCGTAATCCTGATCCCGATAGTTATCGGGACTAAGCGCCAAATCCCAAACCCCAAAAGAATAATTATAATAGAGGATTAGGTTTATCTTGAATTATAAAAGCAACCGCCTTCGGTGCCATTTAACGGTTCCGGTTCTCTCACCAACAAACAAGATTACGCATTAAATGCGGCGTAATCCTGGCCAGCGCACCGCCTGGCCCCTCACTAAAAGCGCTCCACCAGAGCCAAGCACCAAATTCCAAATACCAAACAGATAACTGTCTATGCAGATCTAAGAATTTTTGACCTGACTACTGGTTACGGAATAATTTATTCCCAAAAATATCTTTGTTTAGGTCAAGGGTTAAAGGGAAGGCTTTGATTGACTACTGGAGTAACCATAAATATCCTTCAGATGCAAAGTGTCTTTACCATTTTCGATAAGGTTCAAATCATATCGGATCCGGACCTTGGTACCTATGGGTGCATTGTAATAAATGGTCCAGGAATCTCCCTCTCTTACACCGATACAGCCATTTGAATAGGCCTTTCCCAAAGTTTTCGGATTCGTGGTGGGATGTATCATCTGTCCGTTCCTGATACCATTGATCTCTGTTTCGATCCAGGGTATTTGTGGCATCAGGGTCACGCGACCATCATCCCGTTTTGTTGAATAAAAGCGTTTCCCATCCACCGGATTATAAAAGTCAGGATTCTTGACATGGGCGACAATACGACCTATTCCCGTTTGGGTGCGCAGATCGGTGACCCTTTGGTCCATAACCAGGTAACGACTGCGATTTTGTCCAACTCGAATGGGAAACGAATGGATTACAATGGAATCCCTAAAAAGCCTGAGCTTGAATTCGGGGATGTTTATATCGATCCAACTATTACTGAAATCTTCAAGTAATTTCCGGGAAGTTGCGGAATCCGGTAATTTCAGGAGGCTTCCTTTGGGCAAAACAGTCATTTTTCTTTGGTCGAAGACAAAGGAATCCCGGTCCATCATATAGTAATAGTCGGTATGGGAAAGGGTGTCAATGATCCAGGAATTGTAACGGACAAGGATATGTTCTGTCAGCGGGTAGGGGGTTGTATCCTTATATTCACGCACAATGGAGTCTATAAACTGGAAATAGTCGGCAATGGGGACATCGTTTGAAACGATTATATTTTCTGGTGATCGAATGGAATCTTCCCACTCTGGCTCCTCCGCCTGGTCTAAGGCAATACTCGTGTCGTTACCTGTGGAACGGCAACAGGTAATTGTCAAAGACAGAGAAAGGAATATTAGGATAGTCAAAACTCCTTTAGGGTGGAAGGTTGCAGAATATTCCATGGCATTTATTTAGGATTTATGCCTTTATTTCCTTTTCAATTTCTAAACCATCATCGTTCTCAAACCTGTTCTTGGTTGGGGTTATGGCCTTGCCATTCCCAATACAATCTTCGAACAGAACAGTGTCCCGAACCTGGTCTTCAAACAGGTCATCCAAATTGGATTAAACGGATCTGCCAAGACCACAAAATCACCAGAAATGCTTTACAAAAGACCTCGCGTTAGCATTTAATTTTAATAATTCACTTAACTAAATAAACTGAATCCAAGTTAATTGGTATTGGGGTGAGTTCAAATGATGTGAGTCACTTGCAGGGCATCTTTTCCATTAATAAAAAACTACTGGGTTGGTTCTGTATATCGATAAGTCCAGTAATCTGATGTCCGGGATAAGGGATAGGAAAAATAAAGGGTGGAAAGGTGGATGCGGAGTTTATTCGGTTACGTCTGAGGTATATAGTTATTTAACAAGTACATAAGAATAGGCAGGTATTTTGAAGTACAATCCTGAATATCCCAAATCCCAAATCCCAAATCCCAAATCCCAAGTTCCAACCACCAAATCCCATTTCTCTCTATTCGCGAGTATTATTCTGGCTCTCCGGCCTTGCAGCAACAAATTCTATCAAGTCCTTGGGAGATTTAAAATACATGCACTTATCTCCTTCAATTATGATGGTACCCATTATAATCTGCGGCGATTTGACCAGAACATCCAGCCAGTCTTCCAGGGATAGCTCTACCTTTTTTCCATTTTTGTCTTGAAGGAGTTCATGATTGTGGTCCACAATCTTACTGGGGTGTAATTCCAGGTCATCCAAAATTTCTGCCCACTGCCGCTGCGTAAGTGAATTTTTAGTTAGGTCCACAAATAAAACGCGTTTTTGAATGGAAGACAAGTAGGTTCTGGCCTCCCTGTCATTGAGGTCCATGGAGTTAAAGTAAACTTTCAATAGTCTTTTGTCACTTGAAATTCCGTTCATGGTTTAAACTTAATTAGTTTAGGGTAATTATAATTAGTTTCGCTCCCTGCATTTTTAAGCGGGGCATTTTAAGCTTTTTGGTGCTTTCTATCCAATCTATTCCCTTTCTTAGATATCAGTTACTTCTGCAATTGATTTTGCCGAAATGTTGAGGTTGGGACGCATCACACGGTCTATGGTGAAAACAATTCCATTGGATCCACGGATGCTGCTCTCACCAATATAGGAAATGCCGGTTTTTTCATCTAAAATCTTCAATTTTCCATTTTCGAGGCTGATAGCTAAAAAACCACCATTTAAAGTCTGGAGCTGAAGGGGTTCCCCTTCAATACTAAGGAAGCTGTATAAGTTATCTGCATCCAGTTCAGACTGCACAAAGTGGTATTTAATTATTTCAGTCAGCCTGGACAGATTTTCAGGTTTGCTGAGTTCATTGATCATTTCAAGGCCGGGTCCAAAGGCCTTATCTGTCGGGACAAAGACCATTACATTATTCATTTCCTTTATCTCGTCAAAATAGGAGGCTGCGTTTACTAACTTCAGGAAACTATTGTATTCAGGGCTTTGGTCCAGGATTTCCATTACCGTCCGGTCAAAATCCACCTCAGTGGCGTAAGACTGGTTGGCCGGGATTTCTCCGGTTGGGGTTTTCTGGTTTTTACAACTAAGTAAAATAAGTGCCAGTAATAGGCAATACAGGATATTCTTCATCACGTCTTTTGATTAATAAGATTTATATGGGATTAATTTTTTCCGGGGCAACTGAGGTTTCCAGGCAAGGCAGTTTTATGGACTTATTCCTCTTTGACTAAATGTGCCTCACTCAGTCCCATGGCATACAAATCCGCGGTTACGGCTTCTTCCATGGCCGGCGGGCCGCAAAGGTAAACGTAGTCTGAAGTATTCAGCTCGTATTTTTCAAGAAGTTCGCGGTTGATGTGTCCTTTTTCTTCTGAGCCCGTATCCTCTTCCGAAAGTATGTTGACATAGTTATCGCCCAGCCAGCTCTTCAAATTTTTGTGAAGGATAATATCGTCTGAGGTCTTGTTCGCAAATAACAGACGGTTCCCGTCCATTTTGCCTTTGCGGTTCAGGTCTTTCAGAATGGCGATAAAGGGTGTTATCCCCGCTCCTCCTGCAATAAATGTTCCAGGGCCTTTGTAGTTGATGGCTCCCCAGGCATTTTCTATGAGCAGGGAATCACCCACCTTCACTGTTGTGAGTTCATCGGTAACTCCATCATGGGTGGGATAAATTTTGATGGTGAATTCCAATTCGGCATCTTCTGGCAGGCAGGTAAAAGTAAACGGCCTTTTCTCTTCTCTCAGGCCTTCCCTGTCAATGGCCATCATAGTGGCCTGTCCGGGTGTAAAGGAGTATCCTTCAGGCTTATCAGTCGTAAATTGAAGCACATCATGTGTTATGGAAGCGATCTTTCTGATCGTGATACGGTGTTCTGATTTCATATAATTATTTCTTTTTTTCAATTAGAAGGAGATCGATGATAGATTGATCGATCCGAATTGTTTTCTTACACCTCTTAGAATACTAAAAAGCAGGCAGGGCACGAAAGATTTGAAGGCATTTATAAAATGTTTAACGTTCTATAATAAAAATTAAACAAAAAGTATATATTTAGGGAATAGCGATATAAATAAGGCTTAAAATTAAAATAGAATGAAAAAGAAAATTGACCATCGCAGCCAGCTGCCTTTAGCCGATATGCACGCAGACGGCGTGCGCTTTGACCCGAATATTTTAATGGCCCTTAAAAAACAACAGGCCGGACAGCGAGAAGGGGATCAACAAACATCCTTGTAAATCCCGGATTTCCGGATTAAGGCTTGTAAACCATCCGGGCGCTGCCAATAGCCCCGGTTTCAGTGACCGTGCTGACCTTTATTTCCAATTGTCCAACGGCTATGGGAGACTCGATTTCTACGATGGCCTCTCCATTGGCGTCAGTTTGAAGGTCCGGGTTCCAGAAAAGGGTGGCCGGGCGTCCTTCGTATCTTCGGGGCTTTTTATTCAATTCTTGGGTATAGGATCCAAAACCTTCAGATTGATGATAACCCTGAAACAGCAGCCGGCCGTCTTTCCGGTTGGTAAACTCAAATTCGGAACCGTTTCGGGTATAGATCATAAAAACTCCTTCTGTAGCGCGGCTGCCGTACATACTGGCTTCTGCAGGAAGCAACTTTTCTATGCGATCGATATCCCAGAAAGTTAAGCCCCAGGTGGGGTCAAAAATTGGAGATTTTCCTACTATAAATCCATCGATTACCCAAAGCGGGCCGGGATCATCCAATGCGCCAGTCATAAAATTCGTGTCACGCCGGGCACTCGTACCGCTGCCCGTACTCACCAATGATACCCTTGGGGCCGCCGGATTTCCTGAGACAACCACCCCGGGTAGCTCTGACAGCAATTGCCAGATGAATTTAGGGCGCTCGATATTTTGAACCACCGAACGTTTTCCCGAAGCCTCAAGGCCATATTGAGGCT
This sequence comes from Robiginitalea insularis, assembly GCF_052497835.1. Taxonomy (NCBI): domain Bacteria; kingdom Pseudomonadati; phylum Bacteroidota; class Flavobacteriia; order Flavobacteriales; family Flavobacteriaceae; genus Robiginitalea; species Robiginitalea insularis. The sequence goes on from NZ_CP199296.1 coordinate 2,679,877, forward strand.
CGATCGGACGTTTCCGATTCATTTTTTTATCCCGAACTTCTACCTCTTCCAGATTCACAAGTTTATCATCGTCTGCACCTACAAAAGGTGAAGATTCGGTAATGGCATTTGTTTTTTGATCATTTTTAATGACAACCCTTTGGGTAGTTGCGTTCTGATCGTATTGTCTCTGGATAGGCCTTACTTTCACCAGGCGTGTTTGGGTAGATTCCCCTTCCGTTCGGAAGATGAGTTCGGTCTCTCCGCTCAAGTCCAGCCCTTCTATTTTTAGCAAGCCCGAACCATCGGTTTCGAATTCCCTTAGGATGATTTCGTCGCTTTGGGTAGTTAGCATTTGAATTTTCGTGTTTTTCAAAAGCTTATTATTTAAATCATAGGCGTAGCCAAAAAGGTCCAGCCCCTTTTGAAAAGGATACCTGATCTGTTGGTCTGCAGAGATATGTTTTGAATTCTTCCATTCTGATGTCAGAAGCTCCAGATCTCGGATAAACCGCCCCCTTCTATCGGGAGTCATATTGCTAATTTGGAGGAAATCTATTTCCTGATTGAAGCTAGTGCCCGCATGAAATACTGTGCCATCCGAAGTCTCTGAATAATTGGTCGCGCTGAGCGACAGGCCGGTCTGGACGGGCTTGCCTGTAGCATCCCTCACGGAAATTTTAAAGGTACTGTTCCTGTTTTCATTTGTTTTTGTCAGTGGGACGATGGAGACATTCAGTTGCCTGGGGTTCTCGATTAAAGCCGGCCGGCTCGCCAGGACTTCATTTTGACCATTTACCAGAACAATCTGTAAGGTCCCCGTTGGGAACGATTCTTTCGAAATATCCAATTCATTTCTTTGGCCCTCTGATTGCAGTTCCTGTTCGAAGTAAGTTATGCCGTTCATAATCCCCTTTACCCTCAGGGATTCTTTGGCCCCTTTCATGTTTCCTAAAACCCTTACACGGAGAATCTTCGGATCCAGGTTATTGGCCTGTAATAGGAATCCGGCCTCTTTGATTTCCGGCAAGGAAAAGCTGCTGCCGTCAGTTGTTCTGAGCGTATAGGCATCGGATACTTCCGGGGTAAAGATGGTGGAAAGGATTCCGTTTCTGAAATTGGAAACCGGGATGACTTTCCCTGTTTCAGAGACAATCTCCCCGCTGAAATCTGCTGCGCCGCCATGGGCACTGTTGACTTTGAGGAAAAGTCGGTTTTCAAAGCCGCTCACCAAATTGCCCCCTTCCGGATAAAACTCCACGGTAATGGCTGAGGATTCGGATTCTTTTGGAAGATTCGTCCCGGAATCTCCCAGCAATATCGAGGTGTTAAAGTAAAATTCAGCCCCGTAGTTTTCTAACCAACGGGTATAAGCGCGCAGGGTATACTTGCCTTCCTTCAGCTTACGTGGCACTTCAAAGGTCCCGGAGGCCATGCCGTCCTCTATTTTATGGTATTGGGTAGACACTATTTGATTATCGGAATTAAGTAATTCCATTTTGAGCACCTTGCTCAGGGTAGCCCGGACGCGGTTTGGGCCGGTAAGGGTATATGCCTTAAAGAATAAGGGGTCTCCGGGGTTACAGACGGGTTTGTCCAGGTGAACCAGTATGTGTTCCTGCCAGGTAATCAGTGAGTCCAGTTCGTTCTGCTGCAGGTCTTCATAAATATCCGCTTCAAACAATTGATCCAGTTCTAAAGGATTTGGCCCCGCCTGCTGGGCAGTGATCAGGGATGTAAACAATAAAAAATTGAATAAAACCAATATGCCTGAAGGAATGAATTTATTCATAGTAAGCCTATTTAAAACTAATAGTAATACTTTCATTTCTAATAAAGTTACTCTTAAAAGGGTAAATATTCGTACTTCTTAAAATAACTTTAACACAGCTTCCCTTTCAAAGTCCCTTCCGCCGGGAAATCGTATTTACATATATTTGGACCCCATAAACCATAACCTGTGTTTCAAAAATTACTAAAAATAATTGGGTGGACAGCATTTGCGATCCTTTTGCTTTCGCTGGCTGCCTACCTTAGTTTTAACGAACAACTTCCCGAAGGCGAACAATCCCCAAAAGCAGATGCCCTCGCCAAGAGAATGCTTATAGCCGTGAACCATGAAGCCTACAGGAATACCCGCTTTTTGGAATGGACTTTTTCAGGTATACACCACTACCGCTGGGACAAAAAGCAGGGAACGGTTACCGTAGCATGGGAAGGTAACAAAGTGCTGCTGCATTTAAACCAGCCCGGGCTAAGCGAAGTTTATGTTGAAGGAGAACTACAGGAAGGGTCAGAACGGACCCAATTGATTGAGAAGGCAACAGATTATTTCAACAATGATTCCTTCTGGCTGGTAGCCCCCCACAAAGTATTTGACCCGGGCACTGAAAGGCGGCTGGTCCGGTTGGAAAACGGGGAGGAGGGCTTGCTGGTTACCTATACCTCAGGCGGGAGTACTCCCGGGGACTCCTATCTATGGCTGCTGGATGAAAACGGCCTGCCCCGTGCCTTTAAAATGTGGGTTGGAATCCTTCCGATCGGCGGAATTGAAGCGAGCTGGGATGATTGGCTGACCACAGAATCGGGCACGCTTTTACCCAGGAGCCACAAGGTCTGGTTCGTGGAGATTGAAATGGAGGATGTGCGAGGGTGGAATCCCCACTAAGCCGGGAGTCCGATAGACCGGCCCTTGGCATGCATGGTTACTGTTATACCCATATATAATTAAAGAGACCGGATCAGTGAGGCGACCCGGTCTCTTCCTGAACCGTCTGAACTTGTTGATTTTCGATTTGTAATGCCCTTTAGTAGTAAACCAGGGCTTTATAAACGGAAATCCCCCAATCTCAAACCGTCCTGAAAACAATATCCCCTGCGAAACATTGCTTTCTGATGCCGTAACAGGAAATAGCCTGAGTACAGCGTTTCAAATATACTATACTGTTTGGCCTCCTGAAATGACCTGCGTCAGTTTGGGAGGATCTTCTTCTACTGATGAATGTCATATAAATTACCCCTACTTCCAACTACCTTAGAGCGGAACTAATATGTTTACTTATGAAAGGCAAGGCAGAATTATCGGATGATTTGATCCTGGAGTTAACTGAAGATCAGCTCATTGATGTGCTGGTTAATAATTGCATAGGATCCCTGGCATTTATAGCGCACAGCATGCCTTATGTGCTCCCGGTTACCTACTTCTATTGCCGGGAGGAGAACTGCATCGTAAGTTACTCCATGGAAGGCCATAAAATCGCTGCGCTGAGGGAAAATCCTCAGGTCGCCCTCGGGGTTTATGAACTGGATTCGGTAAATGAATGGCGGTCTGTACTGGTACACGGCACTTATGAAGAGTTACATCAGATAGATGCAAAACAGTATCTGCACAGGTTTGCTGAGGGGGTCCGGAATATTCTAAAAGACGCCGATGCCTCCGAACCCAGGTTTATAAAGGATTTTTCCAGCCGTGCCAACAGCGAAGGCCTTCCCGTGGTATACCGGATCAACATCAATGAATGGTCGGGAAAACAAAGAAAAAATTAGGACATTTCACTTTTTCCAGGGATGCTTTCCAGGATTTCTATAGCCTCTTGATCTGTAACCGGCCTGAAATCCTCATAAAATTGTCCGACTGCCCTGAAAAAGTGGGGAACATGCAGGCAAATGATCTCAGAAACCTCTGGCAGGTTCTTTAACATATGAAACGCCTCAGGGGGCGCAACAGGAATGGCCAGCACTATTTTTACCGGCTTTTGAGCCTGGATAACTTTCAGGGTAAGTTTGAGTGTATTTCCTGTGGCCACCCCGTCATCAACTACAATAACGACCTTATCTTTTAAGTCAATAGCCCTGTTTTTCTGGTGGTATCGCCTTTCTCTTTCCCGCAGTAATTCGCGGATTTCTTTTGCCTGCTCTTCTATATAGGAATCGCTGATGCCCTCCGGGTTCGTAATGATCAGCTGCTCCAGACTTACCGCACCAATGGCGTATTCTTTATTGAAAGGGTGTCCGATTTTCTTGGACAGGACAACATCTATGGGGATTTCAAGGGCCCTGGCGACGGGTGCTGCCACAGGAAGGCCTCCCCTGGGAATGGCCAGCACCACGGCACTCTTTCCCTTTAGATGAATGAGTTTCTCGGCCAGAAGCCGGCCCGCCTCTGTTCTGTTTTTAAAACTCATACGGCGATTCTGTAAAGTGTGTTTCAAACCATTTCGCAGATAGCCTTGCTGCCTGCTCCAGTTTACCCGGCTCTGAAAATAAATGCGTAGCCTCGGGGACCAGTTCCAGTTTGCTTTTTGGGTTTAATTCTCTCAGGGCTCTTCTGTTTAATGCCAGCACCTGCCTGTCCAGACCTCCCACAATCAAAAGAGTAGGGGCGGTAACCTGGGGTAAATCGGAGAATGCCAGGTCGGGACGACCCCCTCTTGACACTACCGCAGCTATTTTTTCCCGATAATAGGCAGCAGCTTTTAAGGCCGAGGCAGCCCCTGTACTCGCCCCGAAATATCCAATTGGGAGTCTGGGTTCGGAAAGGTAGTCCCGAATCCAGTTTGTCGCGATAAGCAGCCTTTGGGTAAGCAATTCAATATCAAAACGATTATTGATTTGCAGGTCTTCCCTTTCCGTAAGCAAATCAAAAAGCAAAGTCGCCATCTTACGGGTATGCATCAGCCTGGCAACATACGTATTGCGCGGACTCTTCCGGCTACTGCCACTCCCGTGGGAGAAGATAATAAGCCCTATGGTTTTTTCAGGCACCTCAAGTATACCGGGCAGTGAACCATTTTTCAATGGAATCAGTATCTCTCTAGTAGTTGTATCGGTTGTCATATGAATAATTGTTATCCCGTAAAGGGGCTGTTTTACAAAGGAATAAAGACAACTGCTCATACGTAATGATATGGGTCAGCCACAGCCCTAAATAGCGCTGAGGCGAAAATCCCCTGTCCCTTTCCGATCGGGAAGGGCTGCAGCGGACCATTGAAAGGATGATCGAAATCATAATCGCTATCCGGAACTTGTCCTAACTTTAAAATTCATACACAGAGTAGCCTTCAAATGCAGCATTTCTACTCTTACACTATTGAATAATGCAGAAAAAAGCAGACACAGCGCGTAATCCTGAGGTATTGGCTATAGACATCGGGGGTACTTTTGTTAAAATGGGACTGGTTAGCTCAAAGGGGGCTATCCGGGAAGTGAAGGTGCTTAAATCTCAGGCAAATGATCCCTATTCGTTATTTGAAAAACGCTTGTCTGATCATCTGCAGCTATACAGGGAAATAACAGCCGAAAATCCGCCCCTTGCCATAGGGGTGGGGGCCCCTAATGCCAGCAGGCGGGAAGGTGCCATGATCAACCCCCCTAATTTTAAGTGGGGTTCCAGGGTTCCGCTGCTCGCCACTATTGCATCACTGTGGGATTTGCCTGTTTTTTTAACCAATGATGCCAATGCAGCAGCTCTGGGGGAAAGGCGGTTTGGGGCTGCCAGGGGAATGCACGATTTTGTGATGCTAACCCTGGGTACTGGGCTTGGAAGCGGTATAATCAGCCATGGCCAGCTGCTCACTGGCCATAATGAAATGGCGGGCGAAATCGGCCACATCAATGTTTATCCGAAAGGAAGGCAATGTAACTGCGGCCTTAAAGGTTGCCTGGAAACCTATGCTTCCGTAACCGGAATAAAGCGAACCGTTTTTGAGTTACTCGCACGGGATAATGCGGATTCCGTCCTTAAATCGTACGCCTTTGAGGATTTAGATGGAAAAATCATTTCAGAAGCAGCATTGAATGGCGATGCTATTGCGCAGGAAGCATTCACTTATACAGGCACTATTCTAGGATTGAAAATGGCAGATACTGCCGCGCATCTGGATCCGGAAGCTTTTATTATTTCGGGAGGGCTTAGCAAGGCAGGAGCTCTTTTACTGGACCCGGTGAAAAGAAGCCTGGAAGCCTCCCTCTTTCCAGTATATAGGGGTAAGATAAAGGTTTTATTATCTTCTTATAGCAGCGCGGAAGCGGTCCTGGGGCCTGCAGCCCTGGCCTGGGATCATCTGGAGCAAAATGGCTGAAAAGCTTTAAAAGGATGCTAGGGTCTGTTAATTTTCGGCTCTCCCAGAAACCAGTAAGACTTGCGCGGTTTACGAATCAGTCCGAATTTTTCCACAGCGCATTTTTCGAGATGTTCTTGCATCTCAGATACAGAGTCTGTAAGAAATAACAGGTCCAGATCGGATTTGGAAATGGTTCCATTGGCCGCCATCAAATGCAAATGCTCGTATAATTCCCGGTGGTACTCCTTTCCAAAAAGGATCACGGGGAAATTCTGAATCATTTGAGTCTGGATAAGCGTCAGGGATTCAAAGAGTTCATCCAGGGTACCCATTCCCCCGGGCATGACCACAAAGGCATAGGAATACTTTAGCAATATGAATTTACGGATGAAGAAATAGGGGATGTTGATCCATTTATGTAAATAGGGATTGGGATTTTGCTCTTTTGGCAGGATGATGTTGCATCCGACAGAGAGGCCATTATTTTCAAAGGCTCCCCTGTTGGCAGCCTCCATAATTCCGGGACCGCCCCCGGTCATTACCGTAAAACCAATTTCTGTGAGGGCCTTGCCCACTTCCACAGCCTGTTGGTAATAGGGGTTGTCCTCTTTAAAACGGGCAGAGCCGAATACCGTTACACAGGGTCCGATAAAGTGCAATTTTCGAAAAGCCCTGATAAAATGGTACTGCACCTTAAAGGTGAACCAAAGTTCATGCAAACGGTTTCGGGGGCCCTCAAGGAAGGGCTGATCTTCTGCAAGGGCATATCTTACAGATTTTTTCTTGCGGGGTTCTGCCATTGATTACGCTTTTTCTGTAACAGAAAGATACAGCAAACCAGCTTATCCTAGACTTCAAATACCAGACCTGCCTGGTATTGTTCTGTTCCTGCAGCTCTTTGAGTGGATTTGCATTTAACGGAGTACACCTCTGTTTCAAGGTTTTGGTACCACCTTCCGTAAATATGGGCAATAAGCGTTTCGGCGTCCAGTTCATCAAAAATGACATAACAGAAAACGGCCCTTTGGATATAGGTTTGGGCGAGTACCTCAGAGAGAAAATCCTCGAGCAGCCCCTGGCTGTTTTCAGCCCTCAATTGTACCCTCAGGCAGCAATCGGAATGCCTCTTTTGCTCGCATAAATCAGGGTGCAAAAGCCGGTTCATGCTGTCCAGCGCCTTTGAAAACAACTCTTCAAGGCTGTAAGCCTGGACCCAGCGATTTAATTTGGAACCATGTTTAAAAATGACGGGCATGTTCATTGTTTTGTTCTGATATGAATAAATTATCAACCTCAGGACGAAGTTCTTCATTTTTAAAATTCCCCGAACTGATTTGGATCATTAGAGACAAATAAGGTTTCCTTCTTGTATGAACCATTGAATTCCCTATTTTTATGGACCAGCAGATCGCTCCCATGGAAGTAGGACATAAAAAAGCCAGGGCTTACTGGAAGGCAAACCTGAAGATTGTCGGAATCCTTCTGGCGATATGGTTTCTGTGCTCCTATGGCGCAGGAATCCTTTTTAAGGATTGGCTTAACCAATTTACCCTGGGCGGCTTTAAGCTGGGGTTTTGGTTTGCCCAACAAGGCGCTATTTACATTTTTGTACTCCTCATTTTTGTTTACATCCTTCTGATGAACCGTTTGGATACCCGCTATGGGTTTAATCCCCCGGAATCTGAATCACATAATCCCGGCTCGTGAGTGTACAAACCTGGACTTATATTTTAGTCGGGATAACCTTCCTGCTCTACATTGGGATCGCCATCTGGTCCAGGGCGGCCTCCACTAAAGATTTTTATGTTGCAGGGGGAGGGGTTTCCCCTTTTGCAAACGGCATGGCCACAGCGGCCGACTGGATGTCTGCGGCCTCATTTATTTCGATGGCCGGGATTATTGCTTTTGCGGGTTATGACGGCTCTGTTTACCTGATGGGCTGGACAGGGGGCTATGTGCTGTTGGCACTGCTTCTGGCACCCTACCTGCGAAAATTCGGAAAATTTACGGTCCCTGATTTTATCGGGGGACGGTACTATTCCAAAACCGCGCGGATTGTGGCCGTGATCTGCGCACTAATGGTATCTTTTACCTATGTAGCCGGGCAGATGCGGGGCGTAGGGGTGGTTTTTTCCCGCTTTCTTGAGGTAGATATCACTCTGGGTGTGATCATCGGGATGGTAATTGTACTTTTTTATGCAGTCCTGGGTGGGATGAAGGGCATCACTTATACCCAGGTAGCGCAATACTGTGTCCTGATTTTTGCCTTCATGGTGCCTGCCATTTTTATTTCCATACAGATGACCGGGCACTTCATTCCGCAACTTGGGATGGGAGGAACACTGAATGACGGGTCCGGAACATTTTTATTGGAGAAGCTGGACGGGCTTTCAGAAGAATTGGGCTTTTCTGCCTATACCGATGGCAGCAAATCGATGACGGATGTTTTTGCGATTACACTGGCGCTTATGGCCGGAACGGCCGGCCTTCCGCATGTGATTATCCGTTTTTTCACCGTCAAACGCGTCCGGGATGCCCGAAAATCTGCCGGGCTTGCCCTGCTTTTTATTGCCATCCTCTATACTACCGCCCCGGCTGTGGCGGTTTTTGCAAAAACCAACCTGATCCGGACCGTCAGTGAACAGCCTTATGACCAAATGCCAGACTGGTTTACGAATTGGGAAAATACAGGCCTGCTGCAATTTGAAGATAAGAACCGGGATGGGAAAATTCAGTACCTGGCAGACGGCGACCGCAATGAATTGTATGTAGACCGCGATATAATGGTGCTGGCCAACCCGGAAATCGCCCGGCTACCTGCCTGGGTAGTTGCCCTGGTAGCGGCGGGGGGTCTGGCTGCAGCCCTGTCTACGGCAGCCGGGCTTTTGCTGGTTATTTCTTCTTCCATTTCGCATGATCTGATCAAAAGTGTTTTTCGTCCGGATATTACCGAGAAGCAGGAATTATGGGTAGCCCGCCTGGCCGCTACTTTTGCGGTAGTGGTTGCTGGTTATTTCGGGATTAACCCACCGGGGTTTGTTGCGGCGGTAGTGGCCCTGGCCTTCGGGTTGGCTGCTGCCTCCTTCTTTCCGGCCATACTGCTGGGGATTTTCTATAAAAAAATGAGTAGTAAAGGGGCCATTGCCGGAATGGTTTCCGGGGTGAGCCTGATGAGCTACTATATCCTGAAGTTTAAATTCGGGGTTTTTGACGGCGGACAAGAGTTTGCCGGGGCTCTGGAGAGCCAATGGTGGTTTGGTATTTCGCCGGAAGGTTTTGGTTCGGTAGCCATGCTGTTTAATTTTGCCGTAGCATTGATTGTAAATGCTTTTAGCAGTCCACCCCCCGAAGAGATACAACAAATGGTGGAGGAAATCCGCATCCCGGATCACGACTTTGACAATCCATCTCCGCCACTGGCGAAATGACAATTTTGGCTATCTTTTATTACCTTTAAAAGCCTGCATTCGGGGCAGTCAACCCTGACTAAAATATTTAAACTACTGAAATGAGTAATTACCATATCAAACATCTGGAGGAATATTTCCAGGTGTATCGTAAATCTGTACGGGATCCCGAAAGTTTCTGGGAGGAAATTGCCGAAGAGCATTTTATATGGCGTAAAAAGTGGGACAAGGTACTGCGATGGGATTTCAGTAAGCCGGAAGTTTCCTGGTTTGAAGGTGCCCGGCTGAATATTACGGAAAATTGCCTGGACCGGCACCTGACTACCCGGGGCGATAAAACGGCTATCCTATTTGAACCCAATGATCCTGCTGAAAAACCAAAGCATATTTCCTATCTCGAATTGCATGAGCAGGTGTGCCGGATGGCAAACGTGCTGAAGGAGCAGGGCGTCGGGAAAGGAGATCGGGTTTGTATTTATCTTCCGATGATCCCTGAATTGGCAGTTTCCCTCCTGGCCTGCGCCCGGATCGGAGCCATACATTCTGTGGTTTTTGCCGGATTCTCTGCTGCGGCATTGTCTACCCGTATCAATGATGCGGAATGTAAAATGGTCATTACTTCGGACGGCTCCTTCAGGGGTAATAAAATCCTTGACCTAAAAAGTATTGTAGATGCTGCCCTGGAGGATTCCCCCTGTGTGGAAAAGGTGCTGGTGGTGAAGCGAACGGGGGGTGAAGTCCGGATGAAGGCAAAAAGGGACCAGTGGCTGGATCCTTTGCTGGAGCAGGCTGGTGTGGCCTGTGAGGCGGAAATTATGGATGCAGAAGACCCGCTGTTTATCCTTTATACCTCGGGATCTACCGGAAAGCCCAAGGGAATGGTGCACAGTTCGGGGGGTTATATGGTTTATACCGCCTATACCTTTAAAAATATTTTCCAGTACCGGGAAAATGATATTTACTGGTGCACTGCAGATATTGGCTGGATAACCGGGCATTCCTACATTGTTTACGGCCCGCTTGCCAATGGGGCGACCACCGTGATGTTTGAAGGGGTACCTTCCTATCCGGATTTCGGCCGTTTCTGGGAGGTGGTCCAGAAACATAAGGTCAATCAGTTTTATACAGCCCCCACCGCTATCCGGGCACTGGCCAAAGAAAACCTGGAGTATGTTGAAGAGTACGACCTTTCCTCCCTGAAAGTGCTGGGGACAGTAGGGGAGCCTATCAACGAAGAGGCCTGGCACTGGTATAACAATAATATCGGGAAAAAGAAGAGCCCGATTGTGGATACCTGGTGGCAGACCGAAACAGGCGGGATTATGATCAGTCCCATCCCCTTTGTGACCCCAACCACGCCCACCTATGCCACCCTTCCCTTTATTGGTATTCAACCGGCCCTGATGGACGAAAACGGACAGGAAATCAGAGGGAACCAGGTTTCCGGGAGGTTGTGTATCAAGTTCCCATGGCCTTCCATGGCCAGGACTATCTGGGGAAATCACCAACGGTATAAGGACACTTATTTTTCAGCCTTTGAGAACAAGTATTTTACGGGGGACGGGGCCCTGAGGGATGCAGTGGGGTATTACCGGATTACGGGCAGGGTGGATGATGTGATTATCGTTTCCGGCCACAACCTCGGAACGGCTCCTATTGAGGACTCCATCAATGAGCATCCGGCCGTGGCGGAATCGGCTATTGTTGGCTTTCCCCACGATATCAAAGGAAATGCCCTTTACGGCTTTGTGATCCTCAAGGAAACCGGGGAGGGCCGGGATAGGGATAACCTTCGCAAGGAGATCAACCAGCAGATTACCGAACAGATTGGACCCATTGCCAAACTGGATAAAATCCAGTTTGTGCCCGGGCTGCCGAAAACGCGATCCGGGAAAATTATGAGACGAATCCTCCGGAAAATTGCCTCAGGGGATGCAGAAGACCTGGGCGATATCAGTACGCTGCTGAATCCTGAAGTGGTGGAGGAGATTAAAGAGCAAAAATTATAATGAGATTGCTGAGTTGCCTCTTAAACCTGTTTGCAAACTAAAGACAGATTTAAATTTGGATTGGCATGTGTCATATTCTGTCAAGTTTTCTTAGTTTTGCCGAAATTTTGGATCGGTCGCGTAGCTCAGCTGGATAGAGCATCCCGCCCTCGGCGGGACGGTCGCAGGTTCGAGTTAAAAATAAAATATTGGTCGCGTAGCTCAGCTGGATAGAGCATCTGCCTTCTAAGCAGACGGTCCCAGGTTCGAATCCTGGCGCGATCACAAATTTTTACAGGGTCTCGGAGCATTCTGCTTTCCGAGACCTATTTTTTTGCAAGCTTTTTGCAAACACCTTGAAATTGAACTTTTCTTTAAGAAATATGAGCATGTATTAAGATTTAAAACTTAATAGCGAATTCAATACGCCCCAAAACTTACCTTAACTAATCTGCTGAGCGAGGTAAATAGAGTTCTACTTAACTTCTAGCTCAATTTTTTCTTGAAAAATCAACCGAGTTTATTGACCTGGACTGCTTTTTTCGTTAGAAAGCAAAAAGTTTCATTCAGAAAGCTATTTTAGAAAATCCCTTTTATACATGCTTTTCCGCAGGAAAATTAATGAATAGCGTCGCGCCAGCGCGCTATCCACTTGCTTCTCTATTTTCACTTTTTTGTTTTAAGATCGAAAAGATGGTTTACATCTGTGGGGTTTTGTAATTCTCCATAGCCAATATAATTGGCACAAACTGTCAAAGCTTTGGCATGTAAAGTCAAGATTTCTCTTTGAAAATGATAGTAATTTACAATTAGTAAATTGTAATTATACCCAGTTAAGGGTTAGTAAATCATTATTAAAGTAGTAAAATGGGTGAATCTTATCATATAAAAAACATGGTGTGTGCCAGATGTATTTCATCTGTCAATCAAATATTTACAGACGCAGGTTTTGAACCTATCAATATCAATCTAGGTGAAGTTTATCTTGAACAACCTTTGACTCAAGACCAAATATCAACTATTCAAATAGAGTTAGAAAAAACGGGTTTTGAATTTATTAATGACAAAACAAGCCAGTTAATTGAGAATATCAAAAAGTTAATAATCCAGGAAATTCACCACAGTGAATGTTATAATGAGAATATTCAATGGTCGAAACATCTTATGGAAAATGTACACTATGATTATAATTATTTAAGCAGACTTTTTTCCACAACTGTTGGAATAACGATAGAACAGTATATAATTCTACAGAAGATTGAAAAAGTAAAGGAGCTATTATGCTACCAGGAACTTTCTTTAAAAGAAATATCCTATAAATTAGGTTATAGTAGTGTTGCCCACCTTTCCGGACAGTTTAAAAAAGTAACAGGAATGACTCCCACCATATTCAAAAAACAAACAGTAAATCACAAAATGAGGGTTAAAATAGACCAAATCAACAAATGATATAACTCTTAGACAAAATTCTATAACAGCTATCCCATGGCTCTCTCCGAAATTTGTATTGTAACAAATCGGAGAAATTATGGAAACAAATTCAATTAGCTCAGTAGCTCTCCAGGAAAATAAGCCCGCAGATTTTATTAGCGAAACATTCCCGGTAACAGGAATGACTTGTGCCTCATGTGCTTCCAGCGTTGAATCCATGCTGAATCATACTGAAGGAGTAAATAAAGCAAATGTGAATTTTGCTTCTAGCTCTGTTCAGGTGGAGTATGATTCAAGTATAAATATAGAAGATTTACAATCCGCAATTAAAAGTATAGGTTATGAACTTATTATAGATGTGGATGACCCTTCAGCTGCTCAAGAAGAACTGCAGCAACAACACTATATTGAGGTAAGAAACAGAACCATTTGGTCTTCAATTTTAACATTGCCCGTATTCATTATAGGAATGTTTTATATGGATTGGCTACCCGGAAGATGGATTTCACTTGCATTCACTATTCCTATCCTCTTCTATTTTGGACGCAGTTTTTACATCAATGCTTGGAAGCAGGCAAAGCATGGTAAAGCCAATATGGATACATTGGTTGCGTTGAGTACGGGTATTGCCTTTTTGTTTAGCTTATTTAACACCCTATTTCCTGAATTTTGGCATGCTCGAGGAATTCATCCTCATGTATATTATGAAGCCGCCACTGTTATTATCACTTTTATCTCTTTAGGTAAACTACTAGAGGAAAAAGCGAAATCCAATACTTCTTCAGCAATCAAAAAATTAATGGGGTTACAGGCTAAAACGGTTAAAGCCATTATAGATAATGAAGAGCAAGAGGTACCAATTTCTTCTGTAAAAAAGGGCTATACTATTTTGGTAAGACCTGGAGAGAAAATCCCGGTTGATGGAAAGGTTGTTTCTGGTAGTTCCTATGTGGATGAAAGCATGATAACTGGAGAGCCGGTACCGGTAGCTAAATCCAAAGGTGAAAATGTTTTTGCCGGCACTGTGAATCAAAAAGGTAGCTTCAGGTTTGAAGCTGAGAAAGTTGGTCGGGAAACCTTACTCTCACAAATAATAAAGATGGTGCAGGAAGCACAGGGCAGTAAAGCTCCTGTTCAAAAGTTGGTAGACAAGATTGCCGGGATATTTGTGCCGGTGGTAATGACCATTTCAATCCTCACTTTCATTGTTTGGATGGTTGCAGGTGGGGATGATGCCTTTACGCAAGCGCTTCTTACATCTGTAGCCGTATTAGTAATCGCCTGTCCATGTGCATTGGGCCTTGCCACACCTACTGCCATAATGGTGGGGGTAGGTAAGGGAGCTGAGAATAATATCCTAATCAAGGATGCAGAAAGCCTGGAATTAGGTCATAAGGTGAATGCTATTGTATTGGACAAAACCGGTACTATAACAGAAGGAAAGCCAACGGTCACCAATATAGTTTGGTCAGAGAATAAAAGAAAATCAAACCTGGCACCAATACTTCTTGCAATGGAAGCTCAATCTGAACACCCTTTGGCAGCTGCGGTAGTTAGAAAACTTCAAAATGAAGGTGTAGAACCTAAACCATTAAAAAACTTTGACAGTATTACTGGTAAAGGAGTAAAAGCAGAAGATCAGGACGGCAATGATTACTTTATTGGAAATGCTAAACTGATGACGGAAAATGGAATCTTCATTTCATCGGACTTACAAAAGTCGGCATTAAGCTGGCAGGAAAGTGCGAAAACTGTCATATTCTTTTCAAATACCGAGGAGGTACTAGCTGTACTGGCTATAGCTGATAAGATTAAAACCTCTTCTCTAACAGCCATTGAGAAATTAAAGCAGAAAGGCATACAAGTATATATGCTTACTGGAGATAATAACCAAACTGCCAGAGCTGTAGCAAACGAGGTAGGTTTAACTGACTTTAAAGCAGAAGTTCTACCATCGGATAAGGCAGATTTTGTTAAAGAGCTACAATCTAAAGGAAAAACAGTAGCTATGGTGGGAGATGGAATTAATGACAGTCACGCACTCGCTCAAGCCGATGTAAGTATTGCTATGGGTCATGGTTCTGATATAGCTATGGATGTGGCTAAAATGACCTTAATAACATCTGACCTTGAATCTATCCCTAAGGCATTACAACTCTCTAGCAAGACCGTAAAAGGTATTCGTCAGAATTTATTCTGGGCATTTATCTATAATGTGATCGGTATCCCAATTGCTGCAGGCATTCTTTATCCCATTAATGGATTCTTGCTGGATCCGATGATTGCCGGTGGCGCTATGGCATTTAGCTCGGTATCGGTTGTAATGAATAGCCTGAGATTAAAGATGACAAGCATTTAAAAAGTTGAACTCAAATTAAATTAATAACTAAAACAATTAAATAATAATTACTATGACAAATTTTAAGTATCAGACAAATATTAAATGTAATGGATGCAAGGCGAAGGTAAAACCTCAGCTTGATGCCATTGAAGGAGTATGCGATTGGACTGTAGACTTGGATAGTTCTGATAAAATCTTGAAAGTAACAGCTCCGAAAGAATTGGAAGGAAAAATAATTGAAGCTGTAAAAGAAGCTGGTTTTGAAATAAATGCATTAAATCACTAAAGTCATGAACAATAAAATTGATAAAATACTAAGTGTTATTCTAGGAATTGCCTTACTTATATTTGGTTTAGATAAATTCTTTGCCTTTGTTCCTCATGGTCATGTAATGACAGAGGAGCTTATGGCAGCATATCAAGGACTGTTGGCAAATAAGTTTATAATGCCCACAGTGGGAGTAGTTGAAATACTATCAGGAATTTTGCTACTATCCGGACGTTATGTGATCATAGCCCTAACAGCAATGATTCCAATAGTGTATGGTATACTAGCCTTTCATTTGGCTGTAGATGTTCCCGGAATAGTTCCTGGACTCATAATAGCATTTATACATGTTTATTTGATCATAAACAGGCGAAAGGCAATCAAGCATTTTGTTGTTGAGGCAAATGCAGTTTAACTGTCAGAGGTAAAAGCAGTACCGACTTCAAGTCGGTACTGCTATTTTTAATTAAATTCAAGGCATGAAATACACCGGTTCAAATCAAGAATTAATTTCTATTTTAAATGAAAATGAGGTTACAGCAGAAAGCCTAAATCAGAGAAATGAAAATGATTTCATGCTGATATGGTTTAAATCGGATTCCAATTTCACCACCATCGACAGCAAGCGTTACGAGTTCGAATCAAATCAAATAGTTTGTCTTACTGAGTTTCATAAGCTGAGTGATGTTAATATTAAAAACGCCAGAGTAATTCGGTTTAACAGGTCTTTTTATTGCATTCTTGATAATGACGAAGAAGTAAGCTGCAAAGGCCTGCTGTTTTTTGGAGCTAATAATGTTCCGGTTATTGATATTTCAAGTTCAGAGATTGAAATTTTTGAAACTGTATTTAAGATGTTTCAATTAGAACTTAAAACAGATGACAATTTACAGCTTGAAATGCTGCAAATGATGTTAAAAAGATTTTTGATACTTTGTACAAGAGCATTTAAAAAGCAAACGGAATATAATAGCTTAAACCATCAGCAACAAGATATAATCAGAGAATACAATTATTTAGTAGAAAAGCACTTCAGAGAGAAGCAATCAGTTAAGGAATATGCTGAGATGCTTTATAAATCCCCTAAAACACTCTCCAACTTATTCTCAAAAATAGGAGAAAGGACACCTCTTGAATTTATTCACCATAGAATATTGATTGAAGCGAAACGCCTACTCATACACTCTAATCAATCAATAAAAGAAATTGCTTTCGAAATTGGTTTTGAAGATCAGCAATCATTTAGCCGATTTTTCAAAAATAAAGCAGGAATTTCTCCACTTCACTACAGAGAAGATAAGTAAGGGAAAAATTGTTATGCCTTGGGGAAATGTTGCCTAACTCTACTCCCCTAATTCACTGCACATTTGCATTATAAGTTTAAAGAACAAGGCCAAGCCTGTTCTAAATATGTAAAATTAAAACAGTAGAAAAATGGCAACACAAATTAAAATCAAAAACATTCCAGAGGGTTATCAGTCGATAATCAGTGCAGGAAAGCACACTATTATTGGAGATGAGCCCATCAACTCAAAAGGAACAGACCTGGGCATGAGTCCTACAGAACTGGTTCTTGCAGGTATTTCAATGTGCAAGGTAGCAACTATAAGAAATGTAGCCAGGAGAAAAGGTTTAGATATAGGAGATGTAAATGCAAACCTAAGACAGGTGGTAAAAAGAACCGCTGAAGGCACATTCAAAACAATAGTTGATTCAGAAATTGATATCGAGGGTGATATCACTGAAGATGAGAGAAGAATGCTTATTGATGAAGCGGACAATTGTTATGTCACACGTGTAATTCGTGGTGACTGGGAGATAAACCCAAGTCAGACATTAGAACCAAGTCTTTCGTAGAATAAAAACAGTCACGTATAAATCAAATTAAAGATGGAAACTCAAAATAAGATTAATTGGAAAAATGCAATAATAGCTGGTGCTATTGGCACACTACTCTTCGATGTAGTTGGGTGGGCAATAACAGGACAATGGTTTGATATACCAGCACTATTAGGTGCTAAAACCGGGTTAGGATTTACCTACGGCATAATTGGTCATTACAGTAATGGAATACTACTGGCTGTGCTTTATGCGGGAATTGCTCCATCACTTTTCGGACCTAAATGGTTGCGGCCTTTGATATTTGTTAGTGCCGAAACTGTGGTATTAGTATGGTTATTTATGCTTCCATTGCTAGGTGCGGGAGTGGCAGGAACAGATATGTCACCCATGATGCCGGTTATTACATTAGTTCGCCACTTGGTCTATTCAATACCATTAATATTTCTCATTCAATATGACTCGCTATCACTTAAAGTAGCATCAAAAAACTAAAGCAAGTAACACTTAATCAAATTACTTTTCATTATTGGTTAGGTTAAAAGGGTATGTGATTTACATACCCTTTTTTTATGTAATTAATTACATACTTATGAATACTTACCAGTAAATAAGTAGAAGTTCTTCTTTGAAATTACACGTGATTATCGTCCCAGAGCGATATTTCCTCCATACAAGGCGCTTATGGCTTAAACTGTCAAGGTTTTGGCATGAGATGTCAATAATTTTATGTTCAATCTTATGAATTTTACCAAATCAATTACAAAAAAGTGGATCCATGACAAATTCAAATAAGCTATCTCTTTCAAAAAGAACAAATGCTTTTAAAATATTAGCAACTCCTAATGTCTATTATTTATTCCTTTTCGTTTTTATAATGATAACCTCATGTAATCATAATCACCGCCATGAAGATCAAAAAATGGACGAAGTTCAAGTTCGGAGTCTTAAATATAAATCACAAATAAATGTAGCTGTATACATTCATGACCATATTGAAATATTAGATTTAGCAGCCCCAATAGAAGTTTTTGATCGTGCTGGCATGAATGTTTTTACTGTTGGGTTGGATACAGACTTAAAAATAAGTCAAGGTATTTTAGAAGTTAAACCAGAGTATTCTATTGAAGATCATCCAGATGCTGATATTGTGGTATTTGTTGGAGGAAATGGAGCCAATGCTGCTAAAAACAATAGAGTCAAAAAATGGATTCAGAAAATCAACCCTACCACTCCACAGTTTTTCACCGTCTGTACCGGTGCTTTCTTTTTGGCCGAAGCAGGTTTACTTAAAAACAAAAATGTAACAACATTTCATGATGCAATTGAGGACCTGAAGGATATGGATAGTGAAATTCAGGTGCTTAAATACCGGTTTGTTGATGATGGTAGAATCATTTCTACCGCAGGAGTATCAGCTGGAATTGACGGTGCCCTTTATTTGGTAGATAAATTGCTTGGTGAGGAGAAAGTAAATGAGGTTATTGAATACATGGAGTACCCCTATTGGGATAAGTCAGGGGGCCATATAATCAAATAATATTTTATCATTACATTTTGAATTTGAGCTTTTATTAACCAGCACAGATAATTTATATTTTCTTATTTTTAGTCATTAGTGCTGTTTAGATGGCTTATATTTCAAAGGACTTATATAAAGATGTATATAGTTTTGCTCAGAGTGAAGGCATTTCCAGGGAGGACTTAAATGGAACAGTAACTCCGGATGATTTAGAACATTCATCTGCATTTCCCTCGGACCAGTTTTTTGCATTGCATGAGTTGGCAGATTCCAAACTTCAGCCAGGGTTCTCTTTAAGGGTAGGACTCGCCACTAAAATTGAAGATTATGGTGTGCTAGGTTTATCCTGGAAAACATGCTCTTGGGCAGGAGAGATATTTGAGCGGTGTGACAGATATTTCAGTATACTCTCTGATACTTATGTCTTTAAGATTCACAAGTCTGAAGGTTTCAGGAAAATTCTTCTATTAAGAGAGCCTTATAGAAAAGGGGTTAAATTATCGAATGAGGCAAGTTTTGCTGGAATTGTATCAGTTATCAAAAAGATTACGGAAAAAGAAATAATCCCCTATCAGGTCAATTTTAGTCACTCAATTATACATCCATTAGACTTATATCGTCAAGCTTTTCAATGTGAAGTCAATTTTGACACTCAGGAAAACGCTTTGGTCTATAAAAATAAAGATCTCGAGACCAGGACTGCTAAAGCTGACCGAAGCATTAATGAATATCTTTTAGAGCGAGTTCAGGAAGAAACTGAAGGAATACAGTTAAATACCAGCAAAGTTGTGGATGATGTGGAACAGCTTTTAAAAGATGCTTTACCCAGTGGCATTCCGAGTATTGCTCAAATTAGCGAGTACATGGGCATGAGTAATAGAACACTCACCAGGAGGTTATCCGAAGCAGGCGTTACCTTTCGAGACCTTATAAAGAGGACCCAGGAAGAAGTCTCTATAAATCTTTTAAAAAACACATCACGAAATATTGCTGAAATAGCGTTTGAAACCGGTTTCTCAGAACAAAGTGCATTTAATAGGGCATTTAAACGCTGGACCGGCCTTTCCCCTGTCGAATTCCGAAAAAGATAACTCATATTCCTCATTTGGCTTAAACTGTCAAAGCTTTGGCAGAAAGTGTCAAGATTAACTTGTTTATACTTTCCAATTTTACACTTGTATCCATAAGTGACAGAATTGGGAATGATAAGTACTGTAACATTATATATTGAAGGGCTAGTTGCAGGATTCATAGCTGCTGAGGATTTCAACAATGCAGACAGTAGGATATTGCCAATAGATGATATCTTTCTAAGCGACTATCTCAAGGAAGTTGCAGTTAAAATTGTATATAACAATTGTAATGCTTGTCATCGAAAGCAAAAACCCTTTAGCTTCAGCAGCACTATTCGTACAAGGAAAAAATCACTCACTATAAACTTAGAATCATTATGGCTTTTTTCAGTAATCTAGACGCAAATTCAGATATCACGGATATTACTTTCAATGATCGCCCAAGGCTTGGTCCAATGGATAAAGCTTCACAGGAAATAATGCGAGGAAAATCCTCTTTCAGCGTTGCAGAAAGAGAAATTATGGCAGCTTATGTTTCGGGCTTAAATGCATGTTCTTTTTGTCACGGCTCTCACAAAGCAGTTGCAGAGCAATTGGGTATTAAGCCAGTGATTATCGAACAATTAGTGGAGGATATTGAGTCAGCACCTATCAAAGAAGAGCTAAAACCAATATTCCATTATCTCAAAAAACTCACTGTTTCTCCAAGTAAGATAGTAGAATCAGATGTTCAAAAAGTAAAGAAAGCCGGCTGGTCAGAAGATGCCCTTCACGAAGCCATTTTAGTCGGCTGCTTATTTAATTTTTATAATCGCTTGTTAGACGGGCACGGAGTTAAAGGTAATAAAGCAATCTATCAATTTGCCGGCGAACACTTGTCTAAAAATGGATATGGAGTTCCCTGGTTTATTGGGTTAATAAAGAATTTCATTAAAAAAAGTAAACTTAAAAAACTTAAAGAATTAGAAAATAAGGGTCATATAAATTAAAATATAATGGAACATAATATCCTAGTTATCGGAGGAACCGGTAAAACTGGTCACCGAGTAGTAAAAGGTTTAAAAAAACATGGTCATCACGTAACTGTGGGTTCAAGACAAGGCACCCCTGCTTTTGATTGGGAGGATCCTACCACTTATGCACCCGCATTAAAAGGAATGGACAGGGCATATATAGTTTATTATCCTGATCTGGCCGTTCCCGGTGCAAAAGAAGCTATTGATAAGTTGACAGAAGTAGCCTTAAAGGAAGGATTGGAGAAAGTTGTTCTCTTGTCAGGTAAAGGTGAAAAGGAAGCTGAGGCATGTGAAGACATCGTAGCCAACTCCGGATTGAATTATACAATCGTCAGGGCCTCGTGGTTTAATCAAAACTTTAGTGAAGGTGCTTTCCTTGACAACATCTTGGCAGGCCAGGTTGCTTTACCTATGCCTGAAGCAGAAATACCCTTTGTTGATGTAAATGATATTGCGGACGTTGTAACTGAAGTACTTACCAATGACTCCTATAATGGTCAAACCATAACGGTTACAGGTCCTAGAAAAATGACTTTTAAAGAAGTTGTTGAGACCATTTCAAAAGGTGTGGGCAGAAATATAATCTATCAGCCAATATCTATAGAAGCATTTCAGGAAGGAATGAAAGCTGCTGGTTTGCCTGACTCTTATGTCTGGTTATTCGGATACCTGTTTAAAGAAGTATTAGGAAACCCTGATAACCAAGAAGTGTCAACAGATGTCACTAAAGTATTGGGTCGTGAGGCTACTGATTTTGAAGATTATGTGAAGGAAACGGTAGCCACAGGGGTTTGGAATCAAGCTGTATCCTCTATGTGAGAACATAGGCTCTTCAACCTTACCTTAAATTAGAATCCTATCAATTTCTCTAAAGTAAATAGGGTGGTAAACTGTAAGCCCAGCTCAAAAGGTCGGTAGAGGTTCCGGCCTTTTGAACAACAACACATATACTCATAAAACACATATTCTCATAATTTAATGAAACATCAATATAAATTTCCTCTCCTAATATTATCATTTTATCTGCTATTTATAAATCTAAGTTATGAATTGAGCGCTCAGCATAATAAAAAAATTACCCCGGACGATTATGGCAAGTGGGAAACCTTGAAACATCATGAGGTTGCAAAAAATGGTCATTGGTTGACTTACCGGGTGGATAATGTAAATAAGGATAGAACAGTTCATCTCTATAATATCAGAAATAAATCAACTAGAATTTATCAAAATGCTGACAACGCATATTTCTCTGAAACAGGTTCATGGTTTATATACGAAGTGGTACTAAGCGGTGAAGAGCAGAAAAAGAAAACCAATAAAAAAGCGAAAGAAAATGACATATCGGACGATATGAATGATAAGGTGTTGGTGAATTTATCCAGTTTTGACACCTTAATTTTAAGTAATATTAGTAAATATAGCTTTAGTAAAAGAGATACCTACTTGGCCATGCTTGCTCAAAGCGAAAGTTCTAAAACACTGATAGTTAAAAATCTTGAATCAGGTACGCAATTTAGCTTTGGAAATGTCAAGGCTTTCGAGTGGTCCGCGAAACGGGAAATACTAGCTATGATATTGGAATCAAAAGATTCTACAATAAATGCCCTACAAATATTTAGCCCTAAGGAAAACCTATTAAAAGTTTTAGATCACTCAAAAGAGATTTATTCAAATTTGAGGTTTGGTGAAAAATCCGACTACCTTTTTGCTACGAAAACATTAAAACAAAAAAACTCAGAGGAGCACTCTTATCAATTGTTGCACTGGCATGGTTTTTCTAATCTCAACCCTTTGTTTTCTTCTTTTAATCCAGCATTAGATACGTCTTTCCAAGATAATAAAAGAATACTCCCTTCTAACATTACAATTTCAGATGATGGTAATAGCGTATTTTTCGAGGCATTTTCGTTAAAAGCTCAAGATCAGTCTAAACAGAAAGGAATTGACGTTAATGAAGATTTACCAGAGGTAGAGATATGGCATAGTAAAGATCAGGAAATAATAAGCCAACAGAAAAAAAGCCCTCTTAAAAGCTCTGAAAAACCATCACTACATGTTTGGCATATAAATGAAAATAAACACATCACTTTAAGTGATTCTTTAGTTAATGATATCCGTTTACAAGAAAATAATGAGCGATTCATTGGATTAAATCAATCGCCTTATATGTTCGATGCAATGTTTGGCAGACCTAGCTATGACATCTATTTAATAAACAGCAAAAATGGCAAAGTAGTAAAAGCACTAACTGATATTAAATGGGTTTCTTCTGTAAGTCCAAACAGTCAATTCTTTGTCTATGTAAAAGATAATGACTTACACCTTTATAATATAACAAATCATACCTCAAGTAATATTACACGTGATTTGGATGATGCATTCTTTCGAGGTGACTCATTTGATTATCCAGTTGATCAAAAGCCTCCATTTTCAGGAGTAATATCAGCCTGGAATAAGGACGGGAGTTCATTTTTATTTAATTCTGAATATGATGTATGGCAAGGTTATACAGACGGAAGAGTTTCAAAACGTCTAACTAATGGAAGGTCTGAAGAAATTATATTCCGACATATGTTTCTTCATCACAAGGACAAGTTTTTTGAACTAGACAAAGAACAATATTTTTCAATGAAGGGTAAAAAGTCTAAAAAGACTGGTATTGCAAAAGGTATTATTGGAAAAGAGCTGAAAGTTCTAGCTTTCGAAAATTTAAGCCTCTATGAATTTAATCAACCCCACAAACAGCTGGATATACTGAGTTATAAAACACAGTCCTTCGACAAATCACCAAATCTGAATATTAGTTCTCTGAATTTTAAGAAAAGCAGACAAGTTTCAACTACTAATGTTTTTCAAAAGGACTATAGATGGGGTAAAGCAGAGCTAATCAATTTCAAAAATGCTAAAAACAAATTAGCACAAGGTATATTATACTATCCGGCCGATTATAAAAAGGGTGAGAAATATCCTATGATCACTTATATATATGAAAGGCTATCAGACAGGTATCATAGGTATACTATTCCTTCTAAGAACAATTATTATAATACTACTATTTGGCAACAGGAAGGATATTTCGTGTTAAAACCTGATATAGAATTTACTCCCGGTAACCCTGGTGTTTCTTCAACAAAAACATTGGAAAATGCAGTAGCTAAAGTCATAGAAATGGGAGATGTTGACCCCGATAAAGTTGGTTTGGTTGGGCATTCCTGGGGTGGATATCAAGCAGGTTTCGTTCCTACACAAACCGATATATTTGCAGCAAGCGTAGCCGGAGCGGGAATTACAGACCTGGTATCTATGTATTTGGCGGTTACACCGGCTTTTGATGGCGAACCTGAAAATTATCATTTTGAAGTATCTCAAGAGAGAATGATCACTCCTCCTTGGATTACACCTGAAAATTATAGAAGCAATTCCTCCGTAATGAATGTCAAAACATTAAATACGCCTATTCTTTTTGAGGTTGCCGATAAAGACATGAATGTTAATTGGAGTCAAGGTGTGGAATATTATAATGCCGCCAGACGAGAAGGAAAGCAATTTATAATGCTTGTTTACAAAGATGAAGGTCATAGAATTAGAAAAGAAAAAAATGCCTTTGATTATCAACAGAAGATACTAAAGTGGTTCGGACATTACCTAAAAGGTAGAGAAGCTGCCGATTGGATTTCAAATGGCATTCCATATCGTGATCAAATTAACTCTGTGAAATAATACATGGTTCTAAAATGACTGCAGTACCATTCGGTAGCCAACCAAGTAAGATTAAAAAAAACATAAGACACCCTAAAATCATGATAAAAAAATTCATGCTGACAGCCTTACGTGTCAAATATCAATTACTGTTTATAGTAAATATTGAGTATACCTTAAAGGCGTTGTTTAAACTGTTTACAACGCCAAAATTTCAAAAGGTTCGCAAACGCGAAGAAGCCCTATTAGAACAGGTTAATTTTAAATTAACAGTAGATGGTATTACAAGTACATATTATAAAGAGTCCTCTAATAACGGTCCTTATGTGCTTCTGCTACATGGATGGGAAGGCAATGCAGGCAATATGGAGGCCTTTGTCCAACCTCTGGTTGAAAAAGGCTATAAAGTTGTAATTCCGAATGCACCCGCTCATTATACCAGCAGTGGCGAGCAATGTACTTTAAGGGAGTATCAGAAAATTGTTACCGCTTATATCGAAAAGTTCAATGTGAAAATCGTCATTTCTCATTCGTTCGGTTCCGCTGCAGGTTTATTAGCTGTCCAGCAGTTGAAAAGAGAGCAAATTCATAAAATGGTATTAATTAGTTCACCAGACAAAATGATAATTATCGTATCTAAATTCACTGATTTGCTCAACCTTTCATCTGTTCAAAAATCAGCCTTTATTAATTATGTTGAGGATCAACTAAACCTGCCTTTTGACAATGCGGTGCTAAGTAAAATACTTTCTCAACTAGAAATTGAAACACTGATTGTGCATGATAAATATGATCGCATAGCACCGGTTGATAACGCACATAAGTTGGTAGAATCTTATGAAGGTAATAGACTATTATTTACCGAAAATCAAGGCCATTATCGCATTCTGTGGGATTATGACATGATTGAAACAGTTATAAGTTTTTTATCTGATGAGGTTAAGAACGAGAACACCAGCCTCGAAGAAGTACATGCTTAGCTCATTCTGAAAATTTAAAAATAATACACGCTTCTAGTTAAAAATATTTGAAGATCATTTCTACAAAAATTTCATAGTTAAAGAAGCTTATAACTAAAATTAACACTGGCGTAAAGTGTCAAAACTATGGCTGAATTAGTCAAGCATAGGTGGGATTGTAGAACGAACTTTACAATACAAAATTCAATAACAACTAAATTAAAATCCACACTCATGAAAAAGTTAAACACCCTATTTACAGTTATTTTATTAGTTATGGCCTGTGAGAGCATAGGCCAGAATACTCGACTGGTGTTTGCTTCAGGGCTTCAGAAAATGGACTTTACCAATTATCCCTTAACACAACTTAATCAAAATCAATCAGTACTATCAAAAATTGATAGTTTACTAAATGATAAGTTTCAGCCCAATGAACCCGGCGGTGTGTTTTTAGTGGCAAAAAACGGTAAAGCAATCTATCGTAAGGCATTCGGCAAAGCCAATATAGAATTAGGTGTGGACATGACACCTGAGAACGTGTTTCAAATTGGCTCGATGACCAAACAATTTACCTCAGTGGGAATTTTAATGCTTTATGAACAGGGGAAGCTAAATATAAATGATCCTATTATTCGCTATATACCCGATTACCCAAATGGAGAAGTTATTACCCTTCACCATTTGCTAACACATACTTCAGGTATTAAGGATTTCACAAAAATGAAGTCTATCATGGGAATTGCCCATAAAGATCTTTCACCAAAGGAGTTAGTTGATTTTTTTAAAAGCGAACCCGTTGACTTTGCTCCAGGTGAGCAATTTAAATACAACAACTCAGGGTATGTTGTTTTAGGCTATATCATAGAGTTAGTCTCCGGAGAAACATATGAAGATTTTATTGAGAAGCACATTTTCGAAAAGTTAGGTATGGAAAATTCGCGATACGCAAATGATCGGGAAGTAATTGTAAACAGGGCCTCGGGGTACCATAAAGGGTTTACAAATAAAATGCATGTAAGCCTAAAAATACCTTATGCATCAGGTTCATTGATGTCAACAGTTGACGATATGCTTATTTGGCAAGAAGCGCTTAATGATAATCTTCTTGTGCGGCAAATTACAATAGAAAAAGCCTTTACAAAATATACACTGAATAATGGTGAGGAATTTACTTACGGTTATGGGTGGCACATTAAAGAAATAGAAGGAACACCCAGTCGACAGCATGGGGGCAGTATTTTCGGTTTTAAATCAATGGGTGTTTACATACCCAGCAAGGATATCTATGTCATTGGTTTAACCAACTGTGATTGTAATTCGCCTACTCAAATTGTCAAGGATATTGCTGCCTTAGTAAATCAGAATTAAGCTGACATAAATTAAATCAGGTAATATGAAAAAGCTAAACACTCGTGGTTGGCAAAATTATATGAAGAAACCAATCAAATTCCAATGGCTATTTCGACCTATGAAAAAGGAATAGTGCTTTCTAAAAGATTAAAGCTCGGACAGGAAGAGGATCTAGCTATTGAAATAAATAGGCTTAAAAAATAGGCAAGCAACAAACTATATGTAATCAATAATAACTATTTGGTAATTGTCATAAATAATCGATGAACAACTATAAAATAAGAAAAGCACTAGTTGAAGATCTATCTGCTATTATTCAAATGCTTGCCGAAGATGATCTTGAAAATAATAGAGAGGATGTGAAAAATAGAACTCCTTATCTATCGGCTTTTATGCGGATCTATTCGGACGCAAATCAAGAGCTAATGGTAATGGAAGACTATTATCAAAATGTGATAGGCACTTTTCAATTATCCATGATACCCTACCTTACTTCTAAAGGAGGAATAAGAGCTCAGATTGAAGCCATAAGTATTCACAAGGATTGTAAAATTGAGGAGGTGAGTAGACAAATGATTGCCTGGGCCATTGAAAGAGCCAAAATAAATGGGGCTTATTTGATTCAGGTATCTACTAATAGTTGTAGTGAAGCTTTCATTTCTTGCCTAAACTCCTTTGGGTTTGAAGAAAAGAATCAAGGTCTAAAATTGAAGCTTGTTTAGCTTTTACAAACAATTTATCATGAAACAAAACATCACTCTACTCGTCCTCTTTTTATGAAGAAATTCATTTGGCTCATTGCTTATTTCTTTACCATATCAACCTTATTAGCGCAATCTGATGATGGTTTAGAAAATAATCCACAAACTTTAGAAAAGTCTTATTTAGAATTACCCCGGATTCATGTTGTTCCTATAAAAGACACCAAAACTGGGAGACAATATGAACTTTACATTAAACTACCAGAGAAATATATAGAAAGCAGGGAGAAAATATATCCCGTGATTTATTTCACAGATGCCATGTGGCACATCGAAATGTTATCAGGTTCTGCAGCGTACATAATCGAAGAGGCTATTTTAGTTGGAGTTTCTTGGGAAAAAGGTTTAAATGGAGAATTAGGTGCGTTAGGAGTACATGCAAGTAGGTTCAGAGATTATTCAACTAGGAAATCAAACAATCCAGAGCATCAAGCAAAATATCAATTTGGACAAGCTAGTAATCATCTTGACTTTATTCGTAACGATGTAATTAACTATATTGAAAACAACTATAGAACAAACCCGGACAAGTCCACCTATTTTGGCTATTCCCTTGGGGGTAAGTTTGGTGCTTATATATTACTGACCCAACCCAGTACCTTTAAAAATTATATTTTAGGTAGCCCATCACTGAAGGGAGAGATTCCTTACTTCTCTTCGCTTGAATCCAATGAAACTTTTAATGAAGGGCTAAACACCAATGTTTTCATTTCATATGGCTCATTGGAGGTGGAGTTGGGGCAATATGTCAAGAAATTCATTAATCTGCTGAAAAGTAGAAATGACAAAAATTTATCTCTGGCTCAAGAAATTATTGAAGGCAGCCACAAGACTGCCTTTCCCATGACGGCAGTTCGGAGTGTGCTCTGGTTATCGAACTTGATAAAATAGTGATGTATAAAATACATGTATGCAATTGGCAACAATGTATCAAAACAATAATGACTCGGTTCTTTCTCCATCTTCATAAAAAAGCGCCGGTTAAATCAATCTAGAATTAAATTAATGTGGCGTAAAGTGTCAAAACTTTGGCTTTAAGTGTCAAGAATCTTCTCTAATAATAAGTGAATTTTACACTGAGTAATTAATCCAATACTCCATTGTTTACTGAATCAGGAATTGAGAGTAAAGGATTCATTCATGAGGAAGTTTCCCTGAACCTTTTTGAATTTTTAAAAAAATGACTTCAAAAGAAAAAATAACAGCAATAAAAACAAGCCGAAAATTGCATGACCAAGTGGAGGGTTCATATTTAGCTTTAATGGCTGCAAAGGGAAGCAAGAATTGGGAGGAGAAACAGCGGTATTTATTGGCCGACATGGCTTTGCACTTATATCAAACAGCTATGAATCCGGGTCAGTTAAAATTAGACGAATTGAGAAATAATCTACATGCGATAGCAACAATTTCTGACCAATTCATTCCAAATGCGAATTTAAAAGAATCGACCAGTGAGCTTTTTGAGCGAGAACTTTAGAATATAATAAACCAAAAGAAAGACATTATGGACCTAAAAACTATTCTTAATTATCGAGTACTAACCGTATTCATTATTAGTTTATTCTTCTACACAAAAGGTAATTCACAATATGTGTGCGTACCATGCAACCTGGCTTGTGACACCTTAAGCTTTGAGCAACCTGGCAGTTGTCATGTGTGCAACATGAAACTAATTCAGGGAAGTCAAAAAGTCTCCAGCCAGATTGAAATCAAAGAAGGTTCCGGAAACTTTTTGATAAATGATTCGAGAGATTCATCAAAGAAAATACGCGTATTTTATTACAAACCTCAAAGCTTTTCAAAGGACTCCAAAATACTAATGGTAATTCCCGGTGCTGGCCGTAATGGTGATGATTACCGAGATTCATGGATTGAGGCTTCTGAGAAATATAATGTTCTAATTCTTTCACCATCCTTCAATGAGCTTTACTACAGTTTTGAAGATTATCATTTGGGTGGAATCACTGGTCCGTCCAACTTAATGCAATATGTTTCCAGAGTTGAAAATACCAATAAAGTAATGTTGGATGAAGCCAACTTAGAATTCCCAATTATTCAGGATTCAGAAAAATGGCTTTTTGGGGAATTTGATAGAATATTTGACTTAGCTGTGGCGACTCTCGGAAGTCACCAAACAACCTACGACCTATTTGGACACTCTGCAGGTGGACATGTGCTGCATCGAATGGGTCTCTTCTATCACAGTGACAAAGTCAATAGAATATTAGCGTCTAATGCTAGTTTCTACACTCTACCTACAACAAAATATTCTTACCCGTTTGGCATTAACGAAACCCCTTTAACACCGAAAAAACTATCCACATCATTTAAAAACAAATTGGTGGTTTTTCTAGGTGAAATGGATAATGCCGATGAAACCGGCGGAACATTTTTAATATCTGAAAGTGCAGACAAACAAGGTAGCCATCGATTTGCACGTGGAAAGTATTTCTTTGAAAGAGCCAAACAAACAGCAAATGAATTGGGATGCCCATTTAATTGGAGCATAGAAGTTATTCCTGGAGTTGGACATAACTATTCTAAAATGGGGTTAGCAGCAAGTGAGTTTTTATATGCTCCTCGTTAGACAAGAAGACCTATATCTCGATATAAATCAATAGAAATTATGAAAAAATATGCCATCACATTCAGCATAGTGCTTTATGCTTTCATTGTCCCTTTCTTGGAGATAAATGATACACACGTATTTAACCCGGATTGGACGCCCCATGCCAAGATTCACGAGGTATGGCAGTTGCTGACCAATTCAGGTATAGGTCTTTTATGTCTTTGGCTGCTTTGGGTCAAGAAAGACACAAAATTAAGTGCAATTTTAAGTCTACTCGTCATGGGTGGCTTCCTTGTTGCATTTATGATTAAGGGGTCATACGGCGGATCCATGAAATACCTGGACGGTAGCGAAAAAACATTGTTAGGCATCAATATTGGCATATTGGGATTTGGCCTTGCTTTCCTCTGGATTGCCGTTTCACACCTGCCCTTTTTAAAATCTAGAAATTAAATATTAACGGATTTAAGACAGTTGGCCACAATCTAAAACAAACAAATAAACAACATGAGGTCTATTATACTATTAACCATTATTGCCGTACTTTTTTCTTCCTGTGGCGCTAGTGAAAGTACCGTATCCCACAAATCCAATCCTGAGTTATTCAGCGTTCAGGTACCGACTGATTCAGCCCTTGTGTTTGCCCCTGGTATAATCTCAACGGATGCCTTTGAGTTCGCCATCACATTCAATCCGGAAATGGATGAACTATTCTTTACTCGCAGAAAGGCGGATTCTGACAATGAAATCTATACTTCGAGATTGGTTAACGGGAGCTGGTCCGATCCGGAAATAGCCTTCTTTAAAGCGGAAATAGGTTGGGATTTTGAGCCTCATATTAATCCAACAGGAGATCGGCTCTACTTTGGAAGTTTACGCCCATTGCCAGATTCATCAAAAAGTACTGGATTGCACCAGTGGTACTGTGAGAAAACAGAAAGCGGCTTGAGCCAGCCTGCACCTTTGGATAAACCCTTTCTAAATCGAATTGTAATGTACCTGACTTCTGCTGAGAACGGTAATCTTTATTTTACTTCCTGGATAAATGAAAATGGAGAATTTAAAGATGAAGGTATTTATCATTCGATCAATGAAAATGGCAATTATAAAAGTATTCATAAGCTGGGGCCAGAAGTAAACTTAAAAGGGCTAAAGTCTATCGCCCATTCCTACATTGCTCCTGATGAAAGCTATATCATTTTTGATGGAAAAAGTGAAACGACAGGACATGGAAGTTGTGATTTATATATCAGTTTTAACAATAATGGTATCTGGAGTAAAGCTCAAAACCTAGGACCATTGGTTAATACGGAACTATGTGAATTTACAGCCAGTGTTTCTCCGGATGGTAAGTATCTATTTTTCCATAGAGGGATGGTCAGCAAAGAGGAAGAAACAGGAAACATCTATTGGATAGATTTCAATCTACTCAGAGAACGAATCAAGCAACGCACTTCATATGTTGGGGCGTATACTATTGATGGAGAGATTTATCTAACCAATATTGAAGGGAAATCAAAAACTCAAATAACAAATCCACCTACCAGTGGTGGCGGATATTTAGCTTGGTCTCCCAACGGGAAACATCTCGCTTTTTACGCGAAATATGATGAAAGGAAAACATGGTCGATCCATACCATAAATAGTGATGGAACAAATTGGAAAAGATTAACCCACGAAAAAAACAAATGGGATAACTCGCCAACTTGGTCCCCTGATGGTAAGCAAATAGTTTTTTCAAGAGAATATAGAGACACCGACAATAACTGGCATCCGGAAATTTGGATTATGAATTCAGATGGAAGCGAACAGTCTCAAATAAAATCACTCAAAGGCGGTGGTCCTCATTTTGCACCAGACGGCAGAATCGTCTTTCACTCAGAGTCTGAAAATAACAAAAGCGAGATAAGCATAGCAACTATTGATGGCAGCAAAATCATCCAGTTAACAAATAGTGGGGCTGAGGAGCAGCACCCTGAGGTTTCTCCTGATGGTAAACAAATAGCTTTTATGTCTGACAGAGATGGAAACCATGAGATCTATGTGATGAACATAGATGGTTCCAACCAAAAACGCTTAACACATAATGCGGTTGACGATTGGTATCCTTCCTGGTCTCCAGATGGCTCCAAAATCATTTTTGGATCAAATACAAATAGGAATGGAGACTACAACAATGGAGACTGGGGTATTTACATTATGAATAAGGATGGCTCTTCTGTGAAAAAAATCATAGTGGGTGCAGCTCAATCTACGTGGAAAAAAGCAGCTAACTAACGATCAGGCTTAACTATTTGGTTGTCAATTAATTTTAATAAAAAGAAAGTGAGAAATAATGGAAATAGCAATATACATATATAATGGAGTAACCATGCTAGACGCAATAGGCCCCTATGAAATATTGCGCAACTTAAAAGGAGTAAACATCAAGTTTGTAGCTAAGGAAAAAGGTGAAATTATTGCTGATAGTCAAATGGTTCATCTTAATGCAAAATATGATATAGAGGAAGTTAATAAAGCTGATGTATTATTGATACCCGGATCTTCAATATCATTTATTAAAGAAATGAAAGATGAAAAAGTACTTCAATGGATTCGAGATATAGATGCTACTACACAGAAAACGGTATCAGTTTGTACCGGTTCTTTAATATTAGCCGCAACAGGTTTATTAAAAGATAAAAAAGCCACCTCTCATTGGAAACCAATCAATTTACTTGCTGAGCTGGGTGCCCTTCCAACCAGAGAACGAATTGTTGAAGAAGGGAAGTATATAACTTCAGCAGGTGTTTCTTCAGGAATAGATATGGCCTTGCTTCTTGCAAAGCAACTAAAAGGGGAAAAGGACGCTAAAGCTGCTCAACTAGTGGTTGAATATGATCCAAAACCCATGTTCAACTCAGGGAATTATTTAAGTGCAGAACCTGAAATTATTCAGTATGCAAAGAAACAGTTAGAAAGGAATGCAAGAATCATTATTCCCTAATGTCGTAAGGATATAATGTAAGAGCAAGTAATAAAAAGAAAAATTATGAGCTAAATAAAACATTAAAATCAAAGTATAATGAATTCAGAAAAGCAATCTTAGAAGATGTTTAAGCAATTGTAGAAATGATTGCAGATTCTTTGATTTACAATTAAATATAACAGTTGAATTAACATCCGATAACAACATTGAATATTGAATAATAAATTAAGAAGCAGTATAATCCTATTTCTAATGTTTACAACTGCTATATTTTCTCAACAACAAACGGATACTTTGGTATTAGCACTACAAGAAAATGGCAAAACCACCTCTGTAAAAGAACATAAAAAATCTTCTATTTCATTAGAAACAATGGTGGGCGACAATAAGGTGAATTATTTGTCAATTTTAAATTCTAGATTAGGAAACAACAATAAGTTAGGTTATTTCAGTGTAATTACTGTTGCTACTCCTTATGATTACGAAAACGGTCTCAATGAACTTGTTCTTTCCAGCGCATTAACCTATAAATTAATTAACAAGCTATTTGCCACAGCAGGTTTGCAGTATCACTTTTTAAAGGGTATTGTTCCTTATGCTGGCTTTCAATTCTTAACTGCAAATCCAAAATGGTTGTTTGTTGTAAGCCCGAGTATTGCTTTTGCAGAAAATACTAGTTTACAAAACATTGGTATTGTCGAGTTTAAACCAAGGATAACCAATTCATTAATGTTATATACAAGAGTGCAAGGAATCTTCAATATTAATTTAGACAACACTCTTCACGAAAGAAGTCTCCTATATCTACGTACGGGACTTTCATTCCAAAAAACCAGTTTGGGCTTTGGTTTTAATATCGACTTTTATGGCCCCAATAAAACAAGACAGAAAAATTTTGGGATTTTTATCCGTCACTTGTTGTAACACGTATTAAATAAAAATGGACAATAATTTAGGTTACTGAACAAAAAACGATGAGAAATAATTTTAAAAAAATAAATAACTATCTATCCCTTTTTATACTAATTATAGTTCTTTTTTGCTGTAAGAGTAGCAGCATTTCGTATTTCGACCAAAACCCTCCATTTAGAACTCCAGAATTGTTTGCGCCATCACTAGTTAATACTGACAATATCGAACTGAATGTAGTTTTTAATTATGATCATACAGAAATGTTCTTTTCAAGAATTGTAGACAATAGTTTTGTCATTCATCATTCTGAATTAATTAATGGCGAGTGGTCTAACATTAAACCCATTAAGTTGTATGACGACAGTGTCCTAGTTTCAGTTGCTTGTGACCCTACGATTACCAAAGATGGACAGACAATGTATTTTCTAGGTGTAGACCCTAAACTTTATAAAAATGATGTTACCCGCGAAGAACTTTACACTATCCCACCAGATATATATATAAGTAAAAAAGTGGATGGTAAATGGCAATTGGCCTCTAAAGTTGATTTTCAGATTTCGACTAAATACATAGAAACCTACCCTGTAGTTGTAGCGGATGGGAGTTTATATTTTCGTTCAAATAGACCAAGTGATATAGGGGGAATGAACACATATCGCGCACAATATCTAGGAAATGAAAAATTTGAAAACCCTGTAATAGTAAACATTAAGTCAGATAAAAATGAACTAATAACCTATGCCTCACCGGATGAACGATATGCTGTCACGAATGGGCAAGGTAAATTTCAAATAACATTTAAAGATAAAAGTGGATGGTCCAAACCAAGAGAAATACCATTAAATTATGACAGCAATTGGCGCTATTATAGTCCCTATATGACTGCTGACGGAAAATATTTTATTTACTCCAGAAGATATAATAACCCTGAGAAAAAAGGATGGGCAGGAGTTGAAAAAGGAGAAGTTTATTGGGTAAACGCTGATGTGCTCTTCGATACAATATCGGAATAAGGTGGTTGGATAGGAATCAATTGGACGGTCTTTTAAAAGAAGTCAAATTTTTAAATCAATAATATGAAAAATATCTATGTAGTCATTTTGATGGCTTTGGTTGCCCAATCAAAATCAATAGGACAAATTTTAAACAATGAATCAAAAAGCCTAGGATTGGTTGATAGGTTAGACAATTATTTATCAGCTTCTGCCTCCAATGGGTTCAACGGTGCGGTTCTGATAGCCAAAGGCCAAGAGATTATCCTTCACAAAGGATCACCGCAAGGTAATCCTGGTAAATAAATCTACGCGTCAAACAAAACCGCACTGCTTTGGGCAGTGCAAGGTTGGTATTTTCACTTAAGCCTCTTACTCGGTCTTGGCATCCCATTTTTGGCCTATGGCTTATTGCGCAGCGGAGCTGTTGCAGATTTTGGTCTGCTACTTTTAAACGGACTATTTCTAACACTAATTTTTACAGCTCTGGCCTTTACCATTGCCCTGAAAAATGAAAATAAGATCAAAGGATTCGGTTTTGCGATTTTGATGTGGCTTTTTTTCGCCGTGATTTATGACGGACTGTTTTTATTGTCCCTGGTAATCCTTAAGGAATATCCTCTGGATACGTTTTCACTTACAGCCACCCTTATCAATCCAATAGATCTTGCCCGTATACTGATTCTTTTAGAATTGGATATTTCGGCCCTGATGGGGTATACAGGAGCCGTCTTTAAGAACTTCTTTGGAACCCAATGGGGGCTCACCCTTTCCTTAACCGCCCTTTCTTTATGGACTGTAATACCAATCTGGCGTATAGTGCGCATTGCCAGGCGAAAGGATTTTTAGACCGGAAAGCACTAAAAAGCTAAAATCCTCTATCTGAAGGATGTGGATATTTTATTTTAAAAAAAGATTGAACCCCCCGCGTCATATTATTCAAAAAACCATTAAATTAATGGGAATTTTGAAATCATGGCAACATTTACACTTAACATCAATGGAGAACGTCGGGAGGTAGACGTGGATCCAAACACCCCAATTCTTTGGGTATTGAGAGACCAGTTAAACCTGGTTGGAACCAAATACGGCTGCGGCATTTCCCAGTGCGGCGCCTGTACCGTTCACCTGGATGGTACAGCCGTGAGGGCTTGTATGCTAACGGTATCGGCTGTTGGGAACCAGGAAATCACAACTATTGAAGGCTTGTCTGAAAACGGGGACCACCCGGTACAAAAGGCCTGGCTGGAAGTGGATGTTCCGCAGTGCGGTTACTGCCAGGCGGGGCAGATTATGACAGCAGCAGCCTTGCTTGAAAAAAATCCGAATCCAACGGATGAGGAAATAGAAATGGCAATGAACGGCAATATTTGTCGCTGCGGAACCTACATACGAATCAGAAAAGCGGTGAAGACTGCAGCGAACTCATAAAAATAGTATCCCATGGCACTTGTAAAAACAAAAATAGGAAGACGGGCATTTATCCGGAATACCGGCCTGGCCGGTGGCGGGCTCGTTTTAGGTTTCAACTGGCTGGCATCTTGTAAAATGACTCCTGAGGAGGTAGCGACCTTGCCCGAAGAATGGTATGATCTTAACGGCTTTTTGAAGGTTGGTGATAACGGCATGGTGACCATTATGTCTCCAAACCCTGAAATTGGACAAAATGTGAAAACGGCCATGCCCATGATTGTGGCTGAAGAACTGGATGTTGCCTGGAAAGATGTCATTGTGGAGCAGGCTCCGCTAAATACGGATATTTTTACCAGACAGTTGGCGGGAGGAAGCCAGTCTATCCGCCAGGGTTGGGACGGACTCCGGATGGCAGGCGCTACCGGGCGTCATATGCTGAAAGAGGCCGCCGCTGCCCAATGGCAAGTGCCGGTAAATGAGATTACCACCTCCGAAGGAATGTTACACCACAAGGCAAGTGGAAAGTCTGCCGGCTATGGGGAAATGGCATCCGCTGCTGCAGCACTCGAAATTCCCGAAGAGGTTGAATTGAAGGAATCAAAAGATTATAAGATAATTGGAACAGACCGCAAAAATGTAGACGGACCGAAGATCGTTACAGGGGAACCGCTTTTTGGACTGGATATACAAAGGGAGGGCATGTTAATCGCTATGATCGTGCATCCGCCTGCCTTTGGGATGAAATTAAAAGAGATACAGACCGAAGGGATCAAGTCCATGCCGGGGATCAAAGATGTTTTCCCGATTGTGGCTTATCCTGAAGATGCCCAAAGGCAATGGTCAGACGGGGGAGCAATCCCGGAATTGGCCGTGGTGGTCGGGAACAGTACCTGGGAATGCATGCAGGCCAAGAAGGCCCTGCAGGTAACCTGGGAGCAGGCCTCCGAACCGGAAAGCAGTGCCTATCATCGTGAAGCCCTTGCCAACCTTCTTAGCAAAGCTCCGGAGAAACCGGCCCGTAAAGACGGGGACGTGGAGAAAGCCTTCAGCAGGGCAGCGAAGGTCGTGGAAAGTGTCTACAGCGCGCCCTTCCTGGCACATAACACCATGGAACCCATGAACTTTTTTGCCCATGTGACCCCGGATAAAGCAGAATTATTGGGCCCTATCCAAACCCCGGAATTTCTGGAAATGACTCTGGAATCTGTCCTGGGAATGCCCAAGGAAAAAATCGATATTATGATGACCCGGATGGGGGGTGGTTTCGGCCGCCGTCTCTATGGGACTTTTGCCGTAGAAGCTGCGGTAATATCCCAGAAGATGCAGGCACCCATCAAATTGGTCTATACCCGGGAAGATGATATGACACAGGGTACCTATCGTCCTTCCTATATGGTAAAGTACCGCGCCGCGCTGGATGAAAATGACAATCTAATCGCCTGGCACGTAAGAGGAGCTGGAACCAATGACGACCTGGTTTTTGAAAACCGCTTTCCTGCAGGAGCAGTGGAAAACTATCTGGCTGAAAAAACCGGCCTGTCTTCCAATGTAACCACAGGGGCCTGGCGGGCACCGAGATCCAACTTTATTGCCGGGGCGGAACAGGCCTTTATGGACGAGGTGGCAGAGGCTGCCGGAAAAGACCCCATTGAATTCCGTCTGGAGCTTTTTGACCGGGCCATTAATAACCCGGTAGGGGACCCCGAAAAGAATGATTATGATCCGGAGCGCTATGCCGGTGTTCTGAAATTGGTCAGGGAAAAGGCAAACTGGAAGGGCAGCGACAGCGGAGGAAAAGCCAGGGGAGTGGCTGCCTATTACTGCCACAATTCCTATGTGGCTCAGGTTATGGACCTCAGTATGCAGGGGAATACCCCTAAAATAGATAAAGTCTGGTGTGCGGTAGACTGCGGGATTGTTATTAACCCGCTGAGTGCCAAAAACCAGATTGAGGGAGGTATAGTTGATGGGATCGGGCACGCTACCTATAGCGCCCTGACTTTTGAGGACGGAAAACCCCAGCAACAAAATTTCGATACCTATCGCCTGATCCGAAATGTGGAGGCGCCCAAAGAAATCGAAACCTTTTTTGTGGATAATGGAATTGACCCTACCGGGCTTGGAGAACCCTCCCTGCCCCCTATACAGGGAGCCCTTGCCAATGCCATGTACAAGGCCACCGGAAGGCGTTATTACCACCAGCCTTTTATCAATAACCGGCCACCATTGGTAGGATAGGACAGAGATTGCTGAAAGTTAAAGGCTTATGTTACCAGCAGGAACATAAGCCTTTTTTTATTTTGACTTATCGCATTTTGGGGTTGTTAAACAGCTTAATAATGTTCCGTCAAAAATGCAAAAAATGCTTTCTTCAGGTCGGAATAAATTGCCATTTCCTGCTCCACTTTTTTACGGGTTTCCAAATGTGACCTGACCAGGATTCGGTCCATACTTTCCTTTTTCTGATAGGATTGTCCGGTAATTCGGATTTCATGCGCCTCAATGGTTTCCTTCAGGTCTTCAATCCGCGCCTGGTGCAGGATAAATTCATTTTGAAAATGTTCCAGCGACCTTAAAATGTCCGGATCCTCATAGCGTACTACCAGCTCCTCCAGGCGGTGATTGAAAATTTTCAGTTCATCC
This sequence comes from Robiginitalea insularis, assembly GCF_052497835.1. Taxonomy (NCBI): domain Bacteria; kingdom Pseudomonadati; phylum Bacteroidota; class Flavobacteriia; order Flavobacteriales; family Flavobacteriaceae; genus Robiginitalea; species Robiginitalea insularis. The sequence goes on from NZ_CP199296.1 coordinate 2,719,069, forward strand.
AGGTAAAAATTAAGGGTGGAATTCCAAAGCTTATGCTCGAAATGGAGGTCTGTGTTATAAAGAAGGGCTTGCTCCATAATACTGTATTTTATAGTTACGATTTCATTTTTGGCCGGGCCTTTATGTCCGGATCATAAATAAAATTATAACAGTACTCCATTCTGAACTATGATAAGCATCAGTCTTGCTGCTGATTTTTTTTACTCTTTAGAAATAACTCGCAATTACTATTGATTTGTGCAGAGGCTTCTTTTCGGGATAGTTTTGATATCTTCACCGGACATGGATAAAATGATCAAAAATAGCTGCTTCCTCTTGCTTTCTGTATTGATTTCTTCTGGCTGCGAAGCCCAATCTCGGCTGGTATTCGGGCAGCAGCAGACAACTGTAGAGGAAACATTGAGGTATTATTTGTATTACCCTCCCGGGTATGATGCAACCGCTGACTCTAAATACCCCCTTATGCTGTTCCTTCACGGAGGGGGAGAGTCGGGGGCAGACCTGGCGGCCATAAAAAAAAACGGGCCCCCGCGTATGATGGATGAAGGCAGGGATTTCCCTTTTATAGTGCTGGCACCTCAAAACCCTCACGAAAAGCAATGGTGGAATATCCGGGCAGTCATGCAGCTGCTGGAATCGGTTGTGTCGGAAAACCACGTAGACCGGGACCGCCTGTATCTGACCGGCCTCAGCCGGGGGGGGAGTGCATGCTGGGACATTGCTGTGCAGTTTCCGGATACCTTTGCAGCCATGGCCGTGGTCTGTGGGATGACGCCGCTTCCCTATGCGTCCTGGATCGACAAAGACATGCCCATCTGGGTATTCCACGGTACGGAGGATCCTGTAATTCCTTTTTCCGAATCGCAGCAGATGGTGGCCAAGCTAAGGGAGATGGGCTATCCGGTAAAATTTACAGCTTATGAAGGAGAAGGTCATAATGTATGGGAACAGGCCTACCTTACCGATGCACTTTATGAATGGATGGGGCAGCAGACTAAAGCAGCCCAGAGCCCTGCCCCCGTACCAAATTAGTTTGTATTTTAGCCTGCTATGAAAAAGGCCCTATCTACTCAATTCCCTGATTCCCTGAAACTCCTTTGCCTCTTGCTGTTTCTAAGCTGTTTGAATTGGGGATGCAAAGGACCTGAAGCCGATTCCAGGCGCAATATGCTTGCCGGGGAAACCAGCCCATATTTGTTGCAGCATGCTGAAAACCCTGTACACTGGCAGGCCTGGAGCGATGAGATCTGGGAGATGGCCAAAGCGGAGGATAAGCTCGTTTTAATCAGTATCGGTTATTCTTCCTGCCATTGGTGCCATGTGATGGAAGAGGAAACCTTTGAAAATGATTCGGTCGCACGTTTTATGAATGAAAATTTTATAAACGTAAAAGTGGACCGGGAAGAGCGCCCTGATGTGGACCACGTGTATATGACTGCTGTACAACTGATGACCGGCTCAGGCGGATGGCCTTTGAACGTACTGGTTTTACCCAATGGAAAACCCCTTTACGGAGGCACGTATCATCCGACCGAACAATGGATGCAGGTCCTGACAGAAATCAACCGCCTCTACCGGGAAGATCCTCAAAAGGCAAATGATTATGCAGACCGCGTTGCCAAAGGGGTCGCAGAAGTGAACCTGATCGAAGCCCCGGCTACCGAAGGAATCCCCGGAATGGAGACGATCTCAGGGGCTGTGGAACTCTGGAAAAACGAATGGGACCTGCAATGGGGTGGTTTTAAAGGAGAACAAAAGTTTATGCTGCCCTCAAACCTGGATTTCCTCCTGGATTACGCATACCTCACAAAGGATCAGCAGGCGCGGGAACATCTAAGGAAAACACTGCAGCTTATGAGCAGGGGGGGGGTTTTTGATCAACTGGGCGGGGGCTTTTACCGCTACAGTACTGACTCCGAATGGCGAATTCCCCATTTTGAAAAAATGCTTTATGATAATGCACAGCTTATAGGAGTGTATGCTAGGGCTTTTAAATTTTATCAGGATCCCGAATTCCGGGAAACGGCAGAACGCATATTTGGATTCCTCAGGCAGGAAATGAAAAACCCTGAGGGAGGCTATTATGCAGCCCTGGATGCAGATAGTGAGGGGGTTGAAGGAAAATACTATACCTGGTCTGGAGCGGACCTGAAGTCACTCCTGGGTGGGGAGTTTGACACCTTTGCCGACTATTACGGAATTGGAGGGGCAGCCGGCGAGAACAACACAGATTGGGTGCTGTACCGCAACCAGTCTGACCAGGCCTTTGCCCAGAAGCAGGGCATAATGCTCACTGAATTAAGTGAATTGAAAAGCGGCTGGCATAAAGTACTTATGGAACAGCGAAGCCGGCGGACCCGCCCCGGGATGGATGATAAAATCATTACCTCCTGGAATGCCCTGCTGGTCAGCTCCCTGGTAACAGCTTACGAGGCCTTTGACAAAGCTGAATACCTGAATGAGGCAGTGAGTCTCTTTAACAGTGTGATGGATCAGACGTATGATTCCGGAGACCTGCAGCACAGCTTTAAAAAAGGAGCTGCAACCCAGCCCGGCTTTCTTGAAGATTACACTTATATGACCCAGGCGGCTTTCAGGCTCTATCAGGCAACTGCCGATGAGGCTTACCTGAATACCGCAGAAGAACTGATAGCCGAGGCTAAAGCGCGCTTCCGGAAAACGGATTCTCCGCTCTACCGGTTTAAAAAAGATGATGAACTCATCGCAGCCATTGTAAAAACCACAGATGGGGTTATGCCCTCGCCAAATACCGTACTGGCCGAATTGTTCCTGAAGCTGGGCCATTTTAAGTATGACAAGGCCTACCTCCAGCAGCACCAGGAAATGCTCCGCTTGCTCAGCGGGAGATTTTTACAGAACCCTCAGAACTACGCAGCCTGGGGTAGCCTGTTGCTATTACAGCAGGATAATTATTATGAAGTGGCTATTGTCGGGGAACGGGCAAGGGATCTCCAAGCGGAAATGAACCGGAATTTCCTGCCCAATGCCCTGGTAGTAGCCAGTGAGATACCTTCTGAATTGCCGTTATACGACCAGCGTTTTGTAGCCGGGGAAACCTATATTTACGTCTGCCAGAACCACAGTTGCAAACTCCCTGTGACCGCAGTTGAAAAGGCGCTTTCCCAGTTGAACGAGTAATACAATTTTATTTTAACCCTGCCTCAGCCAGTCTGAATCCCCTTAAAATTTTAAAATAAATGCTGGTCAAAACAGCAGAAGGCTTGTATCTTTAGTAGGAAAGAACAAACCAACATGCAAATTAAAGAACAGAGCACGGTGTACGACGCTATCATCGTCGGGTCCGGTGCAGGAGGGGGAATGGCTACCAAGGTACTGGCCGATGCCGGGCTGAAAGTCGCGGTAGTGGAGGCCGGCCCCTTCTTTGATCCGAAAAACCCCGAACAGCAAACCCAAATGAAATGGCCCTATGAATCCCCGCGTCGGGGCGCCGGAACCACCCGGGCATTCGGGGAATGGGATGCCGCTTACGGCGGATGGGAAATAGAGGGCCAGCCCTATACCCATAAAGACGGCACCCGTTTTGACTGGTTCCGCTCACAAATGCTGGGAGGTCGTACCAACCACTGGGGCCGTATTTCCCTTCGTTTCGGGCCCAAAGATTTTAAACACAAGGATGTTGATGGCCTTGGGGATAACTGGCCCATATCCTATGAGGATGTAAAACCCTATTACGACAAAGTAGACAAATTAATCGGGGTATTCGGAACCCGGGAAAACCTGCCCAATGAACCGGACGGCTTTTTCCTGCCGCCTCCCAAACCCCGCCTGCACGAACTGTATTATATCAAAGGCGCGCGCAAAGCAGGAATACCCGTAATTCCCTCCCGCATGTCTATGCTGACCAAGAAAATAAACAAGGACCGTGGGGTCTGTTTCTATTGCGGGCAGTGCAGCCGGGCCTGCCAGGTATATGCCGATTTTTCTTCCGGTAGCTGCCTGATTTTCCCGGCCCAGAAAAGCAGGGGGCAGGTAGACCTCTTTGTGAATTCTATGGTACGGGAGGTCACTACCAATGCCGAAGGAAAGGCCACAGGGGTTTCCTATATCAATAAGGAGGACCGCAAGGAATACAGCCTGAAGGGAAAGGTAGTGATCCTGGCAGCCTCCGCCTGCAGCTCGGCCCGTATCCTACTGAATTCAAAAAGTGCCCAACATCCCAACGGACTTGGCAATAGCAGTGATATAGTAGGCAAATACCTCCACGATTCAACCGGGGCCAGCCGCGCCGGGTTTATCCCGGCTCTGATGGACCGGAAGATATACAACGAAGACGGGGTAGGGGGCATGCACGTGTATTCTCCCTGGTGGCTGGATAACAAGAACCTGGATTTCCCAAGGGGTTACCATATAGAAGTATGGGGCGGGATGGGAATGCCCAATTACGGCTTTGGGTTCAACCCCAATGATTTCAATAAATTCTTTGGCCTGAAAACCGGAGGGTATGGGGAGCAACTTCGCAGGGATGTAAAGAAATACTACGGTTCGGTAGTCGGTTTTGGGGGGCGTGGAGAATCCATTGCCCGCAAGGACAACTATTGTGAAATAGACCCGACCACGGTAGATGAATTCGGGATCCCCGTCCTGCGTTTTCACTACAAATGGTCCGATTACGAGCGAAAACAGGCCCGGCACATGCAGCAAACCTTTGAAGAGATTATTTATAACATGGGCGGAGAGCCCCTGGGGAGCACCCCGGCTGCCGAATGGGATTACGGCCTGGAAACCCCGGGAAGGATTATACATGAGGTAGGGACCACCCGAATGGGGGATGATCCGAAAACCTCAGTAACCAATCGTTTTCAGCAATTGCACGAGGTGGATAACGTATTTATTACCGATGCGGGCCCCTTTGTCTCACAGGCAGACAAGAATTGTACCTGGACTATCCTTGCCCTTTCCTGGAGGGCTTCTGAATACATTGTAGATCAACTCAAACAACAAAATATCTGATATGGACCGCAGAGCGAGTTTAAAATCAATTTTATTGGGAAGTGTGGCCGGGGGGCTGGCTGTTTACGGCTGTAAACCTTCAGGAGAAGAGGGCGCTGAAGACCTGCAGGCACTGGTGGATGAACGCTTTTTCGGAAGAACCCCGGAAGAAAAGGAACTCATTGCGGAACTGCAGGCGGAAACCTTTTTTAATCCGCATGAGATGGAAACGATTGCAGTGCTTTCTAACCTGATCCTGCCGCCCAATGATACTTCCGGAGGGGCTACTGATGCAGGAGTGCCGGAATTTATTGAATTCATGGCCAAAGACATTCCCGAATTGCAAACCACCCTCAGGGGCGGCCTGATGTGGCTGGACCACCGGAGTAATACGGACTTTGGTACTGAATTTAAAATTACGGAACCCGAAAAGCAAAAAGCCCTGCTGGACACCATTGCCTATTACGACACAGAACTACCCATGGCAGACCACCCGCTGGAGATTCAGTTCTTTAATCTGATGCGCAACCTGACAGTTTGCGGATATTATACCTCCAAGATCGGTATTGAAGATCTGGGGTACAAAGGCAATATGCCCAACGTATGGGACGGGGTCCCACAGGACGTGCTGGACGCACATGGGATGGCCTACGATCCTGAATGGGAAGCCCGTTGTGTGGACCAGAGCAAACGCGGGATCATAGCGGAGTGGGACGAAGAGGGGAATCTGCTGACCTGATTAGTAAAATGGGGAAGACTAACTTTTGGTTTATTGTCATCCTCGCTGGGCTCTGTATGTGCTCTATGGGTTCAAACGCACAAAAAATCGGGCTGCAACTCTACAGCCTGCGCAAGCAGTTCAAATCCGATATTGAACAAACACTCCAATTTATCAAAAGCAACAAGATTCAGTACATTGAGGGTGGGGACACTTATGGAATGCCGCTCCCGGAATTCCTGGCATTGCTCAAAAAGAACGGTTTACAGGCTGTAAGTGTAGGAGCCTCATTTGAGGATCTGGACCGTGAACCGGAAAAAGTCCTTGCCCTTGCCAGGGCGTATGGAGCCGAATTTATTATGTGCGCCTGGATCCCGCACCGCCAGAATCAATTCGGCCTGGCTGAAATTGAAAAAGCGGCCAGGGTCTTTAACAAGGCCGGCGCCCTGTTCGAAAAGGCAGGGCTGGAGCTGGTCTACCATCCGCATGGTTATGAATTCAGACCCTACAGGGACGGAACCCTCTTTGACGAATTTCTCTCCAGGGCAGAGCACTTTCGTTTCGAGATGGACATATACTGGGTACAGCATGCCGGGCAGGATCCTTTGGAGCTTCTCAATACGTATCCGGAGATGTTTCCGCTGTTGCACCTCAAGGACATGCAAAGGGGATATAAAGGTGATTTCAGCGGGCAGGCAGACGTCAATACGAATGTAGTTCTGGGGGAGGGGCAAATAGACATTGCAGCTATTGTTAAACGGGCAGGGGAGCTGGATATTCCCTATATTTTCCTGGAAGATGAGTCCGATTCGGTACTAGAGCAGCTCCCGAAGAGCCTGGCCTATCTCAGGCAGCTCAGCTCCGTAAAAGATTAACCCCCTGAAGACCAAAACTAGTGATCTGTTACGGGCCGAATAGCAACCCCTACCATAGAATCAGCTGTGCCATAATACAATATCCATTGATCCCTGAAATATACCAGGGCCTCTGTAAAAGTGGTCCCGGCCTGGTACTGTCCGCTGAGTTCGTGTGGCAGGCTGGGGCAGATAAAGGGCTTTTCAAGGCGTTTGATAAATTTGGAAGGGTTATCCCGGTCAAAAAGGGCCTGACCTCCGCAATAGGTGCCTTCCGGGGTTTCTGTCCCGGCCCCGGGACCGCTCAGGTTTTTCCCATTGTAGATCAGCAGGATACCATCCTCAGTGTACAATGCAGGAGGGCCGGGTTCCACCAGATGACTGTCAAACTTGCCAGGGCTTGGTAAAAAACTTTTGGCGAGCTGTCCTTCAGAATCCCACTCCGGTTTCCAGTCCTTACCGTCGCCGGAACGGGCTACATTCACAAAAAGTTCCCCCCAGTACATGATGTACTGTCCGTTTATTTTTTTGGCGATCAGTCGTCCGTTTTTCAGTTCGGTCACTACGGCACCCGATTTGCTCCAGGTATCGAGAAAGGCGCCGTCATAAGCATTTTCAAATACAGGGCCCTGTTTGGTCCAGTGGTATAAATCCGGGGAGGTAGCACTGGAGAGCCTGGCGGTCTGCTGGTTCCAGCTGGTATACAACATCAGGTAACTGCCGTCTTCAAGCTCTACTACCCTGGGGTCTTCCACCCCACCAGGGTAATCCCACTCGGAAAAAGCATCATTGTCCGGAAATAAAACAGGCTCGGGGTGTTTTTCAAAATGAAGCCCGTCGGTACTGTAGGCCAGGCCAATACGCGAGGTGCGTTCCCCAAGCCTGGCATCCGGGTTGTCCTCTGCGCGAAAAAGCATGAAAACCGTGTCGTTCCGGACGATGGCAGCCGGGTTGAAAACATCGGCCTGCTGCCAGTTTACACTGTCCTTTTTCACAGGGCAATAAAAGCGGTATGTTGCATCCGCCTGTAATACCGGGTTGGTTTCGGGTTTGGTGAATCCGGTGAGCCAGGGCTGCTGGGAGGTCAGGGCAAAGGGGATAAATAACAGGAATAAACGTATATAATTCTTCAAGATTTCAGGGAAATATGGATTTAGACCTAAAGGTAAGCACAAATGGTCAATACTCCGGCCTGCAAAATATTTCTCAGGAAGGAATTCCTATCTTTAAGCCCATGATTCAGCGGAAAAGGCATAATAGCTACAATTATTTTGCGGTTCTTATCTTGTTACTGTTGTCGGGTAGTTTACAGTTGACCGGTTGTAAAGGCGAACCTTCCCGGGAACAGCATTCCCTTCAGGATCTGCCCGCCGATTCAATCCCAGCGGACACCACTGAGGTTCGGGTTAAGGCCCCGGCCTTGCCGCCTCTGGAAACGCTTCCGGACAGTCTTTTTATCCGTCTGGCGGATTACAGTGATGCCTTTTCCTATGACCTGCGCTATGCCACAGCCAATAATTTTTTAAAGGAGGCAGTTTATGAATGTGCTGAATGCTATACCCGTGCCAGTACGGCGCGTGCACTTATCGCTGCGAATACCGTTTTTCAAAGCAAGGGCTACCGTATCCGTTTTTTTGACTGTTACCGCCCCAATAGCGTGCAGTACGCCATGTGGGAAATCTTCCCAAACCCCCAGTATGTAGCCAACCCCGTAAAAGGATCTATCCATAACAAGGGGGGAGCGGTAGACATAACCCTGGAAACCCTGGACGGGGAAGTGCTGGAGATGGGTACTGATTTTGATTTTTTCGTGCCACGGGCACATCACGATCACACGGCTTTACCTGCCCAAATATTGGAAAACCGCCGACTTTTGAAAAGCGTGATGGAAGCCCACGGTTTCTGGTCTATACGGACCGAGTGGTGGCATTATAACCTGAAGGCCGCATCTGTCTATTCGGTAGCCGATTTTAAGTGGGAATGCCCGTAGCACATCCTCAGACTTTACTGGTCTCAATAACCTGAAAGCTTTCGTCTGCACAGCGAACAAAAAAGAGGTACTGATCCCCTCCGGCAGAGATTTTATTGCGTTTTCTGACCCGTGCAACGGTTTCCGGAAAATTCCGGCAACTGATGTTTGCCTTTGAAAAAGGTAGTTTCCCAGGTTTGTAGGGTACTATTTGTTTGATCTCAAAGCGTCTTCCCGGATAGTCAATCAGGTTTTCTGAGGTAAACAGATGCGTATGGCGATGCAGTTTCTGAAGCCCGTAGCGGCTGCCTGCCAGTTTAAAGGCCCCTGATTTGAGGATGGCTGCATTGGGCTCGTATAGATACTGTAATGGCATACTGTAGCTGCTTTCCGCTGCCGGTTCCTCTTCCGGATAAAAGGAAAAGGTCTGGTCCTGGGTTTGGAGGTTCACAGTAACCACTTTCCAGGGTCCTTCCCACTGGTCTTCCAGGAGAAAGAGCAGTTCCTTCACTTCGTTCTTTACGGCAAGTATATGGACCTCCCGCACCCCGCTTAAGGTTTGCCGGGCGGCCTGAAGGTCCAGCATCGGAGAGGTTTTGATTATCATTCTCGGACTTAGCTGAAAAACCCGGGAAAGGATTTCGGGTATATTCGGTTCACAGTCTTCCAGCAGGAACACTTTGCGCTTGGCCGAGTCCCGCCGCGATGGGTCTGCGTAAACCCAATCCAAACGCTGTTTTTTATCGATCATCTCATCCAGGACCGAAAGACCATCTCTATCGTATACCTGGATGTTTTCAACACCGAGGATTTTAAAATTATGCCGGGCTACTGCAGCCAGTTCTGCATTGTGTTCACAATACAGCACAGACTCCACCTGCCTGCTGAAAAAAACACTATCCACCCCGAAACCCCCGGTCAGGTCCAGCAGTGATTTTCCGCTAACAAGAGCTGCTTTATACTCGGCTGTAAGTTGAGAAGAGCTCTGTTCTAGATTCAGGCCGGGAGGATAGTAAATTGCCCTTTTTTCAAACCACAGTGGTAATTTTTTTTCGGCCTTCTGCAAGCCTGCGAGCTGCTGGGCCAGTTCACGGGAATCAATGTCCGGAAAAGGGCTCCCGGAGAGGGAAACTGACAGGATGTCAGCCTTTAAATTTTTTCGTATAAAATCTTGTACACCAGTATTTAATAATTTTTTATTCAAAGTAAAACTATAAATTCTGGGTCAGGTTTTTTACAATCTTATTTTCCGCCAGAAATTCCTTTAAAATAACCTTTATAGCGGTATATCCGGGCACCGCTACAATCATCCCGACCACTCCGAACAAAAGGCCTGCGATAATAATTATCAAAAATATTTCCAGGGGATGTGAGCGCACGCTGTTTGAAAAGATAAAAGGTTGGGAAAAGAAATTATCTACCAACTGCCCGATTACCAGTCCCAGGAAAACCCAGCCTACATCCGGCAGGATTACGGAACTGAAGTCTGAACCCAGGTTACTGGTCATGGCCAGCAATATCATAAGCACGCCTCCAATGATAGGACCGATGTAGGGGATAACATTGAAGAGGGCGCAAAGGAAAGCGATAACTACGGCATCTTCGATTCCCACCAATAATAAAACAACAGTATAAATTACAAAGAGCACACTGATCTGCAATAATAGTCCCACGAAATAGCGGGAGAGCAGGTTGTTTATTTTTTCAAGGGAGTGGATGAGGTTTTGTTCTTTGTGATCGGGAACCAATGTGAGCAGGCTGTTCTTTAACAGGTTGCTGTCCTTTAAAAAGAAAAAGGAAATAAACAAGATGGAAAAAAGGCCAACGCTGGCATTGCTGAGGATATCCATAAAAGAATTCAGGATGTTTGGGATAAAGCCCATATCCAAACCTTGCAGCACTTCGGCATCGAACTGGGCCTGTTCTATAATATCCGAAACCTGGTCGGGAGAAGCACCAAAATAAGTTGTAATCTGCTTATAGAGAGAGATCAGGTTGGCGCGGAGGTCCTCAATATTTAACAGGGAAAGGTTTTTCCCCTGTTCGGAAATCAGCGGGACAAAAAGCGAAATTATTCCGGCCAGTATTCCCACCATCAAGAGCATTACACAAATAACCGCAAGGGTATTCGCGAATTTTAACCGTTTCCTCAGAAAATGGGTTACAGGCCTCCCGATCAGGGCAATTACCGCCGCAATGAGGACATAGGCGATAACGGAGCGGATCACGTACAAAAAATAGAGGATGAGCACTATCCCCGTCAGGATCCCTACCGCCCTTAAGATACCACTGGCGATGATTCTTGAATTCATATAAACTTAATTTTTAAAGGCGTAGTGAATGATATTGGCACCCATTTGAAGGGCTTTTCTTCGTACCGCTTCGGGATCATTATGGACCTCCGGGTCTTCCCATCCGTCCCCCAGATCGGTCTCCAGGGTAAAAAGCAGCACCAGTCGCCCTTCGTGAAAATAACCCAGGGCCCTCGGCCTTTTGCCGTCGTGTTCGTGTATCTTCGGAAGTCCTTCGGCAAATCGGTAGGGTTCCGTGAAAATAGGGTGGTCTGAGCCGATCTCTTCCAATTCCTTATCCGGGAATATTTTGGGCAATTCCTTGAGCAGGTATGGAGCCATCCCATAATTGTCGTCTATATGCAAAAACCCCCCTGCCAGCAAATACAGGCGCAGGGCCTCGGCTTCTTCCGGGCTGAAAAGTACATTTCCGTGTCCGGTCATGTGTAAAAACGGATATTGAAACAATTCATCCCTGCCCAATTCGACTGTCTGAGCGTTGGCTTCAAGCTGGGTCCCGATAGCGGCATTACAGAATTGTACCAGGTTGGGCAGTGCCGTAGGATTGGCATACCAGTCCCCGCCTCCTTTATACTTCAGTAGTCCAAGGCTCTGTGCGCCTGCACATGTGCCAAAAAGCACTACGCAGGAAAGGAATAAGAAAAAATGCTTCTGATAGAACTTCATCGGATTAAATTTATGAATTCTGTTTGTACTGCTGTAAACATAAACAGGGCTTAAGGGTTTATTAAGTACCGCTTATCCCCGAATTAATCAGGTGTTATTGATCAGGTTTACTGTTGCACAGGCCACAAGGGCTGCTGTTTCGGTTCTTAAACGGCTTTCACCCAGGGATACAGGAATAAAACCCTTATCATAGGAGGCAGCAATTTCGTCCTGACTGAAATCTCCTTCCGGCCCGATCAGGATTACAATATCCTTGTCAGCCGCTACCCTTCGCTTCAATTCCATTTTCTCTTCCTTTTCGCAATGGGCAATGAAACGGAGCACAGGGTGCTGTTGTTCCAAGAATTCTGTAAAGGACACTGGTTCATTGAGTTTGGGCAAAAAAGTGCGGAGGCTCTGTTTCATAGCTTCCTGTATGACCCTTTGCAACCGGCTGCTGCTGAGGGTCTTCCGTTCAGAGCGCTCGCAGATTATAGGCGTTATCTCGTTTACCCCAATTTCTGTAGCTTTTTCTAAAAACCACTGAAAGCGGTCCAGTTTTTTGGTCGGGGCCACCGCCAGGTGCAGCGAATACATCTTCGGGTGATTTTTACGAATTTCCTGAACCTCGGCCATACAGTTTTTGGGGTCTGCCTGGATTAATTGGCAATGGAATAAAATTCCCTTACCATTGGTTACAAGGATCTCATCCCCCTCCCTTTTCCGCAAAACCTTTGCGATATGACGGCTCTCTTCGGGGCTGAATGAAAATTTTTTACTGTTTTGGTCCAGCTCCGGATTAAAGAAGTAATTCATTTAATGGATATTGTTTAATACTATTCCAATTTACTCTTTGCGTGTTCCAGCCCCAGAAGAAGCCAATATCGCAATTCCTTTCTCGATTGCAGGCCTTCGGGGGAAACCTGTACGAATTCTTTCATCACCTTCCCGCTAAAGTCCATAGGGGAAACCCAATCCTCTTGCAGGGTTGACTCCATTTTGGCCGGAATTACCCTTGCTATTAGTGAATCTTTCAGGATCCCGACCGTCATTTTACCCCTGAAAAGATAGGCCAGGCCTCCAAACATTTTTTTGACCTGCATGCTTTCGAAAATCTCAGGCCCCAGCTCCATTATCAATTCGTTTAGTTCTTGTTCTATCTGTTGATCGTAGGCCATGCTTCAGAAAGCTGAGAAAACAAGTGTTTAATTTCCGGAATTGATGCTGTAACGGGCAAGGGCCGTTACTCCCAGATCCGTAAATCTACCCTGAAGATACTTCAAATATCCTACAATGCCTATCATCCCGGCATTGTCCGTACAGTATTCAAGTTTTGGAATATGCACTTTCCAGCCCAGTTGATTCTCTGCGTCGCGAAGGGCCTCCCGAATCCCGGAATTTGCAGAAACCCCGCCTCCAACGGCTATCTCCTTAATTCCGGTTTGTGCCGTTGCCAGTGTCAGTTTTTCCATAAGGATTCGGACAATGGTGTGCTGAATTGAAGCACAAATATGGTTGCGTTCCCTGTTTACAAAATCCGGATCCCTCTGGCTTTCCCGTTGTAGAAAATATAAAATACTGGTTTTTAAGCCACTGAAACTAAAATTGAGACCGTCTACTTTTGGAATGGGGAAGGGGAATTTTTCAGGGTCCCCATCTTTTGCATATTGGTCTATCAGGGGCCCTCCCGGATAGGGCAGGCCCATAAGTTTGGCGCTTTTATCAAATGCCTCCCCTACGGCATCGTCCAGGGTTTCCCCCAGCACCTCCATTTGAAAATAATCCCGAACCAAAACAATCTGGGTGTGTCCCCCGCTGATGGTCAGGGCCAGGAAAGGGAAGCGGGGAGGGGTTTTGCCTGGCTCCTCAATAAAATGGGCCAGAATATGTGCTTCCATGTGATTTACCTCGATCAGCGGCAGCTGTAAGCCCAGGGAAAGAGACTTCGCAAAGGAGGTGCCTACCAAAAGGGATCCCATCAGGCCCGGACCCCTCGTAAAAGCTATGGCCGATACTAGTTTTTTGTCGATATTTGCCATGGCCAGTGCCTGATGAACCAGCGGGACGATATTTTTCTGATGCGCCCTGGAGGCCAATTCGGGTACAACCCCGCCGTATTCCTCGTGAATCCGCTGTGTGGCGACCACATTGCTCAACATTTTACGGTTGTGTAAAACAGCTGCAGAGGTGTCGTCGCAGGACGATTCTATCGCGAGGATATAAATTTCTTTTGAATTCGGCACGTTTGGAATAAAAATTGGAAATACAAAGGTAAAACATTAGGCCCTATCAGGAAATTCCGTAAAATACTCGTCCGTACCCTGTTGGCTGTCCTGGTGTTTTGTGTACTGGGAACGGTAATCCTTTCCCTGCCTGCCGTGCAAACCCGCCTGGCGCGCTATGCGACGGACCGCATAAACAAGGAGTTTGGAACCAATATACAACTTGATAAGCTGCGCATATCACTGATTAGCTGGGATACGGCCCTTGAGAATATCTATATAGAAGATTACCAGCAAGACACCCTGGTATTTATAAATGAGTTAAATACATCCATCCTGAGCCTGCGTGATCTGGCCGGGGGAAAACTGGAATTTGGCGACATCGAAATCCAGAACCTCTACCTGAATTTAAAGACCTACAGGGACGGGCCGGATACCAATCTGGGTATTTTTATTGATAAACTGGATGACGGGAAACCCAGGGCTGAAGGGACGCCCCCCTTTTATTTCTTCGCCTCCCGCGTGGATATTGGGCAGAGCCGCTTTTCCCTGAGGGACGAAAACCTGGAGTCCCCACAAATACTCGATTTTACTAAACTCAACATCGCTGCCAGCGATTTTACCATTCTGGGGCCTGAAGTCCGCACTCAGATAGAGGCGTTATCCCTGAAAAGCACACGCGACTTGCAAGTAGACCGCCTGGCCACCTCATTTACCTATACCAAACAACAAATGCGATTTGATTCCCTGAGCATCCGCACTCCTGAATCCCGGTTGGAAGGGAGCCTGTTGTTTGACTATGAGCGGGAAGATTTTGCTGCCTTTACCGATAAGGTGCAGGTAACAGCTCGTTTTGTGGATTCAGAGGTAGCCCTGGATGAAATCAATAAACTGTATCCGAAATTCGGGGCAGGGAAGAAAGTACAATTGAATACTTCGGCCAAAGGAACACTGAACGCGCTAATCCTCGAAGATCTCTTTCTGGTTACTGATAACACCGGGATCCGTGGGAACTTCAACTTTGATAACCTCTTTAAAAGAGACGGGGATTTCCGGATGGAGGCTTCTATTAGGGACATCACTACCTCTTATTATCAGCTGCGCGGGCTGATGCCTGAATTATTGGGGAATTCACTGCCTGCTGCATTGCAGAAACTCGGGCAGTTTACAGTCCGGGGGGAGTCTGTTGTAACTACCTCTTCCGTCAACGCCCAGGTCAATATTAACAGTGCCGTGGGAAGCAGCTATGTAGATCTGCAACTGGCCAATGTAGACGATATTGAGAAAGCCACTTATAAAGGCTTTGTTTCACTGATTGATTTTAATCTGGGGAAATTTACGGGGGATCCCAACCTTGGAAAAACGTCCATGGATATAAACGTGGAGGGGCAGGGGTTTACCCAGAATAACCTGAACACAGAGGTCATTGGAGAGGTTTACAGCCTCGGTTTCAATGGTTATGACTATAAGGACATATCGGTGTCCGGAGTCCTGAAGGACCAGTTATTTGACGGCTCCCTGATCTGCAGAGACCCTAATTTCATATTCAATTTTGAAGGATTGGCAGATTTCGGGAGCCAGCAGCACACCTTTAATTTTGTTGCCAACGTACAGCAGGCAGACCTCTTTAAGCTCAATTTTATCAAAGACAGCATTTCTGTTTTTCAGGGAGACCTGGCCATGGACGTCATCGGGAATACGCTGGATGATATTCGCGGGGATATCCGCTTTAGCAAAACGCAGTTTAAAAACGCAAACAACACCTATTATTTTGAGGATTTTAAAATTGAGTCCAGCTTTGATGCAGATACCCTGAGGACTATTGAAATCAACTCCCCCGATATCATTACGGGCTATATGCGCGGGAATTTTAAGGTTCGGGAACTGGGCCGCCTGCTGCAGAATTCCATTGGAAGTATTTACACGAACTACAAGCCCTACGAGATTTCCCCCGGACAGCGGTTGAATTTCAATTTTAAGATCTACAATAAGATTGTGGATGTCTTTTTTCCTCAGGTGTCTTTTGGGCCCAACACCTTTATCAGGGGGAATATCATAGCCGACCAGGGAGATTTCAAGCTGAATTTCAAATCCCCCAGCATTGCAGCTTTTGGAAATACCCTGGATAATATCGATATCCGGATAGACAATAAAAACCCGCTTTTCAACACTTATGTTGCAGTGGAAGATGTGTCTACGGTCTATTACGACCTGAAGGATTTCAACCTGATCAACACCACTTTAAACGATACCCTCTTTTTCCGTACGGAATTTAAGGGCGGAAGCGAATACAATGACAGCTACAACCTGAATTTCTACCACACCTTTGACAAGCAAAACAAGTCTGTTATTGGCCTGAAACGATCCGATGTGAGTTTTAAAGGGAACACCTGGGTGCTGAACCGCAGCGGGAACGATCGTAATAAGGTTATCGTGAACAGAACCCTTGACAGCATTCAGATAGAGGAAATTGTCATGAACAATGACAACCGGGAAGAAATCATTTTAAAGGGACAACTGGCCGATTCTACCTACAAAGACCTGGAGCTCCGGTTCAAGATTGTTTCCCTGAACAAGATTACACCGGCAATAGACAGCCTGAAGCTCAGCGGGGAAATCAACGGGGTGCTCAATGTGCGTCAGGAAGATGATATTTACCTGCCTATCGGCAATTTGAATATTGCGGATTTTGGGGTAAATGGCATTCCCATGGGGCAGCTGGATATTGGTATTGTTGGAAATAAAAACCTTACGGAGTTTTCGGTAAATACGCGCATTACAGATAACGGCCGGGAAAAATTAAGTGTAATCGGGACGGTGCAAAACCAGGGTGAAGTCCCCACGTCCAACCTTTCTGCCAGTTTCAGAGATTTTCAGCTGGAACCTTTCAGCCCCCTGGGGGAAGGGGTGATTTCTGATATTCGCGGGAAACTCAATGGAACTGTTGCTATTCAGGGCGATTTGCGCAACCCGGATTTCAGCGGATTCCTCACCATGGATGAGGCCGGTATTGGTATTCCCTATCTCAATGTAAATTACGACTTTGCCCCGGGGTCTGTGGTAAGCTTATCCAATCAGACCTTTGATTTTCAGAACATCCGGCTTACAGACGTGAGCGAGGCTACCCAGGCTACCCTGGACGGCACTATTACCCACGAGTTCTTTTCAAACTGGGAACTGGACCTGAATGTGGCTACCGGAAATAACCGCTTTTTGATCCTCAATACGGAATTCAACGAAGATGAACTGTACTATGGGACCGCTTTTGTTACAGGAAATGGACGGATTTACGGGCCCACCAATGCGCTCAAAATCGAATTCGACGGCTCCTCGGCCAGGGGGACCTCCCTTAAAATACCCATCAGCGATGTTACTTCTGTGGGGGATTATTCCTTTATCAACTTTATCGAAAAGGATGCGCGCCAATCGGTGGAAGCCGAACGGACCCTCAGAAATTACCAGGGCCTGGAACTGGAGTTTGACCTGCTGGTTACCCCGGATGCTGAGGTGGCCATCGTGATCGACCAGCGAACGGGCAGTTCCCTGAAAGGAACAGGGGAGGGGATTATCTTTATGGAAATCAATACCAACGGGAAGTTCAATATGTGGGGTGACTTCGTTGTGGTCACCGGGGAGTATAACTACAAACTGGGCGGGGTTATCAACCGCACCTTTTCCGTTCGCCCCGGAGGAACTATAAACTGGGACGGAGAACCCCTGGAAGCCATCCTGAACATGGAAGCGATCTATGCGCTGAATGCCAACCCGGCACCCTTACTGGACAATGCGTCCTACACCCGCAGGATTCCCACTGAAGTACTGGTTCGGCTCACGGGCGAGCTGGAACAACCCACCGTGGACTTTGACATTGAATTCCCGGGGACCAGTTCTATCGTAAAGTCTGAACTGGAATACCGCCTGCAAGACCCCACCGTTGAAGAGCGTAATGCCCTCTTCCTGCTGGCACAGGGTACATTTGTAAACGAGACCGGCGGGCTTAACCAGCAGGCTGTGGCCGGTAACCTGTATCAGACCGCTTCCAGCCTGGTCAATCAGGTGCTGGGCAGCAACGGAGACAAATTCAACCTGGGGCTCTCCTATGAAGGCGGGTACCAGGATCCGAATGCCGAAGTGGCAACTGAAGATCGGATCGGGGTTACGGTCTCCACAAAAATAAGCGACCGCATCCTGTTTAACGGCCGTTTCGGGGTGCCGGTAGGAGGGGTTAGCGAATCTGCCGTGGCAGGAGATGCTGAGGTGCAATTATTGCTAAATGAGGAAGGGACGCTGAGTATGCGCATCTTTAACCGGCAAAATGAAATCCAGCAATTCCTGGCAGACAACCAGGGGTATACCCAGGGGGTAGGTCTTTCATATGAGGTAGACTTTAATAGTTTCAGGGAGCTGCTCAGGCGTATTTTCACCAAAAAGGAAAAAGGGGACAGCCCACAAAACAACAGCAGAAACAGACCCGCTCCTGAAGGGGGTATGGGGCAGGATAGCCTTATACGTTTTTACTCCAAAAACAATAAACCTTTCTGAAATCCGGGATATTTATTGATTAATCTGCAGCTATTTTGCAAATAATTTACGAAAACGATTTCGGGATTATTGCAGCCGAAATGCCCCAATTTGGTTCGTATTGTGGCAGAAGTTTGTTAATTTTGCTGTTCTTAAAATAATAATGGAGAGAGCACTAAAGAAAATAGCCGTACTGACTTCCGGAGGAGATTCCCCGGGCATGAACGCGGCTATACGATCCGTTGTGCGGACCTGTGCCTACCTGGACGTGGAGTGTATGGCTGTTTACAGGGGGTACCAGGGCATGATAGAGGGAGACTTTGTCCCTATGAATGCGCGCAGCGTAAACAACATTATCCAAAAAGGGGGAACTATTCTGAAATCTGCCCGCTGTGAGGATTTTAAAACCCCGGAAGGGCGCAAACTGGCCCATGAGCAGCTTACCAAAGCGGGGATAGAAGGTTTTGTAGTGATTGGCGGAGACGGTAGTTTCAGGGGTGCGACCATCTTTAACAAGGAATACAACTTTCCGGTTATGGGTATTCCCGGAACGATAGATAACGATATCTTCGGAACCCGTTATACCCTGGGATTCGATACGGCACTGAACACTGTTGTGGAAGCCATAGACAAGATCAGGGATACGGCCAGTTCGCATAACCGCTTATTTTTTGTTGAGGTCATGGGTCGGGATGTAGGGCATATTGCCCTGAATGCCGGGGTGGCCGCCGGGGCTGAGGAAATTCTGATCCCGGAAGAGAATCTGGGTCTGGAACGCCTGCTGGATTCCCTCAAGCGGAGTAAAAAAACCGGAAAATCTTCCAGTATTGTGGTTGTGGCAGAAGGAGACAAAACAGGAAAGAACGTCTTTGAACTGAAAGAATACGTCGAGGAATACCTTCCCATATACGATGTACGGGTATCTGTATTGGGCCACATGCAGCGAGGAGGCAGCCCAACTGCCTTTGACAGGGTGCTGGCCAGCCGTATGGGCGTAAAAGCTGTTGAATCCCTGATGGATGGCAAGACCAATCTGATGGTTGGGATAATAGACAATGAAATGGTACTTACCCCAATAGAGGATGCAATAAAAGGACACACCAAAATAGACCGGGAACTCATACGGGTTTCCGATATAATGACAATTTAAACTAAAAACTTTTTAGAAATGGCAACATTAAAAATAGGAATAAACGGATTTGGACGCATCGGAAGACTGGTTTTCAGGGCTACCGTGGAGCGGGATAACGTAGACGTGGTAGCGATCAATGACCTGCTCGACGTAGAACACCTGGCATACCTGCTGGAGTACGATTCCGTTCACGGACGTTTCAACGGAACCGTTGCAGTTAAGGACGGAAATCTGGTTGTAAATGGCAAGACCATCCGGGTAACTGCAGAACGGGACCCCAAAAACCTGAAATGGGATGCCGTGGGGGCGGAGATCGTTGCGGAATGTACCGGGATTTTTACCACCCTGGATATGGCACAAAGCCATATTGACGGAGGAGCCAAAAAAGTAGTCATTTCAGCACCTTCCAAGGATGCCCCTATGTTTGTGATGGGCGTAAACCACAAGGATGTAAAAGCTTCGGATACCATTGTATCCAATGCCAGTTGTACCACCAACTGCCTGGCCCCTCTGGCCAAGGTACTGGATGATAATTTCGGGATTGAAGAAGGTCTGATGACCACTGTACATGCCACCACAGCTACCCAGCTTACTGTTGACGGGCCTTCCAGAAAGGATTATAGGGGCGGGCGCAGTGCCATGCTGAATATCATTCCGGCTGCAACCGGTGCGGCTAAAGCTGTAACCAAGGTAATCCCCGCTTTGGAGGGAAAACTCACCGGGATGGCTTTCCGCGTGCCTACAGCGGATGTCTCTGTAGTAGACCTGACCGTACGCCTGGAAAAGGAAACTTCTTATGAGGAAATCAAGAAAGCCTTTAAAGCGGCTTCTGAAGGAGAACTAAAGGGAATCCTGGGGTATACAGAAGAATTGGTTGTTTCCCAGGATTTTGTGGGAGACAAGCGCACCAGTATCTTTGATGCGGATGCCGGGATAGAACTGAACAGCAAATTCTTTAAGGTCGTTTCCTGGTACGATAACGAGGCAGGTTATTCCAATAAACTGGTAGACCTGGCCCAGTACGTTCATAGTTTATAATTTAAAGGATGACAACTTAAAAAGCCTCTGCGAAGTCATAGCTGATATGACCTTCCCAGAGGTTTTTTTACTATAATAAACCTATGGTAGTAATTGTAGACAGTGGGGCAACCAAGGCAGACTGGATAGCTCTTGATGCAAAAGGGGAACAGTTGTTTATGACCCAGACCCTTGGGTTGAGTCCCGAGGTGCTTAGCAAGGAAGTTATTGAAGAGCGGATGGCCAACAATTTTGAGCTGGCCAAAAACAGCAAAAAGGTGAAGCGCCTGTACTTTTACGGTGCTGGCTGCGGTACGGCGCGCATGCGGAAATTCCTGAGGAATATCTTTAAAAACTTCTTCCCGAATGCGAAGGTTGAAGTCAAGGAAGATACTTACGCCGCCATATATTCCACAACGAAGATCGGGCATCAGGGGATCGTCTGTATTTTAGGTACCGGCTCCAACTGCAGCTATTACGATGGCCACCAGCTCATCCAAAAAGTAACTTCCCTGGGTTATATCCTGATGGACGATGGGAGCGGAAACTTTTTCGGACGGAAACTGATCCGGGATTATTTCTACCATAAAATGCCACAGGACCTGGGCCTGATGTTCGACAAGGAGTACAATCTGGACGCCGATGTCATCAAAGAACACCTGTACAAAAAACCCAACCCCAACACCTATCTGGCCACCTTTGCCCGCTTTATTGTAGAGCATAAGGAGCATCCTTATTGTAAAGGGGTTATTGACAAGGGGTTCCAGCAATTCGTCAATAACCACATAATGCAGTTTGAGCTGGCCACTAAGGTGCCGGTGCATTTTGTGGGAAGTATTGCCTATTACCTGAGGGACGAATTAAAGGCGGTGGTTGAGCGCAACGACCTGATCTGTGGGGTGATCCGCCAGCGACCCATCGAAGGATTGGTGGATTTCCACAAAGAAACCATTTAGAAATTCCATCCCGATAGCTATCGGGACCAAATCCCAAATCGCAATTGGAATTTGGTACTTGGTGCTTGGAATTTTAAACTCTCGGGCTTCAGGCTGGCTTTTTTGCAATCATCGAAATTTCGACGTTTACGAATTTGGGTAGGTTTGCGACTTCCACCGTTTCCCGTGCCGGGGCTTCGGCAGGGTCAAAGTAGCGGGCATAGACCTCGTTAATCCTGGCAAATTGGTGCATGTCCTTTACGAAAATACTGCTCTTTACCACATGGCTGAAATTGAGGCCGGCAGCTGAAAGCACGGCCGAAAGGTTTTTCATCACCTGCTCGGTTTCGTCTTCAATATTGCCTAAGACCATGGCTCCGGAGTCAGGGTCCAGGGCAATCTGTCCGGAAACATAAAGGGTATCCCCGGCCAGAACTGCCTGGTTGTAGGGTCCAATGGGTGCAGGGGCTTTCTCTGTACGTATGATTTTTTTCATTTTCTGGTTTTTTATGTTAACGTGGAGGTGGCTGGCTGCGATTTTCCCATTTCAGGTCTTTAAGGACACTGGCTTTGATCCCGATAAAGAAATACCAGCGCTCAAAGTTGCCAAACGGGGTCCAGTCAAAAGTCAGGCGGAAACTTTTCAGGTCCCGCTCAAAATTAAAGGAGGTCAGGGAGAACCCCTTGTTTTTAAAGTCATAACCCGAGGAAAACCCTACCTGCCAGCGCGGAGAAAGACTCACATTACCCCGGAACATAAGGGAATGATTCGTAAACTCCCCGTCCCGGTTACGGTTGCTGTAGGTGGCTGCGTAAGAGAGTCGTACATCCCAGGGGATACTGCTGCCGTAAACGGGGTTATCGACATCGTCCGGGTCCCGGTCTGCAAACCGGCTTCTGTTGAAATCATTGGCCCTTCCAAAAAGCCCGTCAGTCCGCCCACCACTGGAAGCTACATAGGTATCCCCATCATAGGGGTCGGCGGCCTCATCCTCATCATCATCCGAATCTTTATCGAAGTCTTTGCTGCTAAAGCCATAACTGACGTTCAGCCTCGCACTGGTAATGCGAAATAAGCCCCCGCCGTTACTGATATTCAGGGAATTGATTCTCCTTCCGTTGTTATCAATGGCGTAAGGGTCCAGGCTGGCCCCGAAGTTGACCTGCATTTTGTTGTCAAAAAGGTTGGTTCCCCCCGTCATATTGATTGGGCTCAATTTCAGGGAATCTGCCTCGAAATTGTAGGAAGTCGTAAAATTCAGGCTGTTCAGCCACATCACCTTCTTGGGTTCCGTAGCGGTGGAATCCTTATCCCGTACCTTGGCCTCCAGGGTATTGGCAAGGGAAAAACTCATCGCGCTGGATTTCCCCCGGCTGGGTGTGCCGTAAAGCGTATTCTGAAAACGGGTATAGGTAATATTCTCCCCAGTCGCCTCATTGAGGAATTCATCGTAATACTGATCAAAGGAGGGGGCATAGCCGTAACTGACCGAAGGCCGCATCACGTGCCGTATCGCCTGTATTTTCTTGTCTTCGCCCCGGTTGAAGGTTCCGTAGACCGTGGTACCGATACTGGCGCTGAGGTTGTATTGGTTATACCGGTCAAATCCATTGATGGTGTCTGTAACCACAGCCTGCGTATCTGCATCGAACCGCTGTTCAAAAGTATCCCAGGTCCAGACATCTTCATAGGTACCCCCCAGGCTGACACTAAAATATTTGGCTACCTTGAAGTTGGTAGCGATGGGAATTTGGTGACGGGCCCCCAAACGGGCATTGTCAAACATTTTACCGGTCAAAAAGTCTTCATCATTGGTCCGGATGCTATTGCGCCCATTCACGTTATACTGGAAGTTGATGTTCTGCAGCGCCCCTTTTTTGATCCCATCCCTGTTGGCAAAAGGGAAGATCCGCTCCATACTGGCCTGCAGCGTAGGAAGGGTTACATCTACCGTATTGGTATTGGTATTCTGGTTGTGGGTTGCAGTAAGGCTAACGTTCACGGAGGGGTATTCCGGGAAGGTTTTGGAATAGGAAATGGAGGAGGACAGGTTGTTTACCTGCGTATTGGGTAAATTCTGCTGGATCAGGGAATTCCTGAAATACTGGCTGCTCCCCAGGTTTACGGAAGCCGATAAGCGCGAATTCGGGTTGGATTTCGGATCCTGGGTATGGGAAATCTGAATGTTGTAGATGGTCGATCTGCTGTAATCGTCAAAACCTTTCTGGCTGGTTACCAGGTTTTCATATCGAAAATTGATATTACCCCTGAATTTATAGCGCTTTACATAAACAGACTGCCCCCGGAAGCCATAACTTCCATTGGTATACAGGTCACCGGTAAGGGTCAGGTCCAGGTAATCGCTGATGGGGAGGTAATACCCCCCGTTTTGCAGGAAATAGCCCCGGTTTGGGTCATTCCCGAATGTTGGCATCATCACTCCGGCCGACCTGCCCGTGGTAAGCGGAAAATAGGCAAAGGGGAGTGCAATGGGGGTGGGCACATCAACAATATAGAGGTTGCTGAAACCGGCGATTACTTTTTTCTTGGGTACAAATTTGGCCTTGCGGATCCGGATATAATAATCGGGATCAATAGTGTCTTTGGAGGTTGTCAGTTTACCCTCGCTCAGGAAGTAAACCGAGTCGTTCTCTTTTTTAGTTTTTTCCGCATAGACCTTCATGGATTCGCTTCCCAATGACCCGAGGGCTGCCTTCTGTTCGCTTCGGGAGTTCCAGATCAGGGCCTTTTCCGTGTCGAAATTAAAGCGGATGGAATCAGGAATCACCTCATTGGTGCCCTGCTTGAAAAAGGGCAGTTGGGTATAATTGCCCAGCGAATCTTTCAGCCGACCGGCATATACTTCATTTTTAACGTAATCCAGGATGATAATACCGGCTTTGAGTTCAGTATCCTGATAGTAGATTTCCGCTTCATTATAGAGGTAAATCTTTTGTTTTTTCTGATCAATACGCACATAATCTTTTGCCTTGTATTTGATCTTGTCCAGAAGGGTCCCCTGGGCCGGGCGAACGCTATCCTGCCGGATGCTGTCTTGCTCCAGGCTTGCGGAGCCCAGCAAATCAGGCAGTTTTGGAGCCTTCAGGCTGTCTCCCACGGCTTTTATCGGCAGCGGTTCAGGCAAGTCTTCCTGGGCCAGGAGGTTTGCTGTAAGCAGGAAAAAGATCCCCGTGAAAAGTACCAGATGTTTATTTGCTTGCAAGGCTATAAATCCTATTTTTGTAAAGCGAATGCGTGGGATTCAGGGCTCAAACTTACATATTTTTCCCTCCGCAACGCCTACATTAAAACAAATTTAACCCCGGGAAAATTGAAGAAATGCACTAAATTATTAAGCATGTACAGGCAGGGGTTACTGGCTGCCCTGTTACTGCTGGGCGGGAAGCTCTGGTCTCAGGGGCCTTCAAACGCCGCCTACCTGGATGATACCTTTGTGGTGGTACTGGATGCCGGCCATGGCGGGCATGACCCCGGAAACCTCGGCAATGGGTTCCTGGAAAAGAATATTGCACTGAATATAGTGCTGGAAGTGGGGAAGGCCCTGGCGAATGATCCGAACACGAAAGTGATCTATACCCGGGACGATGATTCATTTGTGGATTTGTACGTACGCGGGGAGATCGCAAACAAAGCTAAGGCAGACCTATTTGTGTCGGTCCACTGCGATTCGCACACCTCCAATGCCCATGGGGCGGGCACTTTTGTGCTTGGCCTGCACGCCAATAAGCAGAATTTTGAAATCGCCAAAAAGGAAAACTCGGTAATCTACCTGGAGGATAATTACGAAAGCCGGTACTCTGAATACGACATCAACTCCCCTGAATCCGTAATCGGGCTAACCATTATGCAGGAGGAATTTCTGGACCAGAGTATTCTGCTTGGGAAATTTATGCAGGATCGCTTTACCGGAAAACTGAAACGCAATGACCGCAAGGTTAAGCAAGCCGGATTTATTGTACTGCATCAGACTTTTATGCCCAGCGTACTGGTGGAAACCGGTTTTCTGACCAACAGAGAAGAGGGGACTTACCTCAACTCCAAAAAGGGCCAGAAGGAGATGGGTACTGCTATTGCGGATGCTATTCGGGAATACAAAAAATCAGTTTGGGTCAATGATGTTCCACAGGCCGGTGGGCAAGTGGCTGTAGTTGAAAAGGAGGACACCCCGGAAACAGTTGTTGTAAACAAGCCGGTTGAGCCCAAAACTGTGCCGGAGAAAAAGCCGGTGGCAGAGAAACAAGACCCGCCCAAAAAGGAGGCGGTTCAGGTGCTGGCCAAAACCCCGGTGGATACCAGTCAAAATCCAACAGCGACAAAGCGGGCATCAGAAGAAACTGCAACAACGAAAACAAAGACTGAAACTGCTGATAAGGAAAAAACAATACCAACACCGGCCAAGACTGCTGAGGCCGCTTCTGATCTGGTATTTAAAGTACAGTTAATGGCCGTGAGCAAGGATCCGGACCTGAACCGGGCAGATTACAGAGGGCTTAATAAGCTTTCAAAGGAGCCCGTAGGCGGCATGTTCCGTATCCTGTACGGGAACACCCCTTCCTACGAAGAAGCTAAATTGCTGAAGGCCAATGCGGACCTGAAAGGGTATACTACTTCCTATATAGTAGCTTATAAAAATGGGAAGCGTATCCCCTTAAAAGAAGCCTTGCAAAGCCTGTCTAATTAATCGGGTGCCTTCCGAAAAATATTTCTAATTTTGTTAGGAACCCAAAACACGACATTTGAAACTATCCAGAGAAATTAAAACAGGAATCATCGTCATTGGCGGAATCCTGTTGTTTATATTGGGATTCAGTTATTTGAAATCTTCCCCCATCTTCGACAACAGCAAAACTTTTTATGTTGTTTACGAGCATGTAGGCGGCCTGCAGGCAGGTACGCAGGTAAGTATCAACGGATATAGTGTCGGAAAAGTGAACGACATACAGTTTAAAGACAGTTCAGGGAAACTGCTGGTTACCTTTTCGGTGGACAAGGATTTTGAATTTTCAGCCAATAGCATTGCGGAATTATACGATACCGGGATCATTGGCGGGAAAGGCATACAAATCCGTCCGGTGTTTGACGATGCCCCCATAGCCAAAAGCGGGGATACCCTGCCCGGGAATATTCGCCCGGGACTTACCGAATTGGTTCAACAAAAACTGACCCCTTTGCAATTAAAGGTCGAAGGCGCTGTTTCCAACGCAGATTCATTGCTTATCAATTTTAACGAGCTGCTGGACCTGGATACCAAGCAAAACCTTAGGGAAAGTGTTGCCGGGCTCAATAAGCTGCTGGCATCTTTTCAAAAAAGTGCGGATGTCCTGCATGAGCTGCTCAGTGAAAACCGTTCACAACTGGATAGTACCCTGGGGAATATCGAAAACATGACGGCCAATTTCTCCGATATTTCGGACTCCCTGGCCCAGGCAGGGCTGGGAAAGACCATTCGCAATATGGAGTCTACCCTTGCAAACCTGGACACGCTAATGGGGCGCATTCAGAAAGGGGAAGGCACCATGGGAAAATTGATGAAGGATGAGGCCCTCTACCAGAACCTGGCAGAAGCTTCCAGGGAACTGGATCTCTTGCTGCAGGATTTCCGACTGAATCCCAAACGATACGTGAACGTTTCCGTTTTTGGAAAAAAGCAAAAGGAGTATACCCTGCCGGAAAATGACCCTGCAGTACAAAAAGACCCTAATTAATGCAGTACCTACCCAACATTTTATTTCTGCTGGCACTCATAGCCGGCATCGGGTTTTTCAGCAGGAATATCCGAAGACTCATCCGCAATATAAAGCTGGGCAGAGAGACGCATCCCGGTGGAAGCAAGGGGGAGCGCTTCGGGCAGATGGCACGGATTGCCCTGGGCCAGAGTAAGATGGTGGTACGCCCCGTGGCGGGGATTATGCATATTATTGTTTATGTGGGTTTTGTGATAATCAACATAGAGGTCCTGGAAATTATAATAGACGGGCTCTTTGGAACCCACAGGATTTTCGCCTTCCTGGGGCCGGTCTACGATGGCCTTATTGCCTCTTTTGAAATCCTGGCCTTGCTGGTAATTGTAGCGGTAGTGGTATTCTGGATGCGAAGGAATGCCTTGCGCCTGCAGCGGTTCTGGAAACCTGAGATGAAGGGATGGCCCAAACGGGATGCGGATTTGATCCTGTACATAGAAGTGGTCTTAATGTTCCTTTTTCTTACCATGAATGCGGCAGATTACCAGTTGCAGCAACTGGGGACTGCTCATTATGCCGAAGCCGGCAGCTTTCCAATCAGTTCCATAATAGCCCAGTGGATGGAGGGCCTTTCCCAGGAAAGCCTGATATTGGTTGAGCGCACTGCCTGGTGGCTGCATATCCTGGGTATTCTTTTCTTCCTGAACTATTTATATTACTCCAAGCATCTGCACATTTTGCTGGCATTTCCGAACACCTATTGGGGTAAATTGGGTCCCAAGGGAGCTTTTCGAAATCTGGAGTCTGTAAAAAAAGAAGTTGCGCTGATGATGGATCCCAATGCCGATCCTTTTGCAGCCCCCGCTGAAGATGCTCCACCACCAGAAAAATTCGGGGCCTCGGATGTAATGGACCTTAGCCGGATCCAGCTTTTGAATGCCTACAGTTGTACGGAATGCGGCCGATGCACCAGTGAATGCCCGGCCAACCAGACCGGGAAGAAATTATCGCCACGAAAAATTATGATGGACACCCGCGACCGATTGGAGGAGGTGGGCAAACAACTCAGCCAGAATAAGGGTAAATGGGAACCAGATGGAAAACAATTGCTGGACGATTATATCAGCCGGGAAGAACTTTGGGCCTGTACCTCCTGTAACGCCTGTGTGGAGGCCTGTCCGGTAAGTATTGACCCTTTATCCATCATCATGGATATGCGGCAGTACCTGGTAATGGAGCAGTCTGCAGCACCTGCTGAACTCAATGTAATGATGGGGAATATCGAAAATAACGGAGCCCCCTGGCCTTTTAATCAAATGGACCGGCTCAATTGGGCCAGTGAAAAATAAGCAGCGATATGGAGCAATCACCTAAAATCCCGACCATGGCGGAATTATTTGCGGAAGGCAAACAGCCGGAAGTCCTCTTCTGGGTGGGCTGTGCGGGTAGTTTTGATGATCGGGCCAAAAAAATCACCAAAGCATTCGTAAAGTTGCTTCAGAAAGCGTCCGTTTCTTTTGCCGTGCTGGGAACAGAGGAGAGTTGTACCGGGGATCCGGCCAAACGCTCCGGGAATGAATTCCTCTTCCAAATGCAGGCGGCCACCAATATTCAGGTACTGAACGGTTATGAAATCAAAAAAATAGTGACCACCTGCCCGCATTGCTTTAACACCCTTAAGAATGAGTATCCCGACCTGGGCGGGGACTATGAGGTGGTTCACCATACACAGTTCCTGAAAGACCTGTTGGAGGCCGGAAGACTAACCCTTGAAGGCGGCAGCTTTCGCGGCAAGCGCATTACCTATCACGACCCCTGTTACCTGGGCCGGGCCAATGGAATTTACGAGGCCCCAAGGGAATTGATCCGCAAACTGGATGCAGAGCTGGTGGAGATGAAAAACTGCAAACAACGAGGCTTGTGTTGCGGGGCCGGTGGGGCCCAGATGTTTAAAGAACCCGAAAAAGGGGATCAGGACGTAAACATCAAGCGTACGGAAGAAGCACTGGAAACGAAGCCGGATGTTGTGGCGGCCGGATGTCCTTTCTGCAATACGATGATGACCGACGGGGTCAAAAACAAGGAAAAGGAAGATAGTATAAAGGTATTGGACCTGGCCGAACTGCTTGCAGATGCGGCTGATCTTTAAATCCCTGAAAACATTATGTTTGTAGCATTTGATAGTTTACCGGAAACTGCAAGGGTTTGGATATATCAGGCAAACCGGACCTTTACGGAAGAGGAGATGAAGTCTCTGAAGGCTGAATTACAGCAATTCCTGCAGCAATGGACCGCTCATGGAGCGGACCTGAAAGCGGGTTTTGCCACCCCTTACAACCGCTTTATAGTCATTGGCCTGGACCAGCAACAGGCGGCAGCTTCCGGCTGTTCCATAGATGCCTCTGTTCATTTTATACAATCCCTGGAAAAGAAGTACGGGGTAAACCTGCTGGACCGGATGAATGTTTCCTACAAACAGGGGGAGTATATTGCCTATAAACCGCTTGACGAATTCCGCAAAATGGCCAAAGCCAAAGCGGTTTCCCCAAAAACCATCGTCTTCAACAACCTGGTCAACAACAAATACGAGTACGAACAGGACTGGGAGGTACCCGCATCCGAAAGCTGGCACAGCCGGTTTTTTTAGTGTACCCGCCCGGAAGCAACCAAGATTTGGTTTATTCATGTTAAGAAAACTGCTGAGCATTTTTATTCTAAAGCGGCCTGGGAAAGCCTTAGTGCTGTTCCTTGCCATCTGCTGTGTTTTCTATAGCAACGCCCAGGAGGACCCGCTGCAGAGTGTGGATAGCCTGCAACAGGCCGGATGGGTGAACCAGCGCTACGCCTCAATGAGCCCGGAGCAGCGCATCGGACAGCTGTTTATGGTGATGGCAACTTCTGATAGGCCGGAAGCCGAATTGCAAAAGATCAGCCGTTGGATCAGGGATTACCATATTGGCGGGCTAATCTTCAGTACCGGAGGACCGGTTCGGCAAGCCCGAATGACCAATCGTTTGCAACAGCTTTCTTCCACCCCTTTGCTGATAGGAATGGATGCCGAATGGGGACTGGCCATGCGGCTGGACTCTACATTTGCCTATCCCTGGAACACCACGCTCGGGGCTATTGAGGACAGTACCCTTCTTGAGCAAATCGGGTATCGCATCGGGGAACAGGCAAAAAGACTGGGTGTTCATATAAATTTCGCCCCGGTGGTGGACATCAATACCAATCCGGACAACCCCATTATCGGAAACCGATCTTTCGGGGAAGACCCGGAAAAAGTGAGTTGGCATGCCCGCCTGATGATGAAAGGCATGCAGCGCGCGGGAATCCTGAGTTGTGCCAAACACTTTCCAGGACATGGGGATACAGCTGTGGACTCCCACAAGGCCCTGCCACAGATTTTGTTTGAAAGGCAGCGCCTGGACAGTGTGGAACTCCTGCCCTTCAGGAGGCTCTCCAAACAGGGTCTGAGCAGTGTAATGATCGCGCATTTAAATGTTCCTGCCCTGACAGGCTCCGAAACAGAACCTACATCGCTCTCGTCCCGGATGATCGAAACGGTTTTAAAAGAGCAACTGGGCTTTAAAGGACTTATCCTGACCGATGCCCTCAATATGAAGGGAGTTACCGGCTACACCGGGGAGAAGAATACCTCGCTGACCGCTTTTCTGGCCGGAAACGATATGCTTTTGATGCCACCCGACCTGGATCAGGACTTCCCGGTTTTCCTGGAGGCCTATAAAAACGGTACCATCAGCGAGGCCCGCCTGGAACGCTCGGTCAAAAAGATCCTGAAAGCCAAATACAAGGCGGGGTTACATCAAATTAAGCCCATTGCAATCCCCGGGTTGTTTGCAGACCTGAACCAGCCGGCAGATTCACTTTTGTATGAAAAGACAATGGAGGGGGCCATAACGGTTTTACAGAACAAGGTGGATATTCTGGGAATCAAGCGTTTGGAAAATAAAAAAATCGCCTACGTAAAACTTGGGGATGCCCCGCATCTCCCTTTTCTTGAGCGCCTGCAACAATATGCAGATGTTACCGAAGTTTCGGCCAACGATATTGCCAGTCTTAGCCGAAAACTGGAGGAATTTAACCTGGTAATCATTGGTATGCACCAGTCCAACGAGTCGCCCTGGAAAAAGCACGCCTTTACCGAAAAAGAACGCTTCTGGCTGGAGGAAATCAGCCGGATGCGCAGCTCCAATGTCATTCTGACCGTATTTGCCAGGCCCTATATTTTGAGGGACATCCTCTCCTACGAAAATATCGACGGTCTGGTGATGGCCTACCAGAACAGTAAAATTGCCCAGCAAACCGCAGCGGAAATGCTTTTTGGGGTCTTTCCGGCCCGGGGTAAACTCCCTGTGAGCGCCCACAGTTCGTTTCCGGCAGGCAGCGGGCTGCAAACAGCAGGCCTCAAACGGCTTGGGTACAGTATTCCCGAACGGGTAGGTTTTGACCGTTATAAACTGGCCCGGGTAGACAGCCTGGTGCAGGATGGCCTGGATTCGCTTATGTTCCCGGGAGCACAGGTACTCATTTCCAGAAAGGGCCAGGTGGTGTATCACAAGGCCTTTGGCAAGCCTGCTTATGATGCGGAAGGAGGGGTAAAGCTAACCGATGTTTATGACCTGGCTTCCCTGACCAAAATCCTGGCAACCCTTCCCTTGCTCATGCAGATGGAGGAGCGGGGTCAAATCCGCCTGAATGCCACTTTTGGGGATTTAAGCCCCGAACTGGCCGAATCCGAACTAAAAAATGTAACCGTCCTGAAGGCGCTGAGCCACTATGGGCGCCTGCCTTCCTGGATCGCCTTTTATCTGGATACGCTGGGGAAAAACCGACAGCCTTCCTCTGAATTCTACCGAAACAAAAGCGAGGCCGGGTTTTCCATTAAGGTAGCCGAACGCCTGTATCTGACCGACGCTTACAAAGATTCCATTTACGACCGTATTGCCCGTCAAAGCCTTAAGTCTAACCGCTACCGCTACAGCGATGTGGCCTATTACGTTTTTAAAAAATATATAGAGGAGACCCTTCAAAAACCCCTGAACCTTTTGGCCGACGAGGCTTTGTACAAACCGCTGGGGGCATCGCGCACGCTCTTTAACCCCCTGAAAACCTTACCGAAAGAAGAGATCATCCCTACGGAACTGGACAACTATTACCGTTACCAGAAAATCCAGGGATATGTGCACGATATGGGTGCAGCCATGCAGGGTGGAGTAGGGGGGCATGCCGGCTTGTTCAGCAATGCGAATGATGTGGCCAAGATCATGCAGATGTACCTGCAGGGAGGCTATTATGGCGGCTCCCGTCTGATAGAATCCCGCACCGTGGAGAAATTCAACAAATGCTATTTCTGCGATAAGAACGTCCGCCGGGGTGTTGGCTTTGACAAGCCCCAGCTGGAAGATCCCGGACCTACCTGTGGTTGCGTTTCCCGAAAGAGTTTCGGGCACAGCGGCTTTACTGGTACCTATACCTGGGCCGATCCGGAAACGGAAATTGTTTACGTTTTCCTCTCCAACCGTACCTATCCTTCCTCCACCAATACGCTGCTGATCCGCTCCGGGCTCCGTACCCGTATACAGCAGGCGATTTATGATTCCCTTATCAGTTCTGAACAAAATTAAACTGTAATTTAGCAAATATGAAAGTAGCCATTGTTTGTTATCCGACCTTTGGCGGGAGTGGAGTGGTCGCCACAGAACTGGGAATTGCCCTGGCCCAGCGCGGGCATGAAGTGCATTTTGTGACCTACAAACAGCCCGTCCGCCTGGATTTGCTCAGTAAAAATATCCATTTCCACGAGGTACACGTTCCGGAGTACCCGCTCTTCCACTATCAGCCTTACGAACTGGCGCTTTCCAGTAAGCTGGTAGATACTATCAAGATCTTCGGGATCGATGTGCTGCATGTACATTACGCCATCCCACACGCTTACGCCGGGTATATGGCCAAAAAGATGCTGGAGGAAGAAGGGATCTTTATCCCTATGATCACTACCTTGCACGGGACAGATATCACCCTGGTGGGTAATCACCCTTTTTACAAGCCGGCGGTCAATTTCAGCATCAACAAATCTGACATCGTTACCTCGGTTTCGGAAAGCCTTAAAAAAGATACCCTGGAGCTGTTTGATATCACCCGGGAGATCACAGTCATCCCCAACTTTATCGATAAAAGTAAATACACCCAGGAGTTTACGGAATGCCAGCGCAGTATGATGGCCGAAGAGGATGAGCGCATCATTACCCATATCAGCAACTTCCGCAAAGTCAAGCGGGTACCGGATGTAATCCATATTTTTTACGAAATACAGCGGCAGATCCCGGCCAAACTGGTCATGGTAGGGGAGGGCCCTGAAAAAGAGAAAGCAGAATTGCTTTGCGAGCGTCTGGACATTACAGATAAAGTGATATTCCTGGGGAACAGCAACGAGATTGACCGTATCCTCTGTTTTTCAGACCTTTTCCTGCTGCCTTCAGAGACCGAGAGTTTCGGACTCGCGGCTCTGGAAGCGATGATCAACAAGGTGGCTGTAATCTCCAGCAATGCCGGGGGTATCCCGGAGGTTAACAAACACGGGGTGTCCGGATACTTAAGTGAAGTAGGGGATGTGGAAGACATGGTCACCAATGCCCTGAAAATCCTGAAAGACGATAAAACGCTGGAGGGCTTCAAACAGCGCGCATTTGACCTGGCTTGTACCTTTGACATCCACAACAT
The DNA here is from genome assembly GCF_052497835.1 of Robiginitalea insularis. Lineage (NCBI taxonomy): Bacteria > Pseudomonadati > Bacteroidota > Flavobacteriia > Flavobacteriales > Flavobacteriaceae > Robiginitalea > Robiginitalea insularis. Next base: position 2,752,812 of record NZ_CP199296.1, read on the forward strand.
CCTCCCGATGTATGAAGAGGTCTATAAAAAAGCCTATAAGGAGCGCTTTAAGGATGCGTTGAATTAACATAGCGACGTCTTACTTACTTGCTGAAATGAAATAGATACTGTTTCGTTCCAAACACATGCCGTTAATCCGATTTAATAGTTGCTAATCGGACAGGCATTTATCTCTCAGTAGGAGGGATATATTCCGCAAAAGCCTCCTTAAATATTTCAGCGAAAATACAGGTATTTTACAGACCCTTACAACTTACATCTTCTTGAAGGCTTTACCTTTGTAATACCCAAGTCTTAGGTGATGAAATCAGCAAATATTCTACTTAGTACTCTCTGTTTCTTAATTTTCTTTAAAAGTGCGGCTCAGCAGGAGATTCCGGAGCTCAATGGCAAGGATAGTATTATCAGTAGTAGCTGGGTCCTGGGATTGGGATTTAATTTCGTGGATGATTCCGGAGATGCCTGGGGGGATTTTACAACAATTAAAAACCAATGGAACGCCGTACCCTATCCCAGCAGGCTAAGCTTGGGGCGTTATTTTCAAAATGGCTTGGGGGTAGAACTTATAGGAGCTTACAACCGATACACTGAAGGTAATACTATAGACGGTATCACTATTGATGCGGATATTCCCTACTGGAGCCTGGATGGCCGTCTGAGCTATGACCTGAATAAACTGTTTGGTGAAACCGGGCTGTTCGATCCTTATCTCGGTGCAGGCCTGGGATATACCGATGCCAATAACCAACCAAGGGCCACCTACAACGCTGTTTTTGGTTTCCGCCTGTGGTTTTCGGATCGATGGGGCCTTGATTTGAATACCTCAGGCAAGTGGTCTTTCGGAAATAAAGCTACTAACCACATACAACACGCAGCAGGGGTCGTTTATCGTTTTGGCCTGAAGAAATCACTTAGCAAAAAGGGTAAAATTAAAGAAGCCCTTCTCAAAGAATTCGATAGCCTTCGCCAGCAGTCTGCAGATTCATTAAGGCTGGCTGAAACCCTGGCAGAAGAACAACGCAATGCAGACCGGTTGTTAGCTGAAAAACAGACAAGAGATTCCCTGTTGTTGGCAGAGAAGCAAGAGACAGAACGTCGCAATACGCTGCAAAACGAATTGAGCGAAAGCGGTACAATTGGGTTTGGATTTGATTCATATCGCCTGGAAGCGGAAAACCTTAAAAGACTCGCGCGAATCGCTAGCCTGATGAAGCGTTATTCAGATTTTAGTTTTATAATAATCGGTCATACGGATGCTCGCGGCCCGTCGGGGTATAACCAGCTGCTATCTGAGAAACGTGCCGCTGCTGTGATGAATTTTCTGTTGGAGCAGGGCATTGATCAGAGCCGCCTACAGGCAAGCGGCAAAGGGGAGACTGAATTACTCAACGCCTGTAAGGATGGCGTGTCATGTACGGTTTCCGAACACGCTCTCAACCGGAGAGTGGATATTGAAATCAAAGCCATTTTCCCTGATTAGGACATCCCGACTATAAACCCGGAACTACGTAATTCTTTTTTGTTGTAGGAGAGGGGTTCCCCGCTTTCAATGGTAGTGACCTTAAGGCCTGCCGCCTCGCAAAGTGCCTGCCCGGCTGCCGTATCCCATTCCATAATGGATGAAAAGCGCGGATATAAATCAGCCTTCCCTTCCGCCATCAAGCAAAACTTTATAGAACTGCCCTTTGAGATGATCTCCACCGCTTCATGCTTCTTTTGCAAATCCCGGATAAAAGCCTCTGTCTGCGGATCTCGGAAAGAGCGGCTGCATAGTACCCTCAATACAGCTGGATCCGCTTTAGCCGCATAAATTCGGTGCTCCGGTGCAAAAAGCTTATCCGGTAACGGTTGTCCTTCCTCAAGAGTATGCTTATAAGCAGCCTTACGGTCCACATCCCCGAAATACAGCTCCCTACTAAGCGGGATGTAAATAATGCCCAGCACTGGCTTTCCCTGCCTGCAGAGGGCGATATTCACTGTAAACTCCCCGTTCCTGCTCACAAATTCTTTGGTCCCGTCCAGGGGGTCCACAATCCAGCACTGCTCCCAGTTTTTGCGCTTCGCATAGGGAATCTCGAGGCTTTCCTCACTTATGATGGGAATACCGGTTTCGGCAAGCGCCTCGGTAATGATGGTATTGGCGGCCAGGTCTGCGGAGGTAAGCGGAGTGTCGTCTTCCTTATAGGTCAGTTCGTAATCATCCTCTTTATAGAAATCGAGGATGGCTTTTCCAGCGGAGAGGGCTGCTTGGAGGGCTGATTTGTAGGTACTTGTCATTTCGGATACTTTTTTGGTCTTAACTTGTTAGCCTGACCTCTTTAACCGGATAAAATTCAATTTCTTAAGCCTGTATCTTATTCCATCCATTGAAAAGTATTTCCCTATAATGTTTTTATCCCTTAAGTATTGTTTTGTCCGAAGTTTTAAGATCATTAATTTCACCCATAACAGTTGAGAGAAGGATTTTTTTGAATAAAGTATTAAATAGTTAAAGGAATATTGATAATTGCTCCATTTCAATTTATACGAAGTTGTCCCCATCGAAAGATCAAAGGTAGAAATGTTATGAAGCAGGCACCAATCTATGTACTTTATCATGCTAACATCTCCCAAATTGTATTTCGCATAAGTCGTATCATAGGTTTGAATATGACCAAACATGATATCTTCGAGATGAAAATTCAGTCCAAAATTAATGGGTTTTTGTTCATCGAATATTACAAAAAGGGAAGCGGTCTTACCCAGGATTTTGGGGTAGGTAAAGTGAGCAATATCCTTCCATTCAGATAAGTACCTGTTGTTTGTTTTTTTTTCTTCAAATCTCTTTTCTAACAGTTTGTAAAACTGGTCAAAAAGTGAGTCAAACAGAGTGCGATCCATTTCCCCGAAATAGAATTTATAGGTAATATCATGCAGCCGTTCCAGTTTTCTCAGTTTGGCATACAGGTTTTTTCTATTCTGCTTTTTAAGATGTTGGCGGATATAAGCTTCCGAACTTTGAATATCCTGTAGGTTTAACAGGTAACCCGGATACTGTTTTTGGGATTTAATAAGGACAGAGCTAGCATTGTCGCTCAGGCCGTACTTCAGGTAATCGGGGACGTCCATAATTTGGAGAGGGACCCTCAATTCCTTAAAGTGAGTATCCTCAACCTCAATTGTTTTACCGGATATGGAATTTATCAGTGTCGATTTAAAAATAAGAGGGCGCCTGTTGCAGAGAAACAGATCAAAAATAAAGCGTTGAGAAGGAGGGCTTAACAGATCCTTAAGTAGCATTGGGATTTTAAAATATTATAGGTATAAATCTACGTAGTTTTTCAGGAGCTGCGAAAGACTGTAAAAAACGTACCCTAAGACATTTATTCCAGCCTATCGCGGGAGGAAATCAAATACTTTAACCGTTGCCAGAAAAGGTCCAGACCTAACCTCCTCAAATACGTTTTTAACCGGTAGTAACCAAAGACTAAATAAGCATTAAACCGTGCCCTTAAAGATTTTCTGTCAAAAAGGATATGATATTCAAAGTCATAAGGTTCATTGCACCAGCGTTCTTTATAATCAAAATGCCCCTTCGAGAAATCCAGGTACTTATAACCTTTTTCGATACACCATTCAATTTGTTTAAGAGTACAGATAGTTCCTGGGCGATAGGAAGCATAGTCCATATCAAAACTGCGAATTATATCGTAGGCTATGGAATTCGAAAAATACAGGACAGTAAGGGCTACTGGTTTTTTGTCTGCTAATACGGCAAAAATACCCGCTTTTTTTTTCGCAAAGAGCGCTAGGGTTGCTTCTTTATGAAATGCCCATTCATTTGGATTCAGATTGTTGTTAAAGGCTTTGAGCTTTGAAAATCTTTTTATCATCCATTGTTCTAGTATATCTAAGAGCTTTCTCATTTCTAACTCTTCAGCACCAATACCGTAGAAGTGATAGTCAGCCTTGTAGTCTTTTTCAAATTTTCTAACCGTCCTATTAAATTTTCCGCGGCTTTTAGAACTAATTACATTTTTCATGTAAGACTGAACGCTATCAATTTCCTTAAGATTGCAACGATACCCTTTATATTGGAATGCTCTTAGTATGGTGAATTGTGAGGTTGTTGCTTTTATTGTAGGTTCGAAATAAGAAGGAATATCGTATAGAATGATACATTTACCCTTATTTTCACTATTTGTGTTATTAGGATCCAGAGTATATGTAAATCCTTTTGTTTGGGTTTGACCTACATTAAAAAAAACAGGAAATCTGGAATGCTTTATTAATGGTACATCGGGTATTGAGACCAGTTGCAAAAGCCGGCGGCCTTCTCCGAAATGACTCAGCCATACCCATTGAAAACACTCCGACAGAAAGGGATTTCCCATTTTTAATTGAATGATTTCTAATTTTTATGATGATAATATCTTTCAAGTTAATAATCCATAATAGATTTAACAATGGCCGCACTCAATTCATTTAAATTTCTTTTTGATTTTATGAAGAAAAATTTGAGTTTCCCTCAAAACCAGAGTCAGAATGAGCTATACTTATAAATAAACCCGTTAAACCCAACTATCAGAATGCTGAACAAAGCAGAATTTTAAGTGCTTAAAATAAAAAATACATTAAATCTATAACCAGTTTCCTTGAATTTATACCTAATGAAATACCGCTATCGAGAGAAAAAGTATTTTGAAAGGAATTTTTTACAGTTCGAAAGGAATCCCCTATACTTGTGTCCTTAAGTAATTATAATCCGGGTTTTCTCCCACCTATCAACGTCAAAATACGAATTCCTTTATGGTAATACTCGGCCTAAATTACTACTTCCACGATTCAACGGCCTGCCTGGTAGTTGATGGACAATTAGTTGCAGCTATAGAAGAAGAGCGTCTGAACCGCGATAAGCACACCAGGGTTTTTCCACAAATGGCGATAGACCGCTGCCTTAAAATAGCAGGATTGGGGTATAACGACATTGACCATATTGCCATCTCTATCAAGCCCACCCATAACCTGGGGAAAAAGCTGGGCTACCTGGCTGGTCGCCTGAATACTTTTAAGGTCTTTGTAAACCACGAGTTTGTACATGCTTACAACAAGCAAAAGGGTTTCTGGAACTGGTATAAGTATCATTATACCACCAAAAAGAACGGACCTAAGGTTCATTTTATACCTCACCATTACAGCCATGCCCCGGGCTCTTTTTATGTCTCTCCTTATCAGAAGGCAGCCCTTTTGGGGATAGATGGTTCCGGGGAATGGGCAACTACCTGGCTGGGATATGGAGAAGGTTCTAAAATTGAATGCCTGGGAGAAAGCTTTTTTCCGAACTCACTCGGCTCCTTTTATGAAGCGGTAACTCAGTATTGCGGCTTCCGCACCAGTTATGACGAAGGAAAGACCATGGGCCTTGCTCCCATGGGTGATGCCGAGGTATACAAGGATAAGGTTGGCAAAATGGTCTGGGTAGACAAGAACGGAAGCCTGCAATTTGACCTGAGCTATTTTAACTTCCAGAATATGCACTGGCAGCGCCTGTCTCCAAAATTCTACAAAGAGTTTGGCCCGGGAAGGAAACACGGGGAAGACTTCCAGAAGCATCATATGGATGTAGCGGCGGCTTTTCAGCGCGTGCTGGAGGACCGGGTACTGGAAATCTGTGAAATCCTGCACCAGAAAACAAAGGCAGAGTACCTGGTTATCTCCGGAGGGGTATCCCTTAATAGTGTTATGAATGGGCGTATTGTCCGGGAGAGCAAGTTTAAGGACGTTTATGTAATGCCGGCTGCCGGGGATAATGGGACGGCTATAGGAGCCGCCTATTACCTTTATAATGGAATCTTTAATAAGGAACGTAATTTCGTGCATCTCGATCCTTATGTGGGAACTGAATATTCCAATAATGAAATCGAAAAAGTACTGAAAGGTGCCAAACTGAAGTACACCCGCCATGAAGACATCTGTGAAAAAGCAGCCAGCCTTTTAGAGAAAGGCAGGATTATCGGCTGGTTCCAGGGCAAAATGGAAATTGGCCCCAGGGCCCTTGGTAGCCGGAGTATTCTCGCGAACCCGGCCTTTCCGGATATGAAAGATAAGATCAACGCAGAGGTAAAATTCAGGGAGGCCTACCGGCCATTTGCACCTTCAGCGATAGTGGATGCCAAGGACGATTTCTTTGACCTGGAAGTGGAGGCACCCTTTATGCTAAAGGTTTGTAATGTGCTTCCGGAAAAGCAAAGCGTAATCCCTGCCGTGACACATGTAGACGGAAGCGCCCGCTTGCAAACAGTACGAAAGGAATTACATCCGCGTTACTATGAGGTGATTGAAAAATTAGGTAAAAAGACAAAAGTACCTGTAGTACTCAATACGAGCTTTAACATTCAAGGAGAACCAGTTGTGGAGTCGCCCAAAGACGCCATTCGCTGTTTCTTTTCAACAGGATTAGACGATCTAATCATCGGAAATTTTCATCTGACGAAATAAGTAGGAAAATGCTTTTTAATTCCCTGGCCTATTTTATTTTCCTTCCGGTAGTTTTTAGTGTTTACTGGTTTGTTTGCCAGCGAAAGCTCAAACTCCAGAATCTCTTTTTGTTATTGGCCAGCTATGTGTTCTATGGCTGGTGGGATTATAGGTTCCTGTCCCTGATCTTCCTTTCCACCCTTATCGATTTTATTGTTGGAAAGGCCATTTACCGCTCAGATAAGAAAGCCCGAAAGAGGCAATACCTTTGGCTGAGCCTCCTGTTTAATATCGGGATGCTGGGCTTTTTTAAATATTACAACTTCTTTGTGCATTCCTTCGCAGAGGCCTTTTTGCCCGGGGATTCAGAAAGCGCTCTCTGGACCCTGAATATTGTGCTGCCCGTCGGGATATCGTTTTACACCTTCCAGACTTTATCTTATTCCCTGGATATTTATAAGGGGAAATTAAAACCCACAGATGACTTTATTTCCTTTGCCACATTTGTAAGCTTCTTTCCCCAATTAGTGGCCGGACCTATTGAACGCGCCAGTAATTTGCTTCCACAGATAACCTCCAATCGGAAATTCAATTACCCACAGGCTGTTGATGGCCTGAGATTAGTCCTTTGGGGGCTTTTTAAAAAGGTGGTTATTGCTGATTCCCTGGCGGTGATGGTAGATGATATTTTTGTAAATTATACAGATTACTCCGGAAGTACCCTGGCCCTGGGGCTTATCTTTTTTGCCTTTCAGATCTATGGGGATTTTAGCGGCTATTCGGATATAGCGATTGGCACGGCCAAACTCTTTGGGATAGAGTTGATGTCTAATTTCAAGTTCCCATACTTTTCCAGGAATATCTCAGAGTTCTGGCACCGCTGGCATGTTTCCCTTTCCACCTGGTTCCGGGATTATCTCTACATCCCCCTGGGGGGGTCCCGGGAAGGAAGGTTGCAGTCGTTGCGGAATATCTTTATTATTTTCCTGGTGAGCGGTTTCTGGCACGGGGCGAACTGGACCTTCATTATCTGGGGCGGGATACACGCAGCTTTGTATATCCCTATTTTTTTAATGGGAAAAAACCGGGTTTATGTTGGGGCGCATCTGGGGCAGGGCAGCTGGAAAACGAATATGCGAGAAATCCTGCAGGTTGGGCTCACCTTTGTGTTGGTCACGCTCGCATGGACCTATTTCAGGGCAGAAAACCTGGGCGCGGCCAATGATTATCTCTGGCAATTGTTCACCCAATTTAATATTGAATACTATTCCCACCCCCAGGGATACCGAATGTTAGATTACTTTGTGCTTCTGCTTGTTTTTATTGCCTACGAATACCGTATCCGCAAGGATGAACGAAGCCCCATTCCCTTTGAAAAAAGGGCGATGCGCCTCTTGGTCTATACACTTTTGGTCTTTGGGCTTTTGCTGTTTTTCGATAGTGGAACAGACCGCTCCTTTATTTATTTTCAATTCTAAGACATGGCGATTCGGAATTTCATAGTACGGATTGTGATTTATGGCCTGCTGATTATATGCCTGTTAGAGGGGCTGGTACGCATCTTCCATTTACATAAGGACACCCCTTCCCGTATGATAGATTCTTATGGGGTGGAGAAGTGGGTTCCTAATCAAAGCGGTTATTCGGTGACTGGGAACCGTCGGCAAAATGTGGGGGAATACCGGATCAATGCCAGCGGATTTAATTCCTATAGGGAGTTTAACCCAACAGATGAGGCATATGAAGTTGCTTTGGTGGGGGATTCCTTTATTGAGGGGTTTCACCAGGATTATGACGAATCTATTGGAAATAAAATAGAGAAGCAGCTTCCGGATATCTCTGTTTATGAGTATGGCTATGCAGGGTATGACCTGGCAGATGAGCTCCATTTGATCAAGGCCTATGACTCCGCTTTTCAAAAAATTGACAAAATTTTTATTTACCTAAAATATCCGGATGATCTCAGAAGGGATGCTTATTCAGTAAGCCAGGAACGGATGCGCCTCGAAAAAGGAGTTTACCGATTTTTAAAGAATAGTAAATTATTGGTCTATTGTCAGAATATTGGCTTATTGAGCGCTATTACCCGCCCCATATCAAAATTAAAGGCAGTTTTGATTCCAAAAGATAACAGTCCCAGGGATACCGACAACTCGCCTTCTGCAAAAGAAAAGAAGTATTTGTCGAACTTCAAAAAGTTGTGGGAAGAATGGGTCGCAGATACCGGGAAGATTGTTTTACTACTGGATGCAAAGACCTTTCCCAAGGAATTTATTCAACATTTAAAAGAGCAGGATATTTCGTATCTGGACTACGGCCCTACGCTGGACAAGGCTGTCAAACCGGTAACCCTGATTTACGACCAGCACTGGAATGATTATGGGAGGGAATTAGTAGCGGGTCAGATAATTCAAACCATAAAAAAGGATTGAATCTTTTTTGTGAATCATTAATTAACCCTTACTTAACGACTCGGACAGCTAACCTCTGTAAAGTGGGAAAAAATCTGTGCTTTCTACTTTAGAATTTTTGTTTACCAGATCATTATAAGCATCCTCATCAACAATGTATTTCCAAACATAGAAGGGCTTATAATGATTGGAAAATAAAGACTTAAACCTAAAAAGACTATCCTGTTGTGCTCCTAAACCACCTCCAAGATTAAAATACTTGTACCCCTCTTTTTTAGAAACCCTCCACATCTCATCAATTAATAATTTGGCGGGGGAAAGATGTAACCCCTCCTCGCGTGCACCAGATAGATGATACTGTGTATAAGGATTGTTTTTAAATAGGATACCAGCACCGATGACTTTATTTGTTGCATTTTCCCGTACGAAAAGAAAATCTGCCTTAATGTCATCGCTATGGAGCAGCTTTATATAATAATCCCGTCCAAAGTAATAATCGCTGCTTGCTCCAACTCTTTCCATATTCTCATTATAAATGGATATAAAGTCATCTATGGAAGGTTCGGTATTGGATATGAAAACAGTACATTCTTTTTTGTATTTATTGATCTGTGTACGGTGCCTTTTCTGATATCCAGCAATGATTTGCTCTTCGCTTTGCCGTAAATCCAGGTAAACCACATCTCCTTTATTTTTAAGTATTCCCAGATTTGCCAATAACTTGTATTGATTAGATATAAAGGGGTGCAACCTCCCAAAAACAGTGACGATATTGCTTTTTTTCAAATAATTGCTTAATTGCTTCTGAAATTCCTTAATGCACTGTTCTGAAAGTTCCCCCATTGAAAGAGGGCCTCCATAGCCATAAACTGTTATGGCATCAAAATAATCGGTGTCTTCTATTTTCCTGATAATCAAGGAAAGTGCAATTTTTGATTTTGTATCCTCATACAGGAATAGAATCGCATTTTCATTATCCTTTAAATTGCATTGGGTATAATCAAACCCGTGATAGACATCACTATCACTAAATAATGATATAACACTGTTCCAACCAGATTTATCTGTAATAATGGAATAATTCACGGATTTATTAAGATTAGGATTCCGGTATTTAGGAAAAAAATCATTTTCTACGTTTACTTGTATGCTGTTGATCCGTAATTTATCTTCTAAAAGTCGATTATAAACGTCATTTAAAATGATTTTACGGCCTGTGTAGAACATCCTGTCTTCTTCTTTTGGGAATAGGGACTTCTTATGTTTGTATAGACCATCTTTATTAGTCCTCCCACCGCCAAGGATATATTTTTTCAAACCAACAGATGCAGCCCATCTTAGAATCTCTACCCTCAAAAAATCATTTGGCCGTAGGTGAAAAAAATCTTTCCTGGTGCCTCCCAGGTACGCATATAGTTTATCTAGGTGAATAATAAGTAATTCGGCGGAAACCAATTGTTCCTCATAATAGCTGAAAGCCAAGGCAAATTTTTCAGGTCTCTTTAGAATAAAGGATTCAAAGAAGTTAATGGAGAAATAATAATTCTTAGAAGCATTATTTCTGTCCATTGTTTCCGTGTATATCTCATAGAACTGGTATATTAAATCCTTTGAAATTTCTTTGCTGGAAAATACTTTGAAAGAGAGGTAATTTTTTTCTGCCTTTCGATAATTGTTCCTAACTTTTGGCAGAAACTTTTTCCATTGTAATTCCTGGTCACTATGTATAGTGCCAACTACATTTTCCAGAGAGGCTACCAAAGTCCCGGAATATCCTTTTTCATTGCCATTTAAGCTGAATCTTACAAATTCGGACACCACGTTGTTGGCCTTGTACCATTTATCAACATAATCCCAGAACATCTTGCTCATTTCTTCATCTAATCCTTCTCTGAACAATGGCCCGCTGTATCCATAGGGAGATATCACATCGTAGTATTCTCCAGTCCCTTTATTAAAATTTGAGAAGGACCGCCGTATCATTGGCAATAGGGCTACACAGGTTTTATCAGACCACATTTCGAAGATTAGAATATCATAATCAGTATCTTCTTTTTGAAGAAGGTATTCATAACTATAAAATGGATTGTTATCCCACTGGGAAGAAATTAAAGCTTCGAAGTTCGATATGGCTTTTTGAGAATTCAGAATCTCGACCATAAACTGAAAAGTTGTATCCATTTTATGCATTGTTACCTTTCCAAACAGGCATGGTTGTTTCTTCCCCCTGGTTTATGTCCGCTTTATGAAAGACCTTTAAAATAGTTTTGTAAATTATTTCCATATCAAGTATAAAACTAATATTTTCTACATACCAGACATCGAGTTTAAATTTCTCATCCCAGCTTATCGTATTCCTTCCATTGACCTGTGCCCATCCGGTAATACCTGGGAGTACATTATGCCTTTTGCTTTGTTCTTCATTGTATAGTGGCAAATATTCCAGTAGTAAAGGCCTGGGGCCAACCAAACTCATATCTCCCTTCAAAACATTTATCAACTGCAGTATTTCATCCAAAGAATATTTTCGAATAAAGGCACCTAAGGGAGTGACTCTTTTCAGGCTGTGTATGTCTATTTCTGATCCTTCCGGGATGTCCCGCATAGTCTTGAATTTTATGATTCTGAACTTTCTACCATGTTTTCCAGGCCTAGTTTGAAGAAAAAATGGACTTCCATTGTTTACATACCAAAGCAATGCAATTAATATCAATAATAGTGGAGACAAAACGGATAAAAGGACCAAAGCGCTGAGCCTGTCTAATATTTTTTTAAAAAGGTTTTTATACATAGAAATTCTTAGCAAGAACTAAACTGTCACTTTCACAATTAATTTAAAAACTACTAAATGAAAGGGCTGAATCTTGTTTTAATCAGGAAAGATAAGTTGAAACTGAGAGCATATTCAATAAATTGGATTAAGAATCTATTTATCAGATAAAACGTAAATCAACCTGACTACTAAATGAAATTGGAGATTTTTATAAAAATATTGGTGTTTAATTCTATATCAAAAGAACTTTATTCTTAAATAGAATGTAGAGGCTAACCTGACAGGCTTAAAATGTAATCAAATTTATATTCATTAAATGGTCAGTTATATGTTCTATTCCAATCCTCAATGCACCCTGCAATAAATTCCATGTCTTCAATTCCATACCTGAAATCAACATGCACGTTCAAAAAATACTTCCAGCCATTATTATTTGGCCATAAATTAGAAGGGTAGATTTGATTATCAATCAGATGTTTTCGGAAAGACTCATATGCCATGCCATCTGAAAAAAGTAACATAAATCCAAAACTGGTGTAAGCAAACCGTTTGATAATTTTATAGTTAGGTGTGTCTGTAATTTTTCTATATAATAAATCGAGATTTCTTTTCTTTATTTCTAATACATCCAACTGCAACCATTTATGTATGAATTTTTTATCCTCAGTTCTCATTTTAGTAACCTTATGGCTTAAATCAAGGCCATCCTCTACTTCTGCTATTTGATTTAAATAAAGATCTTTTAGGTCTTCACTCTGACCATACAAGTATTCTGTTTTATTCTTCATGGCGACAACCATCTTATCCCATACTGAATATACTTCTTGATTTTCTGGTAGGGGGTAGCTAGGCAACTCTTTATTTGGAGCCCAACAAATTCCGCCCAGGGGAATAGGGAGTGACTTTCTTAAGGATACAAAACAGTAATCTGCCTCACTATGCAAACATTGCCTGCTTAACCAGCCATGTGAATGATCTTCTATTATTATGGGACGCTTAGCTGGATATTTTGAAAGACGCGTGGTGCTCAGACCCCAATAATTATTAATAATTAGTATATCATTTTCACTTACATCTTCGGGTATTCTTAGCTCATCTGTATATTCAAATGGATGGGCCGAATATAAATGGATGTTACTGTAATTTTTTTTCATCCAGTTTGTCACATGCTGACAATAGTACTCTGGCATCCATATTTTGGAAATTGACCTGCCTTGTTCTATATGGTTTATAAGGTATTTTAATGCATGCCTTCCTGAATAAAAGACATGAGTGTTTTCTCTGAAGTTGATAGGGTGCTTTTTAAAGAGTGACTTGGCAATGGTTGAATCTATCCAATGAAAATAAGACCCTATTTCCTTATTCATGATATTTTCTGAATTCATAAGCAATGATAATTTTAGAATAAGATTACTATTCTACAGCAGATAATACTATTTTAATAGCTAAAGAGCCAGAAATATGGGCAAAAAGTATTTTACGAGAATAACTTAAATGATCCCCAAATTTCCGGATTTATTATTTGGTATTTTTGATTAATCATTTAATAAATAATATGGGGTATTGAATTTTACTATTTAGAAAATAGTACCCTAGTCGATAAATAAAGAATTATACCGAGTTAATAAACAAAAAAGATTTAATCTAAAATCTTCTTAGAATATTTGATATTTTATTCAGGTAAAATTAAAACTAATGGACATTGGAACTTCGCCAGGAAGAATAATATTATTAGGCTGTAGGACCCATGTATATAAATCTGCCATTGAAATAGGACTTAACATTTCAAAAATTTACGCCCTTGAAGGCAGCCATTTGCACCACCTATTAAGAGCTGAGGATAAATCCTTTAGGACATTCAAAGAATCGGATGGGAAAAAGATTCTAGAAGAGCTATTGACAATGGATTTTGATATTTTAATATCAAATGGTTGTCCCATATTATTTCCTGTTGAGCGCTTTAAAAAGGAGCAGATACTTTTAAATATACACCCAACCTACTTGCCTTTTTTAAAAGGGAAAACACCTCTAAATGGTTTAATATATAATTCTCATTCGCATTACGGCGCTACTATCCATTTTTTGGATAACGGGATTGACACAGGAAAAATATTATATCAAGAAGAGCATAGGATAACTCCTGATCTGGACCTTGGATTACTCTATTATTTGAGTATGAAGTTAGAAGGACCAGTTTTTAAAAAGGGGTGGCAACTTTTGGAGGAATCTGGTTTTCAATACAGGGGTAGGGCGCAAACAGGTAAAGGAAGTTATTTTAATCGTACAAATAATAAACGAACTGTAAATTGGGAGACACATAATACAGCTACCATAATTAAAAAGATTCAAAGTTTTGGCCTTAAATCACAAGGAGTATTTCTTTCAATTTATAGTAAAAAATATAAAGTATTTGAGGCAGATCAAATCACTAACCCTGAACTTCTTAAAGAAGCGATTAAACTTAAACCTGGAGAGCTGTTTATGGAATATGATGGGAAACTTTTAGTAAAATCACTGGATGGTTTAATAAGAATAAAGGCTTATGAGCTTTTGTAATTCAAAATGTATAAAGGTCTATTTTTTTGATTTATTCTTCCTGTACTCGTCCAGATCAATTAGAGTGCCGATAGGCGCTATTACTACATCATCCGTTTTAAATACCTTTTTAATTGTTAGGAATAAAATTTTGGCATCGAGTAAAAATGATAAATTCTTTACGTAGTTTATATCGTACTGTAATTTTTGATCCCAATTCAAATTGTTTCTTCCCGATACTTGCGCCAACCCCGTGATGCCAGGCCTTACCGAATGCCTGATACGTTCGGATTCTTTATAATATGGTAAATACTTGACTATTAGTGGTCGCGGACCGATCAGGCTCATATCGCCCTTGATTACATTAAGAAGCTGTGGCAGTTCATCCAAGGAGAATCTTCTAATAAATGCACCTATTTTTGTAAGTCTTTGATTGTCGGGTAGTAATTCTCCTTTTTCATCCCTTTCATTGGACATGGTTCTAAATTTTATGATAAAAAAGGTTTCTTCATTTTTTCCAGGTCGCGATTGTGTAAAAAAAGGATTCCCCTTCAGAGTTATCCATAATCCTATGGCGAGAATTATGAATAGGGGAAATAGAAGTATAAAACCAATCAGAGCCATGCTGAAGTCAAAAATTCGTTTACCGAATGCCTTGTACATATTACGATTCTAAGCTCCTGTATTCATTTAAAATCTCCTTCCAAATAAAAGTCCGCTCGTAACGCTCCCTGATCATTTTCCTGTATATTCTTTTTTGCTTTTTTAAATCATCACCGGATTCCAGACATAATTCCATGGCTGATTTTAGGGCTTCCGAATTTTTTGGAGGCACTATCTTTCCATTGATACCATCTTCAATTATTTCGTTGCATCCGTTAATATCAGTTACAATACTAAAGAGCCCCATGGCACCGGCCTGCATTACAACATTTGGAAACCCTTCTCTATAGCTGGGAAAAACCAAACAGTCACTAATTGCAAAGTAGGGGCGAACATCGTTTTGCCAGCCTACGAAAAGAATTTTATCAGAATGAACAATAGTATTCATTGTTTTTGGGAGTAAAGGGTCCAAGTCTTTTTCAAAAGGCCCGACTAGAAGAAGCTTTACTTGTTGATTAAGTGTACTGAGTTTTTCAAAGGTTGTAACTAATTCATTTACCCCTTTGTCTGTTACCAGCCTTCCGACGAAGACAAATACAAAGTCATTTTCTGAAATTTCAAGTGATTGCCGCAGATCTTTCTTCTGTTGTTCAGAAACCTGATTCTGGCTAAAATATTCTGTGTCTATTCCGTTAGAGCTTCCGTTACCTATCACTTTAAGCTTGCTTTCCGGGGCAAAGCCATTTTTAAGGGCAATATTTTTTAAGCCTTTGGAATTAGGGTAAACTTTAGTGGCGCAACTATAAGTAATGCGTTCTACCAGGTTGAGCAGACTTCTTTTCGGCCCTTTAACTTCCACCAAGGGCAATCCGGCTATGGTATGTAAACGGTAAGGAACTTTGGCAAGACGAGCTGCGACCATGCCTAACGTTCCAGCTTTTGGCGTATGAGTATGTACAATAAAGGGTTTTTCGACCTTAAATATTCGGTATAGCTTCCACAGCGCTATAAGGTCCTGCCAAGGTGTTATTTTTCGTGTCATTTCAACAGGAATCACCCTGATACCTTCTTCTTCACTAACAAGTTGAAGCTTTTCTCCGCCTGAAGAAATCCCTATCACTTCAAAATATTGACTCATGTACTTACACTGACCTTTTAATAAGCCAAGTAGTGAAATGGGTACTGTTGTGATGCGTATAAGTTTCTTCATAGGATTTGCACAGGTGAAAAAACCAGAAAAACACTCTGATTTCTCTTAGTACAAAACAAAGAAATTAATTCCAGAACAACAGGAGTTTTCTTTTAGGGTCCATTTTTCTCGATACGTTATCATTAGAACTCATTTTACAAGTGTTTATAAAAGGGTTATTAATTTTGGATCCTTGGCCTTAAAAGTGCATTTCATCGATTTTTTTGTTAAAATAAACCTAATTAAAATCCAAAGAATGTGTCTAAGACGTAACCAATGGTGTTGTTCATCGAAAAATTAAATGATTTTATCGGATTAATTAATAAAACTGCGTTATTAGTAAAGCCTATTTAGATCCCAAATCTTAAATCTCACTATACCATGAAAAAAGTGACATTATTAGCATCTCTTATTTTATTGTTTTCAATATCCTGCTCTCCTGATGAAGAACTCTTTGAGACAGTTCAGGACTATGCCAATGAAAACCCATCACAATCAGATAATCCAATGGATTCGTCTGAAGATTCCAACGCTGAAACTCCTGATAACCCAGATCCTCCGGCGGACTTACCCGAAGGAAGCTTTACTCTTGAAGTGAATAGTACGCCCTGTACTTTTGGTTTAGACGTATTGCAGGTGGATGGTACACTGGAAATCGATTGTCAAATTGATTTAGAAGGAGCCACTGTGGTCTTACCTATGAATGTACGCCTGCTTTACTCCGGAGGGGAAATTATAAACGGTACTCTTCGTTTTAACGGAGGTACTATCGATGGAAGGTTGTTAAACCATACCCTTGATGTTGAAGGAACGGCTGAGCTTGTTGAGACAACTTTTCAATTTTATCCTGAAAGATGGGATATCACTCAAGGACCTACATCTGACGAGAATTCATTGGTCAACCGGGATAATCTGAATAAAGTATTTAAGCAGGTGCAAGGCTTGGGTGGTTCAATTTTCCAAATTGGTACCTTGGACGCTTATTTTAATGTTAATACACCTTGGGCCAGCACGAGGATCATGGCAGAAGAATCGATTTCGATCCCTTCTAATTTTACGCTCATGATGAGCAATGAAACAAACTTAAGGGTTCAACCCAGTGGCTTTCCGGCTTACACCTTATTAACTGTATTTGAGGGGTCGAATATTACCATTAAGGGAGGTAATCTTTATGGAGATCGATGGGAACATGATTATTCGCCTTTTACCGACCCAAATGGCAATACCAGAAACAGTCACGAGTGGGGTCACCTGCTTACAATTGCAGGAGGCAAAAATATCCTTATTGAGGATATTACATTGTCCGATGCAACAGGGGATGGATTTGGTGTCTTCGGGAGTGCTATTCGAAATGCTGAAGGAATTCATGGTAGTCCTGAAAACCTCTCGTCTGATGTTACACTTAGAGGAGCCGTAATAAATCAAGCTAGGAGAAATGGTATGAGTATCCTGGATGGTGATGGAATAATTATCGAAAATAGTGTGATTAAAAATACAGCTTTAGGAAAGAACCCAGAAGGAGTTGAATACTCCTCTGCAGGAACTTTTCCTAAGTATGGGGTTAGCTTTGAAGCCTATAGGGTTAGAGAATCTTCAGGCGAGTTAAAGGAATATAATAGGATAGAGAATGTCATCCTAAGGAATAATAATTTTTCGAATAATAGGCAAGGAGATGTAGTATTGTATACTTGCTCCAATATAATAATTGAAAATAATAAATTTGACAGTAGAATAGGAAATATAGCCGCACATTCAATAATAATAAGGAATAACACCTTTGAAGCCAGGATGCAAGAAGATGGCACCCCTTTTAATTACGCAATATCTTTACAATCCTTAGTTAATCCTTGGGATGGCGAATTAAATTATGATTATGAAATTTCTGGTAACACAATTAAGGGTTATGGCAATGCCTTGCTAGTAGCCGGAAAGGATTATTTTGTGTCCTCTAACGTATTTATTAATAATAAAAATAATATTGGAATTGGTAGTTTGGATGGTGCAACTTTCAATAATAATGAGATTTCTAGTGACGTTGAATATGCCGTAGGATATTTCACTCGAGGAGCAAACTTAAGTAATGTTAGTGTTAGAGAAGAAAAAATAAATGTTTCCTATAGAGCTATTAACTTGAGAAAAATTAGTGCAGAACTTTCAGATCCACTAATTTTTGAGGATTGTGAATTTATTAATGTATCAAAAAAGGATAATTTTATTGAAAGCTCCAACAATATCTCCATAACCAATAATATTATCAATGCTGGGTTTATTGTAAATTATTCTCAGAACATTGAGATCTCTAATAATGTTCCGCCTAATTAAAATGGTGTTAAGTATCTGAATAACCTTATAACGCGTATGTTTCTAGAAATAAAGCTTTTAGTTCCAATTAGAATTAATATCAAATGATTGGCACCAATAATTTAGATCTAAGTCCTTAAAAAGGAACTAAAATACCATTTTTGAAAACAATAAAAAGACCACACCTTAAAAGTGTGGTCTTTGCCATTAAGATGCGCATGGACCAATGTATATGTTGATTCAATATTAAATATTCCTTGAGATTTAAGAGATTCCTTGGAAGCATACATTTTCAATTCACTCTTTAGGGATGATCTTAACCAATCTCCTATCGGGATACCAAAACCAGCCTTGGATTTATCAAGAAATCCTTTTGGAAAATCCTGTTTAAATGCTTCCTTTAGAATATACTTTTTATTCCATCCGTTTAAAAGATAATTTTCTGGGAGGGAAGCTGTATACTCCCATAGTTTTCGGTTTAAGAATGGTGCACGGCATTCGAGTGAAGAAAGCATGCTGGTACGATCCACTTTTACCAGCATGTCTCCTTCAAGACTTATATTTCGATCGATTTCCCGGTATTCAGTCAGGTTTTTGGGGGCTTGGATTCCTGTTTGCTTTCTGAAAGAATCAAATACATCAATATCAATAAAATTGCTTTTTAGATAGGGCTCAAGAGTACCCGCTGTAAATCCCAGTGAAATAATGTCCCAATAATATTGGTCTGTATAATCAACGGCATGTAAAAGTCTATTAAGTTTAAATCTTTTTCCTCGCTTATCCGTTTTGGAATGAAGAAGAGGGCTAAAAGTATTCAAAAGAGTCTTATGTGCTATATTGGGGACCCACCGACAATACGCCTGATTAATCTTACCCATATAGTATTTGTTATAACCCCCAAAAACTTCGTCACCTCCATCACCCGTAAGGGCTACTTTAACAAATTTACTTGTTTGATGAGCTACTAAATAACTGGGAAGTGCTGAAGAATCAGCAAAAGGTTCATCGAAATTAGCTATGATTTCGTGCACATTATTCTCAAGATCTTTTTCTTTTAAGATGAATTCATGGTGCTGACTACCTATAAGACGGGCTACTAATCTGGATTTATCCGTTTCATCGTATCCCTTTTTTTCAAACCCAATAGAAAAGGTATTGATTTTTTGTTCATTCATTCTAGACAGACACAGGGAAACCACGGAGGAATCTACTCCTCCTGAGAGAAATGTGCCAACAGGGACGTCCGAAACGGATCTGCTTTCCACACTACCCTGAACGAGTTGTCTTACCTGCAATTTAGCCTCTTTGAATGGAATGGGCTTCTTATCTGGAATAGAATAAGATGTTATTTCTTCGAAATTAAATATTTGTTTTTCTAGGTCATAAACCAACAGATTGTTTGGTCGTAATTTATAAACTCCGTCATAAATGCTGTATGGAGCTGGAATATAAGTAAGTCTAAAAAATAGATTTAATCCTTTTTTGCTAATTGGAAAATTACCGGGATAGACTTTTAATATTGACTTTAGCTCCGAAGCCCAGTAAAATCCTTCATTTGTATCAGTAAAATAAAGGGGTTTCTCACCAAAGAAATCACGACCAATTAATACTTTGTTCAGAGTTTTATCATAAATACTGAAGGCGTACATTCCATCCAGCCTTGAGAATCCCTTTATACCTTCATTTAGGTATAATTGAAGGATAACTTCTGTGTCACTTTGGGTTTTAAAATAAACGCCTTTGGAAGTTAAATCATTTCTTATTTCTCTATAATTGTAGATTTCTCCATTAAAAACAATGATCTGATTTTCATCTTCCGATAAGATTGGTTGGTGACCAGAATTAAGGTCGATAATTGAGAGTCTTCTCATACCCATTCCAATTTCAAATTTGGGAAGCCTGGCATGATATATTCCCTCATCATCTGGTCCTCTGTGAACAATGCTATTATTCATTGTTTCAATGTCCTTCCTCACATCTCGTTCTATTTCAGAACTTTTTATTATACCATTAATTCCACACATTTGCTTGAATGATTTTTTAAGATCTAATTTTTAGTAATAAAGGAATGAGCAGGGCTATTTATTGTTCCTATGCAGAAATGTCTCTGCCTGATTGGTAATCTTATGCGCAAGTGAAATCATGGTCTCATTAGTAAAGGCATATTTTTTTTGTAAAAAAGAGTAGTACTTAAATATTTCCTCCAGATTTTTTAGATTCTCATTAAGGTTAGAGCCAAAGTTATGCGGGTGCCACCACAAATGATAAAGATGTCCATTTTTGGCAGCATATTTCATTCCACTCTTTATTCTTTTTAATTTGAGGGGCTCTAAATATTTTAACAAATTGGAATAAGGCCTTAAGAATCTGGATGAAGGCACATTAACCATTTTATTTTCAAAATCAGACAGGTCTTTATATGGATAAGTATGATGACCATAAATATTTATATAACTATCAGCTAACCGGAGTATTCTCGATAAAAATACGGGCAATGTGCTTTGTTGTTGATAAATTGAATACTTTTCAGTACCCCTGTAGGCAACAATTCCATTGTTTCGACAAACAGAAAGATATTCCGGATTTACCTGATTTCTAGGAAAAACAATACTTTTCAAGGATAGTCCGAAAGACTCTAATGCAATTGACATAGCTGATTGTAGATCGGCCTCAAAGTCTTCCTTTGTCTGGCCATTTTCCAGGCAATAGTAATGGGTAAATGTATGAGTTCCTATTTCGTGGTTTGTATTATTTACAAGGTTTTTCAAAATTGAAGGAGCAAAATGAAAGGGATCTTCTTCTTCACTTATACCTGTATTCTTAATTAAGGGGTATGCGTTTAAATTTTTGTTCGTGTAATTAGGCCTGGATTCGGGTAAATATTTTGATATGTGGGCGTTAGATTCACCAAATAGTAATCCAACCGTTGCAAATGTGATGTCGACATCGTACTTTTTACTCAGTCTCAATATTTCGTTTATAGCAGACCGGGTATGAGTTAGATTTGACTTGTAATCTTTAACTGATTTTATATCGAAAACCCCCCAATGCAATTCGAAATCTAAGGAAATAACAAATGAACCGTTTTTCATAGAATTATTTAATTCCTTTAAAGAGACGATAGTACAAATATGTCCATATAGTAGGGTGGTAATATAATTTACTCGTCAAATTCTTATCTATTACGGATAACCCACCATTGGTTATCTGTTTTAGAGCATCTTCAATACATTTTACACCTTTTATGGCCTGAAGTATAGGATAAGTTACAAAGTTGTCTTTTTTAGTAGGAGATATTGTTCGCTGACTAATAACTCCACCCGTATCGATACCGGGATCCACTAGGTGTACTGTTACACCGCAATTTTCTAAATCGTCTTTAACAAGGGCCCAATAGCCACCATGAACCCCTCTGTATTTTGGCGTAATGCCTACATGCATATTAATCATCGGACAATTAATATTGGTAATAATACGCTTACTGATCAATCGTGTTCCACATACTACAACAACATCGGGGTTTAAGCTGTTCACATATTCACAAACACTAATATCATTAATACTTGGTGGGATATACGCATTATTTAGTTTTTCAAAGGAAATTAATTTGTAGGGCTTTAAAAGTTGTTTTCTCCTTGATCTACTTTCCCATTTAAGGTAAGGTACTGCCAATTTCATAAAAACTAGTTGAGAAACTACTTTAAATATCCCCAGCCGATTTATTCTTCTTTTTAATAATTTGGTTTTAGAGCCCGGACTGTCAAAAACGATACCCAATATTTGGAATTTTTCGTTAATATGGTTGTAAACAATATTCGGAAGCTGACCCCCACCAGTAAAGAAGACTATCTTTAAATTTCTCAATTTCTTAAATTTAGACTGATTTTAAGGAAAAAGAATTAAATAATTCATTACAAATATAAATATCAACGCTAATGATGACAGATGAAGATAACTGCGTGGAAAGTTATTTATTAAAACAGTATATATTAATATTGGAAGACATATCCAGCTGTATACACCAATTCGGTCTGAAAATGGAATATAGAAATTGAGGAAAAAGATAATTGAAGTTAAAATATAGTATCTAAAAATCATTTTCTCAGTTCTAGATTTCATTTTTGAAATAATCATAAGACCAAAAAGGAAAAATGAATTGTATAATACGAAATCTGGCCTAAAACCAATTCTATAGGTTGTTTCCCCCTGAAAAACCAGTCTGTTTGCATATTCACCATCTAAATTTTGTAAAAATGAGATTGTATGCAAACCGAATCCAAAAAATGATGCCAAAATCATAGCAAAATATAGAGCTAAAAAGTACTTAATTGGTGTATTTTGGAAATAAAGGGCAATGAGGATGGCTACAATAGGGATCAGGCTTGTAAGATGAGATAAAAGTGCTAAAATAAAGAACACCAGTGTCTTTTTTTTGTAATCATTTAAGAGATAATGTAGTCCGATTAAGAAAAAAGATATTGCTACAGCATTTCGGATTATATTTAATTCTAAAGATGTAAAAGAGAAAAAGCTAGCGAAAGTAAGGAAAAGGAACAGACTACTACCTTTATTACCGTAGTCAGTAAATTTTCGGACAAATGTAAATAATACGATGTTGAAAACACAGGCTACCACAAAAGTAAAAACCGTAAAGTCTTTAAAAATAAAAGTGAAAAACATTAATACCTCAAATATGAGATCTGAATTAAAGTAGACAAAAAATTCACTGTAATCTGGAAGATATAAACTTTGTAAAAAGTAAAAATCATGGTAATTACTTGTATCAGTTCCTATTTTATGCCCCCTGGTTCCTGCCCAAAAAATTATTAGACCTGTAAAAACTATTAAAAGAGTTTTGTCATTTCTTTTATAGGCTTGAATTTTGAATTCAAGGAGTCTCAGGACTAACATGCCTAAAACTATAAAAGTACCCACTAATACTTTGAGTATCAAGTAATAATCCTGTAAGTTGTATTCAGGAAATAAATACTTCATATTATTTGGGTAAAGATGTGGGTATCTCCCAATTTATGGAATGTTTTAATTTTTCATGATAAATGGAAATTGCCTGCTCATCCATTATATTTGATCTTCTTTGGATTAATTGATTGGTTTGTCCCACTATATCAAATAAAAAGTATACAAGGAGTTTGACGATCTGGAATACAGATAATTTAATGTAGTTTTTAAGACCAATTATTTGTATATTTTTATTATAAATTTTAAGTGAGTTTTTAGAAGCAACGATATACTTTTTTAAAGACGGGGTACTCGCTTCCCTGTAAAATAAAAGGGGTTCTTCAATCTTTGAAAAATTACTTTTTTCAACTGTTCTTAACCACAAGTCATAATCCTGAGATCTTTTTAATTCCTCGTCATACAAGTTTTTTTTAAACCATTCAGTTTTCCCGGCTATTGTAGGGTGAACGCTCCAACCACCGTTTAATATGTCTTTTAAACAATAACTTTCCTTTGTGTCTCCCTTGCGTTTACCAAGAATTTGATTATGATTGTTTATTGATATCAAACCCGAACCGACAAGGTCAACTTTTTCATTCTCTTCTAAATATTTCACCTGACGTGAAATTCTATTGGGGAACATAATATCATCTGCGTCCATTCTAAAGTAGAATTTGCCTTTTGCCAGATCATTTAACTGATTCAATCTCTTAGGTAATCCTAGATTTTCACCATCAGATATTACCAGAATCCGCGCATCAATTTTGTCAAATTTTCTGGCAATATTTAAAGAGTTGTCTGTGCTACCGTCATCCAATAAAATCAATTCCCAGTTTTCGTATTCTTGTTGTAAAACAGACAGAATAGCATAGCCGAGATACTTTTCAGCATTAAAGAATGGGATCCCTACAGAGACTAAAGGAGTATTCATCTTAGTCATACCGCGTCAAATCTTTTCAATTTGGGAATAGATTCCTTGAAGCAGTTTTACACTTTGTGCAGCATCAAAATTCCGTTCACGCATTTTGCTATTGATTTCAGACCAATCCTGTCTCCTTGAACTTATGGAACTCTTGAGAGCTGTTTCCCACTGACTAAATTCATCATTCAAATCCATAAATGAAATCAAATTCAGGCCCATGTCGACTTCCCTGGAAATATTCGTTGAAATGAGACAAGGTAAGCCACAAGCCTGGGCTTCGACAAGGACTACCGGAAAACCTTCAAGATTTGAAGGCATAAAAAATAGGTCGGAGCTATGTAAAATTTGTGGTATTTCCGAACTAATACCGTAAAAGGTAAAATTCTTATTCAATCCCTTTTGATCAACCATATTTTTAAGTTTTTCTTCTAATGGTCCTTTACCAAGCAGGACAAAATGCAGATCATTTCCATGCTTGATTAGATA
Source organism: Robiginitalea insularis (assembly GCF_052497835.1). NCBI lineage: Bacteria > Pseudomonadati > Bacteroidota > Flavobacteriia > Flavobacteriales > Flavobacteriaceae > Robiginitalea > Robiginitalea insularis. The sequence continues at coordinate 2,777,447 of NZ_CP199296.1, forward strand.
CTCGGCAAAACTAATAGTGAATTCAAAATTCTTTTGAAATGTAAATCTTCCTATTTGAGTAATAATCTTTGTGTTCTCGTTGATTTTTAACTCCCTTCTTAACTTTTCAGAATTATTTGATTTATCCTGAAAAGCTTTAATATCAATAGAGTTAGGAAAAACAACAATATCATTTGGGTCAATGCTTGGATAAAGGTAAGCCCCGGCAGCTTCTCCACAAGCCATGTAAACAGATGCGTATTTTTTGATTATTATTCTTGTAATATATCTGTAAAGTCTTGGGAGAAGTGATTTTTTTCCTTTAGAAATATGGGAGTGGGATATACGTAATTTCTTTTTATGCCAAGAGGCTACTAACAAGAAAATGGCTCCATTTAAATTTATATGTGAATGGATAATTTGATGTTCAGGAAGTTTTTTTAGGAGTATATTGTAGCGCTTATACCGTTTCCAAATTCTAACTAATCGATTTGTAGATCCAGGTGGGATTCTAAAAATTCTTCCTCCAAGACTTAGAATTTCTTCATCATAATCACATTTCATATCAGTGAAGTAGAGAAAATCAAATTGAAATTTATCACGGTCTAGATTTCTATATATATTCATCAATAGAGTTTCAGCTCCGGCACGTTGCATACCGCCAACAATATGTAATATTCTAATCATCATCTATTTTTTAATATTAGATAGATCTATCCAATCCCCCATAATTTGGTTAAATTCTTCAGGCTCATAATGAAGTAATCCACTACTGGGATGATAAGTAATTTCCCCGAAAAATATTTTTTTGTTGGGTTGATAAAAATCGATACGTACAAATGGGTTGTGGGCGCTCAGCTTTTCGGATAAATTAATCATTTCTGTTAGCTTTACTGGTTTTTGAAGAGAAAAAGGACCTTCATTGGAATAATCAGCATATTTTAATGGTAACTTATTCCAATTTAGATCGAAGAAAAGAACATAGTGATCTTGATTTTTTTTAACGCTTACATGAATTATTTTGGGTTTTCCATTAAAACAGTAGAATTTATAATCTAGCGGTATATTGCCCTCTTCATCCACAAGCAGTTCTTCAATGATTATTCTGGGGGGGATATTTTTATATTGCCATTCCCTGGATTGATAGTAATAATTCTGTTTTAGTAGATTATTGAATTTCTTGCGCTCTTTTCCCCAATTGATCTTAAACTTATTCTTCACTATTGTATAGGCAGCACTATTGTGGTTGCATTTGACAATAAAGGGGCGGTCAGGAAGAATTTCCGGAACTAAGTCCTTACCGTTTTCTAGGACCAAGGGTTGAGGGATAAGATATTCTTCACCAATTACCTTTTTAACGAAATCACGAACAGCAACCTTGTCTGCACATTTGGTTTGAAGATCGTTTCTGTGGTACATTTTTAACCATTGAAGTTTTTCCTGATAAGTACTAGGATTGCGCCAGTTGAGTTCTTTTTTAAATCTCTTTCTAAAAGTATTTGCAATATACTTTTTATCAGATACGAACAAATATTGCAGTTTCATAAACAAGCGGAATAATTCGCTTAAAATGATTGACTCATCTATCTTTTTTTTATCTAAAAATTTTCCCATGGAGACTACCTAAAAAAAGCTTTATACGTTCGAAAGAGTATGTGATAAACCTTATGATATAACGATAAATTTATCTTCATTAGTTTATTATAGGAATAATTAATGTTCGAATTTCTTTCTTCGGCTTTTAGAGAATGCCATAAGGTCGCTGTGAATTTGGGCAGGGGAATCCCTGATCTTGCAGCCATTTTTACGGTCCCAATAAAAGACTCTAAACATGTCTGCAGGATAGCCCTTTTAAAGATCTCGGAATTAGAGGCAGCACTATATAGTTTTAAATGATTCTCTATTATAAGGAAACGAGCATTTATATTTCTTTGTTGCATCTTGTTGACAATGCTTCCTTCCCGGATCAAATAATAATAAAAACTTTCCGGAAGTGTAATACAACTTTCAGCAACATTCAGGGCCCTTGGGGTAAATTCAAGGTCTTCATATATCAGGCCTTCATAAAACTTAAGATTATTTTCCAATAAGAATTTTCTGCTGTAAATAAATTTCCAGATGTAATACAAACCTTCGAGGTGATTTGCATAAAATTCATTTCCCTTTACAGGGGTTTTAAGATATTGAGGAATGTAATATTTTATGACTTTTCCGTCTTTTACCACGCAATGGCCCATCCATAGTAAATCAGGGCTTGTGGACTTTAATAAAGTGATCAATGGGTTAAGGCAATTGGATTTTATCCAATCATCAGAATCTACAAACCAAACATATTCCCCTGTGGCATGTTGCAGTCCGGTATTTCTTGCTCCGCTTAAGCCTTTATTCTCCTGACTAATTATTTTTAAAGTAGGAAATTCATTCTGTAAATATTCACAGATTTCCAGGCTGGAATCATTTGTGCCATCATTAACAACTATAACCTCGAAATCGGATATTGGTAATTCCTGGTCATAGCAACTCCGGATACATTTTTCAACGTAATCTTCAACATTATATACCGGAATGACTATAGACAAAAAAGGCTTCATGCAGTTCTTTTTATGAATTTCAGCGCCTCAGAAAATTTCGGGTCCAAATTGACAGCTTCACCATCAGAAGGCTGTTTATTCTCAGAAAGGCTTTTCAAAGTCTTCAGAATTTTTGTTTCATCAAATTCTTTCATTAAATGAATATTGCCTGAATTCTTAATCCATTCATATGAAGATTGAATCTTATGATTGTTGTTTAAAAAGACCAGGGCCGGGGTATTGGTTATGAAGGCGAAGATCATTCCATGCAATCGGTCTGTAATAATCAATTGACTGTTTTTAAAGTCCTTCCAAATAGCAAATAATTCTTTTGTTCTTTTGATAAGCGGTAGCCCGGATCCGCCAATATGAGTGTCTCTGAAGGTATGCCTTACAAATTCTTTTTCAACCAGGTCTAAAAGTGATTTTTCCTGATCAGGATTTAATTTTTTCTCTTTGTCGTTTCGCAAACAAATCAATACACCTGCCCTTTGGCCTGACTCCATTGAAGGTTTAAGGGTCATTACAATATCAGGCACTAAGAACGAATGATTTTTCTTAAAGTGTTCCCTAAAGAATTGATATGTTTTTGCTTCTCGGGCCAGTAATACCAGCCTGGGATGATTCGAGTATAGTTTTATTGCTTTTTTTAAGGCATATTCTCCGCTCTTATTTTCCTTAAAGTCAACTGTTTGAGGAAAGGATACGATCAGATTGTCAGGGAAATATTGTATCACAAGCTGGCGGAAGGTTTCGATCATCGGGTACAGATCTCCCATGTTTCCCCCGCCAACCGTGGTGACTATATCTCCGGGAGTTATGGTTTTTTTTACCGCTGCTATTCCTTCCAGGGTGCAACTTATTGGAATTTCATGTATACTGTAATCCGGGAAGTGTTGCTTTAGGAATTTATGTTGCGCATAGGTGATTGCGGCATCCCCCAGGTTTCCATAGTCTGCGGCAAGGAAAATGTAAATATTCTTCGTAGTTAAAGAACCATAGGAATATTTAAATTTTTTGATTCCAAATCTATAAGCCAGCAGAATCAGTTTAGCCTTAATCTCTAAAGGAATATACTTTACTATCATTTTAGTATTTGTTAAATCTTGGGGAGTCCTAATCTGTACAAAGAAGACATGAGCCAAAAGCTTTTGTTCTTAAATAGGCTGATCAAGATTTGCATTTTCAGGGTGACCTTACCAGATGGTTTATAATATTCAAACGATTTGTGGAAAAGTTCCATTTTCCTTAGTGCCCTAATGGATTCTTTCAGGCTTTTCTGAGTCCTCCCAGGATTATTCGAAAGCATTAGAAATAATATGTGTTCAATATAATACCTGCCTAAATCTTTAAGAAACGGGTCTTTATTTAATGGAGGATTAGTTAGATAGAAATTATATCTATAATTAAAATGATTGCGCATATTGGATACAAGACTATTCCAGTCCTGACTTGAAGAAGCAGAACCCTCATTGTCATAATAGAAATACAAAGAATCGGATATATTATATAAAGAATTGGCAAAAAAATAACATCGCATATTGAACAAGGTGTCTTCTCCGAATCTAATTTCAGAATCAAATTTAATTTGATTTATAGAAATTAAGTCTCGTTTTATTATTCTGGGACTAACGAACTGTAGAAAAGGTGTGAAGCTAGTTCTTTTGAAAAGATCAATAATGTCATCTCCCTCATAATAATTATCCGGAATAAGCCCGTTATTTCTCTTTTGAATTTTATTAGTGGTGACTTTGGAATAATTGAAAGAAATTATTTCAGTTTTATATTTTACAATTGCCTCTTGTAAGATGTTTATATAATTGGGGGCAATTGAATCGTCACTATCAACAAATCCAATATATTTTCCTTTAGCTTTTTGAATCCCCAAGTTCCTAGCGACTGAAGGGCCCTTATTTTCTTGATGATAAACACTTATGAATGAATAGTTGTTTGCATATTTATCGCATAAGAAGGCGGAACTATCAGATGAGCCATCATTAATAAGAATGACTTCTGTATTTTTTTTGGATTGACAAATTATGCTTTCAATACATCTTTCAAGTGTTTTTTCAGCATTATAAACAGGAATAATAATGGTCAAATGGTATTTGAGAATGTCATTCATTATAATAATATTCCAGAATTACTTTTCGCAGTTCATCTTGCATTTTTATTAAAGTATCATATTGTGGGCATGTAAAAACTAGACTGGTCAATTTTAAATTTTCCGAAATATTACCTCTGCTTAAATCAGTGGGATTTGCATCTTCGATGTTTACAGATTCGTAGTAATCGAAAAATTTTACATTATCCCCATATATTTTATTTGAAAATGTAACCCATGAGCTAGGTATCTGATAGGCGTGTCCAACAATTATTCCGTGTAATGAACTGGAAACGATTTTCCTACATGATAAAATATTATCAATCACGACTTCTATATTATCGGTTATATCAATAAAAAGGAAGTTATCTGGCAATTCTACCTTTTTGAAATAAGGATGATCGACATAATGTGGGATTATGCCTACATCGTAATTTTTTGAAATGGTTGGTTTATAATAAACAGGTAATAATATTGCAGGATCTCCTATCGACTTTGGAGGATTGACGCCAATTTCTAATAACCGCTTCTGAGTTCTGGGCCCTCTTACAGCTAAAAATTTAGCAGTATCAATTTTAGCATTTTTTTGAATTATACCAGAACCCCATACTATACAATTTTTATTTACTCTCGAAATCACCGATCCTATTGCAACCAAGATTTTTCTATTTGAATAAATAGGTATTTCTTTTACATGCTTAACCTTTCTATTTAACACCTTTTCAATTAAATAGGGGTTTAACTGATCTCCAAAATTTTGAACTCCATCACAATCATGCCAAAAAAGGGGTATTATATCTTTTCTGAAGTTAATGAAGACCAAGGTTTTAATATACTTCTTAAGTAGAGATATGTATTTCATGAAATTGAAATGATTAGATATTTTTTTTAAAATATTGATTGATCTTGTTTCTTAAGAAAGATCTTTCATTTTCCGTCAATCCAAAAAAGAAGACCAAAATAAAAACTGATAATACGGAACTCATTGAAACCAGTAAAAACCTTAAGAATCCAGGATCAAGAAAAGATTTAATACCTACTGGAATTATGTAAGCAAGAGGGGTAGTTATTATAATTGGTAATATAACACTCTTCATAAACTTTGAAACTTTTAGCTTTATTAAATCAACCATTAATCTTAGCCTTAAGTACAAGGCTAAGACTGTTAAGGCAATATTTATAATAAAGGTAACCTCCGGTGAAAAACCGGCATTTAAAAATAAATAGGAAATGGGAAGGTTTAGTAATAAAACCCCGCCAACAATAATTTGATAAACTTTTATTTTGCCAGTGGCCTGGGCCGATATCATAAGTGGACCAGATAAGGAATCAACTAACGCATTTATTATTATAAGAGAAGTGAATAACACAGTATATTCTGGAACCAAGTCAAGCCATAAATAAAGAATGTATTCAGTCTCTAATAATATTGGAAGGGCTATAATGAACAATAAAAAAAAAGAAATTCTCGAACTAACTAAAACTAATTTGTGCATCTGAGTTAGCTCGTTCGCAGCATATGTTTTTATTATTTGCGGATTTACTGCAACTTGAAAATTAGACACGAATATCCGAATGGCTCCATTCACTTGATAGGCGATTCCCCTAGCAGCATTTATGGCTGGTCCATAAAACATGTTTATTAATATATTAACTCCTTGATTTGCCGAGACTGCTGCTAAATTCCCAAACAAACTCCACCCTGAAAAACTTAGTAGTTCTCGGAAGAGATTTTTATCAGTTATAAATAGGGGAGCCGTTTCCCTGAAATTTATTCTGCAATATAAAATATAAGAGGTGTTGATAATAATAGTTAGGCCAAGTCCAAGCAAAGCAAAAAGTATTAACTTATCGAATGCTATTACTGTCAATATATATACTAACAATAGTTTAAGACTCACTTCCACAATACTCATATAGGCATAGATGTCCATTTTTTCATTTGCAATAATACTCGCACTAAAAGGAACTCTTATAATACCTAAAAAAGTTGTGATAATTGAAATATGAAAAACCCATATTGCTGCCTGCATACGTTCAACAGGAATATTAAGTTCCTCGTTTAATAGATATAAACCACCAATTTCCCCAAAAAGAACTATTAATAATCCAATTCCGACATGAATGATCAAGGCAACATTAAAAGTTTCCCTTAGCTTATTCCTATTTTTCTTTCCCATTTCATAGGATAGATATCTTTGAGTTGCAGTGGACATTGATGCATTTAAAAAGGCAAATAGCGCAACGATGCCACCGACCACGTTATAGATACCATAGTCCTCTACCCCCAATACATTTAAGACAATACGGGATGTAAATAACCCTACGAACATCGAGAATAACATCCGGAAATACATCATAAGAGAATTTCTGGCAATTCTTGTATTATTTGAACTCAAATGATCTTATCTTTTGGGTTATTTCAGAAAATATTTGACAACTATGATTTACTCAAAGTCTATATACTTCCGCAGATTGAAGAGCACCTTTAACATCATAAATTACAGCATTTCCGTTCAGAAATGATGAAAGCTTCAAGTTTTGAAATTCTTTATGCGCAACTGTCAAAACAATGGCATCGTATTTCTCTTCCGGACAATTTTTGACAGTACTCAATTTATACTCATGTGCAACTTCCTCCGGATTTGCCCAGGGATCATAAACCGTAACGTCTGTTCCAAATTCCTGCAGGCTACGGATCACATCCACGGCCCTTGTATTTCGGACGTCCGGGCAATTTTCCTTAAAGGTGATGCCTAAAACCAGCACTTTGGCATCTTTGATGCGGATATCTTTTTGCACCATCAGCTTGATTACCTGGGAAGCCACATATTGCCCCATACTGTCATTTAGCCTTCGCCCTGCCAGGATTATTTCAGGGTGGTATCCAAATTCCTGGGCTCGCTGGGCTAAATAGTAAGGGTCGACCCCGATACAGTGGCCGCCAACCAGGCCTGGTTTAAAGGGCAGGAAATTCCATTTGGTGCCGGCCGCTTCCAGAACGGAATGCGTATCTATGCCCATCAGGTTAAAAATCTTGGCCAGTTCGTTTACAAAGGCGATATTGATATCCCTCTGGGAATTTTCAATTACCTTGGCGGCCTCAGCCACCTTGATAGTCGGGGCCAGGTGGGTGCCCGCCGTAATCACCGAGGCATAGAGGGCATCTACGATTTTCCCGATTGCAGGGGTGGATCCCGAGGTCACCTTCAGGATTTTTTCTACCGTATGTTCCTTATCTCCGGGGTTGATGCGTTCCGGAGAATAGCCGGCATAAAAGTCCTCATTAAATTTCAGGCCACTGATGCGTTCCAGTACAGGCACACACTCCTCTTCAGTGACTCCCGGATAGACCGTGGACTCATAAATAACGATGTCCCCCGTTTTTAGGACCTTCCCTACCGTTTCGCTGGATTTGTACAGGGGAGTCAGGTCCGGCCGGTTGTTTTTATCTACCGGAGTAGGCACGGTAATGATATAGATGTTGGAATCTGCAATAGCATCCAGCTGATTAGTACAAAAGAGCCCAGGAGTTTGAGGAATACTCTCAACGGTAACGGATTTCAGGATATCATCATCCACTTCAAGGGTAGCATCATGTCCTTGTTGCAGTTCAGCAACTCGTTTCGCATTGATATCAAAACCTACAACCGGGTATTTGGTTGCGAAGAGACGCGCTAGGGGCAGGCCTACATATCCAAGGCCAATAACCGCGATTCGGGAATTATTAAGTGTTTTAATGCTTTTCACTAATATGTATTTTTAAAGGTTTTTCCAATACCAGGAAACAGCGGCTTTAAGGCCCTTTTTTATATCGTACTGAGGGGTGTACCCCAATAATTTCTCTGCCTTTTCTATAGATGCCAGGGAGTGGGGGACATCCCCTGGGCGTTCAGGGCCATGTTTAATACTTACTTTGGCAATTTCAGGATCGTATTCAGATAAATATTCTTTTAATAATTCCGTCAATTCCAGGAGGTTTGTACGCTCTCCGTAAGCAACGTTATAGATCTGATTGACGGCATCCTCATTTTCTGAAACAAGGGCCAGGATATTCATCTGGACCACATTGTCAATATAGGTGAAATCCCTGGAGTAGGAGCCATCCCCATTGATAGTGGGGGATTCATGTTTCATAAGCTGCATCACGAATTTTGGGATTACAGCCGCATAGGCCCCGTTTGGGTCCTGCCTGCGTCCAAACACATTGAAATAACGCAGGCCAATGCTGTCCAGTCCATAGGCTTTGTGAAAAATATCTGCGTATAATTCGTTCACGTATTTGGTAATGGCATAAGGGGAGAGGGGTTTCCCGATCTGATCTTCTACTTTGGGTAGTGCCTTGGAGTCCCCATAGGTGGAGGAGCTGGCCGCATAGACAAATCGTTTTACTTTCTGATCCCGGGCTGCCACCAGCATATTAAGAAACCCGTTTACATTAACCTCGTTGGAAGTGATGGGGTCATTCAGGGATCGAGGAACAGAACCCAGGGCTGCCTGGTGCAGGACGTAGTCTGCCCCTTCACAGGCTTTCAGACAGCTTTGCAAATCGCGAATATCTCCTTCAATGAATTCGAAATTCTCATGATCCAAAAAAGGCTCAATATTGCTTCGTTTTCCGGTCGCAAAATTATCCAGGGCTTTAACGTAGTTTCCGTTTTGCAACAGGTATTCAAAAAGGTTAGAGCCAATAAACCCGGCTCCTCCGGTAACTAAAATAGTATGGTCTGGGGAAAGACCCAGGGGTCCAATATTCATGGCAGATTATTTCTTTTCGGCAAAGATGGTCAAAAACAAAGGAATTTGTAGGTTTTTTATTTCAACTAACCCCTATCCTCGTTGAAAGGAAAATTTTCTCGCTATCACACTTTATAATAATCTCTAAACCACAAGACAAATTCTCTTACACCTTCTGAAACCGGTGTATTGGGTTCGTACCCGTAATCCGAAATCAGCCCATCCACTTTGGCCCAGGTTCGGGCCACATCCCCGGGTTGCATAGGTAATAGCTGTTTTTCGGCTTCTAAGCCCAGTTCCGCTTCAATGGTCGCTATAAAGTCGGTTAATTTTACGGATTGGTTATTACCAATATTGTATAGTTTATAAAGACTTTCATCAGCTTCCCTGCGTTGTTCAACGGGCTTATTTACAATTCGCTCCACCCCTCCAATGATATCATCAATGTAGGTAAAGTCACGCTCCATTACGCCTTTATTGAAAACCTTGATAGGTTCTCCTTTTAAGATGGCATCCGTAAACAGAAACATTGCCATGTCCGGGCGTCCCCAGGGGCCGTAAACCGTAAAAAACCGTAGTCCTGTTGTAGGTAAGCCATACAAATGGCTGTAGGTATAGGCCATCAGCTCATTACTTTTTTTGGTTGCTGCGTACAGGCTGATAGGATGGTCTACATTATCGGTGGTTTCAAAGGGGATTTTTTTATTCAACCCGTAGACACTGGAACTACTGGCGTAAATGAGATGCTTACAACCGTAATGCCGGCAACACTCTAAAAGGTTTAAAAATCCAACGATATTACTGTCAATATAGGATTCCGGATTCTCCAGACTGTAACGGACCCCGGCCTGTGCAGCCAGGTTGCAAACCACATCAAAGGAATGTTCGGAAAACAACTTTGGAAGTTCCGTGCGGTCTTCCAGGTTCATTCGTATAAACTGGAATTGAGCCCCGAAGCGGTCACTGGGCGCAAGCGTATTAAAAGCAGTCGCAGCCTCCTGTTCTATTCCAAGTTCTTTTAAGCGGTCAAACTTCAGCTGTGGAGTATAGTAATCATTTATGTTGTCCAGGCCTATCACCTCATGGCCTTGCTCAATTAGTTTTTTGCTCAGGTGATAGCCGATAAATCCGGCCGCTCCGGTAACTAATATCTTCATTTATTCACCAATTGTATAATTCTTGAATCCTATTTCTGTTAGTTCCTTTGTATCCAGGATGCGTCTCCCGTCAAATACAAAGGAAGGTTTTAACATGCGGGTATAGATTTCTTTCCAGTTCAGGGATCTGAATTCGTCCCATTCAGTTAGAACGGCTACTGCATGCGCTTTCTCGATTGCGTCCAAAGGGGAGTGTACAACAGTAAGTAAACGTCTGTTTTCTTCCGGGCTACGGGTTCCCAGTGCGTCCAGGTCTTCATATATCCTATTCTGGCTTACCTGTGGGTCATAGACAGTGAGTTCGGCCCGTTCATCCAGTAGAGCATCAGCCACATAAATGGCAGCCGATTCGCGGGTATCATTGGTGTCTTTTTTAAAAGCCCATCCATAAATGGCAATTTTTTTACCGGAAACCGTATTGTAGAGTGTTGAAATGATTTTATCGGCAAAGCGCCTTTTCTGATAGTCATTCAGGACGATCACCTGCTCCCAGTAATCGGCCACCTCCTGCAATCCGAAACTCTTGGCAATATAAACGAGATTCAGAATGTCTTTCTGAAAACAGGAACCGCCAAACCCTACAGAAGCCCGCAGGAATTTGGGACCAATCCTACTGTCAAAACCGATGGCATTGGCCACTTCATCAATATTGGCATCCGTTTTTTCACATAAAGCGGAAATAGAATTAATAGAAGAAATACGCTGGGCCAAAAAGGCGTTGGCAACCAGTTTGGATAGTTCGGAAGACCAGAGATTGGTTTGTAAAATCCGTTCTTCAGGCACCCAATTCGCATAGATTGCCGAAAGCGCATTCTTTGCTTTTTTTCCGGAGGGGGTATCTGCTCCTCCGATTAAAACCCTGTCCGGGTCCATCAGGTCCGAAATAGCAGTTCCTTCGGCCAGAAATTCAGGATTGGATAGGATATCAAACTGTACTCCTTTGCCTGTATTTTCTAGGATATTTTTTATGGCCTGGGCTGTGCGTACCGGAAGTGTAGATTTTTCCACCACAATCTTATCGCTAGTCGCAACATCGCCTATCGTCCGGGCACATAATTCTACATACTTCAAATCGGCTGCCTGTCCCTTGCCTTTTCCATACGTTTTGGTTGGCGTATTTACGGAGATAAAAATCATTTCAGCCGCTTGGATGCCTGCCTCAATATTGGTGGAAAAGAATAAATTCCGGCCACGGGCTTCTGCTACTACTTCTTTAAGGCCGGGTTCATAAATAGGGAGTTTGTCCAGATCGTCCTCATTCCAGGCCTTAATGCGCTGTGGATTGATATCTACTACTAAAACCTTTATGTGTGGACACTTTTGGGCAATTACGGCCATTGTTGGTCCTCCCACATAACCGGCACCTATACAACAGATTGTTTTGATTTCACTCATTGATTTGGGAAAAGTCTGTTTCCTTAGAAATTAGATTATTCTTTAAATTTCCCACAAAGATGAGTATTTAAGTAAAAACCTTCCTTCTTTACTAGTTTATATTCCCAATTAATTGATGAATGGGTTTTACAAGGGGTAGAATACATTCCTTACCAAATTATTAAGAACAGGTTTAAAAGACCATTAATTTCCTACATTTTTTGTATCTTTTTAATTCGCAATTTAAAGCCTTTGTAAGATCCCAGCGCATAAATAATAAGCCTGAAACGGGCGTTATTTTAACACATAAGAAATGCACACTCATCGAATTTTTTGGACTGTGGGCGAATTAACCTTTTAGAAACGGGAATGTCGCTGATTATGATGTAGATTTGATATTCCTTAAATCAACTTTAATTAGTGAACTTAAAATAACCTAACCCATTGAAAACCAAAATACAGGAAAAAGTATGGCTCTCTTCTCCCCATATGGGTGGAACAGAGCTCAACTATGTTCACGAGGCCTTTGATACCAACTGGATAGCCCCGTTAGGGCCTAATGTCACCGATTTTGAAAAGTCTTTGGAGTCCTTTATAGGCCAGAACGTCCATGTTGCCGGTTTGAGTTCTGGTACGGCGGCCATTCACCTGGCCCTGGATCTGTTGGATGTTGGCCACGGGGACCTGGTCATCTGCCAGAGTTTTACGTTTTCGGCCTCAGCCAATCCCATTTTATACCGGGGGGCGACCCCTGTTTTTGTGGATAGTGAAAGGGATACCTGGAATATTTCCCCTGCATTACTGAATCAGGCTATCGAGGATTGTATTGCAAAAGGAAAGAAACCAAAAGCCATAGTTTCCGTGCATCTGTACGGAGTACCCTATAAGGTTGATGAAATACAAGCCATTTCGGAGAAATACGACATCCCTATCATTGAAGACAGCGCCGAAGCCCTCGGCAGTACATATAAAAATATCCCCTGCAGTAGCTTTGGTACCATAGGGATCTTATCTTTTAACGGGAACAAGATCATCACCACTTCGGGGGGAGGGGCTCTGGTCACCAAATCCAAAGCATTAAAGGAAAGAGCTATTTACCTTTCTACCCAGGCTCGGGATGCCGCCCCCCACTACCAGCATTCCGTGGTGGGCTATAACTACCGGTTGAGTAATGTATTGGCCGGGATCGGGCGCGGGCAGATGGAGGTGTTGCCAGACCGCGTCGCTCAGCGACGTAGCAACTTTGCATTTTATAAAAGGGAATTAGCTGGCTTTGATCAGCTGGAATTTTTGGAAGAACCACAGCACAGTTTTTCAAACCGATGGCTCAGCACCGTTTTGACTCCTAGTTTTGAAATTCGGGAGAAATTAAGACTGGCCCTGGAAGATGAAAATATCGAATCCCGTCCCCTCTGGAAGCCCCTGCATTTGCAGCCGGTTTTTGAAAATTCGTTGAAATACACAGATGGCACCTCTGAAGAATTGTTTGAGCGCGGGCTCTGCCTGCCCAGCGGCTCCAATTTATCAGAGGAAGATTTATGGAGAACAATCCGTATAATTAAAGACAGTCTATCATGATACAAAATTACCTATCTCATTCGGTTGCACGCTTTGCCTCCAAGTGGCTGGTATTGGCAATTGATCTGGTCATTGTAGGGGTGGCTTTTGTAATTTCCTATTTGATTCGGTTTAATTTCACCCTTGATTTTGACAAAGAGCATTTATTGATACAGTTACCTATTTTGATAGGGATTTCCCTGATTGCTTTTTTAATTACCGGATCTTACAAAGGGGTTGTACGACATACTGGGGTAAGGGATGTCTACAACATTTTCAATGCTATCTGTCTTTCCAGCATCCTGACCATTGTGGTTTCCATGGCCCTGACCTATCAGCTTGTTCAAACAGAATTACGGTTTCCACTATCCATAATTGTTATCAACAGCCTGGTGGCGTTTCTGGGACTCACGGCTTCCCGTTATGTGTTTAAAACGGTTTATTACAACCTGATTCAGGGGGAGTACAGAAGTCAGAAAAATGTACTGATTTATGGAGCAGGGGAATCTGGTATTCTTACCCAAAATGCCCTAACCGGGCATACCCGTACAAATGTTCGGGTAGTCGGTTATGTAGACGAGGACACGAAAAAAATAGGGAAACTGATTAACGGTGTTGAGGTATATGGTAAGGACTGTCTAAACCTGGATTTTATACAAAAAAAACATGTGGAGGAGGTCATTTTCTCCGTTCAGAATATTGATCAGAAGAAACTGAGAATGCTCGTAGAGGAGTTGGTGGAATTACCCGTTAAGATCAAAATTGTACCTCCTGTTGAAGATTGGATCAACGGGGAGTTAAAGCTCTCACAGATCAAGCAGGTTCAAATTGAAGACCTGCTTAACCGGGCTCCCATCACCATTAAAAAATCCCGTATTTCAGGGGAACTGGACAACAAAACGGTTATCGTAACCGGAGGCGCGGGTTCCATAGGAAGTGAACTGGTCCGCCAGATCTGTAATTACAATTACAAGGCGCTTATCATCATCGACCAGGCCGAATCCGCCCTCTATGATCTGCAGCAGGAATTAAAGCAAAACGGTTTCCATAATTTTGTGCCTATTGTGGCCGACATACGGGATAAGACACGCTTAAACCTGCTCTTCCAGGAATACAGGCCCAATATCCTCTTTCATGCTGCTGCCTATAAGCATGTCCCGCTAATGGAATACAATGCCTATGAAGCCATCAAGATCAATATTGCGGGAACTAAAGTAGTAGCGGACCTGGCTACACAATATCAACTGGAGAAATTTGTATTTGTTTCTACGGATAAGGCGGTAAACCCCACCAATGTGATGGGAGCCTCCAAGCGGATTGCTGAAATGTATATCAGTTGCAAGCAACAGGAAGGCATTACAAAATTTATTACAACCCGTTTTGGGAATGTCTTGGGATCTAATGGATCAGTAATCCCGCTATTTAAAAAGCAAATAGAAAAAGGCGGCCCGCTTACGGTTACCCATAAGGACATTACCCGGTTCTTTATGACTATCCCGGAAGCTTCTCAGCTGGTTTTAGAAGCAGGGGCCATGGGCGAAGGAGGAGAAATCTTTATTTTTGATATGGGAGAATCCGTCAAGATCTTTGAATTGGCCAAAAATATGATCAAATTATCCGGCCTGAAGTATCCCGAGGATATAGATATTAAAATTACCGGACTGCGTCCTGGGGAGAAACTCTATGAGGAATTACTTGCCAATGGGGAAAACACACTGCCTACCTATCATAAGAAGATTATGATTAGCAAGGTACGTGAGTTGAATTATACTGAGATCAGAGGGCGTATTGAGGAACTATGTATCAACAACATGTTTTTCTCAGGAAATCCGGTATCTCTGATGAAGGAAATTGTCCCAGAGTACGTTTCCAATAATTCGGATCTGTGTGAGCTTGATAAGAAAATACCATCTGAGATGAATGCAGAACCTACTATACAAGTTAAAAAAGGGAGTATTCATCAGAATTAGCGCAAAACATTAAAATGAAAAAGAAAAAAATGAAATTAAAAAACATAATTGCCGGGCTGTTTGGGTTTGCCCTCGCAATACTGGTTGGTTCCTGTGGTTCCAAAAAGGACGTGGTGTATTTTCAGGATATCGGAAATTACGAAACTATCGTTTCAGACAATACCTTTGAACCGGTCTTTAAGGTTGATGATGTGATTAGTATTTATATCTCTACCCTGAACCCTGAAGCCAGTGTACCTTTTAATCTGACCATTGGGGTTGCGGGAAGTGAAGGCGCACAATCCTTGAACGTGGATTATCTTGTTGATAAGAATGGGGAAATCGATTTCCCGGTGATTGGTAAAATTAAAGTTGTTGGCTTATCTCCTGAACAATTAAGAATTAGGCTAAGGGAGGAATTATCTGATTATTTAAAAGACCCCATTATTAATATCCGATTAAGGAATTTTACTGTTACGCTCCTAGGACAGGTTATGAGGCCTGGGACATATCCCATAAATGGGGAAAAGATCACCATTTTGGAGGCCTTGGGACTCGCCGGGGATATGACCATTAAAGGGGTTCGAAACAATGTTTTGGTTATCAGGGAGTTTGAGGGCACAAAGATCTACCACCGCATCGATCTAACCAGTAAAGAGCTTATTAATTCCCCCGCCTTTTATTTGACTCAGAATGATGTGGTCTACGTGGAACCCAATAATTCGGCAGTTGCATCTTCTACTTTAGATAGTCGAACCACAATAGCAATCTCTTTAATTTCTTTACTTATTACCAGTACCCTGATTCTTACCAGATAAATATTTCAATTTCGTTCCTTTATGCAAAATGATGCTCACGGCCTTTCATCTGATTCACTTGATATTAAAGAAACTATACAAGGGTATACGAAAAACTGGTTATGGTTTTTATTTTCAGTTGTCCTTTTTCTTTTGATTGGTTATGTATACAACCGATATACTATTTCTGAATATGAAGCCCAGGCGCTTATTAAGATCCAACCCGAGGAGGGATCTTCCGAATTAGGGTTTTTTAAGGACCTGGATTTACTGCAGGGAAATTCCAATCCTATTCTTGATGAAATTGAAATCATTAAATCCCGTTCTAACTTAATTCAAGTGGTACGTCAATTGGAATTGAATACCCAAATTTTTGTTCAGGGAGATATCCTCGAGTCAGAACTTTACAACAATCCTCCACTAAATCTAAATTTTCTTGAGTCTGATTCTATTATTTCGATTTCATACGATTTCTTCCTTGAATTAACTTCGGAAGCTTCATTTGCTTTTAAAGATTCGGAAGGGGGAGAAAGCCAGGCATATACCTTTGGAAGCTCTATTGAAACTCCAATAGGAGAACTAATTATTACTCCAAATCCAAAAAGTATTAAAAATGCTATTGGTAAGCGATTTCATATTAAGATCAGTCCGATTACTGTGGTCGCTGATGCCTACAAAGATCGGATTATAATTGCCCCAAATGATAAAAATTCATATGTACTTGGACTGTATCTGCAAGATCGGATCCAAAAAAAGGCGAAAGATATTATTAATACCCTTATTCAGGTTTATAATGACAACGCAATTAAGATGAAAAAGGAAGTAGCCGATAGGACCTCTAATTTTATCGATGCACGTATTAAAGAAATTTCTTCCAGCCTTTCTAAAGTAGATCAATCCGCCGAAGACTTTAAAACGGACCGAGGTATTACGGACATTGCCTCCGAATCCAATATGAATTTAAATGTGGGGATGGCTAACCGGCAGGAGTTGGAAAATGCCACCTTACAGCTTAATATGGCCTCCTCCATGCTGGATATGGTACAAAACCAAGACGAATATGAAACGCTACCCTCCAACCTGGGTTTGTCAGACCAAACTGTAGCGGCTACTACGGCCAGATACAATCAAATTGTTGCACAACGCAATAGCTTGTTGGAAAGTTCTTCTGAGCGCAACCCTGTGGTGCAGGAATTGGACAAACAATTAAACTCTTTAAAAAATAGTCTTGCTTCCAGTCTGAATAATACTGCGGAAAATTTAAGCATGCAGATCAACAGCCTCAGCAAACAGCAATCGCAGATCAATTACCGGATCTATTCAGCTCCGGGTAATGAGCGGGAACTAAGGGATATTACTCGTCAACAGGTTACGACAGAGGAACTTTATTTATACCTGCTCGAAAAACGGGAAGAAGCCCAGATTGCCTTTGCCTCTGCTTCTCCGCCTTCCTCTATTATCGACTGGGCATATAGTTCTAAAAATACACCAGTATACCCAAATAAACTGATGACTTATTTTATTGCAATTTCATTGGGGTTATTGGTTCCTTTTATAGTTATCTATGCCAATGAACTTCTGGATAACAAGATCCATAATAAAGTTGGTTTGGAAAAAATTGTTGGGGATATCCCGGTTTTAGCCGAAATACCAAAGGTTAGCAAAAAAGAAAACCTTTTGGTGGGTAAAGAAGACCGTTCCGTGCTGGCAGAATCCATCCGTATTCTACAAACGAATTTGGATTATCTGCTACGATCCAAATCCAAAAAGGAGAAGCGAAATATCATTTTGGTTACTTCCAGTGTGCCGGGAGAAGGGAAGACCTTTTTGTCTTCCAATCTGTCTCTGACCCTAATAAATTCAGGAAAGAAGACACTACTGGTAGGAGCAGATATTCGTAACCCCAAATTACTTCGTTTTATCTCCAGGGAACAGGCAAAAGCGGAGAAAAAGGCGATTCAGGGTAGCGGGTTGGGACTGACTGAATATTTGTTCGACAATGATATAACCCTGGAGGAAATAACCGAGGAACTCCCGCTTAACGGTACAACCTTAAGTATGGTGTATTCGGGAAAAGTTCCTCCAAACCCGGCAGAACTACTGATGAAAGACCGCCTTAATCAGTTTTTTGAGGAGGCCTCTAAAATCTATGATTATATCATTGTTGACTCTGCCCCTCTTTTAGTAGTAGCCGATACTCAATTAATTGCCAATCATGCAGATCAAATCCTCTATGTCACTAAGGCAGGATCTACAGAGAATAAGGTGTTGTCCTTCCCCCTGAAACTATTGAAAGAAGGCAAGATCAAAAACCTCTCTTTTGTAGTGAACAATGTGGCGGCATCCAAACTGGGGTATGGGGGGAAGTACGGTTACGGATACAGTTCTTCCAAAAAGAAGGCCTGGTGGAAGTTCGGGGCCGCTTAAATTTCCTTTCTGTTAGTAAAAGGTCTCCACAGTACGGCTGATTACAGGGATCATTTTTTGAATAATTTTTTCGGGTAACTGAATTTGTTTCAGGGCCCGCAGGTGCTTCAGGTTATGTACGTCTGAGCCCACAAAATCCACGGTTTCATCCTCCAGCATATCCAATGCTTTTTTCTGGATATTCTTTCCGTAATACCCCCCAAAAGACAAGAGGTTGCATTGAAAACGGATCCCCTGTGCCCTGTAGCGTTCATAGGTCTTGGACTTGCTCGAAAAATAGGGGTAGCGTTCGGGGTGGGCCAGAATGGGCTGCATGCGCCTGCTGGCTATGTTCAGGATGGCTTCCTTAAAATTAAAGGGTTTTGACAAATAGGAGGTCTCTACCAGCATATAGGACTGTTGCAGTGGCACAAAGCCGCCCTCCACCATGATTTCAGAAAAGCGCTGGTCAATCATATGCTCAGCGGCCCGATCTACCCGGATATCCTTCATATCGCGCACCATAAGGGCTGATAACAACTCATCGTGGGCGGCCGCAATGGTTTCAGGAGTGTTGGGATACATCCCATGCATAATATGGGGGGTAGCTATAAAGCGGTTGATCCCGATCTCCCCGAAGGCCTTGATCAGGCCAATAGACTCTTCTATGTTTTTGGCCCCATCATCAATTCCCGGCAGGATGTGGTTATGTATGTCCACCAGGCCTCCCAGGTAATCTACAAGGAATCGTTTTTTCTGGAAAAATTCAATCATTTCAGGTCATCGCTCTGCCTGCAAAAGTAGGTGAAATGCCCTAGAAATAGTGCAGTATACAGCTTTAATCAATAAAAATCCCCCCAGACGACTAGTCTGAGGGGATTTCTGTAAAGCGGGCTGGTATTTACCTTGGGTCTTCCAGGGCTGCCTGTGCTGCCGCTACCCGGGCAATAGGTACCCGGAAAGGGGAGCAGCTTATATAATTCATCCCTGTTTTATGGAAAAAAGCGATGGAACTGGGTTCTCCTCCGTGTTCCCCGCAAATCCCCACTTTTAGTCCGGGATGTGCCTTTCTTCCTTTCTCGATACCTAATTGTACCAATTGTCCCACACCTTCCTGGTCCAAGACTTCAAAGGGGTCTGCCTTCAGTATACCTTTTTGCAGGTATACAGGCAGGAATTTCCCGGCATCGTCGCGCGAGTACCCAAAAGTCATCTGGGTAAGGTCATTGGTTCCGAAGGAAAAGAAATCGGCCTGCTCGGCAATGGCATCTGCCACCAGGGTTCCCCTGGGGGTTTCCATCATGGTACCGATGGAGAAAGGTATTTTCGTCTTACGTTTTTTAAATACCTCCTCTGCCGTTTTTTCAATGACATCCTTTTGTTGAACGAATTCCTCAACGGTACCCACTAAGGGGATCATGATCTCCGGATGGGTTTCAATCCCTTCCTTCTCTTTCAGGTTTAGTGCGGCCTCCAGGATGGCCCGGGCCTGCATTTCTGTGATTTCAGGATAGGTATTTCCAAGGCGGCATCCCCTGTGACCCAGCATTGGGTTGAATTCCTCCAGTTCGGCCACCTTGCTTTTAACGGCAGCCAGGGATATGTGCAGGTCTTCGGCCAGCTCTTTCTGGGTGGCCAGCTGGTGAGGTACAAATTCATGCAGGGGAGGGTCCAGCAGGCGAATGGTCACCGGATGTCCTTTCATGGCGCGGAACAGCCCTTCAAAATCAGAACGCTGCATAGGCAGGAGTTCCTTTAAGGCCTGTTTGCGGCCCTTCACGGTAGTGGCCAGGATCATTTCCCGCATCACTTTGATACGATCCACGGCAAAAAACATATGCTCTGTCCGGGCAAGGCCAATTCCGGTTGCCCCGAAATTCCGTGCAGTTTCTGCGTCCTTTGGGGTATCCGCATTGGCCCGAACCTCCAGTTGGGCGAAGGTGTCGGCCAGTTCCATCAATTCTGCAAATTCCCCGCTCAGTTCTGGTTCTTTGGTGGCCACTTTCCCCTCCAGGATATTTCCGGTAGAGCCGTTGATGGAAATCCAGTCTCCTTCATGGTATTCGTGTCCGTCCACTTTCAGGACGCGTTGCTTATAATCAATTTTCAACGCCCCGGCTCCGGAAACACAGCATTTTCCCATGCCCCGGGCAACTACCGCTGCGTGAGAGGTCATCCCGCCACGGGCGGTTACAATGCCCCGGGCGATGTTCATCCCTTCCAGGTCTTCAGGTGAGGTCTCGACCCGCACCAGGATACTGTTCTTAAATTTCCCGGCCTCATCCGCAAAGAATACGATTTGTCCGGTAGCCGCACCCGGGGAGGCAGGAAGCCCCTGGGCAATGACCTCTGCTTCTTTTAAAGCCTCCGGGTCAAAGATGGGGTGCAGTAATTCGTCCAGTTTAACCGGATCGATTCTTCTGAGGGCTGCTTTATCGTCAATCAGGCCTTCTTCCAGCAGGTCCATGGCAATTTTTACCATAGCGGCCCCGGTTCGTTTGCCGTTACGGGTCTGCAGTATCCAGAGTTTCCCCTGTTGGATAGTAAATTCCATATCCTGCATATCCTTATAATGAATCTCTAGCTTGCGCTGGTATTCGAATAACTCGTCGTAGATCTTGGGCATCAATTCTTCCAAAGAGGGGTAATTTTCTTTGCGATCTTCCTCCTCAACCAGTGCCAGTTCGGCCCAGCGCTTGGAGCCCAGCAACGTTATTTGCTGAGGGGTCCGTACCCCGGCAACTACATCTTCCCCCTGGGCGTTGATCAGGTATTCCCCATTGAATTTGTTTTCCCCGGTACCGGCATCGCGTGTAAAGCATACGCCCGTACCTGAATCGGTTCCCATATTTCCAAAAACCATGGCCTGTACATTCACGGCAGTGCCCCAGTCTTCCGGATACCCATTGATTTTACGATAATAGACGGCCCGGTCCCCGTTCCAGCTGTCAAAAACAGCCAGGATAGAACCCCAGAGCTGTTCCCAGGGGTCTGATGGGAAGGGTTTCCCACTGCGCTTCAGGACAATTTCCTTAAAGTCATAAACCAGGTCCTGCAGGTCCTGTACGGTAAATTCCGTATCCAGGTTTATGCCCCTTTTTTCCTTCAGATGGTCAATGATCTCTTCAAAGGGGTCCAGATCTTCCTTAGACTCGGGTTTGAGCCCCAGGACCACCCCGCTGTACATTTGTATAAAGCGCCTGTAAGAGTCCCAGGCAAAACGTTCATTTTTGGTTTTGGCTATCACCCCCTTGATAGACTGGTCATTCAACCCAAGGTTTAAAACCGTGTCCATCATCCCGGGCATGGATACACGTGCACCGGAACGCACTGAAAGCAGCAGGGGGTTGTCATTGTCACCAAAAACGGTTCCCATGGTTTGCTCTATCTGTTCAATGGCATTGCGCACATCGTTTTCAATGCGCTTGATGACCGCGTCTTTTCCCTCTTGGTTATATTGAGTACAAATCTCCGTGGTGATGGTAAAACCAGGGGGTACCGGAATCCCGATACGACTCATTTCCGCCAGGTTGGCCCCTTTGCCGCCCAGCAGGTTTTTCATGCTGCGGTCGCCATCGGCCTTTTTATCCCCGAAGGTATATACGCTCAGATGCTTTTCTGTAAGTGTTTTCATTGGGCTTATTATTTATTTGCTGTTAGACCTAAATCAGTTGTAAAATTACGGGCTTACCCCAGGGGATTTTATGATATTAATCATGGATTCTTAATAAGAACCTATACCTTAATATATACATCATTTACAGGCAAGAAGCAGCAGGCCTTCAGGAAATATTTTAATCGGAATTTTCCGGAGTTTATGGCTGCTCAATTATAAAAATAAAATCATAAGAGGTTAACAATCAAACTATTGTGCTTATTATGAGCGAATTGTAGAATCCGTATTCAGAATTGAAATAATAAATGATAATTATCATCTTAGTTGTAGACTTTGGTATGGAACTTTGTCCTGACAAAAACAAGTAATGACATGTTTTCAAAAGCAAATTATCAAAATAAAATAGCCCGAAATTTTCTCACAGGATTACTGCTTTTTGCACTTCCAATGATGATTGTAGCTCAGGAATTTAAACCGCTTACTCAAAAAGGAGAAGTAACCGTTACCGGAACATCAACACTCCATGATTGGGAAATAATAGCCGAGCAAACCTCAGGGATCCTGATTGTGAATACCGAAGAAGAAATCCCGGTAATTGATAAACTGGAATTCCAGGTACTGGCCGAAAGCCTGAAAAGCGGGAAAGGGGGGATGGATAACAACACCTATAACGCCCTGAATACCGAAAAATACCCGAACATCTCTTTTAAGATGCTTGAAGTAATGGACATTCAGCCTATCATATCAACGTCCAACCGGTTTAAAGTAAAGGCCTCAGCCAACCTTACAATTGCCGGAACCACTCGTAAAACAGATATTTCTTTCATCCTTTCCCTCGGCCATGAATTGAAAATAGAAGGCATAAAACCATTAAAAATGACAACATATAAGATTGAACCTCCAAAGGCACTTTTGGGTACCATTAAAACAGGAGACGCAGTTGAAGTGCATTTCAACACCGTCTGGACTAAATAGGAATACATAAATACTTAATACATAGAACCATGAAAACACTTTTTAAAAATGCATTATTGCTCAGCTTATTAATATCGGGCTTTACGGTCTTTGCGCAAAGCCGCGACCTTGACAACTACAGACTGCCAGATAAAAGAGGAATACACGTTTTTGAAGCACCAAAAGATAGCGTAACTACCTTTGATGGACTGCAAGTACGGGTAGGGGGGTCATCAACCCTTCAATTCCAGGCGGTGGACCACGAAAACTCTCACGGGGCATCCGGAGACGAACTGGAACTCATTGAGATTGGCGATAACTTTAACCTGGCCACTGCCAACCTGGACCTGGATGTAGTGCTGGCCGACGGGGTACGCATGCACCTCAGAACGTATCTGTCTTCCAGGCACCACCCGGAACCCTATGTTAAGGGAGGGTATATCCAGATAGACAAACTGGATTGGATCAGCCCGGGTTTTATGGAAAATACCATGAAGCACCTGACCGTTAAACTTGGTCATATGGAGAATAACTACGGGGATGCCCACTTCAGGCGTAGTGATAACTCTGCAACCATCTTTAACCCTTTTGTCGGAAACCTTATCATGGATTCGTTTACAACTGAGGTAGGTGGGGAAGTGTATTACCGCAATAACGGGTTTATAGGAATGCTTGGCCTTTCTAACGGTAAGCTGAACCAGGCGGTTAGCAATCCAGGAACTACTAAAGCTTCCTTCCTGGCCAAACTCGGATACGATAAACAACTCAATACGGATCTGAGGGTACGCCTTACAGGATCGCTTTACACTACAGGGGAATCCCGAAGGGTATACCTCTACAGTGCAGACCGTGCCGGTTCCCGTTACTATCTCGTTATGGAAAATACCGAAGCTTCTCCGGTAAGTAATTTCCGCAGCGGACGTTACGATCCTGGTATGCGCAACGAGATCACTTCCTTTATGATCAACCCTTTTGTGAAGTACAAAGGCCTTGAGTTCTTTGGAACCATTGAAAGCGCCAAAGGAAAGGCGACAGCCGAAACCAGCGACAGAACAGTAAACCAGTTTGCCGGGGAGCTTATCTATCGATTCGGAAATAATGAGAACTTCTATATCGGAGGCCGTTATAATACCGTAACCGGAGACGACGCTTCAGGTGCTGACATCACTATAGATCGCACGCAACTGGGTGTTGGAGCCTTCCTGACAAGGAATATTCTTGCAAAACTCGAATACGTAAACCAGCAATACGATGGTTTTGATACCACCAGCATTTTCAATGAGGGTGAATTCAAAGGGGTATTGTTCGAAGCTGTCATCAGTTTCTAGGGGAATTTTGCAGGTAGCAAACCCGGAAATCTCAAATGGATTTCCGGGTTTGATACGTAACCATTAAATTTATCAGACATGAACAGGATACAATTTCGTAGTTTCAATTTCTTTTTGCTCAGCTCCTTGCTTCTTCTGGCCACATCTTTCGATACTCCTTTCAGAGAAACACATGTTTATATCGCATCGGATAGTGAAATGGTCATATCGGGCAGCACAAATGTCAATACGTTCCATTGTCGTTACAGTGTCACGGAACTGGACAACCCTTTGAGCGTTTACTACGAAGAAGGTGCCAACCGATACACTTTCCGCAATACCCGCCTGGAACTGTCAAGTAATTGTTTTGATTGTGGGGGCAACGCCATTAACAGAGATTTCCAGGAGTTACTTAAATCCGACATATACCCTGAAGTGGTACTGGAGTTACTCTATGTAGAGAAGCCATCGGATAACTTGAATACTTATAAGGTAGGGGTGTCCGTTATGCTGGCAGGCCAATGCCGCACCTACGAAACGCTTGTGTTCTGTGATCAGACCGGCAGCCTGTGTATTGAAGGAGACCTGAATGTATGTTTCAGTGACTTCAATCTGGAGCCACCTTCCAAGGTGATGGGGCTTATAAAAGTGAACGACCAGCTAACGGTCAATCTAAAACTTAAAATCCGGCAAGCACAAAGCCAGTCCTGAGGTAATAATTCCGGTTCCCCTGATATCATATGCTAATTACAAAAAAGGCTTCCTGCAATGCGCAGGAAGCCTTTTTCACTTTAGGAAACTCTGATTATAAATTAATCATCCAGCAAATCGATAGCTGTTTTGATCCGCTCACGGATCAGTTGGGCTAAATCCCCATTGCCGTCGGCATTGTCCGGGCTGATCTCGATCGTCCCGTTTTCATTGCCGTCCACGGCTTGTGCAAGGTCAACTCCCGAGACCACGTCAAAGATCTGGGAAAGGTCAAAGTCAATGGTGATCCCATCTGTATTGTCGCGGATAACGATATCAAATTCCGGATTTTCAAAATCAACTTCCACTTCATCTTCAAAGTTATGCCAGAAAATAAAGGGCACTTCGTTGACGGTTCCCTGGATCAGAACAGATTTTCCGAAAAGGTCGCTGGTAGGGTCGTCACTTTCATCAAATTTAAATTCCAGTTCTTCAAAAGCCCCGTTAGGTACTTCTGTCGTAATAAAAGAGATCTCTCCCTGAAGCAAATCCAGTTCAAAAGGACCCTCCAGTTCTATTTCATCTTCAAAGTCATAATAGCCATCGTCATTCCAGGAATCTGAATCATCCATCATTTCATTTTCATCGTATTCGGATTCTTCGATTTCCAGTTCAAATTCCTTGAGGTTCATGCGAAAATCGGTAACCGTAACATCTGTATTTACAGATTTAGCCGTCAGGGCAGTGCCATTTTCACTGACACTTGCCTTTGCACTAATTCGCAGCAGGCCATTCCCGTCTGCCTCATCTTTGGAACAACCAACGAAAAGGGTTGCCACTGCAATCAATAAAGTGCTGATTTTTAATGTTTTCATAGTATAAGTAATGATTTTGGGTTTAAATGAACATCTATATAACAACTTAACGTCCCTAAACCCTACTTTTATTTTATAATTTCTGTAATAAGTATGTACAAGTGGCCTTTCCATAGTGTTTGTGCCTGGCCTGCAAAAAAGTTTGTTATCGGATGGAATGATTTTTATTGTCCACAAATAAAGTCTTAACTTTATAGTGCAAACCACCTTACCCCCCTTAAAATCACACAGATTTGCAAATGAATTTTCTTCGTCTTATTATACTGGCGACCTTCTTTGCTGTTAGTCCTTTAGTGTTGAGGCATGAAATTCCATACTTCCAGGATCTATCCATTTCAGACGGGTTAGCACTGCATCAGGTTGGGTGGAATTTTCAGGAAAGTTGTAAGCTATCAGGTAAACAACCAGGATCCATTACTGGGACTAACATTGAGAACCTGGAGAATAAGATTACGTGGCCCGAGGTTCCGGCTTTTGGAAGACGTCCTTTTCTAAAGAATACAGCAGGGTTCCATTCGATAGCTGCCAATACCTTTAATATGTCCGGTCCGAATACCTTGCTTTACCTCCTGATACTAGCTTTATTTATTGCGGTTGTATTTGTCACCTATCAGGGTAACCTGTGGCGAAAACGGCGTAACAAGGATGGAGTCGAAAGGAAAGCAGAAATTAAGATATTCCAAAAGTTTAAGGATAAGATCAATGCTGAAAACCTAAAACTCAGCAAGGAGGTAGGTAACAAAAACAAGGAATTAGCTGCAATGACCCTAATGCTGGTCCGGAAAAATGAATTATTAGGACGTGTAAAGAAAGAACTCAGATCCCTGCCGGGAGCTCCTGAACAAATAAAGTCTATAATACGACAGATAGACCGTGACCTCAACCAGTCTGACGACTGGGAACTCTTTAAGGAAGCTTTTAATAATGCAGACCAGAAGTTCCTCAAGAAATTAAAGAAGGCGCATCCAAATCTCACTCCCAATGATATTCGCCTGTGTGCTTATTTGCGCCTGAACCTTGCCTCCAAGGAAATCGCCCCGTTGTTCAATATTTCCGTAAGAAGCCTGGAAATAAAGCGTTACAGGCTTCGAAAAAAGATGAATCTTTCACCCGAAGACAACCTTGTGAAGTATATTCTTGATCTCTGAGGCTATTCAGGGTTAGCCTTATAACCATACATTACCTATACAGGATTTGAGTCCTTTCTACAACGCTTTACCATATAACCGGGTTATTTGCTGTTTATCGATAAATTATCAATTTGATAATAAAATTGGATTTAAATTTTGATGTATATTTTTTGTTGAGGTAAAAAATGTGAAATCCTTAATAATTGGCTATATATTTAGGATTCTGAAAATGTAAAAAAACTTTTCTCATAAAGCCGACATTCCATTGCAATAGGATGCCTCGGACCAAATCAATTAAACAGGAATAACATGAAGAACACTATTCTCAGCTTATTGCTACTGGTTTTTACCTCCATGGCATTTTCCCAGAAAGCCCAGGTAGAAGTAGTAAAATCCCAGGATGGGATGAAACTGGTAGTCAATGGGGAAGACTTTATGATCAACGGGATGAATTGGGACTATATCCCAATCGGGACCAATACGGTCAATGCGGAGTTCTGGAAAAAGCCCGATGACATTATCAGAGCCGGACTGGATCATGAAATGTCACTGCTAAGGAACATGAATGTAAATGTGATCCGTCAGTATACCGGGGTTCCCGCTCGCTGGATCAGATACATTTATGAAAATTACGGGATCTATACCATGCTCAACCATTCCTTTGGGAGGTATGGGCTTACCCTGGACGGGGTTTGGACGCCCATTACGGATTATTCGGATCCCAAGACTCAGGAATTCCTTTTATCTGAAGTGGAGCAATTGGCAAAAGAATACCAGAACACCCCGGGCCTCTTGTTATACTTATTGGGTAATGAAAATAACTACGGACTATTCTGGCAGGGAGCGGAGACCGAAGATTTTCCGGATGACGACCAGGAAAAAGCCTTCGTTGGAGAAAATCGCGGCCGCCCCATGTACCGATTAATGAACGAGGCTGCCAAGCTCATGAAAAGCCTGGACACCTCGCATCCGGTAGCCATCTGTAACGGAGACGTTCTCTTTATAGATATAGTGGCTGAGGAATGTAAAGATGTGGATATTTACGGAACCAACACCTACCGCGGGGTTTCCTTTACCGACATGTTCGAGGTGGTTAAAGAAAAGCTGGATATGCCCCTGATGTTCACAGAATTCGGGGCGGATGCCTATAACGCCATCACCAACCAGGAAGACCAGAAATCCCAGGCCTATTATATGGTAGGGAACTGGAAGGAGATTTATGCCAATGCTGCCGGGCTCGGTAAAGCAGAGAACTCCATAGGAGGGTTTACCTTCCAATTCAGCGACGGGTGGTGGAAATATGGTTTTGACGAACGTAAAAATGCTGACGTTCACGATAACAATGCCTCCTGGTCTAACGGAGGCTATTCAATAGACCTGGCACCGGGCGCTAACAACATGAATGAGGAGTGGTTCGGGATTTGCGCCAAAGGGCAAACCGACAGCCGGGGGTTATATGAACTGTACCCAAGGGCAGCCTACTACGCGCTTAAACAAGCCCATCTGATGGACCCGTATGCCGAAGGGGTCACTGAAGGGTTTGTGGAAACATACTTTTCTAACATAGACCTTACCGAAGCCGTTTTGCAGGCGCGTGGAGACAAGGCGGCCCTTGCAGGCGAGAGCAGTAGCATGTTACGGGTAAGCCGGATGGAGGCCCGCTTTACAACCTTTAATACAGGGGGCAGCCTTATTACTACCCCGGAGTCTGCTGATCCCACTGATCGCTCTACCTACCCGAATGAGCTGGGTTTTGACCATATGCAGTCCTATTTTGTAGGAATTGAGGGAAATCCATCTGCCAATATGAGCGCCGAGGTAACTTTCAATATCCTGGGGAATGTGGCGACCAACCCTATAGATGAAATTTTTTATGAAAACCGTGGGCGCCCAGTAGTCGTTAATACGGCAGAAGACGGGGAGGTTGTTTTAAATGATTTTAACCGCGTACAGGTTTACAGCGCCTCCTATAACTGGAATGCAAAAGACTTTGAATTGCGCGGCTTTTACCGTACCGGCCACTACCACTGGGGGTATGAAGGGGATTTTTTCGGGCTGTATCCGGAAGCAAATTACGGGCCCAACCTGGATATCTATAATGGGGAGATATCAGGAATGGAGATAGATGGAAAACGCGCCTTAAAAGGATTTAAGGCGGCCTTCGGGCCTCAACTTTGGTGGGGGGCCAACCCGGCCGTGCTGGTAAAATACCATACCAAGCTTGGTAAATTTGGGGTAACCGGGGTCTTCCATGAAGACATAGATGATTTCGGGACCATTGTTTCTTCTCTGGCGGTACCCATGCCACAGACCCGCCGTGCCACCATCCATGTAGAACGTGAATTGGGGGATTTCAATGTTGAAGTAGGTGGGATCTGGGGTGGACAACCCCTGAATGGACGGGAATTCCAGTTTACAGAAGATAATCCGGCCTACGACCCGGACAACCCGGATGCAGCCTCCAAATATATCGTTTACACAGACGAGGTGAACGACGAGGACAACTGGGGGGCAAAAGCAAAAATCACCTATTCAGGTGGTAAATTCAACTGGTATGCCCAGGGGGCTGTACAAGGCCTGGTTGCTGGCGGTGGTGCGGATCAAATCAAAACCTTTACCGGCTGGCGCCTTAAAGACAGCGGAAGCGGGAACCAGACTAATTTCCTTTCCGGGTTTACCTATACCATTGGAAATGTGCAAATAGCGCCCAACTTCCTGTGGCAAAAACCCATCGTTGGCCCAATGCCAAATGATGTTCAGGGTCCGGGAAGGCTGCGGAATATTCTGGCGGATCCCTTTGTGGTACGGGCCAACCGGGAGATGGTTGCCGGCGAGCTCCTGCTTACCTGGGACCCTACTCCGGGGACCTGGATGTACGAATGGGATAACGACCGCGCAGAGGATGCCAAGTTGGCGGTAAGTGCCGGTTTTGTATACAGGCACCATCCTACTGCGATGGACGCTGCGATTGGTTTTCTGGATTCACGTACCTTGTTTGCCTTCCCAAACTCCGTTCCGGCCCAGGACCTGTGGGAAACCCATGCGCGAATCGTCTCCAAGATCGATTCAGAGTTTGGTCTGATTGCCAACCTGTATTTTGGAAACGACCAGGCCCGAGGTAGCGATGAACGTCTAATTGAAAGGGTAGGAGGAGATATCCGGATGCTCTATAAAAACATAAAGGTACAGCACTCCTTCAAGATCAATGACTGGGGTCCCTTTGATTACCACAGGGATTTTAACCTGACTTTTCCGGTTCAGTTAATGCTGGACCTGTCTACTACTTTGGGGAAACCAGACTGGTTTATATTGCCCAATACGCAAATAGGGATAAGGGGGACCTGGCGCTCACTGAATGAGTTTTCAAACCGATACGCGCCGAATGCAGCAGAAGAGTTTGCCGATGACTCCATCATCAGCCCGGTAGGTTTTGACTTTGGTACGGAATGGGAAATCCGCACCTACATCCATATTAACATTGGTAAATAAAAAATAGCAAGATGAAATACAGAAGATTTAATTATCTGAAAAATAGCTTAATTCTCGGCGTTTTGCTTGTAATTGCAACGGCATGCGAGCGGGAAGTGTCCGACCAGGTAGAATTCGCCACTTTTCCGCAAAATGCAGAAATTTTTATAGACGGCTTTAGTGGCGGGCTGGAATACCTACCCTTTCAGGGCTCTAAACTGGACGCTTTTTCTGTGGATACGGAAACAGTTTATGAAGGTTCGGCCTCTATGCGGTTTGATGTACCTAATTTTGGTGATCCGGCAGGATCCTTTGCCGGAGCGATCTTTCCGGATATGGGGGGGCGTGATCTTTCCGATTACGATGCCCTTACTTTTTGGGCTAAAGCTTCAAAGGCGGCAACTATCAATGAAATTGGTTTTGGGAATGACTTTGGGGAAAACAAGTATCTGGTAACCAAACAAAACCTCCGTATCAGCACCGCCTGGACAAAATATGTGATACCTATACCAGATCCGTTTAAACTTACTATGGAAAAAGGTCTGTTCTGGTATGCAGAAGGGCCTGAAGGCGGAGATGGTTACAGTTTCTGGATTGATGAATTAAAATTCGAGAAACTGGGTACAGTAGCACAGCCCCAGCCTGCTATTTTTGGGGGAGAAGATTTAGAAGCACCGGCATTTATAGATATTCAGGGAAATATCCCTAGGGAAGGTCTTACCCAGACCTTTAACCTGGCTTCAGGAGGCAATCAAACTGTACAGGCGGCACCGTCATATTTTGATTTTGCCTCTTCCAACCCAGGGGTGGTACTGGTTTCTGAATTAGGAGTGCTTACCCCTGTAGGTATAGGTACGACAGAAATAACAGCTACCCTGGCCGGTGTAAAGGCCAAAGGGTCTGCGACCCTTACCGTGGAAGGTAGTTTCGATTTTGCACCCGAACCTCCGGTAAGAGATCCTGCTGATGTGATTTCCATTTTCAGTGAAGCTTATGACAATATTGCTGTAGACAACTACAATGGCTTCTTCGGCGGGCAGACAACAACCGGAGGGCTAGTTGATTTAGGGATTGACCAAATCCTCATTTACGAAAACCTGAATTTTGTAGCTACTTCTTTTACGAATCCAACGGTTGATGTTTCCGGGATGACCGTCCTGCACGTAGATATCCGAACCGATGAGGCCATTGATCCCAGTGACACCCTTATTTTGGAGTTGATAGATTTCGGGCCCGACGGAACATTTGGCGGCGGCAATGATACTGGAGGAGGCTATACTATCTCAAGTGGAGAACTTACAAGCGGTAACTGGGTCAGTTTCGATATCCCAATTTCCAGCTTTACAAATAATACCGGAGGAGGTTTAAGCGGCTTTGTAAGCGGGGCCAGAGCCAACCTCGCTCAGTTTGTATTCGCTTCAGGTGGCATTTCCAGCATTGTGGTGGACAACATTTACTTCTACAACGAGTAGGCTTAAAAAAACAATATGAATAAGACAAACAAGATGAAAACGTCAATAGTCAATCTCCAAAATGAGTATTCAGAGAGCCGATGGCAGCACATTGCTATCGTTCTTTCATTACTACTCCTTATTTCAATAGCAATGGGTTGTGATTATGAGGATGAACAAAAAGTGACCAATTTTACTGAACTTACTTTTCAGGATGAATTTGATACCGATGGCGCCCCAGATCCTTCTATTTGGGATTACAATATCGGAAATGGCCCCAACGGCGATGGCTGGGGAAACCAGGAATTACAGTATTATACGGACAGACCCGAAAATGTGGTGGTTAATAATGGCTTTCTGATTATTACAGCAAGACAGGAAAGCTTCCAGGGATCCGGATATACTTCTGCACGGCTTTTGACCAAAGGGCTCTTTCAACAAACCTATGGCCGTTTTGAAGCCCGCATCCGAACACCCTATGGTCAGGGAATCTGGCCGGCTTTCTGGATGCTTGGGGTGGAAGACAGCCCAACTGAGATCTGGCCCTTTATTGGCGAAATCGATATCTTGGAAATGAGGGGTCAGAATCCGAACCTGCTTATCGGAAGTCTCCACGGCCCGGGCTACTCGGGCGGAGAAGCCATTTCAAAGGAGTTTACCCTTCCCAATGATCGTATGGATACAGGTTTTCATGTCTATGGCATTGAATGGGGTCCGGACTATGTAAATTACTATATAGACGATGTACTATACAACCAGATTACCCCTGAAGACCTTCCCGATGATGCTGAATGGGTTTTTGACAATGATTTCTATTTTATTTTAAACGTAGCGGTGGGGGGCACTTTCGTGGGCTCGCCAGATGCAGAAACGAATTTTCCTCAGACCATGGTTGTAGACTATGTGAGGGCTTATAAATATAACGGACTAAACTAAAAAATGAAGACTATGAAACAAGTACTAAAACTTGCCAAACGGTTCTCTTTATGGGCCTTTGCACTTTCGATTCTCGGGCTGGGATGTACCGATGTGGAGAATATGTTTCCCACGGTAACTGCCGCCTTCACTTATACGGTTAACGAAGATACCGGTACAGTATCCTTTATCAACCTCTCTGAG
Source organism: Robiginitalea insularis (assembly GCF_052497835.1). NCBI lineage: Bacteria > Pseudomonadati > Bacteroidota > Flavobacteriia > Flavobacteriales > Flavobacteriaceae > Robiginitalea > Robiginitalea insularis. The sequence continues at coordinate 2,810,687 of NZ_CP199296.1, forward strand.
GATGCCCGGACCTATGCATGGGATTTCGGGGATGGAAGCAGTTCAACGGAAGTAAACCCATTTAAAACCTATTCGGCTTCCGGAAGTTATACCGTATCGCTGGTAGCAACCAATTCTTCCGGTGCATCCGATTCGGCAGAAGATGCCCTTTCCATTACGATACGGATTCCGGCCTCCCTGCCGATCAACTTTGATGGGACCAATACTATTTACAATATAACGGCATTTGACGGAGCGGCCTTTGCCATCGTGGAGGATCATCCGGCTAAAACGGCCAAAAATGCAGCAACTTCCAAAGTGGGGGAGCTAACCAACAGCGGTGCAACTTTTGAAGGGATTTTTATTGACCTGGCTGAAGACATAGACCTTACGGATGATAAAACAATTCAAATAGAGTTTTATTCAGAAGTGGCTATAGATGTTCTTGCCAAACTGGAACAAGGTTCGGCAGCCGCAGTGGAAACCACCGCCAGCCATACAGGTTCTGGCTGGGAGACCCTTACCTTTGATTACACTTCTTCTGCTTCCTATTCCCGACTGACTTTGTTCGCAGACGGTGCGGGAACAACAGCAGGTACTTTTTATATAGATAATATTGAGCAGGTAGCTTCAGCCGGAGGTGGAGGCGGAGAGTGCACAGCAGAAACAGCCCAATCGCTGGATGCTGCAGACTTCAACCTTACTTTCTTAACAGATCCTGGTGCGGCCATCGTAAGCGATGGAGCGGCTTACAGCTATATTGACAATCCGGATACGGACAATGCCGTTAATCCTAGTTGTAAAGTTGCACAAGTGGTTAGAGACAACTCCTTGCCCTTTGCCAACAATCAAATCCTGTTTGATTCTAAATTCGATTTTGACGCCAATGATGGCTTTAAATTAAAAGTCTGGGCCCCGGTAGTGGGAACCAATGTGCTGGTTAAATTGGAAGATAAAACCAATTCAGCAGTCAATACAGAGGTTGGAGCCGTAACAACCACGGCGAACGCATGGGAGGAACTTACTTTTGACTTCTCGGCGGCTGCCAGTGGCACCTATGACAAGATTGTATTGTTCTTCGATATCAACACAGATAGCGGGGCGACCTACTATTTTGATGACTTTGGATTATATACGGCTGGCAGCGGGGCAACCTGTACGGCTGAGACCGAGCAGTCCTTAAGTGCTGCGGATTTGAATATTACCTTCCAGACGGATCCGGGTGCTGCCATCGTAAGCGATGGAGCGGCTTACAGCTATATTGACAATCCGGATACGGACAATACCGTTAACCCTAGCTGTAAAGTTGCACAAGTGGTTAGAGACAACTCCTTACCCTTTGCCAACAATCAAATCTTGTTTGATTCTAAATTCGATTTTGACGCCAATGATGGCTTTAAATTAAAAGTCTGGGCCCCGGTAGTGGGAACCAATGTGCTGGTTAAATTGGAAGATAAAACCAATCCAGCAGTCAATTCAGAGGTTGGAGCCGTAACTACCACGGCGAACGCATGGGAGGAACTTACTTTTGACTTCTCGGCGGCTGCCAGTGGCACCTATGACAAGATTGTATTGTTCTTCGATATCAACACAGATAGCGGGGCGACCTACTATTTTGATGATTTCACATTGTATTCAGATGGCGGTGGCGGAACCACGGCTTCTCTCGAACTGCCTATTAGCTTCGATGATACCAATGTGAATTATGATTTTGTAACCTTTAACGGGGCCTCTTACAGTGTTGTGGACAACCCGGATTTATCAGGTGTAAATACGGTAGCTTCTAAAGTTGGGGAGATTGTCAATATTGGTGCTGCCTTTGAAGGAGGAGCCTTTACACTGGATACGCCTGTTGATTTTTCTACAGATAAAGCCATTACCATGAAGTTCTGGTCAACCACTGCCGTCCCGATATTGCTGAAGTTTGAAGGTGCAGGTGCTCCAATCGAGACTACCGCGAATCATACGGGTAGTGGTTGGGAACAGATAACCTGGACCTTTACTTCATCCGATCAGTTCAGTACCCTGGTCCTCTTTGTAGATGGCCCTGGTGCTACAGCCGGTACATTCTACATGGATGACATCGAACAGGTTCCGGCTGGCGGTGGCGGAACCACAGCTTCTCTCGAACTGCCTATTAGCTTCGATGATACCAATGTGAATTACGATTTTGTAACCTTTAATGGGGCCTCTTATAGTGTTGTGGACAACCCGGATTTATCAGGTGTAAATGCGGTAGCTTCTAAAGTTGGGGAGATTGTCAATGTTGGTGCTGCCTTTGAAGGAGGAGCCTTTACACTGGATACGCCTGTTGATTTTTCTACAGATAAAGCCATTACCATGAAGTTCTGGTCAACCACGGCTGTTCCGATATTGCTGAAGTTCGAAGGTGCAGGTGCTCCAATCGAGACTACTGCGAATCATACGGGTAGTGGTTGGGAACAGATAACCTGGACTTTTACTTCATCCGAGCAGTTCAGTACCCTGGTCCTCTTTGTAGATGGCCCTGGAGCTACAGCCGGTACATTCTACATGGATGACATCGAACAGGTTCCGGCTGGAGGTGGCGGTGGCGGTGGCACCACGGCTACCTTCCCACTGGATTTTGAAGATGGAGCATTGTTTTTTAGTGCTTTTGAAGGCGCTACTGTTGCGGTCATTGATAATCCTCAACCCACCGGCAACCCATCTTCCAAAGTTCTGGAAATGACCAAGCCTGCAGGAGTTCCTTTCTTTGCTGGAATTACCACAGATCAGACTCTGAATGGCCCGGATATCAACCTTGCGAATGGCCTGGTCTTTACTATGAAGATCTGGTCTCCAAAACCGAATATCAATGTTCGAATGAGACTGGAGCAGGAACCTGGAGTTATAGACCCACCAGCCTATGAAATCTTTCAGACATCCGGGGCAGCAAATGAATGGGTTACGCTCACTTTTGACTTTTCAACCACCCCGGCACAGTCGAGTTTTTCTTACACTCGCCTTGTGCTTAATGCTGATTGGGATACAGATCCGGCCGGCGGTGAAACCTTTTATATAGACGATATAGAACAAGGATCCGGACCACCTGCCCCGGCAGCACCTGAATTGCCGATAAGCTTTGATGACCCTGGAGTAGCCTATACTTTTTCCACCTTTAATGGTGCATCCTACAGTGTAGTGGACAATCCGGATTTATCCGGAGTCAACAATGTGGCATCCAAGGTTGGACAGATTGTAAACAGTGGTGGACCTTTTGAAGGCGGGGCCTTTAACTTGGCTAGCCCTGTGGATTTTGCTACGGACAAACAAATAAAAATGAAGTTTTATTCAAATGTTGCGGTCCCGGTATTGTTGAAATTTGAAGGAGCAGGAGCTCCTGTAGAAACCACGGCAAATCACTCAGGTGGTGGCTGGGAAGAACTGACTTTCACATTCACTACTTCGGCTCAGTTTACAACGCTGGTTTTATTTGTGGATGGTCCTGGAAGCACTTCGGGTACTTTCTACATGGATGACATCGAGCAAGTCGCTTCTGGCGGTGGAGGTGGTGGAGGGGGTACCTCAGCTACTTTCCCATTGGATTTTGAAGACGGAGCACTGTTTTTTAATGCTTTTGAAGGTGCCACTGTTGCGGTCATTGATAATCCGCAGACCACTGGCAACCCGTCTTCCAAAGTTCTGGAAATGACTAAGCCAGCAGGAGTTCCTTTCTTCGCTGGGATTAATTCAGATCAAACTCTCAATGGACCTGATATCAACTTAGCCAATGGTTTGATCTTTACAATCAGGATATGGTCACCCAAACCCAATATTTCCGTACGTATGCGTCTGGAGCAGGAGCCAGGAGTAATCGATCCTCCAGCTTACGAAATTTTCCAGACAGCGACCAATGCAAATGAATGGGTAACGCTGACTTTTGACTTTTCAACTACTCCGGCACAATCCAGTTATTCATATACCCGTATGGTATTGAATGCTGATTGGGGAACGGATCCAGCTGGAGGAGAGACCTACTATATTGATGATATCACACAGCAATAAAATGCATAAATAGTAATCTTGATTCAGAGAAAAAGGTCAGTATTAATTATCCTAATCTGACCTTTTTCAATGAGTCCTCCCAGAAAAAGTCAAAAAACTGTAATTTGTAACAGAGCAAGGATGTAGCCACAAAGCGTGCAGCTTTACTTTACTCACAAACTATTATCGGATTGAATGTCCTGGTTTTGCGTTTACAAAAATCTTAATGGCTTGTTCCAATAATCATCTGTAACAACCCGCTGAAATTAAAATGTCAGATCGAGAAAGAAATAGTGTTTCAGGTATTGATAAAAAGATAGACTCTTTGTTGTCCAACATGTCCCTTTCAGACAAGATCGGGCAGATGACACAGGTATGCCATTTTGATCCTGTCCTGGAAAACTACCTGGACAAGGGGCATATCGGGTCCATTATCCATACACAGGGCCCCCTGCCGGGAGAAACGGCTGCCGGGTGGCAGCAGACCTTTCGCAAATTACAGGAAAAGGCGCTAAACTCCCCACTGGGGATTCCACTGCTCTTTGGTGTAGATGCCGTTCATGGGCAGAATACCTTTGAAGGAGCCACCATTTTTCCCCATAATATAGGTTTGGGCGCCAGCCGCAATGCAAAACTGGTTGAAAGGGCAGCTGAAATAACAGCCCTGGAGACTCGTGCCACGGGATTTAACTGGGTCTTTTCGCCTTGCATTGCCATCCCCTTAAATGAAAAATGGGGCAGGGTATATGAGGCCTTTTCTGAGAGCACTGAACTTACCGAAAAATTATGCCAGGCATCCGTTACAGGCCATCAGGGTGCGGACGGAAATACAATTAAATTAATGGCCACCGCCAAACATTACATTGGTGATGGCTCTACCGATTACGGCGTGGAAGGAGGGGAGACTTCCCTTTCTGAAGCAGCAATCCGGAAATATTTACTTCCTCCTTATGCGGCGGCTGTCAGAAGCGGAGTGGGCTCGGTAATGGCTTCCTTTAATACTTTTAAGGGTGTGCCCCTGCACGCCAGCAAGAGGTGGATTACAGAAATCCTGAAAGGAGAATTGCAATTTGAAGGGATGGTCGTATCGGACTGGAAGGCCTATTCCAGATTCGGGGAATACGAAATTATCAATGCAGGTATAGACATGGTCATGGCCACAGACGGGGATTTCGAACTGTTCCACAATGGCCTGAAGGCAGCCGTGGAGGAAGGAAAAGTATCCCTTTCCCGTATAGACGATGCCGTACGGCGCATCCTGCGCCAGAAATTCCGCCTGGGCCTTTTTGAAAACCCTTTTCCTGACCACGGTCTTTTGGAAAAGATTGGTATTCCCGCTCACAGGGATGTAGCCCGGCAGGCGGTCAGGGAATCCCTGGTATTGCTGAAAAATAAAGGACAAACCCTGCCTGTTAGCCCAAAAACCAAAAAAATTGTGGTGGTCGGGGAACACGCCAATAGTGCCGGCCTACAATCCGGGGGCTGGACCATTAATTGGCAGGGAACCAAAGAAGGATACAAAGGATCTACCAGCATTCTGGAGGGTATCAGACAAAAGGCTGAGGGAAAAGTGGTATATGACGCCAATGCTGAAGAAGATCATTCGGATGCAGACCTTGCAATTATCTGCGTGGGGGAACCCCCTTATGCCGAATTTTTCGGAGATATTGGCCATGATTCAAATGAATTGGAGCTGGTCCTTTCAGCAGAACATAAACGCTATATCAGCCATTATCAGCAACAAGGAGTAAAAACGGTAGTAATCCTGATCTCCGGCAGGCCTTTGGTAGTTACAGATCAAATCGAGCAATCAGATGCCTTTTTAGCTGCCTGGCTCCCGGGCTCGGAAGGAGACGGAATAGCAGAAGTGCTCTTTGGCAAATACAACTTTATCGGTAAATTGCCGCACAGTTGGCCGGCCACACAAGATAATTACAACGGTAAGTATGGTCCCAATCTATGGGATCAGGAACCAACAGCACTATTTCCGTTTGGTTACGGGTTGGAATATTCGGATTAGGCACATGGCCCGCATAATTAAATGAGTAATAAATTTATCTAACACAGGTAGAAATGAACAGTTTAGCAAGAATTGGAATATTTTGTCTGACTTTTGTATTTCTGACCGGATGTAAGAATCAAAACGAACCAAAAGCAACCGAACAAGCAACTATGAACATTACCGCTAAGGATATATTGGGAAACCCGGAATATCGCGCCATCTCCTATGGGGGGTACCGGGAGGTTAGTCGTGAGACACAGCCTACTGTGGCCGAATTGAAGGAAGACATGAAAATACTCCATGCCATGGGTATCCGGATTTTAAGGACTTATAATGTGCAGCTCCCGCATGCCTCCAATGTGGTGAAGGCCATAAAGGAATTAAAGGAGGTAGATCCGGACTTCGAGATGTATGTAATGCTGGGAGCCTGGATCGATTGCAAGAATGCCTGGACCGATATGGAGCCCGACCATGAGGTAGAGAGCGAGCAAAATGAAGGTGAAATTGAGCGGGCTGCCAAACTGGCAAGAGAATACCCGGATATCATAAAAGTTCTGGCGGTAGGAAACGAGGCTATGGTAAAATGGGCAGCCAGTTATTATGTGCAGCCCTGGGTGATCCTCAAATGGGTCAACCATTTGCAGGAAATGAAGAAAAAGGGAGAGCTGCCCGAAGACCTCTGGATTACCTGTTCCGATGATTTTGCTTCCTGGGGTGGGGGAGACCCCGAGTACCATACCGAAGACCTCCAAGCCCTGATCAAAGCGGTAGACTATGTTTCCATGCATACCTATCCCTACCACAATACCCATTACAATCCTGAATTCTGGGGAGTACCCGAAGAAGAGGAAGGCCTTTCCGACCTGGAAAAAATAGATAACGCCATGGAGCGCGCCCTGGCTTTTGCCCAGGGGCAGTACCAGGCCGTTTCAGACTATGTAAGCAGCCTGGGGGTAGACAAACCCATCCATATAGGAGAAACCGGCTGGGCCAGTGTTTCTGACGGGCATTACGGACCCAAGGGCTCCAGGGCAACCGATGAATATAAGCAAGGCCGGTACCATGAACTCATGCGCGAATGGACGGAGGCTGAAGGTATCTCTTGTTTTTATTTTGAAGCATTTAGCGAAAAATGGAAAGACCCGCACAATAAAAAGGGATCCGAAAACCATTTTGGCCTGTTAACAGTGGATGGTAAAGCCAAATATCCGCTTTGGGACCTGGTAGACCAGGGGGTCTTTAAAGGGCTTGGGCGTAATAACAAACCCATAACCAAAACTTATAAGGGGAATAAAGACTCCTTAATGCTGGAGGTACAGGTTCCCCCAACACGAAGAGAACAAACCATACCTCACTAATACCACAATGAGAACCCATCTAAAAATATATCTTTTACTTCTGCTTATGGGAATAGCCTTAGGATGCGCTACAGAGAAAGAATTGCAACTTAGTGTATTTGAGACTTCAGCTGCCGGAAATCAGTTAACTACCGTTCAACTTCAAGGTCAGGCCGATACCCCGATCGAAGTAAACCTAAAGCCTGCTGAAAAGTTTCAGACCATTACCGGTTTTGGAGGCTCTTTTACGGAGGCTTCGGCCTATCTGCTCAATCAACTGGGCCCGGACAACCGCAAAGCAATTATACAGGCTTATTTTGGGCCGGATGGTGCGCGTTATTCGCTCACCCGGACCCATATGAACTCCTGTGATTTTTCACTCAGTAATTACTCCTATGCCCCAATAGCCGGAGACACCGAACTGGAGCATTTTTCAATTGACGAAGACCGGGAAGACCTGCTGCCGATGATCAGGGAAGCCATGGCTGCTTCGGAAGATGGGTTTAAAATTGTGGCATCCCCATGGACGGCCCCACCCTGGATGAAAGACAACAATGATTGGAGGGGTGGAAAACTCCTGCCCGAATACCGGGATACCTGGGCACTGTTCTTTTCAAAATACCTGGAAGCTTACAAGGCAGAAGGAATAGATATCTGGGGGCTTACCGTTGAAAACGAACCGCTTGGAAATGACCAGAACTGGGAGAGTATGCACTTCAGCCCAAAGGAAATGACCGACTTTGTGGTTGATTTCCTCGGGCCAAAATTAGAAGAAGCAGGCCATGATGTTAAAATACTGGGCTATGACCAGAACAGGGAACACCTTGAAGAATGGGTAGATGAGATGTACAGGGACCCTGAGGCCGTGAAATATTTTGACGGGACGGCCATTCACTGGTATGCCAGTACTTTTGAAGTGTTTCCGGAAGCCTTGCAATACGCTCACCAGAAAGCCCCTTCCAAGTATTTGATACAGTCTGAGGCCTGTGTGGATGCGGAGGTGCCCAAGTGGCAGGATGATGCCTGGTACTGGTCCAAAGAAGCAACAGACTGGGGTTGGGACTGGGCTCCGGAAAAGGACAAGCCCTTACACCCTAAATACGTTCCGGTATATCGCTATGCCAGGGATATCATCGGATGCATGAATAACTGGGTGGATGGCTGGATAGACTGGAATATGGTACTGGACCGGCAGGGCGGCCCCAATTGGTTTGAAAACTGGTGTGTGGCCCCGGTAATTGTAGACCCGGAGCAGGATGAGGTTTATTTTACCCCGCTATATTACACCATGAGCCATTTCAGCCGGTTTATTCGTCCGGGAGCCAGGCGGATCGGGTTTGAGCTCAATGATAAGGATTTATTGCTTACCGCTGCTGAAAACCCGGATGGTTCTATAGTTGTGGTGATGCTGAATCAGACCATGAATAAAAAGGCCGTTAGCCTTAAACTGGGAGAAGCCTCCAGGACTACTCAAATTGATGCTCAGGCGATACAGACAATAGTAATACCAGCTAACCAAGAATAAAACCTATAAAACCTAAAACCAAACGATATGTCTACTTACAAAACCGCTGCCAAGGATAAGGTGCCAATCGGCCAGAAGATGGCTTTCGGATCAGGACACCTGGTCCTGAACCTGCTGCCCGGAGCCCTGGGATTCTTTATGTTTTTCCTGCTTACGGCCTTTGGAATGGACCCTTTCCTGGCAGGATTGCTGGGAGGACTCCCGCGAATCTTTGATGCCCTGACGGATCCCATTATGGGTTTTATTTCGGACAACACCAATTCCCGCTGGGGGCGCAGACGTCCTTATATTTTTATTGGGGCAATCCTCAGTGGAATTTTGTTTGCAGTACTCTGGCAGCTGGACGAAAACAACTCCCAAACCTATAATTTCTGGTATTTCCTGATATTTTCAATGGTATTCCTGATCGGAAACACTATGTATGCCACCCCTCTTGTCGGGCTGGGATACGAAATGACTTCCGACTACAACGAACGTACAAGATTAATGGCCTTTGCCAATACCATGGGGCAGATAGCCTGGATGGTCGTACCCTGGTTCTGGGTGATTATTGCCGATCCTGAAATCTTTGAAACCCAGGCGGTGGGCGTACGTCAGTTATCCATGATTGTGGCCGGGGTTTGTATTGTTCTCGGGATTTTGCCAGCTATTTTTTGTAAGGGGATAGACGCAAGGAATATGGAAAACCGAAAAAAAATATCCTTCAAGACCTTATTGAGCAACCTTAAAGATCTGTTTAAGGGAATCAAAGAGGTTTCCAAGAACAAACCTTTTATGAAACTCTGTGGGGCAACTTTCCTGGTTTTCAATGGATTTCAAATGGTGGCCGCCTTCAGTGTTTATATCATTGTCTTTTACATGTTTAACGGAGACTATGGAGCAGCCGGAACCTGGCCAGCCTGGTTTTCAACCATAACGGCCGTCCTGACAGCCTTTGTGGTAATTCCCATCATATCCAAGATGTCTGATAAATGGGGCAAACGAAAGGCTTTCATCATATCTACGGTGCTTTCTATTATCGGTTATCTCCTGAAGTGGTGGGGCTTTGAGACGTCGCTGAATGACAAATTCAACCAAACCAGCCTCGGGCAATCCCTGAATAGTGGGGTCGGAGCTCTTTTTGATTATTTGAATCCCTTCCTGGAAAGTGTAGGGATGTCCTGGTTTAGCATTGATACCAGCCAGGGGGCTCCCTGGTTAATCTTTATCCCTATTCCATTGATGGCTTTTGGCTTGGGAGGACTATTTACACTGATGATGAGTATGACCGCTGATGTATGCGACCTGGATGAGCTGAAAAACGGGATGCCTCGAAAAGAAGGAACTTTTGGGGCCATCTACTGGTGGATGGTAAAATTAGGCCAGGCTATTGCCCTGGTACTGGGAGGTTTGGTTCTGAAACTGGTAGGTTTTATCTCCGATGCTGAAACCCAGACTTTGGAAACCATGAACAACCTCAGAATTGCAGACATTGTTATTCCCTCGGTTACGGCGGCCCTGGCAATCTGGGTAATGTATACCTACAGCCTGAATGAAGAGCGTGCCCGTGAAATTAAAGCAGAGCTGATAAAGCGCAGGGGGGAATTGTAAAACAAAGAAGAACCAACTAACTAACAAGTTTAAATATTATGTCGTTTTCAAATAGAAAAGAAAAATTCCTGGCGCTGGCTAACCTTGATTTCGCCGGGAAAAATAAAGAGGAATTACAGGAGATCAGCCGGAAGGTATTGGAAGAAGGTATGCACGGGCTATGTTTCAGCCCTTATATGGAAGGGCAGAAACCGGGAGACCGGATTTCTGAAGAGCAGATCCACAGGCGCATGAAAATCATACAGCCCTATACCCAATGGATTCGCTCCTTTTCCTGTACCGAAGGGAACGAAGCCATCCCCAGGATTGCCAGGGAGTACGGTATTAAGACCATGGTGGGCGCCTGGTTGGGCGACGACCCGGATATCAACCGGCAGGAAGTGGAAAACCTTATTCAACTGGCCAAAGAAGGCTTTGTGGATATAGCGGCGGTTGGAAATGAGGTCATGCTGCGTGGCGATCTCACTGAAGATGAGCTATTGGGCTTTATCCAGCAGGTAAAGGACGCGGGTACGGGTATTCCAGTGGCCTATGTGGATGCCTATTACGAATTTGCTGAAAGACCCCGGATTACGGAGGCCTGTGATGTAATCCTGGCAAACTGCTACCCCTTTTGGGAAGGCTGTGACCTGGACTATTCCATCCTCTATATGAAAGATATGTTTAACCGGGCTATCCGGGCAGGGAACGGCAAAAAGGTCATTATTTCCGAGACGGGCTGGCCCAGCCAGGGATCCAGTCTGGAAGGGGCCTATCCCGGATATGAAAATTTCCTGAAGTATTTTATCAACACCCAGAAATGGGCGGCTGAAGACGATATTGAAATTTTCTACTTCTCTTCCTTTGACGAATCCTGGAAAGTAGGGGCCGAGGGAGACGTAGGGGCCTATTGGGGCCTTTGGGACAAAGATGAGCAGCTAAAATTCTGATATCTAATATCTGCAGAAATGACCTGGGGTAGTATTTACTACTTCAGGTCTTTTTTTATGCATTCTGGTTCTGGAATTACTTCCCGATACAGAAATTCGAAAAGATATTTCCCAGCAGGTCGTCCGAACTGATCTCCCCGGTTATTTCCCCCAGGTGATACAATGCCTGGTTGATGTCAATGGACACGAGGTCTGAGGGTACTTCCGCCTCCATTCCTTCTTTTATTTTCCCAACCGCCTCGAGGGCATTGTTCAGGGCTTCAAAATGCCTCGTATTGCTGACTATGGGGTCATTATTGGTAAGCAGGCCCCTGTTTACAAAGCTCAGTAATCGCTCTTCCAAGGCTTTAAGCCCCTTCCCTTCCTTTGCAGAAAGGAACAGCACATCCTCAAACTTTTCTGAAGCTTTTTGCTGCATTGGCTCATCCATCAGGTCTTTTTTATTGACCAGGGTCAGCCTTGGGATTTCCGGATAAGTAGCCGCAAGTTCCGAAAGCTCCTCAACAGCCTCCTCCAGCCTGGAATCTGTAAGCTTGCTCCCGTCCAGCATATAGAGGATGATCCGGGCCTTGGCCATTTTTTCACGGGTCTTTTGTATCCCGATATGCTCCACAACATCGGTAGTCTCCCGTATGCCTGCAGTATCGATAAAGCGGAAGCCAATCCCTTCAATAACCATTTCATCTTCAATGGCATCGCGGGTGGTCCCGGCTATTTCACTGACAATTGCTTTGTCTTCCTTCAGCAGGGCATTTAAAAGGGTGGACTTGCCTACATTGGGCCGCCCTGCAATGGCAATGGGGATTCCCTTTTTAAGGACATTACCCATGGCAAAGGAATCGATGAGCTTTTTTAGCAGTTCACTAAGCTTATCTAACAATGCATAAAACTCCGTACGGTCCGCAAACTCCACGTCTTCCCCGGAAAAATCAAGTTCCAGCGTAATCATAGAGGCAAAGTGGATCATTTGCTCCCGCAAATCCTTAATCTCTGAACTGTACCCGCCCCGCATCTGCTGCAAAGCTATTTGGTGGCTGGCGGCATTTTCAGAGGCAATCAGGTCGGCAACAGCCTCCGCCTGGCTGAGGTCCATTTTTCCGTTTACAAAGGCGCGCAGTGTAAATTCACCTGCTTTGGCTATACGGCAGCCCTTCTTTAAAAACAACTGCAGGATTTCCTGCTGGATGTAGGGAGATCCATGACAAGAGATCTCCACCACGTTTTCCCCTGTATAAGAGCGCGGGGCTATAAATACCGATACCAATACCTCATCGATCATCCGATCCCCGTCATAAAGCCCTCCCAGGTGGATGGTATGGCTTTTTACAGCGGCCAGATCTGCCCCGCTGGCGGCCTTGAATTGTTTGGCCACAATAGCAACAGCGTCCTTACCTGAAATCCGGATAACGGCAATGGCGCCGGCACCGGAAGGGGTGGAGAGTGCGATGATGGGTTCCTCAGTATACATAGCCCTTATGCATGATTTTGTATTCGATTTAAATTAAAACCCTATATCCAGTATTATTGCAAAATTACGACTAATTATATAGTCTGATCAAAGGAATACAGTTTCCCTTTTACTAGTGGAAACTGGGAATCTGTTGTACGGGGATGTAACATTTTATAAATTTTTGCGACACATAATTAAAACCCTAAAATCCATCAAAAAATGCAAATAGTTTCCGAAAGCGGCCTGAGGGAAGACAGGCCTTTACTCAGTGTGATGCACCTTACCCAGCTGCTGTCTTACCTTATCGGTTTTGGGGGGCTGATAGTGCCACTGGTGCTCTGGCTTAGTACCCGCAACCGGGTAATTGGGATGGACGAGCATGGAAAGGCAGCCGTAAACCTGCAGCTGAGCCTATTACTCTATGCGATCCTCAGCATTCCGGCTATCTTGTTGTTGGGTCTGGGAATATTAACCCTGATAGGAACTTTGATCCTGGGCTTTGTAATGCCCATAGTAAATGCGGTACGGGCTGGTCAGGACGAGTCGCCCAGCTATTTTATGACGATACCGTTTATTAGTTAGTATTTATATTGGTTGTTGACTTTTTAAGAATTGCTTAAAAAAGGAACCTTTTGCTCTTAAATCAGCGGATAAACAGATAGAGCCAAATTTAATTCCAGGACTACTATCTCAGAATAAAGTCTATAGTACTTCACTCCTTATTTCATCAATATTCATCCAGCGGTGTTTGAATAGATGCTCGGGGTTTTTATATCCAAATTCTTTTCTGGTCTGGACAGTATATTTTAATGCAATTAAATTTAAAATCCCGAACGAAATCACTCTTTTAAAGATGTTTTTCCGAGGAAAGACTACAAGCGTTTGATATTTAAATACAACATTAGCCATTCTAACCTTATAGGGCAGGTTCCCCCATTCTAAATCTATCAGCAGAATATTGTTTTTATAACACCAATCCAAAATATACCAAAACATCAATCTGCCCATACTATAGGGTGCAAAGTCCTGATCATAGGAATTAAGCGCAACGGTTAATAAATTTTTAAAATGATAGTTGAGGGACATACCGGCGACTTTGTCATCCGAATACACCACAACCAAAGAAGCGCTCTTATTTTGGATTTGCTGATATACGTTCTTTTCATAAAGCGACCACCTTTTAAGTGCGTAATGCCTCTCTGCATCATTTCCGAATCTCGCCTCTATCAGTCTTTTAAATTGACTCAGTAAATTTTCGCACTTAAGCCGATCAATTTCACCATGGTAAATTTTAATATACGGATCATGTTCTTTTTCCAACCGCTGTTTATCTTGCCTGAGATTCTTATAGACTTTTTTTCCCAATTGTTGCCTTAGAAATTCAGTTGCGTTCCTACATTTAGTTAGCTGCATGGCATACCCCAATCTGAAATTTTTGGAGCAGCTGGCATATTCTGATTTTAAAGCAACCCCATCAGGTAGCAAATAAGGCGGAATACAATTTATGACTATAATGGCATTTTTATTTGCCTGGTTAATTTCGAAATCCTTAAAGTATTCAGCCGGTATTCCCTCAAAATTTTTAAATGCAAAACACACTTTCCCCTCCTCATAGAAATCTAAGTGAAAATTTCGCCTGATAATAGAAATGAATTTCATTACATTATTTAAGGGGTCACAATATGGCGTAAATCATGATATAAAAATAAAGGAGGATGGATATATATCCACCCTCCTTTTTATTTAAAAATTAAAATTATGTCTTACTCAGCATACTCAAAGTACATGGCCCAGCTTCCGCCTGGGAATCCACATCCTTCGGCCCAGATAGTTTCATCACAATCATTACATGAAGTAGGATAAGGGATGATCAATGGCTGAACGTTGTTTCCGGGAACCAAAATAATTCCGATAAAGTCTCCACATTCAGGATTGAAGCCTTCACCTGATGCAGTTGCTAAGGCTATCAATTCATCCACTCGGCCTTGTAAGAAGGCTCCCAGACTGTAATTTGCTCCGGTAGGATCTTCTACAACATCAATGAGGTACCAGATTGCAAACTGCAAATCCCCGTAAGTATAGGTTCCAAGAGCATTAGGGCTCTCAGTTCCTACAATGTTCTGATTCAATAACCAGTTAACTAAATCCAGGTTCTCTGGTTTTTCCAGCAATCCTTCTGGAAGTGCGTTGGCATCTGAACTTTCATAAATTGGTACATCTGTGAAGCAGTTTGGAGTAATACCCAAATCGTTATCAATACACCAGGAACCATAATCACCGGTAAGAATACCACCTTCAAGAGAAATATTGACGTAGGCATCGGGCCCCTGATTAATGGCGCAGAAATCAACCGTTTCAGGCAGATTAGCTGTAATTGTTTCGAGGGAATTGGTAGAACACTCTACAACCCCATGAATGGCCAGCCACGGGCCTTCATTGGCAACTGTCACAGAGAAACTATTGGTACATTCAATTCCGTCATTGACGTAGTCGAAATTTCCAATTTTAGGATTCCCGGTTTGATTAATGGCAAAATTACTGGGATCGTCCGCTACATCTACATGAGCTTCAGTCAAACAGTAATCTCCTTCGGTGATGCTGTAGGTAATCACATAATTGGAACCATCTTCTTCAACGCTTACTGTACCAACTACGGTGTTCTGGCCGGCAATCAAATTTCGTACGGAACCGGAACATCCTTCCATTACAAAATCCAAGCTCTCTGAAGTGGCTTTTCCATTTACAGCCTCCAAAGTCTGATCGTTTAGTTGTTCTGTCTCGCAGGATACGAGAACAAGGGCTGCGCTAAAAGCGAGCGATAGTAATTTTTTCATAATTCAAGTGTTATTGTTAACCAGTTTATTAGTTTGAAAGTAAAGGTATTAACTCATTTGTCCAGGTATGTATAATATCGACAACCGACGAAATAAATCGTCTAACCTCTACAAATATATCTGCAAGTTATTGAATTATGGTGCCTTGGAAATGATCTGTATCAGTAATGGGCATTAATTATTCAACATCACCGGCATTACCAGCATGGTGACGGATTCACCCTGGTCCAGGCCATCGGCCGGCGTCAGGATGCCTGCGCGGTTGGGAAGGCTCATTTCCAGGGAAATTTCATCGGAATTGAGATTCCCGAGCATTTCAATGAGGAAACGGGAATTAAAGCCAATCTGCATATCATCGCCCTGATAGGAACAGGTAAGGCGCTCTTCGGCCTTGTTGCTGTAGTCTATGTCTTCAGCCGAGATATTTAGTTCCGCCCCGGCAATCTTCAACCGGATCTGGTGGGTGGTCTTGTTTGAGAAGATGGAAACCCTGCGAACAGAGCTGAGCAATTGTGACCGTTGTATCACCAGTTTATTCGGGTTTTCCTTGGGGATTACCGCCTCGTAATTCGGGTATTTCCCATCTATCAGCCGGCAAACCAGTTCTGTGTTTTCAAAAGTGAATTTGGCGTTGCTGTCATTATAGGAGATGGTCACTTCTTCCTCACTTCCTGCCAGGATTCCTTTGAGCAGGTTTAACGGCTTTTTGGGCATAATAAACTCAGCAACCTCTGAGGCCGAAACATCCGTTCGCTGGTATTTCACCAGTTTATGGGCGTCAGTGGCAACGAAGGTCAGGTTTTCAGGAGAAAACTGGAAAAAGACCCCGCTCATTACGGGGCGCAGGTCGTCGTTACCGGCGGCAAAAATGGTCTTGTTTATGGCGGTTGCCAGGATGTCGCCCATGATTTTGGTGGTAGAGGGATCCGGCAATTCAACAGCTTTGGGAAATTCAGCTCCGTCTGCATAGGCCAATGCATACTTTCCATGGCTGGAGCTGATCTCAACAGTATGGTTGTCCTCAACCACAAAGGTCAAGGGTTGCTCCGGAAAGGTTTTCAGCGTATCCAGCAGCAGGCGGGCAGGCACGGCTATGGTTCCGGAATGCTCGGACTCCACCTTGAGTTCGGCGCTCATGGTGGTCTCCAGGTCGGAGGCTGAAACCGTAAGGCTGTTCTCCCTGAGGTCAAAGAGGAAATTATCGAGTATAGGCAGGGTATTGCTATTGCTGATCACTCCGCCAAGGATCTGTAACTGTTTTAACAAATAAGTGCTGGAAACTATAAACTTCATGCTTTAAATCGCTTTCAACAGTCGCAAATACGGCAGTACTGCGGCTGTCTGATATCAAGACAAATATATCCTAATTGTCCTTTTATGTAAAACAAACTTATCAACAGGAATCAGCGAAATCGCCGTCTTCGGAAATAGTTGAAACCCCAGCCGATCAAAACAATCAACAGCAGTGGAAGCCCTATGTTCAGGAGTTGCCACTTGCCTCTGGATGCTGCAAATTTTTCAGGATCCAGTAAAGGAATGCGAACTTCCTTATTGCGAATGTTTATAAGTCCACTGTCATCCAGCAGGTAATTCACAGCATTCAGCAGAAATTCCTTATTTCCGTAGAAATTATTGGTCCATTTGTCATATCCCAGTTCCAGCGGGCGCCCGTTTTGGAGCTGATTGGCAATCAGGTCCCCGTCACTGATCACAATCATTTTATTTTCGGGGCCTTCTTCCCTGTAGGGTAGCTCCCCTGAAGGCCGTATCCGGTTTTTGTAAGCAGACTGAAAGTCTCCCTCCACAAGTACCGCTACCGGATAATTACCGGGACCGTAGGTGCTGCGGTCGGGTTCCTGCCGGATCAGGTCCAGGCTGATCATTCTTGGAACTCCCTCCTTTTTGGAAAGGGGGGAGGAGGTATAAAGAATCGTCTTCTTATAGGCATTCTCCAGGGTATCGATACTGCCGGCGAACTGCATGCGTAACGCTTCCAGTTGCCTGTTAATGGGGTGATTGTCTGCAGAGAACAACATGGGGTAATAAAACCAGGGGACCGGGTTGTACTGAGAACCACTGCCGGAACCGGTGGCCATCACTATCTGCGTGCAATACAGGTCGTTGATCAGGTCTGCATTGAGCCGCAGGCCATAACGGAAAAATAAATCCCCCAGGCCCAGATCCCTCCTCAGGGCCACTGCCTCGCCCGCTTCATTCATCAGGCTGTCCATTTCGATGGCTGCAGCATCCATCAGCCAGAGGGTCTTCCCCCCGCCAACCATATACTGGTCCAGCAGGTATTTTTCAACATCCGTAAAGGCTTCCGTAGGTTTGGCAATGATGGCAGCATCAAAACTTTTAAGGCTTTCCAGCGTTCCTGCAGCATTGGTTTCAACCGAATCCAGGGTAAAGGCGGCAATATTGTAATAACCCTTGAGCGCAGTCAGGAAATCTGCCAGGTAACGATCTTCCAACTCCCCATTCCCTTTGAGGATGGCGACCTTTTTTTTATCCCTAAACCCCAATTTTGTAAAGGCATCGGCCAGGCCGTATTCCAGGTACTGAATGGAGTTATTGATGCGCTCTTCCATGGAAGCCCCCAAAAGGTTCCTGAGCAGGGCTACTTTCTCGGTTCGCTCCCCATTGGTGACCATGGCCCAGGGAAATACCAGTTCCTGAGATACCCGGTTATTCTCCTCGGTAGTGACACTGGCGGGTTTAAGCCCTAAGGCCTGTAGCTGCTGCAGCGTTTCCTCGCTGCCTGCCGTTCCCTCCATCGGATCGGCAAAAGTAAATTGAATGTTGGGGTTGATCTCTGAAAATTGCTCCAGCAGCAAAGCCGTTTCTTTGCGGAGTTTTAAGAACTCTGCGGGCAGGTCTCCCTCCAGCAATACATCCACGACTACTGGGCCTTCCAGTGCCTCAGCAGCCGCAATACTCTGAGGGGCCAGGGTGAAGCGCTGATCTTCGGTCAGGTCCCAGCGCTTGTAGACGTACTGCGAGAGCAGGTTGAGCAAACCAACGAGCAGGGCTAAACCTATAAGCCGGGAAAGTAATTTGCTATTTTTCATGCTTTGAGCCGGTTTAACTGCAGAACTGCAAAGATGAGGAAGCAGCCGCACACGGATATGAAATAAACCAGGTCCCGGCTGTCCAGAATTCCCTGGTTGATGCTTTCGTAATGTGCCTTCATGCCAAAATTCTCAATAAGCAAAGCCAGCGAACCGCTTCCGGCCAGTCCCGCCAGGCTTTCGAACCCAAAATAGAGTATAAAACAACAGAGGATGGCGATTAAAAAGGAGGCGATCTGGTTTTCCGTAAGCGCAGAGGCGAACAATCCGACTGCGGTGTATGCGGCCATCAAAAAGAACAAGCCCATATACGACCCGATTACCAGGCCGGTATCCAGGTTGCCCTCAGTGGTTCCCAGGTCGTGCAGCGTCCAGACGTAAAGCAGGGTAGGGGCAAGGGCGATCAGTGAGAGGCTCATGGCACCCAGGAATTTTCCAAGCACCAAAGAGGAAGTTGAAACAGGACGGCTTAGCATCAGCTCCAGAGTCCCCAGTTTTCGCTCTTCAGAAAAGGACTTCATGGTAATAGCCGGGATCAGCAATAAAAAAATCCATGGGGCCAGGGTAAAAAACAGGCTTAGGTCGGCAAAGCCGTAATCGAAAATATTAAAAGGCCCCTTAAAGACCCATAGGAACAGCCCTGTAAGCACCAGAAAGAGTCCCATCACCAAATAACCCACTATGGAAGTGAAAAAAGAACTGACTTCTTTTCTGAAAACGGACCACATTCGATTAATTATTTAATTCATGCTTGTTTAAACTCCACGCCCGGGGACGTGCCGCAAACAGTTGGCGGGTACGGCTCCAGACCTCCTTAAAAAAATCCGAGTCCCGATAAGCCTGCAGGTCCTGCTCGGAGTCCCAGAGGGAATAGGTAAAAAACACCTCGGGCTCATCCTTGTCCTGCAGCAACTCTACATGCCTGCATCCCGGGAATGCTCGTATCTTTGGGGCAGAGGCCTCAAAAATTTGCTCAAAACTAGCAATATTTTCGGGTTTGAAAGTCATTTGGACAAATCTGGTGAGCATTTAGGTAAAATTTATAATTACAGTATCCCGATAGTCCATCCCGAGCAGCGTTGCAGCTCCCCCAACCGTGTTCATATTACTTTTATAAATGGCCAGTTCAACATATCCCGATGAATTGAAAAGAGCCATAAGGTCCCCAGGACCCCTGCGCTGCCCCGGTTCCAGTTCAAAATTGACGATATCGCTGTACTTTTCATGTATCTCGGATAACTTTTTATTCCGCGCCTCTACCGTATATTTTCGGCCTTTGCGATACGCTTCAAAGAGGTTCCTGTGGATATTGGTGATCAGGTTGCCATAATTGTCGATATAGATGACGCTGCCGACGATGCTATTTCCCTGATTTGAAATTCGCGGGGCGTATTCCTTAAAGATTTTAAGCCCGCTAAAAGGCTTGCCAACCACTTCCAGGGTGCCGCCCCGGGCCAGGTGGCAGGCCACCTGCACAAAAACATCGAGGACCGGAAATGAACTTTTAAGACTGTCCGGGAGGTTGATCTCCACTACTTTTTCCGGGCTTATTTCCTCTGTAATCAGGCTGATCACGCCATTATCTGCCGTTATGAAGTAATGCTTGTCAACCAAAACGGCTATATGGGTGTTTTCAACGGTTTTTTCGGAATCCACGCCAACAATATGAATGCTGCCATCCGGGAAGGCCTTGTAGGCATTTTTGAGCAGATAGGCGCATTCCTGAATATGGAAAGGGTTAACCTGGTGGGAAATATCAACGATGCGGGCGTCCTCGAGTTCCTTGTAAATGGTTCCTTTAATTGCTCCTACGAAATGGTCTTTGAGGCCGAAATCTGTAGTCAGGGTGATGATAGGCATCCGATGTTGTTGATATTTTTTTAGCTGCTCAAACTGAATTTTACGTAAGTTTGTCGAACAAAATTAAGCAAAAAAACGGCGGAGCAAAGTCTTGTTTCCTCACTGAATTTTTAAAGCCAGATATTTTTTGAACGAACTCAGTCTAGAACTCACAGAAATCAACCCCAGAGACTTTTTCGGGGACAGAAATTCCAACATCGACCTGCTCAAAAAATCTTTCCCCAAACTGAAAATCGTGGCCAGGGGAAGTAAAATCAAAGTTTACGGAGATCCGCCGCTACTCGAGGAATTTGAGCGACGCTTCAATATGCTGACTGAGCATTATTCCAAGTATAACAAACTGGATGAAAATGCTATTGAACGCATCCTGAGCAGTAACGGGAAAGAGGATTATCAGTCTTCTGCCCTAAGTGGAGATGTACTGGTGCACGGTGTAAACGGCAGGTTGGTAAAGGCACAGACCGCCAATCAGCGCAAGCTGGTGGATGCTGTTTCCAAAAATGACATGGTCTTTGCCATCGGGCCGGCGGGTACAGGAAAAACCTATACCGGGGTAGCCCTGGCGGTACGGGCCTTGAAGAACAAACAGGTAAAGCGGATTATTTTAACCAGGCCTGCAGTGGAAGCAGGGGAGAACCTGGGCTTTTTACCGGGAGACCTCAAGGAAAAACTGGACCCGTACATGCAACCGCTTTACGATGCCTTAAGGGATATGATCCCGGCTGAGAAACTCAGTTTGTTTATCGAAAACGGGACCATACAGATTGCCCCAATGGCTTTTATGCGGGGCCGTACCCTGGATCATGCCTTTGTGATCCTGGACGAGGCACAGAATACCACCCACGCCCAGATGAAAATGTTTCTGACCCGTATGGGCAAGAATGCCAAGTTTTTGCTTACCGGAGACCCCGGGCAGATAGACCTTCCCAGGCGGGTTATTTCCGGGCTGAAAGAGGCCTTGTTGATCCTGAAAAACGTACAGGGGATTGAAATGATCTATCTGGACGATAAGGATGTGATCCGGCATAAGCTCGTAAAGAAGGTTATTGACGCCTACAAGAATATCGAACATCAGAATTAATCCGAAATGCAGACCATCACCAGCACTGATTTTGAGTTTCCCGGACAACTCGGGGTATATAAAGGTAAGGTGCGGGAAGTGTACTACCTCGAGAATGATCTCCTGGTAGCAGTAGCCACAGACCGGCTTTCCGCCTTTGATGTGGTCATGCCCAAGGGCATTCCGTATAAAGGTCAGATCCTGAACCAATTGGCACTCAGGATGATGCGGGCCACGGAAGATTTGGTCCCAAACTGGATGCTGGGCAGCCCGGACCCGAACGTAACGGTCGGAGTCCGCTGCGAGCCGTTTAAAGTTGAAATGGTCATCCGCGGTTATCTGGCTGGGCATGCCGCAAGGGAATATAAGGCAGGCAAACGGGAGCTGTGCGGGGTACCCATGCCGGAGGGGATGCAGGAAAACGATCCTTTTCCAAACCCTATCATTACCCCCGCCACAAAAGCCGAGAAAGGGGACCATGACGAGGATATTTCCAGGGAGGCGATAATCGAAAGGGGGCTGGTCAGTGAAGCAGATTATGCCGTGCTGGAAGATTATACCCGAAAGCTCTTTCAAAGGGGGTCTGAACTGGCGGCGGAAAAAGGCCTGCTGCTGGTAGATACCAAATATGAGTTTGGCAAAAAGCCAGATGGAACCATAGTGCTGATCGATGAGATCCACACCCCGGATTCTTCCCGATATTTCTATGCAGAGGGCTATAGCGAGCGGCAAAAAAAAGGAATCGCCCAAAAGCAACTGTCCAAGGAATTCGTAAGGCAATGGCTCATTCAACACGGGTTTCAGGGCCTGGAAGGGCAGGTGCTCCCGGAGATGCCGGACGATTATATCCAATTGGTCTCAGAGCGCTATATTGAACTCTATGAGAAGATACTGGGCGAGCCTTTTGTAAAGGCTGATATATCTGATATTCAGGACCGGATTGAAATGGGCGTAACTACCTACCTCCGGCAATTGAATTAAACGGCTTCAGACCGCATAAGTGAACTCACAGCTCTATTTCAAGCCCGATCGGACAATGGTCGGACCCCATAATATCCGTGTGGATAGTGGCGCTTTTGACCTTTTTAAGCAGTGCATCGCTGATCAGAAAGTAATCGATCCGCCAGCCCGTATTGCGCTCCCGGGCCTTGAAGCGGTAACTCCAAAACGTATAAGCCACCTCCTCCGGGTGCAAGCTGCGCCAGGAATCGGTAAACCCGGCCTGTATGAAATTATCCATCCCATCGATTTCCACTTGGGTGTATCCGGCAGTTTTATTGTAGTTTGACTTGTCGTTCTTTAAATCGACAGGGCGGTGGGCCACATTAAAATCCCCACAGACAATCAGCGGCTTTTTCTTTTCCAAACCCATTAGGTAAGCCAGAAAATCGGCATCCCATTTTTTTCGATAATCCAGCCGGTCCAGCGCCTGGCCAGAGTTTGGAACATATACATTAACCAGGTAAAAGTCTCCGTAGTCTGCACATTGGAGTCTCCCTTCGGAATCGTGTTCTGCATGCCCCATGCCCGTCTGTACAGAAAGCGGGCTGGAGGTGGTTGCAATAGCCGTTCCGGAATACCCCTTTTTATGGGCTGAATTCGAAAAGATTTCGTAATCCTTTAGCGGGGCCAGTGCTTTGGCCACCTCTTCATCCTGGGCTTTGGTTTCCTGCAGGCAGAGGACGTCCGGGGCAAGGTTGGCAACAACCTCGTAAAAGTCTTTTTTCACAACAGCCCTCAGGCCATTGACATTCCAGGATATTAGCTTCATGGATTTACACCTTTAATTAGGGAGACTCAGCATATGTGAACAATGATGCCTTTTCTAAAGCAAACAATATCTGTTAAATCAGGGGAAATACAAAAAAATGCATTCATCAATCGGCAAGTATAGGAGAGGTCCGGACGGGCATAAAAAAAAGACCGTCTTTTGACGGTCTTTTTGAGGGTGTAGCGAGAGGGAGACTTGAACTCCCGACCTCAGGGTTATGAATCCTGCGCTCTAACCACCTGAGCTACCTCGCCATGTGCTTTGAAAGCGGCTGCAAATATAACTTTTAATTTTTCCCAAATCAATAATCGGGCTTCAAAAAGTTTTTTCCGAATTATTTTTTTATCATTTTTAAATCTATATATTGCCCGAAGGTAAACACGAATGGAATGGATGATAAAATTAAGTTTGAGCTTGAATTTGTAATACAGTCATCCCCGCAGTTGCTCTTCCAATATTTAGCCACCCCATCCGGATTATCAGAATGGTTTGCAGACAACGTCAATTCGAGGGGTGAAAATTTCACTTTTATTTGGGACGGCTCTGAAGAGGTTGCAAAATTGCTGAAAAAGAAAACAGACGAGTTTGTACGTTTCAGCTGGGATTACAATGAAGACGATGATTATTTTGAAATGCGGATCATCGTGGATGAAATCACCAAAGATGTTTCTTTGTTTATAACTGATTTTGCCGAGGAAGACGAAGTTGACGAGGCAAAAATGCTCTGGGAGAACCAGGTATCCGATCTGAAACAAGTGCTGGGTTCTACCTGAATCCCCTCATAAGATTGTATCTTTGGCCTTGAAAATTCAAGGCTTTTTTTATGATCAATTTTAACGGGGACTTGCTGGCCGAAAACTCAGATTATCTGAATCATACCAATAGGGGGCTCCGCTACGGCGATGCCCTTTTTGAAACGCTTAAATACAACGGGAAGTCCATTTTATTTTGGGAAGACCACTACTTTCGGTTAATGGCTTCTATGCGGCAGTTGCGCATGGAAATCCCGGTTTCCTTTACTATGGAATACCTGGAGGCGGAAATCAAAAAAACGCTGAAAAGTTCTCAGATGGAAACCGCTCCTGCCCGGGTTCGGGTTACCGTTTTTCGCAACAGCGGGGGCTACTATCTGCCGCAGACGCTGGAGGTTTCATTTATCATTGAAGTGACTCGGCTTTCCGAGGCGGAATATCAGGTAGATGAAAGCCAATGTATTTTTGAGTTATACAAAGATTACCTGATTCCCGCGGACGGCCTCTCCCGCCTGAAACACTCCAACAAACTCATACACGTCCTCGGGAGTATTTACGCCTCTGAAAATGGATATGACAGTTGCTTTCTGCTCAATCAGAAAAAAGAGGTCATAGAGAGCCTCAAAGGGAATATTTTCCTTCGCTTTGGAGATAAGATCAAGACCCCACCGCTGGAGAGCGGATGTCTGGACGGGATTATGCGGAAACAATTGCTAAAAATCGGACAAAGGGATACACGGCACCAATGGGAAGAAGCGGTTATTTCGCCTTTTGAACTGCAGCAGGCCGATGAAATATTTACCACTAATGTCATTCAGGGACTCAGGCCGGTTACCAATTATCGAAAAGCAAATTATCAGATAGAAGCCGCCCGGCAGTTGACCGAAACACTAAATAACAGGATACGGGTAATGGCCTAATTAAGGCTTGGATTCTCGGGGGCATTAGACCAAAGCAGGTAGTCTCCGCCAAGTTCCATCATTTTTTCCCGCCAGAAGGCCTGGGTTGATTTTTGGATGATGTTACTTTCGTATTTGTTATTGACCACTATCCAGGACTTGGAAAGTAATTCCTGATCCAGTTGCAGGGAATCCCACCCGGAATACCCCAGGAAAAAGCGAATATCATTCTGGGTGATTTTACCCGAATTGATCAGATCAACCGTCATTTCAAAGTCTCCGCCCCAGTAAATACCATCCGAAATTTCCACCGAATCGGAGATGAGTTCCGGAACTTTGTGGATAAAATACAGGTTGTCCTGCTCCACAGGCCCCCCATTAAAGACGGGGAAGGGAACTTCAATTTCCTCAACCAGTTCATTCATACTGTAGTTCAGGGGCTTATTGAGGATAAACCCAACCGAACCTTCCTGGTTGTGTTCAGCCAGCAACACCACGGAACGATTAAAGGAAACATCCCCGGTTAGCGCTGGTTCTGCGATTAGTAATCTGCCTTTATTTGGTTTTACACCAACCATATCGATCCGCTTGTCCTTTCTAAAATAGAACAAATCATTTAAATATCAAAAACCTGCAAAAATAAAGCGCCCCGGATTTTCCGGGGCGCTTGTCAATATTTTTGATTTCTGCCGTACTTAGTTTACAGCATCGCTCAAATCAGAACCTGCTTTGAACTTCACAACGTTTTTAGCTGCGATCTGGATGGTTTTTCCTGTAGAAGGGTTTCTTCCCTCACGTGCATTTCTTCTGGATACTGACCAGGAGCCGAAACCTACTAAAGAAACACGGTTTCCTTTTTTCAGAGCGCCTTCAACGTTTCCAAGAAAAGATTCCAATGCCTTTTTAGCAGCTGCTTTTGTGATACCGGCATCTGCTGCCATTGCATCAATTAATTCTGTTTTGTTCATAATTTGAATAAATTAATAGTGGTTATACATATTGCAAAGCGAAAACAAATTTATACGGATTTAGCGTTAACACAAGTAAAATAAGGGGAAATCCCCGTTTTTGTTGATAACTTCGGGCGTTTGTTGATAAAGTTGGAAATTTAGGTGCCTTCAGGAAAGCCTTTAAAACAGGGGGCTTAGCAGAATTTGGCAATTTCTGCCACCGTATACCCATTCAGCAGATCCTTTACGGCCATTTTTCGCTTCCCGGGAAGCTGCATTTCAAGCACCTCCAGCATGCCTTTTCCGCACTGTACAAATAGCCGGTTATCTTCAACCAAGATTCGGCCGGTATCCATACTATTATTCTTTTCAGTGTATTTGGAAGCAAATATTTTTACAATTTCTTCCTCCCCATTGTTCTGAAAGAAGGACCAGGCCCCCGGATAGGGGCTGAGCCCCCGGATCTTGTTGTGGATTTTAGCTGCAGGTTGCGTCCAGTCCAGCTGGCAATTCTCCCGATTCAGTTTGGGGGCCTTCTGATAGGTTTTGCTCATGTCCTGGGCATGGGTGGTCGTATTTCCCTGTTCGATCTGGCGAACTGTTTCTACTACTAGCTCTGCCCCCAGTTCCATCAACCTGTCGTGCAGCTGCCCGGCGGTCTCGTCTGGTAAGATGTCCGTTTTCTTTTGGAGGATAATATTTCCGGTATCAATCTGCTCGTCTATAAAGAAGGTGGTAACACCTGTTTGCGCTTCTCCCCGGATAATAGCCCAATTGATAGGTGCAGCCCCCCGGTAATCGGGGAGCAGGGAGGCATGCAAATTAAAAGTTCCCAACTCAGGCAGGGCCCATACAACTCTGGGAAGCATTCTGAAGGCAACGATTACCTGCAAATTGACTCTGTAATCCTTAAGCGTTTCAAGGAATGAGGGATCCTTAAGGTTTTCCGGTTGCAAAACCGGGATATGCTGCTGCAGTGCAAAGGCCTTAACAGCCGAAGCCTGCAATTTTCTTCCTCTGCCGGCAGGCCTGTCGGGCGCTGTTACCACAACTACTACCTTAAATTCCTCCCGAAGCAGGGCTTTGAGCGATCCAACCGCGAAATCCGGGGTGCCAAAAAATGCAATTCTTAATTTTTCCATCAATTCAGTATATATTCATTTTGCCGGCCAAGCCGCAAGCGACCCTCCTGTAATAACTGTTGCAGGCAGCTCAATAGCTCGGGTTCAGGAAAGGCCGATGTGGCTGACAACTCCCTGGAGGTCATGGCCCTTTCTTTTAAAGCACTCATTATTCGGTCTCTCATTTCCGGTTCGGAATGGATTTCAGGCGCGTCCTGCAGGCATAGGTCGCACTGACCGCACCGGTCTCCCTGAGGTTCTCCGAAATATTCCCGTATCAGGTTTTGACGGCAACCGCCGCTGGCCCTGAGGAATAAAGCCATCTGGGCTACCTTTTCTTTTTTAATTTTTTGCCGTGCCTTTAACTGACCGGAAAAGGCATAAATGGTCTTTTCATCTTGGCGGACCCGGGTAAAACTCAGTTCCATATCCCCCTGTGAAAGCTGCAGTTCAATCAGCGCGTATTTTTCGAATTGTTGCAGGGAACGGATCACCGAAGATTCCGCAATCCCCACTTTTGCTCCTAACAAGCGGGTATTTATGGAGGTTGTAAAATCAAAAAGCCCACCATAGGTTCGGAGCAGGCTTTTTATCAGCAATTCAGCCCCGGGGTTTTTATGTATATAATCCCAAAGTTGTTGTTTGGAGCAAATAAACTTAAGGGAAGCTGAAGTTTTGCTTTGCTGACTTAGCCGGATCACTTCCTGCCGGTCCAAAATTTCGAGTGTATTATAGGCTTTCATTTGTTGCAGCCCATAGCGTTCGCAAAAATGGCTGAAGTCCATAGGAAAACTATGCTCAGGCATTTCACCGTAAGACACCTGGAAATAATTGCAAAGGTGCCGGTAGATACCCACCACTTCCTTTATCTCGGGAATGTTGCCCAGGAAGAATTCTGCTGCCCTTTTAAGGTCACCCGGTGCCACCAAAAGGACAGCCCATGCAGGCAATCCGTCTCTTCCGGCCCTTCCGGCTTCCTGCACATAGTGTTCCAGGGTTTCGGGGACCTCGTAATGCACAACCAGGCGTACGTCGGATTTATCGATCCCCATCCCGAAAGCATTGGTGGCCACCATCACCCTCTTTTTTCCTAAGAGCCAATCTTCCAGTCTTGTGGTTTTCTGGTCCTGCAAAAGCCCTCCGTGATAGGACGAACTGGATATTCCTTTCGCTGTCAAAAAATCCGAAAGGCTTTTGGTTTTTCTTCGGGTTTGCACGTATATAATGGCACTGCCATCTATGTTTTTAAGCAGCTGCTGCAGCCGGTGGTCCTTATCAGCGGTCTTCAATACCCTGTAGCTGATGTTCGGCCTTTCAATGGAGTCCCTGAATACCAGGGGGTCTTTCATATGAAGGCTTTGCTGAATGTCCGCAATAACATTTTCGGTTGCCGTTGCCGTTAAAGCGATCATAGGGGTTTGTGGAAAAACTTCTTTCAGCACGGCGCACTCCAGATAGGCCGGGCGGAAATCAAACCCCCACT
Source organism: Robiginitalea insularis (assembly GCF_052497835.1). Classification (NCBI taxonomy): domain Bacteria; kingdom Pseudomonadati; phylum Bacteroidota; class Flavobacteriia; order Flavobacteriales; family Flavobacteriaceae; genus Robiginitalea; species Robiginitalea insularis. Next base: position 2,839,305 of record NZ_CP199296.1, read on the forward strand.
GTGAAATACAGTGAGCTTCATCTACAGCTATCAGGCAAATATCGAGATATTTGAGGCGCTCCAGGACGATCTCCTGCCGCAGGCGTTCAGGGGAAAGGTAGAGGAACTTGTAGTTGCCGAACTGGGCATTGTCCAGGCGCTCTGTCAATTCCTGCTGCTTTATTTTTCCGAACAGCCCCATGGCCTTTATATTTCTCGCCTTTAGATTCGCTATCTGGTCTTCCATCAGGGCAACCAGAGGGGAGATAACGAGGCAAATGCCCTCCATTGCCAGAGCAGGCAACTGATAACACAGAGATTTACCGCCCCCGGTGGGCAGAAGCCCCAGCACATCCCTATGCTCCATCAAAGACCTGATGATGGCCAACTGCGAGCCCTGGAAGCTTTCAAAGCCCCAGTACTGCCGGAGATAATAATGCGGATCTTTATTCATTTGCGTTTGCAATCAGTTTCAGAAGCTGGTCTGCCCTTGATTCAACCGGGCCCAGGGGGAGGTCTATCGTATTGTATCCGCATTTTTGATAACTGGCCCTTAGATGCTCGTGGATCGCGCAGGCTTCTTCAAACGATTCCAGGCGTTGGTCATCCTGCCTGTAAATTGCTTTCCAGGGCGGAAGTAAAATGGCGAGGTGGTATTTCAGTTCCTGGCAGGGCTGCAGGAAAAGGCGTCCGTAGGGTTGGTTGAAGTATTCCATGTACGCGATAATATCAGGGATGCCACGATCGTAAAATACAAATGGGTGCTGTAATTTTTTTGCATGGTGGAACTGCTCAATTCTACCCTCGAGAATCCGCTTGTTGAATTCGAGCGGATCCTTTACAAAAGCAAGCGGATTGATAAGCTGCTCCCGCCCTGTTTCGTTTTTCCGGGCTTCCAGGGTCATTTCCCGGATAATTTCATGGAAACAGTGGAACCCCCTTTGTTCTAGGGTTTGAATAAGAGCGGTCTTTCCGGTTCCCGGTCCTCCGCTGATTACGATACGTTTTACAGACACTTCTCCTGGCTTTCAACTTCAAAAATACGCAATCCCTTTGGGCTGCTCAAATGGCTGTTTTTAGACTATATTTGCAAAAATATTTTGCATGGGAAAAGAGAATGCTGAAGAATTTTATGGCCGGCTCAGGGAGGAATTGCAAAAATCGACCACCTGGCCATCCAATTACCTCTATAAATTTATAATTCCCACAGACCCGGAACGGATAGAACAGATCGGCAGTATCTTCAACAATACGGGAGCTGTAATTGAATCAAAAAAATCCAGGAATGGGAAATACACCAGTCTTTCCATTATGGTACACCTTGAAAACCCGGACCAGGTAATCGAAAAATACAGGGAAGTAGGAAAAGTTAAGGGGGTAATATCTCTTTAATAAGCGGAACATAACTGTTTCTTATGGTAGTATGCCTAAATTTTGGTACTTTGCAGAACTTCTTGTATATAAGTTAATTTAATACCTAGCACACCTTTTGAATTTAGTAGAAAACCTCGAATACAACACGGAGCGCCCGCACCTGCATATCCCGGAATACGGCCGCCACTTCCAGAAAATGGTAGACTATGCCGTGAGCATTGAAGATCGTGAAGAACGCAACCGCATAGCCCAGGCCATAATCAGTGTAATGGGAAATATGCAACCGCACCTCAGGGACGTTCCTGATTTCCAGCATAAATTATGGGACCAGCTCTTTATCATGTCCGATTTTAAACTGGATGTGGATTCACCTTATCCCATTCCCAGCAAGGAATTACTGGCGCAGCGCCCGGACCCTCTGGAATACCCGCAAAACCACCCAAAGTATCGCTTTTACGGTAACAACATCAAACGAATGATAGATGTGGCCCGTAAATGGGAAAAAGGGGATAAGCGGGATGGCCTGGAGTACGCTATAGCCAACCATATGAAAAAGTGCTACCTGAACTGGAATAAGGATACGGTAGACGACAAGGCCATCTTCAACCATTTATACGAGTTGAGCAATGGTGAAATTGATTTAGCTTCGGATGGGGAAAACCTCACTGAAAGTGGTCAGTTTCTCAAGCAGCGAACCGTTAAATCCAACAGGAGTAGTTCCGGAAAGAAGAGTCAACGTTCGAATCGGGGTAAAAAGCGCTATTAGATTTCATGGGAACATTTATTATTGAAGGAGGGCATAGCCTGCATGGCGAAATCACCCCTCAGGGAGCGAAAAATGAAGCCCTTCAGATTCTTTGTGCTGTTTTGCTTACCGCTGAGCCCATTACTATCCATAATATTCCGGATATCCTGGATGTAAATAAACTGATTGCCCTTCTGGAAGACCTGGGCGTTAAAATCCAGAAAAAGGGCAAAGGCTCCTATACCTTTAAGGCAGACGATATAAACCTGGACTACCTGCAATCGGCGCAGTTTAAAAAAGACGGGGGAGGTTTGAGAGGCTCTATAATGTTGGTAGGACCTTTACTTGCCCGTTTCGGACAGGGATACATTCCCAAACCCGGAGGTGACAAAATCGGCAGGCGCCGTCTGGATACGCATTTTGATGGCTTTATAAAACTGGGAGCCAAATTTCGATACAATCGTGAAGAACACTTCTATGGGGTGGAGGCCAAGCGCCTGAAAGGCACTTACATGCTTCTGGACGAAGCTTCGGTAACCGGAACAGCCAATATCGTTATGGCGGCTGTTTTGGCAGAAGGCACCACTACCATTTACAATGCGGCTTGTGAACCCTACCTGCAACAGCTTTGTAAAATGCTCAACCGGATGGGGGCAAAGATCAGCGGGATCGGTTCCAACCTGCTCACCATTGAAGGGGTAGATTCCCTGGGGGGTACAGAACACCGCATGCTACCAGATATGATTGAAATTGGTAGCTGGATTGGTCTTGCCGCGATGACCCGCAGCGAACTGACCATTAAAAATGTGAGCTGGGAAGACCTCGGACTCATTCCTTCTGTCTTCCTCAAACTCGGTATTTCCCTGGAGCGCCGGGACGATGATATTTTTATTCCGGCCCACAAGAAAGGATACGAAATCCAGAATTATATTGATGGCTCTATCCTTACTATTGCAGATGCCCCCTGGCCGGGATTGACCCCGGATCTTTTAAGTATTATCCTTGTGGTAGCCACCCAGGCAAGGGGAGAAGTGCTCATTCATCAGAAAATGTTCGAAAGTCGTTTGTTCTTTGTGGACAAACTACTGGATATGGGGGCCAAGGTTATTTTGTGTGACCCGCATCGGGCAACGGTAATAGGGCACGATTTTAAATCCACCTTAAAGGCAACCACCATGGTTTCCCCGGATATCCGGGCAGGGGTATCCCTGCTGATTGCTGCCCTGTCTGCCAAAGGCACCTCTACCATTCATAACATCGAACAAATAGACAGGGGTTACGAAGCGATTGACACCCGACTAAGGGCGATAGGCGCCAGGATTACACGGCTGTAATTTTTTTGAATTACCGCTTTCCCAAAATTTATTTCTCTACCAGGGTACCGTCTGGGTACTTTGCGAAGCGTCCTTTCTCTTTCGGGTGTGCGTGGTCGGGATGCGGCCAGGGCCAACCACCGAATTGGGTTAACTGGTATTCCTGTATAGACCGGTTAATTTCTTCCTGAGTATTCATTACAAAGGGGCCGTATTTGGCCACAGGCTCAGAAATGGGTTTTCCCTGAAGTAACAGGAACCGGCAGGCTTCCCCCGTATTCTGTATGGTCACAGGAGCACTGCCCAGGACAGCCCCCTGGCCTTTAGCCAGGCGGGTATCGGCCAGGCGAACCCGGTTACCCTCAAACAAATATAGTCTGCGATTACTGCCTTCTTTGGCCTGCGGCAGCTCATAAGCGGCCCCGGCTTCCATATCGATCAGGGCGATTTGCACATCATTATCAGGGTCTGCCGCCCAGGAATCCGGTGGGGGTTCCGGTGCTGTGGTATTATCCAGTTGCCCGGCGATTAAAGTGATAGAAACGCCTGCAACATCAATTTTCGGCAACATATCATTCCAAAGGATCTTAAAATGCGGCTCCACCAGTTTCTTTTCTGCCGGCAGGTTTAACCATATCTGAAATAACTCAAAGGTGTTAGGGCCTTCCTGATTGAGTAGCGGGAACATTTCCGAGTGCTGCACCCCACGGCCTGCGGTCATCCATTGAACATCGCCTTGTCCGAAGCGGGCAGCTGCCCCAAGGGAATCGCTGTGGTCGCAGTAGCCTTTGGTTACGATGGTAATGGTTTCAAACCCGCGGTGAGGATGGGACGGGAAGCCCGGAATAGTATGGCCGTGGTACATTCGCCAGCCGTCTTTGATGGTAAAATCGTTCCCGAGACTCCGTCCGCTAAGGTCGGCATCCGGGCCCATGGATTCGTTGGCCTTCGGGTAAAGGTCCAGGTGGTGGACACAAAACAAAAAGGGGTCTGGGGTATCCCATGGAAACCCCAGCGGAAATATCTGTTTGACGTTTTCGGACATTCGTATCTGCTTTTGGTCTGATGTGATTATGAGGGGATGCCGCTTTTAATCGAATTCGATCTTACGGTGTGACCCGTCACAAAGGGGTTTGTTAGAGGAGGCTCCGCAACGGCAGAAGGCCGTGTTCCCCTCCATTTTTTTGATGTTTCCGGAGCTGTCTGTTACCTCAAGGGCACCCTTGATAATCAGGGGGCCACCCTTAATGATATCTGCCTTTAAGGCATTGGAATCTGCAGCCCCTGTGGCTTCTCCCTGCATTTCGTAACTCAGTGCCCCTGACGGACAGCGATCTATCTGATTTTTCAGGGCTGCCACGGATGCATTTTCGGGTTGAATCCAGGGTTTTTGGTCGGGTTTATAGACCTCAGGGAGTGTTTTTACGCAGATCTCGGAATGAATGCACATTTTGGGCTTCCAAACCACTTTAAATCCGTCCTTATCGTATTTCTTAACTATTTGTCTTTCTGTCATGTCAAGCTATGTTTATTCCTTTTAAAACGAGTTCCTTCCACTCCGGATTCCTTTTGAGGAAAAGAGCGACGAAAGGACACAGCGGCACCAGGGTAAGTCCCTGTCGCTTAATATCAGCAAGGCTAGCCTTTACCAGTGCAGAGCCGATGCCCTTGCCGGCCAGCGCATCCGGCACCTCGGTATGGGTCAGGTAAATCCTGTCCTGTGCCTTAATGTATTCAATTCGGGCCAGATGGCCCTCAACCTCAAATTCATAGCGCTTGGCTTCGCTGTTATCGACCAGTTTGTGATGCATTCGGCTTGTGGGTATTATTGATTTTGGCTCACATCAATCGGAGGCGGGCCATCCGGAATGATGGGTTCGTACACCACGTCTCCTTTTCGCTTGATGTACTCCGCTTTCACTTCAGCCACCTTTTTAGGGTCTTCAAAGAGGTCTACCATGGTCATCCCAAGGGCTTTGGAGGCATATAGCATCCCTTTGTGGCCTATACTCATACCCCCGCAGGCCACAACGGCCCAGGAATGCCAGGGAGTATCTTTGGGCGCTACTGTTACACTGAGGTTAATGTTTGCTACGTTCCAGCTTACATCACCCACATCGGTAGAACCTCCTCCCGGATGCTCCTGTGTTTCCTTCAGGGGTTGTATGGCACTGTCCATCCCTACCTGTGGCTTACCGGTTGCTTCCTGTATTTTTTTTCCAAAGGCTTCTTCTTCAGCGGTATAGGTGATTGGCCCGAGCAGCTCCAGGTTTTTTTGCATAATGGCCCCTCCGGCACGGTTAACCAATACTTCATAAATCCCTGAAATAAGGGAAATCTTATAATCCACATTGGCCATTATTGCAGCACCTTCTGCCATTTTTTTCACTTGTTCATAAACGGGCATCATCCCGCTTCGCTTGGTGTCGCGGACACGAACCCAGATTTTGGAATAATCCGGGACCACATTGACTACCTGGCCCCCGTCCTGAATGTGGTAATGTATGCGTACCGTCGGTTTGATGTGCTCCCTGTAATAATTGATCCCGGTAGTATATAATTCCAGGGCATCGGAGGCGCTTCTTCCATTCCATGGGTCTGCCGAGGCATGGGCTGCCTGCCCATAGAACTCCACTTTAAAATCCACCAGGGCCAGGGTGCTCTGCACATCAGCTTCCGTATTGGCACCGGGGTGCCAGCTCAGGTTTACGTCCACATCGTCCCATAAGCCCTCACGGACCATCCAGATTTTGCCAAAGAATTTCTCCTCAGCGGGAGTACCGAAAAATTTGATAGTGCCCTTGAGGTCTCCTGAAGATATTAATTCCTTGACAGCAACAGCCGATGCCAGGCTGGCTGTTCCAAACAGGTTATGCCCGCAGCCATGGCCTGCCGCACCCGCTTGCAGCGGTTCTTTTTCAGGCTGGGCTTTTTGCGAAATACCCGGAAGGGCGTCAAATTCCCCCAGCACGCTGATTACCGGCTTTCCGCTGCCATAGGTGGCAACAAAGGCTGTAGGCATCCCGGCAACGCCCCGCTCTACTTCAAACCCATTTTTTTCAGCATAATCAGCTAAGATTCGCGAAGAAACCCCTTCTTCGAATGCTGTTTCCGCCAGGGCCCAGATAGAATCGCTTATAGCAATAAGATTGTCCTTATGCGCCTCAATAGAGGCGACCAGCGCTTTCTTATTCTTATCCATTTTCTGGGCCTGCAGCGTGAGGCCCGTGAACAGGATCATAAATATCAGGGTTGTTTTTCGCATTTTCAAAAATGATTTTAGTTGGTTAATCAGCTTATTTCAGGCAGGATAGAGACCTGACCTCAGAAACTTAAAGATATCAAAAATAGTTGGTTTGGCAGCGCTGGCCATAGCAGGTCTACGGATGTCATACATCGAAAAAATACAATTTTTTAAAAACCAGTCGTTTAAAAAGAGAAACAAAGCCTGTAAATCACCAGACACATGAAGACCTTTCACCAGATTACCCTGATTTTTTCGGCAATTAGCCTGCTCTTGAGTTGCAGTGCAACCAATAATCTGAGCATGACGGTTTCCCAGCCGGCTCCTGTTGAGTTAAGCCCTCAGGTACAGCGTATTGGGATTATTAATCGTTCCCGCCCGTCAGAAGCAAACAAGGGCTTTGCCAGGATCGATGCAATCCTGACGGCCGAAGGGTTAAAGTTGGATGAAAAAGGGGCAGAGGCTGCCCTTCAGGGCCTGGCTGATCGTCTGCGACAGTCCGGCAGGTTTGAAGTAGTTGCCGTGCTGGATAGTACACCCGAACTGGACAAGGGATTAAAGGGCCTGCCGGCACCGCTTAGCCAGGATCAGATCGTAAAGGTCTGCGATCAATATGGCCTGGACGCCCTTTATTCACTCTCATTTTTTGACACGGATACCAATGTAAACCTCAGTATTGCCCAGGTCCTGGTGCCCAATGCCCTGGGGGTGAAAATACCGGTTCCCGGACATCAATTGGACTTGGTTACCCGGATCAGAAGTGGCTGGCGTTTGTATGAGCCCGGACTGCCCTTACAGGATGAGATGGTTTACGAAGACCAGTTTCTACTGAGTGCCAAAGGGATCAATCCCGCAGAAGCCCTGCAGACCTTGTCTTACCGTACTGAAAAAGTTATGGATCAGGCTCACAGAACCGGCTTTTACAACGGAGGCAGGCTGGAACCTTCCCGGGTACGGGTCGGAAGGCAATATTTTGTAAGGGGTTCTGAGCCTTTTGTCAGAGGGAAGCGCCTGGCCCAGACCGGGGCATGGAATGAAGCCGCCCGCTTATGGGAACAGGAACTGAACCATCCCAAAGAGAAAATAGCCGGCAGGGCTGCCTACAATATGGCAATCATCAATGAGATTAATGGAAACCTGGATGAGGCTGTACAATGGGCAGGCGATGCCTATTCCATTTATGGTAATCGGGATGCATTGAGGTATCTGAGGATATTACAAAATCGTCAGAACCAGCAGCAGCGGCTGGAGGCACAGCTCTCCAGGTAAGTTAGTTAAGGGCTTCCTTGTAGGTTTCCAGACAGCGTTCCCGGGCCTCTTTATGATCGACTATTTTATCCGGATAGGAATCCGTATCGACTTCCTCCACCCATTGGCGAATATAATTGCGGCCTTTGTCAAATTTATCTACCTGCGTCATCGGATTAAAAATGCGGAAGTATGGAGCGGCGTCAACCCCGCTGCCTGCAGCCCACTGCCAGTTCCCTACATTGCTGGCCTGTTCGTAATCCAGTAGTTTTTCAGCAAAATAGGCTTCTCCCCAGCGCCAGTCTATCAGCAGGTGCTTGCAAAGAAAACTCGCCACCAGCATGCGGACCCTGTTATGCATGTATCCGGTCTTATTGAGTTGGCGCATACCGGCGTCTACCAATTGGTAACCGGTGTTTCCGTTTTTCCACTTTTCAAATTCTTCCTCCTTATTGCGCCATGGTATACGATCGTACTTTTTCTTAAACGCATTGTTGACCGTTTCGGGGTAATGCCAGAGGATCTGCATAAAAAATTCCCGCCAGATCAATTCATTCAGAAAGGTTTCGTTCTCCGAGTCCAGGGCTTTCTTTGCGGCCTGCCGAACGGAGATGGTTCCGAAACGCAGATGTGGCCCCAGGTGGGAAGTCCCGTCTTTGGCTGGAAAATTTCGCGTGTCTTCATAATTATCGATCAGCGAGGTGCTGAGATCGTAATCGGGCACTTCAATTTCCGAAGGTTTAAAACCCATATCCTCCAGGCTAATCCACGGAAAGTCCCTGTCCCGAAGAAAATCGCCAGCATCTGAAACGGAATCTGTTTTCTGAAGGTGTTTTTCAGGTTCGAAATGCTCTTTCCACTTTTTCATATAAGGGGTGTAGACCACGTAAGGGTCCCCATCATCCTTGACTACTTCGCTCTTTTCAAATATCACCTGGTCTTTGCAGGTATGAAAAGGGATATCATTTTCCTTTAAAAGCGCTTCCACAGCCTGGTCCCGTTTTCGGGCATAGGGCTCATAATCCCGGTTGGTATAGACTGCAGCAACCGTTCCCTCACTGATCAGCCTTTTGAAAATGGCTTCAGGTTCTCCGTGAAAAACCGCCAGGCCACTCTTGTGATCATTCTTTAAACTCTCGGAAATCTTACAGAGTTGTTTGTGTATAAAACTAACCCTGGCATCCTCTTCCGGAAGTTCTTCAAGGATGGCCTTATCAAAAATAAAAATGGGAAGAACCGGTTTTCCGGATTTCAGGGCTGTTTCCAAACCTTTGTTGTCGGTTAGCCGCAAATCCCTTCTAAACCAGAATATGCAATGGGAATCGGCCATACTATTGAATATTCAGGGTGGATATCCCTCCGTCAACACCCAGTACCTGACCGGTCATCCAGCCACTTTTATCAGAGAGCAGAAAGGCTGCCATCTCAGCAATGTCTGAGGCGGTTCCCACCCGTTTCAGAGGGTGCCTTTCGGCCATTTTCTCCTGCTTTTTCTCATTGTTCAGCAGGCGTTCAGCTAAAGGCGTGTCTACCAGGGAAGGAGCGATGACATTAACCCTAAGATTGGGGGCGTATTCCGCAGCCAGCGCCTTGGCAAAGCCCTCTATGGCTCCCTTGGCAGCCGCTACGCTCGTGTGGAAGGGCATTCCGCTTCCCACGGCAACAGTGCTGAAAAAGACCAGGCTGGCTCCGGGTGAAAATTTGGAGATGGTCGCTTTTAAGACGCGAAGCAGACCATTAAAATTAAGGTCCATATCTTCCTGGAAAGTCTCCAGGCTCAGCATCTTGAAAGGTTTCAGGTTAATACTACCAGGGCAGTAGACCAGGCCATCAAGCTTTTCGGGTAAATTTTCAAAATTCACTTCGCCGGTGATATCCATCGGCAGATGCTGCACACCCATTTCCTGCAGCGGGCCGGCATTCCGGGAGGCTGTGTAAAGGTTGTGATCTTCCTTTAGTATTTTGACCAGTTCCAACCCTATCCCGGAGGAACCGCCAACAATTAAAATATTCTTTTTCATAGGATTATAATGTTTTAAAGGTTAATGATGCCGGTTGTCCTTCCAGGGTGCCATAGCGTTGCTGCAGGGATTCTTTCCTGAAATTGAAAATAGCCCTGAGCTGCCTTTGTACAAACAGTCTGTTCAGCAATCGACCTATTAGCCCCAATGGTAACCTGTAATCAATTACATCTTCCATAAGCACCCCGGCTGTCGTTTCATAGAGAAAGTGCTTATGATGCCACAGCGAATAGGGGCCTCGCAGCTGGTTGTCTATAAAGTACTCCCCGGATTGTACCTGCGTTATCTCAGTGGTCCAGCTCGTCCTGTAAAACGGGAGGGGCGAAACCCGGTAATGGATGATCTGCCCTGCATAAAGGGGTTTATCTGCCCCGGTGAGGATATTAAATTTCATTTCCGGAGGGGTGATCAACTGCAGGTTTGCAGGGTTGCTAATAAATTCCCACGCCTTCTCTTTCGAGATAGGCAGGAACTGTCTTGCTTCAAGTCTGTGCATATAAAAACCGGCTTTACACAAAGATAGTAGTATTTTGTTTAGTCAAAATATAACTATTGTTAAACAACTTATAAAACCACCTGTTGTTCTTCCTGTCGAATGATTGAACCGGGTCAACCTAAAAGGGAGTGTAACTTTGGGATATTTTGTACCTTTTGGGAGATGAAAAAGATTCTTTTCCTTTTCCTGTTGAGCGTTTGGGGAATTCAGGCCCAGTCGGATTTTGAAATCCTGGGGAATTTGCCACAACAACTAAATGAAAGCTCAGGCCTTTTGTTGGCCGGAGACTTGCTGATTTCCCATAATGACTCCGGGAATGAGCCTTTGCTTTATGAATTGGATACCGTATCCCTTCAGATTGTCAGGCAGGTGCAGGTTGCCAATGCCGTCAATACAGACTGGGAAGACCTGGCTCAGGATGAAGAATTTTTATATATAGCCGACATTGGAAATAACAGCGGGACACGGACCGATCTGAAAATATTAAAGGTCTCCAAAACAGATTTCAAAAGCGGTAATACCGTAAATGCGGAAGTAATATCTTATGCCTACGAAGACCAAACAGATTTTAGTGGAAACGGCAATAGTGACTGGGACGCAGAAGCCCTTATTGCACAGGGGGATTCCCTGTACATATTTACCAAGCAATGGCAATCTCTGGGCACTGTTGTTTACAGCCTCCCGAAAACCGCCGGGAATTTCCAGGCCAGGCGGATTGCCGAATTTCCGCTGAACGGGCTGGTCACCGGCGCTGATATTACTGCAGCAACAGAGAACATAATTGTACTAGGATACAGCACACAGCTACAACCTTTTATATTTACCATTTCAAGCATAGGTTCAAGCGATTTTCCGGGTGGTTTTGAAAAATATACATTGCCTATAGGTTTTGCACAGGCGGAAGGAGTGGCTGTAGGAAACAATAATATGTTGTATGTGAGTTCCGAAGATTTTTCCAATAGCCTGCTTAGCCTTCCTGCCGCAGTTTTTAAATTGAAACTCGCCCCGACGGATAACCAGACCGATGGAGGGGGAGAACCCGAACCTGACCCTGAAGATGGAGCGCAGGATTCGGACAGGTTGTTACTTGTAAGTAGCCCAAGGTCGGATATTTTGCAATACCGCCTGCCTTCGGAAACTACTGTTCTGGCACATGCTGTTTTTGACAGTTCCGGCAGGCAGCTACTGCTTCAGAAAGGCTCTGAAATCCGGGAAGGGGAGGTAGATATCTCCGCCTTGAGTCCAGCGGTGTATTACCTGAAGTTGTTTTTAGGTTCAGGATCGAGGGCCAGGGCTTTTCTGCGCTATTGAATCGATACATTCTTTTATTCTTTCATTCTTTTATGGTTTTGTTAACAAATAGCACTTTTCATTATTAATAGCTTTACAGGAACCATTAATTCAGATAATATGAAGCGCCTATCATTATTGTTATTTTCAGTTTGCTGTGGTCTGTCAGGGTTTTCGCAAATCCAGACTCCGCAGCCCAGCCCGGCTGCAGAAGTGCAGCAGGCTGTTGGCCTGACAGAGGTCAGCCTAAAATATTCGCGTCCTGCTATGAGAGGCAGGGTGATTTTCGGGGATCTGGTCCCTTTCGACAAGGTTTGGAGGACGGGAGCCAACGCAAATAGTACCATCTCGTTTAGCGATGATGTGAAAATTGACGGACAGGAAATAAAGGCAGGAACCTATGCCATTTTTACCAGGCCAGGGAAAGATAACTGGGAAGTGTATTTCTATTCAGACACCAGCAATTGGGGGACACCTTCCAGCTGGGATGAATCTAAAGTGGCAGCTAAGGCCATGGTAAATACCCAGGAGCTAAATATGCCCGTAGAGTCTTTCACAATCTCAATTGACGCCATACACAACAACGGGGCTACTTTGGGAATGGCCTGGGATAAAACCTATGTTGGGGTTCCTTTTGAGGTACCCACCCGCGAAAAAGCGATGGCAAGTATAGAAGGCACTATGGCAGGGCCTTCGGCTAATGCTTATTTTTCTGCCGCCTCCTATTACTATGAGGAAGGCCTGGAAATGGACAAAGCCAAAATGTGGATAGACAAGGCTGTGGAAATGAATCCGGATGCCTTCTGGATGTTGCGTCGCCAATCCCTTATCTATGCTAAGATGGGTGATTCCAAAGGGGCCATTGCCGCCGCAAAAAAATCACTGGCAGCTGCAAAGAAAGCTGGAAATGCGGACTATGTTAAAATGAACGAAGACTCACTCAGGGAATGGGGGGCTATGTAAAAAGTGATAATTGAAAGTATCAACCCGGCTCATGCCGGGTTTTTTTATACCCTGATGGGAGGTTGGTTCAGCAAACGGTCAAATCCCTCTAAGATTGCCGCTAAAAGGATTACAAGGCAACAGCCAAAGGCATTCAGCCATAAATATGACATCCAGTCATAGTACCAACCTGTAATGACGATTACCTGCGTTATCAGGGCAGCAATAAAAACGGCGTTCCCTCGAACAAACTTGAAAAAGAAAGCCAGCAGGAAAATCCCCAGAACGTTGCCGTAAAAGATGGAACCAATAATATTTACGAGTTGAATCAGGTTATCAAAGAGGTCTGCCACACAGGCGATAATTATGGCAATCACCCCCCATAGCAGCGTGAAAAGCCTGGAGACCCGCACATAATATTTCTGTTCTAAGGGCTCCTCCGGGTTTTTCTTGTTCCTTTTATATAAATCCAGGGCTGAGATGGTCCCCAGCGCATTTAATTCAGAAGCTGTGGATGACATCGCCGCAGACAGGATAACCGCCAAGAGCAGGCCGATAATCCCCCTTGGCAGGAAATTGAGGATAAAATGGATAAAAACATAATCTTTATCGTTCGTCTCTACAATGGGATCTGCCTTGCTGATTAATTCCCGGGCCAGTTCCCGGTTGTTGCGTTCTTTTTTATTGATCGCCAGTATCTGTGCCTTGGCGTCAACGGTTTCGGTGTATACTTTACTCTCCAGCGCTTCGGAAAAGTTGTTCTGCGCAATCTTCTTATCCACTTCCAGCTCCCTGTGGGCTTCCTGCAGCCGGCGGTAGTCCTGAGCGTATTCAGACTCCAGCACTGCTTTGGTCCCGGCCGGGTTGAAATTCAGGGGAGAGGCATTGTACTGGTAAAACACAAATACCATTACCCCAACCAAAAGAATAAAAAACTGCATGGGGATCTTCAGGATCCCGTTAAAAATCAGGCCGAGCTGGCTTTCCCGGACCGACTTACCCGATAAATAGCGCTGTACCTGGCTCTGGTCTGTCCCAAAATAGGCCAGCATCAGAAACATCCCTCCGGTGATGCCGCTCCAGAAGGTATAACGACTGGTAGTATCCAGTTCAAAATTGAGGATATTGAGTTTCTCGCTTGCTCCGGCCACTTTAAGTGCCTTGCTGAAATTTATATCAGCAGGCAAATATCCCAGGATAAAGAAAAAAGCCATAAACATACCGAGCATGATCACAAACATCTGCTGTTTCTGAGTCACACTTACGGCTTTGGTGCCGCCCGATACCGTATAAATAATTACCAGGATACCAATGATGATGTTCAGGGTACGCAGGTCCCATCCCAGTACCGCTGAAAGGATTATAGAGGGTGCAAATATGGTAATCCCGGCAGCTAGCCCCCGTTGTATCAAAAACAGGATGGCAGCAAGGGTACGGGTTTTCAGATCAAAGCGCTTTTCCAGAAATTCATAGGCGGTGTATACCTTCAGCCGGTGATAAATAGGAACGAAAACAAGGCAAATAACGATCATGGCCAGGGGAAGGCCGAAGTAAAATTGTACGAACCCCATCCCATCGTGAAAAGCCTGGCCGGGGGTGGACAGAAAGGTGATCGCGCTGGCCTGGGTGGCCATAACCGAAAGGCCGATGGTCCACCACTTGGCCTTGTTTCCGCCCAGGACGTAATCATCTACATTTTTGCTGCCCCGGGTTTTCAATACGCCGTAAACCACAATAAACAATAGGGTTCCAGAAAGAATAATCCAGTCTAAGGTCGCCATATTATGCGTTTGCGGTCATAATAAAATAGAAAATAAGGATGTAGATGGTGTTGAGCAGGATTACTACGGTGTATTCCCGTTTCCAGACCATTTTTTCTTTCATCTCATCCTTTAACTGCACCTTCCGATTTTATTTGGGCCTTCCCTATGGAAAGCATATTAGAAAATAGCTTGAAGGCTCCCGGAACACCTGCGGGAAGTTCCCTGAAAAAACTCAAGCCCGTATAAATATAATACCCCTCCCCATAAGGAGCTACTAAAAGGGAACCTTTTTTGGCAGATTCTCCAGGGTCATTCATGGCCAGCAGCGGGGTATAGGCCGTATCCCACTGGTCCGGGAAATACAGCCCGCGTTCCTGAACCCAGTTATTAAAATCTTCTTCCCTGATCTGGTTTGGGAAATTCAGCAGCGGGTGGTTGGGCTGCAAGATGCTGACCCTGGCGGTCTCATCTGAAACCCTGTCGCGGGAAAGTCTTAAGGGGTAGGGGGCATTGGCCGAAAAATCAGCATTGCCGCGGCCGGAGGTGTTGTACTGAACGATCATGGTGCCACCCTCCCTTACGTACTCCATAAGTATATCCTGTTTGAAAGGGAGGTCATCCAGAACATTGTAGGCGCGGATTCCAACAACCAGCGCATCCATATTCCGTAGTTGTTCTTTTGTGAGTTCGGAAGGCTGCAACAGGTGGACAGTATACCCGATGGCCTCCAGGTTTTCCGGAATGGCATCTCCGGCACCCATCACATAGCCCACATGCTGCCCGGCTTTTTCGACATTCAGGCGTACCACTTTGAGCTTTGCCGGCAATAATACAGACTGGGTTGGGATATGGTCATAAGCGATGGTTATCAGCTCTTTTGTATAGACCTTTCCGTCAAGTGTTAGTCTCGGTTCAACGTAGCCCTCGCTGCTTTTATCGGGCGGGATAAGGGTAAACTGGAATACCCGTTCTTCCCCGGCGTCCTGAGCACTGAATTCCTGGTTCTTTGGTTCTGTATTCCACCCCGGGGGTACAGAGAGGGAAAGGCTGCCATTGGTTTCGGGAGCCATAGCCTTTACAGTAAGTTGCACCTGCTGCGAATGGGCCCCGCTAAATATTTTTACTTTTTCCTGAAAATTTGCCGTTGCCGGGGGAAGGATTTCAAAGGCCCGGAAAAGTTCCCCTTTGTCCGGCTCAGCATATCTGTGGATCACAGGCCGTTCGAACGCAATGGGAGTACCGTTGATTTCCAGCATGATTTTCAGGCTAAATGCCGCCGGTGTTTCTGGTTTTCCGATCAGTTCAGGGTCTGACACAGCATACATACCCAGGCTGCCATTTTGCCGGAGCCAATACGGACTGGTCCCTGGATGGTCCTTCGGGATATTAAGGTCAAAATCAATTTCATTAGCCTCGTTTGTCTTAAGCGAGAGGGGCTCTTTCAGGATGCCTGCACCGTTAATAGTAACAGCGGTCAGACGCACCGGCCAGTCGGAACGATTAGTCAGCTCCAGCTCTGCTTGTGCATCGCTTCCGGGTATTCCGTAATAAGACTTTGCAGAAGCTTCCATATACAGCCCCATAACCCCGGCGATCAGTTCGGAAAGTTCCCGGCTTTTAACGGTTTTCCAATAAGAAGGCTTCAGGTCCTGTAGTTTTTGATAGGCTTCCAGTAATGCAGGGAGGTGTACTGAAGGCCTGGTAAAATTAAAATTTTGCTCAACCTCATTTAATAGTTCCCCGACTCCGGAGCCGCCTTCGATACGGTTCCAGCTGGTGTCAATCCCTTCAAAAAGGTCCTGGCCCTCGGGCATTTCTCCTTTCAGTAACTCGATGTATTCACTTTGAGAACCTCTGACGGTAGGACGGCCAAAGCCCTGGCACAGGTGCTGACTACTGGCTATAGAGGCGATTTCGTTATTGGACAGGCCCCGTTCCGGATAATATACACCCACATCCATGGAGATCAAACGGGATTTATCGGCCTTTTCGAAATTCTCCTGGCTCCCGTAAAACCACCAGGAAGTGTTGAAGAAAAGCCTGCTGGGACTCCAGGGCCGTAGCTCTTGAAGTTGGTCGGGATAAGCGTTGGGATCTCCGGCCAGCTCAAATGCCTCCGTACTAAGGATGGCTGAGGATGTATGATGACCGTGTGTACTGCCCGGCGTCCGGTGGTCGAATCTGTTGATGATAACGTCCGGCCTGAATTGACGGATAATACGCACTACATCGGAAAGCACCTTGTCCTTTTCCCATATGCTGAGGGTTTCATCCGGATGCTTGGAATACCCGAAATCATTTGCCCTGGTAAAAAATTGCTCCCCACCATCTACAGACCTTGCTGCCAGTAACTCCTGAGTACGCAGCACCCCGAGCAGCTCCCTTAATTCGGGTCCGATCAGGTTCTGACCTCCGTCTCCACGTGTTAAAGAAAGGTAAGCCGTTCGGGCATGCACCGCGTTGGAGAGATAGGAGATCAGCCGTGTGTTTTCATCATCCGGATGTGCCGCAATGTAAAGGGCATTCCCCAGGAAATTCAGTTTCTGCAGATCATTGTAAAGTTGAACCGAGGATGGAGGGTGAGGCGCCTGGGCATTAATAAAAGAACTAAACGCAAAGAACCATAAAAGGATCGCTCGGGCGAAATACGGCATATTCAGAAGGTTTTGTCGGCTCTCAAAGATAGAAAGATTAGGTAGTCCTGTCCTGAATTTAGAACTTCTTTAACACCTAAATAGCATCTGTTCCCTCCTGATCTTCTTCCAGGGGGTTGAGAACGGTAACGGCTTTTTGAAGCATCAGGTTGTTGGGGTAGGTGATTAGCTCTCCATTTCTTTTACGAAGATGCAGGTGATAGGCCTTGATATCCTCAATCATATAATCCTCGGAACTGTCCAGGTCTTTATCCATAATACGAATGCGATCTCCTATTTTAAAGGGGAAGGAGAAAAATAAAATCACCCCTGCCGTAACATTGCTCAAAATGGACCAGGAGGCAAAAAGTGCCACCCCTATAATTGCAAAGACGGATGAAAGAATAAGCCCTAAGTCTTTGATGTTGACCCCCCAAATAAGCAGGAGGGCTGCGATAAAAATGAGAGAGTGACCAATAACTACATACTTAATAATCAGCCTAGTGCGAAGTTTATTTAAATCACTGATTCGACCAATCCGCTTAATGGTTTGAATGGAAACAAGCCTTGTGACGAACAGGATTGCCATGCATATCAGGGTACTTAGTATTTCGTTTTGGTAGAGTTGCCAGAATTCTTCCATAGTTCTTATAGTCCTAAACTATCCCTCAGGATAATATCTTTATTGCTGTTCTGTCTCCAATAAGGTGTATTTATGCGTTTTTTCAGCCGGGCCGTAGAGGTGATAGCACCTGAATTATCCCTGAAGCCGGCTGGCTGTGTTTCAGTCCACCCCTGCAGGATATAGGGGAAGTCACCTTCAAAATGCAGCTGCAGGCTTCGGTTGAGTTCCGGGTAGGTGATTGTATAGGTCCGGAGCTGTCCCGGGTCTGAAAGCGTCAAAACAGCTTTATAGGCCTTAATGGGCAAATGCTTGAGCCTCAGGTATTCAAGGGAGGGCAGTAGCTGGTGTTCTCCGGTGGGGAGTGAATCAGGGTCAATCCGCAATTTGGTCCATAGCTCGTCTTCGGTAATTACTTTGGACAATGCTATATCCTGGTCTGCTTCACTTTCAAAATAACTGTGCGATTGGATCTGGAAGGATTCCCTGTTATTGAGTTGCATGTAAACATGTCCGCACCACTCCTGAACCGAGGTGCTGACCTTCAGCGCATGCTGATTGTCTGATACCGGATAGAAAATACTGCTCATTATGGAGTAAGGATAAATGCCTGTAAGGTACTTTTTGGTGCGGTTTAATTTTAAAACCGAAACCGCCAGCTCATCCGGACGGTCTGCCTTTACCTGCTTCTCTGTATTAAAGGGCTCTGTGACGTAAATAAGGACTGCGTGCCCTTCCCTTAATTCCCCGTAGCGAGCCTCACTTATCTCATAGGCACTTAGTTCGGCAACCCCGGCATACCAGTAATCTTTGAAAGATTCGCTCAGGGGTTTTGCAGGTGGTAATTCCGCAGTTTCAGCCTCAGGCTGTGTTAATGTTGGGGAGTCTTTTTTCGGACTTTCCCCACAGGCTGTAAAAAAAACAACCGTGCTCAGTAATATGGATTTGATTATTGGGGTCTTCATTCTGTACATAACACAATTTTGATGCAAAAATACGTCAATCGCCTCGCCCGGCCATGCGTCTTAACGTATTATAAACTAATGCGGTGGGCAAGCCTACCACGTTCGTATAAGACCCTTTTATTTCGGTTATTCCAACCAGGCCTATCCATTCCTGTATCCCATAAGCTCCAGCCTTGTCCAGCGGGTTGCCTTTTTCGAAATAGGCCGATATCATTTCAGTATCCAGCCTCCCGAATCGCACTTCAGTTACATCATGCACCAAATAGTTTTCTTTAAGGCTTCTGAAGCATACGGACGTGATCACTTCGTGCCAGGAGTCTGACAATTGCTCGAGTGTTTGACGCGCTTCTGTAAGATCAGCAGGTTTCTCCAAAACCCTCTCATTATGCCAGACAATGGTATCGGCGGTGATCAAAAGGGTGTCCCCATCCAAAAGATTCATTAGAGAACCGGCTTTAAGTGAGGAAAGGTAATCAGTTATATGGTAATGTTTTAACACATCAGGATAGGTCTCATCAACATGAGCTCCAACCACTTCAAAATCCAATCCCAGTTGTTGGAGCAATTCTTTTCTCCTGGGAGAGGCAGAGCCCAGGATAACCTTTAAAAAAGGCAGCTGAAACTCCATTAGTCCTGGGCCGCATTAAAGTGTTGCTGCCACTTACCCTGTACTTTTAGGACCTGCTCAATAATATCCCGCACACAGCCTTGGCCTCCTTTTATATGGGAAATGTAATCCGAAACGGCTTTCACTTCGGGCACCGAATCCTGAGGGCAGCAGACCATTCCTGCTGCCTCCATGGCCGGGATGTCCGGGATATCGTCACCCATATACAAAATGCCGGCAGCATCCAGGGAATGCGTCTTTGTGTAGGACTTAAGCACACTCAGCTTGTCGTCAGTCCCCAGAAAAATATCCGTAATCCCAAGGGCCCCCAACCGTTTGGCAACCCCTTCATTGGACCCCCCGCTGATAATGCATATACGATAGCCGCAGCCCAGGGCCATTTTTACGGCATATCCGTCCCGGACATTCATTTTTCTCAACAATTCCCCTTCACTGGTAATCAGCAGGGTACTATCCGTAAAGACGCCATCAACATCAAAAACAAAGGTGTGTACCCACCTGAATAATTCTTTAGCGTTCTTTTTCATATGTATTCTGTATGGATTGCGTTAAAATCTGATAAAGCTGTTTTGCAAGCGGATCGTCCAGGTTGTTCAAATGCTTTTGGAGCGTGGGCGTATCCCGTCTTCTGGCGGGCCCCGTTTGGGCCGAATAGGCGTCCATTTCTTTTAATTTTTCAAAAGTTTCCCTAAGAAGAGGCTGAAGCATTTCTGTGGGAAGCTCACTCTTGCGACAAAAATCCTGACCCAAATGTACCAAATGGTTTGTGAAATTATTTATGTAAACGGCTGCCTGATGCAGATTTAGCCGGTTGTCTGTATCCACTTTTACCACCTTCGAACTGAGCATGCCCGCTAAGTCTTTAAGCTGCGAATAGTCTTCAGGGGCAGCTGCTTCAATACACAGCGAGACTTCTGTGAAATTTACGGCTCTGTTACGGCTGAAAGTCTGCAGAGGATAAAGCACCCCGCGTCTTTTCCAGGGCTTTAAGGCATCTAACGGAACCGCACCCGAGGTATGCAGCAACAGTGCTCCGGTATCGGGTAATAGTCCCGCAATTTCCCCGATTGCTGCATCCGAAACTGCGAGCAGGTATACATCGGCAGCAATTACTTCAGATTTGAAATCGGCTATGGGCACCCTGGTCTCAAAACCGGCAAATTTTTCTGTATCCCGGCCAATCAGTTGGGTAAGTTCGAGCCCTGCCGAACGTTCAATGGCCCGATGCAGGTGAAAAGCCAGATTTCCGTTTCCGATAAGTGCAATCCTGGTCATGGGGTAAAAATAAGATATCTGGAGGACACAGGATTAGTTTCGTTCAATACCTGCATTATTAGGTTCAACGGGGAGGAATTAAAAGGTGTAATAGATTAATTATCTTTCATCCCGACTTTAACTTTTTTTTAAGCGGCAATTAAGCAATGGTTAAGGGTCAGATAAACAAATGATTAGCCTTTAAAAGCTGTCAGATTGCTTATTTTATAACATCGGAACCCAATTACCAGTGGCTATAGCCTTTTTTTAGACCATAAAT
This sequence comes from Robiginitalea insularis, assembly GCF_052497835.1. Lineage (NCBI taxonomy): Bacteria > Pseudomonadati > Bacteroidota > Flavobacteriia > Flavobacteriales > Flavobacteriaceae > Robiginitalea > Robiginitalea insularis. The sequence continues at coordinate 2,860,102 of NZ_CP199296.1, forward strand.
ACTGTAATTTTGCATCCGAAAATCATTTGAAAAGCTGACATGCTCAGAAGCCTTCAAAAAATCCTATTCTCTACCCGTCTGATGGCTGTTTTATTCTTGCTTATGGCTACTGCCATGGCCTTTGGAACATTTATAGAGAGTTGGTACAGCACAGAAACAGCCCGAATCTGGATTTATAATGCCTGGTGGTTTGAGGCCATCATGGTTTTTTTCGTGATAAATTTTATTGGCAACATTTCCCGTTACCGCTTGCTGCGGTGGGAAAAGTGGCCGGTACTGCTATTGCACCTCTCCTGGATCCTTATAATTCTTGGTGCCTTTGTTACCCGCTATATCAGCTATGAGGGGGTAATGCCTATCCGCGAGGGAGCCACTGAAAATGTTTTTTATTCCGATAAAACCTACCTGACGGTATTTGCGGACGGCACCATTAATGGCCAACCCCAGCGCAAAATTCTTGAAGATGATATTCTGGTTACCGAGCAGGGGCTTCAATCCAGTTTACCCTGGAAGGCGGATTTTGACGGCACCCCTTTTCGGATCTCCTATGTGGATTTTATTGAAAGCGCCAAATTCGGGCTAAGACCGGATCCTCAGGGAAAAATGTATCTGAAAATAGTGGAAGCAGGGGATGGGAATCGCCATGATCACTACCTGGAAGAAGGAGAAATTTCGAATATTCACAATGTGCTTTTTACTCTTAACAATCAGGTTGAGGGTGCTATAAATATCAGGCAGGAAGAATCGGGACTGAGTATTGAGTCCCCATTTGCAGGTAGTTTTATGAGAATGGCCGATCAGTTTAGCGGGCAGTTGCAGACAGACAGTGTACAGCCTTTACAGCTCCGTTCCCTGTATACCCTTGAAAGCATGCAATTTGTAATCCCGGAACCTCCCGTTCGGGGTAGCTACGAAATCATCCCCATCCCTGAGGAAGAACGGACAGAGGGGGACCAGGATGCGCTGGTACTCGAAATCACATCCGGAGACCAGAAAATTCAGAAGGCCATTCTGGGGGGGAAGGGACATTCTAAATACTCAGAACCGGTTGAGCTGGGTGGCTTGTCTTTCCGGATGGCTTACGGGTCTAAAGTCAGGGAATTGCCTTTTGAAATTCGCCTGAATGACTTTATTGCCGAGAAGTATCCCGGTACGGAAAAGGGATATTCTTCTTTTATGAGTAAAATCACCGTGGTGGACGAGAGGCCTTTTGATTACGACATCTATATGAACCACGTGCTTGACCATGAGGGCTACCGGTTTTTCCAGGCCAGTTTTGACCCCGATGAAAAGGGGACCGTCCTGTCTGTAAATCATGACTTTTGGGGGACCTGGATTACCTATATCGGGTATTTCCTTTTATACGCCGGACTCTTGGGGATATTGTTCTTCGGGAAGACCCGCTTTAAAGAGCTGGCCCGGATGCTTGAAAAAACAAAACAAAAAAAGGCCAGTCTTGGCATTTTGCTATTCCTGCTGCTACCCCTTTGGACGTCTGCCCAGCAGATAGCAGATACTACAGACCACAACCACAGGGCCTTGCCGGATCAGCAGATGGTAGATTCCCTGATCTTTGCAACCTCCATCCCGGCAGAGCAGGCAGCCAAATTCGGCCATCTGGTGATTCAGGATGAGGGTGGAAGGATGAAACCTATCAATACTTTTGCCTCCGAGCTGGTACGGAAGCTTAGTTTTAAGGATAATTACAAGGGCCTTACGGCCGATCAGGTTCTGCTATCCATGATGATGCGCCCCAATCTCTGGACAGTAACAGAGTTCATTGCACTGGATAAAAAGGGACAGAACGACAGCATCCGAAAACTGATAGGCATTCCTTCGGAGCAGCGATACGTTCGCCTGATCGATTTTTTTGATGATCAGGGACTGAACAAACTGGATCCCGTATTAGAGGAGGCATTTGCCACGAATAACCCCAACAAGTTTCAACAGGACTTTAAGGACGCCTATTTCCGGCTGGGCTTACTGAACCGGGCCCTCAGCGGTGAAATCTTAAGGGTATTCCCATTGATCAATGACGAGAATAACAAATGGATTTCCCGTACGGATTACCAGAGCGGGAATTACATGGTTCCGGACTCGCTTTATGCCAATTTTATCAATAATGCGGTTCCCTATTATTTGATGTCCCTTCAAAACGGGCTACAGACCGGAGATTTTTCCGAATCGGACAAATTGCTGGCCGCTTTTAAAAAGAATCAATCTAACCACGGGAGTGAAGTTCTTCCGGCTGAAGGGAAAGTTAAGGCAGAGGTGCTTTATAACAAGCTGGACCTTTTTAACCGCCTCTATAAATATTATGCACTGGCGGGGGTGTTGTTGTTTTTTATTTTGATATTCCGGATTTTCAAAGAGCGGCGTTTGTGGAAAATTGCAACGTATTTCCTGAAAGGGACCCTGCTCATTTTCTTTGTCTGGCAAACCGCTGGCCTTATCATGCGCTGGTACATCTCCGGGCACGCCCCCTGGAGTGATGCATACGAAAGTATTTTATACGTCTCCTGGGCCTGTATGGGGATGGGGTTATGGCTGGGGCGCAAAAGCGATATGACCATAGCGGCTTCGGGCTTTGTTACTGCCATGTTGCTGTGGATAGCACACCAAAGTTGGGTAGACCCGAGTATTGCAAACCTGCAACCCGTACTGGACAGTTACTGGCTGATGATACATGTGGCGGTAATTGTGGGTAGTTATGGCCCGCTGACCGTTGGGATGATCCTGGGTGTGGTCTCCCTCATCCTAATCCTGCTCACCAATAGTAAAAACAAAGAGCGGATGCGCCTGAACCTTAAGGAACTAACTATTATTAATGAACTGGCCCTGACCATAGGGCTGATTATGCTGACCATAGGGAACTTCCTCGGAGGCCAATGGGCCAACGAAAGCTGGGGAAGATACTGGGGCTGGGACCCCAAGGAGACCTGGGCACTTATTTCGATTTTGGTATACGCTTTTGTGATACACACGCGCCTGGTACCCGGCCTGAGAGGGCAATGGACCTTTAATTTTCTGAGTATCCTGGCTTTTGCCAGTATTATGATGACTTATTTCGGGGTTAATTTCTACCTGGTGGGTCTGCACAGTTATGCCAGCGGGGCCCAGGTTATTACACCAACCTTTGTATGGTATACAGTGGCCGGAGTGCTCTTACTTGGTTTACTAAGCTACTGGCGGTATAAGGTTCATTACTCAAATTAGGCCGTTTTCTGCCTCTTTTTTTATTTTTGAGATAAATATGGTCTGAAGAATGGCTAAGAAACTAAAAATCAAGTGGAATTCGGAAAAAATCCTTAGCCTCAGTGCTATGGCCATGAGTTTTTTGACCCTGCTGATTTTTATCTACCAGACAAACCTGATGAGCCGGCAGAATTACCTTTCCATCCTTCCGTACCTGCAAATATCCACTTCCAACAACCCGGCAGAAAACAGTTTTGAGCTAAAACTCGTCAACCACGGCGTCGGGCCTGCCATACTGGAATCGGTCAGGATTAAATACAAGGGTTCGGACTACAACGTCGCAGAATATAATTATGAACTGCTTAGTTTGCTGCGGGAACTCGATCCTTCCCTGGACAGTCTGAAAGCCTTTAATTTTGGCACCCTTGAAGAGGGTATAGCCATACCTGCCAATACCTCCTATACCATCCTGTCAGTTACGAATTCCCCGGAAGACTATGGGTTATTGCTTCAATCCCTTGACCGGATTGAAAGGGAAGGGGTACGTTACGAGGTCGGGTACAAATCCCTGCAGGATGAGCACTGGATAATCCACGATGACAGCGCAGGGCCAAAACGTATCGATTGATACATCATCCGGTTACCGCATAACACTGCAACAGGGCTATTTGCCTTGAAAATACATTGCCTCTTAATTTTATTTGGAAAAATTGCAAATTTATCTGCATCTTTGAGGCATCATGAAGTCTTAAGAATTATGTTACCGTTTGCTGTAGAGCTGGCATGAGCCGGCTCCTGCTCTTCTTCAGAACACCGAGGTGTTAATATAGCTATTTGACATAATTTCTTCTCATGACTACATTTAAGAACCCAATTCATAAGTTTTTTCATTATTTCCTGCTGGCCCTTCGTGGGAAAGAGACTGATTTTACAAGCGGGAGTATCCGCAAAGCCATTTTTTTACTTTCCATCCCCATGATTCTTGAAATGATGATGGAATCGGTATTCGCCGTAGTGGATATTGCCTATGTTTCCCGTGTTAGCGTGAATGCCGTGGCGACCATAGGCCTTACCGAGTCTGTAATCACACTTATATATGCCGTTGCCATAGGCCTGAGCATGGCGGCCACTGCTGTAGTGGCCAGAAGAGTAGGGGAGAAAAACATAAATGGCGCCAGGGAAGCTGCGGTTCAGGCCATCCTGCTGGGGTGTCTTGTTGCTATAGGTGTCGGAGTAATCGGCCTGTTGTATGCAAAGGAAATCCTTTCCCTTATGGGTGGTTCAGTTGATTTAATAGAGGAGGGGTACGGTTACACGAAATGGCTGATTGGGGGTAATATTACCATCATGCTCCTTTTCCTGATCAATGCCATCTTCAGGGGGGCAGGGGATGCATCCATGGCCATGTGGACCCTGGTGCTTTCCAATGGCCTTAATATTATCCTGGACCCCATTTTTATTTTTGGCTGGGGGCCCATTCCCGAATTTGGGGTAATGGGGGCTGCTATAGCCACGAATATTGGCCGGGGTACAGCTGTACTTTTTCAATTGAGTATTCTCGTTTTTGGCTGGAGCCGGATTCAGGTCGGGCTGCGCTCCTGGTCGATTAATTTTAAGGTGATGTTCAATTTAATCCGGGTTTCCGTGGGAGGGATTGCCCAATTCCTTATAGGAACCTCCAGCTGGGTTTTCCTGATGCGGATTATGAGTGAGTTCGGAAGTGAAGTATTGGCCGGCTATACCATTGCCATACGGGTAATGATGTTTACCCTGATGCCATCATGGGGGATGAGCAATGCAGCAGCCACGCTGGTGGGGCAGAACCTGGGCGCTAAGAAACCTGAAAGAGCTGAAATATCTGTTTGGAAGACAAGCAAGTATAATGCTGTATTTATGGTTTTGGTTTCAGTAATATATTTGGTTTATGCCCCTGAATTAATGCTTCTTTTCAGCGACCAGGCAGAGGTAGTAAGCCAGGGATCACTTTGTTTAAGGATAATAGCTGCAGGATATATTTTCTACGCCTACGGAATGGTGGTTACACAGGCCTTTAACGGTTCCGGGGATACAGCTACCCCAACCCGAATTAATTTGGTAGCCTTTTGGTTGTTCCAGCTGCCTTTTGCCTATACTCTGGCGATAGTAATGGATATGGGGCCTATAGGGGTATTTCTCGCAATTACCCTCGCTGAGGTTTTACTGACAGTCCTGGCTCTTCTTGCCTTTAAAAAGGGGAAATGGAAGCGTGTAGAGGTGTGAGTAAATTAGTAACTTTGAGGACCAAGTAACTAAGTATGAAAAACAGTAAGCACGGATTAAATACGGTCTGCACCCATACAGGGGAATTGAAGGACGAACAATTCAAGGGAGCCGTATCTCCATTGTATATGAGCTCATCCTACGCCTATGACGATGTGGATATCAAGCGATACCCGCGGTATTTTAATACGCCTAACCAGGAGGCTCTGTGCCTTAAGATCGCTGCTCTGGAACATACAGAGAAGGCCCTTATTTTTGGAAGCGGGATGGCCGCTGTGAGCACCGCCATGCTGGCGTTTTTAAGGAGCGGGGACCACGTGGTTGTCCCGAGACAGATTTATGGGGGCACTTATAACCTGCTCACAGAGGAGTTTGATAAATACGGGATTCAATACAGCTTTATAGAAGATACTGAAGCGGAAAGCTTTGAGAACGCCATTCAGGATAATACACGCTTGTTGTACCTGGAGACACCATCCAACCCCCTTTTGTACATAACGGACCTGGCAGCAGTCTCAGCCCTGGCCAAAAGCAAGGGGCTTCTTACAATGATAGACAACACCTTTGCCAGTCCGGTAAATCAGAACCCTGCAGATTTCGGAATTGACATTATAATACATTCTGCCACCAAATATATGGGAGGGCATTCCGATATCTGTGCGGGAGCCGTGGCAGCATCGGCCGAGCACATAGACCGGATTTTCCAATTAGCCAAAAATTTGGGTGGTAGCCTGAGTGATTACACCGTGTGGTTGTTGGAGCGCAGTTTGAAAACAATGGGCCTGAGGGTCCGTGCCCAGAATGAAAATGCGATGGCTCTGGCAAGCTTCCTGAAAGAGCTGCCTGAGATCGGGAATGTATACTATCCCGGGCTAAAGGACCATCCGGGTCATGAACTGGCCTGTAGTCAGATGAATGGCTTTGGAGGGATGCTGTCCTTTGAACTGGGCCCGGCTATTTCCCTGGAACGATTCGTAAAGTCCCTGCAATTGGTTAAGGCCTCTATGAGCCTGGCGGGGGTTGAAAGTACCCTGGTGATTCCCGCCAAGACCTCACATGGGCTGCTAAGTGCGGAAGAACGCAACCAGGCAGGGATATCGGAAAACCTGATCCGTTTTTCAGCCGGAATTGAGGACATAAAGGATTTAAAGGATGATATAATACAGGCATTGGAACATGCCAAAATAAAATCAGGAGTTTTGGATTCCTGAAACCCGTGAAATAATAGTATGAAATTAGATATTTTAGTATTTGGGGCGCATCCGGACGATGCGGAGCTGGGGGCCGGAGGGACTATAGCCAAAGAGATTGCCCGGGGTAAAAAAGTAGGAATTATAGACCTTACAAGAGGGGAACTGGGTACCCGGGGCACAGCGGAAATCCGGGACCAGGAAGCTGAAAAAGCAGCTGAAATCCTCGGCCTGATGGTACGGGTCAATATGGAATTTAAGGATGGATTTTTCAGGAATGATACCGAGCATCAGATGGCACTCATTCGTCAGATCCGTCGGTTTCAGCCGGATATCGTTTTATGCAATGCAATAGAAGACAGGCATATAGATCATGCACGTGGGAGTTCTCTGGTTAGCGATGCCTGTTTCTTAAGTGGCCTGGTTAAAATAGATACGCGTCTGGAAGGGGATGAACAATGGCAGGACCCTTGGAGGCCCAAACAAGTTTACCATTACATCCAGTGGAAAAACCTCCCCGTGGACTTTGCGGTAGACATAAGCGGATATATAGAAAAAAAATTAGAGGCAATTCAGGCGTACAGCTCGCAATTTTATGACCCAAAAAGCGATGAACCGGAAACTCCGATAAGTTCTAAAAATTTCACCGAAAGTGTTAGTTATAGGGCCCGGGATCTGGGCCGGCTGATAGGGGTTGAGTTCGCGGAGGGCTTTACAGCAGAAAGACCCGTGGCGGTGTCCAGTCTGCAAGACCTTATTTAACCGGCTTTACTGTAGTTTTTTGTCGATTTGGGCATTGTGAAGTAAAAGGTACTTCCTTTACGCAGTATGCTTTCAACCCAAATAGTCCCGTTATTGTTTTCAACCATCTCCTTGCATAGAGACAAGCCAAGGCCGGTACCTTTTTCGTTAGCAGTACCATAAGTACTGTGGTTGCTCTTCTCTTCAAAGATTTTCTGCAGGGTCATCCGGTCTATCCCCACACCCGTATCCCGTATGGATATTTCCCATTCAGCAGCCTTTTCAACGGCTTTGATAGTAACCATTCCGTTCTCAGGGGTGAATTTCAGGGCATTGCTGATCAGATTCCTGACAATGATGTCCAAATGGTTCGGATCGGACCAGAGCAGCGTATTGGGTGCTACTTCGCTGACGATTTTTATAGACTTGTTTTCGGCAATTTCCGAAAGCAGGTTTATGTTTTCTTCAACAATATTTTCAAGGGAGACATCGGCAGGTTTGGTTTTGGATCCGTTTAATTGTGATTGTCCCCAGGAGAGCAGGTTGTTCAGGGTAAAGTAAATATGGTCTACATCTGCCCTGAGTTTTGGGATAAAAGAAAGAAACTCTTCTTTATTTACATCGCCGTCCTTAAACATTTTAAGGAGTCCCTGTAAGGCGCCTATAGGGCCTCTCAAATCGTGTCCGATAATGGAAAATAGCTTTGTTTTGGTTTCGTTGTTTGCTATTAGTTCTGTTTTGCGGACCTCCAGGATATCTTTCTTTTCCTGTAATTCTGTATTCAGCCTTTTTTGTAACTTTTTACTTCTGTAAATCAGGTAACTGATAATCAGAGAAATAAGAAGCATACTCCACCCTGCCTGTATATAGCGCTTTTGCCGGGCAAGGGCTTTTTCATTTTCCTCTATAAGCTCCAGTTTTTGCCGTTCATAGGCTGCTTTGGTTTTATGCAGCGAGAGGCTTTGACGATTTTCCCTGCGCGAAAGCGAATCTTTCAATTGCTGGTACAGCTCGTGGTAGACCAGCGCCTCAGGATATTCTCCGGCTTTTTTATGTACTTTATAAAGAGTCAGGGCACATTTTTGCTTGCCCTCAACAAAGTTGATTTTTTCGGTAATTTTAAAAGCCCTAATGGCATAATTTCTTGCAAGGCTATCTTCCTCCAAGCCCAGGTAGGCCTCGGACATCCCATTGAGCAAGTCAATTCGCGAGCGATCGTCTTCTAATTGCTTATGCAGGATTTCACTTAATTGGTACCAATAAAGTGCCCACTTGTAGTTGTATTTTTTAAGATAAATCTTTCCTTTGATTTCATAAGCATACGCCAGCCAGTCCAGGATTTGATTTTCATCAAAAACCTTAATACTCTGGTTTATATTGAAAATGGCATAATCCAGTTCTGACATATCCGCATAGAGCGATGCCAGGTTACTCATTGTTTCTGCCTGAATCACTTCATCCCCTATGTTAGTATTGATTTTTTTTACCTTTTTGAAATAGGTCAGGGCCTCTTCGTAGTCTTTTTGGGTGGCATACAGGTTTGCAATATTTTCGTTGATAATAGATTGCAACAACAGGGCCTCCAGGCTTTCTGCCAGTTCCAGTGCCTCCAGATAGCCGCCCAGCGCCCGGGAATAATCACTTTTGTAAGCGTATTCCCCTGAGAGGTTGTTCAGCAGACGCAATTCAAGTTTTTTGTCTTCGGCCACCTTAGCCAGCTCAAGCCCTTTTGAGTAATGGTGAATAGCTTTCTCCGTATTTCCTTTATCAGACCAGTAATCACCTATCCGAAGGTGGGAATAACTCAACCCTCTGGCATAACCACTTTCTTTGCTCAGGCGCATGGCTTCATTTGCCAATTTGAGCAGGCTGTCCGTATCAAAAAACCGCATTTCAAGGGCATAGTCATTCAGCAGGTTGATATAGGCGGTATCCCTGGGGGAAAATCCCTCCTGGTTTTTAAGGGACTTAATTTTTTGTTGCATCCTTTTCTGGCTGTTACTCTGGGCCAGGAGCTTATTGTGCCCTCCAAAGGACAGGAGGATGGATAAGCTCAGCATCCCGAAAGTGGCCTTTCGTATGGAATAACGAGTAAATATATTGGTCGAACCAGCCATAGGTATAGTAAAATCTAAAAATACTTTCAGGCTGGCAGGCAAACTAAATTATGTTGTGAAATGACCATTTTTGTGTGTTTTATCTGGTAAATTGTACATCTAGCCGATGAATTCCCGTAAAATATAGGCTTAGCAGATATAGTCAGACAGGTTTAGAAAGGCTTGCTGAGGGAGCTGTAACGCGATAAAATATGCTGGGAATTAATTTGATCCAAATAATAAAATAAAGTACCTTTGCCTCCGCCTGAGAAGGAAAATTACGTTGAGAAATACCGTGATAGATTCGGGTCAGGTTTAAATGGTGGTTGTAGCTCAGCTGGTTAGAGCGCTGGATTGTGGTTCCAGAGGTCGCCGGTTCGAACCCGGTCTTCCACCCCATACCAACCTCCGGGTACCACCCGGAGGTTTTTTTTATCCAAAAATTCAGGAATGGGATTCCATGAATTTTTGATTAAAAAGAACTATACGCAAGTATAGGGGGTTGGTATGAGCAGGTTTCCCTTTTTCCGGATCAACGAGGCTGTATAACAGCTGAGTTAGCCCGGTCTTCCACCCCATACCAACCTCCGGGTACCACCCGGAGGTTTTTTTTATCCAAAAATTTAAAAAGAAAAAGCCCCCGGCGGGGGCTTTGTATTTCTGGTTTCTTTTTCAGGCTATTTTGCTGCCTTGTCTACCACTACTGGTTTATCCCTGTTGGCAACTTCCCAGGCCGTGTGGAATATCAGGCGGGTACGATTGGCCAGCAGGTCGTAATTGATTTTATCAGGAGTATCCCCTGGCCGGTGGTAATCTGCATGCGTACCATTAAAATAGAAAATGATAGGAATGTTGTTTTTGGCAAAATTGTAGTGATCACTGCGATAGTAAAACCGGTTGGGATCGTTCTCATCATTGTAGGTATAATCCAGCTCGATATTGGTATATCGCTTATTGATCGATTCCGATAATTCGTGCAGTTCAGTGCTTAATTTGTCAGATCCGATAAGGTAGATATAATTCCGGTCTCCTTCCCTTTTGGGGTCAATTCTGCCGATCATATCAATGTTCAGGTTGGCCACGGTTTTTTCCAGCGGGAATATCGGTTCAAAGTCCGTATAATACTGCGAGCCCAGCAACCCTTTTTCTTCTCCGGTTACATGCAGGAAAACAATGGACCTTTTAGGCCCTACACCTTCCTTTTCGGCTAGTTTAAAAGCCTCTGCGATTTCCAGCATGGCAACGGTTCCTGAGCCGTCATCATCCGCTCCATTGTTTATTTCTCCCTTGGAAGTAACCCCTATATGATCGAGGTGGGAAGAAATAATCAAATACTCATCCGGGAAGGTATTACCCCTTATTACAGCAGCGACATTCTCAGATGAGACCTCCTCATTTTTGCTTTTAATATCCATTTTGATCTCTGCAGCGATCACTTTGTTTTCAGTGCTCTCCATCAGTTCGGGATACAGGCCAACTGCCAGCTTGTCTTCCAGCAATATCAATTGCGGGCCATCCTCCTGAGCTTTCAAGCTCATCTGCCCGCTATTGTTGGTTTTCATATAGTTGAAATACCGCATATAGCGTGAATAATTCCCGGAATCTACGTAAAGTACTGCCTTTACGCCATGAGCCTGCGCGGCCTCCAGCCTTTTGCCAATAGCTTCTGACATATTGCTCCATTTTGAGGGCTCCTTTGTGCCGGTAAGCAGATAGGTGCCATCTCCATTTTGAGGTTCTCCGGATCGAACCAAAACTATTTTTCCATCAAGTTCAGCGCCCTTGTAATCAGAATACTGCTCCGTATCGATTCCGTATCCCAGGTACACGATCTCTTTATAGGTGCCTTCACCGGACCGGAAGGTAATGTACCCGTTGCCATTGGAATACGCCTGCCCCTCTATAGAAAGCTCGCCCACAGGAAGTTTCCGGAGCTCCAGGGGTACATTTTGAAAATATCCTGCATCTCCTTTTGCTGCTGGGATATCCATAGATGTATATGCCTCCCTAAGGTAGTTCACGGCTTTTTTCTGACCTGCAGAACCGGTTTCCCTGCCTTCAAAATCGTCTGAGGCGTAGGTAAACAGATGTTCCTTCAGTTCTTCTTCTGTGATGGTGCTGGCAAAGCTCATCACATCGGCAGGTCCTGCCGGTAAAGCGTTGTTCTCATTAATGGATTTCTGGGTGGAATTACATCCCAGGCATAGGGCGGTAAGCAATATGAAATATTTGTACATGGGCCTTTTTGTTTATTGAGTCGGCCAAAAATACGGAAAAGATCAAAACAATTCGCTAAAGTTTCTCAATCAGGAATTTAGATCGGTCAGCAGCCGTCAAAAATTGCTTATAAGGCCCCGTAAGCCTTAATGATCATGGCATTGGTTTCTTCCAGATTTTTAAAAACCTCAAAGGTGCGTCCTTGGGTTCGCTGAGCCCCTAAAGCATTCGCGTATTTAGCTGCGCGAACAAAGTTGGAAGGATCTTCCAGGAGTCCATAACCCAGGCCACCGGCAAAGGAATCTCCACATCCGGTTGTATCTACCACGTCGCTGACCGGGACTGAATTGACAATTTCTTTTTGAATGACACCTTCCTTTTTGTAATAGACGGCACATCCCCCAGAATCCAGGGTAACAATTAGGGATTTCACCCCTTTGTTCAGCACGTGCTCAGCCATTTCATCCAGGTGGTCCGTGCTCATGTCGTGGAAAGGTTGAAGTTGTTCCAGGGTATATTCCTTCTCGAACCAACAGCATCTGGACTCTTCCAGGTTCATTTTTAATACATCTATATAAGGCAGCCACATGTCCCTGTCTATCCAGAAGCGGATAAGCCGGTCACCCAGTATAGTAGTAGTGTTGGTGGGGCCATGGGCATCAAAAATAATTAAGCCTTTGCTATTTTCTTTAAGATATTGCAGTGTAGGAAGCGGTACTTCATAGTCCGTTATGGGGACACACACAAAAGCATCAGCATCCAATAATTCCCGGAGGTCAGCAGGAACAATAGGATTCATAAAACCCGTTTGTTTTTCCAGTCGGTTGTTCTGATCGATAAAGGTGAGTTTGATGATATCTCCCTGATCTGCCGCATCCGAAATGAATTCCGTATGTATATTGGAGTAGGGGGCCAGCACTTCTTTTATACCCTCCAGGTCTCTCCGCCTGACATGGGAAACGGGATAGACCTCCCCCTGGTTTCCCAGCAGTTTTGACAGCCCGATGGCTGTATGGGTGGCACAACCGTATTTCTCGATTACCTCTCCCCGGTGTGTCGTAATGTGGTCTCTGGGAATGGGACCCAGAACAGCAACTTTATACTGACTCATTCAATCCTGCTTATATTGACTGGAAGATATGAAATTTCGATTAAAATTACAGCAGCCCTTTCCATATCCCTCAAATCCCGGGGTAATACCCAGAATGGATTTAAAAACTTAAAAAAGGCTGTTATCTTTATGAAAAGCTTTGTTATATTTGCAGCCGCAATGGAGGAATGGCAGAGTGGTCGAATGCGGCAGTCTTGAAAACTGTTGAGGGTCACACCTCCGGGGGTTCGAATCCCTCTTCCTCCGCAACCCAAAACCCAGACGTGAAAACGTCTGGGTTTATTCGTTTTGAAAGAAAGCGAAACTTGTTTCGGCTTTCCAAAAAACGAATAAAGCAAAGTTCGCGTCAGCGAACGAGGGTTTTAGAATTGCAGGACCCCCGCCCGGGATCACGCCGCGATCAGCAGTGTAATCCCCACCCCGATAGCTATTGGGGCCAAATTTTAAATTCCAAATCTCAAATTCCAAGCACTACCAACTACTTTAGGGGCCAATCCCCAAGTTCCATATGAAATAGGCCTTTGAATGTAATGTAAATGGCACGCTTTTGTACGTGGAGAGGAATAGGTTGCACGAGCATTTGCAGTATGGCCGTAAACTGCTTAAAGTCCAGAAGAATGTTGAAAAATTGAAACTGCTAGCTTGCCAACATTATTTGCTGGATAATATTGGCAAAATAATGATCCGTTTCCTTATTCAGGCTAAACTCAATCAATCCAAAGACCAATGGACTCTCCCCTATATTCTGCAGGTCATTGATCATTGTGGTATTATTAACGTGAAAGGGAAGGTTTTCTCCCTTTTCAAAAATGAGAAGTGAAATCTGGCCGTTTGAACTTCTCGAGAGCGCAACGCCCCCGGTAAGGCAGATCAAATTAAAATCATTGCTAAAAATCCTGAACGGATACCGTTCATATGATTCCAGACCTATTACGCTTACTTTCAGCCCATCATCCTGATAAATAAGACCCTCATCAGAAATATCATCATTTACCTTTATATCACGAAGTTCAGTTAGCAAATCCTGGTCCCAGCGATCAAAATTTCCCTTTTTGTTTAACTCAACACATTTCATGTTAGCAGGTATTTAATGCGATTTCCTTTTATGTCATTTTTTGTGCTTACACCTACAAATAGCGCTTTTAAAAAATCAGCTCTAATTTTCCAAGCAATCCAAAGCATCGGAAAAGCGGATTTTCATGTATGCCTGCTTTATTTGCTATATTGGTTGTAACTGTTTCATTTTTAGTTGCTGAATCTTTTCAGCATTCAGAGGTTTGTTTATAAATCCGTCGCAGGCATCATGTGTCTGGGCATCATTGATCTCACTAATATTCAGGGATGATGAGAGTACATAAATTCGGGTCTTTCGCAGAAAGTCGTGATAGAGGTTTTCGACCGCCTTCAAAAACTCAAAACCGTCCATTTCAGGCATATGCAGGTCAACCAAAATGATATCGGGAACAAAGTCGTCATCCACCTTGTCCAGTGTGCTTAACGAATGTAAATAGGCAAGTGCCATTTTGGCCCTTATAAAAGTGATGGTTTCAGAATCAACAACTTCCTTTTCGATACTCTTCTGACTTGCAAACAACTCTATACTGCTATCGTCAATCAACATAAAATTCAAACTCATCTATTTGTAATGTTTTAAAACAGTGGACTCATTAGGTTCAAAAATTCAACTCTCACAACTAATGCCGTAGCAAAATTGTTAGAAGCCTTAAACGATCTGGCTACTTGAAAAAACAGCCTTACCTGCGTGTGCGGATAAGGCTGATTTAAAAGTATTCGGGGGAAATTTATGTTGACGCTATGGCAAATTTTACAATCGCTGCCCGGTGAGCAATTTGAATTATATTCAAATAGGCCTTTAGAATTGGATTTTATCCTGAACCAGGCCATTTTCCTTTGGATCGGGCGTCCCATTTGTCTTTTCTTTTATTATGAGACAATACATGTGCCAAAAATGTAATCTTACGGAAGAAAACTTTACAATAAACTGAAAATCAATAATATAAAAAGAGGAAGGTGTAAGGGGTAAAGATATCACATAAACGGAATACCGTTTTTTTAAATGAAATATTTCATTTTATACACGGTATACCGCGACTTTAAATTTACTTCTTGATACCAAGTTTGGTCATTCTGTCCCTTAAGGTACTCGGTTTGAGTCCTAATAGTTCTGAAGCACTCCGGGCTCCGGAAATTTTCCAATCGCATTTGTCCAGGACGTATAAGATATGTTTCCTTTGCATAGCCTCCAATGATAAATTATTGGTGTTTATGGGCTTCACTTGTTTTTGGGCTTCTGATTCAAATCCCGGAATAACCAATGTCTCTCCACTGGAAAGAATTGCTGCCCGTTCAATCAGGTTTTCCAATTCCCTGATATTTCCAGGCCAGTCATACGCGATGAGCTTTTCCATAGCAGCATCCGAAACATATTTGAGATCCTTGGTGTATTCCTTATTGAATTTATCGATAAAGTGCTCCACCAATAGTGGGATATCCGCTTTCCGTTTTCGTAAGGGGGGAACCTCGATTGGGAACACGTTTAACCTGAAATAGAGATCTTCCCTGAATTGTTTTTTTTCGGTTGCCTGCTTTAAATTTCTGTTGGATGCTGCTATCACCCTAACATCCAACCTTTTTATCCCGGTACCCCCCACCACTTCTATTTCTCCTTCCTGCAGGAACCGTAGCAGCTTAGGTTGCATGTCCAGAGGCAGTTCGCCAATTTCATCCAGAAACAAGGTGCCCCCGTCCGCCAGTTCAAATTTTCCGATCTTATCGCCATAGGCACCTGTAAAAGATCCCTTTTTATGGCCGAATAGTTCGCTTTCGATCAATTCCCTGGGAATGGCAGAACAGTTCACCTTGATAAGGGGTTTGTCATTTCTTAAACTAATATTGTGGATAGCCCTGGACAGTAATTCTTTCCCGGTTCCCGATTCCCCTAATATCAGTACCGTGGCATTGGTGGCGGCCACCTTTTCAATTTCTGAAAGAACGTGGCCGAATTCGGCACTCCCATAGATCATTTCCTCATAATTGAATACTAAATCGAGCTCATTTCGTAAATAGATATTTTCCTGTTCCAGTTTGTTCCGTAAGGATTTGAGTTCAGTGTTGGCTTTGGAAAGTTCCTCATTGGCAATAATCAGCTTTTTTTCTGCAATATTCCTTTCGTTGCTTTCCACCATCAGGGATACTATATTGGCTATAGAGGTCGCAAATTCCTGTTCGTCTGCTGTCCAGTTTCGCAATGAATCGCCTACATGCTCAAAACAAATGATGCCGTAATGGCCGTTTGTACTGTTTATAAATACATCCATCAGGGATCTGATTGAATTTGGGATTAAATACCCGTCAGCAAATTTTCGGGTTGCCGTATTTTTTAGCGCATCCCTGATCAGAATTGTGCTTTGATTTTCCAGCACTTCAAAATATTCCGGATTGTCGGATCGGGATAAGACCATAGTGCCAGAATGGCTTTTACTGCTTTGCAGAAACAAATTTTCACAGATTATTTCGCTCCTGTTTTGATTGAAACGCCAGATACTGACCCTTTCCACATCCAGTGTTTCCGATGCGAGTTCCGTAATGAGATTGAAGGAATTATTAAAGTCCTGACCAACAAGGCTGGCCAGCTTTAGAATGACATCCTTTTTTTTCGTGGATTTAAGGGCATTTTCTTCCAATAGACGCTGTGTGCGGTAATCTTCCGAAATATCCTTCATCGTTGCGAAAAGGGCTATTACTTCCCCTTTGTTGTCCGTTATATTGCCGGTTGAAAATGTTGCTAAAAAAGTATCTCCATTTTTCTTAATGTATTCAAACTGGAAAGACGGTGCCTTTCCGGCTGCAATTTTTTTATAATGACGGGTGATTTCCTTCAGATCTTCTTTTCTGGCAAAAGGATAGGGGAGGGTCATGCCGGTCAGTTCTTTTTTGGTGTATCCAAGAGTACTGCAGGCAGATTCATTAACCTGTATGATTTTCCCCTGCAGGTCCACGATAATAAGGCCTTCCTGCATGGACATGATCAGTTTGTCCGAAAATTCTTTTGCTGATTTAAGCTCCAGTTCAGCTTTTTTGCGCTCCGTGACGTCCCTGATAATACCGATCAGGTATTTATTGCCCTGCTCATCGATGAACCTGGTTTTCTTAGTGGAGATTAATTTAGTCTCTCCACCTCTCACGGTCAGGCTTTCCTCATTCACGTTTTCTTTTCCGGTTTCGATGACTTCCCGGTCTATTTTGAGAAAAATATCCCGTTCCTCAGGACTGACGTCTTCGGCCAGTGTCTTACCGATTACATCTTCTCTTGATGTTTGAAAAATGGAGCAGAATGCGTCGTTAACCAATAGCAACCTGCTGTGTGCATCTTTTACGAAGATCGGATCTCCGATATTATTCAACAGCTTAATGAAGTATTGCTCATTATCAAATGAAAATGCCTCGTGCTTTTTCTTTTCCACCTTAACTGAATTTCTAAGAAATGGCCGGGGCCATCGCTTAAGTCAAAATTAAATAAGTTCTTCAGGCTAATAAAAATTGAAGGTAAATAATTCTCCCTCTCGGGGAAAGAGATCTGCAAGTATATTTCAATGCGCCCTCAGAGAGAAAAAGACATATCTCATTATTTGTAAACCCTAATTAGAGGCTTAAAATATTTAGCTGCGGAATCGCTTTATTCTATAATTTCAATCAATTTATTTTAAATCGATCTGATCATGAAAAAATATATTTTCTTTTTCTATTTGATTACCGCTGTATTACTGTTTACGGCCTGTTCCGCATCACGGGACCCTTTTTGGTCCGTTCTGCGAAAGGCTGAGGACACCCCCGATCGTTTCGAGCCTGCAGAAGGGATTGTCCTTGATGGATCATCCTGTAAAAGCCCAATGGTCGATACAAGGGATGGCACAGAGTTGGTCATGGTATTGGCCCAAAAAGGAAAGGGGATATACAAAGCGACCAAATTGAAATATGGATTGCAAAAGGGAGAAGCCCTCATGCTCAATTGTGCAAGCGGAGAAGTTCTGGGTATTGTAAAGACCCGGGGTTGACCTGCCTTAAGAGTTACAATTGGGGTGGCAGAGGAGCCCCCATACGCAGGGACAAGCGGATGTAGGGAAAACAGGTTTTCGATATAAGGACTCCCTGAACTAATTCCGGCTTCTGTAATTCCGGTTACTTCGCCCGCTGTTTTTCCGGTACTGTTCGTGGTAGCGGCTGATATCATCATCCCGATAGCCTTTAACCCTTTCATATCGGGACCGGTTCAGGTTACGGTTCCGGTACCGGGGAGGCAGGGTCTGGTTGCGCACCCAGACATTGCCTTCAAAATAAATATAAGTCCGGGTTGTGAAATCGTAATAAATCCTGTATTCCGGGAAATACACATAGCGAACTACCTCTATCCGGTTCGGGTAAAACCAGGGAGGAGGAGGATTTCCCGAGCGACTGGTATAGACAACCGTACCACAGCTCGCCATAAGGATCAGAAAGACATATAATAGTAACAGTCCCAGGGCTCGTTTCAAATCTATAGTTTCCATCCTCGTGAATTTTAGGTAAAGGAAATAAGACCTCCTTTAACCTGAAATGATCTGTATCAACTTAAAAATATCGTTTAATAACACAGAAATCCAATCGATGAACGGTTCGGAAAATCGGGTTAAAGACGGGTTGTGGGAAGCTGATTTTTAGTTTCAGAATGAACTGATGTGAATGGTCGATGAAATAGGGTATTTCTGCGAAACTATGAATATTTCATAGGGAAATCACCAATTTTTAACAAAAATCACAGTGAAATTACCAAAAACCTATGAATAATTCATAAATATTTTGTCGGTTCTCTTTCGAAATTTGACCTCATGAACCCCCAATATCTTGTGTTATGAGAAAATATACAATTGCATTAAAAGCAGTAGCAGGAGGTCTTTTTCTGTTCTTTTGCCTAGGGGTGGGAGCACAGCAAATAAAGACGACTACTATCGGCCATTCCAAGAGTACAGAGGCTGACAAACGAATAGAGGATTACCTGAAGCTATTAAAGCTGGGCTATACCGAAAAAGAGATTTTTGAAGACCTGGGAAATGTTAATTTCCTGTCTGAAAATTTCAAGACGGCTGCCTTTTGGTATCAGAAATTAATAGACCTGAGCGGCACTGAAGGTGTTTCACAGAGCTATATGGAACGCTATAAAGTGGCCATGCACAAAGCCGGAATTGCAAATTACGGCGAAACTGTGGCCCAGGCAGACTGGTTCTCCCGAATCAGGGAAGATTACCAGATAGAGAGAAGCTCCGGTATCCACGACCTTACCCGAAGGCTTGCCGAAAACTATCGCAAGCCTGATTTCAGCCAATCGAACTGGTCGCGATCCATGGCTGATCTGCAAGAGTTGGTAGCACTTTCTGAGGATGAGTCACAAAGGCTGAAAATGGATCGCAGTAACCCGGGACCAAATTACACACCTCCGGTTACCGTATCGGCGGATGGAAAAACCGCTTATTTCAGTAAAGCAGCCTATGTAAAGCCTTTGTATGGCATCTTTTCCAAAAAACAATTGGTACATAAAATTTACAGGGCAGAAAACGTGAACGGGTCGTGGATGAACGTAGCGGAAGTCGGGGTATGCCCCAAGTATGCCTCTGCCATGCATCCTGCCATCTCCGCCGATGGTAAACGACTGTTCTTCGCTTCGGACATGCCAGGTTCCTATGGAAAATACGATATATACGTAGCCGATATAGGTACAGACGGATCGGTGGGTATAGCCAAAAACCTTGGGGATAAAGTCAATACCCGTAAAAATGACATGTATCCAAACCTGGTAGGTGATAACCTGCTGTTTTTTGCCTCCGATGGCAGGGACGGTTACGGCGGCCTGGATTTATACGCTGCCCAGGTAGGCCATCGCAAAGTGGGTCTGGCTGTGAATATAGGCACGCCCTTCAATAGCCGGCAGGATGATTTCGCCCTTAATCTGAAAGCGGAGAAAGGCGTGGCCTACGTGATGTCCAATCGCGGTGACCTGGCCAACGAAGCACAGCAGCTGGTTTTCTCTTATGCAGATGAGCAGAAAAATTCGCTGGCGCAAAACAGAAAACACAATTTCCTGGAATTATTACCCATAGATGCCGAAAGCGGATATTCCAATAATGTATACGAGGAATAACATGGCCCGCTGGTTAGAAGGATAACTTATTGTAGCTAATATAAGTATGAAAAACCCCCAATGAAACATTTTGGACAGGCTTGGGAAAGGCCCCTGGCAGGGAACTTCAGGAAGCAGTTCCCAAGCCGATCCAAACAAAAAAATACCCCGATGAAACGATGTAATCACATATTAACGATAGGAATACCCGCCCTGATCATGTGCCTGACCCTTACCGGAAACCGGTTACACGGTCAGGAAACCCGGAGCGATTACACCATCAACAGCCCTTTTCACAATCAGTTGTTTTTCAACAGATTTCTGATAAACCCAACCTTTTCCCTGGTGCGCGAAAATAAATCGTATTTGAATATCCTGCACCGGAACCAGTACGCCAGTTACGAGGATAATATCCAAAATTATTACCTGGGATTCAGTAATAAGGTCAATGAAAGAACTGCTCTCGGGATTGGAGTATATGGCCAATGGGAAGGAGTGGTACAAGAGTTCGGCTTTAATGCGAATTACGCTACTTCTGTGCCCCTGGGAGACAAAACCCGTTTGAGCTTCGGAACAAACATCACCTATGTGAGCCAGGGTTTGGCTAAAAACAGGATAATCATCCCGGAAAACGACCCTACCCTCCAGGAAGCTGAAAATCAGAGCCAGATTGCGTTGCAACCAGGAATGGCACTGTCGGTAGGAAGGTTTGACATCGGAGTTTATGCAACCAATCTGATCAGTTATAATCAAAGCACCAATGAACTGCTTACGGGATTCAATACCAACAATCTGAAAGCATCCCTTCAGTATACCCATTTATTTGAAGCGACCCGCGGGTTGTTCGCTAATGCCCGGTTGATGCCTTTATTGCAGATGGGGCGAAATGAAGACGACCAGATTTCATATATAGGCTCCCTCTTGCTGGACTTGCCGGATTACGGCTGGTTTCAGACTGCCTATGACCAGACCTACGGACTTTCCATGGGCCTCGGGTTTAACCTGAACCAAAAGTTATCCCTTGGGTACCTGATGGAGAAAGACCTTTCGGATGCCGGAGCCAATCTGGGTTGGAATCATGAGTTGTCCCTGGCTTATACCTTTAAAGAAGACCAGGAGCGCTCTGGAATCGATATTCAATATGTGGATGGCAGCAAGGATGCACAAATCGATCAGATTGTAAAAAATTATGAGGAACAAATCCTCGAACTCCGGGCAGAACAACAAAGCAGCAGCCCGGATGCCCAGCCAGGCACTCTGGCTTTTGAAAACCGTTTGATCCTGGATGAACTGATGCTGCGGATGGATTCTATAGAAGAAGCGCGGACAGCCCAGTTCGAACAAAGGTTTGAAACCCTGGTTCGTACCCTGAGGAACGAAATCAGGAAACAGGGGCCGGCTGCAGATCCCGCCCCTAGAATTCAGGACAGAAGGGTGCAGACTGCGGTAGCCGCTACTAAGCCGGCTGAGCCAAAACCTTATGTGCCTGTAGCCAAAAGAGATTTTAATGAATTACCTATAAAAGCTAAAAATCGGTCGGATATCGTTGGGGTATCATCTGGTTATTATCTGATTGCCAATGTTTATAGTAACAAGAAGTATTTAAATGCCTTTTTAAAAGAATGTAAGGAGAAAGGTTTAGATGCTCGGCAATTCTATAACACAGAGAACGGGTTGTATTATGTATATCTGGCCGATTTTAATACTAAGACTGACGCCAAGACCGCAGTGGTATCTGACCTCGGCGGGCAGTATCGGGAAGAAAAATGGATCATGCAGGTCTATAACCCGGTAGCCACGGCTGATGTCAGTTACGAAGATCAGTAAGGAATAAGGCCTTACAAAATTAACAAAGGGTAAGACAGGCGGCTTCCGGAAACCTTATAACAACTTCCGACGCCCTACCGGAACTTTCGGATCCGCCTTCCTGCCCTTTAAATGAATAGTGTTTCATCTGGTTAAAAAGTCACCTTCCGGAGGGGTCCGGCGGGTGATTTTTTTGGTTTAGAGCTATACATTTTACAAACCACTCAGTCGGTTTTAGTACTAAAATTCCGATGAACTACACCCTTTTCTTACACTTAATCGAAAAAATCTGCATTTCCTAGGACAAAATGGGAGCAATTAGTAATTTCTCAATGAAAATAATACAACCCAAATCTGAATTCTTATGAAAACGTTCTTTACCCCGAAGAAGTTCGAAAGAATTTTTAACCCGCCGGGCGCTTCAAAAGAAGTGTCGGCAAGACCTGCTAAAAAGATTGATATGCTATGGCGGCATTCTTACTGGAGTTCATCCTTACTATATAGAATGCCAAAACCTTCACCTGTCCGCTAAGCGACAGGAGGATGTTGAGGGAATCCCATCCGGCATTAAACCCCCTTCCTACATTATCCGAATTATCCCGTAAAGGCAGGATTTTCAGAATCTGAACAGATAGCCTGACCGGATAAATACGGATCTGAGGTAACTGCTACAGGCAGGTGCCCTGGGGATTCCTTGCAACATTCTTAAAGGATTTTGATTCCTTTTTAGCCCTTAAAACATAATACAACCCCAAATCTTGTTACTATGAATACAACTACTCTGAAGGTTATTGTTATTGACGATGACCCCAAATTTCACGAAACCTATGCCTATTATTTTAGTACCTATCTGGAGTACAGACTGGCGGGAATTTATCGCTCTGTGGAAGATGCCCTGGAAGATTATGAATTGGTGAAACCGGATATCATCTTATCCGAGGTCAATTTCAGGGGCCTCTCCGGGATAGACGGATTGGTAGAAATCAGGAAAAAAAATGCCCAGGCCAAAGTAATTATGGTTAGTTCCAATAACGACTTTGAAGGTATCAAAAAGGCCTTTAAATACGGAGCCGTGGGCTATCTGACCAAACCGATCAGCAAGAAGCGCCTGCGCCATGCGCTTAATTCCATCAAGTACGAAGGAGCGGCTATCAGTAACGATATAGCCAAAAAGGTGATATCCATGTTCCGCAAAAAGAATTACGATTGTTTTTCCGAGCGGGAAAATCAGATTATTGAATATCTCGGGCAGGGGGCTACCTATAAAGCCATTGCCGAGAAATTATTCGTAACAACCAGCACCATTAATTTTCATATCCAGAATATCTATCTCAAACTGGATGTGAATTCAAAATCTGAGGCCCTGAAAAAGATCAGGGAACTGGAATATGCATAGGCCAGCGGAAACTGTAATCCGCTGCTCTAAAAAATAGTTGCTTTGTGGGAATAGCAGCAGAGAGTGCCGGTACGATGATTGGTGGTGCCATCCATTGTCTGCCGGTACATCTCTATTATTTAATAAAAAGGATCTATTGAAACTGATAAAAGCCCGGGAAACCGGGCTTTTATTATTAATCTGCCAGTACGGGCTCATTGCTTTTGGGAGCCTTTTCAGAGGGTTCTTTTTTACCGCTTACGAAATACATTTTGAGTTTGCCCCGGTTCTTTGCTTCAATTTCGCCCCTGTACTGGCATTGGTACCGGTCTTTGATGAGTTGGTAAGTATGTTCCGCAACGTTTACTTTTCCCGGGACCGAAGAAGATTCCATACGAGCTGCAATGTTCACGGTATCGCCCCAAATGTCATACGCAAATTTCTTTGTACCCACTATCCCGGCCACAACCGGTCCTGAATTAATCCCGATACGGATATCGAAGCGAATATGCTCTGCATCCTCATGGTGTTTGGCCTCTTCCACAAAATCCAGCATTTCAAGGGCTGCGTCCACCACACGTCTGGCATGGTCTTCTACCGGAAAGGGGATACCTGCTGCACACATATAGGCGTCGCCAACCGTTTTAATCTTTTCAAGCCCGTATTTATCCATCAGTGTATCAAAGTAGGAGAAATAGTAATCCAGGCTTTTTACCAGTAAGCCCGGATCTACCTCCTCGGCGTGTTTGGTAAAATTCCGGAAATCCGTAAACAGCACAGAGGCGTCATTGTAGCGCTGGGCCTTAACCTTTCCATTTTCTTTAAGTTCGGACGCGGTTTGTTTCGGCAGGATATTGAGTAAAAGAGTTTCCGCCCGGTCTCGTTCCCGTGAAATAATGTCGCTGGTTTTTTTTGTGTATTGGTAACGCCTGTAAGTACCCAGGGCAATCACTATTAATAATAATGCGGTAATCCCGGTTATCCAGAGGATCAATTGTTGCCTCTTTTGTTGCAGACTTTGAAGAGCCAATTCATTTTGAGCTTTCTCTGACTGTAGTTTTGCCATTTCGGCTTCATTTTCGGCCTTTTCCCATTGCAAACGGGTCATATCAACCGTGGCACCATCCAGGGAATCCTTATACTCTAAATGCATATTCAGGTGCTCCAGAGACTCCTGGTAGACTCCCCGCTTTTCATCTATATCTGAGAGGAGTTTACTGTATTCACTGATCATGGCCGGTTGCCCCGTTTCCTGTACAAGTTTGAGACTGGCTAAGGCCTCCACATGAGCCATTTCATATTTGCCCTGGTTCGAATATAAGGTTGCCAGGGCCGCCTGATACGCTGCAATATGTGAAGCGTAATTGGCTGTCCGAAGGGATTCTATGGCTTCTTTTAAATGCGCTTCTGCCTGTTCATAGTTCCCAAGGCCGAGGTATGCCCTCCCCAGATTTCCAATAACCGAATAACTCCCTACAGAGTAGCCTACCTTATCAAATAAGGCCCCAGCTTCTGAGAAATAATCAATAGCCTTGCCAGGTCGCTGAGTCTCCAGGTAGAGATCTCCCAGATTGAAAAGTGCAATCCCCAGGGTGTTGTCCCTTTTTGGAAACTCTTCCTCTTTAATTTCTCGAAGCAGATCTATGCTCTGGAGATAGTTCTTTTCTGCCCGTTCTATATCCCCTGCTTCAGCATAAATGTCTGCTACTGCTATTAACGCAACCGCCTCCCCCAGATAATGCCCATCTTCTTTTGATCGGGCTGCACTTTGTTCAAATGCCTTTACTGCTTCCACCAAATCGCCGAGATCCAATAAAATATATCCCTTTTGAAGGTAACCTTCCCTTAAATATTTGTTGTTTTCAACACTTTTCGATAATTCGATCAATTCCTGGGCATATTTCAGTGCCATCTGCAAGTCATTCACTTCATGGTAAGTAAGCTTATTCAGAACCTTTATTCTATGCTCGGTGCTCAGGGTGTCGGATTCGTATAAAGGCCTCAGCCTATCTACTACGCCTTGTTCCTGGGCGTATAAGCCGTTTATAGAAATCAAAACAACAGTGAATAAAATAAGCCTACGCAACATTGTATAATCTCGTTTTGCCGATTATGGTAAATTAGAACTCTAATTTTTCTGGTTCCGGAAATCGTTTATTACCTCCAATAATTTTGCTCTTAGCATATCATCAATAGGCAACGAATTGAAAAGATTAATTAAAAGCGCTGTATAACTTTCTGTCGTACTGGCCTTTAGCCTGGGATCAATAATAAAACTTTTGGTGTTACCCGAAGGATCTTCAAGCGTAAACCAAATTTCATAATCATAATCTTCATGTTTGGAAAGATCCTTGACTTTTGCTTCTACCTTTCCGTTATTCCCCGGAAGTATAATTTTATTAAAGATGTTTGCAGGCGAATTGGGCAGCATTTTGATCTGGTCGATTGTTATATCGTAACCTTCGTTCTCAGCCGTTTCTATTATTTCCGCACTCCATTTGACCTTGTTCTTACTAAAAACCTGGGATTCAAATTTTTTGATCGCCTCTCCGGTAGCCGAATGAAATTGATCCGCAAGTTCGCAATCATTCAAATCCAGTTTTTCCTTTTGGAATAATTTATGGGCATCAACGGTAAGGAATAATCGTCTCTTAAGATTTACAAAGAAATCACCTGAATTAGCATCTGTTGTCATTGTTCTTAGGTTTAGGTTGTCTGATAATTAACAAATCCCATTGATCAGGGGGAACAATGCTTTTCACAATGGATAACTCCTTAAATTACAAAAATTCAGCGGTACCTGCTAACATTAATTTTCACGGTATTTTTCAAACCAGGTCAGTACGCTTGCTATTTTGGCAACCAGGTTGCTGGGCCGGTTGGCAATCCCGTGGGAGGCACCCGGGATACGAACCATGGCCGAGGGTACTTTTTCAAGTTTGAGGGCCGCATAGAATTGTTCCGATTCTGCGATAGGCGTTCGGTAGTCTTCTTCGCCTGTGAGCAGCATGGTGGGCGTAGTTACATTCCCCACATAATTCAGGGGGGATCGTTTGAAATAATTATCCGGATCTTCCCAGGGTTTGGCCGGGAACCAGTATTTGTAGAAAAAGGCAGGGTTGTCCGCGTAGAGTACAAAGCTACTCCAATTTATGACGGGTTTGGCCACCACGGCTGCACTGAAACGATCC
Organism: Robiginitalea insularis; assembly: GCF_052497835.1. Taxonomy (NCBI): domain Bacteria; kingdom Pseudomonadati; phylum Bacteroidota; class Flavobacteriia; order Flavobacteriales; family Flavobacteriaceae; genus Robiginitalea; species Robiginitalea insularis. The sequence goes on from NZ_CP199296.1 coordinate 2,886,454, forward strand.
GTTTTTCCAACTATCCATGCGGTAAGGACCCCTCCGCCGCTGCCACCGGTCACAAACAGGTTTTCACTGTCTACATAGCCTTTCTCCAGCAAGGCGTCAACTCCGGACATCAGGTCTTCGTAGTCGTGGTTGGGATAATCGTGATGTATCAGGTTCCCAAACTCCTCCCCGTAGCTGGTAGAACCCCTTGGGTTGCTGTAAAGCACCACATAACCCGCGGCGGCGTAGAGCTGAATTTCTGCTGAAAAGACAGAGCCATAGCTGGCAAAAGGCCCTCCGTGGATTTCCAGGATCATCGGGTATTTTTTTGAAGGGTCAAAATTTGGCGGCTTTACTACCCATCCCTGTATTTCGCGTCCGTCAAAAGAGGATTTCCAGCGCATTTCCTCTACTGCACCCAGGCTTCGGAATGAAAAGAGGTCTTCATTCAGCCTAGTAATCCTTTTGGATCCCTTTCGATCCTGAACTGCCAGGTCTGCCGGATGGGAGGTCCCGCCAAGGGTATAGGCCAGGCGGCCATCATCTGAAACGGAATATGCGGCAGCATTATAGGGCCTTCCCAGCGATAGCCCTCCCAGGCCTTCGGCCAGGGTGCTTACCTTTCCGTTGGTGGAAATTTGCCCTATTTTACTGTCTCCAAAGTCGTCATACATAAAATAAAGGGAATTGCCATCGGCAGCCCACTGAATCGCACCAATATCCCTGTCGAAATCGCCTGATATTTCGCGTACATTGCTGCCATCAGCGTTCATCAGGTAGAGTCGGGTTACCTGGTATCCCTGATAGCGGTCATCAAAACCCAGATAGGCAATATGTTTGCCATCCGGGGATACCTGCGGACTGAAGTCTGGTCCTTCCCGATCGGTAAGCGGGGTAATGGCTTGCGAACCTAAATCTAAACGATACACTTCTGAATTTCTAGGGTTGTATTCAGCACTGTCCCTCAGGTTTGCCGAAAAATATAAGGTGCGGTTACCGGGTCCCCAAACGGCTCCTCCATGATCGTGATTGGTATGTGTAAGCTGTCTTGGCGTACCGCCATCCGTTGAAATCAGAAATAGCTGATTGTACCCTGCTTTATAATAGCCTGCCCCGTCACCTCTGTAATTCATATCATCTATGTAGATCGGGGGTTTATTCCATTTGGCACCTTCCGGTTTTCCGGGCATTTTGATTGGAGAAGCCGATTTTTCGGGCACAAACATCCCGAAGGCGAGGTATTTGTCATCCGGAGACCACTGCGGACTGCCCGGGCTTTGATCTGTATTGGTCAGCGCCATCACTTCACGGGTATCCACCCACATCATATAGAGCTTGTTTTTATCGTCTTCCATATTGGAGCGAAACGCGATCCGGGATCCGTCGTGCGACCATCTGGGGCTGCTGATGTTATGGTTTCCTGTGGTAAGCGGGCGCTGACCGCTGCCGTCGAAGTTGGCGATCCAGAGATTGGACAGATTCCGGTCTGTCATTATATCCTTGAAATTGCGGATGTACACAACTTTACTGCCATCCGGGGATATCTGTGGGTCAGAGACGTACTCCATGCTGAAAATATCGTTGAGCTCCAGGGGGGTCTGCGTCTGGGAACTACTTCTGCCAGGCAGCAGTATAGCAATAAAGAACAGGTAATACAAATGGATAGCTGGTTTCATAAGTTGGGTTTTGAAGATTCCTAAAGATATAAAATAAGGCTTACTTTTGCAGCCATGGAAGAGTGGTATCACTATGCGCTCCTGATCGGAGTGGGTTTTGTAGTCGGTTTCATAAATACCGTAGCAGGCGGGGCGTCGCTTATTTCACTTCCCGTTCTTATATTTCTTGGGCTCCCACCGGCCGTAGCTAACGGGACCAACCGGGTTGCCATCGTACTGCAAACCGCCATTGCCGTAGCCGGTTTTAAAAGCAAGGGCGTGAGTACCTTCCCGTTCAATGTTTACCTGGGAATTTCCGCCCTGCTGGGCTCGGTCCTCGGGGCCTATATTGCGGTTGATATCAAAGGGGAAACCTTTAACCGTATCCTCGCCATCATTATGGTGGTAGTGGTGCTCATTATTGTTTTTAAGCCCAAAATGAAGGTTGCTGAGTTGCAGGAACGCCTGAGCGGTAAATACCTGTGGCTATCGATAATAGCATTCTTTTTTATCGGTATTTATGGTGGGTTTATCAATGCCGGAATCGGGTTTGTTATCATCCTCTTCCTGCATTACGTAAACCGATTAAGCCTGGTCAGGGCCAATGCGACCAAAGTGGCCATCGTCTTTATTTATACTCTGGCGGCCCTGGCGGTTTTTGTGCTCAATGACAAGGTGATCTGGAAGGTGGGGCTGGTCCTGGCACTAGGGAACGGCCTGGGGGCCTGGTTTTCCAGCCGTATCTCTGTGAGTAAGGGGGATGGCTACATCAAAATATTCTTAGTCGGAATGGTGATTGTAATGGCGATAAAACTTTGGTTTTTTAATTGATTTAAAGATGCAAAACACCTTGGATTCCCTCTATTGGAGATATGCTGTAAAGAAGTTCGACAGCTCAAAAATCCTTGAGGAAGAAAAATTAGATAAACTAAAAACGGCTTTTAACCTAACGGCCACTTCCTATGGCTTACAGCCCTTAAAATTGCTCGTGGTCCGGCACAGGGAGTTGCAGCAGGAGCTGGTCAGGCATTCCTACGGGCAACGGCAGGTAGCCGACGCCTCGCACCTGCTGATATTGTGCATTGAACAGACTATTGACCAGAAATATATTGAGAGCTACTTCAATAAGGTACAGGCCGTCAGGGGAACTCCCGGGGAGGTTTTGGATCCCTTTAAAAAGAGCCTTATTGAAAGTTTCAGTTCAAAGACAGACAGCGAAATACAAACCTGGGCCACGCACCAGGCGTATCTTGCACTGGGCAACCTTTTAACGGTGTGCGCAGTAGAGCAGATTGATTCCTGCCCCATGGAAGGCTTTGATCCGACAGCTTATAATAAAGTACTGAATCTGGAGCCCAGGGGATTGCATGCCGTGCTGGTATTACCTGTTGGTTACCGGGCACCTGATGATATGTTTGCGAGCTTTAAAAAAGTAAGACGAGACCTGGAGAAATCCGTGCTCACAATCGGTCCTGATACATTACCTTAAAATTTTTGCAAGATGCCAGGTTTTGAACTTTTTGGAGATAAGGAAAAGCAATCGGTACAGGAAGTGCTGGATACCGGGGTGCTGATGCGCTATGGTTTTGACCCTATGCGGCAAGGGGTATGGAAAAGCCGGGAAATGGAAGCTTCCCTGTCACAACGGATGGAAGTTCCCCATGTACACCTGGTCAGCAGCGGAACGGCAGCCCTGACCGTGGCCCTGGCCAGTGCCGGGGTTGGGGCAGGAGATGAAGTTATTATGCCAACCTTCACTTTTGTAGCCAGTTTTGAGGCGGTGATCGCCCTGGGGGCCGTACCGGTTCTCTGCGATATAGACCAGACCCTGACCCTGGATCCGGAGGCCGTGGCATCCCTGATAAATACAAAAACCCGGGCTATCATGGTAGTGCATATGTGCGGTTCCATGGCTGATTTGCGCAGCCTGAAAACCCTGGCAAACCAGCATAATCTCCTCCTGTTGGAGGATGCCTGCCAGGCCATTGGCGGGAGTTATGAAGGGAAGCCCCTGGGAAGTTATGGGGATGTAGGCTGTTTCTCTTTTGATTTTGTAAAAACTATAACCTGCGGGGAGGGCGGCGCCCTTATTACCCACTCCCGCGAAATATATGAAAAGGCCCATGCCTACAGCGACCATGGCCACGATCACCTTGGAAGCGATCGCGGTGCAGAAGAACATCCTTTTTTGGGCTATAATTACCGAATTTCAGAATTACACGCGGCCGTAGGGCTGGCACAACTATCCAAACTGGATCGGTTTATCAGTATTCAGAAGAAGAACTACTCCCTGATAAAGGAAGCTTTAAAAGAAATCCCCGGCCTTAGCTTTCGCAAAGTGCCGGAAGGGGGGGAGGAAAACTTTTCCTTTCTCAATATTTTTCTGCCCACTGAAGCCCTGGCCCGTGAAGCCCGAGATGCAATTGTACAAACCGGGGTAGACGGGGTATTTTACTGGTATGATAACAACTGGCACTATCACCGGCGCTGGGACCACCTTAAAAAGGGTATTTCTTCCGCCCCGCTCGCAGCGGAGTTCAAAAATCGACTTCGGGAGTTGAATGACCGGGAATTTCCGAAATCGGATCACTGGATGGGCCGGAATCTTTCCCTGCTGATCAAACTCGGCTGGGATGAGCAGGAACTCGAAGACCGCACTTTAAAATTGGTCTATGCTTTGAAAAAAGTACTTAGCCGATAGAAATCAGTATCCAACGTATTCCACTATTTCCAGGCCGTAGCCCACTATCCCAACCCGTTTGGTCTGGGTGCTGTTGGTCATCAGACGGATTTTTTGAATCCGGAGGTCGTGCAGGATCTGAGCCCCGATCCCAAAATCCTTATTGTCCATTTCTATGCCAGGGGCTTTCATGATTCCTTTTTCCTGGTTCTCCTTCAGGCCTTTTATGCGTTTGAGCAGGTTGAATGACTCACTCTGTTGATTGATAAACACAATAGCCCCAAAAGGTTCCGCATTCAGGGCCCTGAACATATCATCCAGTTTTTTATCTGCATTATTGGTAAGGGTGCCCAAGATATCATTGTTGATGAGGGTGGAATTGATACGGGTCAGCACCGGATCCCCCATCTTCCAGTTACCACGGGTAAGGGCCAGGTGTATCTGGTCGTTGGTGGTCTGTTGGTAGGCGTGCAGCCGGAATTCCCCGAATCGGGTTTGCAGGTCAAAGCAGTCTTTTTTCTGGATCAGGCTGTCGTGCTGCATGCGGTAGGCGACCAGGTCTTCTATTGAAACCAGTTTCAGATCAAATTTTTTGGCCACCTTCATCAATTGGGGCAGGCGGGCCATGGTCCCGTCTTCGTTTAAGATTTCAACCAGTATGCCTGCCGGCGCATATCCGGCCAGGCGCGCGAAATCGACCGCGGCTTCGGTATGCCCGGTCCTTCTGAGCACCCCCCCGTTTTTCGCGCGAAGCGGAAAGATATGTCCGGGGCGCCCCAGTTCATGGGGTTTGGTTTCCGGATTCACCAGGGCAGCGATGGTTTTGGCGCGGTCCTGAACGGAAATACCCGTGGTGCATCCATGTCCGATCAGGTCTACCGATACTGTAAATTGCGTATGGTGCAGGACGGTATTGTTCTCAACCATCATGGTCAGATCCAGTTCCGAGCAGCGCTCCTCGGTAAGTGGCGCACAAATGAGCCCGCGCCCGTGCATAGCCATGAAATTGATCATCTCAGGGCTTACTTTTTCGGCAGCCGCGATGAAATCACCTTCATTTTCACGGTTTTCGTCATCCACAACGATTATGACCTTTCCCTTGCGGATATCCGCTATGGCCGATTCAATGGAATCCAGTTGTATTTTATTCATAACATCAGGCTGAGATCGTTTCTTTCTTCTTTCGGCCAAACCGTTCTTTTAAAAAATCTATAAAATGACCAAAACTCATCAAACCCCGGTCTGCAGTGGCCCTTCGGGTGAGCCAAATGCCCAGGGGCAGCATGATCATGGTTGGGAGCCAGGCCCCTAAAATAGGATGAATATTACCCTCTTTTGCATAATTGGATGAAAAGACCCCAAAAAAGTAATAAGCCAGAAAGAGTACTATTGCGATAACCATGGGCAGGCCCAGGCCACCTTTTCGGATAATGGCCCCGAGCGGAGCCCCCACGAAAAACAAAATAATACAGGAAAACCCCAGGGCAAATTTCTTGTGAAGGCTCAGGATATGCATGTAATAGCGCTTGTAGCTCAGGTCCAGTTCTTCCTTCTTCCCGTTAACCGTGTTAATGATATTCCGAACCGAGTTTTTCGAGGCATCCAGGATCTGACCTTGCTCCCAGGTCGCAAAGGCAGTTAAGGGCTTTGAGTCGGTGATGATCCTTGGTTTCTCCACAATACTACTCGTCTTCCTTAGGATTGAGGGATCCCTGTTGGCCAGAGAGTCGGCTAAATTGTACTTAAGGCTGTCTGCTACTTTCTGAGTAAACGCCCCGTTACGCATACTGATCGTTTTGGAAAACGCCCTCACCAATTTGTAATTGTGATTGTTTATGGAGTCTATATCCGTTATCAAACGGGAGATGTTTTTCATTTTATCTGTTTCCACGTTGCGTTCCGCCTCAAGGTCTTCCAGGTTATCGGGAAGTGCTATGTTCATGATGTAGGTATCAAAATCGGCCTTGGCAAAGGGATAATTTTTAGTCGGGGTTCCCGAGGCCCCTATAATATCTTCGTAGTAGTGGCCGTCTTTCAGGATCAATTGTATGATGTCTGAGCCTTTTCCGCTTACCAGTTCCCCTTCAGCAGCCTTGATTACGGTTGTATTTCGCTGTAATCGCGATTTCTGGTGGATCACAACAGATTCCAGATACCGGTCATTTTCGCCATATTTACGGTCAACTTTGATGTTCCGGCCTTCGAAATCACTGAAAACCCCCTCCTCAATAACGGCCGCAGGCTTGACCGAAGCGATATTACGCCTGAGATTATAGATTTTCTGCTCAGATATAGGGATTACCGTATTGGCGAAATAGAAGGTGAGTATCCCCATTCCGCAAACAAGCACAATAAGAGGTAACATGGAACGCTGCAGGGAAATGCCGGAGGCCTTCATGGCTGCAAACTCGTAATTCTCCGCCAGGGCCCCGAAGGTGAGGATAGAGGAAAGCAAAACGGTCAGGGGCAGCACCTTTTCGGTCAGGTTCGGCATCAGGTAAAACAAAAATTTCCCGATAATGATCAAATCAAGACCTTTTCCGGCCAGGTCGTCAATAAACAGCCAGATCGTCTGAAAGATGAAGATAAACATCAGAATGACAAACGAACTGAAAAAATTCAGCAGGAACCGCTTCAGGATATATTGGTCGAGTATGCGCAAGCCACTAGTTTCTTATGATGTAGTACCCCTCCTCCTGGTACTTCTTCTCATCAAAGGTAAATAAGGTTTTCGACAGCTGCTGATTTGTTTTAAAAGAATTAACAGTGATGGTGGTTTTGGTTCCGTTTATGCCGGTTTCTATAAGCTTGTAGATATGCTTGGTTTCCACGTCAACCCCCAGTAAAATCGATTTTACCTCAGAATCGGAATCTATAGGGGTCAGTTTTACATATTGAATTTTACGTCCCTGAACATTCTGCAGGATATCCCAGGCGTAATTGTGGCCTTCCCGGTAAAAGGTCAGCATGCGAGATGGACTCACGGTTCCCGAATCCTCGGATTTATCCTCTATGGTCACCTCTTCATTTTCCGGAACCACCGTATAGACCTTCTTCCCGTCAAACATTTGTTTGGCCCCCAGGTAATTCAATACATAGCGGTCGCCCTCCAGGGTAACATCCCCCCGTGTTTCCTGGCGAACATTGGCTTCGGTATTGTTGAGTTCAAACTTAAAGTCCACAAAGATATTGTCGTAGCTGTTTACCTTGTTGTAGACTTCATCCAGCAAGGCCTTGGCTTTGGCAGCTTGCTGACTGCTGGCGGGCATTGAGGCCAGCAATAAAATTCCCATTAATATAATAGATCGCTTCATGATTTAATTGGTTTCATTTCGTAATAGTTCGTCCAGCGCCGCCATGTCTGGTATCAATACCTGCCGGGCCTTACTGCCTTCAAAAGGCCCCACGATTCCTGCGGCCTCCAACTGGTCAATAATTCTTCCCGCCCGGTTATACCCCAGTTTCAATTTTCGTTGAATCAGCGAAGCAGATCCCTGCTGGGCAATCACGATAACCTCTGCGGCTTCCCGGAACATGCTGTCCCTATCTTCAATACTGTAATCAATTGCTGTGCCAGAATCTTCTCCAACGTATTCCGGAAGCAAATGGGCATCCGGATAAGCTCTTTGGGACCCAATGTATTCTGTTATTTTAGCTACTTCGGGAGTATCCACAAAAGCGCATTGCAGGCGGGTAACATCATTGCCCTGGGTAAAAAGCATATCCCCGCGACCGATTAGCTGGTCGGCACCCTGCGAATCCAGGATGGTACGGGAATCGATCTTTGAAGTAACGCGAAACGCTATACGCGCAGGGAAATTCGCTTTGATAAGCCCTGTAATTACATTTACGGAGGGCCTTTGCGTGGCGATGATCAGGTGAATCCCAATGGCCCGGGCCAATTGAGCCAGGCGGGCAATAGGCGTTTCCACTTCTTTCCCGGCAGACATAATGAGGTCTGCAAACTCATCGATAACCAGTACAATATAGGGGAGAAAGCGGTGCCCTTCGTTTGGGTTCAGTTTTCGCGCCTTGAATTTGACATTGTACTCCTTGATATTGCGTACAAGCGCTGCTTTGAGCAATTCGTAGCGGTTATCCATTTCAATGCAAAGGGAATTCAGGGTATGGATCACCTTTGTATTATCTGTAATAATGGCCTCTTCCGTATCCGGTAATTTGGCCAGGAAATGCCGTTCAATTTTGTTGTACAGGGTCAGTTCCACCTTTTTGGGATCAACCAGGATAAATTTAACCTCTGCAGGGTGTTTTTTGTACAAAAGGGATGTCAGAATGGCATTGAGACCAACGGACTTTCCCTGTCCGGTAGCTCCGGCCATAAGCAAGTGTGGCATTTTGGCAAGGTCTACCACAAAGGTTTCATTGCTGATGGTTTTTCCAAATGCAATGGGTAATTGCATTTCTGCATTCTGGAATTTCTTGGAGGCGATTACCGAGCGCATGGAAACCACTGTGGGTTTTTTGTTGGGTACTTCAATCCCGATGGTACCTTTCCCGGGGATAGGCGCGATTATCCTGATACCCAGGGCGGCAAGCGAGAGGGCAATATCATCTTCGAGGTTCTTGATCTTTGAGATCCGGATCCCGGCTTCGGGCACAATTTCATAAAGGGTAACGGTAGGCCCTATGGTAGCCTTTATCTGGGCTATACCTATTTTATAATTTTTCAGGGTCTCAACAATCTTGTTCTTATTTTCCTCCAGCTCTTCCTGATTGATGGTAATTCCGCCCGTACCTCCATGGGTGTCCAGCAAATCTAGATGCGGGAACTTGTATTTGGCCAATTCCAGTGTGGGGTCAAATTCTCCAAAATCGGACACCAGTTTCTGAGCTTTCAGGTCGGTTTCATCTGCATCATCCACAGCGGCAGCCACCTCAATCTCTAATTCATTTTCCTCCTTTTTTTCGACAGTATCAGCAACAACATCTTCCTCATCCAGAACCGGGATGTCTTTTTTATGGGTATACAAGTCTATGTCCTGTTGGGATTCTTCCTCCTCGCTGAGGTAATCTTCGGAGATTTCAGTTGGTTTCGCATCTTTAGTTTTACTCCATCCGGAGGAAACCTGCTCCATGCCGGAGGACAGCCTGCGGCCAAAGTCCTGAGGATTAAAGTTGAAAAGCCTTACCATTATCACAATCAGGCCGAAAAGAAGTAACAGGAAGATTCCAATATTTCCAATATAATCCCTTAAAAAGTCATTCATTTCATAGCCAATCTGTCCGCCAAGCAGAGGTTGTTGCTGCCCGAAAAACCCTAACCCTATGGAAATCCAGATCAAAAGGGTCAGGCCCCATACCCATTTGCCTGCTAAGCCACGGGCCTTTAACCCTAAAAAGAGGTACAACCCGGAAAGACAAAGCAGTATTGGGAAAATAAAAGAGGAAAGCCCGAAGCCTTTATACATGAAAAAATGACTGACACTGGCTCCGAATTTGTTGAGCAGGTTTTTGGCTTCCTTATTCCGGTTGGCAAATTCGCTGAGCAGGCTCTGGTCATCCTGCCAGTTAAAATAAAAGGAGATAAAGCTGAAAAACAGGGCCAGGCTCAGAAGAATTAATAAACTTCCCAGGATGACACTGTTTTTTTTGGAGGGCTTCAGGGAAAACTTTTTCTTTCCGGAAGTGCTTTTTCGTTTTTTTCTGGCCATTTAGATGCTTGGACTATGCGGGGCTAAATTACAAATTTAGAAGCGAAGGGCTGCAGGGACGGATACCTAAAATATTTTTGGCAAATAGATTATCAACCCGACAATACTGGCCGCTATGGAAGTCATCAGTACGGCTCCGGCCGAAATATCCTTTACCATACCGATAAATGGGTCCTGTTCGGGTTGTATGTAATCCGATAGTTTTTCAACTGCCGTATTGACCCCCTCAACTCCCATGACTACCCCAATTGCCAATAGCTGGAAAACCCACTCTGTTGTTGAAATGTTGAAATAAAACCCGGCTGCAGTTACCAGGATACTGATTCCAACCTGAACCTGTATACTGCTCTCGGTTCGGATCAGGTACCAGGCTCCGCGCGCGGCGAACCCGACGCTTTTGATCCTGTTGCGGATAAAGGACTCCTTAGCCATTATTCAAAGCCTCAAGGGCTGCTTTATAATTAGGTTCTTCCCCAATATTCACAACCTGTTCGCTGTATAAAACCTTTCCGTCCTTATCGAGCACTAATACTGCCCGCGAAAGAAGGCCTTCAAAGGGCCCGTCTGTGAATATCAGTTCGTAATCCCTTCCGAACGCCCCGGTTTTATAGTCCGAAAGCATCAGAACATTTTCAATCCCCTCGGCCCCGCAAAACCTGGATTGCGCGAATGGAAGATCCCTGGAAACACACAATACCTGTGCGTCTTTCAGCCCGGCTGCTTCAATATTGAATTGCCTTACAGATTGTGCACAGGTGCCTGTGTCTAATGAAGGGAATATATTAAGGATTACTTTTTTTCCTTTGAAATCACTTAGTCTTACAGCGCTGAGCTCTCGTCCGGTCAGTTCAAAATCCGGAGCTTCTTGCCCCAACTCCGGTAGAGAGCCGAGGGTATTTGCGTGTAGTCCTTTAAATGCAATACTCGCCATAGCCTTAAATTTGGGTGAAATTAAAAAAATATTCCGCAACACAATTTTCAGGAAGGAACAAATATCCGGTGAGGGGAAAGCGCTGGGAGGTCTGCTTATTCTGCAACGGCCTTCTTTTGAGAGAGTTGACGTATTTTGATTCCAAAAGCAGCAAAGACCAGGGTCGTAATTGGGCTGAGCCAGTTAAAAATGGCAAAGAAGAAGTACTCTGCCACCGAAACCCCCAAAACACCGCTATGGTAAGCGCCACAGGTGTTCCACGGAATAAGAACAGAAGTCACTGTCCCTGAATCTTCCAGGGTCCGGCTGAGGTTTTCCGGAGCCAGCCCCCTGTCTTCATAGGCTTTCGCGAACATTTTTCCGGGTACCACAATAGCCAGGTACTGGTCAGATGCGGTAATATTCAGCGCCAGGCAGCTTCCCACCGTTGAGGCAAATAGGCTGAAGGTGGATTTGGCCAGGCTCAGCAGGCCTGAGGTTATTCGGGCAAGAGCCCCAATACCATCCATGACGCCTCCAAAGACCATTGCACAAACAATCAACCAGATGGTTCCCAGCATTCCTTCCATCCCTTTGGCAGAGAAAAGTTCATTCAGGGCGGCATTGTCCGTTTCAATAGTGGTATTTATAGTGATGGCATTGAGGATTCCCCTGTATGCCGATTCAAAGTCGAGTTTCGCTGCTCCGGTAATACCTGCAACCACGGCTGGCTGGAATATCAGTGCAAAAACAGCTCCCAGAAGCGTACCCACCAGCAAGGCCACCAGGGGTGGAGTTTTCTTAATGATCATAAGGATCACAGCCAGAGGCACCAGGAATAGCCAGCCATTAATGGCAAAAGTTGCTTCTATGGAATCCATAATACCCTGGGTATCTGCCTGCCCGGTGGTGTCTATGGTAAAGCCCAGTATAATAAAAACGATCAATGTAATGGTAATGGTTGGAATTGTGGTGTAGGTCATATAGCGGATATGTCCGAAGAGTTCCCCTCCTGCCATGGCGGGTGCCAGGTTGGTGGTGTCGCTGAGCGGTGACATTTTATCCCCGAAATAAGCGCCGGATAAGACTGCGCCAGCTGTCATTCCCAGGGAAATATCCAGGGCATCCCCGATCCCGATCAGGGCAATACCCACGGTAGCCGCGGTTGTCCAGCTGCTTCCTGTGGCCACGGAAATGATGGCACTGATTATAACGCAGGCAGCAAGGAAAATCGTTGGGCTCAGGATTTGTAAGCCGTAATAGATCATGGCCGGGATAATGCCGCTAATCAGCCAGGTTCCAGCCAGGGCGCCTACCATTAATAAAATCAGCAGGGCACCAGTGGTAGACTTGATATTCTCGGCAACCTCAGCCAGCATGGTCTTGAAGGGAACCTTTTTGTAAAACCCCACTACTGCAGCCACAGCCCCGCCCATCAGTAATATAAACTGGTTTGAGCCCCCTATGGCTTCATCCCCGAAAACGTATACATTGTAAGCGAGCATTCCAATCAGGGCAACTACCGGGATCAGGGCTTCCCAAATGGATAAGGTCGGATTGATTTCAATGTGTTCGTCTTGCCGGTAATTCGGTTTTTTGGAAGTGGCCATTTAGTTGGTTTAGTGAGGGGGTAATAATACAACATTGATCCCTCTTCTGCAACTGGCCAACTCCGGGCTATTTCTAGACCAGTTCCTTTTTTGCAGGGAGTAATTGAAGTTCTTCCATACAGGCTTTCATCTCGCGGTACGTGCGTTCTATGTCGCTGTCCAGCCCTATAGAAAAACGGATCAGCCCGCTGCTCAATCCCATGGCCCCTTGTTCGTCTTCCGGTATTTCGGAAGAAGTTGATGAGCCCGGGGCACTGAAAAGGGTCTTGTAAAAGCCAAGGCTTACAGCAAGGTAGCCAAGGTTTCGCGCTTGCATTATTTCCATAAGAGCGTTCGCTTTTTCGGGTGTTTGCACATCCAGGGTGAGGATTCCCCCAAAGCCGAATTCGGGGACTCCCTGCTCTTTCATCAATTTATGGCCCGGGTGGGAGGGAAGCCCCGGATAAACTACCCGCAGTCCATCTGCTTCAAATTTCTGCGCCAGAAATAGGGCATTTTCACTGTGCTTTTGCATTCGAAGGTGCAGGGTGCGCATGTTCTTAAGAATGGAGGCAGCCCTCAGGCTGTCCAGGGTGCTGCCAAGCAGCATCCCCGCCCCGTTGTTTACATCTTTGAGGGAAAGGCAGAACTCTTTAGTTCCGCAAACCGCTCCTGCCACGGCATCACTGGTACCATTTATAAATTTGGTAAGGCTGTGTATTACAATATCTGCACCTAATCTGGCGGGGGCAATGGACAATGGGGAAAAGGTGTTGTCTACCACCAGGGGCAAATCTGCATCCCTGCAAATTTTGGATAAAGCAGCTATATCCGCTACTTCCAGTAATGGGTTGCTTACGGCTTCGCAATATACCATTCTGGTGTTTTTGGTAATGGCATCTGCTACCGCCTGCTCATCGGTAATATCGACAAAACTTACAGCTATGTTGAAGCGCCGAAGGAAATTCTTAAAAAAGGCGTATGTACCCCCGTAGATTGTCCGGCTGCTTACGATATGATCCCCGCTACTGCATAATTGAAGAATGACCGCGGTAATGGCACCCATCCCGCTGGCTGTAACGTTGGCTGTCTCAGTCCCTTCCAGCGCGGCAAGGGCTTCGCCCAGATACAGATTGGAAGGCGAAGAATGCCGGCTGTACAAATAACAGCCTTCTGTATTCCCCTCGAAAGTATCGAACATGGTTTTCGCAGAAAGAAAGGTATAGGTAGACGAATCGGAAATAGAAGGGTTTACTCCTCCGAATTCCCCGAAATTATGAAGGTCCTGAATGGCATTTGAAGCGTTGTAGTCCATTTGTTATGTAATTTATCTACTAAATTAGCATAAAATGATATGAATATCAATGTATTGCCCTATATTGTGGAATATTATCTATAAAGGGTCTTCTTTGTAGTAAATAATTCTTTTTTGATAGCCTTCCTTTTGGATATACTATAAAAATTTCAGTTGTGAAATTAGATGCCACAGATCAAAAGTTACTCAGGAGCCTGCAGCAGAACAGCAAGCAAACGACCAAGGCCCTTGCACTGGAACTAAACCTCTCCAATACTGCTGTATACGAACGTATCCGAAGACTTGAAAAACAAGGTTTTATCAGGAAATACGTGGCACTTTTGGACCCTGCCAAGGTCTCCAGGGATTTTAAGGTATTCTGCCATGTTAAACTAAACCAGCACATCAAACCCCGCTTGCTGCAATTTGAAAAGGAAATCCTGGACCTGAAGGAAGTGATCAGCTGTTATCACATTGGGGGAGAATATGATTACATACTCGAAATACATGTGGAAAATATGCAGCAATACCGTGAATTTATGGTCACAAAACTCACCGCAATCAACCATATTGGCAGTACCCAGAGTTCCTTCGTAATCAATGAAGTGAAGCACACTACAGAAATTCCCTTGTAGTTTTATTAATCAACCTGAATCAATTCGGTGCACGGCTGTCGGGAACTAAAAACATTTGTATTTTTGTTAGCCGTAACTGGAACGATATTAATCAACGGAAAATCCAACTAGATGAAATCATATGATGTGGCCGTTATCGGCTCTGGCCCCGGAGGCTATGTAGCAGCTATCCGCTGTGCACAATTAGGAATGAAAACTGCCATTATTGAAAAATACAATACCCTTGGGGGAACCTGCCTGAATGTTGGCTGCATCCCTTCCAAAGCCCTTCTGGACTCCAGCCATCATTACCACGATGCCATCACGCATTTTGAGGAGCACGGAATCGATATCCCCGGCGATGTCAAGGTCAACCTGAAGCAAATGATTGCGAGGAAACAATCTGTGGTAGACCAGACAACCAAAGGAATAGATTTTTTGATGGATAAAAACAAAATTGAGGTTTACCATGGAATGGGAAGTTTTAAGGATGCCACCCATATTGAGATAAAAGGGGATTCCGATACTACCATAGAAGCCAAAAATACCATTATCGCCACGGGTTCAAAACCCGCTTCCCTTCCCTTTATCGAGTTGGATAAAGAGCGGATTATTACCTCTACCGAAGCACTCAGCCTAACGGAAATCCCTAAGCACCTGATCATTATTGGGGGAGGGGTCATTGGCCTGGAGCTCGGACAGGTATACCGCCGGCTTGGAGCAGATGTGAGCGTTGTTGAATTTATGGACCGCATTATCCCGGGCATGGATGCTTCACTTTCCAAGGAGCTCACCAAGGTATTTAAGAAACAAAAAATGAAGTTTTATCTCTCTCATAAGGTTACGGAAGTTACCCGTAAAGCCAAGGAAGCAATTGTTAAGGCAACCGATAAAAAGGGAGAAGAGATTAGCCTGAAAGGTGACTACTGCCTGGTTTCAGTTGGTCGCCGTCCCTACACCGATGGGCTGAACGCAGAAGCAGCCGGTGTAAAATTAAACGACAAAGGGCAGGTGGAAGTGGATGAACACCTGCGGACTGCTGCATCCAATATCTACGCCATAGGGGACGTAGTCAGGGGAGCCATGCTGGCCCACAAGGCAGAAGAAGAGGGAGTTATGGTAGCTGAGATTATCGCAGGCCAGAAGCCCCACATCGATTATAACCTGATTCCCGGTGTAGTTTATACCTGGCCTGAAGTGGCTGCTGTTGGTAAAACTGAAGAAGAACTCAAGGAGGCCGGTATTGAATACAAAAGCGGACAGTTCCCGATGCGTGCCCTTGGGCGGTCCCGTGCCAGTATGGATACGGATGGTTTTGTCAAAATTCTGGCAGATAAGCAAACCGATGAGGTATTAGGAGTACACATGATAGGTGCGCGGGTGGCTGACCTGATAGCTGAAGCTGTTACGGCCATGGAATACAGGGCTTCTGCTGAAGACATCGCACGTATGAGCCATGCCCACCCCACTTATGCAGAAGCGGTTAAGGAAGCAGCTTTGGCGGCAACGGAAAACCGCGCCCTTCATAGCTAAATCAAAAGAGGTTTAAATCAGGCCCTGCTGAATAGCCGGCTGAGTTGCAGCAGTAACCCTTTCAATACGCGGATAAGAAACCCAATGGACTTTTCCAGGAAGGTCCTTGCAAGTTGAATAAGGAATTGTAATTTCTCCCGGACAAAAACTTCGTGCCTGTCGTAAAGCAGGGCCAGATAGGAACAACTAATCATAAAGATCAGTGCTCCTGTTACAGCTACCTCAGGACTTAACTGGTGATGCCAGAACCGGTAGAGACCTATACCCGCAAAACTTCCATACAGGATAATGAAGTGAATAACGTAAATGCTCAGGGTATTCTGGCCAATCTGTAAAAATACCCTTTGCTTCATCAAAGACCTGAGGATCATAAATACAGCGAAAACCAGCATTACATCTCCCAGCCGTATAAAGAGGTAGTTATTGGAAACTACCATACGGAAAAGTTCTATGCCACTATTTTCATACAGCCAGGAAAAGAAAGGGGATGAATACCAGATCAGGCAGGTTCCCAGCAGCATGCTAATAGCAATACTCCACAGGTACATGCCTTTTACATTCGCAAATTTGCGAAACCAGAGAGAGAGGAACCCTCCAAAAGTGGTATAACCCACCCAGGGAATAATAGTGAAAACCGAGCCATTGGCCTTTGTTAAATAATTGGCCAGGGCATCCGGCAGCCAGCTGTAGGTGGCGGTTTTGTAAAGGGGTTCAAAGAGGAACAAACCGATACTGATACTAAATAATAATATAGGCAGGAGCTTTTGGTGCACCCGAACCGATAACAGGTACAACCCAATGATGACCAGCAAAGCCATCCCGATACAATGCAGCACATCTACCAGGAAAAAGGAAGGATATAATTCCCCTTTGAGCAGACCAAAAAGGTTTGTGCGCAGCAGATACCCAATAAAAATCAGTTGCAATCCTCTTTTGAGGCCCTTCCGGATACGCGGGTTATCCACCCCCTGACGGGGTACCCGCATAAGTAAATAGGTAAAGATAAAACCCGAAACCGTAAAGAATACGGGGGCCGTTATGCCCCTGAAATACTTCCAGGTAGCGAATACGGGGTTTTCGGGATCGCGAAAAACAGGATCCAGCAAACCATCGATAAAGTGACCCTGCAACATCATCAGGATGGCCCAGGCCCGCATAGCATCGATAAAATAAAGTCTCTTTACTTGTTCCATACCATTTATTCACTCCTATATACTTGTAAAAGAGTGGTTTTGGATGTTTCAGGGGTCAAAATTATGTAATTTACATTCAATTATATTGTAATTAGGGTATTTTCGTAAGACAAAAAACGGTGAATATGGGAAAGATTCTGGCCTTTGCAGGCAGTAATTCGTCAACTTCCATCAACTTTCAGCTGGTAAAGAAAACTGTTGAAGGGATTTCGGGCCATTCAGTAGGCTTACTTGAAATGCACAATTTCGATATTCCCATTTATAGTGAAGACCTGGAAAAACAAGATGGGTTTCCGGAAAAGCTCCTGGAGCTTAAAGATAAGATCCGGGCAGCGGACGGCCTGGTCATCTCGGTTAATGAACACAACGGTAACCCTTCCGCTTTTTTTAAAAATATACTGGACTGGCTTTCGAGAACGGAACGCAAGTTTTTAGAAGACCGCAGCATTTTTTTGATGTCCACCTCAGGGGGCAAACGCGGGGCGCAGTCTTCCTGCGAACAGGTCAGTCAGATGCTGCAGCGCTTCGGGGCTATTATTACCGGGCCTTTCTCCCTTCCTTCCTATTATGAGAATTTTGACCCTGAAAAGGGTATAACCGATGCGAGTTTGAACCAAAAACACAAAGAATACCTGCAATCCTTTTTATCTGGCTTATAAATGGATCGCATTAGCCAGGCCTATGCTGTAGAAGACCTTCCGGGATTTAAGCAAAAGCTGCTTTTCTGGTCTGCAGGCTATAAAGTAGCACTATGGCTGGATAGCAATGAACACCCGGATCCGCTGGGCCGTTTTGAAGGCATGCTCGCTGCCGGAGTAAAAAGCGAGCTAAAATCTTCTGCTGAAGGCGGGTTTGAAAAATTAAGTACATACAGACTTACTTGTAAAGACTGGATCTTCGGGCTGTTGGGATATGATCTGAAAAACGACCTGGAAAACCTACATTCCGCTCGCCCGGACCGCCTGGAATTTCCGGATCTCTATTTTTTTCAGCCCTTGAAAATGGTTGAGTTAAACCATGGCAAGGCTATTTTTCATTACTGCCCGGAGGTAGCGGGGGAAATAGAGGCTGATTTTAAGGCCATTTCGGAGCAGGAAACGGAATCCGCAACTACTAACGGGCATCCCCCGCGAATTCAGATGGGGATTTACAAGGATGAGTATTTGCAAAAAGTTAATCGCTTATTAAGTCATATTTATAGGGGAGATATCTATGAGATAAATTTTTGCCAGGAATTTTACGCTCAGGACGCCCGGCTGAACCCATATCTGCTGTTTTCGTCCCTAAACCAGAAAAGCCGTGCTCCGTTTTCGGCCATGTTTCGCTTAGAGAATAAATTTGTTATCTGTGCTTCCCCGGAGCGCTATTTATGCCGTCGGGCACAGGAACTCTTTTCGCAGCCCATGAAAGGTACTGCGCCAAGGGACACCGACGCTAAAACGGACCACATCCTGGCTACCCGGCTTGCTGAGGATGGGAAAGAACGGGCGGAAAATATCATGATAGCAGACCTGGTGCGCAATGATCTTTCCAAAAATGCGCTCAGGGGAAGTGTAAAAGTACAGCGCTTATGTGAGGTAAAAACCTACGCCCAGGTACACCAGATGATCACCACTATAATGGCAAGGACCACGCCACAGCAGGATTCCGTGGAATTGCTGCGAGATAGTTTTCCTATGGGTAGCATGACGGGGGCTCCAAAAATTGCCGCCATGCAGCTTATAGAGAATAACGAAGCATTTAGAAGGGGGGCATATAGCGGGAGTATAGGATATTTCAGTCCGCAAGGGGACTTTGACTTTAATGTAGTTATCCGGACAATACTGTACGACAGAGCGCGTCAGGTTTTGAGCTTTGCGGTGGGCAGCGCTATAACGGCGCGTTCCCTACCGATGCAGGAATATCAGGAATGCCTGTTAAAGGCAAAAGCGATGCGGGAAGTGCTGGAAGGGGCCTGATCTTAAGTATTTTATATGGAAGAACAATTTTTTAGTTGGGCCGGAACGCAGATTTATGGCTATTGGTCAGTCCCGGGGAGACCAAAGGGTACCGTTCTGCTGGTTCACGGTTTTGGTGAACACAGTGGGCGTTACCGGGAAGAGGTTGTCCCATTCCTCTGTGAGCAGGGGTTGGCGGTATTTGCATTTGATCTGGTGGGACATGGAAAGTCGGATGGAAAAAGAGGACATTGCCAGGGGTACGGACAATTGATGGACCTGCTGTCTGAGGCAGTTACAGAAACTCAAAACCGCTTTCCCGGATTGCCCTTATTCCTGTATGGGCATAGTATGGGAGGAAACTTGGTTTTAAATTTCACATTGCGTCATGGTGGACCCCAAAAAGGTATTATTGCCAGCAGCCCCTATTTGAAATTGGCATTTAAGCCTCCTTCCTGGAAATTGTTTTTCGGCAGGATGTTGCAAAAAATAGCTCCCGCTGTGACCATTCCATCGGGCCTGGACCCTGCAGGCATTTCAAGGGATGCGGAGGAGGTGCGCCGCTATCAATCGGATCCGCTGGTACACGACAGGGTAAGCCCCGCCTATTCCTTTCCGGTAATCGAGGCCGGAGAAGCTATACTTGAAAAAGCCGGGGAAATAGGCATCCCGGTTTTGGTGCTGCATGGAGATGCAGACCCCATTATAGATGTTGAGGGCAGTGTCACCTTTGCTAAAAAAGCTCCCAATAGTCAGTTGGTGCTTTTCCCGGGAGCTTTTCATGAATTGCATCACGAAAGGGAGCGGAAAGCTTTCTTCAGGGAAATAGGGAAATGGCTGCATTCTTTTTTAGAATAAACAAGCTAATCACAGCATTTGGCTGACGCCTGCAGTTATTAATTTGTAGCTACCTTTGCCATATGTGGGAAGCCTTCGACCATCATATCCGGACAGAATTCCCGGAACTTCTTGAAAAGCGATTCCTGATCGCGTGCAGCGGCGGGAAGGACAGTGTGGCGCTCACACATCTTTGCCACCGGTCAGGGCTTGACTTTGCCCTGGCGCATTGTAATTTTCAACTTAGGGGAAAGGAGAGTGATCTGGATGAGGCGCTGGTGCAGCAACTCGGAAAGTCTTTAAAGATAAAAGTTTATGTAAAACGCTTTGATACAGTTGGTTATATAAATAAAAATAAACTAAATGTTCAGCTTGCTGCACGCAAATTAAGATATAGTTGGTTCGAAAAACTGCAGCGCGAAAAAGAGTTTTCCTACGTGCTTACTGCCCACCATGCCCTGGATGCATTGGAAACTTTTATAATCAACCTGAGCAGGGGCAGCGGCCTCGAAGGCCTTACCGGCATTCCCGATCGAAACCAAAGCCTGCGCCGGCCATTGCTCATTTTTGACCAGGAGCAGATTGCTGCCTTTGCAAAGAGCGAAAAACTGCTATGGCGGGAAGATCAGTCCAATGCAGAGGACAACTACCTCAGAAACCGCATACGACATTATATTGTTCCGGAATTGCTAAAGCTGGAAGGGAATTTCATGCTGGGTTTTAAGAAAACACTGCGCCATTTAAACGGCAGTCAGGCCCTTGTTAAAGAGCACATAGATAAACTGCGATCAGAAATACTCCGGGAAGAAAACGGCCTTTATCATATTTCCGTAGAGCGCTTAAAGGCCCTTCGGCCTTTGGAACCATATCTTTTTGAGCTGCTTAAGGATTTCGGTTTTACCGATTGGAAGGCTGTATCTCAGTTGCTGAATGCCCAAAGCGGGAAAATGCTGCATTCTTCCTCACATACGCTGCTTAAGGGCAAAGGGGAGCTGATAATCCGGGAAAAGGCCCTTGTCAAAAAATCAAAAGAGTATTCCGTCGATACAGAAAAGGCTTCATTTGAAGGCCCGCTATGTTTTGATATCAGTACACAGCTTAGCATGGGGGAAACGGCCCCGGAAATACTATATGCTGATAAAGAAACGTTAAAGCAGGTACTGACCCTGAGAAAATGGCGGAAAGGGGATTATTTTTATCCCCTGGGGATGAAGGGTAAAAAGAGCATTTCCAAGTATTTCAGGGATAATGGGTTAAGTCTTTTTGAAAAGGAAGATCAATGGCTGTTGTGCAATGGAGACGAGGTGGTCTGGATTGTTGGCCGAAGGGCAGACGAACGGTTTAAAGTGACCGAAAAAACAAAAGAAATTCTAAGAATTCAATGGAAGAACTAAGGCTGAAAAATTTTCTGATCTGTATTTTGATACTGTTGGGACTCCCCTTACGGCTTGCGGCCCAGTTCGATGTGGATCCGGTTAGCTGGAGCCAGCAGTTGGAGCAAACCAGTGACAGTACATTTACCTTGTTCCTTGAAGCAGAAATTGAACCTGACTGGCATTTGTATTCACAGTTCACCGCGGAAGGAGGGGCCCTGCCCACCGAGTTTACGTTTATAAACGATGGAGCGGATTATGAAAGAATGGGACCGGTTAAGGAGAGTGAGACCCACACAGCGTACAGCGACATTTTTGAGGTGGATGAAACTTTTTTTAAAGGAAAGGCAATCTTTTCTCAAGAGATTCGCCTCCTGGATCCTTTGATAAATCAGGTGCGGGTCGAGGTTTTCTATCAGGTTTGCAAGGAGGTTTGCATCAGTGCGGAGCGTTCCTTTACGTTTATGCTCGATGGTTCTGAGGCCCCTGAAATACTGGTTGAAATCGATGCTGCTTCCAGGGCTAAAGGGGAAGCCCTGACCATTGCACTTGCAAAACCGGAGAGGCTCTATTCCGGAGAAGCCGGAGAGGAACCGGAAAAACAAAGTTTATGGCTGATTTTCGGCCTCGGGTTTATAGGGGGGTTCATCGCTTTGCTTACCCCTTGTGTCTTTCCCATGATCCCTCTGACGGTATCCTTTTTTACCAAAAGGAGCGACAATAAAACAGGAGGGGTAGCCGCAGCCCTCTTTTACGGCTTTTGCATTGTTTTGATTTATGTGCTCTTAAGCCTGCCTTTCCATTTGTTTGATACGGTAGATTCGCAGCTATTGAATACCATAGCCACCAATATCTGGCTGAACCTTTTTTTCTTTCTTGTCTTTGTGTTTTTTGCCTTCTCCTTTTTCGGTTATTACGAAATTACCCTGCCGGCCTCCTGGGCAAACAAGGTAGATGCCGCTTCGGGTAAAATTGGCGGGGGTATCGGGATATTCTTTATGGCCCTGACCCTGGCTATAGTATCCTTCTCCTGTACGGGGCCTATTCTGGGAGGGTTATTGGGCAGTACGGCCCTGGCTGAGGGAGAGGTAGCAACCAATCTGAGTGTGGGAATGACCGGTTTTGGCCTGGCCCTTGCACTGCCCTTTGCCCTTTTTGCACTCTTTCCTTCCTGGCTAAACAAACTGCCGAGTTCCGGACAGTGGATGGAAACCGTAAAAGTGGTTCTTGGATTCCTAGAACTGGGCTTAGCCTTTAAATTCTTATCCAATGCAGATTTGGTCGGGAACTGGGGCTTATTGAAAAGGGAAGTGTTTTTGGGGATCTGGATCTTACTGGCCCTGGGGCTTGCCGCCTACCTGCTGGGCTTCTTTGGAAAAAAAGGGGGTATAAAACCTCGCCTGTCCTTCTGGAGGCTGGGCGGAGTTGTGCTTAGCCTTTTATTTGCCGGCTATTTGGCCTATGGTCTGTTTTATAAGGCTCCCCTAAAGTGGGTTAGTGGTTTTCCGCCGCCAGACTTCTACAGCCTTGCTGAAAATAATTCCGATTGTCCGCTGGGGCTGGATTGTTTCAAGGATTTCGAAAAGGGCCTGCAGCACGCACAGGAGGTTCAAAAGCCCATCCTCCTTGATTTTACAGGCTGGGCCTGTGTTAATTGCCGAAGGATGGAGGAAACGGTATGGAGTGACCCTGAGGTTTTCAGCCTGATTGATGAAGACTTTGTTTTAATTTCCCTGTATGTGGATGATCGTACCCGCTTACCGGAAGCAGAACAATTTCAATTTCAGTATGACAGCGGCCGAACCAAACAAATTGAAACGATTGGGGATAAGTGGGCAACTTTTCAGAATGTGAATTTTAAAGCGGTTTCCCAGCCCTTTTATGTGCAATTATCCCCGGACCTGGAAGTACTGAATCCGGCCATACAGAATTCGGATGTTGCCACTTACCGGAATTGGCTAGCCTCAGGTCTGCAAACCTACGAGGCCGGTAAGAACAATACAGTCTTTTCTCCCGGAATCAAGCTGAATCCCTGATATATAATTTTAATGGGGAAAGGCATGGAAACTTTTGCCGTATAGACGCTCTTTTACATTTAAACGATTAACAAAGCGGAATTTTTTTAATTCTGAACAAAGCCTTTATCTTTAGAACACTTTAAATACGGGCTTTTGGGAAGATTAAAAAAAATATTACGAATACTGCTGATCCTCTTGTTATTATTGGTGGCAGCGGGCTTTCTTGCTATGCAGCACCTCAAACCGGAATACGAGGGAGAGGTAAGCATGCCGGGGCTGGGAAAAGAGGTTTCCGTTTATTTTGATTCTTTCGGCATCCCCCATATTTACGGCGAGAGCGAGACTGATGCCTTCAGGGCTTTAGGTTATGTGCACGCCCAGGATCGGCTCTGGCAAATGGAGTTGCTCAGACGGGTTGCCAAAGGCCGTCTCTCGGAAGTTTTCGGCCAGCAGACCCTTGAAGCAGACCGGTTTTTTCTCAATCTGGGAATCGACGAGGCCACAAATAATACCCTTAAAAAAATAGATAGATCTGCCCCTGCTTTTGAGCTGATACAGGCCTATCTGGACGGAGTAAATCATTTTATTGAAGAAGGCCCCACCCCGATTGAATTCTATCTGACCGGGATCGATAAAGAAGTTTTTGAACTGGAGGACGTGTTTAATGCTGTCGGATACATGGCTTTTAGCTTTGCAATGGCGCATAAAACGGATCCGTTACTAACGCATTTAAGGACATCTCTGGGAAAAGATTACCTTCAGGAATTATTGGGGGACGGCCCTTCAGGAACCACCCTTATCCGTAATTTCGATGAACGGGAACAGCCTGCTATGGCCTTTTCTTTGTCCTCCGAAACCCAGCGGATCTTATCCACATTACCCCTTCCTGCCTTTGAGGGAAGTAATTCATGGGTGATTGCTCCCCAAAAAACCAAAAATAATTCGGTAATCCTGGCAAACGATCCGCATATTGGTTTTGCACAGCCCTCTGTCTGGTACGAAGCCCATGTAGTGACTCCGGGTTATGAGAAATATGGCTATCACATGGCAGGAATCCCCTTTCCGATGCTGGGGCACGACCGAAAACTGGCTTACGGGCTCACCATGTTTGAAAATGACGACATTGATTTCTTTACGGAAATAATACACCCGCAGGACAGCAATCGCTATCGCTCCGGGGAACAGTGGCGCCCTTTTGAAGAAGTACATAAGAAAATTGCGGTTAAGGATGCCGATACGGTTTCCTTTACTTACAAAACAACGAGTCGCGGTCCCGTAGTGAATGATATATCAGAACAAATGAAAGATATGCCACCGGTAAGTATGTCCTGGGTGTATACGCAAGGGGAGAACCGGGTCATGGATGCGCTGTATGGAATCAGCCACTCCAAAGGGGTGTCAGACTTTGAATCTGCGGTCAGGGACATTCATGCTCCTGGCCTAAATGTCATGTACGGAGACAGGTATGGAAATGTAGCCTGGTGGGCAGCAGCCCGGCTTTACCGTTTTCCGGATAGTATTTCCACGAAAATGCTGATTCCTTCGGATGTATCTTCCGCTATTCAGGCAGTGCCTTTCGAAGAAAACCCCAGGGCGATCAACCCGCCATGGGGCTACGTCTATTCTGCCAACAATCAGCCAGACAGCACTGCTGCGGGTTTTATACCGGGTTACTATCTTCCCGAAAACCGGGCCAAAAGAATTGTCAATCTGCTCGAAACGCGTGATGACTGGGACAGGGAAGGGGTAAAGCAGATGATTACGGACAACACTTCCCCCGTCAACACTCAGATAATTGCAGACCTGGCCAGGGAAATAAAAGTGGCGGAACTATCCGAAGCGGAGATCGAATGTTTGGATATCTTAAACTCCTGGAAGGGAGACTATCCCCTGAACAGCAATGAAGCTGTGGTATTTCACCGCTGGGTCTATTATTTTGCGGAGGCAAGCCTCTCTGATGAGATGGGACCTGAGGCTTTTCAGGCACTCTTAAGTACGCATCTATTTAAAAGGTTGCTCGCCCCCCTGGCGGCCAGAGGGCCATCTTTATGGTGGGACGACGTTCGCACACAGGAGCGCATTGAGACAAAATCCGAACTGGTGATCAGCTCCTTTAAAAAAGCTAGGAATTCAGTCGACAGGGACTTTGGGCCGGATTCGTCAAAATGGAACTGGGGCAGGGTTCATACCCTGGAACACCCGCACCCTATTGGGCAAATAGCTGCATTGCGCTCTTTCTTCAATGTGGGCCCTTTCCCTGTGGAAGGCTCCAGGGAGGTAATCAACAATATGGCATTTCCATACGATTCAACCGGTTATTACAAAGTGAATTCAGGCCCGTCTACCCGCAGGGTCATTGATTTTTCGGACATTGAACAAAGCGTCAGTATCCTCCCTACAGGTCAGTCGGGCAACCCGTTCAGCCCACATTACAGTGATCAGGCCGAACTCTATAACCGTGGGGAATTCCGGAAAATGTTGATGAACGGAGAGGAAATAAAGACAATTTCTAAATCATTACTTATATTTAGGCCAACCGCTGATTAAACAAACTACTTTCAATTTACAGAAAGCTCCCCAGTTTACCGGCATTGATTAAAAGCCCGCTGATGAAGCGTACTATAATTATTTTCCTTTTTTTACTCCTTGGCATATTCAGGCTTCAATCCCAGCAGGACACACTAAAAATTTCACTTGTAATTGAGGGAGAGCAGTTTGGCCAGATAGCTGAACGCATACGGGATTTAAGTGGAACAGAGGTTTACTTCGCAACTACCTGGTTTGAGGACCGACAATTTAACGGGGTTTTTCAGGATCTTCCTGTGGCGAAAATCCTGGAGGAACTCCTAAAAGACCTACCCATTAATTATTTTCAATACGATGCTAAAACCATTGTCCTGACACGGAATAACCGGATTTATCAGGACCTGCCAGATGGATTTTTTGGAGACCAACCCACGGCTTCCCAAGAGGACTCTTTGGCATACAGGCGTGAGAACGTTAACCAAATCCCGGTTTTTATAAATCAGGAAATGCTGCCCGATACGGCCGAAGTGGAAACCCTGCGTATTGGCACGCAGGTGGCTGGGGACCTGCGCTCCCGGTACCAAATCTCGGGTTATATCCGGGAACAAACTTCCGGGCAGCCTGTATCCGACGTTTCCATTCGTATTACCAACCGCGGGCTGGGTACAGTCTCAGACGAAAATGGGTATTTCGAATTAATGCTTCCCCCGGGAATCAATGAACTGGAAACCCGCTTTATTGGGATGAAACCAATCCGTAAACGTCTTTTGGTTTTTAATGACGGCAAGCTGGACCTTGCCGTAGAAGAAGGCGTTCAGCAATTGGAGGAAGTTGTTGTTGAAGCAGACCGAAAGCGGAATGTGGAAGCGGTGACAGCCGGGACAGATATTATCGATTCTGAAGAAAGCAAGAACATTCCTTTGGTACTTGGAGAACGTAACCTTCTGGAAATAGCCACGGCCCTGCCAGGCATTTCTAGGGCAGGGGAAGGAGCCACAGGCATTAATGTGCGTGGCGGAAGAACGGATCAGAACATGTTCCTGCTTAATGACGCCCTGGTATACAATCCAACCCACTTTTTTGGCATTTTCCAGGCACTGAATCCCTTTGTGACCGAAAGCGTGGAAATCTACAAAGGGGCCATCCCGGTAACCTTCGGGGGGCGACTCTCTTCTGTCTTCGATATACGGACCACAGATGGGGATACCAAAGAATTCCGGGGAGAAGGGTCTGTAGGGCCGGTCACTGCCAATCTCGCCTTTGAAATCCCGCTAAAACAAGATAAATCCTCCCTGGTCATCGGGGGGAGAGGAGCCTATTCCGACTGGGTGCTTCGGGCCCTGGAAGATGAAAACCTGAACAACAGCCAGGCCTCGTTTTATGACTTCATCGGGACTTATACCGATCGCATTGATGATAAAAACCGATTGAAGGCAACCGCCTATTACAGTAAGGATCGGTTCAGTATTACCTCGGATTCCCTGTTTGGATATTCCAACCGGGCCGTATCCTTGGGCTGGGACAGGGTTCTTTCCAATAATAATACGCTGGCGCTGCGGCTTACCAACAGCAGGTATGCCTTTGATATTGAATACGACTCTGGGGGGAATACCGATTTTAACCTCGGATACGCGGTGGAAGAGACTGAATTTAAAGGCTGGATGCGTAACCGGATAAACCCTGCCCATAACCTTACCTATGGCCTGGCAGCAAAATATTATTGGGTAAACCCGGGGGATCTGGAACCCAGGGGATCCGGATCGGATATATCAGACCTTTCAATCCCAAGGGAACAAGCCCTTGAGGGGGCGCTATATATTTCAGATGAGATTACTTTATCTGAAAAATTCAGTGTAATTGCCGGGCTGCGCTGGGCCTTTTTTGCCGCCCTGGGACCTTCTGAACAAAGGGAATATGCTGAAGGACAGCCCAGAAATGAAAGTACGCTAACGGGTAGTACTCCTTATGACAGTGGCTCCTTTATTGAAACCTATGGAGGCCCTGAAGCTCGTATTTCCGCTCGCTTCCTGCTTAGCCCCAGTCTTTCCCTGAGAGCCGGATTCAATAATATGTATCAGTTTATCCATACGCTTTCCAATACCACTACCGTATCTCCCATAGATACCTGGAAACTGAGTGACGCTAATATTCGCCCGCAAACATCACAACAAGTCAGCCTGGGGATTTTTAAAAACCTGAATGAACAGATGTTTGAATTAAGCCTGGAGGGTTTTTATAAGCTTTCACAGGATGTGCTGGACTTTAAAACAGGGGCCCAGGTTCTGCTGAACCCGGCCATTGAGCAGGAAGTTATTCAGGGAGATGGAAAGGCCTACGGGGTGGAGTTCCTGATCCGAAAAAATCGCGGAAAGCTAAACGGGTGGCTGGGCTATACCTATTCGCGCTCCCTGATACGATTTGACAGCCCCTTCCCGGAGGAACGGGTTAATAATGGCGAATTCTTTCCTGCCAACTACGATAAACCGCATGACTTGAGCCTGGTGGCCAACTATAAATTTACCAGGCGATACAGCGCTTCTTTGAATTTTTCCTATCAGACCGGCCGGCCGGTGACTTATCCGATCGGACAATACAATTTCAACAATGCCGAATATGTTTTTTACAGTAACCGCAATGAATTTCGTATCCCGGATTACATAAGGCTGGATTTGGGGATCAATATTGAGGGGAACCATAAACTTGAGAAACTTGCCCATAGCTTCTGGACTATTTCGGTCTATAATGTATTGGGAAGGACCAATCCTTATTCGGTGTTCTTTGTAACCGAAGACGGGCAGGTGAAAGCGTTGCAAAGTTCAATATTTGCCATTCCCATTCCATCCATAACCTATAATTTTAAGTTTTAAGATGCCAGGAATGAAAAAATATATAAGGATCCTGTTAATATCAATTTTCCTGCTCCATGCCTGCATAGACCCCTTTCCCATTGAACAAAATGGATTTGAAGACGTGCTCGTGGTAGAGGCTACCCTTACGGATGAAGAAAAAGTACAACAGATCCGCCTGAGCCGTACATATCCATTTGATTCGGTAGCCCCTGTAGCGGAAAGCGGGGCTTCTGTAAGTGTCCGGGCAGCGAGCGGGCAGGCCTTTTCCTTTCAGGAAACGGAACCCGGGCTTTACCGTTCCTCCCAGGCTTTTGCCGTGCTTCCGGATACGGAATACAGCCTGGAAATAAACAGTAGTAACGGGACCACCTATTTATCGGAGCCGGAACTACTGCCAGGGAGGGCCAACATCGACCAACTGTATGCCATCAGGCAAAACAACGAAAATGGGACGGAAGGGGTTTTTATCTACCTGGATGGCTCTGTAACCAGCGGTAATGCTGATTACTTTCGATATGAATACGAAGAAACCTATAAGATCATTGCACCTGAATGGAGCCCGGAGGAATTCCTTCTGACGGACTACGATCCCTGTGCATTGCCGGAAATAACCTATAGCCTCGAGATTGTCCCCAGATCAGAAGAGCAGCAGGTATGCTATAATACGGTGGCCTCCAACTCGGTCATACTAAATGATGGCAACAGCCTTTCCGGGGGTGCCTTCGAGGGCTTACCGGTTCGCTTCCTCGGAGCCACGGATTTTATGATCCGACACCGGTACAGTATTTTGGTAAAGCAATACGTGCAGCAGCCGGAAGCTTTTTCATATTATCAGGCACTCAGCGATTTTTCTTCCTCGGAGAGTATTTTTAATAGTACCCAACCTGGCTTTTTAAACGGAAATATCCGCGTTGACGGTGATCCGGATGCAAAGGTTATTGGTTATTTTGAACTTGCCACGGTAAGTGAAGAGCGGTTGTTTTTTAATTTTGAAGACATTTTCCCGGATTTACCGATTCCGCCATACATACAAAATTGCACCGTGTCTTCAGCACCTGATGATCATATTTCCTATTGTGCTCCCGGACCTACAGGACCCAATCCCTGTCCTCGATCGGTAGTGGAAAGCGTGGACCAGGGTTTGATCTCCTATGTTGGGCCCAATTCCGAGAATTTGGGAACCTGCCCCGGAACCTATGCATATGTACCTAAGCCTTGTGGAGATTGCCGGGAACTGGGCAGTAACATAATACCAGAATTTTGGATAGAATGATACCAGAACGTCTTTTAAAATGGACCATACTTATCGCCATCGGGATTGGGCTTCAGGCCCATTCGGTTGATGCCCAGGTACGTATATCAAACATAGACGAACTCCAGGTATTGAAGCAGACACCTTTAGAAACGCTTTATGTTCACCCCTCGGCCACCCTATTATTTCCGGGGGAATATCTGTACTACAGCCTGTACTGCATTAATACCCAAACCTATAAATTGAGTAATATAAGTGAAATAGCTTATGTCCAAATACTAAATGAAGCCAACGAAATTCTGATCAGTCAAAAGGTGTTTCTCAGGTCCGGTAGGGGACAGGGAGATATTTTTCTAGGTACCAATCTTCCCTCCGGGAATTATAAACTGGTGGCATTCACACATTGGATGAAAAATGCCGGTGCCCGCCAGTTTTTTATGCAGAACATCAGTTTTATAAATCCGTATACCTCCAAGCAGGGGGGTATTTTATCAACTGCTGATTCGGTGCGGGCAGATTCGATTGCCAGGATAAAAAGCGGGCAACCACTCGTTTCGGATTCAGGAAGTTCTGATTTGGCCATTATGCTCGAAAAGTCAGAATACAGCACGGAAGAAGAAGTTGTGGTAAGCATCCGCAATTTTAAGGGAAAACTGGGACACGGAAGCTATTCCTTGCTGATCCGCAAACAGGATGAGCTGCCGCATCCGGCTCCCATCAGGACCACGCGCTTTGCAGAATCCTATCCCTCTTTAAAAAAAGAAATACCCCAAAGTGTAAATAGTATTGTATCCATCCCGGAACAACGGGGAGAATTAATAAGCGGGAGGGTATTGAACAAAACGGGGGAACCGCAGGCAGGTCTGGGTCTCGCAATTTCGCTGCCGGGCAAGGATTTTCAGATAAAAACAGCTCAAACGGACAGCGAAGGGAAGTTTTATACCTACCTAATTAAACCTTTTAATGGAAATCAGATTATTGTGGATGTCCTGAACCCAGTAACGGATGATTACCGAATTGAATTGGATAAGCCGTCTCAATGGGATCCGGACCTTGACAATTTTTTTCAATTGCAAATTGGACCTCAGATGGCTGAAAGGATTCGTAAACGTTCGGTACACAACCAAATTGAAAACAGTTATTTTGAACTTAAGCCCGATTCCATATTAATGCCACCTCCAGTGGACCCCTTTGACGGGGAACAACCTGAAACGTATGATCTGGACGACTATACCCGATTCTCGAGCTTGAGGGAAACACTGATAGAAATCATAGCCCATGTAGACCTGAAACGTACTGAATCCGGCGATACCAGCTTCTGGGTCCAACCTCCGCAGGAATATGGAAACCAACAAGTCCCTACTGACCCTCCCCTGGTTACCCTGGACGGGGTTTTGATTCAGGACCTTCCTTCACTGCTCAACTTTGACGCCCGGCAACTCAAGTATGTACGTGTACTCCGCGACCCTTATGTGATGGGCTCTTCCAAATTTCAGGGAATGGTGGCCCTTGAAACAATCAGCGGTGATTTTGCTGCGAATTACAACCCAAAAGCCGGAGGGGCTTTTGCATACGACCCTCCCAGACCTTTTAAAAATTATTTCAGGCATGCCTATGCTAAACTTCCAGGGCATATACCGGATTACAGGACCGTACTGTTATGGGTGCCCAAACTGGAAATAAGCCAACCGGAGCAATCCTTCACCTTTAAAACTTCCGGGGTTCCGGGCACATATGAAATCCGCCTGGAAGGGTTTACTGCTTTCGGAAAGCCAATAAGTTTAATGCACAGGGTAGTGGTGAAATAGGGAGTTAACAAAAAAAACACGGCCCGAGATGATCGGGCCGCTTCGTTCTGAGGGCTTTGCAGAATTAATCTTCAGTAGCCAGCTGCACGGCTATACCGTTTGCATCGAAATAATCAGAGGCACTGACCATCTTACCATCCTCATTGAAAGATATCAGGTTATAAAATTTAACGCCTACGTCTTTGCCACTCTCGGTATGGGTAGCTTTCCAGGTGCCGTAGACCCTGATAATATTCGGGCTGTTGCTGGCACTTTCCATCGGGTAAACAGAACCCGACCAGAACCCGGCCGCGGTTGTATCTGCCGTAACGATACCCTCTTCAAACTGGATATTGTCAAACGCATCGTGGTAATTTTTTAAGGCAGCAAGCAAGTCTTCTTTTCCGAGCCACTGATTTCCATTGTAAGAAGGTGGGCTCCATACAAGGCTGTCAGCCAGCATCTCGGAGATGGCTGCCAAATCTTCATCGCAATGGGCTTTTATGAAAGCCCTGGTCCATTCAACCTTTTTTTGAAAGGCCTCATAATCAGGAGACAGAGAAGATTCGGTCATTTGGGTTTCTGCAGTCATCTCAGGATTAACTTCCCGACAGTTTAAAAAACCAATCAGAACAAGGGCTAAAAGCCCGTAGTGTACTTTTTTCATGTGTTTATAATTTAGGTCGTTAATTACGTAAGCTATTAGAGATAAGCTATTTAGTGTATTTATTTCCGACAGCCAATGATACAGGTCATCACATGGCCAAATAGTCTTTCCCCTGATTGAATACTGCAGGCCACAAAACGATACTGCATAAAAAATCAGAGATGCTGGCCAAAGTATACGGCAGTGCCATTATAGGTATACATGCCGTTCCTGTCACTATTGAAGTTAACATTGATTCCGGAATCGGATATCACCTGGTAGGCTTACCGGATAATGCCATAAAGGAAAGTAATTTCCGTATCGCAGCTGCCTTACTGAATAATGGATACCGCATTCCCGGAAAGAAGATAACCATCAACATGGCTCCTGCAGATTTGCGGAAAGAAGGGGCGGCTTATGATCTATGCCTGGCATTGGGTATCCTGATCGCTTCCGGTCAGTTGGAGGTGCCCCTGATTCATGAGTATATGGTGATGGGAGAACTATCTTTGGACGGAGCCCTTCAACCCATACGCGGGGCTCTGCCCATGGCACTTAAAGCCAGGGAGCAGGGTTATAAAGCGTTGATTTTACCAAAAAAGAATGCGGTGGAGGCTTCTGTAGTTTCAGGGATCAGGGTTTACGGAATCGAACATTTATCTCAGCTCATAGCCTTTTTTAAAGGCGAAGAAACCCTGGAAGCGATGCCGCCGGTATCCCTGGAACCCCATAGTAAGGAAGAGCAGTATAGTCCCGATTTCAGTGAGGTCCGCGGGCAGCAAACCATAAAAAGATGTATGGAGATTGCAGCAGCCGGAGGACATAATATTATCCTCATCGGACCGCCCGGTTCTGGAAAAACAATGCTTGCAAAAAGGCTGCCCGGAATCTTGCCCCCTATGAGCCCAACAGAAGTACTGGAAACCACAAAGATTCATTCGGTGGTGGGCGGGAACAAAAACAGTGGGCTGGTGTTGCAGCGACCCTTTCGAAGCCCTCATCACACTATTTCAGATGTAGCCCTGGTAGGAGGGGGGAGTTATCCGCAACCGGGAGAGATCTCCCTGGCCCATAATGGAGTACTATTCCTGGATGAGCTCCCGGAGTTTAAGCGGAATGTGCTGGAAGTTATGCGACAGCCGCTGGAAGACCGGGAAGTGACTATTTCCCGTGCCCGCTTTACCATAACCTACCCCAGTAGTTTTATGCTGGTAGCCAGCATGAATCCAAGCCCGGGAGGGTATTTCAATGACGGACAACAAAACCTTCAGCATACCGCCTCTGAAATGCAGCGTTACCTGAACCGTATTTCCGGGCCCTTACTGGACCGCATCGATATCCATATGGAGGTAAGCCCTGTACCTTTTGAAGAATTGAGTTCAAAGGGTAAAGGTGAAAGCAGTAAGGACATTCGGCAACGGGTGATAAGAGCCAGGAAATTACAGGAAATCCGTTTTACAAAGGAATTGGGCACTCATTGCAATGCCCAGATGGATGTACGGCAAATCCGCACATATTGTCCTCTGGATAAAAGGGGGAAAGCCCTCCTGGGAGCGGCAATGAAGCAACTGAAGCTATCAGCCAGGGCTTATGACCGCATCATTAAAGTAGCCAGGAGCATTGCAGATCTGGAATCGCAGCGGGAAATAGCAGAGAAACACCTGGCGGAGGCCATTCAGTATCGCTCCCTTGACCGGGAGGGGTGGTTGGGGTAGGTTTTCAAGAGACCACCATGTGTTAGAGTATCAGAGGTTTTATTGATTTCCTTTTTACCTTTCGTAAGTATAATGGTATTATAAGACGTCCTTAGCCTTCAACTCATTTTCAATTTCCACGATCAGCGATTCTATTCCGCTTTTAACGCGATATGCGCGATTTTGTACGAGTGTATTATCGAAAGCAATAGCATAAAGCAGCCTGGAGAAATTAGCATCCCTTTTAAGCATTAAATAGTTCGATGAACTAATTTGGTAATGACCAAAAAACAGCAATTCTGGGCGGGCATTCCATTCGAAATATTGCAATAACGAAGGATTTATTTCTTGTAGTTTAAATTGGGTACGTTCTTCTTCATACCTGTAATAGTATGTATACAGGGATTCATAAAGTAGCGAAAGGGATCCTCTTAAACTATCATTTAAAATAATTTCCACTCCCTTTGAAACTAATAGATTATAACCACTTTTGTTAGGGTCAAAATGTGGGTTCACACGAAGTTTCGCTACATCATAGTAGAATTTTTCAGATGGGACAGAATCTGTTTTCATAAATTGGATAATGTCTTCGCTGGCCTTATTTACGCTGTCCATTAAACCAATATCGGAACGTATTTCCACCAAATCATGTTCCAGATTGCTCAATATTTCCTGTAAAATTTTGATTTCGACAGATCTTTCTTTTAAGGTGTCATTCCAATTATTTAGCTGCAATGCAATCAAAATCCCAATCACCACCAGTACAATTTCCCCAATGGCATAAAGCAAATATTTGCTGAATTTATTTTCAGTCAGTAATCGCTGGCGGATTTTTCTGAAGAATTTTATCATTGATTATTGGTTAGTGGTAATGAAGCATAACGCCCCTGGCTAAGGTACGGCGCCTGGAAGCGCATAACACCAGGGCATAATTATAAACTACAAGTTAGAGATTTTTCACAGACGAACGCAGGTGATGGATTATAGGCGTCGTTAGCCAAGGTAACGCTAATACTTAAAGCGAATCATTAAGAATTTTTGTGGCAAGCCAACCTTTATCATCAAAATTAAACCTGGGGCTATATATAAATACACTATCATTTTTAACTCTATAATTAAAGTACAAATAGGAATATAAATATGTAGTTTCATCAACTTTATGCATCATATACCCGGAATCCGAAGTATATCCTTCCCATTTTAGATATGGATAACCATTTTTAACCGTCTGTTCAATGGTATCTCCCCAAGATAATATGTAATTTCCTTTAAAGGAAGCGATAAACTCGTCATCGATCTTCCATTTGGCCTCCTTGCTCTCCAGACCAAATTTAGAGGAGATCATGTCATAGCATTTTAGCGCATGTTCCCTGTATATAATTACTTGATCAATTTGCGATCTTACGGCATCCATCCAATGAACGGTTTCAGCCTTGAACCGAGGGTCTTTCAAAATATAATCCTGAAAACCCTTATCATTCGCAATTAATATTAAATTATATTTGTTTTGATAAAATTCGAGCTCTGATCGTTTCCTAATATTCTCATTCAAAGCATCATATAACAATCCTTGTATCTCCAAAATCCTTCTCTTTTCGGTTTCAAAAAGAGTGCTCAGTTCGTCAACCAATGCTAAATATTCTTGAGGAATGTTGTCAATATTTTGCATAAGCTGATCATAAGCTTTTTGAGTAAGTGAAACCGAAGTATAAGTCTTGTTTAACTCGAATATATAATTCCAATCAGGTGAGTCATATGATTTTAGATCTTCAAGCGTAATCTTATTCATAGCAACCATGTATCTTAATGAGTCCATGTGTTGATTAGCCTGGAAAAAAACGGTTGTTTCATCTATATTAGAATCCAGTTCCTCCAAAACTTTTTCGAAAATTGACTCAATTCTAGCTAGTGATTTCCTCTCTTCGTTCCTGTTGTTCAGGTCAAGGGCTATAAGTATTCCAACTACCACAAGAATGATCTCCCCACTTGCATAGAGAAGATATCTACTAACTTTCTTTTGATCGAGAAGTCGTTTACGGAGTTTTCTAAAAATATGGTTCATTGGTTGGTTATATATTGGCTAACAATTGAATTTAGTACATTATGCACTTTATCCCACGTATGCAAACTAAGATAGTTTATTTAGATTAAGCCCAGAGTTGGTTGGAGCTTACTGGTCATGTAGTAAAGTTTTATGTGTGCACTTTGGGGAGCGTCACAGATGTAGCTATTATTTATTAGGTGGTGAATTTATTTAGGGTCGCAATTATTGAACTTGGGTTGTGGGAGTGTCCAAGCTGAGGCATTAGCTGAGAAGGCGTTACAATAAGTAACTTTATTGATATCCCATCTGGAAATGTCTTGATTGAAGGAAGTTGCATTATCGAACATGCCTCCCATATTAGTGACATTACTTACATCCCATCTGGAAATGTCTTGATTGAAGGAAGTTGCATTATCGAACATGCCTCCCATATCAGTTACATGACTTACATCCCAATTATTAAGTGGCTTATTGAAGGATTCAGCACCAATGAACATATAACTCATATCAGTTACCCCACTTACATCCCATCTTGAAATGTCTTGATTGAAGGAAGTTGCATTATAGAACATGCCTCCCATATTAGTGACATTGCTTACATCCCATCTTGAAATGTCTTGATTGAAGGAAGTTGCATTATCGAACATATAACTCATATCAGTTACCCCACTTACATCCCATCTTGAAATGTCTTGATTGAAGGAAGTTGCATTATAGAACATGCCTCCCATATTAGTGACATTGCTTACATCCCATCTGGAAATGTCTTGATTGAAGGATTCAGCACCAAAGAACATTCGAAACATAATAGTGACGTTGCTCACGTCCCAACTAGAGAGGTCTTGATTGAAGGATTTAGCATCATAGAACATCCCCGACATATCATTTACATTACTTACATTCCAACTACCCAATGGCTGATTGAAGGAAGAAGCATTAATGAACATCCCACTCATACTAGTGACATTGCTTACATCCCAATTATTAAGTGGCTGATTGAAGGATTCAGCACCAATGAACATATTAAGCATAATAGTGACGTTGCTCACGTCCCAACTAGAGAGGTCTTGATTGAAGGATTTAGCATCATAGAACATCCCCGACATATCATTTACATTACTTACATTCCAACTACCCAATGGCTGATTGAAGGAA
The DNA here is from genome assembly GCF_052497835.1 of Robiginitalea insularis. Classification (NCBI taxonomy): domain Bacteria; kingdom Pseudomonadati; phylum Bacteroidota; class Flavobacteriia; order Flavobacteriales; family Flavobacteriaceae; genus Robiginitalea; species Robiginitalea insularis. Next base: position 2,923,691 of record NZ_CP199296.1, read on the forward strand.
GTTGCATTATAGAACATGCCTCCCATATTAGTGACATTGCTTACATCCCATCTGGAAATGTCTTGATTGAAGGAAGTTGCATTATCGAACATGCCTCCTATATCAGTTACATGACTTACATCCCAATTATTAAGTGGCTTATTGAAGGATTCAGCACCAATGAACATATAACTCATATCAGTTACCCCACTTACATCCCATCTTGAAATGTCTTGATTGAAGGAAGTTGCATTATCGAACATATAACTCATATCAGTTACCCCACTTACATCCCAATTATTAAGTGGCTGATTGAAGGATTTAGCATCATAGAACATTTGGTTCATATTAGTTACATTACTCACATCCCATTCACTGATGTCTTGATTGAAGGAAGTTGCATTATTGAACATGCCCGACATATCAGTTACATGACTTACATCCCAACTACTTATTGGCTGATTGAAGGAAGATGCATTAATGAACATGCCTCCCATATTAGTGACATTGCTTACATCCCATCTGGAAATGTCTTGATTGAAGGAAGTTGCACTTAAGAACATGTGTGCCATATCAGTAACCAATGTCGTTATCACCATGGTTACATCCTCTCCCTTCCTAACCATTTCATATAGCATTGTGTTATCGACAACTGTATAAGTTTCGCCATTTAATTCATAGGATTCCCCCACAATAGCGTTAGGATGGGCTTTTATGGTAACCCCGTTTGCATCCAAATAGACATTCTGGGCTTTACAAGAAATGATTAATAAAAAGGAGATTAACAGGGTAAGTAATAGCCGTGTCATAATGCGAGCAGTTTATTTCAACAAAAAAGTAAAAAAAAAGGAGAAAAACTCAAACCCCGTAGTTACACTTTTGTGTAAAAAAATATTAGAAGTGGGTCAAATAAGTCCGATTGAAGCACGTATAGGGAATTTTTCCTGCCTACCTATAGTACAGATGTCGCCCTCGTAGGAGGGGGGGAGTTATCCGCAGCCTGGGGAAATATCCCTTGCCCATAACGGGGTGTTGTTCCTGGACGAACTACCGGAGTTTAAAAGGAATGTGCTGGAAGTGATGCGGCAACCCCTGGAAGACCGGGAGGTCACTATCTCCAGGGCGCGCTTTACCATTACCTATCCGAGCAATTTTATGCTGGTGGCCAGTATGAACCCCAGCCCGGGGGGTTATTTTAATGACGGACAACAAAACTTTCAACATACGGCTACCGAAATGCAGCGGTACCTGAACCGTATTTCTGGCCCCCTGCTGGACCGGATCGATATCCATATGGAAGTATGCCCGGTGCCGTTTGAGGAATTGAGCTCAAAGGGTAGGGGGGAAAGCATTAAGGACATTCGGCAGCGGGTGATAAGAGCCAGGGAATTGCAGGAAATACGGTTTGCGAAGGAATTGGGCACCCATTGCAATGCCCAGATGGATGTCCGGCAAATCCGTACATATTGCCCCCTGGATAAAAAGGGGAAAGCCCTGCTGGGAACGGCTATGAAACAACTGAAGCTATCAGCCAGTGCGTATAACCGCATAAATAAAGTAGCCAGAGGCATAGCCGATCTGGAATCGCAGCGGGAAATAGAAGAGAAGCACCTGGCGGAGGCCATTCAGTATCGCTCCCTGGACCGGGAGGGGTGGTTGGGCTGATCTACTCCCACAGGCCAATGCGCCTCATTACCTCCTTTATCCTGGGATCCTCGAATAGCCATTGGGTTTTGCTCGGATGGCGGATGGCGAAATAGGGCAGGTTGGGGTCCCTCCGGATGTACATGCGCTCAATCCATTGGGCCGTTTTATCTCTGTTCTCTGCAAATTGGTATAGGATAGTAATGAATGCTGCGTCCAAATCCTCAGGCTCTGAAAGGGCTCCCAGGGTATCGGCCAGCTTATTAAGTGCCACTTCATACCCTTCATTTAGATAGGTTGCCTTAAAATCAGCTGCGATGTCTGGTTTCATTTTAAGAAGATTTGAATTGCTAAGGGAAATTATGACGCTGTCATTTTTTTTTTGAAACCCATAATGCATAAAACCCAGATCGCCCGATGCTACCAGTCCGACTTTTTCATATTGACCGCTATGATCCAGCATCACCTTGTAAAAGAAGTTTACCATGGGATTGAGGGGGTCCTGTTCCCTGGCGATCTCAATTTCCTCCCAGGCCTTCTCCCAGTTGCTTTGCATCATCTCGAAATGGGCATAAAAGGCATGAGCCTCCGCAAAGTTCGGATTGAGTTCCAGACATCGCTCGATGGCATCCCTGCACCCCTGCCAATTGTAATCATAGGCAAGTTCGGTGGCATACATCCGCCACACCTCGGCATCGGTACTGTCCAGGGCAAAGGATTTTCTGATGTATTCGGAATATTTGGGCTCTGTTTCTTTTTGGGTGAATCCGGGATGGTTCAACTGCTTCCTGGCAATCCAGACCCCGGCCAGGCCGGCATAGGCAGGTGCGAACTGCGGGTCGATCTCCAGGGATTTCTTAAAATTTTGCTCAGCTACGTTGACCATCTCGGGAGTCAGGTACGAAAAGTTCGTCCTTCCCCTGAGATAAAACTCATAGGCTTCCGGATCCACGGGCCTCTTCGTTTGCATGCGATGCTCTTCATCAGGAGAAAGTGCAATGTTTATTTCATCTGAAACGGTTCGAATAATATCATCGTAGAGCTCAAGTACTTCTTCCCGCCTCAGCTCATAGGATTTTGTCCACAGCTGGAGCTCCCGGGGCATGTCGCCGATAAGGCGGACCTGTAATTTGAGTGTCTCTTCGGGAGCAGGCAGGAGGGAGCCTTCAATAATAGCATCTACCTGGAGTTCCCCGGCTATTTCATGCAAACTTTTTTCTGTATTCGCATAGAGGGCCGTGGAGGTTCGCCCGATGATCCTCAGGCCACTTACAGCCCCCATTTGTCCGATGAGTTCTTCATGCATCCCCTGGGCCATATACTCCTGTGTGTTGTCACCAGTCAGGTTGGTGAACGGTAAAATTGCGATAGAGCCTACTGAGGAGGCCAGCTCTTTCTGATTCTTCCGGAACTGCAGTAGCCTCAGCTCTGTGGGTTTAAGCTGATTGGGGTTTGCCTGACTGTAAAAAATCACTGTGAGGGCCAGGGCGGAATTGATCAGGTGTATCCAAAGTGCCTTGCGGGTAAAACTTCGGTAGTGCCATTCGTGTATGAGGGCAGCCGGTAACCCGAAAATAGCCAGGATAACAATCGCATCAGAAAAAGATCCCTGCAGGCCATATCGGGCAACGATATAGTTAAAAAGTTCAATAAAGACCCCAGCGGTTCCGAGGTAGACTACCAGGGTTTTTCCAAGGTTTCGTTTCTCCGGGGTGTTGGCGCTCATCTGATATATATTTTATTTGGCCCGGTTGATACTTGAAGGTCAGTACATTAAATTTACAAAATTTACAGGGGTTTCCCTACCTTTTAAGGATCGTCAATAAAAGGCAGTTTTGAAATTAGATAGTGCTTAATAAAGGTTCCGTAACTCAATAAAATACGTTAAGGGTCATTTGCTCTGAATGAGCTGCCAAAATTGTGAAGTAGCTTTCCTGGAAGTTTGCAGTAAGTAAAGGACGCGTGGGAAAGGGCATTTCCAGGATTGAAATAAGGGATGTTTCGGACAGATTTATCGATAAACTGCATAATATTCCCGTTGTTTTGCGGTTATTTACCTAGATAATACTATTTTCAACGGCTGATACCCATATTTAGTGATGCGTTTTCCAAAAAGACCGCTTAAAATAACCTTTATATCTTCCTTCTTCCTGTTATTGATCTTCGGGCTCAGTAGTCATTTAAGGGCCCCCGAATCTGCAAAGAAGCAGGCAAATCTGGCCACTACGGAAAAAGCCAACAAATACATTTTTGACCGGGAAGCTGCAGCATTGTATAGATCCCAGCAACAACAATTGCAACTGGCGCTTCAGGATTATTTCAGGAAGGCTGTTTCTTCGGGTCAGCTAGTAGGGGCAGGGGTTAGTATCGTAAAAGGGGATTCTATTGTAATTGCCGAAGGGTATGGAAAAAAGGATATTAAAAGTGGAGACGGCGTTAATGGACATACGATCTTCAGGTTAGGGTCGCTTTCAAAAGGGTTTGCCGGAATACTTGCCGCCGATCTGATTAAGCAGGGAAAATTGAGCAGGGAGGCGAAAGTCAGGGATTATATCCCGGATTTTCAATTGGGTGACAGGAGGAATACCGACAAAATTACCTTGACCAACCTTCTATCGCATACTGCCGGAGCACCTTATCACAGCTATACAAACCTGGTTGAAGCAGGATTGCCCTTGCAGGATATTGCTTCGCGCTTTGTACAGGTTAAACCCATAAGCAAACCTGGAGAACTCTACAGTTATCAGAACGCCCTGTTTGCACTTTCGGAACTAATGATAAGCAAGGCTTCAGGTAAGCAGATGTCAGAGTATCTGCTTGAACGCTTCTTTAAACCTTTGGAGATGTGTTCCACTTTTATGGATCATAAATCCCTTCAGAGCTCTGAAAATATAGCATTGCCCCATACCCGGAGGAGAAGTGGCTGGCGCACAAACAACCTAAATGATCATTATTATAATGCGATTGCTGCCGGAGGGATCAGTGCCAATGCCATGGATATGGGCAGATGGATGCGGTTTTTACTGGGCCACCGGCCGGATATAATGGATAAAAATGCATTGGCAATCGCTTTTCGCCCCAATGTAGAAATCCCCGGGCGAAGTAAATATTACCAGCGCTGGTCCGGTCATGAATCTTCTTATTATGGTTTTGGCTGGCGTATACATCATTTTAGGGATAAGGCCTCCGAATCCCAAAAAACCATATGGCACCATGGGGGAAGCGTCAATAACTACAGGAATGAAATTGCCCTTTACCCTCAGGACGATTTAGGAATTTGTGTTTTGCTGAACAGTAATTCCCGTCTGTCAAGTACAGTGATTCCGGATTTATATAAGATCGTTCAGGAGATATATCGAAAGACAGCTGTAAATATGGCCGCAAATAACACCCAGGAGTCTGAACCTTCTATATAGGGGGCGAATAGGCCTCTTCCGGGCTGCCTTTTAAATTACTACTTTATTTTCCAGCCAGAGACGGATAAGGGTGTCGTTATTGGAAATTTCAACCAGATGAAACTTTGCATAACTTTTAAAGGCTCTTGACTCTTCAAGGCGCTCCATGCATACTGAAGAAGGGTAGAGGTAGTTGGAATGGATCAGGAACAGTTCCCCTTTCCGTTTGAGGAGGTATCCTACATGGCTTTTGTCAAAACCTATAAAATAAATTCCTTCCCGGGTCAGGGCGTCTATTTCTGCCATTGCTTTTTCGGGGTTTTCCTGTACAACCTTCAGAATTTCAGCCCCGCAACTAATGGATTTGGCCTCGTCAATTGGTGATTTCTGTGCCAGTTTATAGCGATTGAGTTTTACACCCATATCACGCAGGGTGGTTGAGATAAAGTACCCACACGCAATTTCACCCTGGTTCGGTACGGCAGTATGACCTCCAAAACTCCATGGGGTCCCGTACCAATGGGGTATGATTTTATCCACTAAGTGATTTGTGAAGACAGCCTTGACGCTATCCAGGGAAATAATATCTTGTCTCAGCCCTTCCACCAAACGGGATCGAAGCTGGGTGATGTCTGCTTTGACCAGATCGTAAGATTTAGAAATAGTATCATTTAAGTCATTGTAAGCATAGTTCTTATTTACTATTCCGTGGGGGTATATAACTGAAAATTCCTGTTCAATGCTGTTTGAATCGGCAATGTCCTCGGTCATGATAGGCATTTCATTTTCCAATCCAAAAAAGAGCAACAGCGATATGATTAACATGGTAAAATTCAAGTTTTAAAGGAGATCGCCCCAGGTAAAATTAACGCGAGAATTGAAAATGAATTTTAAAGGATACGTTAAATTTTATTTTTATTCGATGAGTGCTACACTTATATATTCAGGTTCACCGCCCACCAGACTTCATAATCATTGGGAATCAGGGGGCGATAGCTTTGATAACCCTGATCCGCAATCCTGATTCCGATGATATTATTTTCATCATCCCGCACATAGGAAATAAAAATAAAAGAGTGACCGAACGGGTCAAATTCCTTTACGTTTGCCCCTCTAACCACCTTTTCGTAATCCTCCCGGTCTTTCCAGACCTGCATAGGGGCCCCTGGCCGGAGCTCTCCGTTCCAAATCCCCTCTTTATCGATCAGGGTTCCCATCCCGGCATAGGCAATAGCCCCGGCATTTCCTTTGCCCCTGTATTCTATTGGAAGGTTGCGCCATCCTTCATGAATTCCGGACGCAGAGACATACAGATAATCAAAAACTTCCTCGGGTGAATAGTAGGCTGTGGCCATGCTCCTGGGAAGGTCGTCATAAAAAGAATGGCCGTGAACGCTTTCGTAGGCCCTCTCAAAACGTCTTTTACTCACTGCGAGGCAGTGACCCCCAGGTTCCTTGTCTTTGCTGGTCACATAGTTTTCTACTATTTTCTGAGCCACAGCACTCCCTTTTTTCAAAAGATCTGTTTTCTTGCTTCCATCCGCAGTACTGTCATTGGAAATTATTTCCCTTTCTACGAGGGAGTCCGGTATTTGTGTGAGGATTTCCGTTGAGTCTGACAGTGCTGCAGCTATAGTATCGGCTTCGGCCCAAATCTCGAAATGTTCATCCATCCCGAAAACTTTGGGGGCTACACTCTGGGAAATGGCATGCTGCCCAACGGATTCCCCGGGCTTTACTGCCATTTGCTGGCTACCACTTTCGGTCTCAGATATTTTTGAGGAACCGCATCCAATAAGAATAACCCCCAACAGCCCTGTCAGACTCATGTTCCTGACAGGCTTCCTCAAAATGCCGAATTTTCTGATGGTATTCATTATGCTTAAGATTCTCCTGCTTTTCATGTGGTAATCCAATAGAACAATTCACAATAGAAAGCTTATCGGAAATTCCATTCCAAATAAATGCAAAATTATTGTAAACAAGCTATAATTCTACTCATTGAAGAAATTAGTCTGGATCTATCCGCTTCCGATAATCCAAGGATTCTAGTAAGACACTGCTTTGCTACAGCGATCCGTGCCTTACATACTAAAGGCGGAATACGAGAAGTGATTGATTTCTCCCCTTGGGGTCAATTCTGTATTCCAGCAGTTTTCCAGATAATATTTTCTTCCGAGTAAATGCTGCGGTGAACTAAAGTTAGGGGCTTAAAGGATATTAAAATTTTGATAAAGTGCGGTCAAATCCTGTTAAAATGTTCCTAATACCCGTTACAAGTTCGGTTTTCTGTCGTCTTTTAAATGAACAACAACTCTAAGTAAACAAACACAATGTCTGCTAATCTCAGTCTCATATTATTTAAAGTTATCAAGGTTTACAGCCTGGGCTTTATTTTCTACGATCTGCTGCTGAGTACCTTTATGGCTATGGAAATTGATATGGTAACCCTGGTCTATACCTTATCAATTGAAGGTTTTTTCGTACTACTAAAAGCTGTACAGATCGAGATACCCCTTTGGATAGAGGCCATTCAGGATTTGGTGTAAACACAAAATTACGGGGATTATAATCTACTTGCTAGTAATACGCTCTACCCCGGTCCAGTCATCCGGCACTCCTTTCACCATGCAGTCAGCCGCGTTTTTGAGGTATCTTTCTGCGGTAACATCTTTCGGATTCCGTTCCAGCACTTTTTTAAGTTGTGCAGCAGCCGTAATAAAGTCTTTGTTGTAGTAGGCCTGTAAGCCGGTGTTGAAGGTTTCCAGGCATTCCTGCATCAGGGCTGCATTTTCAGGACTTTCTCCATCAAAAAACTCATAAAGCCTCAGAACTCCTTCCTGGCCCTTAACCTGCACCTTGCCCAGATATCGATGGCTGAATTTTTCTTTATCCTGAATTTGTGAAAAGGTATCCTCACTCAGGATAATGGAGGTCCCAAAAAGTTTATTTAGGCCTTCAATTCTGCTGACGGTATTGATTTCACTGGATATTACTCCTGCCTGTCTTCTTTTTTCATCTCCTATGATTCCCAGAATCATAGGGCCGGTATGAATTCCGAATCCCAGTCGGATCGGGGTTTTACCTGATGCAATTAATTGTTTGTTGAGTTCGTTAACTGCCTCCTGACTCTGTATGGAGGCCTTGAGGGCATTATTAGGATCGGCATACAAGGATAGGATGCCATCTCCGATAAATTGTATTACAATACCATCGTTTGCCTCTATTATGGGACCTACTGTGTTGAGGTAGGTATTCATAAAATCAAAATTCTCCTGTGGGCTTAATTTTTCGCTAAATGAGGTATAATCACGAATATCAGAAAACACAGCTGTCATATCCTGTTTGATATGGTCCCCTAGGTTAACATCCAGGATGCTTTCTTTCTCAAGCGTATTCAGGAATTTATAGGGAACGAATTTCTGATAGGCCTGATTCAGGTTGTTTAGGTTGTCGTATAGTCGGGCATTTTCAATAGAAATAGCAATTTGTCCAGACAGCATATTGAGAATCTGCAGTTTACCCCTGGAAAAGGCATCCGCTGTAACACTGTTTTCCAGATACAGCAATACCCTGAGTTCTTTTTTAAGAAAACTGGGGATTACGGCAACAGATTTTGGGAGGTATTTCTGCATATAAGCATCTCTGTCGATAAGGTTATCATGTTCCCCTTCCTGCATAATAAACTCATCCCGGGAGCGAATACAATAGGACAGTATTTCCTGCGGTAAATCTGTACATTTATTTAATTTAATGCTACTGAGAATTCCCGTTGGGCGCTCTTTATCGCTCAGCGCTTCCACATACCAGTTTCTCTCCCGTTTTAATATTATGGCGCATTTGTCTGCCCCTGCATTCTCGCTGATTATTTCAAGGGTTTTGGCAAGCAGATCAGGGAGCCTGATTTCCTCAGCAAGAACCTGAGAAGCCTTTAGCAGTGTTTTGGTGTCAAAGGAACCGCTATTGTAACCAGCGTAACTGTTCTGGCTGTCTGTGTAACCCCGGCTTAAAGATGGCCTTGCAAATACTTCCGGGAATTCCTGTTTAAGAGCTTCCTGTTTGGGTATAGCCCCCCATTGATAGAAGCAGATTCCAGCTTTTTCGAAATGTATATTGGCGTATATTTTTTTATTTTGTTCCAGCCAGAGACGTCCCAATAATTCATGGGCTATTGCTTCGTTCTGAAGGAATCCGTACTCCTTCGCAGAATCTATAGCATGCAGGTAGTGCTGTTCAGCCTCGCTTAAATTACCCTTTAGCCTGAACCTCTCGGCCCTGAGAAGTTGTAGCTTGTGTTCAATATTCGCTTTTCCGGCTCGATTGAGATTTTCAAATAAGCCGATAATTTCTTCAATTTTCTGATCTATGGATTTCTTATCCCTGGCTTTTGGGTATAACTGAAAGTTAATCAGGGCTTCATAGAATTTCAGGCTTGTGAAATGCACTATGGATCCGATCAGGGGTGCAACGAATTGGTATGCCTGATCAATACTTTTTGCAGCTTCCTTAAAATGACCATTTATATAAAGGGCGCAGGCCTTGTAAGTATGCAGGGTGGCAATGCCGTAAAAGTCTTTCTTTTGTTCACAAAGGGAAATAAATTCTTTTTCAGAAAATCGTTTGGTTCGAAACTCATTTGATTTTACTCCATCCCCTGTTAAACAGTTAAGGCACATTTCAAGGGAAATCAATGCATCCATCGCCAGGTCCATTTTAATTTTCTCATTGAAACGGATGGCATCCGGCAAACCTTCTTTTATTTCCTCTAATTGTACCCCTCCACTGTAGAATTTATTGTAGAATGGGTGGAAATTGGTATACCCCGCAAAAATTAATTCTCCTGAATCCATGCTCGCCTGAAAACCCTCATCATTGATTTCAGCTATACTGTTCACATGTTTGTGCCAAATAAAGATATAATTGGCGATCAGGTGGAAGGACCTGGCCTTGTGGCGCAGGCTTATCTTTTCAAAGTTCAGGGATAGGGTGCGCGATAGTTCTCCGCATTGCAGCGCAAACTGGTATTGTCCCTGCAGGTTCAGGATCAGCCCCAGTTCACTGAAGGCGTAGGCCGTTTCCGGGGTATTGCCGTTTGCTAGGCTGAAATTAACCTTCATACAGGCCTGCAGTATCCATAATTGCGTATATCCACCTACATAAGTGGGCATTGAAAAGTTATCGAGTATCTTAATAATGGCCAGGTTGGCCGGATCCTTCATGACTGGATTCCCGGCAATGGAAGCAACACCTTCTTTGTTAAAATAAGTGAGAAGGCGTTCCATATTTTCCCCAATGAGCACATCGAGGTTTTCGCTGGGAAAATCATAGCCCAGTTCTTTCAAACAGCTGCGCCCGGTATTAATGGCTTCTTCATATAAATTTGCAATAGTAAGCCGCAACATTTTAATGTAGTAGATATCGGCTCGTTCAATTGGGTCTGAGGCATTATCCAGGCATTCCTCAATATAGGCGTCACTTCGCTGCGAGTCCGCCAGCAAATAGGAAACTTCTGCTCCGAGAGCCTTGAGTCCGAAACTCAACTCATAGTGGTTTTTCCAGCAATCCTTTGGGAGCAATCCTTCGGCTATTTGGATATAGTTCAAAGCACTGCTGTAAGCAGTAGCGTTGCGGGCCTTGGTAGCAGCCCGAAAATTTAGAGTGGCAACTGTAATCCGCATATCGGCTTCTGTCAAAAGGGCCAGTGCATTGTTAAACTGGTGAACCGTTTCAAAGAGATAGTCGCCGTTCCGCTCTATTTCGGACAGGATTTTTGCAATTTTAAAATGCAATTTGGTGCGGTCTCCTTTTTTTATGCGGGAATAGGCAGCCTGCTGAATACGGTCATGAGAAAAGTTAAACAGAAATTTACGATCCTTCGAAACCTCCTCATCAATAGCCAGGAGTTGATAGTCTTCATCCAGGGGTATGACCAGTTCTTCGGTTATCGCCATTTTTAGTGCCAGGAATACCTCGCGGCGGCTAGTTCCGGATAAATGGGCCAGTATGGATATTTCGAACTGATTTCCGATACAGGCGGCCTGTTTTAGAATGGTTAAGGTTTCATCCGGTAGTTCAGACAGGCGGGAAGCCATGAAATCGACCACGTTTTCCGAATAGTTTTTCTTTCGGATCTGTTCGAGATCGATTTTCCATTTGTTTCGTTCTAAGTCATATTCTATATGTCCTTCACTAAGGATACTGGTAATTAATTGAATCGTAAAAAAAGCATTCCCCTGCGTCTTCTTATAGACGACCTCTGTCAGTCCTGAGATGGCGTCGGAATCTTCGTGAAGGGTTTCTGCAAGCATTTGGTGTACATGCTGCTCCTCCAGATGTTTCAGTTCGATGTCATGAATATTGGAATTCTCCAGCCGTGCTTCCCTTAACATCAGTGCCAGCGGGTGGGTTTTATCCACCTCATTATCCCTGAAAGCCCCTATAAAAAGGAAGTTTGGATGATCGTGACTGCTGATGATCTGCCGGATGATTTGTATACTTCCCATATCTGCCCATTGCAGGTCATCCAGGAAAAGGACCAGAGGGTGTTCCGCCAGGCTGATGGAACGTATGAACTTCAGGAAGACCCGGTTAAAACGATTGCTGTTTTCCCTGGCGTCCAGGTGCGTTACCTCAGGTTGCGGGCCAATTATCAATTCCAGTCTGGGAGCAATATCTATAATGATTTTGCCCAGATCCCCTAATGCTTCAAGCATCAGATCGCGGTAGTACTCCAGTTTGGTTTCAGCTTCAGAAAGCAGATATCGGCATAATTCGTTCAGGGCTTCTGTAAAAGCAAAATAGGGAACATCCCTTTGGAACTGATCAAACTTTCCTTTGATGAAGTACCCCTTTTCCCTGGTAATGGGGATATGTGTTTCATTGATAAGGGCAGATTTCCCGACACCGGAGTATCCGGATACAAAAAGCGCTTCTACAGTTGGGTTTTTTATTTTGGAAAAAGCCTGCATCAGTATATCGAGTTCTTTTTCCCTTCCGTAAAGTTTTTCAGGAATAATGAAATGACCTGTAAAATCGTAAATGGACAATGGGAACTCTGAGATTTTTCCTTTATCGGCCAGCTCTGTATAGGCTGTTTGCAAATCATTTTTTAAGCCGATGGAAGACTGGTAACGGTCTTCGGCATTTTTGTTCAGCAGGGTCATTACAATCTCTGAAACTACCCTGGGGATCTCCGGGTCGAGTTCCGTAGGGGAAGCGGGAAGTTCAGTCATGTGCTTGTGTACGATTTCCAGGCTGTCTTCACCAAAAAACGGTAATTTTCCGGTCAGCATTTCGTACAGGAGGATTCCAAAACTGTAAAGGTCTGATCGGTAATCCACCTTGCGGTTCATCCGCCCGGTCTGCTCTGGCGCGATGTAGAACAAATTCCCTTCAATAGTATCGGGATTGCTCAGGTTACTGGTTTTTATGTCTATCTTGGAGGAGAGTCCGAAATCTATTAATTGAATGGATTTTTTTTCCAGATTCACAAGTACATTGTCTTTGGTAATGTCTTTGTGAATGAGCTTTAACTGGTGCATATGACTAATAGCCTCTGCTATCAGTACAGCAAATTCGAGTATTTCCAACAGCGGCCTGCGGCTGCGGACGAAGGCTTCGCCCACGCTGACTCCTTCAAAATAATCGAGGATAAGGGCATATTTATTATCGATTTTTTCCTTGCGCCTGGCCTTGCGGATTTTATCGTGATAAATATCCTTGGTGTATTCGTATTCATTATGAAAGGTGAGAAGCAGGTCGGAAGAAGGGCTTGTGTCTTTTAAGAGTTTGACTATTACATCCTCTCCCTGGTCATTGGCCTTATAAATCAGGGAAGTGCCACTTTCAAATATTAATTGTGAAGCCTGAAGCTGCATACTGCATTAATTTGTCAACTCTAAATATCGAGCCCTGTGATTTCGGGAGCTTTCCAAAAACTGCAAATAGTTAGACGCTATTGGCAGTTTGTTAATGAGCTTGTAATCTAATCATCACAAATATAAGGGTTCCTGACAGGACTTTCCTTTCAATCATGGTTTTTAAAATAGCCGATTATTTTAAGGAAAAAACCCTTAATAGCGGTCCAGATAGTACTAATAATAAGAATAAGCTTATTTGTCGGGTTTTCCTGGTCCCGGTTAATATTCCAGGTATCATCAAATCCATCGCCAATCCGGAAAGTACTTTCTTTGCCTCCCCGTTCCACTTTTAATAGATTTTCAATAAAATAGATAAATAGATGTTCGATCTCAGCCGTAGCCTTGTTCTGTCCCTTATGCTTTTCCATCCCAGGTAAATCGGTTTCTGCAAGGTGAGCGATCAAATCGTCGTGCCCTTCGGAAAGATCCAGTTTCAGGTATTTTTCAATCAGTTCTTGGTTGGCTTTGTCGTTTGCGTCTTTAATTACCGTAAGAGCCGTTTTTCGGTTAAAGAAAGGCATGGTATCTGCAAACCATTTTACGAGTGCCTCAGCTAGTATAGCCCCATATTTATTATCTAAGGTAAAATGTCGATCGTAGATGATTTGCTGTAGTTTACAGCCATCCTCGTAATTTTCCGGAATCAAGTCGGCATTAACCCCCAAGGCCTTTCCAATCAAAGACCATGTCTGGTAGTAATTTTCAATTTCTTCGGGACTCAGTTTTGCCCCCATTTCCTGCAAGCCTTGTATTACCTCAGTGCTAAAGGTGTGGGTGGCAAAGATCATGTCCTCCTGGTTGATGGGTTCCCCCAATTCTTTCACATCCCAACCTTTATCCTTTGTATGGGTAATATTGTTTTTTATCTTGTAACGGATCATGGCATGTACCAGACGCAGTTTTTGGATACTTCGGATACCCGTATGGTTTTTGTTCAGGCGATGAGTACCCCAAATAAAATATCCCTTAGACCAATTAGGCTGCATTACATCTACCACGAACTGCATGGTTTCGATGATGCGCCGATGGGCGTGTTTCTCAAGCAGGGTAGTCTTCCGCAATACCTCAATGGCCTTGGTGTGGGCATATTGTTTGAGTAAAGACCTGGCGTAGAGTATAAAAATAATCCGCGGTCCGTGCTTAAGATAGAAATCTGCGCCCTTATCCAGTATTTTTAACTCCTTTTCCGAAAATTCAAAGGGTCTGAGGTCTTCAAAATAATCCAGTAATTTTTGGGGGATCTTTATTTCGTGCTTATCCTGATCCCATTTTTGGGTAAAATCATGACTAACGAATTCCCTAATAAAATCGGCCACTTTTTTCTTTTTCTCCTCTGTATCCTGGGTATTGATCATTTCAAAGAGGGCCGCAGCGGCTTCATCGGCGTGTGGGTCTGCGAGCTCTCTTTTTTTATCCAGGATTTCGTCTGTCCATTCTTTGACCATAAGTGTATTAGTTAGGTTTTACGCAAGAAATAATGTTATATCTCCAGAGGCCCTTTTTATAGGCTTTATACTGGTAATAGGTAGACCAGGTATTTCTGGTCTGGGTACGGTTTCTGAATCCAAAAAACTCAGAAAAAGTAGTAACAACAATCCCTGGGAAGAAATAGTAGTACAACCTTCGGATACTGGGGAGTACATTATTTGTTGCATCGCGAACCAGTAGCTCACTGAAACCCGCAGTCTTGCATTGTTGTTCGAACTCATCTGTAATGGCATAGGCCTTTATGGCCCAGGTTTCTGTCCATTTTTCCAGCAGAATGGCGTCTCTGCTTCCCGGTTCGCAGGCTGCAGCGTAAAAATCAGCCACTATCAATCTGCCTCCCGGTTTTAGGACCCTGAATGCCTCATTGAGGAAATCCTGTTTATCCCAGGCGTAGCAAACACTTTCTATGGCCCATACCACATCAAATGAATTGTCCTCAAATGTGGTTGACAGATAATTCTGATTCTCAAAACTAACCTTTTCAGATACCCCATGCTTATGGGCGTTTTCAGTAGAAGTAGTTACCTGGCTCGGGGTCAGGGTAATTCCCTTAACGGTGCAACCAACGTTTTTGGCCAGGTAGATAGAACTGCCGCCAACGCCGCAGCCGGCATCCAGTACATAATCTGAGGCTTCAATACCAGCCTGCTCAATCAGTTCCTGATTCATCCGGGATAAGGCTTCCCTTAGGTTTTTGGTTTCTTTGGTCCAATACCCATAGTGCATGCACATATGGGAATTTAAGTGCCAGACTAATTCATAATCTACCTGGCAATCTTCATAATACCTGATAATCTCATCCTCGTTGATGAGTGCTTTTTGAGTCATTTGAGTTAGTTGGTTTGTTGGTAAAATGCATTTTTAAGAGTTGGTTTCCCTTAGTGCATTTTTAAATATACTCAATCTGTTGGTTAATTTCATTTCAAGGGTGGAATTTAGTTGTATTTGGCATCGGAAGATAAAGTTGCACTATTCTAATACATGTTTGCAGAAGGGTTAAACGGGTCCTTCCACAAAAAACATCTTGATTTTGTCCAGACCTTTAACCACCACTTTTCCACGGGAGGTACAACTGTATTTGGTTTTGATTTCCTGGTACAGGCAATTTGAGATATTAATTTTGTTCGGTTCGCTGTTTTTTTCCATTCGTGAGGCCATATTGACCGTGCTGCCCCAGATGTCATAGGCAAATTTATCTACCCCTACAATCCCTGCCACAACCGGCCCGGTATGCATTCCAATCCGGATTTCAAAGCCCTTTTCACCTTTCGCCTCCTTTTCGGCGCGGTACTCCTTCATCGCCTCATTGATCTCCATTGCAGCCTCTACTGCGTCAAAATGATGGTCTTTATTATTAGAGTGCAGCCCGGCAACGCACATATAGGCATCTCCTATTGTTTTAATTTTTTCAATGTTGTATTTGCGGATAATATGGTCAAACCTGCTAAAGCAATCGTGCAGCTCGGCAACCAGTTGGGTTGCACTCATGGTTTCGGAAATAGCGGTAAAATCCTTAAAGTCTGTAAACATTACTGTTACAGATTCATGGTATTTGGCCTTTGAGGTCCCCGTATATTTTAATTCCCTTGCCGTTTCAATAGGAAGTATGTTCAGCAATAATTCATCCGTTTTCTTTTTTTCCTCGGTAAGCTCCTCAGTTCGTTTGGATATTTCCTCCTGAGCTACCCGCAGGTCCTTCACCATCCTGTTAAAAGCCACACTCAGCTCTCCAATCTCATCTCTTGATTTATTGATTACGGACTGCGTAAAATCACCTTCCCCCACACGGTTAGCTGCATCCCTCAATTCAAGGACAGGTACTGATATACGCCTGGCCAGCCAGTATCCGATAAGCAAGCCAATTACGAAAACTATTAAACTGGCCAGTGCAGATGCAATCCGGATTTGACGTCTTCCAACGGCAATTTCATTGGTTGTAAAACTCAGCATCACTTCCCCTT
This sequence comes from Robiginitalea insularis, assembly GCF_052497835.1. Taxonomy (NCBI): domain Bacteria; kingdom Pseudomonadati; phylum Bacteroidota; class Flavobacteriia; order Flavobacteriales; family Flavobacteriaceae; genus Robiginitalea; species Robiginitalea insularis. Next base: position 2,940,077 of record NZ_CP199296.1, read on the forward strand.
CCATTATAGGAGTGCTAAAGGGACTGGTTTTAATTATAAAATCTTCAGTAGAAGTTAGATAGGGATCTACCGTTATAGTATCTGGGAAGGTCCTGAAAACCTCTTTTTCAATTGTGTAATCAGTGTAGTCCTCGTTCCAAATACTGTCCTTCTGAATAATGCTCACAAATTGCAGCCTTTCATCATCCCTCACGTAGTTCAGGGACATTTCCACCCCTTCAAAGTTTTCTTCGGTCAGGGCAATTTTAATACCCAGCGCAACCGAGTTGGCGTAATGTTCAATTTCTGAGTTGTAATTTTCGAGAAGAATGCTCTCCTGTCTTGCCGGGTAATAAAAGAGAATAAAAAGGGCAAACATAAGCACAACCGATAAAACGGTCAGTAAGATTTTAGTTTGAACGGATAAGACCATTAAAGGAATCTGAATTTCTTAAACTTTTCTGATAACATCACAAGGGCAGAAAGATAGGCTATTCGATTACAACTGCTCATTACCGGTCACCTTTATAATTTTGGAGGTCAGATCTCCAGCTTCACTAATGACTCCTATAGCACCCGGGGTTTCAGCAACGAAGGTTTCCATTTCACTCTCCGAAGTAAAAAAGGTCGGAGCTTTGAGCCTACCCTGGAAAACCAATGCCAGGAAATATTTATTCAATTCGTTTGAACTCATGTTGTAGATTCGTTCACAGGTTTCTTTCCCAGTTGGTGTGTTGGATTTCATTAATGCGATTACCACCCTCTTGCCGTCAGCCCATCGGAGTTTTTCCCCGCGTAACACGGATTTTAGCTGATTAAAATTCAGCTCATCCGGAACAGATTGCGCGTTTCCAATCACCACCAGGGGCATTTCCTGGGCATATAACCCTTTGGGCATCATGAACCCCAGAAAGGCGATCAGTAGTAATTTGAAAATAATCCTGTTCATAAGTTTTAGTTAAAAGCCTATCGCAATCTGCAATTTAACCGTGTTAATATTGTCCGATAAGCTGATACTTTCATGCTGGTACTCCAATTTGACTACGGCCAGGTAATTGATTTCATATCGAACTCCTGTTACCAGCGAGGTTACATCGCTGTTGACATAATACAATTCCTCATCCTCAAAATCCAGGCAATCTACCCGGAAATAGGGCACTATTTTATCTTTAAAACGGTATCCTGCATAAAAATAGGAAGTCATAGAGTTCAGGCTTCCCGTACTTTCGGCCTTATTTACTGCATAAGTGGCCTCAGTCAGAACTTCCAGTTTTTTGCCAAAATAAGCAAAGGAGGCGGTGTACAGCTGTTGTCGGATTTCCTCTCCCAAATCAGTTTGCGGGCTGTGGTGGTCCTCTTCGGCCAGAGGCGAAATACGGTCATTATAAAACGAAGCCCCAATGCGCATGCGGTCCATGGGCCGGATATGGATTGCTGCGGTCAGCGATTTGTACGTATCATTATCTTCCAGATCTCCGGAACCTATTCCATTTCCTACCATCAGGTCATACCCAAAGCGAATCTTACCCAGGTTCATGCCCTGCAGGGAAGCTCCTGTGGTATGTAAGGCAATTATGTTTCGGCGAAACAGGTAGGGCCTGTCTATGGTTGGGAAGAAAACCCTTCCGTGATGGTAGGAATCATTCCAGTAATTCAGGGGGGTATGGTGCTTTCCAATCAGGAAACTGTGATTCCCGTAGTAATTGTACTTAAAAATTACCCGTTCCACGCTAACTTCAAAATCCTTTTTCGCCCGGTCATACCGAAAAACCGTTTCTCCCAGAAAAGAAATCCGGTCATTGAGTTCAGAGGTGATGAACAGGTCGTACTCACCCAGTTCAAAACTCACCTTATCATCCCTCAGAAATGAGTTTACATGTACAAATCCCCGGATTTGGGTATCCTGGGCACAAAGGGAGCCACTAAGAGTGATGATTGCCGTAAAAAACAGGTAATTAAATAGTTTCATTAATTGTCTTAAATAAATAACCTGAGGCTGCACTTGCAGTTGTAATCTGGTTATCTACAGTTTAGCTAGTTTGGTTTTAGCGAGCTGTATGCTATTCTTTGGGGGAATATAATTCTAAGATAAGTTAAAGAAATCTAAAAATAGCAAGAGTTGAACTAAATCATTCAAGTTTTCTTTTTAAGTCGCCTATATACACCGGATAGCGATTTATTGAAATTTTCGAATTAGATGATAGGTAAACAGTATAATTTCCCTGTAATTTTCCTTACTGATCTTTTCATCAATACCATGAAATCGTTTCATACTGTCAGGACCTATACGAATGGGGTAAAAACGATACACGTCTTCGGAGATATCGTAGAAATAACGCGCATCCGTTCCTCCGCCCACCAGTCCCGGAACCACTATCGAATTTGGGAAAACAGATCGAATGGTTTGTTCCAGAATGCCGTAGGCATCCGACTCAATACCCGAAACAGGGGAGGGGTTCGTTAGAAAACCGACCGTTTCCACCCTGATTTTATCACTGATGGTCGCCTCAATATGCTGCCTGACCGTTTCAATGCTTTCCCCTGGCAGTATCCTGAAGTTAATAGTGGCCTCCGCAGTAGTCGGAATTACATTGTTTTTTACACCCCCTCCGATTATAGTTGGAGCGGTAGTGGTATGTGAATTCAGGGCTTTAAGGATTGGTGACTTAAACAACCAGGGGTTGGCAAAGGCCATCCGTTTGAAAAAGGGGAGTTCGGCCCCCATATATTCCAATTGGTAATCTACTGGTTTTACCAATTTATAAGGTAATTGGTTATTCTCAAGGTCTACAATGGCCTGTGCCAGCATGCCTATAGTATTTTCACGCGGTGGCCTGGAGCTGTGTCCTCCATTGGTCTCAACGACGAGCCTGAAAGATGCAAAACCTTTTTCAGCCAGGTTTACCATTGCTACAGGCGGCTCAATACCAGGCACCATTTTTTCTGCAAGGAAACCACCCTCATCCAGGGTCATGGCTGCCCTTATGCCCTTATTTTTCAAATAGGCTGCAATCTGCGCTGCACCGTTTTTACCGCCAACTTCTTCATCATGCCCGAATGCCAGGTAGATGGTTTGTGAAGGGGCAAACCCCTCCTGCAACAACATCTCCACACTTTCCATCACGGCCATCAGCGTGCTTTTGTCATCCATGGTACCCCTGCCAATAATGTGCGAATCTGTTATTTTTCCTTCAAATGGCCCTGCTTCCCATTTATCAATAGTGGGCTGGTCTACGGGCACTACATCCTGATGCGACATTAGAATGATAGGTTTTTTATCCGGCTGAGCCCCTTCCCAGGTATAGAGCAGGCTGTATTCATTTATTCTTTCTAATTGCAGGTTTTGATGCAGTAAGGGAAAGGTTTGGCTCAGAAACGCGTGGAATCCATTAAATGCGGCAGAATCCGGCACACTTTCCTCGCTGAAGGAAACGGTTCGAAACTGAACCGCCCTGGAAAGGTTTTGGTATACCTGCCCGGGAATTTCTATTTCTGGCAAAGGTTCCGGTTCCAATTGCCGTGACTTCAATGTCAGGGTATTGAAAATCAGGACTGCCGCGAGCACAACAATGAGGCCAAGCAGCAAATACAGTGTTTTTTTCATGAGGATGAAGGATTAGTTGGTTTTGGTGCCGGCAAGATAAACAGTTTTGCTAATATCGGTTAAGGAATGGGGTAATATAAGTACCCCGAAGCCGGGAAAGCTATTTATTTTCCATACCGGCGGTGGTAGCTATATGCGGCAATGCTCCCGCAAATTGAAAAGCCGGCAAGCATCCAGAATACCTGCTGATGCCCTGCTGCTACCGGGGATCTATCCAGGAAATATCCCATGGCAGGTCCGGCAAAAATATCCGGGGTAAAGCCTACAAGGGAAATTATTCCGACAGCCGTTCCCGTTAACACCAAAGGGATTTTCCCGCTTTGCATTACCCCAAAATAAAGGGCCCTGGCAGCATAGACCCCGGTTGCAACAATTAATGTGGACACGAAAAATAAAAGGGTGGTATTCGCATTTATTAATCCTGTTGCAAATAAAAGGGCTCCAATAGTGGCAATAATGGAACTGCAGAAGAGCCAGAACGTTATCCGACCGCGGTCTGCAAGGGTTCCTATCAGTACCCCAACTACAGGTCTTATAAATAAAAGAAAAGTGCCCAGCTGGGCCGCTTGCACCTGGTCGTACAACATTATGTCCTGGGCGTATAGCGAGAAGACATCCGTTATTTTATAGCCCACATAGGCACAGAGGATGATGACCATAAGCAGCCAGACAGCCGGCTGTCGCAAAACCTCGCGTACCTGAGTCAGACTAATACGGTCAAGGACGATCACTTTTTCAATCTTTTGATCCAGTTTCATCCAAAGCCAGACCAGGAGGCCAGCTACCGAAACAATTCCCGAAGACGCCAGGATAACATAGCGAAAAGCATCCTGACTTTGATCTTGCGTGGCCCGGGAAACGTCAACAGGTAAAAACCAGGAAAAGACCAGGACCCCCAGGGCCCCGAACAAAGCCCCTACTAGGCCGCGACCCCCATCCAAAAAGCCGAATGCTTTTCCCTGGGAGGCTGTACCTCCCCAGACCCTTGTAGCTTTGATCATGGGAGCCCAGAAGAGGAAAATAGTGGTAAATCCCCAGTATCCGTAAAGCAACCGCAGGGTGGTAAACCCTGGGAATGTCGCAAATAATAACCCTCCAAGGGCGGTGGCCCATAAAGCAAATGCAATAAGCTTTCTGGGGGGATATTTATCAGCCAGCGGGCCTCCCAAAGGATAGGATAAAAGAGCAACAGCCCCGTAAACCGAAAAGCACAGCCCCAATTCTACATTGTTGAGATTAAAGGCCTGTAACACCGTGGGCCGAAAAACCCTTGGGATTACAAAGGGAAGAATAAATACCGATTCTCCGGCAAGGATCAATAACAATAAATAGTACCAGGGTGCTTTACCGTTGGGCATTCAGGAAAGATTTAATGTATTTGGAAAAGGAAAGATAATTTTGAGGTTTTACAGGCAATTCTCGTGAATTGTTTTTATAAGGTACAATTGGAACGGGCAGGTTTTAAAAGGTTTATTAAAGTAGCAATATACCATGTACCGCCTGTTTCGGCCATTCTGCGTTTATTCCTGGCCATTTTTGTTCTTTCTCGATTTTCGATACTGAATAATGAGTCGTACCCCCAGTCTGGCAAAGAGGATAATGGCAATCAGGGTAACGATGTTGATGGCATCCATCAGCTAAAAAATTAAATCTTTTGGAAATATCAGCCTGTTTTTCCATCCCCATCGATATCTTTTGACAGATGGGTTTCCAGGGCGACCAGGGTTTTTTTAAGTAAGGCTCGGGTTGCAACGAGTTCTTTTTCCAAATAGCTCACCCGTTCTTCGAGATTTTTCGCATTTTTTTCTTGCTTATCCAGTTCCTCCTGCTGCAACAGGTCCCAAAAGATTCCCATAATAAAATTTTTTACGAAACAGGTATTCAAGGAGTCTGATTCCGATACCTGCCCCTTGTTCGTATTATTTTTTGACACAACCAACCAGATACTTTATATAATCCCGTTGATCTGAATTCTATACAAGTTACTGATTTAATCCATAGCGGTGTGGGTTCGGAGTTCTTATGGTCTAAAACCGCAAGTTTTAAGGCTAAATTACTATGATATTTCTCATAAACTTTCTGCAGGGGATTGACTAGGTTTATCAAAGGAAAAATGGGTTGATATCCAAATCAGACATGCTCCGGTAACTGAATTTAAATCACTGGCTAAATGAAAATAGGTATACTTAAGGAAACCCAGAAGGGAGATAAGAGGGTAAGCATCTCTCCAAGGATTGCAAGCCAATTGATCAGCAAGGGCTTTGAAGTGATTGTTGAGGAAGGGGCTGGAGTGAAATCCTCCTTTAAAAATTCGTATTACCGCGAGATCGGGGCCCAGGTGGAAAAAAGGGGCGTGGTCTTTAAAGAGGCAGATGTCTTGGTAAAGATAAATCCTTTTGACAGGGAAGACCTCAAACTGGTTCGTAAAGGCCAGGTTTTGATTGCCCAGCTTTTTCACCGAACCCATAATGATTTAATCCTTGAAATGTCAGACCTGGGCGTGTCGGCATTCTCTATGGATGCCATGCCCAGAATTTCGAGGGCTCAGGAAATGGATGTCTTAAGCTCCCAGAGTAATTTAGCCGGATATAAGGCGGTAATTCTGGGAGCTTTTTTAATGAAACGAATCATGCCCCTGATGATGACTGCAGCCGGCACCATTAAACCCGCCAGGGTTTTAATTTATGGGGTAGGAGTTGCTGGCTTACAGGCAATAGCAACGGCCAAGCGCCTGGGCGCCCTTGTGACTGCCACGGATATCCGACCGGAAACGAAAGAACAGGCCGAATCCCTGGGGGCGCAATTCATATTGGTGGAAAATGGCAGGCAAATCTCCGGGGATGGCTATGCCCGGGAAGCAACGCAGGATTTTGCCGAGAAGCAGAAAAAGGCTGTCAACGATTCTTTGTTTGCAGCAGACCTGGTGATAACCACGGCCAGTGTGCCGGGGAAAAAGGCACCTTTACTTATCACACGGGAACAGGTGAAAAAAATGAAAAACGGGGCAGTACTTATCGATCTGGCCGCGGATCAGGGCGGGAATTGCGAATTGAGTAAAAGGCACAAGACTACAATATATAAGGGGGTAACCATCGTGGGAACCACCATTGCCCCTGAAAGTGTATCCACTCACGCCAGCGACCTGTATGCCAAAAATATATTAAACTTCATCCTCCATTTAACCAGTGGAAACAAGTTCCATTGGGATATGGAAGATGATATTACCCGGGAAACACTGATTGTGCGAGACGGGGAAATCCTCATTGATTAAAAGCAGATCGTATGGAAGTTTTAAACGAATTTATCAGACTTAACCTCGATAGCATTTACGTCCTCATCCTGGCCATATTTGTGGGAGTGGAGGTTATAAAACATATCCCGGCTGTGCTGCACACCCCCTTGATGTCCGGAGCAAATGCCCTGAGTGGGGTAGTAGTGGTGGGCGCGCTGCTGATTATGCTTCAGGCTGACCCGGAGGATTACCTTTCGCTGGGTTTGGGTTTTGTGGCGGTGGTCCTGGGGATCCTTAACGTAGTGGGTGGATTTGCGGTTACCGGCAGGATGCTGGAAATGTTTAAAAAGAAGGACAAATGAACGGAATACTAAGTATTATATACCTGATTGCCACGATTACATTTATAGTCGGGCTCAAGGAATTAGGCCATCCCGCAACAGCCAAAAGGGGAAACAGGATAGCTGCTATTGGAATGGCCCTGGCAATTATGGGAACCCTGGTCCTTCATGATTATCAGGTTGCTCCTAAAATATACTTGCTTATCGGAGCTGCTATTTTGCTGGGTGCCCTGCTGGGAGCAGGCATGGCCATAAAGGTGAAAATGACAAAAATGCCAGAACTGGTCTCCCTCTTCAATGGTTTTGGAGGAGCCAGTGCAGCCCTCATCGGGTTGGTGGCATTCAAAGAGATATCTGCCGACCCCGTGGAACAGGCAACGGTACTTTCGGGAATAATGATTGGGTCGCTTACCTTTTCGGGAAGTATTGTGGCCTGGGGAAAACTCGACGGGACCATCCGCAGCCTGATCAGACTTCCGGGACAGCAACTGCTCAACAACATCTTGTTCCTTTTTCTTATTATCCTGGCCGTTCTGATGGTTGCAGGCGGATGGCAGAACCCTGTGATTGTCTACGGCTTGCTGGCGGGCAGCTTGCTATATGGAGTACTTTTTGTTTTACCTATAGGAGGCGCAGACATGCCGGTTGTCATTTCCCTGCTCAATTCACTTACTGGTATTGCTGCAGCTATCACCGGGGTCTTATACGACAATACCGTTATGCTGATTGGCGGTATTCTGGTGGGTTCTGCAGGAATCATCCTTACAATAGCCATGTGCCGGGCAATGAACCGTACCCTTGGCGCGGTAATTTTCGGGTCATTTGGAGGAGACGATATTGAAACGGATTCTTCCGCGAATACAGGAACCGTAAAAAAAACAACAGCAGAGGATTGTGCTATTTTACTCAATTATGCCAATAACGTGGTTATCGTTCCCGGCTATGGCCTGGCTGTTGCTCAGGCCCAGCACATTATTCATGAAATGGAAGAAGTCCTGACCAGCCGGGGGGTACATGTAAGTTATGCAATTCACCCGGTGGCCGGTCGTATGCCCGGTCATATGAATGTACTGCTTGCAGAGAGCAACGTGGATTATGCACTTCTTAAGGAAATGTCTGATATCAATCCGCAATTCGCACATACCGATGTGGTTTTTGTGGTTGGGGCGAACGATGTAGTGAACCCGGCGGCTCTTAAGAATCCGAATAGTCCTATTTACGGGATGCCCATTCTGGAGGTTGAAAACGCCCGGCAAATAATTGTGAATAAAAGGAGTATGAGTTTCGGGTATGCCGGTATTGACAATGAGCTGTTCTACAATACCAAAACATCCATGCTTTTCGGGGATGCCAAAAAAGCTATATCTGATATAGTGGAAGCCCTGAAAAGGATGTAGGGTTTATAGTAATTCTGCTTTTCAAATTAAAAGCCCGGCTTACTGGCCGGGCTTTAGTTATTTGTATCCGATAACGGGTTAATTCTTCAGGTCTGCAGGAGTATCCTTGATGACCGGGTTAACCGGATTGCCATCAGCATCGATCTCAATTATTTCATCAAAGCCCAGCTCGTCCAGTTTAGCGGCAATCTTCGCCCGGTCGCCCACCATAAACCAATTTACCTCACCCGGCTTTACTACTTTTTGGCTGACACTGCGAATGTCCTGTACATTCAGGTTTCGCACATTTTGGTCGTAGCTTTTATAGTAGTCATCAGACAGTCCATAGCGGACAATATTACCAAGGGAGCTATTTACAGAACTATTGGTTTCCCATTGTCCGGGAAGCTGCAAAATCTGATTGTTCTTTACTTTTTCCAGTTCCTCCTCCGTAGCAGGACGGGTACTGGTAAATTCAGCAATTTCCCTGCGGAGTTCACTAACAGATTCAGCAGTTTTATCGGTCTGAACCGGGGCGTAAAGAATAAATGGCCGCTCTTGCTTGGCTCCCAAAACAAAGCCACCAGCACCATAGGCCCAATGCTTGTCTTCTCTGAGGTTCATATTAATACGGGAAGTAAAGGCCCCTCCCAGTATGTTGACCATTTGTTCCAGGGCAATTTCGGAAACATCGCCATACTTTTCGGTAAGGTGCCCGGCAATGATAACCGATTGCTGAGATTCCGGCCGATCCATCAGATAGAGTGTGTTTTTCGTTGGCGATTTAGGGCTGGTGAAGGTAATTTCAGGCACCTTGCCACTTTTCCATTTCCCCAGCACCCTTTCAAGTTCTTTTTTGAGTTCAGGCATGCTTACATCCCCGGTGACTACCAGGGTTGCATTATTGGGTTTTATCCATTTATCGTAGAAGGAGACAATATCTTCCCGGCTGAGTGCCGCAACGGTTTCTTCATAGCCTGTACCGGTATATGGGTTGCTATACGGATGTCCGTTGCCATACAAGTAGCGGTTCATAACGCGCAGTGCCATTGCTATTGGCTGGGATTTCTCACTTTTAATGGCATTGATCTGCTCCTGCTGCAGTCGTTCGAATTCGCTTTGCGGAAAGGAGGGGTTCATTACAATTTCCGCAAACAACTCCAGACTGGCCTTCAGGCTGGGTTTAAGCGTATTCATATACACACTGGAAACATCCTGATCTGAGGAGGTGGATATTCTCGCCCCGATCAGTTGCAGCCTCTCGTTAATTTCAAGGGAACTCATATTTTTCGTCCCTTCATCCATCAGGTTCATCGCAAGGGATGCTGTTCCGGGGCTCGCCAGGTGATCCGTTTTATAGCCTGCATCCACCATCAGGTTCATTACCAGGGTAGGTACTCCTACACGCTGCGCCAGCACTACTTCCAGGCCATTGGAAAGTTGGGTGCGCTGAACTTCCGGAAACTTAGAAGTTTTTGGAGCTCCAAGTGGCGGCAGTGTACTGCGGTCTACCGTTGAAGGGGTGGTTGAATAGTTTGGAAAAGGCCTCGCGATGAGGGTATGTTTCCCATTGTTCAGCCATTTCTGCGCAGTGGCCATTAAATCTTCAGCGGTAGCTTCTTCAATATATTTTAGCTGGGTTTTGTAAAAGGAAGCGTCCCCAAAATAGGTTTCATTGGAAGCGAGGATGTCCGAAACCCCTCCAAATCCGCCAATACGTTCCATACCTTTGATAAAATCTGCAAAGTAGTCGGCTTTGACTCGTTTGAGTTCTGCCTCTGTTGGCCCTTCCTTTACCAGTTTCATGATTTCTGAAAGGAGGACCTGCTTTACTTTTTCTTCATCCCCTCCGGGTTTCACATTTGCATAGCTGATAAAATTACCGGCAAGCTCTCTGGAATACTGGAAAGCCACGGCCGAGCTTGCGATCTGGTCTTCGTATACCAGCCGCTTGTACAAACGCGAATTCTTTCCATTAGAAAGAATGGATGCCAGCAGATCCATATGCAGGTCTTCCCGCTCACCCAGAGGAGGACTGGTCCATGCAAAAAGAATGCGTGTTTCGGGGATGCGATCCTGGTACACCTGATAAGTGTCTTCCCTGTGGACCGGGTTATTGATTTCCTGCCTTTCAATAGTGGGCCCTGAAGGAATATCTCCAAAATAGTTGAGTACTTTCTGGTATATTTCCTGTGGTTCAATATCTCCGGCTACGGCGAGTACGGCATTGGCCGGGCCGTAATAAGATTTAAACCATTCCTGTACGTCTTCGAGGGAAGCTGCATTCAGATCTTCCATTTCACCTATAACCGTCCAGGAATACGGGTGCCCCTTAGGGAACATGGCTTTGGTAAGGTAGTCGTATTGCATGCCATAGGGTTGATTCTCACCTTGCCGCTTTTCATTCTGCACAACGCCTCTTTGCTCATCCAGCTTTGCCTGGTCTATGGCCCCCAAAAGGTGGCCCATACGGTCCGATTCCAGAAAAAGCACCTGATCCAGAGCCGAAACCGGCACGTTCTGGAAATAGTTTGTGCGGTCTGAATTGGTAGTACCGTTAAGGTCAGTCCCCCCAATGCGTTCCAGGGCCTGAAAATAGTCGTCATTAAAATTTTCACTTCCATTGAACATCAGGTGTTCAAACAAATGTGCAAAACCGCTTTTACCTGGTTTTTCGTTCTTTGATCCCACATGATACCAGACGTTTACGGCTGCAATAGGTGCCTTGTGGTCTTCATGCACCAACAGGGTCAGGCCGTTCGGGAGTGTGAATTTTTCGTAAGAAATGTCAATGTCACCGGCCTTGAATTCAAAATTCTGTGCCCAAACTGAGGTGGTGCACACCATCAGAAGGCCCAAAAGTATTTGTTTCATTTTCATATTATTGTTCTGTTATTTAATAAGTATTGAAGGTACGATTTAATAGTGAATCTATTATCCCTATCTAATTTCAAACAGGGAGAGGAAAAAAGAGGGAATTTATTTGCTTTTGAACCTCGTTATAACTTATGAGGTTGCCGGGGGAAGCCCCATTTCTTTTATTAGTTCGGCATATCGCGGGTCACTGCGAACAGCTTCGTCCCGTACCAAAACCCGGATCCAGGGATAAAAGGCATGCCCCTTTGCAAATTGTAAGCTTTCAAAACCCTTTTCGATATCTCCTGCACTAAAAAAAAGTTGCGCCAGACAAAGTGAAAAGTAAGGCGTAGGCTCTTTGTTTTCCAGATCTTTGATTATGGCCATTCCTTCCTCCCGATGGCCGGTTTTGAATAAGATTTCACCTAAGCCAAAATACCTATAACCCGAATTGATCCTCGCAGCTTCCCGCATTACCTGCAGGGCTTCTTCTTCCCGCCCCATATCTAAATATGTGTTAGCCCTAACATACATGCTAAGGGCATTGTCATCCATCATCTGCTCGGCCTTATCCAGTTCTTGCAGGGCCTTTTCAAATTGACCGTCCATACGATATAACTCTGCCAGCCAGGAGGTATGCATGGATGAAAATGGGTCTATTTCCTGTGCCCTTTTATGTTCGGCTATGGCTTCTTTCATACGCCCAAAAAGGGCGAGGTACCAGGCACGGTGGTAATGGTTATAGGCCATATTGGGGTTGAGCTTATTAGCCCTGTTGAATGCGTATTCTGCCAGGTCCCAGTCCCAACCAAAGTAGGTGTGGTAATGGGAAAGAGCAGCCCATCCCTCTGCATTGGTTGAGTCCAGTTGTATGGCTCGCTTGGCTGCCGCAAGGGCTTTTGGGAAGGCATCGGGCGGGGGCATCAGGCTGTGTGCAAGCGAAATATACCCCTCGGCCAGGCCTGCATAGGCATAGGGGTCTGCCGGATTTTGATCCACTGCTTCCTGTAAATAGACCAGCCCGCGCTTCCAATCTTCTTCCCTGGGCTGGTTCAGATAATACTTGCCTTTCAAATACAACTCATAGGTTTCCGGTTTTACGGGTTTAATCCCTGCTTTCAGCAATTTCTGGGATTCAGACAACCCGATTCCCAGCACCGATGCCAGATCTGTGGCAACTCCCTTCCACATTTGCCGTACTTTCGATATGTCTTCTATATATTCTTTTTCCCAAACCGGTTCTTTGTTAAGGGCGGTTTGCAGTTGCAATTGGACAGTCAATTCATTTTCATCCCGTTGAAGGCTTCCGTGAATAAAATAATCCACGTTTTCTACCTCTTCCTTTATAAAGGAATCTTCAGGTAAAAAACCGGCAGTAAGATATTTAGAAGAGGTAAGGCTTAAAACAGTGAGCTCGCCGAGCTCTGAAAGGGCATCGATCAGGGATTCTGTCATGCCTTCCTCATAGTAGCTTGCTGTTTCTGAACTTTCCGATGTGATCAGCGGGATTACCGCTACCCTGATTTCTCCTCCGGCCGTTTCCGGAGCAGACCATTGCGATCCGGCCCAAAAACTCGCCATCACCAAAAGCAGCACAGCAGTTATTATGGAGCCCACGATTACCTGGTTGAGCCTTCTGCTGTTTTGCAGCTGCGTTTCCGTATTGATTTCCTCTTCCGTGGTCTTATGTATACCCCCGGGAGTCAGGTCGTAAATCCAGGAGAAAGCCGTCCAGAATACCAGACCAATCAACAGAAGGACAAGAAGCCCCTTTTGCACATATGCAGGGGCATCGTACAGGGGCAGGATGGTGTCTGCAAGCTGTAGGATCACCCAGGCAACGGCAAGGTATGCTACCACAGCTTTGATAACGTTCCTTCTTTTCAGCTCGGAAAAGAATTTGCTAAAATTCATATATCTGATTTATAGATGAAACGGTACCTGATTGCAGGGGATCAGTTTCCCTAATTTAAGGAATAATGAGGAAATATTTTAGGGAAAGGAAGAAGAAATAGCGAACAATCAAGGTAGCCAGGACGGTTCTGCTAATTCAATTTTCACATCGGGCATAAGTCAATTAATGCGATCCGTTTAACCATTTGAGGGCCCGCTTCCGGTTTCCGAACACTTTTACTTCCCATCCCAGATTTCGACTTGAAATTTCATAGAAGTTGGCTATTTGCCTGGCATTAAGATCCGCAGGTTCTAATACGGCAATCCGGCTTGAGGGATGAAGCCCCCATTTGGCGTAATATTCATAGGGTAGTCGAAAAATTTCGGTAGGAGTGGAATCCGTAGTAAAATCTGTGGCGATGACCAGTAACTTATACAGCTTTAGCCGGCGTGATTCCCTGATAATGGTTTCACTTGCCTTAAATATGGATTCCGCGGAGTGCTTCCCTTTAAAATTAAGAAGTAGTACCTGTAACTCTTTACTATGTGAGACATCCCAATGCATGTTGTGCTATAATTGGGGGCTCGGTTGTTGCCTTAAGATAGCACTTATTCGAAAAGTTTACAAAAGTATGGCCGGGAAGATTGAAATAAATCAGAGGCTATTTAAAATAGCTCATTTTATGTCATAAATAACTTATAAAAGTTCTCAGAAAATACTGATATCTAAAAATTAATCCTTTTAGCAACAGCCAGGTGTGCTTAGGTATACAGTGCTTTAAGGCCCTGTGTAAAGACGGCAACTTCCTCCAGGGTACCCGTGCTGATTCGTGCCCAATTGTACAAGGGAGGGAAGGGCCTGCCTATTTGTACGCCCTTTTCTGCCATTTGTGGGATTAATTCGGAAATATGCCTGCCGCTTTCAAAGAAAACAAAATTCGTATGCGAAGGGATGTAGCGAAGGCCCAGTTCATTGAGGGTTTTATAAATAAGTTCTTTGCCTTTCTCATTTTGGGCGATACTGAATTTGTAGAATTCGGCATCTTTCAGGGCTGCTTTAGCTGCCTGAATAGCCAGGGTATTGGTGTTCGCCATCAAAGAGTCCTGCAACCTGCTGGCTATATCCGGACGGGCTACCAGATAACCTATGCGCAAACCAGCCAACCCGAATACCTTGGAAAAGGTCTTGGAAACAATCACATTTCTACCTTCCTTCACCAGACTTACCATTGAAGGATAATCTGGCTGGCTGATATAGTCGTAATAAGCTTCGTCGCTAAAAACTACTGCCTTGCTTTCCATGGAAAGGCAAAAATCCTTCAATTCCCCGGGGTCCAACAGCGTGCCGGATGGGTTGTTCGGATTACACAGGAAAATCAAGCGGGTTTTGCTGTTGACCCTTCGCGACATGGCTTGCAGGTCGTGTTCCAGCTTATCATTAAGGGGTACGCGGTGCACGTATGCCCCGAAGAGCTCTGCGTACCTCAGCAGTGCCTGAAAGGTGGGGTCGGCAGCCACAATTTCTCCCCTCCCCAAACCATAGACCAAACCGCATGCTTTGAGCCCCTCAGTGGAACCCCCGGTAATAACAATGCAATCTTCGCTTACCTCTTCTTTTTTGGCAATCATTCTTACCAGTTCCTTAATGTACTGGAAAGGATAGCGGCATCCCAGATCGAAATCCTGTTGCATTGCTGCACGGACTGCTTCAGAAGGGCCATAAGGGTTTTCGTTTGAATTTAATTTGGCCAGAGGGCCTGAAGGTCTTTCCCCTGGACGATAGGATTGCTGCGCAAGTGAAGGTAAGCCCCCGAGCAGGGTGAAACCGCCGCCAAGGGCAATAGTTTTGAGCCAGTTTCTTCGATCAGTTGTATTCATGCCTGTTTTGCTTTAGGCAAAAGATACAAATTATCCTTTTATTTCGGCCAATAATTGAGAGGTGGCCCAGAATGGGGGTGGTCCTACAGACGGTAAAGGGTATTGCTTATCAGAATGGCAATGATCAGAACTACCATGGCAAGGTTAACCGTAATAGCTATGACCTTTTTTTCGGTAAGGGGTTCATTCAGGCCTTTTAAAATATAAATGGTGCCGAACATACCCAGTATCCCTGAAACTACAATCGGAAGACCAAAAAGTAATTTTGAGAGGGTAGCTTGCAGATTGATCATGATGGACACTGCCGCAAAAGTGAGTAAAATGAGGATGAATTTGCTCATGCGATAAGATCGCTCTGTATAATTGATTTCTGCCTCCATAACTTTCCTTGTTTATTATGATTTAGATTACTTTAAGATTGTTTCTCAATCCTTCTGTAATGCCCATAATGGTTTCGATTGTATCCTTCAGGTTGTTCCGGATAATAACCCGTGGGATGCGTATTGTGGTAAATTCATCCTGGTGATCACAGCATTTTTGTTCCAATTCGTACAATGCCTGCTCACAGGTTATATTTTCAAAACCAGCGTCTATCTCAATGTTTAATTTTACCCTTGAAATGGCGAGGTCCACGGTTTTCTTGCCGTCCCACCAGGCCAGCATGGGCCTTATCCCGGCCTGTATTAGGCCATAATAAAGGGTTATTGCTTCAGCAGAACTGTGTTTACGGCGTATCAGCTGTTCCATCCGCTTTCTGTGAGCAGGGCACAATTCTACCTTGAATAGATCCATAGCTTGCCTGTGGTCCAGGTAACTCAATTCTTTATTGCATTCGATGCAGGTCATGGTCGTAGGTTCGATTTAAAGGATTCGGGATAGTTATAACCGGAAGTTTTGAGGATTATTTTAAAAATTCGATGTATGACCACCCACTTTTAGACGAACGACCATTTTCTAGATGAAATGCACCTTTTTTACAACTTTCACCCTGTGAAGAAGGGTGTTTGGCTTTTACAGAAACCTTTATATTTACAAAAGCACCTTAATCCCCCGAATATGATGAAACGCCCTGGTCCCGGAATGCTAATCGCGGCTGCCTTTATTGGCCCGGGAACGGTTACCACTTGTATACGCGCCGGGGTAACCGACGGATTTAGCCTGCTTTGGGCTTTGCTTTTATCCGTTTTTGCTACTGTAGTACTGCAGGAAATGGCCGGCAGGCTGGGACTCATTAGCCGGCAGGGGCTGGCTTCCGCTGTAAAACAACAGTTGCGAATACCCTTGCTCAAAACGCTTTTCGTATCTATTATCCTCGTCGCGATAGTACTCGGCAATGCTGCCTATGAAGCGGGAAACATAGCCGGAGCAGTCCTTGGCCTGGAAGGTCTTACCGGGAGGGAGGGCATTGATGTATTTCCATGGCTCATTGCATTACTGGCTTTTATATTGCTTTGGAATGGGAATAATAAATTCCTGGAACGCGTCTTTACCGTCCTGGTTTTGCTGATGAGTCTTTCTTTTATGATAACGGCTGTGCTTACTATGCCTTCGGCGGGAGAATTATTTAAAGGGCTGTTTATCCCGAAACTGAATGGAGATAACATCTATATGGTCATGGCACTGATTGGCACAACAGTGGTGCCCTATAATCTGTTCCTTTATGCCTCCCTGGTTACTGAAAAATGGACTTCAGAAGCTGCCATGGTTACGATGCGCAGTGATATTGGCTGGTCGGTCATCCTGGGGGGGATTGTCTCTATGTGTATACTGATTGCTGCGGCCGGGGCCCCTATTAATGAAGTGAATGGGGTCATGGACCTTGCGGCCGGGCTGGAACCGATTTACGGCAGCGCGGCTCGCTATGGCCTGGGGATAGGTTTACTGGCTGCCGGAATAACCTCTGCCATTACAGCACCCCTTGCGGCAGCATATGTCGCCAATCAATGTTTTGGATGGCATACCAATGCCAAAAACTGGCGTTTTCGAATCGTTTGGGCAGGGATTCTGTTGTTTGGAGCCGTATCCCTGAGTTTGGATTTTAAACCTCTTGAGATTATTTATACTGCTCAAATAGCCAATGCGGTGCTGTTGCCGGTAATTGCCTTATTCCTTTGGTGGATTCTCAACTCGCGTACCCTTATGGGTAAGTTCGCCAATTCGGCATGGCAGAATATCCTGGCGGCAACGGTAATCCTCATTGTGATAGGCCTGGCAGGCAAGAGTTTCCTGAACCTTTTAAATTTTTAGGCATGGAAGGTTATCAGATAGATCTTAATTGTGATGTTGGGGAGGGAATGGGCAATGAAGCAGATCTTTTTCCGATGATCAGTTCCTGTAATATTGCCTGTGGAGGTCATGCCGGAGATGTACAATCCATGAGGGAAATGGTCTTTCTGGGGCTTGAATCTGGCTTACATCTTGGAGCCCATCCGTCTTATCCCGACAAAACGCATTTTGGCCGCAGATCAATCCGTATGGGTGACAGGGAGTTTCACGAAAGTATTCAACAGCAATTGCAAGCCTTGCAGCAGATAATTGTACAGAATAAGGGCTCATTGCACCACATAAAGGCACATGGGGCCCTTTATAACGATCTGGCCTCAAACCTGACCCTGGCCGAAACCTACCTCGATGCGCTGGAACCCTTTAAGGACTCCGCACTACTTTACGTTCCCTGTGGCTCCCTGTTTTCACGATATGCGCTTGAGAGGGGCTATCGCATCTGGCAGGAGGCATTCGCAGATCGTGCCTATGAAGCAGACGGAAGCCTGGTTTCCAGAGCAAAAGCAGGGGCGGTTCTTTCTGATCCCGCAGTCGTATACAATCAGCTGGTCCAGATGGTGCAGGAAAAACGGGTGCGCTGTCTCGGCGGGGCATTTTTTCCTGTTGAGGCAGACACGTATTGCCTGCACGGTGATGGCCCGAATGTTTTGGAAATATTGATGTATCTTTCGAAACATTTACCAGATAAATCAATATTCCTTCGTTCGTGAGTGAGACCCCCTTCAGAATAAGAGCATTTGGTGCACAGGCAGTGGTTTTAGAGTGGCCACGGGAAATTTCAATGGAAGTTTTGCAACAAATCCTTGGTTTTACGGCCTACCTAAAAAATAAAAGGCTTACTTCGGATAAATGGGAGTTAATACCTATATATCAAAGCCTTACGCTCATAAGTAAAGAAGACAAGATTGATTTGACCCGTTTTTCCCGTACCCTTAAATCATGGTACCGGCAATACCCCAAGGATTATCAGGTAGATGTACGGCATTGGGAACTTCCGGTCTGTTACGATGCGGAATTCGGGCCGGACCTGGAGGAGGTAGCTGCTTATTTAAGCACGGATGTCCAAGCTTTCATAGAACGACACAGCTCTGTTACATACCGGGTTTACGGGATCGGATTTTTGCCCGGGTTCCTCTACCTCGGAGGCATACCTGAGAGCCTGCGCATCCCCAGGAAAGCCACGCCCAGATTAAATGTGCCAAAGGGTACTGTAGGGCTGGCAGACCAGCAAACAGGGATTTATCCACAGCAATCTCCGGGTGGCTGGAACCTGGTTGGCAGATGTCCTGTCCCCATGTTTGACTCCAAATCAGACCCTCCCTGTTTTATTTCCCTGGGGGATACCGTACGTTTCCGTCCTGTAAGCCGGGCGGAATACGATCTGCATAAGATTGAAGGGGAGGTAGGTATTTATAATTATAAAAAGAAATTCGGGGATGCTATTAGTTAAGGACGCTGGTTTTTATACCAGTTTACAGGATTTGGGTCGCTTCCATTACCGACATTTGGGGGTGCCTGTGTCCGGGGCTATGGATTTGATTGCAGCGGCCAGGGTTAATTCCCTTCTCGAAAACGACCCTAACGATGCAGTACTGGAAATGACCCTGAATGGTCCGAAACTCGAATTTTCAGAACCGGCCTTTATTGCCTTCAGCGGTGCAGAGATGCAGCTGGAGCTGAACGGGGAAGCGATTGAACTGGATCAGGCCTATTTTGTAAGTGCTGGCAGCACCCTGAATTGCGGGCACACCTCTCACGGTATCCGAACCTATATGGCTATAAAAGGGGGTTTTCAGGCCCCTGCAATTTTAGGCAGCAGGTCATATTACTTCCCTGTGACCCCTAAAAAAACGATACAGGCCTTTACGGAGATACCCTATACACCAAATTCCGATTACGAATCCAAAGTACTCCGGGTCTCACATTCAAAATTGTACAGGGAAACCACCCTCAATGTTTTTCCGGGTCCGGAATACGAGCTGCTTTCTGATGCACAGCTCGAAGCTTTGTTCGCGGGCACGTTTACCTTAGCCAAAGAACAGGACCGAATGGCCTGTCAGTTGCAGGAAGTCATTGAAGGACAAAGCCATCAAATGATAACCTCCGCCACCCTTCCGGGTACCGTACAACTAACACCTTCTGGAAAATTGATCATCCTGATGCGCGATGGGCAGACCACTGGCGGCTATCCGAGGATTCTGCAACTTGAGGATTACTCTGTGAATGTTCTGGCACAGAAAAAATTCGGGGACCGGCTCAACTTTCATCGGATGCCGGGCTAGACCCTGCTGTAAACTTCTTCAAAAGGAACCCTGAACCTGGGGCCGTAAACCCCGTTTTCCTCACGATAGCCACATCCTATAACCATATTTATTTCAGCTGTACGGGGTAGTTTTAAGTATCGTTTTATCCTAAGGGTGTCGCTTCCCTCCATAGGGCAGGTATCCAATCCTCTCGCAGCCATAGAAATCATAAAATTCTCCGCTGCCAGAGCGGCACTTTTGTGGGCAACTATGCGCATATCCGATAAGCGTACCTGTCTGTAAACAGGCCTGAAAAGCCCCAGAAAGTTAAACAAGAGATAGCGAAGCCACCCCAAAACCCCGAAAACCTCCATATAGATGGAGGGTATTAATTTACGATAGTAGTTCAGGGCAAACCGTTGCCTTTTGCTCATATTTTCCGGCTTCGTTTCTCCGTAGACTTTCTTCAGGAAAGTGAGGTTGGCCCTTGAGCGCTTTTTCCACAGATCTTTCCGTACAACCACCACTACCAACTGGTCTGCCGTTTTGGCGGCATTCTGGCCGAAGCAATATTCAGCGATTTGTGTACGGGCCGCTTCGGAACAAACGTGCACAAACTCCCATAACTGGAGGTTTGAACTGGAAGGAGCCAGAATGGAATTCTCAAGGCAACTCCTTATGATTTCAGGATCTACAGCTTTATTTTTAAATACACGTACGGCACGTCTGTACTGAATGGCCTCGGTTACGATCTTCTCCATGGGTTTCATTTTGCAAACGCTAAAATTACTATTTCCTGCCGATAAAGCCTTACTTTCAGATTTTGATGGCAAAGAATCCCTTTTGATCTGTGACAACAATTTCCTGAAGCGGTTTGAATATGGTAATATATTTTACTTAAGTTACTGATATACAGAAGATATAATGTATTTAAACAAAAATGGATTTGTATGTGCCCGCTTCAATTTTCCCTAAAGGACTGGCAATCCTATATCTTTGATACTCTAGCTTTTTAACAAAAAACATCAAATCGGTAAATGCAACTGAATAAATACAGTAAAAATGTAACCCAGGACCCCACCCAACCGGCCGCTCAGGCTATGTTGTATGCCATTGGGTTGTCTGAGGAGGATTTAAACAAACCCCTGATAGGCATTGCCAGTACCGGATATGAAGGCAACCCCTGCAACATGCATCTCAACACCCTTGCTGCCCATGTAAAAGAGGGGGTGGCCTCCAGGGATTTGGTAGGGCTGATTTTCAACACCATTGGCGTCAGTGACGGCATCTCCATGGGAACATACGGTATGCGGTATTCCCTGCCTTCCCGTGATATCATTGCAGACTCCATGGAAACGGTGGTTCAGGCCATGAATTACGATGGTCTGATTACCGTAGTGGGATGTGACAAGAACATGCCCGGAGCCCTGATGGCGATGATCCGGCTCAACAGACCTTCTATATTACTCTATGGGGGAACGATCGCTTCAGGCTGCCTGAAAAATCAAAAACTGGATGTAGTTTCCGCTTTCGAAGCCTGGGGCCAGAAAGTAGCGGGAAACCTGAATGAAGAAGATTACAAGGCAGTTATTCAAAATGCCTGCCCCGGTGCCGGGGCCTGTGGCGGGATGTATACAGCCAACACCATGGCATCGGCCATTGAAGCCCTGGGGATGTCCCTTCCATACAGTTCTTCCAATCCGGCGGTCGGGACGGAGAAGAAACAGGACTGCTTAAAGGCAGGGAAGGCCTTGCGCGAGCTGCTTGAAAAGGATATCAAGCCTTTGGATATAATCTCCCGGAAATCACTGGAAAATGCGATTCGTCTGGTTGTGGTAATGGGTGGGAGCACCAACGCAGTGCTTCATTTCCTGGCAATAGCCAAAGCAGCCAATATATCTTTTACCCTGGATGATTTTCAGCGAATCAGTGACGAAACCCCTTTCCTGGCCGATCTGAAACCCAGCGGGAAATACCTGATGGAAGATGTACACCGGGTAGGAGGGGTGCCGGCTGTATTGAAATTTATGCTACAAAATGGAATGCTCCACGGAGATTGCCTTACTGTAACCGGAAAAACACTCGCTGAAAACCTGAAGGAGGTACCTGACCTCAGCGAAGGGCAGGAAGTGATCCGGCCCCTGAGCAACCCTATAAAGCAGACGGGGCATTTGCGAATATTATACGGCAACCTGGCCACGGAAGGGGCTGTTGCCAAAATTACCGGAAAAGAAGGCTTGCGTTTTGAAGGCCCTGCAAAGGTCTTTGAGGACGAGTTTGCGGCAAACAAGGGAATTGGAGAAGGAAAAGTGCAAAAAGGGGATGTGGTGGTAATCCGCTATGAAGGGCCCAAAGGAGGTCCTGGAATGCCCGAAATGCTAAAACCAACCTCCGCCATAATGGGCGCTGGCCTGGGGAAGGAAGTGGCCCTGATTACCGATGGAAGATTCTCTGGCGGTACGCACGGGTTTGTGGTTGGACACGTTTGTCCGGAAGCACAGGCCGGTGGGAACATTGCCCTGGTACAGGATGGGGATATCATCACTATAGACGCGGAAACAAATAGTATTACAGTAGGCCTTAGCGATGAAGAACTTCAAAAACGCCGTCAGCAGTGGCGTGCCCCCGAATTAAAAGTAAGCAGGGGTAGTTTATATAAATATGCCAAAACCGTTTCGCCGGCCTCCGAAGGCTGTGTAACGGATGAAATTTAATCCAGAAAATATATATGGGACAAACGAAAACCATGAAACAGGCGCCTAAAACTGCACCTCCCAAAAGAATGTGCGGGGCAGAGGCGATTATACAATGCCTGTTGGAAGAGGGCGTGGATTTGATCTACGGATACCCCGGCGGGGCCATTATGCCCGTTTACGATGAGCTATACAAGTTTCAGGACCGGCTCACGCACATTCTCACCCGTCATGAGCAGGCAGCTACACATGCTGCCCAGGGTTATGCCAGGGTTAGTGGGAAAGTTGGGGTGGCAGTGGCTACCTCTGGCCCCGGGGCGACTAATTTGGTGACCGGGCTGGCCGATGCCCAGATCGATTCTACTCCCATGGTCTGTATTACCGGGCAGGTGCCACGGCATTTACTGGGATCAGATGCCTTTCAGGAGACAGACATTATCGGGATTTCAACCCCGGTTACCAAATGGAATTATCAGATCACCAAGGCTTCGGAAATCCCGGAGATCATGGCGAAAGCATTTTACATTGCCCGCTCAGGGCGCCCTGGGCCCGTATTGGTGGACATCACTAAAAACGCCCAGTTTGATGAACTGGATTTTGAATACGGCCCCTGCAAAGGGGTCAGAAGTTATGATCCCTATCCGGCTCCTGATCCCCAGGCTATTGAAGAGGCCGCTGCATTGATCAATGCGGCAAAAAAACCATATATAGTATTTGGACAGGGCGTGATTCTGGGAAAAGCCGAGGAACAACTTAAGGCCCTTGTAGAGAAAACCGGCATCCCTGCAGCATGGACCATTTTAGGACTGTCCGCTCTGGATTCGGACCATCCCCTGAATGTGGGGATGGTAGGCATGCACGGAAATTATGGCCCCAACGTGCTAACCAATGAGTGTGACCTTCTTATTGCTATCGGGATGCGGTTCGATGACCGGGTAACCGGTGACCTGAACACCTATGCCAAACAGGCCAAGATTATTCATTTTGAAATTGATCCGGCTGAGATCAATAAGAATGTACCTGTAGACATTGCTGTGTTGGGGGATGCGCGTGAAACACTTTCACAACTGCTCCCCAAGGTCAGAGCCAACAGCCATAAGGCCTGGGTGGAAAAATTCCATAAATTATATAAAGAAGAATACAAGACCGTAATCGAAAAGGATTTGTTTCCAACCAAACCAGGTCTCACAATGGGAGAGGTGATTGCGGAGATCAACACGGCAACTGATCATCAGGCGGTCATTGTTTCTGATGTGGGGCAACATCAGATGATTGCCTGTCGTTATGCAAAATTTCGTGAAACAAAAAGCAATATCACCTCCGGTGGCCTTGGAACCATGGGTTTTGCACTCCCGGCGGCCATTGGAGCCAAAATGGGGGCCAGTCATCGCGAAGTGGTTGCCATTATCGGAGATGGGGGATATCAGATGACCATTCAGGAACTCGCCACCATCTTCCAGAATAATACTGCGGTCAAAATAGTGGTCCTGAACAATGAACATCTTGGGATGGTGCGCCAATGGCAGGAATTATTTTTTGACAAGCGCTATGCTTCCACCGTTATGACCAATCCGGATTTTGTTAAAATAGCGGAAGGGTATTACATTAAAGCCAGAAGAGTAGAAGAGAGGACAGAGCTGGCGGCGGCCGTTGCCGAAATGATTGCCTCCCCGGATCCGTACTTCCTGGAAGTACGTGTGGAGAAGGAAGACAATGTGTTTCCTATGATCCCTTCGGGAGCATCGGTGTCTGATATAAGGTTAAAATAAGGAATACATTAAACGACAAAACCCTGCACAAGGATTGAGGAATTATCATATGGAAAAAAAATGGTACACCATCTCGGTATATTCAGAAAACAATGTTGGATTACTGAATAGGATATCGGGAATATTTTTAAAGCGACATATTAATATAGAAAGCTTAAACGTCTCTAAATCAGAGATAGAAGAAGTTTCAAAATTTACAATAGTCGTGCACACGACCAAAGAATGGACGGAGCGGATTGTTTCTCAGATTGAAAAGCAGATCGAAGTGATCAAAGCCTTCTATCATACCGATGATGAGATTATTTACCAGGAGTCTGCACTTTTTAAAATAGCCTCCCATCTCTTGTTCGATGAACGTCAGATCCAGAACATCATCAAGGAAAGCAATTCACAGATTGTCACGGTAAGCCGTGAATTTTTTATTCTCGCCAAAACAGGCCGGAGGCATGAAATCGATGAGATGCATGATGAACTGGAACCTTTTGGAATTATGCAATTTGTACGCTCCGGAAGAATTGCCGTAACCAAGTCGGAAATGCCAATTTCCAAAATCCTGGAAGGATTTCACCACGCATAATAATTGAAAAACTAACCTTACGAATACAAAGAAAATGACAAATTATTTTAATACCCTTTCCCTTAGGGAGCAATTACAACAACTGGGAAAATGCAGATTTATGGAAGCTTCCGAGTTTTCCGAGGGGGTTAAGGCTTTAAAAGGAAAGAAAATTGTAATTGTTGGCTGCGGGGCCCAGGGCCTGAACCAGGGCCTGAATATGAGAGATTCCGGGCTGGATATTTCCTATGCCCTGAGGGCGGCAGCCATTCAGGAGAAGCGGGCCTCTTTTGTAAATGCCACTGAAAACGGATTCACTGTTGGCACCTATGAGGAACTGATTCCTTCGGCAGACCTGGTAATCAATCTAACCCCAGACAAGCAGCATACAGCAGTAGTTGGAGCTGTAATGCCACTGATGAAAAAAGGAGCAACCCTGTCCTATTCGCACGGATTCAATATTGTAGAGGAGGGCATGCAAGTCCGCAAGGATCTGACTGTCATTATGGTAGCTCCAAAAAGCCCGGGATCAGAGGTTCGTGAGGAATATAAAAGGGGTTTTGGGGTGCCTACGCTGATAGCTGTACACCCTGAAAATGATCCTGAAGGTAAGGGTCTGGCCCAGGCCAAGGCCTATGCTGCAGCTACCGGGGGACATAAAGCAGGGGTACTGGAGTCCTCCTTTGTCGCAGAGGTGAAATCAGACCTTATGGGGGAGCAGACCATATTATGCGGGCTATTGCAGACCGGATCCATTCTTTGTTTTGACAAGATGGTTGCAGAAGGGATAGAGCCTTCTTATGCATCCAAACTGATCCAGTTTGGATGGGAAACCATTACCGAGGGACTTAAATACGGAGGAATCACCAATATGATGGACCGATTATCCAATCCTGCGAAAATTGAGGCTTTTGAATTGTCTGAGGAGCTGAAAGACATTATGAGACCGCTGTTCCGAAAACATATGGACGATATAATGAGCGGTCATTTCTCAAAAACGATGATGGAAGACTGGGCCAACGACGATAAAAATTTGCTTAGCTGGCGTGCCGCCACAGGAGAAACAGCTTTTGAAAAGACCCCGGCCGGAAAAATGGAAATTTCAGAACAGGAATACTACGACAAGGGGGTTTTAATGGTTGCTTTTGTAAGAGCCGGAGTGGAACTGGCTTATGAATCCATGACCGAATCGGGGATTATCGGTGAGTCTGCCTATTACGAGTCTTTACATGAAACACCGCTGATTGCCAATACCATTGCCCGCAAAAAGCTATTCGAAATGAACCGGGTTATATCCGATACCGCAGAATACGGCTGTTATTTGTTTGATCACGCCTGTAAACCTCTCTTGGGGGATTTTATGAAGAAGGTACAAACCGATGTTATCGGCAAGGCCTACGGGGCTGGAGACGACAATGGGGTGGATAATGCAAAGTTGATAGCTGTAAATAAGGTATTGCGAACCCACCCTGTAGAAGTGGTGGGAGCCAGGCTGCGCGAGTCGATGACCGCCATGAAGCCTATTGTTTGAGACTGGTTCCGTGTATCTTTAACAAAACCCATAACAGCACCCAATAATGAGTGATTTGCAAGCCATCCCTGAAAATTATCAAATAGACGCTACCCTGGATCAGCGAACCTACCTTGTAGGCGGGGAATTGAAATCCTGGAAAGGGCCGGTTTCGGAAGTGTATTCCACAATCTCCAACACCAGCAGCTATAAACCTACCCTTTTGGGAACCATCCCTGACATGGGAGAGGCCGAAGCCATGGATGCCCTGCAGGCAGCCCTGAAAGCCTTTGATAAAGGGAAGGGTGCCTGGCCCACCATGCGGGTCCGGGAACGGATCGAGTGCATGGAGAAGTTTGTAAAGCAGATGGAGCAAAAAAGGGAAGTAATTGTGAAATTGCTGATGTGGGAAATCGGGAAATCCCTGCCGGATTCCGAAAAGGAATTTGACCGTACTGTTGAATATATTCACGACACTATTGAAGATTATAAACAGTTAGACCGGAACTCGGCCAAGTTTCACAAGCATCAGGGGGTTTACGCGCATATCCGAAGGGGGCCATTGGGTGTGGTGCTTTGCCTTGGGCCTTATAATTACCCGCTTAACGAAACCTTCGCGCTGTTGATCCCAGCCATCATCATGGGAAACACTACTATTTTTAAACCGGCTAAGCACGGGGTTTTACTGATTACGCCGCTTCTGGAGGCTTTTCAGAACAGTTTTCCGAAAGGGGTCGTAAATATCCTCTTCGGCAGGGGCAGGGCAGTAGCCGCGCCCATTATGAAGACGGGGAAAGTAGATGTTTTGGCTTTAATCGGAAACAGTAAGTCGGCCAATGCCTTGCAGGACCAGCACCCCAAAAGCAACCGGCTTCGCCTGGTTCTTGGGCTTGAAGCTAAAAACCCGGCCATTGTGTTGCCGGATGCCGATCTGGAATTGAGCGTACAGGAATGCCTTACCGGAACCCTCTCCTTTAATGGGCAACGGTGTACCGCCTTAAAGGTTGTTTATGTGCACGAAGACATTTGTGAGACCTTCCTCAGGCAATTTTCGGAAGGGGTGGACGCTCTCACCTTTGGCAACCCCTGGGATAAGGGGGTAAAACTAACCCCTCTGCCGGAACCCGGAAAATCGGATTACATTCAGGAACTCATAGACGATGCCTTGTCAAAGGGTGCTCAAATCATCAATAAAAAAGGAGGGCAGCGTTTCGATAATTTTATATGGCCGGCCGTGCTTTACCCGGTCACAAAAGATATGCGGGTCTATCAGGAAGAGCAATTTGGCCCGGTAATCCCGGTACTTAGCTTTACGCAGATCGATGAACCCCTGGATGACATGGCTGAGAGCAATTACGGGCAGCAGGTAAGCCTTTTCGGCAAGGATGTCTATGCACTGGCGCCTTTGATCGATACGCTGGCCAACCTGGTCTGCCGTGTCAACCTGAATAGTTCCTGCCAGCGTGGCCCCGATGTTTATCCGTTTACCGGACGCAAAGATTCGGCCCAGTCTACGCTGAGCGTCCACGATGCGCTCCGGTCATTCTCCATTCGGACTTTCGTTGCCTTTAAGGATAACCCGTTAAATAACGAAACCGTAGAACAACTCCTGGACACCAAGCTTTCAAATTTTATTAGTACGGAATATATTCTGTAAAAGGCTTACTGGGATATGTTGAGCATCTTTTCGGTTGCCTTTATGGCGGACACGGTCTGGTCTGAGTCCAGCCCTCTGGTAGTAAACTCCCTTTCCTTTTCCTTCCAGGTAATGACGGTCTCGCAAAGGGCGTCCGAATTGGACCCGGGAGGTATCCGAACGGCGTAGTCTACAAGGGTGGGCAAGGGTATTTTAAGACCGCGGTAAACCTTGCGAAGCGCATTCATAAAAGCATCAAACTGCCCGTCTCCCTGCGCATTCTCTTCATAGGTTTTTCCCTGTATTTCAAGGGATACAGTTGTAGATGGCTGCAGTCCTTTGGCGTGGGTCAGCACATAGGACCGGATAAACACGGATTGTTTGTATGAATCACTGCCCAAAACATCCGAAATAATGTATGGCAGGTCTTCCCTTGTAACTTTTTCTTTCTTGTCGCCTAACTCAATGATTCGAGCGGTTACCTTGCGAATCTCATCCTCGTTCAGCGAAAGTCCGAGTTCCTGCAGGTTCTTCTGAATATTGGCCTTGCCTGAAGTTTTCCCTAACGCATATTTGCGCTTACGGCCGAATCTTTCGGGCAACAAATCATTAAAGTAAAGATTTTTCTTATTATCTCCATCTGCGTGTATTCCAGCAGTTTGTGTAAACACATTATCCCCGACTATAGGCTTGTTGGCCGGGATCCCAATCCCGGTAAAGGCAGATACCAGTTTACTGACTTTAAACAGGGAACTTTCCGCAATGCTGATCTCGGCCTCGGGCAGGAAGTCATTAACGACGGCAACCACACTCGCCAGGGGCGCATTTCCGGCCCGTTCCCCCATTCCATTAACCGTCAGGTGTAGTCCGTGGACCCCTGCCTTAATGGCTTCCATGACGTTGGCAACACTAAGGTCGTAATCATTATGGCCGTGAAAATCGAAGTGCTGTTGAGGGTATCTTTTGACAATTTCAGAAAGAAATGCAAAGGTTTCCCGAGGTGTAAGGATTCCCAGGGTATCCGGCAGCAGTATCCTTTTTACGTTCTGTGTCTGCAAAAAATCCAGGAATTCAAAAACGTAATCGGGAGAATTGCGCATGCCATTACTCCAATCTTCCAGATAGACATTGGTGGTAACCTCCTGTGCGGTGGCTATTTGAATTACCTTTTCAATATCCTTAAAATGCTCCTCAGGCGTTTTTTTAAGTTGATATTTCAGATGATTCAGCGATCCTTTTGTCAGGAGGTTTTGCACCTTAGCACCAGCCAGTTCCATCCACTTCAGGGAGGCTCCGCCATCTACAAAACTCAGGACTTCTATTTGGTCCAGCAAATTTTCGGAGGCAGCCCATTCCGTAATCTGCCTTACAGATTCGAATTCCCCTTCTGAAACCCTTGCCGAAGCCACCTCAATCCTGTTTACTTTCAATTCCTGTAAAAGCAGGCGTGCTAGGGTCAGCTTCTCCGAGGATGTAAAAGATACTCCGGAGGTTTGTTCCCCGTCCCTTAGGGTCGTATCCATGATTTCAATTCGCCGCTTTTGCATAGGGGGCCTGGCTAAGTTATAAGGTGATCTTTAGAGGGGGATCTGTTCTGCGAAGGTTTCTATGTCCTTCTTCATGTTGAGCAGGTAGTCTATATCGTCGAAACCGTTCAGCATGTTTTCTTTTTTATACCCATTGATCTCGAAAGTCTCTAATGCACCGGTGGAAGTGATGGTAATACTTTGTTCCGGCAGGTTGACCTCCAATTCTGTTTTCGGATCGGCCTCTATAGCTTCAAATATCTGTTGCAAAAAACCAGCGCTTACCTGTACCGGTAAAACGCCGATATTTAAACAATTGTTCCTGAAAATGTCTGCAAAAAAGCTGGAGACCACACATCGAAACCCATAGTCATATACGGCCCATGCCGCGTGCTCCCGAGAGGAACCGGAACCGAAGTTTTTACCTCCAACGAGGATCTTACCGTTGTAAAGTGGGTTGTTCAGCACAAAATGTTCCTTGGGGGTATTGTCTGCGTTGTAGCGCCAGTCTCTGAAAAGATTATCCCCGAAGCCTTCACGCTCGGTAGCCTTTAGAAATCTGGCAGGAATGATCTGATCAGTATCCACATTTTCAATGGGAAGCGGGACAGCAGAACTCTTAAGGATTGTGAATTTATCGTAAGCCATGTTTGTATATCGTCTTGTTGTTAAACTAATGCTGTTTTGAGTAGTTCCCTGGGGTCTGTAACCTCGCCTGTAACAGCAGCAGCAGCTGCAACCAGGGGGCTGGCCAGGAGTGTTCTGGCACCGGGTCCCTGCCTGCCCTCAAAATTTCGATTTGAGGTACTTACGGCGTACTTTCCCTGCGGGATTTTATCGTCGTTCATTGCCAGGCAGGCAGAACATCCCGGTTCCCGGAGTTCGAAGCCGGCAGCTTCCAGTATGTCGAGAATCCCTTCTTCCCGAATGGCCTGCTCCACCTTATGAGATCCGGGAACCAGCCAGGCAGTAACATTGGCTGCCTTTTGCCGGCCTTCAACTACCTGTGCAAAAGCCCTGAAATCCTCTATCCGACCATTTGTACAACTTCCGAGAAAAACAAAATCTATCTTTTTGCCCAGCATGGATTCCCCTTCTTGAAAATCCATATACTCCAGCGATTTTTTATACGTGGCAACCCCGCCATCGAGGGTTTCAGCCTTTGGTATCTTCCTGGAAATGCTGAGGCCCATCCCCGGGTTGGTCCCGTAGGTGATCATGGGTTCTATATCGGCCCCGTTAAAGTTTATTTCCTTGTCAAAGATTGCATTCGGGTCTGAATACAACGTCTTCCAGTATTTCATAGCGGCGTCCCAGGCTTTTCCCTGTGGTGCATACTCCCTGCCCCTTATATAATCAAAGGTTTTTTCATCCGGGGCAATCATACCGCCACGGGCACCCATTTCAATACTCAGGTTGCACACTGTCATCCGGCCCTCCATGCTCATTTGCTCAAATACACTTCCGGCATACTCCACAAAATATCCGGTGGCTCCGGAGGTGGTAAGTTTTGAGATGATATATAGCGCAACATCCTTAGGGGTAACCGCTTCGCTCAGGCTTCCCTTGATATTGATGCGCATGCGCTTGGGTTTGGGTTGCATAATGCACTGAGTGGCCAGCACCATTTCGACCTCCGAAGTTCCTATTCCGAAGGCTATGGCGCCAAAAGCACCATGGGTAGAGGTATGGGAGTCCCCACAGACAATGGTCGCCCCTGGCACAGTGATCCCGTTTTCGGGTCCGATTACGTGAACAATCCCATTTTTTTCATGCCCCAGACCCCAATAGGGAATGCTGTGTTTTTCAGCATTTTCCTCAAGTGCTTTCAATTGTTTGGCAGAAAGCGGGTCCTTTACGGGTAAATGCTGATTCCGGGTTGGGGTGTTATGGTCCGCGGTTGCAAAAGTCCTTTCGGGATACAATACTGGAATATCCCGGTTTTTTAGCCCCAGAAAGGCTACCGGGCTGGTTACTTCATGAACCAGATGTCTGTCGATAAAAAGTACGTCAGGCCCATTGTCAATGCTGCGAACCACATGGGAATCCCAGACTTTATCAAATAGTGTTTTGCTCATCTTTCTTCTTGCTTTTGGCGAGATTCATTAGAACTTACAAAAGTATAAATATGCCTTTGGGAAGAAAACCAATGGCAGGGTAAATTACGATGTTCAAATCCCGATACAGCCCTTTAAAATGCCCTTTTCAGGATTAATCATATAAGAATTGCCAGACATAAGCCGTTAAAAAAGGGATTCAGGGAGCCTCAATAAAGCGTTTATAATGCTTTAACTAATGTAATCCCATATATTCCTGAAAGCCTCCATTCTGCTGAGTTTGTCCCGAAGCACCCGATGTTTGGGCAGTTCCAGTCCACCATCTTCTTTTAGCACCATGGCGGCATGGTACCGGGCAGTTTCCAGGATATCACGGTCGCGGATCACATCGGCAATTTTCAGGTTCAGTATCCCGCTTTGCTGTGTGCCCATCAGGTCTCCCGGACCCCTTAGTTTCAGATCGGTTTCTGCGATTTCGAAGCCATCGTTGGTGCGAACCATTGTCTGAAGCCTTGTTTTGGCATCTTCAGAAAGCTTATTACCGCTAATCAGGATACAATAACTCTGATCGGCTCCACGGCCCACCCGTCCCCTGAGCTGGTGGAGCTGGGAGAGTCCAAAACGCTCGGCACTCTCAATAACCATTACGGAGGCGTTGGGCACATTAACCCCTACTTCAATAACCGTGGTGGCAACCATTATTTGGGTTTGTTTTTCAACAAAACGCTGCATTTCAAATTCCTTTGCTTCAGGCTTCATCTGCCCGTGTACGATGGAAATCTGGAATTCCGGGGCGGGAAATTCTCGGCTGATACTTTCATACCCGTCCATCAGGTCTTTGTAATCAAAGGCTGCCGACTCCTGAATGAGCGGATAAACAATATAAACCTGACGCCCTTTGGCAATTTCATCTTTCAGAAAGCGAAAAACCTTCAGCCGGTCTGCATCGGTTCGATGAACGGTTTTGACCGGTTTCCGGCCCGGGGGTAGCTCATCTATTATACTGATGTCCAGATCCCCGTACAAACTCATGGCAAGGGTCCGGGGAATCGGAGTGGCTGTCATAACAAGGATATGTGGCGGTGTTGCATTCTTTTTCCAGAGACGGGCGCGCTGAGCGACCCCAAAGCGATGCTGTTCGTCAATTATGGCCAGTCCGAGGTTTTGGAAACTCACCACATCTTCCAAAACGGCGTGTGTCCCTATCAATATGGGTAATTCTCCAGATTCCAGCCCTTCATGTATAGGTTTTCTGTCCCTGGCCTTGACGGAGCCGGTCAGAAGTGCCACACTTATACCTAGAGGCTCCAGCAGTTCACGCACTGCATGATAGTGTTGCTGGGCGAGTATTTCCGTTGGGGCCATCAGACAGGACTGAAAACCATTGTCCAGGGCCAGCAGCATACACATCACGGCCACTATGGTTTTACCTGAACCTACATCCCCCTGAAGCAGACGGTTCATCTGGGCATGGCTTCCCAGATCAGCCCGGATTTCCCGAATAACCCTTTTCTGGGCCGGGGTCAGTTCAAAGGGGAGATGCTGCTCATAAAAACCTGTAAAATGCTCCCCGACCTTTTCAAACGGAAGCCCTTTTATTTTAATCTTGCGTTGGCGTTTTTTGGTAAGCAGTGCCAGTTGCACAAAAAAGAATTCTTCAAATTTCAAACGGAACTCTGCGCGGGCCAGCAGTTTTTGATCATCCGGGAAATGTAGTTGGGAAACCGCCAGTTGTTTGTCCATCAGCTGCAGGCTTCCCCTTATATCCTCCGGCAGGTTTTCTTTCAGTGGTACCTTTTCCTGGGTTAGCAATTGCAGCATCCAACGGCTGATCATCCGGTTGGTAATACCCTGTTTAGACAATTTTTCGGTTGACGGATAGACTGGCTGCATGCGCACCCTTTTCTGTGACTTAAAGGTGCTTAGCAATTCCATTTCCGGATGGGCCATGGAAAACACACCATTATACCACTTTGTCCTGCCGAAAATCACATAGGCCTCATTTAGTTTCAGACGTTCCCGAATCCACTTCTGGCTCCGGAACCAGACCAGTTCCATTTGCCCTGAATCATCTTTGAAAGTGGCCACAAGCCGGCTTCCTCGCTTTTGTTCAACCGTTTTAATATGGATAAGCCGGCCAATGAGTTGCACCTCGGCACTATTGCGCTGCAAGTCGCTTATTTTATGGAATTTTGTTTTATCTATATAACGGTTCGGAAAGAGGTACAGCAAATCCTGATAGGTCTCCAGGCCCAGCTCTGAACGAAGCAATTTGGCCCGGTTAGGGCCGATGCCTTTCAGGTAACTCAGGGAAGTTTGCAGGGCCTTGGGATGCATTGGACTAAATTAAGGGTTCGTAATTTCAACTGCAACCCGTCAAAACGCTAAATTTGGATTGATTTTTGACCTGTTAACGCTATGCGCATTAGCTTTCGAATTTTCTTCTTGTTCTTTCCGCTGCTACTGGCCAGGGCACAGGGCGGCAATGTTGATTTCGAAAAGGCGAACATCAGCATTTCCCCTGATACGGCAAATGCAGGAATAGCAGGAAGTGTAAGGTACACCTTCAGGATGATTGGCAAGGCAGACAGCTTGCATCTGGATGCGCAAAATATGCACATAATTAAAGTAGCCCTGGAGAATCGGGAAGTTCCTTTTTCGTACGACGGAAAACGTTTAGGGATATTGGCTCCGGAAACTGCAGGGGCATACAGTCTGCAAATAGACTATACCGCCCTTCCCAGGCAAACCCTCTATTTTTTTGGTTGGAATGACCCCTATCCGGGCAACGAACAAATCTGGACACAAGGTCAGGGAAAATACAGCAGCCATTGGGTACCCAGTTTTGATGAAATGAAGGAGAAAGTGGTTTTTAACCTGGATATTTCCTTCGACCCGGATTATGAGGTAATTGCCAACGGACAGCTTCAAAGTAGGGAATTGACAGATTCCCTGGCGACCTGGCATTACCGAATGGACAAACCCATGAGCAGTTATTTGCTTGCTTTTACAATCGGGCATTTTAAGGTGGACACGGTTCAATCCGGGGGCGGAACCCCCATCTTTAATTATTTCCCATCCGGTGAGCAGCAGCATGCCCGCAATGCCTACCGGTATACTTCTGCTATTTTTGACTTTCTGGAACGGGAGATCGGATACGCCTATCCCTGGAAGAACTACAAACAAGTCCCCTTGCACGATTTTATGTATGCGGGGATGGAAAATACGACTGCGACCTTTTTTTCCGATCGCTATTTCACAGACAGTATTGCAGTCAATGATCTGCCCTATCTCAATATCAATGCGCATGAAATGGCACATCAATGGTTCGGCAACCTGGTAACCGAAGCAGACGGAAAGCACCACTGGCTGCACGAGGGTTTTGCCACCTTTTACGCCTACCTGGCAGAAGCAGCCATAAAAGGTGAGGACCAGATGTACTGGAAGCTATACAATAGCTGTGAGGCTCTGCAACAGGCAGAAGAGCAGGGCAGGGGGAAGTCTCTTTTAGACCCGGGGGCAGATAGCCTGACCTTCTATGAAAAAGGTGCCTGGGCCCTTATATTTTTACGAGAGATACTTGGGGAGGATGTTTTTCGTGCAGGAATTCGAAAATATTTGGAAAAATTTGCCTTTCGCAATGCCACGGTGGATGATTTCCTTTCCATCATGGAAGGGGAGTGGGGAGAGTCCTTAAATGACTTCAGAGGGGCCTGGCTCGCATCTCCGGAATTTCCCTCAAAGGAAGTTCTGAACTATTTGCAGGGAAAGTCTGCACCTATCCGAAAATTTCTGGAATTGAAAAAACTGTCGGTTCCTGCTTACCCTTCAGAAAATAAGCTTAACGAAGCCTGGATATTTTCCCGCTCTCCATTTTACAGGGAACAACTGATAATGACTTTCGGAGATTCCCTGCCGGAAAACATTCTTGGGCAGGTTTTACGGGAAGGAAGTTTAATGGAACAAAAGGCGCTTTTAGCTGGTGGAATAAATTTACCACCCTCGATGCTGGAGTATACGGTCAATTTGCTGGATGCTCCCAGCTACGAACTGCGTGAAACACTTTTGTATCGTTTATGGCTGAATTATCCGGAGCAGCGGAAATCCTTTCTGCAAAGACTTAAGCAAAACGGCAGTCTTGTTCATCTTCCATTGAGACAGAGCTGGCTGCTGCTCGCGGCCCTGACTCCGGCTTATGAGGATGAACAGGCGGAAAACCTGGCTGCCTTACGGAAGACCACAAACTCGTTTTACGCTGCAGAAGACAGGGAAAAAGCATTTGAACTTTTAAATCAGGTAGATGCTTTTAACAATCAAAATATCATGGATTTAATACAGGCCACGGAGCACCATAGGTGGGCTTTTAAGAAATTTTCGCGTGAGTTGTTCCTGCAATTACTGGAACAACGGCCAGACCGGGAATACTGGGAAATGATGATTAGTGGGTTTAACCGGGAAACCTATGCGTATATTTATGAGAAAATAGAAGCTTTATGAGAGCACTGGTTATTTCCGGAGGGGGTAGTAAAGGGGCTTTTGCCGGCGGGGTGGCACAATTTTTACTCGAGAAGCATCCCAATTCGTATGACCTTTTTTTGGGAACTTCAACCGGCAGTTTGCTTATTTCACATCTGGCTTTGAATAAAATAAGCAAGATCAGGAAAATATACACCTCAGTTAATCAAAACAGTATTTTTAGTAATTGTCCTTTTACCATACAGCGAAAGTATGGGATAGCAACTATCGGTATAAATCACTGGAATGTGCTCAGGAATTTTTATAAAGGCAGTAAAACCTTCGGGGAGAGCTATCATTTGCTGGATCTGATCAAAAAATCCATCACTCCTGAGGAATTCCAAATATTAAAGAAGGGCCCCAAAGATATTGTAGTCACTGTATCCAATTTATCTCTGAACCAGGTAGAGTACAAGAGTATCAATGATTTTGAATACGAAGAATTTTGTGAATGGATCTGGATTTCCTGCAATTATACGCCCTTCATGAGCCTCGTTCGAAAGAATGGCTGCGAGTACGCAGACGGAGGGTTGGGCAGTATGGTTCCCATTGAAGAAGCGATCAAAAGGGGGGCAAGGGAGGTTGATGCTATTATCCTTCACACCGAAGTTTCCCATATCAACAGAATGCCTTCAAAAAATGTTTTTTCCCTTCTGACCAATATGTTTGGCTTTATGCTGGATCGCATTGAGCAACATAATATCAAAATAGGGAAATACGTGGCCACGCATAACAATGCGATTATCAACTTTTATTTCACTCCTACTGTCCTTACAACCAATTCACTGGTTTTTGACCGGGATCAAATGTCGAAATGGTGGAAAAGCGGCTATTTATACGCCGCATCCAAGGGTGAAGAAAGCAGTGCCCTCGAATGAGCCCGGACGATTTACCAGAGCTCCCCGATCTCTTTTTTAACGTACGAAAGCGCTGTAGCTGAAGGGGAGGCTTTGTCCATGGTCTCATTGAGAATATCTTCCCGTAATTTTTCAGCACTGTCTGCCGTACTCATCCCTGCTTTTCGAATGGCCTGGATAGTAGCATTTTTGGCGGCCTTGATAATATTCCAGCACTCGTCAGTCATATAAATCTGCTGAGACAGGTTATGCTCAAATTCATTTTCGATATTGCGGATCAGCAGGTTTTCATAATCCCCTTTATCTGCTGATTTTGGCGCTACCCGTACCACCAGGCTGGGGATGGAGATCCGTTCCAGAAAAAGCGCCATTCTTTCATAGGCCTGCAGCCGGATCGGAAGACTGTTTTTCTGGCTGTCCTTATGAAGCAGGAACCTGCGCCGGCCTTCTTCGTTCCGTGTATGCATCCGGAAGAAATAAAAAGCAACTGCACCGGTTACTACTGCAGGTAATAAATACGCGAATAATTGAAAGATTCCGTCGCCCGTCATGAAAGATATGTTTAGATTGGTTTTCGCATTTGAAAACGCAGGAAAATCACAAAAAGTATATTAAGCCTGCGGAATTCTTCCCATACAATTATGGATAAAGGAGCTGATCTTTAATTCTGAATCTCCTTTCTGGTCTCCAGATAAAATCTGCGGTAGTTCGGGTGCAGAATAACATCGATCCCTTCACTGAAATTCCCATCTCGCCCCCTGGAACTCAATCGGCTTTCCCCAATCTTCAAGCTGTCCCGGAGCGTGTTCATCACGGCAGCAGCCTGCCGTGCCGCCAGGGAAATTTCCCCGGTCATGGAAAGGCCTTCCACCGTAAGGTTCAGTTCCGGATACATTCCGGCCAGCTCGGCAATACCCTCAAGCCATTTTGTCCCGGAATCACTGATTGCTAATCCGCCCTCTTCCGTAAATACTTCGTTCAAGCCTCCTGAAATCAATAATCCCCCTGAGGAAATCTTAAGTTTTGCCGTGGCACCCAGGGTCTGTTTGGCCTGGCTGAGAAGAGCAATGATTACAGAATCGTTCCGGCTAAAAGTTTCAACAATGTTTCGCAGCTGTCCTTCTTTTGCCTCAAGAGAGGAAAGGGTCTGGCTCAGGGCGGAAGTGTTCTTGCTGGATACCTCGGCAAAATTATTGAGGTTTTTTAGTAGCGTGGCGTTGGCAGACTTTAAATCGCTGGCCTGTTTTTCATACAATTCAGCCTGGGCCTGGCTAGCTTTTTCCCGTTGTTCTGCCCTGGATAAGTCTGTTTGCAGCTCCCGGATCACGAGTTTAAGGCTGTCAATGCTGGCTATCAACTCCCTTTTTTTTTGGGCGTTTAGCCCGGAAGAAACGGAGAGCACCACAATAAACACCCATAATGAGCTGGAGCGTAGAAATTTAAATTTCATATTAGATTCAAATGTTTGGCAAATATACTTCTGAAAATGAGTTTAATCAACGGAGAATTGAACAAACGCCCAAATCCCTCATAATAAAAATCCTAATTATTCAGATAGTCCAGGCTTAGTTCAGTAAGCGCTTTTACGCCCAGAATCAAACCGCTGTCATCAATGAAAAAATCAGGGGTGTGATGGGGGTAAGGTTCAGTATTTCCAGGGGTCATCCCACCCAGAAAGAAAAAGAACCCGGGTACTTCCCGTTGGAAATAGGAAAAATCTTCTGCCCCTGTAATGGCTTTTTGGGTTTGAACATTTGTAACCCCGGCAACCCTTTCCAGGGTAGGCAGCATCTGGCTTACCAAATCAGGGTCATTATAGGTAATATCGGTGGCATCCTTTATTTCAATGGTCGCTTCGCCCCCGTAGGCTTTCGCAATATTCGGGACCATTTCCATCATTCGTTTATTGATATGGTCTTTCATATCGTAATCCAGGGTGCGAATGGTTCCAAGCATCTCAGCACTTTCGGGTATAATATTGAAACGGACCCCGCTTTTTATCTTGCCCACTGTAATAACGGCAGCTTCATTGGTAAGGTTCGTTTCGCGGCTGATAATTGTTTGTAAACCATCGATAATTTTTGCACTAATAAGGATGGGGTCTACTCCTGCCCAGGGCTGTGACCCATGGGATTGTTTTCCTTTAACGTGGATGGTGAAGCTCTGTGCAGCAGCCATGGTACCGCCAGACTTGTAGCGGATCACCCCGGTTGGGGTCATGGAATTGATATGAAGGCCAAAAATGGCGTTTACATCCGGATTTTTAAGGACACCCTCTTTTACCATCAACAGGGCACCACCTTCTTCCCCCGGTGGTGGTCCTTCTTCAGCTGGTTGGAATATAAACTTGACAGTGCCTTTAATCTGGTCTTTATTACGACTTAGGACCTCTGCTACCCCCATCAGGATCGCTGTATGTGTATCGTGTCCGCAGGCATGCATTACCCCAACTTTTTCACCCAGGAATTCTGCTCTGACTTCTGATCGAAAGGGAAGGTCATTCCTTTCTGTTACAGGAAGCGCGTCAATATCGGCGCGGAGGGCAACTACTTTGCCCGGAGAATTCCCTTTGAGGATTCCGACCACCCCGGTATGAGCTACCCCGGTCTGAACTTCTAATCCAAGCGATTTCAGGTGGGCAGCAATCTTTTCCGCTGTCTTAAATTCACGATTCGAGAGCTCTGGAGTCTGGTGAATTTGGCGCCTCCATTCGACCACCTTGGGTTCAATGGTATTGTAGTCTTCCTGCAGGGAATACTTCTGGGCAGCCAGGCTTCCGCAAATTAAAATGAACAATAAAAAGGTAATTTTCTTCATATCTCGAATTTAAAATTTTATTAATTGGTAGCCATCGCTCTGCAATTGGATCAGGGCAGTCATGGCAGACAGCGAAAGGAGTACTCCTGGCTGTGCCTGCTCTATCGGAACTTTACGAGCCACTGATGACTGCCCGCATAGTATAATCTTAACACCGGCATCCATAAGGGCATTGAGCAACCCGGTATTGGGGTTGTCGGTGCCGAATCGTTCCCG
Source organism: Robiginitalea insularis (assembly GCF_052497835.1). Classification (NCBI taxonomy): domain Bacteria; kingdom Pseudomonadati; phylum Bacteroidota; class Flavobacteriia; order Flavobacteriales; family Flavobacteriaceae; genus Robiginitalea; species Robiginitalea insularis. The sequence continues at coordinate 2,979,914 of NZ_CP199296.1, forward strand.
ATAGTGATCATTGGTCAAAATATCCGGAGTAGCCGCGTTGTGAACCACCACAGCGACCTGCATCTGATCCATGGAAACTCCCTTTCGGGCATGCATGTTCAGGAATCTGGCAGCTGTTTCAAGGGACGGATTGATGGCCTCTTTAGAGTCCGGACTTCTCATAACATCGAATACGACCTTGAAAAGGTGCTCTTTGTTCACCGGATAGCTTGTATTTTGAATATCCCAGATAGCGCCATACTCTTCAATAACCGGTCCGGTTTGCTTTTCCTGTGATGACAGGGTGAAGAAACTCAGGCAAAAAAGTATTAAAACCAACCTGGAATAAATGCGCATTGGGTTCGGATTAAGTATCCCGGCCTTAAAGATATTTAAATTGCCTTTAAAAGGGAGTCATATTGTTTATAATTCTAATCTGTTTCCGTTTGAGGTTGCGGTGAATAATGTCTAAATTCACCTTCTGAAAAGATGGAGGTAGGCATGTTTCTAGAAGAATTGAATGAAGCCCAGAAGGCCCCTGTACTGCACAAGGACGGTCCTTTAATGGTTATTGCCGGGGCAGGTTCCGGCAAGACAAGGGTCCTTACCTACCGGATAGCCCATTTGATGGGCCAAGGGGTGGATGCCTTTAATATTTTGGCCCTGACCTTTACCAATAAGGCTGCCCGGGAGATGAAGAAGCGGATTGCAGATATTGTGGGCGGGTCAGAAGCCAAAAACTTATGGATGGGCACCTTCCATTCTATTTTTGCCAGGCTGCTTCGCTATGACGGAGACAAACTTGGCTACCCCAGTAACTTTACCATTTACGATACCCAGGATTCCCAGCGTTTGATTGCCTCCATCATCAAGGAAATGGGCCTGGATAAGGACGTATATAAGTACAAACAAATACAACAGCGGATTTCTTCCTACAAGAATAGTCTTATTACGGTTAAGGCCTACTATCAGAATCCGGAACTGCAGGAGGCCGATGCCATGGCCAAAAGGCCGCGACTTGGTGAGATCTATAAGAATTATGTTGACCGATGCTTCAAAGCAGGAGCCATGGATTTTGACGACCTGCTGTTGCGTACCAATGAGCTGCTTACGCGTTTCCCTGAGGTGCTGATGAAGTACCAGGAGCGTTTCCGCTATATCCTTGTAGACGAGTACCAGGACACCAACCATTCGCAGTACTTAATAGTGCGTGCACTTGCAGACCGCTATCAGAACATTTGCGTGGTTGGGGACGATGCGCAAAGCATCTATTCCTTCAGGGGAGCTAATATTACCAATATCCTCAACTTTCAAAGGGACTATGATGATGTGGCAGTTTATCGGCTGGAACAGAATTACCGCTCCACCAAGAACATCGTAAATGCAGCCAACAGTATTATCGCTAAAAACAAAAATCAGTTGGAGAAAGTGGTTTGGACGGCAAACGACGAAGGCGGACGGATTAAACTGCACCGAAGTCCTACCGATGCGGAAGAGGGCAGGTTTGTGGCCTCCACTATTTTCGAGATGCGGATGCAGCAGCAGCTGCCAAATGGGGATTTTGCTGTTTTGTACCGCACCAATTCCCAGTCACGGGCCATTGAGGATGCGCTTCGCAAGAGGGATATTCCGTATCGCATTTACGGGGGGCTTTCATTTTACCAGCGCAAGGAAATAAAGGATGTTCTCGCCTATTTACGCCTGATCGTTAATCCCGGGGATGAAGAAGCCCTGAAACGCATTATTAATTTTCCGGCGCGCGGAATTGGTCAAACAACCGTGGATAAGCTCACCATTGCTGCGAACCAAACGGGTCAGACCATTTTTGAGGTTATGGAAAATGTCCAAAAATCCGGTGTTCCGGTGAATTCGGGTATTCGCAGGAAGTTGGAAGATTTTGTGGCCATGATTCAAAGTTTCCAGATCTTCAACGAGCAGGCAGACGCCTTTACACTGGCCGAACACGTAGCCAAAAAATCAGGCCTCCTGCTTGAATTCAAAAAAGACGGTACCCCGGAAGGGATTGCCCGGATGGAAAACATTGAGGAATTACTTAACGGGATCAAAGATTTTGTGGAAGGGCAGAAAGAACTGGCGGATGCTACAGGCAACCTGAGTGAATTTCTCGAAGATGTAGCCCTGGCAACAGATATGGACAAGGATACCGGCGATGAGGATAGGGTAGCTTTAATGACCATTCACCTGGCAAAGGGCCTTGAATTCCCGAATGTCTTTATAGTCGGGATGGAAGAAGATCTGTTTCCATCCGCTATGAGCATGAATACCAGAAGCGAACTGGAAGAAGAGCGGCGTTTGTTCTATGTGGCCCTGACAAGGGCCGAGAAACAAGCCTATCTCACCTACACCCAAAATCGGTACCGCTGGGGGAAACTCATAGATGCCGAGCCCAGCCGCTTTATTGAGGAAATCGATGAACAATTTATCGACAATCTGACCCCGGCGGATAATTATCGATTCAGGCCGCTTCTGAATGCAGATATTTTCGGGGATGTCGATAAAAGCAGGCTCAGACAACAAAAACCCGAGAAGGGAACCCCTCCCAGGCCCAATCATCCCACGGCCAACCAATTGCGAAGGCTTCGTAAAATTAAGCCCCAGACCAGTCCTGCAAGTGCGAATGCGGAGTACGCTGATCAGGAACTCTTTGAAGGCAGTTTGGTAGACCATTCCCGTTTTGGAAAGGGAAAAGTCCTGAAAATAGAAGGGGCCGGAAACGACAAAAAAGCTGAAATACAATTTGAGCGCGGCGATATTAAGAAGTTATTGCTGCGATTTGCCAAACTCCGGCTGATAGAATAAAGAAAACAGGCTGATTGGGATTTAGTCAGTTTGCGCACCAATACCGAATCATTATGGCTGAATTTATCAGGATTTATGAAGAAAACCCCCATCCAAAGGCTGTAAAACAGGTAGTGGATATTCTTCGCAGTGGCGGCCTTGTCATTTATCCAACAGACACGGTTTATGGCCTGGGCTGCGATATTACCAATTCCAAAGCCCTGGAACGCCTGGCCAGAATCAAGGGGGTAAAGCTTCAAAAGGCTAATTGGTCTTTTATCTGTGCAGACCTTAGCAACCTTTCGGATTACGTCAAACAAATTGACACCCGCACCTTTAAAATACTGAAAAGAGCGCTTCCGGGTCCGTATACGTTCATCCTGCCCGGAAATAATAACCTGCCCAAAGATTTTAAAAAGAGGCAGACCGTGGGTATCCGCGTACCGGACAATGCCATAGCACATGCCCTGGTTTCAGGATTGGGACGGCCCATCGTTTCCACTTCCATTAAAGATGAGGATGATGTTATAGAATATACAACAGACCCGGAACTGATTAAGGAAAAATGGGATAACCTGGTAGATGCGGTGGTAGACGGCGGCTACGGGGGCAATATTCCCTCTACGGTGATTGACCTTTCCGGGCCGGAACCCGAATTGATCCGGGAAGGCAAGGGCCCATTAAACATACTGTAATAAAAAAAGCCCTGTAGTGTACTACTACAGGGCTTTCTCATGTTAGGGGAACATCCCTATTTGTTAATGGCAGGATCTTTCATTCCTTCCTCAATCATGCTATAGAACTGGTCCAGTTTTGGAAGTACCACAATACGGGTCCTTCTGTTCCTGGCCCGGTTGGCAGCTGTATCGTTATCTGCCAAAGGCACAAAATAACTTCTTCCTGCTGCGGTCATTCTGGCCGGATCTACTCCAAAATCATTCTGGAGGATACGTACAATGGAAGTGGCACGCTTGGCGCTCAGATCCCAGTTGTCCAGTAAAACACCGCTTCTGTACGGTACATTATCTGTATGCCCTTCTACCATAAATTCGAAGTCAGGCTTGTTGTTTACAACCTGTGCAACTTTCCCGAGCACCTTCTTTGCTTCATTGGTTACATTGTAGCTTCCGCTGCTAAAGAGCAACTTATCGGAGATGGAAACGAAAACCACGCCTTTTTCAACGCTGATTTCGATATCTTCATCATCCAAATTGCCCAAAACGCCCTTCAGGCTTTGAACCAGGGCAAGGTTTACAGAATCCCTTCTGGTGATGGCATCCTGTAATCTGCGAATAGTCAGATCCTTTTCTTTCAGGCTCTCCAGGGATTTTTCCAGGTTATCGGCTCCTTTTGCAGTCAGGGTAGTGAGATTCCCCATGTTGTTTATAAGCTCCTGGTTATTAGCCTTCAGAAAAGCATTCTGTTCTTCCAGCGTATTAAGGCGTGCCTGAGCAGTCGTTTTTTCTTCCAGACAGCTATTGAGTTTTACAGTGGCTGAATTGAGAAGGTCTTGTGTTTCTTTTTGTTTGGCTTCCAGATCTGCGTATTTTTTCTGAGATACACAAGATGAAAGGGCCAGGGCTAATCCCAGGCATCCAACTATTAATTTATTCATAGTAAAGGTTTGTATTAATGAGTTATTATTTAGTTTCCGTTCTTTCTAAAACTTAAACAAAATTATGTAAAAGCCAAAGCTGAGATCGGCTTGTTTCGTTAATCTTTTACTAAAATGTTAAAGTCCTCTATACCATTTACGTAATAAGACCATACAATGGATGTTGTTGCGTAGTATTTTGTGGTAAAATTTATTTTTTCCCGTTTTTTTAGCATTTTGGGAAAGTGGCGGTAAAAACTGAAATGGGCTCTGAGGATGGCAGTCGCATGTCTGAATTTAGCCTGAAAAATAAAACGCAGGGCTGCAATTCCATCCAGTAACAGCCTGCTGAGGATAATTGGAAAGGCTTTTTTTCTCGGCAAATTCTTGGTGATGGAGAAAAGAGAATTCCGGAAATTCAGGAAAGTTTTTTTCGGATTCATATTACTCAGGGTGGAGCCCCCCAGGTGATAGACTTCAGAAGCCCCCACATACATAACTTTGTAGCCGTGGTTTTGAGCCCTCCAGCACAAATCTACCTCTTCCTGATGTGCGAAATAATCCGGATCAAAGCCCCCTAAGTCATGGAATATCTTCTTCCGGATAAACATACAGGCTCCGGTTGCCCAAAATATTTCACGGGTGTCGTTATACTGCCCTTTGTCCTGCTCCAGACTTTGGAAGATTCTCCCCCGGCAGAAGGGGTAGCCAAAAAGATCCAGGAACCCCCCTGCAGCACCTGCATATTCAAAATATTCCGGGCGGATAAGGTCTTTTATTTTTGGTTGGGCGATTCCCGTGTCCGGATGGGATTCCATATGCTGCAGTATCGGCTCCAACCACCCCGGGCAGACTTCAACATCAGAATTAAGCAGGCAATAGATATCTTCTTCCACCTGTTGCAGGGCCATATTATAGCCACTGGCAAAACCACCGTTTACAGGATTTTGTATAATTGAGATTTCCGGAAAGTGTTCCTTTACATAAGAGACCGAGTCATCCGTAGAGGCATTATCGGCCAGGTAGATCCTGGCGCCCGGGCTGTGTTTGATTACGGAAGGGAGAAATCGCTCCAGCAGTGCGTTTCCGTTCCAATTCAATATCACAATAGCCAGGCTTGACATCTTCACAGTAAATATGAGGCTTTTTGAAAGCCGACAAAATAACTAAATATTTTGCAAAGCAGGGGCGTAGAACTGGATAATAAAACAATTACAACATTTGACGGAGCTCTGAATAGTCCGGCAATTCTTTGAGGAATAGATACTTGCCGGCTTCGTAGTCTATTTGGCAGTAAATATGCTGGATCCCATTGGTAAGCATCAGGCAGGCAGAGCGGACGGGAAAGTTATATCGGGCAATCTGATCAAAAACTTCCTGATTCAAAGGCACATCGGGGGCCTTGCATTCCACCAGCAAAAGGAATCGGCCGTCTGTGTCGCAAACGGCAAGATCCACCCTCCTCGAGAGGGAATTGACGCGTATTTCACGCTCCACAAGCATTCTGCCCGCCGGATACTTCTTTTCCTGAATCAGATAGTGTATGCAGTGCTGGCGTACCCATTCTTCCGGTAATAACTGAACATATTTTTTGCGAATGATATCAAATACCAGGGCTTTATTTTCCCTATTTTTGAAACGCAGGGCATAGCTGGGAAAATTCAGTGGAACCATATTGCAAAAGTGCTATTATTTTTTAAATGGATGAAGTAAAACAGATAATCGCAAATATCCGCAAAGGCCTTTTTGCACCTGTCTATTTTTTAATGGGAGAGGAGCCTTATTATATTGACCGGATCTCCGAGTTTATAGCCTCTGAAATCCTCTCTGAGGAGGAAAAGGGGTTTAACCAGATGGTCTTGTATGGCAGGGACACCAGTCTTGATGAAGTAATTAGTCAGGCCAAACGCTACCCCATGATGGCAGAGCATCAGGTAGTCCTGGTGAAGGAGGCCCAGCACCTGAGCAGGACCATTGAGAACCTGAATTCCTATGCGGAAAACCCTCAGTCCAGCACCATTCTTGTCTTTTGTTATAAATACAAAACCCTGGATAAGCGCAAAAAACTATTCAAGACGCTCAGAAGCAATGGTGCTGTGGTTTTTGAGAGTAAAAAAATGTACGAGAATCAGGTATCGGAATGGATCAGGCGGGTGTTGCTTGGAGATGGTTACAAAATATCCCATAAAGCCTCGGCACTCCTTGTGGAATATCTGGGGACTGATCTGAGCCGGATTTACAACGAACTGGAAAAACTAAAAATAGTACTCCCGTCAGGAACAGAGATCAACCCCGCTTTGATCGAAAAACATATAGGGATCAGTAAGGACTACAATAATTTTGAACTTAAAAGTGCTATTGCCAGTCGTGATATACAGAAAGCCACACGCATTATCAAGTATTTTGCCGAAAACCCGAAGGACAACCCTTTTGTTTTGACAATTTCCCTGCTACACAGTTTCTTCTCTCAATTGCTGCAATACCATGGCTTACAGGATCACAGCCCTAAAAATGTTGCCAGTGCTCTCAGGATAAATCCTTATTTCGTAAACGAGTACCAGACGGCTGCCCGCAACTACCCCATGAAAAAAGTAAGTGCAATCATTTCCGTTTTAAGGGAAATGGACCTTAAAGGAAAAGGGGTTGATTATGCCGGAGCCAATCAGAAAGACCTGTTGCAGGAACTGCTCTTTAGAATAGCCTGATTATTTCCGGTCTATGCTATATCGACCGGGACCGAGAAGGAAGATAGCCCCAAAAACGACCAAATAGAGCAGAGCCAGTTCTTTTCGCCCAAAAGGGTCAGCGGCATGCTGTATAAAGAAGGCCACAAACATAGTTGCGATAATGGGAAGGCTGGCCCACCGGGTTTTATATCCGAGAAGTACGAGCAGGGAACATAAAACCTCTGCAAATACGGCCAGGAAAAGGGTAGGGGCGGCTCCAATCCCTAGCGGATCGGCAAAAGCTATCTCTTCTCCACCAAATAAACGCTGTATTTTGGGGATGCCGTGGGTAAGCAACATCCCTGAGCCTCCAATGCGTAATAAGGCCAGGCCAAGGTCAGATTTTAGGGAACTTTTCATAGATAATGGATCATTGTTTAATACTAAATTATCAATTATCCTGAATTTAACTAGGTCTTTTTTAAGAATCTTCGTATTTCGGTGGTCAGGGTCTGACAATTCTGAGGGTTAAACGGAAGCGGGGGTTTTATTTTCAGTACGCTATTGAACGGCCCATCCTTGCCTACAAGAATGTGCTGTTGCCTCAGGTAATTCTTAAGGTCCGATACAAGTCTTGTTCCCGGTTTTCCATCTTTCCCGGTAAATTCAACACCAAGGAAGAGGCCGGAGCCGCGCACATCTGATACACGGGAATCCATAGCCTGAATTTCCCTTAGCAGGCCCATTAGAAAATCTCCTGTTTCCGCAGCGTGTTCCTGCAGCCCTTCTGCTTTTACTGCCTGAAGTACGGCCAGGCCTGCGGCGCATGAAACAGGATTGCCTCCAAAGGAACTGAAAAATTCTGGCCCTTGTTCAAAAGAAGCGGCCAGTTCCGGGCTGGTCACCACCGCTCCAATCGGATGTCCATTCCCCATGGGTTTTCCCAGTATCACTATGTCCGGAATCACACCCATCATTTCAAAGCCCCATCTGTGGTGGCCCAGTCTTCCAAAACCGATTTGGACTTCATCGCATATGCAAACGCCACCCTCTTGCCTTATTGCTTTGTACATTGCCTCAAGATACCCTGCTGGCAGGGGTAATTGTCCTCCGCATCCCATAATGGGTTCTGCTATACATCCCGCCATTTGACCGGTATTCTCAGCAATAAGACTGCGGGAGGCTTTTGCAAAATACCTTGCTGCAGCTGCTTCATTCTCAAAATCTGAGTTGATCCAGTCCGGGAGCGGTGCGATAACTGCATTCGGGTATACTCCCTGTTTACTGTGTTTATAGGGGCTCACTTCAATGGAAGCTACAGTGTTGCCGTGATATCCCTGATCCAGGCAAAGGATTTTTTCTTTTTGGGTGTGAAACCGGGCAATTCGGAGGGCCAGGTCTGTGGCGGCACTTCCGGAGTTCACAAAAAAGACCTTACTGAGGGGTTCGGGAAAATAGGAAAGTAGCAGTTCTCCATATTCCAGCAGCTGGTCGTAGTGGTAACGGGTATTGGTGTTCAATTTCCCCATTTGCCTGCTCACCGCACGTGCCACCTCCGGATGCGAATGCCCTACCAGCATTATGTTGTTGTATGCATCCAGAAAACACTCTCCCTTATGGCCATACATATATTGAAAAGCCGCTTTTTCCATAACAATGTGCTGCTGGTAACTGAGGGAATAGGCCTTGCTGAGAATGCGATCCCTTCGCTTTTCATAAGTGGATAGGGCCAGGGGTGAAGAAGTCTCCATACCCGCCGCCTTGCGAAATACAGTACGGGCCTGTTCGGGGTTAATCGTGAGCCAGGCCTGCAACAGTTTCCGGGCCGGGATTTCGCTAATCCGGATATATTCAGACTCGGGCTGCTTAAGGGAAGCCTGAGCGGAATTGCACAGGCTGATACATATTCTGCCGGCAACCAGATAGTAAAGAACATCCAGTTCTGAAGCTTGCAGGGGAAGGATGCGGTTATACGCGGCTATTACGGTATGTGCATCTTTGAGGAGATCATCCGACCGCATCAGCACATAGGTGAGCCCCACTGCTAATTCATTGATAAGCCAGCTGTAACACATATCGCCGAAATCGATGATCCCGTTTACGCTTTGGTCAGCAACCAGGATATTATTTTCGTTTGTGTCATTATGAATTACGGCCCGCCGTAGTTCATAGGCCCTGGGCAGTACCTCTAATTCATATTGCAGGAAGAAATAGTCGATCCGGCTTCTAATTCCAGGTTCTGAAACGGATTTCAGGTACTCCTTGTTCATCAACAAATGCTGCAGGTCCCAGTGAAAACGTTTGGCTGCGATATCCGAAGGATCCAGCTCCAGACCTACTTTACTGACCTCGGCCAGAAAACTTCCAAAACTATCTAAGAAAGCAGCAGACCAGCTTATTTCTGACATGAATTGACCGGGAACGAAACGGAGCAGGCGCAGCAATTTATTTTCGGCCGCAATGAAAATTTTATTTTCTGCTGATTTGATATGCGCGGGAACATGGTAATTCTTTAGTTTGCCAAGGGCTTCCATAAAATTATGCTCAGCCGTGATTTGTTTGGCAAGTCCCGGTCTTTCAGGGTGCACTTTTAAGATCCAATACCCGCCCTCTTCTGTAACTTTATAGGTCTTGTCTGCATAACCTTCCAGCAGTTGCAATTCAGGGTTTTTCAGGCCATAGTGCCTGTGCAGATATTTTTTAAGGGATTCCATATACCTAGCTACTACTGATAAACTTAAGGAAAATCAGCCCGCTATCTAAAAATGAAGAAAAATAAATCAGGGGGAATAATACAGGAAAGGATCTGGGGCAGGTGATCAGCCCCCATTACGATTGTACAAAAGTTAAAAAGGTTTCAAATTAAGCCACACAACGAGCCTGGGCTGATGGCAACTAATATATGGATGGGAATTCGTCGGGTCTCGCCTCGTGCATAATGCTGTAAACCTTTTCAAAGATATCTTCAGTATTTGGCTTTGAAAAATAGTCACCGTCACTCGCATAAGCCGGCCGGTGGGCTTTAGCTGTCAGCGTTTGGGGAGGTGAATCCAGATAACGATACCCCCCCTGTTTTTCAACTACTTGCTGTATTAAATAAGCCGCACATCCACCGGGGACATCTTCATCTATGACTAATAGCCTGTTGGTTTTTTCAAGGCTTTTACATACTTGCTCATCCAAATCAAATGGCAGCAGCGATTGGGCATCAATAACTTCAGCTTCAATACCTACCTCCAGAAGTTCGGTAGCAGCTTGTTGCACTAATCGCAGCGTTGAGCCGTATGACAGCAAAGTAATATCCTTTCCTTCCCGAACCAGCTCTACCTTTCCTATAGGGGTGCGAATGTCCCTGAGGTTTTCAGGCATGCGCTCCTTGAGCCGATACCCGTTAAGGCTTTCAATAACCAGGGCTGGTTCGTCACTTTCCATAAGGGTATTGTAAAAGCCAGCGGCTTTCGTCATATTTCGGGGCACTAAAATATACAAGCCCCTCAGTAAATGTATTATCCCACCCATTTGCGAACCGGAATGCCAAATTCCTTCCAAACGATGCCCGCGTGTCCTTACTATTAACGGCGCTTTTTGTTTTCCGACGGTTCGGTACAGCAGCGTGGCAAGATCATCGCTAAGGGTCTGCAGACAATACAGCAGGTAGTCCAGATACTGTATTTCGGCTATGGGCCTGAGTCCTCGCAGGGCCAGGCCAATGCCCTGTCCGATAATTGTGGTTTCCCGGATTCCCGTATCTGCTATACGAATTGCACCATATTTTTTCTGCAGGCCTTCAAGACCCTGGTTAACATCGCCAATTGCTCCGCTGTCTTCTCCAAAAATCATGAGTTCAGGGTAGCGGGAGAAAAGCTGATCAAAATTATCCCGCAGGATAACCCTGCCATCTACTTCCTCGCTTTCCGGACCATAAACGGCGGAAACCTCTTTAATGGCAGTGGCGTTGTTGGGCAGTTCTGAATATAAATGAGAGCCATAGGCCTCTTCATTGTCCTTTATAAATGCCTTTATCCACCTCTGTAATTTTTCCCTGGCAGGCTGATTTTCGCCCAGTACATAGCGCAATGCCTTGCGTGCCTTGGATATAAGGTCCCTTTTCAGAGGTTCTTCAACGGCTATAAGATCATTTTTGATCCTTGAAATAAAGGATTTGTTGGGGCTGTGGTTCCCCAGTTCTTCCAATATCTGAAGCAGTTCTTTTTGCTGGGCAATCTGAGGGCTCAGGAATTCGGTCCAGGCGTCTTTCTTAGCGGTGCGTACGTTCCTTTTTATTTCCTTTTCCAGCTTGTTCAATTCTTCTTCAGCCGCAATATTATTCGCCAGAATCCATTCGCGGAACTTGAGGTTGCAGTCATGGGAACGCTCCCACTCCAAACGCTCCTGGGATTTATATCGCTCGTGAGAGCCCGAAGTGGAGTGACCCTGGGGCTGTGTAAGCTCCTGTACGTGGATCAAAACAGGCACATGGGATTCCCTGGCAATGTCCGCGGCGTTTTCATAAGTGTGTATCAGGGCGGTGTAATCCCATCCGTTTACTCTGAAAATTTCATATCCGGGGGATTCCTCGGTGCGCTGAAACCCCTTCAGGATTTCGGAGATATTTTCTTTTGTTGTCTGGTATTTGGCCGGTACAGAAATCCCGTATTCATCGTCCCAGATACTCACAATCATGGGAACCTGTAAGACCCCTGCAGCATTAATGGTTTCAAAAAAATGACCTTCACTCGTAGAGGCATTCCCGATGGTACCCCAGGCCACTTCATTTCCATTATCCGAAAATTTATCTGAGGGAATATTCGGGAGGCTGCGATATACCTTGGAAGCCTGGGCCAGGCCCAGTAACCTCGGCATTTGCCCTGCGGTAGGGGAGATGTCGGCACTGCTGTTTTTCTGGGCCGTCAGATCCCTCCAGCTGCCGTCTTCGTTTAAACTGTAAGTAACAAAATGCCCGCCCATCTGCCTTCCGGCGCTCATGGGTTCTTTTTCGATATCAGTGGTTGCGTATAAGCCGTGGAAAAAATCTTTGGGTTTTAAAACACCCAGGGCCATCATAAAGGTTTGATCCCTGTAGTAACCACTCCTGAAATCCCCATTGCGAAAAGCACGCGCCATAGCCAGTTGCGGCAGCTCTTTCCCATCTCCGAAAATCCCGAACTTGGCTTTTCCGGTAAGGACTTCCCGACGCCCTAAAAGGCTACATTCCCTGCTGGTGACAGCCGTCCGGTAATCCTGTAAGATCTGGTCTTTAAAATCATTAAAGGAAATATCACTTTCAGGATCGAGTTTAACTTTCATATCAACAGGTGGGTATTTGCTGCAAAGGTACCAAAGAAGCGGCATTTTTGCAATCGAGGATCGTATTTTTTATTAACATATACTTAAAATAACGACCTTATCGCCGGTATATTTTAAACATTATTTTAATAATGCTTCCTATAATTAAGAATATGGCAATTTTAAAACCATTTCCGTGTAAAAAGTCCAATCAGGGTTTTAGGACTTATAGTGACAACAAACCGAATACTCTGGTCGTAGCCAGGATTTCCTATTTCCCAGCCTTTATTAGAATATAAGGGGAAGTACAACTCAAAGTAATCGGTGACCAGGTTAAGCCTGATCCCCGAATCGTAAACAAAACGCGGGGATAGCCCCTTATTCTTAAGGAACCCGAGGTCACCGTATAATTCAATCCAGCGCCAGAGGCTGAAGCTGCCATTGGTGGTAATGATCCATTCATTGGCAAAAGGGTTTTCCAATTGCGATTTAAACCCTCCTTCTGCAATAATTATTTGCTGGCTGAACAAGCCTGAATCCTCAGACCTTCCCAGGTAATTGTAATCGAACAGGTAGTCGGTGGGGCGGTCCAATGCAAAACTGAAGTAATCCGAATCGGTATTGTTCCTCAGAAAAGCACCTGCGAAGAAACGCAGGTTTATCTGCCGGTTATTGTCCAGCAACCGGCGATATTCCATATTCAGGGATAGTTTAGTAAAGTCTGAGGAATGCTGACCGTCTGCAAACCAGTAGAAATAATTTATAATACCATTATTGATGAAACTGAACCGGGTGTTGAATACGGAATAGTCAGGTTCAGTATCCAATTCGCCAAGGGCAGGGTCTATGGTCCGGAATACATTTACGTAACGGAACAACAAATTGCTCCGAATATTGGAAATAAGGTTGGAAGGCCTCCAGCCGAAGCTTACGGAAGGTACCACGGTAGAATAGCGCGAATTGGTCTGAAAATGAAAGGAGGAACCCCTGATGGCGTAATTGGTCTCGTAGAAACCGGTTTTTCCATGGAATTTTGTATACTGGAACCTTCCGTAGCCCACCATTGACTGTTCATTCATGGCGTATTGCGGGGCAAAATCAAAAACAAAGGGCCTGGCCAGCAGGGTCTTGTTGGTAAACCGCAACCCTGGCGTAATCCCGTCATAGATATTGAAATTGGCTATAGGCATGTAAAATACCTGGTTGTAGTAAGGATCCTCGGCATCCCTGAAAAACTGTAGTTTTAACTTTTTATTACCGGACAAAAAGCCCCCAAGGGTTTTCCAATTGTCCCTTTGATTGAATTCCGGGATTTTCTGATCATAATTTAGTACGAGGCGCTCGGCCCCCTCGGAGGGAATTTGAAAGGTCTGACTTTCCTTAATCCCTGAAAACCAGAATTTGGACACTACAGAGTCATTTTTAATCCCAAACAGGGAAATAGGGACCATGTTACCCGTTTTGTTTTTGATGGTAACCTGCAGGGAATCTTCTGTTTTCTCGATGGATTTGATTTTAAAATCAATACGATCATCACTATTCACGTAGCTGTCAAAAAACCAGTCGATTGATACCGGGGCGTGCTTTTTAAGGATTTTTTCAAAATCATCGGCATTAACCGGCTTCAGCGCGTAGGTTGTGTAAAATTCAGTTATGGCCTTATTGACAGCTTCTTCCCCCAGATATTCCTCAAGATAAGCCAGGCCCAGGCCTGCTTTGTAGGTATTGGCAATTTTCTGATTGAACTTAATCAGTGAATCATTGGGGGTTGAAAGGGCCTGATCCAGGTTTTTGCGTGCAGTAAGCATGTAGAGAAACGGATACTGTTCATTAAAATCCATCTGGGCCAGTTTAAACCCCTTTATCAGCCAGATATTTGACAGTTTCCCCAGTAACTTCTGATCCGGATAATAGGTTTCCACATAGCGGATCATCAGAAAATTGATCAGGGCATCGTTGACCCATTTATCTTTTCTGGGATCCAAAAACAGGGTTTCCCGGAGAAAACTGTTAAGGGCAGTTTTCAGAAATTTCATTTCAAACTGAAACTGCTCTTCATACGGCCTGATAAAAGAGGGCAACTGATTGAGGCCGTAGAGAGGATTCTTGTTGAAGTCGATCTCGCTTACCAGAAGTTGTTCATAGGGGAAATCACCCAGGTTTTCATGAATAAATCTTGTGACTCTGTCCATAGAAACGCCCTGGTAAACCGCGTCATAGCCAGGAGTCTGAATATCCGTTACCACAAAGAGGTGGGAGGTCAGGTGTTTTTGAAAGGGCCGGTCTGTATTGAGGATAATATCACAGCTTTTCCGGTTCTTTCCCTTCAAGGATGCAAACTGCTGATTGGGAAAACTGGAAAAACTCTGGTCGTTATAGTTGGTTCCCATAAACAGGGAATCAGGATATATAAAGTTAATACTGGTGTTGGTAATATCTGTATAGAGGTCTTCCAGGTTTTTGTTGGAATACAGCTTCCATCCGTTGTCATAAACGGCCGGGGTAAGGTACCAGTCCCTCAGATAATAGCCGCCCTTTGAATTATAGCCATAGGGGGTATATTTGTCAGGGGGTAACTGAACCGTATAGGTAATCAGCAGGTTGACGGAATCCCCGGGGGCCAGGGCCTCATTCAGGTCAAAACGCACCAGGTCTCGTTCGGGCTCCCTTTCCCACTTAAGTTGGCGGAATTGGGCGTCTACTACTGTTAATAGGTCTGTAAACCCCCTTTCGTTTGGCTTGGCAAGATGCAGTGATTTTTTAAAATCCTCAGCCAGGCGTTTGGCCAGAGGCGTTTTTTTTGAGGAATAGGCGTGTGTCCAGTCATTGAAATACAAGGAAGGGAGGGGGTCATTAGAATCGTTCACATACAGGAAATCCTGCTGAATCTGGATGACATGGGTGTCTTCCCGTAAGGTGGCATTAATGGTGTTCTGATGCTGAGAAAACAAAGGGTTTCCACAACAAAATACAACCAGAAACGCAACCAATGGTTTCACTCTGCAGTAAATGATGCCCTCCTTTTTGTGCATTTTAAAAATTTGGACTTAATGTATGTCCTCTGTAGAAGGAATCGATTATGTCGACAACCTGATCAGCAGAATCTGCCAGGTGGATAAGGTCTAAATCTTCCGGACTGATGTTTCCAGCCTCCAGCATGGTATTCCTGATCCATTCCATCATCCCCTGCCAGAAGTGCGTTCCCACCAGAATGATAGGGAACTTTGCAATTTTACGGGTTTGAATAAGCGTCAGGGCCTCAAACAATTCATCCAATGTTCCAAAGCCTCCCGGCATGACTACAAAGCCCTGAGAGTACTTTACAAACATAACTTTTCTGACGAAAAAATAATGGAAGTCCAGACTTTTATCCTCATCGATATAGGGGTTATTGTGCTGCTCAAAGGGGAGGTCTATATTCAGGCCAACCGAAGTCCCGCCTGCCTGGTGTGCCCCTTTGTTTCCTGCCTCCATAATTCCCGGCCCGCCACCGGTAATAATACCATAACCGGCCTCCGCCAGTTTTTTGGATACGGATACGGCCAGTTCGTAGAAAGGCTCTGAAGGTTTGATACGTGCCGAACCGAAAATACTGACGCAGGGACCGATAAGGCTCATTCTTTCATAACCATTGACAAATTCGCCCATGATTTTGAAGATAGCCCAGGAATCATTCGTTTTTATCTCGTTCCAGCCTTTGTGCTTTTCCTCTTTCATATCCTTCTAAACGTATAAATGCTGTAAAACTTATTTGTTAGCCTTTCTTTGTCAGGCCATTGTTTTTTCCGGGAATAGTTCCTGTTTTAAAAATCGTGCTGTGTAACTTTTCGGGTCACGGGAAACCTCTTCAGGGGTTCCAACAGAAACGATCTCCCCGCCGGAGCGACCTCCTTCATAACCGATATCTATAATATGGTCAACCATCTTTATAACATCAAGGTTATGTTCAATTACCAGAACCGTATTCCCTTTGTCAACCAATTTTTCAAGGACCTCCATCAATACCCGGATATCCTCGAAATGCAGACCGGTAGTGGGCTCGTCCAGTATATAAAAGGTATTGCCGGTATCCCTTTTGGATAACTCCGTGGCCAGTTTGATCCGCTGCGCCTCTCCACCGGAAAGGGTGGTAGATTGCTGGCCCAGTGAAATATAGCCAAGGCCCACATCCTGTATGGTCTTCACTTTTCTGTAAATTTTTGGGATGTGTTCAAAAAACTCCACAGCTTCATCCACCGTCATTTCCAGGACATCAGCAATAGATTTCCCTTTGTAGCGGATTTCGAGGGTTTCCCGGTTGAATCTTTTGCCATTACAGGTTTCGCAATCTACGTAAACGTCTGGCAGGAAATTCATCTCAATAACCCTAAGGCCCCCACCCTGGCAGGTTTCACACCGGCCGCCTTTTACATTGAAACTAAAACGGCCTGGCTTATAGCCGCGAATGGAGGCTTCAGTGGTCTTGGCGAACAGACTGCGAATTTCACTGAATACTCCGGTATAGGTAGCGGGATTGGAACGGGGAGTTCTCCCGATCGGAGCCTGGTTGATGTCGATAACCTTATCGATATGCTCTAGTCCCTCAATGCTCTGATAGGGCTTTGGTTTTTTGACCCCATTGAAATAATGGGCGTTCATAATGGGGTAAAGGGTTTCGTTCACCAATGTAGATTTTCCACTTCCGGATACCCCGGTTACGCCTATCATTTTCCCCAGTGGGAATACTGCGGTAATATTCTTCAGATTATGTCCGCTGCAACCTTTTAAAACTATTTCTTTGCCGTTTCCCTTACGCCTTTTTTGCGGAACCGGAATGCTTTTTACGCCGCTCAGGTAATCCGCAGTGAGGGTATGGTGCTGGCGCACGGCTTGGGGAGGTCCTTCTGAGATTATTTCACCCCCGTGTTTTCCAGCCCTGGGTCCGATATCTATTACATGATCTGCATGCTCTATCATATCGCGGTCGTGTTCCACCACCAAAACGGAATTCCCTATATCCCTGAGTGACTTCAGGGATTCAATCAGTCTGTGATTATCCCTTTGGTGTAACCCTATACTGGGTTCATCGAGAATGTAAAGCACCCCAACCAGCTGTGAGCCGATCTGGGTTGCCAGGCGAATGCGCTGGGCTTCCCCGCCCGACAGGGTTTTGGATCCACGGTTCAGGGAGAGATATTCCAGGCCAACGTCGAGCAGGAACTGCAGGCGCGTATTGATTTCCTTGATAATCTCCTCTGCAATTTGAAGCTGATCCCCTTCCAGGGTGGCCGTCAGCCCCTTAAAGAATACTGCAAGCTCTCCAATATCCATGGCTGCCAGTTCAGCAATATTCCGATTGGCTATCCTGAAATAGCGCGATTCCTTTTTCAGTCGGGAACCTTCACACTGCGGGCAAACAATTTTATCCATATACTCCTTCGCCCAGCGCCGGATACTGCTGGAGTTGCTTTCCGAGTACTGGGTTTTCAGAAAATGTGCAATCCCTTCGTAATCTATTTTGTATTGCCGCCGTACCCCCAGGGTTTTGGAATCCACTTCAAACTTTTCATTTCCCCCGTCTAGGATAACTTTCAAGGCATCTTCCGGGATCTGTTCTATGGGGTCTGACAGATCAAAACCAAAGCGCAGGGCAATGGTTTCCAGTTGTTTAAACGCCCATGATTTCTTGTATGTTCCCAGAGGGGCCAGACCACCCGCTTTGATTGAGAGTTTTGGATTCGGGATAATTTTATCAGGGTTGACCTGATGTACATGACCCAGCCCGTTACAATTGGGGCACATCCCTTTGGGGGAGTTGAAGGAAAAGGTGTTGGGCTCTGGTACAGGATACGAAATACCGGACTCCGGACACATCAGGTCACGACTGAAATAGCGGGCTTCAGATTGCCCCGCTTCAATAACCATCAGGACATTCTCCCCGGCATACATGGCTGTCTTAATGCTTTCATCCAGCCTTTTGATCAGCTCCTTCTGATTGTCCAGCTCCAGCCGATCTATAACAATTTCAATATCATGGGTTTTGTAGCGATCTACTTTCATCCCTTTTTCAAGATCCCGAATTTCGCCGTCAACCCGGACTTTTACGAATCCCTGTTTTGCGATCTGTTCAAATAGCTCCCTGTAATGTCCTTTACGGGAGCGGATTACCGGGGCCAGGATATTGATGCGCTTTCCCCTGTAATCTTCGAGGATAAGGTCCCTGATCTGGGTGTCGCTGTAACTGACCATTTTTTTACCAGTATGGTAACTGTATGCATCCCCGGCCCTGGCAAATAGTAACCTGAGGAAATCATAAACCTCTGTAATGGTCCCCACAGTAGACCTGGGAGATCGGGAGGTGGTTTTTTGCTCTATGGCAATAACAGGGGAGAGGCCGTCTATTTTATCAACATCAGGCCGTTCCAGACCTCCTAAGAACTGCCTGGCATAGGCTGAGAAAGTTTCAATATAGCGTCTTTGTCCTTCGGCATAGATCGTATCGAAAGCAAGTGAGGATTTACCGCTTCCGGAAAGTCCGGTGATTACCACCAGTTTCTCGCGGGGGATATCAACATCTATATTCTTCAGATTGTGTACCCTGGCCCCTTTAACCGATATCATTTCCTGCTGTTCATTCATGCCAATGCCAAAAGTTGCAAAAATACAATTTTGCCAAGGAAATAAGAAGGCGGAATAATCTTTAAGTTTCTTAAATTCGGACCTGTAAAAATGCCTGCCAGGCGTAAAAACAAATTTAACTTATGGAAATACTGGGTATTGGTTCGCGGATTAATCATTCAGAATACGGAAAAGGAGTAGTTGTTAACGTAAGCTCAAAATATTACTGGGTGTCTTTTATAGATAAAGGCCTGGAAACCATTGAGCCGGATAGTGATTATGAAGTAATTGAAGCACTGCAGGAAGATGTGGACAGCATTAGTTTCTCAGAAGTAGAAATGAGCCTTATCAGTATCCTCCGAAAATGGAGTGACATCAGTACAAGTTCACCTATTGCCGACAAGTGGAGGGGCGGAAAACTGCTAATGCAACCTGGAGACCCAAACCTGACAGCCAAGGAGGTTCCAATAGACACCTTTTTTCATAAAATTGTAATGGTAAGGGACCGTATCCGGGTCATGGAACAAAAAATCAATGCGAGCAAAAATCTGGATGACCAGGAAAAAGTAGACCTGCAGCAGTACATTACCCGTATTTATGGCAGCCTTACCACCTTCAACGTTTTATTTAAAATCCAGAGCGATCAGTTTGTGGGCGAACGCAGTAAATAAGCATTCAAAGGTATTATATGGCCGCCCGTATGGCATTGTAGTTGCCCCGGGGTTCCTCAGATCCGTTCGCTGCACCTCTTTTACTGGTGATAACTAAGGCCCGGGTACCGGAATAGCTTTCCGCATTCTGTACATTTAAGCTTTTCGCACGCTTATTTTTGGCAGGGATGGATGCTTCCCCGGAAACCATCTCTATCACCCCGTTTCTGGATAACAGGCTGTAATTGCGTTTGGAATCGCTGATAAGCCAGTTCCTGTGTCCATAGCGATTTCTGTAAAATTTGCTGATTAGCGGCAGGACGTTGTGATGCGGACATATTTGAACAGATAACAAACCATCTTCCAATTGAACAAAGTTGAGGGATTTCTCAAGTTGCTGTTTTTCCCTGCTAACCCGTTGTTCCAAAATTTCCAAATGCCTTGTGAGCCTGTTTAATTTTTCAGATCTGTCAGGGTCTGTATATTTAAACAATAAATAGGTATAGCGATAAATAAGTAATTCTATATCAGTGTTTTCGCTTAGAAAGGCAAAATAAACCAATCTTGATTTTTCCTTCCCTTTCTCCTCTAAGGATTTCCATATGGCCCTTGCCTTGTCCGTACTTGCCGGCAGGTATCTGGAACCCTTAAATAAAAGTTCCTGAGTGCGTTTAGTGGATTGAATACTTAGTGGCGTGCGATCATCAGTTAAGATGAAGTGCAAAGCAGAAAGGAAACCTATAAAGGAACCATCGTACAAATAATTATGACCCTGAACTTTTTTCATTTGATACAGATTAATGATTAGAAATAGGATATAATCCAAAAATATGTAAATATTCCTAATTATGGAAATAATCCTGATTTTATTTTGGAATATATCCAAATTGCGTATATTTGAGAAAATCGCGTATTAAAAGAGAAGGGAATGGAAAACGAGCTTAGTGCCAAAAGGTTTACGGAAGTAAGGAGAGAATTAAACTTCACACAGGCCGAATTTGCGGATTTGCTGGGGATAACCAAGACCACTGCCGATATTGAACGCGGCAGAACAAAATTATCCGGGAAAGTGGTGGCAGAATTACTCCGGCAATTTAAAATTAACCCGCTATGGCTTTTTGGCGAAAGCAATCAGCGGTATCTGGAAGCATCTTCTGTCAGTGTAATGCCTAAAGTTGTAACGGTTGACCAGGCTGATAATGAAAATATGGTGTTGGTAAATGCCAAGGCCGCAGCCGGATATCCCCAAAATATTCACGATACCAGCTGGTACCGGCAGCTACCTGCTTTTGACCTTCCCATTCCGCAATTCAGAAATGCGAGTTACAGGGGCTTTCAAGTAGAAGGGGAAAGTATGTTGCCCAATCTGAGGCCCGGAGACTGGGTTTTGGCCCGTGCCGTTGAAAGCCTCGATGACATAAGTGCCAACAGGATCTATGTAGTGGTATTGCACGATGCCGTCCTGGTTAAAAAAATCGAAAAGATCCCGGGCTCTGACCGTTTGCGTTTGATTTCCCTTAATGAGTCTTATGCGCCATACGAAATAGAAACTTCCCAACTTCAGGAGCTCTGGTTGGTGAGCAGCAAACTCACCTTTAGCATAGATGCAACCACCGAAAGCGGTTTGTTGCGACAATTGCAGCAATCCATGGACGAACTGAAAGAGAAATTAGCAAGGGCCTGAACAGGTTTAAAACCCTGCCGCCGTGTCATCTCCTCTTGGGTCGGCACCGGCTTCCAGCCTGCCGTCCGGAAGGAGCAAAATAGCATCTACTTTCCCAATCACAGGGGTTCGGTCCTCATTAATAAAATATCCTTTGCTGCGCAGGCTTTCTTTTAGAGTCTCCGGAAAACCCTCTGGTTCAAATATAACCTGGTCCGGCAACCATTGGTGGTGAAAACGGGGGGCACTCACAGCCTGCTGCATACTCAGGTTAAATTCATATACATTCAATATAGTCTGCGTTACGGCAGTGATAATCGTTGATCCCCCTGGGGTACCCACAACCATCCAGAGATCGCCATCCTTTTCAACTATGGTAGGGGTCATACTGCTGAGCATGCGCTTTTCCGGGGCTATGCTGTTCGCTTCAGCTCCGATTAAACCAAACATATTGGGTGTCCCGGGTTTGGCACTGAAGTCATCCATTTCATTATTCAGGAAAAACCCGAGGGATTCGCAATACAATTTTGAGCCATAAGCACCATTGAGAGTAGTGGTAGCAGAAATTGCATTTCCCCATTGGTCCACAATTGAATAATGTGTCGTTTCTGCGCTTTCATAAATCTGTATCTGCCCCTCCTGAATACGTTCTGAAGGAGTGGCTGCTTCAAATGAAAAATCAGACATCCTTTCTTGCAAATACTCCGGATCCAACAAGATATCCATGGGGATTTCGGTGAAGTCCGGATCGCCCAGGTAATAATTCCGGTCGGCATAGGCTCTGCGGGCTGCTTCGGTAAAAAGCTGTATGCTCTTTACTGAATTGTGCCCGAAAGAGGCCATGTCATAGGGCTCAATCATTTTTAAGATCTGGTTCATGGTTACCCCGCCGCTACTGGGCGGGGCCATGGATATAATCCGCAATTCCTTATAGTCGAAAACAACCGGCTCTCTCCATTTTGCCTCATATCGCTCCAGGTCTTCCATGGTGATATACCCACCTTTATCCTGCAGGAATGCTACCAGGGTGCGTGCAGTTTCACCTTCGTAAAACTCCTCCCTGCCATTAGTCGCTATCCTCCTAAGGGTAGTCCCCAAGGCGGCGTACTTAAGGGTATCTCCGGGTTTACAATGATTCGCAAAAAGGATACTGTCTCCGTTTACCTCTATCATCGCCTCGCGATAATTTGCGAGTCGCTCCGCTTGCTTTTCGGTTACTGCCACTCCTTTTTCTGCAAGCTCAATAGCGGGTTGCAACAGTTCGTGCATTGGCAGGCTGCCAAATTTTTTATGTACCTCAAAGACAGCGGCAACGGTGCCGGGTACGCCAACCGCGGTAGCGCCTTTCCTACTGAGATCCGGGATCGGGTTTCCAAGTGAATCCAGATACATATTCTTATTGGAGGCCAGCGGGGCTTTTTCCCTGTAATCCAGGGAGCCAATACTGCCATCCGCCTTGCGGTATACCATAAAGCCGCCTCCCCCCAGGTTACCGGCAAAGGGATAGGCTACTGCAAGGGCGATCTCGGTTGCAATCATAGCATCGAAGGCATTTCCCCCTTTTTGCAGGATATCCCGGCCAATACGCGAGGCTTCCTCCCGGGCTGATACAACCATGGCACTATCATGTACCACTCCCGTAGGCTCGGGCGGGTTGGTCCTGCAACTGATCAGAACAGCTGAAAAGGAAAAAATGAGGAAGGACAGGCGGATAGTGCTGTAAACGCTCAACAGGTATTTTGCTTTCAAAGTGTATGTATTTTTTGTCTGGAAAAGATAATTAATTCCTCGAAAAACAAGCGGAACTCCGCTTCAAATTCTGGATAATG
The DNA here is from genome assembly GCF_052497835.1 of Robiginitalea insularis. Taxonomy (NCBI): domain Bacteria; kingdom Pseudomonadati; phylum Bacteroidota; class Flavobacteriia; order Flavobacteriales; family Flavobacteriaceae; genus Robiginitalea; species Robiginitalea insularis. The sequence goes on from NZ_CP199296.1 coordinate 3,002,977, forward strand.
CATCTCCAGCTCCCGGATTGCGCGATCCATACGACTCCTGTTTCGGGTTCTTCGATTCATGCCCTGAAGGACTTTTTCAATGCCCTCCATCCGGGAATAATTGAGCAGCCAGTTATCCGATACCATATAGGGTAACATCCCCTGCACCCTCCCGGGAAGCAATTCAAAATGATCTTCCAAAAGGGCGTAGAATTTCTCAGTAAAGGCCTCCAGGGGCTCTGCAGAATAGTCAGACCAGTTCCTTGCCAGGAAATGATCGTAGTAAATATCAATAATTACCCTGCTGTAATGCCCGTAATTGGAATGCAAGCGTTTGCTGCTTATCCGTGGAATGGGATGGCTGTCTGTGAAGGTGTCTATTTGCCTGTGCAGCAGTATCCCTTTACGAATATCGTCAGGATAGGTTTTGTACGCTTTGCCCCGAACACTATCTGCAATAAAGTTGCCAATGGCCAGGTGGTCGTTGTCAAAAGAGAGGTAGATATGTGCGAGGAAATTCAATTCAGCAGTTGTCTTTGGCAGATAAAAGTACAAATTCAGCAGTTTATTAAAGTTCCCATTATATTTGCCGGGTAAAATAAAGAAACATGACCCTGATAAAATCGATTTCCGGCATTCGAGGAACCATAGGCGGGAAGCCCTCTGAAAATCTGACTCCTTTGGATACTGTAAAATTTGCAGCAGCCTACGGTAGCTGGTTAAAGGAATACAGGAAAACCGATAAGCTGCGGGTAGTCATAGGGAGGGATGCGCGTTTATCCGGTGAGATGATTCAGCAGCTGGTCATGGCAACCCTTCAGGGTATGGGGATAGATGTTATAGACCTGGGCCTTTCTACTACCCCTACAGTGGAAATTGCCGTTCCCATGGAAGGAGCAGACGGGGGTATTATCCTTACGGCCAGCCACAATCCGAAACAGTGGAATGCCCTGAAACTACTCAATGAAAAAGGAGAGTTTCTGGATGCAGCCCAGGGAAAGCTTATCCTCGACAAAGCAGAGAAGGAAGCCTTTGATTTTGCATCGGTTGATGAACTTGGAAAGCATCTGCCCGATGATTCCTATCTGGACAAACACGTAAAGGCGGTTTTGGAACTGGATCTGGTAAGCCCGGAACGGATCCGGGAAAAAAAATTTAAAGTTGTTGTAGATGGGGTAAATTCCAGCGGGGGCCTTGCCATTCCATTGCTCCTTGAAGCCCTGGGAGTAGAAGTCGTTAAGCTATACTGTGAACCAACGGGGCATTTCCCGCATAATCCTGAGCCGCTCAAGGAACATTTACAGGATATATGTGAGCGGGTAAAAGCAGAAAAGGCCGACCTGGGCATTGTGGTGGATCCTGATGTGGATCGCCTGGCATTTATAACCGAAAATGGGGAGATGTTCGGGGAAGAATACACCCTGGTAGCATGTGCAGATTACGTCCTGAGTAAGACCCCCGGCAATACGGTGTCCAATCTTTCTTCTACCCGTGCCCTCAGGGATGTGGCCGAATCGCACGGAGGAAACTACACTGCTGCTGCAGTAGGAGAGGTCAATGTGGTCGCTGCCATGAAAAAAGAAAGGGCTGTTATCGGAGGTGAAGGCAACGGCGGGATTATATATCCTGCCAGCCATTACGGAAGGGATGCACTGGTAGGTACTGCACTTTTCCTGATGCTCCTCTCGGAAAAGGGGATCTCCGTCAGTGAATTAAAGGATGGGTACCCCCAATACTTTATGAGTAAAAAGAAAATCGAATTAACTCCCGGCCTGGACGTGGATGCGCTGCTAAAAAAGGTTGAGGAAGCTTACAGTCAGGAGCGCCTTACGACCATAGACGGGGTTAAAATTGATTTTGAAGACTCCTGGGTGCACCTGCGTAAGTCCAACACTGAGCCTATTGTTCGGATTTACACCGAAGCCCAAAGCCAGAAAGCCGCCGATGACCTGGCTAACCGGCTGATCAATGAGATTAAGACAGTAGCCAGAATCAATTAGGCTCCGACTTCCTTATTTCGGACCAGGGCGTCAGGGTTTGGTTTGCGGTCTTTGTGTTTCCAGCGCTTGTGGGTCCAGAAATAATATTCCGGGGCTTCATTTATAGAAGTTTCCACTTCTTTGAGGAACATATCGGTGATCTCATAATCCGGGTACCGGCCGGGATCTTCTGCCAAGAGTTTAAAGGTACAGCTGTAATAACCCCTACCAACTTTCTTAACCTTAAGATAATAGACCATCAGGTCATATTTTTTACAAAGAAATTCTGCCCCGGTATGTATGGGAACTATTACTCCCATAAAAGGGGCCCAGTAATGAGCCTTTTGGACCATGGGAGACTGATCGCTGATAATCCCATAAATGGCGAGGGTATTGGTTTTTTTGTTTTGTACCGTAATATCCCAAATCTGTTTTGTGGCGATGAGCGTAGTGCCAAATTTGGCGCGGATGGAACGGACCAGCCTGTCAAAATACTTGTTGTTTATGGGTTGATAAATGCCATAGGCGCTGGCGGATACCTCCGTATTCAATGAGAATACCCATTCCCAACTGGCGTAATGCGGGAGCATCAGCATGGCTGATCTGCCTTTTTTTTCAAATTCCAGAATGACTTCCAGATTGGTGAAGGCGTATCTCTTTTTTATTTCTGCTTCCGAGATATTCATGGTCTTGATCATCTCCAGAAATATATCGCACATGTGCGCATAAAACTTTCGTTCGATGGTTTTTAGTTCGGCCTGCGGTTTATCGGGAAATACGAGTTTGAGATTATTCCAGACAACTTTCCGTCTGTAACCAATAAGCCGGTAGACCAGAAAAAAAACAAAATCCGATAAGGCGTACAGTAAGGGGAAAGGAAGTATGGAAACCAGCCATAGAAACGGGTAGGCCAGCAGGTATATCAATCTTTGCATGCGCTAAATGTTGGTCAAATATAGCTATATTTACCCCTAAAATAAGCACTTCTCAATGAATTTGCATCCTGTCACCATTGCTTTGATTGCGGCTAATATTCTGGTGTCCCTAAAAGGATTTAACAACCCATCTTTTTTTGAACGCTATAAATTCAGTATTGGCGCCATCAGGGCCGGGCAGCGTGAACGCACCTTCACCTCCGGGTTTTTACATGTAGACTCCGCCCACCTCTTCCTGAACATGTTTACGCTTTACTTTTTTGCGGATGTGGTGATCAACTGGCTCGGGCCCATTAAATTCCTGATGATATACGGAATCAGCCTGCTGGCGGGCAGCCTGCTAGCTCTTTTCTTCCACCGGGATGAACCCTATTACAGCGCCGTTGGCGCCAGTGGAGCGGTTACAGGGGTTTTATACGCAGCCATCCTGCTGCAACCGGATATGCGGCTCGCTTTAATGTTTATCCCGATCCCTTTTCCGGCTTATATCCTGGGAATTGCCTATCTGCTTTATTCCATCTATGGAATGAAAACCCGTATTGGCAATATTGGCCATACAGCACATTTTGGCGGTGCCGTTGGCGGTTATGTCGTAACCCTTTTATTCCGGCCCGAAGTAATTGGCAGTCATCCCATTATGGTATTACTGCTGGCCCTTCCCATAATCTTGCTGTTTATCCTGGAAAAAATGGGTAAAATATGATGAACTACAGAGTTTAGCCCCATTTCAACTAAAAATAAAGCGGCCTAACGAGTTTTCTAACAGTAGTTTATAAGAAATACGGTTCTTATGCGTTAGAGATTTACCCGAAATCTAAATAACCTACTTATGAAACTATTCGGAAAAGCGCTTTACGCGCTTGGACTTACCCTGTTATTTATTGGATGTAGTGATGAAACAACCGTTTTCCAAAACGACCTTGAGGAAAGCCTTGTTATCGAAAATACGGCAGCCCTTCAGGCAGCAATTGATTACAATGCTGCAGGGGTACTCGAAATTTTTAATAGCAACAGCATTACGGCCAAAGCGGAAGTGCCCGCAGGCGACTACCCCTTAACTGTTATAGCGAGTGTATCTCCACCGTCCTATCAGGCAGGGGATAATTTTACGGCCTCCCATGTTAGCGTGGAAGGAGATTATGCCTATGTGGCCTACAATACGGTTGGCGAGGTGTATTCAGGCGCCATCGATGTAGTAGACATCTCTGATCCACACAATCCGCAACTCACTTCCAGGCTGTTTTTCATGAATGCAGACCTGAATTCCATAACCTATGATAGTGGCTTTGTGTATGTAGCCGGAGGGCTGGATGCAGCAAATTCTACAATAGCCACCTCCAATGCATTTGTTGCCAAGGTTTCAGTGAATGGGGGAGTCTTAAGTGGAGATAATATCCTTTATGGGTTTCAGCAGGGCGATAATGCTACGGATGTTATAGCTGAGGGTTCACGCATTCTGGTCAGTAGTGGAAAGGAAGGCAGTATTACCGCTTACAACAAAACAGACCTGAGCATTCTGTCGGAAACATATGTGGCCGATGCCCGTGCCATGAGCGCTACTACAGCAGGGCTGGCTGTTCTGGATGCAGGGAACGGGGTGCAAATGATGGATGCGAATTTAGTATCCAACGGACTTATTCCCATCACAACTGACCTCGGAGTAGCCTCCAAAAGGACCCTGACTACCCAGGGGGACAAAATTATTGTTGCAGAAGCTGCTAAAGGAGCCGGTATTTATAACTCCGGGAATGGTCAGCTCATTGAGTATTTAGAAATTCCGGTCCGTCCGGATGGAGCAGAAACCGGAGATATTGTTACCAATGCAGTGGTTGCTAACGAGGAAGCCCTTTTTATGGCCAACGGAGCCGCGGGGATGAGCCTCTCAGAGACAGACGCCAGCGGAAGCACTTCTGCTGTTGGGATCCTGGAACTGGAAGGGTCCATCAATTATGTTGCTTCAAGGGACGATTATGCATTTGCTGCCTCTGGCACCCGCGGACTGCAAATTATAAAACTGAACAGGCCAACCCCAAGCCTGGCCGGCCAATGTCAGGAATTGCCTGTATATGAAGGTAGTGCACTTTTCAGGGTTGATAATGGCGCAACCCTTTCCTTTAGTGGTTCCAAACAATTCAATACCCTTGATGTGGATGCCGCTTCTTTGCTTCTTTGTGGCAACTGGACGGTTTCTAACGATGTTCGGGTAACAAATGCGGGTATTTTAGAGATATTCGGAAGCCTGGCAGCAGGTCGTTTTAACAGGATGAAAAAAATCATTGTAGAGCCGGGGAGCACCTTGCGTCTGGAAGGATCCATGACCATTTACGGAGATCTCGAATTAATGCAGGGTTCCGCACTTGAAGTGCTGGGCTCTGATTCCGTTATCGATGTTTTCGGAGAGGTCAGGACGGGCAGTGATGTTACCATTACCGGGACCTTCCGGGATGTGCGGAATAAATTTTAAGGCATTATTCAACCTAATAAAAAACCCGGCTCGCAGGCCGGGTTACTTTTTTGTAGCATGTTCATTTTAATCAGGGCAATAACTCTGCGATTTTAGCTTCCAGTTCCGGCCCCCTCAGATTTTTAGCTATAATAACTCCATTTTCATCCAGAATGAAGCTCGCCGGGATGGCATTCACATTGTATAAACGGGCAATCTCATCAAAGTAACGCACATTGGAGACATGCTGCCATTCCAGACCGTCATCGGCTATGGCTTTTTTCCAATCTTCAGCGTTCCGGTCCAGGGAAACCCCTAATATTTTCAAGCCTTTGTCCTTGTATTTTTGATATACCCCCACAATGTTCGGATTCTCGGCGCGGCAGGGACGGCACCAGGCTGCCCAGAAATCGACCAGGGTAATTTTTCCCATAGCCTCGCTTAAGGCCAGCTGATTGCCTTCAGGTGTTGGGGCGCTAAAATCAGGAGCTTTTGATCCTACCGCTGTGCGTAACCCATTTTCAATTTGAGTTTTCAGCACCTGTGCATCCTCTGTGGTTTTTATACTTTCATCCAGGCCTTGGTACAAATCCTGAATTTGGGCTAAGTCTGCCTTTGGATTTTGCAGCATCTCTTTTAATAGTGATACCGAAATAACAGCCTGAGGGTGCTCTTTTACGAAAGAGGTGTTGAATTCCCTCAAATCCTCCTGTAATTCGTTTGCTTCATCCCGTAGTGCATTCATGTTGACCAGATCATTCTGGCTTTGTGCGGTATAAAATTCACGTGAAAGAGAAGCATTTCGCTGGTCAATGCTTTTACGGCCTTCCCGGTACTGACTGAGCAGCTCGTTTTGAGGAGATCCCCCAATTTTGGCATAATTCAAACTATCAACGGCGGCAGTAACTTCAATCTCTCCTTCTTCAAGGACCAGCATCAGGCCTCCCCGAAGCCCGGAAAGGGTGACTACGTGTAATTCCGGCGATACCTGGGTGCCTTTAAAAAGAAAAGAACCCTCATTAATTTGAACCGTATCGACTGCCTCATACTGCATTTGAGGCGTAATCCTCCTGAGGATGGCTGTTGTGCCTTCAGGGATATCGCCCCTGAGATTTCCTTCCAAAGTATAATTTTCTCCGGTTTCCTGATTACAGGCAAAGAGCATCACAGATAAAAGGCAACAGGTCAAAATTCGCATACAAATAATTTTTTGACAAAGTTATACAGATCGCTTACAAATAAAAAACCCTTAACATAAGCTTATGTCAAGGGTTTTATGCGCTTTTACAGCTTACCTAAAATTGGTAGCGGATTCCCAGGGCAATATCAAAATCAAAATTATCCGAAAATCCGTCATAGCCAACCAGGCCTATTTCCGGGCGGAAATCCAGTGATAGTAGCAATGGTATATCAAAATCGTACTCTATTCCAATATCCCCGGCCCCAAAGATGAACAGGCCTCCGTCGTCATCGGTAAATCCGTTATTGAAGTCAACACTTCCAAGGCCTCCACCAACACCGTAGTACCAGTTAAAATTTCCATCCAGGGTATGTACCCACTGATAGATACCGGTGAGTTTAAAGGCGTCAAAGTTCCTGGAGTCCCTCCATCCCAAATCCACTTCAACCCGGTTGTAGCGGGCAATGGACTTCTGATAGGAGATTTCTGCTCCAAAGCCATCGCTGTCTCCAAGGCGTAAACCCAGGGCATGCTCAGAGATATTCTGGGCGCTCATGGAAGCTGTGGCCAGGAAAAATATTCCGATTATTAGCTTTAACATTTTCATAAACAGATGTTTTAAATTAATGTTCAAAAATAGACCATCTTCAATGGCCTTACGTTAAGAAAAACTTAATTTAGCCAACAAAAATTGTGCAAGCTTGATTATAAATAAACTAGAGGAGCTCTCCGGAAGACTGGAGGGGGAACTGCATTGGGACCCCTTGCATACAAGCATGTACGCTACAGATGCATCCGTTTACCGAATGCAGCCGTTGGGTGTGGCGTATCCGCGGAACACCTCAGATTTGCAGTATTTAATCGCGTTCGCCTCCGAGCATGGCGTGGGTCTGATTCCCCGGACGGCCGGCACTTCTCTGGCAGGACAGTGCGTTGGTCCGGGACTGGTGATAGATGTATCCAAACACTTTACTAAAATCCTGGAGCTGGATATAGAAAAGCGCCAGGTACGAGTAGAACCCGGAGTGGTTCGGGACGAGCTTAACGCCTTTCTGAAACCACACGGTCTTTTTTTCGGCCCTAACACTTCTACTTCCAACCGTTGCATGATAGGGGGGATGGCCGGAAACAATTCCAGCGGAACAACTTCTATCCGGTATGGGGTAACCCGGGACAAGGTGTTGCAAATGAAGGTCTTGTTAGCTGATGGTTCACAGATAGAGGCCGGCCCGCTTAGCAGGGATGAGTTCCTACAAAAAACGGAAGGATCTGGTACTGAATCATCTATTTATAAAAAAGTATATAAAGAGCTCTTAAACAGTGATATACAAGATGCAATAAGGGCTGAGTTTCCACTGCCTGAAATCCATCGGAGAAATACGGGCTATGCTATAGATGCCCTGCTGGAGACAGCAGTTTTCAGCGAAAACAAAACCCCGTTTAACCTTGCAAAACTACTATGCGGGAGTGAAGGAACGCTCGCATTTACCACGGAACTGACCCTGCAACTGGATCCTTTGCCTCCCCCGGAAGCTGCTATGGTCATTACCCATTATCATACCCTGGAGGATTGTCTCTCTGACGTACTGCCCGCCATGGAGCATCCATTGTTCCTATGCGAAATGATGGATAAAACAATTCTGGACTGCACCAAAAACAACCGGGCGCAAAGCAGAAATCGATTTTTTGTAGAAGGGGATCCGGCAGCACTGCTGATGCTCGAACTTCGTGCCGGAACGGAAAAAGAACTGGCTGGTGCCATCCAAAAACTTCAGAAAACCATAAAGCAATCAGGGAGGGCGTATGCGGCCCCGGTGCTTTACGGGTCGCAAATAGGGCAGGCTATAGAACTGAGAAAGGCTGGCCTCGGGCTATTGGGAAATATGGTTGGAGACCGCAAAGCAGTGGCCTGTATTGAAGACACGGCCGTTGCACTGCGAGATCTGAAGGACTTTATAGGGGAGTTTACACAGATCATGGCCGAGTATGGGCAGGAAGCCGTTTATTATGCCCATGCGGGGGCCGGAGAATTACATCTCAGGCCCATTTTGAATCTGAAGAAAAAAGCGGATGTTCATCTTTTCAGGGAAATTACCACCCGGGTGGCGCGTCTGACTAAAAAATACAGGGGTTCCTTTAGCGGGGAACACGGGGATGGCATTGTTCGTGCAGAGTTTATCCCTTTAATGATAGGGGAGGAGAATTACCAGTTGTTGCGGCGAATTAAAAGTTACTTTGATCCGAAAGGAATATTCAATCCCGGGAAAATAGTGGATGCCTTTCCAATGGATGCTTCGCTGCGATATGTCCCGGACCGATTGGAACCCGTAATAAATACACTACTCGATTTTTCAGACAGCCAGGGCATTTTAAGGGCTGCGGAAAAATGCAATGGAAGTGGGGATTGCCGAAAATCCCATCATATGGGAGGAGCGATGTGCCCGTCCTTTCAGGCCACCCGAAATGAAAAGGATACCACCCGTGCAAGGGCCAATGTCCTCAGGGAAATGCTGACGGACCCGCAAAAAGGATTTGACCGGCCAGAACTAAAGGAGGTCTTTGATCTCTGCCTGAGTTGCAAAGCCTGTGCCAGCGAATGCCCAAGCAATGTGGATATAGCAGGCTTGAAGGCCGAATTCAGTTATCAATATCAGGAGGCAAATGGATATTCCCTGAGAAATCGTCTTTTTGCCCATAATACGGCAATAAATGCCTTTAACAGCAAATTCGCGGCGCTGCTGAACCCCATCTTAAATGGTAAATTAAGCGGATCCCCTTTAAAAAATATTTTGGGCGTATCTAAAAAAAGATCCATACCTGTTGCCAGGCGTTTTGATTTCGGAAAATTCCTGGAGCAGCAGAAAACGGGTTCCCCGGGTCAAAAAACACCAGTAGCTTTATTTATAGATGAATTTACGCGCTATCTGGATATTCAACAGGGAAAGGATGCGATATACCTGCTGGAAAAACTCGGCTATGATGTCCAGTTATTTTTAGCAGATAGCGGCAGGAGCTTTATTTCAAAAGGATTTTTGAAGCAAGCCCGAAAACTTGCCCATAAGAACGCCCCGGCATTATACACTTTAAGCCGGGATGGTATTCCGCTGCTGGGCTTGGAGCCTTCTGCCGTACTGACTTTCCGGGATGAATACAAAAGGTTTGGATTATCAGACGAGATTTCGGAGGCCATTGCAAAAAACTGCTTCCTGATTGAAGAATTCCTCGCTTCTGAAATCGAAAAGGGCAAACTGTCAGCGAACCGATTTACTTCGCAGCAGAAGGAGGTAAAAATCCACAATCACTGTTACCAGAAGGCGCTTTCTAACCAGAAAGTGACCTTTGACGTGCTTAATTTACCCCAAAATTACAAGGTAAGTATCATTGCCTCGGGATGCTGCGGAATGGCTGGTTCCTTTGGGTATGAGAAGGAGCATTATGAGGTGAGTATGCAGGTGGGGGGGCTGAAACTGTTTCCGGCGGTTCGCAAGGCAGACGAAAAGGTCCTGATTGCCGCAAACGGCACCAGTTGCAGGCATCAGATTGCAGACGGCACAGGCCGAAGGGCGTTACACCCGGTAAGCATCCTCAGAGAAGCGTTGTTAGACTAGGACGCCCGGGACTCCTCGTTCCTTTTTCCTGCTCCAGATTCACAACAGAGTTTATGATTTCTTCAAAATGGGTCTCCTTGAGTTCCTCATCCGCATAAAAGGAGGATAGTTTGTCCTCGTTGTACCTGTAAAGCTTCCATCGTTTGAAAGCGTATTCCAGGGCGGTCAGGTTTTCCACCCAATCCCCTGAATTCAGATATAGGCAGCTGCCCTCAGTTGTTTCCACCCATTCTTTCTTAGGCTGGTGGATGTGTCCGCAAACAACGCAGTCATAGCGTTTGGAGATGGCCAGGGAGGTAGCTGTTTTTTCAAAGTTCGAAATTAGACGTACGGCCCCTTTTACACTTTTCTTTATTCTCCCCGAAAGGGATATTTTGTTGCGTCCCAATTTGGTCAACAAGTTGTTTACGCCCCTGTTCAGTAAAATCAGGGCATCGTACCCGTGCCCGCCCAGCCTGGCCAGCCATCGGGCATTTTGAATGGACAAATCAAAAACATCCCCGTGAAAAAACCAGGCCTTTTTTCCATCAAGGTCCAGGATAAGTTTATTGCAAATACGAAAGGAGCCAATAGTAGTCTCCGAGAATTTCCGCAGCATTTCATCGTGATTACCCGTAATATAATAAACTCGTGTCCCACGGGCTGCCATTCCGATTATTTTCTTGAGCACCTGGAAATGGGTAGCGGGAAAATAGCGTTTATCGAATTGCCCTACGTCAATAATATCCCCGTTCAATACCAGAATTCGCGGTTCTATGCTGCTCAGGTAGGCCAGGAGTTCTTCTGCATGGCATCCGTAGGTACCCAGGTGTACATCGGAGATAACCGCAAGGTCAATTTTTCGTTTTTTCAATTTGTTCGATTTTGGGTCACAAAATTAGAACGAATGGTATGTTTATTAAGAACCATGCGGATGATCAATTTCCTATGTTTGTGTTAAGCGGGCTTTAAGTAGCTCATAAGAATGTTAAGCCAATATTATAAAGGGAGCCTTGTCTGACTTCGGACGAAAAGGTACCTTTGAGTTTCATTATACAAAAGCTATGGCCGGAAATACGTTTGGATCCGTTTTTAAACTGACCACTTTCGGGGAATCACATGGAAAAGGCCTTGGAGGTATTATTGAGGGGTGCCCGGCAGGGATCCCAGTTGATATGAAAGCCATTCAGCTTGACCTGGACCGCAGGAGGCCCGGGCAGTCAGCAATCGTTACCCAGCGCAAGGAAGCAGATAAGGTCGTGTTTTACTCCGGAATCTTCGAAGGAAAAACCACGGGTACACCCATCGGATTTGTAATTGAAAATACCAACCAGAAGTCTGTAGATTATTCCCATATAAAAGACAGTTACAGGCCTTCCCATGCAGATTATGTCTATGACCAGAAGTATGGCTTCAGGGACTACCGGGGAGGCGGGAGAAGTTCTGCCCGGGAGACAGTATGCCGGGTTGTAGCTGGTTCTCTAGCCAAACAATTACTGGGAACACTAAAAATAAACGCCTTTGTTACTCAGGTTGGGGACATCGCCATTAACGAACCCTATGAGTCTTTGGACTTTAATAATACAGAAGCAAACCCGGTGCGATGTCCGCATCCGCAAACGGCTGAAAAAATGGAATCCCTGATTCGCAAGATCCGCAAAGAAGGGGATACGATCGGTGGGGTTGTAGGCTGCCTTATAGAGGACGTTCCTGTAGGGTTGGGAGAACCGGTTTTCGATAAACTCCATGCCCGCCTTGGGGCCGCAATGCTTTCGATTAACGCGGTAAAAGGATTTGAATTCGGGAGCGGCTTTGAAGGGGTCAGAATGAAAGGCAGTGAACACAATGACAGTTTTAACCCTGACGGCAGTACTAAAACTAACTATAGTGGTGGTATACAGGGAGGTATAAGCAATGGTATGAATATTTACTTCAGGGTAGCTTTTAAGCCGGTGGCCACCCTTATCCAGGAGTACGAAACCATAGACAAGCACGGGCAGAAAGTGGTACAGCAGGGCAAGGGCCGGCACGATCCCTGTGTAGTACCCAGGGCTGTTCCCATCGTTGAGGCCATGGCTGCTTTGGTGCTTGCAGACTTTTTCCTCTTAAACAGGCTATCCAAATTCTAAGGCGCCCTTTAGGGCGTCTCGGATCAAAATAGTATCTTCCCGCGAAATAGAAAAGACTCGATATGCGGAAACTAGAATTACACTGGCAAATCCTGATCGGGATGCTGCTGGGGATTGTTTTTGGATTTATCATGACCTACCCGGACTGGGGTGCGGACTTTGTAATGGATTGGATCAATCCCTTCGGTACCATCTTTGTAAAACTCCTCAAACTTATCGCTATTCCCCTGATTCTGGCCTCCCTGGTAAAGGGAATCTCAGACCTCAAGGATATCAGTAAATTCCGCAATATTGGGCTAAGAACAATCGGCATCTACATCGTCACCACCGTGGTCGCTATTACCATTGGTCTGGTCCTGGTAAATGTACTGAAACCCGGTAATGGGATTTCCGAGGAAACCATTGCACAGCTCACTGAAACCTACGCCTCCGATGCAGGGGTTACTTCCAAAATCGAGGAAGCGTCCAGGCAAAAAGAATCAGGGCCCTTACAGTTCCTTGTAGATATGGTGCCTGACAATGCCTTTCAGGCCGTTAGTGACAACAGCCTGATGCTGCAGGTGATCTTTTTTACCATATTTCTGGGAATCTCCATGTTGCTGATAGGGGAGGAGGCTGCCCGGCCCTTAAAAGATTTCTTTGATTCCCTCAATGAGGTAGTCCTTAAAATGGTGGACCTCATTATGCTAACGGCACCTGTTGCTGTTTTTGCGCTGCTGGCCAATGTTGTTGTCTCTTCCGGGGATCCGGACCTGTTATATGCGCTTTTAAAATATTCCGGTGTGGTAGTCCTGGGATTACTTCTGATGATTATTTTCTACAGTATAGTGGTTTCTACCTTTACCCGTTACAACCCCTTTACGTTCCTGAGTCGCATCAGTCCGGCCCAGTTACTCGCTTTTTCGACCAGTTCCAGTGCTGCCACCCTCCCGGTAACCATGGAAAGGGTTGAAGAGCATATTGGAGTAGACAAAGAGGTCTCCAGTTTTGTGCTCCCGGTGGGAGCCACCATCAATATGGATGGCACCAGCCTCTATCAGGGAGTAGCTGCAGTCTTTATTTCCCAGGCCCTGGGCTTTGATTTGAGTTTGAGCGGACAGTTGATTATTATACTGACGGCCTTGCTGGCGTCCATTGGGTCAGCAGCGGTTCCCGGAGCCGGGATGGTCATGCTGGTAATTGTTCTGGAATCCATAAATTTTCCGGCGGATAAACTGGCAATAGGCCTGGCCCTGATCTTTGCAGTAGACCGCCCGCTGGATATGTGCCGGACCGTGGTAAACGTTACCGGTGATGCCGCGGTATCCATGATGGTTGCCAAATCTGTAGGAAAGCTACATGCCCCCAATCCAAAAAACTGGGATGACCATTTGGATGAAGTGAGGGGTTCCGGCAAAAAGAAAAAGTAACAGAAAATTTACGCAATGAATATTTGTTTTTTGATGTATCCCTGGGAGGATATAGACCCGGACAATGATACCAGCCTTGCGCTGATACACGAATGCGTCCGCCGCCAGCATGGCGTTGCCCTTTGCACCCCGGCTAATCTGACTATTCGCAATAGCGTTACCAATGCATTCTGCACGGTCATTAATCGAATGGAGAAGGTTCCTGCAAGCCTCAAGGCTTTCTACAGGAAAGCCGTAACCCGGGAAGAGATGCTCCCACTCGCCGGCTTTGACGTAATCTTTATGCGGGCAAATCCACCCCTGGACCCTCTGATGCTTAATTTCCTGGATTCGGTAAAGGATGATGTTTTTATAGTAAACTCCCTGCAGGGGCTAAGGGAAGCCAACAATAAGCTTTATACGGCGGCCTTTGGCGACAGTCACAGCAATATTATCCCTGCCACGCATGTTTCAAAAAACAAAAATTACCTGGTGCGGCAGATAAGGGAATCCAAGTCAGACAAAATGATCTTAAAACCCCTGAATGGTTTTGGAGGGTCCGGAGTAATCCTGATCGAAAAATCAGCAATGTCCAATATCAAATCCCTGTTGGATTTTTATGTAACCAATGCCGATGGCAGCTCTAACTATGTTATTCTTCAGGAATATATAGCGGGAGCCGATCAGGGAGACATCCGCATATTGTTGTTAAACGGGGAACCGATAGGGGCCATGCGCCGTATCCCCGGAAGTGACGACCACCGTTCCAATGTTTCAGCGGGAGGTTCCGTGGCCAAACATGTTCTGACGAAGGAGGAAAAAGCCCTCTGTAAGCAAATAGGGCCCAAACTGGTAAATGACGGTTTGTACTTTGTGGGGATAGATGTAATTGGCGGGAAACTTGTGGAGGTCAATGTGATGTCCCCGGGGGGGATAACCTATATGAACAAGGTTTACAAGACAAAAATCCAGGCCAAGGTGATCGATTTTATTGAAAGCAAGGTGGTAGATAAACTTCAGGCCTTCAACCGCAGGTCCCGCCTGCGCAAAGAAGTGGATGATGCATAGAATGTCTGCCGAGGATATGATTGGCCTGATCCGCAAGGAAGAGCCATTTGAGGCAGTTTGTGAGGATTATTCCTTCCGGCTGAAGATAGAGTATTACGCCCCCTTTATTTGTGGGGCGGTCCATGACGGACACCAATTCCGGAGGGGTTTATGGGAAAAATGTACGCATTCCGAATTTGAAAGGTGGTATGAGGAAGACCCCTGTACCTTCGAGATGGTAGCCCGGCATCCCATTGTTATAGCGGGTTGTGATTCCCGCTTTGAATACGACCTGAACCGCCCACCAGAAACCAGCATATATTCGGATGCATGGGGCAAAGCCCTGTGGCATAAACCGCTTACTGAACAGGAGAAAGGAACAAGCCTTGATAAACATTATCGATTTTATTCGGTCGTACATGCACTGGTTGCCAAAATCGAAGAAATCCATGGAGCGGCTCTCGTCATAGACATGCATAGTTATAACTGGAAACGCTGGGACAGGGAAGTCCCGACCTGGAATCTGGGCACTTCCAATATCGACAATGGCAGGTTTGGCCGCCTTGCGGAGGCCTGGCGGTTGCGCCTGGCGGATATACAGCTGCCACACGGTATTCCGGCCACTTCCCTGATCAATGATACCTTTCAGGGTAACGGCTATTTTCTGAAATACATTACCAGGACTTTTGATAACAGCCTGGTACTCGCCACAGAAATTGCAAAAGTTTATTGTGATGAAGAAAGTGGCACCATCTATCCGGAAGTTGTGGCTTCCGCCGGAAGGCAACTAAAAGAATTGATACCTTTGCAGCTCCTTGAATTTCAGGAATCTTTATGATATCGCAAACCCCAGACCCAAAACTCCTCAACAAATACGCTAAAGTATTTGAAATAGACGCCCATCTGGATCGGATGGTCAAAAAAATTGAACTGCTGAACTATGTGAACCCGCTCAATACGGAGAAGGAGAAACACAAGTTTTTTGCTTCCAAGTACAGCGAGGAGCCCCAGTTTAAATACCCTAAAATCAAATTTGACGGTTACAAGCTCCACCGCCAATTTTTTACGCACCCGCTGGACAGCATTGAAGACGATGTCCTTCGCCAATTGTACACGGACGTTATCTACTTTTATTCAAACATGGTCCAGTGTATAGAAACCATTGGTCAGCAAAGACGTTTTTATTACAATTCGCTGCGAGTATATGGGACTCCCACAGAAAAGGACGTACAAAACGCCAAGTTCATTCTCCATTTTGAGGACGAACCAAAACTGGCCAGCATGGAAAAGAAATACAGCCCTAAGGATGCCAAGGCCTATTTTGAAACGTTTGCCGCCCAGTATGATTTCCCGCTAAACATACGTTTTTCGACCCATATCGCAGCAGAGGCCATGGTAAGTAACAGCACCCAAAGCCTGCTGATCAAAAGGAATGCAAAATTCAGCGAAAACCAGCTCCTCACCCTGGCACACCATGAAATAGGAGTGCATCTGGTGACTACATTCAATGGCCAGGCGCAGCCACTCAAGATCTTTTCCAATGGACTGCCCAAAAATGTTGAGACCCAGGAAGGCCTTGCAGTCTTCAGTGAGTACATGGGAGGCGCTCTCACTTTAAAAAGACTTAAAGAGCTATCTTATAGAGTTTTAGCATCTCATAGTTTAAGTAAAGGATATAGCTTTACGGATACTTTTGACCTCATACACAATCAGTACAAACTCAACCGGAATGATGCCTTTACTATCACCCTGAGGGCCCACAGGGGGGGCGGATTCACAAAAGACCGTTTATACCTGAGCGGCCTGAGGAAGATTTACAAGCGCTACCTGAAAGAGGAGCCCATGGAACGTTTGCTGAGCGGGAAAGTGTCCCTTGATTACGAAAAGGAAATTGCCTATCTCACCCAACTGGGCCTTGTTAAAATGGGTCCGTATACCTGCCTTAGTTTTAAGGAAAAGAAAAATCAGCACAAAACCCTTGAATTCATACTGAACAACCTGAAATGACCCCCGGTAGTTACTCCAGGAACTTAGTTTGTACTTCCGGACCTGGAAGCATACAGCTCTCCCGCTTCCCAAACCACCTGTAACGGTTTTTGGCAATAAAATTGTAAAGTGGGTCCAGCAGGCGCTGGGGAATCCACCCAAATAGTATCGCTATAAAGCCATAACCTTTCAGGTTTCTTGCGATTTCCATTGCAGCACCGGCTCGCACGTAATAGGCAACTCCCGGATCAATCAGGACAATAGAATCCGTTTGCAGGGAATCGATTCCGCGCTCTGCCATAAGCCGTTTTCCCGTTTCACTCTGAAGTGAAGCAAGGCGAAAGACGTCCCTTTTATCTCTTTGTAGGATAAATTGAACAGCCCGGTTGCACAAATTACATACCCCGTCAAATAGAATGATCTTTTTTCCCTCTGGCAACTCCATCATTTCCCTTTCTTTTCTACCAATTCCAATTGATCCAGCCCTACGTTGGTGGTAAAGAGGCCATAATTGACGATTGCCTTGTTTTTTTCAATGCTGTCAATGCTTCCCACAGCCTTTCCATCCCACAATCGCACCCTGTCTCCCACTTTTAAAACGGGGCGGGGCTTTTCTTTTTCTTTTTTAGCTTTTTTAGCAGCCTGCTTCTTTTTTTGCTGGCGGATGTCCTTTACTTTTTCCTGGGCTTCTTTGACTACTTCCTTTTTCTTTTGCTGTTCTTCCTTTCGCTGAGCTGCACTTTTTTTGGTGCGTTTGCTGTTTTCTGTTTCAACAATTCGCAGCAGTTCTGAAATAAGGGGTCTTTTCTTTTTGTGAACAAAGTAGCTTTCGGCGGCTTTATCTACTTTGGTGCCCAGGTGGATCATCCGCTGGTTGTAGTCGTATAATTCCTGATAATTGCTGAGTTTATCCTTAATTTTTGAATTCAATTCCTCCAGGCGCCGGGCCTCCTCCCGGGCTTTTACTTCCTCTTCCTGCAGCCTGCTGCCCGTTTGAGCCATCTTAGATCGTTCTTTTTGCAGTTTTGCGATGGTAGCGTCGAAGCGAACCTTCCCTCGGGCAACCTTTTTCTTTGCCCTGTTAACCAGGCTGAAAGGGATTCCATTTTTATGGGCTACCTCAAAGGTGAAAGAACTTCCCGGTTGCCCCATTTCCAATTTAAAGGCTGGCTCCAGGGTTTCCCGGTTAAAAAGCATGTTGGCGTTGGTTGCATGCGGCAGCTCATTGGCCAAAACTTTAAGGTTGGCGTAGTGCGTGGTGATTACCCCGAAAGCTTCCCGTTCGTAAAAGGTTTCGAGGAAGGTCTCGGCCAATGCCCCTCCCAATTCCGGATCACTTCCGGTACCGAATTCATCGATCAGGAAAAGGGTCTCTGCATTGCACTTCCGAAGAAAGCGATTCATGTTTTTCAGGCGGTAGCTGTAGGTACTCAGGTGATTTTCAATGGACTGGTTGTCTCCGATGTCTGTCAGTATCAAATCAAACAAACAACAACTACTTCTTTCATGCACCGGGACTAACAGCCCGCTTTGCAGCATTAATTGTAAAAGACCAATGGTTTTGAGGGTAATGCTCTTTCCACCGGCATTGGGCCCCGAAATAACGATGATCCGGTTTTCCGGGTGAAGTTCAATGGTCTGCGGCCAGGTTTTTTCCCCTCGCGCATTATTGTTGAGTAAAAGGAGGGGATGGTACGCCTCCCGCAGGTACATCCGCTTATCAGAGTTGATTTCAGGCAGACAGGCATCCATAGACTTTGCATAGCTTGCCTTGGCCGCAGTCAGATCGACTTCGGTCATTACTTTTTCGTAAAGGGCAAGCGTTTCTTTGTAGGGCCGGATAGCGACTGCCAGGCTTTTTAAAATACGACGTATTTCTTCCTGTTCTTCCAGCTCCAGCATTTGCAATTCCCTGCTTTGTGCCAGGGATACTTCAGGCTCTATGTAGACAATACTCCCGGTTTTGGATTGCCCGACAACGCTGCCGCGCACTTTCCGCTTATGCATTGCCTTTACGGCCAGCACCCTCCTGTTTTCAATAACGGATTCGCGGATATCATCCAAAAAATCTGCTTGCTGGTATCTGGAAAGGGCTGCATTGAAACTCTGGTTGATCTTTCCCCTTAGCTGGTTGATCCCTCTTCTTATTTGCGCCAATTCTGCAGAGGCATCGTTTCGTATTTCCCCGAAACGGTCAATAACGGCTTCTATTTGCTCCGGAACCTCAGGAACAAACACCTCCTGATCCATCCATTGGTGCAGCAAGGGGTAGTATTCATTAAATTTCTTAAAAAACTTCTGGTGTGTCTGAAAAAGGCGACAAAGGCTGCCAACCTTCCTGAAAGCCTCAACGGGAAGCAGGATATTTTCAACGGGCAGCAATTTTAGGGGCTCCTGAATTGATTCAAATCCGTGGTTGGGAATGCGGTTTTCATTCTCAAAAGAGGAGAGGTATTCCTGTGTGCGACCCAGGGAGTCCATTAACTCCACATTTTCTTTAAATGGGGATAATTCTAGCGCCCGCTGCTTTCCGGGCTGGGTTTGGCAGAGACCTGCCAACTGCTCCAGGACCGTTGGGAACTCTAAATCTTCAATTGTCTTTTTTGGAAGTTGTTTCATTCCTGATAAAATCTTTGCAAAGGTAAGCATTGCGAGGTATTAAAAGGTAAGGCCAGGGCCAATAGAATATTCTCTCTGCAAGCCGTTAGAACTTTACAGGACACTGGTTTTTTCGTATCTTTTCATCCAATTGATTATCTATGGAATCTTTAGATCACAACTATATCCCGGGCGAGATTTGGCGCAAGGTTTTGCGCATTCCGTTTTGGGTGCAAATCGCGGTTGAGGGAGCCGGCAGAAGTGGTTTTTCCGGTTCCATACAGGAACGGGAGAAAGGGCTCACCTATATGATTGAAAGCTGTCGGGAACGTTCTGAAAATCCGCTTATTAATCGCATTTTACCAGACACACAAAATAAATCAGAAATGACGGAGGCCGTTATCAGGCACCATGACCAGTTCCTGGAAGAATTAGCGCAGGAAGGCGTTAGCAGCAATAAAGCCCTTCAGGATCGCATATTTGAGGTATTGCCCAACCTTTTTGAATCCCTGAGACAGTATGTTTCCGAAGCGATAATTGAAGATTATAAGGCATGGCTGCTTCATCTGGCAGAAAAAGTCGCTATGGCTGCAAAGGAAAATGATTTGCTGGGGATAGGAGGGGAGCGTTTCAGCTCTGCTGAAAAGGAATTTTACACCCGATTGGAAAAATTGCTTTAATAGCTTTTGCCTTCAGGAAAAAACCCGGTAAATGAATGTGAATATAGCTACAGCCTGGCAACCCTTGCTCAGTTCGGAATTCCAAAAACCCTATTTCACCCAGCTCGCCCATTTTGTGCGGTCTGAATACAATCAGCATACCTGTTATCCGAAAGGAAAGGAGATATTTGCTGCCTTTGAGCATTGCAGTCCTCAAAAAGTAAAGGTGGTAATCATCGGGCAGGACCCCTATCATGGTCCCGGGCAGGCCAACGGCCTGTGTTTTTCCGTGAGGCAGGGAACCGCCCATCCGCCATCGCTGATAAATATCTTTAAGGAAATCGAACAGGATATCGGACAGCCTTATCCGGAGAACGGGGACCTGCAGCGCTGGGCAGAACAGGGGGTATTACTTCTTAATGCGGTCCTGACTGTCCGTGCCCGTCAGCCGGGAAGCCATCAGAATAAGGGGTGGGAGGCTTTTACGGATGCTGTTATCCAAAAATTATCAGCACAGCGGAAGGGCTTGATTTTCATGCTTTGGGGTGGCTTTGCAAAAAAGAAAGCTGCCTTAATTGACCCGGAGCGGCATTTTATCCTCCGGGCAGGACATCCCTCCCCACTAAGTGCCAATAGAGGGTATTGGTTTGGAAATAATCATTTTAGTCAGGCCAACGAACTACTTAAGCGCCAGGGTCTGGATGGAATCCAATGGTAAAGGGAAGGTTATTATGCCAGAATTTTATCGGGGCGAATAGGGCTTTCAATCAGTTTCAGTGCGTAAAGGGTTTGCACAACCTCCGATACGGTTTCTTTTGATATTTGTTGCTGGCTCCAGCGGGTAATTCCCAACCATTCCTCAATGGCCTCTACCTGCTGACCATAAAAGTTCGCAAGGCTCTTGTCGATACTTGGAATATATCTGAATTCCGCCGTATAGGAGTTGATCACTTCTAAAATATCGGATAAGACACCCGGATGTTCTTTTTGAAAGGCGGTCCTGCAGGCAATCACAAAACAGGGCCAGGGGGTCGGGCAAACATCTATCCGGCGGAAAATACCCTGGTCTACGAGTGGTTGGGTAGTAAAGCGTTCCCACATGAAATAATCAGCAGCACCACTTTGCAGGGCGGCTACAGCACCTTCCAGGTTATTGACGATTTCAAACTCAAGGCGATCCTGAGGAAAATGCTGATTTCGGGCATTTACAAAGGCCATCAGGTGGCTGCCACTGCCCATGCGGCTGACAGCAGCTTTCCCGGGCAGGACATCTGCCTGTGTTTTATAGTTGCTTTTAGCGGCTACGTGTACTCCCCATTGCAGTGGACTGCCAATATATTCCTGGGCGATCCTGGCGGGAAGCCCATTGGCAATTCCCTGTATTAGCCCTTCGGTCAGGATGATAGCCAGGTCTGTTTCCGCTGTTTCGAGTAGTTGCCGCATACGCCCTGTTCCTTCAGGAATATCTGTCCATTGCAGTTCAATGCCCCTTTTTTCGAAGGCTCCCTCATCCAGGGCCAGTATCCAGGGAAAATTAAAATGCTCCGGTACGCCTACAATTCTTACGCCTATCATTCGGGAAAGTTAGCAAGTTTTTCAAGGGTATACTCTATTAGGGAATCTACCGTTTTGCGGGGGTTTTTTGAAAAAGTGCCGTCACAGCGGTTTGCGAGGATGCAATTCAGGGAGGCCGCCTTGTGGCCCATCAGGGCTGCCAGGCCAAAAATACCAGCGGTTTCCATCTCCATATTGGTTATTCGCAAATCCTTATAACGGAAGGCCATTATTTTTTTCTGCATGTCAGGAGCATCTTCCTGTAGCCGGAGCACCCTGCCCTGAGGCCCGTAAAAACCTGCATTAGTGGCAGTGAATCCCCTCAGGAGGTTTTCGGAGAACAGTTTATTACTGAGGCTTTGGTCTGCAGCTACCACATAAGGAACGGAACGCATCACCGGCCAGGCACTATGTTCCAGAAATGAATACTGAATGTCCGGATGCTGTACCCTTTCGCTCTGGTAGTAATGGAGCAGCCCGTCAAATCCAATGGCGTAGTCACTTAACAGGAATGCATCTACAGGGATATCGGGCTGAATAGCCCCGGAGGTTCCCAGACGTATCAGCCGCAGTTGCTTCAGGGCTTGCTTTGGCTCCCTTGAATCAAAATCGATGTTCGCCAGGGCATCCAGTTCATTCAGGACAATATCGATGTTATCAGTTCCTATCCCTGTCGAAACCACACTTATCCGCCTTCCCGAATAGCTTCCCGTATGGGTAATAAACTCCCGCTTGGATTTTTTAACCTCAATTGTATCAAAGTGCTGCGAAATCCTGGGAACCCGATCCGGATCTCCCACCAGGATTACGGTTTCAGCCAGATCCTCTTTTCGTAAATTCAGATGGTATACAGACTGATCCGCATTGAGAATCAACTCTGAAGAGGCTAGGGGCATTCTAAAGTTTTAGTATTCTGTGGGCCTCGGTATTGTATAAGAAGTTGTATTTAAGGGCGCCACCTAAATAGGCTTCATTATCCCGGATAACGGAATAGTAATTCGTTTTGTTTTCAAGGATTTCTTTACCCTTTTTGCTGAGGCGGACCGGGCTAACAGACTTGAACAAGGGCCGCAGGTTTTGCAGGATTCGCTGGAACTGGGTATCCCCGAAGCCATACCACCCCTGGTTTTTGAGAATGGAACCCATCAGGGCTTTTTTTGAAGCGGGTTTTTCTTCATCCGCAATCTGCAGGATCCGATTTTCCAACTCGTTCAAACCGTTCTTAATGGTAGGAAAGCGCTTTAAGTGAGCTTTTATGGCATTTTCGAGGTATTCAAAATGGTAGTTCTCATAATCCGTAAGGTTTTCCAGCCGGATCGGATTATCGCTGCAATACAGCTGCCATACGTAATCTGCATATTCAATATCATCCTGGGTAAGGACAATTTTCTTTTTATACAATTCGTCCACCCGGGCATCGCTGAGCTCACTGAGTCCTAAAAGAGTTTGCCCGTCTTCCTGATATCCGCTGCAAACCAGTGAAATTTCTGCATGTCTGCGATGCGTTTTTAGCCAGCTCAGAACGGCTAGCATATTGATCTGGCAAAAAAGATCGAATTCAAACCAGAGAATAATTTCGTCCTGCTGCTTGTGGTTACAAAGGGAGCGGTACTCCTTGAGTGTTTTTTCAACAAACCAGGATTTACTTACGTTGTAATTCTTGTGAAGGAATTCAAAGCGGGTTTTCCAGAAGGCTTCACTACCCACATTTGTTTCTGTCTTGCCCTCGCAAAGCATTTCCCTCCAGGTGATGATTTCTCCTTTATACTTTAATTTCCGGAGCCTTTCGGTGAAATTGTCCCCGTTTGTAATATGCAATTGGGAGCTCATGGAACAAGAAATTGTTTAGGTTTTAACTCTTAAAAATAACATTTAATCGATAAAAAAGAAAAATATTAACAGAAGAATTGGGAATTATAACGAATCAGCCCCCGACCCTTTTTACCTTAAAGCCCTGTTGCTTTAAATAATCCATTATCCGGTCCCGATAGTCGCCCTGAATCAGGATACGACCCTTCTTAAAGGAACCTCCCACGCCCAGCAGCTGTTTGATTTCCCTGCTGAGGATCTCAAAGTCTTTATCGGCCCCGTTATACCCTTCCAGCAGGGTCACGGGCCGGCCATTGCGCTTTTCATATTTACATATAATCGGATCCTCCTGAATCCATATGGCAGGTTTTTGATTTTCCGTCTCTTCGGATTGCTCGGGTTCGTGATCCGGAAAGAGTTCTCTTAACTGGTCTTTAAGGTCCATATAAGTTTTACTTATCGGGTTGTTAATAGGATATGGCCTATTTCTTGACCAAACCCAGTTCCACCAGGCGTTCGTGCAGGAATTCCCCTGCGGTTATATCTTCGTAAAGCTTCGGGTGTTCTGCGTCGATGCAATGTTCCAGGCAATTCAGTGGCATGGAACTGATAGGGTGCATAAAAAAGGGAATGGAGTACCTGGATTTACCCCATAATTCCCTGGGCGGATTAACCACCCGGTGAATGGTGGATTTTAATTTGTTATTGGAAAGCCGGGAGAGCATATCTCCCACATTGATCATGAGTTGGTCCGGTGCCGCGATGGCATCTATCCATTCCCCCCTGTGGTTCTGGACCTGCAACCCCTTCCCGTGAGCCCCCATTAACAGGGTTATCAGGTTGATGTCTCCATGTGCTGCGGCCCGGACGGCATTCTTAGGCTCTTTGGTAATAGGGGGGTAGTGGATGGGCCTTAAAATAGAATTTCCATTGTGCACATAGGCGTCAAAATAATATTCGTCCAGTTCAAGGTGGATCGCAAGGGCCCTAAGGACATAAATAGCCGTCTTCTCAAGCATTTTGTAGGTTTCCCGCCCCACCTTGTTGAAATCCGGCAATTCAGCAACCTGAACGTTCTCAGGATATTCCTCAGCGAGCCTGGCATCGTCTTCCACATACTGCCCGAAGTGCCAGAACTCCTTAAGATCGCCTTCCTTGCGCCCTTTAGCGTGCTCTTTTCCAAAGGAGGTATACCCGCGCTGTCCTCCAATGCCCGGAATTTCATATTTTGCCTTTACATTTTCAGGCAAATCAAAGAATTTCTTTATTTCACTGTACAGTTCTTCTACCAGTGAATCAGAAAGGAAGTGGCCGCTAAGGGCTACAAATCCAATTTCCTCAAAGGCATGGCCAATCTGTTTTACAAATTCTGATTTGCGCTCTGGGTCGCCCGACACGAATTCACTGAGGTCCACATTGGGAATTCTATTCATGGAAAGGATAATTTTTACGATCTCAAAGTTACTAAAATTATTGGGCGAACTATGGCCCGATTGTTTAGATTTGTGTTTGAATTCTTCAATTTTCAAGAGATTTCTTTTATGGAATATCCTAACCATTCCCTTTCCAAAGACCAGCTGTTGATGCTCTATCAAAGGATGCTCAAGCCCAGGCTGATAGAAGAAAAAATGCTGATCCTGCTTCGGCAGGGGAAAATTTCAAAATGGTTTAGCGGGATTGGGCAGGAAGCCATTTCCGTAGGCGTAGCTTCCAGCCTTTCCGATTCCGAATACATCCTGCCCATGCATCGCAATCTTGGGGTTTTTACAAGCAGGCAGGTTCCGCTAAATCGTCTTTTTTCCCAGTGGCAGGGAAAGGCAGGGGGGTTTACCAATGGGCGGGACCGAAGCTTCCATTTTGGCAGCAACCAGCACAGGATAGTGGGAATGATTTCCCATCTGGGACCCCAGCTGGGGGTCGCAAACGGGATTGCCCTGGCAGACCTGATCAACAAGCGTAAGCAGGTAACTGCAGTTTTTACGGGAGAAGGGGCAACCAGTGAGGGAGATTTTCATGAAGCGCTAAACATCGCAGCGGTGTGGAACCTTCCCGTTCTGTTTTGCATTGAAAATAACGGATACGGCCTTTCTACGCCCGTAGAAGAGCAGTACAAATGCACCAACCTGGCGGATAAAGGGATCGGTTATGGTATGGAATCCCATATTCTGGATGGAAATAATGTAATAGAAGTATACACACGGGTAAGCGAAATCTGCGAGAGTATCCGCAAAGACCCCCGCCCGGTGTTACTGGAATTCAAGACCTTCCGTATGCGCGGGCATGAAGAGGCAAGCGGAACAAAATATGTCCCGCAGGAGCTGATGGATTTCTGGGCTGCCAGGGATCCGCTTGAAAACTTCGCTTCCTATCTTAAAGATGAGCGCATACTTACTGAAGTCCTGGAGGTTCGGCTAAAAAAAGAAATCGTCCACGAGATCAATGACAACCTTTCGGAAGCCTTTGACGAAGAACCGGTGAGTTTCAATGAAACAAAAGAATTGGGTGACCTGTATAAACCATTTAATTATCAAGAAGTTAGTCCTACGGGCGAAACCAATGAAATACGATTGGTCGATGCAGTATCCCAGGGGCTCCGGCAGTCTATGGAACAACATCCGAACCTGGTCCTGATGGGGCAGGATATCGCTGAATATGGCGGCGTTTTCAAGGTTACGGAAGGCTTTTTGGAGGACTTTGGACGCGACAGGGTCCGCAACACCCCTATTTGCGAATCGGCCGTAGTATCCACTGCCATGGGGCTATCTGTTAATGGAATGAAAGCGGTTGTGGAAATGCAGTTCGCAGATTTTGTGAGTTCAGGCTTTAACCCTATTGTAAACTACCTCGCTAAAGTTCATTACCGATGGGGTCAACAGGCAGATGTCGTTATACGTATGCCTTGCGGGGCCGGGGTGGGGGCCGGGCCGTTCCATTCCCAGACCAACGAAGCCTGGTTTACCAAAGTACCCGGGCTTAAAGTTGCCTATCCGGCTTTTCCGGCGGATGCCAAAGGGCTTCTGGCCACTGCAATCAATGATCCGAACCCGGTGCTGTTTTTTGAGCATAAAGGCTTATACCGAAGCGTTTATGGTGAGGTGCCGGAGGCTTACTATACCATCCCTTTCGGGAAGGCAGCTCTTTTAAGGTCCGGAAAGACAATATCAGTTATAACTTATGGAGCCGGCGTACATTGGGCTTTGGAAGCACTCGATGAGATGGGAATTGCAGATGCAGACCTTCTGGATCTCAGGACACTGTGCCCGCTGGATCTGGAGGCTGTATACCAATCAGTACGAAAAACAGGCAAAGTCCTGCTACTGCAGGAAGATAGTCTCTTTGGCGGGATAGCCTCCGATCTTTCAGCGCTTATTACTGAGAATTGTTTCGAATATCTGGACGCCCCGATTAAAAGGGTAGCCGCCCTGGAGATCCCGGTACCCTTTGCAGCTGCACTGGAAAATGAGTATCTCCCCAAGAAACGACTCCGGTTGGCTCTGGCGGATTTGCTCGCTTATTAATCCCCACCCTATTGGATTGGTAAAGACTGTTGAAAATTAATCCTGTTTTCGAGAACTATTAACGGGTCGCATACGTATATAAGAGTAAACTAATTAAGCCTTATTTATGAAAAAATATTTTTTATGGGTCTTTTTACCCTTCCTGGCGCTTCAGTCCTGCTCTATTTCCAAGGAAGTCAGGCAGCAACGCAACCTGATCAGCGGTACCTGGATCCTTACGGATATCTCTTATGAAAACAACGAGGGCTCTTTTTCGGCCACCCTCTTTAACGATGCAGATGCTATTTGTTTTGAAGACAGCAACTGGTTTTTCAGAGATAATAACAGTACCGGCCGTTATACGATTAAACAGGGCAGCCTCTGTGAAGGGGGAGATCGCTCCATTCGCTGGTCGGTTTTGAAAAACCCGGAGAGTTACAGCAGTCAGTTGCAGTTTAAATTTATAGATGATAAGCGCAAAGATATTTCAGGTGGTTTGGGGTACCGTTTGAATATTGAGAGGCTTACGGCTACTGAAATGCAGCTTAAATCCAATGTAAGGGTTGACGGAGAGGCTATTAGTGTAATTTATGAATTCCAAAAAAATTAAGTATATGAAAATCAAATTATTAAAACCAGTCAGTTACGTTCTGATTTTAAGTCTGGCCCTGGGGTGTAATGCTATAAAAAATGCCAATAACAAGCAAAAGGGTGCCGTAATCGGTGCCGGAAGCGGCGCCGTGATAGGCGGAGTTATTGGAAATAACGTAGGTAAAGGCAATACCGTCCTGGGAGCTATCATCGGAGGCGTTGTAGGTGGTGTTGCAGGAGGGTATATTGGAGATCGTATGGACCGGCAGGCCGAACGCATTGAGGAGGAAGTGCCTGGTGCAGAGGTAACCCGGGTAGGTGAGGGGATTAATGTCACCTTTACCCAGGGGGCCGGAGTGTATTTTGACACTAATAAATCCGATATTAAAGGTGCTTCCACAGAAACCCTCGGACGCCTCGCCAATATCTTCAGGGAGTATCCGAAGACTGTTATCCTGATTGAGGGGCATACAGACAGTTCCGGTTCGGACGAATACAATATGGACCTTAGCCGACGCAGGGCCCAATCAGTGGCCGATTATTTAATCGCCCAGGGCCTGGATGCTGAGCGCTTTACCGTAAAATGGTATGGGGAAACCCAGCCCAAAGCAGATAATGCCACTGCAGAGGGAAAAGCTCAGAACAGAAGGGTGGAGCTGGGGATTATCGCCAGTGACGCGCTTAAGGAAGAGGCCCGGCAAAAAACAAAAGGCTGATCACACCTTAAATCTCATTACGAATCCCGGACCATCCGGGATTTTTTTTGCGAAATAGTGTACCTTCCAAGGGTGAAAAAGACTGAAGTGGCTATTGTGGGAGCAGGCCTGGCCGGGCTTACGGCCTCTGTTGAGCTGGCCGAAGCGGGCTATGGTGTTGTCGTCTTTGAAAAGCATCCCTTTCCCAGGCATAAGGTTTGCGGAGAATACCTCTCCCGTGAAGTAGTACCCTATCTGGAGAGCTGGGAGATCCCGCTGTCGGATGCTCCGCAGATCAATAAAATGGTGCTGGCTACCGGAAAAGGAAAGCTGAACAATATTACACTGCCACTAGGAGGTATCGGCATCAGCCGGTTTGCGCTGGATGAAAGGCTTTACAGGCGGGCCCTTAAGGCCGGGGTACAGTTTATTTTTAAATCGGTTTACCATATTTATTTCAATGGCAGGTACCACAGGATTGATACGGCAGAGGAATCCTGGGAGGCTAATCTGGTTATTGGTAGTTGGGGCAAGCGCAGCGGAATGGACCGGGAGTTACAGCGTAATTTTTTTAAAAGCCACAGTTCCTGGATGGGAATTAAAATGCATTTCAAAACTAATTACCCAAGCGATCAGGTTGGGCTCTATTTTTTCAGGGGAGGCTATGGAGGGCTTTCTGTTACTGAAACAGGGGCTGTGAATTTTTGCTTTTTATTACAAAGCAGCCGCTTTAAAGAAAACCCAAGTCTCGATAAATGTATTCAAAGCATTATTGCTGAGCACCCGGACTTGAATGAAGTGCTGGCAGATTCAGAACAGCTCTTTCCGCAAGCCCTGAGCATTTCACAAATATCCTTTAAAACCAAAAGACTGGTAGAAGAGCATATTCTGCTTGCCGGAGACGCGGCCAGGCTCATCCATCCGCTAACGGGGAATGGGATGGCAATGGCCATAGGTAGCGGCAAAAAGGTTGCCCATTGGGCAGGGGAATACCTATCAGGTACTATTAATAATCGCAGGCAGATGGAAGAATGTTATTCTAAAGAATGGCTACTGACCTACCGGCAGCGCCTTTGGTATGGCAAACAGTTACAGCGTTTGCTGACACACCCAGCGGGAAGCCGTTTAGGCCTGGGTCTGGCATCCCATTTTCCTACCCTGTTAAAGACGGCAATCCGTAAAACCCATGGAGCCGAACAGTTGCTATGATGGACTTCAAAAAGCGCACATATGAAGCTGAGGCGATGGACGACCTGAGCCTTCCGGAAACCGAACTCCAAAAGGCCCTTGCGGATATCAGCAGGGTAAACCGCTACCTTGGCGGCCATCGAAGCAGTATTGAAGCCTTAAAACCTTATTTGTATCGCCATGAAGAGCCCCTATGTATCCTCGATATCGGATGTGGGAACGGGGAATTTCTTCGTTACCTGGCCCGATACTGCCGAAAGCAAGACTACAAGGTTAGGCTCATCGGCTGGGACATTAACCCCCGTTCGGTAGCCTCCGCAGCTGACCTGGCGGCTGAATTCCCGGAAATCAGTATTGAAGAAAAAAACATCCTGGATTTTCCGGGGCTTCCCGGCCACAACACTGTGGTTATTTGTAACCTGTTTTTGCATCATTTCCGGGAAAATGAAATAAAAAAACTGCTGGATAACTGGCTGGATGATACATGTAAGGCCATTGTGGTCAACGATTTGCATCGAAATAAACTTGCCTACTATTTATTCCGGTTATTTGGTGCTATTTTTATGAAATCTGAGGTGGCCCGTTCGGATGGTGCTATTTCAATCCGAAGGGGGTTTCTAAGGGAAGAACTACAGGATTTTTCAGATCAGCTTTCCGTAAATTCCTATAGCATCCGGTGGAAATGGGCCTTTCGCTACCTATGGGTTCTGGAGGGCAGAAAAAAATAAATTGTTATGAATACAGTGCGCATTATTACCGCACAAAAGGTATTGCCTGCTTATAGCCGGTCTACCCCCGAAATACTTCCATATGTATCCAAGTGGCTGGAAGGTGAACCCGACCGGCTTGTGCGTAAGGCCCTTAAAATATTTGAAGGCGCCGGGGTAGACACCCGCTATGGGATCATGGATTTAAAAGAGGTTTTCAGCCCTGAGAGTTTTGAGGATAAAAACGAACAATATGTCCGGGCATCCAAAGAGCTTGGACAGAAAGTGCTGAGTAAAGCCCTGGAAGAAGCGGGGTGGGAGGGCAGTGAGCTGGACTATATTATTACCGTAAGTTGTACGGGGATTATGATACCTTCCCTGGATGCCTATCTGATTAACGCCCTGGAGTTGCGGGAAGACATCGTTCGTCTGCCGGTAACTGAAATGGGATGTGTAGCCGGTATTTCCGGTCTGATTTACGCAAACCGATTTTTAAAATCCCATCCCGGGAAGCGGGCGGCGGTGGTAGCTTTCGAAAGCCCTACAGCAACTTTTCAGCACGGTGATCATTCTATGGCGAATATCGTATCGGCTGCCCTTTTTGGAGACGGCGCAAGCTGTGTGCTTTTGAGTTCGGCAAAGGAAGACTCCGGTCCCGAAATCCTGGCAGAAGGCATGTATCATTTTGCGGATGCGACCCATTTGATGGGGTTTCAACTAACCAACAGTGGGTTAAAGATGCTACTCGATCCGGAGGTTCCGGAAACGATTGCAGCGCATTTTATTCCAATGTTGCAGCCAATTTTTCAGGAACAGAATATAGGATTGGAAGACCTGAGGCATCTGATTTTTCATCCCGGGGGCCGTAAAATTGTAGAGACAGTCTCCGAGGTTTTTGCAGACTTACCTGCCGGACTGGACGATACCCGTGAAGTGTTACGTCAATATGGAAATATGAGCAGCGTAACCGTGCTATATGTCCTGGAGCGTTTTATGAAAAAATCAATTAAAGCGGGTGAGTTGGGTTTGATGCTAAGTTTTGGACCTGGTTTTACAGCCCAGCGCATTTTGTTGCGATTCTGAAATCGAAAAAATGGGAACAGCTAAGAACATATCAAAACCTTTTGCTCTTATTCTTGGAGGGAGTAAGGGTCTTGGCCTGGCAACAGCAAAGAAACTGGCTGCCGAAAAATATCCGTTGATTATCCTGCACAGAGACCTGGCAATAGACCTGGAGCAAGTGGAAATTGCCTTTGAAGAAATCCGTGAAATTGCACCGGCATTTTACAGTTTTCAGACCGATGCCCTGAATCCCCTGCGCCGCAAGGAGCAGATTGAAAAAATAAAGACCCTTTTGGGAAGTTCGGGCAGGGTTGGAGTGGTAATCCATAGTATTGCAAAAGGAAATTTAAAAAGGATGCTCCCGGAAGGGTCCGAAAAGAGCCTCTCTGCAGAGGATTTACGCATTACTGCCGATGCGATGGCTTTTAGCCTTTATCAGTGGGTACAGGAACTGAATCTGGCAGGCACACTGGCTTCGGATACCCGTGTTATAGCCTTTACAAGTGAAGGCAGCAGCAGGGTACTTCCTTCCTACGGGGCTGTAGGGGTTGCTAAAGCAGCCTTGCAGGCCCTGGTCCGGCAAATGGCCGTAGAATTTGCCCCTGTTGGCATAAAAGTTAATTGCATACAGGCTGGGGTGACTCTAACAGATTCCTTTCATAAAATCCCGGGGTCGGATAAACTGGCAGCATACAGCCTTAAGAGAAATCCGAACAATCGTCTGACTCAGCCCGAAGATGTAGCGAATGCCACCTATTTACTCTGCAGGCCCGAAGCATCCTGGATCACTGGAAATATCTTAATCGCCGACGGAGGAGAACATTTGATATAGATCATGTACACAGACGCAGACAGATTGCTTGAGAAGCTGCCCTATGGGGAGTCTTTCCTTTTTGTAGACGCGATCCGGGAGCTTACCCCTGAACGCATTGAGGGGCAGTATTGCTTTCCCCGGGATAGTTGGTACTACAGAGGGCATTTTAAAGACAGGCCGGTTACCCCCGGGGTAATACTAACGGAATGCTGCGCCCAGATTGCCCTGGTCTGCCATGGAATCTACTTGTTGGAAGAAGGCGGGAATCCATATAAAGCAGAAAATATAATTGCTTTTACAGAAACGCATATGCAATTCTTAAAAGCGGTTTTTCCAGGTGAAACAGTAAGGGTAATCGGGGAGAAGCAATATTTCCGGTTCGGGAAATTAAAATCTTCCGTTAAGATGGTGAATGCAGAAGACGAGCTACTTTGCCGGGGAACACTTTCAGGGATGATCATACAGGAGAGCAGATGAAAAGACGGGTAGTCATAACCGGGATGGGAATTTGCGCGCCAAACGCAAACCAGTTGGAAGCCTTTGGTCTGGCTATGGATAATGGGTACTCCGGCATTCGGCATTTTCCTGAATTGGAACAGTTAAATTTCAAATGCCAGATTGCTGGAAAACCGTTACTTAAGCAATCTGATATAGACCAGTACTTTACATCATTAGAGCAGCGCGGACTCCTGTCCACAGGCTTGTTATACGGGGGCATAGCCGGGCTGCAGGCATGGGAGGATGCAGGCTTTAGCCTCGCTGATAGTTCTCAGACTGACTGGGAGACCGGAGTTATTTTCGGGACCGGGATATTGGGCGTGGATAAATTCAGGGAGTCTATCTATCTGGTGGATTCCGGAAATACCCGCCGGCTGGGCAGTACCACTGTGCCCCAAACCATGGCCAGCGGGATCAGTGCATTTTTAGCCGGTAAAATGGGCGCAGGGAACCAGGTGAGTACTAATTCTTCGGCTTGCAGTACTGGTACAGAGGCCGTGCTTATCGCTTATGAACGAATACGAAGCGGACAGGCCACACGCATGCTGGCCGGAAGCTGTGGGGATAGCGGGCCTTATATCTGGGGTGGTTTTGACGCCATGCGGATCCTTCCAACCCGTTATAATGACGATCCTGAGCGGGCCAGCAGGCCATTTTCCGCTTCCGCAAGCGGTTTTGTCCCCGGTAGTGGGGCAGGAGCCCTTTTTTTGGAGTCCATGGAGAGTGCGCAAAAGCGTGGGGCCGCCATTTATGCTGAAGTACTGGGGGGGAACATTAATAGTGGCGGACAGCGTAATGGCGGAAGCATGACCGCTGCTAACAGTGAGGGGGTCAGGCGCTGTATTACCGAAGCCATGAATAATGCCGGAATCAAACCCTCAGATATCGATACCATAAATGGCCATCTGACGGCTACAACCGGGGATGCTGTGGAAATCCGAAACTGGACAGAGGCATTAGGATGCAGTGGAAAGGATTTTCCGCTTATAAACTCTTTTAAATCGCTTTTAGGCCATGGCCTGGCTGCCTCGGGGAGTATGGAATGTGTTGCTGCCGTATTGCAGATCCGAATGAACCGGATTTTCGGGAACATAAATGCAGAGGACCTGCATCCCGAAATAGAAGAAATGCTGGGCCGGGAACGAATCCCTTTACAAAGCATCAGTGCAAATCCGAATATTGTAGCTAAAGCCAGTTTTGGTTTCGGGGATGTCAATTCTTGTGTTATTTTTAGCAGATATAATCCGGATTCATGAAAGACACTTCAAATTATCAACAGCTTGCCGAAATCATCAAACCCTATCTGCCGGAAGATGTGAAACCGGAACAGGTGCAGGAAGGGAGCCACCTGATCAATGACCTCAATATCAATTCAGCGCATTTGGTCGATATTGTCCTGGATGTTGAGGATCATTATAACATCCGCCTGGAGGAGTCAGACATGCAGCAGATGCAGACAGTGGCGGATGCGCTTCGAATAATACAGGAAAAGACCAGGTGACGGGGCAGACGGGCTGGTAAGCCGATAGCACCGATAAAAATCCAATCCATTCGTCAAAAGGAAAGCCAGTAGCTTATTTTGAGCCTGATTTCGTTGTTTTTTGTAGTTTGCCCTTTCGAGACACTATTATGAAACGAGCAAAATCAATCCTAAGCGTACTGCTGGTAACGGGATGCCTATATACTTCCGCTCAGGAGGTTGTAAAGGTTGAAGCCCGTGAGGTTACCCATAAAACCATACTGGAAAGCTATGAGTCCGAACTTATCCTGCCAAGGGAAGCCCGGCTGGATCTCAAACAAAAAAGGATACAGTATATTTTGAGCCGCAGGGCCATCCTGGACACCCTGGATATTCCTTTGAGGAAAAAACGGAAATTATTGCGCGAACTCTACCTGACCCCATTCTCTGCCGAGTGGGATAAGGTGCTGGCTTCCATGGGTTTTGAAGACCGGGACAGTCTAGAAGAATAAGGTTTAGCTAAACTTTCCCTTCAGTTTTTCCTTGCGTTTACGAAGTTGCCTTTCCAGGTCCGATATAGATTCTGCAATGGATGCTTCGAAATTTCCGTGACTGGCTTCCGCAAAAAGACGGGGCCCGGGAATACTCAGGCGCATATTGCAGATCATTCCACTGTCCGGACTAGAGGTGTTTTCCTTCTTAAAAAAGACATCTGCCCGTATTATGAAGTCGTACTTATCCTGGAGTTTGGTCAATTTTTCGGCAGCCATTATCTCCAGTCGTTCACTCGCTTTTACCGAATCGTATTCGAAGTTAATATCCATTAATTCATCAATTTTGGGTAATATAAGACACCTGCTCATTCCGGCCAAATTTCGCTGCATTTATCTCTTATATGGGTAATGATCAAGGAAAGGTTAATCTTCTGGTAAAAGCACTGCCCCTGCCGGTAAGTGCCTGAAAAATTCGTAACTTATTAAGCATAATTAATTATTCAACCTGAATCTTGTGCTTATGGGCCCCTCAATTATACACAGCCAGAAACCCCTGGAACGTTTTCAGGGTGCAGAATTAATAAAGCGGATAAAGAACGAGTCCAGGAACCTGAAAAGATTATTGGAATCCTACGCCTGTGAGCCACAGGTTTCTGCTCAATTTGAACTCAAGGAAAAACTTCGAAAGCGACTGAAGCTTTTTCGGTTGAACTGCGAAAACCTGGATAGAAACAATCTTGCCGGTCAAACGGATCAAAGGCAGTTTTCCAGGCAGATAAGACAGTTGTCCTCAGATTACAGGATGCTGGAAAAGGAAATCAGGGAATACCACAGGAGTACCCGCCACTAAACAATTAGTCAGTAGTATCCTTTGCTTTTTTTTCAGGAATCCAAAGCGAGCTGAAAATACCCCCGGCAAGGGCAAGGATGATTACAGTAAGGGACACCCATTCCTCAAGGTGGATTTTATCCGAAAAGAGCATTTTTAAGCCCACAAAAGCGAGAATAACAACCAGGCTGTAATTGATATAGCGGAATTTCTGAAGCATACGCGAAACCAGGAAGTACATAGAACGCAGTCCGAGAATGGCCAGGATATTAGAGCTGAAAACGATGAAAGGGTCTGCCGTAATCGCTAAAATGGCAGGGATGCTATCCAGGGCAAAAAGGATGTCGGTTATCTCAATTACAATGAGTGCCACAAACAGGGGGGTGGCAGCATAAATACCTAATCGCTTCACAAAAAACTGGTTTCCTTTAAAGGAGGTTGTAATGGGAAAGAGTTTTTTAAGAATCGCGAAAGTGCGTGATTTTTTAGGATCAAACTCATGATCTTCTGCCTTGATCATTTTATAGGCTGTATACAGGAGAAAGGCTCCAAAAACATAAATAATCCACTCGAATTGGTTAATCAGGGTAACCCCGAATAAAATCATAAGGGCCCTGAACACAATTGCACCTAAAATACCCCAGAATAATACCCGGTGCTGATAAATAGGGGGGATGGAATAAGCTTTAAAAATAACGGCAATAACAAAGACATTGTCTATACTCAGGGAGAGTTCAATAAGGTAACCCGTAATGTATTTCAGAACGGCAGTGCCCGGATCAAGATTTGTGGGGTTGCTTACCAGGCCTCTGGAAAAAAGCCAGTAGATAATCCCGCTAAAGGAAAGTGCAACGGTAACCCATAATGCAGTCCACATAGCAGCTTCCTTGGATCGGATAATGTGGTCCTTCTTGTTGAAAATACCCAGGTCCAGTGCCAGAAATACAATAATACAGGCGATAAAGATGATCCATATCCACATGCGGGGGCTTCCTTTTGAGCAAATATAAGCATCCGTATGCTTATGCAGGGATATAAATCGGACTCACACTTAAATTATCGGGTAAATGGCGCAGGCTAGGACCGGTTGGTTCTCAGACGGTAATTGCTGTATCCGAACAACAGCAATGAAATGCAACCACAACCAAAAAAACCGACAAACAGGGGCAGGGTGGATTCTATTACATAACTCCCTATCCAGGTGCTTAGCGGAACAGACATAAGGGTCGCAAGAAATCCAGTAATAGCAGCACCTATCCCCGCAATATGCCCCAGTGGTTCCATAGCCATAGCCCTCAGATTTCCGAACAAAAAGCCTACCGCAAAGAACTGCAGGCAGAGAAAGCCCATCAGGATACTTATTGATGGATTGTTCCCGTTATTAAATAAAAGTATGTACGCCAGTGAAATAAGCGTAAAACAGACCAGGGAGACCCCAATTAATCTTCGCATCCCGAACCGCAGTACCAGGGATCCATTTAAAAACGTAGCACCTCCAATGGTGATAGCCAGTAAGGCAAACAAATAGGGGAACAAGTCTGCAAGTCCGTATTGTACCTCAAAGATCTGCTGTGAGGTACTGAGGTAGACCAGGAAAGACCCGGTTATAAACCCCCAGATTAGTGTAAAAAGCAGTGTTCGGCGAAAGCTCAGTACTTCCTTAAAGCCATTCCAGATCCGGGATGACCTGAAAGGGGTCCGGTTTCGTTGCTGCAGGGTTTCCGGTTGCCGCCGCCAGAACCAGATCCCTATCAGAATGCCTATGCCGGCCTGAATAATGAAAATGGCTTCCCATCCGAATGCATCCAGCACCAGTTTCCCGAAAGCGGGGGCCACTATGGGGATAAGGATGAACACAACTGTCACAAAAGACATGATGCGGGCCATATAGTCTCCGCTGAAGCGGTCCCGTATCATGGCAATACTGATGGTGCGCGGAGCTGAAAGGGACATTCCCTGTAAGATTCTGCCGGTCACCATCACTTCCAGGCTTTCAGAAAATATACATAAAAGACTGGAAAACAAAAATATAAATATACCTATATAGACAATTGGTTTACGACCTGCACTATCCGAAAGCGGACCAAAAATAAGTGGACCTGTACCCAGACCCAGAAAAAAAAGGGTAATGAGAAGCTGGTTATTGGCAGGATCCCGGTTGCCAATTGCCAGGCCAATAATGTCCAGGGCCGGAAGCAGCGCATCCAGGGCGAGGGCTACCATAGACATCAGGGCAGCCATTAAGACAATAAATTCGGATTGACGCTGGTTTTCCAAATCCATCGTGCAAAGGTACGCCGATCCCAGGGAACCCAAAAGGTCTGGCTAACAAGTTTTTTACTACAGTACTTTGAAGACGTAGCCCAACAGCCAATACAGTATAATGAATACAAAAATAGTCCCTATACATCCACAACGCCCGCCTCCTATACGTTTGGCGCCCCAGGCGGCCAGGACAGCCCTGATGATGTTTTTCATGAGTTGTAGTTTTGCTAAAGATATTTAATTCCCTGCAAAGACATTCAGGGATACAGGTTTGTAAACCCTTTTTAGTTTTTGAAATTCATGTAGTAGTTATTGTATCTTTAAGCATAACTTAAGTTTGCATTATGAAAATCCGTATAGAAGGGGATAGTGTTCGTTTCCGGCTGCGGCGTTCTGAAGTGGAAACACTGGGCAGGGAAGGGGAAGTGGTACAGACCACTGCCTTTCCGGAAGGACTTTTTACCTACAGGGTTACATTATCCGGTTCAATTGAACAGCTGAGCGCTCGCTTTACCGAGCGGGAAATTTGCTTATTACTTCCCGATACATGGGGAAGACAATGGAGCCAGGATTCAAATGTCGGGTTCAGCGGGAGTATTCAGGCGGTAGAAGGCCATAGTCTGGAATTGCTCCTTGAAAAGGACTTTGTTTGTCTGGATCGGGATCCCTCTGGACAAGCCGACCAGTACCCCAACCCAAAAGCCGGATCAATTTAATTTTTGAGACTTCAGCAGCGCTTCATCTGAAAGGGCTCTGAGGTGAAAGCGGTACACCAATCTGGCCTTAAATAAAAATCCATCTTTAATGGAAGTATTCAGGACTGAGCGGGGATCTCTAAAGAAGATATTGCCTATGGAAATGTTAACCCTGTCTTCACTGTCATAGACTCTGTAGGAGCGGAAAAAGGAATAACCCAGGCGGAAGGCCATCAAAAACGATTTGCTCAGGTCCAGGCGAAAATAAGTTGCCAGTTCATTGGATACACGCTGAACATAAGCCTTTCCAAATTGCTCGCTGTCAATAGCATAAGAAGATCCGAGACCATCGTAAGTCAGGCCTATTCTCAGACCGGGACCCACCCTATAATTTATATCAGCACGCGCAGGCAGCAGTAAATTAAACTCCCAGCTTTCGTCAGGGCTCAGGTAATAATATCCGAGAAGGGGAACCAGCAACAAGCCCTGTTCTTCCGTGTTCATATAGAGTCCGAATGTAAAACTACGGGTAGGGGAGTAATTCTTTTGCAAAAGATGGGCCGTGCCCAATTGAAAGCCCAGGCGGCTGTTTTCGAAAGAGGATGAGAGGCGCGGTATAAGTACATGTGTTCCCGACCAGCCATTGGTATAGGTTCTGTTAATTCCGATAGGGGAGTTGATGTTGTAAAGCGTATTATGTTCGGCTGCTGCAGGATCCAGGCGTAAGCGGTTCAGGATTCCGGTAAAGCCTGTAATCAGGTTTGTGCGCTCGTTTAAGGGAATGGGGAGGGTAAGATTGATGTCCGCATGGTTTATACGGGAAGTACCCTCTTCGTTTTCAAAACCTGTTTCCGGACTGATGCCATAGGAGATGGACAAAATGTCGACATATTGCTGCCCCTGACTAAGCAGGCTGCTAAATAAAAAGAATAGCGCCAGGGCCGAACGGAATTTCAAGAGCAGGAAATTTGCGGCAAGATACCAAATTATTTCACGCCCAAACTGACAACTTCCTTGTGAACTGTAACAATTTAAGGAAGGAGGCGTCAAATAAAAAAATGGATTGTTTCACCAAATAAACAGGCTTTATGAACACATCTTACCATCTTCCGAAGAAGGCCCTTCATCTTTTGTTTTTACTGCTTTTTATGATTTCCGGGGTATATTCCCAGTCAGTATTCACTTCCGCCCAATGGCAGGAAGATCTTCGCTTTCTTCAAAAGACGGTTCACCAGGATTACCCTTTTCTATTTAAAAAGACCACGGCTGAAACTTTTGACGGGGCCGTGGAAGAATTATATAAGAGTATCCCTGCCATGCAGGATCATGAGGTCCTGGCCGGCCTGATGCGGCTGGTAGCATCCTTTAAATACGGACATACCGTGCTCGGATACTGGGAAGGAAAAGTTGATTTACACCAGTTGCCGTTATTTCTGTATCAATTCGATGATGGTTTATACGTGGAAGGAATCCATTCAGACTTTAAAGAAGGCCTGGGAGGGAGGGTAATTGCCATTGAGGGCATGCCAATTGAGACAGTTCTTAAAAAAATGAGGCCGGTGGTACCAGCTGAGAACGAACAGTTCGTAAAGGCCTATGGCCTGCATTATTTGACAATTCCGGAACTCTTGCATGCACAGGGGGTCACAGACGAACTGAAAATGAATATTGAATTGACACTAGAGAAGGACGGACAAAAGGTTAAACAGACCATTGCGGCTGTACCCATGGCCCGTTTTCCTTCCAATTACGGTTTTGTAAAGCCAGGAGGAGACTGGCTTAGCGCCAGGGATACAACTCAGACTCCCTTATACCTTAAAAATATCGATAAAATTTACTTTTATGAATACCTCCCGGAACAACAAACCGTTTACGTGAGGCATTCCCAGATTCAGGATGAGCCCTCGCAGGATATTCCAGCTTTTTATACGGAATTATTCGATTTTATCGAAAACAACCCGGTGGAGAAGCTTATCCTGGACGTACGGCTGAACGGGGGAGGGAACAACTATAAAAACAAGCCTATTGTAACCGGGATTATCGAAACGGAAAAAATCAATGTGCCGGGGAAGTTTTTTGTGATTATCGGGCGCAGGACATTTTCGGCCTGTCAGAACCTGGTCAATGAACTGCACAATTACACCAACGCCATTTTTGTAGGGGAACCTACAGGGGAGAATATCAATTTTTACGGGGATAACCGCCCCGTAAACCTGCCCAATACCGGGATAAAGGCCTTGTTGTCCTTTGCCTGGTGGCAGGATAAGCCGCAATGGGAGAATGCAGACTGGCTGGCTCCGCAAATTGACGCGGGAATGACTTTTGAGCAATACAGAACCAACCAGGACCCGGCCCTGCAGGCGGCCCTGGATTTCGAAGGGGAGGGGTTTATTGCGGATCCCATGACTTATTTTACGAATTTATTTACTTCAGGCCAGGCAGACCGGATTATGCCGGAAGCCCAAAAAATGCTGGCAGATTCACGGTACAGCTTTTTTGATTTTGAAGCTGAATTCAATTCTGCGGGATACAAACTCTTGAATTCCGAACAGTATCAGGAGGCCATTTTTGTGTTTACCATGCTTACCAATTTGTTTCCGGAATCAGCCAATACCTGGGATAGCCTTGCAGAAGGTTACTGGAGGGCAGGAGACCTGGAAAAAGCAAGAATGTTTTATAACAAGGCTATTGAACTGGACCCGGATGGGAATATCGGCAAGCGTGCCAGGCAGATGCTCAAGCAACTGGAGGAAGGCAAATAACCCTTTTAACCTCTTAATATTCAGATATATTTAGGATTTTTTAGGGAAATCTTGGGAGTTTTCAAATACGGAAATAAAGTAACTTGAGTTATAGATAGCGGAAGATGAAAAAACGCGCCATACATCTGCTTTGTTACAGTCTATACCTGGGAGGTATTCTTTGGGTACTTTGGGGCTGTAACGCCAGCAAAACACCTGTGGATTCTGCAGCCCTTGAAGCACTACAAGAGCAAATAGCCGCCCGAAACTTCAGGATAGAAGCGCTTTGGGCGCTTCCTTTGCAAAGCAGCGGCTTGGTGCAGGTTTCCAATGCCGGCCTGTTGCCGCCAGGATCCAATGTTTCCCGAATCAGCCTCATCAATACTCCGAATTCTTTTGTTTTAAAAGGGGATTCAGTTTCTATAAAACTCCCGTATTACGGAGAACGACAGATTGCAACCAACTACAATCGAGCTGAGGGTATAGATCTGGAAACAGTCATTCTAAATCTAGAAATTTCCACAGCTGCCAAAGGAAATTATATCAACCTTGATTTCGAAACACAGCCCAAAACGGAGCGATTGCAATTCAACATAAAGATATATCCGCAAAACAGAAGCCTGATTACCGTCTACAGTAACCAGCGCAATACCATCCGTTACGAAGGGGAATTCGAGAATCTATCAGAACGCAAATAGGGAAGTGGAATCAAGGAATTCCTCAGTATTCAATATTTTCTATTTGACATAATATAAATTATAGAACATTTAGATTAGTAATTTACGTATAGCCGTAAAGGCTATTTTATGTCAAAGTAAAATACGCTACTAAGCCTCTAAGAAGTAATTTTTTATAGTCCTGATTTGTAAGGAACATTCTTCCCAATAACGCCAGCGCGCCGTCTCGCCGAAAATGCGAATCACCCACCGGGTAATTCACATTTCTCGCGTATGTTAAGAAAATTACCTTACCGATTTTGATTTATAATATGGAAATGGATTCTTCAGAACCATATCGTCAGGTATTATGTCAAAGGAAACTTATTTAAAATACAATAAATGTGATTATCATAAAATCAGTTTTGATCCACAAAGTATCCCTAAGAAACCTCCTCCAGCAATTCTTTCTTTATCACATCTTCCAGAACGTGCTTAGGCAGTGCACCGCTATTCATCATGGCCTGTTTTTCCATGGGAATAAACAACATGCTGGGGATGCTGCGGATCTGGAAAACGGCGGATAATTCCCGTTC
Organism: Robiginitalea insularis; assembly: GCF_052497835.1. Classification (NCBI taxonomy): domain Bacteria; kingdom Pseudomonadati; phylum Bacteroidota; class Flavobacteriia; order Flavobacteriales; family Flavobacteriaceae; genus Robiginitalea; species Robiginitalea insularis. Next base: position 3,045,037 of record NZ_CP199296.1, read on the forward strand.
CGCTTCCGTATCCACCTTGTAAATGATAATATCCGGGTATTCCTCGCTTAATTCCTCCAAAATGGGTGCAACCATCTTACAGGGACCACACCAATCTGCATAAAAGTCGATAATGGCCGGTTTACTCCCCTTGTAATTCCACTCCTTTTCGGTGGTATAATCGAATACTTCCTCTTTAAATTTCTGAGTTGTTAATTGTACTGTAGGCATTGCTTTTAATTTTATAGTGTAAAGGTAGGCAACATCACGCTTTCTGCTTGTAACCTAGGTTACGTTAGTTCTAATGGCAATTTATGTAAGTAATTAGAGCTTTTTAGCTACAATTTATTAATGATTTGAATAATCCTTGATCCGAAAAAATCTAAGAAATAACGGAAACGCAAGCGTAAGTGCGTTTTGCTCTTGGCAAAAAAAAGCATGGAGCGCAAGCGTTTCCGTGGTTTTGTACCACAAAAATTTCCTGATTTTTTCGAAAAGGCCCTTTTCTTTCCTTCTTTCTTTTGGGCCAGCAAAAGAAAGATGAAAACACTAATTAGTTTACCAAACTCTTCTGCACATTCTCCGGCACGGTTTCAAAGGCCTTAAAGGCCGTACTAAAAGTAGCTTTGCCCTGTGTTAAAGAACGCAGGTTGGTGGAATAGCCGTAAAGCTCCGCTTCCGGAGTAGCGCATTTTAAAATCTGGTAATCCCCGGTGCTGTCTATCCCCATAATAATGGAACGGCGAGACTGCAGGTCCGTCATCACGGAGCCTACCATTTCCTCAGGAACTTTCACCGTTAACTCCCGGATGGGTTCCAGTAACCTGGGACGGGCATTTAAAAAGGCCTCCTTAAAAGCATGTGCACCGGCAATCTTAAAGGCGATATCATTGGAGTCTACCGAATGCATTTTGCCATCGTAGACCATCACCCGTACATCCCGTATAAAAGAGCCGGTAAGCGGGCCGGATTCCATAACCTCCATAATTCCTTTGCGAATTGAGGGCAGGTAGCGCTGGTCAATTACCCCGCCTACTATACAATTATAGAAAACCAGTTTTCCTCCCCAGGGCAGGTCTATTTCCTCTTTGCCCCGGAGATTGAAGCCCTCTGGTTCGGGCATGCCCTCGTACCAGGGCTCAATTTTCATATGGACCTGCGCAAATTGCCCGGCGCCGCCAGATTGTTTTTTGTGGCGGTAGTTGGCAGTTGCAGCCCTCATGATGGTTTCCCTGTAGGCGATACGGGGCTTTATAAATTCAGCTTCCAATCCGTATACATGCTCCAGCATCCATTGGATGGTAGCCAGGTGCAGCTCACCCTGGCAACCCAGGATTTGCTGACGCAGTTCCGGGGAATAGGTGATTGTAACGGTAGGATCCTGACTGTGAATTTTTTTCAGAGCCTCGCTGAGTTTCTCCTCTTCCTGTTGTTTCCGGGCGCTAACCGCTTTGCGGGTTCTGGCCTCCGGATAAATAATGGGACGTATGGTTATTGGGTGCCCCTCCTGATGTAGCGTATCGTTGGTTTCTGTACTCTTCAGCTTAAGGGTGGCCCCTATATCACCAACGGCCAGGCGGTTAACCGGTTCCCGGTTCTTTCCGTCCATTATGAAAAGCTGATGCAGCGTTTCAGTTTCCCCGCTGCGGGAATTTACCAGTTTGTCCCCAGCCCGTACCTGCCCGGATTTTACCTTAAAAAATGTAATCTGCCCCACATTGGGCATATGGATTGTTTTGAATACAAACAAGGCAGTGGGTTTATCATTTAAGGGGGCAATGGTTTCCCCTTCCAGGCTTTGCTCCGGTTTGAGGTCGGCAGCTGCCGGGGCTACATTATCAATAAAGCCCATCAGACGTCCGCTTCCCATATCCTGTAGTGCCGAAACGCAGAATACCGGAAAGAGTTCGTGGTTGAGCATCCCTGCTTTAATCCCCTGTCGCATTTCGTCTTCCGAAAGCGTGCCTTTTTCAAAAAAGAGTTCCATCAGTGCTTCGTCATTTTCGGCTGCTTTTTCAACCAGCTCATTATGAAGCTGGTCTGCTAGGGCTTTCTCGTTTTCGGGAATGGGCAATTTTTCAGGCTTGCCCCCTTCCGCCGGGAACTTGTAGCATTTCATTTTTAAAACGTCTATGATACACTGCGCCCCATCCAACTTTATGGGATATTGAATTTTGACTGCATTATTGCCTACCAGCCCCTTTATTTGCCGAAAACTGTCTTCATAGCTGGCTTTTGGGTGGTCTATCTGATTTATTACAAATAAGGTGGGTTTGTTGTAGGAATTGATGTAATTCCAGATAATCTCAGTTCCTATTTCAACGCCGCTGCGGGCATTGACTACTGTCACAATAGTATCCGCAACGCGGAGAGATGAAAGGATTTCTCCAATGAAGTCGTCCAGGCCGGGGGTGTCGATAATATTAATCTTATAGTTTCGCCACTCCGTATGCAAGGGGGTGGCGAAAACCGAGGCTCCCCGCTCATGTTCCAGATCGTGGTAATCTGAAACCGTATTCTTATTTTCCACCGTTCCGCGGCGGTTGATCAGGCCCGCTTCAAAAAGCATGGTTTCCGCCAGGGTGGTTTTTCCGCTGTTATGGGCTCCTACAAAAACGATATTTTTAATGTGCTTATGGTCATATACTTTCATAATGCTGCAATATGGGTTAGCTAGTCCGTTTGAAGTTCAGGATATAAAAATAAGCTCCCCCTGCTTCAGAAAACATGACATTGACCCATGTTTTGGGAAAAATTACGCTGGAAAAAAATGATTTGAGTGGGGGGTATTCAGGGCCACTTCCCTCCCCTACTCTTTTACAAATACCATGCAATGTTGCCAGGGAAGATTGGAAATGTTTTGCAGCAATTTCAGCCCTGCTGCCTGCATTTCCTTTACCGCCTGGGCTTCGCTCATCTTATGGAGTTTTTTGATGGGGACATTAGGGTCTTCGGCCCGGTACTCAATCAGGTAGAGTTTGGCGTCTGCCCGCATGGCGCGTTTGATGGAGGCTATCATTTCCCCGGGGAAGCTAAATTCGTGATAGACATCTACCATCAGTACTTTGTCGATGGTGTTTTCCGGCAGGTTAACAGACTTCTCACTGCCCCTTACCAGTTCAATATTGGACAAACCGGCTTCCGTGCGTCGTATATCCAGAGCATTCAGCATCTCCTGTTGTATATCCACGGCATATATCCTGGCAGCCTCAGGCGCCATTTTCAGCACGTGATAACCAGATCCTGCCCCAATATCAGCTATGGTATCCCCGGGGCTGATCTGCATGTTTTCGAGTAGTTTGAGGGTATTTTCCTCTTTTTCGCGTTCGGGTCTTTCAAGCCAGCGCATGCCCTGATAGCCCATTACATAGGCAATTTCACGCCCCATATACCATTTTCCAATCCCGTTAGGGTCGCCTTTTTTATACGTATAGCCCTGCCCGTGAACCGTGCTCAGGGAAAGGGCCAATCCGATCAGCAGTATAAGTTTTGACATCCGGGCTATTGCAAGGTGGCCATATCCCCGCTGGAATAGGTTACCCGGTAAATAGCATCCCCGAAATCATCCGAAATGAGCAGGGAACCGTCTTCCAGGAACAAAAGGTCTACCGGCCGCCCGAACTGTTCCTGGCTCTCTTCATCCAGCCAGCCATCTATAAAGGGCTGATAGCTTACAGCCTTATTGCCTTCAAGTTGTACCATGGAGACGCGGTAACCTGATTTTTTGGAGCGGTTCCAGGAGCCGTGTTCCGCAATCAGGGCGTAATCCCTGTATTTTGCTGGGAACATCTCCCCTGCCGGGAATTTCACCCCCAGGGGTGCAACGTGCGCACCCAAATTCTGTACCGGCGCCACGAATTCTGAACAGGGCCGCTGCTGGCCGTATTCCGGGTCTGGAATGGTCCCTCCGTGGCAGAAAGGATATCCGAAATGCTGCCCCACCTGGCTGACCCGGTTCAGTTCACAGGGAGGGATATCGTCTCCCATCATGTCCCGGCCGTTATCGGTAAACCAGAGCTCCCCGGTTTGTGGATGCCAGGTAAAGCCTACCGTATTGCGCACCCCATGAGCTACAATTTCTCGGTTGCTGCCGTCCGGGTCCATCCGTGTAATGGAGGCATAGCGCGGATCTGCCTGGGCGGAATCACAAATATTACAGGGCGCTCCCACCGGTACATAAAGTTTATCGTCAGGGCCGAAAGCAATGTATTTCCAGCCGTGATGGAATTCTGTAGGGTAGTCGTCATACACTACAACAGGAGCCGGAGGGTTGCTCAGCCGGCTTTCAATGCTGTCGTATCTCAGTAAACGCCCTACTTCTGCAACATAAAGGGAGCCATTTCGAAAAGCGATTCCATTGGGTACCTCCAGGGTCGAATCCAAAATGATCACATTATCGGCGCGGTAATCCCGGTCCCGGTCCTGGATGGCATAAACCGTTTTATCATTGCGCGTTCCCACAAACAATGTCCCGTCATCTCCCATGGCCATGGAACGGGCCCCATCTATACTATCAGCATATACTTCGATTGTAAAACCCGGAGGGAGTTTTAATCGTTCCAAAGGAAGGATACTGGCGGCTTCTTCATATTGGATAAGTGAGCTATCCGCATCTTTTCCGGAGGTATCCATTTTACAGGAAAATAGGGCAAAGCCCAGGAAACCGATCAATAGAGTCTTAATAAGGATATTAGGGGATTTCATAGCTGCTTGTTTTTTGCCTCACAAAAATAGTGATTCAAATGCATATGAGCCCGGTCAGATTTATTTAGTAATTTAATGGAACCAACCTCACAGCCTCTTTTATGGAAAAACAGCCTGTATCCTTAAAGAAATTTGGAACTTTCGGAGGGGTTTTTACACCAACTCTGCTCACCATCCTCGGTGTTATTATGTACCTGCGGCTCGGATGGGTTGTGGGAAATGCAGGATTGCTGGGTACCTGGCTTATTATTGTAGTGTCTTTCCTGATTACCCTTTGTACGGCACTGTCTATGTCTGCGATAACCACCAATATCCGTATCGGCGCAGGTGGTGCCTATGCCATTGTTTCTCAGGCACTGGGGCTTGAGGTAGGCGGTAGCCTCGGCATTCCGCGCTATATTTCCCAGGGCCTGGCGGTAACCATGTATATTTTTGGTTTCCGGGAAGGATGGCTGGGGATCTTTCCCGATCACAATGCTTTACTTGTAGATGTAATTGTTTTCGGGCTGCTTTTTACCATTGCCTACATCAGCGCCAACCTCGCCATCAAAACACAGTTCATAATTATGGCGATTATTGTACTGTCCCTGATTTCCATAGTGGTAGCAGCCTATAACGGAATAATGGAAATTCCCAGTTTAGAAGCTCTTAAATGGGGTTCATTCCGGGGTTCGGTGGAAAATAACTTCAGCGGCAGTAATTTCTGGGTTGTATTTGCCGTCTTCTTTCCGGCGGCCACCGGTATTATGGCCGGTGCCAATATGTCCGGGGAACTCAAGGATCCCAAAAGCAATATCCCAAAAGGCACGCTCTGGGCCATTGGGGTTAGCTTTATTATCTATATGTTACTGGCCTTCTGGATTGCGCGTTCTGCCACAGAAGATGAATTGCTGAACAATTATTACGTCATGGTAGATAAGGCCTATTTTGGCCCCCTGATCATAGCCGGGATCCTGGGAGCAACCTTTTCCTCTGCCCTGGCCTCTATAGTAGGCTCTTCCCGTATTCTCTTTGCCATGGGAGAACACAAGGTCCTGCCCTATTCCAATTTCCTGAAAGGACAGAGCCCAAACGGGCAACCCCGCAATGCCATGATGGTTACAGGTATACTAATTTTAACAACCCTTATGTTGCGGAATATCAATGCTGTAGCCCCTTTAGTGACGCTCTTTTTCCTTATTACTTATGTCATGATCAACATTGTGGTGATTATAGAGCAAAACCTCGGGCTGATCAGTTATCGCCCCATTTTTAAAATCCACAGGTGGGTGCCCTGGCTGGGACTCATTTCTGCAGTATTTGCCATGTTTATCATTAACCCTACAATAAGCCTCCTTTCTGTAATGATTGTACTGATGGTATACTGGTACCTGTCCAGGCAAAACCTTGAGACCCCTTTCGAGGATGTACGCTCCGGCTTATTTGTATCCTTTGCAGAATGGGCAGCCAAACATACCTGGGGAATGAAAAAGATGCAACAGCGGGCCTGGAAGGCCAACCTGATGGTACCCGTACGGGATCTGAATGGCCTGAAAGGCAATTTTGAATTCCTCCGGAATATTACCCGGCCCAAAGGATCGATTAAGCTTCTGGGCATCAAACCTTTTTCCGAAGCCGAAAAACTTGCCGGGCAACTGGAAAGTGTAGCTTCTGCTTTCCGTCAAAAAGGGGTATTTTCTTCCTATTCAGTTATATGTACCGACCAGTTTGCAAATGGCATCAATTATGGGAGTCAGGCCTTGCAGGGCGCTTTTTTCAAACCCAATATTGTATTTCTCAATATGCAGGACCACGATGATTACGAAACGGAACTCAGACCGGTCATGAAGGAGTCCATTCGCCTTGAAATAGGAATCCTCCTGTTCCTGTCACATCCTACTGCCCTGCTGGGACAGCGAAACACCATCAATGTCTGGGTAAGTGACCGAAAGGGCAACTGGAGTCTAGGCTGGGATATCGGAAATCTGGACCTGTCCATTCTGGTTGCCTACAAACTAAAAATAAACTGGGGAGCCAAAATCAGGCTTATTATGGTCATAGAAGATCCAAAAGAAGCGGATAATGCCAGAGAATTCCTGGATTCCCTGATCAACCTGGCCCGCCTGCCTCAAACCCTCACCGAGATTCATATTGGGGCTTTCAGGGACATTGTTGAGATTGCCCCGGCAGCAGACCTTAACATCTTTGGCATGGATGAGAACCTTCCTTTTGACTTTGTAAAAGAAATGTCTGCCAAAACACAAAGTTCCTGTTTGTTTGTCAAAGATTCCGGGCATGAAAGTATTCTGGCCTGATCCTGGTCCTAATAATTGAGAAAGTGTACTTTCGAAATCCAAATAAATAAGGTCCTTGGAAATTTTAGTGCTGATTATTTCGATTTTATCCATTTTATTTACGTTTATGGGTCTTCTCAGACGCCAGGAATGGTGGATCCGTATCTTTGATTTTCCCAGGGTGCAGGTTGCAGTCTTGCTAGTGGTATCCCTGGGCTTTTCGCTAAGCGGGCTGCCGGACTGGCGGTTTTGGGACTACCTTCTGGCAGCGGTACTGTTGCTGGCTCTGGGATATCAGCTTTACAAAATCTTTCCCTACACCCCTTTCAGCAAGAGGCAGGTCCCTGCGGCAGATACTCAGGATCCGGAAAGAGTGCTATCCATAATGGTAAGTAATGTCCTAATGACCAATAAAAAGACCGGTAAACTATTGGCTCTGGCAGAAAAGATGCGGCCCGACCTGCTACTAACCCTGGAAACAAATTCCTGGTGGGAAGATCAGTTAAGACCACTCGAAGAAGCTTATCCGCATACGATAAAAGTACCAATGGACAATCTGTACGGGATGCACCTTTATTCAAAGCTTCCCATTAAAGAACATTCTGTGAACTACCTGATTACGGAGGGCATTCCGTCCATTGACGCCCAGATCCGGCTCCGGTGCGGGAAAGACGTAAGGCTTTTTTGCCTGCATCCGGAACCACCCAGCCCTACTGAAAGTGAGACCTCCACCCCCAGGGATGCAGAATTGTTAATGGTCGGGAAAAAAGTCAGCAACTCTTCCGAACCCATCCTGATATGCGGCGACCTCAATGATGTGGCCTGGTCTAATACGACCCGTTTGTTTCAAAAGATCAGCGGGTTGCGGGACCCCCGGGTGGGCAGGGGATTTTTCAATACCTTCCATACCCGCTACCCTTTTTTTCGCTGGCCTCTGGACCATATTTTCCTCTCCGAACATTTTAAGTTGATTCGTTACAAGCGATTACCGCATATTGGTTCCGATCACTTCCCGATCTTTACGGCAATATATTTCAGTGAAACCGTTGCTAAGGCAGAGCACTTGCCTGAAGCAGAGGCTGAGGATCACAAAAGGGCAACAAAAAAAATTAAAAAGGCAGATCCTTTGCGAGAGATGCTGTGATATCAAAAATGGGTCGCCTGTACCTATAAAAAAAGCCGCTCCTTTCAGAAGCGGCTTTTTATTTATCTCAGATTAATTATTTGATCTGGAGCAACTCCAGTTCAAAAATCAAATCCTGCCCGGCCAGCGGGTGGTTTGCATCAACAACGATGCTGTCTTCATTTACCTGGGCCACGCGTAACTGGCGTTCGGTCCCGTCTTCATTGCGGGCAACCAGCCCCATCCCTACTTCGGGCTTGATCGTATCGGGCAATTGTTCCTTTTCAATTTTATGGAAAAGTTCTTTCTGTACCTCTCCATAGGCTTCTTCTTTAGGAATGGTGATTGTTTTTTTCTCATTGACTTCCATGTCAACCAATCCCTTTTCAAAGCCCGGGATCAGTTGTCCCTGCCCCAATTGTACTTCCAGCGGTTCACGCTCCAGGGAACTGTCAAATACTTCACCATTGGTCAGCTTTCCTGTATAGTGAACCTTCACCATATCATTTGCTTTTACTTTACTCATACTTCTAAATTTCTAATTTTTAATCGTTTGCAAAGGTAAGGGCTTTACTATGGTTAGCGGCATAAAACCGCGATTTTCTGGAAGGATTGACAAAATCTTAAGATTTATTACGGGTAAAGGGGACAAAACGTACTTTCATCAGGTTTTTTTGACGGAATTTGCCCTTTTTCTTCTCGACCAGCACCAGATTACGTACCCCACGGTGCGGCCCTAGAGGGATCAGCATCCGGCCTCCCTCGGCCAGTTGCTGCAATAAGGGCTCAGGAATTTCTTCCGCCCCGGCTGTCACCATTATGGCATCAAAAGGAGCCTGCTCGGGCCATCCGGCATAACCATCTCCTATTCGAACCTGGATATTATTGTACCCCATCTTTAAAAGACGCTCCTGTGCGGCTTTCCCAAGAGAAGGCACAATTTCGATTGTATAAACGTCCCGGGCAATGGCAGCTAGTACAGCAGCCTGATATCCGGATCCTGTGCCAATTTCCAAGACTTTTTCATCGCCGTTTAACTTTAGTGCCTGTGTCATAAAAGCCACTATATAGGGTTGGGAAATGGTTTGCCCCTCCCCTATGGATAAAGGGCCGTCTTCATATGCGAAAAGCTGTTTGTTTTTTGGCACAAAAAGGTGCCTGGGGATGGACTCCATAGCATTTAGGACGGCTTCCTGCCGGATATCCCTGGCTTTGAGCTGCTCTCGCACCATTTGAGCCCGCAAGGCAGCAAAGTCAGGTTCCTGGGCTTTTAAACAGGCAAGACCCAGAAATAAAAACATATGCTTCAAAAATCCCCTTATCCTATCCGGTTTCATTTTTAAAATATAGTAGCTTAAAAAAGCGAATGTGCATCATCTAAAGATAAAATAATCAATCTATTAGACCAACCAAATCATTTGTTAACCCGAGGGTTAAAGAGGTATTGGTAATCCATTCGAACTTATAACAGATTCATTAACGAAAAAACTTATCTTTAAACACTGACCAACTAACTCAGATGAATTTCATAGCGCAAAGCGGGATCTCCCTCCTCCTGTTTCTAACCTGTGCCTTTGCCTTAGGGCAGTCCGGCCCCCGAAAAGACTCAGTAGTAATTAAGCCAACCTACCAGGCAGCCAGCCTTTCGGAAGACCCTGTTGTAGACGGTGAAATTCTCAATGACCCGGTTTGGCAGGGGATTCCTGCCATAGAAGATCTCATACAACTGCGTCCCAATTATGGAGAGGCGGTTTCTGAAAAAACCAGTATTCGGGTTGCCGTAAGCCAGGGGACGTTCTATGTGGCGGTTGTCTGCTACGATTCGGATCCTGAGAATATTGTTGTTTCGGATTCCAGGAGGGATGCAGACCTGAATGACGAAGACAGCTTCCTTTTTATTATCGACACCTACAATGACAATCAGAATGGCTTTCTTTTTGGCACCAATGCACAGGGCATGGAATACGATGCCCAGATCAACAATGAAGGAAAGGGAAATTTCAATGCCAACCGCCAGCAGGGCGGGGTCATAGGGGGGACAAATATCAACTGGGATGCCACCTGGAAGGTAAGCACCCAAATTGGAGACTACGGCTGGAGTGCAGAATTTGCCATTCCGCTGCGTTCGCTTCGTTTTGCTGCCGGAACCAACCGTACCTGGGGGATGAATTTCCGGCGGAATATCAGCAAGAATACCGAAACGGCCTTCTGGACCTCCCTCCCGCTCGGCTTCGATATGAAGCGGTTATCCCTTGCGGGAAAACTGACGGGCTTAAACCTGCAAAATCCGGGGAATTTAAAACTCATCCCCTATGTGCTCGGGCAGGTAGTAAATGACCAGGCGGTATCCCCTTCAGAAACCGATACCAATTTTGAATTCGGGGCAGACATTAAATACAGTATTACCCCCAGCCTGACCCTGGACCTTACCTATAATACTGACTTTGCCCAGGTGGAGGTAGACGACCAGCAAGTGAACCTGGATCGCTTCAATCTCTTTTTCCCTGAAAAAAGGGCCTTCTTCCTTGAAAATGCCGGGCAATTCGGCGTAGGTAGTCCGGGGGAAGTGGATCTGTTTTTCAGCCGAAGGATAGGATTAGGGACAGACGGGAGCATTGTTCCGATCATTGGCGGAGCCCGGGTTTCCGGGAAAGTCGGGCAGACCAATGTAGGGCTTCTGAGTATGTTTACAGAAGACGTGGCCGAAGCCGGAATTGAGGAGAATAATTTTACGGTGGCCAGGGTAAACCACAATTTTCCGGGCAGCCGCTCCTCCCTGGGTGGGATTTTTACCAGCCGGGCGGGTCTCGGGGCTCTGGAAGATAACTACAACCGGGTGTATGCGATTGACGGGAAATGGGGGATTGGAAATAAGGCTGAAGTAACCGGATTTATTGCGAAAAGCACCACTCCGGGGGTTGAGGAAAATGATCATGCTTTTAAGATTTTGGGCAATTACAATTGGGATGGATGGAATTTGAATGCCGGGTACACTGAAGTTGGAGAAGGATTTAATCCGGAAGTTGGTTTTTTACAGCGAACCGCTTTCCGTAAACCGGAACTCCTGATTTTTAAGGCCCACAGATTTAAAAATGCCCGTAAAATGTTCGAGATCCGCCCACACCTCTCCTACAGGGGTTACTGGAACTTTGACGATGAACTTATTACCAGTTTCCTGCATGTGGATAACCACTGGGTCTGGCGTAGCGGTTTTGAGATCCATACCGGGATTAATTTTACCACCGAAAGGGTGCTGACCCCTTTTAATATTTCCAGGGTGACTGTACCTGTAGGGAATTATGTAAATGAAGAATTACAACTGGTGCTGATCACCAACCCCAACAACGCTTTTTCATTAAGTTCCAGGACCTTTATCGGAGGCTATTTCAACGGGAACCGGATCACCAATAGTGGTACTGCCAATTATCGTCTCGGAGATAAATTTGTTTCCTCCCTTACCTTCAGCCACAGCGATATAAAACTGGATACGGGTAACGTAACGGCTTTTGTAAGCGGGTTGCGACTGGCGTATTCCTTTACGCCCCGTATTTTTCTGCAAAGCCTGATCCAGCGAAACAATGTCTCCAATGTTACCTCCGTGAATGCCCGCTTCGGATGGCTTCAGAATGCCAATACGGGTTTATTTGTAGTACTGAATATTGTAAGGGATGACGACCTGATCGACAATCTGGACAATCAGGTGTTTACAGTGAAATACACCCACCGTTTTGATATCCTGAATTAAACCTGCTCCTGTCCCCGCCCCCTGAATCTGGAGAGTCCAACCAACTTTTTTCGCGTATTGATAAAGTAAACCCCGGTGAGAAGGATTCCGGCGGCCATCAAAGACTGCAGGGTAATTTGCTCATCGAGAAAATACCACCCCAGCAGCATGGCCACTATTGGGTTTACATAGGTGTTTGTTGCAACTTTTTCAGGTGACACCGTTTTCAGAAGGAAATTAAAGGAAGTAAAGGCTACAATGCTGCCAAAAATCACCAACAATAACATGGCCCAGTGCGTGTTGGCAGACCAGTCCAGGGGGGACACCCAGGGTTCCCCGAAAATTACGCTCATCAGCCCCAGTAAAATTCCCCCTGTAAGCATCTGATAACCGGTATTCACCAGATAGTTTCGGGGGAGGTCGGCTCGGCCCACGAATAAACTGCCGTAGGCCCAGGCAAGCATGGCCGAAAATATCATCAAAATGCCCGTAAAGGAGTTTTCCAGCCGAACCACTTCCTTTTGAGCGATCAGCAAATAAATCCCTATTATACCCAGCACTATCCCGACTAACGACATGGGCTGAATTTTTTTACCCTGCAGCATCCACATCATCAGGAGGATTATCAGGGGCTGGGCCGAAATAACCAGGGCCGCAAAATTACTGTCTACATAGCGCAGCGCCCATACCACTACCCCATTGCCAAAACTCAGGAAAAGAAAACCGGCAATGATGGTATTGAGCAGTTGCCGCCAGCTTATCTTAAGGGGTTTCCCCATTGCCATGGCAATTCCAAAGATCAGGATACTGGCTGTGGTAAAACGGATTCCGGCCAGTAAAAATGGAGGCAATTCTGTGACCGCTATTTTATTGAGCAGGTAGGTAGAACCCCAGATCACATAAATCGCGAAGAAGGCGCCGATAACCAGTGGCAGTTTGGGTTCTGAATCCATTCGGTTGAAATTATGAAGCAATATTACGCTTTCCTCCTGATTTATAATACAGTAACGGAATTAATTGAGGCCACTATAAATATCCGGCGACCATAAAGCCCAGGTAAGTCCCCAGGGCATTTCCAAAAGAACCAATTATAATGGCCGGAAGAATGAGTTCATCCCTTTTAAAATTTTTTGCCAGGGCCATGGCCGTGGTACCTCCGCCAACATTGGCCTGGGAAGCGATTGCTGCCAATTCCCACCCATAGCCCGCGAGGTAACTAAAGCCGAACACAATAAGGCCGTGTACCACAACCGTAATCAGAACAAAGAGGAGTAACAAAACGGCCAGTTGCCCGGCAGAAGCCAGGGCACCTATATCGCAAAAAGCCCCTACCACTGCCAGAAACAAATAGATAGCCCAGCTGCCCAGGAACATATTCCCTTTCAATCTGTGCAGTGCGGGAATCTGTGCCAATAAAAGGGCGAGGGTCGTAAGGGTGATCATAAAGGGGATTTTAAGTCCGAGGGCTGTTTCCAGTAATTCAGTCAGCCAGGAGGCCAGTAAAAGACCCCCGCCACTGAGGGCGACCCAGAAGGAAAGATTTCCAATGTCGAGCTGAGCCCTTTCATCATCCTGTGTAACTTTCACAGCGGATTCAGCGCCATCGGGCGCCGCCAACTTTTTATATGGCAAAATACGCTGCAGGAGTACCGGCAGGGTTATGGTAACAAAAAACCAGATGGTAGTAAGCACATTGTCTGCAGCTACTGCAGCTGTATACAGCAGTCCGTTATCCATAACTTCGTAATGCAGGGCCACTGCGTTAAAATTGATACTTCCACCGGTATAGGTACCGGTGAACATCCCGGCCAGGGCATTGTACATTCCTTGGAATAAGGGACCATCCGAAACAATCTGGCTCGCAATGAAAACCCCGGCAACAGTCCCAAGGCTGCCTACCACAAAAAGTAATAAAATGGGGACTCCGGTTTTTTTGAGTTGCATTAGATTCACATCCAACAGGAGCAGGAAAAGAGCGGCCGGGGCAACTATCTCAAAAATAGTATCGTATACCGGGTTCGCTGCGCTTGGGATCAACCCTGAGTTTGAAAATAAGGCTCCCACCAGAATCACCATCAGGGCAATGCCAAAGGCTTTAAAAAAGGGCCTGTTACTAATCCAGTGGGATAAAAGCAGAATCAGGGCCAGGGCAGAAACGATATAGAGCGGGCTTTCAATAATTTCCATATGCTTTTTTACAGGTCAAAAGATAGCATTTATACACCGATTGCCTTTTATGCAGTAAACAGAAATAAAAAAACCACGCCCAAGGCGTGGTTTTCAGCTTATTTTGAATCTTTAATCTTTTAAAGACTGCATATCTATAACGAAGCGGTATTTCACATCCGAAGCTACGACCCTGTCATAAGCCTCATTGATGTCCTGCATCTTAATAAGCTCAATATCCGAAACGATATTATGCTCACCGCAGAAATCCAGCATTTCCTGGGTTTCCGCTATCCCGCCGATAAGGGAACCGGCTATGCGTTTCCTTCCCATGATGATATTTGCGCCGTGAAAGGGTTTCAGGGGTTCCACCGCTCCTACCAGTACCATGGTCGCATCTATTTTCAAAAGGGAAATATAGGGATCCATCTCATGGCCTACCGGGATGGTATTCAGTATAAAATCAAAACTGTTGGCCTGAGCCTGCATATCTTTCTCGTCAGTGGAGAGCAATACTTCGTCCGCTCCCAGGCTGCGAGCATCCGCTGCCTTATCGGGCGAACGGGTGATCATTACCACGTGTGCGCCCATCGCGCTGGCAAATTTTATTCCCATGTGCCCGAGGCCGCCTAAACCGACTACCCCGACCTTGTCTCCCTTACCCACCTTCCAGTGTTTCAATGGAGACCAGGTGGTTATGCCCGCACACAGAAGCGGAGCCGCTCCTTTTTCATCTATATTTTCTGGCACCTTAAGTACAAATTCTTCCTTTACAACCACATGGGTGGAATAGCCGCCATAGGTCTGGCTACCCAGGTGCGGGTCCGGGCTGTTATAGGTAAAGGTACATCCCTTTTCACAGAACTGTTCCAACTCCTGTTTACAGGGGTCGCACTCCTGGCAGGAATCTACCATACACCCCACGCCCACTAAATCTCCGACTTTGAAACGGCTTACTTTGCTTCCGACCTCCCGTACCCTTCCGATGATTTCGTGTCCGGGGACAACAGGGTAGGTGGAATTATGCCATTCGTTACGCGCAGTATGTATATCGCTGTGACATACCCCGCAATAGGTGATTTCAATATGTACATCTTCTTCATTGGGCTCGCGACGTTGTATGTCCAGCGCCTGCAGGGGTTTGTCTGCTGCCTTTGTTCCGTATGCTTTTACGGTTTGACTCATAGTGTTTTTTGATTTTTAAATTAAGGTTACGCTCAGGGAAATGTCAGTGTCCAGCAGCTTGGAAATAGGACAGATCTCCTTGGCTTTTCCGGCAATCTTTTCAAATTCGCCGGCATCGATTCCCGGAACTTTCCCGGAAAGATCTAATTGTATATGGGTGATCGCCCCGTCTTCAAATGTAAGGGTGGCTTCTGCGTCCAGGGTATCTGGCGTATATCCGGCTTCCCCGAGTAAAAAACTAAGCTGCATGGCAAAACATCCCGAATGGGCAGCCCCAACAAGTTCTTCGGGGTTAGTACCTTTTCCGTCAGCAAAACGGGTATTAAACGAATATTGAGTGTTTTCGAGAACTTTACTGGCGGTTGTGAGGGTCCCTCCCCCTTCTTTGCCACTCCCCTTCCATTGTGCGGATGCTTTTCTTGTAAATTTCATTTTCTGTTTTTTTAAGATTTTGAATAATTATCGAAATAAATACTGTTTGAAGCCAACTGGTTTGGTTGCACGGGCTACCTGAAAACACCAACTGAGAGGATATCCCAAATGGCCTTATACAGGGTAAATCCAAAGCAGTAAACTACTAAAAGATATTCAAGTAATCAAGCAGGTTGTGGTTAAGATTGACTTAATTATATAAGATGCGGTACTATATCCTGAAATTATGTAATGTTTAACGTTATATATAATTATTTAAACAAATATTAAGAACAGTGCCTGCTTGCGTTCCTTACCTTTAAATCGAAATAAATATTCACATCTTAAACCTAAAAAAGGACTATGAAAATTTTAAAAACATCAATGACCCTTGCTTTGGCAGGAATGCTATCCCTGGCCTGTGCACAGGAAAAAAAGAAAAGTGCTGACGATGCGGCTGCAGATATGGCTGAACAATCAGAAATGGCAACAGAAGCTGTAACAGAAGCACCACCTACTATTGCCGGGGTAGCCAGTGGAAATGAAGCTTTCTCCACCCTGGTTGCTGCACTTGGAGCTGCAGATCTGGTAGCTACCCTGGACGGGGAAGGACCTTTTACTGTATTTGCCCCTACCAATGATGCTTTCGGAAAATTACCCGAAGGAACAGTAGAAACCCTGCTGAAGCCTGAAAACAAAGGAACTCTTACAGGTATCCTGACCTATCATGTTATATCCGGAAAATATATGGCCGCAGACGTTGTAAAGGCAATTCAGGATAATAACAATGCTTTCCCGGTTGAAACCGTACAAGGTGGCAGCATTACCCTAAGCCTGAAAGACGGATCAGTAATCCTGACTGATGTCGCTGGAAATACCTCCAACGTAACAATGACAGATGTAGAAGCCTCCAACGGGGTAATCCACGTTATTGATACAGTGGTAATGCCGGAATAATCTTCGGTTCCCATCAATAAAAAAACCGCCTGAACAGGCGGTTTTTCTTTTTCAATGCAATTTTAAAAATATTATACTTCCAGGCGACCTTTAAGTCGCTTTTCTACTTTGCGTTTAATTTCGGTCAAACGTTTCATAACCTCCATCAGCTGCTGATCGCGGTTATTCTTGTAGACCTCATTGATTTCCAATATGAGCTGCTTTAAATCACGACTGGCCTGGACACGGTCACTTGTTGTGATTCCCGACCATTTGCGATTTTCAAAATCAGAAGCTCGCTGCAATAAATCCATCGTTTTAATTAAGCTAAATTAAACTTCAGTTTATAAAGGAGTAAAAAGTTAGGTCCCTTCTCCCCTTTGCCCCCAAGTTACTATTTCCCTATTTCCTGTTATTTATAATTAACAAAAGTTTAGACAAAATTCAGTTCAAAGATGCTATTAAGGCTTTTACGGCCAATTCCCCGCTCTGCATGGCAGCATTCAGGGATGGATAGAGCAAATAATCCCCTGCCTGGAATACTCCTTCCTGTACTTTGAGTCGTTCGGTTGGCAGGTTCATTACAGGAAGGCCGGTTACCGGCAGCGCTTTCTCAATGTGGTAGTGTTTTAGGAAACGAATAACGGAAATCCCCAACTCTTTTAACTCTTGCTGAACAGCAGCAGCCAGTTCTTCAGTGGTGAACTTATGTGGCCTGATCACTGTAACCGATAGCAATTCATGCGGGCCTTTTTGGGCTGGCTGCAGGGCTGTTGGGTAATGTATGGTGTTGATAAGCCTATCTTCCGCTGGAACCAGGCTGATACATGGCTCCGGATACGACCTGTCTTTAGTTTCAAAATATAAGGTATCACAGGAATGCCATTTTACAGGAGATCCTTCATTTACCTCAAGGGGGCCATCTGTGGCGATCAGAATACCTTCTGCCGGGATGGTTTCCCCTGAATGTAGCATTACCCGACCGGTCTCGACTCCTTTGACCTTTGTCCCAAAACGAATCTCAGTTCGTTGCAAGCCCCCTGCCAGTTGCCTGGGAATCGCTTCCATCCCTCCCTCGGGGATACTGGCATAACCTGCCGCAAACATATGGTATACGAAGCGGAACATGCGTGCATCGGTCTGTAATTCGGGTTCCAGAAATATCCCCCCAAAAAACGGCTTAAAGAATTGCTTTATGATTTTCCCACTAAAACCGAGGTCCCTCAGATAAGCCAATGTGGTTTGAGGAGGGCTTTCGAATAACTCCCGGACCTCCAGCCCCAAAAGTGCGCGCTGCAGGCGAAATACTTTCCATTTATCCTTCAGGCTGCCCGCCGCTGAAAACAGGGTTGGGAGCAAAAAACTACTGTCTCTCAAAGCGTCCCCAAGCCGGCTGCTGCCACCTCTGCCCAAAATCCGTGCTCCGGGTTTAAAAGCCTGTAGGTTCAGAGCTCCGTAATCCAGATATTTTTGTGCCATCGGATAGGCGGTCAGCAGTACCTGAAAGCCACGGTCCAGTAAATACCCCTCTTTAAGGTCCGTCTTAACACGGCCCCCAACCCGCTCAGATGCCTCCAGTATTAAGGGGTCAAAACCGTTTTGCTCGGCCACGGTGGCTGCAATCAGACCGCTTATTCCCGCTCCTACTATAACTATTTTTTGTTTCTTCATTTGCTAAATTTACGATGCCCCCGGGCAACTTTTAAAATGGTTTTATAAAAGGAAAAGCCGATCATATTTGGCTCCGCAGACCTCTCAATGCATATAACTTCCGGCATTGATGTCTATGGTAGTACCGGTCGCATGATCCATCATACCACTGCAAATGAAGGCTGCCAGTGGGGCAATATGTTCCGGTAAGGTTAACTCGTTCAGGGCTAATTCCTTTAGAACCCGGGCCTCCCCATGTGTTTTCATAAATGAAGCCGCCATTTCGGTTTTCGTAAAACCCGGAGCAATAGTAAAGGCGGTAACCCCCATCTTACCGTAGGATCTTGCAACACTGCGGGCCAGGGAAGTCAGCCCACCTTTGGAGGCCGCATACGCCAGGTACTCCTCTGTCTCACCCCTGAAGGCAGCCCTGCTTCCTATGTACAGGAATCTACCTCCTTTATGCTGTTTAAAATGCTCAAGCCCCAACCGGGTCAGCAGGCCAGCGGCATTCAGGTTAATATTCAGGGTTTTTTTCCAGATCTCCCACCATTGGTCGAGTTCCATGGAAAGAGGATGAGGAATAAAGACGCCGGCATTCAAAACTATACTATCTAATTTTCCCAGTGCGGTAAGACTTTCTTTAAACAATCTTTTAATTTCTTCTGACTCTTCCATATTTGCCTGTAAAGCAATGGATTGGGTCTTTGGAAAACTCGCTGCCAGTTCATATGCGGCTTCTTGCCCTGAATTATAATGTACCACAACCCTCGCCTGTTGCCGCATCAATTCCCCGGCAATGGCTGCTCCGATCCCCCGGGAGGCTCCGGTAACCAAAATGCACTTTCCTTTTAAACTCATACTGTTCTTTTTTTCAAAATAAGCCCTTTTTGGTGAATTCACAATCTGAACGAAGGACATAAAAAAAGAGGCCCGTTTTGCGGGCCTCTTAAGAATTATTGTACGGGGTAAACTATTTCCGTTGCCTTATAGCGAAATATTTTCTTTAGCGCCATTGGGATAGGTCAACTGAGCCATATCATCACAGCTTCCATCTCCGAAGTCAACTTCAATCTCAAGGCCATTCTTACTCAGGTCCATAATCCCGCTAAGCAGGTAGGCACATTCAAAATTGCCATTCAAGGGCTCAAGGATGGTTACGGAATAGGTATTCTCCCCTACTTGCAGCATCCAGTTACCGGTAATGCTAAAGCTGATATCGGCAAGGGTTTCACCAAAAGTAAGGGTAAGGGTTTTGGTCCCGCTTTCTATAATCGTACTCTGGTCTTCCAAAGTAACGGTCATTTCGCTGTTTACCGTCAGGGCAATACTGTTTTGTGATTCGCCCATTTCCAGGGTATAGGTACGGGTACCATTCAATTCGATTGCACCCACAAAGAATCCGTCAAAAGTAGCTGTATAAGAGGCTACATCCGGGTTAGTGCTATAGGTAACCACCAGTGTCCCATTGACGTTTTCCGTTCCATTGAGCACACAGTTTGCGAAAGTTGCTGTAAAACCGGTCTCCGAATAAACCACCTGGTAACATTCATTAGCCGCACTTTTCCCTGATGCGCCGCTGCCGTTCTGGTAAATTTCGGCCAGAGCTGTATCGGCTACCGCTGTCCATTGGTCTGTTTCCAGAACCGTTTGCAGTTCCTGCTGCGTAAGCTGGTCTTCAACAGCTATTTCCTGTTCGTCGGCATCCGTACTACAGCTCTGAAGCAGGCATGTCAGCAGGGAACCGACCATCAGGCCGGCAATTAAATATCGCTTGATTGTTTCCATAGAATGAATGATTGAAATTTATCCCTTAAACGAAACAATTGACGCTTTAGTGCGGCTGCACCCATTAAATCGATCAACAGCACCTCCTGAAGGGCAGATGACTAGAAAACCTCCTGAATTTATTAATCTTCCGGAAAGAGGGAGGCGTCTATTTTGGGGAGCAAGCGCATGGCATTTTTGTAATAAACTTTCTTAAGTACAGTATCGGGAAGGTCCAAACCGTACATGGACCAAAAGGCATGGTATTTTTTATAGTATGGAAAATATTCGTCTGCCGTCTCCAAAACCCTGAAATAGGTAGGAAATTCCGAAGGGTTCCAGGCATCTTTCCCAAAAAGGATACGATCCTGGTATTTTATAAAGAATGCTTTTGCCATCCTGGGTTGTCGCCCCAATTCTGCTATTATCGCTCCGATACCCACATTCATATTGGGCATTTCGTCCATTAGTTCGGATAGGCGACCCAGGTTGTTCGCGTACCATCCCATATGGGCATTTATAAAATTAGTTTTCGGATGTTTCCTGAACATCCTGTGCTGTTCGTCTATAATCTGCTGCCATGGAGCCGGATCTGTATCAGTACGTTTGCGACGCGGGCGGGTCTTTAACTCCAACCACCGCTCATTATTGGCATCCATAGGGTCCCAGAAAGATTTTGGGTCTGCAGAATGAATCAGGACCGGAATATTCAGTTCCGCACATTTTGCCCATATGGGGTCCAGACGGGGGTCGTCTACTGCTATGCGATTCCCGTCAACATCCCTGTTGCGCAAGCCCAGGCTTTTATAGATTTTGAGCCCAGAGGCTCCGTTTTTTACATCTTCTTCCAGCTGGGCAGCTGCTTTCTGGCCCCATCCCGGACTTCCTACCCCACTGAAGTCCACATTGGCAAACACCACAAAACGATTCGGATAATGTGCATTAACATTTTCGACAGCAGCTTTCAGGTTGTCCCCGGAACCCCCGCTGAGGTTCACCATTACTGCAAGGTTAAGGCTATCCATAGCCCGTACCAATACGGACAGTTCCTGAGAAGGCATCCTGAATTGATGACTATGGATGTCCACAAAAGGGAATTTAGCCCGCTTTACGGGATGTTCCGGCACCACCAAAGTGCTTTTCGGATTGTACTGCTCAAAACCCATTTCCTGTCCGTAAAGGCTTAAGCCTGGCGGGAAGGCAGTAAGTAAAAAAGTAATCAGTATGTATTTTTTCATAATTATAATGCTAATTAGTCTATCCCTGCAATTCGTTTGAGTTCGCCATAGGCTTCCGGGGTATCCATATCCCTGCCGGCATCTCCGGCCCGCAGTAAAACCAGCTCCCCCGGATTGCAATTGCGCATCAGGGCCTTTGCGCCACCGCCGGGCTTCAGTTTTATTAATTCGTTAAAGTACCTTCTGGGAAACAGGGCAGGTACGCCAGGGCCTTCAGTATATTCAGTGGCAATAATACTTTCTGGGTTTTCGCGAAACTTATGTATCATCCTTTTGAGATACATCGTATTTACAAGCGGTTGATCGGCCAGTAAGACCAATAATCCTTCTGAATCCGGGTAGTCTTGCTTCATACAAAGAACCCCCTGGCTGATACTGCTTCCCATGCCTTTTGCCCAATTGGTATTATGGCAGAGTACAGCAGATCCGGGTGGTAATTCCTGCGCAATTTCCTGTTGACTAGCCCCGCTTACCACTATAAGTTGTTCAAGGCCGGCTTTTTTTACCTGACCCAGCAGGTGGCGCAATACACTCTGCTTACCCCAGGGAAGCAGTGCTTTTGGGCTGCCCATCCTGCTCGAGGCTCCGGCTGCAAGAATAACGCAGGAGATTGCAGTATTCATCATGAATGTATGGCTGTTGATTTCTCTTTCAGGGAAACCGGTTGGACTGATCTGAAGACGGCCAGAATTTCAGCCAATATGGAAACTCCTATTTCCTGAGGGCCTTCAGCCCCAAGATCAATCCCTGCCGGGCCGTATATTTTATCGAAGAATTCCCCGGGAACTTCCGGCATCCTTTCCAGTAATTCATTCAAAAGACGTTCCCGTCGGTTTGCTGGGCCCAGGATTCCAAGGTAGGAGGGCAAGGTGCTGCTCAGTCTCAGTAAATATTTGAGGTCCTTCACATAGCTATGGGTCATCAGCACAACAGCTGTTTGTTCATCTACCATACTTACGTCTGCAGTTTCGGGAATGACGGGTAAAAACAAGTCAGCTGCCGGAAATTTATCGGCAGCCTGGGCTTCATCTGCTGCAACAACAACTAAAACCTCCCATCCCATACTGGCAGACAGGGAAGACAAGACCACGGCGTCGTGTTCGCCCCCGAAAAGTGCAATCCGCATTCTGGGTTTGTAGGTTTGCCTGAACACCTTCAGGTCTGCATCCTTTTTCTCGGCATCTGTTCTATCCTCCTTTTTACCATCGAGAAGAAATAGGGTTTTCATGCCTGTTCTACTCCCTGTTTTAGTATTGTAATAAGTATGTAGTTCAAAGGGTTTGCGGGCGCTTATTTGCTCTTCAAAATCCCGAAGCAGTTTCTCTTCGGGTCTAAAGGGTTCAATTAAAATGTATAATATACCCTCGCATCCCAACCGATACCGGCCATCATAAGTCATCATTTTGGGAGTACCCGTTTGAAAAACCTCGGCAGCCTGCCGAAAGACTTCTTTTTCCACACAACCACCACTTACCGCACCGTAGGTGCCCCCGTTTTCCAACAAAAGCATGCGGACCCCCGGACGGCGATAGGAAGACCCTTCAAGTTCCACCACAGTTGCCATTACGGTTTTGACTCCTGAGGCCTCTGCTTTTTTATACGCCTCTACTATATGTATCAGTTCATGTGTCACAAGAAATTTGTTTTAAAAGGGATGAAGGGTAGTTTGCAGCCGGGCGGGTATTCTTTATCGGAAGGTTCCAGTTGCACAAAACCATGGGCCCTTGAGAGGCTTAAAAAATCTCCCGATCCATTCATAGGAACCGGATACCCCTTTAACATTCCCTGCTCCGGCTCAATTCGGAGCAGTTTAAAATGAGTCAGGTCGGACGAATTGACCGTTTCCTGCCCCATTTCCACCATAGTTTTTTTTGTTTGTATCCCCATTCCGGCCCGTAACCAATTCCTAAAATACAAATGATAATTCAGAAATGTGGAAACCGGGTTCCCGGGAAAGGAAAATACAGTAGTCTTCCACTCCGGGTGAATTCCGAACCAAAAGGGTTTCCCGGGGCGCTGTGCTACTTTATGGAAGGCCTTTTCTACCCCTAAATTTCCCAATACCTCTGGTAAATAATCAAATTTACCCATGGACACACCGCCGCTGAGCATCAGAACATCTGCCCTTTCGAGTGCGCTTCTAAGTTGTTTCTCAATGGTCTCAGGATGGTCGGGTAAATGTATTTTTTCTGCGACAATTCCCTCTTTATCAAGGGCCGCGGACAGGGCGTAAATATTCGATTTCCGGATCTGATGTGGCTCGGGTACCTGCTCAGGTTCTACCAGCTCATCCCCAGTTGAAACCAGAATCACTTTTGGCCGCCTGTGTACCAGCAGCTTGCTCTTACCCACCGAGGCCAAAATAGAAATTTCTGCCGGGCTGATTTGGGTGTTAAGCGGAATCAACACGCTATCTTTCAGTGCATCAGTACCCTTGCCATGAATGTTTTTACCCGCCTGAACAGGTTTGTCCAGAGCGGCTATCCCCCCGTTTATACTGATATCCTCATATCTGATAACGGTGTCCGCCCCATTGGGAAGTACTGCCCCGGTCATCACCTCAAAACACTGATCCGTTTTTGGTAAATTCTGAACCGCTTCCCCTGCCCTGGCGATCCCCGAAACCTTAAAACGTTTCAGGCCCATTTTTAAAGCGTCCGAATGAATAGCGATACCATCCATGGTGACCCTGTCAAACGGAGGAAGGTCCCGATCTGCAAAAATCTCCTCAGCCAGATACAGGCCAACTGCTTCCTCCAATGGAAGCAGTTCGGTTCCAAAGCTACGGGAATGCCTTATTACTAAATTGTAAGCTTCTGCAAAAGGTGTCAAACCATACTGTTTTTTCGGGCGATCCTGCCCTTATTCACATTAAGCCTATCAAAGTAGGGCTTTTAATTCCTTCATCCCTCCCCGTATCCAGCTGAAAACTGTTTTCGGGTATAGCGGGCTCAATTCCCGGTAGGCCTGATAACTGCGTTTTCCGGATTGACAGATCAGGTATACCTGTTCCGTCTTATCCAAATCCGGCAGCGATTCCTTTAATTTCCCCAGGGGAATGCTTATAGCATCCGGGTGATGGCCTGCCTCGTATTCCCAGGGTTCACGGACGTCTATCAGCAGACTTTGGACTGCGGCTTTTTTTTGGGCTGCAAAACTACTGACCTCAATAGCGCCGGGAAGTTCACACCCAGTCTCACTGCCGTAAGTACTGGATTTCAAATCAGGTCGGGTCAATTTTATGTTTTTATTAAAGGATAGCTGATATATATTTTGAATCAACCCATTGTAAATCATTAGGTTGCCACTAAGGACACCCTCCATATCGCACAAAACCTTAATTGCCTCCAGCACCTGTAAATTACCAATGATACCCGGAAGGATCCCCAGGGTTCCCAGGGTGTTGCAATCGGGGATTTCATTTTCAGCAGGCATCTCGGGATACAAGCATCTGTAAGTTGGCCCGCCGCAGTAATTAAAGACGCTTATTTGCCCTTCATAGGCATGCAGGGCCCCATATACCCACGGGATATTGCAGATAACACTGGCATCGTCAATCAGATATCTAGTAGACAGGTTATCTGTGGCATCTATAACCAGGTCGTAATCCGCAAAAACACTGGTTGCATTCCCGGGATGCAGAAAAGTGTCGTAAACTATAATTTGCGTCTCAGGATTTTGTTTGTTCAAAAAAGCGGAAAGTACTTTAACCTTCTGTTTGCCGACATCCGATGGGGTGTAAAGGGGTTGCCGGTGCAGATTGGAAGTTTCGACAAGATCACCGTCCATAATCCCTATGGCCCCTACCCCCATTGCATTGAGGTACTGACAAACCGGAACGCCAAGCCCGCCGGCCCCTACTACCAAAACCCGGGCTTTACCCAGTCTGTCCTGGCCATCTTCCCCAAATCCCTTTAACCGTATCTGCCGGTCATATCGGTTCATATACTATTTAATTTGGCAAGTAGTTTCTGGTGCTCATCAGGCTCGTTGGCATTGGCCACCCACAAGTCATCTTCAGGATGAACCAAAGTGGTTTCAACGTTTAGCAGGAATTTTCTGGGGCAACTGCTTTCCGCAGTTTTCATGTAAATTTCTGCCTGCCTCAGGCCGTGAGGTTCCCATATGGCAGCAAGGGGTTCGGGTAGTCCTGTTTTGCGCGTGGCAAAAGCGGTTGCCATTGCTTTTTTGTTGCGCCTTTCCATTAAGTAATTCAAAACCTTTTCATTCACCAGGGGCAGATCGCAGGCAACCACCAGCCAGGCAGCTTCAGGAAATTGGTGGTGTGCGGATAACAATCCGTTTAAAGGCCCCCTGTAAACATTCTCATCCACAATATACCTGAATTTACCGGGGATTTCTGCTTGCTGCTCCGGACGGATACTCATAAAAACAGCATCACAAATATTTTGCAACTGTTCATATAAAAATTCCCTCTGGGGTTTATTGTGATATTGCAACAAGCCCTTATCCGTGCCCATGCGTGTACTACGCCCACCAGCCAGGACCAGTCCGTAGATTTCCATATTCTTATTCATGCTGTGTCCTTTGATTTTATTATTCTTAACCGCCAATAGAGGTCATGGAACTGCCAAATATGGAGCCGAAACGCTCCTGGGCTTCAAAGCCATCCCTGGCCCGGGAACGGACAGCGCTGATTAATTCTTCCTGTACAAAGGTTTCGTCCAGTCCGGAACGCAATAGTCTTCGCAGGTTCGTTACGGGTTTTCCATACAAACAGGTAATGACATCTCCGGTTGCCGTGATCCTCAGGCGATTGCAGCTTCCGCAGAAAGTACGGCTGAATGAGGGAATGATCCCGAAGGACCCTTCATGGCCCTGAACCTTGTAATTTACAGAGGTAGAAGTAAGGGGAGCCGGAAGTTTTTCAAAACCCGGATACTCCTCACGGATATGGTCTAAAATCCTTTTATGGTTCCATTTGAGCTTTCTGAAGTTCCGGCTACCTCCATTAAAGGGCATTTCCTCCAGAAAACGAACCCGGACCGGATAGGCTTTCTGAAACTCCATCATATGATAGATATCTCCTTCATTTTGTCCTTCGAGCACTATAAAATTGACCCGTACATCCATCTTAGAGTCAATCAGTCGCATCAGGTTCTCGTGAACCGTTTCAAAGTAATCCCGACGTGTGATGCGGGCAAAGGTCTCGGGTTGTATGGCGTCCAGGCTCACATTTATGCTGTTAACACCATAATCCTCGAGCTGTTTTATGTAAGGCCCTATAAGTGTGGCGTTGGTGGTTATAGACAACTCTCTCAGTCCTTCCTGCTTTGCCAAATGTTCCAGCAATTGCATCAGGTTTTTGCGAACAAATGGTTCTCCCCCCGTAAGCCTGATTTTATCCACCCCCTGCCCGATCAGGATATCACACAACCGCTTCATTTCCGATATGCTCAACAGGTCATTTCTTTTTGAAAAGGCAATTCCCTCTTCAGGCATACAATAATTACACCTCAGATTACAGCGGTCCGTTACCGCAAGGCGTACGTAATTAATGACTCTATCGTGATTATCTATCAGCATACTGTAATTTCCGTATTCTTCTTAGCCGCCGCTTACCGGGGGAATCAGGGCTATTTCATCCGATCCCTTAATCGACTCTTTATCTGTGGCGTATTGTTGGTTTACCGCTACGGCGAGGGAGCTTAAATCATTCAGCTCCGGATATTCCTTTTTCAGTTGCGCCTTAAGCTCACCAACCGTATTCAGGCCTTTAGAATCCTTTTCCGCTATCATCAGGCTGCCCTCGCCAATAATGTCCCTGGTGATTCCAAATAGCAATATTTTCATTTTTTATCAACTTATAAGTTATGGCTGCGAGGGTATTCCCATACTTCCATAACTTCAGGTATGGATTTTAATGATTAAAATTGAGCAAACTCGCTTTGAACTTTAAAGGTATCAAAAAAAATATTCAGGGCCTTCCCTTTAACATTATGTTGAAAATAGTCTCATTTGACTAGATTTGCAGCGTTAAAACCAGTGTCCAAAAGAATTTTACACCCCTCAAATACTAGGATAGTCAATTATCCGTTCTCAGAGAAATTATCACTATATGAAAATGCAAAGGCTTACCCGAATTTTACTTCAATTTTTATTTTTAATCCTCTTTATTTCCTGTGGGAATTCAGACGATGACGTTCGTTTTGATCTCAATGGCCAGGGAGACCTTGGTATAGGGACCCCTGTGGATGACTGTCTGGACCTGGGAACAAATGAATTGCTCCTCGCCATTCAGGACCAGTATACAACCCTACCGGGAAAAGTGTCGATTTTTTTCCGGGTATCGGATGACCTGGGCAATCCTGTTGCAGGCTTGACTGCGGATCAGTTTACGATTTACGAACAGGGACGCAATGACGACTGCTTCAACACCATTTCCGCTTCGGAATCCCAGGCGCGCATCTCCCCGAATTCCCAGATCTTTCAAAACCATACACTGTTGGTCCTGGACCTGAGTAATAGTGTATTAAGCAGTAGCCTGAATGAACTGAAGTCTGCTTCCAGTAGTTTTGTCAACAATGTAATGCCGGCAACCGAGACAGAATCCTTTAAAATGGCCATCTACTGGTTTGACGGGGAAGATGTGCTGCATGTACTGAACCCCCTGACCACTTCTAAGGCCGAGTTATTGGCAGCCATTGAAGGGATACAGGCCGATATCAGTAACGATCCCTCAACTGACCTTTACGGGGCAGTTATTAAGGCATCCGACATTGCAGAAGATTTGGTGGACGAAAGCCTTCAGAACGAAACCATTGGGGCTGCCTCTGTAGTGATCTTTACAGATGGGACTGACCAGGCCTCCCGCTATCCCGAACAGGCTGCCCTCGATAAGGTGGAAGATGCAGACAGCAATATTTCCTATTTCACCATTGGCCTGGGTGCAGAGATCGACAGCCAGATCCTGGAGGAAATCGGAAAGACATTCAGCGTTTTTGCAGGTAATAAGGAAGAACTGGAAACTACCTTTAATCAGCTTTCGCAAAAAGTATCAGAAAGGGCCAATAGCTATTACCTCTTTGAATACTGTAGCCCTAAAAGGGATGGCAGCGGGGAAAATAACCTGGCCATACAGGTACAGTCCGGAAATCGCCAGGGCGCCGTACAGACCAAATTCAATGCTACCGGATTTACAGGCGGCTGTCAGTAAACCAACAAAACACATTTGCATTAAGCCGGTATTTGTACCGGCTTTTTTTATGCCTAATCGGTATATGCGGGCCATTGGCCGGATAAATCCCGTAACACATCCCGAACAGGCCTCCCGAAGTAGGGTTTTTGGCCATAACCTTGTTTTAGAAGTATACAACCCGCCTTTACATCCTGAAAACGAAAACTAAGAATCATTAAATACGCAACATCATGGATGTAATCAATCAAATTATTCAGCAAAGTCCCATAGGGGCTTTCTCAAACGCAGTACGTAAAATTATTCTGACCGTATTTTTGGCCATTGTTTTAACCCTGTTAAGCATGTTAACTGCCCTGCTCCTGAATGGACAGCAAATTCACATCAGCTTCGGGTACTAAATAATGGGGCCAGCCTCCTTATCTGAAAATCATACTGTTCTTCCCTTCTCCCTGCTTTGATGGCATATGATAGAGAAAACCGTTGATAACCGCATAAACGGGTTCTGAATCCTTCCACAAGACAAAGGTTGGATTGTCCCCAACATGGAATTGCTCCTCCGGCGCCTTGAAGGATTTAGTAACCAGGTTCAGGGGAAAGGGAGAATAGCTGAGGTCATTTGGGATCTTCTCCAATGGGATATAGGTGTATCCCTGTCCCAGCAGCTCCCAGAAATCCAGCTGTTTTACTGCTTCGGTGTTCGCCAGCACCTCCGGATAAACCTTCCCGGGCTCCAGACGGTATTCCCCTGCCTGCAGGGTCTCATATCCATAATAGGTAGATAAATCTCCCATATCGATGATACGGCTGCTGTTCCAGTAGCTGTTGTGTCCTTCCAGGTCCACCTCCGGTCGTTGAATGCCAATATCGATCACGTATTCCTTGCCCAAAAGGGGATAGTTTACCTTCTCGATCTTCAGGTCAAATAGTTTCCTGTCGTTTTCGGGAATAGCCTCATAGGCTTGCAGGCTGATCTCCCTGTAATCGCCCCGCGCTATGGTATAGATGGCTGAAAGGATGGAGGTGTAATTTAATTTGCGAATTTCCTGCTTTTCCACATCTTCCGGATATCCTCCGGATTCGATCAAAATGGCTGAGGTTCCCCATTTCTGGATATTGTCACCGAAAGCGCGCGGCTCAAAATCATCGTTGTACTTCCCCACCTGCCCGGGGGCGTAATTTTGGATAATCCCGTTCATATAGGCTATTACACGCATGGCGTTGGCCCTTACTTCGTTTATGTCCTTTTCGTAATTGTAAGCCGGTGCCAGATAAGAAATTGTGGCGGGTTTGTCGGTTCGTTCTGCATTGTAATAAGTACTTTGATCGTGCAGGTTAAATCCGAACTCCGCTTGCAGGCTGTCACGAACCTTTTTGAGGGTTTGTCCTTCGGGAGATTGCAGGCGCAAGGCATCTCTGTTGATGTCAATCCCGAGCGTATTTCTTCTGCGAAACAACTCTGCCCCGTCCGGGTTGAGCATAGGCAGGAAATGCAACCGAACCGAATCCAGGATGGCCTGTTTTTCATCCTGGAAGTCTTCCGAGGCAAAGAAATTGAGGAGGTCGAAAATGGCCTGGGTAGCCGTAGGCTCATCCCCGTGCATCTGAGACCAGAGAAAAACATCTGTTTCACCCCTGCCCAGGCTTATTAACCTGAGAGCACGGCCCTCAATGGAACTACCAACCTTGTGTACCTCAAATCCCTCAAGCGAAGCGAAGCGGTCGATAAGCGGCTGCAACTCCGTATGCTTGATCCGCCTTTTTCCCAGGGCAGCTTCCCTGTAATTTTCATAACTCTGGTAAAATCTAGCACTAAAATCCTCTTCCTGCCCGTAAGCCCCGGTCAGAAACAATAAACAGATGGAAATGCTAATAAAAAATTTCATAATTCAGTGGTTTTTGCCGGTGCTGTACCCAAATTCAGGTCACGCAGAGCGCTCCGGAGTTTTTGCATGAAATCCGTTCCCGGATCAGATTTTTCGGTTCTGTAAGCACTGTCCCGTTCCTTCCAGAGGGGGTGGCCTTCAAACCGCGTATATTCATAATGTCCAATAAGGAAGCGTATGGGATATTTTCCGTTTAATTCCCGGATCAGCCATTCGTTTGCCTTTAATTGTTCTCTTGTTAGCGGGGTACCAGGAGTCCCTCCCACGTTTTCGATCCCGATGGCACAGTGGTTTAAGCCAATCACATGCCGGGCCATAAGGGTATCCGGCATCAGCTTATATATAGTACCGTCCCTGTCAATCAGGTAGTGGGCGGATACATTCAGGGCCCCGGCAGCTGTGATATCACCACGACTGTTGGGAAGCCTCGGATCTTTAAAGGCATCAAAGGAAGCCTTCAGGGTGGGGATGGCTGTCCAGTGTACCACTATCATCCTGGGTGTAATCCTGGCGTCTTGCTGAACGATCCCATAACGGTCTTTCAAATAAGCCCGGGTAAGTTCCAGTCTTTCTTCATTGAACTCAATTGGGCGCTCAACCATCAGCGGGCCATAGGATTTACAGGAATAGCCTGCTGACAACAAGAGGAGAAGGACTATTCGCCCAATTAAAATGCCTCGCCTGGCTGTAAAACCTTGCACATTCATTCCGTTTCGCTTTTTTGAGGTTTCAGCCCGTAGCTAATGGTTACTTTTTTGCGACCCCATTCCCTTGCTTCCCGGATATCCAAACCCATATAAATATCAATATGCTTCTTAAACCGGGCGTTCATTTTATCTTTTACAAGGTAGGTGCCCTCCATACCGCTGATTTTTACAGGTGTGTCCCTTACGAGGCCAAGTTTTAGGAGGTCCCTCGAAACAGCAATGCACTTCATCCCTGGTCTTAAAGTGTCGCCCCAGGCAGCAATGGAGGGATCATCAGAGGTTTGCCAGCTTACTGAATTATAGGCTGTTGCCGTTACTTCCATTTCGTGCCAGACCAGGGACTCCCCTTTCTTGCCACAGGAAACCAGCAACAAACCGACCGTTAAGGCCCCAATCATATATAAAAAATTTGCCCGCACGGCTCTAAAGTAAGTTTTTCCGCATGACTTTTCAAGAAGGGCCTTTATTTGGGAAGCGGAACATAACTTACCTCGCCTTCCATCATTGGAAAGGTTTTGTCCTTCCAGCTTTTTTTTGCCGCTTCAATCTGCTGCTGCTCTGAATGCACAAAATTCCAGTAAATATTTCGGGGTTCGGGAAAGGGATCCCCTCCAAATACAAGCACATGGCTTCCGTTCTC
Source organism: Robiginitalea insularis (assembly GCF_052497835.1). Lineage (NCBI taxonomy): Bacteria > Pseudomonadati > Bacteroidota > Flavobacteriia > Flavobacteriales > Flavobacteriaceae > Robiginitalea > Robiginitalea insularis. The sequence goes on from NZ_CP199296.1 coordinate 3,076,582, forward strand.
GAGGCTGATATTACAGTTGTCTGCAGCCTTGGCATAGAGAATGTTCCCTTTTTCAATTTCCTGATCACAGGCGTGCAGTTTTCCGTCTACAACTATTATTCCGATTTCACCGAATAAATGTTGGTGTAATGCCAGTTTTGTCAGTCCTTCAGTTTTTATTTCCACCATAAAGAGCTCGGAATGCACCGGTAAGGGTGATTGCCGTCCGAATCCCTTCCCGGCAATCAGCTTGAAACGGGCCTTCCCCTCCTCCCATTTGGGCACTTCTTCCGCTGATAAGTGATGAAATTCGGGAGGCATATTCTCCAGTTCGCGGGGTAAGGCAACCCATATCTGATAGCCATGCAGGGTATAGATTTTACCGTTTCGAAGGTTTTCCGGACTGCGTTCAGTATGGGTAACCCCTTTTCCGGCGCTCATCCAGTTCACAGCCCCGGGCCTGATCCGTTGTTCGGTGCCCAAACCATCTTTATGGATAATTTCCCCTTCCAGTAGATAGGTAAGGGTAGACAAACCAATGTGCGGATGCTGGCCAACATCCAGGTATTTTTCAGGCCCCAGTTGGGCAGGGCCCATGTGGTCCACAAAAATAAAGGGGCCAATCATCCTCTTGCGACGAAAAGGCAGCAGCCGCCCTACTAAAAAATCTCCGATATCCCGGCTCCGTTCGGGAATAATCATCCCACTATTGGACATATCTCAAATGCTTATATTCGTTTGACTAAAGATAAGTATCCGCATGCAACCAAAAAAAAGAATAATAGCAGGAATCAGCCTGGCGCTGTTAGTGTCCATCGGGACCATTGGCTATCTGCAATACCCTAAACTCGCCATAATCAGTGGCTACGCAGCTAAAAACATGGCCTCGAATGCCTTTTTGGCCGGGAGAAACCCGGATAGCATTCGCGCAAATGACTTGCAGGTTCCACTTATTTCCCTGGCTTCAGTATCTATTGAGAAGGATTCAGCAGCAACGGCCAGTGTTTTTGGTTTACAAACTAAAAAGGCCATTTACCGGGAGGGTTTGGGAGCTGCTCTAATAAGGGAAGGAAAAACAGCCTCCCGAAATTTCCTGAAACCTGATCGCAAACAGGAGGCCAGGCCACTCCCCTATCCGGAAGGTAATGGAGAGGCTCTGGATACTGTATTCCCTGAGGTTGATTACCAAAAACTTACAATCGCCATAAACCAGGCTTTCAGCGATCCGGAAAAGCAGCGGACCCGAAGCCTACTCCTGTTATATAAGGGTTACCTACTGGCAGAACAATATGAAGGAGACATTGATGCAACTACCCCGGTCCTGGGGTGGTCTATGACTAAAAGCGTCCTTGCTACCCTCTATGGGATCCTGCAATATGAAAACAAACTCAATCTTTCCTCCGCAGCAGATCTTGAAGCCTGGCAGCAGGATGATCGCAGGAATATCACTTATAATATGTTGCTGCGGATGCAAAGTTCCCTGGCCTGGGATGAAGACTATTCTGAGATTTCTGATGTTACCCGTATGCTTTTTTTAAGTGATGATATGGCCGCGGTACAGGCAGAAAAAAAACTGGCAGGCACCCCCGGAAGTATCTGGAATTACTCCTCAGGGACTACCAACCTTTTGTCCGGTCTCCTTAAAAAGCAGTTTGACGCACAGCAGGAATATCTGAACTTTCCGTATGCGTCCCTGATCGACCGTATCGGGATGTACAGCATGCTGCTCGAAGCGGATCTTTCAGGAACCTTTGTGGGCTCTTCCTATGGATGGGCCTCAACCCGCGACTGGGGAAAGTTTGGCCTGTTATACCTGAGAAAAGGGGATTGGTTTGGTGACCAGCTTTTTGACCCTGCCTGGACAGACTATGTAAGCCAGCCAACCCAGGGTTCCAACGGGAGATACGGGGCACATTTCTGGCTGAACCGCAATGGGGCATACCCCAGTGCCCCGGCTGATCTGTATTCTGCCAATGGTTATCAGGGGCAACATGTATTTATAATACCTTCAAAAGACCTGGTGGTGGTTCGCACCGGGCTGGCTGAAGAACCTGATTTTGATGCAGACGCCTTCTTCGCTGCACTGATGCTGGCTTTTCAATAGAAATAAACGGTCAGAATTTGGAAAAATAACCCGGTTTGCGCCGCTTACCACATCTCAGGGCAGTTTCACAACAAAAAGTGGTGCAGTTTGAAAAATGGAACTAGGTTTACCATGTAAAACAAAATAAACGGAGTTAATTTTTTTTCATTTTCATATAGTGTTCTCGTAAAAGAGTCCTGGTTCCAAATCAGGGCTCTTTTTAGTTTATGGCCCTCCGTTGTCCTGCCGTCAATTAAGGAATCCAGTTATTTTTGCCAAAATTTGGTTTACGCTTTTCAAGAAAGGCATTCCGTCCTTCTTTGGCTTCATCTGTCATATAAGCCAGTCGTGTGGCCTCCCCGGCGAACACTTGCTGTCCCACCATCCCGTCATCGGTCAGGTTCATTGCAAATTTCAGCATTTTGATAGAAGTAGGAGATTTGGCCAGAATTTCCTGTGCCCATTCATAGGCCGTTGCCTCCAGCTGATCGTGTGGGATAACCGCGTTGACCATCCCCATCTGAAAGGCCTCCTCTGCATTGTAGTTTCGCCCCAGGAAAAATATTTCACGGGCCTTTTTCTGACCTATCATTTTTGCAAGGTAGGCAGAGCCATAGCCTCCATCAAAACTGGTAACATCTGCATCGGTTTGTTTGAAGATGGCGTGTTCTTTGGAGGCCAGGGTCAGATCACAGACCACATGCAGGCTGTGCCCCCCACCTACTGCCCAACCAGGTACCACGGCGATTACTACTTTGGGCATAAAGCGTATCAGGCGCTGAACCTCCAGGATATTGAGGCGGTGGTACCCGTCTTCCCCCACATACCCTTTATGCCCCCTTGCTTTCTGATCTCCCCCGCTGCAAAAGGCGTAACCCCCATCTTTGGGCGAAGGCCCTTCCCCGGATAAGAGCACCACCCCAATGGAGGTGTCTTCCTGGGCATCGTAAAAGGCCTCGTATAGTTCTTTGGTCGTTTTGGGCCTGAAAGCATTGCGAACTTCCGGGCGGTTAAAGGCTATCCGGGCCACTCCATTGGATTTCTTATAGGTGATATCCTCAAAATTGCCAACGGTTTTCCAGTCTGGTATTTCTTGTTTCATCATGCTACTATCTTATTGACTATAAATATACGGGCTATAGCGGATTCTCTCTTTCAACAGGCCCTTTTTGTTTTTTCTCACTGATCCATTTGGAAAGATACCGGCTGCTGTCAAAGGCTTTTTTTCCAAGCAGGCTGGCCAGCAGGCCACTTTCCGTCCCGGGATATGAGGGCCGGGGTTTATGTAGTTTTTCAATAAACTGGGAGCCAAAGACTTGTGGATCTTGAAAATGGTCTTTTGCAGCATTGCCGGCCAAATGAAGTGCCTGCCCCCAAAGCTGCTGATCCCGATATAGCTTTTCAGCCGTTACTACAAACGTTTCCGGAGTATCCGCACTCAGTATTCGCGAAGTTGCCGCATCATATATTCCCTCTCCCCCAATCGCAGTGGTAAGGGAAGGTAGCCCCATTGTTATGCCCTGCAGTATTTTTCCCTTTACGCCTGCCCCAAAGCGCAAAGGTACCAGTTGCAACCTTGCTCCCTGCATTACAGGTGCCAGGTTTTCCACCCAGCCTATTACTTGCAGACGCTTCTTTTTAACGGCAGCTCGTTTGAGTCTATCCGGGAGATATGCTCCGTAAATAAACAATTCCGCTTGCGGTACTTTGCTGCTTAACTCCGGCCAGATTGTTTCCAACAGTAACTCTATAGCATCCAGATTCGGGCGGTGCTTTCCGTTACCCACAAAAATAAAGTCTTTACGGGCTTCAAAACCTGGCTGTCTTTGCTGTGGCATGTTGAACTGAAAAGGCAAATAGAGCAATCGCTCCGAAAGTACCGGGAAGGTATGCTGTAACTGCTGTAATTCATAGCTCGAGATGATCAGGCTGTAATCACACCTGAAGATACTGGCCATTTCCCTGTAAAAAACAGGGTCAGCCCTCCAGAGGGTTTGGTTCCACTGCTGTTTATTCAAAAAAGCCTGTTCCCGGCTGCTGCGGAGGGAATGCAAGTCTTCAGTATCCAAAATACGAAGGCATTCCGGCAGTATAGCCAGTACCCGCCATCCGAATTGTTCCTCGGTCATAAACCGGTCAAATACAGCAATATCGAAGGCCTCTTCTTTTAAGAACTGATCAAAGGAAGGGTCATTTAGCGCAATCTCCCGGGTGCTGACTCCCATTGCCTCCAAATCGCAGCTATATGGGCCCCGGGTGGAAGCAGAGCAAAAAGTTATTTTGTATCCCCTGGCTTTGAACCAGCCCAGCAGCTGCATAATGCGCTCACCGGCAGCCGTGGCCTTGGGCTCAGGCCAGGTTTTTCCAATAAGCAGTAATTTGGATCTTTCGAGCATTCGGGGCCGGGAAAAAAATTACATTCGGGCTGCGAATAATTGTGAAATGCGCAGGCGCAATCTTCGCTCATAGTCCTCCTGCAACCACTCCTTGTAATTTTTGGTGTTGTTCATGATACAGTAGGAATACTGTTTGATACGATACTCTATTTCTTCCTTGAGTTTTTTAGCCAGTATACGCGCCTCAAAAACATCCTCGCTGTTTTCCATGCAGATGCGGGCATGTTGTTCTATACTGCGCTCGAGGACCAGCTTGGATTTCTTCCCTGCTGCAAACACTTTCTTATACTCGGCCTTAATATCAAAGTCTATCTGTTCTGAATTCTTAAATTCTTCCCTGAGAGAATCGGGCATTTCGTAAACAAACTCCCTTTCAATTTCCTCGTCATTTCGGATGTTTTCAAGGAAGAAATCCGGAAAGTGGAAAATTTCCTGCCAGTCTACCGGGGCATCCCAGGGCCCGAAGCGCGCAATATTGTTCCCCAGGTCAATCACATTAAACTCCTCCTTGTTCTCCGTAATCCGGGAGCCTCTTCCAATCATCTGAAAATAGAGGGTAAGGGAACGGGTCGCCCGGTTCAGGATAATGGTTTCCACCGAAGGTTCGTCAAAACCAGTAGTAAGGATACTTACAGAGGTCAGGATGGCATCAGGGGTATTAGAAAACCATTCCAGGATTTCCCTGCGCTCTGAAGCCGTATTTTTATTATCCAGGTGCCTGATGGGATAGCCGGCCCGCTTAAAGGTCTCATAAACATATTTGGAAGTACTGATCCCGTTATTGAAAATAAGGGTTTTGGTGCCTTTGGCGAGTTCCTCGTAGGCCCCGATCAGTTTGCCCAGCATGTTCTGGTTGCTGTACAGGCTATCGGAAGATTTTACGGTATAGTCCCCGCTGATTCCCAACTTCAGCGATTTCAGGCTTACATCGTAATTGTACATATTGGCCCGGGCCAGGAATTTTTTCTTAATAAGTGATTCTATCGACTCTCCGATGATCAGTTTTTTATAGTGATCCTTCATCGGAAGTTTGATATTCGAACTCAAAGGGGTGGCCGTTACCCCCAGGATCACGGAATCCTCAAAATATTTGAAGAGTTTCCGAAAGGAATTATAGTGGGCCTCATCGATAATTACCAGGCCCACCCCTTTCAGTTCTATTGCTTTTTCCTGCAATCGGTTGTTCAGGGTTTCCACCATGGCCACAAAACACTGGTGGTCATCTTCTTCGTCCAAATGTTTTACCTCGCTATTGATGATCTTGTTCCGGACCCCGAAACCACTCAGCATCCTGGAGGTTTGACTGCTCAGTTCGATCCGATGCGTCAGGACCACCACCTTTTTTTGTTGTTTGGCAATGTATCTTCGGGTTATTTCCGAAAAAACAACTGTTTTCCCTCCCCCGGTAGGAAGTTGATAGAGCAGGTTTATATTATCAGGGGATTCCTCGAGACAGGAAAAGATCTTGTTGAGGTCTTCCAGCTGGTAATCGTACAGTGTTTTTTCGCTGTATGTGGTATTCGTACCCAAAAAATTGGTATTTAAGGCGTTCGCAGCCGGCCATTCCGTTATAACCGGCCTAATTTTGCAAAACTAGCCGTTTTTTGCGCTTTGAAGAAATTTCGGACCCCGGAATTCAGAAAGGATTAATAGCCTAGCTTCCTCGACACCTGATTTACAGGAACTTCCCCCTTTAAAATTGTTCTGTAATTCTCGATAATCTGAGGGGTAACCGAGGCCGGATCGGATATACTGGCGATATGCGGGGTAATATGAATACCCGGATGATTCCAGAAGGGATGCGATTGCGGTAAGGGTTCCTCATGGAAGACATCAAGGCTGGCCCCCGACAAATGTCCCGTATCAAGGGCGGCTATCAGTTCCTCATCCCTGACCAGAGGGCCACGGGCAACGTTGATCAGGTACGCTCCCCCGGGAAGCTGGTCAAAACAAGCTTTGCCAAGGATGCCGCGGGTTTGCTCGGTTAAAGGCAGCAGGCAAACCAGGATATCGGTCTGATTCAGGAATGGCCGCAGTTTAGCTTCCCCTGTAAATAAAGGGATTTCCTCCTCAGGATGGGAACTGCGGGTCCAGCCACTAACCGCAAAACCGGACTTTTTCAATAAGTTGGCTGTTTCCTTCCCAAGCGTTCCCAGCCCCATAATGCCTACGCTTACCTCTTTAATCCTCTTATAGGGCTTCGGTTTCCATCGATTGTGAAGCTGATCGGATTTATAGACAAGCAACTCCTTCAGACTGGCCATAACCTGTGCTAGTACGAATTCAGCCATATCTGCAGCCAGGTAAGGATCCACCACCCGGATAATGGGGATGTCAGCCGGAATGCCGGGGTCTTCAAAGATAAAATCCACGCCTGCACCCAGGCTATGGATAGCCTGTAGTCCTGAAAAGGCCCTCAGGGAATTTTCGGGATGTTTCCACACAGCGACCATTTTTATTGCTTCCGGGGAATAGGACTCGTCAGAGGTATAGATTGGGATATCAGGCGCCGCAGCTGACAGCTCCGCTTTCCATTGCTTTGACTTGGAATCGTTTCGCAGAATAAGTATAGCCATATGTTACTGGTGTTAAAGTTGTTCTTCCAGGGCAATAAATTCATATGTGTTGGGCCAGCTACCGGCTTCAACGGCCCGGATATAGTTGATAAAGCGCTCTTGAAACTCAGGGTAGACCCCCTCTTGAACCATAAAAGTCAACCATTCCCGGCATGATTTGTACATGCTTGTATAGAAAGCTGCCGGACAGTTCCTCGTTTTTTCGTATTTCAGGGCCGTTTCCAGGTTGTACCCCATAAGGTCCGCCAGTAAAAAAGGCTCCATCCCCAGGTTGGCGTAGTGTCGTATCAGTTTTTGGGCCACGGACCGTCTTGCCTTGGCCTTCTTTCTCCTCTTTGGAAAATACTCCTCCCCTATGCGGCACTTGGCTTCCTGTATTAATTTATCTTCTTTGGGGTTGAATACAAAATCGTAATAGGTTTTTACCACAGCAAAACGTTCATACAGGTCCAGGATCTGTTCGGAAAGTTCGGCTGGGCCAAGTTCAGCCAGATATTTTTTAAGAGCTCTTTTACTCATTCTTCATTAAAATAGGGAGTTGATACCCTTTTATTTCTGCCGATAATACCAATTAAATTCTTAAAGTTTTCAAAATTACTCATAATTAATGTATAAGATTTCCTGATTGTTTTTGGAAAAATGATAATAAAAGCGTATAATGAGAGGATGTTAACCTATAATCCAAAATACGTACATGAGGCAACTTAAAATTGTCAAGCAGGTGACCAACCGGGAGTCCAAATCCCTAGACAAATACCTGCAGGATATAAGTAAAATAGATCTGATAACAGCCAATGAAGAAGTAGAACTTGCACAGAGAATCAAAGCCGGAGACCAGGCCGCTCTCGAAAAATTAACGAAAGCGAACCTGCGTTTTGTGGTTTCTGTTGCAAAACAATATCAAAACCAGGGATTAAAACTGCCCGACCTCATTAATGAAGGAAACGTTGGCCTGGTTAAGGCAGCAAAGCGCTTTGATGAGACCAGGGGTTTTAAGTTTATTTCCTATGCCGTATGGTGGATCAGGCAGTCCATCTTGCAGGCCCTGGCCGAACAATCAAGGGTTGTAAGGCTTCCCCTGAACAAAATCGGGTCCATCAATAAAATCAAAAAGACCTTTTCCTATCTGGAACAGGCACACGAAAGACCTCCTTCCGCTGAAGAAATTGCCAAGGAATTGGATATGACTGTAAGCGAAGTAAAACAATCCATCAAAAATTCAGGACGCCACGTATCCATGGATGCGCCTCTGAAAGAGGGCGAGGATTCAAATCTTTATGATGTTCTCAGGTCCGGGGAATCTCCGAAACCGGATAAATCCCTGATGCGGCAGTCCCTGAACACTGAAATCAACAGAGCTCTGGAAACACTTTCACCCAGGGAGGCCGATGTTGTTAAACTGTATTATGGGATCGGGGATCAGCAATCGATGACCCTGGCGGAAATCGGACAAACCTTTGATCTGACCCGGGAACGGGTACGGCAGATTCGGGAAAAGGCCATACGCAAGTTACGGCACCACTCCCGTTCGAAGCTTCTCAAAGCGTATTTAGGATAAATAAAAAAGCGGCCCCACATGGGGCCGCTTCTGTTATCAGTATATTAATATCAGCTTAAGAGCAATTTAAACGGCTGATATTATAATCCATCAATATTTCATTTAAGTTCTGGATAAAATCCAGATAGGCTGCATTGTCCTGATTTTGATTTGCCATATTGTTAAGATTTGGGGTTATCCGCTTCCTCAGACTACAGATAGTCCAACTCCGCGAGTTCATTTATACTTAGGATTTCGTTTAATTCCCGAAGAAATGTCAGATATTCCTCGCCGTAGGTGTCGTATAACATGTTAAGATCGGTTTATCGGTTAAATGGCTTAAGATTGTGGATGAATCTTTAACGCAACTAAACCTAGTACTATTATATTTTTTGCCCAATATTTTGTGGTGTAGCCCTTTTTTTTTGTTGACAATCCCGTCCTGGCGGTGGTATCGCAGGCCTAAAAGCCGAGCAAAAAGTTGAATCCCGCACGGAAAACCCAGAAAAAAGATCCGGAATCAAAAATATATTCCTGCCTGCTCAGGCCCAGTTCTGCCCTGTAAGCTTGTTTTGAGGACTTGCCATGGAACTGGTATTCAAATAAAAGCTGTTGAGACTCCACATATAACACGGTTTCGGCCAACAAAGTTCCCCCTGAACGCAATTGACGCAGTTCAGGGCTAAAACCATAACTGCCGCGAATACTCAGGAAATGCATTGAATCCTTCAGGTACTTTCGGGCGAGAAAACTCCCGCTAAATCCCGGGTCCCTGGCATCCGTAAGGGTTACAAAAGGCCTCAGGCTCAGGTAGTAATTGCCCCTGTAGATTCCGAACGAGCCGGTAATCAGCCTGGCCTGGGTTTCACGGAAATCCAGGTAACGAACTCCCAGAGAGACTTCAAGTGCATTGGGCAGATTGGCATACAATTCCATTCCTGCCCGGTGATTCGGGTAAATTCCGGCCTCTGAAAATCCGTAATTCAAATAGGCATAAAATGTCTTTGAGAATTTGGGATATAAATCAACTTCGTATTGCAGGCCATTTTCCCCGAAGCGGTTACTGTAATTGATCCGCGGGATAATCTTACCATAGGCTGTAATGCCCTGGTATTCCAACCCGCCATACAGCATGGGGTCGTAAAATTCATCAAATACCTCCGCTGCACTCATAACAGTTATCCAGTTTTGATACCCCTCGTTTTTAGTTTGAAGGCTATCCTGAACTACAGGGGATTCTGAATACTCAGACGAGTCGGACAATAGGTCCTCCCGTATATTTTCCACCTCCTTACTGGATCCCAGATACAGCAGGGCCTTATTGGCGAGACCCAGTGCAATGGAGGTATTTCCGGCATATAACTCATTTTTAACAGCTGCCACCCATATATCTTCCTGCATTCGTACCCTGGAAGTGAGGCGGTTGAAGTGCCGGCGAGCCAAGTCGAACTGCCCTTCCCAACTATAGGTCTTGGCCAGCAGGTTTTCGATATCTGCGTAGTCCGGATAATCTGAAAGGACGCGGTTTAAAGTATCCCGGGCTTTTGAATAATGCCCCTCAAAGGCCAGCCCCTGAGCATATTTCAGGGCCCGGTCAGGATCGTAATCACCCTGCTGTGCGCTGGCCTGGAGGTTTACCAATACCGCCAAAGCGATAAGTATAGTTTTTATTCCTTTCATCGTTCCGTGGTTTTGGCAATGAGTCCCTGGGTTTCCCTTTTAGGTCCGGCAGAGACCTCGCTGGCCTGTTGTTTTGCCAATTGCTCCATAGCCAACTGCATCTTGGCTTTCAGTCTTGAATTCCCGGGCATGTGTTTTTCTATTAAAGGCTTCAGGTACAGGGCCCGGCGGTTTTGGTCAGACCAGAAATAAACATCCAGCAGTGCCGAGTAACAATCGTCGTAGACCGGATATTTCTGAACAACCTGTTCCAGGATGGCAATAGCCTCTTCATACTGTCCGTTCCAGGCATTGATCCGACCCATCAGAATTTCCGTATCCACATGCCCGGGTACTTCGGTTAGTATGTAATTGCACATGAGCAAAGCTTTTTCCCGGTCCCCGTCCAGAGCCAATTCACGAGCTATGGTATATGCATCGTCAAAATCCCGGCTGTTAAAAACACTTTGAATCCATACCATTTGCTTTTTATCCGGTTTTCGGAAGATCTTCTCAAAGGGCACAGCTGTGGCGGGAATAATCTTATCGGAAGCCGTAACATAGCTGCCAATAGCCCTGAAGTCTTTCAATATTTCCTTTATGGAATCTTTTAAGCCCCCAGAAGCAATGCGCTTGAGCTTTAGTGCCTCCTCCACTTGATAGATCCTGTTCCCGTTTAGGAAAATCTCATCATTGATCATATCCCTTAAACTCCCGTTAAATCGGTAAAGCGGAATCATTTTTGGGCCTGTAGAGACATCCAATTCAAAACCCTGCCCCAGCCAGGAGGCTTTTTCGGGTAATTCCAACCCGTATTGTTCTCCGAGATTCCCTAAAAGCCCCGGTGCAATGTCCATATGCGAGCTGATATTGCTAATGACTTCTGGTTTTTTAAGAAGCGGCCCAAAAAAGAAGAATGGCACCCTGTATTCCTCAAGGGTATTTGATGCAGGGAATTCATTGGAATGGTGAGACCCGGTTACTATAAACAAAGTGTTCCGGTACTCCGGAAGCCCTGAAAAGGCCGAAATGAATTCCTTCAGGCTTCTGTCTGCATATCGCATGGCTGCAATGAGTTCCTGGTTCCTTCTGATAAAACGCCTCTGTTTGGAATCAAAATTGTTTTCTTCGAGCATCTGCCGTACTTCCTCCAGCAGCGTCTCCTGTTCAGGGAAGCGGTACGGGTAAGAAGAACTCAGGTTGTGGAAATAATCAAATCGGGGCTCTCCGGTGGTAATGCGATTATCGAGATAGCGCTTGTAGAGCTCTGCATCCGGATAGCCCAGGGAACCTCCTGCTGCATCCTCAGGCAGCTTGTCAAAGTCATTTCCGAAAGACTTGCGATCGATGATTTCATCTACCCGTTCCTCAAACAAAAATCTTCCCCAGCCTTTTAACGATAAATTCCCACCAAACTGAAAGGCAGTGCGGTATCCGTTCTTTTTGAGTAAAGAGAACAGGCTGAGACGGTTCGGACTGTTTCTGAGCTTTGTAAAATCTTCCTCCCCCATGGGCAGAGAAGAACTGATTACCGGGAGAGAATTGGCCGATTCCTTTATATTACTGAGGTGGTTTTCCAAATAGAGAGACTGCTTGCTAAGGGAATCCAGAAAAGGCGTAAAAATCCTTAAAGCTCCCTTTTCCCCCACAAAGTCATTGCTGAGGCCTTCAATAGACAGCAAAACAATATTGGGCGGGGTTTCAGGCCAGTCAAGCCTGTTCAGAAGGCTGGCTGAGGGCTTCCACGGCTTCCAGAGCGGATAGGGGTCTTCTCCCCTGTAAACCGTTGAACCGGTCAGCTCATTAATATAATCGGTAATGAGGTATTGGGTTTTGTTCAGGTTTACTTCCTTCTTATCAGAGAAGAGTGTGGCAAGGAAAAGCGTAAAAAGTATGATTGTAAAGGGATACATTTTCCCGATAACAGTGTACAAACTATCAGTAGCCCGATACAATGTCCTGAAAGCTGTTCCCAGGATCAGTAACCCGATACAGGCCTGAATCAAAAGGGAGCCCGTGTTTTCGAAGTACAGGTAGCGCTCCAAAAATCCTTTCCCAAGGATTTCGTAGTGTTCCGTATAGTATTCCGTGAGCAATACTTCCAAAAGCAGAACGCCAATAAAAACCACCACGGAAAATTTAAAGCCCCAACCGGGTTTTTTTGACTCCAGCCCGTTGAATATAAAAACAAGAAATAAAGACAGAATTGCTGTAAAACCGCAGTGATGCAGCCATAAAAGCAAGAGGTTCTTATTCAATAGCGTGTCCAGCACCCCGTCGGCATATAGCCTGAATTGCTGATAGAAGGCAATCAGTACCAGCGAGCCAAAGAATGCAAATACCAGACGGGTGTAGTCCCGTAGGGTATATTTCGATTCGCGGGTGGTATTTAATTTGATTACCTTCATTTTTATGCTTTGGCAAATCCTTTGCGGACCTGCGACCCCCAGCCAGATTTAATTTTAAATAACTTTTTATAGTTCCCCCTCACTGCAGACCAGACCACAAGAGGATGAAAACTTATGGGTTCAATTATCGCACAGAGCAACAACAACAAGATGTCCCGGGTGCGGGTATATTGATTATAGGACCATACTTCCCAGAGGACCGCGTAGAAAGAGAACATGATGGCGAAGCCGTAAACCATAGCCGTAATGGCTATAAAGAATTCAGTATTCAGAATCCCCAGATATATAAAAAGCAATACACAGAAAAAGCCAAGGAATTCCAGGAGTGGAGCAAGCCATTCATAAAAGAACCAATAGGGATAACTCAGCATTCCCAGGCGCCCGAATTTCGGGTTAAAAAACATATCCTTATGTCGGTAAAGGGTCTCCAGGTTACCTCTTGCCCAACGGTCACGCTGGTTTATGAAAATCCCAAGGTCTTCCGGAACCTCTGTCCAGCAGAGTGGATCGGGCATGTATTCGATGGTATAGGGAAGCTTGCGCTCATGCATATACCGGCGCATCCTGAAAACGATTTCCATGTCCTCTCCGACCGTTTCGGTATCGTAACCGCCAACGGAAAGGGCTATCTCCCGATCAAAAAACCCAAAAGCCCCGGAAATGATCAGCAAGCTGTCTATCCGCCCCCATGCCATCCTTCCCAACAGGAAGGAACGGGTATACTCCAGTAACTGGAAACGAGCCAGCCAATTTTTTGGCAGTCTTATGGCTTCCAGGGTTCCCCCGGTTATTTTACAGGAATTGGCAATCCTGATAACGCCTCCAACTGCAATTACCCTTTTTTTAGAGCGTTGTGAAAAGGACTTCACTACGTGCAACAAGGCATCCGGCATCAGCAGGCAATCTACATCTATACAACCTACATATTTACTTTCTGACAGGAAGATACCCGCGTTTAGCGCATCCGATTTTCCACCGTTTTCCTTATCGATAACCGTTAACTTGGAGAAGGAAGAAAGGGTTGACTTATAGACCCCCCGAATGGGTTTGCACTTTAAGTCAGGATCTGTTTTACGCTCTGCCCGCACCAGGTTATAGGCATCTATCATTTTTTGGAGGGTATCGTCTTTACTCCCGTCGTTAACAACCATTACCTCATAGTTTACGTATTGCAGGGAAAGCAGGGAACGGATGTTTTCCACAATAGTGAGGCCTTCATTGTATGCAGGGGCGATAATGGTGATGCTCGGAGCCAGAGGAGAACCCATTATTCGGGAGATATCACCAAAGCTGTTTTTATGCCGGTAATGGATGGAATTCCGGGCAGATAAATACCCCATAAGGGTAAAGAATATAAACAACAATCCTGTAAACAGCAGGAAGACGATGTTTATATACTCCAGTAATATTTGATAAATATTCGAGTCCATTCAGTGGTTCAGGTCAGAGGCCAGTCAATATTCTTTTGCAGCCGCTTTTTGTGTTTTTTATTTCTTTTGCTCGTATACCCTTCCCGGGAATTTGAAAGGGCCACGGTTTGGTCAAAATGGGGTGTGAAATCCAAATGACCTCCGCTTATAAATTGTCTTGATCCGGTCGTCCTGGGCTGCAGTATCCTCTTTTTTCCAAAAGGCTTATCTTTCGTTTTACCGGCTGCTACTGACTTTTCAGGAACCTTAGCCGATTCGGAACTTGTTGTCTGCTCCTGTAGTTGCCCCTCCAGATTCTTTTGTAGTTGCTGGCTAACCAGCCTGGCTTTGCGCGCTATTTTTGGATTCGGATCCCTGAAGAGGGTCTGAAGGAACAACAACTCCTTCCATTCCCCGATTGCCGGTATTTCATCCAGCATAATCAATTTTGATTCGGTATCGTAATTCCGGAAATACTCCTGGAAAATTGAAAAATGGGGCATCTCCTGTTCTGCTGGCTCCGAATCTGTTTCCACTTCTTCTGCCAGGGAAGGTTCCTCAATCAAATCAAGTGGAACCGCGGGTTCTTCAGAGGGCTCCGTAACCTTTTCCGATGGTACGGCTACGTGTTCAAGCTCGTCTGCATTCCCGGCAGTATTCTCAGAGGGAACCACAGAAATATCATCCATTGCTGAATCTGCTGTTCTTCCGGAATCTGCTGGCTGCTTTTCCTCCTGTTCTTTCCCAGCGGATTCTGCGGGCTGAGCCTCAGAAAACTCTTTATAAGGTATTTCTTCAGCTGTTTCCGCCTCAATTAAAGCCTCTTCCGCCTTTTCATGCTCCGAAACTGGTTCCGGCTGTGTTTCCTCGTCTGCAGATGGCGTTTCCGGGTTATTGGTTATCCAGGGGATAAAGCTGAGGTCAAATATCTCAGCAAGCTCGGGATAGTCCCCAGATAGGGTTTCTCTGAGCTGCTCATTGTAATTATCGGGTTCTACAACGAGCGGGTCCATGACCTCAATTTGCATAAGGTGGTTGTGGTCAGCAGGTTTGTTTGATGGTTTCATGGGAGTTGGGTTGATGTTATGGGTAACCAGGGGTAAAAACTCCAGCGGGAGTTCCCGTTGGTTCGGATCGTCTTCAGTGCTGGACAGGATGTCCTTCAATTCTTCCAGAAAGCACTGATCAAATATGGTTTCATCTTCAATATCCCAGGGTTGCGGGTTCTGCGCGGCTACCTGGGCTGCAATAGGATCAGTCTGATTTGGTTGTTCTTCATTTTCATTGGGCTGTTCGGCCTCACTGACTTCTTTAGTATCCTCAGCGCCTGAAGCTACCCGGGGTCCTTCTTGTATATTTTCGGGCTTTTGTTCCTGCAGTAATTCCTCATCCATAGCTGGCACGGAAGCTTGCTGCGCATTGGTAGACGCATTAAGGTCTGCGTTTTCCTGCTCAGTTGGTTCGGCATCCACAGTGGGAAATCCTTTCTCAAGGTCGTTTTGCGGGAGAATTGCTCCGGGAATTATAGTATTAATGGCAGAGAGGGCCTTACTGCGAACTACAAAGTTCCAGTCTTTTGCCGCCTTCTCTTTCAGAAAAACCACATCTTCTGAATTCCCGAACTGTGCCAGCACATCCAGAATCAGTAGTTTTAATTCCTCTCCGGACCTTTTGAACAATATTTTTAAATGAGGACGTGCCTTTATAAAGCCAAAATCCCGGATACATTCCAGGGCTGCGTATTTTATAGTAGATGAACGATGTCTGAGCAGGGTGATGATTGATTCTTCTGCCTCGCTTTGGCGGTAATGCCTGATTAGCCTCAGGCTGAACAGGACCACATCTTTATTCTCAGAGGTAAGCCAGTTATTGAATTTAGGAGGGATATAATCCTGCTTTTGTCTGAGTATTTCCAGGAGCTTAAGTTGTTGCCATTCGGAGATTTGGTAGCGGGCCTTATCCAGAAAATATTCAATACCCTCCTCCTTAAGGCTAACCGTGGCAAGTTGTGCCTGCTTTCGGATGGTTCCCCGCCGATGGTTGATAAACTTACGTATAAATATATAGGATTCAACCACCTGCATTTCAGCAAGTTGATTGATGCCTTTTGAAATCCGTTCCCAGCGCCTGCTTTTGAGCATTTCAAAGGCGTCCTGCTGCAGTCCCAGATTCACATATAGTTCCAGTAACTTTTTGCGGGCGTCCCCGGAAACATCCATTTTAAGGTCCATCAAAACCTCTGTAATGACTTCCCGGTTCAGTGGGTCCTTCAGTAATTCCCGAATCTCAATTTTCATTCGGATATACTCTTCCTGCTCCTCCCGGTCTGCCTGCTGCTCGTAAAAAAGGAAATTACTAATCATGGGTGCCAGCATCCTTTTTTGCTGGATGATGGCCTCCTTTCGTGCAGAAATACGGTTTCGCAACCTGAAGATGAGTAGAAAATACAGTCCAGCAATTCCTGAAAATAGGATACACAGCTTCCACAAGAGCCCTGTTTCAAGAACAGGCAGTTCCAAAAGGGGTAAAAGCTGGTATGTAAGTACTGTATATTTCAAATACGATTAGCTTCTCAGGAGTTTCCCTACCCGAACCAGGAGTTCAGAGGGGCTAACGGGTTTGGTTATAAAATCATCTGCACCCAGTTCAAAGGCGTTCAGAATATTGGATTCATTGCCTGCCGTTGAAACAATAATTACCGGGATATCGGAGCCCATTTCATTTCGAAGGAACTCCAGCAATTCTATCCCCGAGAAGTAAGGCATCATGATATCGCTTACGATAATATCCGGCAACTGTTGGCTCAGAATTTCTTTTACCTCCCGCCCATCCTTGGCCAGAACCACCCGATACCCTCCTTTTTCAAGACGGTATTTAAGCAGCGTGGATAACATTTCATCATCTTCGGCCAATAAAAGTTGTTTGCCCGGATTCATTCGGAATCTTTTAATTGTTGAAAGGCGGTCTTTATTTCTTCATGAAACAAGGGGTATTCACTGATAAACATCTCGAAAGCTCCGCGAATCTCCTGCAGGCCTGTACCGGTTTTGGCGAGCTGATGCATCGTTTCGGTCAATTCTACCAGTTGCCCTGCTTCCAGTAGTTTTAATCCTGCCTTTACTTTATGGGCCGCACCCGCAATTCCCTTGTAATCTGAAGATTCCAGAAATAATTTCATCTTTCCCAGAAATTCAAGGATGTTGTTGTCAAACAGTCCCAAAAGTTCTTCCAGCATATCCAGGTCCCCGGAACATTCATCCAGTAGATTGCCCAGGTTAATATCTCCGGAATACCCAATGCTCTCTGTGCTGCTGTCAGTCCGGCTCGGTCTTGCTGCCGGGGCTTCCCTTTTCGATTCTGCGGAATAGAATTTTAGCTTGGAAAACAATTCATCCGGACTGTAGGGCTTTAAGATCACATCATCTATCCCGGACTCCGTAAATTGACGGTTATCTTCTGCAGTGAAATCTGCGGTAACCGCAATAATTGGAATCTTGCGGATGTCTCGGTTTTGATGTGTTCGTATTTTCGCACTGGCCTGGTATCCATCCATTCCGGGCATTCTCAGGTCCATCAGGATTATATCTGTCTCCAGTTTTCTCAAAAGGCTTATCCCGTATGCCACCCGGTCGGTGCTGGTAACCAGGCACCCCCAGGATTTAAGGCGGGTCTCAATAAGCTTCTGATTAAGCGGGTTGTCTTCAAAAACAAGTACCCGAAGCCCTTCCAGCTCCTTTTTCGGCAGAATTTTTTTCGCTCGAGTTGCTTTAACCTCCGTATGGACAATGCTGTAAGGAATGGCGAGCTTGAAAGTAGTTCCGATTCCGGGCCGGCTTTTGACAGACACCTTCCCGTCTTGCTGTTCTATTAGTTTTTTTACAATCGAAAGCCCCAGGCCCAGGCCTTTTCTGTTTGAAGATATGGGCTGCTTTCCCTGGTGATAGGTGTTAAAAATATAAGGGATCTCCTCGGAAGCGATACCCACACCGGTATCCTCAATGCAAAAACGCATTTCACATTGCTGCCCTCTGGTTTTATGAGAAACCCTGAGGGTAATTCTGCCCTTCTTAACGTATTTTATCGCATTCCCAAGCAGATTTATCAGGATTTGTGAGAGTTTGGAAGGGTCCCCTTCCAGAACTCTGGGAAAATCCGATTCCAATTGTATTTCGAGATTTACGTCCGATTCAACAATAAGCGTACGGCATAAATACCCGACTTCATTTATAAGGCGTAGTGGTTCAAAGGCAATGCTGTTAATTTTATCCAGGCCTGCAGATAATTTTGAATATTCCAGCAGGTCGTTCACGATTTCCAATAAGGACTGAGAAGCCGAACGGATAGCATTTACATACTCCTGTTGATCTTCTCCCAGATTCCGCTCCTCCAACAATTCCGTAAATCCGATAATTCCATTGAGGGGGGTCCGCATTTCGTGGCTCACAGTGGCAATTAGCAGGGCCGATTCATTTTTGGTTTCCGAATCGGGGTCAACAGTTTCCGTGGCCGGGCTAAGCGGGCTGCCTTCTGGTTTCCAGATCTGATCCTCCAGGCGCCTTCGAAAGTCCTGAAAAGTGCTTTTTAATTGCTTAGCCTCTTCGGATTTCATATTCGCAAAGGAAAAGTGCTCCAGTGCCAGTTGCAGGTCCTCTATCTGGTCAAGTAAATCTTTGGATTTAAGCGGCATTTTGGGGGATTAAAGGTTGGTTTTTATCGATTAAATACATTATTCCCCTAAAAATCCGCAATTGGTTGACCGCCTACAATTAAATGTTCCCTATCTTTCCAATTCTGTTGTAAAACCGTAAATACTTGTTGGTTAAATTTTAATAAATGAGAAAGTCTTTGCTCCTCCCCCTGATAATACTGCTTGCAGCATGCGGACAGGAAAAGAACGAGAATACCGAAAATGTAATGGAAAAAGCCCGGGCCATTCACGAGAAAGTCATCAGCGTAGATACCCATGTAGACATCAATGTCAAAAATTTCACGGATAGTGTAAACTACACCCAGCGCCTTGGCACCCAGGTTAATTTGCCTAAAATGAAAGAGGGTGGCCTGGATGTGGCCTGGTTCATTGTATATACAGGACAGGATTCGCTCAATGCAGCTGGTTATGAGCGCGCAGCAGCAAACGCCATGTCCAAGTTTGAGGCCATTCACAGCCTTTGCGAGGAAATTGCCCCGGAACAGATCGGGCTTGCGCTTAATTCGGAACAGGTTCGTAAGATTCATGAGTCCGGAAAGAAAGCAGCAATGATAGGGGTCGAAAATGCATACCCCATAGGAGAGGACTTAAGCCTCTTTGAGGCTTACCACGCTATGGGAGCCCGTTATATTTCCCTGGCACATAATGGTCACAGCCAGTTTTCGGATTCCAATACGGGTGAAGCAGACAGTATATGGTTACATAATGGTTTAAGTGATCTGGGCCAAAAAGCTGTTATTGAGATGAATAGACTGGGAATTATGATTGATATCTCACATCCTTCGAAACAAGCAATTATGCAAATGCTGGAGCTTTCCAAAGCCCCTGTAATTGCCTCCCACTCTTCGGCCCGCGCCCTTTGTAATCACAGCAGGAACCTTGATGATGAACAATTATTGAAACTAAAGGAAAATGGGGGTGTCGTTCAGACGGTTGCCTTTTCCTCCTACCTGAATGAAGACAAAAGCGCCCTGCGTTCGGAGTATATGAAGGAATTGAGAGCTCAAATTGCGGATTCCCTCGGCCTGGAATGGTATAGCAGATCAGAATTTCGACAGTTAACAGACGATCAGCAGGAGGCCTATATGGAAAACTATCCCCGGATCCGGGAACTGGCAGATTCACTGGCCAGCCAACGAGCCGATGTGCCACCTGCGGTAAATGTTAGTGATTTTGCAGACCATATAGATTACATGGTCAATCTCATCGGCATAGATCATGTGGGTATCAGCTCCGATTTTGACGGGGGCGGCGGAATAGAAGGCTGGTCAGATGCTTCCGAAACCTTCAACATAACCCTGGAATTGGTCAAAAGGGGCTACAGTGAAGAGGAAATAGCCAAACTATGGGGAGGAAACCTGCTCAGGGTCCTGGATGAGGTCCAGGCAATTGCAGCCAGCTGGGAGCAGGACTAATCTTCCTTTTCGAGCCGGTCCTTCACGTATTCTATTTGTGTTTTCCCGTGTGGTTTGGGTGCGCCGTCTTTGTCCAGGTTCACCATTATAAGCTGGTCTACGGTAACAATGGTATCCCTGGTCATCTTATTGCGGGCTTCACATTTCAGGGTCAGAGAAGACTGTCCGAAGGAAACTACTTCTATCCCAATTTCCACAATATCCCCTTTGGCAGCAGAACTCATAAAATTGATTTCTGACATATATTTTGTCACCACTCGCTTATTCTCCAGTTGAATAATAGTGTAAAGGGCTGCTTCCTCGTCAATCCAGGAAAGCAGGCGCCCTCCGAACAAAGTTCCATTCGGGTTCAGGTCTTCTGGCTTGACCCATTTTCGGGTGTTAAATCTCATATTTTTCTTTCAAAGATATTTTCACTTTTCCATAAGCCGAAATGAAACTTCAATAATCGATGATTATTGCGAAATCCTAAAGTTTGTTAAGTTCAGAATAAACTTTTCATAAAATGATAACAAGCTGATAATTAATATCATAAATTAGGATTAACCTAAACAAAAACAAACAATGCAAGCCATCGTAAAATTGATAATAGCGCTTACTCTCGCATTTCTGGAGCACTGGCTTTAGGTACTTACAAGGACAACTTCCTGTACTGCCCTCATGTTTTATGTTCATAACCCCGTTGACAACTAAAACATGCAAGACCTCCGACACCCCCGGAAATATGTAATTTTAGAAAAACTTCTACCCATGAGTACTAGGTCATCCGATCTGTTGCGTATTCGCCCGGTTTTAAAGAATGTCAAGATCAGTCCTGAAATGTCTGCAGACGAGTATTTTCAGAACAGTACGCTAAGGCCTGTCATTAAATTACAAAACGAATTGTTGCTGGCGGCGTTCCGCAATTATGCAACAAAACACAAAGGGCATTTTTTTGAGTTGAGTCCAGAAAAGAAAATGGGGTATATCGAAAACGCCATTCAGAAAGACATAAAATTCCGCAATTCCCTGAAGGGGATGATCATCGGGCAGTTTACAGTACCTGAATACGAAACCTATATTCAGAATTCCTCAGCTCTGAACAAGCGAATGATGAATATGGTCATTGAGCGGCTTAAAGACCAGCTGCAAGGCTTGCACCATCCTGTTCTAGCTCAATAGGGATTCCCCATTCAGGTTTGTAGTAAGGATTTCACTCATCAGGTCAAAATAGGGCCGGATAGCTTTGAAACTCTCATTGACCTGAACCATGAATTCAGGAGCCAGCACTTCTTCATCACTGAATTCCCTGGTAAATACGAAGGCTTTTTTTCGGATCAGGTCAATATCCGGATGGTGCCGGTCAAAGCCCTTTGGCGCAGTTTTGACTTCCTCTCCCTGAAGTTCCCCCCAGATTTCCCGGAATCCTTTTTGCTCAATGCACTGACGGAAGGATGCGGAATCCATCTCCAGTTCTTTCCTGATGCGCAGCAAATCTTCTTTATTGGGCTGCCAGAAACCGCCGGCAATAAAAGATTCCCCTGGACGAATCCGCAAATAATAGCCTCCCCTGAGTGCTTCCCCCATCCGGGAAAAAGAAACTGCAAAATGGGGTTTGTAGGGTGTTTTATCGGCAGAGAAGCGCACATCCCTGTAAATCCGGAAAAGCTTGACCTTATCAATCTCATCGTGCTCCCTTAGCCGGTTAGCCAGGGCAGTATGGAATTCTTTTATAGCGTTTTGATGTTTTTTAAATTCTTTTTTGCGCGCTTCAAACCACTGTCGGTTATTATTTTCTTTCAGTTGTTTTAAGAATTCAAGGGCTTCTTCAGATATTACCGGACTGTTCATGGGTGGCTTTTATACAGAAATAGTAGCCGCCTGCAGCGGCAAAATTTTTAATTAAAGTTAACCTTTTTGATCCATTCTCTTTTTTAATAATGGCTACATTTGATTGACCATAGCAACTATTATGTGGAAAAAGGAAGTTATCAGGCAAATTGAAGACCATAAGGCCCATTCCAGATTGCGCTTCAGGCTTAAGGAACGCACTGAACAATTTACAGATTTATTGTTCCTGACACTCTTTGACAGCGAAACTTCAGTTAGTGGAAATCTCGATATCCTGGAAACCCGCTTTGATGAGCTTGTAGATTTGGCCTGCTGGGAGGTAAACCAGCCCTGCCGGGATATTTGGCAGGGATATGTGCAGGAATTACCGCGAATACTGGAGAAACTGAATCTGGATGCTCAGGCTATTTCCGATTGCGACCCTGCCTCTCTTTCCCTGGAGGAAGTTTATATGGCTTATCCGGGCTTCTACGCCATTGCTATTTACCGCCTGGCCCACGAATTTTATAAAAGTGGCTTCCCGATGATGCCCCGGCTTATGACAGAATACGCTCACCAGAAAACCGGTGTAGACATCAATCCGGGGGCACAGATTGGGGAATCCTTCTTTATTGATCACGCCACCGGAGTTGTAATTGGGGAAACAGCGGTTATAAAAAATAATGTGAAAATCTACCAGGGCGTTACCCTGGGAGCGCTTTATGTCGCTAAAAACCTGAAACAAACCAAAAGGCACCCTACTATTGAAGAGAACGTTACCATTTATGCCAATGCAACTATTCTGGGTGGAGAAACCGTTATTGGAGCCAACTCCGTGATTGGGGGTAACGCCTGGCTTACCGCCTCGGTACCGCCCAATTCGAAGGTATTCCACAATCCGGAAATTAGTATCAAAACCAAGTAGAACAATGCCTTCAAGTATACTGGAACTTATTTGTAATACCCCCCTTGTAAAGTCAAAAAGGCTCCTGAATAAACCAGGGGTGCATTTGTATTTTAAGCTGGAAGGGCAAAACCCCGGAGGAAGCGTAAAAGACCGTCCTGCCCTGAATATGATCCGTTCGGCCCTGGAGCGCGGAGAGATTACCCCAAATACTAAATTGATTGAGGCTACCAGTGGAAACACAGGGATTGCACTGGCAATGATTGCCAAACTGGTCAATTTGAATATGGAGCTGGTAATGCCTGAAAATGCAACCAGAGAAAGGGTGCAAACCATGAGGGCATACGGGGCTAAGGTTGTCCTAACCCCCGCTTCAGAAGGAATTGAAGGGGCCCGGGATTATGCAGAGCAAAAGGTTAAAAATTCAGGGTATTTTATGCTGAATCAATTCGCAAACCCCGATAACTGGAAAGCACATTTAAAAACCACCGGACCGGAAATATGGGAAGATACCCAGGGGAAAATAACCCATTTTGTATCCTCCATGGGTACTACCGGCACTATCATGGGAACGGGCAGGTATCTGAAATCGCGTAATCCGGAGGTACAAATAGTTGGAGTACAACCGGACGATGAGGCGAGCATTCCGGGTATACGAAAATGGCCACAAGCCTACCTTCCCAAAATTTACGATCCTTCGGTAGTAGATTCCATACTGGAAGTTTCTGAAGCCGAAGCTCGTAATATGGCCCGCAGGCTGGCTTCCGAGGAAGGAATCTTTTCAGGTATGAGCAGCGGAGGTGCGGCCACTGCAGCGCTGCGACTGGCCGATAGTCTCGAACAGGGGGTTATTGTTTCCATCGTCTGCGACCGGGGAGACAGGTATCTCTCCTCAGACTTATTTGATTAATTGCAAAAAAAAACGCCCCGAACGGAGCGTTTTTCAATTGTTTATCTGAGATTAGGCTATGCTCTCCAGCAGTTTGTCTACCTTATCTGTATTCCAGGCGTCCAGCATCCAGCTGGTTTTCTCCAATTCTCTGATGTAGGCGCCAATCAGATCAATTGTTCCTTCATCTCCAATCTCTGTGGCTTCTTCTACTACCGCGCTCATCCTTCTAAGCAGTAAGCCGTGGGCTTTTAACAACTCCCTCACCATTTCGGTATCTGTAAGGGCGGATTCGCTTTCTTCAATGGATGAAACATTCAGATAGGTACTCAGATTGCTCATGGGCCTTGATCTCAGGGTGAGAATTCGTTCCGCTATTTCATCTATTTTAGAACGGGCATCCACGTACATCTCTTCAAACTTTTCGTGTAAATCGAAAAAGTTTTTTCCCTGTACATTCCAATGGAAGTTTCTGAGTTTCTGATAATATAGGTGATAATCGGCGAGAAGGAAATTCAGTTCTTTTACTACTGGTTCAATTTTTTTCTCGTCAATATTTAAATAATTCATATTAAATTAAGGGTTTTAGATTTGTAAGTTAGCCATTGCATTCTGCAATGATTGTATTCAACTAACACTGTATAATATATAGTATATCTACTTGATTACAAGTTTTTTAACACTTTTAACCCTTCTTAACAATATCTTTAAAGAAACTTATAGCCAGCGCTTGTTTTTAAAGTAGATCATCATGCCAATAAAGAGTGCCAGCATAACCCCAAGCACCACAAAATAGCCATATTCCGTCTCCAGTTCAGGCATATTCTTAAAATTCATACCGTATATCCCGGCTACAAAGGTTAGGGGTATAAAGATTGATGCCATTATGGTGAGTACCTTCATCACCTCATTCATACGATTACTAACATTGCTCATATACATGTCCATCAGGCTGAAAGCCATTTCCCTTTGTATTTGGAGGTTTTCATTGATTTCTATGGAATGGTCCAGGGCATCCCTGAGAAAGACCCGGGTATCTTTGCCTATCAAATCAGATTCACTTTCAATAAGGCGGTTTACGAGCTCTTTAACCGGTGCCATCCATCCCCTTAATGTAATCACTTCCTTCCGGATCGTCTGTATTTTTACGGCAGTATGGGCGGTAGGGGAAGTATAGACCTCATTTTCCAGCTCGTCTATCTGATCCTCCATAGCGTCCAAAACCAGAAAATAGTTATCTATCAGTGCATCAATTAGGGCAAAGAATAAATAGTCTGCCCCCCGGCTCCGGATTCTGCCTGATTTTCCGTCAATCCGCTCACGTACCCCCCCAAAGACATCTGCCTCTACTTCCTGGTAAAGAAAAACCTGTCCTTTCTTTAAAATCAGGGCAACGTGCTCCTTTACAATTTTGCGATCCCCATTCAGATACAACATTTTAAAAACTGCAAAAATGTGGTCTTCGTATTCATCCACTTTAGGACGTTGTTCCGTGTTTACTATATCTTCAACAACCAGTGCGTTCAAGCCAATTTGCTCCCCCAGCCTGCTCATGGTGGCTTCTTCACTGAGCCCGGTAATATTAATCCACTCGGTTAAACCCTCTGCGGCTCCTTTGTGGACGGCGTCAGCTGTTATAGTGTTTTTCTCAAGGATTTCGTCGTTGTAAACAATTTGCTGTATACTGGAAGTCCCTCCTTCCCTGTTCCCGATATAGGTGACCGTTCCGGGTGCTTTTCCAAGTTTGCGACCTCTTTTGGAGATTCTGGGGGTGCGGATGCGAATGCGGCTTGCCTTCTTCTTAGACATATGGATGCTTTTTTTAAAGATAAGAATCTATACGGAGCTTTTATTGAATTCTACGGATCTAAGCTGTAGTCCGGAAGCCGGGGCGAGATTCTTTAACTGGAGGCTATCCGGATCCGAAAGGGCAACCTTTATGTCTGAGGGGCCCAGCTCTCCCCTCCCTACGGCCGCCAGGGCTCCCATCATCATACGGATTTGATAGCGGCCAAAGCCTTTCCCCGACACCTCCAGAAAATAGGATACTGCGGGAAAGAATACCGCAGTAAAATCCAGATTTTCCCGTATTTGGCATTTCTCAATGGTCCGCAAATATGTCCCTGACTCAGCAGACCCTGCGATAAACGACTTTAGATTGTGCTCGCCAATGAAAAGGGTGGCAGTTTTACTCATATCCTCGAGATTCAATTGCCCCCGGAAATATCCAAAAAAGGGAGCTGCATAGGGGTGCGGCTTTTCGCCAAAACAAAAATAGTAACGATACGTTTTTTGCCCTGCATCGCGGATTGCATTGAATTCGGGTGAAACCGATTTAAAGGACAGCAGGCGGATATCCGGGGGTAAATTCTCATTTAGGGTTTTAGCGAGCATCGATAAATCCTGTAATTCTTCTCCCTTTACGATCATTTGCACTGCAAAATCTTCAGCAGATACCAGGGCATCTGTGCGTCCGGCCCCCAAAAGTTTTACCGATTTTTTCGGAAGCACAAAGCGAATGGTTTTACGCAACATCCCTTCTATCGTTTTTACTCCGGGCTGCTGCTGCCAACCACTGTAGCGGAAACCCAGGAACTCCAGGCGAAGCAGGTAGTGATGTTTTTCGATGGTATCCATAAGCGAGGTTTCCTCTTCGTAATATTTATAAATTTAACAGAATCATGTAACAATAACCCGCTACCTGCCTCTAATAATAAACGCCTAAGAGATGAATGGACAAATTTCAGGGTCAACCAAACAACGATTGGCTATTGTTGATGCACTTCGGGGCTTCTCACTGGCAGGGATCGTAATTGTGCATATGGTGGAAAATTACATCGGGGGGCCGGCACCTGAAGAGGCCTTTGCGGCAACTACACCAGGGATAATCGATCAGGTTGTAAACGTTTTTATCTTCATATTTCTAAGGGGTAAATTTTTTGCTTTATTCTCTTTCCTTTTCGGTTTGAGTTTTTTTCTTCAGATGGATAGTGCCAATGCGCGGGGAGAAAGTTTTGCCTTGCGGTTTGCATGGAGACTTAGCCTATTGCTCGTAATCGGATATCTGCACCATTTATTTTACAGGGGTGATATCCTCACCATCTATGCCCTGCTGGGGCTTTTACTGATACCATTTTACCGGATAAAATCGGGCTGGATACTGGCACTGGCCGGTTTATTATTTTTAGGAATCGGCAGATATGCCATCTTTTGGATCAATAAGGGCCCTGATTTACTCATGGAAGATTTGATCAACCCGAATAATCCTTTGATCCTGTCCTATTATGAATTGCTTCAGAACGGGAGCTTATGGGAGGTTTTCCGCAGCAATGCCACATCCGGGCACCTGATGAAAGTGGATTTCCAGGTGGGCATATTCGGACGCGGTTATCTCACCTTTGCGTTTTTCCTAATAGGGTTATGGGTAGGGCGTATCAAATTTTTCCGGAATTTCCGGGATTACCGGGAAAAAATCTGGCTCGTTTTCTGGATTTCACTGGGTGTTTTTCTGGTCGGGACCGTACTGATGGGCGTTCTTTTCTCACAAATGGGCTCTGCTATAGCATTCGATAGCTGGAAAGCCATGTTTGCCCTTACAGCCATGGACCTGAGCAACCTGGGCATGACAGCGCTTATAGTCTGCAGTTTTGTACTGCTTTTTACGCATTCAAGGCTGTCCAAATTCCTGAATTCATTTGCCGCCTATGGCCGGATGGCCCTTACCAATTATGTGGCGCAAAGCCTTTTAGGTACCTTTATTTTCTACGGTTGGGGTTTGGGTTATCTTACTTCTATCCGCAATTCATACGTGTTTCTGATTGCCCTGCTGATTATTGGCTTGCAAATGGGCTTAAGTAAAGTTTGGTTGCAACGATTTTACTATGGCCCATTGGAATGGGCCTGGAGGAGCCTGACTTTTTTCCGCGCTTATCCGATGAAGCGCAAGTAATTTTGGGATTCCTTTAACCAATACCTCGTTTTCACAACAGCTTTAAGCCTGTTCGCAACATCGCGCGCGGTTCATCGAAAAGCTTGAAATATTGGGGATGCACTCCCGTTCTTAAAGAGAAATAAAAGTTCCCAAATCAGTGAATCCCCATAATTCGAACAATACCTTAAAACAGTTGATTTCCTGGAAGACCTGTTTGTATTTAAATTACATCCTGTTGTTTGTTCTGACCATCCTTAACTTTTATGGTCTGTACAGCAATCAGTTTTACTTTCAGAAGATAGACAATTACATCTTTCCACTGGTCAGTATTTTGCAGGTGACATACCTCAATGCTCTAAACGAGAAAATAAAGCACTCCCAATACGCAGATACTTCCCTGAGAAATCTGGAATACGGCGTATACGCCCTGCTGCTCATCCATTTGTTTAAGGGCCTGGAAACCCTTTACATCCTGTTGAGTTTTAACGATTATGATGTAACCCTCCTTCCGGATACCTTTCTTCCGGTCGGTTTACTTACACTTTTATTACAGGGTTTACTGATGATGACAACCCTGATTGCCTTCTGGTACCGTAAAAAGGAAGTGGGGGCATTTAATTTTGACCAGATTAATGAAAATATTGATTCCTGGCCATCCTAGCCGGGAAACCCTTGTGTTGTGGCAGACAAAAACCCCGGGAATGTCCCGGGGTTTTTCAATTATAAGAATGTCAGTTGCACCCTCTCTGAGTTACAATCCGCTAATATAGCTTCCATAAAGGTCCTTAAACTGGTAGCCTTCATCGAAACGATTTTTACTGAGCTTCTCATAGCCCACTAACCCCCAAAGCACTAACTCTTTAACAAAGTAACTGTCTGCTTGCTTCAGGTCAGGTTGATACTCCCTGACCAACTTATCCAGGGGTTCTACGCGGTCCAGGGCTTGGGTGTACTGTTCCTCCGAAGCAGCATCCGCTATTTCTACGCCAGCCCCTTCAAAGAACCACAAAACGAGTTCATCATACGGGGATTCCTGGTCTTTGCGTTCGAGCTTTCTGATTTCCGGAAACAGGTTTGAAAAAATAGTCTTTATAGCCTCTTCAATAATATTTAGTGCAACGGCATCCACCCCTTCCTGCTCTCCTTCGTATACCAACTCTATTTTCCCGGTGAGCGCTGGGATCACGCCCAGGAAATCCGACAGGCGGACCGCAGTTCGCTCCAGGCCGGCCCTGAGCATTCGCCTTTCGGCTGTGCTTATCAGATTTTCCAGGGCAGTAATACTCGTTCTTGCACTAACCCCGCTTTTAGCATCAACATAACTACTTTTACGAGCCTCAAAGCTGATTTGCTCCAGCAGGTCGCGGGCAACCTCAGGGACGTGTATCCGTTCAAGCTGTGGCCCGTCCAAAGCAGCCTCCTGGGCCGTAATCTTTCGGGCTGTGGCGATATCTTCAGGATAGTGCGTCAGGATTTGGGAACCAATACGGTCTTTAAGTGGGGTAACAATACTTCCCCGGTTAGTATAATCCTCGGGGTTTGCCGTAAAGACAAATTGTAAATCCAGTGGGAGCCTGACTTTAAATCCGCGGATCTGTACATCACCCTCTTCCAGTATATTAAACAGGGCCACTTGTATACGTGACTGCAAATCAGGTAGTTCATTGATTACAAAGATACAGCGGTTGGCCCTGGGGATCATCCCGAAATGCACCACCCGGTCATCCGCATAGGACAGTTTTAGATTGGCTGCCTTGATCGGGTCCACATCCCCGATCAGATCAGCTACCGTTACATCAGGGGTTGCCAGTTTTTCGTAAAATCGCTCGCTGCGGTGCACCCAGCTAACAGGAGTCTCCTCTCCATGTTCTGCAAGTTGTTCCCTGGCATATCGCGAGATAGGATTTAAAGGGTCGTCGTGTATTTCCGACCCGGCGATTTCTGGCATCCATTCATCCAGCAGGTTTACCATTAGCCTTGCCAGCCTCGTTTTGGCCTGCCCCCTGAGGCCCAGTAAATTAATATGGTGCCTGGAAAGCAAGGCCTGTTCCAGTTCCGGGATGACCGTATTTTCGTAACCCCATACTCCCTGAAAGCTCTCCTGCCCACTTTTGATCCGATCAATCAGGTTGGCCCTGAGCTCATCCTTGATGGAACGGGATTGGTAACCTGACTTTCTCAGTTCGGCCAGGGTCTTTATTGCGGGAGGGGTAAGTTTCTTTTCCTTCATCTAATTGCCTAATATTTTATGTTTATCCGCGAAGT
Organism: Robiginitalea insularis; assembly: GCF_052497835.1. Taxonomy (NCBI): domain Bacteria; kingdom Pseudomonadati; phylum Bacteroidota; class Flavobacteriia; order Flavobacteriales; family Flavobacteriaceae; genus Robiginitalea; species Robiginitalea insularis. Next base: position 3,106,550 of record NZ_CP199296.1, read on the forward strand.
CGCCTTTTGCGGTTTTGTTCGTAATCTTCAAAAATCATTTCCCCTAAACCTTTTAAGCCTGTAAATAAGGCTTTTCCTTTATTGGCCTCCGTAAAATGCCGGACAAATTGCATGAGATAGGGGTCTCTGGCAATCATAAAGGTGGTAATCGGAATATGTAATTTGCGGGCCTGGCTCGCCATATTATAGCATTGTTCCACAATAAAATCATCCAGACCCACACTGTTTTTATAATAGGTTCCATCGGGCATCCTCAAACAGGAAGGTTTGCCGTCTGTTATCATAAAGATTTGCTTATTGGTATTGCGCTTGCGCCTGAGCAGGTCCAAAGCGAGCTGCAATCCGGCAACGGTATTGGTGTGGTACGGCCCAACTTTAAGATAGGGAAGTTCCTTTACAGTAATGGGCCAGGCATCGTTTCCAAAAACCAGTATGTCTAAGGTGTCTTTGGGATAGCGGGTGGTAATCAGTTCTGCCAGGGCCATGGCTACTTTTTTGGCCGGTGTAATCCGGTCTTCCCCGTATAGGATCATGCTGTGACTGATGTCAATCATCAGCACCGTACTCATCTGGGCTTTGAAGTGGGTATCTTCCACTACCAAATCGCCTTCATCCAGCCGGAATTGATCCATTCCGTGATTTACCTGGGCATTTTTCAGGCTTTCGGTCATGGAAATATGCTCCAGCCCATCCCCGAAGCGGTAAGCCCGGAAGTCCCCGGTATGTTCATCTCCACTGCCGGCCTTTCCGGTACGGTGGTTCCCGGACCCCCTGCGCCTGAGTTTCCCGAAAATCTGATCCAGTGCCCGCTGCCGCAGCATGCGTTCTAATTTAGAGGTGATGGAAAGGGAGGGGCCTCCCTCTTCTCCTTCCCCTTCACCCTCAGGCCCGAATTTCGGTTCCTCGCGCAGGAAGCCCTTAGCCTTGAGGTCTTCTATAAAGTCATCTATAGTGTAATCCTCATCGGTAAGCTCGTATTCCTTGTCCAGCTCCCGAAGCCAGTCCAGGGCCTCATCCACATCCCCGGAAGTGTGGGTGATGAGTTCCTGAAATATATCGAAGAGCTTTTCAAAAGGGGAAAGTTCCGGTTTTTGATAAGCTGTAAAACGAAATCCACTTCTTTTTTCCATAGCTGTCCTAAAAATAAACTATTTACGCCATGGGGGTCAAGAAATTAAGAAATCTTAACGTCTCTGCTGGTGACGCTCTTCCAATATTCCAATAATATCCCGCATGCGAAAACCCTTGGCCTGCAGCAGTATAAGCAGGTGGAATAACAGGTCTGAGGCTTCATTAAGGAACAGGGAATCATCATCATCTTTGGCCTCAATAACCGTTTCAACGGCTTCCTCCCCTACTTTTTGGGCAATCTTGTTGATCCCTTTGCGAAATAAAGAAACAACATAGCTGTCGGATGCTGCTGCCGAACGGGCGACCTCCTGTCTGGAGGCGATCAGATCCTCCAGGGCCTGCATAAATGCCCCATCCGCCTTATTGGTTTCTCCCCAGCAGGTATCCTGCCCGGTGTGGCATACCGGACCTTCTGGTTTGACTTTAATAAGCAGTGTATCCCGGTCGCAATCCAACTTCATTTCCTTTACATTCAGAAAGTTTCCGCTCTCCTCTCCTTTGGTCCACAGGCGATTACGGCTACGGCTGAAAAAAGTAACACGCCCGGTCTTCTGGGTATGTGCAACGGCCGCTTCATCCATATAACCCATCATCAGCACCCTGTCGGTTTGCAAATCCTGAATGATAGCCGGGACCAGCCCGTTTCCTTTATTAAAATCAATTGCTTCCATATTCATAAAATAGTTTAAATCCGCACCGGGATGCCTCTTTGATCCAGATAATTTTTCAAATCGATAATAGGGATTTCTTTAAAGTGAAAAACACTTGCGGCCAGGGCCGCATCTGCTTTCCCCTCCAAAAAGGCATCTGCAAAGTGTTCCATGTTCCCGGCTCCGCCAGAGGCAATAACCGGGATATTGACCAGCTCAGACAGCTTTCTGAGGGCATCATTGGCAAAGCCCCCTTTGGTGCCATCGTGGTCCATACTTGTAAAAAGCAATTCTCCGGCCCCCCTTTCGGTTACTTCCCGGGCCCACTCAAACAGATCGAGCTCGGTTGGCACCTTGCCTCCTACCAGGTGTATTTTCCAATTTCCCTCTATTTCCCGGGCATCCAGGGCTACAACAATACACTGAGACCCGTATCGGGAAGCCAGGGTATCGATTAAATCCGGATTACGCACGGCAGCGGAGTTTACCGAAACCTTGTCGGCACCGTTGTGGAGCAGTACTTCTACATCTTCCAGAGAGGAAATGCCACCCCCAACTGTAAATGGAATGTCGATTCTTTCGGCTACATGCCGAACCAGCTGCGCCAGGGTCCTGCGCCTTTCTTCAGTTGCGGATATATCCAGGAACACCAGCTCATCCGCCCCGGCCTCTGCATAAGCAGCAGCCAGTTCAACCGGGTCCCCGGCATCCCTTAGATTCACAAAATTTACACCTTTAACCGTCCTGCCATTCTTTATGTCCAGACAGGGTATGATTCTTTTTGTAAGCATCCCTTATTTTTAATTACGGGTATTTAAGTCAATCCCCGTGTAAAAACCGAGATCTTCCCCACTTCGCGCCTTTACCATATGGGCAATCTGTCCGGTATGATAGCTCAGATGTTCCACTACGTGCATTACCATTCCCAGCCCGCTGAGTGAGAAACCCTGCACCAAGCTGTAGGACAGAAGCCTTTCTTTGGAACATGAAGTGATAATCTCCCTTGCTTCATTTATGGTTTTCGATAATTTTCCCCAGACCTGTGAAACCTCCTCTTTACTGCTATTGCTAAATTCCGATTCCCTGTTTCTGTTGTCTTTCTGGCCTGCCAGCCCACTGATGATGTACTGCCTGATGTTCCCTTCTAAATGGAGAAGCAGGGTGCCTATGGAATTTGTGTTTTCATTGACCCGGTACCAAAAAAAATCCCTGTCAATCCCCTTAAGGCATATATCCAGCATCCGTACCGATTCTGAAATCCGATAATCTGCCTGTTTTTTGAACTCTGCTGTCCAATCCGTTTCCATTGATTCAGTTTTCTGAAATAAAGTTTTGCAATTGTTTTAATGAAATCTTCCCTTCGTAAAGCGCTTTCCCGATAATGGCTCCTTCACATCCGGTTTCCTTCAAAGCGGTGAGGTCCTCAATAGTGCTAACCCCTCCACTGGCAATCAATTTAATTCCTTTGCCGGATGCCCCTGGAGCAGTGCTTCCAGAGGTCGCTTCCAGTAATTCCCTGTACAATTCGGTAGCGGGTCCCTGTAGCATGCCATCCTTACTCACATCTGTGCAAATGACATACTGTATGCCTGCTTTCTGGAATTTTTGCACGAAAGGGATCAGGCTGCTGGAAGATCCTTCCTGCCAGCCCGAAACGGCAATACTGCCATTTTTGACATCCGCTCCCAATATTATTTTACCAGCCCCGTAGTTCTGAAGCCAGGACAGGAAAGTCTCGGGTTCTTTAACCGCTATGCTACCCCCTGTGACCTGCCTCGCCCCACACTCAAATGCAATGCGCAAGTCTTCATCAGACTTAAGACCTCCCCCAAAATCTACTTTTAAAGAAGTGCCAGAACATATAGCCTCCAGCACCTTGTAATTTACAATATGGTTGGAGCGCGCACCGTCCAGATCAACCAGGTGAAGGTACTCAATTCCGCTTCCTTCAAAGTGGCGGGCTACTTCAAGGGGATCTTCATTATAAACTTTCTCCGTTGCATAATCGCCGCGGGTGAGCCGGACGCATTTGCCCCCAATAATATCAATGGCAGGGATCAATCGCATAACCTCATTATTTTAATTCTAAAAAATTACGCAGGATTCGGGCTCCAGCCTTGCTGCTTTTTTCGGGATGAAACTGAACTCCGTAAAAATTATCTCTGGCAAGGGCCGCACTGTATTCTAACTCATAGGTGCTGCTGGCAATGGTATCTGTTCCCGCAGCAGCGTAATAGCTGTGGACCATATAGACAAAAGCACCCTCCTGAACGCCTTTAAACAATGGTGATTTCAGTTTTTCAATCTTGTTCCATCCAATTTGCGGCACCTTTAATCCGGGTCCGAACCGAATGACCTCCTCATCAAAAATGGAAAGCCCAGGAGTGTTTCCTTCCTCGGAGTGATGGCACATTAACTGCATCCCCAGGCATATCCCCAGGACGGGTTGCCGAAGCTCGGGGATAAGCGTTTCCAGTCCACTCTGTTTCAATTTATGCATCGCGCTGGAGGCCTCCCCCACTCCGGGAAATATAACGCGATCTGCCTTGCTGATGACTTCAGGATCTGATGACAACCCGGCATGAACCCCAAGGCGTTCAAAAGCAAACCGAATGCTTTGAATATTTCCCGCACCGTAATTAATTATTATGACTTTCATAAACAGGAGCCGCGGCTATTTAGCTATAACATTCCTTTTGTTGTAGGTAAAACCATCTTATCCGGGTCGCGCCTAACTGCCATTTTCATGGCTTTTGCAAAAGCTTTAAAGATAGCTTCAATCTTATGGTGTTCATTGGTGCCCTCTGCCTGAATATTGAGGTTGGCACGTGCCGCATCGGTAAACGACTTAAAAAAATGCAGGAACATTTCCGTTGGCATATCCCCGATCTTTTCCCTTTTAAATTCAGCCTCCCATACCAACCAGTTCCGGCCACCAAAATCCAGAGCGACCTGCGCAAGGCAATCATCCATGGGAAGACAAAAACCGTAGCGTTCAATACCCAATTTGGAGCCCAGGGCCTGGTATACAGCTTCTCCCAATGCGATAGCGGTATCCTCAATAGTATGGTGTTCGTCTACCTCAAGATCCCCCTTAACCTGGATAATGAGATCCATTTGTCCATGCCTGGCCAGTTGGTCCAGCATATGGTCAAAAAATGCCAGGCCGGTTTGGATATGACTTTGCCCCTTGCCGTCCAGGCTTAATTCTATGTGAATTTCGGTTTCTGCCGTTTTCCTGTTCACCAGGGCCTTACGGCTTCCGAGTTTAAGAAAAGTATACAAGCCTTCCCAGCTGGAGCCTTCCCAGTCAATTACATCGGAGAGGGCATCCGGGCTATGGGCCAGCTCATCAAGGCCCAACCCCTCATTATTGTTGATAAAAAGCCCCCGGGCACCAAGGTTTTTTGCTAGCTCCATATCGGTCAGGCGATCCCCTATCACATAGCTCCCGGCCATGTCGTAGGCATCTGTCAGGAATTCCTGCAGCATTCCCGTTCCTGGTTTTCGGGTATCTGCCTTTTCGTGCGGAAAGGTTTTGTCAATAAAAACGTTTTTAAAGCTTACTCCTTCGTTGTGGAAGCATTCGATAATAAACTGCTGCAGCGGCCAAAACTGTTCCTCCGGAAAAGATTCGGTCCCCAGGCCATCCTGATTGGTTACCATGACCAGTTCGTAGTCCATTTCCCGGGCAATCCTGCCCAGAAATCTGAAAACCTCAGGGTAGAATTCCAATTTTTCAAAGGAATCGATCTGTTGGTCTTCCGGCTCCCGAATCAGGGTTCCGTCCCTGTCGATAAATAATACTTTTTTTGCTTTCATTGGGAGGGTGTTTGAGACAGTTTATTCAGGGTTTCAAGGATGTGATCGTTCTCCGCACGGGTCCCGATGGTGATCCGTAGCGTCTGTTCGCAGCCCTGCTGTGCAGAACGGTTACGTACCACAATTCCAGCATCGATCAGCTGTGAATATCGCAGGCTCGCATCATCTACCCGAAGCAATAAAAAATTGGCCTGAGATGGAAAAATATGCCGGACAAATGGGATATCTTCCAGTAAGGACCTCAATCGCTCCCGCTCTGCTTTGAGCATTCCAATTTCTTTCTCTATCGCCGCTGTATCAGCAAGGCGGTTAATGGCAAACTGCTGGGTCAGTTCATTAACATTATATGGGGGCTTTATTAATTTAAGGTATGAAATAACCGCCGGGGAAGCCATACAGATACCCAGGCGTATCCCTGCCATACCATAAGCTTTGGAAAGGGTGCGGGTTACCACCAGATTGGGATGCGCCAGCAATAATTCAGCATAACTTCCTTCTTCGGAAAAGTCAACATAGGCCTCATCTATCACCACCAGTCCCGGGAAACCCTGAATCAATTCCGTCACCAGGTCACGGGAAAGTGTATTGCCGGTAGGGTTGTTGGGTGAACACAGGAACAGTATTTTGGTTTCGGGACCTGCCTGCTTCAAAATGGCAGGTACATCCGGCTGAAAATATTTGTCCAGTGGTATTTCAATATTTTTAACGGCATTTATTCCGGCCAGAACCTTATACATGCCATATGTTGGCGGTAAGCTGATGATAGCGTCCTTATAAGGTTCGCAAAATACCCGGAACAACAAATCCAGTACTTCGTCGCTTCCATTTCCCAGCAATAACTGTTCTTCAGAGACCTTCCAAAGACTGCTAAGCACCTTCTTTAATTTCCGCTGATGAGGGTCCGGATATCGGTTTACCCCGTTCTCGAATGGGCTCTCGTTGGCATCCAGAAAGGTCATGGACCCGCCTGCAGAGCTAAATTCATCCCGGGCAGATGAATACGGCCTGAGCGTTTTAATGGAGGGGCGCACCAATTTATCTATCGATTCCATAGGATTTCCGGCTACTTCATTTTGATTTATCTGCGTTTTCCAGGCGCAGGGTTACGGCATTTTTATGGGCCTGCAGCCCTTCTGCAGCTGCCATGATTTCAATGGACGGACCAATCTGCTGTATCCCCTCAGGGCTCAGGCGCTGGTATGTAATACTTTTCATAAAACTATCCAGGTTTACCCCGCTGTATTGCTTGGCATAACCATTGGTTGGCAAGGTATGGTTGGTACCGGAGGCGTAATCGCCTGCGCTTTCAGGGGTATTATTTCCCAGGAAGACGGAGCCGGCATTTACAATTGCCTCCAGCAAAAACCCTTCATCCTTATGGCAGATGATCAGGTGCTCCGGGCCGTATTCATTAACCATTTCCGCAATTTCATTTTTGGATGGCAGTAATATGGAACGGCTGTTGGCAATTGCAGCTGAGGCTATTTCTTTTCTCGGCAACGCCTGCAATTGTGGGGGCAGAGCCCGATGTACTGCCTCCAGGAGTTTTGCGTTATCACTTAAGAGGACTACCTGGCTGTCTTTGCCGTGCTCTGCCTGACTCAACAAATCTGCGGCTACGTAGTCCGGGTTTGCGGTATCGTCAGCAACCACCATAAGTTCGCTGGGGCCTGCAGGCATGTCAATAGCTACACCCAGGCGGCTGGCCCACTGCTTGGCAGCGGTAACATATTGATTCCCCGGTCCGAATATTTTATAAACCGCAGGGACACTGGCCGTCCCGTAGGTCATTGCTGCAATGGCCTGGATCCCGCCAACGCTGCAAACAGTGGTAACGCCACAGAGTTGAGCTGCATAAAGAATAGCCGGGTGCAGCATTCCCTCAGGCCCGGGCGGGGAACAAAGTACTATTTCCCGGCACCCGGCAATCTGCGCCGGAACTCCCAGCATAAGTACTGTTGAAAATAAAGGCGCAGTACCCCCAGGGATGTATAAACCAACTTTCTGGATAGCCTTTTTCTCTAACCAGCATTCCACTCCCCTACTGGTCTGCACCCTGACCTTTTGAGTTTGCTGCGCCCGGTGAAAAGCCGTAATGTTCCGGTACGCCAGGTCTATGGCCTTTTTGAGAGATTCCTCCGTCATAGCGGCCCTGGCAGTTATCCCGGATTGATTCATGGCAATTTCCTCAGGGACCAGGCCATCAAATTTCCGGGTGTACCGTTTCAAAGCGGCATCATCTTCGGCTTTAACGGCATTGAATATTTCACGGACCTGGCCTTCCAGCTCAAAGGAGTCTACTGCCGGCCGTTGCAGCAATTGTTCCCAATTTTTCTTTTCGGGGTATTCTATGTATTGCATTGCAGCCATGCTATAAAATCATCTTTTCAATAGGGCAGACCAGAATACCTTCAGCCCCGGCCTTTTTTAGCTGGTCCAGTACCTCCCAGAAAGTGTCCTTGTTGATAACGGTATGTACAGAGCTCCAGCCTTCCTCCGCCAGGGGCAGCACCGTTGGGCTCCGCATCCCCGGCAGCAGTTTAATGACGGTATCCAGTTTATCATTGGGAGCGTTCATCAGTACATATTTATTCTTACGTGCTTCCAGTACGGATTGGATACGGAACTGTAATTGCCCTAAAATTGCCTTTTGTTCGGCTCCGATCCTGGGGGAGACCGCCAGGACCGCCTCACTGCGGTACAGGACTTCCACTTCCTTCAGGTTATTTTTGAACAAAGTGCTGCCGCTGGATACAATATCGCAGATGGCATCTGCCAGGCCGATGTTTGGAGCGATTTCAACCGACCCATTTATAATATGCAGTTCTGCCTTTAAGCCGGCCTTATCCATAAATTTTTGCACGGTATTCGGATAAGAAGTAGCAATGCGCTTTCCGGCGAGGTCCCCTATCCCATTATAGGAATCTGATTTTGGTACGGCCAGGGAAACCCGGCATTTGGAAAAACCAAGTTTTTCAGCTACACCGATATCTTCACCTTTTTCAAAGAGTACATTTTCGCCTATGATGGCAATATCCACTACCCCGTCACGTAAATATTGAGGAATATCACCATTGCGCAGGTAGAGCACTTCCATAGGGAAGTTTCGGGCGGCAGCCTTTAGCTGATCCCTTCCGTTATCTATGGAGATACCACAGTCCTTTAATATTGCCAGGGAATCTTCATTGAGACGGCCACTTTTTTGAATGGCAATTTTAATTTTACTCATAGTCTAATCCGATAATGCTTTAAAAACAAAAAACCCGCTTGAATACTCAAACGGGTTTGGAAATATCTTGGTTTTACATCATACCTTCCTACCTCGCCTGAGTGCAAGTATTGAAGTGATGATGTAAAAAAGTTTGTTTCATAATAAGGTCAAAAATATAACTTAAATCTTAAAGATAAAAATCCTAAAACTTAATTATTCCCCAAGATTATTGGAAGCCCTGATTCTCCTGAACCAACAACCACGACCTTCGCATTTGGAGATTCTGAAAGCTTCAGAGTCGCTTCTATTCCCTTGTCCTGAAGGATTTTATCAGTAAGGGATGCGCTCAGGATACGGTTGGCATCTGCCTTTCCCTGTGCTTCAATTCGCTGTCTTTGTGCTTCCTTGTCTGCGGTTATCAGTCGGAATTCATATTCCAGGGATTCCTGTTCCTGCTTGAGTTTTCTCTCAATGGCGTTCTTAATGGTTTCGGGCAGGGTAACGTCCCTTACCAGTATTTCATTTAGCTGAATATACTGGTCTTCCACTATTTTCTTGGTTTCCTGATAGATCTCGTTCTGAATGGCATCCCTTTTGCTGGAATAGAGTTGTTCGGGGGTATATCTGCCTACAACTGAGCGTGCCGCAGAGCGGATAGCTGGCAAAAGGATGCGCTCCTTATACATTTCACCTTTTTCCTGGTGCAGCCTTCCAAGGTCTCCGTAGTTCGGCTGGAACCATGCAGAAGCATCTAATTGAATATCCAGTCCGTTGCTGGAAAGCACTTTCATTTTTTCAAAAACTTCCTGCTGCCTTACTTCATAAACAAAAACCTTGTTCCAGGGGGCTACCAGGTGGAAACCTTCCCCCAGTGGTGGTTCGTCAATTACCACCCCATCCCCGAAAGTACGGTACAGGACACCCGCCTCTCCGGAGCCAATGGTTATGGCAGATTTTGAAATTAAGATTGTCAGTACAATAATGATAACGATTGCCGGCAAGGCAATTTTAGGTAACTTATCCATAGTATTTTTTAATTAAAGTAATCCGTTGTATTTCCTGATAAACCATTCGGCAGCAAAGGCTGCAAGAATGAGCGCCATCAGCCAATAATATTCCAGCAAAGATACGATATTCCTGCGGCTTTTCTGTACGGGACGGTAGCGTTCCGCACTGAGCAGACTATCGGTAAGCACTTTGGGTCGATCCGGGAAAATTACACTCCCGTTATTCTCCAGGGCCAGCTTAGAGAGCCAGTCCACATCGGAGGGAAGCGGTTGCTGTTCCACAGACGCCCGCTGCAGGCTAAAGCTGCCCGATTGTCTCAGACTGCCATCCTGTAACTCCACCGTAAAAGAATACTTTCCAGGATCCAGAAAACTAATGTCTGTCTGATAGATATCCTTTCCCAGTGACATAGGGAATTCTCCCGCTGCCGTGCCGCTGCTGTCCCTTAGTTTTAATACCAGGCTCGCACCCGGATCAAAGGAATAGGCCTCATCAAAATATCTTGCACGAATATAGCTTTCCTCCGCCCCTCTGTATATGGGCTCGTATTCCACTGCGAGTCGTTGGTTAACAGCATCTGCGGTTAGAAATTGGACGACCTTGGAAATCAGGCCGTCAAACGATTCAAAGCTTCGCTCCGATTTAAAGGTAGCCATGCGCCATTTCCACAACCCGCTTCCAAAAAAAACGGCTTGCCTCCGATCGCTGCCTTTTAATAAAGCCAGTAAAGGTTCTTCAAGGGATATTCCCTTTACCCGCTGGCCCAATATCCATTCGTTTGGAACCGTAAAATCATAGGAGCCTAAAAGGCCCTCTACCGGAGGGAAATCTTCCGTTTTCCAAGCGCTGACATCAAAATAGCCGAACCCGGCATTGAGTTCTGCAAATACTTCCTCGGCAGGTCCCCGCTCTTCCAGCTGAAACCCCTGCTGAACGGAATTCACAAAGTTCCAGTCTGCCTCCGGTCCGCAAAACCAGAAAATGGGGGTATTCTTGTTTTTCAATAGCCTGTACAGGGGGGCAAAGGAAGCATCCGGCTGATAAAAAATCCACAGGTCTGTTTCCTCAATCCGGCCTGAAGCGGCATTCGGACTCATTATATCCAGCTGTCTTTGCTGATTCTGGGTCAGGCTGCGGCGGAGACTTCCAATATCTGGATGGGTTTCTGTACTAACCAATCCGATCTGCAATTGTTCATCAAGTACCTCTATCCCGGCAGTTGCTGAATTATTTTGAAGGTTGCGTTCCCCGTCTAAGGAGGTAAGAGATGCCCGCAGGATATGAAGCCCCGGCTTGCCGGCGTCTAACAGCAATTCTCTTTGTCCGGACCCACCCCCTGCCGGGAAGGATACCCTGTTGCGATAAACGGGACGGCCATTATCCGTAATTTGCAGACTAACTTCTGCAGGAGCCTGTCCGGTGTAGGAATAAAGGATTTCTACAGGGTACTTATTCCCTTCGAATGCGTATTTATTCGCAATTATGCGGTCTATCCTGAGATCGCTGAAGGTGGTTGTGTCCCCGATAACCACAGGGTAGATATCCAGCTTGGGATTGGCTGAAAACCACTGGCTGCTGCCGCTATTCAGATTGCCATCTGTGAGCAGAACAACTACCGCTTTTTCATTGTTATGTACCCGGGAAAGGGATTCCAGGGCTGCACTGATATCTGTCTGACCTTCAGTAAAGTCCAGACTGTCTCCCACTCTGAGGCTTTTCCCGAATAGATAATTTTGAATTTCAAAACGATCCTGCAGATCCGGATTAGCTTCCAATAATGAAAGAGTCCTGAGGATGGCCTGCCGCTCCTCCTGCAAATCGATGGATGCACTGTTATCGGCAAGAAACAGGAGTTTGGTTTTGGTAAGATAGGTCTGAAGTTTTTCAACCTCCGGATTAACCAATAAGAGCAAAATGCCAAAAACAGCAAGGAACCTGAGCAAAGCAAGGGTATTTCGCCAGGGCCTGGGCTTTGTTTTGTAATAATATTGAAACCAGACCAGCAAACCGGATGCTACAAGAGCAGCAAGAATCCATAAAAAGGCAGACCTGGGCATTGATTCGTATTTTAGCAGACAGTTATTTATGACCTGGCGAGAAGTATGCAATAGCCCTGAAAGTCAGTATACCTGGCAGGACCTGGTTTTTATTTAAACTACCCGCCTCCGTATCAGGTGAGCATGCCACCGTCAACATTGAGGACCTGCCCCGTGATATAGGCAGATAGGTCCGACGCCAGAAAAAGGCAGGCATTGGCAATATCCTCCGGAGATCCTCCCCGTTTGAGCGGGATGGCATCTCTCCAGCCCTGCACTGTTTTTTCGTCAAGCTTTCCGGTCATTTCCGTTTCGATAAAGCCCGGCGCAATGGCATTACAGCGAATATTTCGGGAACCCAGTTCAAGGGCAATACTTTTGGTAAAACCAATCATCCCGGCCTTGGAAGCCGCATAGTTGGCCTGCCCGGCATTTCCCTTAACCCCCACTACACTGCTCATGTTGATGATGGATCCGCTGCGCTGTTTAAGAAATGTTCTTTGAATGGCCTTGGTCATATTAAAAACCGACTTCAGGTTAATATCTATGACCTGGTCAAAATCTTCTTCGCTCATCCGCATCAGCAAATTATCTTTGGTAATCCCTGCGTTGTTTATAAGGATATCCACAGAACCGAAATCTTCCAATACGGCATTGACCAGTTTCTCTGCTTCTTCAAAGCTGGCGGCATTGCTCTTATATGCTTTGGCATTAACTCCTTTGGCTTTGAGTTCTTTTTCCAGCTCCAGGGCCGGACCTTCACTACTGCTATAGGTAAAGGCAACATCTGCCCCATGAGCTGCAAATACTTCTGCAATTCCTTTTCCAATTCCGCGGCTGGCCCCGGTAATTATTGCTTTCTTTCCTTCCAGGATTTTCATATCATTAGAGTTTATCGGTTGGACGACTATCAAATATACTTCCCTTTCGGAGAAGTGACCAACAAAAAATCCCGCGGTTGCGGGATTTTATCATACTGTTAACTATTTCAAGCCAATACTTCCTTGACCTTCATGCCGATCTGAGCCGGGGAATCCACAACATGGATGCCGCATTCGCGCATAATCCGCTTTTTGGCCTGGGCGGTATCATCGCTACCACCAACGATCGCTCCGGCGTGACCCATGGTTCGTCCGGCAGGGGCTGTTTCCCCGGCGATAAATCCGATTACCGGTTTCTTGCTGCCATTGGCTTTATACCATCTGGCTGCTTCTGCTTCCAGCTGCCCGCCTATCTCGCCTATCATTACTACGCATTCGGTCTCAGGGTCTTCTACCAGCATCTCCAGGGCCTCCTTGGTTGTGGTGCCGATGATCGGGTCTCCCCCGATTCCTATTGCCGTAGTAATACCAAGGCCCTGTCTCACTACCTGATCGGCAGCCTCGTAGGTAAGCGTACCGGATTTTGAAACAATCCCCACGCCGCCTTTTTTAAAGACGAATCCGGGCATAATCCCCACTTTGGCTTCACCAGGGGTGATAACGCCGGGACAATTAGGGCCTACCAGGCGTGCTCCCCGTTCCTTCACATAGGAATTGGCCTTGATCATATCCGCCACCGGTATTCCTTCTGTTATGGTGATAATCACCGATATACCTGCATTGGCAGCCTCCATGATGGCATCTGCCGCAAAAGCAGGTGGCACAAAAATAATGGTGGTATCGGCTCCCGTTTTTTCAACAGCCTCGGAAACGGTGTTAAAAACAGGCTTGCCCAAATGTTCCTGCCCCCCTTTGCCAGGGGTAACTCCTCCTACCACATTGGTTCCGTATTCGATCATTTGCTCGGCGTGGAAGGTACCTTCACTTCCCGTAAAGCCCTGTACTATTATTTTGGAGTTTTTGTTTACTAGAACACTCATTTAGTTTTTTTTAATTTTTAACAAAAATAGCCTTTACAGTAGAAAGGCTAAAAAATCCCTACAGTTTTTTTAGTTGTTCCATCATGGAGGGGATCTGCCGTACGTTCGCCAGTTGTTTGAGCCGTTCCCGGGCTTCTTCCACCGGACTGCCAAAATAGGTTTTTCCACCGGCCAGGGATTTTGAAACCCCTGTTTGCGCCAGAATTACGGCTCCTTTTCCAATGGTAATAGCGCTGGTCACACCCACCTGACCCCACAAAGTTACTTCGTCTTCAATGATAACGCAGCCTGCAATTCCCGTTTGTGAGGCTATCAGACACTTTTTCCCGATTTGGGTATCATGCCCCACATGAACCTGATTGTCGAGTTTACTGCCCTGCCCAATAATAGTATCGCCGCTTACGCCCCTGTCTATGGTGCAAAGCGATCCGAGCTCCACCCCGTCCTCAAGGATCACCCGACCTCCGGATAGCAGCCGGTCGAAACCCTCAGGCCGCTTTTTGTAGTAAAAAGCGTCAGAACCCAGAACGCTCCCGGAGTGGATTATTACCCCGTCCCCGATAACGCAATGGTCATTGATGCTGACATTGGAATGGATAACGCAGTTTCTGCCGATGTTTACATGGTTCCCTATAAAGACATTTGGCTGAATAATGGTGCCCTCCCCAATGCTTGCAGTTGAAGCTATTGCCGTATTTGAATTTTGAAAGGGCCTGAAATGTTTAGTAATGCGGTTAAAGTCCCGAAACGGATCGTCCGAGATCAGCAATGCCTTGTTCTCAGGGCATTCCACCTCCTTATTGATCAGGATAACCGTTGCCTTGGAATTAAGTGCCTTATCATAATATTTCGGGTGGTCCACAAAAACAATGTCTCCGGGTTCCACCACGTGGATTTCGTTGATTCCCTGAACCGGAAAATCCGGGTCCCTGATATATTCCGTGCCAATAATTTTGGCAATTTCTGATAAGCTGTGGGTCCTTGGGAATTTCATAGGGTTTTCTAGTCTTTAGCCCGCTCCATGTAACTGCCTTTTTCCGTATCAATTTTTATTTTATCCCCTTCGTTGATAAAAAGCGGAACATTGATTCGGGCGCCAGTCTCCACTGTGGCAGGTTTAGTGGCATTGGTTGCCGTATTACCTTTAACTCCGGGCTCGGTGTGGGTTACCTCCAGGATCACACTGGCAGGCATATCCACGGAGAGGGGCATGGCGTCCTCCGTATTGAACATAATGGTCACCACTTCTCCTTCCTTGAGTAATTCGGGTGCGTCCAGGGCGCTCTCCTGCAAGGCGATCTGGTTGTAATCATCCGTATTCATAAAATGGTAGGTCTGCCCTTCCGAATACAAATACTGATAGGAACGGGTTTCCACCCGTACGTCTTCAATCTTGTGGCCGGCCGAAAAGGTATTATCGATAACCTTGCCGGTGGTAACACTTTTAAGTTTTGTTCGGACAAAAGCCGGGCCCTTCCCCGGTTTTACATGCAAAAACTCCGTAATCTTATAGATGTCGTGGTTATAGCGAATACAAAGTCCCTTTCTAATATCTGATGTTGATGCCATAATTAATTGCTGCTAAAATATCCTTTCATAATACCGCGCTGCGAATCCCGGATAAACTGTAGAATTTCATCCCGTTCCGGAGTTGCCTCCATTTCAGCCTCGATGATCTGTACCGCCTGGGAATTGTTGTAATTCTGCTGATACAGGATACGGTAAATATTTTGTATTTCTCTGATTTTATCGGCTGTAAACCCCCTTCGCCTGAGCCCTACAGAATTGATCCCCACATAAGACATGGGCTCTCTGGCCCCCTTCACAAAGGGAGGGACATCTTTTCTCACCAATGATCCTCCTGTTACAAAAGCGTGGGTGCCAATGGAAACAAACTGATGTACGGCAACCAGGCCGGCCAGCACCACATGATCACCAATGGTAACGTGGCCTGCAAGGGTTGAATTGTTGGAGAAAATACAATTATTCCCCACAACACAATCGTGAGCCACATGGCAATACGCCATGATCAGGCAGTTCTTGCCAATAACGGTTTTCATCCGGTCTGCCGTGCCTTTATTGATAGTGGCGCATTCGCGGATGGTGGTGTTATCCCCGATTTCCACAGTGGTGTCTTCACCATCGTATTTCAGATCCTGGGGAGGGGCTGATATAATGGCTCCGGGAAATATATTGCAATTTTTACCAATCCGGGCGCCTTCCATTATGGTTACGTTGGAACCGATCCAGGTCCCCTCTCCAATAGTCACATTATTATGGATGGTGGCGAAGGGCTCAATCACCACATTTTTGGCAATTTTAGCGCCGGGATGTACATAAGCCAAAGGCTGATTCATACTAGTCTTTTTTGGTTTTAACGATCTGTGCCATTAGCTCGGCTTCCGAAACCAGTTTGCCATTGGCGTAGGCATAGGCCTGCATATGGCAAATCCCGCGTCGGATGGGGGAAATCAGATCGCATTTAAAAATAAGGGTGTCTCCGGGCAAAACCTGCTGTTTAAACTTGACATTGTCAATCTTCATAAAATAAGTCAGGTAATTTTCAGGGTCCGGCACCGTGCTGAGAACCAGAATGCCTCCGGTTTGCGCCATGGCTTCCACCTGCAGTACCCCTGGCATAACAGGGGCTCCTGGAAAATGCCCAACAAAAAAGGGCTCATTCATCGTTACATTTTTTATTCCCACCACGTGCGTATCGGACAGTTCCAGGATCTTATCAACTAATAGAAAAGGCGGGCGATGGGGTAGCATTTTCATGATCTGAACCACGTCCATCAATGGTTCCTGGTTCAGGTCGTATTTGGGAACATTATTCCTTTTTTCCAGCTTGATTATTTTAGAAAGCTTTTTTGCAAACTGCGTGTTTACGTAATGCCCGGGTTTATTGGCGATAACCTTTCCCTTGATCCGGGTTCCTATAAGGGCCAGATCCCCAATAACGTCCAGAAGCTTATGCCGGGCCGCCTCGTTGGGATAGTGCAGGGTCAGGTTGTCAAGTATGCCATTGGGTTTTACGGATAATTTTTTCTTTTTAAATGCCTTTTCAAGCTTTTTCATGGTCTCCGGAGAAATTTCCTTATCTACATAAACAATGGCGTTGTTAAGGTCTCCCCCTTTAATCAGGCCGTGTTCCAAAAGCATTTCCAGCTCGTGTAAAAAGCTAAAGGTCCGGGAATCTGCAATATCTTCTTTAAATTGTGAAAGGTGTTCAATGGAGGCATTCTGCGTTCCCAGAACCTTGGTCCCAAAATCTACCATGGTGGTAATCTGGTATTCCTCGGCCGGGATAACCGTAATTTCACTGCCGGTAGCCTCATCCCTGTAGGTAATAACCTCTTTTACCTCGTAGACTTCCCTTTCGGCATCCTGTTCAACAATACCTGCCTTTTCCAGGGCTTCCACAAAATACTTGGATGAACCATCCATAATTGGCGGTTCCGGCGCATCCAGTTCAATCATCACATTGTCTATCTCAAGCCCTACCAGGGCTGCCAGTACATGTTCGGAGGTCTGTATTTTAACGCCCCGCTTTTCCAGGTTGGTGCCGCGTTGCGTATTGATAACATAATTGGCATCAGCCTCAATAATAGGCTCCCCTTCCAGGTCTACTCTTTTAAAGGCATACCCATGATTTTCCGGTGCGGGTACAAACTTCATAGTGACTTGTGCTCCTGTGTGAAGCCCCACCCCTTTCAGTGTAACCTCCTTCGAAATTGTTCTTTGCTTAACCATTGCTTTTCCCCTGGTTTTTTTCGAGATCTTCTATACGATTAACAATTCTGGGTAAATTTTTAAAATGGACGTAAGATTTATTATAGTCCCCATAGTTTAATGCAGGAGAACCCTGTAGCACTTCATCACTCTTTATATTCCGGGAAATCCCGGACTGGGCCTGAATCTTTACCCGGTCTCCAATTACGATATGACCTACAATACCAACCTGCCCCCCTATCATACAATGTTTACCGATTTTGGTAGAACCTGCTATTCCTGTCTGTGCAGCAATTACGGTGTGTTCGCCTATTTCGACATTATGTGCTATCTGGATCTGGTTATCGAGTTTCACACCCCTCCTAAGGATTGTTGACCCCAGCGTGGCGCGGTCAATGGTCGTGCCTGCGCCCACATCCACATGGTCTTCCAGAATTACATTTCCTGTCTGGGGGACTTTGGAGAATGCCCCTTCCTCATCCGGGGTAAAACCGAATCCGTCAGCACCCAAAATTACCCCGCTATGGATCACGCAATCCTTTCCGATGATGGTTTCGGAGTAAATCTTAGCCCCGGCAAAAACCGTGCTGTTATCCCCTATTTTTACATTATCCCCTATATAGACATTGGGGTAGATCTTTACGTTATCGCCTATTTCCACATTATTGCCCAAATAAGAGAAAGCCCCGAGATAGAGGTCGGAGCCGTAGCTTGCTGATTCAGATACAAATACCGGGCTCTCTATTCCGGTCTTATTGTTTTTTACCTGGTTGTAGTAAGCCAAAAGTTTTGAGAAGGACTTATAGGCGTCCTCCACTTTTATCAGTGTGGATTTCAGGTCTTGCTCGGGCACAAAGCCTTTGTTCACAATAATGATGGATGCCTCCGTGCTGTATATATAGGGGGTATATTTAGGGTTCGCCAGAAAGGTAAGGGAGCCCTCAGTACCTTCTTCAATTTTCGCCAGTTTATGAACCGCAATTTCCGGGTTGCCTTCAACCTCTCCTTCCAAGATTCCTGCGATCTGACTAGCCGTAAATTCCAAAGGTAATTTGCTGTTTGATTAAGATGCTGACAAAAGTAAGAAAAATTGTTATATGCCTTTTTTGGGATAACATATATAATATTTGGTGACCGGTTGAGAGAGGACCTCTAAGTTGAGATGATCCGATGCGCTGGCTACATCTATTACCTTTCCGTTTGGTTTAATGATATTGATATTCTGGTTATCCTGGTTGTAGGCTCGGTTATGAAGAACCCCTTCAAAAACAAAATAGGCGGCTTCTGACTCGGACATACCCGTTTTGGCCCGGCATTTTTCCAGCTTATTTTGCAGGCTGCCGGCTGAAATAGGGGCTTTTTTGATTTTTATGGATAAGAGTCTGCGCTCCAGCAGCATCTTACATAAAGCGGACAGTACCCGGTCATCTGCCTTTTGCCACTTTTTAAGGCTTGCCAGAATATCGATATCGTCCAGTTCTGCATATTGTTGCAGGGCCTCCGCTGTAAATTCCAATTGTCCCGGGTTTTGATTCAGGAAAAAATCGAGAGCCGGCGAAACAGACTGCAGCCGGGCGCTATGCCCCAATTCCCGGGCCCGCTGAATAACCCGTATCAGCAACTGCTCGGCAACCACTCCCGTTTTATGCAAATAGACCTGCCAATACATAAACCGGCGGGCCAGTAAATACTTTTCAACCGAATAGATCCCCTTCTCTTCCACAACCAGCCGTCCTTCATTGACCGACAGCATCGTTATGAGCCGTTCTGCGTTGATATTGCCTTCTGCTACACCAGAATAAAAGCTGTCCCGTTTGAGGTAGTCAAGCCGGTCCATGTCCAATTGACTGGATACCAGCTCGTTCAGATATTTCTTCGGGTAAGAGCCTGTAAAAATAGCGATGGCCAGATCAAGCCTCCCGGAGAACTCCTTGTTAAGCTCTTCCATAAACCGCAGGGAAATAGTCTCATGGGAGATGCCACTCACCCATTCGTTTTCCAGGGCGTGGGAAAAAGGACCGTGTCCGATATCATGCAGTAAGATTGCGCAAAGCAGGCCCTCCTCTTCATCTTCGTCAATCCTAAACCCCTTTCGCCGAAGCAGGGATATAGCCTGCTGCATCAGGTGCATGGCCCCCAGGGCGTGGTGAAACCTGGTGTGATGTGCCCCAGGATACACCAGATAGCTAAGGCCCATCTGCGAGATCCGCCTGAGGCGCTGAAAATAAGGATGGGCAATTAAATTGAAAACCAGTGGGCTGGGAATACTTATAAATCCGTAAATTGGATCATTAAATATTTTGAGCTTTGAAGATTGCTTCAAATCTTTCATTTTGTGTTGTCTTTCCAAAGGTAGAAAATTGACCAGAGAGTGTCATCACTATTTTAGGTCAACGATACAATCAGAATGTCCCAAATTTTATTAAAGATGAAGAAAATAACCGTATTGTGGGTTGATGACGAGATCGATTTGCTGAAATCCCACCTGTTATTCCTCAAGGAACGCAATTACGAGGTAGTCACCTGCAGAAGCGGTCAGGATGCCCTTGAGGCAATTGAGGAACAGCCGTTCGACATTGTATTTCTGGACGAGAACATGCCGGGCCTCTCCGGATTGGAAACCCTCAGTGAATTGAAACAAAAGCAACCCGGCCTTCCCGTGGTAATGATAACCAAAAACGAGGAAGAAGCGATTATGGAAGAAGCCATCGGTTCCAAGATTGCTGATTACCTGATCAAGCCTGTTAACCCAAACCAGATACTGCTCTCCCTTAAAAAAAACCTGGATCACTCCCGTTTGGTGTCGGAAAAGACAACGGCAAGCTACCAGCAGGAATTTGGGAGGATAGCCATGGACCTCTCTATGGTGAATACCTATGAGGCCTGGGCAGATTTATACAAAAAACTCATCTATTGGGAATTGCAGCTGGAATCCATAGAAGACAGCGGCATGTTTGAAATTCTGGAGTCCCAGAAATCGGAGGCCAATATGCAATTCGGGAAGTTTATTGAAAAAAATTACCCCGGCTGGTTTCAAAATGGTGACGGGCCGGTTATGTCCCATACGCTTTTCCGGGAAAAGGTTGTTCCCATCCTCGAACAGGGCCCAACCCTCATGGTAGTTATTGACAACCTCCGTTACGATCAGTGGTTTGCCTTTGAGGAATGCCTGTCCCCTTTTTACAAAAAGTCCCAGGAAAGCCCCTATTACAGTATTTTGCCAACAGCCACCCAGTACGCCCGGAACGCTATTTTTTCTGGATTGATGCCACTTGAAATGGAAAAGCAATTTCCGCAGTGGTGGAAAAACGATACGGATGAGGGGGGCAAGAACCTGCACGAGGCCGAATTTTTAGGAGCCCAGCTCAAAAGGCTGGGACTGGACCTGCAATGGGAATACCATAAAATCAGTAACCTCAGGCAGGGCAAGCAGCTGGTACAACAGAGTAAGTCACTGAAAAAGAATGACCTGACTGTTGTGGTTTATAATTTCGTAGACATGCTCTCGCATGCGAAAACGGAAATGGAGGTAATTAAGGAGCTGGCCTCCAATGACAAGGCCTACCGCTCCCTTACCCAAAGCTGGTTCCGCAATTCTCCCTTGCTGGAAATCATTCAACAGGCCCAGGCCATGGGGCTGCAGTTAATCATTACCACAGATCACGGAACCATAAACGTCAAACAGGCCTCCAAAGTAATTGGAGACAAGGAAACCAGCCTGAACCTCAGATATAAGACCGGCCGGAGCCTTACCTATGAAGACAGGGATGTAATGGCCGCAACCCGGCCCGCAGAGCTATACCTGCCCACTATAAATGTTAGCAGCTCCTATATCTTTGCCAAAAACGATTTGTTTTTTGCCTACCCCAATAACTATAACCATTACGTGAGTTATTACCGCAATACCTATCAGCATGGCGGGGTTTCCCTGGAAGAAATGATCGTACCCTTTATCAGTTTGCAACCGCGGTAAGTGAAAGACCAGAGTAATTTCAGGGAATTAACGTGCATATCCGCTGGTATTGTTGTTGAAGTAGCTACCTTCCAGAATTTCGGTAACCTGGTCGTGGTTGCCGATGCATATTGAAAAATTAACCTCCAGCACAAAGTCATCCTTATAATAGTAAGTCCTCCTGCTGCGGTCATAAGCAATTATAGCATCGTAATCCTTTAATTGTTCAATTAAATAATAGACGGTACGCTCACTAATTTCAAGGCGGTCAGCTATTTCTGAAGGGGAGCCTGTACATTCTTGTTGAATGAGGTAATGAAGCCTCTGCAGGCGCTCGATGTGCTTGATGGTTTTCATAGAATGGATTTTTGTAGGGTTATTAATATATCTATGGGCGACCAGAGTAAATTAAAAATATAGTATATTTTCTACATATACAAATTATATTCTATATTATATCAAATATTAAATCATCATAGAGAATATTTTCCTATAACCTCAAGATACCCTATCTTTGTGCAAAAGAATAGCAGCTTTTATGATAAAAACCATCGATCGACTCATGCAGTTTATTGAACATGCCGGGCTAAGTGCCCGTCAGTTTGACTTATCAATAGGAGCCAGCAATGGCTATACCCTGAGGATGAGTAAAAACAAAGCTTCGGTAGGTAGTGATGTCATCGAAAACATTATTCGGACCTATCCGGATCTGAATGTCGCTTGGTTGCTCACAGGGGAAGGGAGCATGCTAAAATCAGAAATGGAGGAAGAACCGTTGGATTTTGATAAGCTACCTCCCTCCCGGCAACAGGAGATCGAACAAATTATTGAAAAAAAGATAAGGGAAAGGCAAAGGGAAGAAATGCGGAATATGCTCAGGGAAATCACCGACGAGATTCGGAAGAAATAAATTAATGCTTCATCGCACGTCGGCTCAGCACCTCTATCCCCTTATCCAGTTCTGCCTGTAGATAATCCTTATAGTCCAGGGTGCGGCTGCGTCTTCGGATCACTTTCGAAAGTAGCATTATAAAAACAATAGTAAGGAACACCAGGGGAAATACCCTGGCATTTTCATAGTCTTCAACAGTTTCAAGCCCCTGAAAAGTCTCCCAGAATTGATAGAGATAAAGCACCAGGGGAGAAAGCAAGGCATAACGCCACCAATGCGGATTACTGACAAACCACACCGCCAGGATGATGATCATGGAAAGTTTTTGGGTAATGTACCAGACGAATATTTGAAAGTTCTTAAAGCCGAAACTTTCAAATTTGAAGTTATTGTTTGAAGGTATAAAATTATCTAAGTAAACTAGAAGTCCAGCCAATACCAACAACCCTCCAAAAATCCAATTCTTTAAGTCAATTTGATGATTTGATTCCTCTTTATCTGAAGTAGATGAATGGTAGTTGTTTTTTACAATCCGCTGTAAATGATATAATTGTGCTAAGTGTTTTAATTTAATCGTACTTCTTTTCCTCAGCGAATTATTTATTTGATTATTTAAACGATTTGATCTTTTATGGATCCATTCGTTGATTAAATCTTTGGAGGAGAGTCTGATAATTAATTCCCTGAATTCTTTCTTAATAGATCTATCAATAATACACATCCAGTCAACTATTATTATAGCCAGGATAAAGCCTTGAATAGAAATTACAAAATCCAAGTAACTATTATAGCTAATAAAATACTGACAAATAGAAGTGCTAATGATGAAATAAAAAAATAAGAATAGACAATATCGAATTCTATATCTTAACGTCAAAAACATTATAGAAATCAGAATAAGCGGGATTAAATTTGCAAAAACCGACCAGACGAATGCATTATTACTGTCAAAATTATGATTGAATTCAATACCTAAAAAAGCTATTGAATTCTGCTCTGTGTCAGCAAATAAATGAAGAAATGAACTAAATGGGATGATTACTATAATAGAAGCTATAAGCAGATCTTTCCTGAACTTTTTAATCCATATAGAAGAATATTTATTCATATTATATTTTGAGGAAATAACTACCTAAAATATTTTATTGATATTAGAAATATAA
This sequence comes from Robiginitalea insularis, assembly GCF_052497835.1. Lineage (NCBI taxonomy): Bacteria > Pseudomonadati > Bacteroidota > Flavobacteriia > Flavobacteriales > Flavobacteriaceae > Robiginitalea > Robiginitalea insularis. The sequence goes on from NZ_CP199296.1 coordinate 3,130,008, forward strand.
AAACCGAAGTATTTTATCAAAGTCTTTCCAATATACAAATAATGGAGAAAATAATCTATAATATAGAAAATATTTCTGAAGTATCCGTAAATCTACTCTCCAAAATCAAGCACAAGACTGTTTGCCTGTATGGCCCTATGGGTTCCGGAAAAACGACCCTTATCAAAGCTTTAATTACAAACCTGGGAGCCATTGATGCGGGAAACAGTCCGTCTTTTGGAATTATCAATGAATACCACCGCCGGGAAGGAGGCCTGCTTGCACTACATTATGACTGTTACCGCCTAAAAGACGAAGAAGAAGCCCTGGATATGGGGATGGAGGAACTACTGGAAGCCGATTGCTGGCATTTTATCGAGTGGCCTGACCGTATACAAGACCTGCTGCCTCCGCATTATACCTCCATACAGCTTGAAATGCTTCCGGGAGGGGACCGCATGCTGACGCAGCAGGACGTTTAGGTGCAAAAGCCGTATCGTCCGGACCGCATTTTTATTGCAGTTAAATCGATGAAATGCATAATTTTCGCTCAAATGCTTGTTTTGATCGATGAAATGCACTATTTTTGATTGTAATATGAAAAGTTCACAGGGAATTTTTCCTACATTTGATTTAAGAATACTCAAAAGCCTCCGAGACGATGAACACTAGAAAAATTTTATTTGGCATACTGACATTTTCGGTATTAATATTCGCTTCATGTACGAGTGACTCGGCAGATGTTGAATTATATGAAACTGGAATAGATAAAAGCAAGATTACCAAAGGTCCCGATTCAATTGACAAAAGCAAGATAACTAAAGGGACAGACGCAATTGATAAAAGCAAAATCACTAAAAACAACAAAAAACGTTAGGGAGTAAATCGACTTAAAGATTTATACAAACTTTATCCGATTTATTAGACCATTTATCGATAAGTTAAAAACCGGCCAATAAGTCGGTTTTTTTTTCGTTTTCTTCTTAAACATAAGTCAATTTAAATCTTCTTAAAATGAAGGTAGAAAGCCAAGAAAGGGGAAAAGCGAGAAAAAGATTTTTAATTGAATCATTTTGGTTACTATTAATAATCGGTTGCCCATTTATTTTTAAGTTACACGAGTACGTACCATCAGGACCGAACGATACCTTAAACTTTATAGGAATTGAAATTACCAAAAATGGATTTCAATCTGTAGACGTTTATATTTGGTTTCTACTCGGAAAATTAATTCCACTCTACCTGTTGACTATATGGTTCTTTACCTGCAAACACTGGTGGTATCATATCCTGCTGATCCCTATCTGTATGTATGCCTTCCAGATCTTTGAGGTGATCTACTCAGAGGATCTGTATGTTGACACTGAAAATGTCCTTTGGTTACTTCCTGTATGTATGGTAGTCATTCCCTTTGTTTACTTTATCCGATTGAAATTATTCGATAAGTACGTACACGGGATAGACCTGGAGGCCATGGACGCCGAACTGCAGTATTACAAGAACAAGGAAAGGGAACAAATGCAAAAGGCAGGAATTCAAATAGACAAGCAGCTAATCACTGATGCTGAAGAAGACTTAAGTAATAAAACCCCCAAGCGTACCCTCAACCAGCTTATGAAACAGTTGCAGACGGCCATGAAGAGTTTGCTAAGCCTTTAATGGCTACAAGTCCTTTGCTTCGTAAGTCCGGCAGCTTAAAATTTTGGAATTTATTGTATTTTTGGAAGATAGGCCGTTTTTGACGGCCATTCCAATATAATGGTATGAACCAACCCGCTTCCCCATTCAGCAAACAACAATTGCTCCCTCAGGAGGAAAAGCTGGAAATTTTACAGCAGAAAGGCGAATTATTTATCGGTATTCCAAAAGAAAGTCAGTACCAAGAAAAGCGTATCTGCCTGACCCCGGATGCCGTTAATGCGCTTACCGCCAATGGCCATAGGGTCTTGTTGGAATCCGGAGCCGGGGAAGGAGCCAGTTTCAGTGACCTGGATTATACCAATGCCGGAGGAACCATTACGCGCGATACCAAGAAAGTATTTGGCTGCCCGCTTATCCTGAAGGTGGAGCCCCCTACCCTTTCCGAAATTGAACTGATCAACCCGCAGAGCACTGTCATTTCGGCCCTGCAGATAAAAACACAAACCAAATCCTATTTCGAAACCCTGGCCAAAAAGCGGATTACAGCCATCGCTTTTGAATATATCCGGGATGATGAGGGAAAATATCCGGCCGTTCGTTCACTAAGTGAAATAGCTGGTATTTCATCTGTCCTGATTGCAGCAGAAATTATGGCGGCCGACGAGGGCAACGGCCTGATGTTTGGCAATATTAGCGGGGTCCCCCCGGTTGAAGTGGTAATCCTGGGGGCAGGTACGGTTGGGGAGTTTGCTGCGCGCTCTGCCCTTGGCCTTGGGGCGAATGTTAAAATTTTTGATAATTCAATCACCAAGCTGCGGAGTATACAGACCAATCTGAACCGAACCCTTTACACTTCCACCCTGCAACCCAAGAACCTGCTGAAAGCCCTTAAGCGCTGCGACGTGGCCATTGGCGCTGTCAGAGGGAAAGACCGCTCTCCCATACTGGTATCCAAGTCTATGGTGGAAAACATGAAAAAGGGGGCCGTTATTATTGACGTGAGCATAGATATGGGAGGTTGTTTTGAAACCAGCGAACTGACCACCCACAACAAACCCACCCATAAAAAATACGGGGTCATACATTATGCAGTACCCAATATTCCTGCACGCTACCCCAAGACTTCTTCCATCTCCATCAGCAATATTTTTACACCCTATCTGATGAAAATCGGGGAAGACGGCGGTCTGGAAAATTCTTTGCGATTCGATAAGGGCCTCAGAAACGGCCTGTATATGTATCATGGAATTCTGACCAACCGCACCGTTGGAGAATGGTTTGGGATGAAGTTCAGTGATATCAATTTCCTTATATTTTAAGAATGCCGTTTTTAAAACGCCTAGGCTATTTTTTAATGGGGCTGTCCATAGGACTGATTTTCCTTACTTTTTTTCTGAAAAAGAAATCTGATGAAACCGGGGTTGAATTCTGCTACCTGCCCAATTGCAGGGTCTTAAAAGAATTACGATCCAAACCGCTGGTAATTGATGATTCCCTGCAGCCCTTTTCGGACTCCCTTGCTATCAGGGCAGTATTAGAGGATGGCGATGTGCTTTTCAGAAAAAGCGACACAGAAGCCAAGCCCTGTAAAATTTATGTGGTGCGCGGGCAATCCAATCAGGAGGAATTAGAACTCACCTTTCTGAATTGTGAGAGCGAGACACGTCTTAAAGACTACATAAAGTTATAGCCATCCCGCTTAAAGCCCGGAACTATTATAATTTCCGTCGTTTGCGCTCCTTTTTGAGCAGCTCCAGTTCCCGATTGGTCTGCCCGGCTACAGAGGTGTTTTCCTCTGCACGCCTGATCAGGTAGGGCATCACATCCCTTACCGGACCAAAAGGCAGGTACTTGGCTACGTTGTAGCCCTCTTTTGCCATGTTAAAACTGATATGGTCGCTCATCCCGTACAACTGTCCAAACCAAATCCGGGGGTCGTTTGCGGGAATTTCCCGCTGCTGCATTTGCTCCATGAGCTTATGGGAGCTCAATTCATTGTGGGTCCCCGCGAATACTGAAATGGTTTCCAGATGATCCAGGCAAAAAACAACGGCCCTGTCAAAATTCTCATCTGTTTCCTGCTTGGAACTGCATATTGGTGATTTATAACCTTTATCCTCAGCACGCTCGTTCTCCTTTTCCAGATATGCTCCGCGCACAACCTTGATCCCGAGCTTAAATCCTTCTTTCTGGGCAGTTTCATATAATCTCTCCAGATATTCCATACGGTCCCATCGGTACATCTGAAGCGTATTGAAGACAATTGCGTGCTCCTGATTATACTTGCGCATCATTTGCTCTACCAGATCGTCTGCCGCATCCTGCATCCAACTTTCTTCTGCGTCTATCAACAGGGATACTCCCAGGTCAAAAGCCTTTTTACAAGTTTGGTCAAATCTGTCCACTACCCTTTCCCACTCGCTTTTCTCCGGGGACGTCAGCGTTTTTCCTTCACTTACCTTTTGGAAAAGCGCGAACCTCCCGTATCCAGTAGGTTTGAAAACCGCAAAGGGAATGGCATCTTTTCGCTTTACAAAATCAAGCATTTCCAGGGTCTTGGCCAGGGCATCATCCAGGGGATCCTCTGTTTCTTTTCCCTCTACGGAGTAATCCAGGACCGTGCTAACCCTTTTGCCCCACATTTTCTCTACCACCGGCATACAGTCCTGTTCGCTTACTCCCCCACAAAAGTGATCAAAAACCGTTGTCCGTATTAGCCCTTCTACAGGCAGACGGGCTTTAATGGCAAAGTTGGTAAGGCCGGTCCCGATTTTAACCAGGGGCTCGTTGGAAATTAATTTGAAAAGGAAATAAGCCCTTTCCAGTTCTGCATCACTTTTAAGGGCAAATGCGGTTGCGGTATCTTCAAAAATTCGGGTCATTTTTACGGAATTCTCAATACCCCAAATATACTGACAGTATTTGTAAAGAAATCTATAAAATTTTCGGTTATTTTGCCTGTGTTAAGCAACCCCTTTATGGAGTCCATTCTAACAGCGTCATATGCCATACATTTCTCCGAGAAGGGAGAAAAACAGCTTGCCCGGTATGTGCAGGATAAAAAGTATTCAAAGGTTTTTATTCTTACGGATACCAATACCCGTGAGTTTTGCCTTCCGGTCCTGTTGGCGCAATGTCCTACCCTTAAAGACAGGGATGTGTTTTCCATCCCGGCAGGGGAACAGCATAAAAACATCCAAAGCTGCATTGGTGTCTGGGAATGGCTCTCAGGCGAAGGGGCAGATAGAAACAGCCTGCTCATCAACCTGGGAGGTGGCGTACTTACAGATCTGGGTGGTTTTGTAGCCTCTACCTATCAGAGGGGGATAGCCTTTGTAAACATCCCCACTACCCTGCTTTCTATGGTAGATGCCTCTGTTGGTGGTAAAACAGGGATTGACCTGGGCAAATTAAAGAACCAGATTGGCCTGATAAGGCAACCGGAAATGGTTGTTATTCAACCCGATTACCTGAAGACCCTGGAGCTGAGGCAAATTAAAAGCGGTTTTGCGGAAATGTTGAAGCACGGGCTTATACAAGATCGCGACTATTGGCAAGAATTATCTGAAATTACAGATTATTCCAATCTCAAGGAATATATCTACCGCTCTGTTGTTCTTAAAAATGAAGTAGTATTAAAAGACCCCTTGGAGCGTAATATCCGTAAAATGCTAAATTTCGGACATACCCTCGGTCACGCAATTGAATCCTACTTTCTCGATAAAACTCCTTCAAAGCAATTGCTGCATGGAGAAGCTATCGCAATAGGCATGATCATGGAATCCATGCTGTCTGTAAAATTGAGGGGGATGTCTCCACAGGCCCATGCTGAAATCAAAAGTGTGTTTGCACAGCATTTTCCACACAAAGTCATTGATCAGTCAGAACGCAGTGCTATTATTTCCCTGTTGCGGCACGATAAGAAAAACACCCATGGCAAGGTGCTGTTTAGCCTGCTGGATACAATAGGTTCTGCTTGCATTGATATGGAAGTACCAGAAAAATTACTGCTCCAGGCTTTTGATGACTACGCCCAAAGCTGATTTGGCTTACTAAAATATCCGTTTCACAACTCTTTGGCTCCCATCCATTTATAAATTGGTTAGATTGGTTATAACAACTGAAACATGTATTTGTTTCGCAATACCAATCAGTGATGAAACGAGTTATTACAGATTTCAAAAAACTTAGCCCGGAACTGGCAGCCTTGTTCTTGCAGCGTTACCCGGGGGGTTATGGCGATGACGACATCCTGGCTTTTAAAAAACCCAGCGGCGACTGGATTGAAGCAGTGGAGCTGCCCACCCGGGACACACTCTACCTTGTAAAGATCAATCAGGGGATGACCGATTTATTAGCGTACTTTGATGATTTGGCATCTTCCGATACCTTTTCGGAATCGTTCGGTCTGGAAACAGAATACGACGGAGCCACAGAGAATTACGTGTTGCCCGAAGACTGAATTTAAGACTGATCAGTGTTCAGGTATCGTTGCCGTATAATGTTGCGGTGATGTTTCTGGTGCCCGCAGATGATGAACCCCAGTGCTGCGACACTAATAGGGACCCCACTGGCCGTTCCCTGTCTGATCAGCTCCTCTTTCGAAAAAGTTTCAAATAAGCTTACGGTTGCAGCCCGGATGCAGCTGTATTCAGCCAATACGCTTTGTTTACTTCTTTGATTGGCCCGGCTCTGCGGAACGTACAGGTCCTGGTCAAAACCCGGGAGCGAAGTTTTGTCATTTCTGCCAAATCGCAAGGCCCGGTACTGAAAGACGCGCTCGGTGTCCAGGATATGTAGCAGTACTTCTGCGATAGTCCACTTTCCCGTTGCATAGGAGGATGTCCATGCCGACTCTGGGATACTTTTTATAAAATTTGGAAAGTTTTTGCTTTGACTCTTTAGCTGATCCAGAAGTTCGACCTCCCCTAAAACCTGCAGGTAGGGTTTATAATATTCCGGGCAGGCGGCAGCTGGTAATTCAGAAAGCAGCATTGAAATTTGTTTGCGAAGCAGATGCTTACAGTTCGTTAAATATGGTGTGCATCAATCGTTTTTTATCGTTGATGCTCTCTTCCAGGGAAATCATTGTCTCCGTGCGGCTTATCCCCTCTATATCGTCAATTTTAAAGATGATATTTTTTGCATGATTGGTATCCTTAGCGCGGATCTTGCAAAAGATGTTGAACTTGCCAGTTGTGATATGGGCAACAGTCACATTCGGGATCTGCGCCAGGCGTTCCATCACGAATTTGGTTTGATGGGTTTTTTCAAGAAAAATCCCAATGTAAGCGATAAAGGCATACCCGAGTTTTACATAATCCAGGGTTAGAGAACTCCCTTTAATAATCCCCGCTTCTTCCATTTTCTTAACTCGCACGTGAACCGTACCCGCAGAAATAAGTAATTTCTTGGCTATATCGGTAAAAGGTGTCCTGGTATTGTCTATCAACATATCCAGGATCTGGTGGTCTATCTCGTCTAATTTAATCTTGCCCATTATTAACGATATTTTTGCCAAAAATACGTAATTATAAAATATTATTTAACAAACGAATTCCTTTTTTGCAATATGTGTAATTTTTACCGCTTTCAATCAGGAAATTAATTTAATAATACCGGGGCGTTTTTTCAGCAACGCCATCTGTTCGGGCTGGCTTAAATCCCATTCCTGGTGTCCGTACACCTCTTCTTTACCCTCCTTCTCACTGAGTTCGGGCACAAATTGTATTTCTCCATCAGCGAGAACCTCCTTAAAACAGATTCCTATAATGGCGTCGCGTGGGTGATTATTACTGATAAGGTCCGGCCGCCGGATCAGGATATCCACAAACTGTTTTGCATTTTCAGGGATACCCAAATAATCTTCCTGAGAAAAGGAAGCATATTCCCCTGTCATAATTCCTTCAAGCACATATATTAAAGACTTAAAGAAATAGTAGCGACTGCTTTCCCGCTCATAATCCCCGGGGTAGTGACCGGCTTCAAACAAAAGTGTGGGAGTGCCCAGGGATTGAAAATGGTCGCCTACGCAATTGGGGTTGAAGGTGTCATCATAGCGCCCTACGCCTCCGGGCAGGATCGTCAGAAGCCTTTCGTTCATATAGGCTATCAGTTGCATAGCGGTAAGACGGTTGGCGGGAACCGAACGCCCGGCGTCCATAGCCGGAGCCAGAAATGACAGGGTGGCCGGAATACGGCTGTTGCCTACATTATAAATGGTTCGCTGGTCGTGCAAATTAAAGCAAAAGTCTGGCTGAAAATCCTCATACTCCTTGCGGAGCACCACGCTCTCCGGCTGAGATTGATTTAGGGCATCCCTGTTAAGGTCCATTTCATTTGCGTTAAAACGCGTATAGCGATCCGCACCGTCCGGATTAAGAATGGGAAGGAATGAAAAGCTAAAATGATTCAGAAACTTTTCACTGATTTCAGTGCCCGAATGCAGCCATGCCATAAAATCCAAAAGGCCTTTGGTGGTGGTAGATTCATTCCCATGCATTTGGGACCACATCAGAATTCGTTTGGCACCCCGGCCTAATCTGATTCTGTGAACTGGTTTTCCCAGTACCGAAAAACCAGAGGGATGCCACTGGTCAGAAGGCCAGTTTTTTGATGCCAGTTCGGCTATCTTATCCGAAGGCAAATACCGGCCGCTGATCTGAGTGAACTTAATTTTCTCGTACTCCTTATCCAATACTATGTTGATTTAGTCTTACAAATTTAGGTGCTATTTAGGTTACAATTGTATAATTAAAAGTTACATTTGTATATCTGATACAGAGCAAGACCCCTCGTTTTATACATTTGTGAACACACAATATATAATTTATTTTATTTAATTGTTTTCCAATGTATTAAAATGTTTTACCTAAAGTCTATATATAAATATAATTGAATGCAGTAGCCTGTTTTAGAGATAACCTTGTTAATTATTGTTTATCATGGTAAACAACGAAGCCTTTAAATCCCGTTTAGAAAAAATAATGTCTTATTACGACCTTAGCGCTACTGCTTTTGCAGATGCAATCGGGGTACAGCGCTCCAGCATTTCACATTTGCTCAGCGGGAGAAACAAGCCCAGTCTCGATTTTGTGATGAAGGTAATTCAGCAATACCCGGAGGTGAATCTGTATTGGTTACTCAATGGCAAAGGAAGCTTCCCTGCCCTATCGGAAAAACAATCCACTGCCAAAGTTTCCTCCATACCGGAAAAGGAGATCGTCAATTCATCAAAGGAAATATCAAAAGTGCTGATTCTCTATACGGATGGTAGTTTCCAGGCTTACGATTCCCTTAACTGAAACTGGCATTAGGCTTGCAGGATTCTTATCTTTGGTCCTATGAAAAAAGTGTGCCTGCTGCCCGTCTTATTGCTCCTTATCAATTGTTATCAGCCCAGGCGGGATTGTACCTCCTTTAAAACCGGAACCTTTTCTTTTACCACAGAACTGGAAGGGGCTGAAATAACCACGCGATTCAGGCGAACCGAAGATCTTGAAATCTCCGAGTTTAAAGGGGTGGTAGATTCTGCTTCTGTGCGCTGGATCAATGATTGTGAATATATTCTGACCAACCTGAACCCCAAAAGCCGCAATGAGGAAAAGCCCATCCATATGAAAATATTGTCTACAACGGATAATTCCTATATTTTTGAGTACAAACTGGTCGGAAGCACCAAAACTTCGAGGGGAACGGCCATAAAAACCAATTGAGAATGTTCGAAATTTTCAGCAGCCCGGATGCCTGGATTGCCCTTCTCACCCTCACCTTTTTGGAAATCATCCTTGGGATAGACAATATTATTTTCATATCCATTGCCGCAGGGAAGCTCCAGCGCAAGCAACGCAATAAGGCCACCAATATAGGACTTGTCCTGGCAATGGCGATGCGTATCCTCCTCCTTTTCGGGATTGCCTGGCTAACCTCGCTCAAGAAGCCCTTTCTCATCCTTAAAGAATCGTGGATCCATGGTGGCATTAGCTGGCAGGCGATCATACTCTTTGCAGGAGGATTATTCCTGCTGTACAAAAGCACCAAAGAAATACACGAAAAAGTTGAAGACAGGGGTCATGACGAACGGGAAGTCAAGAAAGCACAGTCCAAATCCCTAATGAATGCCATTGTGCAAATCACAGTAATCAACATCGTTTTCTCCTTTGACTCTATACTGACAGCTATAGGGATGACCAACGGGATCTCTCCAAACCCCAACGATGCGCTTATCCTGATGATTGTAGCGGTAGTGATCTCCGTAATTATCATGATGCTGTTTGCCAACCCTGTTGGCAACTTTGTCACCCGCCACCCTTCTATTCAAATCCTGGGGCTTTCTTTCCTGATTCTAATCGGATTTATGCTGATTGCAGAAGCGGCCCACCTTTCCCACCTGGTAGTCTTTAATAACGAGGTAGGCAGCATTCCCAAGGGCTACCTGTATTTTGCAATTGCCTTTTCGTTAATGGTGGAGTTCCTCGATTTAAGACGACTCAAAAACCGAAACTCCAAAGAAGAAGAATCACCCTGACATTAAAAGCTGCAGGAGTGTGTAAATGGTTTAATTGGGCCGTAAAAAGGCCGTTTTAATATCTTTTTTCTTGTATTCCCTGTAAAGCCTTTGCTGTTGCTTTACCGTCAGGGTACTGCCGTCTGGACTCCATCCCGGAGGTCCGAAAACATACATAAATGCATGCCTGATATTTCTGGATTTCCGGACATCCCGCCAGATATCCTTGAATTCGTGGGTGAGTATTACCAGGGGATTGTAGGACTCCGGGGCATGTATAACCCCATATTCAATATCAACTGTATCATCCAGGGGTTTCCAGGTGCCGAACATCCGGTCAAAGATATTGAGGATGCCCCCGTGATTCTTATCGAGGTATTCCACGTTTTGTGCGTGATGTACCTGATGCATGGTATGCGTATTGATGAATTTTTCCAGGAAACCCAGCTTTGGGACATAAACCGTATGCAATTGAAATTGCCATAGGGCTTCTATTCCAAGGCAAAACAGCACCATTTCCGGCGGAAAACCAATAGCTGGCATCCAGGCATAGAAAAAGGGTTTGTAAACAATGGTAAACCATCCGTTTCGAATTGCTGTACCCAGATTAAAGTTTTCTGAAGAGTGATGCACAATATGGGCAGCCCAGAGGATGCGCACCTCATGATTGGCCCTGTGGAACCAGTAGTACGTGAAGTCGTCAGCCAGCATGCAGAGCAGCCAGACATACCAGGCATAACCAAAAGATTCATAACCCATAATGTTGGTGCGAACACCTTCAGCATTGGCAGGGTTGAAAATTTCATAAGTTCCTTCAAAAAGGGCGATTGCCAGCACCACTTTGAAGAGTGCTCCTAAAAACGCAGAGCCCACACCCATAAATCCGCTTGCAAACAGGTCTTTCCAATGGTAGAGGTGATCATCCCCATGGGTTTTACTGTAAGCAAGTTCGAGTATAATAAAAGCAATAAAACAGGGTACACCGTATACCAGGGGGTTGGTAAAATCCATTCTTAATTAAAACTGAAATTTGGGTTAGGTAGTGTGGCATCAATGATACTAATAAAAATTGGTAGGCGAAAGTATAATGAGCCCCAATCTACAATAGTTTTAAACACTTCGTTTTTTTAGGAGTTCATTTTGCTCTTCCATCAATTTTTCAATCCTGGAAAGCAATTCAATATTTTTTGGGGTTATTTCCTTGCTGTTTTCCGGATCTTCTGCCCTGGACCGGATACGGTTCATTACTTTGATCAAAAGGAAAATTGTCAGGGCTATAATCGTAAAGTCTATTAGCGCTTCCAGAAGCGCTCCGTACCCCAGGGCTATTTCTTCTGCTGTTTCACTGGCCTCGCGGATCACAAAACGCATGTCCGCAAATTGCACGGTGCTTGTAAAATAAGCCAGGGGCGGCGTAATGATTTCCTTTACAATGGTGTTTACCACATTGTTGAAGGCCGTCCCGATCACAATTCCAATGGCCATATCAATCATGTTGCCTTTAATGGCAAACTGCTTGAATTCATTGAAAAAAGCTTTCATAAGGTACAGGTTTAAAAGAGGGTTGGCTGCCCCTCCGATTCTCCGGTTTCTTTATCATCCTTTGCGGAATTCCCTTTTTTTGAAGAAGCATCTCCCTTTTCTGCATCCTTTGGCGATTCCGTTATATTTTCCTCGTCAACCACTTCCATATCCCTGGCTTCTACTTTTTCAGGTTCTGAATACGGCAGCGGATCCTTGGCATTTATCTCCAGGACTTTCTCTTTGGTTAACTGGTTGCCCATCGCAGTAATCCCCTTGACCGATATAAAATCTTCAAGGTCTACTTCCCAGTTGGGTTTTCGCTCCTGCCCCCTTTTCTTAGCAAAGACCACTTCTGCGACGGGTCTGAAATCCGTAAAAATCTTTTCAAGATAAGACTTGGGGTGGTCCGTTAGGATATTTTCCTCCCGGTCCGGGTTTTCTATAAGAAAGCGCTTCACGTAAAAAAGCTCTTTATCCCCTTCCCAGTAAATAGCTGAGAGCGGCTTATCCGGACGCCATTTCTCAAGGACAATCATGTCGTCGTCAAAGCGCATCGTAATTTCGGGTATGACCGTTTTAACCCATCCCTTCTGATTCACAATAAGCAGACGATCTTCGGAGGTGAATTCGCCCAGTAATTCCCCTCTGCCATCTACATTGAGGCGCTGCACGGTGTCATCAAACCAAATCTTCCTTGGTTTCAGGGTGGAAAGGCCTTTCTCCTTCAGTTCGATACGTTTAATGGAGTATTTGGTTACAATATTCCCTTTGGCTCCCCTTCCCTTGATCAGGACATCGGCAAAATCGAGGTCCCATTTTAATTTTTTAATACTGCCCGCCTGCCGGAGGTTTATGGTCACTATCTCCGCCTCCCCATTCGGGTTGGCGCTGAAATACAACACATCAGACTGAGCTTTGCCGGCGGTCAGATCGTACATCTTATCACGTGTGATGGAAGTAACATTAAACCGCTTAACATAGGCTGCCCCGCCCCTGCCGTCTTTGTAAATCATATTGTAGGTAGTGCGCTTGTCTTTCTTTTTAAAAACCGCCACATGGATAATATTCTTTCCGACAAAGGTTTTGGAGTCTACCTTGGTCACCATCATTTTGCCCTCCCCTGTAAAAACGATTATATCATCGATGTCACTACAATCTGTAACGTATTCGTCCCGTTTCAGTGAGGTCCCCACAAAACCTTCTTCACGGTTTACGTACAACTTGGTGTTCCGGATCACTACCTTGGTGGCCTCGATTTCATCAAAAATGCGGATCTCGGATTTGCGTTCCCGGCCTGCTCCGTATTTCTTTTTCAAAGAATCAAAATAAGCGATTGCGAAATCGACCAAATGATCCAGGTGGTGCTGGGTTTCAGCGATTTTAGCCTGTAATTCATCCAGCTGTTGCTGGGCCTTGTTCAGGTCAAAGCGCGAGATTTTCTTGATGCGTATCTCAGTAAGCCGGACAATATCCTCTTCGGTAACCTCTCTTTTCAGCTCTTTTGTATGTGGCTTTAACCCGGTCGCTATAGCCTTTATAACGCCTTCCCAGGTCTTTTCTTCCTCAATGTCCCGGTAGATACGATGCTCAATAAAAATACGCTCCAGGGAGGCAAAATGCCATTGCTCTTCCAGCTCGCTCAATTGAATCTGCAGCTCTTCCTTAAGCATTTCCACCGTATTGTCGGTGGAGCGACGCAGCATTTCGCTGACCCCCATAAAAATGGGTTTGTTATCTTCAATAATACAGGCCAGGGGCGAGATGGAAGATTCACAGGCCGTAAAGGCATACAGGGCGTCAATGGTCTTATCCGGAGAAATACCGGAAGGCAGATGGATCAGGATCTCGACCTCAGCAGCCGTATTATCCTCAATCTTTTTGATTTTAATCTTGCCTTTGTCATTGGCCTTAAGGATGGAATCTATTAAAGAAGAGGTGTTGGTGCCATAAGGTATCTCATTAATTACCAGGGTATTCTTATCGTATTGCGATATTTTTGCACGAACCCTTATCTTACCCCCTCTAAGCCCATCATTGTAATTGGTAACATCAATGATGCCCCCTGTTGGAAAGTCCGGAAAAAGCTTGAATCGCTGCCCTTTCAAATGTTTGACAGAGGCATCTATCAGTTCGTTGAAATTGTGCGGAAGTATTTTGGTAGAGAGACCCACAGCAATTCCTTCAGCTCCCTGAGCCAGCAAGAGTGGAAATTTTACAGGAAGGTTTACGGGTTCTTTTTTACGCCCGTCATAGGATAGCTGCCATTCGGTTATTTTCGGACTGAAGACGACCTCCAGGGCAAATTTGGAAAGTCGCGCCTCAATATAACGTGATGCGGCGGCCCCGTCTCCGGTAAGGATATTTCCCCAGTTCCCCTGTGTGTCAATAAGCAGGTCCTTCTGCCCTATTTGCACCATGGCATCCGCAATACTGGCATCTCCGTGCGGGTGGTACTGCATGGTGTGCCCTACTACGTTGGCTACTTTGTTATAGCGCCCGTCGTCCATTTCCTTGAGGGCATGCATAATTCGCCTTTGCACGGGCTTAAAACCGTCTTCAATGGCCGGGACCGCCCGTTCAAGGATAACATACGAGGCGTAGTCCAGAAACCAATCCTTATACATACCGGTTACCCGGGTCAGGGCATCCTGCTGATTCTCTTCATGTGTACCCTCCGGGTCCGTCACCTTCTCATTTTCCTCCATATGGAAAGAATCCTAATCCTGTTTAAATTTGATTTTCCTGTACCAGATCTACTTCAACCTTGAGGTTTTCTATGATAAATTCCTGCCGGTCCGGGGTATTTTTCCCCATATAAAATTTCAGTAACTCCTCAATTGACATGGCCTTATCAAGCATTACGGGTTCCAGGCGGATGTCATCCCCTATAAAATGCTTGAATTCATCCGGGGAAATCTCCCCCAGACCCTTAAAACGGGTAATCTCTGGCTTCCCGCTTAATTTCTCCAGTGCCGCCTTTTTTTCTTCCTCGCTGTAGCAATAAATCGTTTCCTTTTTGTTTCGTACCCGGAACAAGGGTGTCTGGAGGATGTACAGATGATTCTCTTTGATCAGTTCCGGAAAAAATTGCAGAAAAAAGGTAATGAGCAGCAGACGGATATGCATTCCGTCAACATCGGCATCCGTTGCAATCACGATGTTGTTGTAGCGAAGGTCTTCTATAGATTCTTCGATGTTTAAAGCAGCCTGCAGGAGGTTGAATTCCTCATTCTCGTACACAATCTTCTTAGACATGCCGTATGAATTCAGCGGTTTTCCCCTCAAACTGAAAACGGCCTGTGTATTGACATCCCTCGATTTGGTAATAGAGCCCGAAGCTGAGTCTCCCTCAGTGATAAACAGCGTGCTTTCAAGCCTTCGCTCGTTTTTCATATCACCCAGGTGAATACGGCAATCCCTGAGCTTCTTATTGTGCAGGCTTGCCTTTTTAGCCCGTTCCCTGGCAAGTTTCCGAATCCCGGAGAGCTCTTTTCGCTCCTTTTCGGCCTGCATAATTTTCCGCTGGATCTTTTCAGCCGTTTCCGGGTTTTTATGAAGGTAATTATCCAGCTGGCGGCCCACAAAATCATTGATGTATGTCCTTACGGTAGGCAGGTCTCCCCCCATGTCGGTGGAGCCCAGCTTGGTTTTGGTCTGGCTTTCGAAAACGGGTTCCATTACCTTTATGGAAATGGCCGCAATCACGGATTTTCGGACATCCGAGGAATCGTAATTCTTTCCGTAAAAATCCCGGATGGTCTTTACCAAGGCCTCACGGAAGGCCGCCTGATGTGTCCCTCCCTGTGTTGTATTCTGTCCGTTAACAAAGGAGTGGTATTCTTCACTATACTGGGTTTTGCTGTGGGTCAAAGCCACTTCAATATCCTCTCCCTTTAAGTGAATGATAGGGTACAGCAGGTCGTCCGGGCTGTTGTAGTCTTCCAAAAGGTCTTTCAGGCCGTTCTCAGAGTAAAATTTCTCACCATTGAATACAATGGTGAGGCCTGGATTAAGGTAGACGTAATTGCGGAGCATGCGTTCCACATACTCGTTGCGGTATTTGTATTTTTTGAAAATGCTCTCGTCCGGAGTAAAGGTTATCTTGGTTCCCCTTCTTCTCGAACTTTCTTCAAGCAACTCTTCGTTTACTAATTCCCCGGTTTGAAATTCAGCCGCCTTGGATTTACCGTCCCGGTTAGACTCCACCCTGAAATAAGTGGAAAGGGCGTTTACAGCCTTGGTTCCGACACCATTGAGCCCCACCGATTTTTTGAAGGCACGGGTATCGTATTTTCCCCCGGTATTCATTTTGGAGACCACATCCACTACCTTGCCCAGCGGAATACCGCGGCCGTAGTCCCGCACGTTTACCTTATCCTCTTTAATGCTGATTTCAATGGTCTTACCAGCGCCCATTACGAACTCATCGATACAGTTGTCGATGACCTCTTTGAGAAGGATATATATTCCATCGTCTTGGGAGGAGCCGTCGCCTAATTTTCCGATGTACATCCCGGGGCGCATACGGATATGCTCCTTCCAGTCCAAAGAGCGGATATTATCTTCGGTATATTGTGTTTGAGACATAAAGTCGGAGATTATCCCTGCTAATATAAAATTTAGGCCAACAAATCAAAATCAGGGCATACTAAAGTAATTAACAATACGCCCAATGGTTGTTGATATACCCTATTTAAGGCCTTTTCCTCTGAATTTAGCAGCTATTAAGCCACTAAACGTTAAAACGGAAGTGCATAACATCCCCATCTGCAACCACATACTCCTTTCCTTCCACCCGCATTTTACCGGCCTCCCTGACTTTGGCTTCGCTTCCGTATTTCTGGTAATCATCAAAAGAAATAACCTCAGCACGAATAAAACCCTTTTCGAAATCCGTGTGAATTACCCCTGCTGCCTGAGGGGCTGTTGCCCCAACCGGAATGGTCCAGGCCCTTACTTCTTTTTCCCCGGCCGTAAAATAGGTTTGCAAATTCAGTAGCCTGTAGGCAGCCCGGATCAGCTTGGAAGAGCCGGGTTCCTCAAGTCCCAGGTCTTCGAGAAAGAGCCGGCGTTCTTCGTAAGTGTCCAGTTCGTTGATATCTGCTTCGGTAGCTACCGCCAGCACCAGAACTTCGGCCTGTTCATCTTTCACTGCCTGGTGGACTCGTTCCACGTAGGCATTCCCCAAGGTTGCTGCACTCTCATCCACATTACAGACGTATAAAACAGGCTTGTCGGTAATAAGCTGCAGCGGTTTTACATAGGCCTGATACCCCTCTGCCGGTATGGATATGGCCCTTACTGAAATCCCGCTTTCCAGATTCTTTTTCAATAACTGCAATATTTCCGCTTCCTGTTGTGCTTCTTTATTGCCGGTTTTGGCGGTGCGCCCCACCCGCTCCAATCGTTTCTCCACGGTTTCCAGGTCCTTGAGCTGCAGTTCCATGTCTATGGTCTCCTTGTCCCTAATAGGGTCAACAGAGCCATCCACGTGCACTACATTATCATTGTCGAAGCAACGAAGTACGTGCAGAATGGCATCCGTCTCGCGGATGTTTCCCAGAAACTGGTTTCCCAGCCCCTCTCCTTTGCTTGCCCCTTTGACCAGGCCGGCAATATCCACAATTTCAACAGTGGCCGGAATGACACGCTGGGGTTTTACGAGGCTTTCAAGCTCCTCCAGACGTGGATCTGGCACATTAACCACCCCTATGTTCGGTTCTATGGTGCAGAAGGGGAAATTCGCACTTTGGGCCTTTGCATTGGAAAGGCAGTTAAATAAGGTGGATTTGCCCACATTCGGGAGGCCGACTATTCCAGCTTTCATAATTCTCGCTCACTTAGGAAAGGCCATGATAAACAGCCTTGATTTTTATGGCTGCAAATATAGTTCTATTTTACCTTTCTAAAGCCCGGTATTAGCGGTAAGTGTTTACAACCTAATTCGAAATAATCCGTAACAATACGGGAACCACATCGTCTAAGCAATGAAAGACTTCAGAATAATGAGAAAAATACTGTTTAGAATAGCGCTTTTATTGGTAATCCCGGGCTTCGGGCAGAACTACACAGCCAGGTTGCTGGATGCCTCCAACGGCGAACCCGTTCCTTTCGCCACCATCAAAACGGGTACCGACAGGGGAACTATAAGCAACGAAGAAGGTTATTTTACTCTAGACATCGGTACCCTGGAGGCAGGCGGGATTGAGATTTCCTGCATGGGGTACAGAACCACCGCTGTCGAAGCAGGTAAACTTTCTGCCTCCCTTACCGAGATTTCCCTTGAACCTGCGGCTATCAACCTCAATGAGGTACAATTGTCCAATCGGATTCCGGATGCGGACGAAATCATCGCCAATGTGCGGGATCGCCTGAAGGTAAACTACGGGCTTGTGCAACCTACCTATGAGCTTTTTTACCGGAAATCGGAATACATGCAATTTGATGATCTTGATTTAGAACTGGAAAAAGCCTCTGACCTGAATCGCAGGGAACTCGAGGCAGCGGACAAGGAATTACAGAGATTAGGGGATGCGATTATAGCCAGCGAAGCCAAAGATTTCCTGGATTTTAAGGGCCTGCTCAGGATCGATTCCGACACAGCCAGTACCTTCCGGATGCAACGGGCCACACGACTGACTGATTCCAAAAAGAATTTTTCTACCGATAAAATCCAGGAAAGGGCGCAGCAAATAATCCTGTCCCATTTGGATAGCAACCAGACCTATAAGGTTAAAACCGGAATTTTTAAGATAGAGGACAGTATCTCCCTAAAAGAGGCCTTTGTGGAAAGTGAACCTTCAGACAGCACCGATTTGGATAACCTGAAAGGCCAGTCATTGTCCTTGCTTAAAATTGCCAGTTGGAAACCGGAAAGCCGCTTGCGTAAATTCCTGGACGGGGATATGTACAATTATTCCTTTAAGAAGGCTACCTATTTTAACGGAAACTATGTTTACGCCCTTGGTTTTGTACCCAGGCGTTCACGGGCCAAATTTACAGGAACGTTGTATGTTGATGCCATTAGTTTTGCCATCCTGAAAGCAGATTACGAGTATGCTAAGGGGCGGGAGGGTCAGAAAGTAAATTTAAAATTACTACTGGGGATTAAGTTTATAGATAATCTTCACAGAGGCACGGTTATATTTCAAAAAGACATTGAAGGTTTGTACAGGCCCTATTTCATTCAAAGGCAGAAGGGTAACTACATTTACCTGCACCGGAGCCTTAAGTTTATTGAAAACAGTGCTAATCGTAAAAAAGTGCGTTTTGATTTTCTTCTCGAAGGTGGCACCCGGGAGAATGAACTCCTGCTGATTAGGCCTGCCAGTACCGATCAAAGCACAGAACTCACAGCGTATAAGGAACCCAAAAAAGTGCCGGTTATAAGATTGACAAGGTACGAACCCACCATTTGGCAGGATTCCGAAATAATTGCTCCCTTGCAGGAAATGAAAAATTTCAGGGTGTCTGAATAGTTTAGTCCTCGGGGTGCATAAAGCGTTGCTTGCCCAGGAGTTGTTCTTCGGTTTCAACATGATCTTCATCCGGAACACAACAATCTACCGGGCAGACTGCTGCACATTGGGGTTCTTCATGAAATCCCATGCACTCGGTGCATTTATCGGGCGCTATGTAATAAACCTCATCGCTGATGGGTTCCTGAACCGCATCCGCATCCACCTCTTTACCGTCGGGCAGCATTACCTTACCGCTGAGGGAAGTACCATCACTGTAGCGCCATTCGTCGGCACCCTCATAGATTGCCGTATTCGGACATTCTGGTTCGCAGGCCCCGCAGTTAATACATTCGTCTGTGATGATAATTGCCATAGTTTTCTTTTTCAGGTAAATACCCGGCCGAGGGTTTGTCTCAGGCCACGGGTATCTTTATTTTTGCACAAAGGTAATGGCTAAACCATTTTCCAACAAATATTATGAACCAACACTATTCTACTGTTCCCGCATTGGTGAAATTAGGTTCCTTTCTGAGGGAATATGTGACATACAGGACTGCCGGAGGCAATGCTCTTAAATCAGTGCCTGTATCCTTCAGCGCTTTTGATGAGGTCCTGCTCAGGGCAACAGCCGAAAATGCCTGGTTTACAGAATCAGAAATTCTTTTTGCATTACACTCATGGGCAGGGAATCTGAGGGAAGAAACCCTTCGGGGCTGGCTTGAGAGGTATGCCCTGCCCGCCCAAAAACCCTTGACCGTTGCCCTGATTATGGCGGGGAACATTCCGCTTGTAGGGTTCCACGATTTTTTGTCCGTTCTGGTTTGCGGGCATAAGGCCCTGGTTAAATGCTCCGCTAAAGACCAGCGGTTATTGCCTTTTCTGGCTCAAAAACTAATGGAATACGATCCCGATTTAAAGGGGTGTATGGAATTTACAACCGGCCAATTGGGTAGCTTCGATGCCGTTATCGCCACAGGCAGTAATAATACCAGCAGATATTTCGAATACTATTTTGCAGATAAACCGCACATTATACGGAAAAACAGAAATAGCGTTGCCGTGCTTAACGGAAAAGAAACCCAAGCAGACCTCAGCGGGCTGGCGACAGATGTCTTTCGTTATTTTGGGATGGGATGCCGCAGCGTATCGAAATTGTACGTTCCCGGCAACTATGACTTCAGCGACTTATTTAAAGCTTTTTATGAATTCCGGGATGTCATCAACCATCATAAGTACTCCAACAATTACGATTACAATAAAGCGGTATACCTGATGAGCGGCAGCAAGATGCTGGATAATGATTTCCTGTTATTAAAGGAAGATACCGGCTTCGGTTCGCCTATCGGGACCCTATTCTATGAGCACTACCAATCGGAAGAAGCATTAAAGAGAGTTCTGGAACAAAACAATGAGAATATTCAGTGCCTGGTAGGACATGAGGCTATTCCTGGCGCAATCCCGTTCGGAAAGGCCCAGAAACCCGACCTTTCCGATTACGCAGACGGAGTAGACACTGTTGAGTTTCTGTTAAAAAACAGCATAAAATAAGCCAGAAGCGTACTGGTATTTAAGGTCTATTTTCAGACCTTTGCAATTCTAAAAACCTACAAATGAAAAAGCATAATTTCAGTGCCGGGCCATGTATCCTGCCGCAGGAAGTAATGAAAAAAGCATCCGAGGCGGTTGCAGAACTCGATGGAATGGGGCTGTCCCTTATTGAAATATCGCATCGCAGCAAGGCTTTTGTCGGGATTATGGAACAGGCACGTGAGCTGGCGCTGGAATTGCTCGGATTGAAGAATAAGGGGTACGAAGCGCTATTTTTACAGGGGGGAGCGAGTTTGGAATTTCTGATGGTCCCTTACAACCTGCTCGAAAACAAGGCCGGATACATCAATACCGGTACCTGGAGCGACAAGGCCATAAAAGAAGCCAAATTATTTGGAACGGTAGTTGAAATTGCTTCTTCAAAGGATAAAAACTATAATTACATCCCCAAGGGTTTCAGCGTGCCCAATGATTTGGATTACCTCCACCTTACATCCAACAATACCATTTTCGGCACGCAGTTCAAATCCTTTCCCGAAACCAAATTACCAATGGTTGCTGACATGAGTTCGGATATTTTCTCACGGGATATCGATCATTCCCAATTTGACCTCATTTACGCCGGAGCTCAGAAAAATATGGGACCTGCCGGTACTACCCTGGTTGTGGTCAAAAAGGAAATCCTTGGAAATGTAAGCCGTAAAATACCTTCCATGATGGATTATCAGGTTCACCTGAGCAAAGACAGTATGTTTAATACTCCTTCAGTATTCGCGGTATACGTCTCCATGCTTACCCTGCAATGGCTGAAAGAACTGGGAGGGGTTTCGGCCATTGAAGAAATCAATGAGAAAAAAGCTAAACTGCTCTATTCGGAGATCGATCTGAATCCCTTGTTCGAAGGATATGCGGCCAAAGCCGATCGCTCCCTGATGAATGCTACCTTTAACCTGAAAGAGCCAAAGCTCAAGGAAACCTTTGACAAAATGTGGCAGGAAGCGGGAATTAATGGCCTTGCAGGACACCGTTCCGTGGGGGGATACCGCGCCTCCATGTACAATGCCCTTTCATTGGAAAGCGTTGGGGTTCTGGTAGATGTGATGAGTGATCTGGAGCGAAAAGCCTGACCCCTAATTAGTATCTGCCTTAATTCTTTATCAATGGTTATACATGCAAATGACGGAATATCCGAATCGGGAAAAAATGCCCTTGAAAAAGAAGGTTTTACCGTCCTGACCACCCGGGTGGCCAGCGAGCAACTCATACCCTATTTACAACAACACCGCGTTAACGCACTTCTGGTGCGTTCTGCAACCAGCGTGACACGGGAAATAATTACAGCCTGCCCGGCTTTAAAGCTTATCGGAAGAGGAGGCGTCGGAATGGACAATATTGACGTGGATTTTGCGAAATCAAAGGGTATCCATGTAATCAATACACCGGAGGCGTCAGCAGACTCCGTTGCTGAACTGGTCTTTGCCCATTTGCTTGGAGGCGTGCGCTTCCTTCACGATTCCAACCGAAATATGCCTCTGGAAGGAGACCAGCATTTCAAAAGCCTGAAAAAGACTTATTCCAAGGGTAGTGAGTTAAAGGGAAAAACACTGGGTATTATAGGGTTCGGCCGAATCGGAAAAGCAGTGGCCAAAATAGGAATCGGAATGGGGATGCAGGTAATTTTCAGTGATGCGCATCAGGAGCAATGTGCCATTACCCTCGAATTCTATGACGGACAACAGCTGGATTTTAATCTGAAAGGTTATTCCCTGGATAAGCTTCTTCAGAAATCTGATTTCGTAAGTCTTCACGTACCGGCTCAGGATTCCCCTATCATTGGGAAAAGGGAACTGGGCCTTATGAAAGAGGGCGCCGCACTGATTAATGCTGCCAGGGGCGGAGTGGTAGACGAAGTTGCCCTGCTGGATGCCCTGGAGTCGGAAAAGATAAGTTTTGCGGGCCTCGATGTTTTCGAATCAGAACCCAGGCCAGAAGTACAGTTGTTAATGCACCCTAAACTATCTCTTAGCCCTCATATCGGGGCTGCCACACGCGAAGCTCAGGACCGGATTGGACTGGAATTGGCTGAACAGATCATTAATTTGTTAAAATAGGACTATTCCAGGTATACAGCTATAGGCCTTTTCGTATCTTTTCCACATAACTACAAAAAAAAATATATGTCTGGTTTATTAGATCTTATCAATAGCCCGATGGGCAAACAACTTATTAGCGGAGTTGCGAAGGAAACGGGGCAACCCGAGAACAAAACGGCTGATATCCTGAGTATGGCAATGCCCCTACTGGTCGGAGCCATGAAGAAGAATGCCTCTGACACACAGGGGGCTGCAGGGCTTATGGAGGCTTTGAACTCCAAGCATAATGGCGGCATTTTAGATGACCTGGGTGGCTTGTTCGGAGGTGGTGTGGATTCGGGCTTAAAACAAGACGGTGCAGGCATTCTGGGCCATGTCCTGGGAAGCAAACAGGCTGTAGTTGAAAATGCACTTAGCAAACAAACGGGGGTAGACAGCAGCGCGATCTCTGAAATCCTTAAGATTGCAGCACCCATCATTATGGGATACCTGGGCAGGCAGGCCTCTCAGGGAAAGGTATCAGACTCCAGCGGGCTTACGAGCCTACTGGGCAGTATGCTCGGAGGGCAGCCCAGGCAGAACCAGAGCCTGATTACCAGCCTTATTGATGCAGACGGAGATGGAAGCGTCCTGGACGACGTAGCCGGGATGGTGCTGGGAAACTCCAAATCCAAAAAAGGAGGACTAGGTGGACTGCTGGGTGGAATATTCGGAAAATAGTGAAATACCCTTTATAATAAGTTAAACTGCTTGCTGACACAGGCAGTTTTTTTTATTTTAAAGAAAAAAGAAAGCTATGAGAGTCAAAGGAGTATTACAATTATACATAACTGTTCTCAGTATTATCCTGCTGGCTTCCTGTGGCGCCCAGTCCGGGGCAGTCAGCGTAAGCCCTGAGGAAAAAGCAGTATTCGAACAGCAAAAGGGAGATCCGGTTAAAATAGCAGATGCCGAATCCAAATACGAGATAGTCATTATTGACCCGGGGTTCTATAGCTGGCTGAAAAGTTTTGCACAACCGGAGGGCTATTACTCTCAGACCTTCCTGGAAAACCGCAATGCCATCTATGTCATGAACTGGAACCAGCGCGTACTACTCCCCATGCAATACGACCCGAACCTATATGAATTACAAATCGATTATGACCCCGACATTGATTACGGCTATGAGGTCAATTACAAATTGTACAATTATTTTATCTATTTCCAACGCAAGTACAACCAGCGCCTCGGGCCTTACCTGCCCAGAATATAATTTATTATCTTCGCGGTCAGAATTAAAAATCCATGAACCGACTTAAGGAACGCTGGGGCATAAGCTCCAACTGGCAATTAATAGTAATCCTTTTTGTCTTCGCCATTACGGGCTCTTCTTCTGTATATGTGGCCAAACCTTTTTTGCAATGGATTGGTCTTACTTCAGGGTCTTTTGATGAAAACTGGTGGGGACCCTGGATCTACTGGAGCCTTCGCATTTTATTGATTTTTCCTTTTTATCAGGTTTTACTGGTGCTGTTCGGATGGTTATTCGGGCAATTTCAGTTCTTCTGGAATTTCGAAAAACAAATGCTGGCTCGTCTGGGTTTAGGATTCCTGTTTCGGTAAATTAAGCTTTCTTTAACAGGCAAAGCAGCTATTATACGGTTAATTTGTAAAAAATGCTTTTTTGATGTTAAAGAGGCTTTTTTCGATCTGTTTGCTTCTCTGCATGGTTTATCCGACCATCGCATCGGTAAGGCATGCCCTAACCGATCATGTTGAGCGAAACTGCCAGGACGATATTCCCAATCATTTCCACAGTAGTGAGAGCAGCTGTGATTTTGACCAGTATCACAGGGATTTACTGTACCAGCAAACCTTTGCTGAATCAGAATGGTTTTCCGAAAGACTGCTGCTGGACGCTCCTGTTACCAAAAGTCTATTTTATCCTCAGTACCTTACTAATCATAAAAAAAGCAGAGCACCACCCGCAAATTTGATGTAATACTCAGGAAAAGTTATTATCGAACGCATCAAATTTCACTAAATGCTATTTTTAAGACACTGTCTTTTTGCATGTGCCGTGTTTCTATCCCTCTTTATGAGCGGGCAAGAGTGCCAGCTAACAATCGAAGGGAAAATCCTGGATTATCACGACCGGTCCCCCCTGGCAGGTGCCCTTATTCAGGTAAATAAACAAGAGCGCTACGTACAGACAGACCTAAATGGGAATTTCCAGATAAAAGGCCTTTGCCCGGGCGTCTATGAGTTGGAGGTTTCGCATCCGGAATGTCGTACCACCTTCAAGGTCTTCCGCATAGCGGAAAACCTTAGCACTACTATCTTGCTGGAACACCATTTACAGCAGCTGGAGGAGGTGCAGGTTGTTGGTACAGCAGATCCCAATAAAACCAATTCCGGAGCAGAGGTTGTCTTGGAAAAGAAGATTTTAGAACGATACGCAAGTGGAAGCCTGGGGGATGCCCTGAAGGAGATAAGCGGGGTATCCAGCATTAACACCGGAGCTGCCATAGTGAAACCTGTTATCCAGGGACTTTATGGGAGTCGGGTACTGGTAATGAACAATAATGTAAGGATGCAGGACATGGAGTGGGGTGAGGATCACGCTCCCAATGTTGATCTGAACAGCCTTGACCAGGTCCGCCTTATTAAAGGATCTGCAGCTCTGAAGTATGGCGGTGATGCCATTGGCGGGGTTATCGTGCTTGAAAACGACTGGGTTCCGAGTATGGACAGCATATGGGGAAGTACCAGCCTCTCTGCCGTGTCCAATGGAAAAGGTGGCTCTCTTACGACAGAGCTGAACAGATCCTGGTCCGGTGGCTTCTACCTGAAGGGACAGGCCAGTTATCGCCTGATCGGGGACTTCCGGGCACCCGATTATATCCTTTCAAATACCGGGAACCGGCAGCTTGGCCTCAATTTTGAAGCCGGGAATCGCTCTTTTGAACAGGGCTGGAGTGTAAACTACTCTTATTTTGATGCGACTATTGGAGTTCTCAGGGCTTCGCATATTGGAAATGTTGATGACTTAATCAGGAGTATCAACAACCGCAGCCCGGAAGTAATAGAGCCCTTTACCTACAGCATTAATGAACCCCGTCAGGAAGTTAGTCACCATCTGGGAAAAGCCAAGTATTACCGGCGGATCTCAGGTTTAGGGACCTGGGAGATTCAGTATGATGTACAGCGTAACCGAAGGTTTGAATTTGATGTTAACCGCACGCAGACCCAATCGGATATTCCTTCTATAGACCTCACGCTCACAACGCACAGTTTACAAACGGACCTGAGCCTGGACCGGTCGGAGAAGGTATCGCTGGATTTCGGACTGCTGGGGCGCTATCAGGACAATTTTGCGGATCCACAAACCGGGGTTCGCAGACTTATCCCTGATTACACGCGGCTGGAACTGGGGGCTTATGGGTCTGCGGAATGGATGCTTTCGGACAAACTAACGGCAGATGCGGGCCTGCGCTATGATTTCAGCCGGATAGATGCCCTGAAATTCTACAGGACCAGTCGCTGGGAGGAACGCGGGTACGACCAAAGCTTCCCGGAATTGGTAGTGGAAGACCTGGGAACCCAATTGCTGACCAACCCGGTATTTGATTACAATAACTTTTCCGCAGCGGCCGGGATCCGGTGGACCCCGGATACGGCCTGGGACCTCACCCTGAATCTTGCGCGTTCCCAAAGGGCTCCTAACCCTTCAGAATTGTTCAGCGATGGCTTACACCATTCTGCCGCACGCATAGAACTGGGAGACCTCAGGATCAGTAGTGAGGTCGCAAACAGGATTACGGCCACCGCTGAATATAAGAGTACCTTCTGGGGGCTAAGCCTGAATCCTTATCTGAACAGCATCAATAATTTTATCCTGCTGGAACCTACAGAGGTGGAATTCACCATCCGTGGTGCTTTCCCGGTCTGGAGTTACCGGCAAACCGATGCGGTGTTGGCAGGGATTGATGCATCCGGATATTTTAACTGGATGCCGCAACTCACTAGCCGTCACCAATTTTCGCTGGTCAAGGGAAGGGATATGGAACGGGAGGAACCGATTATTAATATGCCTCCGGCACGCTTTACCAATTCCGTAGTTTTTAATAAGACCATATGGAATAATTTCCAGCTGGAACTGGAAAGCGATTACGTATTCCGGCAAAATGAATTCCCGGAAGATATACAGGTTTTTTCACCAGAACAGGGCGAGGAAGTGTTGTTGCAAATCAATACCCCTCCGGATGCCTATCATTTATTTAATCTGAACAGTAGTGTTGATTTTGACCTCGGCAATAGCCAGGCACTGGCCGTTTCCCTAACTGCAAGAAACGTGTTCAACACCCGTTTCAGAGACTACCTGGATCGTCTGCGCTATTTTGCAGACAGCCAGGGCATCAATATGATTTTAAACATAAAATTCACTTATTAATAAATATATAACCATGTTACAATACACTAAATTTCAGAAACATACCTCTATTTTCTTAATGGCTGCTTTAAGTTCTTTTTTCCTGTTGAGCTGTAGCAATGACAATGACAATCCCGAACCTATAGACGAGGAGGAAACCATTACGACCATGAATGTAAGCCTGCTGAGCAGTGGAAATCCGACGGTAACACTTCAGGCGAGAGATCTGGACGGGGACGGCCCGAATCCGCCTGTGATAACCGTATCCGGAACACTCATTGCCAATACCACTTATCAGGGCTCAATTGAACTACTCAATGAAACCGTAGATCCTGCAGAAGATATTTCCGAAGAGGTGGCGGCAGAAGCAGAAGAGCATCAGTTCTTTTTCGACATTAATGGCAGTATAGATACTGCCGCGGCAACAGATCAGGATGCCAATGGCAACCCCCTTGGATTGAGTTTTCAACTGGTTACGGCCGCTGCGGGGAACGGGACCCTGAGCATCACCCTGAGGCATGAGCCCAAAAAGCCCAATGACGGAAGTCTTTTTGATGCAGGGGGTGAGACGGACATTGCACAAAGCTTCAGCCTTGTGATTGAATAAGATCCGAGCTACATTACTTATTTACGCCTGTTTTCGGACAGGCGTTTTTTTTGGGGGGTTGATCAGATATGTATAAATCCACATCAGTGTAAAGGTTGGGAACCAATCGGTCCCCGGGATCAATTCTTCAGCAAAAGCAATAAAACCAGCGGCTTTTCCAGCTCGTCCCCTGTACATCCGTGTCATCAGCCACCCGGCCAGAGGCGCCCAGATCATATCCGAAAATTCACCGATGCCGGGGATGGCAAATGAAAGCATCCCCAGGCCATCAAAAAACAGGCCGGCAAGTAATTTCTTGTATTTATCTGGGAAGTTGCCCATTAAATATTTAAACCAAGTTTCAGGATAAATGTGAACTGATCAACTTTAAAAATTCATTCCGGGTCTCGATTTTCTCGAATTGCCCCCTGAAACCGGAGGTAGTGGTAACCGAGTTTTGCTTTTGCACCCCGCGCATCATCATGCACATATGCGCAGCTTCTATCACAACGGCCACCCCTTTGGGCTTGAGAGTTTTGTTGATACATTCAAGGATGTCATCGGTAAGTCGTTCCTGTACTTGCAGGCGTCTTGCGAAGACATCTACCACCCGTGGGATTTTACTCAGCCCCACAATATGGCCGTCCGGGATATAGGCGATATGGGCCTTCCCAAAAAAGGGAAGCATATGGTGCTCGCAAAGGGAATACACCTCAATGTCTTTGATAATTACCATTTCGCTGTAGGATTCCTTAAACATCGCACTTTTAAGGATTTCCACTGCATCCTGTTTATATCCCTGGGTCAAAAATAGCATCGCCTTGGCTGCCCGCTCGGGGGTCTTAACCAGGCCTTCCCTATTTACATCCTCTCCAATTTCATCCAGAATACGCTCATAACGGGTGCGCACCTCGTTGGTGATTTCAATATTGTATTCCTCTAAGTGCCTGTACGGAGCCATAGCTTGCTTTTTGCCTAAATATCTTAAAAAAAGTTGAGATGAATAGGGTTCTGATTAAATGCTGTTGAAAATTACTACAGAAAACACGCGGTACGTCCTAAAGCTTTTTATAAAATGCCATTTTGCCAAGTGTAAGCGAATGTTTACTTTCAGGCCATCAAATTTCAGGGGATGATCAGTGCTCGGAATATACATAAAACCTATGGCGACCTCGAAGTGCTCAAAGGGGTTAATCTGGATATACAGGCAGGAGAAATCGTATCCGTAGTAGGCGCTTCCGGAGCCGGAAAAACCACCCTGCTTCAAATTCTGGGGACCCTGGATAGCCCGGACCCTGGCAGAGAGAGCCTGATAGAAATCGACCAGGTAGATGTAACCCGGCTGGGGGAAAAAAAATTAGCCCGGTTCAGAAACCGGCATATCGGATTTATATTTCAGTTCCACCAGCTCTTACCGGAGTTTACAGCTATAGAAAATATTTGTATCCCGGCCTTTATTCAGGGAATACCGCCAGAAGAGGCCCGGGAACACGCCAGGGAGCTTATGGAATTTCTGGGGCTCTCAGGCCGTTCAGAACACAAGCCACGCCAACTTTCCGGAGGGGAACAGCAACGGGTAGCCGTGGCAAGGGCACTGATCAACAAGCCGGCCGTAGTCCTTGCTGATGAACCCAGCGGGAACCTGGATTCGGCCAGTGCCGATCGGTTGCACCAACTTTTTTTCAAACTCCGTGATAGTTTTGGGCAGACCTTTGTAATTGTGACCCATAATGAAGAGTTGGCGGATATGGCAGATCGTAAACTCACCATGGTGGACGGCCTGATTGTAGATTAGACGCCCTGCTGCCATAGTTGAGAGCGTAACGGATAATAGCATTTTACCATTGAAAAAAGCAGAAATCAGGGAATTTCTGGATGAAAAGGTCGCCACCTACCAGCATACTTCCTTCCTCGAAACGGATCCAATACAAATCCCTCATCTGTTTGAAGATCAGGGAGATATTGAAATAGCAGGCTTTATAACGGCCACCATAGCCTGGGGCAACCGTAAAAGCATTCTTACCAGCGGCCGAAGGCTGATAGCGCTTTTCGAAAACCGCCCCTTTGATTTTGTCATGAATGCTTCCGAAAAGGAAATTCAGGCAATCGGACCCTTTGTACACCGTACCTTTAATGAAACAGATCTCGAATTCTTCATTCGCGCTTTGCGAAATATTTATAAGCATCACGGGGGGCTGGAGCATCTTTTTGCACTCTATGCAAAAGCACAAAACCTGCAACCGGCTATTTCAGCTGTAAAACGGCATTTCTTCGAAATCCCGCACCCGCAACGAAGTCGGAAACATTTTTCGGATCCCGAAAGGGGCTCTGCCGCAAAGCGCATCAATATGTTTCTGAGGTGGATGGTCCGCCCCGCAGATTCAGGAGTGGATTTCGGGCTCTGGAAAGCATTAAAACCTTCCCAGCTATCCTGCCCCCTGGATGTGCATTCCGGAAAGGTAGCGCGGGCCCTGGGGCTTCTTAAGCGTAAACAAAATGACGCCAGGGCTGTGGCAGAACTGGATGCCTCATTGCGAAAGTTAGACCCTGATGATCCGGTTAAATATGATTTTGCTTTATTCGGCCTGGGAGTCTTCGAGAAGTTTGGGTAAAAATGAAAACTTCTGAACTCACCCGCCCATTCCATAGTTATCGGGCAGGTCTATTGCGACCCGCTTTCCGCCCTCCCGGATGGACTGATATATCGCTTCCACTATTACCATATCCCTTCTGCCCATCTCACCGGGCGCTGTATTGGGGGTACCTTCCAATATATGCCTGGCGAAATCATCCATTTGTAATTTCTGCTGGCTTTCATGGGGAAAGGAAATGGGGCCTTCGGAGGTCCTTCCGCTTAAAGGGCCGTAATTGTTAGCGGGTTGCAGCTCAAACCAGCCGGAGTCGCAGGAACCGTAAAGGCGGTTTGCCCGGGCATTATGGGAGGTCATCATCTGCCCAACGGTTCCGCCGGGAAACTCGAACTGGGCAGTTATGGTTTCATCGGTTTCCCTGAAATAGTCAGGCCGGGTACTGAATTCCTGAGCTGTGACGGCCACAGGGTTTTTCCCGCAACCGTAAATACAACTCTGAATGGAATAGACCCCCATGTTCATCAGTGCACCACCCCCCGACAAGGCCTTGTTCAGGCGCCATTGATTTGGGTTCCCCCTGGAAATATAAGCCGCATCCGCCGAAATAAAACGGACTTCCCCAAAAGTCTTGTCCCGTACAAAGCGTTTGACTTGCCGCGTATAGGGTTCGGAGTGCAAACGATATCCCATCCCCAGCGCAACCCCTGCATCCCTGCAAGCTGCGATTATGGCATCGCATTCAGCCACATTCAGGCCCATGGGCTTTTCGCATATTACGTGCTTCCCGGCACGGGCTGCCCGAATCGAATATTCGGCATGCATACTGTTGGGCAAAACGATGTACACAATATCTATAGCCTGGTCGGCTGCGATATCATCAAAATTTTCATAATTATAGACATGCTCAGGTGACAGCTTGTATTTCTTTTTCCAAACTTCGGCTTTTTCAGGGGTGCCGGTTACAATTCCGGTCAATTGGCAATACTGTGTTTGCTGCAAAGCAGGTGCCAGCTGGTAGGTGCTGTAACTGCCCAGGCCTACCAGGGCAATCCCCAGTTTCTTTTGGGGATAGCTGCATGAAGCCATAACACTGTTCAGAGGCAAACTGCCCAGGGCAAGTGTTCCTGCCAGGCCTTTGCCAAGCCGTCGGTTAAACTGTCTTCTGTTTATTGGGGCCATAACTTTGATTTTTGAAAAGATACTAAAGATTCAGGAGCTTGTAAAAATGGAATTCTTTATCAGTGCAACCTGTCAACTGCCTTAAAAATGTTATTTTTAGGACTATTAAACCAACAATTTCATGAAGATGACAAAATACATCTGCACCTCTCTGCTTTTTTCGTTCACTTTGCTTCTCAGCAGTCAAAACAGGAAGATCCCGGTAGATACAACAGTAATCACGCAGCATTCGGTTACTGCAAACGGACAGAGCTTTAGCTACACGGCCGAGACCGGAACCCAACCGGTCTGGGATGAAATGGGCGAACCCATTGCTACATTGCATTATACCTATTACACCCGAAACAATATTAAAGACAGGGCTTCCAGGCCTTTACTGATCTCATTTAACGGGGGTCCGGGTTCCGGGTCCGTCTGGATGCACCTGGCCTACACAGGCCCACGGGTGCTACGGATTGATGATGAGGGTTACCCGGTACAGCCCTATGGGGTGGATTCGAACCCCTACTCGGTTCTGGATGTGACAGACATCGTTTACGTGAACCCTGCTAATACCGGATATTCCAGAACCATCCCGGAGACGGGCAAAGATGTAGACCGGGATAAATTTTTCGGGATCAACGCGGATGTTGCTTACCTGGCAGAATGGCTCAATACCTTTGTTACCCGCCATAATCGCTGGAGTTCCCCCAAATATATCATTGGCGAATCCTACGGTGGAACCCGGGTCATGGGTCTTTCCCTGGCCCTGCAAAATCGGCAATGGATGTATTTAAATGGCGTTATCATGGTCTCTCCGGCTGATTACAAGGTCCTCAGGCAAGACAATCCGGTTAGCAGCGCCCTGAACCTGCCTTATTATACGGCAGCTGCCTGGCATCAGAAAGCATTGCCGCCGGCGCTGCAACAAAAGGACTTGCTGGAGATTTTACCGGAATCTGAAACCTTTACCGTCAATGAATTGATCCCTGCCATAGCCAAAGGAGGCTTTATCCCGGAGCAGGAAAGGCAGGCAATTGCATCCAAAATGGCTTATTACTCCGGCCTGAGCGAAAAGGAAATCCTGGACCACAACCTGGATGTCCCTACTTCATATTTCTGGAAGGCACTGCTAAGGGATCGCGGTGGGTATACGGTAGGCCGGCTGGACAGCCGTTACCTTGGGATAGATAAGATGCTGGCCGGAACACGGCCCGATTATAATTCCGAAATAACCTCCTGGCTGCATAGTTTTACACCGGCTATCAATTATTACCTGCAGGAAGAGCTCAAGTTTAAAACAGACATTAAATACAATATGTTCGGGCCTGTACGCCCCTGGAATAATGAAAACGACAATACCCGGGACAACCTCAGGCAGGCCATGGCTCAAAACCCCTATCTCAATGTGTTGATTCAATCCGGTTATTACGATGGCGCCACTACTTATTTCAATGCGAAATACACCATGTGGCAGGTAGACCCAAGCGGGCGCATGAAAGACCGGTTTGAATTTAAAGGGTACCGCAGCGGGCATATGATGTATCTGCGCAGGGAAGATTTAAAACAAGCCAATGATGATCTGCGCGCCTTTATCCTGCGCACACAGGCAAAGGGGAAAAGTGCCAAATATTAACCTAAGGTCCAGGCTCCCTTTATTTAGAGATAAAATTGGCTATCTTAATGGGAGTTTAAAATGTGATTTTACCAAAAACCGCTGAATCGATGAAAACTATTGCTGCTTTACTGGGTATGTTGCTGCTGGCAGGTTATGCCTATTGCCAGAACATCCCGCCCAGGGAGTGGCAGATCAAAACAGCTCTGATGGCCGTACCGGAGGAATACCGGGATGCCGCCAAAGTTTACGGGTATGATGCCATGGGTAATTTTACCACGCTCAGGGAAGGAAACAATGCCTATATAGCCCTGGCCGACGACCCTTCAATCGAGAACTTTTCCACAGCCGCCTATCATAAAAGTCTCGATCCTTTTATGGCAAGGGGCAGGGAACTGCGATCAGAGGGAAAAGATTTTAAGCAGGTATTCGATATTCGCGAGGCCGAGGTCAGGGACGGGAAATTATCCATGCCGGAAAGAGCTACGCTTTGTGTATTTACCGGAACAGTCGATAAGGAAAGTGGTGAAATCAAAGACCCGTACCTCCGGTATGTGGTTTATATACCTTTTGCAACCGGAGAATCTACAGGGCTGCCCACCACTCCTACCCCTCCCGGACATGCCTGGCTTATGGACCCGGGCACACATCGTACACATATTATGATCTCTCCACCCAAATCCAATTAAACCTCAGGTCTCATAAAGAATGGTACAATCCCTTACAGCCCCTTTTGAATATGTATCAGATGAATTTAAAATGCCGATTACCGGCAATAATCCTATATATTTTCCTGTTGAGCGGTACCAATAGCAGCGCACAAGACTGGCCCAACCTATCGGCCTACCAGCAAGGAAATAAAGAACTTGGAAAACCCTCAGGGGAAACCGGGCGCGTGGTTTTTATGGGGAATTCAATTACCATTGGCTGGCTGGCTGCCTACCCGGAGTTTTTTGAAGGAAAACCCTATATAAACAGAGGGATAGGCGGGCAAACTACCCCGCAAATGTTACTGCGTTTCCGGCAGGATGTGATTGACCTGCAACCAAAGGTTGTTTTGATTCTGGCAGGCACCAATGATATAGCAGGCAACACCGGGCCAATGAGCCTGGAACAAATTCTCGATAATCTGAAATCCATGACGGAACTGGCCCTGGCCAATGATATTGAACCTGTTTTATGTTCCGTACTGCCTGCGACGGAGTATCCCTGGAAACCCGGAATGGAACCATCCGTAAAGATTCCGGCCCTAAATAGCTTAATGAGGCATTATGCGAGGGATAAGGGTATCATATATCTGGATTATTATTCTGCGATGGTAAATGAAGCCAACGGCCTTGATCCGGAACTGGCAGAAGACGGGGTACATCCCACCAAAGCAGGTTATCGCATCATGGGCCCTTTGGCGGAAGCAGCCATTCAAGAGGCACTGAAAAAAGCGCAGAAATAATACCAGAAAACGCCTTAGAATTTCCACCTGAAATCAGGATGCATTATTAACTGCCTGTACACTAGTCAATACCAAATATGCCCGAATTGGAATTAATAGGCCACCGGGCTTTGTGCCCTAATCCATTCTTTTTCTGTGGATATTGGAGGATTTAGTCCGGCTCATTCGTTTTAGGGATAAATTGGGAAACAACAGAACGCATGGCGTGCGGATTTCCGTATATTTGAAACAAGCTTTATTGATTTATGCAGTTTGAGAAACCTGATCTTCTTTGGGGGCTGCTTGCGCTGGTCATCCCTGTTATCATTCACCTTTTTCGACTTCGGAGATTTCATAAGACCCCTTTTACCAATGTCAGGGTTTTACAAAAGCTTCTCGCAGAATCCCGAAAGAGCAGCGAGCTCAAAAAATGGTTATTGCTATTAAGCAGGCTTGGGCTGGTCGCGGCGCTGGTTCTTGCCTTTGCACATCCTTTTGAAGTCTCAGAAACCGCCAGGGTAGAACGGGAAATTGTGCTTTATCTCGATAATTCGTTCAGCATGCAGGCCCCGCAGGAAGATGCAACGCTTCTGGAGAATGCGGTGCAGTCACTGCTGCAAAACAGTCCGGAAAATAAACAATTCCATATTTTAACCAATAACGGCAGTTTTCCCGGTGTACGTCCCAAGGAGATTCAACAAAGCCTGCTCAACCTTAAATTCACTGCCGATTCCCCGGATTTTGAAGAATTATACCTGAAGGCCCGGGCACTATTTTCAAAAAATAACAAGACTCGCAAAGAGCTCTGGTTGATCAGTGATTTTCAGAAATTGCAGCTCTCTGATGCCTCATATACGGATTCCCTTTTAATTCGAACGGTGGTGGCCCGTCCTGAAAAGCGTTTTAATATTTCTCTGGATACCGCTTTTATCCTGAACCGCAATGCCGAGGGCCTGGAATTAGAGGTAGGTATCCGATTGGACGACAGCCTGCAAAAAAAGCCCGTTTCCCTTTTCAATGGTGATACCCTTATAGCCAAAGCATCACCGGAAATGAGGTCCGATGGAAGGGCATCTGTTATTTTCAGCCTCCCCGCAGACAAAAACATAAATGGGACCTTAAGTGTCATGGACGATGGCCTGAAATACGACAATATGCTCTATTTCAACATTTTTAAGGACCCCCTTATAAAAGTACTGTCTTTGGGCCCAGGGCCTACTGACTATTTGGAACGCATCTACACGTCAGACGAATTTGAATTTCTCAGCATGTCGGAACGCCAGCTGGATTATAATCTTATGGAACAGCAGCAGCTGATCATACTCAACGAATTAAGGGATATCAGCCCGTCGCTGGGAAAACTTATTCGCGATTACAGGGATACGGGAGGGAGTCTGTTGATCATTCCTGCCAGGGAAATGAATGTGAGCAGCCTTAATCAGCTGCTCTCAGGGCTTGGGAGTATTCGCTTTGGGGAGCGGCTCGATACGGAGATACGCATAACAAAGGTCAATACCACACATCCCTTATTCCGTGAGGTTTTTGAAAAACAGGTTGCCAATTTTGATTTTCCGGTACTTCAATCTTATTTTCCCCTGATCAACGGCCCGGCTAAGATTCTTGAATTACAAAACGGGGAAGCGTTCCTCAGCGGCCGGGATGGAACTTATGTATTTACGGCTCCCATCAATCCGGATGAAAGTAATTTTTCGGCTTCGCCTTTAATAGTCCCAACTTTTTACAGGATTGCGAAAGAGAGCCTCTCCCCTGCCCCCTTATATTTTGAAATTGGCAGGCAAAATTCCCTCGACCTTGAAGCGAAGGCCCGGCAGGACGGAGTTATGGAACTACAGTCTGAGTCTTATGCCTTTATCCCGAGGCAACAGCAATTCGCCCGGAAAACCAGATTGTTTTTTTCAGAAGAACCCGAAACAGACGGGATATACTCCATCCGATACGGCGGTAACCCTTTAAGGGATATCAGCTTTAATTTTCCCAGAACAGAAAGTGTAACGGTTTATCCGGAATTAAATTTTCCTGAAAACGTGTATGCCTCGCCGAGTATAGAAGCATTGCTCGAACAGTATCAAAATGAAACAAATATTAGGTCGCTTTGGAAATGGTTTGTTATTTTAGCACTGCTGTTTGTGTTGGCTGAAATGATCCTCCAAAAAACGCTTCAATGACCATTCTTTTAAAATCTGCTACCATAGTAAATCCGAAGCAGCCGGATCTACACCTGAAAAAAAAGGATATTCTAATTGAAAATGGTCAAATTACCAGCATAGCCAACCGCATTGCAGAAGACGGGACGGTCAAAACCATCGCTTTAGACAAATTGCACGTTTCCCCTGGTTGGTTTGACAGCAGTGTCAGCTTTGGGGAACCCGGATTTGAGGAACGGGAGACCATAAAAAATGGGCTTAAAGTAGCCGGAAAGAGCGGATTTACAGGGATTGTACTAAATACCAATACGCATCCGGTACCGGACTCCAGCGGAGACATCAGTTATTTAAGGGAAACCGCCAGGGGCAGCCTGACCGAGTTATTTCCTTTGGGGGCCCTTAGCCGGATGTCTGAAGGCAAAGACCTGGCTGAGCTTTACGATATGCACCTCTGCGGATCCGTAGGGTTCAGCGATTATAAAAATCCTACGGAAAACCCCAACCTGCTTAAGATGGCTTTGCTCTATTCCCAGAGTTTTGACGGCCTGGTCTTTTCCTTTCCAATGGATGGACAACTGGCCGGTCAGGGTCAGATGCACGAAGGTGAGGTTTCGATCAGGCTGGGGCTGAAAGGCATGCCCGCCCTGGCTGAACAGCTGAGGGTGGAAAGGGATTTGGCCATCCTGGAGTATACAGGGGGAAAGCTGCATATCCCCACCATATCTACAGAGGCAGCCATTACACTAATTGCCGGTGCCAAGAAAAAAGGGCTCAATGTTAGCTGCAGTGTTTCAATTCACAATTTGGCCAAAACAGATAAAGCCCTTGAGGATTTTGATTCCGTTTATAAGGTCCTGCCTCCGTTAAGGGGAAGTGCCGACCAAAAAGCATTGCTTAAAGCCGCAAAATCTGGGGTTATCGATTTTATATGCTCCGATCACTGTCCGATAGACATAGAAGGGAAAAAGCAGGAATTTGACCGTTCAGAGTTTGGTAGTCTGGGCCTGGAAAGCAGTTTTGGCATCCTCAACCAGCTCCTTGACCTGAGTGATTGTATTGAAATGCTTACCCGGGGCAGAGCCCGCTTTGGGCTGCCGGAGCCCGGCATAGCCGTTGGGGAAAAAGCCAACCTTACCCTTTTTGACCCGGAATTCAGCTATACGCAGGAGGTTGACAAGCTGGCTTCTACCTCCAAAAATTCCATGTATCTGGGGACGGAACTTCAGGGGAGGGTATATGGCATCATTGTTGGAAACCGCACAAACCTCTAAATGAAAAATCCTCAGAAGGAAGCCAGAATAACAGCTATCGTAGCCTATCTGACCATAGTAGGAGCCCTGATCGCCATCACAATGAATTCGGAGCCCAAATACGCATTTGCGCGGTTTCACTGCCGACAGGCATTCGGGCTGCACCTGGGTTTCCTCGGTTTCGCATTATTTTTAAGTGTCTGGTTTAATCAATACGCCTGGTACGGGCTGTATGTTTGCTACTTCGCCTTATGGCTTTACGGATTTCTCTCAGCCATCAACAATAAAATGAATCCGGTTCCAGTATTAGGCGAATATTTCCAGAAATGGTTCACCTTTATTTCCTAATTGTGCTCCCATGAATCCAAAAGATCTGTCCCTTTTCCATCTTATCCGCCCTTCCAAAAATACGGATGCCAAAGCTCCCGCACTATTTTTGCTGCACGGGTACGGAAGTAATGAAGAGGATCTTTTTTCTTTTGCCCCTGAACTGCCGGAGGAATTATTTATTATTTCCATACGGGCCCCTTTTGCCCTGCAACCCTTCGGATATGCCTGGTACAGTATTCATTTTGATGCCCCGCAGGGAAAATGGAATGATGTACAACAAGCAGGCGAAACCCGGGAACGGTTGCGATCCTTTATAGGAGAAGCGGTTGAAGCCTACAAGCTCGATGAAAATCATATCAATTTACTGGGTTTTAGCCAGGGAAGCATCCTCAGTTATGCCCTGGCCCTCTCCTACCCCGAACAATTCAGAAGTATTGTAGCCCTCAGTGGGTATATTGACCGGGAAATGCTGCTGGCAGATTGGCAAAAGAAAGATCACAGCACGCTGGAAATATATGCTTCACACGGGCAACTCGATCCCGTAATTCCCATTGCCTGGGCCCAGCAATCTGCTGATTTTCTGGCCAGGGTAGACTTAAAGAGTTTTCAATTCAGGGAGTTTCCCGTTGGTCATGGGGTGTCAGCCGAAAATTTCAGGGATTTTAAAAGCTGGCTCTCCCGGGTGTATTGATTATTGCGAACGGGTATACAACAGATGGTCCAGGAGCGTAAAATCCACATCGCCGTTATCTTTAAGTTCGTATTGTAGAAACAATTCGCCCCAGAATTTCCCGTCCGAAAAATCAGCAACAATCCACTTGTGATTCAGAATTTTGATCTTATTGATTTTAAAGTCACCTTCCATGCCCTCATAGGGGACCAGCGGGTTGTCTCCCGCCCTCTCATTTGACTCCAGGAGTTTATCGGATATATATCCTGAAGGGTCCTCCATCCCCAGATGGTCATAGTAGGCAAGGGCGTCATCATTATTTGCCAGGCTGAAATACTGCATACCGAGGAGGTCCAGGTGTAAGCCCTGCAGGGAATCCTGTAATTGTCCGATCTCTTCCTGCATCCGCGTCTTTTCCTTTTGCCAGCTTTTGGATTGTCGATTCCCGCTAACACCCAAATACAGGATGATCAGGGCAGCAAAAAAGAACAAATACATAAAAATCCTCCGACTCATAAGTTCAAATATTAAGTATTAAATTATCATAGGCCAGCCTGACGTGATCCGGCAAGGTCTTTTCCACTTCTGCATGGAAGCCCATACGGTGGCTGATATGTGTAAGATAGGCCCGTTCCGGCCCTACCATATCTACGAATTCCAGGGCTTCCTTTAAATTGAAATGAGAGTGATGCGGCTCTATCCGCAAAGCATTGATGACCAGAACACCTATCCCTTCCAGCTTTTTTATTTCAGTCTCCTCAATGGTTTTGACATCGGTAAGGTAGGCGAAATCCCCTATGCGGTATCCAAAAACCTGCAGGCGGTTATGCCAGGCCTCGATGGGGGTTACCCAGTGCTTGCCCAATAAAAATGGGGCTTCCCCGGAAACGGGGTGGACCTGCACGGCAGGGGCTCCCGGATAGCGGTTTTCCCCGGCAAAAATATAATCAAAGCGCCTTTGAAGGGATTTTATAACCCGCTCATGTGCATACACGGGAATATCGCCCTGACGAAAGAAAAATGGACGGATATCATCAATTCCGGCCGTGTGGTCTGCATGTTCATGGGTAAAAAGGATGCCGTCTAGCCGTTGCACATTATGGCGCAGCATTTGCTGCCTGAAATCCGGTCCGCAGTCAATAACATAATTCTGACCGGGAAAACTGACCATTACTGATACCCGCAGGCGTTTGTCTCTGGGATCTTCACTCAGGCAAACCGGATCATCACTGCCAATTACTGGAATGCCCTGAGAAGTACCTGTACCTAAAAATGTAATCTTCAACGCCTGGTCTATTTTATTCAAATTTATAACTTATTTATTACTCCAAATGCGCAATCTTTTTAACTTTGCTTATAGAAATTACCCTAATATGGCTACGGTTCAGAAGAAAGAATTTGCATTTGAGAATATTCCTTCCATCAAAGCCAAAACCCTGCGCATCAATCTGAACCCTGAAATTTACGGAACCTTTGCCGAGATCGGGGCCGGTCAGGAAACTGCGCGGCATTTTTTCAGGGCCGGAGGTGCTTCCGGAACCATTGCCAAGGCGATGAGTGCTTATGACAAAGCCTTCAGTGACGCTATTTACGGACTGGAAGAAGACGGTCGCTACGTTACCCAGAGCCGGTTGAAAAAAATGCTGGCTTACGAAATGCAACTGATGGAGGAACGTATAGACCGGAAAACCTATCCGGACCGCCTGTTCTTTTCGTATGCCAATACAGTAGCCACTATCGATTTTTCCAAACGCTACAAAGGACATGGCTGGGTTGGGATCCGCTTTCAGCTCGACCCGAATCAAAAGGAGTTCGACGAAATTATCCTGCATATTCGCTTTAAGCAGAACGAGGCGCGCCTGCAACAGGAAACCCTTGGAATTGTTGGGGTAAACCTTATTTACGGAGCCTTCTACAAATACCACAAACCGCGTAAACTCCTTAAATACCTGTATGACCATATCGATAAGGACACCCTGGAGATCGATATGGTAAACTTTGCCGGACCAAACTTCGCTCATGTCGATAACCGACTGATGAGCCTGCAGCTGATCCGCAATGATATGACAGATGCTGTGATGTTCGGAGCAGACGGGAATAACCTCTTGCCGGCTGCGGTGCTGTATAAAAAGAATATCCTTGCCCTGCGGGGAAGTTTCCGGCCTGTTACCAAAGTGAATATGGACATGTTCCAGAAATCCTATGATATCTTTATACGGGAGCAGACGGTAGATGAAGAGAACACTATTGTGATTTTCGAGATTACCCTTGCCAATCTGAAGGCTTCAGGGGAGATAGACGAGCAGGATTTTATGGACCGGGCCGAACTACTCTGTTCCATGGGCCATATGGTAATGATCTCCAAATTCCAGGAGTACTACAAGGTTGTAGAGTATTTTAATAACTACACAAAGTCCCGAATAGGCCTGACAATGGGGGTTAACAACCTTATTGAGGTTTTTGATGAGAAGTATTACCGCCACCTGAGCGGAGGTATACTGGAAGCCTTCGGGAAATTATTCTTTAAAGACCTTAAAGTCTATCTCTATCCGATGAAAAACCCGGAAACCGGGCAGATCATGACCAGCAACAATATCAAAGTACACCCTCGTATGAAAGAACTCTACAAGTTCTTTAAATACAATGGAAAGGTGATGGATATCATCGATTACGACCCCGACATCCTTCATATATTTTCACGGGATGTCTTGAAAAAGCTTACTAACGGGGAAGAAGGCTGGGAAGACATGCTTCCGGAAGGAATTGCGGAAATAATCAAAGAGAAGCATTTGTTCCTCCCCAAAAAGGAAGAATCTACGGAGACCGTAAAATAGAAAAAGCCGGCTGCTAGCCGGCTTTTTTATTTAGTCCTCCAGAATTTGGGCAGCGTGTTCTTTGGTTTTTACTTTATCAATCACCCGGCTTATAACACCTTCTTCATCAATGATGAAAGTCTTGCGATGAATACCGTCGAATTCACGACCCATAAATTTTTTCGGGCCCCATACACCAAAGCCCTGTATAACCGTTTTATCCTCGTCGGCTAACAAGGGGAAAGGGAAATCGTATTTATTGCGAAAATTCTGTTGCTTTTTTTCAGAATCTGCGCTCACCCCCAAGAGGGAATAACCAGCCTCCTGAAGTTCTTTATAGTGGTCCCGCAGGTCACAGGCTTCGGCCGTACAACCAGGGGTATTCGCCTTTGGATAGAAGAAAACGATCCATTTTTTACCTTTATAATCGGCACTCGAAATGGTGTTTCCGTCCTGATCCCGGGCGGTAAACTGAGGAACTTTGTCTCCTGCTTTCAGTGTTTGCATATGTTTTAATTTTTTTGTTTACTTATTTTTACGCAAAATTAAACAATATATGACTAAAAAAGAAAAGGTCGCCTTTGTTCTTCAAACACTCGATGAACTTTACCCTAAAATTCCCGTTCCCCTCGATCATTCCGACCCCTATACCCTGCTGATAGCCGTTTTATTGTCGGCTCAAAGCACAGACGTACGGGTAAACAAAACTACACCAATCCTTTTTGACCGGGCCGATAACCCGGCAGCCATGGTCCGACTGAGCGTAGAAGAGATCCGGGAAATCATAAAACCGGTAGGCCTCTCCCCCACCAAGGCCCGGGCAATACACCGGTTATCTGAAATATTACTCGAAAAATATAAGGGAGCTGTTCCCGAAACCCTGGAAGAACTCGAAGAATTGCCGGGAGTTGGTCATAAAACCGCCAGCGTGGTCGTCTCACAGGCCTTTGGTATTCCGGCCTTCCCGGTAGATACCCATATTCACCGGCTGATGTACCGCTGGGGTTTCTCTACAGGCAAAAATGTTGTAAAAACTGAAAAAGACGCCAAACGACTGTTCCCTAAAGAGTTGTGGAACAAACTTCACCTGCAGATTATCTGGTATGGCCGGGAATACTCGCCGGCAAGGGGGTGGGACCTGGATAAGGATGTCATTACCCGGACCATTGGAAGAAAAAAGGTGCTGCAGGAATATCGGGCCAAAAAAAAGACCCGCTAAAAGCGGGTCGGATGTTTTAATTCAAATTTGTCTCAAATTTGAAGCCCTTGTAACCTAACACATGTAAAGAACGGGAATACTGTAACAGCATGTTAATGGTATCCTGAGAAACCCGAACAATTTTACAGGCATCGGCCTTTTCTGAGTAAATTTTTTCCATATGCTTAG
This sequence comes from Robiginitalea insularis, assembly GCF_052497835.1. Taxonomy (NCBI): domain Bacteria; kingdom Pseudomonadati; phylum Bacteroidota; class Flavobacteriia; order Flavobacteriales; family Flavobacteriaceae; genus Robiginitalea; species Robiginitalea insularis. Next base: position 3,173,167 of record NZ_CP199296.1, read on the forward strand.
AGTTCGTTACACTAAGATAACGCGGGGCAAATGGAAATATTGTTTACGCCTTTCTGATTAGTAGTTCGTCAGGACGATCTTGTTTTTCTGAATAATCTTCCTGAGGTTGATTAAAGCATACCGCATACGGCCCAGGGCAGTATTTATGCTTACTCCGGTGCATTCGGAAATTTCCTTAAAACTCATGTCCTTGTAAATGCGCATGATTAAAACTTCACGCTGATCATCCGGCAATTCGTCAATGAGCTGACCAAGGTCGCTGTCAATCTGGTCTTTGATGAGTTGTTTCTCTGCATTCAGGCGATCGTCTCCAATGACCGTGAAAATGTTGAAATCATCACTTCCCTCAAATTTAGGCATACGCTTGTTTTTCCTGAAAAAATCGATGATCAGGTTGTGTGCTATGCGCATTACCCAGGGCAAAAACTTCCCTTCTTCGCTATAGTTTCCTTTCTTCAGGGTTTTGATAACCTTTATAAAGGTATCCTGAAAGATGTCCTCCGTGATATCCCGGTCCAGGACTTTTGAATAAATAAAGCTTGAGATGCGCTGGTTGTGCCGGTTGATTAAAATTTCAAGGGCGCGCTCATTTCCGCTAATGTAATCTTGTACCAGGGCTGAGTCGTCGATCTGTAGTTCCATAGAGCGTATTTTTAGTTCAGTTTAGGGCCGTGTGCAGGCTATTTGGTTATTTACTTTTAAGGGGTGTAATCAGCAACTTGCTTTCAAACACATTCTAAAAGTAGCCAAAGAGCCTCCCCGCAGAAAAACTATGTTGTCAAACGCTCAAAACCTGATGTAAAAACGGGATTTTAGTTTTTTTGATGATAAATGATGAAAATACACCCTGTGAAATACCCATTAAAAACGAGCCTTTCTGGACGAAAGGCCTAATTGGAATATAAAGGTGACCCAATTGTGTACAATAATCTGGGTAAAAATGTGTTGGCAGGCCCGGGTATCAGTTCAGATTGCTCTCAAAGCTTATCCCGTCTGTTTCGATTACAGAGAGGGATTTTGAATAATCTGTAAGGAAGCGAATGGTTTCCGCAGAAGTGGAAACCAGTTTACAATGATCTGTAGGATGGGGGTAGATATGTTCCATACGTTGCATTATTATTTCAAAATAACGCAAGCAGGACCAATGCCCGTACCTTAACTCGTCCTACGGTATATTAATTCGTTAAAACAATCTGATGTTGCTCAATCAGTTTCCGCAGGTTGATCAGGGCATAGCGCATGCGTCCCAGAGCCGTATTGATACTTACCCCGGTATTCTCGGATATTTCCTTAAAACTCATGTCCTGGTACATTCTCAGGCGTATAACTTCCTGTTGTTCCGGAGGGAGTTCTGCTATCAGGGCAGATACATCCGTTTCAATCTGTTCTTTGATCAATTGTTTTTCGGCATTCAGCTGGTCGTCTTTCAGGGCAGAAAAAATATTGTACTCCGGGCTTCCCTCAAAACGGGGCATTTTGTTGTTCTTTCTGAAGTGGTCCATTACCAGGTTATGTGCAATGCGCATCACCCAGGGCAAAAACTTCCCCTCCTCATTGTATTTCCCGAGTTTAAGGGTTCGGATCACCTTGATAAAGGTGTCCTGGAAAATATCCTCTGTGATTTCCTTATCAAAAACCTTGGAATAAATAAAACTTGTGAGACGTTGGTTGTGCCGGTTAATCAGAGCTGCTAGAGCGTTTTCGTCGCCGGCTAAATAATTTCGGACCAGGGTGGAGTCATCGATCTGTAATTTCATACAACTTACTTTTTTTTGGTTCGGAATCCCACAGGCAGGTATGCCGGGGGAGTCATTCGCTACATTTCAAAAAAGTAATTGTGCTGTATAGGCGTGATCGATTTTATGAATTACATCTCAAATATAGGTAAATTTTATTTTCATAAAAAAATGTAAAGTTTTGTTTCTTTCACAATGAGGACAAAAAGGTGGCTGGTTATTGAGGGGGACAAGTTGTATCTTTGCACCTTATTTGAGCAGCATGCCTGAATCTTCCACTACTGATATCAAAAACCAGATCCTGATAAAAGGTGCCAATCTGCACAACCTTAAGAATGTGGATGTGGCCATTCCCAGAAATAAATTAGTGGTTATTACCGGAATGTCGGGTTCCGGGAAGTCCAGCCTTGCTTTTGATACGCTTTACGCAGAAGGTCAAAGGCGGTATGTGGAAAGCCTCTCCTCATATGCAAGGCAGTTCCTGGGAAAACTGGATAAACCCAAGGTGGAGTACATTCGCGGTATTGCCCCGGCCATAGCCATAGAACAAAAGGTAAATTCCACCAATCCACGATCTACTGTGGGTACTTCAACGGAAATTTACGACTACCTGAAATTGCTGTATGCCCGTATTGGCAAGACCTTTTCACCTATATCCGGAGGCGAAGTCAAAAAACACCGGGTCCACGATGTTGTGGATTTTATAAAATCGTTTGAAGAAGGAAGTAAACTCCTGCTGCTTGCCCCTGTTAACATCCCCGAAGACAGGGACGTGCAAAAGAGCCTGAAATTACTTTCAAAACAGGGCTATGCACGGATAAAAGCCAATGGTAAGGTTTTGCGCATTCAGGAGGAGATGCCCGAGGTCGGAAGAACTTTTGAGCTGGTTGTAGACCGTGTCATCGTGCGGGAAGACGAAGATTTTCTGAACAGGCTGGCAGGAGCGGTGGATACTGCATTTTTTGAAGGGAAAGGGATTTGCAGCATAGAAGATCTCGAGTCCGGAAAGCAGACCCCCTTCAGTAATAAGTTTGAACTGGACGGCATTAATTTCCCAGAGCCCAATGTTCATTTATTTAGCTTTAACAACCCATACGGGGCCTGTCCCAGGTGTGAAGGCTATGGGGATGTGATCGGAATTGATGAAGACCTGGTTATCCCCAATACGGCCCTTTCTGTTTACGATAACGCTATTTTCCCCTGGAGAGGTGAAAGTATGGGATGGTACAGGGACGAACTGGTAGACAATGCCTATAAGTTCGATTTTCCTATTCACAAGCCCTGGTTTGAGCTTACTGAAGAGCAAAAAGCCCTGGTTTGGGAGGGGAATCAGTACTTTACCGGGCTGAACGATTTTTTTAAAAAGCTGGAGGACAAAAGCTACAAAATCCAGAACCGTGTAATGTTATCTCGATACAGGGGTAAGACCCGCTGTTCCCAGTGTAAAGGAAAAAGGCTTCGAAAAGAGGCCGAATACGTAAGGGTTTACGGTAAATCCATTACAGAGCTGGTAAACCTTCCCGTTTACCGCCTTGCTGAATTTTTTGAGGGAATGGAACTCAGCCAGCAGGATAAAAAGATTGCCCAAAGATTATTAGTGGAAATTACTAATCGGCTTTCGTATTTGCTGAAAGTAGGTCTGGGCTATCTCACCCTCAATCGCAAATCGAACAGTCTTTCAGGAGGTGAAAGCCAGCGTATCAATCTGGCCACTTCCCTGGGCAGCAGCCTTGTAGGCTCCATGTATATCCTGGATGAACCCAGCATTGGGCTGCACCCCAGGGATACCGAAAACCTGATTGAAGTCTTAAAATCCCTGAGAGATCTTGGCAATACCGTGATTGTTGTTGAACACGACGAGGAAATGATGCGGGCTGCAGACCATATCATCGACATAGGCCCCGAGGCCGGAACGCTGGGGGGAGAAGTTGTCGGGGAAGGGTCCCTGCAAGCCATCCTGAAAGGGAATTCTTTTACGGCTAAGTACCTTAATGGCTCACTGGAAATGCCACTGCCCAAGAAAAGAAGAGAACAAAAAGGCTTTATCAGGGTTCAGGGCGCACGTGAGAACAACCTGAGGAATATTGACGTGGATTTCCCTCTTCAGGTTCTAACGGTGGTAACAGGGGTTTCGGGAAGCGGGAAAAGTACGCTGGTTAACCGCATCCTCTACCCGGTGCTACAGAAAAAACTGGGGGGATACGGGGATAAAGCCGGGCAGCATACAAGTGTAGATGGGGAATTCAGCTTTGTTTCTTATGTGGAATTCGTAGACCAGAATCCCATAGGCCGGTCTTCCCGCTCCAATCCGGTAACCTATTTGAAGGCCTATGATGATATACGAAACCTTTTTGCCAGCCAGAAACTGAGTAAAATACGCGGCTACAAGCCCAAGCATTTTTCATTCAATGTGGATGGGGGCAGATGCGAAAAATGTAAAGGGGAAGGAGAAATTACGGTGGAAATGCAATTTATGGCCGATGTCCACCTGGAATGCGATCAGTGCAAAGGCAAGCGATTTAAAAAGGATGTACTGGAGGTAGCATTTGAAGGAGCCTCAATCGATCAGATGCTAAATATGACCGTGCATGATGCAATCGACTTCTTTAACTTACATAAGCAGGATAAGATAGCCTCCAAATTACAGGCCTTACAGGATGTGGGACTGGGTTATGTTACCCTGGGGCAGCCCTCCTCCACCCTTTCCGGGGGCGAGGCACAGCGTATAAAGCTCGCTTCCTTTCTAACCAAGGGACAAAGCCGGGAAAAAGGGCTGTTTATTTTTGACGAACCCACAACAGGACTACATTTTCACGATATCAAAAAATTACTTGCCTCATTTGACGCCCTGATTGCCAAAGGGCATTCCATAATCGTAATAGAGCACAATATCGACCTTATCAAATGTGCGGATTTTATTATCGACCTGGGGCCTGAGGGTGGTGACAAGGGCGGGCAATTGCTGGCTTTTGGCAGGCCTGAAGAGGTTGCCGGGAATCCCGGTTCCATAACGGGAAAATACCTCAGGGCGAAATTAGGCGATAAGGTATCCTGAACATTCCTTCCTGGCCGCTTAAAGGGATTACCATAAAGATTAAACCTATAACATACTGTTTTACAAGCATTTAGATAGGTTTGTATTTTTTTGGCACGCTGTTTGTTTACTATAGGGTGGATGCAAATAATTACATCCGGAACTTAAAACCTTATAGTATGAAAAATTTAGTATTTCTTTTAGTGGCTCTTTTCGTGGGAACAGGAAGTTCCACAGCCACGTCGACAGAAAATAAGGTTGCACTGAGCAATGCTTTCAGGTACGACAATTCATTCATCTTTGTTGAGAATGGCATTACCTTTTCAGTGTATCCGGATGGTGAATTCGACTTTTTTATCGACAACCGCGTAAATGTTGGGGCCAATGTTCGCCTGGGAGGTGCACAAATTACCTTTAACTCAGGATTCGATTACAACCCCTTTGTGCAGTACGATGACTACGGAGCTGTAATCCAGGTAGAAAACGTTCCTGTTTTTTACGATTATTACGGAAGGGTAAACCGTATTGGCGGGGTTAACATCTGGTATAATAATGGCCGCCTGTACCGTATTGGAGGAATGCGGGTATTCTATAACAACAGAGGGTTTTATGACTACCATGTGGGATTCATAAACATCTACAACAGAAATTATATATACCGCCCATTCCACCGATTCTTTGTACGTCCGGCAGTAGGTTTCTGCCTGGTGTATAACAGGCCTTACAGAAGGTTTTACAACCCGGTCAGGTATACCTATTATCGCCCCTACAGACACAACGTAAGACGTGCTTATGCAAGGGTTGGGAATACCTACCGTTACCAGGCAAGACAGGACAGGAACCGGATATACCGCAATGACAGCAGGGTTGCCCGTCGCAGCTTTAATGCAGACAGAAGGTCCGACAGGGTTGCGACCAACCGGGGAGCGGACAGAATGAGCCGAAGCCAGGGTAATTACCGCAGCAACAAAGCGGCTAGCCGTGGAGGTGATTTCAGCAGAAGCAGCCGTACCGCTGTAAGAAATGGCGACAATGGCCGAAAAGCTAACATTGATAGAAGTACCCGTACAGTTAGCAAAAAAGGCGTGGTAAGCCGAAGCAGCCGGGAAGTGCGCAATACACCCAAAGGTCGCACGGTTCAGACAAGCCGATCGGTAAGCAGTCGCAAGCCGGTTGCCAACAGGAGTCCGCAGCGTAGCGAAAAGGCCAGAAGCAGTGTTCAGCGAAGTAGCCGTTCTACTGCAAAAGCCAGCCCCGCAAGGAAGTCCGACAGGTCTTCAGCAGTTCGGAAAAGTACCTCTACCAATAGCAGGAGGAGTGGCGTTTCCACCCGGAGCAACAGGAAGCGGGTACAGTAAAAATCGTTTTTAGGTTGGTTAGTTGTTTAAGCCCCGAGAAAGAATCTCTTTCCGGGGCTTATTTTTTAAGGAATTTCGTAAAGAAGCCTGTGACTTCCTCAGACAAATTAAAGTAGATCACCGAGCCTGCAAATACCAGGCAGAGCAGCACACTTTTAATCCCAATGTTCAGAATGGGATGAAAAGGCAATTGGATCCATAAAAAAACAAGGACGCAAACACCCATTAAAAACAAAAGGCGGAAGGTGTTGGCAGACCAGGGCACCAGGGAAAATTTCCAGCGTACAAAGAAGAGTTTGGCAAGGTTATACAGGAAGACGGCAGTAAAAGTTGCATAGGCGGCCCCTTCTATACCGAATACCGGGATCAGCCACATGTTCAGGAGGACAGTGAGGCCCGCCAGAAGAATCCCCATCAGCAGCAGACTGCGATAATATTTGGAATTGTAGAGGATGGCATTGTTGATACCGAGAAAAGAATCGAACAGTTTTACGCCGCCAATGAGCAATACCACCACAAACCCGTCACTGTAGTTCTCGGGTAACAACCGGTACAGATCTTCCAGATTCAGCAAGATCAGCAAGTAAATCAGTCCCGCCACTGTGAGCAGGCTTTGTGAACTTTTTTTATAGAGCTGGCTGAGTCCCTCGGTATCCTTTTTGTGTAAAAGGGAAGCCGTAAGCGGATAGGTTATCTGGTGCATGGCACGGGAGGGTACAATAATCACGGTAGCCATAAAGATGGCAACCGTATAATAGGCAACATTTTCAATTTGTATGTATTGGTTGATCATGAAACGATCTACCTCCAGCAGCAGAACGGCAACAGAGCCCCCGAGGATTATGAGCGTACTATACCAAATTACGGAACGCCCGCCACGAATTTTTCCCAAGGATATTTTAAAAGGAGTGGAGCGCAGCGCATATATCCCCATTAACAGGCAACGAAGCAGGTATAAAAGCACGAGGCCATTTAAAAAAGTATTTACGTCAATCCTTTGATACGCCAGCAGAATCAGTAAAATCATAATTGCCAGGCGAATAAATACTTCTTTTAAAAAAGTTCCAAACGTGGTCTTGAGCTGTACCCTGCTCCAGGCAAAGAATACTTCAAAATACGCCATGGACATCCCAATGATAAAAATATGCCATACATATCCTTTTACGATAGGGTTCTTATTCGCCAAAAACGCCCCTATTGCATCATTTGCGAAGTAACTGAACAGACCCAATGGAACAATTATTAAAACGGGTAAAAGTAACATCAGACTTAGGAAACGATCAGACCGGTCTGCTGTCTTATACCCTTCGTAATATTTAACCAGCGTATTGGGGATTCCAAATGCCATTACCGGCATCAACAGGGTGGCGGTAGAAAGTAAAACACCCACCAGGCCAAAGTATTCTTCCGACATGAATCGGGTGTAGAGGACCAGCGTATTAAGGGCCCCCAGGCCAAAACCGGCATAGGTAAGCAATGTATTCTTGATGGATTGCCGGATTATTATTCCCATAGGAGGATTTTGGCCAGTTCTTCAGTAAGTGCCCGACGATGGTATTTTTCTACCCCCTTGGCCGGGATCTCCAGACCCCCTTGCCGATAAGCCGAATACCATTTCAGAAGCTGAGACTTTATTTTTTCTTTCTCCGAATATCGGAAAAAAGCACCGCATTTACTGTGCTCTACAAGTTTGCCTGCCTCCCACCCGGAAGGACCTATTGCCAGAATGGGTCGCGAAGCGGCCATATATTCGAAGAGTTTGGCGGGGATAATCCCACGGGTTTCCGGGGCATCGATCTCAATAAGCAACAAGACCTGTGCGTTTCTCTGGGCTTCTTTTGCCTGCTTGTGAGGAATGTATTCGCGCAGCTTCATAAAGGGTTTCAGGCCACAGCTTTCAATATCTCTAAGGGTCTCATCACTTACCAGTCCGGTAAGTTCCAGCTGAAAATCCTTCCTGAACCCCTCATCTTCCCTGAGCAGCTGCCCAAGGACTTCCCAAAGCGCCAGCGGATTGCGTCCGCTTAAAAGAGAGCCGATATGTGATAATGTGAAGGGGCCCTTTGGTTGTTCGGTTCCTGCCGGGATTGAGTCATAACCATTTGTGATTACGCTGACAGGCTTTGAAGTAAGTTTTTCAAATTCTATTTTAGTGGTCTCACTGGTGGTGATAATACGATCGGCCCTGTTGAGAACTTCTTTCTCGAGTTGCAGATGTTTGCGCCTCGCCCATTTTGTCAAGCGCAGGGCCTTGTGATATCCAATAGTGGTCCAGGGGTCGCGAAAATCCGCCACCCATCGTAAATTTTCTTTCTCTCTCAGCTTTAATCCTATCAGATGTACACTGTGCGGAGGGCCGGTTGTTATCAGGGTTTCTATTCCCTCATTGCGAATAATTGCAGGTAATGCCTTCAAAGCCGATTGCACCCAGAACTTCCTGGCATCCGGGATAAAAAGATTTCCTCTGATCCATAACAAAACTTTGTCGGCCAAAGACGGATTATCCCGGTTCAGGATGCCAGAACGCATTTTGCGGGTTTTGGCCTTCCCGACAATACCGGCCAGTTTAAAGGGTTCCCAGATTTTGTGACGGTATATGCGGATGTCTTCCGGTACGGACTTCAGGAGTTCCTGGTCAGTTATCGGGTATTGCGGGTTTTCAGGGATAAAGACGACGGGGTCAATCCCGAATTCCCTTAAATACTTTACAAAATAAAGCCAGCGCTGTACTCCGGGGCCACCGGCCGGAGGCCAGTAATAGGTAAGGATCAGGACTTTTTGCATCAGGCCTCTGGTTTCCGCCTTCTTATGGTCCGATACAGAATACCCCCCAGAATAATCAGTAGCAGGGCAACATTTCCGGCCAGGCTGATTTTACTCCCGAAACGAACTACTTCGGGTTCAAATTTGAACAGGATCTCGTGTTCTCCAGCCGGGATCTCAAGGCCTCTCAGGGTATAATTCACCCTAAAATGAGTAGCCCTTTTTCCGTCTATATAGGTGTTCCATCCTTCGGGATAATACATTTCAGAGAAAACAGCGAAGCCATCAGATCCATTCTTGGACTTATAGCTGAGGGCATTAGGCTGATAGGAGGCTACGCGGATCTGCGCAGTAGAATCCCTCTCAAAGGTTTTCTGACTCACCTCAGGGAAATCGGAGGTGTTAATCAGGGCTGTTTCGGAAACCCGCAGCGTATCCAGGGCCATTATAGCCTGGTCCGCCGAAGATACGGGGATAAGCGACCTGATAAACCAGGCGCTTCCAAGGGCGTCCGGGTTGAGGGAAACCGAAGCTGCCCCTTCTTCATCGGGTTGGATGATATATTTGGCATTCAGCATATTTAGCACGCGCCGGTTGTTCTTGTATACGTGAAATTCAAAAAGGTCCTGCAAGCGAGCCGGTTTTGCAGCATGATAGCCCCCAAGTGATTTATGAAAGTAAGAAGTGGTTGCCCCGTTAAGTCCCTCATTTAAATTTAAAACCCTGTAATAACTGGTGTCCTGCAGGATAAGCTGATTTACTTTCGTTCTGGCTATGGGCTTCTCCATCCTTCGGGAGGATACAAAATTGTCCTTATCCCAGTACCGTAAATTAACCCCAACAAGATCCACTACTACCAGAACGGCTGCCACCGTAATAACCCATTCCCGCTTTATGTTTTTTCTGAGCGAGACCCAAAGAATACCTGCCGTAAGGGCAATCAGGGCCATGGAACGCAGGGTGTCATTGACGTAGACCGCTTCCCGGTCTCTCCGGATAAGCGATACGAGCTCTTCCCCGTAATAACGGGTCATGATCTCGTCACTCCCCCCGGTAAAATCAAAGGCAGACTTAAAAAGCAGCAGCCCCAGCCCAATTCCCATCATGCTCAGAAAACTGATGGATAGCGCCATTTTTTTTGCGCGCAGGTCCACCTTGGAATTTAAAAACGCTTTTAAGGCTAAAACGGCCAAAACAGGAGCGCATAATTCCAGGATGACCTGAATAGAAGAAACCGCCCTGAATTTATTGTAGAAAGGAAAATAATCAATCATAAAGTCTGTGAGTACCCCAAAATTCTTTCCCCAGGAAAGCAAAAGGGCCAACAGGCTCCCAAAGAGTAGCCACCATTTGGCCCTGCCCCGAACCAACAGGATTCCCAGCAGAAACAAAAACAAGATAACTGCCCCGATATAGGCGGGAGCCGCAACAATTGGCTGATCACCCCAATACAGCCGCATTTCATTGGTGAATTCCAGGGCCTGGGTCCTGGGAACCCCCTGATCCGTTAAAAAATCGTAGGTGCGTGAATCCTCGCCCAGCTTTTCTACCGAACCTCCCCCGAATAAGCGGGGAACCAGTAAATTCAGCGATTCTGTAATACCATAACTATATTGAGTGATGTATTCCCTGTCCAGCCCATCCTGTCGTGTTTTCGGACTGCCATCCGGATTAATGCTAAGAGCGGAGGTCCCGCGGGTACTCCAGTCTGCATACTCCTTTGTGGCGAGCAGGGAAGTGGCGTTGGTCAGTAAAGCCAGGGCTACAGCCGGAATCAGTACCCCCAGGCTAATGAAATAGTGCTTTAGCTGCTTTTCCCGAATCGCATATATCAGGTAAACCGTCCCCAGGACCAGTACCAGTAAGAAGAAATAGTAGGTCATCTGAAAATGGTTCGCCTGAATCTCAAGGGCCATAGCCAGGGATGTGAGGATAAAACCCCAGAAGTATTTTTTTCGAAAAGTAAGGACTATACCCCCCAGAACCATAGGCAAGTAGCCAATGGCATGGGCCTTGGCATTATGCCCTACATTTAAGATTATGATTAAATAGGTGGAAAAACCAAAGGCCAGGGCTCCCAGAACAGCCAGGCGGTACTCCACCTTCAGGCAGCACATCAGTATATAGAACCCCAGAAAATAAAGAAACAAATAATCGGAAGGTCTCGGAAGGAAACGTATCACCCTGTCCAGCTTTTTGATATAATCATGAGGGTAGCGGGCCCCAAGCTGGTAAGTGGGCATGCCGCCAAAAGCACTATTGGTCCAGTAAGGTTCTTCCCCGTATTTATCCCTGAATTGCTCCTGTTCCTCGGCCATCCCTTTATACTGCACAATATCAGACTGATAGATCACCTTACCCTGCAAAACGGGATAGAAATAGGCAAGAGCCGCCAGTCCCAGAAAAGTTATTACGAAGAAATGTCTGAGGAATGCGTTAAAGTTAAATTTCATTGGTCGGTTGAAAGGAATTTTACTCTATTTCTTCGAAATCGATATACTCGCCTACGTTTGAATCGGTTTTTTTACTTTTTACAGGGGGTTTGTCAATACTGACCTCTCCCACTTTCTCATCCTTAAGCGGTCCCTTATCCCGGGATTGAAAAGTTGTATTGAAATAAGATTCTGTCTTTCGGACGGCATATGCATGAATCCAGGGCTGAAAAATCCTGCCGAGTATTTTGAGCAGATAGTAACCCAGGATTATAAAGAAAATTGTTCTTAAAATGCCCATATTATGGAGTCTCTGTATATCAAAAGTACAATTCTGTCGTTTTATAAACAGTACAAAAGTCCTAAAATAAATCTAAAATGGCTGGAGCACCTTATAGAATGTACCTTAACAGTATATCCGGATATCTTTTATTAATCATTTTTTTTACTGGCCTCAGCACCCGTGCGCAGTATACAGATGTAATAAATTCCAACAGGCCCGGAAAGGCCGTCAGCGCTTATGCCGTTGGCAAGAATGTGATTCAGGCGGAAGCCGGGCTTTTTTATGAAATCCAGGATCATAACCTGATCAATACTGAATCCGACATTTTCGGCAGTGATATTGCCCTGCGATATGGCCTTTTCTTTGAAACACTTGAAATTCACTGGGAGGGCATTTTCCAGCAACAGCAAATCGATTTCCTCAATATTGACCTGCAGGAAACGTATACAGATTTTTACCGGAATCGCCTGGGGCTTAAATTCCTGCTTTTTGACCCCTTCAAAAACCCGGAGCGAAACAAACCCAACCTATATAGCTGGAGGGCGAACAATGTTTTTCAGTTTAAAAACCTGATTCCTGCCATATCTGTTTATGCAGGGGCCAATTTTAATCTGGGGGATAATCCCTTTTACCCAGACGATCCAATAGTGTCACCCCGGGCCATGATTGCCACTCAAAGTAAACTCACTCCGCGTATGGTGCTTATTTCCAATGTCGCCTACGACCGCATCGGTACCGATTTTCCTGAATGGAGTTATCTGGTTTCCCTCTCGAGGGCGCTTCGCAATCCCAAATGGAGTGTTTTTATAGAAAACCAGGGGATCAGTAGCGACCGCTATTCGGATATCCTCCTCAGGGGAGGGGTTGCTCATTTGTTCAGTGAAAATTTCCAGGCAGACCTGCTTCTGGGGGGAAGTTTTAAAAATACCCCCAGCCGCCTGTTTATTTCAAGCGGGGTATCCTACCGGCTCGATTTTCACAAAGATGACCCCATTCCCATTGAAGACCAGGACCGCATCGGCAGAAATAGTATGAAGAATCAGGGCAAAGCCGCCGGAATGTCCAAAAAAGAACGGAAAAAACTCCGTAAAAAGGAACGAAAGGCCCGTAAAAAAAAGAAAAATGACTGGGAAATAGGGTCCTGAGCCGCTGTCTTATTTTATTAACCGCTTCTGCTTTATTCTGTTCGGATTTATTCCTAATATTGGGTCGTTCAAAATGCTGTAATGGTTGAAATCAAAGAAGTCCGGTCAAAAAGCGAACTGAAAAGTTTCGTTTGTTTCCCATTCGATTTATACAAGGATTCTCCCTACTGGGTTCCTCCGATTATAAAGGATGAGATGGAGAGCTTTGATGCACAGCTCAATCCGGTATTCCAGCATGCGGAAGCCCGATTTTTTCTGGCTTATAAAAATGGAAAAATTCAGGGAAGAGTAGCCGCCATTATCAACTGGCAGGAAGTAAGGGAGCAGGGGCTTAAAAAAATGCGTTTTGGATGGTTAGATTTTGTAGATGACCCTGAGGTCTCCGGGGCCCTGCTGGAAAAGGTAGCGTCACTGGGCAGGGAGCATACACTTGAATATATGGAAGGCCCTATGGGTTTTTCCAATATGGATAAGGTAGGGGTGCTCACTGAGGGTTTTGACCAACTGGGTTCTATGGTTACCTGGTACAATTACGAATATTACAAGGAACATTTCCGGGCCATGGGTTTTGAAGTTGAAAAGCAGTACCTGGAAAGCAAATTCCCGGTTGCCAATGCCGACCCGAAGTATTTTAAAAAAATACAGGAGCTGATTAAGCAGCGTTACGGATTACGGGCAGTGAATTTCAGCAAAACCTCTGAACTGATGCCTTATGTTGACCAAATGTTCGATCTCTTTAATGATACCTATTCGCGTTTGTCCTCCTTTGTACGGATTTCAGATTCGCAGAAAGCTTATTTCAAAAAGAAGTACATTTCCTTTATCAACCCGGAATACATAAAGTTTATATTGGATAGCGAAGAACGCCTAATTGCCTTCGCAATTGTGATGCCCTCCTTTTCCAAAGCGCTGCAGAAGGCCAAAGGAAAACTTTTTCCGCTGGGATTCATTCATCTGCTCCGCGCCAAAAGATATAATAAGGATGCTATTTTTTACCTGATAGGCATACATCCCGAATACCAGAACAAAGGCGTTACGGCTATTATTTTTAATGAATATTACGAGATCTTTCGAAAAAAGGGGGTTCAGATGTGCTATCGAACTCCGGAGCTTGCCGATAATAAAGCTATTCAGGCGCTATGGAAAAATTTTGACCCAAAGGTTTACAAACGCAGATGCACTTTTAGAAAAAGCCTGTAAAAAAAAGCCGGAGTTAAGCTCCGGCTTTTTTTATTCTCCCATGGCAGCAGCTACAGCCGCCGAGAGGCGTTTGTAGGTGCCGTTCTCGAGGCGGTCGCGAATAGCGGAAAAAGCCTCCAGGGTTTCGTTAATATCTTCAGCCGTATGGGTTGCTGTAGGGATCATTCGCAGCAGGATCAAGCCCTTGGGAATAACCGGATAAACCACAATTGAGCAGAATATTCCATAATTCTCTCTAAGGTCCTTTACGAGCGCCATGGCTTCGGGGATACTCCCGTTCAGGTAAACCGGGGTAACACAACTACTGGTTGTTCCAATATCAAAACCTCTTTCTTTCAGGCCGTTCTGTAAGGCGTTTACATTCTCCCAGAGTTTTTCTTTCAGCTCCGGCATGGTTCGCAGCATGTCTAGCCGCTTTAAGGCACCTTTTACGTAGACCATTGGAAGCGACTTGGCGAACATCTGCGAACGCAGGTTGTATTTGAGATAATCGATAATTTCCTTATCGGCAGCCAGAAAAGCCCCGATCCCGGCCATGGATTTTGCAAAGGTGGCAAAGTAAACATCGATATCGTCCTGAACCCCCTGCTCTTCTCCGGCACCTGCCCCTGTCTTACCCAGGGTGCCGAACCCATGTGCGTCGTCTACCAGCAGGCGAAATGTATATTTCTTTTTAAGGGCGACTATTTCCTTTAATTTTCCCTGTTCCCCACGCATTCCGAATACGCCTTCGGAAATGACCAGGATACCGCCACCGGTCTGTTCAGCCATTTTGGTAGCCCGCTCCAGGTTTTTTTCGAGGGACTCAATGTCATTATGTTTGAAAGTAAAGCGTTTGCCTACGTGAAGACGAACCCCGTCTATGATACAGGCGTGGGAATCCACATCGTATACGATGATATCGTCTTTTGATACCAGGGCGTCTATAGCCGACATAATTCCCTGATATCCAAAATTCAGCAAATAAGCAGACTCCTTGCTGACAAAAGCTGCCAGTTCCTGTTCCAGCTGCTCGTGATAATCCGTATGACCACTCATCATACGGGCACCCATTGGATAGGCTGCCCCATGTTCACGGGCAGCATCCCCGTCAACCTTTTTTATTTCCGGCAGGTTGGCCAGTCCGAGATAATCATTTATGCTCCAGGTGATTACCTCTTTTCCCTGAAATTTCATCCGGTTCGATATTGGGCCTTCCAGTTTGGGGAAAACAAAGTAGCCTTCAGCCTGTGATGCCCATTTACCCAGTGGGCCTTTATTTTCAATTATCCGATCGAATATATCTCTCATGTAGCTTAGCTTGGTTTAAATTTTCGCAAAAAAAGCCAAATCCGGGATGGATGGCTTTCAGCGCTAATTGAAGGGCAAAAGTACAGAATTTTGCAGAGGAATCATAAAAATTTCACATGCTCCCGGATGCTCTTGCTATCCGGGGCCTGGAACTCATTAGGAAAGAGAAATCTTGTATTATTTGATAAATTCGATCTGCTTCGGCTCTTCAACATGTTTGCTGTCGAAAAAGCCCTGGGCTTCCATCCACTGATCGCTGTAGACTTTGCTCATATATCGCGACCCATGGTCCGGGAATATTACCACTACCCTGCTATTTTCGTCAAAGGTACCCGAGGCCTGCAATTGTTTGATCGCCTGCATAACGGCCCCACTGGTATAACCCGCAAAAATACCTTCTGTGCGACAAAGCTCCCTTGCAGTGTGCGCGCTTTCCTCGTCTGTAACCTTGATGAATTCATCAATAATTTCGAAGTCAGTAGCCTCGGGGATCAGGTTCTTCCCAAGCCCTTCAATGCGGTAGGGATAGATTTCAGCGGTATCCAATTCACCGGTCTCGTGATATTTCTTAAGTACTGACCCATAGGCATCCACCCCAATTACTTTGATATCAGGGTTTTGCTCTTTTAAAAAACGAGCCGTTCCGGAAATGGTCCCCCCGGTTCCGCTACAGGCCACAAGATGCGTAATTTGTCCGGCTGTCTGTTCCCAGATCTCAGGGCCGGTGCTCCTGTAGTGTGCCTGTAAATTGAAGGCATTAAAATATTGATTGATATAAACAGAACCCTTGGTTTCCTCATGCAGGCGTTTGGCTACCTGATAGTAGGATCTGGGGTCATCTGCACTCACGTGGGCCGGGCATACATATACCTTGGCCCCCATGGAGCGAAGCATGTCAATTTTATCTTTGGAAGATTTTGAACTAACAGCAAGGATACATTCGTACCCTTTGATTATACTCACCATTGCAAGACTGAACCCGGTATTCCCGGACGTAGTTTCTATAATAGTGCTACCGGGCTTTAGCAAGCCACTTTTTTCTGCCTCTTCTATGATATAATGAGCAATGCGATCCTTGGCGGAATGGCCCGGGTTAAAGGCTTCCAGTTTGGCGTAGTATTCCCCTGGAAAGGTTGCCGTTAGCTTGTTCAGGCTTACCAAAGGAGTGTTGCCGATAAGTTCAAGGATGTTGTTGTAGGCCTTAATCTTTTGTTCCATACAATAAGGTTAGGTAAAAGTATTCCTGCAGTAGGAATTACTTTACGGAGGCAAAATTACTATATTTTTTTTTATTAGCTGTTTTTCAGTTCCTGATCAATCAGAAAGGCGTATTCCATGGCGGTCTCCCGAAGGGCTTCAAACCTTCCGGATGCGCCCCCGTGGCCGGTATCCATATTGGTATAGAGCAGGAGTCGGTTTGTATCGGTTTTGAGCGCCCTGAGCCGTGCTACCCATTTGGCAGGTTCCCAATACTGCACCTGAGAGTCATGCAGCCCTGTAATAACCAACATATTCGGATAATCCTGAGGCCGGACATTATCGTAAGGCGAATAAGAGAGCATATAATGATAGTATTCCGGATCATTTGGGTTCCCCCACTCATCGTATTCCCCGGTGGTTAGCGGGATGCTTTCATCCAGCATGGTTGTTACCACATCTACAAAGGGAACAGCGGCCACCACCCCATTATAGAGGCCTGGAGCCATATTGATAACCGCTCCCATCAGCAGCCCCCCGGCCGAGCCCCCGTATGCGTAAAGGTGTTCGGGGTGTACATAACCGGCCTCAACCAGATGTCTGGAACAATCAATAAAATCAGTAAAGGTGTTTTTTTTATGAAGCAATTTGCCCGTTTCATACCAGGGTCTCCCCAGGTATTCCCCTCCCCTGACGTGGGCAATGGCATATATAAACCCGCGGTCCAAAAGGCTCAGACGGGTAGTTGAAAAATACGGGTCGGTTGTACTCCCATAGGATCCGTAAGCGTACTGTAACAGCGGGCTGCTCCCATCCAGGGGGGTATCTTTATGATACACTACGGAAATGGGTACCCGCTCCCCGTCCCGGGCAGGGGCCCAAAGGCGCATAGAACGGTAATTTTCTTCCTTAAAAGTTCCACCCAGCACTTCCTGCTGTTTTAAAATGGTTTTTTCCCTGGTCCGCATATTAAAATCAACAATGCTGTAAGGGGTAGTCATGGCATTGTAAACGTAGCGCAGGCTATCCGTCTCAAAATCAAGATTTACGTAGGGGTATGCCACGTAGGTCTCACTCTGGAAAGGAAGAAAATAGGATTCCTCACCATCCCAGCGATTGATCTGTATCCGGCTCAGGCCATTATCCCGCTGCGAAACAACATAGTATTCCTTAAATATCTCTATGTCTTCCAGCAGTACATCTTCCCGGTGCGGGATGAAATCTGACCAATATTCAGAAGCGGTATGCTGCGCAGAGGTCCGCATTAGCTTAAAATTAAAGGCTCCGTCCTTATTGGTAAGGATATAAAAGTGATCCCTAAAGTGATAAATGGAGTATTCTACTCCCCTTTGTCTTTCAGAAAAGATCCTGAATTCGGCCTCTGGCTGATCCGCCCTTATAATCCTGTATTCTGTAGTAAGGGTGCTAAAAGAACCAATTACAATATATTCCCTGGATTTGGTTTTGTAAACATAGGTGCTGAAGGTGGTATCTTTCTCTTCGTAAACCAGAAGGTCTTCTTCGGGAGCCGTACCCAAAATATGTTTATAAATTTTATCAGATCTGAGGGTTTGCGGATCTTTGCGGGTATAGAAAAGACTCTTGTTATCCGATGCCCAAACAGCACCGCCCGTGGTATTTTCCAACACATCCGGAAAAAGCTCGCCTGTATTCAGGTTTTTTATACGAATGGTATACTGCCTTCTGGAAACCGTATCTACCCCGAAGGCGGCGTATTGGTTATCCGGGCTAATGGAGATCCCCTTCAGGTTAAAATAGTCGTGCCCGGCTGATAGCTGGTTACAGTCAAAGAGCATTTCTTCCTCCGCTGTCAGATTCCCTCTTTTACGGGTGTAGAAAGGGTATTCCTTTCCGGTTTCATAGCGGGTGACGTACCAGTAACCGTTATATTGGTACGGGACGGAGCTGTCATCTTCCTTGATCCGTCCTTTCATTTCCTGAAACAAGGTTTCCTTCAGCTCTTTTGTTTGGGCCGTCATGGCCTGATAATAAGTATTCTCCGCCTTCAGATAATCCAGTACCTCCTCGCTTTCCCTTTCTCTTAGCCAGTAGTAATTGTCTATGCGAATATGGCCGTGTTTTTCGAGCTTTTTTGGCCTTATTGCAGCAACAGGTGGATTGGGTTGAGACATAAATGGATGCGGATTAGTAAAGGAAAACGCAAAAATAATACTTAGGGAAAGAATGATGCCCCCTTACTGATATGTTTTTTTATGAAAGCGGTATGGTTCAATTTAGTAATTTTGAAAGACCAAAAAGAGAAATAACATGTTTGGAGATTTGATGGGAATGATGGGGAAATTAAAAGAGACCCAACAGAAAGTACAGCAAACCAAAGAGCGCCTCAATGGAGTAAGCCTAAAAGAAACGGGGGCTGAGGGTCTTATCGAGGTTGTTATCACGGCCAACCGGGAAATAAAAGAGGTGCAAATAGACCAGTCACTCCTGCAGGACCCGGAACAGTTGTCGGATTATCTGGTTATAACCCTCAACAATGCTATTCGAAAAGCCGGCGAGATTCACGAAAAAGAACTGGCTGCGGTTGCCAAGGAAGGGATGCCAAATATCCCCGGCCTGGATAACTTTCTGAAATAAAGACATTTATTAACCCTCCTCTAAACCCGGATTCAATTGCTGGAAGTAGTTAAAGATACCGACCAAGGATATAAGTTTCTGGTGAAGAGCAGCCGGGGGCATACCCTCTTGGAAAGTGTGCCCTTTAAATCCGAAAAGGATGCCCTACAAAAGATGCAGGCCCTTAAACCCCTTGTTAAAAATTCGGTCTGTTTCGAGAGAAAAACGGATCATATGGGCCGATTTCAGTTTTCACTAAAGGATGAACAGGGTATAATAATTGGCAATAGCCAACTCTATCGATCTGAAGCTGGAATGGAAAACGGGATCAAAAATACCCGAAGCCGCATCATTTCATCATAAGCTGCTAAACTGAAAGTTCCCGGATGACGGAACAGGTATAGTCATGCATCTGGTCCGTATAGTCCAGGTGGGTAACCATGCGGAGCTTACCCTGCCCCATGCCAATCAGGCGGATGCCTTTCTTTCCCAGCCTTTCGGTCATTTGCGTGTCATCAATCACTTTTGATTCCAATTCAAATATCACAATATTGGTCTCCACCGGCGCCACGTAGCTCACGAAGTCTTTAGAGGCCCAGATCTCACCCAGTTCCCTGGCTTTCCGATGATCTTCCTCCAGACGGTCAATATTGTGTTCCAGAGCATACAAACCGGCAGCAGCCAGATAACCTGCCTGCCGCATCCCTCCCCCCAGAACCTTGCGAATTCTCAGGGCTTTTTCCATATGCTCCCTTGTACCCAACAGCAGCGAACCCACCGGGCATCCCAGCCCTTTGCTTAGGCATACACTGATAGTGTCAAAAAGTTGTCCGTATTGCAGAGGAGTTTCGGCTCTGGCCACCAGAGCATTCCACAATCGCGCCCCATCCAGGTGCAGAGCCAGCCCATGTGTATCGCAAAGGGTTCGGATTCGCTTTAGTTCTCCAAAGTCCCAGCAGGCGCCTCCCCCTTTATTGGTGGTATTCTCCACACAGACAAGGGAAGTCAGGGGGCTGTGGTAAAAGTCAGGCGGGTTGATGGCAGCCTTTACCTGTTCTGCGGTCATCATTCCCCTGTCCCCATCCACTAACTTACAGGAAACCCCGCTGTTGAAGCTTACGCCGCCGCCTTCATAATTGTAAACATGGGCAAATTTGTCGCATATCAGTTGTTCCCCGGGTTGGGTATGCAGTTTGATCCCTGTTTGGTTGGTCATTGTTCCGCTTGGAAAAAAAAGGGCGGCTTCCATTCCGAAGAAATCGGCAACCTTGTTTTCCAACTCATTCACGGTTGGGTCTTCCTTGAAGACATCATCCCCTACCCTGGCATTCATCATTGCCTCCAACATGCCTGCCCCGGGGCGGGTCACAGTATCGCTGATCAGATTAACTTCCATGCCTCTATTTATTGAAAACAGGCCATCCCAATTGGAGAACCATCCGGTATTTCAGGAACTTGCGGGACTTTGAATAGCTCAGGGTGTTCAAAGAAATTGTCAATGCGCCGTACCATCTCCCTGGCCGTTTCACTGCTCCCTGATTTAAGCAGGTCGGCTTTGAGCGATCTTAAGGCGGCTGCGGCCACCGCATTGACCTGGGGATGCACCACATCCGAATGCGCCAGCACCATTATATGGAATAAAACCCTGAAATTGACAACCTCCTGCACCTGTCGCAAAAAGTCAGATTTCGGACTCGAATCCACTGTTTGTTCCAGTAATCTTCCCAAAACCTCCTTTAGAGATAACTGTCCGGGATTAAGGCCTTGTTGCTGGATTAATCGACTTGCTCTTTCTGGGTGCAACAAAAGGCCAAGGGTCATATCTGCTGCTGTTTCAGCGCTTGCGAGCGCATCAAAACTCAGTCCGGCCCGGCCCTTAAAGGATTCCCTTCCAGCCGGATAGCCTTTGGCCCGGGGAGGGAAAAGCCCCAGGATTCGCTGAGGAATGGCCAGGTTAGCGGCCTGAAGCGTCTTTAAAACTGCCTCCAGTGCTTTTTCCTGCTCCTCGCGGGGCAGCGTCTTCCAGGGAATGCTGCCATCGCTCCTCACGGCATAAGAATAGTCCATCCCTCCAATCATCTTGGTAGCGGCCTCGGTCTGGTAACGGTGGAAGAAATAGAGCGGTACAAAAACGTCTTCAAGCACAGAATAGGGCTCTCCAGTCCGAATATTGGCTATAGAGAAATTTTCAATGGCCGTATTTCTGATTCCCAAAACACGTTCCAATTCTTCTGCAGCGTCAGGACCGTTGTCCCACAGGTGTCCAAAAGCATGTGCACCACCGGTAGGGCGTGCATCCTGGTCCGAAATATAGCGAAGCCCCTGCTCAGCAGCTTCTTTCAGAATTTCATCCAGGGCCTCTCCCTCATCCGTACCCTCCGGAAAATCCGAATAGGCATAAGCAACACTTACCTTATCCCACTCTCCAATACCGGTGTCATATGCCTCTGAAAAATCAATGTTTCCATTTTGCAGCCTGAAATAAGGATGGGGGTAATCCATAACGGAAGCCCGGTTATTGGTGCTGGCCGCAAAATTATGTGCAAAGCCAAGAGTATGGCCAATTTCATGGGCAGAGAGTTGCCGTATGCGCGCAAGGGCAAGCTCCAGCATTTGAGCATTATTCTCATCAGAAGTCTCAAAAGGTTTGTTGGCAAGGGCCTGTGCAATCATAAAGTCCTGACGTATCCTGAGACTGCCCAGACTCACGTGCCCCTTAATGATTTCACCTGTTCGCGGGTCCTGGACACTGTTCCCGTAACTCCAACCGCGGGTAGAACGGTGAACCCATTGAATAACATTGTAACGCACATCCATCGGGTCTGCATCATCCGGGAGGATTTTAACCTGAAAGGCATCTTTGAACCCGATTGCCTCAAAGGCCTGGTTCCACCATTGACCTCCCTGCAGGAGCGCGGAACGAACCGGTTCAGGAGTACCATTGTCCAGATAATAGATTATAGGCTCCACGGCTTCACTTACGGCTGCGGACGGATCCTTTTTTTCAAGCCGGTGCCGGGTTACAAATCGTTTAACAATAGGGTCTTCCACAGGGGTAGCGTAGTCGTAGTACGAAAACATATTCGCCCCACTCCTGGGGTCATAAGCCCTTTTTTTAAACCCATCATCCGGAAGCTCGATCAGGGAATGGTGCTGGGCAACAGTCACCAATTTCGGGTTTGGGCTAACCGAACGGATATAGCCTCCTTCCGGATTTCCTTTAAAAGTAAGCATTACGTCAAACTCACAATTTTTGGGGAACGCTTTGGTTCGTTCCAGGTTCATTGCACTTTTGGAACTGTCCAGGGAATAGGATCCCTGTTTGCTGCGCTTGAGCCGGTCAGAAACCCCGTGGGCGTCCTGCATCAAAAAATCCGTAAAATCAATAATATAGGTGGCGCCTATGGTTTCAACAATGGGAAAGCCAAATAGCACTGAGCTGGCAAATGCCTGCTCCACGGATTTTCGTTCCAGGGAATTATCTGTGAGGGCGCGAAACTTCATATTGGGCTGCATCATTAAAATTTTATTGCCCGCCTTTTTGAATCGAACTAATTGCTCATTCCCTAACTGACCACGGTCCAGGCCAATATCGTTGCTGCCAATACCACTGCTCAGGCCGTAAACATACAGAAAGTCCGTATCCAGCTTATCTACCACCAGATAGATTTTGTCTTTGGTGTCATCGTAATAGAAATCGAAATAACCCTCATATTTCTGGAAAGATTTTCGCTGCTCAGAAAACTGTGCCGAGGCCGTCGAAAAGATAAAAAGACAGGCGAATAACAGGTATATGTTTTTCATGGAAATGATTTTGGCTTAAATGTATAAGAAAATGCCCTTTTATAAAAGCTCATATCTATATATTGGCCACACTAAAATCGTTAGAAAGCCTGCAGATTCGGATTTCCAGATTATTAAAGTGGTATTTACTTTTATAATTCTTAAAAAACAGTATCTTATTTGAAAGATTGAATATGAGCAAAGCGAAAAACACCATTTTCGATTCTTACGAGAGAAACCCGGTCTTATTTGATGAGATTTTCGATCGTGAGGGAGAAGTTACTAAAGTCTACAAAAAGCTTTTTAATCTCTACGGAAAACAGTCTCTTGAAGAGTATATTCAGTTAAACAGCAAAGCAAAGTCTGCTTTTTTTAACCAGGGAATTACCTTCAGGGTATACGGAGACCAAAAAGCCAACGAGAAAATCTTTCCCTTTGACCTGTTCCCAAGGATCATCGGGGCGGTAGAATGGGCGCATATAGAAAGCGGCGCAAAGCAGCGTTGCAGGGCTTTAAATGCCTTTCTTTGGGACCTGTACCACGATAAAAAAATCCTGAAAGACGGGGTTATTCCTCTAGAGCTCATAAACTCCTCCGAAAATTATCTGGATCAGATGCAGGGAATAGATCCTCCTGGGGGCATTTACAACCATATTTCCGGGACCGACCTGATCCGGCACAGCGATGGGGAATTCTATGTGTTGGAAGACAATATCCGCTGCCCTTCGGGGGTGAGCTACGTACTGAGTAACCGCACAGCCCTGAAAAGGGCACTGTTCGGTGTTTTTAACCACTACCAGGCACACACTGTAACCAATTATGCAGAAAACCTTCTGGACCTGCTGGAATCTGTAAAACCGCAGGGGGTGGATAGCCCTAACACAGTTGTGTTAACCCCAGGGATGTACAATTCTGCCTTTTATGAACATTCCTATCTTGCCAAAACCATGGGAGTCGAATTGGTGGAGGGCCGGGATTTGTTCGTGGAGAATGACTTTGTCTATATGAAAACCATACGGGGGCCCGAAAAGGTAGATATTATTTACAGGCGTATAGACGATAAATTCCTCGACCCTCTGGAATTCCTGAAGGATTCCACTCTGGGGGTACCTGGTTTGTTTGCAGCCTACCAGAAGGGAAATGTTACCCTCGCCAATGCACCGGGTACCGGAGTGGCGGACGATAAAGCCGTTTATACCTATGTGCCGGACATCATCCGGTATTATCTCGGGGAGGAACCGATCCTGAAAAATGTACACACCTACCATTGCAACCGGCCCGAAGACCTTGAATTCGTTCTGGATAACATCCGGGAACTGGTGATCAAACCCGTCGATGAGGCAGGGGGTTATGGCATTTCAATCGGGAATCGACTAAGTGCTGAGGAGGTGGAGAAAGTACGGGCCGAAATTAAGGCAGCTCCTCGTAAATATGTAGCACAGCCCATTATGTCCCTTTCGGTGCACCCTACTTATATAGAAGAGACAAAATCCTTCGAACAACGGCATATAGACCTGCGTACTTTTACGGTGCTGGGGCAGGAAAAGGATTTTGTTTTAAAGGGAGGCCTTACCAGGGTTGCCCTGCGCCGGGGTAATTTAATTGTTAATTCTTCTCAGGGAGGCGGATCAAAAGATACCTGGGTACTTAAAAAATAATCAATTCATGTTAGCAAGAGTTGCGGATAATCTTTTCTGGATGGGGCGTTACCTGGAGCGAGCCGAGCATATGGCCCGCTTTATAAATGTCAACTATTTTTCATCTCTGGATGCCCCAAATGAACTTTCCCAGTCCCGGCAGTTCGTATTGAGTTCCATGCTGCAAATGATGGGAGACCCGGATGCCGGGAAAACCAACCTGCAGGAAAACAAAGTCTTGCACAAAATTGGCTTTAGTAAAGACAACCCAATCTCCATCTACAATACAATAACCTATGCAAGGGAAAATGCCAACAGTGCAAGGGACTTGATTTCCACGGAATTATACGAGTCAATCAATAAGTTCTACCACTTTGTTTCCAATTATCCCGAAAATAAATTCGTCAAAACCGGGCTTTTTGATTTTACGATGCAGGTTACCGAAATGACTGCTATTCTCAGGGGTAAGATCCGGGCGACCCTTTTACATGACTCCATTTATGCCATTATCATGATGGGGGTTAATATTGAAAGGGCCTTTCAAATTACCCGTATCATCAACGCGAAGTACAATGACGCCAAAAAATCACAAGGCAGCTATGGCGATCGCTTCAGCAACAGTTACGAATGGACAACGCTTTTAAAATGCGCGGAATCTTACGATATGTTTCGAAGGCTCTACAAAAAAGCTCCAACCAGCATAAGCACCCTGGAATTTCTGATATTGAATCCGGATTGTCCCAGATCCGTAATGAATAGCCTCAATCAGGTATACAAACATATTTGCGTGCTGGATACCATTCACAGGCATCCGAAGGATTCCACGGCTTTCCTGGTTGGCAAGGTACGGGCGGAATACCAATATAAAATTGTAGAGGATATCGAAAGGGATATACAGGCATTTATCGACCATATTTTATCTGAACTCTCCAATATTGGGAATCATATGGAAAAAGAATTTTTCAATTATTAAGTACCGTACGAATAGTCTTTTCTATAGCAACATATGACACATCTTTACAAGGTTCAGTATGAGTCCGAGAATGAATATGAACATCCGCTCATTGAGGCTTACTGGCAATTCCTTATTATCCCCGAGGCTTCAGAAGGGCAACAGCTGCTGCATGCAGAATTCAACAACAGCCTTGGCCTTCCCTGGGATTATTCGGTAAATTCTCTGGGATTCCAGACCATTCGTCTGCGCGCCAGACAGTCCTTTCAAAAAATAAGCTTCAAGGGCGTTTTTACCCTCGAAAAAGCACATACAAACCCCTTTGATTTCGATTCAGGAGCACTGGTTCCCTTCCTGGAGGATCAATTCAGCAAGCTGGATTTTAAAGTTGCACATCAGCGTTATTTAAGACTTACCAGGCTTACCACATTACCAGAGTCCAAAGAGATTTTCCGTTTCGAGGAGCATTCAACCGCTTTTGAGAATTTAAAGGCCCTCAACGAATGGGTATACAAGCTATTGGAATATAAGGGAGGGGTTACCCATGTGGAGAGCCGCCTGGATGAAGTTCTTGGCATTAACCAGGGGGTTTGCCAGGATTTTGCCCATTTATTCATCGCGGTTGCCCGCAAACATGGGATACCGGCCCGGTATGTTTCAGGATACCTGCATCAGGGGCTGGGCTATTTTGGAGATTCCCAGATGCATGCCTGGACAGAGGCGTTTATTCCGTCTATCGGATGGCTCGGGTTTGACCCCACAAACAACCTACTGGCAAGCACAGACCATATCAAAGTGGCCCATGGGAAAGACTACGCAGACTGCGCAGCTATCAAAGGAGTTGTTATTGGTCCCGGAGGGAATGAAAGCCGACATAGGGTAATTGTGGAATCCCAGCAATAATAACATTTGCTTTCATAAAAACATCTTATTTTTGCCCCATTAAAATTCTGATATGAACGACAAGCTGAAAACGCTTTTGGAACGCCTTGGTGCGTTAAGGAGGTATCTTTGACATAGATGCCAAACGCATCGAAATCCAGAACGAGGAGGAAAAAACCCTGGAGCCAGGCTTTTGGGATGACCCGATGGAAGCCCAGAAGGTGATGAAAACCCTTAAAGGGAAAAAGAACTGGGTAAGGGATTTTGAACAGGCCAAACGCCTTGTCGGAGACCTGGAAGTACTTACTGAATTTCACGAACAGGGGGAGCTTAGCGACGAAGAACTGGCAGAACAGCTGGAGAAAGCTGAACAGGCCATTGAACAGCTGGAGTTCCGCAATATGCTCTCCGAAGAGGGGGACGATCTGACCGCCGTTTTGCAAATAACAGCCGGCGCAGGGGGTACAGAAAGTTGCGACTGGGCCTCCATGCTCATGCGCATGTATATGATGTGGGCTGAAAAAAATGGATACAAAGTAAAAGAGCTCAATTATCAGGAAGGGGATGTAGCCGGGATCAAAACGGTAACCCTTGAAATTGAAGGAGACTATGCCTTTGGCTGGTTAAAAGGGGAAAATGGGGTGCACCGTCTTGTCAGAATTTCTCCTTTCGACAGCAACGCCAAAAGACACACTTCCTTTGCCTCTGTTTATGTCTACCCTCTGGTTGACGAGTCCATAGAAATCGATATAAATCCCTCAGATATTGAAATAACAACTGCCCGATCCAGCGGGGCGGGAGGACAAAATGTCAATAAAGTTGAAACCAAAGTACAATTGTATCACAAACCCAGCGGAATCCAGATTTCCTGCTCAGATTCCAGATCGCAGCACGATAACCGGGCTACAGCTCTTAAAATGCTGAAATCCCAATTGTATGAAATCGAATTGCGAAAAAAGCAGGAAGCAAGGGATGCAATAGAATCTTCCAAGATGAAAATTGAATGGGGCTCCCAGATCCGCAATTACGTTATGCACCCATACAAGCTGGTAAAAGACGTGCGCAGCGGAGAGGAAACGGGGAACGTAGATGCCGTTATGGACGGGGACATCGATCGTTTCCTGAAAGCCTATCTGATGATGATGGGGCAGCAAGAAAGTTAATTTTACAATCCTTAAATATGGTACAGATCTATCACAACCCCAGATGCCGTAAGTCCAGGGAAGGCCTGGAATACCTCAAGGAAATAGGCACGGATATAGAAATAATTGAATATTTAAAAAACCCGCTAAGCCAGGAGCAACTCAGGTCCCTTTTAAAAAAATTACGCATATCTCCATGGGACCTCCTGAGAAAAAACGAGGCTATCTGGAAAGAGAAATTTAAAGGAAAGGAGATCAGCGAGGAAGAATTGATCGGTATCATGACTGAAAACCCGAAACTGATCGAACGTCCAATTGTAGTGAAAGACCAAAAGGCTGTAGTTGCCAGACCAGTCGATAAAATCAGGGATTTATTCACCTGAATTTTTTGTTTAATACATTTTATTAATTGTTTAACATACTTTTAACCATTCGGGCTTAAACCTTAGGTGCCCAAATGAATCTAAACACCGAAGCCATGAAAAAAATAGTTTTCATTTTTTTGCTCCTTCTGCTCACCAGCCAACTGGCACACAGCCAATATGGACGCAACGGATATTTGGGTAGGCAACGTTCAGCCATTCCAAGGGGTCCGGAGCCGGAACCTAAAAAACCAGAACCAAAGACAGCGGAAGAAATGGTGGCAGAGGAAATGCCAAAACTCTCCGAAGCCCTTGAATTGAATGACTTCGAGCAGGCAGTGGTTTCATCTATACTGACCAAGTATTTAAAACAACGCATCGAACTTCAAATTTTAGAACTGCCCGCAGATAAAATGCGGGAATCCCTTGAAAAGATCAGTATCAATCAGAATAAAGAACTGGAAGAGGGATTACCTAAGGAGAAATACGAGGCTTTCGTAGATCTTCAGGAAAACGGTTACAATAGCAAAAAGAACAAGAAAAAGAAGAAAAAGAAAAAGAAAACCTAAAACACCTTTATGAGAAATTCCCTTGTGCTGCTCCTGGCAGTATTCTGTCTTAACCTTCAGGCGCAACGATCGCAACGACGGCAGAATGATAAAATAACCCTAACCGGAACGGTTTTGGATCAGGACACGGGAAGGCCTCTGGAATATGCCACCCTTGTGCTGCAGTCTGCTGAAGATCCTTCAAGGGTAACCGGAGGCATTACAGATCTCGATGGAAAATTCTCTGTTGAAGCGCCTGCCGGAAACTACAATATCCGGGTAGAGTACATTTCCTATAAATCTTACAGTCTCGACAATCAACAACTTAACCAATCCAAAGATTTGGGCACCATCCGTATGGCAGTTAATGTTGCGGAACTGGAGGCCGTGGAAGTCGTTGGAGAGCGCACCACCGTTGAAGTGCGTCTGGATAAGAAAATCTATAACCTGGGAAAAGACATCACCACCAGTGGGGGAACCGTTTCCGATGCTTTGAACAACGTTCCTTCAGTGGATGTGGATGTAGAAGGCAATATAAGTCTCAGAGGGAATGGGAATGTTCGTATCCTGATTAATGGAAGACCTTCTGCCCTGGCTGGTTTCGGATCTACGGACGCCCTGCAGCAGTTGCCGGCTGATGCCATTGAAAAGGTCGAAGTAATTACGAGTCCCTCTGCGCGGTATGACGCCGAAGGAACAGCCGGAATCCTGAATATCATTTTAAAACGGGAAAAGACCCTGGGCTTTAACGGTTCGGTCAATTCCTTTCTGGGGTATCCGGCAACCAGCGGGATTACCACCAACATCAACATGCGAACCAACAGAGTAAATATCTTCAATACTACCGGAGTTCGCTACCGAAACTCTCCGGGAAACGGATTTTTTGACAATACCTATACTTCTGGTTCCTTTGACCGGATTACGGAAGACCGCGACATCAACCGAAAAGATCAGAGCTTTAATACCAACCTGGGGATGGAGTATTTTTTCAGTGAAAATTCCAGCCTTACCGGAAGTTTCTTCTGGCGTTTTTCAGAGGATAACGATGTAACTGAAAATGCAACAATCCGCTTAAACGATGGTAGCCTGCAAAGCCGAACCTTCCGTCAGGAGGATGAAACCGAAGACGATAACAGCTATCAGGTCTCCCTTAATTACCGCAATAAGTTTAACGATGAAGGACATATATTAACTGTAGACGCGCAATATTCAATTGACCGGGAAGATGTTGAAGCTGTAATTGAAGAGCGGAATACCTTTCCGAATGAGCAACTTCTGGCCCTGGAGAATGTCCTGGAGGCAGAAGATCGGAACGAATGGCTGATACAGGCCGATTATGTGTTACCCATGGAAGACTCCCAGTTTGAGGCCGGTTTTCGTTCTAACCTGGAAGAAGAGATAACGGACTACCGGCTGGATTCATTGGATCAGGCCTCTGGAAACCTGGTTATTAATGAAACGCTCACCAACCTGTTCACCTATAACGAAAACGTACACGCAGCATACACCCAATACGGGAGTAAACTCGGGAAATTTTCATTCCTAACCGGATTGCGCCTGGAATACACACAGCTCAAAGGTGCGGTGGATTCCGAATTTGACCTGGCGGACCTGGAAGAAACCCTGGGACAGGATGTAGACCTCAATTTCGATAAGCGCTATCTGGGGCTCTTTCCAACCGTCAATTTAATTTATGAACTTTCTGATTCAGAAAATATTTCCCTGGGATACAACCGAAGGATCAACAGGCCCAGGGGTTGGTTTATCAATCCCTTTCCATCGCGAAGCAGCCGGACAAATATTTTTCAGGGAAATCCTGATCTGGACCCTGCCTTTGCAAATGCTTTTGACCTGGGCTATCTGAAGCGCTGGAAAAAACTGACCCTTACTTCCTCAGTATATTATCAACGGGAGACCGGTTCCTTTGAAAGGGTTCAGGAGCAGACCGGACAAACTACCACCGATGGTATCGAAATTGTGAGATCCATCCCGATAAACCTTTCCACCAACCAAAGGGTTGGTGCGGAAGCAGGGGTCCTTTTTAATCCCACCCGCTGGCTGCGGATCAACAGCAGCTTTAATTTTTTCCGCTTTGTATCGGAAGGAACCTTTAACAATGTAGACTACGGCGCTGAAAACAACAGCTGGTTCGCCCGGCTCAGTTCTAAGGTCACCTTGCCTGCCAAAATTGACTGGCAAACCAATATGTTTTACAGAGGCCCTACGCAGAATGCACAGACAAAATCAGAAGGCATATTTTCGCTGAACCTGGCCTTCAGCAAGGATATTATGAATGACAATGGTACTATTTTACTCAATGTACAGGATCTTTTTAATTCGCGGGTACGCCGCTCCTTTACAGAAACAGACTTTTTTACCTCAGACAGCGAGTTCCAGTGGAGGGTTCGCTCTATCAGGCTTTCCTTTATATACCGGTTCAACCAGTCAAAAAAGAGAAACGGGCGTAATGGCCGTGATGACGACTATGACGAAGAAGGCTTCGGAAGCGGAAGGTAACAGAAGTTATAATTTATACGACAATAAAAAAGGCGGGATATACTCCCGCCTTTTTTATTGGTATTATGATTCGCGCCGGGCACGTTTGGCCTCTCTGCGCTCTTTCCAGAGTTCCATCAGGTTACCCCCCAACCAGTAGGGAACCACAAATAACAAAAGGAACATCATCAGCCAGAAACCGATGGTCAGGATGGTAAGAAAGGCCAGAAAGCCAAGGTATTGATCGAACTCAAACATCTTTTTGCACTTTGAGCTACAAAGATAGGAGGAATTGGTTCAAAACTGCAAATCAATTTTAAAAATATCCTTGCTTTGGCCCAGGCTGAATTTTTGGTTGATTCCGTACCTTTGTAAAAAATTCCAATCATGCAATTTCGAGTAGAAAAAGATACCATGGGGGCGGTAAAAGTCCCTGCAGACAAATACTGGGGAGCCCAGACGGAGCGCTCCCGCAATAATTTTAAAATAGGCGAGCCTGCCTCCATGCCCCTGGAAATCATTTACGGATTTGCGTATCTGAAAAAAGCAGCCGCATACGCCAACTGTAAATTAGGGGTCCTTTCCGAAGCTAAAAGGGATCTCATTGCAAAAGTCTGTGATGAAATTCTGGAAGGCAAACACGATCAGCAGTTTCCACTGGTTATCTGGCAAACCGGGTCGGGTACGCAAAGCAATATGAATGTCAATGAGGTGATAGCCAACCGTGCTCATGAAATTGCCGGAAAAAAAATAGGGGAAGGTGAAAAAACCCTGCAACCCAACGATGATGTAAATAAATCTCAGTCTTCAAACGATACCTTCCCAACCGGAATGCACATTGCGATCTATAAAAAGGTAGTGGAGGAAACCATCCCGGGTATTCGCCAGTTGCGCAATACACTTGCGCAGAAGTCCAAAACCTATATGGAGGTTGTCAAA
The DNA here is from genome assembly GCF_052497835.1 of Robiginitalea insularis. Lineage (NCBI taxonomy): Bacteria > Pseudomonadati > Bacteroidota > Flavobacteriia > Flavobacteriales > Flavobacteriaceae > Robiginitalea > Robiginitalea insularis. The sequence goes on from NZ_CP199296.1 coordinate 3,204,941, forward strand.
ATAGGCAGGACGCATCTGATGGATGCCACTCCCCTGACCCTGGGCCAGGAGTTTTCGGGCTATGTTTCCCAATTGGACCACGGCTTAAAAGCCCTGGAAAATACGCTGCCGCACCTCAGCGAGCTGGCACTTGGAGGAACTGCTGTGGGTACTGGCCTGAACACGCCAAAGGGCTACGCCAAAACGGTCGCCGGATTTATAGCAGAATTTACAGGACTCCCTTTTGTTTCAGCAGCAAATAAATTTGAAGCCCTGGCTGCGCATGATGCCCTGGTTGAAACGCACGGAGCTTTAAAGCAACTGGCAGTTTCACTGAATAAGATTGCCAACGATATCAGAATGCTGGCATCCGGCCCCAGGTCGGGTATAGGGGAAATCATTATTCCGGCTAATGAACCGGGAAGTTCCATCATGCCAGGTAAGGTTAACCCAACCCAGTGTGAGGCCCTTACGATGGTTTGCGCTCAGGTTATAGGTAATGACGTGGCTATTTCGGTAGGAGGAACCCAGGGTCATTATGAGCTAAACGTATTCAAGCCTGTAATGGCCGCCAACGTCCTGCAATCTGCACGTCTGCTGGGGGATGCCTGCAGAAGCTTTGATGTGAACTGTGCCTCCGGAATTGAACCCAACCATAAAACTATCGAGAAATTATTGAACAATTCTCTGATGCTGGTAACTGCCCTCAACACAAAAATCGGGTATTACAAGGCTGCAGAAATAGCCAATACGGCCCACGAGAATGGTACTACTCTGAAGGAGGAAGCGGTTCGCCTGGGATATGTGACCGAAGAAGAATACGATGCATGGGTTAAGCCGGAAGATATGGTTGGCGAATTATAAATGAAATCACAGGCCTGTAAATAAAAAAAGGGATCCGAATCGGATCCCTTTTTGTTAATGGTTTGTGTTTACTTACTTCAATTCGAATTTAGAAGTACCTAACAGTTTAAGGCCATCGTCATATACATTGACCATGTAGTTTCCTTTCTGGAACTCTCCGGAGTAGTTGCTGATATAGTCACATACGTCCAGAGTTGCATTTTCATAGTAGAAATTAGTCCCTTTGGTATAGCTTACGGTAGCTCCTTCTTCCATAGATTTGGTAGCTCCTCCGCCCATCACGTTACCCTGAGGATCGAGAACTTCGATATAGAATTCACGATCTCCGGCTTCTGCGATTACATTGTCGGCAACGGTAAAACAAACTTTCAGCTTGTCAGTACGTCCGGCTCTTGATGTAGATACCAGTTTTCCGCTGCTTCTTTCCCGTACTGCATCCACAGTGAATTTAGTCAGGTTAAGGGCAGATCCGCGCTCAACGGCGTCAGCCAGTTGCGTATTCTGTACTACCAGGGAATCGTTAAATACGGTTTGCTTTTCCAGTTCAGCAAAGGTACTGTCGCGTTGCATGGCGATCAGGGAATTAGATTCTTTCAGAGAGTCTACTTGCTTCAGTAATGCTTCCCTTTCCTTCTTAAGGATGGAAACCTGACGACGATACCTTGAAAGCGTGGCAATATCTGCCTTCATTGATTTTACTGAATCGATGTACTTCGCGATATTATCGCGGGCGGCTACCAATTCCTCGTTGGTGGCATTGCTTTCCAGAATAGCTTTGTCGTATTCGGACTTCAGGCTGTTCAGGTCATCAACTACCAGTTCTTTTTCTTCGGTAAGAGCTGTTTCAGTCTTTTTCTTATCCTGATACAGGCTTACAGTGTAAATGATGGTACCTAGAAGGATCACTCCTAATAATCCTGCTATTACCTTTAATCCATTATTGTTTTTTTGTTCTGCCATAATTTTTGAATTGATTACTTTTTAAAAGTTAAAAGTATTTTTTGTTTCAGTCTATATACGCTTTAATAGCTCATCTGGATTTCGGAAGCTGTAATTTTTTTTCTCATGCTTTACTCCGGCCCGCAATAGTCTTATCTTTAAGGGTTTCTAAACCAAAAAAAAAAGATGACTCTAAAAGATTTATTCAAACCTACCAGGAGCCTTACCTATTTACTGATCCTGAATGCACTGATTATCGTCTCCTGTAAAGATTCTTCCAAAAAAGATGAGCTGCAGGCTGCGGATACAGAAACTACCGCAAGCGAAACAGAAATGGATGCAGCTGCCGGGCTGCAGATTCATCCCATATCTCATGCCACAGCTGTTTTGAGTTGGGATGACACTACCATATATGTAGACCCGGTTGGTGGAGCCGAAGCCTTTAGTGAGTATCCCGAACCCGACCTGATCCTGATAACAGATATACACGGAGACCACTTCGATCTGGAAACTTTGAAGGGGCTGCAGACCCAAAAAGCCAAGATTATAATGCCACAGGCGGTGGCAGATCAGATGCCGGATTCTTTTACTACACAGATTGACATCCTGAACAATGGGGGCCAGAAGGAGCGCTACGGTATATCAGTTACAGCCGTCCCTATGTACAACCTGCGGGAAGAAGCCAAAGATTTTCATGTAAAGGGCCGTGGGAATGGCTATGTGCTGGAGAAAAATGCTGAGCGTATATACTTCTCGGGAGACACGGAGGATATACCGGAAATGCGGGCTCTTGAGAATATTGACAAGGCCTTTGTTTGTATGAACCTGCCGTATACCATGACGGTAGAAAGTGCGGCAGACGCAGTCCTGGAATTTAAGCCCAGCCAGGTTTATCCCTACCACTACAGGGGAAGACCGGAGGTTAGTGATGTTTCAAAATTCAGGGAACTGGTTAGCCAGGGAAACCCGGATATTGAAGTTGTGCAGTTAGACTGGTATCCGTCTGAGGAGTATTAAGTCTTCGACCCAGATAAAAATCAAAAAACCCGGACGAATCCGGGTTTTTTCTGTCAATCGCGAATAAGCTTTTTGTACTTGATCCTTTTGGGCATGATATCCGCGCCAAGTCGTTTCTTTTTATTTTCCTCATAATCGGAAAAAGAACCTTCGAAATAATACACTTGTGAATCCCCTTCAAAGGCCAGGATGTGTGTACAGACCCGATCCAGGAACCAGCGGTCGTGCGAAATGATAACCGCGCATCCGGCAAAGTTGTCCAATCCTTCTTCCAAAGCCCTGAGCGTGTTTACGTCAAGGTCGTTGGTGGGTTCATCTAACAAGAGTACATTGCCCTCTTCTTTAAGGGTTATGGCCAGGTGCAGCCTGTTCCGTTCGCCTCCGGAAAGCATACTGACTTTTTTATTCTGCTCACTCCCTGAAAAATTAAATCGACTCAGGTAGGCCCGGGAATTGACCTGTCGCCCCCCCATCATTACCAGTTCCTGTCCGCCACTGAAATTCTCCCAAATTGTTTTTTCGGGATCTATATTGGAATGACTCTGGTCCACGTAAGCCAGTTTAACGGTATCTCCAACAGTGAAATTTCCTTTATCCGGGGTTTCTTCTCCCATGATCATGCGGAAAATTGTCGTTTTCCCAGCCCCGTTCGGGCCAATAATACCCACAATTCCTGCCTGGGGCAGCTTGAAATTCAGGTCTTCGTAAAGGAGTTTATCCCCATAAGCTTTGCTGACCCCGCTGGCTTCAATCACATTGGTTCCCAGGCGGGGCCCGTTGGGGATATAAATCTCGAGTTTCTCATCCAGCTGTTTCTGGTCCTGGCTCAACAGCTTGTCGTAATTGTTTAATCGGGCCTTTTGTTTGGCCTGCCTGCCCTTAGGGCTCTGGCGCACCCATTCCAGCTCACGTTCAAGGGTCTTTTGCCGCTTACTGGCCTGTTTTTGTTCCTGTGCCAGTCTCTTGGATTTTTGTTCCAGCCAACTGGAGTAATTCCCCTTCCAGGGTATCCCTTCCCCACGGTCCAGTTCCAGGATCCATCCTGCGACATTGTCAAGAAAATAACGGTCGTGCGTCACTGCAATGACCGTCCCCTTGTATTGTGCCAGGTGGTGCTCCAGCCAGTGTACAGATTCGGCATCGAGATGGTTGGTAGGTTCATCCAGCAATAGTATATCCGGCTCCTGCAAAAGTAAGCGGCACAAGGCCACCCTGCGGCGTTCCCCTCCGGAGAGCAACTGTATTTTTTTATCCGGTTCAGGCGTCCTCAGCGCATCCATGGCAATTTCAAGTTTGGAATCCAGCTCCCAGGCATTACTCGCGTCAATCTGGTCCTGCAGTGCCGCCTGTTTGTCCATAAGCTGCTGCATTTTATCAGCATCTTCATATACCTCAGGCAATCCGAACATGTCGTTTATCTTGTTGTACTCGTCCAGTACCGCCACAGTCTCAGCCACACCTTCCTTTACAACTTCAAGAACAGTTTTATTATCATCCAGCTCAGGTTCCTGCTCCAGGTAACCCACCTTGTAGCCCGGTGAAAAGACCACATCTCCCTGATAGTTGCTGTCCTTGCCGGCAATAATCCGTAAAAGTGTTGATTTTCCGCTGCCATTCAGCCCCAGTATGCCTATTTTGGCCCCGTAAAAAAAGCTCAAATAGATATTCTTAAGTACCGGGGTGTTGGCATTTTTGTAGGTTTTGGTAACCCCGGACATTGAGAAGATTACCTTCTTATCGTCTGACATACATTTTATTATTTAAGATGAAAAATGGAAGGTTGTTTCAAACCCTTCCTTTAAGGGCATTGAAGACCCAGGCAATTGCAAAAAATCCAACTCCAACGGCCGCGAATCCCCACCCGGCCACTTCATTATACCTGAAGGCACCTAAAGCGATCAATCCTATTCCCACAATAATCATGATAATAGTGGCATAGGCCAGAACCGTATTCTTATTCATTCCCATGTTTCGTTAGTTTGGTAGAGTTCAAATATCGTAAATTTTTGGCCAATTGCACAGCCACTAGCCAGCGGATTCTCCCGGAAAAGAAATTCCTGCCGCTTCCCTCACCCGGTCCAGAATGGTAAGCAGGTTATGGCTGTCTTCCAGAGACCAAAGATTACTTTCCCGTTGCTGGTTCTGAAGGCAGTGATGAACCTCCTCAATTTCGTAAAGAAAACCCTTTTCCTGTGCCGGGAGTGAAATCTGGCTGGGCTCCTCTCCTATCTGCAGTTGGTACCCATCCGTTTTATACCAGGGCGGATCCAGGTAAATGCTGCCAAGCGTTCCAGATATTTCGGCACTAAGGCCGGAGCGGGAACTCAGCCCGCTGTATAACAGGGCCACCGCCTCCGGATACTTGAATACCATCCCTATCTGTTGCTCAATTCCAGTAGCGCCGAAATGGGCAACGGTTTTAATTTCATAAGGCATCCCCATAAATAGATAAGCCAGGAAAACCGGGTAAATTCCAATATCCAGCAGGGACCCCCCTGCCAATTCCGGATTGAGGAGGCGACCCGAGGGGTCCCGATCCAGGGCGGGAAAAGCAAAATCGGCCCTGAGGTAGGACGGTTTTCCCAATTGCCCTGATTTTACCCGCTGTAACGTTTCCCGAATAGAAGGGTTAAACCGGCTCCACATGGCTTCCATCAAAAATATGCGCGTTTCGGAAGCAGCCTTTTGCAATTGGGCTACCTGCCCGGCATTGATAGCCAAAGGCTTCTCACAAAGAACGTGCTTTCCGCTGTGCAGCGCCATCAGGCTGTGTTCCAGGTGAAAAGAATGCGGAGTGGCAACATAGACCACTTCCACAGCCTTATCCTCCAGTAATTCCTTATAGGACCCATACGCCCTGGCGGCTCCGAATTCGCTGGCAAAACCTATGGCTTTATCCGTATCCCGGGAGGCGACCGCAGCAAGTCGGGCGGTGGGTACCTGATGTAGGTCTGCTGCAAATTTCCGTGCTATTCTCCCCAGACCTATAATTCCCCAGCTGATTTTATCTGCCATGATGCTTTTATGTGAAATCCAAAGTTAATCATAAATCCTCCGTATCTTTAGGGCTGTTCCAGTAGAAATTGAATTGAACCATGGATGTTATTTTTAACAAGAACGAAGACCATAACAAACTAAAATTATCCGATTTACGTCGGAAATACGCCAAAATAAAAAAGGGGGGTGGCGAACAGCGCCTGAAAAAACAACGGGAAGAAGGAAAAATGACGGCCCGGGAGCGTATCGATTACCTCCTGGATTCTCCCGAAAAAGCCCTGGAAATAGGGGCCTTTGCAGGAGATGGAATGTATGAAGAATACGGGGGTTGTCCCAGTGGCGGGGTAGTTGTTAAAATCGGGCAGGTGCAGAGTCGATTGTGCGTTATTGTAGCCAATGATGCAACGGTAAAAGCCGGAGCCTGGTTTCCGATAACCGGCAAAAAGAACTTAAGAGCCCAGGAGATAGCCATGGAAAACCACCTGCCGATTATCTACCTGGTTGATAGTGCCGGCGTTTTCCTTCCCATGCAGGATGAAATTTTTCCCGACAAAGAGCACTTCGGCCGGATTTTCAGGAATAACGCCGTAATGAGCAGCAGGGGGATTCCGCAGATAGCGGCCGTTATGGGAAGTTGTGTTGCCGGTGGGGCCTATCTGCCGATTATGAGTGATGAAGCCCTGATTGTGGATAAAACCGGAAGTATTTTTCTGGCCGGAAGTTATCTGGTAAAAGCAGCTATAGGTGAAAGTATTGACAACGAAACACTGGGCGGAGCTACCACCCATTGTGAAATAAGCGGGGTTACCGACTATAAGGCAAAAGATGATAAAGATGCACTGGATCGTATCAAAAGCCTGCTGGATAAAATGGGAGCCCCGGAATCTGCGGGCTTCAACCGTAAAAAAGCAGCCAAGCCTGCTGCCAATCCTGATGATATCTATGGTTTATTACCCGCTTCCCGTACAGAGCAATACGATATGCTGGAGATCATCAACAGGCTCGTGGATGAATCTTCTTTTGAACAATACAAAGAGGGATACGGGAAAACCCTGCTTACCGGTTATGCGCGCATAGACGGCTGGGCGGTTGGGATTGTTGCCAACCAGCGGAAAGTCGTTAAAACCAAAAAAGGCGAAATGCAGTTCGGGGGAGTGATTTATTCGGACTCAGCCGATAAGGCCACCCGGTTCATTGCGAACTGCAACCAGAAAAAAATACCGCTGGTATTCCTTCAGGATGTTACGGGGTTTATGGTAGGCAGCAAGAGCGAACATGGCGGCATCATCAAAGATGGGGCTAAAATGGTGAATGCTGTAAGCAATTCGGTGGTGCCCAAGTTTACCGTGGTAATTGGGAACAGTTATGGGGCCGGTAATTACGCCATGTGTGGAAAAGCCTACGACCCAAGGCTTATTGTGGCCTGGCCCAGTGCAGAACTGGCTGTAATGAGCGGAAATTCTGCGGCCAAAGTGTTGCTTCAGATCGAAAAAGCCAGCCTTAAGAAAAAAGGGGAAACAATAGACAAGGACAAAGAGGCAGCCTTGTATGAACAAATAAAAGCCCGGTACGACCGTCAGATATCACCCTATTATGCGGCCGCCCGCCTCTGGACGGACGCGGTAATTGACCCCCTTGAAACCCGAAACTGGATTTCCACAGGCATAGCTGCTGCCGACCACGCGCCAATTAGCCGTGATTTTAATATGGGTATTTTGCAGGTTTAAATCCTTAGCGAGCTTGCTTCAAGAAATTTAGAGCCCAAATTTTATTGGATATTCATTACTATTTATTCAGAACCATATTATTTCCGGTAGCAATTTTAAAAAGCTCCTGGTTTACATCCTTAAGGAAAAGTTTATAAACCTTTGTTTGCCCGGACTGGGCCCGGCTTCCAAAATTCTGGTAGACAGTGACTTTTAAATAGGTCGGGGTCAGGCTTTTATTTCCCTGATAGTTGACATTTATCTTCCAAAGCCCTGGAAGGGAGCGATCGATGATCTGTTCCTCCACCATATAGCCTTTGCGTTTCTCATCAACAAGGCGATCCTCATTGTCGATGTAAGTGTGCTTCCAGGTATGGTATTGCCCTTCAGGGTTTACAAATTGCAGTTCGAATTCGGCTTCCATATCAGTCCAGCTGAATACAACCCGGGTAGTGTTCTCAACATAAGGATCCCTTTGGATCTTCCGAACATCTGCTCCTATTTTATCCCCGTGAAGAAAAAGCAGGTTATCGCTTTCGTGTTGTATGATTTTGGAAAAATCTTCTGAGGCCTGCAGGAAATTCTCATCTACCAGGTATTTGTAACGGGCGTACATGGAGGCAGCGCGATCGTAGGCGCCGGCCTCCCGGTAGGCTGCTGCCAAATCCATATAAGACTGACTGTAATGCGGCCGCAGGATAAATAATTCCTTGTACAATTCAAGGGCCTTATCAAAGCGTTGTTCAGACTGATACGTAAAAGCAAGGGCTTTCATTAAATTGGGATCCTCCCGGAATACCTCCCGGTTCTCCTCTATTATCCCATCTGCGAATGCCTGCTGACTTCTCTCTTCACTGAAGTGTTTATAAGCATCCAGAAAGAAATAACCCGAACTGCTGTACATGGCTTTAAGTGAATTGTAATTTTCCTGGGCCGCTTCAAAAGAATCACTCTGCTGCAGTGAGGTAAGGTATTGTGGTTGGTTTTCTTTGATAGCCTCAGCAGTAAGTACTGGCCCTGTTTCAAAATTATTTCTCAATCTCGCCATATCGTATTTCTGATCCCATTGCGGGCTGAAGCCTTTGGTATTGATTACAATAACCCCCTGGCTTCCGAAAGTGCCATATTTCATTGTTACGGCCAGGCCGGCAATTATGGCAATACGCTTAATGTTGTTTACATCTATCCAGACGGGTGCCTGGGCAAGTATCATCCCGTCTACGTCATAAACTACCCCTGTACTTTGGGTCAGGCTGCCCACTCCTCCTCTTAGGAAAACCCGGCCGCCTTCCTGGCAATTTCCTATTACACGTACCCCGGCAAAACGCGCTCTTAGTAAATCTATGATGCAAAGGCCAATAGGGTTTATTTCATCCTCATTCAAAAACCGGACGTTTGTTGCCAGGGCGTCGGCATCGAGTATTCCGAAGGCGGTGCGGATCAATCGCTTGTTGATGGGATATTCCTTCATCAGCTCCGCCTGTGATTTGCGATTGCTGTTGGTAACGGTTACTTCATCCAGCTCGGTTACATCGGGGATCATAATTACGTTCAAAAAACGGGTTTTCTCTTCCACACGGATGATATAATCCTTCATCCCCATCAGGGAATACATGAGTAGGTCTCCCGCTTCGGCCTGAATCGAATATTTCCCTTCTGTATCTGAAAATACCCTGTTTTCAGAGCCTTCCACACTAATGGCCACATTTTCTATGGGGTTTTTCCCGTCAGTAATGGTACCCTGAATGGTTTGTAATTCCTGTGACTGCGCCCCCAGGGGAACAATTATTAAAAAGCTGATAAAGAGTAACTGCAGTGTTTTCATAGATACATAAATTTTGGTGCTGTAAATAATGCAGGCCAGGAATAGATTTGCCTTGTTTATACACCACAAAAATCATTCCTAACAGATATTTCATTTTTCTTTATCCCTGCTAAAAAGAAAACGCCCGGCTTTTTGCCGGGCGCCTATTTCAACCTTCTAGTTAAAGGCCAGGGTAGAACCTTTGGTAAGCCGGAACAATTCCTGATTCACGTCCTTCAGGAATAATTTATAGACCTTGGTTTGCTTGGTCTGACCGGGGCTTCCGTAATTATTATATACCGTAACCTTCAGGTAGGTGGGTGTCAGGCTTTTGTTGCCGGAATAATTAATGTTTACTTTCCAGGTTCCCGGAAGGGAATCGTCAATGAGATATTCCTTTGTGCTGTAACCCAACTCCTTTTCCAGCATAATGCTTTCGGCGTCACTTGCCAAAGAGTGGCTCCACTTAAAGTATTGTCCTCCGGGGTTCACAAACTGCAGGTCAAATTCAGCCTCCCCGTCATTCCATTCAAAGACCAGCCGGGTTCCCTCAAAATCTTCCTCATCTACAAAAAGGTCCGATCTTTTTTCACTGCTGACCAGGGCTGCCTGATGCAGAGAGAGCAGATTGTTAAAGTCGCGGTTTATGATTGGGAACAGGGATACACTGTCCCTGGGCATGATGCCCTCCCCAACCATATAATCATAGCGCTTATAGATAGCAGCTGCTTTTTCGTAATCCCCCAGTTCCCGATAACTGTTGGCCAGGTCCATATAGGACTGGGCGTAATTGGGTCGTAACCGCAGTACTTCCTTATAAATTTCATTTGCCTTTGCCTGGCGGTTCTGTGCCTGGTAGATGTACGCCAGGGCCTTTAGCAAGACCGGGTTTTTTTCAAAGAGGTAGGAGTGCTCCTGCAAAAGGGCATCTGCCTGTTCGGGCTGCTTCCTTTCTTCGTAAAAGTGCCTGTAGGCATCCAGGAAGAAATAAGGAGAGCCTCCGTAGCGGGAGGCGTATTCCTGATAGGTTGCCTGCAGGGAACCGGCATCGCTGTCCCTTAAGGCTTTTATATACGATGGCGCATTCGCTGCCACTTCATCCGGCTGTAAAACCGGTCCGCTTACATAGTTGTTGCGGAGGCGGGCCATGTCCACTATTTCGTTGTTTCGGGGGCTTCCCGTTAGCGTATTGATAACGATAACCCCTCCGGCTCCGATATTCCCATAAATGGTGGTAGTGGCAAAATTATTCAAAATCGCCAGTCTCTTGATCTGCTTTACATCCAGCCATAGCGGCGGATCGTTAAATAACTGCCCGTCCACATCAAAAATGGCCGAACGAGGGTTAAATACCGAGCTGGCACCTCTAATAAAGACCTTCCCACTGGTCGTATTGTCAAATTCCTGGAAGGAATCGGCGTCAGCCTGCGGGACTGCGGCAATATTAGTGAGCTGTCCGGTTATGGCGCCCGGGCCGGTTGCCCCTGTACAACTACCCCTTACTTCCACCCCGGCAAATTGATTCCGAAGTAAGTCCAGGATACACAGGTATACCGGATTGATCTGCCGTTCATTCATAAACCGTATGTTCCCAGGAGCGGTATCTGCATTCAGGATTCCAAAAGCCGTCCGGATCAGCCGCTCGTTTTGGGAATATTCCATTGCCAGCTCTTTCTGGGTCTTGCGATTGCTTCCAACCACTATAACCTCATCCAGCTGGGCCACATCCATGACCATTTCAGGGTTCAGGATACGGGTCACGTCCTCTACCCGGATTTTCAGAGTTTTCATTCCCTGGTAGGAATACACCAGGATATCCCCGGCATTGGCATTTATCTCATACCGGCCCGTTTCATCCGAATAGCTCTGGGTACCGGACTGTTCCACAGCAATGGAAACATTGGACAGGGGAGCCCTGCCATCTGTTACCATCCCGCGTATTGTTTTCTGGTTTTGCTGGGACCATAGCAGCGGCCCGGCAAACAATAATAATATCCATATCTTTTTCATAACAACTGCATTTTTAGCAACTTAAAGATAAGGAATAAAAAAATATCTGGCTCGTATTTAAGGCCCTCTTAAGAATTTTTAACGATTCGCATGGTGCCTATTGCCCGGAGAGCAAATGGAGTTTGGTTTGGCGCCCGTTAACGTAGCGAAACCCTTCTGGTCCGAAATATCCGGCTTCTTCCAGCATCACCCGGATATCCCTGTCCCACTCTGGGATGTTCACAGTGGTATTCAATTCAATAGCATAGACAGTACGCCTGTGCAAACCGTATGCTGTCCCGTCTGCAGTATTTACACCCCCCTGGGCATCCCACATCCCGATGGTGGTACCCGCAGAATGGCCATAGCTTCCCAAAGGATGGGTGTAGATGGCCGGTTTCAGGCCTGCCGCCCTGGCATCGGTCAGGGAGCGCTTCAGGATTTCGTTCCCGCTCAGACCCTGCTGCATATTCTCCGTAAGAAAATCCTGTACCCTGTTGCCATCTTTAAGGGCCTGTTTTAAAAAGTCAGGGGCATCCGTTTCCCCGGGTTTCAATACATAGGCCAGTTGCTGGCAATCTGTGTTCAATCTCAGATAGGTAATCCCGAAGTCACAATGCAGCAGGTCTCCGGGCAGAATGGTCTGATTTTCCGGCCGATCTGAAAAAGCGTACAGATGCCCCTGCAGTTCTTTGGAGGTACGCTGTATGTCCACGGTTGGGTGAAACCAGGTGTTAAGGCCCATATCCGTGACCTTTTGCCGCATCCACCATTCCACCTCGGTAGTTGTGGTTAGCCCGGGCATGATAACCGCATCGGAAAAAGCTTCCGCAATAATTTCATGGGTGATTCGCACCAGATGGGTGTAGAGGGTCATCTCCCTATCGGTACGGGTCTCAATCCAGCCCAGGGCCAGGTTTTCTGCCGAGACTACCCTGCTTTTATACTCCTGAGGTAAGCTGGACATAAATAAATCGTAATCCGTTTTGTCCAAACCATCTGCAATGTTGTGGTCTGTGGAAAAATTCAGGCCAATTTTCTGAGGATTTCGTTCGCGAATAAGTTCCATAAGCCGCTCCCATTGATCCGGTTGCTTTTCCTTATCCCAGGCCGAAATGATATCTTTTCCGATATTATAACGCGCAACGGCTAATTTATCCAGGCGGTCAGCAGCTTTGTCGCGATAGAAGAGCAGAATAGTCCTTCTACGGGCATTCAGCCAGGTCGCCGGCAGAAAGGTCTTCAGCACCGGGTCCTCGTTATACTCCCTGGAAATCAGTATCCACATATCGATTCCTTCTCGGTCCATAAGGCCGGGCAGGAGGGAATCCATTCGCTGCTGCAGCATATCATCCACAACCTTCGCCCGCTCCACCTCGGGAAGGATTTTCTGGGCATTGAGGGAACATAGGCCCGAAAGCAAAAACAGTAGTATAATCCTATTCATCCTAATGGCTTTTCATTATTTCGCTTACAATATCCCTGCGGTTAATTTTCCCGAAGGAAGTCTCTTCAAAATGCGGAATCTGAAAGGCCTCTTTTGGGATTTCGTATTTGCTGAATTGTCCGGAGTCCTTTAAATCCTGGAGATACCGCGTTGGGTCTTTATCCGTCTCCACTATCAAAACCATTTTTTCGCCCAATTCCGGGTCGGGAAGCGAACTGAGAAAGAAACGGTCCCTGATAATTCCGGACATCCGGTCTTCCAGCTTTTCAGGTACCAGCTTTACACCCCCTGAATTGATCACATGGTCCAGACGGCCCAGCCAGCGGAAGCGGGTTTCCCCTTCCAGTTTTGCCAGGTCATTGGTTACAAAGGGTTTATCCGAGAGGTGACTGGCGTGGATGATCAGACAGGATCGCTGGTCCGTCTCAAAATGTACCCCTTCAATAGCTTCGAAGGGCTCCAGGACCTCTTCCCGATCCTGATCTTCCGGTACGGGTTTTAACTTCCTGAGGGCAACATGGCTGGCGGTTTCGGTCATTCCGTAAGATTCATAGATCTCGGTGCCGGATTTTGGCAGGGCGGCGAGCAGCTCTGAGGGCATGGGTGCGCCCCCTACAATTATCCTGGATACCCTCCTCAGTTTTTTGAGCGAGTTTTGCAGCTGCAGGGGGACCATGGCCGTCAGGTCCAGGGGTTGCTTGAAATTCTCAAGTGGGTTTGCAGTTGGCTGGACACAGTCAATTTTCCAGCCCGAAACCATGGCGCGAACCAGCATCATTTTACCGGCAATCGTCTCCATTCCCAGGCAGTTCAAAACCCTGGACCCCGGTTCCAGGTGAAACCTCCTGGAGGTGGCCTTGGAACTGTTTACCATACTTATTTTGGGGATTTGGATCCATTTGGGTTCCCCGGTGGAACCGGATGTTTTCTGATCTATATAGGAGCTGTCCGATAACCAGTCCAGCAAAAAGTCTCCGATAAGCTTCTCATAGGGTTCGCCCTCTTTGACCAGGCTGTAAGCCACTTCACTAAGGTCTTCATAGGTATAGTTCCGGCCATTCAGGTAAAATCCGGGGTGGAAATGTTCTTTCATCAGTTTGTTTCTTTAAATCGTTCTCGGGCTGCTTCCTTAGCCAAAACCCTTCCGCTCAGCTTCTGCTTCCAGTCTGTCCAGCCGTATTTACGGGCAAATAACCATAAAAGCAATGGGAACACTACAAAAATAGGAATATACGCATCCCAGCCCAGGCCGGGCTCCGAAATGTCCTTATAGAGGGAATCGGTTTGAAAGGCCGTCCAGTCTGCTGTTACTAATAGCGCTGTAATCAGGTTATTGGCGGCATGGAAGCCCAGGGCCAGCTCCAGGCCTTCGTCCATCAGGGTGATGATCCCGAGGAAAAACCCCGTCCCTATATAATAGATCATTACTCCGTATCCCAGTTTGGTAACTTCCGGGTTACCCAGGTGCATCAGGCCAAACAACACCGAGGTAACCACCAGCGGCACCCAACGGTTCCGGGCCAGGATGCCCAGGCCCTGCATCATGTACCCCCTGAAGAGGTATTCCTCAAAACTGGTCTGTAACGGGATCAGTAAAATAGCGATCACCGCCAGTTTCCAGAAGGCCTCCCAGCGGAAATTCAGGATATAGTCATCCGGGCTCAGAAATACGTCAAGCAAGGTAAGGCCCACAGTAATAAGCGTCCATACCCCAAAGGCAAAAAAAACACGTTTCCAGTCAATCTTCGCTCGCGAGGTGGTGAGCGAACGAATGGACTGTGGATGTACCAGTTTGGTCCAGCCCAAAACCACCACCAAACCAAAAGCCAGGGGTGCCAGCAACAGGATTAAAACCGTGTTGGATCCCAATTCGGCTATCATATTGGCCATCAGCTCATCTACGCTTATCTCCGAGTTGACGGTGATGATATAATTAAAAACCATCAGGGCTATAAACCCGCCGGGAATAAATAAGTATTTCCAGAGGCCGATATCGCCCCTGTATCCTTGTTCTATGTACATAATCGATTAATTTGGGAATAATCCCAGCCTTTTTCCGGCCGGTACCACAAGTTAGCATTTTTTACCTCCAATGGCGCAGCTATATTATTTGTGAAGAGGCCTCCGGTTCCCAGGCCCTGGGGCAATTTCGTTTTAAGGGTTGCGGTCCACTGGGCAATGGCATTGAGTCCAATATTGCTTTCAAGGGCAGAGGTTACCCACCAGCCGATCCGGTGTTCTTCTGCCAGACTGATCCACTCCTCTGAGGCTGCGAAACCTCCTGTAAGACTGGGTTTTAAAATGATATAGGCCGGTTGAATCTCTTCCAGTAAAGCCTTTTTTTCGAATACCCCTATCAATTCTTCGTCCAGGGCGATCGGCAGCGGGCTTTTCCGGCACAAAGCTGCCATTTCGGGAATTTGTCCTGCCCGGATGGGCTGCTCAATGGAATGCAATTGCAGGCTGGCCAGTTCCCTTAGCCTTTCAAGGGCTGTGGCCGGATGGAAGGCACCATTGGCATCCACACGAATTTCCAACTGTTCTGCGCTGAAGCGTTCCCTGAGGCTTTGTAGCAGTTTAAACTCTTCCCGGAAATCCAGGGCTCCTATTTTTAACTTGAGACAGCGAAATCCCTCGGCCAGTTTGGTTGCTACCTGCTCCTGCATAAAAGAAATATCCCCCATCCAGATCAACCCGTTAATCGGGATCGGCTGCCCTGTCAAAAAAGGAGATGTAAATAATTCCATGGGGTTATCGGAGCGCAGGGAGCGAAAGGCCTGCTCAATCCCGAAGACGATACTGGGGTATTTTTGCAAGGCTTTTCTGAGCCGGTCTTCCCCCTGCTGAATATGATCACAGGCCCATTGCAGTTTCTGTTCGTAATCCGGCAAATCGTCTGCACTCAGCCCCCTGAAAAGACCACACTCCCCTATTCCCCAGTTCGGGCCCTCCTGCAGGTAGATGAAAAAGGTTTCCTTGGTGCGCAGCACCCCCCTGGAGGTTCCCCCGGGACGCTTAAATTCCAGAATATATTTTGTGAAAGTAGCCCTCATAGAAGCAGCCCAAATTTACGTATATTTTTGGTCTTTAAAAGTACGTAATATGGCATTTTCCGATAAGGTAATATGGATAACCGGGGCTTCTTCAGGGATTGGGGAAGCACTGAGTTATGAACTGAGTTCAAAGGGCTGCTCCCTAATCCTTTCCGCCCGTTCGGTGGACAAACTGAAACAAGTTAAATCTTCCTGCGCGTTCCCGGATCGGGTGCGCACTCTGCCTCTGGATCTCTCGGATTTGGATTCTTTATCCGGAAAAGTGGTGGAGGCCCATACCCTTTTTGAACGTATTGACATCCTGGTAAATAATGCCGGGGTCAGCCAGCGTTCTTTATTAATGGATACTGAAATGGAAGTATACCAAAAATTGATTCAGGTCAATTACCTGGGTACCGTTGCCCTCACAAAAGCTTTACTACCCTATTTTGTGAGGCAGCAAAGCGGACACTTTGTAACAGTTACAAGCCTTATGGGCAAGTTTGGTTCCCCGCTCCGTTCCGGCTATTGCGGTGCCAAACATGCCCTGCACGGCTTTTTTGATGTGCTGCGGATGGAACATCAAAAAGATGGCGTTGCCGTGACTTTGATCTGCCCGGGCTTTGTGCAGACCGATATCGCCAAAAATGCCCTAACAGCTGATGGCAGCCCGCAGAACAGGCAGGATACAGCCACTGCCAACGGCCTGAGCCCGGAAGAATTTGCCCGCCAAATGGCCCTTGCCATTGAAAAAAAGGCCTGGGAAAAGTACATTGGCGGAAGGGAAACCGCAGGGGTATACCTGAAGCGGTTTTTTCCACGGCTGCTTCATAAAGTGGTGCTGCGCAGCCAGGTGGTTTGAATAGAGCTACTGGCACTTTTTCTTCGTGTTTATGGATTTTACCAAAAAAAAAAAAAGAAGGCAATACGGTAGGGTGTTAGTCGTTAAAAGTGTTGTATAGAACCGAATCTTAAAAAAAGAATAACTATGAATTCTAATTTTAAAACCATGCGAAACTTTAAACTATTATTGCTGTTACCTGTCTTAACACTTTTTATTGCCTGTAGCAATGACGACGATGCTTTTGCGCGTGTAACCGTAAACGGGACACAGTTAACCAGCCGGCCAGCCGATTTTGTGGTTGGTGACCGTTCCGATTTTAACGGGGATATAGACGCCAGTTTTACCGGAAACGGCGGAACTGCAGTCAGAATGTTCAGCTGGAACAACAACCTTAGCACAGCCGACTATAATGCCGATATAACAGCTACCACAGAAGGCACTTTCCAAATAATTGTGGAAGATTCCCAGGGTGTTGTTGTGTTAGACCAAAGCATTGACGGAGCCACTGAGCCAGATACAATTGGCGGAGTGACCGCTGCCGGCAGCTCCGGGATTTGGACCGTTACCATCCGTGTTACCAATTTTACAGGTGACGGTAGTTTCTCCCTGAGTGAAGGGAATTAATCAAAATACCTTTTAATGTTAAAAAGCTGCAGGAATAAACCTGCAGCTTTTTTTATTTCATTTATAATTATTTCAACCTACACTTCTATGCTTCCCCCGATATCGGGCAGGCGTAATTTTTTTCCAGCCGCTTCAAAGGTAGCTTTCGACTTTTCCTTATCGATTTTAATGTAGCCAAAGGTATCGTAGTGTACTCCCAGGATTGTATCGCATTCCACAAATTCCGAGGCCCTAAGCGCATCCGCCACCCCCATTGTAAAGTTATCCCCGATAGGCAGAACGGCCAGATCCAGATCTCCGTACTCCGGGATGAGCTTCATATCCATATGCAGGGCCGTATCTCCGGCAATATAGATCTGTTTACCTTCTATACTCAGTAAAAATCCTCCGGGTTGCCCCCCGTAGGTCCCGTCTGCAAAAGAAGAGGTGTGAACGGCATTGACATATTTAACATTGCCAAAGGGAAATTCCCAATTCCCGCCATGGTTCATTGGGTGGCCATTAAAACCCTTTTGCCCGTAATAGGTAACTATCTCGTAATTGCTGATAATGGTGGCCCCGCTTTCCTCTGCAAGAGCCGGCACGTCCAGGACATGGTCCTGGTGGGCATGGGTGACTAAAATAAAATCGGGCTTTAAAGATTTCAGGTCAATTTTATCTTTGGCCAGTTCATTGCCTGTAATGAAGGGGTCTACCACTAAACGGTGTTCTTTGGTCTCAATCAATAAGGCTGCATGGCCGAGGAATGTGATTTTCATGGGAAGTGTTTTTCCCAAAGTTATTTAAAATTAAACCAAAAACGAACTCCGTCAGCATTCCGGTCTATATTCAGGGTAGATTGCAGTTGGTTTACAAGCCGCCTCATCAGGCGGATACCCATGGATTCGTTCTCCCGGTCGGAGACGTCATCGGGCATCCCGATCCCATTGTCTGTGTATTCAAAGAACCCGCCATCGCCATTTTTGCGAATATGGATATAGATCTTTCCATTGGCATCGTCTTCTGGGAAGGCGTATTTAAACGAGTTGGAAACCAGTTCATTGAGGATCAGTCCAAAAGGAATGGCCCGGTCGATATCCAGTTCCACCCCTTCGGCATCTATAGTGATGTTGATGTTGTGCCCGCCCTTTTTAAAAACGGATTGTACGCTGTTGATCAGGCTTTCGATGTACCCCTGCATTTCAATCACTGAAAGGTCATCGTTCTGATAGAGTTTCTGGTGGATAAGGGCCATCGCCTTAACCCGGGTCTTCCCCTCTTCCAGGGCCTCAATGGCGGCTTTGCTTCGGGTATTCTTGGTTTGAAGGCTGAGCAGGCTGGATACCATCTGCAGGTTGTTTTTCACCCGGTGGTGAATTTCTTTTAGCAGCGAGTCTTTCTCCGTAAGGGAATTTTCAATAATATGCTTTTGTTCCGCAATCAGGCGCTGGTTTTTGATACTCTTGAGATAGGCGTATACCAGACCGGCAAATCCAAGCAGCGTAAATACCAACGAGATGAAAACCAGGTTGGTCCGCATGTCCTTAGCCTTTAATTCTGCCTTGCGCTCCTCCAGCTGCTTGCGCTGGTCGTCAATCATCTGCCTGGAGTTATCCAGCTCTTCGTTGGCTACTATGGCGAGCATTTGCTGCCTGCGGATTGTAGACTCCTTGTCATTGATGGAATCCTGCAGGCGGACATTTCGTTTCAGGTAAAGGGACTGGTTACGGTAATCCCCCATGGCGTCGTAATACGCAGCCAACAAACCGTTGCGCTCCAGTACCAGCTTGGGTTTGGAAATGTCCCAGGGACGATCCAGGTATTCCTTGGCTTTTCGCAGATTTCCCAGTTCCATATGTGCGAGGGCCAGATAGAGTGTGTTTTCAAAGATCTCGGCACGGTAAATTACCTTATGCTGCTCGTTTAATATTCCAATACCGTTTTCCAGGAAGGGTAATGCCTCTTCGTATTGGGTAAGCAATACATGGGCCTTTCCGATATTCCCTTCAATAAAGCCATTCAGCAGTTTGGCCTGGCTTATTTCGGATTCGGTCTTTACGGTGGTCATGTCGTTATTGTACACCACGATATAACCCTGTGCCTGCTTAAAATAAGAGAGTGCCGAAGCCGCAGATTTGTCCATCAACAGGAATTTTCCAACTTCATTATGGTAGGCAGCCTGCTCGTAAAGGTTGGTGTTGTCTATGGTCTTTTTCTTGTCATAGATATAGTCCTCCATGGCCTTGCGATACAGACCCAGGTTGGCATATATATCGTAAAAGTAAACCTGGTCAGTTAGTCCGAGTTCCTTCTTTTTCTTTCGAATCTCGACCTGTTTATCGTAGAGTTGCAACTGTCCGTAATTCTGATCCATTAAGTCCAGAAGCAGCAACAGCATATCGGATTCTTCATCCGTAGTTTTGGTGTAAAGCTCGTTGGCGATGGAAACACTTTGCTGAAAACTTCCCAAATCGTAATAAAGCTGTGCCCGCATCATTTCAAATGCCTTGATGGCTGCGGTGTCTTTGTTGCGGGTAGCTTCACTCAGATCGGCATTAACCCGGTCCATCCAGTCGTAAGCCGAATTTTCTTCATATCGATTTGAGGTTTCAAAAAAGAATTTGAATTTCTCCAAAGCAGAGGGCTGTTCTTCGAAAGCCCGAAGCGGGTCTTCCACCTGGAATGAGTCATCCTGTGCCCATACAATAGTAGTGCCGCAGCAAAGCATGGCCAGTAAGAAGTAAATGATCCTGATTTTCATGGATTGTTGCCCTAAGTTCAATCTTCCGGATAGTTGATGCCCGTTTCTTTTAATTTTCAAACTTACCTATTTCTAACGCGTTTCACTATTATTTGTTGTAAATCCGGGCCATAGTGTTGTAAGGTTTGCAAGTAGTGTATCCACGGGTGTTTTTGGAAATCCCGTACCAACAAAAAAGGCCATGTGAAAACCACATAGCCTTTCTATTAACAAAGTAAGATTTGGGATCTGACTTCTTGTTGAGCCAAAAATAATCGGAAACGCCAAGGTCCGGCGCAAATTGTTGTGTAGTGCCCCAAAGTTGTTGTGAACATCCCTGATTCTGTTATTTCGCCCTGAATGAAGGACTGGAAAGGACAGTTGACATTTTTAAAATTAAAAAGAGCCCTACCCTGAAGGATAAGACTCTTTTACGAGAACACTATATGAAAATGAAAAAATTAATTCTTTTAAGAACACTTCAAATATAGGGCGAGCATAGCCAGGGCACCAACTAAATGTTGTGAACCCTGCCAATAGTGTTGTGAAATGCAAGGATTGGATAATTTGACCGTAAAACAGGGAGTGAAGAACCCTATGAATTCATTGCGGAAATGATGAATTCCTTAAAGTCCTTCGAAATCGGGATCAGGTTTTTGTTAATGAGGATATCCTTTGAATTGATGGCCTCAATATGGTCTACGTTTACAATATAGGATTTATGGGCCCTATAGAATTTGTTTCTCGGAAGTTTCTCAAGGTAGTCCTTTAGAGGCGAGCGTACCAGAAATTTCTTGTCTGCTGTGTTCACTTCCAAATACACATTGTCTGCCTTGATAAACTGGATGTCTTCGAACTGTATCCGGTAATAAAGGTGTTGCTTTTTAACAAAGATGGAATCCTTAAGGACGGAGTTGGAACTCATTCCGTCTGCTACTTCAGCATTATCTTCAGTACTGCTCTGGTTTTTTGTCCCATAAATGAAATTGGATAAGGCAATTTCTATGGAGGTGTACAGGTCCTGTTGTTCAAATGGCTTTACGAGATAGCCGTTAGGTTGTACGGTTTTGGCGTTTTCAACGGTAGCCCGGTCTGAGTTGGAGGTGACAAAAATAAAGGGGATATCGTAATTATCCCGGATATGTTTCCCAAGGTCAATTCCGGTTTTATCAGAGGCCAGGATGATATCTATCAGCACAAGGTCCACCTCTTTGGTTTTCAGGACTTCTTCGGCCTGTTCGTAAACGATTACATTGTCTACAATCTCATAGCCTATCTCCTCCAGCATGGATTGCATGTCATCAGCAATAATCACATTGTCTTCAACAATGAGAATCTTTATCGGTCGTTCCAAGGTAAATAGGGTTTAGTTAAGGTTATTCCTGATCAAATTTACAAAAAATAATTATTCACAAGATATATGATTAAGGCCATCGCGAAGGTACTCAGCGCAACTTTTTTTAATTCCGGGTCCAGTTTATTCGGATTTTGTATTCTGTATATCTGAATCAGGTGCCTTCCTATGATCAGGAATGGAAGCAGGCATAAACTATAGATTAAAGGCTTATCCTGCAGGAAAATAAATATCACCATTGCGCTGAACGCCAGGAGGCAAAGCGCAAAATGGTAAACCAGGCCTTTTTGAAATCCCCACTGCACCACCAAAGTCCGTTTTCCGGAATTCCGGTCATTTTCTATGTCCCTCAGATTATTCAGATTGAGTACGGCCGTACTCAGAGTTCCCACGGCAATTGCCGGTAAAACAGCTTCCCAGTTAAAGGTCTTGGTATAGAGGAAAAGGGTTCCCAGAACACTGAGTAATCCAAAAAAAAGGAATACAAAAAGATCTCCAAGTCCCCGGTACCCGTAGGCGTTATCACCAACTGTATAGTTAACGGCAGCCCATATGGCCAGAGCGCCCAGGCCGGCAAAAAGAAGGAAATACGAAAACAGCTCTCCCTCAAAGGCCCTTAGGAGTGTGAGCAGGGTGAGTACCCCGCTGATGCCCGCCATGATCACAATTCCTCTTTTAAGTTGTGAGCGGCTCAGGGCCCCGCTTTGAAGGACACGCTTCGGGCCGATCCGCAAGTCATTATCGGTGCCTTTTACTCCGTCCCCGTAGTCATTGGCAAAATTTGAAATAACCTGGTAAGCAAGGGTGGTAAGAAGGGTTAGTACAAATAATAGGATGTCAGAATACCCATAACCATTGGCAATTCCGGTACCTGCCAGCACGCCGGCCACCGAAAGCGGTAAGGTCCTTAATCGGGCTGCCCTGAGCCACGTCCTAAGTGTATGCAAGCTTACTGTGGTTGTTCGATTTGAATGCGTTTACCATCCTGATAGGAAGCGACAAAGGCATCCTTAAAGCCCATGGATACTAATTCTTTGCGGAAATTCTGGGCTGCTTCCAACGTTTCAAAATTCCCCAGCGAATAGGCGTAAAAGGGATTTGTCTTTACGAACATGGTATTGGTAAGTGTTTCCGGTGCCAGATTGATATTGTTCTCGACAAATGCCTTGATCTGAACCGAATAAATTTTCTCTTTTTCAAGAAAGCTTTTAGCCAGGTAGAATTCCTTTACCAGGCTGAGTTCCTGATTTTGCTGCTGCAGATTGCGCAAGCGATCCTTGAAGGCATCCAGACTGTCTATGGAAACCAGTGCCATATCCTCATTCTTCTGTTTACTTGAAGCCAGCCCTGCTGAGAAAGAGGTTATTGCCAGGGTGCCAATCAGAAACAATACGGTTACCCCTGCAAAGATATTCCGCTGAATCTTGGACCTGCGCAGTTCCTTGTTCTTGAATTTGATCTGATCCAACAAGCGCTCATTGATGATCTGAGCCTTGTCGATATCCTTGTGCAGTTCCAGTAAATCGCTTTCTTCTATAAAAGGCATGTGCAGCTTATTTTAGTTCCATATGGGGTAAATGTAATTAAATTGCTCATATCCAACAAACTAATTCTAAGTGGATATAGCTCCAATTTAAAGGTACGCAAGTGAAGTCTAAAAAGCCCTTGTTAAGTGATTAGAGCAGTCTTATAAAATTATCTCCCAATTCAATCTTGCGCTCCCGGTATAGTGCTCCTACTCCTTTTTTAAACATCTTCTTACTCATGCCCAGATGTGACTTTATTGCCTCAGGGCTGGCCTTGTCATGCAAGGGGAGTGTCCCTCCTGCCTCCTGCAGGGCCTCGTAAATCGTATTGGCTGCAGGTTCCAGACTTCTGTATCCCTGTGGCCGCAATACCACATCAATTTTCCCGTCCGGACGGATATGTTTTATGTATCCCGGAAGGCTGTCCCCTACCTTCAGGGGTTGGAAAACCTGGTTCTTAAATACCAGCCCCAATTGTTTGTTATTGATGACTACCTCGAAACCCAGTTCCGTTTCCCGATATACCAGCAATGCAACTTTTTCCCCCATTTCCAATCCTTCTCCCGAAGCCTTAAGAAAGCGATCCAGGCGGGAAGAGGCGGTCAGCCGAAAAGATTTCGGGTCCATGTAACAATACACCACATAGCGTTTTCCCTTTACCATGGGTTCCACCTGTTCGCGAAAGGGGACAAAAAGATGCTTTTCCAGGCCCCAGTCCAGAAAGGCTCCGAATTCATTTACATCCGCTACCTCAAGAAAAGCAGCAGTATTCCGGGTAATAAAGGGCCGCAGGGTTGTGGCCACTGGTCTCTCCTCGTGATCCAGGTAGCAAAAAACCTCTATGCTGTCACCTATATTGAAGGTATCGGGAATGTACTTGTTTGGCAGCAAAAGATCATCTACTTCCTCATCCCCCAGGAATAAGCCCACACTGGTGCTTCTTAAAATGGTCAGGGTATTGTAGTTCCCAAGTTCAATCATATCTCAGAAAGTATCTCGCCTTCAGGCTACCGGGGTGATTCCCGGTTTTTATTGATATACTGCTTCTTTATTAAATCTGCGGGCCAGCATGTAATAAATGACTGCCCTGTGCTTATTACGTACCGAAGCCCCGTACTGCTCCATTACTTCATTTATAGCCTGCATCAATTCCGGACTGTCTTCCAAACCGAGTTTTGCAATCAGAAAATTCTGCTTAACCCGTTCCAACTCCGTCTGATCAGAACCAGAAACCTTGGATGCGTCATTCTTGTAAATGGATGGCCCCAGGCCAATGGTAACTTTTTTCAGAAAGGGCAGGTCCGGCTCCTGTCCGAATTTGGAGCGGATATGCTCAGCGTATTGTTCAATCAGTAGTTCTCGCTTATTCATTATGGCTTGTTATCGATAGCTCCCCAAAGTTAAGACAAGTAATCAAAGTAGCCGAGCAATACTTTATCATTGAGCTTGCGGGGGGTCCTGATTTCGAGTAAGGCGGGCCTGCCTTTCGGTTTAAAAAATGATTTCAGGGCTTTTTCAAGGCTCTCGGCAGAATCTGCCATTTCATAGTGCAGGCCGTGCATTTCGCAAAGGGGCTGCAACGGGCTTTCCTGAACTGTTTCAAAAAAAGTTTCAAAATCCTCAGAATCTTCTTTCCCGGGCAGAATCCGGAAAATCCCACCCCCTTCATTGTTCAAAACCAGGATTCTGAAATCTTCCCTGAGATACTGGTTCCATAATCCATTGGCGTCATAGCGGAAACTGAGATCACCACTGATCAATACGGTTGGGAATTCGTTTTTCAGGGCAGCACCCACCGCTGTGGAAGTACTGCCCTCTATCCCACTGGTGCCGCGATTGCAATAGACCGGATTCGAGGGGTCGGAATCAAACAGCTGGGCATAGCGTACGGTAGAACTGTTTGCCAGCTGTATCTGCCAGTTTGCAGGTATCTGCCGGCTAATTAGTTCAAAGGCTTTCATGTCCGTAAACGGGATTTTGTCCAGGTATTGCTTGCGCTTTTCCCTGTAAGCAGAACGAAACCCCTCCCAATAGGGGCGGTAATCGCTGACCACTGCCTTGGTTTCGGGCAGGAAAGCTTTCATAAAAAGGCCTGGGCTGTACGCCAGTTTCCTTTTGAGGCAGTAAAAGGTATCAGGAGCGGTAAGCGGGCTCAAATGCCAGTGCTCAGAAGGGGCGTAACGGCGCAGGAATTGTTTGATTTTCTTTGAGACAATCATCCCCCCCATGGTCAACAATAGCTCGGGTTGCAATTTTTTGAATTGCTCCTCCTTATCCTTGCGAAGTTCCAATGGGCCCATAATGCTGTCAATACTTGGAAAGAAGTCCGGATGTTGCAGATTGGAGGTGGTTTCGGTAAAAACCAGGACAGAGGGGTCTGCCGCAAGGGCCTGCAACTGGGACTCGCTAAGCAAGCCCGGGCTGCTATCCCCTATCAGTATCATTTTCCGGGATGCCTTATTCCAGGCCCGGGCCAGCTCATCCAGCTGCGGAATTTGAGAATCTTCTTTTCGAAAGGGCTGATATTCGGGGTTTACTGAAGGCGTATCGGCACAATCGTAAAGCGGTTCTTCAAAGGGCAGATTCAAATGTACCGGCAGGCGATCAGCAAAAGCCGTATGCAAGGCCTTTTGAATGCTTTTTTCATTTTTCCCTTGCAGCTGTTGTTGCTGTTTTTCCAGCTCGGCCTGGCCTGAGGGAGGGTTGCTGTTTCCCCATTGTATTTTGGCTGTGGCGTGAGTGAGATCCTGAAGCAAACTGTCCTGAAAGCCTATATGGTTCGCAAAAACGCCGGCCTGCCGTATGGTTTGCCCGTCACCGATGTCAATTTTATAGGGAGGGCGATCTGCGGATAGCACCACCAATGGAATCCGGCTGTAATACGCCTCAGCAATGGCGGGGTAATAATTGAGCAGTGCACTGCCTGAGGTACATACCAGCGCAGCCGGAACGCCAGACTGCTGGCTCATTCCGAGTGCGAAAAAGGCAGCACTTCGCTCGTCTACAATGCTCAGGCATTCAAAAAAAGGATCAGATGTAAAACCCTTTATAAGCGGGGCATTACGTGAACCAGGGGAGATTATAATTTTGTTTATCCCAGCGGATTTGCACATCAAAACCACTGTCTGGGCTAGCGGTATACTGGAGTATTTCATAAGCGCTGCAAAGGTACAAAGCAGCTGTGGCTTACCCCAATTTTCATCCTTAATTCTTTAGGATTGTAAGCATGGTCCGGCTCTTTGCCCGGGTCTCTTCATACTCATCTTCAGGACGGGATTCTGAGGTTATTCCGCCCCCCACATATATTTGTGCCTTCCCATCGCGGATCTGCATACACCTCAGGTTCACATAACATTGAAAAGCATCGCTTTTTTCCAGGCCTATATCGCCTAAATACCCGGTGTAATATTGCCTGTCAAACCCTTCGTGTTTGGTAATAAATCTCAGGGCCTCCCCTTTTGGGATTCCGCAAACGGCAGGGGTCGGGTGAAGTGCAGATAGCAATTCAAAAGCATATGCCTCAGATAATTCCGCCTTAATGGGTGTATAAAGGTGCCATAAGTTTCCAGCCCGGAAATCAGTGGTTTTCCCGACAACAGGGGTTCCCCCTATGTGGCGGATACGGTTTGTGATATAATCCGTAACGATTTGTTGTTCTCGCTTCTCTTTGGCAGTCCAAACCGGCTCAGCACCACCTTCTGCAGCGCATGTACCCGCAAGAGCAGAGGTTTTGATCTCTCCATCCGCATATGCGAGCAGCAACTCCGGGCTTGCCCCCATCCAGGTACCTGCCAGGGGGTGATACCACAGGTAACAAAAGGCCTGTGAATATTTTGCCAGCAGCGTTTCATAGCTGTCTGTCAGATCTGCCTGCATGGGTACCGAAAGCGCTCTGCCGAGTACTACTTTCTCCAGGCTCCCTGTGCGAAGGCTTAGCAGAGCTGTTTGGAGCATCTGCAGATGCCTTTGCCGTCCGCCGTTCTGAGGTTCTGCTTCCGATAAGTCAACGGGGATAGAATTGTCGGGGGCATTCGATACGTAATAACGGTCTGCACGGGTAAATACGGCCGGGCTGTCAGAAGCAGGGAAGGGTACAAATACAAACCCTCCCGAGCGGTTCTCCGGGAAATCCAGTAATTCCGGGCTGTCCTGCATCAGGGCATGCACTGTATTTTCTCCGGGTTTCCGATAGAGTACTAAAGGCAATTCCGCTGTTAACTGAGCAGCAACCAACTTTCGCAGCTCAGGGTATTTTTTAGGCTTTGGGGAGGGCAATGGTAGTTAGTTTACATAGTGAAATGAGTTGATCCTCTGCATTGGTCACGCGTATTTCCCAGAGTTGTGTAGTACGGCCCTTATGAATGATTACAGCCTTTGCAATAACATATCCTTCACTAATACTTTTTATGTGATTAGCAGCTATTTCAATTCCGCGTACAAAGAATTTCTGGCCATCGAGAAAAATATAAGAGGCTGCGCTGGCCACGCTTTCTGCCAGGGCGACCGTAGCCCCGCCATGAAGCACGCCATCGGGCTGGTGTACTTTAGGAGTGACCGGCATACGCGCAGTGAGGAAATTTTCACCTACATCCGTGAACTCTATGTCCAGGGTTTGCATCAGGGTATTTTCGCAGGCCTTGTTGCAAACCTCCAGTATTTTTTCTTTGTATTGCTCCATGCATTTAAGATTTTTGCAAAGGTAATCAAACAATAGTGTTTCTGCTGCTGAGACCTAACCGCCCTATCCTATGGAAAAACAACTGACTTATAAAACAACAAATAGTTATTCAGTCCTCAATGAGCGTACGGACCAGACGCTGCGCACCTGGGTGGTTTTTCATGGAATCGGATATCTCTCGAGATACTTTTTAAAATATTTCAGGGACCTCCCCCCGGCCGAAAACTTTATTCTGGCCCCTCAGGCCCCTTCCCTGTATTACCTGAATGATTCCTATAAACACGTTGGGGCGTGCTGGCTTACGCGGGAACAGACGCATGAGCAAATGCAAAACCTGCTCCATTACCTGGACCAGCTCTGGGAGCAGGAGGGGCTTGCGCAAACCCCTGAACTCATTTTAATGGGGTATTCACAGGGGGTCTCGGTTTTAAGCCGGTGGATGGTATCACGGAAAATAAGCTGCAGCCAGTTGATACTGTGGGCCGGCAGGGTTCCTGAGGAATTAAACCCGGATGCTTTCATTTACCTGCCTGAAGGGGTAAAAATACAATATGTTTATGGTGAAAATGATCCGTATATAGCAGGCCTGGACACAGAAAAACTAAGAAAGCGATTGCGTCTTTTATTTGGAGAGCGCCTCCAGATTAAAACCTTTGGCGGGGGCCATGAAATCAGGAAGGAAGTATTGGCCGAACTGATCTCCTGATAATGCCGTAAAGCTGCCTTTTCTCAATTCTTTGGCGGTTCAGGTTCGGGGACCTCTTTCTTGAAATATTCAATTTTACGCCTTTCCACGCTATTTTCGGGCTGGATAATCTTCCGGATCCAGTTGGCAGGTTCCTGCCCGTCCATCTGGTAAATAAATTTCCGAACTTCTGCTTCCCGCTTCTCGCTTTTGGACACTTCCTCTGAAGCGTAGGTAGTTGTTTCGGTTTCGGTAAAGCCTTCGGCATTGTAGCTAATAGAAAGGGTTTTAAGGGGTCTGAAGGTGTTTTTAAGGGAATCGAATTCAAAATATACCCGACTGAGCAGGCGTCCTCTGGAGTCCAGGCGGCTTTCCTGGGCCTTTACCGGGTGTCCGGCATCGTATTCCTTTTGCAATTCTATTTTCTCACTTTTGCCGTTTTTGGGTTTGACCGATACCCTTATTGATTTTTGCAACTGCCCGTTCTGTATATAACTGGTGGTCTCCTCGTCTTTATAAATTTCATAGGTAAGAGTGGTCTCATCAGTACCTTCCTCCCGGCTGCGAACGATTCGTTGCAGTCTGTCGGCCGTGC
Organism: Robiginitalea insularis; assembly: GCF_052497835.1. Taxonomy (NCBI): domain Bacteria; kingdom Pseudomonadati; phylum Bacteroidota; class Flavobacteriia; order Flavobacteriales; family Flavobacteriaceae; genus Robiginitalea; species Robiginitalea insularis. The sequence goes on from NZ_CP199296.1 coordinate 3,233,740, forward strand.
TGAAAAAATAATCGACACGTTCCTGAAATGCCTGATCATACGAAATGATTTTTTCCGTCAGCCTTTTATTTTCAGAGGTATCCCGCTCGTAAATATGGGCTATGGAAGTCTGGTCTTCAAATTCGCCATTGCGATATACCTCATCGCGGCGCTCTTTTAACAATCCGTCCTGAAAGCGATAGTAGGTTATATCGTAATCCCCCTCATTGTAGCGGGTCAGCGATTTTTGTAAACGACCTTTCTTATCGAATTCAAAAGTTTCCTCCCCATAAGCGGTTTGCACCACACATTTTTTTACAGGCCCCCTGAGTTCAAAATCCGAAAGTGTAAAAGATTCTGGCAATTGCGCCTCTAAAGGGCAATAAGAAAGCAAGCAAACCAAAAAAAGGAACCCGAACTTATGTTTCATATTGTAAAATTAAACGATCTGCCCTTAGGTCGGAAACAAAAGCTGTACCAAAATAAAAAGGGGTGGATTAAATCCACCCCTTTTTGCTCAACCGAATCGTAACGGTTTTCTTATTTCACTTCCTCGAAGTCTACATCTTCAACATTGTCGCCTTCTTTGGGCTCTCCTGAAGAGGCAGTGTCCTGGCCATTCTGGGGTCCGGCCTGCTGCGCATCTGCCTGTGCCTTGTACATCTCTTCTGAAGCCACTTTCCAGGCTTCATTGATCTTATCAAGGGCCGGCTGTATTACAGCAAGGTCTTTTCCTTCATAGGCCTTTTTTAGTTCTTCAAGGGCATCTTCAATAGGCTTCTTCTTGTCTTCGGACAATTTATCTCCGAATTCACTGAGTTGCTTCTCAGTCTGAAAGATCATACTGTCTGCTTCATTGAGCTTGTCAGCCTGTTCTTTGGCCATCTTGTCTGCCTCTGCATTTGCTTCCGCCTCTGCTTTCATCCGTTTGATTTCTTCTTCAGTAAGCCCTGAAGAAGCTTCTATACGAATATCCTGGGATTTTCCAGTGGCTTTATCCGTTGCAGATACTTTAATGATACCGTTTGCATCTATATCAAAGGTTACCTCTATCTGAGGCGTTCCCCTTGGGGCAGGTGGAATTCCATCCAGGTGGAACCTTCCAATGGTCTTGTTGTCTGCCGCCATTGGCCTTTCTCCCTGAAGCACATGGATTTCAACAGATGGCTGGTTGTCCGCAGCCGTTGAAAATATCTGTGATTTCTTGGTAGGGATAGTAGTGTTGGCATCTATCAACTTGGTCATCACTCCTCCCATGGTTTCTATACCGAGGGACAAGGGGGTTACGTCCAGTAAGAGAACATCTTTAACATCTCCGGTAAGTACCCCGCCCTGAATGGCTGCACCAATAGCTACCACTTCATCCGGGTTTACTCCTTTTGAAGGCTTTTTACCAAAGAATTTCTCCACGGCTTCCTGTACAGCAGGAATCCGGGTAGAACCACCTACCAGTATGATTTCGTCTATATCACTTTTTGAAAGCCCGGCCGCCTTGAGCGCTGCAGAACAAGGCTCAATGGTACGCTTAACCAAATCCTCAATCAGTTGTTCGAATTTGGATCGAGACAGGCTTCGCACCAGGTGCTTGGGTCCTGAAGCTGTGGCGGTAACATAGGGCAAGTTGATCTCCGTGGTGGAAGATGATGAAAGCTCAATTTTGGCTTTTTCAGCAGCTTCCCGCAGGCGTTGCAGCGCCATGGCATCTTTCCTCAGATCTATACCCTCATCCTTGTTAAATTCTGCTGCCAGCCAGTCAATGATTTTCTGGTCTACATCATCTCCTCCAAGGTGTGTATCTCCATCAGTTGCAAGTACTTCAAATACCCCGTCTCCTAATTCGAGAATAGAGACGTCATGGGTACCACCACCAAAGTCAAAAACCACGATTTTCTGATCGGTGCTTTTCTTATCCAAACCGTATGCCAGAGAGGCAGCAGTTGGTTCATTGATGATACGCTCTACCTTCAGGCCGGCAATCTCACCTGCTTCCTTGGTAGCCTGACGCTGGGAGTCATTGAAGTATGCAGGAACTGTAATTACAGCACTGCTCACAGATTGTCCCAGGTAATCCTCAGCCGTTTTCTTCATTTTCTGAAGGATCATAGCCGATAATTCCTGAGGTGTGTACAAACGCCCGTCTATATCTACCCTCGGGGTATCGTTATCTCCCTTTACAACCTTATAAGGAACGCGTTCCGCCTCAGCTTTGGATTCGGAATACTTGTTCCCCATAAATCGCTTAATGGAGTAAATGGTCTTATTCGGGTTGGTAACCGCCTGTCGCTTGGCAGGGTCCCCCACCTTGATTTCGCCCCCTTCAACAAAGGCGATAACGGAAGGAGTAGTTCGTTTCCCTTCGGCATTAGGAATAACCACTGGCTCGTTCCCTTCCATAACGGAAACGCAGGAGTTCGTGGTCCCTAAGTCTATTCCAATTATTTTGCTCATTATGTTTGAATTATTATTAGTGTACGTTTTCAATCGCTTAGCTAATGTCAAACAATATGCCATTGCAGGAAACCTGACATAGTGTCATTAATTTTTAATTGAAAATGTTTGGCGGCGAAGGAAAAGGAATGGATTTCTGCCTGTATATATTAAATTTGATAGTGGGAATCCTTCGCTGGAATTGTACCTTAGCCTTAATTAAATTCACGTTTGCGAACTATGGAATGTATCAGTGTCTTCGACATGCTTAAAATTGGAGTGGGTCCTTCCAGCTCCCACACCCTGGGCCCCTGGCGGGCAGCCGAAAAGTTTGTGGCACTCCTGGAGCGCAGCGGGAGGCTGGAATCCGTAAAGCAACTAAAAGTGAAGGTATACGGTTCCCTCTCCCTCACGGGAAAAGGACACGCCACCGATCTGGCCATATTGATGGGGCTGAGCGGGGCAGACCCCGAAACCATCCCCGTAGAAAACGTTCCGCGTACGATCCGTAAGATTCAGGAACAGAAAAAATTACTGTTGGGGTCCCGTGTAAACATCCCCTTTGATCCCGCGGAAGACTTACTTTTCCGAAGGAAGTTCCTTTCCTTCCATGCCAACGGGCTTACTTTTGAAGTGCAATTTACAGATGGCAAAGACCTCAGTGAAACCTATTATTCCATCGGAGGAGGTTTTGTAGTACAGAAGGAAAGGGTCAATTCCAAAAAGAAAACCATGGCGTTTAACGCTTTTCCCTACCCGGCCCACAGCGGGAAAGAATTGCTGTACTACTGCCAGCAGGAAGGCAAACCCATCTCCAGGATCGTTCTGGAAAACGAGTTGTCCCTCAGAAGCTCTGAAGAGATCGATGCCGGGATACAACGAATTTGGGATACCATGCTGGAAAGTATCTATATAGGTTGCCATACGCGCGGAACCCTGCCCGGAGGCCTGCAGGTGAAAAGGAGGGCTCCGGATATGTACGAAAACCTCAAAGGAGAACTCCCCTACACCGGACAGGAAGACTGGCTGAAATCCATTCGTCAAACAGAGGTGAAATTCCGGCAAATCCTGAAATGGGTGAGTTGTTTTGCCCTGAGTGTAAACGAGGTTAACGCTTCCCTGGGTCGTATCGTTACAGCACCCACCAATGGCAGCGCAGGAGTTATCCCGGCAGTGCTCATGTATTACCTGGTCATTGAGAACCACGAGGCCCGTTTTGATGAAATCCGCAGGTTTTTGTTGGTGGCCTCTGAAATCGGAAGCCTTTTTAAGAAAGGAGCTACGATATCTGCCGCTATGGGAGGATGCCAGGCAGAAATAGGCGTGTCTTCTGCCATGGCCGCAGGTGCCCTGACTGAATTGATGGGGGGTAGTCCGGAACAGGTGCTCATGGCAGCCGAAATAGCGATGGAGCATCATTTGGGGCTTACCTGTGATCCTATTGGTGGGCTGGTACAGGTGCCTTGTATTGAAAGAAATTCTATGGGTGCCATTAAAGCCATTAACGCCGCCGAGCTTGCTATGGATTCGGATGCGGGAAGTGCCAAGGTGCCTTTTGACAAGGTAGTACAAACCATGTGGGAAACGGCCAAAGACATGAACTCCAAGTATAAGGAAACCTCAGAGGGGGGCCTGGCAGTTGGCGTAAACCTCAGTGATTGTTAATGCCGACTGGCTATTTAGTTTGAGTCACATCCTTTTCTTTTTCGGGTATCTACTAGGTAGATGATTTTCCAGGAATTCCCGTCGTGATATAATTGAAATGAATTTACCCCGCAATGGCTGAAGGCGCCCCTAAGATAGAATTCATAAGGGGTCCAGGCATTGGCCATCATACCATCTGAATGAATGGTATAATCGAGTAATTTTTCCTCGATCTGCACGGAATCCGGGATTGAACCTATGGACTGAAGAAATGCGTCCATATTTTCAGTCCTGAGCTGAGTAGCTCCATCCGGGGTTTTCCCGATGGTCTGCAAAAACACCTTCTCAGCGAGTACTGATCGCATTATGGCGGTGTCCCTTTTGTGAAAACCTTCAAAAAAATGGTCTATAACTGCCTTTACTGCTTCGTAATCCGCTCCGGACTGGGCCTGCATCTCCCCGGGGAGCAGGCAGAAAACCATAAGGCTACAGGCTGCAAAGTATTTTTTCATAATGTGCTTTTTGGTCTTTCTAAATGTAATTCAATTTTATCCAATTGAAAAAGCAGCAGCTGCTCAGGCTAAAGGATCTGCATCCCCTCAAAAAAAAGGGCTGTGAAAAATGCTTACATTTGGGAGCATAAAAACATCGGCTCAATGTCTACCGCAAAGAAAGAATACAAACGCGTCACGGTTAAATCCCTGATCGAAATGAAGCAACAGGGCGAGAAAATATCCATGCTCACTGCCTACGATTATTCCATGGCCAAAATTGTGGATGCCGCCATGATAGACGTTATCCTGGTTGGGGATTCTGCCAGCAATACCATGGCCGGGCACGAAACCACCCTGCCCATCACCCTGGATCAGATGATCTACCATGCTTCCTCTGTAATTCGCGCGGTAAACCGGGCCCTGGTAGTAGTAGACCTCCCCTTCGGAAGTTATCAGAGCGACCCTAAGGAAGCACTGCGTTCAGCTATCCGTATTATGAAAGAAAGCGGGGCACATGCCGTGAAAATGGAAGGAGGAGTGGAAATAAAAGAATCCGTCAAACGGATTTTGAATGCGGGAATTCCCGTAATGGGCCACCTCGGCTTAACCCCGCAAAGCATCTATAAATTCGGAACCTATACGGTCCGTGCCCGGGAGGAGGAGGAAGCTGAAAAACTCCTGGAGGATGCCTTGTTGCTTCAAAGACTGGGGTGTTTTGCCCTTGTCCTGGAGAAAATACCTGCTGCGCTTACTCAAAAAGTTTCTGAAAAGCTTACCATCCCCACTATCGGGATTGGCGCCGGAGTGGATGCAGACGGGCAGGTGCTCGTTATTCATGACCTGCTGGGAATGACACATGAGTTCAATCCCCGATTCCTCAGGCGGTATATGAATCTGTATGAAGATATGGGAAAAGCCATAGGGCAGTATGTAGCGGACGTCAAATCCAGGGATTTTCCAAGCACTTCTGAGCAGTATTAATTCCAGCATTTGAAAACGAGAATTGAGCACAGTCGGCCGGATAACCTGCAGGTCCTTTACGAAGACAACCACCTCATCGCGGTCAACAAAAGGGTTGGGGATATCGTGCAGGGAGATAAGACCGGAGACCTACCCTTATCCGAAGTGGTTAAGGAATTTCTCAAAGAAAAATACAATAAACCCGGAGACGCCTATCTGGGAGTGATACACCGTCTTGACCGGCCTACCAGCGGAGTAGTAGTATTCGCAAAAACTTCAAAGGCCCTGAGCCGCATGAACCGCTTGTTTGCGACCAAAGAGGTAGAAAAAACCTACTGGGCGCTGGTCTCGGAGAAACCGCCCATGGAGGCAGACCGCCTGGTTCATTACATGGAGCGAAACCCTAAACAAAATAAGTCCTATGCCTTTGATACAGAAGGCAAATCGCGAAAAAAAGCTATCCTCAACTATCGTTTGTTGAAACAACTGGATAATTACTATTTACTGGAAATACAATTGGAAACCGGGAGGCATCATCAGATCCGGTCGCAGCTGGCGGCCATTGGCCTTCCCATCAAAGGAGACCTTAAATACGGTTTTGCGCGTTCCAATGCTGATGGAGGGATTCACCTGCACTCCCGAAAGCTTTCCTTTGTACATCCGGTTAGTAAAACCTCAATTGAAGTGGTTGCCCCGCAACCCGAGGAGGCACTCTGGAAGGCCTGTGTCCGGGATTAAATCAATATTTTAACGCCTTATGGCCTGTGCTTTTTCCCGGATAATTTCAGCAACGGGCCTGGATTGCAGATGGCTCTCCAGCCAGGACAGGATATCCAGGTAAAGGAAAGCCCTTTTTTCGTACGGGTGGTCCTCAAATGCTTTCAGGCGTTCATAGAGTTCCTGAAAGGCTGCCTTGAGTTCATTGGGGTAGATTGAACCAATTTTCCGCAGGAAGGTGATCATTTCACGCTGTACGCCGTGCAGTTCATTCATCTTCAGCAGGAATTTGTAAGTACTTTTGAGCTGTACTTCCAGGTGGTAGTCCATCCCTGCCTCAAAATGGGCGACCAGGCTCAGAACGCGGGCAAAACACATCAGGTCTTCCCGCATTTTCAGGTTCTTGTTCTGAATGATTTTTTTCAGGTACTGTATACACATTTTATGGTCGCCTACCCCGAAATACAAACAGGCAATTTTGTAATAAAAGATCATTATGTGATGCTCATCCAGCCGGTCTCTGTGTTTGTTAATCCCGAATTCAACAATTTTAACCAGGTACAGGCCTTTCTCAAAAGTCCCTTCCAGAAAATGCAGGTTGAGTTTATTGGTGTTTACATAGAGGAATGCCAGGGAGGCAAGATTATCATTTCGAGGAAAGTCTTTTCCGGAAACCACTGTTTCCAGCCGGTCCAGAGTAGCGCGAAACTGACTGGCATACTTGACATAAAACAAGGATTCCAGTAAATAGTTGTTCCCTTTCAGATAGAAGACGGGATTGAGCAGAATCATATCGGGCTGCTCGTTAAAGAGATCTACCCATTTGCTGGAGTATTTATAGGAGGAGAGAAAATCCTGGGTAAGGAAACTATACCACAAGTGTGCTTTGTACAGCCACAGTTTTTCCCTGAATCCCATTAATTTCATAGGGATGTCCGGCAAGTGGCTGTCAAAATAATCCGTGACCTTACGGAAATCCTCGTCGTTGCGGACATAGCCCATTTTTAGCATCATACTGTAGAGCTGCAGGGAAAGGTTTGAGAGTTTACTGGTGATGGCGTTCTGCTCCGATAGCCTTTCGGATTGCGAGGTGAGTTCGCTGGCGCGGTCCGGGATACTCCTGGTTATGTACTGGGTTTCAATAATTTTCTCGAGCTCCACAATTTCATAGGCAATGTTTTTTTCTTCATTCTCTATGGCCAGGTATTTCACCTTATCCAGGATCTTCAGGCTTTGTTTATAAAGCCCCTTCTGATATAAAATCGTTGCGAAATCGAGTTGTTCCCGAATCTGAACCCGGATGTTTTGGTTAACGGGGTTTAGCCTCAGACTAATGAGGATTTGTTTGTATAAATGGGCTTTCAGATTTGAGAGTTGCGATTTTTTTACAATACCACTCTCCAGAATGACCTCTTCATCATAGCCCTTAAGCTTGTCCATCAGATTGAAAAGTGCCAGAAATTTGGCATCCGTATTGACCCCCAATCTGCCTACATAAAGCTTAAATTGTCTTTTCTCAGATTTGGAGAGTGATTTGACCAATACAAACAACGCATCTTTATGGGTGCTAGTCATCGTAAAAAAATAGTATTATAAACCTGGCTATCAATAACTTAAAGATGTCGAAAACCTCGTAAACGTTGTAAATGCTTCTCTTTGGCCGCAGGCTTTTGTACGGCTCCCATTATATTCGTACGGGTGAATAAAAGTAAGTAATTATAATGAGTAAAGACAAGGTATATATTTTTGACACTACACTGAGGGATGGAGAACAGGTCCCGGGCTGTAAACTGGATACTGAGCAGAAGCTGGTTATTGCTGAACGCCTGGACCAGCTGGGAGTGGATGTGATTGAGGCCGGCTTCCCGATTTCAAGCCCCGGTGATTTTAAATCCGTTTCTGAAATTGCTGAAATTGTCAAAAATGCGACAGTCTGTGGTCTTACCAGGGCCGTTCGCAAGGATATTGAAGTGGCGGCAGAGGCAATTAAGCATGCCAAACGCCCCAGGATTCACACTGGGATCGGTACTTCGGAGTCCCATATAAAATACAAGTTCAAGGCCACGCAGGAGCAAGTCCTGGAAAGGGCCGTAGAGGCCGTGAAATACGCCAAGTCCTTTGTTGAAGATGTGGAATTCTATGCAGAAGATGCCGGAAGGACCGATAATGAGTTTTTGGCCAGGGTTTGTGAAGCGGTTATCAAGGCGGGTGCCACTGTTCTGAACATACCTGACACCACCGGTTATTGCCTGCCTGAGGAATACGGGGCAAAAATGAAATATCTGCGTGAAAATGTTACGGGTATTGAAAAAGCCATTCTCTCCTGTCATTGCCATAATGACCTGGGCCTTGCCACCGCAAACTCTATAGCCGGGGTTATTAACGGAGCCAGGCAAATAGAATGTACCATTAACGGGATAGGCGAAAGAGCCGGAAATACCTCCCTGGAGGAAGTGGTTATGATCCTGAGGCAGCACCCTTATCTGAACCTGGATACTGATATCAACAGCAAGCTGCTTTATGATACCAGCCAAATGGTCTCCAGCAAAATGGGAATGCCGGTACAGCCCAACAAAGCCATTGTTGGCTCCAATGCTTTTGCACACAGTTCCGGAATTCACCAGGACGGGGTTATCAAAAAGCGAGAGACTTATGAAATTATCAATCCGGAAGACGTAGGGGTTACCGAATCCTCTATTGTCCTTACGGCCCGAAGCGGGAGAGCAGCACTTGCCTACCGTGCCAAAAAAGTAGGATACGAACTCACTAAACTCCAGCTGGATACGGTATACGATGAATTCCTCAAATTTGCAGATCGCAAAAAGGAAATTGTAGACGAGGATATCCACGCCATCGTGGTTGCCGCAGATATAAACATAGAAAGTCTCGCTTAATGAAATTAAAAATAGCCTTATTACCCGGCGACGGAATCGGACCGGAAGTTGCAGCGCAGGCCGTTGCCTGCCTTCAGGCCGTGGAAGAACACTTCGGACATACCTTTACCTTCAGTGAAGCATTGGTCGGAGCTATTGCCATTGAAAAGACCGGAGACCCTTTGCCCGAAACAACCCTGAACCTTTGCAAGCGGTCTGATGCCGTATTATTTGGCGCCATCGGGGATCCCAAATACGACAATGATCCGGGAGCCAAGGTTCGTCCTGAGCAGGGCCTGCTGAGGCTTCGGAAAGAACTGGGGCTGTTCAGCAACATACGCCCCGTAAAGGTATTCCCTACCCTTCTCGATAAATCACCCCTTCGAAAAGAAATTGTCAGTGGTACTGATTTTGTTATTTATCGGGAACTAACAGGAGGTATTTATTTTGGCGAAAAGAAATGGAGTGAAGACGGAACTACCGCTTCGGATCTCTGTGAATACCATGAATCCGAAATTAGCCGGATTGCCCACCTGGCCTTTAAGGCAGCCAAAAGCCGCAGGCAAAAGCTAACCCTGGTAGACAAGGCCAATGTATTGGAGTCCTCCAGGTTGTGGAGGAAAGTAGTCACCAAGATATCAGAAAGCTATCCGGAGGTAACCCTCAATTATCTTTTTGTGGACAATGCGGCCATGCAACTTATCCTGAACCCCAGTCAGTTCGATGTGATCCTTACCGAAAACATGTTTGGGGATATCCTTTCGGATGAAGGAAGTGTTATTGGTGGGTCTATTGGTTTGTTACCCTCGGCCTCCGTGGGAACGGAAAATGCCATGTTTGAACCCATACACGGGTCCTATCCACAGGCAACGGGTAAGAATATCGCCAATCCGATCGCCTCCATATTATCGGCCGCCATGTTGCTGGATCACTTTAACTTGAAGGAAGAAGCAGCTGCAGTGGTCAATGCCGTTAACAAAGCGCTTAAGAAGGGATTGGTTACGCCCGATCTGAATCCGAAAAGCAAGTATGGAACAGATGACGTAGGCCATTTTATAGCCAGCCATATTTCGGATGAGGACGATTACAGGGGCCTGAATAAAGAAAATATAGGGTTGGGAAAATCAACGATCATTTAATTCCCGCTTTTGAATTACCCTGAAGAACCCCCTGAAGCCTTTCGGGGGTTTTTTATACCCTCCTGCAAGTATTGCGCCTTATGGAAATCTTAATACAAACGCTTATCTTTGGTGGCTTAAATCAGAGGAATGAAAATCTCCTATAACTGGCTTCGGCAATTTTTGGAAATAGACTGGGATGCAAAGCAAACCGCTGAACTGCTAACCGATCTGGGATTGGAAGTAGAAGGGATCAGCCACTTTGAATCAGTTAAAGGAGGTTTGCATGGGGTTGTGGTAGGCGAGGTAACCAAATGCATTAAGCATCCGAACGCGGATAAACTCAAGCTTTGTGAAGTAGCCCTGTCAGATTCTGAAACCGTCCAGATTGTCTGCGGCGCCCCTAACGTTGCAAAAGGCCAGAAGGTGCCTGTAGCAACTATTGGCTCTACCCTTTACGACGCCGAGGGAAATCCATGGAAGATCAAAAAAGGGAAAATCCGGGGAGAAGTTAGCCAGGGAATGATTTGCGCAGAAGATGAATTAGGCCTGGGCGAAAGTCATGATGGGATCATGGTGCTGGATGACAAAATTCCGGCAGGGACTCCCTTAAGCGAGGTCTTTGAAGTAGAAGAGGACGAAGTATTTGAAATTGGGCTTACCCCCAACCGGGCCGACGCCATGAGTCATTTTGGGGTGGCACGGGATTTAAGGGCAGGCCTGAAACAACGAGAAATTTCCAAAGAACTCATTACTCCATCCGTAAGCAGCTTTAATGTAGACAACCGTTCTCTGCGTATTGATGTGGATGTGGAACGTACAGACCTGGCACCGCGCTACTGCGGGATAACCATCGGCAATTTAATTGTACAACCCTCCCCTGACTGGCTTAAAAACCGGCTGAGGGCCATTGGTTTAAAACCCATCAATAATGTGGTGGATGCCACCAACTACGTACTTCACGAGCTGGGGCAACCCTTACATGCTTTTGATGCAGACAGGATCTTCGGAAAAAAGATCATTGTCAAAACCGTTGCCGCGGGTACTAAGTTCATGACCCTAGACGGGGAGGAACGCAGCCTTCACGAAGAAGACCTTATGATTTGTGACGGTGAAAAGCCTATGTGTATAGCCGGTGTTTTTGGCGGCATCAATACTGGGGTGACCGAAAATACGCGTTCCATCTTTCTGGAAAGTGCTTATTTTAACCCCGTAAGCATTCGGAAAACGGCGAAAAGGCACGGGCTCAATACAGATGCTTCCTTCCGCTTTGAAAGGGGCATCGATATAAACAATGTTGAATACGCACTGGTTAGGGCAGCATTGCTGATCCGGGATATCGCCGGCGGGGATATCTGTTCGGACATAGTGGATTTATACCCCAACAAGATGCAGGACCATAATGTGTTCCTGACATTTGATAAAATAAATGGCCTTATTGGTCAGGAGGTCCCAAGGGATACTATAAAATCCATCCTGGCCTCCCTGGATATCCGTGTTAAAAGCGTCACGGAATCCGGCCTGGGCCTGGAAATCCCGTTTTACCGTGTGGACGTGCAGCGGGAAGTTGATGTTATCGAAGAGATTTTAAGGGTTTATGGCTACAATAACATCCCCAATAATGATAAGTTTACCGCTTCTATTGCCCCTCCCCTTGAAATTGAAAACCACAGGATACAGGATAAAATAGGAGACCAGCTGGCGGCCCAGGGATTCTATGAAATTTTGGGTAACAGTCTCACAAACCCGGCTTATCACCAATTGCTGGTTAAAAAAGCAAGTGAAGAGATCCGGTTGCTAAACCCGCTGAGTCAGGAATTATCGGCTATGCGAATGGATATGCTGAGTAATGGCCTGGAGACCGTTGCCCACAACCTGAACCGAAAGCAACAGGATTTACGTTTTTTTGAGTTCGGTAAAGTGTACCATTATAGGGAAGCTAATCGTATTGAAGAAAACAGGCTTTCTCTGATTATCAGTGGTAATACACACAGGGACCACTGGACTGCCAAAGGCCTTCCCATGGGCTTCTTTTACCTGAAATCTGTGGTATTTTCCATCCTCAGGCGGCTTGGCCTTACCGATTGCGATGAAATCCCACTCACGGATGATCGCTTTTCTGAAGCCCTGAGCCTGGTCTATTCCGGTAAAAAACTAGCAGAATTCGGCCTGGTTAAAACGGGCATATGTAAAGCCTTCGATATTAAACAAGCTGTTTTGTTCGCCTCGCTCAACTGGGATGAATTGATTAAGCTGGCGGGGGACGCTGCATTTACCTTCACAGAAATCCCAAAATATCCTGAAGTAAAAAGGGATTTCGCCTTGTTGCTGGACGATCATATTTCCTTTGAAGCCGTACATAAACTGGCTCTGAAGGCGGAGCGTCAACTGCTGCAGGATGTACAGTTATTTGATGTTTATACAGGGGGTTCTCTGCCGGATGGCAAGAAATCCTATGCAGTGAGCTTTAGTCTGCTGGACCGTAAAAAGACGCTTACTGACAAACAGATCGATGCTGTAATGAACAGGCTGCAAAAGCAATTTGAAAAAGAATTGGGTGCAGAATTAAGGTAAACTCACCGCCTGTGGCAAAACCAGGCTGTCTATCTGATGGAAGATCAGGTTATCCCTGTTGGAATCGGCATTTATAATCCTGGCGGTATTCCCGGAGCAATCCCATAGTACAATATCCGTCCCCTGCATACTGGCCAGTAATTCTTCTCCCTGAATGGTAGTTAGCCTGGCCACTCCCCCGCCCCGGCACATGGCTTTCAGAATTCTTGAGGCTGTGAGCTCCCCCGCCACTATATGATAGGATAACAGGGATTTCAGGGTTTTTTTGTTCTCAGGCTTTAAAAGCTCCCGAATCTGTGAGGGTTTAAGACGTCCGAAAGCTTCGTCTGAGGGTGCAAATACGGTAAAGTTCCCTTTACCTTTAAGCATTTCCATCATATCCGTTGCTTCTGCAACATTGAACAAGGTCTTGTAGGTTACAGACTGTTTTACGGGTTTTAAGGAGGCGGTTTGAATTAAATCCATTGCAGGCTTGCTGGAAGCCTGTGCGCTGCTGAATGAGGCGACAAGTAGGGCCGCCACCAAGCATAATAAGCCTGATAATTTCATAGATAAATTCACTTTGGGGTTGAAAGTAATTATCGATAAACGGTAATCTTTCAACGACAATATACGCATTTTGGACTATTATCAGATCTTTCGGTAAACCATGACTTAGATTATTAACTTTTATTTAACATTCATAAGTTTAGCCAGGGAGTTGACTTGAGGGCAGTCATTCTTTATTTTTGAGCATTGCTAAAAAAGAAATTAATGTTGAAAAGAACCGATATTGAGCAAAGACTATCTGCTTTGCAAGAGACGAAATTCCAGGAGGTCGCCCTTCAGGAACTGCTGCAAGCCCATGCCATAAAAGAGGCCTCAAGAACAGAGATGGAAGCCGGCCTTGTGCAGGCACCTGAAAAATCAGTCCCTGTAAACAGTTTTGACTTCGACCTGCTGGATACTTCCCGTATTTATCATATGAGGCATATCCGTCAGATATGCATTGATTACAGACTGCGTTTTCTGGACCTTAAATATTTTAAGCCGGAGCTACCGGAAGAAGCGCATCAGGCCATTGCTGAAATAGAAGCAATGCATGAAACCAGCCTGGAAAATTTTAAAATCATCGCCCCTTCGAAGCTTTTTAAATTGGCAGACAAGGATGATCCCTTATTATTCGTACCCATGGGAAATGACTATTTCTACCTGGTACACAAATGGGGGAATGACCTGCATCCGCTTCGAAAATTACTGGTCTGGCCATTCAGAAATATCATCAATCTGAGCTTAGTGGTACTTTTTGTCAGCCTGTTGGCTACTTTTTTGGTTCCTGCCGGCCTGTTCTCAAAGAACAATAGCAGTGCCGAATTCTGGATTATCTTCTTCTTTATGTTCAAATCCATTGCAGCCGTTGTAATTTTTTACGGATTTGCCCTGGGCAAGAATTTTAATCCGGCCATATGGAACAGCAAATATTTTAATGCCTGAAGCCCTTAAAAGGTTCTTGCTTTGAAATTGAAACTGCTGCTCTGAGCCATTCAGTAGAAGCGCCCCTCCTGGCCTCTGAGTAGCAACTCCCTCAGACGGTTACGCTATAACATTTATCGCGTTGTTCCCGTATGGCGGGATCAGACATATAATCGTCAAAGCTCAGATAACGGTCAATGGTATAGCTGGGGGTAAGTTCCACTATTCTGTTGGCAACAGTTTGTGCAAACTGATGGTCATGGGTGGTGAAAATAACTGTCCCCTTGAATTGCTTTAAGGAATTGTTGAAAGCGGTAATACTCTCCAGATCAAGATGGTTTGTGGGCTCATCGAGCAACAAAACATTGGCCCTCAGCAGCATCATACGGCTGAGCATACAACGAACCTTTTCGCCACCCGACAGTACTGTACATTTTTTGAGGGCCTCCTCACCGCTAAACAGCATTTTCCCCAAGAAACCCCTCAGGTTTACTTCTTCTTTTTCTTCTTGTGTTTTGGCCCATTGCCGCAACCAGTCTACCAAATTTATATCCTCTTTAAAGAACGAACTGTTGTCCGATGGCAGATACGAAGTTGAAGTGGTCACCCCCCATTGGAAGGATCCTTCATCCGGCTTTCGTTTCCCACTGATTATCTCGTAAAAAGCAGTAGTGGCACGGGAATCCCTGGAGATAAGTGCTACCTTATCCCCTTTTGCCAGATTCAGGTTCCCCTTGCGAAACAACCAGTCTCCGTCTTCGCTGCGTGCAGCCAGGCCTTCCAGATTCAGGATCTGATCGCCGGCCTCCCGCTCCCTTTCAAAAATTATAGCAGGGTACCTGCGGCTCGAGGGTTTGATATCTTCCACCTTCAGTTTTTCAAGCATTTTTTTACGCGAAGTGGCCTGCTTGCTCTTGGCTACGTTGGCACTGAAGCGCTGTATGAACTCCTGAAGCTCTTTGGCCTTTTCCTCTGCTTTTCGGTTCTGCTGGGCACGCTGCCGCGCCGCAAGCTGACTGCTTTCATACCAAAAAGAATAGTTTCCACTGTAGAGGTTGATTTTGCCAAAATCGATATCAGCAATGTGGGTACATACCGCATCGAGGAAATGACGGTCGTGGGAAACTACAATTACAAGATTCTCATAGTCTGCGAGAAAATTCTCAAGCCATTGTATGGTATCGTAATCCAGGTCGTTGGTAGGCTCATCCATTACCAGTACATCCGGGTTTCCAAACAGGGCCTGAGCCAGCAAAACGCGGACCTTTAACTTGGCCTCCACTTCAGACATCAGGGTGTAGTGCAGGTCTTCTGAAATCCCGAGGTTTGAGAGCAGGGCTGCCGCATCGCTGTCTGCATTCCAGCCATCCATTTCTTCAAAAGCAACCTGCAGTTCGCCGATACGATCAGCATTGGCGTCATCGTAATCCGCGTAGAGGGCATCCATCTCTGTTTTGATATCGAACAGCGGTTTATTTCCCCTGAGCACCGTCTCCAGCACTGTATGGGAATCGTGAGCGTTGTGATCCTGCTGCAGAACAGACATGCGTTTCCCCGGTTCCAGGTGTACCTGCCCGGAGGTAGGGTCAATTTCACCGGAGAGGATTTTTAAAAATGTAGACTTTCCGGCACCGTTAGCCCCTATTACGCCGTAGCAATTTCCTGAGGTAAAGGTAACCTGAACCTCATCAAAAAGCACTCTTTTGCCGAATTGAACAGATAAATTGGAAACAGATAACATGTACTGATTTTTAAATTTTTGCAAAAGTAATCAAAATAAAACGTTGTCACTATTAAAAGAAGACGTTAAATACCGGGGTTTTCGGGAGTCTTTAAGGGTTTTTTAACTAGCCGTTAACAGGGAGCATTCCCACCTTTATTTAGCTTTGTTCAGCGTTCATGCAGTTAAGATCATATGTATAGACTTTTACTCGCTATCCTCATTATTACGTTTTATGCCTGTGAGAACAGGGAGGAGCCCAAGTCGGGTACCTACCTGGCAGGGGAAATCGTGAACCCTACTTCACGGCACGTAAAACTGTTTAAAGGTGAGGAAGTCATAGATTCCGTCCCCCTGAATGCTCAAAACCGTTTTGAATTCCGACTGGATTCCATTGAGGAAGGGCTCTATAATTTTTCCCACGATCCTGAATTCCAATATGTATATCTCGAAAAAGGGGATAGTATTCAACTGCGTTTGAATACGATGGCCTTTGACGAATCCCTTACCTATTCAGGAACCGGCGAGGTGGTGAATAATTTTATGATTAACCTCTATCTCGAGCGCGAAAGGGAGGACGAAGTAATTAAAAAGTCATTTATCCAATTGGAACCAGAGGTGTTCGCCTACAAGATGGATTCGCTGGTTGACAAACAATTGAATGAATTGAACCAGCTTCAGGGCGAAAATGATATTTCCGAACCAGCCTATGATTTGGTAAAGGCCAGCATCCTTTATCGATCTTATTTTTATCGCGAAAGCTATCCGTTCTGGCATAAAAAGGAATCGGCTGATAAAACGCTTCACAGCCTGCCGAAGGATTTTTACGACTATCGCAATAGCATATCCTACAACAATCCGCAGCTCACCTACTTGCGTCCCTATTACGAGTTTATGAAATACCATATCGGAAACCTGGCCTATATGGGATGCCGGAAAAGCTGTTCCGATATGAAGGGGACTATCTCCAACCAGTTGCATTTTAACAGGCATCAATTAAAACTGATTGACAGCCTGGTAAAACAGGAAACGCTACGGGATAATCTTTTTCGTACTGTCGCTTTTGACTACCTGCTGAAAAACGACTCAGACGAGAATTACGCCCTTTTCATGGAAGATTTTCACAACTTATCCGGTAACAACCGGCATCTGCAGGAAATCAATGATCTGAGCGAAGGAATACGGAGTTTACGGCCTGATAACGAGTTGCCAGATCTGAATCTTTACAATACTTTGGGAGAAGAAGTTTCCTTAAGGGATATAAGTAAGAACGACGAAGTGGTTTTCTACTTCTGGACGGGGCCCCAACCCAGACACCTGAAAAATATTACAAGACGGGTCCGGGACCTGGAAAAAATTCACAAAGACCACCGCTTTATAGGAATCTGTATTCGCACAGGGAAAGAACAGTGGGAAACCCAGTTAAAATCCCATGGCCTGAATCCTGAAAACCAGTTCTGGGCAAAAGACTACAATACCCTCACCCACCGCCTGGTTGTTAACAACCCCTACAAGGTGATCATTGTCCGGGACGGACGCATAATAGACGGTTTCGCCAACCTGAATACTTCCTTTTAATAACTACGGGCATTAAAAAACCCGATTCCCCATGACAGGAAACCGGGCTTCAGCAAATTTTTCCGACTATCAATTATTGCCTTTGCGGTAGTCCGCAAGGAATTTTTCCAGTCCGATATCTGTAAGCGGGTGGTTCAATAGCCCTTCGATGGATGAGAGCGGACCGGTCATAACATCTGCGCCCAGCTTAGCACAATCAATTACATGCATAGTATGCCGTATGGAAGCGGCCAGGATTTGCGTTTCAAAGTCGTAATTATCATAGATATGCCTGATTTCTGCAATCAGATTAAGCCCATCTGTTGAAATATCATCAAGCCTTCCGAGAAAAGGGGACACATAGGTGGCTCCCGCTTTTGCAGCCAGTAAAGCCTGCCCGGGCGAGAAGACCAGGGTACAGTTCGTGCGTATGCCATGGTCTGAGAAGTATTTCAGGGCCTTAACCCCATCCCGTATCATGGGCACCTTAACTACAATTTGCTCATGTAATTCGGCAAGTTCCTCCCCTTCCTTGACCATTTCCTTAAACGTAGTCGCTATTACTTCAGCAGAAACATCTCCGCTTACTATTTCACAAATATCTACATAGTGCTTAAGGATATTGTTCCTTCCGGTGATTCCTTCTTTCGCCATCAGGGAAGGGTTGGTAGTAACCCCGTCTAAAACGCCGAGTTCCTGTGCCTCGCGAATTTGATCCAGATTGGCCGTATCGATAAAAAATTTCATAAATGCTATTTGGATTTGAATTTTTAGTGGGCAACCACTGCCCTGCTTACAAAACTACAATTTATAATGGTTCAATAAGAGTCGTTCGTAGAGTTTATCCGGGAGAAGTCGCTTGAGGATCAGGGAGAAACGCTGCATGGGGCTTCCGACCGTGTAGTGCACAGACGGATTGCTTTTCTGAAGGATGATGTATATATTTTTTGCCACCTCTTCCGGGTCTTTCCCGGAGTCTACATGGGCGTTTATCAAATCCAGGGTTTTTCCGTAAGGTTCGGCATAGGGCGAACCCTCCAAAACCGGGGTGTGGTAACGTCCTGAAGCAATATTGGTGGCATAATCGCCCGGGGCGAGGGTACACATATGAATGCCGCTCCCATTAAGTTCCATCCGATAGGCCTCCGTACTGATCTCCAGGGCGCTTTTGCTAGCCGAATAAATACCTCTGTAGGGCAATCCCATATAGGCTGCGATAGAAGTGATGTTTATGATAAAGCCAGAATTCTTTGCACGCATCTTTGGCAGCGTCTCCCGGATTACGCGTAACGGACCGTAAAAATTGACTTCAAAATTATCTGCAATGGCTTCTTCCGGGGTTTCTTCCAGGGGCCCGGTAATTCCTACCCCTGCATTGTTGATCAGAACATCAATCCGTCCTTCGGCCTCAATCAGGGAATTCAAGGCATTAGCGATGGAATCGGATTTGCGCACATCCATTTCCAATAAGGGGAAGTGATTAAAATCGGGATAGCTGGCAGGCTTCCTGCTGGTACCGTACACTTTAAAACCTTTCTTTGCAAGATAAATGCCCGTTGTCTTTCCCAAACCGGAAGACCCTCCGGTTATCAAAACTACCTTTTGAGATTCCATAGCTGCAAAGAAACAAAAAACACGGCTTTATTAGTCGGATTTCCCTGCCCGAATTCAAGGATGAAGGTTCATTATCGGGCATAAAAAAACGGCAAGCTACCTACATCGCACCGCTACGACCGCATACCCTTGCTGCGTTCCCGCCCTGGGGGATTCTGCAGGAGCTGGTCGTGTAGGACTTGCCGCGTGCAAATATACATTCTTTTTAATTTTGGGCCAATGGATTTACATGCTTAATTTAGCACTGCCCGCTAAAATTATAGCTGCAATAAGGGTTTGTTTTAACATCTAAAAGAACGGGAAACATGAGTTTTTGGAAGATCAGTTCCTCCCTGCTGTTTTTACTGCTTTTTCTGGCTTGCGGAGATGAGGATCCCTCCAGGCAATTTGCCATCAAATTTGACACCTCCGGAAAATCTTTCCAGGACGGCGAAAGCCCGGGAATATCGATACGCAATAGCTCCGGGAAGGAAATTGACTCGGTGGCTTATTTTCTGGATCAGGTCCCCCTGAAGGTGGATCAGGGACGCATCTCCCTGACTGCCCAAACCCTGGGAGAAAAAACCCTGAGCGCCAAAATTTTCTGTGAGGGGGAAACCATTGAAATCTCAAGGGAAATTACCCTGCTGGCCGGCAAAGCCCCGGAGCTTTATACCTATAGCATTATCAATACCTATCCGCACGACCGCAAGGCCTTTACCCAGGGCCTCGAATTCTACCAGGACACCCTCTACGAAAGCACTGGCCAAAACGGAGCTTCCAGCCTGCGCAAAGTCGATTTTAAAACCGGGGAAATCCTGCAGCAGGCAGATCTGGAAAGGCAATATTTCGGGGAAGGGATAACCATTTTGGGCGATCGAATCCTGATGCTTACCTGGAAAAGCAAAACGGGTTTTATCTACAACCGCAAAACCCTTGATAGGCTGGGCAGTTTTGCCTATGGGGAAAGTAAAGAGGGCTGGGGGTTGTGTCATGACGGGACCCGGATTTATAAGAGCGATGGCAGTCAGAAGATCTGGATACTGGACCCGCAAACCTATAGTGAGACCGGGCATATCGAAACGGTTACAAATACTTCTGTTTTCAACAAGGCAAACGAACTGGAATATGTGGATGGAAAAATTTATGCCAATGTCTGGCAGCGGGAAAGTATGATGATTATCGATGCAGCCAGCGGTGCCATTGAAGGTGTTGTTAATTTTGCAGGCCTTAAAAACAAGGTTACCCAGCATCCGGAGCTGGATGTCCTAAATGGGGTGGCCTACCACCCTGAACGTAAAACTTTCTTTGTAACGGGCAAGCGATGGGATAAACTGTTCGAAGTCCGAATTGAAAAGAAAGACTGATGAAGCGCTTTCAAAAAACCATTGAGGTACAGGCAGAAGATCTGGATGCACTGGAACATGTCAACAATATCCGCTACCTCAAATGGGTACAGGAAATTTCTGAAGCCCATTGGGAGCTGCTTTCCGCAGGAGCCTGGAGAGATACCTTCTTCTGGGTAGTCCGAAGCCACCATATCGAATATTTCAGACCCGTCCTAAAGGGGGAAAAACTACAGATAACCACCTATGTAGAAGAGGCCAGGGGTGCCCTTTCCAAACGCATTGTAGAATTCTGCCTGTCTGAAAACAGCGAGAAAGTTGCCCGTTGTGAAACCCTGTGGTGCTTGCTCAACCGGAAAAGCATGAAGCCGGCCCGGATGCCGAATAAAATGGAACAACTTTTTTGTAGCTGAAAAACAGGTTAATAAGCCCATTTTTCATTATCATATTATTTTTCCTACTTTTTATATTCTTTTTTCTTATTTTAATGTAAAAAATCCAAGTATTTTATGTCAAACCATAGAAGAACTATGGTTTTTACATAGTGCTAACTATCTAACTATGACTAATTTGCTGTAGAAATCATATTGGGTGGAATATACCTACAGCATAATCGATTCCAGCGCTACCTCAAATTTGCAATTGCAGCACTTTCTTGAGGAGTATGGAGATTTTATGTGTGTATCCCAGGATGCCTCTGTAACCGGAGGCCTCAACAGCATCTTAAAATTCAAGCCAGACCTGGTAATCCTCAACCTGGAACAACAGGCCCGGCCCTGCTTTGAAATGGTCCGGGATTTGTACCAGTACCTGGAAGAGCAACCCTTGGTGATCGGGATTGCCGCCTGTACGGATTATGCCTATGAAGCCCTGAAGAATCAGTTCTTTGATTACTGGCTGATGCCCTTCAATGAATTCGACATCCGCAAAACCCTCCTAAAGCTCAAGAAACGTTTTCCAAAAACCACTGCTGCCCCTACCCTCTGCCTGCAGTCCTACAAAGACTATCAGTACTTAAACACCAACGATATCCTCTACCTGAAAGCAGATAATAATACTACCGACTTCATTATGAAAGACGGCAGTCGTATCAGCGCCTATAAAACCCTGAAATGCTTTGAGGAAAAACTGCCGGAAAATTTCGTCCGTATACACCAGAGTTATATCCTCAACCAGGATTATATCTCCCGTATCAACTATGGCAAAAGCCGCCTGAGCCTGCGGATTGTAAAAACTGAAATCCCCTTCTCTCGTTCCTACAAGCCGGTGGTGGATATCCTAAAGCAGAAGCTTAGCCAAAATTCCCTGCATTCGGGAAAATAACCGAATTCTCTCAAAACCCTACCGTTTACTCTCAGAAAGCTGCCATCTGCTAAAAGCGGCCTGATTTATATACGACCAACCTTTGGGCTGTAGTACTTTGTAGACAGAAAACATAATCTAACTCCTAAATAATACGACTATGAAAAAAGTAATGAGTCTTGCAGCAATTTGTTTGATGTTAATTGGAATGGCTTCCTGTGAAGCGGAAACTTCTCTGGATGAGACAGAGGCCCTGTACGATATAGAACTGCAGGCCAATGATGATGATGAAAGTGCTAGTACAGATAAAGGAGGGAATTAAACAGAACAGACTTAATTAAAAATAAAGCAGCCCTGGATATCGGATTCAGGGCTTTTTTGTTATTTTGAAACTAGAATCGCATTGTATCCATAATGAAATACCTGGCCCTTATTCTTTTTATCCTTCTTGCCGACAACCTGAAACAGGATGTACCCTCGGTACAGGATTACCCCGGGCTACAGGCACAGGTGGACAGCCTTAAAAACGGAGAAGTGTCTAAGGAGGTCAAAGCCAGCCTCGCGCTTCGGGCCCTGCAGGATTCGGATACTATCAGCAACCCTTCCGTGCGTTCCGAATTCCTTACAGAATTGTCCTATACATCAATGAAACAATTGGACTCCGCCTTTTTCAGAAGGATTAACACAGGCGTCCGTGCTCGCGGGCTGAGGGATAAAGACACCTTGTTACTGGCGAATAGCGCCTGGGACCTCGGGATTTTTATGGAGGATCGGAACTTGAGGGATAGCGCCTTCTATTATTTTGCCGAATCCCGAGATTATTTCCAGGCCTTCGGTGACCTGTATGGGTCCGGTCGTATGCACCTGGCGATGGCCAAGCAACAAAACTGGGCGAAAGATCATATCGGAGCCGAAACCAGTGCCCTGGCAGGGGTCCGGGATTTTGAAAAAATCCAAGACACAATAAATCTGTTCTATAGCTTTAACGAACTTGGAATCATCGCCAAGGATATGGGGGATTACGAACAGGCTTTAGATTATTACGACAGGGCAGAGAATTATCTAGGTAAGCTTAAAGATCCGGGAATTAAAAGAAACATATTGGCCAATAATCGCGGGAACGTATATCGGGATATTGGTGACTATCGCAACGCCCAAAAGTATTATGAAAGTTCACTTACTGATGGATTGGTGAAAGAAAAAAACCAGGATTCATATGCCCGTACGCTTACCAATTTGGGCAAGGTGTTATTTGAACAGGGGGATATGGAAAATGCCCTCACCAGATATACGGAAGCTCTTGAACTTAGAAAGCAACAAGGGAAAGTAGCCTCCCTGGCGTCCATTAGTTATTATCTGGCAGAATACTGGTTAGGCCAAAATGATACAACCAGGGCATCAGCTTATCTGGAAGATGCCCTTAACTATGCGCAGGAAGGAGGGGACAACGACCGCTTACTGGAACTATATCCCCTTGCAGCCCGTATCCACCCGGAGCAGGCCACGGAATACATGCAAGCGTATGCCGAGCTGTCTGAAAAAATCATACAGGAAGAACGGCAGCAGCGCAATAAATTCGCAAGGATCCGTTTCCAGACCCAGGAGTATATAGACCGGGCCCGACTCTTAACGGAACGCCAGCAGTTGTACGCCGGAGTGGCCCTGGGCGTTCTGCTGCTGGGTATTTCCGTAATTGTGATCATCTACCAGCGGATCCGCAACCAGAAACTCCGCTTTGAACAGCAGCAACAGGCCACCAACCAGGAGATTTTTACACTGCTCTTATCCCAGAATGAAAAAATCGAGGAAGGAAAAAGCGCCGTGCAGAAACAAATTTCAGAGGAATTGCACGACGGGGTGCTGGGTGCCATGAACGGAATCCGAATGGTACTGTTGGGGCTTAACGGGCGTGAAGACGAAGCATCGATAAAAATGAGGGCTGAAGCCCTAGAAAAACTAAAAAGCGTACAGGAGGAAATCCGTACCATCAGCCATCAACTGAGCGACGCAGCCTACCGGCAATTTCATAATTTTGTAATTTCCATAGAGGAAATGGTAAGGGAAGTGTGCGATCCGGCAGGACTGAAGTACCATTTTGAGTACGATAACGATACGGACTGGGATGGCCTGGGTGGGGAAGTGAAGATCAATCTGTACCGCATCCTGCAGGAATGCCTTCAGAATGTAATCAAACACGCCAAAGCCTCCCTGGTTACCATTACCATGGAGCAACGGCAGGACCATCTTTGCATCTGTGTTAAAGACGACGGAGTTGGCTTCCGGAAAGAGATAAAGAAAAAAGGTATCGGGCAGAAGAACATCAACTCCCGGGTTGAAAGCCTGAAAGGAAAATGGAAACTGATCAGCAGCCCCGGCAAGGGGACTGAAATTCAAATAGAAATTCCCTACGGTTCCGAGAAGGAAATAGAAGTCAGGGAAGAAATGGTGATAGAAGAATAAGCAGCAAGCATGGAAGTAGTACGGATTTTAGCAGTAGACGACCACGAAATGACCACTTTGGGGTATAAATTTATCCTGGAAGACACCAAGTTTGATGGGTTTGAGGTTCGGATGGATACCGCCAAAACCTATAGGGAAGCCATACAAAAACTGGAACAGTCTGTTAAAGGCCTCCCTTTTCAGATATTGCTGCTGGACATTCAGCTATCGCAGGGTTCGGACGGTCCGGCGGAAAGCGGAGAAGACATTGGGATTTACGCCCGGAAAATTTGCCCGGGGGCCAAAATTGTCTTTATGTCTTCCTTTAGTGACAACTACCGAATTAACAGTGTCATGCAATCTGTTGACCCCGAAGGCTATATGGTCAAATCTGAAATTGATCAGAAGTCCCTGCAAACAATGGTAGAAACCGTTTTGAGTACGCCTCCCTATTATACCCAAAAGGCCCTTGTAGCCATCCGAAAGAAAATGGCCAATGATATCAATCTGGATGAAAACGACAAGAAAATCCTGTATCATTTATCCATAGGGACCAAAACCAAGGATATGGTTAACCATATTTCACTCTCCTTACCTTCTATTGAAAACCGCAAACGCCAGATCAAAGCACTTTTTGGAGTGGAAAAACAAAACGACCAGGCCCTTATTTCCGAATCCAGAAAACGCGGATTTATCTGAAACACCGCTTTAAAACCCTGATCTTTATAAAGAAAACCCATAGAAATATTATGGTTTTCCCATAATCCGGTGCGCGTATTAAGAACTACATTTGGGTATAAGGTGTATTTTCTTATTATGAAGCGAACCGAACAGGCCAAAATTCAGCACAGTCTTTCACTAAAGATTGATAACAATCCCTGTATATGTTGTGGAGAGGATTTTAAGAAATATATGGAGCGGTTGTTTTTTGCCGATGTTTCCATAAAGGTTTGCTCTTCTGAATTCATCGAGGAAAGCCTGGTAGTTTCCCTCAAATGCAATATGACCTTACTCGAAATGATGCACCATCTGCAGGATGGAACCTGGGGAGGTTTTGAACAACCTGCCGGGAACCTTATCAGGGAATGGACTTTGATGGAGCATCTTGAAAATCTGGAATTTAAAAACTGTAAACTGGTCGATATTGAAGAGTTTATCCTTCAGTTGGAAGATACAGCCATTATCATTAAGCGCATAGGGCCCAAAAGCATCGCACTGGAGCTGGAGCAGATTCTGCACCAATTAGCTGCCCATTATGTGCATACCTCCAAAGGCCTGGAAGAGACCCCTTATGAATTTCATATTCCGGTAATGGAAGAAGCGGAGTTAGGAACCCGGCAATTTATGGATCCGGCTCAGGACTATTATAAATTCTGGGGTTTGTATTACGAATCACAGCTGGATGCCAAAATCTATGATGTACAGGGACGAAAACTGCTGTCTGATCCGCTTCAGATTGAAAATCCCTGAGGCCTGAAAACTACGATAAACATAAAAATCAAATAGGTTCCCCCAAACCTGAATTGAGAGTACCCTTATCCGGCAAAAAGCGGTCTGCCGGCCATCATTGCGTTGACCTCCTGCCGGACCTTGCCAATTACAGCTTCCGATTGCGGATCTGAAAGGACCCTGTCGATAAGGCTGACGATGGTTTCCATTTCGGTCTCAATGAGCCCACGCGTTGTGATGGCAGCTGTTCCAAATCGAATCCCGGAGGTAACAAAAGGAGATTTGTCATCAAAGGGAACCATGTTTTTGTTTGCGGTGATATCGGCTTCTACCAGTACTTTTTCCGCGTCCTTCCCGCTAATTCCTTTGTTTCTGAGGTCAATGAGCATCATGTGGTTATCAGTGCCTCCTGAAATGATATTGTAATCACGGGCTACAAATGCTTTGGCCATGGCCTGCGCATTTTTTTGCACCTGCAGCATATAATGTAAAAAATCGTCGGTAAGTGCCTGCCCGAAAGCGACGGCCTTGGCGGCAATTACATGCTCCAAAGGCCCGCCCTGGTTTCCCGGGAATACCGCCAGGTCTATGAGGGAAGACATGCTTCGCAAGGCGCCGCTTTTAAGGGTCAGCCCAAAGGGATTTTCGAAGTCTTCACCCATCAGGATCAGCCCGCCTCTGGGCCCCCTGAGTGTTTTATGGGTGGTTGTGGTTACGAAATGGCAGTGCGGAACCGGGTCATTCAGGATCCCCTTAGCGATAAGGCCGGCCGGATGGGCAATATCGGCCAGAAGCAGAGCCCCCACACTATCTGCAATTTCCCTGAAACGGGCAAAATCCATATCCCTGGAATAGGCAGATGCCCCGGCGATAATAAGCTTTGGCTTTTCGCGACTGGCTATTTCTGCAATTGTGTCGTAATTAAGCCGGCCGCTTTCTTTTTCTACCCCATAGAAAACCGGGCGGTAGAATTTTCCGGAAAAATTCACAGGGGATCCGTGGGTAAGGTGGCCCCCATGTGAAAGATCAAAACCGAGGATGGTATCTCCGGGCTTCAGGCAGGCCTGAAAAACTGCTGCATTAGCCTGGGACCCGGAATGTGGCTGTACATTAGCATAAACCGCTCCGAATAATTCTTTGGCGCGTTCAATGGCAATATTTTCAACCTGATCAACTATTTCACATCCTCCGTAATACCTTTTTCCAGGGTATCCTTCGGCATATTTATTGGTCAAAACGGATCCGGCAGCCTCCATTACCTGCGGGCTGGTGAAGTTTTCAGAAGCTATCAGTTCAATTCCATTTGTCTGACGGTCCTTTTCCGCCTGTATCAAATCAAAAATCTGCGTGTCGCGCTGCATGTTTTATGGGCTGTTAAATGAAGGGTAAAAGTACAAATTGGAAGGGGTTAAACCAGATAAAATGATATATTTGATTATGAATTTATCAAACACAAATTAACAATATGTCCCTTAAAGCGAACGACCCCAGCAGAACTTCATGGCTACCAGTACCCGCAGATTCGGATTTTCCGATACAGAATATCCCTTTCGGCGTTTTTTTGACACGGGATGATGTTATCACCATAGGAACGCGAATCGGGGATACGGCTATTGACCTGGGTGCTTTGCACCAGCTGGGCTATTTTAACGATATCCCACTTACGGACGATATTTTCCTGCAGGACACCCTGAATGATTTTATTTCGGATGGTAAGAAAACCTGGAGGTTGGTCCGTAACCGCATCAGCGAAATTTTTGACAAAAACAATAAAGAACTGCAGCAGAACGAGGCTCATAAAAAGATCATCCTTTTCACCCTCGATGAAATCGAAATGCAGCTCCCGGTTCAAATAGGGGATTACACAGACTTTTATTCCAGTAAGGAACACGCCACAAACGTGGGCAAAATGTTTCGGGACCCTGAAAATGCCCTGTTACCTAACTGGTTGCACATCCCCGTTGGTTACCACGGCAGGAGTTCCAGTATAATTCCTTCCGGGACCCCGGTGCGCCGGCCAAACGGGCAAACGCTTCCAAAGGATTCCAAAACACCGGTCTTCGGGCCTTCCAAAAGGGTAGACTTTGAACTGGAGATGGCCTTTATCACCACAGATGCCAATAAACTGGGAGAACCCATCCCCATTGATGAAGCAGAAGAATATATTTTCGGGCTGGTCCTGTTTAACGACTGGAGCGCCAGAGATATTCAGAAATGGGAATACGTCCCCCTGGGCCCCTTTTTAGGAAAGAGTTTTGCTTCGTCCATTTCTCCCTGGATTGTGACCCTTGACGCCCTCGAGCCATTTCGGGTAAAAGGCCCTGAACAGCAGCCCCTTCCCCTGCCCTACCTCCGGCAGAAAGGACCTGGCAGCTTTGATATTCAGCTGGAAGTAGACCTGATCCCGGAGGAGGGAGCGGCTAACACCATATGTCGTTCTAACTTTAAATATATGTACTGGTCCATGGCCCAGCAACTCACGCACCATACCATTAACGGCTGTAATGTTATCAGTGGCGACATGATGGGAAGTGGTACCATTTCAGGACCCAGTCCGGATTCCTTCGGATCCCTGTTGGAACTCTCCTGGGGAGGAAGTAAACCACTTCAACTTTCAGGCGGCCAGACCCGTACTTTTGTGGAAGACATGGATACCGTTATCATGCGGGGCTATTGTAAGAAAGATGGCAGGCGGATTGGATTTGGAGAGGTTTCTTCTAAATTGCTGCCTGCCCTGGAACTGAAGAATATTTAGGGCTTTCACAACTACTTTTATCTCATTTATACGATAATTGAACGATTTTCGTTCTACTCATGATTGGTTTTGGCACAAAGCTTGAATTGAAGCCCATAAACCCCAAAATTAACCGTCATGAAAAAAGTAATACTTCTTAGTTTAGCAATTGTATTAATGGCCTGCGGGGGCGTCAAAAGGACGCAGGAAGCCCTGAACAGCGGAAATTATGCTCAGGCCATAAATAAATCCATTAAAAATCTGGCAGATAATAAAACCCGGAAGGGCAACCAGGCCTATGTGCTGTTGCTCGAAGAAGGGTTCCGCAAGTATTCGGACCAGGAAATGAGGGAAATCTCCTTTTTACAACAGGATGGGAATCCGGCCAACCTGGAGGTTATCTTCAAAAAATATCAGAACCTGAAGAACATACAAAATCGGATCCGTCCATTGTTGCCCCTTCCTGTTTATAAAGAAAACCGGGATGCCCGCTTTGATTTTCGCAATTACGACCAGGATATCCTGGCCGTAAAGGAAGATTTATCGGAATTCTTATATCAGAATGCCACGGAACTGCTCAGCAATGCCTCAAACAAGTTTGATTATCGCAAGGCATATGAAGATTTCCGATATCTGGATGAGATCAACCCGGGATACGGAGATACTAAGGAAATGATGGAGCAGGCTTATCGCAATGGCCTTGATTATGTAAAAGTTACCGTAATCAACGACACCCAGCAAATTGTGCCCGAACGCCTGGAATCCGAGTTACTTAATTTCAACACCTATGGTCTTGATGATTTGTGGACCGCTTACCACACCAACCCACTCAATGAGGTCGAGTACGATTATGAGATGCAAGTTGCCTTCAGGGACATTCTTATCTCTCCTGAACAGGTTAACGAAAGGCAAATAATCAAGGAACGCCAGGTGAAGGATGGCAAACAATTCCTGCTGGATGAAGAAGGGAATGTTGTAAAGGACAGCCTCGGGAATAAAATAGAAGTAGACCGGATGCGAACCGTTCGATGTAATTTTTACCAGTTTACGCAGCAAAAGACTGCTCAGGTAAATGGAAATGTAAATTTCATCGATTTAAGGACCAAACAATCCCTGAATTCGTACCCGCTTTCGAGCCAGTTCATCTTTGAGCATGTGTATGCCAATTACGATGGTGACAAGCGCGCCCTGGACAACGACCTAGTGGCCATGCTCAACCTGGCCGCCGTGCCCTTCCCTTCCGATGAACAAATGGTATATGATGCGGGAGAGGATCTCAAGGCCCGATTAAAAAATATAATCGTCAGGCACAAATTCAACTAAACATTTAAAAACCCGGTTTTCACCGGGTTTTTTTATTCCTGCTCCGTGCTCAGATCCAATACGGCACTGTGGGAGGCATGGGCCCGTAGTTTGCCGTCTCGTACAATTAACAATTGTGGAGATTGGTGTGGTACTTCGAACATTTCCGCAATCGTATTGGAAAGCTGACGAAAACGAATAAGATCCAGATAATAATAGTCCGCCTCAACCTCCGCCTGCAGTTGTGATTTTTCAAAGCGCCTCAGAATCATCGAACTCAAGCCACAGGAAGTAGAATGCTTAAATACAATCTGGGGTTTACTCTTACTCGCCATTTTCAAATCCTCAAGCTGCCCTTCATCCTGCAGGGGGATCCACGGAAATGCTGTGGTTTCCTTTTCCGATGAGCTGAATATGCGGTTGAATAAACTCATATTTATAGTTGCTTTTTATTATGCTTCCTGCCTAAATGTCTTGCAACACAGGGATTTAACTGCCTTTTTGTCTGTAAAATCCTTTGGTAGGGTTCTTGTCACTAGCAGAATAGATTAGGTATAAATTAATGAAAGCACAAAAATGAACATAAATAATTTCACAATCAAATCACAGGAGGCTATTCAGGGGGCCCAGCAGCTTGCCCAGGAGTTAGGCCACCAGCAGGTTGAAAATGAACACCTGTTTAAGGCCATACAACAGGCCGACGAACACGTGCTTCCCTTCCTGCTCAAAAAATTACAGGTAAATACCGCCCTGGTAAACCAAATCCTGGAAAAGGAGCTACAGCGATTCCCCAAAGTTAGCGGAGGGCAACTTATCTTCTCCGGCGAGGCCGGGAAAACACTGAATGAGGCCAGTATCATAGCCAAAAAAATGGAAGATGAATTCGTTTCCATTGAGCATCTCGTATTAGCACTTTTGAAATCCAAAAGCAAGATCTCCCAAATCCTTAAAGACCAGGGGGTTACCCAGAAAGATATGGAAGCGGCTATAGAAGCTTTGCGAAAAGGCGGCAAAGTGACTTCCCAGAGTGCTGAAGACACGTACAACGCCCTATCCAAATATGCCCGCAACCTGAACGAACTGGCCGATAGCGGCAAACTGGATCCGGTAATCGGGCGGGACGAGGAGATCAGGCGTATTTTGCAGATTCTCTCACGAAGAACAAAGAACAATCCTATGCTGGTAGGTGAACCCGGAACCGGTAAAACAGCCATAGCGGAAGGCCTGGCCCACAGGATTATTCAGGGAGATGTACCGGAGAACCTCAAGGATAAGGTAATCTATTCCCTTGATATGGGTGCCCTTATCGCCGGTGCGAAATACAAAGGGGAATTCGAAGAACGTTTAAAATCCGTAATCAAGGAAGTTACTTCTGCGGATGGCAATATAGTACTCTTTATTGATGAGATCCACACCCTGGTGGGAGCTGGTGGCGGACAGGGTGCCATGGACGCAGCCAACATCCTCAAACCCGCCCTGGCAAGAGGGGAATTACGGGCCATTGGTGCCACCACCCTGGATGAATACCAGAAGTATTTTGAAAAAGACAAGGCCCTGGAAAGGCGATTCCAGAAGGTCACCGTAAATGAACCCGATACGGAAAGTGCCATTTCCATCCTCAGGGGGATTAAGGAAAAATACGAGGCACACCACAAAGTGCGGATCAAGGATGAAGCCGTCATTGCCGCTGTGGAACTTTCACAGCGATATATTACGAACCGGTTTTTACCCGATAAAGCCATTGACCTGATGGACGAGGCTGCGGCTAAACTGAGAATGGAAATTAATTCCAAACCAGAGGAGCTGGATGTACTCGACCGGAAAATAATGCAATTGGAAATTGAAATAGAAGCCATAAAAAGGGAAAATGATGCGGCAAAGCTCAAAGCCCTGAACATAGACCTCGCCAACTTAAAAGAAGAGCGCAATGAAGTCTTCGCCCAGTGGGAGAGTGAAAAAACAGTAGTAGACAATATCCAGAAAACGAAACAGGATATTGAAGAATTTAAGCAGGAGGCCGAGCGAGCAGAGCGTAACGGGGATTATGGAAAAGTAGCAGAACTCCGATACGGCAAAATTAAAGATACTCAGGAGCGCCTCGAGCAATTGCAGCAGGAACTGGCCGCCCAGCAACAGTCCGGCACCCTGATCAAAGAAGAGGTAACCAATGAAGACATAGCCGAAGTGGTTGCCAAATGGACCGGGATTCCTGTATCCAAAATGCTGCAGAGCGAACGCGAAAAACTGTTGCAACTCGAAGAGGTACTCCACAAACGGGTTATCGGACAGGATGAGGCCATACAGGCTGTTTCAGACGCCATCCGCAGGAGCCGTGCAGGTCTGCAGGATGCAAAGAAACCAATTGGTTCCTTCCTGTTTCTGGGAACAACCGGAGTGGGAAAAACAGAATTGGCCAAGACCCTTGCTGCCTTTCTCTTCGACGATGAGAATGCCATTACCCGGATAGACATGAGTGAGTACCAGGAGCGCCATGCGGTAAGCCGCCTGGTAGGGGCCCCGCCCGGGTATGTTGGATATGAAGAGGGCGGACAGCTTACCGAAGCTGTGAGGCGCCGTCCGTATTCCGTTATCTTGCTGGATGAAATTGAAAAAGCCCATCCGGACACCTTTAATATATTGCTACAGGTGCTGGATGAAGGCAGGCTTACAGATAACAAAGGTCGGGTGGCAGATTTTAAAAATGCCATCATCATCATGACCAGCAATATGGGAAGCCATATCATACAGGAGAAGTTTGAGAACGTCAAAGACCTCTACAGCGCTATGGAAGCGGCACGGGTAGAGGTGCTTGGGCTGCTGCGCAAGAGTATCCGGCCCGAATTCCTCAACCGTATAGACGATATAATTATGTTTACCCCGCTCAATAAGGAAGACATTCGGGAAGTTGTGAAACTTCAACTGGAACAACTCCGAAAAATGCTGGACAAGCAACATATTACAGTCGACGCTACAGAGGAAGCCATTTCCTTCCTGGCCGAACGCGGGTATGATCCCCAATACGGGGCCAGACCCATCAAACGGACCATACAGAAGGAAGTGCTCAATAAGCTGTCAAAGGAAATCCTCAAGGGGAGCATCCACACCGAAAGCATTGTCCTGATTGATGCCTTTGATGATGAACTGGTATTCAGAAACCAGTCCGAACTGGTTGAATAACAACTCTGATCCCAAAAAGAACTACCCGGACTCCTGTCCGGGTTTCTTTTTTTATTTACATTTATACCATCCCGTATCTTATTTTTATATTCGTTGTAAAATCAACCCAACATGAGTACCAAAGCCGAGCGAACCACTGCCTATATAATTGAGACGGTTGCGCCCATATTTAACAGGCAGGGATATATCGGCACCAGTATGAGTGACCTCACGGAGGCCACCGGTCTCACCAAAGGGGCTTTATACGGTAATTTCGAAAACAAAGATGCCCTGGCCCTGGCTGCTTTTAATTATAATAGCAGCAAGCTCCTCAATGCTCTGGATGAGGTTCTCTCCGTACCGGGCAATGCCATGGACAAACTGCACAGTCTTACTTCTTTTTACAGGGATTACGACATTTTCACCCGGGAAATGGGTGGGTGTCCTGTTCTGAATATAGGTATTGATGCCAATTATAACCATCGGACACTTTCGGCTGCTGTTCGTGAAACGGCCCGTATAATCGAAGGAAAAATTGCGCTGGTACTCGAAAAAGGGGTTAATGCCGGGGAAATCAGATTGCCTGTCAGCCCGCTGCAATTTGCCAAACAATTCTATACGATGATACAGGGCGCGATTGCCATGGCAACGATCATGCAGGACCGCAAATACCTGATCAACACCCTCACCTATCTGGACTTGCTGGTAGGGAAAGAAATCAAAAAGTAAACCATTACTTGACCCGGAAAATCCAGAGATCCCCGCTATAACGACCGGAAAATTTACTGTCCCGGGCTGCCCTGGCTTCGGACATACTATTATAGCGCTGCAGATAGACGTAGTTATAGCTGTTTGATTTTCGATAGAAACTACGCGGTTCCAGCCCTTTTTCCTTCAGGCTTTTCATAAAGGCATCAAAGTACCTTTGGGTTCCAAAGACATTGGCAACAAGGTAGAAGCCAGGGCTAAGGCCTTCTTCCCTGGAGACTTCCTGGTATTTTTCCCCTTCCGCTGGTTTGACTTCCTCTTTCAGTGCCAGCTGTTCCCTGGCTTTCTGGATGGAATCCTGGATTCGTGTTTGCTCTGAAAGATCCGTCTGCCTTTGGGCTTCAATTGAGTCTCGCCTTTTAATGGCCAGTTCCTGCCTCTTAACAGCGGCATTGATGGAGTCCCTTTGCCTTTGGGCAGCTTCCTCCATTTCCCTCATTTCGGCCTCCCTGGCAGCCGCTTCTACCAGTTGTTCTGCCCCGTCTTCTGATGCCTCTTCCATTTCCGGCTCCTTTTCAGAAAGTAAACTACCCATGGACCAGGCCGCGAGGATTTCAAAAGTAGGATCTTGCC
The DNA here is from genome assembly GCF_052497835.1 of Robiginitalea insularis. Taxonomy (NCBI): domain Bacteria; kingdom Pseudomonadati; phylum Bacteroidota; class Flavobacteriia; order Flavobacteriales; family Flavobacteriaceae; genus Robiginitalea; species Robiginitalea insularis. Next base: position 3,267,917 of record NZ_CP199296.1, read on the forward strand.
TTTCGGGTTCATTCCCGGAGCCGAATTCCACCAGCCCCCCTATTGAAAACTTCTTGAGGATTGTTACCCCCAACCCGGCTGAAACGCCGTAAAAGGTGTCATACCCCCCCTGTACCCAGTACCAGGGTCCGGCACCCAGAATATTTCCCCCCACCTGGTTTTCAAATCCAGGGACACTTTTGAGGTATACAAGCGGTCGCAGGGAGGTTGCACCGGCTCCCGAATCTGATACAATCGGAAAGGTATAATGTACTGAGCCCGTAAATATTTTCTGCGTACCCTCGCTAACGGTACTATTGTTGGTAAAACTGTAATCAAAAAAGTTATCCGAAGCCACACTTAAGGCCAGGCTCCCCAGCTGTAACTGTGCCCCGGGGGCCATTTGGATGATAAACTCACGAAAGTCAGGATCTGGAAAAAGCAGCGGGTCATTTTGACTGAGGCCTGCATCTGATAATTTTTGCTGATACCCCAGCAGGTTTACTCCTACTCTAAGAGAAACCTTATCAGAAAAACGCAATTGATAAGCTGCATTGAGAATGCCCCCGGTTTGGGTGAACAAACCGGTATTATGCTGGATAAAACCAGCGCCGATGGCGGCGTTGGGCAACCTGCGGTTAAAATTGACCAGCAGCGTACTCGGGTCTGCATCTATGTCCTGCCATTGCCAGCGTGACCAAAGCGCCAGACTCTGGCCTGCCCTTTGATCCATTGAAAAAACCGGGTTAAACAGGCTTGCATTGAAATAAGTGTGATTATGCTGACGAAAATCCTGAGGTAATTCAGGGTTCTGCGCCCGGACCCACCCGAAAATTCCAAAAAATGCAAAAATAATTATATGATTTCTCATGCCCCTGGATCTAATGAATTCCTCCTAAACACTATATTTGTTAATCAACGAAGGTTTCTGCGGAGGGACCTATCTCAAATGTACACAATCTAATTTATTATGAAAATTAATACACTACTGTTTCTGGCCCTGCTGATGCTGGTATCGGTTTCATGCAAGGAAGATTCGCAATTGCCTGATAATGAGATAGCTGCGGAAGTTTCGACCTTCTATCTGATCCGCCATGCCGAGAAAGACCGAAGCGACCCGGAGAATGTAGACCCGGAACTGAACCAGAAAGGCCTGGGCAGGGCCATGCACTGGGCAGAAATCCTGTCGGAGGTATCTCTGGATGCGATTTATTCCACCGATTACGAAAGAACCTCCATGACGGCCGCCCCCTCAGCCGTGAAGCAGGATATAACCATTCAATTTTATGATCCGAACAACCTGGATGTGGAACAGTTCAAACGCGATAATGCCGGCAAAAATGTATTAGTGGTTGGCCATAGTAACAGTACCCCGGCCCTGGTTAATAAAATGATTGGAGAAGAACGCTTCCCGTCTATGGATGACCGGGATAACGGCAGTCTGTTCATCGTACAGCAGGTCGGGAACCGCAGTACGGTAACACGTCTGCATTTTAATTGTAACTGTCCGGACTAACGCGGATATTTCTGAGATTGATTTCAGAAAGTTTCTCCATACCACCTGGTATGGCATACAGGCTGTCAAGTGCGGCTAGTGGTACTTCTGCTGTCGGTTTATAGTTGATGAAATCTGAGAAGGTAATACCGCCTACCACCCTTTGGTTCTGCGCTTCCCGGAAGCGCATGCCCCCGCCGTTAACCTGAAATTCATATGCCAGAAAATCCGGGCGAAAAGTATCCGTGTTGAACCAGTATATAAAGACGTCTTCAAAGTCCTTGCCCCCTCCTTCCTGATCAAAAGTGATCTGAATTTTATAATAGTTGTGATCTCCCAGGCTTACCGTATCGAGCATGCGCTTGTTTACGGCCCGGTCATTGAGTCCGTAAGGCAGATAGGCAAAATAGTGTACCGAATTCACCGCATTGGAATACCGCTGCGCCGTCGAATCCGGGAGCGACAGTTCCTGTTCATTGAGATAACGCGTAAAGGATTGTCCTTTCCGCACATCCCGGATAGTCCCTGAATCCGTGGGGATGGTGCGGGTCAGTACCCGTTTGCCATCCTCCCTGTAACTGCTGTAATGGAAGTCGCGGAAATCAAATTCTATTTTAGAACGGCTGTACAAATCTCCCCCGGCGAACGTTATGGCACTGTCCACCACCTGTTGTGCGGTTAAAGGAGCCTCCTCCTGTTTAGGGGACTGCCTGCAGCCGATGACCAATCCGATAAGGGATATCAAAATAAATCTTTGCATCTGGATTCCATTTTTACCATGCAAAGGTGGGGAATTCTTTTAAAACCTTACACTGGAAGTATTCATTTGCTGGGAAGGCCGGGAAATTATAGTATTTTTGCCCGGTGCAGAAAAATATAAACATAAAGAATAAAAGGGCGCGTTTTGATTACGAGCTGCTGGATACCTATGTAGCAGGGATTGTGCTTTCCGGAACTGAAATAAAATCCATAAGAGAAGGCAAGGCCTCTATTGCGGAGAGTTTCTGCGAGTTCAATGACGATGGAGAATTGTTCGTCATCAATATGCAGGTAGACGAGTACAGCCACGGCTCTCATTTTAACCACCAGCCCAAGGCTGAGCGCAAACTCCTGCTCAAACGCCAGGAACTGCGAAAGCTGCATAAGGAAGTCAAAACATCGGGGAATACCATTATCCCCCTGAACCTCTTTATCAATGACCGGGGGCTGGCCAAACTCAAAATCTCCCTGGCCAGGGGTAAGAAACAATACGATAAGCGGGAAACGATACGGGACCGGGAATCCAAAAGAAGGCTGGACCGTATCAAAAAAGAGTTCAATACCTGATCTTCAGCAGAAAGCGTTTAATTTTTGTCCTCCAGCAGGGGTACAAAACGAAAAGAACCATAAGCCCTTCGTTCAAATTCCTTTTCACCGGTCCGGGTAATCAGCATCATGGTTTGCTCCTTGTCCCCTACCGGTATCACCATTTTTCCCCCAATTTTCAATTGCCCCATAAGTTCCCTCGGAATCTGGGGAGCCCCGGCAGTTACGATAATACCATCAAAAGGGGCTTCTTCCGGCAGGCCCTTGTAGCCATCCCCGAAAACAAACTTTTTAGGGCGATAGCCCATCTTTTTAAAAAAGAGATTCGTTTTTTTAAACAATTCCAGTTGTCTTTCGATGGTGTAGACCCTGGCTTTGAGTTGTAGCAGGATGGCTGTCTGGTACCCGCTGCCGGTACCTATCTCGAGGATTTTGTCACCTGGGGAAACCCCGAGCAACTCGGTCTGGTAGGCTACTGTATAGGGCTGGGAAATAGTCTGATCTGCCGCTATGGGAAAAGCCTTGTCCTGGTAAGCGTGATCTTCAAAACCAGAGTCCATAAAAAGATGCCTGGGAACAGTACGGATGGCCTCCAGCACTGCGGTGTCCTTAATTCCCTTTGAGGCGACCAGATCGGCCAGTTGATTGCGTTTGCCCCGGTGTTTTAATGTGTCCCTCAATTGTCCCCTTTTTGGCGAAGTTAGAAAAACTCCGTCAAATGCCGCTGCTGCCAAAGGTGAAATAAGAGGGCTTTTTTGGATATGCCTGACCTGATGTTCCCAACAAATCGGTTCACACCCTCCTTAACTCATAAACTATGTTTATTTTTGACAAAATTCAATTTTCATGCTAAAAGCAGGAGTACTGGGAGCGGGGCATTTGGGTAAAATACACCTGCGCTTGCTTCGGGAGTCGGCCCGTTATGAACTGGCAGGTTTTTACGATCCGGACGCCATTCAGGGGAAAAGAGTTTCGGATGAATTGGGCATCCCGTATTTCGACAATATGAACGCCCTGATGGATGCCGTGGATATGGTAGATGTGGTAACCCCTACCCTTTCCCATTTCGAATGCGCTAAAAAGGCTATCGAAAAGGGCAAACACGTTTTTATAGAAAAACCTATTACCCATACCTATGAAGAGGCTCAGGAGCTGATTCGGCTAGCCGAAAAACATGGGGTAAAAGGACAGGTTGGCCATGTGGAGCGATTCAACCCCGCCTTTAGCGCGGTAAAAGATCAGATAGAACAGCCTATGTTTATTGAAACACACCGCCTGGCTGAATTTAACCCCAGAGGAACGGACGTCCCGGTGGTCCTGGACCTGATGATACATGATATAGATATAATCCTGAGTGTGGTGCAGTCTGACGTAACGGACATTCAGGCAAGCGGGGTTTCAGTGATCAGCGCCTCTCCGGATATTGCAAATGCCAGGATAGCCTTTCAAAATGGCTGCGTCGCGAATTTAACTGCCAGCCGGATTTCCCTTAAAAACATGCGTAAGTCCCGGTTTTTCCAGAGGGATGCCTATATCTCGGTTGATTTCCTGGAGCGGAAGGTAGAGGTTGTTAAGATGAAAGATGCCCCTGAACAGCCAGGAGCCTTTGATATGGTTTTACAGAATGCAGAGGGGGATCGTAAACAGATATATTTTGAAAATCCGGAAATAGGGCAGAATAACGCCATTCTGGATGAGTTGGAGACTTTCGCCCAGGCCATCGAAAATAACTCGGAGCCGGTGGTAAGTTTAAAACAGGGCGCTCAGGCCCTGGACATTGCCCTGAGGGTGATAAAGGCCTTCGGAACCCCGACCAGCATATAAATATATTAATACGAACATAAGTAGCAGATATGAAGAAGATAATGGTAATCGGAGCCGGAACCATGGGAAATGGCATAGCACATGTTTTTGCCCAAAACGGTTTTGAGGTCAGCCTGGTTGATATCTCTGAAGAGAGTCTGGCCAAGGGGCTAGCAACTATTGAGCGTAATTTGAACCGCTTGGTGGAAAAGGGTGCCATTGACGCCCAAACGGCCAGTGCAGCTATCAGTAATATCCATAGCAGCACCGATCTGAAAAATGCAGCCGGGCAGGCCGATCTGGTGGTTGAAGCCGCCACGGAGGATCGCGAGCTTAAAAAAGGAATCTTTAAGCAACTGGATGAGTACTGTGGCCCGGATACGATCCTGGCGACGAATACTTCCTCCATTTCCATTACAGAAATCGCTGCGGTTACCGGAAGGCCCGAAAAGGTAATCGGGATGCATTTTATGAACCCGGTTCCCATAATGAAACTGGTGGAGGTGATCCGAGGCTATAGCACCAGTGATTCGGTTACCAAACGCATCCTCGAATTGTCCAGAGAACTGGGTAAAATACCCACCGAAGTAAATGACTATCCCGGTTTTATAGCAAACCGCATCCTGATGCCGATGATCAATGAAGCCATAGAAAGTCTTTTTCACGGGGTAGCCGGGGTTCACGAAATAGACACAGTGATGAAACTGGGTATGGGACACCCCATGGGGCCTTTGCAACTTGCAGACTTTATTGGCCTGGATGTGTGCCTTTCGATCCTGGAAGTCCTCTACGAAGGATTCAGACAACCCAAATACGCCCCCTGCCCCCTGTTGGTTCAAATGGTTACGGCCGGGAAATTAGGGGTTAAATCGGGAGAGGGTTTCTACGACTACAGCAGTTCTAAAAAGGCTGAAGTGGTTTCGGCCCAATTCAGGCAGGGCTAATGGCTGAAATCCTTCCATTTAAGGCTATACGTCCCGCCAGGGACAAGGCCGCCTTTGTGATTTCCAAGTCTTATGAGGATTACAGCTCTGAAGAAAGAAGGCTGGTAATGCAGCACAACCCCTTCTCTTTCCTGCACATCCTGAACCCCGGTTTTAAGTTTGACCAGCAATACAAAGGTTCTAAACGTTATTCCCTCGTCCGGAACCGATACGAGGAGTTCCTGGAAGAAAAAATCCTTATCCAGGATGAGATCCCATCCCTGTATCTATACCGCCGCAGTTTCGAAAACAGGCAATACTGCGGAATCTTTTGCGCCACAAGCACCCGGGACTACCGCTCGGGGCTGATCAAAAAACACGAGGACACCCTAAGACGCAGGGAAGAGCTTTTTGCGGATTATCTGGAACAGGTAGGCTTTAATGCCGAACCGGTTTTAATGACCTACCCGGATCAGCCGGAAATTGAAACAGTACTCAATGAGGTGATGCAGGGGATGGCTGAATACCACTTCACCAGTCCGGACCTGGTTACCCACGAGCTCTGGGTAATCAATTCGCCGGATCACATGGCAAGGCTTACCCGTGTATTCGGAGATATCGATGCCCTTTATATCGCCGACGGACATCACCGCTCTGCATCTTCAGATTTACTGGCGAAAAGAAAATCGAACGGGAAACATCAGAACTCAACTTATAATTACTTTATGAGTTACCTGATACCCGAATCACAGGTTCAGATAAGGGGGTTTAACCGCCTGCTTACGGAAATGAACGGCCTGAGCACCAAAGAGCTACTGATTCGCCTGGACACTTTTTATCGCATTCACGAAAAGGGCAGCCTGCCCTTTCGGCCCGAGGAAAAACACACCTTTTCCATGTATCTGGATGGGGTATTCTACGCACTGAGCCTCAGGAAAAAACCCTATGAGCTCAGCGATGCAAAAGCCCGCCTGGACAGCCAGATTTTATACGAAACCATCCTGAAGCCCATATTCGGTATTGAAGACCTGAGGCATGATGATCGGATTCACTATCGCTGTGGCGCGCAAAATGAAATAGAAATGAAAATGCTTATTGACCAGGGGAAGTACAAAGTGGGCTTTGGAATGGTTCCGGTTAGCATAGAAGAGATACGGGATATAGCCGACGCAGGACAGACCATGCCACCCAAGAGTACATTTATCCAGCCCAAACTCCCCAGTGGCCTGGCTATTTACGCTTTTTAATAATACACATGAAAATGAAGAAGATTGCAGAAAACCTAACGAATATAAAAGAAAGCCTGCCGGAAAATGTGGTTTTGGTCGCGGTTTCCAAAACCAAGGAAAATGCTGAAATCATGGAGGCCTATAATGCAGGGCAACGCATTTTCGGGGAGAATAAGGTACAGGAGCTATGCCGTAAACAGGAAGATTTGCCAAATGACATTCAGTGGCATATGATCGGACATTTGCAGCGAAACAAAGTTAAATACCTGGTTGATTTTGTAAGCCTTATTCACGGGGTGGATAGTGTTCGCCTGCTGCGTGAAATAAACAAACGGGCTGCTGCCGGCGGACGGGTAATCGATTGCCTGTTACAGGTCCACATCGCTGAAGAATCGAGTAAATTTGGTTTTGACCAGCAGGAGTTACAGGAAGTCCTGAATCAGGAATTCCTGGCTGGCCTGCCCAATATCCGTGTCCGTGGCCTGATGGGAATGGCAACATTTACGGAGAATGAAGATCAGGTTCGCAAAGAATTCAGATACCTCAAGAACCTCTTTGAGCAGTTACCCTCATTTTTGGAAAAGGCAGATATACTATCGATGGGTATGAGCGGTGACTACCTGCTGGCCATTGAAGAAGGCAGTAATATGGTACGAATCGGAAGTAGTATCTTTGGCCCCAGAGAATCGCATTAAAACAAAAATCAATTTCCGGGCATGTACGCCGTTTTAGATATAGAAACAACAGGAGGGAAGTTCAATGAAGAAGGCATTACCGAGATCGCCATCCACCGTTTTGATGGCCATGAGGTTACCGATACGTTTATCAGCCTGATCAATCCGGAGCGGAGTATACAGCCGTATGTACAGAAGCTAACCGGCATTAATGAAAAAATGCTGCGCACAGCGCCCAAGTTCCACGAAGTGGCCAAAAGAATTGTGGAAATTACAGAAGGCAGCACGCTGGTAGCACATAACGCCCAATTCGATTACAGGATACTGCGGACGGAGTTCCGGCGCCTCGGATATGATTTCCAGCGAAAATCCCTGTGCACGGTAGATCTGGCCAAGCGCCTGATTCCGGACGCAGAATCGCACAGTTTGGGGAAATTGGTCCGCTCCTTGGGGATTGCCGTAAACAACCGGCACCGTGCCAACGGGGATGCCCTGGCTACCCTCAAACTCTTTCAGGTATTACTTCAAAAAGATACCGGTAAAAGTATTGTTGCGGAGGTAATGCGGTCAGCATCCGCCGGAGAACTATCCAACCGGCAGCTGGAACTGGTCGAATCCGTTCCCACGGATACCGGGGTATATTACCTCTTTAACAAGAAGGGTGAAATTATCTACCTCAGCAGCAGCACCAATATGAAACAGCAGATCAATAGCCATTTCACAGGGAGCGGGAAGGATTCCCTGCAACTTCGGAAGGAGACCCGAGAGGTGCGCTACGAAAAAACGGGCAGTGAACTGTATGCCCGCTTGAAAGCCCATATAGAATTGCTTCAGAACAAACCCGTTTTTGGCCCTAAACCGGTATCACTAAAAGTTCCGGGTAAGGAAATCATTGTCAACGGGAGGCCATACCCACTTAAAAATGCAGATTTGCTTCTCATTGATAAAGGGCGTGACACCGGGGAAAAGGCAGCCATCTGGCTGCAGGAGTCCCGGGTGAAGGGGATGGGCTTTTTCGGATTAAACCATCAAATCAATAATATTCATATCTTAGAATCCCTGTTAACTCCGATAGAATCCACCCCGGGCTGTACAGGGATCGTACACGAATACCTTAAGAACAAATCGGTTCTTAAGGTGCTGGAACTCTGATTCGCTAGCATGAAGGAAAAAACGAAGATGCCTTACTGGAAGGATAAGATTCACGAGGTCATTTATGAAGCGGATACTCCGGCTGGTAAGTGGTTTGACCTTATCCTTTTCGCCGTAATCATTGTAAGCGTTATCCTGGTCATGCTCGAAAGTGTTAAGGAGTTTGATGCCAAATACCATCAAACCCTGCTCACGCTGGAATGGGTGATTACCATCTTTTTTACGATTGAATATATCGCACGGATTATCTGTATCCGTAAGCCCTGGAAATACATTCTGAGTTTTTACGGTATAATCGATTTTCTTTCAACCATCCCGCTTTACCTCTCCTATTTAATTGCAGGTTCTCAGGTATTCCTTGCCGTTCGGGCGTTCCGGTTAATACGGATTTTCCGTATCCTAAAGCTGGTGCAGTTTATCGGTGAGGCTTCTCAGCTGAAACAGGCCCTGAAGGCCAGCAGGACTAAAATTGCTGTATTTATTTACGTCGTGCTTATCCTTTCCGTCATAATGGGTACCATAATGTACCTCATTGAAAGCGACGAGGCTGGCTTTACAAGTATCCCAAGAAGTATTTACTGGACCATTGTGACCCTTACGACCGTTGGATACGGGGATATTGCACCGCAGACCAATATAGGCCAGTTCATCGCTACTGTGATCATGATCCTGGGATACGGGATTATCGCTGTCCCAACCGGTATTGTTACTGTAGAATTCTCAAAGTACAATAAAAAGAAGCAGGGCGATGACCCGGAGATTCTGGTACACCTCAATACCCAGTCCTGTCCTTCCTGTTCGGCAGAAGGGCACAGAGACGGAGCACGCCACTGTTTTAACTGTGGAGAAAAACTCTGATGAAACCTTTTCTCATCACCATTTGCGGCCCCACGGGCATTGGCAAAACGGCCTGGGCCATAAACCTGGCCCGGCATTACAACACAGTAATCCTTTCGGCAGACAGCAGACAGTTCTATAAAGAGATGTCGATAGGGACTGCCGTTCCTGCTCCAGAGGAACTGCAGGCGGTACCCCATTATTTTATTCAGCACCGGACGGTAAAAGAAGCCTACACGGTTGGGGATTATCAAAAGGAAGCTCTCTTGCTGCTCAAAAAACTTTTTAGGAAGCACTCGATTGTAATTATGGCGGGGGGCAGCGGCCTTTACCTGGATGCGGTGACAAAAGGCCTGGACGAATTCCCGGAAGTAGACCCGGCCCTCAGAGAGTCGCTCCGCAAACGCCTGCAAACTGAAGGACTCGAGCCCCTGCAACAATTACTACATGAAAAAGACCCCGTTTACGCCGGTAATGCAGACCTCAATAACCCGCAACGCGTTTTACGGGCGCTGGAGGTTTGCCTGCAGAGTGACCAAGCCTATAGCTCCTTTCTCGGCAAACGGAAAATCCCTGACTTTTTTAAACATATCCCCCTGGGAATAACTGGTAGCAGGGAAATTATTTATAGGCGGATAGAACAAAGGGTAGACCGGATGATGGAGCAGGGATTGCTTGAGGAGGCCCGGGAACTCTATCCCTTAAAAAATCTGAATGCCTTGCAAACAGTAGGTTATCAGGAATTATTTCGGTTTTTCGATGGGGAGATTCCCCTGGAGGAAGCTGTGAAAGAGATTAAAAAGAACAGTCGCAGGTTTGCCAAACGACAGGGGACCTGGTTCCGTAGAAGTACAGACATTAAATGGTTTGATTTCCAGGCAGCGCCAGAGGAAGTCATTTCATATATCGATTCGCAAATTGATCATTAGGGAATGCAGGGAAAGCCGAAGATTTATTTTATCACAGGGGTATCGGGAAGCGGAAAGAGCACCGTTGGGCGGTTACTAGCCGAACAGCTACATCTGGATTTCAGGGATGGGGACGATTTCCACCCGGAAGCCAATATTGCAAAAATGGCTGGTGGCAGCCCTCTGAATGATCAGGACCGTTACGGCTGGCTGATGCGCTTAAATGAACTGGCGCAGACTTATTCTGATAAGGGGGTGGTTATCGCCTGTTCAGCACTCAGGGAAAAGTACCGCCAGTGGCTTTCTACGGATATTTCCTGTCCTGTTTGCTGGGTGTTGCTGGAAGGCAGTGAAACGCTTCTCAGGGAGAGGCTGAGGGCCCGGAAAGGCCACTTTATGCCCGTTTCCCTGCTGCAATCACAGTTGAATACCCTGGAGGTTCCCGATTATGGATTGAAATTTCCTATTACGCTAAGTCCCTCGGAAATAGTGAGGCGTATATGTAATGAATGCCCCTGACGGGTTCTGAAAGTGGTTTTTACATGGAGTTCTCTGAATCCGTTTTAACCACCAGGCGGAATCCTTCCCCATGAATGTTCAGGATTTCAACGCTGTCATCCCGCTTGAGATACTTTCGCAGTTTGGCTATATACACATCCATACTCCTTGAAGTGAAGTAATTGTCATCCCTCCAGATTTTGGTAAGAGCTAGCTCCCTTGGCATCAGGTCGTTTTCGTGTAAGGCCAGTAATCTGAGCAGCTCGTTCTCTTTGGGGGATAATTTGATGGGGGCTTCGTCTTTGTACTTCAAAAAGCGGAGTTTCGAATTCAAATGGAAATTACCAATTGAAAATTCAAACTGATTACTGTCTGCCAGGCTGTTTGAAGCCTTGCGTTGCAGAATCGCTTTAAGCTTCATCAGTAGCACTTCAGAGTCAAAGGGCTTGTTCAGATAGTCATCAGCCCCGGCTTTGTAGCCCTTTAGCACGTCTTCCTTCATGGTTTTAGCCGTGAGGAAAACGATAGGCACGTTCTCATTCTTTTCGCGGATTTCCTTTGCCAGGGTAAAACCGTCCTTGTAAGGCATCATCACGTCCAGGATACAAACGTCAAAATTATCCTTCTTAAATTTTTCAAACCCCTCCATCCCGTTTTTCGCCAGAGTGACATCAAAATCGTTCATTGAGAGGTAATCCTTTAAAACAATTCCAAAATTGGGATCGTCTTCAACCAGTAATATTTTCTTGTTCGCTGTTTCCATGATGATTAAATTAAGGGGAGTTTTATATAAAAAGTGCTTCCTTTTCCTTTCTCACTCTCCGCATAAACTTCTCCCTGATGATCTTCCACTATTTTCTTAACGTAGGCCAGGCCGAGGCCGTGACCTTTAACGTTATGTATATCGCCGGTATGTTCCCGGTAAAATTTTTCAAATATTCTTTTCAGGACTACCTTTGACATTCCGGCACCCTGGTCTTGTATTTTTATAATGATAAAGTTCTTGGCAACCTCTGTAAACACATCTATCTTAGGGGCTTCCGGAGAATACTTTACAGCATTGTCCAGGATGTTGACCAACACATTTCCCAGATGCATTTCATTGGCCAGCACTTCATCCCTTTCCGCTTCCAGATGGGTCTTGATGTATCCGCCCCGGTCCTGAACAATTAACTCCACATGCGAAATAGCTGAATCTATAAGGGTATGTAGCTCAGTGCGCTCCTTATGAATATCCAGCTGATTTTTCTCCAGCTTTGAGATGCGCAATACATTTTCAACCTGGGCGTGCATCCTTTTATTTTCATCCCGAATCATCTGCAGGTAGCGATTTACTTTTTCCTGATCCTGCATGATTTTTGGGTTTTTAATCGCCTCTACTGCCAGATTTATGGTGGCTATAGGCGTTTTAAACTCATGCGTCATATTGTTGATGAAATCCGATTTTATCTCGGAGATCTGCTTCTGTCGTATCAACTGATAAATAGCGCTGGCATAGGCCACCATAATTATAAAGGTGAACAAAAGCGAGAGCACTGCCATACTGAGGATGGAACCCAGTAAAAAACGTTTCTTCTTGGGAAAGGTAAGCAGCAAGGCGAAGTTTGTATTGCCTTCGCTGTCCTGGAATAACGGAGCCCTATAGTGGTTTTCCTTATCGAATTTAAATTTCCGGGATTTTACCTTTGTCGGAAGTCCCCTGCTGTATACGCCATATTCGTAATCTATATCGTAATTGCGGTTCTCCAGTTCCCGGTCGAGCAATAACTCAATTTCTTCCCGGCTTAGCCTTTCATGTATGGGCACCTTATCTGCATAGACCCTGTAGACATCGTCGAACATGGCCCTTTCCATGGCGGGGATCCCTCCCAGCTTTTCCCACTTCTCGATGGGGTTGAGTTTATAGGCCTTCCCATCCAGTCCGTATTCTTCCTGAAAAATGGTTTTGGTTCTGCGGCTGGTGTAATTTTTTATGGTAGTGGTGTCCGAATTGTTGCCATTGTCAAAGAACGTGGATGCGATATCGTAATCTTCCTCTAAAATCCCATGAGAATAGACCAGAATTTCATTGGAATTAATATCGCGGTCGATGAAAAAGATATCGCTGATAAGCTGCGGTTCTCTGAGGTTTCCGACACTGTCTTTAAGACTGAGGAATTTTTCGGAATAATCTTTAATTTCCCGCTCCTCAATTTTATCGGCTACCCTGGCGAGGATTTCCGTTACTACATTGGAGAATTGTTCCTCTTTGTCCTCAACCGAACTTTTAATCCAATATAACTGTACTGCGATAATTCCTATCAGCGAAAGACTCATAAGAATGACGAGCAGTACAAATAACCTCTTATTCATCGTTCAGGTAAAAATAAAAATTTAACATTTAGCCGTAGGGGTGTTTAACCAAACCTTAACACTAGCCAGCACTGTTATTTTCGGCTATTTCAAGGAGTTCGGAATGTATCTGAGCGATACATTCCAGGGTATGGTCCCAATCTGAATTTTCAATTACAAAGTCTGCCAGTGGTATTTTTTTATCATCCGGCCACTGGTTTTTCATCCGCTCGACCACGGCTTTCCTGGAGCTTTTGTCCCTTTGGATGACCCTTTCTATGCGGGCCTGCTCTGGGGCCACAACCAAAATCATCTTATCGCAGTTCCGGTATCCTCCGTTTTCAAAAAGCACTGCCGCTTCCTGAATCACATAAGGGTATTGTTGCTGGCCGGCCCACCGTTCAAAATCTTCCCGGACCCTGGGATGTACCAGGGAATTCAATCGCTGCAGCAGGCTGGAATCACTAAATACTCTCGAGGCCACATAGCCCCTGTCCAGTTTTCCATCGTTGTAGGCCTGGCTGCCCAGCAATGTTTTAATTTTGGCGCGAAGGCCCTCATGCAATTGCATCAGTTCTTTTGCCCGTAGATCAGAATTGTACACCGGAACACCCAGCCTTGTAAATTCCCGGGCAATGCTGCTCTTTCCACTCCCGATTCCCCCTGTAAGTCCTACCCGCATCATTTCCGCTTCACGATAAATTCCACGGAAGACTCCAAAAGTGTTGCACTGTAAACGCTTTCCGGCTGTTCCGTCAGGATCAGGCTCAGACGGCCTGTCTCAGGATCAGGGTTTGCAAAATCTGCAGCCAGCTGAAAATCAGCAGGGTCCAGTTCTTTAAGGTCCCCTATCCTGCCCTTGCACAATACCCCCACAGTTGCGGGAAAAGTTCTGATTTCAAAAGAGTCCGGCAAATTTAAAACCGTTACGGGCAGGTCAATTACCGATTCAGAAAATCGAAAAACGCTTCCCGTTACACTTACATGGTCGGTTGAAAAATTCGTATGTGTCAGGCTTTCAGCCTTTTGAAGTGACAGGGTGCGCTCGAAATTCTCGGTTACCTCTTTAAGTTTCAGGAGTGCCGTTGGAATGGACAAAAGCGTATCGATCTCTTCTGCAGGGCCGCGTACTTCTATCAGAGCTGGTTCCACCAAGAGCGGCCCATCCATCATATATCCCTGAGCCAACTCAATTTCAGTATCTGGCTGCACGGGAATCTGCCTGCTCACCACAGGGTGCAAATCCATATACAATGTGTCATTGGGAAACTCAAAAATATTGACGTTGCCGACCATTTGTGATTCTATCTGTTCATTGTATATCCTTGGGGAAATAAAATAACTGCTATTCCTTTTTTCCAGGGTGTTCAGGTCAATTGTAAGGCGTTTGGGGTTTAACTGATAGCGCAATAACTGGAATCCGTTAGCCCGGACGCTAACGGGGATAGTATTTTGTGGCGGGTTCATGAAAATAAGACTATCCGGAGGATTTTGGAATTCCAGATTGAAAACAACTTGATGCGTGTAGGTTTCCGAAAGTCTGTTGAGCAGCCAGGCCAGGAAAGCACAAAGTAAAAATACCAGGAACATACGTGCCCTGGGTTGCTTTATTCGTGATTTCAGTTTCTTGATCAACACTCTAACTGTTAAAAAATAAGTTTGGAAACAATTCTGCCGGCTTCTTCTTACTAAAGGTAAGCAAGAGTGAGGATTTTAAAAAGCCCAGGCCATAGCCTGCAAATTGAACGAGCAGTGCCGTACCTGCCAGTAAACCAATATGGAGACTGGCCGTTGCACTGGCTGCTGCAATGATAACTGCCAGCAGATACAAAATATAGCACCCCAGCGGGAGCCATGACCAGGGAGTACTGAGGATCAAAGGCAGCAGCAGCGAAGCGAATAGGCCCAGGTAAAAAATCGTGGGAAACCAATAGGTTATCCTGGCGGAACCCGGATGCCATTGGTTTAGTATGGGCCTGGTAAGCCCGAATTTGTGCACCTGTTTGTAGAATGACCTGAAATTTATTCGCCTTTTATGAAAGACGACAGCCCCGGGCAGGTATTTCAAGCGAAAACCCAGCTTTAATAACCTGAGGCTAAGGTCCGGGTCTTCTCCCGGGTGTATGCTCCCAAATCCACCGCTTTTCTGAAAGGCCTTTTTTGAGAGGCCCATGTTAAAACTGCGCGGCTGGAAATGTTCAGCAGCTTTTTCAGAACCCCTGATCCCCCCGGTAGTCAGTACGGAGGTCATGCAAAAACTGATTGCCTTTTGCAGCGGGTTAAAAGAGGGGTGAGCCGAATCCGGACCTCCAAAACAGTCCACATAGTCGGCAGTGAGCCCTATGGCCACCTCGCTGAGATATTCCGGCGGCAGGATGCAGTCGGAATCGACCAGAATAAAGTAATTCCCACTGGCCCGTTGCATCCCGTAGTTCCTGGAATCTCCCGGACCGCTATTGGGCTTATACCAGTATTTAATCTTTAAACGATCTTCAAAGGAACGAACGATCGATTCAGCGGGCTGGCTGGAGCCATCCTCCACTATAACCACTTCGAAGGGCTTCGTATAATCTTGCCGGGAGAGGCTTGCCAGAAGTTCTGCTACTTCATCTGGCCTGTTGTATACCGGGACTACAAATGAAAATTCAAGCATGCCTTTATTTTACAAAAAAGCCATCCGCAACAGGATGGCCGTTACTTTTTGGGGATATGATTTATTTGGAAAAGGTGTCAATAATTTCCTGGCTCACCCCCGTACTCGAGAAACCGCCATCGTGAAACAAGTTTTGCATGGTCACTTTGCGGGTGAGGTCTGAAAAGAGGCTGACCGTGTAATCTGCGCAATCCTGGGCAGTAGCATTTCCAAGGGGAGACATTTTCTCGGCATAGGAAATGAATCCGTCAAATCCTTTGACACCCTGTCCGGCTGTGGTAGGGGTGGGCGACTGTGAAATGGTATTTACCCGCACCTTTTTTTCTTTTCCGAAAAAATACCCAAAACTCCTGGCCACCGATTCCAGATAGGCCTTGTTATCCGCCATATCGTTGTAATCAGGGAAAGTACGCTGGGCAGCCATATAGGTTAGCGCTACTATACTTCCCCATTCATTCATGGCATCTGCCTTGTAAAGGGTTTGCATTACTTTATGAAAGCTCAGAGCTGAAACATCCCATCCTTTGGCTGTGAAATCGTAGTTCTCATCCGTATAGGCCCTTCCTTTGCGGACATTGACGGACATCCCGATGGAGTGTAGCACAAAATCCAGTTTTCCTCCCAGAATTTCCATGGATTTGCTAACCAATTGTTCAAGGTCTGATTCACTTGTGGCATCGGCCGGAATGATTTCTGAACCGGTTTGCTCTGCCAGTTTGTTGATCTGTCCCATCCTCATGGCGATTGGGGCATTGGTCAAAACAAAGGTGCCGCCTTCCGCATGAACCCTTTCAGCAGTTTTCCAGGCTATGGAATTTTCATCCAAAGCCCCAAAAATGATTCCTTTCTTTCCTTTCAACAATTGATGTGCCATTTAAATTTACTTTAGTTATAATATTCAAAGATATTTAAAATTGCCGAGATTCATCCCGTTTTTCCGGGTACTTCAGAAGGATTGTAAGGGTTTTACAAGCCTTTAGTTCAGCAATTCCCGGGCATGGGTCAGGGCTGTTTCCGAAGAATCCTTACCCCCCAGCATCTGGGCGAGCTCCACTACCCGTTCTTCACGATTCAGCTCTTTCATCCGGGTATGCGTATGGGAGGCACTATCTTCCTTAAATACTTTATATTGATGGTTCCCCTTTGAGGCTACCTGCGGCAAATGCGTAATAGCAAATATCTGCATGTGCTCACTCATTTGTTTCATGATATCCCCCATCCTGTTGGAGATGTCTCCGGAAACTCCAGTATCTATCTCGTCAAACATCATGGTTGGCAGCGCCTCATAAGCCGCCAGGACGGCTTTGATCACCAGCATAATTCTGGATAATTCCCCGCCGGAGGCCGTTTTCTTAAGACTTCCATACTGCCCGCCTTTATTTGCTGTAAAAAGTAATTCCAGATGATCCCTTCCTGCAGGTCCAAATTCCTCCAGGGGCTTTAAATGCCATTGGAACGAGGCATTGGGCATCCCCAGTTGCCCTAATTGTTCCTGTAATTTCGCGACGAATTCAGGTAAGACCCCTTTGCGCTTTTCGTTCAGTTCGCCGGCGATTTTGATGAGCGCGTCCCGCTCCTGCTGCACCCTTGCCTGTAACGCTTCTATCTGGGCGTCCATATCCGCGGTGTCATTTACTTTCTTTTGAAGCTGGTCTCGTATTTCAAGTAGCTCCTCAACGCTATTTACCCCGTGTTTTTTCTGCAGGTCATAGAGTATTTGAAGACGGGAATTAACCTTTTCAAGTTCCTGAGGATCAGCAAACTGGGATTCTTCCAGCTGCTCTAATTCCTGGGATATATCATCGGCTTCAATAAACAAAGCCTGTACCCGCTCATGGATATCGGAATAGCGGGAACCGAAACCGGCCAGTTTGGCGGTGAGTTGCCTGAGTTTTAGCTGCAAGGCCAAAAGCCCGTATTCTTCTTCGGCACAGAGCTGATGGGCAGCGCTGAGCAGTTCGGTGATTTGTTCCACATTGGAGAGTTCTGAATAACTCGTTTCCAGTTCCTCCTGCATCCCGGGTTTTAAATTGGCGGCATTCAATTCGCCCAGGAGGAATTCATTGTAATCCTGTTCCCTGAAAGCATTATCTCTGGCCTTCTCCAGCTTATTGAGTTCCCTGACCGCTTTTTGATAGGCTTCCCGCCTTTGGGTATAATCGCTTAAACGTGATTTATTTCCCGCCAAAGCGTCCAGAACGCGCAATTGAAATTCCTGTTCGGTAAGTTCCAGGGTCTGGTGCTGTGAATGTATATCGATAAGCCGGCTGCCAAGGCCACTGAGGATATCCAGGGTTACCGGGCTGTCATTAACAAAGGCCCGGGATTTTCCGCTTGGCAGTATTTCACGCCTGAGAATGGTATTGGCTTCATAATCCAGGTCATTGTCCTGACAAAACTGCCTGACATTGGGATAGGCGGATACGGCAAATTCTGCCTCCACGATACATTTTTTATCCGAATCCCTTAAAGAGGTGCGGTCTGCCCGTTTTCCGAGGACCAGAGCCAGGCTGTCCAGTAAAATGGATTTTCCAGCCCCGGTTTCTCCGGTTATTGTAATAAAACCTCCGGAAAAGCTGACCTGAAGGTCTTCAATGAGGGCGTAATTTTTTATGGACAATCGTACGAGCACGGCAATTGCAAATTTATCCCGTAAAGATAAAAGAATCTGCTGTGAAAAATTGCGGCTCAGTATTTAATTTGATTCCAGGTACTGGCGTAGAATGGGGCTACTTTGTTCAGGGTCTCTTTTAGCTGTACGATATCCACCTTGGGGCCATCCGAGAAGATATTCTGTATTTCTTCGGCCTTGGCATCAAAAAAAGTCTGAATCAAAAAGGCATTAGGCCTGCGTTGAATGAGCGTCTCAAAGAGGCGTAAGGATCCGGCTATAATTTGTTTTCCGGTACTGTTGTTATCTGCCAGCACGTCCAGCCCCTTTCGGTGGTAATTATACATGGCAATCCTGTATTCCCTGAAGGTATTGGACAATAGATTGTCCACCAGCTGAAAACGCGTACGATTATCGGAAGCCGTCTGTCCCCAGCCGGCAAAGTTGCTGCCCTGCGCCTGTGTAACAATGGCCTGGGCCTTTTTAAAATGGTCCGTACCCCCTTCTAACTGGAAGGTGTCGGCATCCAGACCAAGCATGATATACACATAATAGGAAATCACTCCCACCAGGTTGGAATTGAAGACATTCTCATTAAAAACCAGCGGTTGGAATTCGATGTATTGAAAATTGAACTGGTCGTCTTTGTAATTAAATACCGGCGTCTCGTATGAGGTATTAAAAACCGGCCTGGAAGATTGCAGCTGAATGTTGGCCTCAAAGCGGCTGGATTCGAAAGCGGTAACCGTAATAAAAATACGGCAATTCAATCGCTCGTTTTCTTTGACCTGCCTTCGGGTCCAACGGGTTTTGTTTACGAAATCGGTAAGGGACCGTTCCAGAGTGGTGAAAACCTGCTGATTGGTCTGTGAAACCTGGTCTGCATTTACAGTTACCGTACAATTCAGTTCCTGGGCGCCAAGGTCCAGGAAAAGCAACAGCAATACTGCTAAGAGACTTGTTTTAAGGGTTGATCCGCTTATGAATTTCATTGAGGATATCACTGGCAACTGCTGACTTTTCTTTTAAGTCAAACGGGATTATGCCTGAATTCTTGTCTATAAAGGTAACTTTATTCCGCTCTCCCCCAAATCCGGCTTCCGGGTCCTTCAGGGAGTTCAGCACAATAGCATCCAGGCGCTTCTTTTTTAATTTAACAAGGGCATGCTCCATTTCATTTTCAGTCTCGAGCGCAAACCCGACAATGTATTGCCCGGTTTTTTGCTGGGCCACCTCGGCAATAATATCCGGGTTCTCAGTAAGGTGCAACTCCATTGCCCCTCCCTTTTTCTTTATTTTCTCATCATAAACAGAAGCGGGCCTGTAATCTGATACGGCAGCGGCCCCTATTATGACATCCGCAGCTTTAAAGTGCTCCAACGTTTTTGCATGCATTTCAAGAGCTGTTTGAACCCTGTAACAACTTATGGAAGCGTTTTGGGCCTTTAAGTGGGTTGGGCCGGTAATCAGAATTACCTCAGCTCCCATTTCGGCTGCCTTTTCGGCCAGGGCAAACCCCATTTTTCCGGAAGAGTGGTTCCCGATAAAACGAACGGGATCTATGGGTTCATAAGTGGGCCCTGCAGTTATCAATACTGTTTTTCCAGTAAAAGGCAGGCCTTTGCGGAGGTAACTTTCCAGGAAAGAAACGATTTCATCAGGTTCTGCCATCCGTCCTTCCCCATCCAGACCGCTGGCCAGTTCCCCTACGCCCACCGGAATATGAAGGTTCCCGTAACTTTCAAGGGTTTTAAAGGTCTTTTCAGAGGAGGGGTGCCTGTACATGTCCAGATCCATTGCAGGCGCAAAAAAGACAGGGCATTTCGCCGAACGATAACAGGCCAGCAATAAGTTGTCACATTGTCCCGAGGCCATCTTGGCAAGGGTGTTAGCCGTTGCCGGGGCGATCAGCATTATATCGGCCCAGAGGCCCAGTTCCACATGATTGTTCCAATCTGTGCTATGCCCTTCCTGCTTTTTAAAATTGTGGATTACCGGATTCTTGGAAAGTGTGGCAAGGGTCAGGGGGGAAACAAAATCCGCGGCGCTCTCGGTCATAACAATGCGCACCTCGGCCCCTGCCTTTATCAGCAGGCGGGTCAGGAAAGTAGTTTTGTAGGCAGCAATTCCCCCTGTGATGCCCAAAAGGATACGCTTGCCCGACAACATCCTATTCCGAATCTTTCTCGGTATTCCTGTAGTAAATTTTGTCTTCTAACCATTCCTGAATTGCCAGGGCATGGGGCTTGGGAAGTTTTTCGTAGAATTTGGAAACCTCGATCTGCTCTTTATTCTCAAAAACTTCTTCTAGACTGTCACTGTAGGTTGCAAATTCCTCAAGCTTCTCCAGCAATTCCTTCTTTATTTCAGAATTAATCTGAATGGCCCTTTTGGCCGCGATGGAAATTGCCTCGTAAATATTATCAGTGCTCGCGTCAAACTCATCGCGATTGATGGTAATTGTAGAAACGGGAGCTTCTGAATTTTTAAGATCGTTCATATTCATTTTATAGGGTTTTGTAAAGCTTCAAATTCTTGTTGTGCGTCTTTTAATTTTCCCATCAGGTCTTCAGCCTCTTCTGAAAATTCACTTTCCGGGTAATAGCGCTTAAAGGTGTTATAGGCGGCTACCGCGTTTTCCAGGCGATCCTTTTTCTTGGTAAAAGTCGAATTCAGGGCCAGGGTGGTTGCAGCACTAACTCTCAGGAAATACGCCTCCTCCCTGAAAATTGAACCCGGGTGGTCTGAAATAAAATTATCCAGGGCGGCGCGGGCCGAAATGTTGTAATCCAAAATATAATATTTTCCGAGTTTTACAAATTGCTTGGCAATCTCAAACTCTTTCTTTTCCTTTTTGGTTGTGAGTTCCCGGGCCATTGTATTGGCCTCCGCCATTAAAGCAGATTCCGGATAGCTGTTTATAAACAACTGCAGTTTGGCCAGGGCCTTGTCCGTATCGGTCTGATCCAGTGAATACCTCGGGGAGAGCATATAATAACTCTTGGCACCCCTGAAGGCAGCTTCCTCAGCCTTATCACTTTTGGGATAAGACTTCAGGAATCGTTCAAACTGATATCCGGCAAAATTGTAATTCTCTACTTTGTAATAGGTGTCGGCCAGGAAAAACATAACCCTTTCCCCTTGGGGCTTCCCTGCAAATTTTGGGGATATTTGCTCAAAGAGCCGGTTGGCCCGTTTAAAATCACCTTCGTTGTACAGTTTCTCTGCATACTCATACTTGGCAGCCGTATCGGTTTCTTTCAATATCTTCTGATACTCACTACAGGAGGTTGTGCCTATTATGAGAAGAAAGCAAAACAGTAACTTCTGGATTCGTGCAAACATTTGGCAAAATTAGGTATAATTCGCGGATTATAAAACGCTTATTTACGGGTGAAAGTACTGCCTTGGGCGCAGGAAGTCTATATTTTAATTAAATTTTAACGCCTAATGCGGATTCAGGTGGGATTGCATAAAGTCAGACAAGGCCTTTTGCAACCCGGGAGTAGCCGATACCAAGGGCAATCTGACGTGTGGTTCACAAACGCCTAATTGACTCAGCAGCGCTTTAATCCCTGCAGGATTACCTTCCTGGAAAATCAGACTCATAAGGGGTTCGAGCTGGTCATGTAAGTTAAATGCCCCTGATTCCATTCCCTTGAGGCCCAGCTGCATCATCTCACAGAATTCCTGAACTACTGCCTGGCCCAGTACTGAAATAACCCCGCTTCCCCCTGCAATAGCTGTAGGAATAGCCGTAAAGTCATCCCCGGATATGATCTGAAAACCAGAAGGAGCCCTTTGCAGCAGTTGTTTAATTTGCTCCATGTCGCCACTGGCTTCCTTTATTCCTACCAGGTTCTTACATTCCGTTGCCAACCGTATCACAGTATCCGGGAGCATATTGCTGCCCGTGCGTGAAGGGACATTGTAAAGGATTACCGGGAGAGGGGAGGCTTGTGAAATCTCCCTGAAATGCCGGAAAATACCCTCCTGAGTAGGCTTGTTGTAGTAGGGGGATACGGAAAGTATCCCGTCAAAACCCTGAAAATTGGTCTGCCGGAGTTCGGATACAACCGCCTGGGTGTTATTTCCACCCAATCCGAGAACCAGGGGCAGGCGGCCTTTGTTGCTGGCAATAACTGTTTGTTTTATCTGTTCTTTCTCGGATGGGCTCAGGGTTACTGATTCTCCCGTAGTACCAAGTACTACCAGGTAATCTACTCCTCCGTCAACAACATGGTCTACCAGCCGGCCGAGCCCTTCTAAATCCAAACTTAGGTCCTGGCGGAAAGGGGTCACCAGTGCCACTCCGGTACCTGAAAAAGATGTGGTCATGCTATTTGATTCAATACTTTAAGATACTTTTTCAACTCCTTTTTAAACGATGGAAAGTCCGAAACGCCACTTCCGAAAATCAAATCATTAAACGCGGGGTCCTGCTCAGAAAACCCTACCCGTATCCGCGCACTGGTTTTCACGCTCATCAATTGCATCAGCAGATTGGATTCCCTGTAGTAATTGATCAGCAAATCGTAATCTCGACTTAAAAATTCAAGGGCGTAACTGTTTTCGACAGCCCCGTTCCAGCCCAGGTCTTTATCCGAAAAAACAGGAGTGGCATAAGGAGAATTTTTGTCGTAGAACTTGCGGTATCCAATAATCTTTACTGCGTTTGGGCGCAGTCCATAGGCATCGATCAATTCGTAAAATTTTTCCGGTTCAGCAAAATTTTCCAAATCGACAATCACCCCAATGGCACTGATTCCTTCCTTTCGCAAAGGCGCCTCTCGCTGCTTTGCCAATTCCTGTTTCAGGTATTTTAGTCCTGATTTGTATTTAAATTTGTCTTTAAGGCCCTTTAAAATCATGTACCTTTACCTTTAAAGCAAAGGTAACTATTACAATGTCAATCTCAGCGTAAAGATACAATCCATGAAGCGTTTATATATTAAACTTTTTGTTTTATTTATAACATTTATGGGTGTTTATGCCTGCCGAGAACAACCTTTACAACTGACTGAAACCAAAGCCAGTCAATACGTCATAGACAGCACCTTAACGGAAGACGACTCCGTAAACATCCTTATCAATCCCTTTCGAAAACGATTAAATGAGGTCCTGGATGAGCCTTTGACCTATGCCCCAAAAATCCTGGAAAAAACAGACGGGGAATTCAATAGTTCCCTTGGCAATTTGATGGCCGATATCGTCCTTGAAAAAGCCGATACCCTGTTCAGGCGACGGGAGGGTAAAGGGGTCGATATAGCGGTTTTAAATTATGGCGGGATCCGAAACATTATATCAGAGGGGCCGGTCACTGAACGAAACGCCTATGAAGTCATGCCTTTT
Source organism: Robiginitalea insularis (assembly GCF_052497835.1). Classification (NCBI taxonomy): domain Bacteria; kingdom Pseudomonadati; phylum Bacteroidota; class Flavobacteriia; order Flavobacteriales; family Flavobacteriaceae; genus Robiginitalea; species Robiginitalea insularis. The sequence goes on from NZ_CP199296.1 coordinate 3,291,667, forward strand.
GAAAATACCATTGAAATTGTAGGTATGAAGGGCAGTAGTATTCGGGAAATGGTCAACTTCCTGATACACGAAAAACGTCCACATCCTATCGCAGGGATGCAGATTGTTCTCGATGCCTCCAACGGGCTGCATTCACTTAAAATAAGGGGAGTCCCTTTTGACGAAGACCGCCTTTACTACGTTGCCAGCAATAATTACCTGATTGCCGGCGGGGACGGGATGGGCTTTTTTAAGGATGGCCTGAACCCTTACCGGACCCAGTACAAAATACGAAATGCAATGGTGGACTACTTCCGGGAGCACGATACACTCAAAGCAGCCCCGGATGATCGATTTATAAAGTTATCTGAATGAAAAGAAGGAAATTTATAGCCAGCGCCGCCACAGGCACCTTAGCCCTTGGTATTCCATCGCTTGCCCTGCATTCCTGTAGTCTGAACGTTTCCAGGCAGATTACCCTGCTGCATACCAACGATGTACACAGCCATATAGACCCTTTTCCGGCAGATCATGGCAGGTTCCCGAATTTAGGAGGGGTGGCCCGCCGTGCCTCCCTGATCGAGCAGGTTCGCAAGGAAAACCCCAACACGCTTTTGCTGGATGCAGGGGATATTTTTCAGGGGACTCCTTATTTTAATTTTTACGGTGGAGAATTGGAGTTCAGGCTGATGAACCGAATGGGCTACCATGCTGCCACCCTTGGCAATCACGACTTTGATGCCGGTTTGCAAGGCCTGCTGGCACAGATGCCCAAGGCAAAATTTGCCTTCTTATCCGCCAACTACGATTTTAAAAACACCATTCTTGACGGCTACGTCAAGCCGGCCACTACCTTTAATATTGCGGGAATCAAAATTGGGGTTTTCGGCCTGGGGATTGCCTTTGATGGCCTGGTTACTCCGGACCTCTATGGGGAAACCGAATACCTGAATCCATTTGAAATGGCCCTGGACCAGGCCCGGATACTGCGTGAAGAGGCCGGGTGCGAACTGGTAATATGCCTTTCTCATCTGGGCTTCCGCTATCGCGAGGCAGATCGCCCAAGTGATATTCAGCTTGCCCAGCGCACTGAAAACATAGATGTTATAATCGGAGGGCATACACATACTTTTATGGAGCAGGCCGAAGTACAGACTAACCGAAAAGGCGAAGAAGTCCTGATCAGCCAGGTGGGATGTTACGGAATACGACTGGGACGTATTGATTTTGAATTCCTTCCCGATGGCACCCGCACTGCCAAAGGCCATTCCATTGTGGTATAACAGGGTCCATTAGCCTGCTTCAAAATAGCGGGCTATGTATTTTAGCTCTCAACAGGATTCCACTTTTGAAGGAAATCATTCAAGCCTGAATGGAATTCAGAACCCTCTGGAGTAATTGCTCGAATTCAGCCTGCAGGGCTACCTGAGGGTATGATTCGCCCGCCTGCCGATACCAGTATTCGGCATTCCAGCGGTCCCCTTCTTTTCTGTGCAGATAGGCATGGAGCAAGCTACCCACAGCCCCTGTCATCTCCTGTGCTATGTCATGGGCTGCTGTCCAGTTTTCAGCAGCGTCAAACCAAAGGCATTGTAAGGCCAAAGGCCAGGCCCCCGAAGGGCTGTCTTCCTCTAATGTCTTCCGGAAAGCCTCCAGTGTTTCAGGTATTGACGAGGAGTAATCTGTCATGGTTCTTACAAGCTACTCTATAAATATACAACTATGATCTGCCGATTACATTTAACCAACTTTCAGGGGTGCCCCCTACCCCCTTCCCACTCCAAATATAGTCCCTCAGTCTGCATTGAAGAAGCATCCGATTACAGTAAGGGAATGGAGCAGATCCTGACGCCCCCCATTGAAGCAGAAAATGGAATACCGAATTTCCCTATTGCAGCATGCTGAGAAAAGCTTCCTCGGAAATAATGGGCACCCCTAACTTTTCTGCCTTGGCTTTCTTGCTGGGGCCCATATTGGCTCCGGCAACTAAAAAAGAAGTTTTGGACGAGATGGAAGAAGCTACTTTCCCCCCGTTGTCTTCAATAGTCTTTTTCAGTTCATTGCGGTCCAGCTGTTCAAATACTCCGGAAACGACAAAGGTCTGCCCCTTGAGCAGATCCGTCTGCCCCTGCATTTGCTCCTCACTCAAGGAAAACTGAAGCCCATAGGATCTGAGGCGAGCTACTAACTCCCGGTTGACAGGTTCACTGAAAAATTGCCGGACACTCTCCGCTATGCGCTCCCCAATTTCATCTACAGCCAACAGGCTTTCGGTACTGGCCTGCATCAGGGCATCAATATCTTTAAAGGCCCGGGCCAGCTTCTTGGCTACCGTTTCTCCAACATACCTGATTCCCAAGGCGAAAAGTACCCTTTCAAAAGGAATACTGACCGATTTTTTAACCCCTTCCACCAGGTTATTGGCTGATTTTTCCGCCATGCGTTCCAGGGGCAGGAGTTGCTCCGGGCTAAGCGTATACAGGTCTGCGTAATTTGAAATCAGGCCTTGCTGGAATAGCAATTCCACGGTTTCAGCTCCAAGGCCTTCAATGTCCATTGCCTTTCTTGAAATAAAATGCTGTATTCTTCCGGTTATTTGGGGTGGACAGCCGGTATCATTCGGACAGAAATGCTGGGCCTCCCCTTCCTTTCTTATCAGTTGGGTTCCGCATTCCGGGCAATTGCCGATGTATTCTGTAGGGGCACTGTCCGGTGGTCTTTCACTCAAGTCAACTCCGGTTATTTTTGGGATTATCTCCCCTCCTTTTTCCACAAAAACCATATCGCCCTGCCGAACATCCAGTTTTGCAATCTGGTCTGCATTATGGAGTGATGCCCGCTTTACGGTAGTTCCTGCCAGCAATACAGGCTCCAGGTTTGCCACTGGGGTAATGGCCCCGGTTCTCCCCACCTGGTATGAAATATGAATTAATCGGGTTCGGGCCTGTTCGGATTTGAATTTATAAGCTATGGCCCATCTCGGAGATTTTGCCGTGTATCCCAGTTCCTGCTGATAATCCAGTTTATTGACCTTTATTACAACACCGTCCGTCTCGTAGGGCAGGCTATGCCTATTTGCATCCCAGTAGTTCAAAAAAGCCAGCACTTCATCCATGCTTTTACAAACCTTTGCCGTTTCCGGGACTTTAAAACCCCATTCCCTGGCTTTTTCAAGCATTTCAAACTGGCTGGATACCCCCAGTTCTTTCCCTGCCAAACTGTAAATGAGACATTCCAAAGGCCTTTGAGCAACCAAACTGCTGTCTTGCAGCTTCAGACTGCCGGAAGCCGTATTCCTTGGATTCATATACGGGTCGTCTCCATTTTCAACCCGCTCCCTGTTCATTCTGGCAAATCCTTCCAGAGGCAAAATAACTTCTCCTCTGGCATCGAAACGCCCCTGATGATCCGTTTTTAATTGCAGGGGAACCGAACGCACCGTCCTGATGTTAGAAGTAACATCATCTCCCTGAACCCCGTCGCCGCGGGTTACCGCCCGGAGCAGCCTTCCATCCTCATAGGTCAGGCTGATGGAAGCCCCGTCATACTTCAACTCACAGGTGAAATCAAGGTTAACCTGCCCGAGTATTCGTTGAATGCGCTTTTCCCATTCCAGCAACTCCTCTGTTGAATAGGAATTATCCAGGGAATACATGGGGTAGTCATGGGTAACCGTTTCAAAGATTTTTGTAACCTCCCCTCCCACTCGCTGTGAGGGTGAATTCGGGTCGTAATATTCGGGGTGCCGGGCTTCCAGTTCCTGAAGCTCTTTAAGCATCATGTCAAATTCATAATCGCTGATTACGGGATTGTCTTCCACGTAGTAGCGATAATTGTGATCCCTCAGATCGGCTCTTAGTTTATTAATTTTTGCTTCTGCCTGCGACATGGGTATTTATTGAATAAGTCATTTCTCTTTTCTGGCTTTTACATATCGATCTTTGCCAAAAATATCCTTTTTAAGCTGAATTTCCGAGTATCCCAAAGCATCCAGCATTTCTATAAGGGATACCCCATAATCCTCATGGATTTCAAAAAAAAGCCATCCTCCGGCTTTCAGGTTTTTGTGGAGCCCTTCTGCAATAGCCCTGTAAAACTCAAGGGGATTTTCATCGCTGACAAAAAGAGCCACGGAAGGTTCGTGCTCCCGGACGTTCGGACGCATTAGTTTTTTCTGAGATTCCGGGACATAGGGCGGGTTTGATACCATGATGTCGAATGCCCCGAGATCCCCGGATAATTCCCGCATATCACCCAGATGACCCTGCAGGGCCACATTCTGTTTTTTCGCATTGCGAAGGGCTGTTTGCAAAGCCTTTTCAGATATGTCCAACAGATGCACCTGGGCTTTGGGTAAATTCCTGGCCAGGCCAATCCCGATACATCCGCTACCACTGCCCAGGTCAATTATTCTGAGGCGGCTCTTTGCCTTTTCAGCGGTTTCTATAACCCAATGGACCAGGGTTTCGGTTTCCGGCCTTGGAATGAGGACCGAAGAATCAACATATAATTCCATTTCCATGAAATAAGCGGTATTTGTAACATATTGCAGGGGTACGTGCTGTTTTAGCTGCTCCAGAGCATCCTTTATAACACCCGTTTGGTCATCTGAAAGCGATTTTTCCGGTTCCAGAGCCAGAATAAAGCGGGGCAGCCCGTAAAAGTGCTCCAGCAATACATAAAACATATGGTCGATTTCCTCCCTTGGATAGATAGGGCTGAGTTGCTCTCGAAAGCATTTTTGTAATTGCTTCAGTTGCATGGGCAGCCCTATAATTTTAATTGCATCCAGACCTGACAGGCCGTATGTCCGGTAGCCCCCAATGGCTTTGGCAAATATTGAAACCCGAAGTTGCTGTAAAGCTTTTGTGCCGATTTCATGTAGGGCATCGTTTCCAGGTAACAATATTCGTAACCCATACTTCGTGCCGCATCCAGGGCCTTTTTTAGCACTTTCCTGCCCCAACCCGAACCTCGCAACTCTGGCCGGAAGTACATTTTCTGGAGCTCGCAAACGCTTGAAGCAGCGCCTTCAAGCGGGGCAACTCCACCTCCTCCCCAGATATTTTCCCCGTCGGTTATTACCCAATAGGCGCTTTTATCTGCCGTAAAATAATCATACATGTTTTCAAGGGAGGCGTCTTCATAAGCCGTCCCGGTTTTGGGCACGTTCATCTCCTCGAAGACTCCACGGATGATCTGTGCCATCCCAGGGTTATCCCCCGCCTGGATTTTACGAATATGCAGGCTGTCCGGTTTCACTTTGAATACGTTATTTTTGCCAGGTGAAGATACATGAAAAATACATTTCCCGGTGTATAGAGATCGCCAAAAAGGGCCTTGGGACCACGGCTCCAAATCCGATGGTTGGGGCGGTTATCACCTGTGAAGACCGTATTATAGGTGAGGGGTACACCAGTGCTTTTGGCGGGCCTCATGCAGAGGTAAATGCCATTCTTTCGGTAAAGGAGCCTGAATTGCTTAAAAAGGCAACCCTATATGTAAGCCTTGAGCCCTGTTCCCATCACGGAAAAACCCCGCCCTGCGCCGATCTTATCCTTGAAAAGGAAATCCCCAGGGTGGTTGTAGGCCTCACCGATCCGAATCCAAAGGTTGCCGGAAAAGGAATAGAGAAACTGAAGCGAAACGGTTGCGAGGTGTTGTCCGGAGTCGGGCAGGCCGCGTGCAGGGAACACCACAAGCGCTTTCTTATGTATCATGAAAATAAACGACCCTATCTTATTCTCAAATGGGCCCAAAGCCCTGATGGATTTATGGCGCCCCTGCCCGGGTTGCGGGCAAATGACCCACAACCCTATTGGATCTCAGGCAGCGCGTCCAGGCAACTGGTCCATAAATGGCGTGGTGAAGAACAGGCTATTTTGGTTGGGACCCGAACCGCGCTGGAGGACAACCCGAAATTGAACACCCGAATGTGGAAGGGACCTTCCCCCTTGCGTATTTTGCTGGATCGCAGTTTAAAGGTCCCGCTGGATTATAACTTATACGACGGAACGGCCCCCACCCTGGTAGTAACAGAAAAAAATGCCCCGGAACAGCTACCCTCAAAAGTTCGGTTCCGAAATGTATCCTTTGACGGAGACTTTCTACATCATCTGATGGAAGTCCTTTTCGAAGAACAGCTTCTTAGTGTGATCATTGAGGGAGGCCGGGATACCCTTGAGGGGTTTATACAGGAGGGGTTATGGGATGAGGCCCGGGTAATTACCGGAATTCATCCGCTCAGAAAGGGTCTTAAAGCTCCCGAAGTAAAAGGCAAGCTGCAGCGGGAATTCGAGCCGGAAAAAGACAGGGTGCAAATATGGCGCAATGATTAGAAACCTGTTATTTGATTTCGGGGATGTGTGGCTGGACCTGGACAAAGGCAGGCTTCAGGCAGGAATGACGCAGTACGGCCTGTCTTCTACGGATGGCGCACTCAACAAACTCAGCCAGCGCTATGAAATCGGAGCGATCAGCACCCAAACTTTTCTGAATGCTGTGTCCAATTACCTGAATGAAGCCGATCAGGACAAAATAATCAGTTATTGGAACGCCCTTATCGGAGGCTTTCCCGAACAACGCCTGAATTTTTTGAAAGAATTAAAGGATTCCGGAGCCTATCGTTTGTTTTTGATCAGCAATACGAACGAACTCCATATTCAAAGGGTAAAAGAAGTAATGGGTAAGGAAACCTACGGGGTTTTTCGAAATTGCTTCGAAGGATTCTACCTCTCACACGAATTGGGGATGCGCAAACCCGATCCTGAAGTTTTCAGGTTTATATTACGACAACACGACCTTAAGCCTTCCGAAACCTTTTTTGTTGATGATACACTCGAACATATCCGGGCCGCAGGGAAATTGGGGATAAAAACCTGGCATTTAAAGGCTGGTAGTGAAGATATCCTGGAATTGCATAAAAAAATCTGACATGTGGGATCTTATATGGAGTATTTGTTGTTCCAGCCTGATTTTCGTGGTTTTCAAACTCTATAAGCGGTTCGAAATTCAAACCTTCTACGCCATAGTCGTGAACTATTTGACGGCCTTTTCTGTGGGGTATGTGGTGTATGATCAACCGTTCCGGATGTCGGCCATCATAAACAGCCCCTGGTTCCCCGGAGCATTAATGCTTGGAGGCCTGTTTATTGTTATTTTTAATCTGATGGCCCGCACCTCACAATTGCTGGGGGTCTCAGTTGCTTCGGTGGCCACAAAAATGTCCCTTGCCATTCCGGTGGTACTAGGGGTTTGGTGGTATGACGAGGTCTTAGGGCCTGTTAAAATTATGGGGGTACTGTTAGCCCTTGTAGCGGTTTACTTCAGTTCCGTCAAAAAAAGAAAGGGGCCCTTTGTAATGCGTTCACTGTATCTCCCGCTTTTAGTTTTTCTGGGCTCCGGGGTAATTGACAGTTCCCTTAAATATATAGAGACCCATCTGGTAGTCCGCTCAGATTTCCCTGTTTTTTCAGCCATGCTTTTTGCCAGTGCCGCGGCTATTGGAATTATGGGAATCCTGATTCGGCAACCTTCTAATTTGGTACACTTCAGACCCCTGAACGTGTTAGGGGGAATTGCTCTGGGGATTCCGAATTATTTTTCCATTTTTTTCCTGCTAAGGGCCCTTCAGACAGAAGGCCTGAACAGTGCTTCTGTTTTTACGCTCAATAATGTTTCCATAGTAATGCTCACCACCCTGTTAGGGATTGTCTTATTTAAGGAGCAACTCAGTTGGAAAAACTGGATGGGTATTGGAATGGCTATCTTAAGTATATTGCTGATAAGTCTTTATTAATGCCAGGGTCAACAAAAAGCTACCGAACCTTAAAAAAGCCTTCAGGCCCCTGCCTGTTCAAGGAGCAAAAGAGCAGGTTTATAGGCCTGGCTTATCCGGCAGACAGTATTGAAAAAACCAAATCCATTTTAGAGGATCTTAAAAAGTCGTATCGCGATGCCTCTCATATCTGTTATGCGTATCGCATTGGATGGAACCCGACTGAGGTGCGGGCCAATGATGACGGGGAGCCCACCTACTCGGCCGGAGCCCCCATTTTGGGGCAGATAGAATCACATGAATTATTTAATGTCATGGTTTGTGTGGTTCGCTATTACGGGGGAGTCAAGCTTGGGGTAGGCGGCCTCATACAGGCGTATAAACGAGCGGCACAGGAAAGTATAGGGCAGGCAGGGGTTTTCCTGAAAAGACCTGTCAGGCAGGTTGAGCTGCATTTTGAATATCCGCAACTGGATAACGTAATGCGGATGATTTCACAACATCAGTTAAGTATACAGCAACAGGACATGCACCTGGATTGCCGGCTGATACTCAATATCAAACCTGAACACGACTTGGAAATTAAGGAATTGTTTGGCGCTATTGAGGGGGTATCCATCCGGTTGCTCTGAGGGCGGATCTCAGGAATTCTGAATTCTATCCATCACGTAATCCGGACAACGGATGGGTCTGTTTTTTTCCCGATCCATAAAAACCAAATCGGTACTGGCAACAGCTAAAATACTACCCTCCTCAGAGTGTATTTCATAATCAAAAGTAATACGTGCCCCGGGTAGTTTTCTAAGGCGCGTGGTAACGGTCAGCAGCTCGTCATATCTGGCTGATTTTTTATAGTTGATCTGTAGGGAAACTACTGGGAGGAAACACCCCTTTTCCTCCATGCTTTTGTAAGAAATCCCCAACGACCTTAACCACTCCACCCGCCCCATCTCCAGATATTGCGGGTAGTTGCCGTGGTAGACTACTCCCATCTGATCGGTTTCGCCATATCTAACCCGGAAAGAAATCTGATGAAAATGCATAAAAAACGGATGAAAAATGATATCTTTAAAAGGAAGGGTCCTGACTGAGATAACTTGCAAAAAAAAAAGCGAATATTCAACCCTAAATGATTTTTTTTTTAAGTTTTTTGTTCACATATTTGTCTCACTCTTGAAGGACAGAACAGCTGTCCTTTTTTGTACCAACAAACTAACGACAAACCGACAACAAGACAACCTTAACA